>NZ_JAXSQV010000004.1:0-1320978 GCF_043421015.1 Leptothoe sp. EHU-05/26/07-4
TCGTTTGCTCGAAACAAGTTGAAAAACTTGGGGATGAGCAGCAAGAGTGAACGCTACGAGCGTACCTTGACAACTAGATAACCGTGTAGGTGAGAGTTAGTATCCTAGAATGCTCAAGTCCTACCCCCAAAGTGCATGGGTGACAGCGTATTCCCCACCTAGCGACTGGCTATCAACGGGTGAAGCGGGAATAAAAGGCGGTAACCAGGGAGCCTCACCTGGAATCCCGTTGAGCATGAACATATGGAGAGCGAAAGCGAAGGTGTGTCTGAGTCATCGTTAATTAGAACCAGCCGCTGAGGCCAACCGGCTGGGGCCAAAAAGGCAAAGGATATGGGGCTGACCTGCAGGCCATGGATCAGTAAGCACTCCCGATAAACCCGGTGGATAGCATCCTCCTAAACGTTCAAACCAACGGTTATCTGGAACGAAGTAACCTGCTATGAGACTCTCAGGTGATGGTCGATAGCCTGAGTAGGGGCCACCTACATGTCCATCGCAGGCAGGATTGTCTAAGAAGCAAAGGCCCCGCTTAATCGCAGGGATACGCTGACGTAGACACGATGATGTAAAAGATAGAGCTGTTAGTCGTGGTGAACATGTCATGAACCCGTCGTTTCAGACGAGGTATGAATGGAAAACACTGCCTTGGCGAAAGCTAGAACGGCAGGTTTTTAAGCTGCAAACCCGAATCTATCGAGCCTCTCGCCGTGGTGATGTCAAGGCAGTCCACAGATTACAAAGACTCCTACTGAGATCCTGGGCCGCCCGATGTCTAGCGGTCCGTCGGGTCACTCAAGATAACCAAGGCAAGCGAACAGCCGGTGTTGATGGCATAGCGTCATTAAACCCACTGCAACGCATGTTCTTGGTCAAGACGATGAACCTCACGGATAAGGCGCAACCAACTCGTCGGGTATGGATACCCAAACCTGGCAAGAACGAGAAACGCCCGCTCGGCATTCCTGTTATGGCTGATAGAGCCCGACAGGCACTGCTAAAGCTCTCCCTGGAACCCGAATGGGAAGCCAGGTTCGAGCCTAACAGTTATGGTTTCCGGCCAGGACGCTCGGCCCATGATGCCATCGAAGCCATTTTTAACTGCATCCGCGTTAAACCCAAGTTTGCGTTAGATGCCGATATCTCGAAATGCTTTGACCGCATCAGTCATTCTGCACTGCTGACAACCCTCAATGCCCCGCCGACCATTTACCGTCTGGTAAACGCATGGCTCAAAGGGGGTGTGATGGAATCAGGTCAATGGTTTCCAACGGATGCGGGGACACCACAAGGGGGCGTTATCTCTCCCTTGCTGGCAAATATCGCACTCCACGGAATGGAAACCCAAATCCAGCAGGTGAACCCTCAGGCTCGTCTGATTCGTTATGCTGATGACTTGGTCATTTTGCATGAACAGCTTGAGGTCATTCAAGCCTGTCAGCAGGCCATTGCTCAATGGCTAGCCGAACGGGGATTAGCCTTACATCCTAGTAAAACCCGGTGTACCCATACCTTATATGAGCATCAGGGCAATGTGGGCTTTGACTTTCTGGGATTCACGGTTCGACAATATCGAGTTGGGAAGAACCAATCAAAGTCTCATCAAGGATTCAAAACGCTGATTACTCCCAGTCGGCAAAATCTCAAACGCCACCTGAAGCAAGTCAGGTCTATCATTCATACTCATCAAGCATCTCCACAAGAGGTGCTCATTCGGACACTCAATCCGATAATTCGAGGATGGACAAACTACTACGCTACTGGCGTCAGTAAAAAGACCTTTCAAACCGCTCAACGGCAGACGTTTTTGAAGCTATGGCGATGGGCTATTCGACGACACCCCAATAAGGGTAAACGTTGGATAATGCACAAATATTGGCACCAGTCTAAATTCTCGACCCGAAACAATCAGAGCTTTCATCTGATCAATCACCACGATATTCCGATAAAACGGCACATCAAGGTGAAAGCGGATAGAAGCCCGTTTGACGGAGACTGGGTGTACTGGAGTCAACGACTTGGTACACATCCTGCATTGCCGATACGAGTAGCTACACTACTCAAACGACAATCAGGTAAATGTTGCTTCTGTGGATTGTACTTTAAAGCTGAAGACCGGATGGAAGTAGATCATATTCTTCCTAAGTCACAAGGGGGGAATGGATGTTACGACAATCTACAACTTCTGCATCGACATTGTCATGACAGCAAAACGGCTATCGATTTGAAGAGGTCTGCCTTGTCAGGGCATTGCATTGTTGAGGAGCCGGATGAAGGGAAACTTTCACGTCCGGTTTTGGTGCGACGTGAAAGTCGTGCGTTCAGCGCCACTGGCGCATTTTGATTAGGAAGCCGTCTTCCCCAGGGGAGCCTTCCTCCCTGTCCCTACGTAAAAGAGTCACTGACTCCGCTTACGCCAGGAGTAAGTAATGAAACTAGCGGAAAGCAAAGCACGAAAGCTCACGATATTGGCAGCCCAAGTTGATATGGAGAGCAAAGGGAAGACTGAAACGGGTTAACGCAAGTGAATCATCATAAGTCTCGTGAGGCGTGAAAGGTGAAATCAGGCTGATACACCTTAACCAAACTGGTAAGTGGGTAGGCAATGAGTCTCAGAACGCTCAAAGCGAAAGGACAATAATCCCACCGGGGTATAGATGGAACCTAATTCAGTCGCAGATCAAACGCACGGAACACGGTAAGCCCTATAGGTTCTCTGGCAAAGGTCGATAACCAGAGTAGGTCAACCGCAAGGACGACACAACTACCTAGAGGGTAAGGGAAATTGGAAAAAGCGAACGCTCCTGGTAATGCGGGAGATACGGGTTCAAAAATTTGCCCGATACCGAAAAGGTAGCTGACTTCCAACAGGTCTTCAACGATAAATCAACGTGAAGAAATCTAACCAACGTGAAAGATAGAGTCAAAATAGACATCGGAACGGTGGGCCGTCTTCAAGTATGGGCTTCCATCAACTGGAAACGCGTCAAGAAGAAGGTACGAAATCTAAGGCAGCGAATTTATCGTGCGACTCAGGAACATCAATGGAATCGGGTGAGAAGCCTGATGAAGTTGATGCTCCGCAGTTACTCTAACCTGCTGCTAGCAGTGCGACGGGTGACCCAGCAAAACCGAGGAAAGAAGACGGCTGGCATTGATGGCCAAGTTGCCCTGACTCCTCAAGCCAGGGTCAATTTGGTTAATGAGATGCAGGCTTACTGCTTATGGAAAGTTCACCCTGCTCGAAGGGTTTATATTCCCAAGGATAATGGGAAAAACCGTCGTCCATTAAGCATCCCCACACTCAAAAATCGAGTCGCACAAGCAATTGTTAAAAATGCACTAGAACCGAGCTGGGAAGCTCGATTTGAGGCACATAGTTACGGTTTTCGCCCTGGCCGCAGTTGTCAAGATGCCATTAAACAATGTCATTCTCGATTGAGGAAAGGCGTGGATACTTGGGCTTTAGACGCCGATATAAAAGGTGCATTTAACAATATCAGTCACGATTATATCCTCAATGCCATCGGGCTAATTCCTGGCAGAGGACTCATTAAACAATGGCTGAAAGCAGGCTATATTGAAGCAGAGGTGTTTTACCCGACAGAAAGCGGAACCGCGCAAGGTGGAATCATTTCACCTGTACTCGCAAATATTGCACTGGATGGAATAGAAGAACTTTTATCTCAATTCAAAAAGGTAAAAGAATATCGAAGTTTCAACCAGAAAACAGGGAGATATCAAACCAAACGCGTATGGAGCAATAAGTATGGATTTATTCGCTATGCGGATGACATTATTGTGACTGCGCCTTCTAAGGAGGACATTGAAGCGGTCAAACCCATCTTAGAGGATTGGCTAAAACAAAGGGGCCTGACATTCAATCGAGAAAAGACGAAAATTGTTCATATCGAACAGGGTATCGACTTCCTCGGATTTACTGTCAGACAATTCAAAGGCAAATGCCTGATCACCCCAGCCAAACAAAAGGTGAAAGATTTCCTCCAGCGCATCAGAGACTGGCTCAGAGCCAATCCCTCGCACAAGCCGGAAGTTGTCATCGGACATCTCAACCCAATTCTCAGAGGATGGGCCAATTACTACAGACATGTTAACAGTGCAAAGGTCTTCTCTTCCCTCGACCATTACATCTGGAAAGCCCTCTTCCAATGGTGCAAGAGGCGGCATCCCAGAAAAGGGAAGCGATGGGTTGTGGATCAATATTTCAAAGTGTTTCGGGAAAAGAAATGGTACTTTACGGCCTCGGCCACAAGCCGAGACGGTCGAGCCATTCACTACTCCCTGACTCACTTGGCAACCATTCCCATCGAACGCCATGTCAAGGTTACTGGCAAGGCATCACCAGATGACCCAACGCTCAGAACATACTGGCAACAGCGTCAAACCCGGCAAGGTAAAATTTACTGGGCCAAAGGCTCGAAGTACTACCAAGTAGCTGAGAACCAAAATTGGCAATGTCCAGCCTGTGAAGAGCACCTGTTTAACGGAGAGCAACTGCATACCCACCATGTAATTAAGGTGGCAGACGGAGGGACAGACCGGGTTGAAAACCTACTCCACCTTCACAAAGTGTGTCATCAGCACCTACACATGGAGACAACCTTCTGAGTTGCAGAAGGCTTGAGCCGGATGGCATGTAAGTGCCACGTCCGGTTCTAAGGGGAGGGAGATGAGGCGACTTACTCTCCCTTACCCGACAAGACGAGCCGTTGAGGCGACTCAGCGGCTTAGTCTAACAAAGTAGCTAACTGTCACACAGGTCAACGCCCCATTCCTTCGTTGGGGGCTATGAGTGAAACGGGCGTAACTACGTTGACTAGTTGCATCCTCCCGCAAACCTTCTGAATATGATTGATTCATACTTACTGAGATACGAAAGTAGAAAGACGAGATTAGAAGTAGAACTTGATAGTAATTTTCAACCTGCCCAAAGAAAGCTGTTGCAAGCACAGCATCATCTTATTGTTGAATTTATTACTATCTTAAAATCACTTCAGGATTAACTAGATTCCAAACAGACTTAAGCACCTATTTCTCTGGTTAGTTTTAGATATGACAGAATCCCGTTTTGAAATACATGAATCTGTTGCTAACTACTTGGTTGTATACACTGCAGTTTCAGACTTTATATTCGACGAGTACGCTGATGCTCATGGGTATTGGATAGTTTGTTCAACTCCAGACAAGAGTCAATTAACCCCAAACAGACTTAAGCTCCGCTTCACCTCTCACACTGCCCGTATAGTGCCTCAAAATAGTCTCCTCACTATTGCCAGTGATGGAGGCTATTTCGCTTATAGACCAGCCTTGGTCGATTGCCTGAGAGATAAAACTGTGTCTCGTATTGTACGGCTTGCGGTAGGGCACATTGGCGGCGGCCAGCGCCGGTGTCCAATGTCGCTTTCTAAAATTATGGTCATCGATGGGGTTACCCTTGGGACTGGTAAACACTAAATCATCGTCGCGAGCCGTGGCTGATCGCCTGGCTCGGAACATAGCGACCAGGTCGGGCGATAGTTTAAATGCTCTGCTCCGATTGGTCTTAGTCGGCTTCCGTTCACCCCGTCCCCACGATTCACCAATCCAGACGCGATCGCAATTTTCCGATAGGTGCTTCCACCTCAAACCGGCAGCTTCACCCGTCCGGCAACCAACACCCATCAGGAATTTAACGAAGTCCAAGTAATGGGCATGGTTAGCTTTAAACTCGTCGAGGATGCGGCCATATTCATCTTGAGTAAAGGGTCTGGGGCGTTGCTTCGGAGGCACCTTCACCCTGACATTGACCCATGGGTTTTCGGCTACCAGCTTCTTGCCGATCGCCCAGCTCCAGCAACTGCGAATCATGCCGATACGTTCCTTCGCTGTTGAAGGGGCCAGGCGTTTCACCAGCCAATCACGGAAGTCTAAAGCATGGTCCTCAATAACCCGCTCCGCCTGGCGGCTACCAAAGTAAGTTTCAAGTTGCGATCGCAACCCAAGATACTTATCTAGTGAGCGTTTTGTCACCTGTCGACGTTTCCAGTCAACGAACTTCTGATAGAGCTCAACGACTGTCAGGCTATCGACCGACTCATATCTGTACTTGACCAAAGATTTATCAAATTGACCAGACAGGATGTCTGCTCTAATGATGGCCCCCTTTAGCCTCTGCCAAGCTGCGGTTTGCCGGTGTATTGAGCAAGCCCACCACCATGGTGTAACGCTTTCCCTGGTGGTTCCACCGCAGTCGAAGCCACCCTTTATCTACATGTAGTGCGATTTGCCCCTTACGGGCTTTCTTTTGCTTAGGCTCAGTCACCAGTTTTCGTCGACCAACTATCGACCAGTTTATGGCGTATTGTGACGTGACAATGACGCTTTCAGGCGTCACCGTCGACCAATTGATACTTGACGAACCCTGGCTTTAAAAACACAAAAACCGCTGATATCAGCGGTTTTCATTAATCGGAGCGGCGGGATTTGAACCCACGACCCCTACTACCCCAAGGCCATATTCGATAGAGCTATAACCCTTGGTATGAAAAGCCTACACAGGACAATGAAAAATTATCATACCCAAATCGTACCTATTTTGGACCAAAATTGCCCCAGTTAAGTTTACAGGTCTTGGTTAGTTTTTAGGCGATGATGGCTCCTACTTATGTGTAGTAGGGGTCATCATCGCTGTCGTATGATGGCGGCGGCTGTATGGTAGCGGCTATAGAATAGATATACCTATTCGATGCTCGACAGTCAGCGGATGGCTACGATTCAAATTGAATCAGGGCTCAGTCCTGGAGGTAAGTCCTATGCCTACTGAAGCCAAATCTAGGATGACTTTTGAAGACTATCTGGCCTATGACGATGGGACGGATAGCCGTTACGAGTGGATTGATGGAGTACTGGTTGAAATGCCAACGGAATCTGAACTGAATGCATGGATTTCGTTTGCGCTCCAGCTCTATTTCATTAATTCAGGTCTGATTAAGCCTCGGCTCACCCATCGCTATAGTTGTGAGCTGGAGGTCCCTGTCCTTAAGCCAAAGCAGGCTCGTAATCGGTTTCCTGATCTAATCATTCTGCGACCGGAGCATATTGAGCTGACCCAGAAACGGTTGACGATTCGTTTGGATATGCCTCCGCCTGTGTTGGTTGTGGAGGTGGTTAGTCCAGGGAAAGTTAATCGAGATCGCGACTACGAGGAAAAGCGTGATCAGTATGAGGCGCGGGAGATCCCAGAATACTGGCTGATTGACCCGGAGCAGGAAGTCGTGATGGTGCTGACTTTACAGGATGGTTCGTATCAGGAAGCTAGTTTTAGTGGTAGCGATCTCATTGTTTCTTCTACATTCCCAGATTTCGATCTGACTGCTGAGCAGATTTTGAACCCACCTGAGTAGGTCATCAGTGACTTGGGACTTTTTTACAGGGATATCAAGAATTGCTTTCATATTCCGTCAGCGAAGCCACTGTCGGTATTTGCGATGTCTTTAGCCGAGTATATTAATTAGGGAACATTCGTATTAGTCTCGATTTGGCGATCGTTGCCATGGCGGAGCAGCCATTATTTAGGTGAAGCCGCTAAGGTGTTTTGTAGTCGATATATAAGATGTAGTGTAAATTTCAGGTAGATTTAGCTCCAGGTTTATGACCTTTACCTATGACCAGGTAGATATCCGCAACGTGGCAACTTATACAGTTGCTGATGCAGCTCGCTACCTAACGATTCCAAGAAGGACGCTAGGGTCATGGCTACATGGACGGTCATATCCTACAGCTGGTGGCACGAAGTATTTTGAACCGTTGCTCTCCTTGCCAGATCCTGATAGTCCACAGCTTTCGTTTACTAACCTGGTGGAAGCTCATGTTTTAAGGGTGATTCGTCAGGATCATAAAGTACGTCTGGATAAAGTACGTACTGCTCTGGATTATGTGGAGCAAAAGTTTGGGTTACCTCATCCCCTGGCCCGTGTTCAATTTCAGACTGATGGTGTGGATCTGTTTGTTGAGTCGGTCGGTAAGTTGATTAATGCTTCCAGGGATGGGCAACTGGCGATGCAAAAGACCCTACAGCATTTGCTGGAGCGGATTGAGTGGGATGAAGAAGGGTTGGCACAGCGACTATTTCCGTTGATCCAGGTACAGAAAGCTGATGCGCCTCGGGTGTTGGTTATTGATCCGCGTATTTCGTTTGGTCGGCCTGTGGTGATCAATACAGGCATTCCTGCTGATGTGATTATTGACCGCTTCAGGGCTGGGGAGGATATGGAGTCTCTGGCGGATGATTATGGATTTAGCCGTCAGCAACTGGAGGAAGTGCTGCGCTACGAATTGACGTTGTCTAAGGCGGCGTGAGTAAAAAGAAGAAGCCGGTTTTCTTTGTTGATCGGGCTTTGGGTAGAAGGGCCGTTGCGGAAGCTCTGCGTAAGGCTGGGGCAACTGTGGAAATCCATGACGATCATTTTCCTCCCGAGGCTTTGGATGTTGAATGGCTACCCGTCGTTGGGAAACGTGGATGGCTTATTTTGACCAAAGATGATGCCATTGGTCGTAGGGTGTTGGAGCAAATGGCAGTAGCGGCTTCTGGTGCACGAGTTTTTGTGCTTTACTCGGCTAATTTGACGGGGCCAGAAATGGCAGACATTTTTGTGGCGGCATTATCTAGCATGCAACGTTTTTCCCAGGGTAATTCTCAGCCCTTCATTGCCAAGGTTTATAAGCGAGGACTTGTTCGGGGATGGCAATCAAGAACTCAATTACTGAAGTTGCTGAAACCTCGCTAGAGTTTGAGAAGAAAGTTGTAACTATGAAGAAAAGCGTGATTCAGTATGAGTCGCGTGAGATCCCTGAATACTGCCTGATCGCTCCGGAACAGTCAGTTGTAATGGTGCTGACTTTAAAGGATGGTTCGTAGGAGAGAGCCAATCCAAATCTGGCTACAGGTAGTAAGTTAAAAATAATGAATATTCTTAACTTTTGCCCGTAAAGCTTATGTCTGCTTGCAGATCTACAATATTTTTCTTGTTTTTCATACTATTAATACGTTTAATTTAGAATAGCTGTTGATTTAATAGATAGAGGGTAATCAGTTGAGCTGATCTCAGCCCTACTGCGTGTAGTGCATTGAATCTATTAAACCCTGAATATATAGCGGGTTGAATTCTAGTAATAGGGGTGTGAGATTGTCTCATCTCTTATTAGATTGTTTTCTCGAAGTTAGTCAGGTGGAGTTAGAACTGAGCCATGGTTTAGTTTTTGTCGCCTGGAAAAAAGATTGAGCTCCTGAGACCAAATAACAGTTCAGACAACAAAGTTGTTAGACGGCAACAAAAGATGACGGAAACAATTAGTTTGCCGTAACGAGTAATGATATTAATTCGATTCTATAAATTGTTGTTTCTCGTGCTCAAATATTGTCAATTGTCATTGTCCGGGTTTGACAGGCTAATAAGAGTGCTTTTCCCTTCTTTGGACAATTCCACTTTTCCCTGATTTTCAAGCTGTTGCACTAGTTCCCCAACTTCCTCTGCATTAAAGCGTTGAGCTAGCGCATTTCGCTGAATCTCTCGCTGTGTGGCTTGTCCACCTTGCTCAGCTAGATAATTGACAATCGTTGACAATGGGTCGTCAGCCTTTTCAGAGGCTCCCTTTTGATGTACAGCTGCCAATCCCCAGGGCCTTGCAGGTTCTACCGAATCGACATATTTGTCAGAGAACCGATCGATCAGCGTCTGGTTTACATGTAATGCCTGCAACCGCTCTGTTTCCGTTGTTGCGAGAAAGCAATCCCCCTTTCCCAGAAGGTTTACGGCTGATCCGTCGTCATTGCCGAAAATCATGCGACTGTCTGCGTCTGTTTTTGTACGCAACGCGATCCTTCCTGGGAGGTTGGAGCGGATTAGTGGAGTGAGGACTGACGCTTCAGGTCTCTGGGTGGCCACGATGAGGTGGATACCGGTGGAGCGGGATTTCTGGGCAATCCGTACCATGGCTGTTTCTAACCGTTTGCTAGTAGGTAGTTCCGATTCTTCCTTCGAGACCTTGGCAGGTAGCACGCACATGCAATCTGCCAGCTCATCAAATACGGCGAGCAAGCGTGGCATGGGTTTAGCCGGATGCTTCTGGTTGTACACATCGATATCTTTGCAGCGGGCAGCGGCCAGCACCCGATCGCGATGGTCCATTACCTGACACAGATGTTCCAGGGCATAGACTGCCTCAATGGCTTCTGACACTACTGGTCCATAAAGCCAGGGAATATTCTGAAAGTCAGGAAACTCAGAGCGTTTGATGCTGATCAGTAGCACTTTGGCCAGGGCCGGAGAATAGCGCCAGAACAGACTGTAGAGCATGGCTCGAATGACGCCGGATTTGCCGCCGCCTGTGGTGCCGCCCACGAGCAAATGACAACTGTTGGCATCGGAGATGTCCACTTCTCGCAGGGTGCCATCTAGACCGACGCCTAAGGCCAGGGTGATTTTTGAGGGGGGCGACGATCGCAACTCTGACTGCACATAATCCTCAAACAGGACAAACTGCCGATCCGGACGCGGTACGTCCAGGGCCACACAGCCTGATTGGGCGGAAATGATCGGTACGGTGTCTAATCCTAGATGGACTTTCAGGTCAGTGACCAGAGCTGAGATGGCTGATACCTTTACTCCCAAGCGTGGCTTGAGTTGGTGTCGGGTGAAGGTTGGTCCTGGTACCTCCTCCAGATAATCCACCTGTACCCGAAAGGCCTTGAGTACCGAGACGATTTGGCCGCCCATGCCTACGGATAAAG
This sequence comes from Leptothoe sp. EHU-05/26/07-4, assembly GCF_043421015.1. Classification (NCBI taxonomy): domain Bacteria; kingdom Bacillati; phylum Cyanobacteriota; class Cyanophyceae; order Nodosilineales; family Cymatolegaceae; genus Leptothoe; species Leptothoe sp. EHU-05/26/07-4. Next base: position 10,790 of record NZ_JAXSQV010000004.1, read on the forward strand.
GTTTTGCTTGGACACTATCAGGTTCAGTTCCTTGATTGGGTTCATAGGCAGGCAAATTGAACGCCTCCTCTGTCATTAGGACATTCCAGCCGGTTTCAAATTCCTGGCGATTCCTGACCACTCCCAAGGCCATTGCCACCTGGATCAGGTCACGCCAGATTTGCTGCCCAGAGACACCTTGAAATTCGTGGGGATATTCTTGGGTGTACTGGTTAGCGATCGCACAAAACTGCTTGAATCGTTGGAACTGTACGGGGGACATGGTGACTTCCTCTAAACATGGCAAAGGGCGACTACCCGGAAGCAGTCGCCTGATAATGGGGGTAGGGGCTGACCTATACCAGTGAGCCGGTGATTAGCCAGTGCAGGCCGACTGCGCCAAAGGCCCCCAGGGCAAAGCGGGTACACCAGGCGACTTTGCCATTGCCATCGCGAAAGAGATCGTTAAAGATCCACCAGGCGGTGGCCACCAGGGGCACCAGTAAGCCGGTCTTCCACATGGGGAAATAGTTGAGATTCTCTAGCAGGAGAGCAACCCAAAGGGTAAAGCTGGCCGTGGTTAGGGGCTTGGGATTAGGCCATTCGGAACAGAATTTGAGTAAAGTTGCAACAGCAACAGTCCAGCCGAAAAACACCAGATGGTCCATCCCTGGTACCAGGCGTGGGGCCAGGAAAAGGCCCGCAGTGGCAAGGAGACCGGCAAAGCCTACTGCTGCCAGTAGTTCATCCCCAGAGGATTTGCCCAGGCTGAAGTTTTTGATGCCCGGCATCGGGGTTGAGGTTCCGGCACCTTGGACCGGCGGTTGCATGGTGGAGATTAGTCGCTTTAGTTCGTTAAAACTCATGGTGTTAGTCCCCCTCAGTGATAAGACCAATACACAGCACTGTGAGCACAGCGAAGAAAATGGCTAGAAACCCATTGGTGGAATCTCCCCCAGCTGTCGCCTCAACCTTGTTATCTACGGTCAGGTTGATGGTGGGTATCAGTGGCGGGGGCGGTGGCATGTTGAATTGTTGCTGGGCCAGCTGACTCAGGAGATCTTGCTGGGCCTGTTGTTGAGCCAACAGCATCTGTTGCAGTGTTGCCATGTGGTGGTTCATCTGCTGTGCCTGCTGTTGCTGCAGTCCCTGGAACTGGCTGATCAGGGCGCAGAGTTCCTGTTCTCGATGTTGGGCCAGCCCCTGGCAAATATCGGCCACCATCTGAGCGGTTTGATAGGGTTGAGGGATGAGATTAAACACGTCATAGAACAGCTGTTGCCGTTCGGTGTCGAGCTGTGTGGGGTGGATGATATCACCCGCTAGCACAGGCATGGTATTGGGACGTCTTACTAAATGTGTCATGGTTCATGTCGGGGGATTGGGGAAAGGATCTGCAGGGATAGAAGAGAGTTTGAGGTTTGTGGGTTTACGGATTTGTTAACCGCTGGGGGATCTCGCCAGCTCGGTGGAGCGGATCAGGTCTGGGGACAGGCGATAAGTTGGCGGCAATTACAACAAGGAGTAACAAGATTGCGCCCAGTGCAAATTTCATTGTTGGTAACCTCCCTGGGGTGGATGGTATGGAGATTCAGGAACCCATCGAGGTGGGAAATAAGAGAGATATCAGGACCAGAGGGGAGCTAGATGGGTGCCTGGATCCCTTGGAGGGGTGGACTGTTCTGAAAGGGTGACGGGCTGGGCAGTCGGTGTTGGGGCCACATCAGCCATGGTGTCAGCGCTGGGCTCCAGCTCTCAGGTGGCCTTCAGGTGTCGTCCGTAGCGGGTTAAGAGCACTCCCACCACTTCGGTCAGGCTGCCCAGCCGAGTGTTTTCTTTCAGGTCATTGGCAATGGTGAGATGCTCTTCCCGCAGGACAATCCGTGCTTGTGCCATGGTCTAGTCCTCCAGCAGTCCATAGAGGCTGATGAGTTGAGGGCTAGGCTGCTCAGGAATCTTGAATCGTCCATTGCTGGTCTCGGCCAGGGCCGTGGCCAGGGTAGCCGATCCACCCACAATTAGAACTTCGCCAATCTCAGCAGCCTGCTTGACCCAGGTTTCTCGCAGAGTGGCCTGGATATCTGCCAGCCAATCCTGACGGCAGCGCTCGAACAGTCCGGCAAAGCTCTGGCGTGGACCAATGGTGAAGGTAGCGGTGGCAATGGCATCCATAATTAGCCCCAAATCGGGACTGTATTCGGAGCGAGCCTTGAGGGCAGCGGCAATCTTATTGGCCAGGTCAAAGGTACCGGGCAGTTTCACATCAGCGGCCCGGTCAATCAGACCATTGGGCAGAATCACGCGCGCCAGTGCCGTCCCACCGCCAAGATCGAGCACGGCGTTTTTGCGGTGATAGCTAAACAGGCCTTGATTCCAGGCATAACGCCAGGCGCTGAGGCATTCATCGACCACCTCTACTCGGTTGATTTTGGCGGCAATTTCAACACCATTGCGTTTGAACTGGTGCAATCCCTGCAGGGCGGTTAACCGTTTTACGGCCTGCTGATCGCGGGTATCGGGGGTGGTGACGACCAGGGTATCAATCAGAATGTGGGTGCGATCTTCCGTTGGCTCCAGGGCGACAAGAAATAGCTTTTGGGCCAGGTTGGCTTTACTGTGCTGATAGGTAGGCTTACCCTTCAATTCTTGGGCAACCTGACCGACCACGTAGCGGACGCCGTTGGATTCGATAATCACGGTGTTCGAGTCTGGCAGGGCATCTTCCCAATCTTCCAGGGGTTTGATGTAGGAGGGAATGCAACGGGGCTGATGGTCTGGGCTAACCCCTTTGATGAAGCGGTTACCTCCATCAAAGGCAAAACGGCGATAGGTGAGGACGCTATTAGGCGTTTGGGTGACGGGTTGCGTGCTGGTTTCGGCACGCTCAATGGCAAGTTTCATAAAGGTCAGTGCCTCCTTGAAGTGATGTGCGGTCAGGCTTGATGGCTGATTAGAAGGGCAAGTCCTGATTAGAAGGGCAAGTACGAAATGCGGATCGTTTTGACGTACCTGCATCTAGTTACATCATATTTACATCTAATAAGATACGCAATAGGTGTAATGAAATACGAGTCGCGTCTAAAGCGATGTAAGGGGATAGACTGATGTACGAGTTGATGCAAGGGCAAAGCGTGAGCAAGCGGATTAACGTAACCCTGCCGGATGCAGTGGCTGAGCTACTAGAGAAATGGGCCGACCATGAAGGACGACCCACAGCAAATTTGGCAGCTTACATTATTGAGACGGCAGTGCGGGAGGCGGAAGGGCAAGGCAAGTTTCCTGTTGGTAAGGATGAGGGGCACTAACTAAGAAACAGGAAAAGGTAGTGGTGTTTTTTAGAGACTCGTTAAGTTTCTAAAGGGTAACAACTTAAGCCGGGAAAAGTTCTGCGTGTAACGGTTGTATCTGATGTGCTTTATATGACCGTCTAGGCATTGGCAGCTCATCAATCGTACTGAGAATCCATTCAAATAGGTCCGGAAAAGGCTGTCTAAAGAGTCGTTGTGCGGCGGTGGTGCCATCGGGTCGTTTCAGGTCGAAATTGTGAATAATGGTAAGCACCTTCAACGACTGATGAGAAAAGCCTCGGTTGACATGATGGCGCTGCGACAAATAGCCATTGCGCCCTTCGACAGCAGAGGAGGTGCGTTGATACTTTGCACACATCCACTGACACCACTGCACCCAGTGTTGGTGTTGAGGGGCATCCATCTGTAGGGTCATCGTCTGGGCCATGAGCTGATCATAGGCATCGCTAGCGGCCTGTTGATAGCGAGATTTGAGGTGAGGCTGTCGAGTTTTATCAGCTTGTTGTAACCAGTAGACCCAGGGCAACAAGGCTGTCAGTACCCAATTTTGGAGGTCAACCTCCTGAGTTTCAGTGGCTAAGGCCTGGATCACCCACTGCCACCAGGCATGAATCCCCGTGGCAAAATGGGGGATCTGAGCTTGAAAGGTGGCAATCGCTTTTTGAGCCGTATCGCCCCCATAGAGACAAGTCAACTTGCTCAAGGTGCTCAAGGGAACGGTCAGTTGTGTGGTTAAGCCGTCGAAGAATTGCCATTGGGCCGTGTCGAGCGTGAAGGGATGGACCGCTTGGCTAATGTCTGCCAAGGCCTGATGGTAAATGTGTTGATCTTGTTCAAGCTGTTGGTGTTGGTGAGAGAGGGACTCTAGCTGCGAAGACAAGACCTGTTGCTTGGCCTTGTCTGTTGTTTGGCCTAATTGGTGGTGAAGGGTGTCTACTTGTTTTTCAAGCTGAGCGAGTTGACGTCCCAGAGCACTGCCGATAGGACGTCCGAGCGCCCGCATCGCATGGAATAGATCCGCCACACTGGCTGTTCCCAGACCGCAGAGCGCTAGTTTGACCAAGGCACGAGCTCCATCACTGACCATAAAGTGACACTGCCATTGGGTCTGATGCCACCAGGTCTCAGTCTGTTTGAGCCAAGTGTCATAACGGCGGTTCTCACATTCCACTTCTGTAAAAATGAACCCACTGGCTAACTCCACCAGCACCAGAATCGGCAGGCCAAAAAAGGTTTCATCCCCTCCGAGACAGATGCCAGGTTTGTTGACCGGTTGGCACTGCTCGGCTTGCGCCGTTTCGTAGGCCATTATGGCCTCATAGAGACGGTGTTTGAGTTGACGTAGCGCACTCGCAGAACTCCCCACATGGGTATCGAGGTGAACGGCTCTGAAGAACTCCGATAGGCTCTCGGCTCCTACCCCGTGCTTAATGCCAAAGTGATAGATCACCCCCACCACCAGACGTAATAGCCAGGCAGTCCCAGCCGCAGTTTCCCACAAACCTGATTCCGGATGCTGGTTGCGACGTGCAATGGCCTGATGATGACGATGCACACTACTTTTGCTGATGCCAAGGGTGGTTGCTATCGACTCTATCCCTTGCTTTGCATTCGTTTTGATACAATCGGCGACTTTTTGACTGCGCTCTCGTATAGTAAGAGACATCGTTCCCAACTTTACTTTGCATGGGTACGATACATGGCTCTGAGCATTGCTGCAGAGCTCTTTTTCTGGTCTTTGACTGAGGTGTTTATTTATACACACCTGAAAGCTGTATTTATTTCCCGCCTTAAAGAGTTACCCCTTTTAGAACATCGAGAATAAAGTTTTTATAGAGCTGAACCGCCCCTATAGCTTATACTTCGCAAGTTTGGATGCGAGAGGAAAGACACAGTACTACTAATTTTACGTATGATCCTCTGCCCGAAAAGATATGTCTCGGGAGGTGCCCTTTAGGAGAGGAAATATCATACTTGATAGATGACCATTCCTGATTCCACCTCAGTTTGTGTGAGGGGATGTAATCAACGGTCTCCGTCCATTGAGAGAAGAGGCAATTAACAAATTACGCATCCAGTCGTCATGATATCGGAAGCCATTGAGTTTCTCAAAGGGACACAAACAGCCTCCATTTTGCTGCTGAGTTTTACGACAGAATGGATGAAAGTTCCACAGCATCGCCATGGAGCGAACGGATAACTCAGCAGCCTCCCAAGCCCCATGAAAATCTTGCATGGCATAGAGTGCCCGGTCGAGATAGTTCATGGGGCGATCCACCTGATTACTGGTGCGAGAGGCATTAGGAAAGTCGAAGGCTCTCTGGAAAAATAGAGATTTTTCTCTGAGTCGTTGTAACCGGTCATGGATGGCGTCGGGAAGCTCCACCGATTGTGTCCATTCGAGAAAACGACGCAATCGCTGAGCAAATTGACGTTTGCTGGTGGCGTGATAGATATGCCAAAGCTTGTCGGTTAAGCAGGTGCGTAACTCAGGCTTAGAGCGACACCAATCACGCACTTTAATCACCTCATGTAGAAAGCATAGAATCCAGGTGATGCCAGGAAATAGGGTTTCCCAGGCTCGACGAGTCGCGTCCCATCCATCGGTGGTGACTGTCTCAGGTCGATAGTCAGGGGCATGGTCGCTCATCTCTTGCTCAAAGTCCCCATACGCCGCTTGCAAGTCCTCGTATCCAGCCGTTGGGCTCAGACCACTGCCCACAATACACCCCTTAGCCGCTGTCACCACCCAATAGATACGCTCTCCTTGATGGCTACCATGCTTTTCATCGGCCACTAGATGGGGGGGAGCGACTCTTCTGTTTTCAACGTTGTTCCGACAATGGATGCTCGGCCAAGAGATTGACACAACCGATACCAATGCATCTCCGAGCGGCCCAATACGTAAGCAATCCCATCATAAGAGAGGCCATGCTTTCTCAAATACATTGCTTTGCCTGCTAGCTCAGACGTTTCACTCATATAAGGCGTGACGAAATCGGGATGCAGTTGATAGGCTGTTTTTTGTTTGGGAAGATATATACGACGTGTTTTCAGGTGCTGACGAGCTGAGGTCACCCACCCATGAAACCGATATCCCTCCTCAATTCCCTCGGGGAACAGCTCCGGATAGCTGGCTATTTGCTCGTTCAGGTACTCTCGGTAGGCCTCACGGTCCTCAACCAACTGGTCATAATCAATGCTATCGGCGATGGGCAGGCAGATCGTTTTATCCCCTGCTGTCCCTCGTTGCTTGCGTTTGGCCATCATACTTGGCCTCCAAACTCGATGACCTTATGATATCCAAACAAACTTAGTTGGAACTAGAAGTGCTCGATTGGTTTGACGATAAAGACACCATTGCGTTTTGTGAATTTCTCGAACAGTTTCCAAACTTACAAGCGGCTCAAGCTGCCACGGCTAATGTCTTGAGAGACTTCTTTCGTAGCTATCACATCATCCGCAAAACCACGATTCAACGACGCACTCAGCAAATTCAAGACGCTGGGCCACCCTTGACGCGAGACGACGCTATTACCATTCCAGCCCAAGCGTTAATACAAGGCTTAGTCGCGTTATTGAAAGTAGTCTTGTCGCAAGTGATTGTGTTTGAGCGCCAAATTAAATCGTTGTTTGAATCGCTGCCGGATGCAGAACTCTTTAAGGCATTGCCGGGGGCTGGCCCCCATTTAGCGCCTCGATTGTTAGCAGCTTTTGGTGAAGACCGAACTCGCTTTAATTGCGCTCAGTCTTTTCTGAGCTACATTGGCATTGCGCCGGTCAAAGAAGAGAGTGGTAAAAAGCGATGGGTTCATTGGCGTTGGTCTTGCCCTATCTTTCTAAGACAAACCTTTGTTGAGTGGGTTGCTCATGCCAGACCGCGCTCGCTTTGGTCACAGGCATTTTATCAACAGCAACGGCGCAAGGGTAAGTCACATCAAAAAGCGATTCGAGCCTTGGCCTATAAGTGGGGGAGGATTCTCTGGCGTTGTTGGCAAGATAGCATACCCTATGATGAAGAGAAGTATCTGGCTGCACTGAGACGCAAAAAGTCACCATTAATAAAGTTATTAGGCGTTCAACAACAACCTCAGCAACAAGCATAGAAAGAATAAATTGCACTTAAAAAACAAACAATAACAACCAAAACAAGATCGATCACTCTAGGCAGTCACTTGGAGAAATATCTGATGAACAGCTAACCCGTATCAATGCTCATTCAGCAAAGCAGACCCATCTAATAGGGCCGGTTCAGTCTCCCTGAGCAACTGACTATTAGGTCAATTTTGAACGTCTGAATCCGCGCTAAAGCTAAAGCAGAAAAAGAAGTTTAGCCTTTGCTATTGACCTCGTCCGCCTCAGGGCCTATGTTAGACAACATCCAGCACCTTGTCTCCCTGCGCGCGACACTGACGCCCTTTTTCCAAAATCGCGTTAATACTCTGCCGAAAATCGTTTTCACCAGCTTCGTACTTGAGATCTTCTAGGCAACCCGATCCACCATGGATCATCAGAGGGTAGGAAGTAGACATAGGTGAGTTATTAACAGCTTGAATGAAGAACAAGAACTTATTTAGGGTTGGCTAACTCCTGCTGGAGATGCTTCGCGTTAGGCTTGCCCATGCCCGCAGGGCTACACGACTCCGCCCAAAGGAACGTTGGCTTCGACTCCGCTCAGCCAACGACTCCGCTCAGTCAACAGTAGTTGTGGCACAGTTACTGCGGAATCAGCTCATCGAGTATTCGAAAGCGAATATGGTTAATAGCCAAATCGCGCAATGAAAACTCTTCAGGTTTGTCGTCGGCAGTCATTTTTGTAAAGGGAATCCCTTTACCTATTTCCATGTGGTACCAGGCCAGCCCCATAAAGAAACGCTCAGGATAGGGACCTCGCTCAATTACATCATCCACATTGGATTCCATGGGCAGCCAGCCAACACCAGGGACATAAAACTCTAGCCAGACATGGTTAAAGTCTGGTTCTAGGGGTAGGTGGCGGTATTCGGGTTGGGGCGGACACTTATAGCGACCAATGGTGCGACAGGCAATGCCGTTTAGACGAGCTAAAGCCAGCAGTACCCCTACGTATTCTCCACAGGAGCCAGTCCCCCGTTCTAGCGCCACATCGGGAGTATCGATTTTGGGTTGAATACCGTAGGAGAGACGATCGTAAACGTAATTGCGAATCCGCAACATCTTCCGCAATACATTTGTCTCAGTTCCTGCGCCTTCACTAGCTGCCTGCTGAATGGTGTCCGTATCCATTGCCAGATCGTCGTCATCAACGAGGTAGTGCTGTAGTTCAGTGGGTAGTGGCTTGTCGCCATCAATATCGTCAGGGGTGAGGCAATATTTGAGACTATACATTTCGACAGTGGCCTTCCAGCCTAAGAGACCTCCCTGAAAAGGCTGAATTTGGTCAAACTTAAAGACAGCTACCTGCTGCCCATTTTGTTCTTCAATTGTAAAAGGATGACCAATGGGTTCTACGTGGCGGACGCGCTGGCGCAGGGTGTTGGCAGGTAGGGCAATGCGCCATTCGACGTTGTTGAGGGTGACGGCATCGAGCGGCATGATTTCCTCAGCATAGGAGAATTCCACCAGATATCCGTTTGAGAGGGTGTAGTGTTCGACTGGGTTGTTGTGAAGATAAAGCGGATGGATAAAGGTGCGATCGCGAAATGTCAGTTCATAGGGCGACTCTGCATTGGGATTATCACGAATATAGGGTTCTTCATCGGCATAGACGATATAGCAAACGGGATCTTGCCCTGCCTCAGGTCGATAGAATGTGATGCCGGTGGGTGAACTGTAGGGCGTTAGGGCACTCAGTTGAATCTTGCCTGTTTCGCGATCAAGGCAGTAGACTGTTTGTTCTGTCTGGTCGCATACCCATAATCCATCCTCGTTGGTTGCCAAGGTTTCCTCACCTACACCAGGTTGTGGAAATTTTCCTAGAGGATCGCTCGTGTGGCAATCAAAGAGATGGATATATCCAGATTTTTGGCAGCTAACGTAGACGATGTTTTCCCAAACAGCGATACCGGCTACTGGGTAGGGCAGTTCTGTAAAGAAGGTAGGCTTTTGGGTTGCGCGATCGCACCAAAACACCTCTTCGTCCCTGGCGAACCAAAAGGTATCTTGCCAGAGAGACAAACCGACTGCCCCCATCCATTCCTTATCTTCCAGCTGATACGGGTTGAGGATAACTGTGTTGTTGGTGCGGAGATTGATAGAGACAAGATAGCCTCTTACCTTGTCAATGGAAAAAAGGTACTCGTTATCTGCTGCCAGGCCTGACAGGGCATAGACACCAATTGGTCGAATTGTAGACAGCCGCGATGTTTTATTGGTGAACCCTTGCTCAGGCATAGATCAGGGGAGAATTTAACGGTTATTTAAGGTTTTTATTATAAGGAGTTACGGTCTTCCCAAATAGCAGTCTACTACACTGACAATTGTCCCTTTAAGTACTGGGAAAAGAAGACTTTCACGAATTTTAGTGTAACTTTGCCCCTGATCTCGCCGTAACTCCTTCCAAACCTAAATCTTAGCGATAAACGACAGCCTACTTTCGGGGGGTGGGGGGGAGTTTAGGCCCCCACGAACAGGAGGGGTTCGGGGAGGAACGCCCTGAGCAACCCTCATCGCAATTAACCAATTTTCGACCACTGTATTTTGTAGGTTGGCTAACAGCAAAACCGGCTGCGTGGGATCCCTCCGATTTCCCCACACCCCCATGGCTAGGGCGTTCCGCCGCCCTAGAACCCTACGAAAAAAATGATTGATATCCCCAGTAGGCGGTTTGGGCGGTCGGTCAGGTGATTTAGAATTTTGCGCGCTGCGACAAAATTCTAAAAAGAGGAGTTATTGAATTTCCTATTAGGCAAGAATATTCCTGGCTGAAATTATGAGCCTAATTTTGAACATCCCTCGAGGACACTTCAAACGCGAGCATATTTTCCAGTGAGCTTATTGAGTTGATTAACTAACAGACTCAAAAACAGTCCCACATCAGTAACCACGCCAATCGATTCCAACGAACCGCGATCGCTTAACTTTGTAACCACTGCTGGATTAATATCCACACAAACCATCTTCACCCCGGCGGGGGTCATATTCCCCACACCAATGGAGTGCAGCATGGTCGAGAGCATCAAAATCAGGTCTGCTCCTTCAATCAAACGAGCATAATCCGCCTGGGCTTGGAGCAAATCCATTTGGGTATCGGGCAGTGGGCCATCGTCGCGAATAGATCCAGCCAGGGAAAAGGGCACGTTGTTTTTCACACATTCGTACATGACTCCGCTTTGTAAGATCCCCTGGTCCACTGCATTGGCAATGCTGCCGCAGCGGCGAATAGTATTGATAGCTTTGAGGTGATGGCGATGCCCTCCATGGACGGAAACGCCCCGCTTCATATCCATGCCAAGGGAGGTGCCCATGAGTGCCTGCTCAATGTCGTGAACTGCGATCGCATTTCCCCCCAACAGCCCATGCACATAGCCTTCACGAATGAGATGCCGCAGGTGTTCACTGCCGCCAGTATGAATCACCACTGGCCCTGCCGTGACGACCACTTTGCCACCCTGATCACGGATGCGACGTAAGTCCCAGGCGATCTGCTCCACCACTAACTCCACACGCCGTTCGCTGGAGACGCCAGCGCCCATAAAGCTGAACTCCTCTGTGGATTTCTTTTTAAGGGTGGTAGTCGTACGTTTAGTGCGAATACCTTCGCTACCGACCACAACAGATTCGCCTATCTGTAAATCCCGAAGCAGTTTACAGTGAGCTACTAGACCGTCTGGAGTTTGAGTAATAGCAATGGCTCCATCCATGCGCTGGCCCTGTACCTTAATCCATTGCCCGTTCACAGAAACCTCTGTAGGGTAGATGGCGGTCACATAAAAATCATCAGGGGCCACGCCTGCCTGTAATACAGCTTCTAAGTGAGCGTCAGGGGAAACATCCTCTGAGGTGACGACTGCTCCCAAATCAACCAGTTGCCCCATGATGTCTTCAATGACATCTCCATCGGGGGCTGACACCTTCACGTCTGCCGTTGAGATATCTTGCCGCTGTGCGCCGAGGTCAAAGTGCAATACCTGAAAACTGCCGCCACCAGACACAATTGTGTCCAATGCTCGATTAACGATGCCGGAGTCTAGCAAATGGCCCTCTAGGTGAACCATCCGACTCTGAATAGAAGAGGCTTGAGGAGAGTCTTGACGCGGTTCTGTTACCCGCAATGTTAAACATTTGGCAGCCCCGCCCGCTTTTAGAAATTCGGTGAGGGGTGTTTCAATTACCTTAAAACCGCGTGCGGCTAGAGTTTTCTGGAGACCATCGCTGGCACTGTTCATGATAATAGTTTGGTCAACGTTGACCGCATTGCAGGCAAAGTTGACGGCATCTACCTCATTCACTGGAATCCGTTTTTCGGTCGGGATGCGTCGCTCAATTAGATGATTTGAGTAAGTGTCAAACGCTGGGGGATAGTAAAGTAAATCCCCATTGTTCAGCGGACAAAAACAGGTGTCCAGATGATAGAAGCGGCGGTCAATGAGCCGCAGGGAAAGGACCTCCACATCTAGCCATTTAGCTAAATAGGTATGGGAGTCGAGTTCTGAGCGAAAACCGTATCCGGCCCACAGATATCCCCCGACGCGATCAATCAGGGCATCCCCAGCTCCTTCAAAGGGTAACCCTTTAGGTAACGTGTGGACGGTGTAACCCTGGTCTGCAAACCATTGCTGAAAATAGGGTTCTTCCCCTTGCCGCTCAGCATGAAAAAAGCGACTGAGAACAACGGTGTGGTCGAGAATCAACCCAGCATTTGCTGTGAATACCATATCTGGCCATCCAGGCTGAGGTGCCACTAACTCCACCGTTGCATGCTCTTTGAGAATATTGTGGAGCTGGTTCCACTGTTCCTGGGCAAGATCGCGCGATGAGCGATGGATATTGCCTTCCATCCAGGGATTAATTACATAATCAACGTCATAGTGCTGTGGAGCGCACATCAAAATTCGCACGGACTCTTTCATGGTCACCTCAAGTGAGCAGAGTGGTAGAACGGTCAATAGCTAGAGGAGAAGTCTACGTTCCTTCCTCAATTATCATTGATCGATGATGAACAACCATTTTTTTGTTTTGAAGTGTTTTTATGATTTCAAGAATGACTCCAAAAGTTATGACCTGTTGACCTGTTGTGTTTTAAGAATGTCGTTTATGCAGAAACCGCATGGGCGGTTGCATGACAAACTTTAGCACCGAACTCCTTATTCTTTGCCACTTGCCAACTCTTTGCCGTTGGTCACCGGCTTATTGAGATTGGCTTGACCGATATTGAAGGAGATAGCGTAAGGACTATCTGTTTTAATCGATGCCCTTCTGATTTCTAAACCAATCACCTGCCCATCTTCGTCATAGTCAAGCACTAATCCCGGTGAGATTTGCGTTGTTTCCTCAATCACAGTAGAGACGAAAGCAATCTGTAGGATGTCTTTATCTGGGTCATAAACGACTTTCATGGGCAAAGATTTCCTTGATTCCAATGACGCACTTACTTACCAGCATAAACTGGCATCGCCAAAGCGTTTGCTTGGCTTGAATTGTGCATCACACAATTATAAGTTTGAGAAAGTTGCTTCGCTATGATGCAATACTTTCTGAAGAATTGACAAAAGGAAAACTGGGGGCATCAGCTTAAGCTGAGAAACCTTGACTGAGTGGGGGGGCAGGAGCCGGGAGGAAGTTTGGGGTGTTGCCAAATACATTGGCTAATCCTGTCTGCCCATATCCCATCTGTTCTCAAGCCGTAACTGTTGAATATCTTCTCCGGCTAATCAAGAGCATTCTGCCCCATCTGGGCATAGTGAATTCTCAACTTTAGTCCTAGGGTTACTTGTTTCATAATCCAATAGAGCACCGTCAGTAGAACAAATGAAAAGAAAATAACAACTAGCGGTCGCTTTGAAGTCAGAGTATTCAAGGTGATGGCCAAAACGCTGGACGGATCAACAACAATATCCCAGCTATTAAGCCGAATGAAACGACCTAGATAAACACCAAAAGCGCACAGGGCATGGATGCTAACCTCAACCGGCCCAGCTAGTGCGTGTAATCCCTTTTGTTGCAGGTAGAAATTTACATTTAAAAGAGCAATCACATAGGCTTCAAACCCGATAATAATGGCCGCCATATGCATCGGAATAAAGATAAAAGCAACCACCCAAATCTTGATACTTCCAGCACTGGTGCCACGAATTAGGTGCAAAATATCGGTCAAAACATAGGGAGCATTGGGAAGAAAGGCGATAAATGTGACCAGACCTATCCACCAAAGCCAAAGTTTACGCGTGTGGGACTGTTTAAATAGCCAAATGCTGATGCCAAGTGCAATCACCATAACCCCGGCCAGCCAGAGCAGTTGCAGTAAGGTGCCAGGATCACCTGTTTGGATATCACGAACGATACTCGATGCAAACCGTCTAAGCCTGGGCAGCCTGGACTCCAACCCGACGATACCAATCAGGGCGGTGCCAAAACAGGCTAGCGCAAACCAGAAAGGAGACAGTGCTTTCCGGCGAAATAGCTTAAAGCTAAGCAGCATTGGAATAAAGGCCAAAAATAAGTTCCACCAGATCCAGCCGCTATAGAAGTTATTGATGCCCTGGTAAATATCAACGATGATCCATCCCATAGATTTATCAACCCCATATCGAACATTACAGTTCTACTAATTTCTAGGGGGTAATTGCAGAGGGAATGAATAATAGCGTTTAGAGTTAGGGCGACTGCATTATCCTTAAAAAGCTATTCACTGTCATCTTCGCAAGCTCCAATACTGACCCAGCTGGTGGAACCATCTTTCCAAATCTCTTTTTTCCAGATGGGGGCATTGTGTTTCAGCGTATCAATAGCATATTTGCAAGCAGCAAAGGCCTCTGATCGATGGGGACAACCGACAGCAACAAGCACACTGATCTCTCCCACTGTGAGTTTGCCAGTGCGGTGATGAATCGCTACATGGGTAATATCGTTCCATCGCTGACGCATCTCCGCAGCAATTTGTTTGAAGACAGCTATGGCCATTGGTTCATAGGCCTGATACTCCAATGCAACAACGGCTTTCCCCTCGGTATTGTTGCGCACCATACCGCTCATAACAACAATGGCTCCATTGGCCTCATCACCTGCTAAGTGATAAACCTCATCTAGGGATAGAGGGGCAAAGGTGATAGCAAAACTATCAGCCTCATTGGTTTGGGTTTGAACATCGAGGTTAAAGGGCAGGCCAACGGTCATAGCTGTGCGTATTGCGAGACGGATGCGGAGAATGGACGTTATTTATTGTAGATAGTCCACTAAGAGTTGCGAAACATCATATCTTTGGTGATTTGACCAACTCTAGGGGAAAATTGACTGAAAAGTAGACTACCAGCCTGTCAAGGTTGAGCCATCAGGGATCGCGATCGCAACCACTATGAGTTCTGGAATTTTTGCTGTAGCCAATATTGGTAAATATCGTCTATACGTCGGTGAAACCCATCAACTCAAGCCTCGCTGGGCCAAAATGATGGCAATGTTTTCCCAGGGTAAATTTCCATCCAAAAAAATTCAGCAGGCTTGGCAAGAATCTAGCAAAGAGCGCCGTTTTACCTTTCATACTGCCAAGCAAATTTCTGAAGATACAAATTTACTTGGCTATCGTCAGTTTTTGAAAGACACTGGAGCTGAGGCTTGAGAGTAGGGCGGTGTCAGGGTAGAAAATCTTGGATAGGTGAGCAATGGGAAATGGAGAATAGGGCGTGAGGTTTGGGTTATGACAAGCATTTGAGCCCATAGAATTTTTGCCCCATGCTTGTTTTCCTGATCTAATGTGTGAATCGTCTACCAGCACATTATTTTCGTGCCGCTCCTTACTTCACTCCGCCAATTAAATAAAGCAGGGCCATGCGGGTGGCGACACCGCTGGTGACTTGCATGGGGACGAGGCTTAGTTCTGGATCATCCATCAAGTCTGACGTCAGTTCAACACCGCGATTGGTGGGGCCAGGGTGCATAATTTTGACGGTGGCTTTACAGGTTTTTAAGCGCTCACGGGTAATGCCAAACTGCTGGTGATATTCTCGCAAGCTAGGCAGCAGATGTTGGCTCATACGCTCATGCTGTAGCCGTAGCGCCATAACAAAATCAGCATTTTCTAAGGCTGGTTCTAATTGCCAGTGAACATAGAGTTTGCCTGTTGAGTTTGTGTCACTGTCAGATGCTTGGGCAGATGGTTGGGCAGATGGTTGGGTCGGACGCTGAAAAGCGTCTAGAAAATGCTTTGGTAATAGGGTAGGCGGAGCGACGAGATGCACTTCTGCACCACAGGTAGTCAGGCTCCAAATATTAGATCGGGCAACGCGCGAATGCAAAATATCGCCAACGATAACGACTTTCTTGCCCTGTAAATCCTCGATATGGGTTTTTTTTTCGTTGAGGCTGGTACAAATGGTGAATAAATCCAGTAGTGCCTGGGATGGATGAGCATGCTGCCCGTCACCAGCGTTGAGAATGCCCACACCTGAATTAATTCGGTCCATCTCTTTGGCAATGATAGTGGGTACCCCTGCCTCTTGATGGCGAATCACCATCAGGTTAGTGCCCATAGCTAAGTAGGTTTTGGCCGTATCTAAGATGGTCTCTCCTTTTTTAAGGGATGAGTTACCTGGCGAAAAGTTAAGAATATCAGCAGATAATCGCTTGGCGGCTAATTCAAAACTGCTGCGGGTGCGGGTAGAGGGTTCAAAGAATAGATTGGTGATTACCTGACCCTGTAGTGCAGGCACCTTTTTGGTGCGGCGGGAGAGGACTTCACGAAAACTGGTCGCCGTTTGCAGAATAGTTTGATAGTCGCTTGGGGTGAAGTCTTCTAGGGAAATGATGTGACGACGACTCCAGGAATTGTCGGCCATAGACAGACCACATTTGAGTAGGGGACTGGTTAACGTGTTTTCGGGTCAAGCAAACTGTCACACTTTAAGTGACAGACCGTAGATTTGGCAAACTGTCACACTTTAAGTGACAGACCATAGATTTGGCAAACTGTCACACTTTAAGTGACAGACCGCAGATTTATCAAACTGTCACAGTTTAGGGACAGACCGTAGCTCTAGTTTGTAGGATATGAGCAAACGCTTTACTTAGTATTTCATTCGATGGTTCGGTTCCCAAAGGTATTATTAGGTGTATTTGTGAGTGTAGGGGTAACCATTGCAGGCTGTAATGGTTCAACGCCTACCGATGTGGCTGAACCACCGACTGTGGAAGATCCAGCTGCGGTAGTCCAAGAGGAGCCCGCACTATCCCCTGAGAAGCCCAGCGAATCAGCTGAAGGCGATGAACCTAAGATAGAAGCGCAGACGGATGGGGTGACCCCAGATGCTGATATGGTGGCTGTCTCCATCTATGTGATGGATGATAGCTGTAGTAATTTTAAGGCGGAATCGGTTAAGGTCCAAGCTGATCAAGCCATCACTGAGGCGGTGGGCGAAGTGCTGGATCGCCATAAGTTTGAGGCGTTTAAGCTATCGGGCTATCGGGTCAATGTTGAAGATAGCAAAGCGATTGTTGATTTACGCCTGGCAGAGGATTCTCAGCGTCAGTTTCTGTCCTTGTCTAGCTGTGAGCAACAGGGATTATTTGGAGGGTTAGAAGAGACCCTTATTCAAAATCCCACCTGGAAAGTTAATCAGGTTGAATTTACCAACCGTGGCAAAGAAATTGTCCTGTAAGATAGTTTGCGCCCATCTCTTAAGTCTTAGATACGCTTGGGTGATCCTTTAAATACCAGCGCCACGGATGCTCAGCAGCCTTTGAAATGCCAATGCGTGTGGTTTGCACCAGGGTATGTTGCCTTCGATCGAGTTTGGCCTGAAATTCAGAGGTGCGATGCTCAAGCCATAGCTGATGCCCTGGCTGAAGTGCCACCCCATTCTGACTGTGATCGATCGCCAGGGTACGGCATAGTTTACCTGGCCCGGCTGCAATGCGTTTTCCCTGTTTCTTGTACTTGGCATCAAGGCCCGTGGGTAAATGGTCCAGTTCAATGGCGCGAATCAAAACGGCGCTGCCAGTATGCAGTGATTCGGTAACGACATTGAAGCAGTGGTACATGCCGTAGATAAAATAAACGTAGCTATGACCCGGTGGCCCAAACATGGCGGCGTTGCTGGGAGTTTTACCCCGGTAGGCATGGCAGGCGGGATCACCTGGGCAATAGGCTTCGGTTTCCACAATCAGACCCCGTAAGGTTTCGCCGTTTAGCTGGCGGACAAGGGTACAACCGATGAGATCAGGGGCAACTTCGAGGGTATTGCGATCGCACCATTCAGCAGAAATCATCGGCTACACAAACAGAGAATGTTTCAGTTGATAACAGTCACAGGGACTATGATGGCATTCCTCAGTGAACTTGTTAGGATCCAAAGGCCGTATGCAAAGCACCAGTTTTTCTTTGACAAAAGATTATAAGCTGCATTTGAATACGGACTGGGCCTTGCTCAGTTATCAAGCACCCAGAACCTTCACTAAGGAAAATTATCTGTGGATATTAAAACGATCTTGCCAGTTTTAGCGGTTGTTTTCTCGGTGGCGTGCCTGTTTTTTGGCACCCAAAATGGCTTTTACGATTCTGATGACTACCATGGCAATGGTTCTGCCCACTAATTAGACCTACTAATTAGTCGGTGGGTAGTTCTTTGGTTAGGAGGGGTTGGCCTGACTGAATGGGGGCCGATGTTGTTTTACCACCAATAGGATCCTCTGCTATAGCCGATGGGAATACCGTCGTATGTTATCCCTATGGTGTGGGCCATGGCGATGAAGGCGTTAGTCTAGGTCTGGTTATTGGTCGTCATCGCATCCTGTTAGATTGCGGTTTAGAAGATATCACTCCTTTGGAGGAGCATCCTCCGCCTGATGCTGTGTTTTGCAGCCATGCCCATGTTGACCATGGCCGCAGCTTAAACTTACTCAGGCAATGGTGGCCCCATGTACCGATATATGCCACGGCGGGGACAGTTGCTCTATTAGAAGATAGGCTTCTGGCTGACTCCATCCAAATTTTGCCCTGGCGCATGCCGATTGAGCTGGCGGATAATTTAACTGTGGAGCTCTGGCCCGCTGGGCACCTGCCGGGAGCGGCTTGCACCCTGTTTACCTACGTTCAAGATAGTCGTACCTACAAAATTTTTTACACCGGGGATTGTTTTCTCTCCAGTACACGCCTGGTGGATGGGTTGCCCTTAGCGGCACTGCGAGGCTTAAACCCCGATGTGCTGATTGTGGAAGGAAGTTTGGGGGCGACATGCTATCCAAATCGGCGGCAGCAGGAACATCAGCTGATTGAGCGACTGCGATCTCACCTCGATCAGTTACGCTGTGTGGTTTTTCCGGTACCGATGCTAGGCCTGGGGCAAGAGCTGCTCATGCTCTGGCGCAGTCATTATCACTTTACCGGTCAGCCTTTAACTATTTGGGTTGATCCCGCTTTGGCTAGCAGCTGTGATGCCTATCTGGAGCTTTTGGAGCAGATGCCCGATGCGTTTCCCCGCAATGTCCAGAACTTTGCCCAGCATCAATCTATTTTTTGGGATGATCGCATCAATCCCACGATTAAACGGTTGTCGAGCCTACCGCTAGAACCGCAAATAGGGTCTTTCGATGCACCTGCGGTGTTATTAGTGCACCCAGCTACTCCCGTTGATCTCTATTGCCAACGATATCGGGGGGCTTGGAGTGTCTTTTTGCCAGAACAGGCAGATTTGAGGAGCTGGCAACGGGAGTTGGATGCCCATGGTCCTGCTTATGACTGGTTTGATAGTTTAAAAAATGCCACGGTTTCCGGCACGGTGCAGCTTGAAACCTATCAGCTATATAGCCACTGCGATGGTGATGGGACGACACAGCTGATCCATAATTTGCGACCGCGCCATGTGGTGTTGGTCCATGGTCA
Organism: Leptothoe sp. EHU-05/26/07-4; assembly: GCF_043421015.1. Taxonomy (NCBI): domain Bacteria; kingdom Bacillati; phylum Cyanobacteriota; class Cyanophyceae; order Nodosilineales; family Cymatolegaceae; genus Leptothoe; species Leptothoe sp. EHU-05/26/07-4. The sequence continues at coordinate 30,086 of NZ_JAXSQV010000004.1, forward strand.
ACTAGAGCGTCTTAGTGCCTTAGCGAATTTAGAATCCCTCCAGAGTCGCTATCAGGTGCATATTCCTTTGCCGGGAAATCCGTTATCGCTATTTCTAGATACCCGATTTGCTTCTCTACCTCCACCCAGTGAACCCACCTTTGAGGGCACCGTGAGCGACTCTCGGGATCAGGTCTCGCTTCAATTGCCACCGACTATTACTGCTGATGCCCGCTGGCAAAGTTTTGCTGAAACAGGCATTATCGAGGCCCGCTGGCAGGGTGAAAACCTGGTGCTACGAGGCGTAGATTCATCGGAGCTGGTTGAGATTACCAACCGATTAGCTCCCGATCGCATTGCCTGTGATAACTGTCAGTTCTATCAGCAACGTAGCTGTCAGCAGCCTCGCTCACCATTGTTTGGTCGGCTAGTGGCTCCAGATGGGCATTGCCCAGAATTTACATCTCGGTAGGGGCTTTCCATGGAATGCCCCTACATGGAACGCGACTATTCGTGAATTTGTTCAGATGTGGGACAATCGTCCGAGATTATGATTTCCGTATCTCCTTTGGGAACCGTGGCCAGCTTTTGCTGAATTGAACCAATACTCTCTAACCGCACCATTTCTTCCCATGCGCAGCGCTTGTCATCTTCTTCGGTTTCGTAGCGTAGAGTTACGAGATCGCCCTCGATGTTTAAAATCTTAGCCCGCTCAATCCAGCGGTGCTGATCCCTTAAAAACACCCACACCTCACGACCGTCGCATGAGAGTTGGTATATCTTGCGATGTAGCATAGAAATCTACCTGTCATCTAAGCGACTACTGTGGTTTGCAGTCATACCTATGGTATTGCAACCACATCTTAAATACAGCTTAAGGGAGGTTAACGAAGTTTGACCACCCAGATCATAGGTTGACCACTGATGAAGGTGAAGCAATGAAACTGCATCTGTGTACATGGCCTGACGTCGAAGCCTATTTGTTGCGATCGCAAGGCATTATTTTTCCCATTGGTTCCACCGAGCAGCATGGTCCCACAGGTTTGATTGGCACCGATGCCATTTGTGCAGAAACAGTGGCTGCGGGTGTGGGTGAGCAAACGGATGCTCTGATCGGCCCTACCATTAATGTTGGCATGGCACTGCATCACACGGCCTTCCCCGGCAGCATTAGTTTACGACCCAGTACGTTAATTGCCCTCATTCAGGATTACATTAAGCCATTAGCGCGAGCTGGGTTTAACCGGTTCTACTTTATTAATGGCCATGGTGGCAACATGGCCACCCTTAAAGCTGCCTTCTCGGAAACCTATGCGACCCTGGCTGATCTCAATATCTCAGGGGCGGAAAATGTGCGCTGTAAACTGGCTAACTGGTTTATGTGTCGATCTGTCTATGCTCTTGCCAAGGAACTGTACGGGGATCAAGAAGGTTCCCACGCCACGCCCAGTGAAGTTGCCCTAACGCAATATGCTTATCCTGATTTCATTAAATCAGCTCCCCTAGACCCTCAAGTTGCTCCCTCGGGCCATCGTATTTATGGCGCTGTTGATTTTCGACGATTTTACACCGATGGTCGCATGGGTTCTAACCCAGACTTGGCCACACCAGAACATGGCAAACAATTTTACGAAGCCGCTGTTAAAGAAATGAGCAACGACTACCTGCAATTCCTTGGCGATAACCATTAATTTTGAGACGTTCCATGGAACGTCTTTACAAACTATGGAACGTCTTCACCAATCGAATCGACTGAATCAACTAACTGCCAAGAATTTTAGGCACCTTGAAGAAATCATCTTCACGGTCCGGTGCAATATCCAAGATAGACTCTCGATCTGCAAAGGGAGTTAACTCATCCTGTCGAGTAATATTGCTCAGCTCAATGGCCCGAGTTGTCGGTTCAATATTCTCTGTGTTCAACTCATTGAGCTGCTGCACATAGTCCAAAATACCGCTTAGCTGCTCTGTAAACTGCTGTTCTTCTGCTTCTGTCAGCTCTAAACGAGCTAGGAGCGCCACCTTGCGAACCTGTTCTAAATCAATCATTTGGGAAAGGCTAATCGTAAGTAAATAAAGGATAGGGTGGGCTCTGCCCACCGTCCAATGTATGAGTTAAAAGAATACATCTGCTGCCATTCGACCCGTATTCTTCAACCAGTTTTGCGCCTCAATATAGTTATTGGGAGCCATGCGTAATGCTTCCAGCCAATAGCTAGCCGCTTCGTCATAAAAAACTTCAGCAGCCTTTTTATCACCCGCTGCTTCGGCCTGCTCACCTCGGTAGTGGTGGATGACGGCAGTATTATTTAATGCCTGGGGCATACGGGGGTTAAGTGCGATGGCTGCCGCATACTTTTCTAAAGCTGCATCATGGTCACCGTTACTGGCGTGGATTAGCCCCATGTTGTAGAGAATGAAGCTCTTATCGTAGGGATCCTCTTCTAGCTCTAGGGCTACGTCATAGTTATCTAGGGCTTCTGCATATTCGCCATCGGCCTGGGCAGACATGCCGTCACGATAGTAAGCAAAGGCTTCTTTTGCCTGCTTTTTCGTTGGCAGCATCTTTAGGATCATATCGGCCATGACCGTAAAGGATTTATCGATGAAATTATCGTTGCGCTGAGTTCTAGGCATGGCAGGGCTAGTCAATAAGAGCCAGGATTACATTTTAATGTAACGCTGTTACAACCTTACTTGGTTAGTTTCGGTCTGTAATATTTAGTCGGCATTGCTGATTTAGGATCAGCAGTGGCATTAGTTGGCTGGAGATGATTGACTGGCCAAACAGGCATCCAAGAACATGATCAAGTCGGCTAGGGTATCGCAGCGCGTTTCATCAAAGCAGTCGCTAATATCTATATCAAAGTGCTGGATGACCTCGTCACAAAAGCTTGTCGACCAGTCAAACCAGCACACCATCGGAAATTGCAGATCCTCCACTAGGTGATCCTGGGGTCTGACGCGACTAAATTCGATACCGGAATATTTTTCTAGGGTTCGGTAGATAAACCTCAGGGTTGTAGGCGCAGATTGCGTGACTCGATGGCATTCGTTGCACCAGTCCTCTGATGATAGGGGAGTACGATGCTGCCGTAGTGATTGATTGACCTGATTTCGTATGGTTAAATCAGGGCTCATATCTTGATACGTTTGTACGCTATGGACGTAGTTGTTGACCTTTCTCCACTGTCGCCACATATATTTTGCCTAACCCGCAACCCAGAAACGTGTTTACTTGTCGGTGCCCCAAGCATCCTGATATATAAGAACGATCTAGGGCCAACGCTATGGTAACTCGCTAACCACTAGCTAATGCGGGTTATACACCTAAGTCTCGTAATATGTACTGTCTAGCTATGTGCCTATTATTCCCTGGCCCTTTGGCATAACTACGGTATCTCCAAAAAACTACCCCCAAAGGCCGTTAGCGATGATTACGACGCTAAACTGACCAGTGCTGTTTGTTGTTCTAAATAAGCTTGTAGGTGCTGAGCGCTCATCGGTTTGCCGATGAAATAGCCCTGGGCAAAATCACATTGATAGGTTTCCAATAGACTTTGTTCATCCAAGGTCTCTACACCTTCTGCAATGATACAAAGTCCTAAATCATGCCCCATATCAATGGCCGATTTGAGAATAACCTGATTTTTGGGGTCAGTGGTGACGCCGCGTACAAAACAGTTGTCAATCTTGAGGGTGTCGATGGGCAGTTTCTGCAAATAGCTCAAGGATGAATACCCAGTACCGAAATCGTCCACAGCTAAACGAATGCCCAAGTGTTTAAGTTCATTTAATGTGCGGATGGCGGCATTGGCATCTTGAATCAATGCGGTTTCGGTGATTTCCAGTTCTAGCATGCGTGGGGATAAGCCAATATTTTGCAGGGTCTGGGCCACTCGCTGACTCAGGTTGCCCTGGTTAAACTGGACGCTGGATAAGTTTACTGATACGTGGCGCAGACCCAGATTCATATCTTGCCATTGGCGGACTTGACGGCAGGCTGTCTCTAGTACCCATTGGCCGATGGAGATAATCAATCCTGTTTCTTCGGCCAGTGGGATAAACAAACCGGGGGATATATTGCCTGCTTCGGGATGGTGCCACCGAATCAAGGCTTCTGCTGCTTCGATCTGGCCCGTTTGTAGATTGAGTTGAGGCTGGTAGTGCACTTCAAATTCATCGCGCTCCAGGGCATAGCGTAGCCAGGTTTCTAACCGAATTTGATATTCGGTGGCGACTACCATATCAGGTTGATAAAACTGGCAGTAGTTACTTTTTTGACGTTTGGCATATTCCAGGGCCGCATCGGCCTGGCGCATGAGCACCGTTAATTCTCGGCTGTTGTGGGGATACATGGCTACGCCTACGCTAGCGGTGAGAAAAACTTCGTGGCCAGGTAGTGAAAATGGGCGGCTTAGGGCATCCATCAGCTCTGTTGCCAGCTTTTTGACGGTTACCAGGCTATCTATGTTGCTGAGGGCGATCGCAAACTGATTGCCGGTCAGTCGGGCCAGCATCGTACCATTGGGGAGACAGGCCTGGAGGCGATGGCTGGTGGATTGCAAAAGGCTATCACCGGCTGGGTAGCCTAAAATGTTGTTGATTTGCCTGAGGCGATCCAGACTGAGGGAAAGCAAGGCTATGGGGTTAGCCGATGTTTGGATGAGTTGAGTAAACCGTTGCTCAAATAACAGATGATTAGGTAGTTTGGTGAGACTGTCATAGTAAGACAGCCGATTCAGGTGTTCTGCGGCTAGCCGTAAATGGCTGAGGTAGTGGTTGTTAATGGCTTCTTGATGTTTTAATCGGGCTGAGATTGCAGCAATCAAGACATCATCCGCAAATGGATGGATCAGACAGTCATCTGCCCCCATCTGCATGGTGTGACGCAGGTGTTTTCGGTCATACAGTGGGCTCAGCATGATAAATGGCGTGACCGCTAGCTGTAGGTCTTTACGCATTTGTTTCAGCACGTAGTGACCATTGCAATCACTTAACTCCCAATCACAGACCACCAGATTAGGATTTTGAGCACGGACTAGCTCCAACCCAGCAGTGCCTGTGTCTGCCCGTTCAACGATGTAGCCTGCAGCTGCAATCGTTTGCTCCGTTGTTGACGTATATAACTTCGATGACCCAATCAATAAAATCTTTTGCATAGATGCTATGTTGCAACCCTGATCAAAAATCGGGCAACAGATGGCATGGCGGAGGCAGGACAACCAGTCGCTTGAGCAACGTTGGATGGCTTCCCCTTGATGGTTTCCACAGTTGCTCTAGAATTCCCGACGTGGAGAGAAATCAATCGAGTTGGGAGAGGGGAATAGGGATTGGGAATTTTTACGCAACAGCTGCCCTGACTCAAGATGCAATTTACTCAAAGTCTAAAGGGCAAATTCCTCTAGGGTTTTAGCAAAGGGGGGGTAGGATACAGCGGCGGCTTCTGCCTGGTGAATGGTGGTAGAGCCAGCGGCGCGCAGGGCCGCAATGGCGAGACTCATGGCAATACGATGGTCGGTAAAGCTATCGACATTTGCGCCCGTGAGGGTGGTTCCACCCTGAATTTCTAGACCGTCGGAGAGCTCGCTGACGGATGCACCTAGTTGGTTGAGTTGGCTGGCGGTTGCAGCGATGCGATCGCTTTCTTTGACCCGCAGTTCGGCGGCATCTTCAATGCGCGTAGTGCCATCAGCAAAGAGGGCGGCCACGGCCAGAATGGGGACTTCATCAATCAAGCGAGGAATGAGATCGCCACCAAGGGTGCAGGCCTTGAGTTGACTGGTACGTACCCGAATGTCAGCGACGGGTTCTCCCGTGACTTCCCGCTCATTTTCCAAGGTGATATCGGCTTCCATCCGTTGTAGCGCCTCTAAAATTCCAGTACGGGTTGGATTGACGCCGACGTTTTCAATTACGAGGTCTGATCCAGGTACGATGGCGGCGGCCACCATCCAATAGGCGGCAGAGCTGATGTCGCCAGGGACAATCACGGTTTGCCCTTGCAGCTGGCTCGGGCCGTGTAGTGTCACGCGACAGGCGTCTCGATCAACAGTTAGGTTAGCGCCAAAGGCACTGAGCATGCGTTCACTGTGGTCGCGTGAGAGGCTGGGCTCGGTAACTGTAGTATCACCATCCACTGAGAGGCCAGCCAGTAAGATGCAGGACTTGACCTGGGCTGAGGCAATGGGAGATTGGTAATGGATAGGAGATAACGTTTGGCCTTGGATGGCTAAGGGCGCAAGCTGGTTGTTATTGCGGCCCCAAATCTGAGCGCCCATCGTAGTCAGGGGGGTGATCACCCGTGCCATGGGGCGCGATCTCAAAGAATCATCACCGGTCACGGTAAAGAAACGACCTGGTTGCGAAGCTAGTAACCCCAGCATGAGTCTCAGCGTGGTTCCTGAGTTGCCCGCATCTAAAACAATATTAGGCTCCTGGAGGTTGCCCACCCCTAAGCCTTGGACGGTGATCCATTCTGCTTCTAGGTCAGAAATCTTAGCCCCCATGGCCTGAAAACAAGCCGCAGTACTGCGGGGGTCTTCTCCCAGCAGTAACCCTTTAATGCGAGTTTCACCGCTGGCTAACGCTCCCAGCATTAGAGACCGATGGGAAATAGACTTATCGCCAGGCACCTGGAGCCGCCCTTTTAGCCCTCGACCATTGGCCGTAATAGTCCACGCCTGGTGAGAGGCGGCATCAGTTTCAATAAGCAAAGCAGAAGACGAGGTAACCATGGCGATGGAATCAGCAAGCGGCGCTATAGATTCTATCGTGAAGGCCTACCTATTCATCGGCAGGTGCTGCGGGAGCCGTTTCTTCAGTGCCGATGGGGACCTCGGCACCACAATAGGTATTAATGTCATTCACCAGGGTGGCTTCGTTTTGCGACAAGGTTTGCAAATTGGTGAATGCATTGTTGGCTTTGCCTTGAAATTCCTCCAATACATTGCTGAGGTCAGTTTCTGATTCGGCATTGGCCACCAGCTGCATGGCTTCACCGGCCACATTGAGTTCTGTGGCTGAGCCAGAAATGATTTCGGCGTAACCGTCACGGTATTGGGATAACTGTTCATCAGCCAGTTCTAACTCACCCAGGCTAGTGACCATGCCATCGATGCTAACCACCACCTTTTCGACTGCACTGATGTATTGGGTGGCCGCGGTTTGGATGTCCCCTAGACTTTCAGCACCTTGGGCCTGTTGGGTGAAGCTATCGATTTCAGTTTCAAATTCATCCTTGAACACCTGGGCCTGATTGATCACATCGGCAAACGCGTTGCACTGAGCGACCTTTGAAGGGCCACAGCTGGCTAGTGTTAGGGCTGCTAACCCCACTGGCAAAATCGAGCGTGAAAGGCGCATTAGTATCGGTTTCCGTTATGGTCGCTACAGCATTAACCATTAAGTAGTTAATGCGGAATAGTAATCTCTTTTACAATTTACCCGGCCTGATAGTAAATAGGTTCAGATCGATTTAACCTCCATCCGGAATCTGTAAAAAACCCCCAGAAAGCCTGTCTTTACAGACAAAATAACCGATGCAGGATAGATTAAACTTGATAAATCTTTAACTGGCTTGGTTGTGCCTTCATGAGTGTCAGCATTGCGCAATATCGTCAGACAATTCCAGCGCTGCAAAACAAATCTTATTTCAACTACGGTGGTCAAGGCCCGATGGTGCTCAATGCGCTGAAGGCAATTCAGTTTGCCCATCAGACCATGCAAACTCGCGGTCCCTTTGGGAGTGCGGTTAATACATGGATGCAGGTTGAAGGGGAGAAAACCCGACGTGTTTTGGCGGACGAGCTAGGTGTGTCACCCCAGACCATGGTGCTGACGGAGGATGTTACTGTTGGCTGTAACATTGCGCTGTGGGGGATGTCCTGGCGCAACGGTGATCATATCCTGCTATCGGATTGCGAGCATCCTGGTATTTTTGCGGCGGTGTATGAGCTACAGCGACGCTTCGACTTAGAGGTCAGTATTTTTCCTCACCTCAGTCAGATCAATAGGGCCAATCCGGTGGCCATGATTCAATCCCAATTGCGTCCCAATACCCGTTTGGTGGTGGTGAGCCACGTTCTTTGGAATACGGGTCAGGTGATGCCACTAACGGAGATCTGTCAGCTGTGCCATGCTCAACCCCAGACGGTGCGTGTTTTGTCAGATGCTGCTCAATCGGTAGGTATGTTACCCCTACAGATGGCTGAGACCGGTGTGGATTTCTATGCATTTACCGGCCATAAATGGTGTTGCGGTCCGGCTGGGTTGGGGGGGCTGTATGTCAGTCCCGCAGCGATGGAGGATCTGGCACCGACGTTTATTGGTTGGCGCGGCATTACTATGAACAAAGAGGGACAGCCTACGGGGTGGCAGTCTGATGCCCGGCGATATGAAGTGGCTACCTCTAATGTGGCGCTATGTAGTGGCTTACGGGTTGCGATCGCAGCCCATAATAGCTGGGGTACTGCGGAAGAACGCTACTTTCGTATTTGTCAGCTCAGTAGTTATCTCTGGGGTAAGCTCAACAGCCTGCGGGCAGTCCAGTGTCTTTTGAAGTCGCCTCCAGAGTCTGGTTTAGTATCATTTCAGCTTTTTCAAGCAGGAGAGTATTCCCCAGATCTGCATCAAAAACTTGTTACCTATTTGGAATCGCAACAGTTCTATCTACGCACCCTATTGTCACCCAGCTGTGTGCGAGCTTGTGTCCATTACTTTACGACTGAGGCGGAAATTGATCGCCTAATTGATACCATAGAAGCCTTTCTGCATGGTCATTCTCTATAAATAATCAAGATCGAAAACAGCTCCATCTACACGACGGTTGCGGTCCAAGCTATCATTTCTCCATCCTAAAAAACTGGAAAGGGGCTTGGTGCTTAAGGGACTTAGTGAAGGATAATTTCTCTACATACCCTGTACTAGCAAAAGATGCTGCTAATGGCCAATCAGGAAATCAAAGGCGAAGATTACGTTGTTCACTACGATGCCGATGCTGTCGTTGTAACGTTTCAGGGTGAGTTGGCATTAAGCGGTCCCAAAGATTACGCTCCGATTAAAGACTTGCTACAGGAGATAGCCAGTGGCAACCCTGCTGTCATGACCATCGATCTAAGACAGTTAGGGTTTCTCAACAGCTCTGGTATCAGTATGTTGTCTAAATTTGTCTTGGGTTTACGCAAAAAGAAAGAGATTCAGTTAACCATTTTGGGTTCCCATGAGGTGCCTTGGCAGGGCAAATCATTGAGAAATCTCCAGAAATTTCTTCCTAGCCTACGGTTGGACGTAGAGTAGTTCTATTAGTCTGCCTCAAGACTTGATTGTCCCCAGCAGCCAAGGTGGAGTATAAGCATGAAACGCTTGTTTAGTGGATTACCTAGTGATTTTCGCATTCCTATGCGCAGAATCCTGGTGGTTCCATTTGTTCTCCAAATTTGTGCCACTGTAGGGTTAGTTGGCTATCTTTCATTTCGCAATAGTCAACAGGCTGTACAAGACTTAACCTCTCAGCTACGCACCGAGGTGTCAGCCCGAATTCAGAGAGAACTGCAGGGCTACTTTGAAACCCCCCACGAAATCAATCGATTGAATTCAACGGCATTGATTCATGGCGTGATTGATGTCACAACTGCCACCCGTGGCGAAGCCCAGCTTTATCAACAAATGAAAATTGCCCCAAATGTGGCGTTTGTTTACTGTGGTAACAATCGAGGAGATTTCTTTGGTGTTTTACGAGACCCAGAAGATGGTTCGTTACAGCTGTCCTATAGCAATGCTGCAACTAAGGCTAAGCGTCAATATTACACCCTCAATGTCCGGGGGCAACGGACTTATTTTCTACGTCAGTTAAAAACTATATTTGATGCTAGACAGCGCCCCTGGTATCGGTCAGCTACCCAAGCCCAGCAACCAGTTTGGACAGATATTTATATTGCGTTTACCACAGGTCTACCCAATATCACAGCGGCATTGCCTGTTTACGATAGAGCAGGGCAACGTTTGTTGGGTGTGTGTGCGGCTGATGTTGTCTTACCAGAAGAGTTTCGGGATTTCTTAAGAGATTTAGATATTGGTAAGTCAGGCCAGGCGTTTGTTGTGGACCGTGAAGGTCGTTTGATCTCGAGTTCGGCGGATGAACCCTTAATGTTAGGAGATGAAGAAGATCCCCAATTTTTACAGGCTGTGGATAGCCAAGATCCTCTGGTGCAGGGAACCACGCAACATATTGAAAAACGGTTTGGCAGCCTTCAGGAAATTTCGCGATCGCAACAGCTCAACTTTAAACTTCATAGACAGCGGCATTTTGTCCAAGTTCTCCCATTTCGTGATGGCCGTGGTCTTGATTGGCTAATTGTGGTTGCCATTCCAGAAGCTGATTTTATGGGACAAATCTATGCCAATAATCGCAATACCATTGCACTAACATTACTGGCCCTTGGGGTTGCAGTCGGTGTTGGGTTATTAATTACCCGCTGGCTGACCCAGCCTGTATTACGTATTACTCAAGCGTCTAAAGCCATTGCCAGCGGAGACCTAAAACATGGAGAGCTTAGACTGAGCGATAGTGAAACAGGTCCCATCCGCGAATTACGCACGTTAGCGTACTCGTTCGATAGCATGGCCAGTCAGCTCAGAACATCTTTTGAAACATTAGAAGATAAAGTTAAAGAGCGTACGGCAGAACTTGCTAATGCTAATGCTCAAATTAGTACCTTAAATGACAAATTAAAGGCCGAAAACCTGCGGATGGGGGCAGAACTCGATGTTGTTAGACAAATTCAGCAAATGATATTGCCTAAGGCTGAAGAACTAAAAAATGTGGACGGCCTCGATATTGTTGGCTTTATGGAACCTGCCGATGAAGTGGGTGGAGATTATTATGATGTTTTAGAGACGGAGGGTATCGTTACCTTAGGCATTGGTGACGTCACAGGGCATGGCCTGGAAAGCGGTATGTTGATGCTCATGACCCAAACGGCGGTGCGAACCCTCAAAGAAATTCAAGAACATGACCCCATTAAGTTTCTAGAAACCGTGAATAGTACGATCTATCAGAATGTCCAGCGGATGGACTCTGAAAAGAACTTAACCCTTGCTATTCTCAACTATTCAGACGGATACGTTAGTATTAGTGGTCAGCATGAAGAGATTCTTATCGTTAGAGTCGATAGCACGGTTGAGAGCATTGATACGATGGACTTAGGGATGCCAATTGGGTTGGACGATGATATAGGTGGCTTCATTAGCTATGTCAAAGTTCAGTTGCAGCCTGGTGACGGGATTGTACTCTACACTGACGGAATTCCTGAAGCCTATAATTCACATAAAAAACAATATGGTATGCCTCGTTTGCGCCAGGTGATATCCCAAAGTTGGCATGGTAGTACGGCTGAAGATGTTCAACGAGCTATTATTAACGATGTTAAAGCGTTTATTGGTGAACAAAAAATATTTGATGATATTACCCTGCTTGTCCTCAAACAGCAGTAATACTTTCGTATAGTTTGGCCCTTCTCTCTGAATTAACCCTTAACCAAAGATTCCCCTAACAGATCTTATATAAATCGACGTTCCAGGAGAAAATTGGATGCATCAGATCTTTGGTGATTATATTACTATTCTTCCTCCTGAGCGCGATTCCCTAGAACTGAGTTTTACCTCTACATCAGAAGATATTAAAAACCTTTGGCGTAATCAACGGCTGTCAGCGCATTTTTTGGCCAATTGTTTTATTAATTTTCTGCCATTAGATGAGAATAACCCTGAAGAGGAACAAAGGATAAAAGAAGCCCAGGGCTCCATTAGCTATGTCGCTAATGAACTCATCGAAAACGCTGTGAAGTTCAATTTAGAAACGTCTACCCATCAAGTAAAACTTGGAATTTATTTTCTAGAGAATCCAGAGTTAGTTGCTGTTATATTCGCTACCAATAGTGTTAATAAAGCCCAAGCGGCGGAATTCCAGATATTTATTAAAGAATTATTAGCATCTGATCCCCAGGAGTTATACCTACAACAAGTGGAAGAGAGCGCTATGGAAAACGATACTACGCGCTCAGGGTTAGGGTTTCTCACAATGATTAATGATTATCAGGTTCGCCTAGGTTGGAAGTTTGAGCCTTTACCAACACTCCCTGATGCGATCGCTGTAACGGTGATGGCCCAAGTCACCGTATAGCCTATTTTTTTGAGTAGGTTTTCCCTACAGTAGAAAGTCTACACAAACATCGGTTTTCGTTGTGAATGGGATGGAAGCGGTCGCTAGAATGTCTGAATCCTTTAAAGATTGGGCGTTTCTGAGCTTCCCCCATGATTCCATCCGTTGAATTTAGGCTGTTTGAAAGTGCCACAGACGATTCATCCTCTAAATCGGTAACGGCAAAAATTGATTTTTGCTGCATTTTTATGCACTATCCCTGGCTCTGTGCTAGCGTTTGGTCAGATTTATTTTCGGCTATGCAATCTTTTCTAAAATGGTTCTCCGAATATAACTCTGTGTCCTTTGAATTTGAATGTTTGGAGAATCTCATATGTCAGTGTATGTTGGCAATTTGTCTTACGATGCCACCAAAGAAGATGTGACTGATGTTTTCGCTGAGTACGGTACCGTCAAAAGTGCTCATCTACCTACCGATAGAGAAACAGGCCGGCCTCGTGGGTTTGCCTTCGTTGAGATGGAGACAGATGCGGAAGAGACCGCTGCCATTGAGGCTTTAGACGGTGCTGAGTGGATGGGACGCGTACTCAAGGTTAACAAAGCTAAGCCCCGTGAGCCTCGGGGGGGATCAGGGGGAAATTGGGGTAACAAAGGGGATCGCCGTTACTAATTGTTATCGCGATTACCGCGATTAAATTGTTTTTGAGCCTTGCAAATAGAAGTCATGTAGGTTACTCTGCATGGCTTCTATTTGTGTCTGATATCCACCCCGAATCCATTAAACCCGGTTAAAAATGGATAATCCTGTAGGGGCGCTCCCTTGTACGGTTCGGCTGAACTCACCGTTGAAGCCATACCCTTCGATACTGGGTGCTATTAGTCAGGATTTTGTATCAGTGGGATTAGTAGGATAAATTCATTGGCGTGTGATTAATGTCACATCCTCAAGCCAGGAATCTCTTCTGGTGACGATGGAGCTTGTTTGGTGTCCTGTGGCTAAGTATTGCAGCCGTGCTCTAAGCAATCTCTGTGGTTGTTATAGCCTGTATATTCTGAGTTCAATAGTCAGTACATTCTCCCTCTATTGTCTGAATTCAGTGTTTTGCTTACTCACCTGTTATTCAAAGGAGCTGTCATAAATGTCTGCACTAAATGGTGTCATGATGCAATATTTCCATTGGTATGTGCCGGGGGACGGCAGCCTATGGAATCAAGTCAATACCCGATCTAAGGAATTAGCAGATGCGGGATTTACGGCGATGTGGTTGCCTCCAGCCTATAAAGGCATGGGTGGTGGCTACGATGTGGGATACGCCGTTTACGATATGTATGACCTGGGTGAATTTGATCAATGTGGCTCGAAGCGTACCAAGTACGGTACCCGAGACGAGTATTTAAGTGCCGTTCAAGCGCTTCAAGCGGCTGGTATCCAGGTCTATGCCGATGGTGTGCTGAACCATCGGATGGGGGCCAACCAGACGGAAGTTGTGAAAGCTACCCCCTTTTGGCAGAATGATCGCTTAAATCCCAAAGGTGGGCAGCAGGACATTAATGCCTATACGCATTTCACCTTTCCAGGACGCGTGTTGCCGGACGGGAGTAAGAAATATTCTGATTTTGAGTGGCATTGGTGGCATTTTGATGCCGTTGACTATGATGACTACTCCAAAGATAGCAATACGGTTTATCTCTTTGAAGGAAAGGCATTTGATGATGATGTCGCCCTAGAGAAAGGAAATTTTGCCTATCTGATGGGAGCCGATGTGGACTTTCAAAGTGTCGAGGTGCAAAAAGAAGTTGAAAACTGGGGTAAGTGGTATCTAGAGCAAACCGGTGTAGATGGTTTCCGGCTTGATGCAATTAAGCATATTTCTGCCTGGTATTTTCCGCTGTGGATTGATGCTCTGGAACACTATGCTCAGAAAGATCTGTTTATGGTGGGCGAGTACTGGTACAACGACCTTGGTACCCTCCAATGGTATGTAGATGCTGTGCAAGGTCGGATGTCGGTGTTTGACGTGCCTTTGCACTATAACTTCCACTATGCCAGTAAAGCAGGAGGGCATTATGACATGGGCAAGATTCTGGATGGGACGATGATGCAAACGCGTCCTACCCAGGCAGTCACGTTTGTTGAAAACCATGACTCTCAGCCACTACAAGCGTTAGAGGCTCCGGTAGAGGCTTGGTTTAAACCCTTGGCCTATGCCCTCATCTTGTTGCGAGCAGAAGGTTATCCCTGTGTTTTCTATGCTGATTACTATGGTGCTCAGTATGAAGACTATGGCAAAGATGGCAATAAGTATCCCATCACCCTTCATGCTCATCGTTGGCTGATTGATAAGTTTTTGTATGCCCGCAAGCACTTCGCCTATGGTCCTCAGTATGATTATTTTGATCATTTCAATACCATTGGTTGGACTCGACTAGGAGACCCAGAGCATCCCCAGGCGATGGCTGTGATTATGAGCGATGGTCCTGAGGGTTCTAAGTGGATGGAAGTGGGTAAGGCAAATACTCAGTTCTATGACCTGACTGAGCATGTGAAGACGCCGATTACTACTAATGAGTCGGGTTGGGCAGAATTTCGCTGTAATGGTGGTTCTGTCTCTGTTTGGGTAGAGGCGTAAGTCGGTCAGTATTGCCAAACTACTGTCAAACTATGTTTTGACGCGCATTCCGCAGGTTAGGTTTGAAAATCAGGTAATTTAAGCGGTAACGTTTTTGCAGAGCCGCTTAAAGAAGATGCGTGTCGAGGATATTGATCACTTAGGCATCATTGCAGGGATTGTAGACCAAATCGGACTCGAAGCGCTGGTGAATGGTTGTCTAGGGACCCATGTGCAGCAAAAGGTGAGTCCGGGACAAGGGATCAAAGCCATGATTCTGAATGGATTAGGCTTTGTGAGTGCACCGTTGTATCTGTATGAAGAATTTTTTGTGGGCAAAGCAACGGAGCATCTGCTTGGCGAGGGGATTGCGCCCTCCCATCTGAATGATGATTACTTGGGTCGATTACTCGACAAAGTGTGGGCCTATGGACCCAGCAAATTGTTCAGTGTCGTCTCGATGGCAGCCTATCAAGCCTTTGGCTTAGATAGCCGTCGTTATCATCTTGATAGTAGTAGCCTGAGTGTGCATGGGGCGTATGAAAGCGCGAACAAAGAGCCGGGTTGCATTGAAATCACCCATGGGTATTCGAAAGACCACCGACCTGACTTAAAACAGTTTGTAGTGGAGACAATCTGTACGAATGATGGGGGAGTCCCCTTAGCGTTTGAGGTCGCCAGTGGCAATCAATCCGACAAAGCGGTGTTTGCAGACCGATTAAAGACGTTTGCAGAGCACTGGAGTGTCGAGGGAATCTTGGTGGCTGACAGTGCCTTATACAGTGCCGATAACTTAGCCATTTTGGGGGCACTGCGTTGGATTACCCGTGTCCCGTTAACGCTATCCGCCGCCCAATCGGTGGTTACTGAGATCGATCCAGAGGCCTTTGTGGCAAGTGAACGGGACGGCTATCGATTGGCTCGTGTGTGCACAACCTATGGGGGAATTCGACAAGGGTGGGTCGTGGTCGAGAATCAGACACGGGTCGAGACGGATTGCCAACAGGTGGATAAACAGGTTGCCAAACACCTCGTCAAGGCAACAAAACAACTGCGTCGTCAACAGACCATTGAGTTTAATTGTGCCGCCGATGCTCGCCGCCAGGCCGAGGCCCTAGCGACCCGCTGGCCCTATCACTGTTTGAGCCAGTTAGACGTGGTCGAACAGCACCACTATGCCCAGTCAGGACGCCCGAAAACAGGGGCGACACCTACCCACACCACCTATCGAATTACCGCTCAAATCGTCGCCGATGACGCTGCTATTCATCAGGCAAAGCGAAAGGCAGGACGCTTCATTTTGGCGACCAATGTCATCGATGATGACACCTTGACTGACGAAATCATTCTCTCCGATTACAAAGGGCAATCGGTCTCTGAACAAGGCTTCGGTATGCTCAAGGATCCCTTGTTTTTTACCTCCAGTGTTTTTCTCAAAACACCTGAACGCATTGTAGCTTTGGCGACCATCATGGGATTGTCCCTGATGGTGTACACTTTAGCTCAACGGCAGGTGAGACACGCCTTGGATCAGGCGAATGAAACCCTTCTCGACCAACGCAAGCGACCGACTCAAACGCCGTCCTTACGGTGGATTTTTCAGAAGTTTCAGGCAATTCACCTGGCTTGGCTCAATGAGCAACCTCAGGTTTCCAACCTCTCACCTGAACGGCTGAATATCCTCAGATTTCTTGGCGCGCCCTGCCAGAAATATTATTTGATTTGCTGACTAACCTGCGGAATGTCCGTTAGGGGGTGGGCAAGGCTTGAAAAGTCTCTTCCACTAGCCGCTTAGCTTTTTTATCCAGGGCAATCCAATCCACATCACCCATTTCCAGGTCCAATAGACTTGTATCTATGGTGATGGGGCCAGTATGATTTTTTGTATCTGCTGTATCCGCTGCATTACAGAGCCGATAGCACAGCTGCCAAACATCGATTTCCTGCTGTTGATCTTGCTTTTTAAGGCATAGGGCATACCGATGGTCAGGAGATGGCAACTGGGCAAGCGTGGCCTGAATTTGATCATGCTCTTCAGGCGTTGCTTTTTCTAACATCTCTTGAAGCGCTAAGTATTGTTGTTTTTGTTCAGCCGTTGTCTCTGCTGGCCATCGCATATCGTCTCGATAAGACCCCTCCCAAGCAGAGACATCTAGCTGTTTACGAATATTGTCAATAATGCGAATTAACGCAGGCTGCATTAATGCTTGGGCGTAACGTTGATCTTGGGCAGTGGCAAATTGAGGCATAGAACGGCCAATGCAATACGGAGACTAAACTCTAGTGTATGGGAAAGTGCTCTGTTCTTCCCCATGGCTTTTCTGCCTGACCTGGTTAATGCATCCGTAACGGTCACGAATTATGCTAGCCCTGTAGAAGATGGCTGCTTTAACCAAAGTTGTAAAATGTCATTCACCCAACTGATTTCTGACTGAGTTAATTCCAGCTCTTTGGCTGAAAGCGTATACTTCAGCTTGCCAACGATGGTGCGATTATTATGTAGGAAAAACTTGATGAGAGAGCTATCTTTTTGGAAATGAATATCTTCAATATCGCGTTTATAGGTATTGATTTTATAGTCAACTGGCCGACAGGGGAACCGATGCCCTAACAAAATAATTTCTGGCAATAGCTGAATGCTGATCTGTTGGAAAAGACTAGAACAGATAGATTGCAATCCTCGGTACCCAGAGCGTACGTTAAAATATGTCCATCCTAGCCCGATGATAATAATAGATAACTGTTGCCAAACGTTGACCAGCTGAGGCCAGAAGTATAAAAACCCTCTAAACGTCAGCCATACACTTGCTGCGCTCACGATTGTCTGGAGCATTGCCAGGCAGAATTTTCTGCTTTTCCAGCCCAATGGAGGAAACAAGACCTCCAACATTTGACTGTACTCAAGAATCTTTAGCTGGGTGTTGGCTGGGGCCATTGTTTCTAAAAACGTGCGTTGCAAACGATGGCTAAGACTGTTGAAGGATAGCCAGTGAGATGAGGAAAAAATCTCATCAGCTTGCTCTAATCCTTTCAGGGCAGATTTTGCGGATATGGGTCGTTTATGTTGCTTGGGTTGGGTGAGCCAGCGTAACCAAGATTTGAGGGGCCGACTCATATGCTCTAATTCTTGGCTAAACAACAGACGTAGGCCGCTCTGGGGCAACGTGTTGGGATGTTTTCCTGTAGCAAGATGGATGAGTGTGGCTCCCAGGCTGTATAAATCTGTGGCAGGCATGGCCCGATCTCCCAGTTGTTCGGGTGGGCGGTAGCCTGGAGTCCCTGAGATGAGAATGGGGGTATCTGTATCAGTTTCTGTATCAGTTTGAGTTGTGCTAGCACATTGTACTAAGCCAAAGTCCACTAAATAGAGATCACCTGGCGTAGAATTAGCGAGGGTATTCAGCACAAAACTGCTAGGTTTGATATCACGATGAATGATCGGTGATTTTTTGGTGTGTAGATAATCAAGGATCGCTAAAATCTGTTGCGCCAGTTTACGAATCTCTTCTTCGGTAAAGACTCTTTGAGTGTTGATCAGGGTATATAGTGATTTACCCTCAATGTATTCTTGTACAAGCATGCAGCCGTGATAGCCATGGTCTTTGATCTCAAAGCTGTCGTAGTAAGCTGGAATAGCTTGATGCTTCAAGCTTTTAAGGGTTTTGACTTCTTGGTGAAAACGGTTGATATCGTTGGCTTGAAGTGGATCGTCAAAACATAAATATTTAATGATAACCCAGCTATGGCGGGTGTGGTCGTAACCCAGCATCGTTCTACGACCAAGGCGAGCCCCTAAGTTTTGTTGAATACTGTAGCGATTGAGAAGTCGAGGAGTCGTCTTTAAAACGCTGGGGGAAACCATGAAACTATTGACGGGGTTGCAATTATTCATCAGAATTCCCGATTGCATCCCCAGGGTAGCGGCATAGATACTGAACAATGCTGTTTGATATTAAGCCAATGACCATGGTCCACCGAATCATGGCCCTATAAAATGACACAGACGGTTTAAGAGAGTAATCAGGAGTTGTCCCATGGCGCAGCCCAGGGTTTTTATCGATGGTGAAGCAGGTACAACCGGGCTGCAGATTTATGCCCGCTTAGCCCAGCGAGAAGATGTCACGGTTGTCAGTATTGATCCTGCTAAGCGAAAAGATGTGGCAGAGCGAGCAAAGCTGATTGATTCTGTGGATGTGGCGATTTTGTGTTTGCCCGATGCCGCCGCTCGTGAGGTGGTTGATCTGGTGTCAAGTCCCACGGTTAAAATTTTGGATGCTAGCACGGCCCATCGTACCCATCAGGATTGGGTGTATGGATTCCCAGAGTTAGCACCGGGGCGGCGGGATGCGATCGCAAAAGCCCATCGTGTTAGTAATCCAGGCTGTTACCCTACCGGATTTCTAGCAGCCATCAAGCCATTAGTGGCCTCTGGTCTAATTCCCGCTAGTTTCCCAGTCACCGTTAATGCGATTTCCGGCTATTCCGGTGGAGGCCGTAAGTTGATGGAGACCTATGCCGGGTATCGCGGTGAATCAGAACCACTTTATCCCTATGGTGTGTACGGTCTAGCCTTTGACCATAAGCATGTGCAAGAGATGCATCAATATTCTGGGTTGGCCCATGCGCCCTTATTTCTGCCAGCGGTAGGTACGTTTGAGCAGGGCATGCTGGTGCAAATTCCGCTGCCGCTGTGGACGTTGGATCATCCACCCACTGGTCAGCAACTGTGCGCTGCCCTCACGGATTACTACGCCGATGAACCCTTTGTGCAGGTGGCGGCTCTGGCGGATGAAGCGGGTCTGCGTGATGGCAAGTTTCTGGATACAAAAGCGGCTAACGGAACTAATCAGGTCCAACTGTTCGTCTTTGCTAACGACGATACCCACGAGGCATTGGTCGCAGCACGATTGGATAATTTAGGCAAAGGGGCTTCAGGGGCTGCTGTGCAAAATATGAACATCATGTTGGGGCTGCCGGAGCAGGCAGGGTTGAATCAGGGAGTCTAACCATGGAAACCTTTACATTTGGGGGGCTAGGGGGCTGAGTAATGGGTAGCGTCTTTTCTAGACACATCCTTATACCTAAGACAAAGGACCTCAGATAAAAAAGGAGCCGCTTACAACTAGCAACTCCTCACTTAGAGACTTATTCCCACTGTGGAAGACACGGATTCTTGCATGGCAAGAACCGCCAGGGGAGAACGATAACTCCCCAACCCTGATGCAAGTTTGAAAGATCAGTTAACTGACAGTGTCAGACCAGCCACACGCTGCTTCACTCTCAAGGCAAGCTGTTGTTACTTTGGCTTAAAACCTTTGAGTTTGGATAGTACCCTTTTGTGTACTCCTGTAAAGGCATTACATAGCGGTATTAGTTTTCCAGGACTGTCCGGAATTATGAATATTGGCGGGGTAACAATTCAGAGGTGTCTAAGATCGGCGGTGCTGCTCCTCGGTATGGTTTCATCTCTCAAGTCTTGGTTGGTAACCTGTTGGGGTGATCGGTTTCTATACTCAGGCAGTAACGGCTGAATATTTACAGCGGCTCTGGGAGTCTTTTCATACATTATTTTCTATGGTTTTATCGTCGCCTAGTAATGCCGCTCGGTTTCAATTTGAACCGTATTCCCACAGTTGGGTTGCCCTCCATCCCCAACCCAAAGGTGTGATTCAGTTTGTAGGGAGTGCTTTATGGGGGACATTTCCCATCCTCGTGTATCGTCATTTTCTCAAAAGTCTTTTTGCCGCTGGCTATACCGTTGTCGCTTTTCCGTTTCGGTTTACGTTGCACCATTGGTCCACAGCCATTGACCTTTTAGATGAGCACTACACGTTACGGGGCTCGATGGTCGAGGCGGCAATGGCTAAGGGGTATGAGTCAGCGGTGTACTTAAATGCGGCTAACTACACTTGGATCGGCCATGGCCTGGGCTGTAAGTATGTAGCCTTACTAGAACTTTTGTCCTCTACAGAGGTGTTAACAGAATGCTGGCAATCGTTGCCGCCGCACGCCCCTAGCACTCGGCAGCTAAAAGAGATTCAGCAGGGATTATCCTGCCTCAATGCGCGTCTACGTCTGATGGAACAGCGTATCCAACGGCTGACCGGGCAGACTGTTGATTACGGTCTACCGTCGATTATGCAACAGGCCTCTTTATGGTTGGCCCCTGCGATTAAAGTGCCTGTGCCTGCCAAATGGCTACGATGGGTTTTGAGTAAACTGCTGACGGCATCCCCTACCGTTGATCAAACCCATCAGCTGATTGCCCATAGTCGGCTATTTCATTTCACCGGGCTGATCCAATTTGCTCGCGATCGCAATACCGCCAATACCTGTCAACAGCTGATGCATGAACAGCCCCACATTCGGCGACGGTTTCTCAAAGGCAACCATTTAGAGCCAGTGGGGATTCAATTAGGCCAGTGTGTGGTTGACTTCAACCCACTGGATAAATTTATTCAGCCCCTCAGCTGTCGGGACTTAGAATTTAACGCCTTGGCCCTGGTCCATCGCCTCCGAAATACACCCGCTGTTGCCCAGCAGAGGTGTGATGAGACGTGTGATGCCAGTAGTACTACCAGGCATCGAATCGCCGCTTGAGAGCGGACTTAACCGCTCCTGATTCCTCAGCTTTCCCTAACGCTTCCAGCGATCGGCTATAGCCTGAACTATGTGCGCCAAGCTATAATCAACCATTTAGGCAAGCATACTGGGGATGTAGATGGATAGCTGGATAGATGAAGACGACGAGCTGCTCGATTTTGAGGAGCTGCGATCGCAACTTTTCACAACCTATCAGCAACAAACGTCTTTACGTAAAAGTATTGTCCAATTGCTCTCAATCTTTTACGGACCCACTAGTCTTGCAAATGCCACGACAGCCCTCAACTATGTGGGCATCACTACTAAAACGGGTAAAACCATTACCCCCAGCTCTCTAAAAACTCAGATTACGGGGCTGATTAATGACCAACTCCTGATTTATGGTGCCGGACATTTACCCCAATGCCACCCCCTGATTGTGGAACAGGTCACTCGGGATGTGGTGCAATCAGGCCCGTTTGAGCCGATGCTTCAGGCCGTTAGAAATATCTTTCATCCACATCGCCAATATAGCGGTCGGGTCAATCGCATACGCCATATTTGCCGATCTAAAGACGAGCTATATCGTGAAGCGCGTTTGGCGCTTTACGAGCAGGACTATGACGCTTTGCCTCAGCTGTTTCTCGACTATAGCAACTATAACTACTACGCTACGCCCGTTGCCCTAGAAGATTTTCTCCTAGATGTCGTCAACAACCCCTTTGATGTGACCTGGTTGCAAAGACTGCCTGCTGAACATTACAGCATGGTTTTGAAAACTCTCCTGGTAGGGGCAACAGCTTCGTTAAAGCCCGCTGCTCAGCTGTTGGACCTGTTGGAAAATCATCCCGCTGATTCCAGTGAGTTTAATGTATTGCTGGTGGAGCAATACCTGTTGCGCAATCGGCTGACTGAGGCTGAAGTCATCTTAGACAAAACCGTTGACGAACAGTCCCAGGTCTATGCCACCGCTTTAAGAGGCGCACTCGCATTGTTGCTAGGGGAGACCAAACTCTCCCTGGAGTACTATGCAACCGCTACCAAGCTAGCCCGTAAACAGCTCAACAAAAAAGCAGTGATTGGTGGTATCGCTGGCTTGTTTTATATGTTGGCTTTGCTGAAGTCCGGGGATGCCAAGCATCTAAAACAAGCGATTGCCATTAGCACCCCACTGATGCAAAACTCTGGCTATTTGAGTAATGCTTACGGCTTGCTGCATGAGATGACAGTGCTCCAACAAGGCAATCTCGCTGCTCGTCAGAGACTATTCGAGCTCATCGAATGTTATGGGGATGATGCAGAAGATAGCTTTGGCCGATTTTTTAGCAAGCTCTGCCTTTACTGGCTAGATTTGGATGAAGCTAGGGCAGAGTCGCCCCGTCCCCTCGGGATATTTGCCGAAGAGGCAAACGATGCAGGATTCTATTGGTTTGCCACCGAAGCGGCTGAGATTCTCAGTCGTTTAATTCCGGATAGTGACTATCGAGCATGGGCTGACCAGCGAGTGGGTGTTTCAATTGTTGATACCCTAGAACCCCAAAGCACCTGGGAAATCAGCTTAAAGGCATTGACCAAAGTGGCCGGTGTCAGTAGTAATGATGCCAAAACAGAACGGCGTTTGGCCTGGTTTTTGACCCTGTATACTAAGCACTGGTTGCTACAGCCTCGAGAACAAAAACTCAGCGCCAAGGGAACGTGGACTAAGGGCCGCGTTGTTGCCCTCAGTCGCCTGGCCAAGAATGCCTCAGAATTTGATTACCTAACAGCTCAGGATCTCAAGGCTTGCAACCATATCAAATATGACTACTATTCTGGTTCTCAATACGCCCTCAATCGAGACGCCATCAAGGCTTTAGTGGGTCATCCCCTCGTATTTTGGGAAGATTCTCCAACGGTGCGTGTGGAGATTGTTGCCGCAACACCAGAGTTGGTGATTGAACAGGCTGGTGATGGCACCCTCATACTTAAGATGGAGCCTGCCATTAGTCCAGGAGATGGCATTACCTTGTTGAAGGAAACCCCCACTCGGATCAAGGTTTTGGATGTTACCTCCGAACACCAGCAGATTGCCGAAATTTTGGGTAAGCGTAATCAATTGACGGTGCCTGCTGCCGGGCATGAGCAGGTGCTGGCTGCCATTCAATCGGTGTCGAGCTTGGTAACGGTGCACTCCGACATCGACGGTGATATGGATGATGTGGAAGCAATTGAGGCAGACGCCAAACCCCATGTGCACCTGATGCCAGCCGGTGATGGTCTGAAGTTATCAATGTTGACGCGACCTTTCCCCAATTCTGGGGCTTACTATCCGCCGGGAACTGGTCGCAAGACAGTGATTGCCGAAATTGATGGCAAACGCTCCCAGGCAACTCGCGATTTAGCCATGGAAAAACGCCTGGCCCAGGATATTCAGCAGGCTTGTCCAGCGCTACAACTGGGGGAAGAAGCTGAAGGAGAATGGATTTTAGACGAGCCCGAAACCTGCCTGGAGCTGTTGTTGCAGCTTGAGGCAGTGGAAGAAGATATTGTTTTGGAGTGGCCTGAAGGAGAGAAACTAAAGATTCGCAATAAAGCCGGTATCGATGGCTGGCGGTTGCACATTAAGCAGGAACAGGATTGGTTCTCAGTCAGTGGCGAGCTAGAGCTAGATGATGGCAGTGTCATGGATATGCAGGCTTTACTATCCTTATTAGATCAAACCTCTAGTCGATTTATACCCATCGGGGATGGTCAGTTTTTGGCCTTGACTCAAGCCTTTCGTAAACGGCTGGATGAATTTCGAGCCTATTCGGAACGTCACGGTAAAGGGGCTCGCTTTCACCCATTAGCGGCCCTGGCTTTAGAAGAAACTCTCGATGAAGTGGGACAGTTAAAGGCGGATAAAACCTGGAAATCCCACATTAAAAGACTAAAAGAATCTAAAACTATCGCTCCAGAAGTTCCCTCCACACTGCAGGCTGAGCTAAGAGACTATCAGCAGGAGGGGTTTCAATGGTTGGCCCAGCTTGCCCACTGGCGGGTGGGTGCTTGCCTGGCTGATGATATGGGCTTGGGTAAAACTCTCCAAGCACTGGCGGTGATTTTGATGCGGGCTCCTGGGGGACCCACACTTGTTGTTGCTCCCACCAGTGTGGGGGCTAACTGGATTAGTGAAGCGCAGCGGTTTGCGCCCACACTCAATGTATTCCAGTTGGGTAGTGGTGATCGTCAAGCTGTGGTTGATCAGCTGAGTGGGTTTGATTTACTGGTGTGCAGCTACGGTCTGCTACAGCAACCGGAGGTGGCGGCACTGCTGGCGGAAATTGAATGGCAAACCATTGTGCTAGATGAGGCTCAGGCCATTAAAAACAGTGCTACGAAGCGTTCCCAGGCGGCGATGAAGCTCAAAGCTGGGTTTAAGGTGGTGACCACTGGTACCCCCATTGAAAACCACCTGGGAGAACTGTGGAATCTGTTTCGATTTATCAACCCCGGCTTGTTAGGCTCGTCAGAGAAATTCAATGAACGATTTGCGATTCCCATTGAACGTCATCAAGACAAGCAGGCGCGTTTACGGCTTAAGAAACTAATTCAACCTTTTATGCTGCGGCGTACTAAGGTGCAGGTGTTGGATGAACTGCCCTCTCGTACTGAGATTACTCTTCATGTAAAACTGAGCGGTGAGGAGAAAGCACTGTATGAGGCGCTAAGGCGAGATGCGATCGCAAAGCTTACGACAACTGATGCAAAAGCTGGAGCTAAACACCTACAGGTCCTGGCTGAGATTACTCGATTACGACGTATATGCTGCAATCCCAAGCTAGTGATGCCAGAGATGCCTCCCACCAGCGCCAAGCTACAGCTGTTTGGCGAAGTGTTAGAAGAATTGCTCAGTAACCGTCACAAAGCCTTGGTGTTTAGCCAGTTTGTCGATCACCTAACAATTTTACGAGAGTATCTGGATAAACGAAATATTACCTATCAGTATCTGGATGGCAGCACGCCAGTCAAACAGCGTAAACAGCGAGTCGATGCGTTTCAATCCGGTGAGGGTAATGTGTTCTTAATCAGCCTAAAAGCGGGTGGCACTGGCCTTAACCTGACAGCGGCTGACTATGTGATCCATATGGATCCATGGTGGAACCCAGCCGTGGAAGATCAAGCTTCGGACCGAGCCCACCGTATTGGCCAAACTCGCCCAGTGACCATTTATCGTCTGGTCACTGAAGGCACTATTGAGGAAAAAATTGTTGAACTACACAATAAAAAACGAGATCTAGCTGACAGCCTTTTAGAAGGCGCTGACATGAGTGGTAAGCTCTCTACTGATGCGTTATTGCAACTCATGAGCGAAGAAGCATAAGATAGCCCGTTTATGGAGCCCTGAGGCTAAGGCAGAGCTCGCTAATATCCACTTAACAAAATATGAGGTTCTAGGTATCGGTCTATAAGCTAAAGCACCCAACACTTAATATCCAGGTAAAACGGGTATTTCATTTAGCGACAGTTCCCTACCCTCAAGAGGTTACTGTTGATTAGTCAGGCTCC
Source organism: Leptothoe sp. EHU-05/26/07-4 (assembly GCF_043421015.1). NCBI lineage: Bacteria > Bacillati > Cyanobacteriota > Cyanophyceae > Nodosilineales > Cymatolegaceae > Leptothoe > Leptothoe sp. EHU-05/26/07-4. Next base: position 55,943 of record NZ_JAXSQV010000004.1, read on the forward strand.
TCCTATATCCTCCTTAAAATGATGTATCTTGAGTAAGGTATGCGAACTTTTAGGGCCTTTAATGCAGAAGAAAATTGCATCGCGATTTTAACCCTAGGTCGGGTGGTGTAGGTTGAGGCTTTGTGTCAGCGAAATCAATCATGCTTTAGCTGTGACTTCAAAATTAGCGTGACTTTACAGTGAGTGAATCGATTCCAACAATAAGAGTCTCCTTTGCTGGTATGTGATTTAGAACATCCACTGTACGCTCACTTATTGATTTGGATATTTTTGCTTGCATATCTGATTGAGATAGCTGATGAGTATAGATCCTGATAATAGTGAGCTTGCCATCCCATCAACTGAGGGATTTAGTAATCGGATCGAATTTGATCAAACTCCTCTAATTGTGGAGCCCCAGGTTCCCTTAAGTCAGGTTTTATCATGGATGTCCCAAGGGGAAGATGGTCAGGCTGATGAGGCCGAGAGCCAGAGTCCAGATGCTGTTAGCGATAGGCCTCGCCCATCCAGTTACTGCCTTGTCATGTCTGGCGAGCAGCTACTCGGTATTTTCACTGAGCGTGATGTTGTTAAAATCATTGCCCAGGATATAGATTTAAGTGCTTTCACCATTGCTGAAGTGATGAGTCGTGGGCTGATTACAATTTCGCCTGGAGAATTGGAGCGACCATTTAATGTAGTTGCTCTTTTGAGGCGACATAATATTCGCCATTTACCTGTGTTAGATGACCAGCATCATCTTGTGGGAGTTGTTACGCATACCAACTTACGTCAAGCATTAAAGGCCGCTGATCTATTGCGTTTAAGGCGGGTTCATGAAGCGATGTCTACCCATGTGGTAACGGCTCTTGCCGACGAGCGACTACTAGGTGTGATTAGACTTATGGCTACCCATCAGGTTAGCTGTGTTGTCATTGTTGACGTCAATGATGGGAAAGGTGCTCAAGTGCCAATTGGCATTGTGACCGAGCGTGACATTGTTAAGCTACAGGCTCAAAACATAGATTTATCTGCTCTGGTGGTCGAGGCTGTAATGAGCAAACCTTTGCAATGTGTTGCTCCTGAGGATAGTCTTTGGACTGTTCAGAAACAGATGCAAACCATGGGTGTACGTCGATTAGTCGTTGCTGATCAGGGTGCCTTGAGTGGGCTTGTCACCCAAACCAGCATCCTGGCAATGCTCGATCCGTCAGAGATGTATTGTACTATTCAAGTCCTGAGGGAAGAGCTCAATCGATTGCAAGATCAGCGTTTAGATCTATTGCAAGCCAAAGCATCTCAATTAGAGCAGCAAGTAAAAGTTAGTGAATCTCGATTTCGGGCAATTTTTGACCACACATTTCAGTTTATTGGTTTGCTAGAACCTGATGGAACTCTGATCGAAGCCAATCAGGCCGCACTGGATTTTGTTGGGCTAAGTCAAGAAGATGTCATCAATTTACCGTTTTGGCAGACACCTTGGTGGAGGTTATCGGCTGCTATTCAGGCCCAACTGCGTAAGAATATTGAGCGATCTGCTCAAGGTGAATTCATTCGATATGAGGTGGATGTCATCGGGGGGAATAATCAAGTTATTACAATTGATTTTTCACTGAGTCCGGTCAAAAATGACGCAGGTGAGGTGATTTTAATTATTCCAGAAGGACGAGATATTAGCGATCGCAAACGTATAGAAATTGAATTAGAGGAAAGTCAGAATCACTATGCTAGTCTGACGGCTGCCGCTCCTGTCGGGATCTTTCGTGCTGATCGATGGGGCGATTGCGTCTATGTAAATGAACGCTGGTGTAAGATTGCTGGCCTCTCGTTAGAAGACGCATTAGGCACAGGATGGGCTGAGGCAATTCATTGCGATGATCGTATGCGAGTATCGCAACAATGGCATCACGCTACCCAAACGAGTCAAACTTTTCAGGCTGAGTATCGCTTGCAAACCCCTGCTGGCAGTGTAACTTGGGTCTTTGGTCAGGCTGTTCCTCAGTACGACAATGACGGTGATTACATGGGCTACGTTGGTACTATTACTGATATTACTGAGCATAAACAATTAGAAGCAGCACTAGAGGCCGAAAAAGAAATGGCTCAAGTGACTTTGGACTCTATTGGTGATGCCGTAATTACTACCGATGCTGCTGGTAATGTGCGTCATCTCAATCCAATAGCTGAGACGATGACAGGATGGACTACCCAAACCGCCCGTGGACGCCCTTTAACCCAAGTCTTTCAAATCATCAATGAAACGACTCGAGAACCTGCCATTAATCCCGTAGAACAGGTGCTCTTAGTTGGTCTTATCACTGGGTTAGCGAATCACACTATTTTGATCCGACGGGATGGCCAGGAATTTAGCATTGAAGACTCAGCCGCACCAATTCGCAACAAAAGCGGTCAATTAATTGGGGTTGTCATGGTTTTTCATGATGTGACCCAGTCTCGTTCCATGGCACGCCAGCTCAGTTGGCAGGCAACCCACGACACATTAACAGAATTGTTTAACCGTCGCTACTTTGAGGCCGAACTCGAAGACATCGTGACAACAGCTGTGCAACAAAATCAGTCCCATGTGCTCTGTTATTTAGATCTAGATCAGTTTAAGGTGGTCAACGATACCAGCGGTCATTTAGCTGGAGATGAGTTGTTGCGCCAATTAGCTCGATTGCTCAAGCGACACATCCGAGCTGTCGATATCATAGCCCGTCTAGGCGGTGATGAGTTTGGCATTCTATTGGCTCAGTGTCCCCTTGATCGAGCCGTCAACATTGCAGAAGATTTACGTCAGGCAATAGCCGACTATCCATTTATCTGGCAAGAGAAGATTTTTCGTGTGGGTGTCAGTATTGGTTTAGTTGTTATAGACTCCAATAGTACTGATGCCATAGCTGTTATGAGTGCTGCCGATGCGGCCTGCTATGCAGCTAAATATCGGGGTCGTAATCGTATTCAGATTTATCAAAAAGATAATGCTGAACTTAATCAACAACGCCAAGAAAGACACTGGAGTGTTGTTATTCGTCAGGCCCTTGAAAATGATCGTTTCTGTCTCTATCGTCAACAAATTGCCCAAACGATAAACCCTCAGGGGACACCGATTGCTTTTTATGAAGTCCTGGTGCGGATGATCAGAGACTCTGGGGAAAATATCTCTCCAGGGGAGTTTATTCCAGCTGCTGAACGCTATGGCTTAATGCCAATGTTAGACCGTTGGATTATACGAAACTGTTTAGCCAATCTAGAACAGGTACTGCAAGACGGTATTGAAAACGTCCTCTACAGTATTAATTTATCCGGTATGAGCCTGAATGATGAGCACTTTCTTGAGTATGTGAGTGCTCAGTTTGAGAGATTTAATGTTCCGCCTGAATGTATTTGTTTTGAGATTACAGAAACAGCAGCGATTGCTGACTTTGAGTGTGCAATTTCATTTATTCGAGCGTTAAATCGTTTAGGATGCCGCTTTGCCTTAGATGATTTTGGTAGCGGCATGTCTTCCTTTGCTTATCTCAAAGCACTACCAGTTGATTTTCTCAAAATCGATGGTGACTTTATTCAAGGTGTTATTACTGACTCTACAACGGAGGCCATCATCGAATCTATTCATCGCATCGGCCATGTTATGGGTTTACAGACCATTGCCGAATCGGTGGAAAACGAGGCCATTCTAACTAAAATGCAAACAATTGGTGTTGATTATGTCCAAGGCTATGGCATTAGCTACCCATCTTTTTGGTGCTAAGGCGCTTGTGCTTCAATAATTACCCCATTACCCCATCACTCATCCACCCATCTACAAATCTGATTTCCCGCCAGTCAATTTGATACCCAGGCGGTTATAGTCAACTGCTGACTGCATATCCCCAAAGGAAAGGCTGCGCCCAGCTATATTTAATCGGTAGTGTTTAGCTGTGCCAACCCTGAAAGCTCCACATCTCAGTGTTTACAAAGACATGCCCATGTGGGGTTTTTAATCACTTACAATCAAATCTCATTGCGGACAGCTGATGAACTGATATAGTTTCTTACCGAATGGGCAAACTTTCCCGGAAAACTACATAGACACCTGTTAGACGCTAACCTTGTGTTTCCTGTAGCCGCACTTTTAGACACGCTATCTCCTACCCGCGACCCCTTAGGGATATGAAATCACTTCTTCGCCAACTCACCACACTGTCAGCTGTTGCTGCTACTGCTTGTAGTGCAGTGCTCACTTTGCCCTCTAACGCATTGGCAGCTCAATTTGGTCAGCAGCCTATTTCAGACGAGCGTGTCGTCGCTGTCGCCGAACCCATAAGCAATGGTCGGTTTTATAAATTGTTGATTATTGAGCAATTGAGCTCTGTCAGACGTTGTTGGCAAGAGGAAGGCAGCAATCCGACGACAATTAATCCCCTGTTGCTAAACTTTGATTTCTCAGGGATTTGTGGACGTAGTTCTGACAGCAATGGATATTCTGTACGTATTGGCGGAGAAGATTTAGGGTCTCGCTATCGTCTGCAAGTGGAGAAGCAAGGGGATAGTTTGGTGCTGGTCGCCTCCCCGAGTCCGTTACAACGAGGGTTGCCACGGCTAGAGTTGGGGCGCTCTAATGGGAGTGCGAATGATTTTGTCAAAATTGAGTTAGATCCAGGGTGGACGATGACCCGACGGGTCTATAACGGCCAGCTTCTCGGTCACACTTACATCACCAATAATCAATCCTTAGATGCTGTGATTGCAGCGGTAGGGGCTGAGCCCCCTGCTCCTCGGCCCTCCACGCCTGCGCCTAGACCGCTGCCGACGCCCCCCGTTAATCGACCATTACCCCGACCCGGTACGCCTGCCCCCGGCAATGGGTCTAATGTTGATTACCAGGTGATTGTGCCAGGCGGTTCTGCGATTTTGCGATCGCGTGTAAATTCCGTTGAGCCTGGTGCGTTTCGCACTACGGTGGATGGCCGAGCGGTGATTCAGGCTGGCCGTTTTCGTGAGCGGGCGCGGGCTAATGAGTTACGTCAACGGTTGGTGCAAGCCGGTCTGTCAGCACAAATTGTAGAAGCCGGTCGCTCAGATGGTCCCAGCACGCCTGCGCCCACCACCCCTGCTGGCAATGTGGTTTACCAGGTAATTGTGCCGGGGGGCTCTACAGTTTTGCGAACGCGCGTAAACTCCGTTGAGCCTGGTGCGTTTCGCACGACGGTAAATGGTCAGACGGTGATTCAGGCCGGTCGTTTTCGTGAACAACGCCGGGCGAATCAGCTACTGCAGCGTCTGCAAGATTCAGGGTTGGATGCTCGCATTGTGCAAACAACGGGAACTGTGGCAACTCCTCCTAGCCGACCCTCTCCAGGACCCGCCACGCCATCTGCAGGGCGCGGAGAAGTACTGATCATGATCGATCCAGGGCACGGTGGCCGTGATCCTGGTGCCGTCGGTCGAAATGGTCTATTAGAAAAAGAAATTAATACCTTTATTGCGCGTCGTCTTCAACGTACCTTAGAACAGCGAGGCTATCGTGCTGCGTTAACCCGTACCCAAGATGTAGAACTCGACCTGCAGCCACGGGTGGATATCGCTGAGCGGGCCAATGCAACGATATTTGTCAGCATTCACGCCAACGCCATTAGTCTCAGTCGTCCCGAGGTGAATGGTCTAGAGACTTACTATTATTCGTCAGGTCGTAACCTGGCGCGGGCAATCCACAGCAGTGTTCTACGCGGTACCGATCTTCGCGATCGCGGTGTCCGCCAGGCCCGCTTCTATGTGTTGCGCAATACCTCCATGCCTGCGGTACTGGTGGAAACTGGGTTTGTTACCGGCAGTGAGGATGCAGCTCGTTTTCAAAGTACTGCCGCCCGCGAACAGATTGCCGATGCGATCGCCCAGGGGATTATTGATTACTTACGCTGATATTGCCAGTGCCAGGGTAGTGAGGGCAGTTTAAAATGTGGGGTCATGGGTGTGATCTACACATTCTTCTCGGGTCCAGACTCCTCCATTTTTTTCGCAGGTATTTTGCCCTTTGCGGAAGGGTAAAACCGTTGGGTGAACTGACGCTTTCTCGATGGGCAGAGTGGCCTTGGTGTAGGCGGCAATTTGATAGTCATAGCGAAATTTCATTAAGCCGACCATACTACCCATACCGATCATGCTAGCCATCAGGCAGAGTGCCGGTGCCAGCAAGCTTTGATTGAGCCGTTTTTTACTCCGCTTGCGACCGGCTGTGAGCGATAGACAAAAAGGCCCCAATGCCGTTCTAAAAATCGTTTTTTGTTGCCGTTCTCGCAGTACGCTTTGGATCGCTACCATTTGTTGTGGCGTAATGCTGTGACGATGCTCTGCCGGAATTCGATGGAGAATCTTAAGGGCTAAATCACAGGGTACTTGTCCAGGCAGACTAGGGTTTTGCTGGGAGGTTGGCATGGGTGATATTACAAAAAGTATGCAGTACTTATGTGCTGTCTGTACATATTTATACATAAGTTTTCTCCGTGGTCTCCTCACTAAAACTACCGAAGTTTCCATGAGGTTTATGTGAACCCTGCATATGTTCTGCTAGTGGCCTGATATCTACATCTGAAACACCACAAAAGTCCAAGGTCACGGGGTTAGGTGTAACAAAATGCACGATGCACCGTCCTACTCCACTGTGTGAGCTTGATGCCCTATGAGCTGAACCGATTGAGAGCCATAGCGTAAGTCATGCTGGCGATTTAACCAGGTTTGTTGCACCCACGACAGCTTGCCAATGATAGGTAAAATCTGTTGAGCAATGGCTAACTTCCAAGGAGAAGATCGCACCACTTTGAGGCCATTGGCTTCGCGAAGCTGTAAGGTTTGCGATCGCACCACTTCTGGCAATCGTTCTTGCTGAATTGTTGCCAAGGCTTCATCTACTTTTTCATCACTTTTGTGGAGAGCTGGCACCAGATGGTTCGTCGCCACAATGGCATCCCGCAGCGCTAAATTAATCCCTTGAGCTCGCACTGGAGACATGGGATGGGCCGCATCTCCCAATAGCAAAGCCCCCGGCACCCACCACTGTGGACATTTGCCCACCACCACGTTCAGTCTTACCGGTTCGCTGACAGAATCGCGGTGGGCGAGTACATGCTCAGCCAACCAATCGGGAGCAGAGGCAGCGGCCAGACTGAGCCAATCTGCATCCCCTAATTGTTGCAATCCCCCCTTGGGCAAAATTAACCCGTACTGTAGTTGACCGTCCCAGGAGGTGTAACAACTGGCCGGATGCTGCTGAGATTTCGCCATCAAATAAAACTGGCAGGTGTGTTGCAATCGCTCCGGGGGCGGTAGCTTAAACCACAGGACGTCGTACTGATCAGGCTGTAGGTCAATGGTTAATCCAGCTTTACGGCGCACCAATGAACCGCGACCGTCACAGCCAATGACTAAATCAGCTCTAATGTCTGAGGACGTATTATTTGTTTTAATCCGCACCCCAACAACGCGATTCTCTTCCCACAGTAAATCCTGTACCTGGCAGCCCGCTTTAAACTCAAAGCCCTCATGCCCAGCAGCTTCATCCACAATGCCCTGTAATAAAGCAGGTTGAGAAACAATACTCAGGGACTGTTCTCCTAAGTCAGGCTCAGGAATCACAAAAACCTCGTTACCACCCAGATGAATATGCCAAGACTCAAGCCGACGATGGGGCACCTTAGTGAGCATTGTTGTGAGCCCCATCTGTTTCAGTGCGTCCATGCCTACAGGCATCAACCCTTCACCTCGAAAAACTCGTTCGAAGGTGGTATCTTTTTCCAACAATGTGACATGAATGCCATTGCGAACCAGCAACAGCGCTAAACTGGTACCCGCTGGCCCTGCACCAACAATAATGACGCGTTTAGTCATAACTTTGATATCAGTTTGGTTGTGGTACTGCGCTTATAAAATCGAACTTTATTCGGGTAACCAGTCGGAAGACACAAGTTGCTCAAGTAGATAGGGGCATTTTTCTGGAAATGAAGTTAATGCCTTGTTAGTTTCCTGGGCTGCATCTCGGCGTGCTCGTCGGTAATACTTCTGACGCCATTCAGCATTATTGACAAACTGCTGCAAACTCGGTGCGTCTTCTAGGCAATCTTGGATGCTATCCCGACAATTGGTGATTGTTATTTGCCAGCTGGCCGTGCGGCGTTCAGGTTGATACTGCCATTTCAGCAGATGCATCATGAGTACCCTAAGATAGCTACCCAGTTCCCGTTGTTCACTACGCCCCAAATCTTCCAGTTCCTCTATTAGATTTTCAATATCTAAGTCTGACCAACGACCATGACGCAAAGAGTCAATCTGTTCTTGGGTCCATTGCAGAAAATCTTGACTATGGAGTGTTGATTTGCCCATGGCGTTTTACCCAAAAACGTTCGAGTTCTGATCTCTTATTTTATGGGTAGTCATTAATGATTTGCAGTCAGTGTCTTGGGTTCTACATCTGTAGAAAATGCCTGTACCTCGGCTCTAACAGCCCGAAACATGCCAAAACGACACAGGCCCGCTCCAAAAGCCAAACGCATTAACAAGATAGTGGGCACCTCGCGTAGGGATTTAATCAGCCCTGAAAACCCAAAGCGGATAAGACCTTGGGGACGAACAATACCTTGCCAAACTGAAGCCAACCAGGAGGGCAAGGTTTCCTGGGTCCAATCTGCGGTTACAACAGTGTCTTGCACCATGCCGGTTGCTTCTAAGTTTTCGGCAAAGCCTTCAATGCTGGCAAAAGCAGGATGAGACCACTGGTCTAGTAACTGTCGCATCACTGGTTTTTCCCAGACATTTAACGGCACCTGACGATCGTCTCGCTGATTCCAGTCTGCCAAGACTAAAATACCACCGGGTTTTAGTACCCGCATCAATTCTCGGGCAAACATCGCTTTATCGGGCATATGGGGGCCTGCTTCCACTGACCACACCACATCAAAGCTGGCATCTGGAAACGATAGCGCCATGGCATCATCAATTTTGAACTGGGCAGTGACGCCTGCGGGTGTCAGCTGCTGAGCTCGCATCACCTGTTGAGGGCTAATCGTGACACCCGTAACATCAAACTGATATTCCTTGGCCAAAATCCGACTACTGCCACCGATACCGCAGCCCACATCCAACAATGTAGTCCCAGGGGCTAGTCGATCCAAACCTCCCCAGGCCACCATTTCATGCACAAAATCTGCCTTGGCCTTTAGAAAATCCTTAGATCGCGCTGGTGAACCGTAATGCCCCAGATGAATATGCTCACCCCAGTAAAACTCTAAGATGCCGTCTTCAGTCCACTGGTCATAGGAGTTTGCTACAGAATCTGAGGACTGATAACGCCGGGCAGTCAAAAGATAGGCAACCACACCAAGCACTGATAGGGCCAACAGCAGCTTGATTAAAAACAGTAGATTCATGGGTGAAAGCGGAGATGTAAATAGCTGTAGTTAGGTTTGATTTTGCGATTCCAGACAATCAATCAAACCTTAGAAACGATACATTCCTTTACATCTTACTCCGTAGAGTTCTCCTGTGCTGCGTTGGACCGTAGAATCACAATCGCCTACCACTGTTGATTTTCCCGAGTATCCTTAACGGCAGCCATAAAGAAAATAACGGTAATGGGGATGCTTAAGGCCAACACGATACTGGTTGGAACCACACCCAAGTCAGGTTCACCATAGGCAAGCTCAAATACAGACCCGACGCCGGCAATGGCAGTGATACATGTGCCGGCTAGAAACAAACCACTTTTAGGGGTCACAGTTTTCTCCTGATAATGAAAAATGAGGCTTTAAAGGATATTGCTCTTAGGGGCGTTGTATGAAACGCCTCTACATATTCCTAGGCAACCTTCCTAACATCATTAGCAGAAAATCCGCCCTTCTGAAGTTCCTGGGCTAAGGCAATGGCATTATCAACCCGGTCAACAAACATGACTCCGTTGAGGTGATCCATCTCGTGTTGAATCACACGAGCTAAGAGATCATCAGCTTTAATCTTTTGAGGACGACCGTTTTCGTCTTTGTAACTCACTTCAATGGCCGCTGGACGAATGACATCTAGAAAAACGCCGGGAATGCTGAGACAGCCTTCTTGACCACAGGCCATTTCCTTGCTGTTGCGAGTGATCTTAGGGTTGATCAATATTAGCGGTTTGTTAGCGGCCTCTTCAGGGTCCGTATCAACCACTAAAATCTGCTTATGAATGCCAACTTGAGGGGCGGCTAGACCAATGCCATCTTCGCTATACATGGTCTGTAGCATCTGGTGGGCTAAATCACGAATGCCGTCATCTACTTTAGCAACGCGTTTGGTTGCTTTTCTGAGCACCCGATCTCCCAAATAGTGCAGCTCAAGAGGCGGATTTTTTAACTTTTCTTTGCTGACTGAAATACCCACGATTAAATTGATTAGGCTGATGGATCTAACCCTATCCTAGCAAGTAGGACTTCACCTCGTGTATGTGTACGGGGCTATGAACGCAAAAGCCTTTGAGATAATGGTTTAATCAGGCTGTTTGTGTCTTTGCATTGTGTTCCCAAAATCGTTATTAACTGTGATTAACTGCGCTCTCAGCGTGTAAGCCAGCATGGGGAAGTTTTTTACTAAAGCAAGCTATTTGTTGCGGGAAACCTTTTTGGGCCTGCAGCGCGGTGGTTGGATGAACTGGGCCGCGGTGAGCACCATTATGGTGTTGTTATTCCTGTTTGGGATTAGTTTGCAGGCAACCTGGCAAGTGGAAAGCTTACTCAATCAATTTGGTAGCCAGCTAGAAATAGCAGTTTATTTGGAAAGCGGTGTTACTGCGGATAGTTTGAGCCCTCGCGTTAGCAGCTTAGCCGAGGTGGCTGAGGTCGTAACGGTTACTAAGGAAGAGGCCTGGACGCAGCTGAGTCAGGAACTCGGAATTACTGATATCTCCGGCGCAACTGAACAGCTGAAAGGTAATCCGCTGGTTGATGAAATCAAGGTGAAGGTACGGTCATCTGAGGCGGTACCTGCTGTGGCCGCTCAGTTAGAAAGTCTGGCTGGGGTGGATGAAGTGTTGTATATCACGGAAGCTGTGCAGCGGCTGACGGAACTGAACCAGGGATTGCAGTATGTCAGTCTCGGTGTGTTGGCAATTTTAAGCTTGACTGCGATCGCAGTTATCACCACCACAATTCGCTTAATTGTCATGGCCCGACGGCGAGAAATCGAAGTAATGCAGCTGGTGGGAGCCACGTCCGTATGGATCTATATGCCCTTCATTTTGCAGGGTATTACCTTTGGTCTGATGGGGGCGTTTATTGCCTGGGCACTCTTGGTCGGTACCCATCAGTCACTACAGCGACTGTCAGCCCAGCAACCTGAATTCCTACAATTTTTAGCTGTTGGACTACAGTTTACGCCGAAACAGTTGCTGCTATTGCCAGCATCCCTCTTTGCCCTAGGTAGCTTGGTGGGATTGCTGGGCAGTTTAGTGGCTGTGCGCAAGTTTGCTGTGCGCGCCTAGTCGGCGGTGCATATTTCCATAAAAAAACTCCTAGCCCATACAGACCAGGAGATGTAAACGTTTCGAGTGAAAGCTGTTATCGAATCTGAAGTCTAGTAAGCCAGACCCATACTCCGAGTAGTCTCAGCACCCAGGTATACACGAATGCTCAAGAAGTCAGTTGGGCAGGCAGTTTCACAGCGCTTGCAGCCAACACAATCTTCAGTGCGAGGGGAAGAGGCGATTTGACCAGCTTTGCAGCCATCCCAGGGCACCATTTCAAGTACATCTGTTGGGCAAGCCCGAACACACTGAGTGCAACCAATGCAGGTATCGTAAATCTTGACCGAATGAGACATCGAAGGAATGCTCCAAATATTATTAAATGGTTTCAGCTATATAGCAGTTTGGCTATGACCTTGAATGCAAACAATCGCCTAAAAAGCGTTCAAAAAGATAGATAAATCACAATTCAGCGACGTTTGTTTACATTAGTCCAAACTAGCCAGAAGAGTTCTCCAATCAAGTTTCAGTCTATCAGTGCCATTTTTAGCGAACGGGGCAACATGTCAAAAGTTTATGGATTGTAATATTGTTAGGCTTCTGTCTTTGCCAGCCATAGGTTACCTAAAATGCGACCACTGTATGCCCATGTAGGGCGCACGCTTTCCTATAAGATGAAAAAATGCCTAAATCTGGACGGACGGTTTGCCATTGTGGCAAGGTCCGGTCTGGGGCTAGGGTATGTTCTTTGCTGCCGCTGAAAAGGAAATTTGGAGATTATGGCTGACGACATTTTAGGAAAGGTTCAGAAGATTGTATCTGAGCAGCTAGGTGTAGATGTAGCTGAGGTCAAACCTGAGGCCAGTTTTGCCAACGATCTAGGTGCTGATTCCTTAGACACCGTAGAGCTTGTAATGGCTCTCGAAGAAGAGTTTGATATTGAGATCCCAGATGAGGCTGCTGAGGGCATTGGCACAGTTCAGGCCGCTGTCGACTTCATTCAAGAAAAGTCGCCTGCATGAGCGCCCCTGTCTGTTTGAAAATCTGTTTTTTAATGCCTTGGGACCGTCCCCCTTGTGTCGATGACCATGACAAGTACTGAAAAAAAACGCGTTGTGATTACAGGGATGGGGGCTATTACTCCCATCGGTAATACTCTAGAGGCCTATTGGCAAGGATTGCTGGCTGGCAAAAGCGGCATTGGGCCGATCACATTATTTGATGCATCGAAGCACAAATGCCGCATTGCAGGTGAGGTTAAAGGGTTTGATCCACTAGAGTATCTGGATGCTAAGGATGCTAAGCGGACTGATCGATTTGCCCAGTTTGCGATCTCAGCTAGCAAGCAGGCCTTAGCCAATGCCGATCTCACCATTACTGATCTCAACGCCGAGCAAGTGGGTGTCATGATTGGGACTGGGGTGGGCGGCCTCAAGGTTATGGAAGAACAACAGGCTGTTTACCTAAATAAAGGGCCCAATCGTTGCAGTCCGTTTATGGTGCCTATGATGATTGCCAACATGGCAGCAGGCTTAACAGCTATTCATACCGGTGCAAAAGGCCCCAATTCTTGTGCTGTGACTGCCTGTGCAGCTGGCTCTAATGCCATTGGCGATGCGTTTCGTATTGTCCAAAATGGCTATGCCCAAGCCATGATCTGCGGCGGTACTGAAGCTGCCATTACGCCCTTGTCGTTTGCTGGGTTTGCCTCAGCTCGGGCGTTATCTACACGCAACGACGATCCGGATCATGCTAGTCGCCCGTTTGACAAAGGTCGTGATGGTTTTGTGATGGGTGAGGGGGCTGGCATTTTAATTTTAGAGGAGCTAGACCATGCCCTCAGTCGAGGTGCTCGCATTTATGCTGAAATGGTGGGCTACGGCATGACCTGTGATGCCTACCACATGACTGCGCCAGTCCCCGGTGGTGCTGGTGCTGCCCGTTCTATGGAACTAGCCCTGAAGGATGCAGAAATTTCTCCTTCAGACGTAAGCTACGTTAACGCCCACGGGACAAGTACTCCTGCTAACGATCCCACTGAAACGGCAGCTATTAAGACTGCGTTGGGCGATCATGCAAAACAAATACTGGTGAGTTCTACGAAATCAATGACCGGGCATTTGTTAGGGGGGTCTGGCGGTATTGAGGGTGTGGCAGCTTGTATGGCTGTGGCCAACGACCACGTTCCTCCCACCATTAATCTGCAAGATCCAGATGATGAGTGTGATTTAGACTACGTGCCCAATCAGAGCCGTGCCCATACGGTAGATGTGGCGATGTCTAATTCATTTGGCTTTGGCGGTCACAACGTTACTCTGGTTTTTCGCAAGTATCGTAGCTAGTGCTACAGCTTGGTAGGTATAATGACCTAACAGGAAACATTAATTAAAACGAAAGGTTTGCTTATTTCATATAAGCTGCCACTCGTATCTGAGCATATTTAACTTAACCAATGGATATGCTCAATATTACGGTATAGGCTTAGGCCAGTGGCTCTCCTTGGACCAGGTTGAGGTAGTTAGCTCGTATGCTTAGTCAGCTGCAGCGAGCTTCTGTCACAATCAGCGTTTCAGGTGAGCGGCTAAGTGTCTGCTCCAGCCTGTTGTCTGTGAAAATGTTTTTGCCCCGTGGTTATGTGCTCAGGGGTGAAGGCTTGAGCTATTGCGTTCAGCTTTCTTCCGCTGTGGTGCACAGCTGCGTAGATTACGTACCTATCCGTTTTTAGCACATGCTTTGGCGTGTTGGGGTTACCCATCTGAGAGCTCCGAATCTCTATCACCATCAGCAAAGGTGCGTTCGTCTGCTTTGTTCACACCTGGACTGTACCGTCGTTAACTACTTGGAAGACTATGGCTGTCGCAACCCAATCTCTTGAAACGCAGTGTATAAATGCCATTCGGTTCTTGGCCATTGATGCCGTTGAAAAGGCAAAATCTGGTCATCCTGGTTTGCCCATGGGAGCTGCGCCAATGGCGTTTGTTCTTTGGGATCAGTTTATGCGCTTTAATCCCAAAAACCCCCAGTGGTTCAACCGCGATCGCTTCGTGCTGTCTGCAGGACATGGTTGCATGCTGCAGTATGCTCTGTTGCATCTCACAGGTTACGACAGTGTCAAGATTGAGGACATTAAGAATTTCCGGCAGTGGGGCGCAACCACTCCTGGGCACCCTGAGAATTTTGAGACCCCCGGTGTTGAAGTTACCACGGGGCCTCTAGGACAAGGTATTTGTAATGGCGTGGGTCTGGCCATGGCGGAGGCTCACCTGGCAGCTCGCTTTAACAAGCCTGACTCCACATTGGTTGACCATTATACCTATGTAATTTTGGGTGATGGCTGCAACATGGAGGGTGTCTCCGGTGAAGCCTGCTCTTTAGCCGGTCACCTAGGTTTGGGTAAACTCATCGCTTTTTATGACGACAATCATATTTCCATTGATGGTTCTACCGATATCGCTTTCACTGAAGATGTGAGCAAGCGTTTCGAGGCCTACGGCTGGCACGTATTACATGTGGAAGATGGCAATACTGATTTAGAAGCCATTGCCAAAGCGATTGAAGAAGCCAAGAAGGTAACTGACAAGCCCACCATGATCAAGGTGACTACCACCATTGGTTATGGTTCTCCTAACAAGGCTGATACATCTGGAGTCCATGGTGCTGCTTTGGGTGGTGACGAGATTGCGCTAACTCGTGAAAACTTGGGTTGGGACCACGCTCCTTTTGAGATTCCTGAGGATGTGTTAGGCCGTTTTCGTCAGGCAGTTGAGAAAGGCGCTAGTGCAGAAGCTGAGTGGAACCAGACATTGGCAACTTACCGTACTAAGTACGCTACAGAAGCTGCTGAGTTTGAGCGCATGCTCAAGGGTGAACTACCTGCAAACTGGGCTGATGCACTGCCTACTTACGCCCCCGGTGATAAGGCTATTGCCACCCGTAAGACCTCTGAAGCGACATTGAATGCGTTAGCACCTGCTGTGCCTGAGCTAGTGGGGGGGTCTGCTGACCTGGCTAAGTCCAACAATACCCTGATGAAGATCTCCGGTGATTTTCAGAAGGGAGCCTATGAAAACCGCAACCTACGTTTCGGTGTACGTGAGCATGGTATGGGCGCTATCTGTAATGGTATTGCGCTGCACAACTCGGGTCTGATTCCCTACTGTGCAACATTCCTGGTATTTGCTGATTACATGCGCGCGGCTATCCGTTTATCGGCTTTAGCTGAAGCGGGTGTTCTGTATGTGATGACCCACGATTCCATCGCATTGGGTGAAGATGGTCCCACCCACCAGCCAGTGGAAACGGTTGCTTCCCTGCGGGCAATTCCTAACCTTTATGTGATTCGTCCTGCGGATGGTAATGAGACATCCGGTGCTTACAAGGTTGCGATCGCTAGTCGTAAGACTCCCACACTGATGGCCTTCTCTCGTCAGAATCTACCTCAGCTAGAAGGTAGTTCCATCGATGGTGTAGCCAAGGGTGCCTATGTTCTTTCCGATGACGAGGGTGCTGACCTACTGCTAATCGGAACCGGTAGTGAAGTTTCCCTCTGTTTAGAAGCCGCTAAGCAACTACGTTCCGAAGGCAAGAAAGTCCGCGTTGTTTCCATGCCCTGCTGGGAACTTTTTGAAGCTCAAGATGCAGCCTATAAGGAGTCCGTTCTACCCAAGGCAATCACCAAGCGCCTGGTTGTAGAAGCTGGTATCGAAATGGGTTGGGGTAAGTACTACGGTGCTGAAGGTGACATGATCAGTGTTGATCGCTTTGGTGCATCTGCTCCCGGTGGACGCATTATGCAAGAGTTCGGCTACACGGTTGAGAATGTCATTGCTCGTACCAAGGCTCTTTAATCTGTAGAAGATTTCCTGGGGGCATCCTGTCCTGGGTGCTGCATCCTGGACAGACTGACTCACCCAGGAACCTCAAAGGGCGCTTAACTGACTCCTTTAAACAAGAAATGCCTTAGAAACCTTGGTTTCTAAGGCATTTCTTGTTTAGTCTAAGAAATATAGCTTGGCGCACATAGTTCACAACTATGAGTGTAAGTGAGCGCTGACAGCTATAAAAAATAGCCCCTATTCTGTAGCTGCATCGGCAGGGGCTTCAGGAGAACCTAGTTCAGATGGAATGGTATCAGCTGCGGGAGCTGGGGCTGTTTCTTCAATGGGAAGACTGTCTACGGAGGGAGATAGTTCAGATACCGTACTACCTAGCCAGCCAGCACTCAAAATCACCGTAATTCCCATAAACAAGATTGTCAGGAGCCAGGTAGCACGATTTAGAGCCGTTTCAGCACTCTTAGTACTCGTAAACATCTGAGCTTGTCCCCCTAAAGCTCCAAGGCCATCACCTTTTGGGCTGTGAAACAGCACCAAAATGATCAATCCAATGGCAGACACTAGCCATACCACCTGTAAAACCGATAATACCATTTCAATTTTCTAGCCTGACTGTTCCGTAAATTCATATTTGTTGAGTTTAAGAATACACTCTTAAACCCCAGCATCAAACCATGGTACCGCAGGTAATGGCACCATGACGAACCATCTAATCCACCCCAAAAGTTCAGGTTGATGATAGATTGTATCTGGAAATGCAGTTAACGAGATACTTTGACCGGTGTGCGGTTACGCTTCACATCCACACGAGCCGGTTCAAGCATAGACTTACCTGTCATTTCCTCAGGTTGGGTTAGTTGCAGAATTTCCAAGATAGTTGGTGCAACATCCGCCAGGCAACCATTTTCTCGCAACTCTACTTCGCAACCGCGACCTGGAATCTTCAAACGCTCACCTTCGACCAAAATAAACGGAACTGGGTTAGTTGTGTGGGCTGTCCAAGGTCTGCCCTCGTCATCCCACATATATTCAGCATTACCATGGTCGGCAATGATAATAGTTGTTCCTCCAGCTTGACCTACGGCATCGAGCAATCGACCTAGCTGTACATCAACTGACTCAAGGGCCTGAATAGTGGCTTCCATATTGCCAGTATGGCCAACCATATCTGGGTTAGCGTAGTTGATCACAACCAGACCATACTTATTTTTGTTGATCGCTGTGATTGCTGTATCAGTAACGGCCTTCGCTGACATGGCTGGAGCCTTGTCATAGGTTGCGACCTGGGGACTGGCGACTAGCTCACGGTCTTCTCCCTCAAAGGGATCTTCACGACCCCCATTAAAGAAGTAAGTGACATGGGCATATTTCTCAGTTTCAGCGGTGCGGAACTGCTTGATCCCATGGTTAGCAACCACTTCCCCCAGAATATTGCTCAGGTTTTGAGGCTCAAAAGCAATCTGCACAGGTAATGACCCATCATACTGAGTCATGGTGACAAAGTGGAGCGGGGCAATTAGCTGTCTTTCAAACCCTTCAAACTTAGGAGCGACAAACGCTTGAGTTAGCTGACGTGCCCGATCTGGACGGAAGTTAAAGAACACAACACCATCATTGGCTGCCAAAGTTCCAGATGATAAACGGACTGGTTCGATAAACTCATCAGTGATGCCTTCAGTGTAAGAAGCCTGGATTGCTTCTAGGGCTGTAAGTCCATTGCCAGCGCCTGAACTTGTCATCACTCTGTATACCTTTTCCACACGATCCCACCGATGGTCGCGATCCATCGCGTAATACCGTCCGCTTAAGGTAACAATCCGACCGATCCCGCTCTGTTCCAGATGGTCTTGCAATTTGCCAATAGCGTATTGCCCTGCAGTAGGCTGGGTATCACGACCATCGGTAATTGCATGAATGCAGATCTCTTGGATATCTTGTGCCTTTGCCATATCCACTAGGCCTAGCAAGTGGTCCAGGTGTGAATGTACACCTCCCTCCGAACAAAGACCGATTAAATGAAGCTTGCCGCCGTTATAACGGACTTTTTGGCATACATCCAGAAGAGCCTGATTTTCTTGAATTGAGCCATCGTCGACGGCATCAGAAATGCGCACAAGCTCCTGAGGCACAATGCGACCTGCACCGATGTTTAAATGCCCCACTTCAGAGTTGCCCATTTGGCCATCAGGTAACCCCACCTGTTTACCTGATGTTTGAATTAAGGTATGTGGATAGGCGGTCCAAAGACTATCGATAACAGGGGTCCTTGCATTGCGAATTGCATTGCCATTGTCCTCATCGCGATGTCCCCATCCATCCAGGATGACGAGAACCATTGGAGAAACAGACTCCTGCGCCATACTTACAATTCCTTCTTCTGACTGTGAACGACTGTGCCTTTTGCCTAGCGAGATCATATCACTCGCCCTTTCTCAAATATTAAGGTTTTCTTAACATTTCTTTCTCGTACAAAAGTATAGCTTGTTAGGCGGCTAGCAAAAACCTACTGTCAGTGCAAGACCTAACTGCTCTGGCGTATATTCTGAGACTGCTTAACTACATTTTGGTATCAACAGCTTCCTAATATTTTAGCTATTGATCAGAGTATTATCGCTTGCTAAAAATTATCCAGAATATAGAGCATCTAGCTATATTTTTTTCTCTGTTTACCCCCAGTTTGTCAATGAGTTGAATTACTCATTGGAACAACCACGTTGTCAATAGATTTTTCTATTTGAACAGCTTTACTCTGTGTTTTCTTAGCACCCCAAAATTAATGCTATTGAAAATAACTGTGGGCAAGGATGCCTATATACTTCCAAGTCTATGGTGTGCTCTTGAGTAACTGTCAGAACTATATAAAAGTTTTGGGAGCATGACAGAAGTACATCTGAAACCTTATATTAATGTCCGTAAGGAAGGATGCAGTGTCAATGGTTATCCCTTTTTCTTGGCAGCGGCCTTGGCCTTTTGCTTATCCTTTTGTTTCTGCCGTTTAGCGGCTGCTTTAGCTGCTCTTTCGGCTTCTATTTTTTCTAATCTAGCCCGTTCCTTCTCCTGGGCTATTTTCTCAAGATAGTAGCTATAGTCACCGCGATACAGCCGTAATTCACCTTCTCGGATTTCTACAATCTTATTGGCTACCTGGGAAATGAAAAAGCGGTCGTGGGAAACGATGAGAACAGTTCCCTCATATTCTTTTAACGCCGACTCTAGCATTTCTTTAGCTGGGATATCCAGGTGGTTCGTGGGCTCATCCAAAACTAAAAGGTTAGCTGGGGCAAGTAGCATTTTGGCCAAGGCTAAACGAGCTTTCTCACCACCACTGAGAGCGGTTACAGGTTTGTTTACCATGTCGCCGCTAAATAGAAAGCGACCTAGGAGGGTGCGTACTTCTTCATTTTTCCAGGTGGGCACCTCATCATGAATAGTGGCCATGACCGTTTTATTAAGGTCCAAGGCCTCTGCCTGATTTTGCTCAAAGTAACTAGGAATGACATTGTGCTCCCCTAGGGTGGCATCGCCTTCTACAGGCTCTTCTAGACCCATGATTAGGCGCAGAAGCGTCGATTTGCCAGCGCCATTGGGACCCACAAAAGCGATGCGATCGCCCCGCTCAATCAGCAATTCTGCCCCTAAAAATAAAATGTTATCACCGTAAGTATGGGTGAGGTCGCTGATTTGAACGACTTCACGACCGCTACGAGGGGCGGGGGGAAACTTAAATTGCAAAGTTCTAACGTCGGAAATGGGAGCTTCGATCAGCTCTATTTTTTCCAACTGTTTCTCACGACTCTTGGCCTGGGTGCTGCGAGTCGCACTGGCACGGAAGCGATCGACAAAGGTTTGCTGTTTAGCAATTTCTTTTTGCTGACGATCATAGGTGGCCTGTTGAGCAAGCTTACTTTCCGCTTTTTGAGCCAGATAAGCGCTGTAATTACCCAAATAGGTAGTGGAGACGCCTCGCTCAGTTTCTACAATCTGAGTACAGAGGCGGTCGAGGAATTCACGATCATGGGAAATGATCACCATCGGTGTCGTTAAGCCTTTGAGATAGCCCTCAAGCCATTCGATGGTTTCTAGATCCAGATGGTTAGTAGGTTCGTCCAGCAGTAATAAATCTGGAGCTTTGAGCATCACCTTGCCCAGACCCATGCGCATTTGCCAACCGCCACTGAAGGAGCTAACTAGTCGCTCTCCATCATCATTTTGAAATCCCATTTCGGGCAGAATCTTCTCAATTTTGGATTCCAAACCGTAGCCGTCAAGAGCTTCAAACTTCCGTTGTTCGCGGTCTAGGGCCTTAATCAACTTTTCTAGTGCATCTGGGTCGGCACTTTCCATGTGTATAGGAATTTCTGCCAGCTTTTGTTGAACTGTGTTGGCTTCTTCAAAGACTGTCCAAAATTCTTCACGTACGGTGCGGCGGGGATCAACTTCAAATTCTTGATTGAGATAGCCGATGTGTAGTTCATTGGGGCGAATGACATTGCCGCTGGTGGGTTCAACTTCCCCCATGATGATTTTAAGCTGAGTGGATTTGCCAGCCCCGTTAACCCCCACTAGACCAATGCGATTACCTGGTTTGACCTCCCAGGTAACGTCTCGCAATACTTCTCCGGTAGGATAAACCTTTGTAATGTTTTCGAGACGCAGCATAGGTTAATGAGTGAGATTACCAACGTTGAACGCGTTTATAAACTTTAACAAAAATCAACGTACAGTTTGTTTACTGTAGGTTAAAGCCTTGGTTTAATTTGGCGATCAACAGTAGCTAAAACATTGCTAATTAGGGTAGGAGAGGGGCATCCGCAATATTCTCTAGCCCGATAGATTCTAGTAGGATTTGCCAGCTGGCAATGGCCTGACGGTCGTTGGGTTGCTCCTGTAGATGGTCCGTTAGAGCACGGGTGGTATCAAACCACAGGCTGTTTTCAGCTGCGATCGCAGCTCGACTAATTCCGTCACTATTTGCGAGGGCTGCCGCCAAAGTAGGATCAGGCTCCAATCGTTCTACAAACCCCTCCGCCATCATCACGGCAGTTGTCTCATCGGAGCAGTAAATCTCTACGCTCCAGTAATAATAGTTCTCTGCTTTGAGGGGGGCCAGACCAATATTACGAGGAAGCTCTAGAGTGGCAATGCCTGCTGTGGGGGTGGGGACAAAAGCCGTCTGGTAAATCGGCTGAAAGATGCCCTCTTCTTCACTAACAACTTCGTAGAGGTTAAATTCGACATGGCTAGCGTTGTTGCTGGGCATATACCACTGGAATGCTGGATAATTATCCGTGGTGTAGCCCAGATCATCGTCTGGAAAGATGGATGTCAGCTGAGGTGCTTGCGGATCACTAATGCAGCTAGCACCAGCGGGGGAACGGGTGCCTCCTGAAACGCGTACATTGGGAATGCCACGAGGTTTGGGGATATAGCCAGGAAATACTTCGGCACTCGTGGCCATTACAGATAGCCCCAACGTCACTGGAGCTAATGCTGAGACAAGGCTAAGAATTTTCATGGAAACCTGAGATGCTTGATACTAGACTGAGGTGTTCAGGCGACTAGAGTTTTGAGGGCTATTGTTCAAAGATATAGACGTCATCGCTAAACACTTATGGACTTTGATACTAAGCAGACTGTAAGGCAATTTGTATTGAGCATAGGCGCTTTAGGGATCGTCCTAGCCCCTGGCTCAACCGAGGTTGCCGCTGAGATGTTTGCTAATCACCAAGAGGTTGAGTTTGCTGCCGGTAATGCCGTTAACGTTAAGCAGGAACCGTCGGCCCCCAGTGAGTTTGCTCGTTATGAATCTGCTAAGTTCAGTGTGGATTACCCCAGGGAATGGCAAATAGCCTCCCAAGAAGATAATGGTGTGGAAATTGTCAGTATTGCCGATGGCGTCAATATGCCTATTCGCACCGATATTGTAATGCTCCGGGAAGATCCGCAGACTGCTGTGCCCCAAAAACTAGATCAAATCGTGGCTGACGCAGTAGCTGTGCAGCGCTACTCCCTGGTTGCTATCGATGGACAGTCGGGGTTTCGGATTTGGTACGAGCCAGAAGCTGGGCAACAAGCACTAATCACATTTGTGGGTTATGGTAACGAGCAAACAGTTGTCCTCTCCAGTCAGTATTCCCAGGTTGAGGATGCTGAAGTCCTGGTTACTCAAATTCATGATTCATTTGTGAATCATTCAATTGCCCGCGCGGCTAAGCCTGAGCAGTGATATAAACATCGTGGGCCTAGTGTCGTCGGGTGTAGTAAGAAACTTCTAAGTCAGCACACCAGCCAGCATTCGTGTTTTCGTATAGAAATACGGCATCTACACGAAAATAGCGGCCATCGTGAAAGATGCAGTCACCCACACGGGGAATGATAGGATACACCGCAAACCATAAATAGTCGCGGCTGGGCATATTGGTATTGGTGGGCATTGGGATTTTGGCCAATACCTGAACTTTGTAGCCATTCCCTGTGTAGCTTGCAGAAGGTGTTGGTGTAGAAGGCGGGCTAGTGTTTTTTTTGGCAGGGCTAGATCGAGTTTTTGTCGTTTTTGCTGTGGCCTTCGGTTTAGATAACGATTTTGATACTTTTTTTGCTGTTGGTTTAGCTGAGTTTTGAGGTGGGGCAACGGCTGGCGACTTGCTGAGTTTCTCTGGCGTAGCGAGGGAAAGATCCGTTGGCGATTTGTGTTGAGACTGGGGAGATACGTCAGGATCAGCGGGTGGTTTTTTTCTGCCCTTTTGCATAAAGGGATTGCCGATAAAGGGATTACCTTGCGAATCACCCATAGCTACTCCTGGACTTTGTTGTGGATAACCTAGCATAGGTTGTCGAATTCCATCGAGAAACCCAAGTTTTCCCATCGGTTATGGAAAAGCGGTGCAAAATATAGTCCAAGGGCAAAATCAGTCTTTTTAGGCATTCACATACGCTTCAGCATGCTTTATTCATCAGGTTCGCGTTCAGTCAATCTTACGTATTTAATTCTAGAAGCGTTGCGGATGTCTCCCGCCTCCATTCCTTACTACGTCAGTCAGTTTCTGGCAGAGAGCTTTCCTGAAAAGGAGATTTTAGAGGGGGATAGCTACTATTTTGATCTTCGTAAATATGCTGAAGAAGGACTGTGTACGACCCAGGTAATTAGCACGGTTGATTTGCCACCAGGCTATGCGGCAAGTGCCCGCGAAGCAGTTGTGCATAACCATGTAATGACCCTCTGGGATGCCAAGAACCAGAAACTGCGCTATGAGCAAAAGAATTTTTGTTTTGAGGTCCAGTGGCAGGAGCACATATTGATGGTTTTACAGCTGTCCTGGCCTCAGGGGTATTTTGACGATTGCCGTTATTACTGGATTTTGTCAGATACCCAGGTTGTTGCCGATAACTTTTTTGCTGATGTTTGTAAATGGAACTCCCAAGTAAGGGAAGAAGTTTTGGTGTTTGAGGGGGGCTTTTGGCAAAAAAATCGTGATTTATACGCGTCGATTAAAAGTGCCACGCTCGAAAATCTAGTCCTGGCTGGCACCCTCAAAGAAGATATCTACAAAGATGCTCAACGCTTCTTTGAATCGCAGGCTATGTATGCCGAGTACAACGTGCCTTGGAAGCGTGGCCTTTTGTTTATTGGCCCGCCAGGCAATGGGAAAACCCACATGGTCAAGGCGTTAGTCAATTCTTTGGGATATCCCTGTTTATATATCAAGAGCTTTAAGACCCGTCAGAGTAGTGATACTGATAACATGCGCTTGGCCTTTAATCGGGTTAGGGAGGCTGCCCCTTGCATTGTAGTGATTGAAGATTTGGATGCTCTAGTAGACGATGAGAATCGATCGTTTTTCCTGAATGAGTTGGATGGTTTCGCCCTCAACGATGGAGTGTTGATGATTGCCTCTACCAACCACCCAGAACGGTTAGATATCGCAATTTTGGAGCGTCCTAGTCGGTTTGATCGCAAGTATCATTTTGAAGCACCTGGAATGGACGACCGCGTGGCTTATTTGCAGCTTTGGAATCAGAAGTTGAAGTCAGAAATGCAGTTATCGCTGGATGAAATTGATGCGATCGCAACTACCTCTGAGAATTTTTCCTATGCTTATCTCAAAGAGTTGTTGCTGTCAGCCAGTATGGTTTGGGTTCAACAACGTACACCGGGCACCATGGCCAGTATCATGGTTGAGCAGCTTAAAAAACTTAAGACGCAAATGCAGAGCCAATCTTCCGAGTCTAAGGGCCAGGATGAGCACCCAACATCCGATATGAATGGGGCGGCATCGGATAAAGTAACCTCTGACTCTGCAACTGCTGAGACTTGAACCACCCCATTAAACTAGTACTCTGTGGCGTAAGTTTGCCCACTATAAATGTGGACGGGGGGATGCAATAGCTCCCAAAATTCTGCCATCGGGTACTAGGCTGAATTTTGTAAATGATTGACCAGGGCTCGTAGACCCAGGTAATAGCTATTTATGCCAAAGCCGCAGATTTGACCAATGGCAATGGGGGCAATGTAAGAATGGTGACGAAATGCCTCACGCTTATGAATATTGCTGAGGTGGACCTCAACCGTTGGAATATTTACAGCGGCAATGGCATCACGGATGGCAACACTTGTGTGAGTGTAGGCTCCAGGGTTTATCAATAATCCTTGATGCTTTTCACTAGTAGCCTGTACTGCATCCACCAAATCACCTTCGTGATTAGACTGATAGGTGCTAACCTGCACACCCAAAGACTCAGCCAGAGATACTAAGGCCTGATTGATATCATCCAGGGTGTCGTGACCGTATATTTCAGGCTCACGTTTGCCCAACATGTTCAAATTAGGGCCATGAAGTACAAAAATACTATCCAATGAGTCACCTAAAGCTACACATGGAATAGTATCAAAGACTAACCAGCGAAGCGACAGAGGTTAATCCTAGGACAATACTTGAAAGCCCATTTATAAATAATGCTGGGGCTTAACGACGGCGGCGATCGTTAACTGGAATAGGGATTGCTTCTGGCTCCGGTTGTGCTGAAGGGCCAAGCAAAGAGTCTAAAACCCGATTTACCCAGTTCTTCAACTTTTCCAGAATTTTGCCAATATCCATGAGCCAGGCTGCTCCTAATCTCATCTGGTGCGGTCTCATTTAACAAGACCATTATAAATTCCACAAATAGCAAATCAACTTGAAGTAAACTTCGGTGAAGTTACTTGTGGAAGTATTCACCATAATAACGAATTAGCAGAAATGATCAAGGTGTTGTCATCCCGATGTCGGTACTTACACTGTCTGAGGATTACTGAGTAAGGTACGTCGGAGTATATCTAGCGCGGTGTTACGACTCATTAAACGAATCCACTCGCGGCTTTTACGATGGCCAAACCGGCATTCAATATGCCACGTAGTTGTCTGGTTTGCCACACCAATAAATACTAAACCAACAGGTTTCTGCGGACTGCCGCCACCAGGACCGGCAATGCCTGTAATACTGATGCCCCAATCGGTTCGCAGCCGTGCACGGACACCACCTGCCATTTGTTCAGCAACTGGAGCACTGACAGCCCCATGGGTTACTAAATCCTGAGGCGAAACTCCCAATAGCCGCTCTTTAACGGTGTTGTCATAGGAGATAATTCCCCCCATAAAATATTGGGAACTGCCTGGAACGGCGGTAACCATGGCACCCAGCCCACCCCCGGTACAGGATTCGGCTACAGCTAGAGTGGCAGCTTGTTCTATGAGCAACCGCCCGACAGCATTGCCCAAGGTCTCATCGTCTTCTCCAAAGCAGTCGACACCACCAATGGCTTTGAGTTGTTTGGCGATAGGGTCGATGAGCTGTTCAGCAGCGTTTAAAGAGTCTGCCTTAGCTGAAATTCGCAGCTTAATCACGCCGTCGCTGGCGTAGGGGGCAACTGTTGGGTTTTCTAGCTGAAGAAAATCATTGACTTTGGCGGCCAGACCTGACTCACTGGTGCCCCAAAATTTGAGGGTGCGGCTATGAATGATACCATTGCTCCACCCTTGATCTTGTAGATAAGGAACAGCAGTGGTTTGCCACATGGAGTACAGTTCTCGCGGTACTCCTGGAAACGTCATGATGTGCAGTCCGGGGCGAGGTTGCCAGAGAATACCGGGGGCTGTGCCTTGAGTATTCGGTAGTATATCTGCACCTTCGGGAAGCCAGGCTTGCTTACGATTGTTATCAGTCATAACGCGATCGCGCTGAGCAAATTTAGCTTTAATATCAGCCAGAACCTCGACGTTTTCCACTAGCGGTACCCCAAAGAAGTCTGCAATCGTTGCAGTTGTAATGTCGTCAGGGGTGGGGCCAAGGCCACCGGTAAAAATAATCAACCGTGACCGTTCACAGGCAATGGCGATTGCTCTTGCTAAGCGCAGTGGGTTATCACCCACAACGGTTTGATAGTGATGGGAAATACCCAAATGGGCCAGCTGCTTGGCCAGGTATTGGGCATTACTGTTGAGAATATCGCCTAAAAGTAGCTCAGTTCCCACACATATGATTTCTGCACTGCCGGTGATCATGGTTGGCCAAGATAGGTCGTTAATAAAGGAAAGCGGAGAAAGTGCCCTGTGTTGGTTGATGGTAAAGCATTTCTTGCAAATTTGATCTGATACTTGGAAGGTGCGTGCGCTTTGCAATTGGGATGAAAACATGGCCACTGGAAAATTGATGCAATGGCCAAGCTGGCTGATGGGGCTGGTAATAGGCTCTTGGATTTTACGAATACTTATTGCATGGCTGTTGCCGCCAGGGTTTGATGAAGCTTACTACTTCTTGTACACCCAGCATTGGGATTGGAGTTATTTTGACCATCCGGTCATGGTGGCGTTGACGACGGCACTGGGTCCCTGGTTAACGGGGTATATTTCACCCTTGACGATCCGACTGGGGGCATTGATTCTATATGGCCTCAGTACGTGGTTGCTCTATTTAAGCGGGCGGCAGTTGTTTGGGGAGAAAGTTGGGATGGGGGCAGTTGCGATCGCCTCCCTATGCCCGTTATTTATATTCAGCTTTGGTCTGCTAGCAGCCCCAGATAACGCCTTGATCTTTTGGTGGTCAGTGACGATGTATGTGGCTGTCTTGGAATTTTTCCCAGTGAAGGGACCCTATCAACCCACTGCCAAAATTGCTTTGATTGGTCTGTTGCTAGGGCTGGTCTGTCTGAGCAAATATCACGGCTTTGTTTTAGGGCTGAGTTTGGTGGGGTTTTGTTTAACCAGCACGCGTCATCGTCAAGCACTTGTGTCCGTATGGACCTTGGCCGCCCTAGGGCTTTTTAGCCTGGCTTTACTGCCGCTGGTGTACTGGAACCTTCACCATGATTGGCTCTCCTTTGGATTTCACTTATCTACCCGGTTTGACGGTGATGCCACGGGGCCTCAGTTTAATTTGCTGAATATGGTGGGGGTGTGGCTGGTGGGTATTGCCTACCTGTTTCCTGCCTTGGGGTTTCCACTGTGGTGGGCCATTGGTCGTCACCTCTGGCATGTACCCAACGGTGATTTGCGCCATCGATTTATTCTATGGCTAGGGTTGCCCATTGCGGCTGGGTTTACCTTGCTCGGCGGTTTTACCCGGATTTATCCGGCTTGGCCTGCTCCAGGACTGTGGAGTTTGAGTTTATTGCTGGCGGTAACCATGGCCGGCTGGTCATCCCAAACAGTAAGACGATGGTTGGTCAGCAGTGCCCTGGTGATAGCCACATTGTTAGTGTTTGCCCTGGGCCATGTCGCGCTGGGGACCCTACAGCGCCCCGGTGGCGTGGTTGAGGTGGTGGCACCAGAAACCGATCCAACCACCACCATGATTGACGTGGTACAGCTACGGCGACGGTTGCAAGAGGGGCGTGTGGGAGATGCGATCGCAGCCGCGAATTTTCTAGTGACGAATGAGTTCTGGCTCAGTGGATATGTAGACATGGCCATTAGCCCTCTCACGTCATCTCCCGTAATGGCATTTACTCAAGATCCACGGGGTCATGCAGTCTGGTTTCAGCCAAAAGATTGGTTGGGATATTCAGGGCTGTTTCTGAGTATTGCCGATGATGATCAATCTGAGATCCGAGCTACCTACGCCCCCTACTTTGAGCGGTTCGATTTGTTAGCAAGCGTAGACACTCAACGGGCAAGATCGACAACGGAGACGTTCTATCTATACGACGTTGGTCAACTCATAAAGCCCTACGATTATCCATATTGACGGTCGATAGATATAAGAGAGGGCAGGTATAAGGCCTGCCCTACGAATTTATTGTTTGTTGGCAGTGGCCATTGCCGATTCGTTACCGGTTCATCTCGCATGACGTTTAGCCCGCCAACCTGTGTAGCCTAATAATGCTGTTGAACCAAGCGCATAGGCCCTGCCACTGGGCATATCAGAGAAGGCCAACGCTAGACTACCCACCCATAGGGTCAAAGAGTAAATAAATAACACTGTAAAGCGATGGGATAATCCAGCATTTAAAAGCCGATGATGGAGATGTCTTTTATCTGCAACAAACGGGGACAGCCCTCGACGCAGACGAGCCAGGATGACCGCTGACATATCCAAGATGGGCACAGCCAATATCAACAAATAGGGTAAAAATACCGCAGCTGTTGTTACACCTTTGACCAGACCAATGACCCCTACCCCTGCCAGGGTAAAGCCCATGTAATAGGCCCCGCCATCCCCCATAAAAATTTGGGCAGGGTTGAAATTGTACTTGAGAAAACTCAAGGCTCCACCGGCAAGAGCGGCAGCAATAAGGGCTGCAGCAGGCTGCTCCATAAACAGAGCTACCAGCATCATGACAATCGCGGCAATTCCGGAAACCCCAGCTGCCAAGCCATCTAACCCATCAATCCAATTAATTGCATTAGCCATCCCCACCAGCCATACAACCGTTATGGGTAAACTCACCCAGCCAGCTAGTTGAACAATGCCCAACCCTGGAATAGACACAAACTCAATATCCACCCCTACATGCCAGGTAATAGCCGCGACAACAGCCTGCATTAACAAACGACTAATGGCAGAAAGCCCAAATAGATCATCCAACAACCCGATTAAGAAGAATGCCAAGCCTCCCAAGGTAACACCCCAGATTTCAGCCTCAGGTTCATTAACCAGCTGTTGACCTTGGGCATCAACAAAGCCACCAATATTCCAAACAACCAATAGAGCCACGACGGAGCCCAAAAAAATTGATACGCCCCCCAACCTAACCATGGGGACTTTATGTACTTTACGGCCACCAGGCATATCAACTCGGCCACTGTGTAACCCAATTCTTTTGACAATCGGTGTAGCGACAAGAACCACAACAGCCGACAGCGTAAAAGCTAACAGGGGATATATCTGAAAGGGCATGGGTGACAGAGTAAGGGGGAAGACAACACAAGCTCTTATATGAACTCAACGCACAGGGTTGGCAGCACACACAATAGTCACCGTCACCCTAGCAGGTTTTCTAGATCTTTCAAGCCGGTAATTATATGGTTCAAATAACGATTATGGATTTGTCAAAGGAATTGGCGAGATATAGGGATTTTTATAAATCTTTGATACGTCAGGTACTCATGACGTATCAAAGATTCTTTGTAGGAATTCCATGGAAGATAGAGCAATTGTGAAGCTATCTAGCCATGAAGAGATTACCTAGGCCAAAATAGCCTCTGTTGGGTGGAGATGAGGATAAAGAGGAAATCGATTACAGAGAGCTGCAACACGATTTCGACAGTCAGTTTCAACATCACTATCCTCAGGGGAGAGTAGCCGATCAGCAATAATGTTGGCAATCTCCTTGAACTCTTCACTGCCTAGCCCGCGAGTGGTCATAGCTGGTGACCCTAAACGCAGACCACTGGTCACAAAGGGAGACTCTGGATCAAAGGGAACCGTATTTTTATTGGCTGTAATGTTGACCATGCTGACTAGAGCGTCAGCCTGTTTTCCAGTCATACCAATGGAACGCAAATCAACCAATACCAGGTGATTATCGGTGCCATCTGAAACCACCTTAAACCCTCGTGTCTGTAGCTGCGCTGCAAGGGCTTTGGCATTGGTAATTACCTGGGCGCAATAGGTCTTAAATTCGGGTTTAAGCGCCTCTCCAAAAGCGACTGCCTTAGCGGCTACGACATGCTCTAAGGGCCCCCCTTGGCTACCAGGAAACACGGCTTTATCAAACTTTTTACCCAAATCAGGGTCATTGGTCATGATCAGACCACCACGGGGACCTCGCAATGTTTTATGTGTGGTGGTGGTCACTACATGACAGTGGGGAATGGGATTGGGATGATGACCTGTCGCAACTAGCCCTGCAATATGAGCGATATCGGCCATAAAGTAAGCACCTACCTCATCAGCAATGGTTCGGAACTTATCAAAATGAATAGTTCGGGAATAAGCAGAATAGCCACAAATAATTATTTTAGGTCGATGCTCAAGGGCTAGCTTCCGAATTTCATCGTAGTCAAGTTGCTCAGTTTCCTTGTTAACGCCGTACTGGACAACATTGAACCATTTGCCCGATACATTCACCGGAGAGCCGTGAGTTAAGTGACCACCATGGGAAAGATCCATACCCAGGATGGTATCGCCGGGTTGTAGTAAGGCTAGAAAAACTGCAAAGTTAGCCTGAGCACCCGAATGGGGTTGAACGTTAGCGTGGGCCGCTCCAAACAGCTGTTTGACTCGATCAATTGCCAGAGCCTCAGCCTGATCGACAAATTCACACCCGCCGTAATATCGCTTATTAGGTAACCCCTCTGCGTATTTATTTGTCAGAACAGAACCTTGGGCAGCCATGACAGCAGGGGATGTAAAGTTCTCGCTGGCAATTAGCTCTAAGTGTTCCTGTTGACGCTGACGTTCGTTCTCGATGATGGCGGCAATATCTGGGTCAGTTTGTCTCAAAAATTCAAAATTAGTGGTCATGGGGATGGATACTTTAAGTTGGATAAGTCTGGTTGGCTGAAGAGTTAGGACAGGAATTTAATTCTTCGTGGTTTTACCAGCAAACTATAGTACCGTGCTGCAAAGGGTGGTTACCAGCTAGAGCCATCGCCTCTAGCTGTTTCAATTTCTGGTTAATTGAAACCTCACTAAGGTTAATGTTACGTTTTTGTATCAGAATGTAACGCTTGAAAATCTATAATGGATAAAATCCACGAAAACTTGTGATTAATCCTGTGCTTGGGCATTTACAAATGTTCAAGGATAGTAAGGTGAATTTGCATTTGTCATTAGCTGGCAAACATTCATCTCTTGTTTTTTGACTCCCTACTAGCTCTTGACGCTTTTTTGCTTAAGAAGGACACCCATGCTGCTGCAACCCACTACTAATGTCTCGCCTGCGTCCAAGTTGGCTTCTGTAGATGAGTCCTACGAACGCTGTCGGCAAATTACAGCTAAGTACTCAAAGACATTTTATATGGGTACGATGCTGATGTCGGAAGTCAAACGCCGTGCCATTTGGGCGATTTATGTATGGTGTAGGCGTACAGATGAGTTGGTTGATGGCCCTTCTGCTCAGTTCACGACTGAAGACACCCTTAATGATTGGGAGAAGCAACTAGAGTCTGTCTTTTCAGGTCATCCTCAGGATGACTACGATGTCGCTATGGTGGACGCTCTAGAGCATTTCTCCTTAGATATCCAGCCTTTCCGTGACATGATTTCGGGGCAACGGATGGATTTAGAATGCTCTCGATACGAGACCTTTGAAGATCTAAAGCTATATTGCTATCGGGTTGCAGGTACGGTGGGTTTAATGTCCACCGTAGTGATGGGTGTGGACCCTGAATACAACACAGCACCCTGGGCTAAGGCATTACCTTGTCCTACGGAAGAAGCTATTGCCTTGGGCATTGCTAATCAGCTCACTAATATCTTGCGTGATGTGGGAGAAGATGCCCGTCGTGGTCGTATTTACTTACCCCTCGAAGACCTTGAGCTATTCAAATATAGTGAAGACGATTTAATGAATGGGGTGATTGATGAGCGTTGGTGCGCACTGATGCGCTTTCAGATTCAACGGGCATTAAAGTTTTATCGTCAGGCAGAAAGCGGTATCAGTGTTCTAAGCCCTGATGCTCGCTGGCCTGTATGGTCTGCTCTGATGCTTTATCGCAAGATTCTGGATGTAATTGCTGAGAATCAATACGATGTCTTTAACAGACGTGCATTTGTCCCTACAGTACGTAAGCTGCTCTGCTTGCCACCTGCATTGCTTCGTGCTCGGGTGCTTTAAGCTAGCGTTGAATCCTCTAAAGGTTATAAACTTTCAGCATTAAAAAAAGCCAGGGGATGCATCCCCTGGCTTTTTCCTAAAGTCAAGTAGTGGAGGGCGCTTCTATGAAGCAGTTGTTTGGGCAGCTAGCATTTCCTTGAGCTTTTCCAAATCGGAAGCCCATCGAGGATCGGGCTGTGTGCTTTCAGGAGCTGGGGAGGAATAGGTAGCAGGCTTACGTCCACCGCCGTTACGCTTACCGCCCTTTCGATTATTGTTTCCGCTACTAGCATTAGCGCCCTCATTTTCTTTGGTACGGGGCATTGCTTTCTCAACCTTTAGAGTGATGTCTTGCAAAGCCTGGCCATTGTACTTGGTAACAAGGGTGTCTGCGATCTCATCAGTTTTAACAGTTACGAACCCAAAGCCGCGGCACTTGCCAGTCTTTCGGTCAGCAATCAATTTTACTGAAACGATATTATCCACGTCTTCTGAGAAGACAGCTTCAAACTCCTCGCGTTCTAGATCGCGGGGTAGGTTGCCAATATATAAGCGCACTGACATGGGATACCTCTTAAAAAAATCTAAAAAACAACTGCGGCGGATAGGCAAACAAAAAATTAGCCAACTAGCCCTACCAGAGCTTGGAAATCTCTAGAAAATAGCTTGTAACTGTGGCTTGAAATGATTAACAGGTGACGAACCGCAGCAAAAAAACTGGCCATTTTAAGCGAGCAACTACGTTGATGAGCTAACAACCCTACTTAGGGGTCTGCAAAAATCACTTTAAAACTCTGGTAACAGTCAACTAAAACGACTACTCATCACTATCGTTACCAGAGAATTCTCATTATATTCAATGAGAACTATGACGTATCTCTACACCTTCAAGGTATCACGCTGTCCGATGCCTAGCCAAGCTATTCAGTGGTTTTTTTGGTGAAGCTCCCTAAAGATAGCGTAGAGTATGCCATCAAGTGTATTGGTCTGTTTTGTCCCTTCCGTGGGTAAAACCATTGAGGGCATTTACTCGAAGGGAAAGACAATTGATATAAGTAAATGATTTATCGTTAAACCATTTTTTCAAAACAACAGCATCTGTGTAATAAAAAAACCAGCCACTTTAGTAGGGCTGGTTTGCTGTGTTGAGAGTAGGAGAACCCGATGCCCAACGACAAATTGCTAAATAAACAATCTGAAACGAAATTAGGCAATCAGTACTCATTTACAATATTTAACATTTTCTGGTAATGGGTGCAACGTGTCGGTATGGTCAGCCGCCTTTGAAGATGAGCCAAAGGCCGTACGCCAAAGGGCAGAGGCTGCTAATGGTAGCCCATATGGGATGTTGAGCAATCTTGATTTGGTTTTGATCGTTTTGGAGGCGGTCAATATCAATCCAGAGGTGATGTCCTCGGCGAAACCATCCGGTTACCTGTAATGACTGTTGGAGCCAAGGGGTGAGGCTTTTGATATTGCCCAAGGGGCCAAAGTGGTTGGTGTAATGCAGTTTAATGCAGTTTTGGGGTGTGCGTAGTCGCCATTCTTGACCTAGCCAGTTTGCTAAGGCTGGGCGGCCTGTCAGAGTACCTTTGATAGTTACAGGTCGATGACTGAGGGGAATCAGCGTAGGATCTTTTTGCCAGCTTGTTAGGTGTGCTTCACTTTTTGGCTGAGTGTTGCTGATTTCTGGAAAAAAGGGATTGATCCTTAGTAACTGGCCAGTTGCGGCACAGATCAGAGGGATACCAATGAGAATGCTGCGATCTTTATAAAGCCAATCCAGTAGAGGGAAATCGAGGCTTGTCGCGATCGCACCAATGAGCCACATTACACCTGCTACACCCAACCCCACGATTAATCCAGACCATCCGCCCCCCTGGGATAGGAGTTCTTGCCAATCATGGGCAGAGAGAATGCGCGCTCTATTTTTGAGGGTCAGATGGGCAAAGTTGAGACTCGGTTTGAGTCGCCAATGCCGTCCATAAGCCCCTAGGGTATAGAGTCTATCTCCTAGGGGTGGGTGGGCTTGATTGATGGATAGCCAGTGCCGCAATGGATTAAACGCTCCCCAAGCATACTGCTGCACCGATGTCCCCGTTTCTTCCAATCCAACTGGCAGCATTAAGTCCAAACTTTCCAATAAAGGAGGTGTGTAGCCTTGCTGGGCGATAGCCTCTGCGTTGGCTTGTGACAATTTGGCCAGTGCCCGTACAAGGCCATTGGGATTGCCCGTAAGTTCGGTGGCGATGCGATCTCGATAGGGCGTGCGAATACGCGCTAAGCTACACCCGATCTTGGCCAGTAGCCAAAACATACAATAACTAAGAGTGGCGAGTGTACCAGCAGTCCACTGGATGAGGATTGGGCGATGCTCGCCGTGCCGTGCCAAGAACCAATAGACACGATGGCATCCTTGTAATAACAGCCCTAGTCCGGAAAACAAGATCCAATCAAGTTTGGGCCAGTGGCTGATTTCATACATGATGATTGCGGCCAACTCATCGGGCTGTAGGCGATCGAGTAGCCCCTGGCTGACCACCAGTTGACCAACGCGAGGCTGCCAGCCATAGGAAAAAATAACGGCTAGTTCACTGTCTATTAGCTGAATTGTGGGAAATTTCCAGCGTCGATTTGTGCAGAGACGTCGTAATAACTGAGCAGCTTCCGGGCTGTAGTTTTGTAATTGTTGATGGGTGATTTGTTCAGAAGGGCGTAAAAGCAATGCCCATAACCAGGGCGCTGCCAACGTCAATAGTCCCAATCCAATCAGGACTGTCCAGGTCTGGTTACCCCAAAAAAATGGGGCTGGTCTAATATTGATCGGTAAGATCCGATCGAGAAACTGTAAGTAGCCGCGAATAAAGATCAGGCTAGTTTTTAGCGACCAACGAATTACCAAAAAAAGAATTGGGATTGTTGTTATTTGAGCAAACCAAAGTTTCCCTTTACTGACTTTACCTAGAGATTTCAGGGCTCTGAGGCGAGTGCCTTGGGGCCAAGTGTCAGGGCCATGTGGTGGAGGTGCAGAAGCTAGAGGGTGGGGGGAGAGTCTTGTTGTTTTTGGTGAGGGGATTGTTGCTGTTTAGGGGGCTGTGGCTTTGGCCGTTGTGTGGACGTGCTAGTTTGCTGTGGTGTGGATGCAGCAGTTGGCGTACTTTTCGGCACTTGATTGACGCCTGTGTCAATGGTGCTCAAATCTTGTTTAGTGTTGAGCGTTTCATAATGGAACAAAGACGATCTGCCTACAGTTTGGTGAGTGAGGTCGTTGGTGGACTGAGGCTGTACGTTTAATGTCTGGTTAGAAAGTCCACGACTGTCAGCAATGGTTTGCTCACTGTGCGTTAGCGATTGGCTAGGGCCGTCTTCAGCCAATGTTGGTTGGATGTCTGGTGAGGAAATACTGTCTTTTGAGGGGGGTGTTTGATTGACGGTCGGTGTCTGGTCGTTAAAAGGGATAAAGCCGCTGCTCTCAGGGACAAACCCTCTACTCTGGGGTGCTTCAGGTGTGCTATTGGGTCTCTTTATTGATGGTTGGTCAGTCTCTAAATGTTTTAATTTATCGTGGGCCCATTGACGAATAGCCTGACTATGGCTGTTTAGTAGAGATTTGCATAGGGTTTGGGCCTGGATATTCGCTCCTTGGGCTTCATAGGTACGAATAAGACCCATTTGAGCTTTGAGTCGATGGTTTGTGCTGACCCCATCCGCTTGACTGAGCTGTGTAAACGTTGCGATCGCACGCTCATAATCTTTTTGCTTGAGTGCAGCTAGCCCGGTTTTAATCAAATAGTCCGGTGATCGATCTAAACCCATGCAGATATCCTCTGATGTTATTGACGGCAGTGCAGGGGACACAAGTTTGACGCAATCTTAACCCGAATGGCCAGGAGATGCTTTCGTCGGTGGGTTTAATATCTGTTCAACCAGTGTGTAGAGAGTCTCTTCATTTACACCAGTAAGCTGTTGTTCTTTGAGATCGATCAAACCTGCGGCAAGGGGCTGTGCTCGTTTTTTATAGACATTGTGAGCTGTTAGCAGATCGGTGAAAATCTCTCGTTCAATTTGATGACGATCAGCATCGTCCGGCAATGGCGTGCCGTACTCAACGTTTTCAACTTCATACCTAAGTAGAAAAATTAATGCACTACAGTGTTCTTGCAATAAGCTTTGCAATTTTCTGGTATCAAGTTCTAAGCGCTCAAAACCGATCTGCCCTTCAATCCGCAGTTCCACAATGGGCTGCTCCGCAGGGATGAGGCGT
The DNA here is from genome assembly GCF_043421015.1 of Leptothoe sp. EHU-05/26/07-4. Classification (NCBI taxonomy): domain Bacteria; kingdom Bacillati; phylum Cyanobacteriota; class Cyanophyceae; order Nodosilineales; family Cymatolegaceae; genus Leptothoe; species Leptothoe sp. EHU-05/26/07-4. The sequence goes on from NZ_JAXSQV010000004.1 coordinate 92,719, forward strand.
TTTTGCTCCATTGCCCGGTCAATGACCTTAAGGGCTAGCCCTTCAATATCCTCTAGCGCTTCTTGCCCCCGTAATTTTAAGGACAGACGAATAATCGGACGCTGTCGATATTCAGTTTGTAGCTGAGCATCCACTTGGCCATTATTGATTTCCACTAGAAGAGCGCCGCGCTCCAGACCCCCCTCCTCAATATTGTTGGCTTCAAGGGAGCCAGGATTAAAAACCCAGTTATCGACGGTGTAGTGCTTATGGATATGCCCTAGACCGACGTAGTGCACACCAGCTTTTTTAAGAGGCAATAAATCGCCATAGCGTAACGCTCCAGAGTAACGAGCAATTTGCCCTTCTAAACCATGATGGAAGAGTAAAACAGTTGAGCCGGGGCCTACAGGCAATGTTTCTATAGCCTGTGCAATTTGTTCGATGGCCTTAGGGGCAGCAGCACCATACCAGTTAGAGCCGAGTACTCGCACACCACAGTCAAGATCAATATAGCCACCCCGTTTTGTTGCCTCATTCCAAGGGGTGTACATCGCTTCATCTTGACTGGGCTCTAGCAGTGTGAGTAATCCCCAGTCTGATAAATAGCGTAGCCAACTGGTCTTAGTGCCATAGGGACAGTTGTCATGATTGCCTTCAATGGCAATTGCTGGAATACCCGCACTCTGCAACTGCTGGAGACAGAGCTGAGCCTGATTCAAAATAGCCGGTTGAATCATTCGATGTTCAAACAGATCACCGGCAATGACTACAAAGTCTACACGTGTCTGGATAGCATAACGCTCCAACACATCCCACAGCGTATGGAAAAAATCGGTGGTGCGTACCTTGCTGTTGTAACGATCAAATCCCAGATGTACATCGGCAATGTGCAGAAATTTCGCCATGGTAAAGGGAATGAATGTGAGTGATTAATTTTAGTTTTGAGCTGGAGGTTGTCAAATAAAACTAATGACTACTTACCCAGAGCATGGGGGCATCATCCCGGAGGCTATCTTAAACAGGCGTATCAGTTTCAGCCGCCAGCTGTTCTAATTTAGCCTGTTGGTCTTGGGTGATGCAGGACTGCACCATGATTTCAATGTCTCCTTCTAACGCGGGGGATAGGCTAAAGTTTTGTCCCAGACGGTGGTCCGTGACTCGGTTATCCTTATAGTTATAGGTGCGAATTTTCTCTGAGCGTGAGCCGGTCCCTACCTGAGAGCGTCGCATATCAGTGACTTCTGCTTGTTGCTCTTGGAGCATCATTTCGTAAAGCTTAGCCCGCAAAATTTGCATAGCGCGCTCTCGGTTTTGTAGCTGCGATCGCTCTTCCGTACAGAAAATTCGAATACCTGTAGGTTTATGGAATAAGTCTACGGCTGTTTCTACCTTGTTGACATTCTGACCACCTGCACCACCAGAACGTGCTGTGGTCAGTTCAATATCTTTGGAATCAATTTTAACTTCCACATCGTCCACTTCTGGCATCACTGCCACGGTTGCTGTCGATGTGTGCACTCGACCGCTAGTTTCTGTGGCAGGCACCCGTTGCACGCGATGGACGCCTGCTTCAAACTTGAGTTTGCTGTAAACTTGGTCGCCTGTAATTTCTAGAATGGCTTCTTTGCAGCCACCCATATCAGCGACCGACTGACTAACTGTCTGTACCTTCCAACCCTGCCCCTCAGAATAGCGGGAGTACATCCGCAACAAATCCCCTGCCCAAATGCCAGCCTCATCGCCACCAGCACCTGCTCGGATCTCCAACATAATATTTTTATCGTCATTGGGATCGCGTGGTAACAGAAGAATTTTGAGGCGGTTTTCTAGGTCACCAATGGTTGCCTGAAGTTCCTTGACTTCCATGGCTGCCATTTCTCGAAGTTCCTCGTCCCCTGCGGACTCTTTCAGAACTTCTTGAGCGCCCTCGCAGTCTGACTGAGCTTTTTTCCAGTCGTTATAGGTGGTGATAGTTTCCTCTAATGACGCCCGCGCCTTGGCAATTTTTTGGAACTCAGTCGGATCTTTTGCCACATCCGGGTCGGCAAGGCGGCGGGTGAGTTCTTCAAAAGTTTGGTCAACCGACTTTAATTTGTCGAGTAGATATTGCTCAGCCATGGGATTTGCTCAATGATTTCAGCGGATTCGGGCTAGAAGAAATGTCAAATAAAAAATATCCGAAGGATACAATAATCCTTCGGATTCAAGATGACGTTATGAGCAGCTAGCCTTCTGAGCTATCAGCTGTTTTGGCCTTATCGTCGGCCATGCCGTACTTACGTAAGAAGCGCTCTACACGACCCTCAGTGTCAATGATTTTCTGCGTTCCTGTGTAAAAGGGATGGTTGCCAGACCATACATCAACGTGAAGCTCGGGCTTAGTAGAGCCCACAGTCATAATTAACTTGCCGTCGCAGTAAACCTTAGCGTCAGGATACCACTCGGGATGAATATCAGCTTTTGGCATTGTTCTAATCCGGTAGTGAGATGATCTAAAAAATAGATAGAATCCAAACTTAACGCTTGGAGAACTGGGAGGCTTTACGGGCTTTCTTCAAACCGTACTTCTTACGCTCCTTACAACGGGGATCACGGGTTAGATAACCTTCAATCTTTAAAGGACCACGGTTTGCAGGGTCTAGTTCACACAGAGCTCGAGCTACACCGAGCTTGATGGCATCAGCTTGACCAGTCAATCCACCACCACGAACATTAACTAAAATATCGTAGTCACCTTCCAGGCCTAGAGTCTCTAGCGGAGCTTTGGTTGCTGACAAGTAGGCAGAGTTGTTCTGAAGATGATCTTCACCGGGTTTACCGTTGACAAAAAGCTTGCCTTCTCCTGGAACTAAGCGTACGCGGGCGACAGATGCCTTGCGACGGCCAGTACCCCAATAAACAACGCGATCGGACTGTCCTTCTGACATGGAATTATGCTCTCCTGTAAATACTGCTAAATACTATGAGGTCGACTCCTAAAGGCTGATTGTTTCAGGCTGTTGAGCAGCGTGGGGATGCTCAGGACCTGCATAGACTTTCAGATTGGTAAACAGCTTACGTCCGAGAGCATTCTTAGGCAGCATTCCTTTAACAGCCTTTTCAATAATGCGCTCAGGAATCCGGTTCTGTAGTTGGTCAAATGTTTCAACCTTCATTCCACCAGGACGACCAGAGTGACGGCGGTAGAGTTTTTGCTGACGCTTGTTACCGGTAACGTTAACCTTCTCAGCATTAATTACGATAACAAAGTCACCCGTATCCATATTGGGGGTGAAGGTGGGTTTATTTTTACCACGCAAGATATTGGCAATTTCTGTTGCTAGACGACCAAGGCGCTTGTCAGCCGCATCGACAACGTACCACTTCTTGTCAATTTCTTGGACAGGGGGAATGTAGGTCTTAAACATGCTTAGGCTCTGATATCAACGAACTGGATGAAAGGCTGCTTCTTTTTCTAAGAGTGTTGAGTAACATCTCAACGATTGCCCACAGCAATCTAAACAGCCAAATTCTTGGTGGTGGAATGCAGCGTTAGCTGTGGTTGAGTATCAAACCAAGCATCCGGTGCAAAGGGGAAATGTTGGTAACCGACTCGCAACAGACAAAGTCCTCGAGCCGGTGCGGCATGCTTAACCAAGTCACGACGCCCTGACTGCCATAGTTCAGTAAAAGCAGCAGGGGTTAAGCGGCGGCGTCCCACACTCACTAGCAAGCCCATCACCAGGCGCACCATGCCGTACAGAAAACCGGCAGCTTGCAGCTCAACCTGAACAAACGGTCCACAGCGGGAACATTCAGCCGCCTGCAACTCAACCCACGAATGGGCACGACTAGATCCCGCGCGATGAAACGCAGTTAGCTCATGATAACCCACCATGGGGGTTAATGCCGACTGCATTAGCTGATCGTCCAGCGGCTCATGGTAAAAATGCCATGCGTAGGGACGAACAAAGAGATTGGGATAGGCATCGGTGTAGATGGTGTATCGATACCGTCGCCATTTGGCCGAATATTGGGCATGCCAATCATCGGGAACCTGAGCCGCAGCGCGAATCACGATGTCTTCACTTAATCGATGATTAAGTATAGATGCCCAACGGTAGGCTGGGATGATTTTAGGAGCATCAAAGTGGGCTACTTGGGCTGCCGCATGTACCCCCGTATCAGTACGCCCTGCGCCATGAATGGTGACGTGATAACCCAGTAATGACGCGATCGCTGCCTCAATCTCCGCTTGTACCGTACGTTTTTCCGGCTGACGTTGCCATCCATAAAAATGGGTGCCCTGATATTGAATAACAATGGCTACCCGTTGGTTACCTTGGTTGGCTTTAGGGACAGCTTCGAGCTGCTTAGCGGGCGTACGATTAGCCATCAATGGGAACTAGGTGAGCTCAATAATGGCCATCACTGAATTGTCACCTCGGCGGCTAATTGTGCGCACGATGCGAGTATAGCCACCCTGACGCTCAGCATATCGAGAGGGGGCTTGTTCAAACAAAGAATGAACAAGGTCTTTGTCGTACATGTACCCCATGGCTCGACGGCGAGCCGCCAGGGAACCTTCCTTGGCTAGGGTGATCATACGCTCGGCTTCGGAACGGACGGCTTTGGCTCGAGTGAGTGTGGTTTTGATCCGACCGTGACGAATGAGTTCAGTAGTTAGCGATCGCAACAAAGCACGACGCTGATCTGCAGGTTTGCCCAGATGGGGCGTACGACAACGATGGCGCATAGGGTCTCCTCTGTTAGCAAATAGACAAGAAAAAACCGAAGCCTTGGGCTTCGGAGAGATTGGCCTGAAAACACTCAAGGCCAAGGCGTTAGGCCTAAGATTGTTTAGCCGGTTTTTCGATAGGTAGGGTAATTCCCAATCGATGTTGTAGTGAATCAATCACCTCTTCCGCTGACTTCTGACCAAAGTTCTTAATCTCAAGGAGATCTTCTTGGCTGTAGTCCAGCAAATCAGACACAGAATTAATCTGCGCTCGCTTCAAACAGTTATAGGCACGTACAGACAGCTGTAATTCTTCAATTGGAATCTGATAAGTGGTGTCTTCCTCTTTGACGTCTTCATCCCGCTTGGGCTCAAGGGTAACATCCTTGAGTGGGTTAAACAGGTCTATCAGAATATCCGCTGCCTGGCTCATTGCCTGCTGAGGCGTCAGACTACCATTCGTACTAACTTCCATCAGTAAGCGATCTTTAGGCTGATCGGCACCAACGATTGTCTCTTCAACTGAATAATTGACCTTTCTTACTGGCATAAAGACAGCGTCAATTTGCATGAAGTCTAGGGCTGTTGCTTCATCGCGATTGTTGCTGACAGCACGGTAACCATGACCATTTTCTACCCGAAACTCCATTTCAAGTGTGTGACCCTGCGCAACTGAGGCCACGTAATGATCTGGGTTAATAAGCTCAACTTCAGCAGGCAACTCAAAATGCGCTGCCGTTACAGTTGCAGGACCTTGTACAGCTAGGCGGCCAATCTGAGGTTGGTTTGTGTAGGTCTTAACAACAACTTCCTTGAGGTTCAGAATGATATCAAGCACATCCTCACGTACCCCTGGAATTGTTGCAAACTCATGATTTGCCCCTGCCATGCGCACCGCTGTGATAGCAGCACCCTCAATATTTGAGAGTAAAACCCGTCTGAGTGCGTTACCAACTGTGATCCCTTGACTACGCTCAAGAGGTTCGAGTACAAAACGACTAAATTGGCTCTGATCGTCTTCGACGATTGATTCTACACATTCAATTTTAAACTGTCCCACTACAGTGACCTCCCTTAGATAGCTATTGCCTGGTGGCTAACTTTTTAGCTGATAGGTTAAAAAAAATTAGACGCGGCGGCGCTTGGGTGGGCGGCAGCCGTTGTGGGGAATAGGCGTCACATCACGAATTAAAGTGATTTCTAACCCAGCCCCTTGAAGAGCACGAATGGCCGTTTCACGACCAGCACCAGGGCCACTAACCATGACTTCAACCTGACGCATTCCTTGGTCCATAGCTCGACGGGCAGCACTGTCGGCTGCTGTTTGAGCTGCAAAGGGAGTTCCTTTCTTGGCACCTTTAAAGCCGCTGGAACCAGCTGATGCCCATGAAACTGCATCACCTTTGGTATCTGTAATAGTCACAATGGTGTTGTTAAATGTTGATTGAATGTGGACAACACCGTTGGGGACATTCTTCCGGGGTTTGCGTCCACCCGCGCGCTTGACGCCTTTAGCCATAGTTCCTGTATTCCGAAAACGTTAACTCTTTAAAAACCTGTGTAGTCGCCGACTAGTGACCCACCTGATTGCCAATTCCTTGCCAAAATGCCTTTCCTGTTGTAGCACGCATGTCTAAATCGGCAACCCTTGGAATGTAAAGATCACCTACAGATTGCGTCGTCAGGTTTTATTTCTTACCAGGCTTCTTCTTGCCAGCAATAGCCAAGCGCTTACCACGACGTGTGCGCGCATTAGTGCGAGTCCGCTGACCACGCACGGGCAGTCCTGACCGATGGCGACGTCCTCTGTAGCAGCCAATATCCATTAGCCGCTTGATGTTCATACTTTCCCAACGTCTCAAATCACCTTCGATTTGATAGTCGTTTTCAACCACTTCCCGTAGTTTTGCTACATCGCTATCGGCCAAATCCTTAACGCGAATATCGGCGTTGACCCCAGTTTTTTCCAGGATCTCTTTGGACCGACTCAGGCCGATACCGTAGATGTAAGTTAAACCAATCTCAATGCGCTTATCCCTTGGTAGGTCAACGCCTGCAATACGTGCCACCGTGCTTTCTCCCTAGTTTGCTGCCGTGCGGTTACGTTGGCACTGACATGTCAGTTGGCAACCGCTCAGTTGAATGTGAAATAAATCGTTAAACTCGTTACAGTGGCTAACCCTGGCGTTGCTTATGCTTGGGGTTAGAACAAATAACCATCACTCGACCGCGCCGACGGATCACCCGGCACTTGTCGCACATCTTCTTGACGGATGCCCGTACTTTCATGCTGAAAATGTAAAAAACTTGCCTACAGAAGTGTGATTCTAGCAAATAGCTTAACAAGCGGTCAATTAATTTTTGTTATGGACAGTTGATGTGTCTTGAGCTCGCTTGCTACTCGATATAGCCATTAGTAGATGTAAATTGCCATGGGAATACCCAAAAAAGCCTCGCCGGATTCCGGCGAGGCTTTTTTGGGTATTTGTGACTGTTAATTATTAGCTAAGCCGATTCTCGACGCAGTGCAGCTTCGACTTGCTTAAACTCTTGTTCTAACCGAGCCTTCAGCTTTGCGGGAATAGGGCGATTGGGATAGGAACTATAGTGGCCTGCCAGCGCATTCACTGCTGTTTGCATGGTGGCAAAGGAACTTAGACTAGCTGCATTTGCAGATCGACGATAGCGAGCTGAGAATGCATTGATCTGTTGTCTGGCTTGGGAGCGAACCTCAGGGAGGTTTGGAGCATCTGCGGGTAGCTCAATGGCGGTTCTGAGGGTTTCTACAACTGCCATGGTGTCTTGGCGATAGTTACCGCTGAGTCCGTCAGCTCCCATGCCGTCACCACCGCAGCCAGTGAGACCTAGGATGGCCACTAGGGTAAATGCAAACAAACGAGACAAAATACGTTTCATAAACTTATTCCCAATTACAGATGGCTCCAATTGTGTGCCTGGCCATTGGGCCTGTGGTGATTATCTTATCTGAATGGGGTACTCAGGAGAACGTTTAGGTGTATGGCACCCATAGGTATGGCGATATTTAGGCGGGAAAAATACGTAGCCGACGGTTGGGTTCATCCCCAAAACTCAAGGACTTAAGTCGATAGTGCTCGGCTAATTCGTGTTGCATTTTTCGGATTTTTGCGGAGCGGGGTAATAATTCGACGGGTTGTCCTTTAGGAATCACAATTTGCTCAACTGCTAGCCTTGCTTCTTCAAGGGCTTCGAGTTCATCATCTTCGCCTTGGCGAGTAAAGAGAGAAAGATCAATAGCTGCTGATTGATCTCTAGGGTCAATATCTAGAAGACGTTGCAGGGCCCGTGTGATCTGTGGAATGGTATTGGATTTGACGGTGTAAATAGGAAGTTGACGCGATTTTGCAATGGTTTTGAGTTTAGAGTGGTTTCGCACATGCGATCGCAATGCCAACACTGCTTGAGCCACCCCAAGCTCCTTGGTAATTGATACCGGAAGTTTCAGCGTATCAATGACATGATGTAGCTGTTCACGGCTAATGCCATAGGGATAAAGCGGCACCAAATCTTCCCCATTAGGCCCCACTGGTGTGGACAGCTCCAAACTACTTGTATCCAGTTGCCGATCCAACAAGGCTTGAAACTCATCAGTAGCATTAGGTACGGGCAGTGGCGTCGGTGCCTTGGTGCCATGCTGGCGAGCTCGTTGTGCAACGGGTTCCATTTGGCCAGCCTCGCGCCAACCTCGCTGAGTCCGTCGAGTGGTGCGCCTTTGACTAACAATATCCGGTAGTTCATGGGTAATGGAGACTTTGCCGTTTTCTCCCACCGTCCGAACCTGGGTTTCCGACATGCGCCCGCGCAATAGATGATCAACCGTAGCTGCTACATCCTCATGGACAACCCACCGTTGTCGCTCCAGCATTTCAATGGCCATGTCAAATGTGGGTGGAGCTTTGCGTTCCAAAACACTTTTTTGGCTACCCCGACGACGAGCTTCATCATCTCCTAGGGTGACCGTTTGAATACCGCCAATGAGGTCAGCCAGAGTTGGATTTTTGATCAGGTTTTCTAGTTGGTTACCATGGGCGGTACCCACTAGCTGTACCCCTCTTTCTGCAATAGTTCGGGCTGCTAGTGCTTCGAGCTCAGTACCGATTTCATCAATGATAATGACTTCGGGGGTATGGTTTTCAACGGCCTCGATCATGACTTGGTGCTGTTGTTCCGGTCGAGCTACTTGCATACGGCGGGCTCGACCGATGGCAGGGTGAGGTATGTCTCCATCACCAGCAATTTCGTTGGACGTGTCTATAATGACGACGCGTTTATCAAGGTCATCTGCTAAGACGCGAGCAATTTCGCGTAGAGCAGTAGTTTTGCCCACACCTGGTCTGCCCAGCAGTAAAATTGACTGGCCTGCTTCAACCAGGTCACGAATCATTTCGACCGTACCAAAAACAGCTCGACCCACTCGACAGGTCAGGCCAATAATGGTTCCAGCTCGGTTCCGCATAGCACTAATGCGGTGTAGCGTTTTCTCAATTCCAGCGCGATTATCACCCCCAAACGTCCCAACCCGTTCAATACAGTGCTGTAAATCTTCCTTGGAAATAACCTGCTCTGAAAGATAGTCTGCCTTGCCTGGAAATCTAGCTTCGGGTCGTCTACCTAAATCTAGGATGACCTCAATTAGCTGAGAACGCTGAGGGTGATTACTCAGGGGAGCCCGCAGGCCTTCAGGCAGGATACTTAAAAGCTGATCCAGGTCGTCATGAATTGGAGCACTGCTTTTAGAAAGTGCAGCAGTCGATTCAGGCGTAGATTGATATTCGTCTGAACGAGCCATAGATTCGGGAAACTAAAAAGGAATATTTAAAAATAGGTAGAATCGAGCCAGGTTTTCAGCCATAGGAGTCAAACTGGCTTGCCTGACTACAGCTACCTCCTATGGGGGAACCGTCGCAGCTGAGCTTGGTTTTGGATAGTTCTCTTGTTTTAAGAAGTGTGAAATACTGGTGGCGTTCCGGATATCAGGCTTAATCTGACTTACCAAGCCCAGCGCTAAGTTAACCTGCTGCCATAGCTGCTCTGGCTCATCTTCGAGATGGCCATCTCCCAGGTTCAATAATCGACGGGCGTAGCTACCATAGGCAATCCCGTGAATCCCTATGGTGTTGGAGTTAGTCTCTCCAAGAGACTGTAGGCGAGGCTTGAGCAAATTTAGCGATCGCAACTTAGCCACCGTATAGTCGTTGGTTCCGCCTGCTAGTTGAACATAGCCAGGTAAACGAGCGTTTAAGACCTTTTCAGCTAGCCGAACCGTCGCAAGGGTTGTTCCCCTACCAATATCGCCGCTCATGGGTCGTCCGTCCGTCTGCCACAGCAATTGGTTGGGCTTAGGATCCATTAACTGATAGAGCTCAGTTAGATAGTCAACAATGGTGATGCCGTAAGCCTCGCTGTCGGGGCAACTGACGGCCACCAACTTCAGCTGCGGAATATAAGAAGCAATTTGCTGCCATAGGCGCTGAAATTCAATCTGTCGACCAATTTGAGTGTGGATTTCAATTGCATCGATGAAGGGAATCAGTGTGGGTACGAGCTCACCTGCGGCTACAGTAAATGCGTTCTCTTTCAGCAAACCATAGGGACAGACCGGCAAACAACGGCCACAGCCATAACAGCGTTCAGCAATTACCCCCAACCCTGACAGCCCAGGTTTGTCTGAAAGTAACGAGATCGCATCAGCTGGGCATACTCGCTCGCAAGGACGGGGGCAATTGACAGGGCATTTTCGGCCATCAAACCACGCTTTGCGGAAGTGAGGATCTTGACCATCATTAAAACTCACCATCAACCACGGACGTCTGCCAGAGCCAGTTGGTGTCACAAACTGTGATGCAGTTATTCCATCAGTGGCAGCCTGTACCACTGCCAGATCAGCTGCTACATCAACGCAATCTGCCCCTGCAAGGCTATACACCAGGGACAAATTACGGACTTTTGAGACATCTTGATAACTAGCGCCACAAATAAGCTTGAACCATTGTCCAAGTCTCAGGGAATCTAGCGGATTTAGGGGAATAGTCACCCACCTATACTATCGCTTAGCAAAATACTCTGCAGTCAAATTAGAACAAATGTTCTTTTTTGGCCAGTTTCTGGTTGGCCAATGGTCGACCTATGCAGATTTAACAGCGTCCTTAAGCGGAAACCACTTAAATGAGCGGTCACCACCTAGTTCAACAACCACTTTGATGCGGGAGTCGGATTCACATAGGGTTGTTAAGAATGCCAATTCTTGGCTAGATAAAATATGTCCCTCAATTAACCAGAGCAAAATACCCTTCATGCCTTTAGCCATACGCTCTAGGCGATAATCCAACACGGCTGGCACAAAATAGCGATCTCCGACAGCGGCTTGCCCCATACTTTTCTTACCTAAATGGGGAGGGCGGACACCGTGTACATCACCTAAGTAAGCTGATAAATCCCCCAGCCCACGGGCCGTCATGTGTAAACTTTCATAACCTGATGCCCGCATGCGTCGCTGATAGCGGCCTTCGAAGCCACCCTCCAACGGTACCTGCACTGCCAGTGCACCGTTGCTCTCTAAATCCCGAACAAATCGATTGCCGAATACAAGTAATCCCATAACTTATGCAAACAGTGCCTAAATGGTGGTTGCTCTACTACATATATTAGGCCGGTTAAACGTCACCTTTGATAAAAACACGGCAGGTTCTTTGCATTCAAAGCTTTATCAAATTAGGATTTCAAATTTAATTTGATAAAATAATGGACAAGTATCTCAAATGTCTGTATTATTATAAACCGCTGCCAAGCTAGATACTAAGTGGTGCTGCTGCTTAAGTCTAAGGCGCAACTTTAACGGCTCAAAGGGTTGTGTCTCAATACATCAAAGGTATTGAGGTTGTTTGTATGCCCTGGCTAATGTTCAAAATATTCAATCAAATACGGTTGAATTTCTGGAGAGCGGGTAAGTGCTCTTTGCATTTGTCTGTCTTTCCGGGTAATTGCCCCCGCTGTGAAAAAACAAGGGGCTCAAAGTGCTGGCTGTGAATCACCACAGTTTAGCTGAAATGTTTAGGGAGATTGATTGTGTCTGTCGGTATTCTCGGGACAAAACTGGGAATGACTCAGGTGTTTGATGACGCTGGTAACGCAGTACCGGTAACTGTCATTCAAGCAGGCCCCTGTGTCGTTACTCAGGTTAAAACGCAGCAAACCGATGGCTACTGCGCCGTGCAGATTGGCTATCAGGAAGTAGCGGAGAAGGCATTGACTAAGCCTGAATTAGGTCATCTCAAAAAGGCAGGAGCTCCTAGTCTGCGTCATCTGCGTGAGTATCGTGTTGATGACAGCTCGTCATTTGAGTTGGGTCAAACTGTTGCAGCGGATATTTTTGAAGCTGGTCAACTAGTAGATATCTCTGGTAAGAGCATTGGTAAAGGGTTTGCAGGTAACCAAAAGCGTCACAACTTTAGTCGTGGTCCAATGAGTCACGGCTCCAAGAATCATCGCCTACCTGGTTCTATCGGACCTGGTACAACACCTGGCCGAGTCTACCCTGGTAAGAAAATGGCCGGTCAATTAGGTAATGTGCAAGTTACTGTGCGCAAGCTTGCGGTCGTAAAGGTAGATAGTGAGCGTAGTGTTCTGCTGGTTAAAGGTGCTGTTCCTGGTAAGCCAGGCGCACTATTGAACATCGCCCCTGCAAATATTGTCGGCAAGAAATAAGGGGGCTAAGAACTTATCATGGTTGATTGCGTAATAAAAGACTGGCAAGGGGCTGATGCAGGTACTGCCACCCTTGATCTAAGCGTTGCCAAGGAAGACAACGCTGCTCATATAGTGCATCGCGCCATTGTGCGTCAGATGCATAATTCTCGCCAAGGCACGTTGTCTTCAAAGACGCGTTCCGAGGTGCGTGGAGGTGGCCGTAAGCCGTGGCGTCAAAAAGGTACCGGTCGAGCTCGTGCTGGTTCTAACCGTTCTCCATTGTGGCGTGGAGGTGGGGTTATCTTTGGTCCCAAACCTCGTGACTTCGATGTCAAGATGAATCGCAAGGAGCGTCGTTTAGCCCTGCGTACAGCATTCCAAAGTCGAGTGGATGACATGGTCGTTGTTGAAAACTTTGCTGATCAACTCTCAGCTCCTAAGACGAAAGAAGTGCTTTCAGCTCTGGAACGTTGGGGAGTTGATGTTGAGCAGAAAGTTTTGATGATCACAGCTGAGAAAAATGAAGTGGTCTATCGCTCTGTGCGTAATGTGGCCAACATCAAATTGATTTTGGCTACTAATCTCAATGCTTACGACATCGTTCTAGCTGACAAGCTAGTGGTGACAGCAAAAGCTCTCGAGAAAATTCAGGAGGTGTACAGTGCCTAAGGCAATTGACCCCCGAGATCTGCCCGACATTGTTCGGAAGCCAATTATTAGTGAAAAAGCGACCCTCAATCTGGAAAATAATCAGTACACCTTTGAGGTTGCTCCAAAAGCTACAAAAACTGAAATTAAGGCAGCGATTGAAGCATTGTTTGATGTCAAAGTGACTGGCATTAGTACTATGAATCCGCCTCGTAAGAAGAAGCGCCTTGGTCGTTTTATAGGCTATAAGCCTACCTATAAGCGAGCAGTTGTGACTCTCGCTGAGGGTGATAGCATTCCTCTTTTCCCAGATGTCTAGTACCGGCTTTAGCACTACTCAATTAGTTTGTAGATAAAAACATGGGAATTCGTACTTATCGGCCTCTGACTCCAGGTACTCGTGAGCGCAGTGTTTCTGACTTTTCAGAAATCACTCGGAGTAAGCCGGAAAAGAAATTAACGCGCTCTATTCATCGTGCCAAGGGAAGAAACAACCGTGGTGTGATTACTTGCCGTCATCGTGGTGGTGGTCACAAGCGTCTCTATCGCGTGATTGATTTTAAGCGCGATAAGCGAGAGGTAACGGCTGAGGTTCTTTCGGTTGAATATGATCCCAACAGAAATGCGCGCATCTCTCTGGTTCAGTATGAAGATGGCGAGAAGCGCTACATTTTGCATCCCGTGGGATTAAAAGTGGGGGCTACTATTGTCGCTGGGACTGATGCTCCCCTTGAGGTGGGTAATGCTTTGCCACTATATAAGATGCCTCTTGGCACGTCGGTTCATAATGTTGAACTGTATCCAGGACGTGGTGGTCAAATTGTTCGTGCAGCTGGTGCTTCTGCTCAAGTAATGGCTAAGGAAGGGGGATATGTCACCCTCAAGTTGCCTTCGAGTGAAGTCCGTATGGTTCGTCGTGAATGTTACGCCACAATCGGTCAAGTAGGTAACGTAGAGTCTCGTAACGTAACTTTAGGTAAAGCTGGTCGTAAGCGTTGGTTGGGGCGTCGACCAGAGGTTCGAGGCAGTGTTATGAACCCTGTGGATCACCCCCATGGTGGTGGTGAAGGTCGTGCTCCCATTGGGCGTAGCGGTCCTGTGACTCCCTGGGGTAAACCAGCACTTGGCTATAAGACCCGCGATAAGAAGAAGGCTAGTACCTCGCTAATTGTTCGTCGTCGTCGTCGTTCCTCTAAGCGTGGCCGCGGTGGTCGAGACGCATAAATGTTTATCCATTCGTTTGGATTCTATTGCTCATCCAAATTTTGTTGTTCAACCGATTGTTGTTAGGCTGGCGAAACTATGGCTCGCTCTCTCAAGAAAGGTCCTTTTGTGGCGGATCACCTGCTCAAAAAGATTGAAAAGCTCAATGCTAAAGGGGACAAGCAGGTGATTAAAACCTGGTCTCGTGCCTCTACTATTATCCCTCAAATGATTGGGCATACCATTGCTGTTCATAATGGTCGTCAGCATGTCCCGGTGTATGTCAGCGAACAAATGGTCGGGCATAAGTTGGGTGAATTTGCCCCCACGCGTACATTTCGTGGGCATGTCAAGAGTGATAAGAAAGCGAGACGATAGGGAGGTTAGCCATGGTTGATATTGACAGTAATAATCAAGTTAAATCTGTTGCTCGCTATATTCGAATGTCGCCTCATAAGGTGCGTCGGGTACTTGATCAGATTCGCGGCCTCTCCTACCGAGAAGCTCTAATCATTCTTGAATTTATGCCCTACAGGGCTTGTGAACCAATTCTTAAAGTTCTCCGCTCTGCTGTAGCCAATGCTGAGCATAACAATGGCATGGACCCCGTTGATCTTTACATTAGCGAAGCGTTTGCTGATCAGGGGCCTGTCCTTAAGCGTTATCGACCTCGGGCCCAGGGGCGTGCTTATCAAATTCGTAAGCCAACCTGTCACATAACAATTGCAGTGGCCCCTGGCTCTGCTAGTTAAGGTCTAGTATTTTTTCGCTGTTAGCTCTGTATAAGGAAGGATTTGTGGGACAAAAAATTCACCCAATTGGCTTTCGTCTTGGCATTACTAAAGAGCACGCTTCTTGTTGGTATGCCGACTCAAAGCAGTACCCTAGTCAATTGCAAGAGGATCATGTAATTCGTCAGTTTATTGAGAAAACCCTCAATAACGCTGGTATCTCTGATATCAAGATTGCTCGTAAAGCCGATCAAATTGATTTAGAGGTGCACACAGCTCGACCTGGTGTTGTTGTTGGTCGTGGTGGCACAGGTATTGAGTCTCTGCGGGCTGGTTTACAAAAACAACTCAAAGATAATACCCGTCAAATTCGTATCAATGTAATCGAGGTTGCTCGAGTTGATGCTGAAGCTGCTCTGATTGCTGAATACATTACTCAGCAGCTTGAACGACGTGTATCGTTTCGCCGAGTGGTAAGACAGACAATTCAACGTGCTCAACGTGCTGGTGTTGAAGGGATCAAAATTCAGGTTAGTGGTCGTTTGAATGGGGCTGAAATCGCTCGTACTGAATGGACACGTGAAGGGCGTGTGCCCCTGCATACGTTGCGCGCGAACATTGACTACGCCTACAAAACTGCTCAGACTACTTACGGAATTCTAGGCATTAAGGTCTGGGTTTTCAAAGGTGAAATTATTCCAGGTCAGGAAGATGTTCCTCAACCTGCTAATAATCAGCCACGTCGTCGTCAGCCACGTCGTCGTCAACAGTTCGAGGACCGTTCTAACGAGTCCTAATTATTTCTCTTTAACTGTTTAGCCTGTTTAAGCATCATGCTGAGTCCTAGAAGAACAAAATTTCGTAAACAGCATCGCGGTCGTATGCGCGGTATGGCCCATCGTGGCAGCACAATTAACTTTGGTGAATATGCTCTCCAAGCCACTGAGTGCTCTTGGATGACTTCTCGCCAAATTGAGGCTGCTCGTCGTGCGATGACTCGTTATGTGAAGCGTGGCGGGAAAATTTGGATTCGTGTTTTCCCAGATAAGCCTGTGACGATGCGTCCGGCTGAGACCCGTATGGGATCTGGTAAGGGTAACCCTGAATTTTGGGTTGCTGTGATCAAGCCCGGTCGAATTGTTTTTGAAATTACTGGTGTGCCTGAGGAAATTGCCCGTGAGGCGATGCGTTTAGCATCCTTTAAGCTGCCATTCAAAACAAAATTCATCGCTCGTGAAGGATTGGAGGGATAATTTATGGCGCTTTCTAAGGCTAAAGAGTTGAGGAAACTCAGTGAAGATGAGCTGTCTACTGAAATTGCTAATGTTAAGCGTGAACTGTTTGATTTGCGCTTCCAGCTAGCCACCCGTCAGATGGAGACAGGATTTCATCAGTTTAAGCATGCTCGTCGTAAATTGGCTCAGCTAATGACTATCGAGCGTGAACGGCAACTGAGTGTTGGTGCGACGACTAGCGAAAATGCGGCAGTGAGTAGCGAGCAGTAGGAGTTGAAAAAGCTATGGCAGCTAGAGAACTAACGGGGCGAGTGGTGAGCGACAAAATGGATAAGACAGTTGTTGTGGCTGTTGAAAATCGTGTCCCCCACCCCAAATATCAGAAAATCGTCGTCCGTACTAAAAAGTACAAGGCCCATGACGATGCTAATGAGTGTAAGGATGGCGATATTGTTCGTATTCGCGAAAGTCGCCCTCTTAGCCGAACCAAGTGCTGGGTCGTTGCCGATATTGTAGGCCGTTCTGAAAAAGTGTAGGGGAGCCAACTAATGATTCAGCAGGAAACATATCTGAATGTGGCAGACAACAGCGGCGCACGAAAGCTAATGTGCATTCGTGTTCTCGGCGGTAATCGTCGCTATGCGAGCGTGGGTGATGTCATTATCGCCGTTGTTAAGGACGCGCTACCAAACATGGGTGTAAAGAAATCTGACGTTGTCCGTGCTGTTGTTGTACGTACCAAGAAAAATCTTCGTCGCAACAGTGGTATGAGCATTCGTTTTGATGATAATGCCGCTGTTCTCATTAATAATGACAACAATCCAAAAGGTACTCGAGTTTTTGGGCCTGTTGCTCGTGAGTTGCGTGACAGAAACTTTACCAAAATTGTTTCACTAGCACCGGAGGTACTGTAGTGGCTAGCAAACAAGCTGTGCGTCACAAGATGCACGTTAAGAAAGGCGACACTGTGCAGGTTATCACCGGTAAGGATAAAGGCAAAGTAGGCGAAATTACTGCTGTTTTGCCTAAGAAGAGCCTGATAATTGTTGAAGGTGTCAACATTCGTACTAAGCATGTTAAGCCTCGTCAAGAGGGGGAGTCGGGACAGATTGTTACATCTGAGTTTCCGATTCATAGTTCAAACGTGATGCTTTATTCCAAAAAGGAAAAAGTTGTTAGTCGTGTTGGCTATACGTTTACCGATGATGGTCGTAAAGTCCGCATCTTGAAAAAGACAGGCGAGATCATTGATTAGCTCACTATTTGTCCCTGACCAAGCCCAGGGAAAGGAACGAGAGAATGGCTGAACAGCTGAAAAATTTTTACAATACAAAGGTTGTTCCTAAGTTAATGGAGCAATTTGAGTACAAAAATGTACACCAGGTACCCAAGGTACTCAAAGTAACTGTCAACCGTGGTTTAGGAGAAGCCTCACAGAATGCTAAAGCATTGGAAGCATCTGTGAGCGAGGTGGGTGTAATTACTGGTCAACGGCCTGTGATCACTCGTGCTAAGAAGGCGATTGCTGGATTTAAAATTCGTCAAGGTATGCCAGTCGGGGTTATGGTTACCCTTCGTTCTGAGCGTATGTATGCGTTTCTAAATCGCTTAATCAATTTGGTTCTACCCCGTATTCGCGATTTTCGAGGGGTTAGTCCTAAGAGTTTTGATGGTCGGGGAAACTACACCTTGGGTCTGCGTGAGCAGTTGATTTTTCCTGAGGTCGATTACGACAGTGTTGATCAGGTTCGCGGCATGGATATTACGATTGTTACCACTGCCAAGACTGACGAGGAAGGGCGTGCTCTTCTCAAAGAGCTGGGAATGCCGTTCCGGGATAACTAAGGTTTATACGAGAGAGAAATATGGCGTCTAACGATACGATTTCAGACATGCTGACGCGCATTCGAAATGCAAATCTCGCGCGGCATAGGACTGTCCAAATCCCATCTACCAAAGTTACCCGTAATATTGCCAAAGTGCTTCAGGAAGAGGGCTTTATTGGTGATACCTCGGACGCAACTGAAGGTGTGGCACGCATGATGACGGTGAGTCTAAAGTACAAGGGTAAGATGCAGCAACCTATTATTCGTAATCTGACTCGTGTCAGTAAGCCGGGTTTGCGAGTTTATTCAAGCTGCAAAGATTTACCGCGAGTGTTGGGGGGTATCGGCATTGCCATCGTTTCTACCTCAAGTGGCATCATGACTGACAGAGATGCTCGTCATAAGGGTATCGGTGGAGAAGTGCTCTGTTACGTCTGGTAATGTTTTGCCTTGCTTGTATTAATTAGTTGTTTTCGCGGCTATTGCTGGCGGTTAGGGAAAAATTAAAATGTCTCGGATTGGTAAAAAACCGGTACCTGTACCTTCAGGTGTTACCGTGTCTATCAATGCTCAATCAGTAGTTGTCAAAGGTCCAAAGGGAGAGCTGTCTCGCATTTTACCTGGGGAAGTCAATATTACCCAGGAAGGTGAGCAAGTAATTGTGACCCGTCAAGATGAGTCGCGTGCTGCGCGAGCATGTCATGGGCTGTCACGTACTTTGATTGCCAATATGGTAGAGGGTGTTTCTAAGGGCTTTGAGAAGCGTCTTGAGATTAAAGGCGTTGGTTATCGTGCTGCTGTCAAGGGTAAGACCTTGAATATGAACTTGGGCTATAGCCATCCGGTCGAATTCGAACCACCAAAAGGCATTGAGTTCAAGGTAGAAAACAACACGAATATAATTGTGTCTGGTATTGATAAGGAACTAGTAGGAACCGTCGCTGCTAAGATTCGTGATGCCCGACCGCCTGAGCCCTATAAGGGTAAAGGTGTACGCTATCTCGGTGAGATGGTGAGACGTAAAGCTGGTAAAGCAGGGAAGTAATTGAGTTATGAAAGCTACGCGTAAACAATCTACCCGTCGTCGTCACGCGCGCATTCGTCGCCGAGTCAAGGGTACTGCTGAGCGCCCTCGGTTAGCGGTTTACCGCTCTAATAATCACATCTATGCCCAGGTAATTGATGATTATAAGCATCACACCCTGGCTGCAGCATCTACATTAGAGGCTGACCTTAAAGGAGATACTGGCGCTACTAAGGATGCCTCAGCTAAGGTCGGTAAGTTGATTGCTGAACGTTCCTTAGCTAAGGGAGTTAAGCACGTTGTTTTTGACCGTGGTGGTAAGCTTTATCACGGTCGTGTGGCAGCTCTGGCAGATGCTGCTCGTGAGGCTGGTCTGGATTTCTAGGACTTCTTAAAGGGTTAAATCATGGCAAAGGAACGTCGCAAGAGCAATAAAGGTAAAGAAAAAGAGTCAGAGTGGCAGGAGCGAGTTGTTCAAATCCGCCGTGTCACTAAGGTGGTTAAGGGCGGTAAAAAGCTAAGTTTTCGCGCCATCGTAGTAATTGGCAATGAGAAAGGCCAAGTTGGTGTTGGTGTTGGTAAAGCCAGCGACGTAATCGGTGCTGTTAAGAAGGGTGTAGCTGATGGGAAGAAAAACTTAGTGGATGTGCCTTTGAATAAGGCCTATTCGCTGCCTCATCCTGCTACTGGTGAAGCGGGTGGTGCTCGTGTCTTCATGCGCCCAGCTGCTCCTGGTACTGGTGTAATTGCTGGTGGTGCCGTTCGTACTGTGCTTGAGCTTGCAGGTGTGCGGAACGTTTTAGCTAAACAGTTAGGCTCTGGTAATCAATTAAATAATGCTCGAGCTGCTGCTGATGCGTTGGCCTCATTGAGAACTTTCTCTGAGGTTGCTAAGGAGCGGGATATCCCCCTTGAGAAGCTCTACGCTTAGATCTGAGATAATTAAAAATTGTTGAGATTTAGAACAATGAGATTAGAGGATATTCAGCCAAAAGCTGGTTCAAGACGCCGTCGTCGTCGCGTAGGGCGTGGCATTTCAGCCGGACAGGGGGCTACTTGTGGTTTTGGAATGCGAGGGCAAAAATCTCGTTCGGGTCGCCCTACGCGCCCTGGTTTTGAGGGTGGGCAGCTACCGCTATATCGCCGAATTCCAAAGCTTAAGCATTTTCCCATTGTGAATCAAAAGGTATTCACAGTGCTAAATGTTTCGCGCTTGGCTGAGCTTTCTGCAGGTTCAGAGGTGACTATAGAATCTCTGATGGAAGCTGGAATCATTACATCTAACGATGGACCACTGAAAATTTTGGGCAATGGTCAGCTTGATGTTGCCTTAACGGTTAAAGCTGCAGCATTTACCCAAAGTGCGAAAGCTAAGATTGAGGCAGCTGGTGGTACCTGTGAAATCGTGGCGTAAGCCTCTAGAATAAGCATATAACTCAGTTAGCTGTGTCTTGGTTTCCGTCCTGGGCGCAGCTTATGTTTAATTAGAATCTAAAACAGAATCTAAAGATTATGGTTGTCAGTCGAGGGAAGACACCAAGCGCTCAGGAAACGTTTTTGCAAATGGCTCAAGCAGCCGGTTTGCGTGGGCGTTTGCTGGTGACTTTGGGATTGTTAGTGTTGGTACGCTTGGGAATGTATATCCCTGTGCCAGGGATTGATCGTGTCGCTTTCTCACAGCAGGTTGATGCTGGAGGCCTGCTTGGTTTCCTTGATATTTTTGTGGGTGGTGGTTTATCCCTGTTGGGTATTTTTGCCTTAGGCATTTTGCCCTACATTAACGCCTCTATCATTATGCAGTTGCTGACAGCCGCTATTCCTCAATTGGAGGATTTACAGAAAAATGAAGGTGAGGCTGGACGACGCAAGATTTCCCAAATCACTCGCTATGTTGCGATGGGGTGGGCGGTACTGCAGAGTACATTGCTGGCTAGCTTTTTGCTAAGTCCTTTTGCGAATGAGCCTGGCATCCTATTCATTGTTGAAACGGCAGTTGCTTTAACTGCTGGCTCAATGTTTGTGATGTGGGTAGGGGAGTTAATTACCGAGCGTGGTGTTGGTAATGGGGCTTCTTTACTGATTTTTCTGAACATTGTTTCATCACTACCTCGCTTACTTGATAGTGCCGTCACCGTAGCTCAGTCGCCAACATCCTCTCGTCAGGAAGTAGCAGGTATCATAGTTGTCAGCCTTGTATATTTGGCTATGGTTGTGGGGATTGTGTTTGTCCAAGAGGGCATGCGTCGAATTCCCATTGTTTCCGCACGACGACAGGTAGGTCGAAAACTCTATCTGGAAAAGAGCAACTACCTGCCTCTGCGTCTAAACCAAGGTGGAGTGATGCCTATCATTTTTGCGTCGGCTATTTTGGTTCTACCTTTACAGGCGGCTCCTTATATTGCCAGCACGCTATCTAATCCTGGGATCTCAGACTTTGTAAATCGATTTTTGAGCCCGGGTTCTCCACCTTACAACCTGATGTATCTGGTTATGATTCTGTTCTTCAGCTACTTCTATGCATCACTGGTTGTGGATCCTGAAGATATGTCGCGGAATTTGAAGAAAATGGGGGCAAGCATCCCAGGTATTCGGCCCGGTAAGGCTACTAGTGATTTTATTGGGAAAGTCTTAAATCGTCTAACTTTCCTTGGTGCCTTGTTCTTAGGGGTCGTTGCGGTGGTTCCCAGTATGGTAGAAAGTGGTTTGCGCGTAACCGTATTTCAAGGCTTAGGTGCTACTTCTCTGCTGATCTTGGTAGGTGTGGCTATTGATACAGCCAAGCAGATTCAGACCTATGTGATTTCTCAACGTTACGAGGGTATGGTGAAAAAATAGTGATCAGAGTAATTTTTTTAGGTCCTCCTGGTGCTGGTAAGGGGACTCAGGCCGCCGTTTTATCTAAGGATTTTGATGTGCCTCACATCTCGACTGGAGATATTCTTCGAGCAGCGGTGGCTGCCAAGAGTGAGCTTGGTCAAAAAGCGGAATCCTATATGAATGCTGGGGAGTTGGTACCTGATGAGCTGATTTTGGATCTTATTCGTGAGCGTTTAGGTCAGAAAGATGCCAGTAAGGGTTGGATTTTGGATGGCTTTCCCCGTAATGTTAGCCAGGCTAACTTTCTAGACAAGCTGCTTGCAGAGATTCAGCAGCCTTGTGAATGTGTGCTGAATCTGGAGGTACCGGATAATGTGCTGATATCTCGCTTATTGTCGCGCGGTCGTAAGGACGATAACGAAGATGTTATTCGTAACCGATTAGAGGTTTATCGTAAGCAAACGGAACCCCTGATTGAATTCTTTAGAAGTCGCCAGCAACTAGTGTCGGTCAATGGGCATCAGGCAATGGGGTCTGTAGAAGCTGATTTGAAACAGGTTTTACAAGCATAGGTTAACTGTCTATGTATATGTTATTAGTAGACATCTATTGGCGGACCATTTCATAGCAATTTGGGTATCGTTTGTTAATCTTATAACGGTGGTTCCATTGTCTAGAACAAGGGACAATCGTGAGAGATTTAAATTGCACTAGCGATGTCAGCAGTTATTCTAACGTGTTCAAGTAGCTGCTATTGGAGCGGGTGGACGGTGAAGTCTGTCCGCTTCGTGTTTGATTATTGATTGAATTGAGGATTAGCTAATTGTCTAAGCAAGATTTAATTGAAATGGAAGGGACTGTTACCGAATCTCTTCCCAACGCTATGTTTCGAGTGGATTTAGATAATGGGTTTAATGTATTAGCTCATATTTCTGGCAAAATTCGTCGTAATTACATCAAGATTTTGCCAGGAGATCGGGTTAAGGTTGAACTAACTCCCTATGATTTGACTAAGGGCCGCATTACCTATCGTTTGAGGAAAAAGTAGGTTGTTCTAAATGCTTAGTTTTGAGTTTTGGGTTATTGTATCTAAGCTCAATAGAGTTAGGTATTTAGAATAACGTCGAGGATTGGAGATGGGCTAAAACGGACAACATCTGTACAAGGTAGTCCGGTCGTTTCTGATAAGTTTGAAATTGCATTTCTAGCCTCATCTTCACTGACTCCAAATGTATTCAAAGCAATGCCTACCATTCGAGGTGCTCTGTAGGTTCCACCTGCATGAGCTACAGTTTCATAGAGATTAATCACCTCTTGCATAGGGGGGATAGTAAAGTCTGGAAAGTGTTGAATGCGCTCTAGATTAATTTTGTGTACCAAGACAAGATGGGTTGGCTGAGTGCCCCGTAGTAAGGGTAATGTGGCAGTCGAGGCTGGATTGAGCAAAGAGCCTTGACCTTCTACATAGAGCACATCATTTTGGGCGCTATGGTCGAGGACAGCTTGTTCTACTGCCCCGGCTGCAAAGTCTACGCGCACAGCATCGAGGGCTATGCCTGGAGCCCCAAGCATTAGAGCTGTTTGACCAGTAGCAATGAGCTGTGATCGAAGGCCTTTTGCCTGCGTGGCGCGGTCCAGTTCAATACATGTAGACATTTTGCCAACTGCCATGTCAGTTCCAACTGCTAATACGCGACGGCAATGGTTTAAGTCGCGTGCTTTGCCTGACCCAACGGAAAGCCCAGGTATTTCCTGGCGCATGTCCCAAATCCACTGGTCGGGGTAGCGGGTTCGGTCAAGATACTTAGTCAACGTCGGATCATCGTTGAAGTAGGTGTGGAGACCGTTCATCACATTCAGGCCTGCTGCGATCGCAACCCTCACATCTTCCAGCCATGGTTCTGGTAAACGACCTCCAGATGGAGCAAGTCCAATAGCCAGTACATCGGGCTGATAGTGCAAAGCGGCTGCCATCGTGGCCACGATGGGTACATCTCGATTGATGCCGGTAAGTTCTTGAATCGATTGATCCGCACAGGTTTCATCCACAACAACGGCAATGGGATTCTGGCTATAGCGCAGCAGGGCAAGCCCGGTTTTACCCTTGGCTCCAGTAATGCCGTTGTGAAGCAGGATCGCAATGCGATGGTGAGGTTGGAGATGCATAGTAGGGAGACACGTGGGTAAGAAAAGATTTGAGTTCTAAATTATGAGGTTTATTACTCACGGATTTTCGTGCCGTGTAAAACGTTTTAACCGGAATCACTTAAAACTCAGCACTTAACACTCAAAACTTAAGCTCCTCCTAAGAGGGGATAGCCGATGAGACCCACCGCAGCACCGCCTAGAATGAGTTTCCATGCGGTAACTTTGAAACGGATAATGGCGATTAGGGATGCGATCGCAACCACCCCAGCCAAGATCGATAGCGCCCAAGTTTCTCGCCCAAATGCCGTTTGCCCTAAGGGGATGGCCGCTGCCATAATTGCACCGACTACAGCTGGTTTAATACCCTTTAGAAATGCCTGGACCCAAGTATTTTGTCGTAACCGAACCAAAACAGGAGCTGCCAGCATAATAAATAGAAACGATGGCGTAAAAATGCCTATGGCAGAAATCAGTGCTCCAAAAAAACCAGCCATTTTATATCCCACAAATGCCGCTGTGAGGACGACAGGGCCAGGACTAAGCTGTCCGATAGCAACGCCATTGATAAAGTCAGCAGTAGATAGCCAACCTAAACGTTCCACCACCTCGAACTCCAACAGCGGGATAATGACTAATCCACCGCCAAAAATAAGTGTTCCTACCTGTAGGAAAAACGTAAATAAAGGCCAGCCATATTCTGATATGCGTTCAGTTCCCCAAAAACTAGGCTGCAATGTTGCCAATAATCCTAAGGGGGCGACGCTATTGAACCGGAGACTTTTAGAGCCATATAATCCAATCCCTAATAGTCCTGCCAGCAAGAATAAAACCAGGGTGCTGAGATTGCTGAATGTGCTTGCCAAAAAAGCCATAGCAGCAATTGTTATCCCTATCCAGTTCTGAATAGATTTGCGGCCTAACTTATAACAAAAGCCCAGAATGATGGCGATCATGACAGGCGATAGCCCAAAAAATAGAGCGATTAGCTGGGGTAGCTGTTGAAACTGAAAGTAAACCCAGCTTAGAGTTACCACAATCAAGAAGGCTGGTGTAATAAATGCCAGACCTGCTACCAAAGCCCCCAACCAACCAGCATAAACATAGCCGGTGTAAATACCCATCTGAGTCGAGGCTGGGCCTGGAAGCATTTCACATAACGCCAGACCATCGCTAAACTCATCAGCATCAAGCCAGCCGCGTTGCTCAACTGCCTCATCGTTAATCATGGCAATGTGAGCCTGGGGACCTCCAAAGCCAATAGCACCTAACTTTAGAAACAATTCAGACAATTCTTTAAGTCGATTTATCTGACTATTCATAGAAAAAGTCCACTCTAATAGGTTTCTTTGATAGAATAGACTCTATCGAAGGATACGTGACGATTGATTACCGCTAGCTGCAACGAGGACTCAGACCGTGATTCATGCGACGCTCCATCAGCTCAAGGTATTTGAAGCAACTGCGCGCCACGGTAGTTTTACCCGTGCAGCCGAAGAACTTTATTTAACCCAGCCAACAGTATCAATACAAGTCAAGCAGCTTACAAAAGCTGTAGGATTGCCATTATTTGAACAAATTGGTAAGCGGTTATACCTGACCCAGGCTGGTAAAAAGCTACTAGAAACCTGTCAAGAAATTTTTCAAGGGCTATCTCAGTTTGAAATGTCCATTGCCGATCTTAAAGGCATGAAACAGGGGCGCTTGAGTATAGCTGTCATTACAACTGCCAAATATTTCGTTCCACGCCTGTTAGGACCATTTTGCAAGCGCTATCCTGGCATTGACATTTCGCTCAAGGTGACAAATCACCAAAATATTCAGGAGCGTATGATCAATAATCGGGATGATTTGTTTATTTTCAGCCAACTGCCCAGCCAGCCTGATCTCAAAACTTATCCCTTTTTGGATAACCCGCTGGTGGTAATTGCGCCTACAGATCATCCACTGGCTGGCAAAGCAAATATACCGATTGAGGCCTTAAATAACGAGCCCTTCATTATGCGTGAGCCAGGTTCAGGTACTCGCGAAGCGGTACAAAAGCTATTTGCCGCTAATAATGTGGATGTAAAAGTCCGTCTTGAACTGGGTAGTAATGAAGCCATTAAGCAAGGGATTGCTGGTGGTCTAGGTGTTTCGGTCCTATCCCAACACACCATTATTTCTGAAGGCACGAGTGGTGAATTTGCCATTCTTGATGTTGAAGGTTTTCCCATTCCTCGCCAGTGGTATGTTGGTCATTTAGCCGGTAAGCAGCTTTCTGTAGTAGCTGAAAGCTTCTTGACATACTTGCTAGAGGAAAGTCCTGCTATGGCTAAAAAGTTTTTACCAGGTCTGGGGCAACCAATGCCGAACCAGGAAGCCGTAGTGGTTGGCTGAGACTTTATCAAGCCAATATAAAGTTCACATTTGACAACTGGTTCAAAGTCGAAACCTGATAGTTTATGACATCTCTTGGGATGCCAAATACTGCTACTCAGGCAGCTATCGTACAAGGCATTTCCCCTAGAGCTGTAACCTGCAAAAGTTTATTGTTTTTTGCAGGTTAGTCAATACCATATCCCATGGCTAAGATGACAAGGCCTGTTTCGTCTTGTCAGTAGCCTCTGCCACTTCTCGTTCTTTATCTAAGCGACGCTTTCGGGCATAGAGCTGAATAGTTGCCAAAAACGAAATAGTTAAAGCCACAATCAACCATGTGGTGGCGCTAGTGGGAAACTGGTTCTTAAAGATGACCAGCATGACAATGATCACCAGTAATAAAGTGGGTCCCTCATTAAAGAGCCGCAACGTTTTACTGTTCCACATACATTCGCCATTTTCTAACTGCTTAATTAAGCGACCACAGTAAAAGTGATAGATCAATAGCAATCCTACAAAGCCAAGTTTGGCGTGCATCCACCCCTGATGAAGATATTCAGGCATAACTGTGAGTAAGCCTATGGCCATGGCCACAGTTAACACCATGGCTGGTGTAGTGATGATGTTATACAGCCGCTTTTCCATAATGCTGTATTGCTTTTTCAAAATACTCTGAGCGGGTTCAATCTCCATGTCAGCCTCGACATGATAGATGAATAAACGTGCCAGATAGAAAAGACCTGCAAACCAGGCCACGACACCAAAAATATGAAATGCTTTGAACCAGTAGTAAGCCATGAATTTGCACAGTGGGGCTAAAACTTGAAGCCACTATTTTTCTCTAGCGACTATTCTCCCGTAAATGTCATGGTTTTGACTGCTGCGATCTGGCTTTGTAACGGCCTTGTAATGATTAGAGAATGGTGAGTGGTGAGTAGTGAATGGTAGGGTGGGCATTGCCCATCGGGCGATCATTCACCAGCAGACACACCATGCAAGTTGATTGGCAATCTGTCAAAACCTATGAGGATATTTTTTATCACAAGGCCAATGGCATTGCGAAGATCACCATTAATCGTCCCCACAAACGCAATGCCTTTCGCCCCAAAACAGTATTTGAACTCTACGAAGCTTTTTGTGATGCGCGAGAAGACACCTCCATCGGTGTTGTTCTGTTGACCGGAGCGGGTCCCCACACCGATGGCAAGTATGCCTTTTGTGCAGGTGGTGACCAGAGCGTGCGTGGTAAAGCAGGCTATGTAGGGGCTGATGGCATTCCTCGATTGAATGTGCTAGATCTGCAGCGGCTGATTCGATCCATGCCCAAGGTAGTCATTGCCCTGGTGGCAGGCTATGCCATTGGCGGTGGCCATGTATTGCATTTGATTTGTGACCTGACCATTGCTGCGGATAATGCCATATTCGGTCAGACTGGCCCTAAGGTGGGGAGTTTTGATGGGGGCTTTGGGGCTAGCTATCTGGCCCGCATTGTCGGTCAGAAAAAAGCGCGCGAGATCTGGTTTCTCTGTCGTCAGTACGATGCCCAACAGGCACTGAATATGGGACTGGTAAACCATGTTGTCCCCGTGGAACAGCTAGAAGCAGAAGGCATTCAGTGGGCACAGGAAGTTCTTCAAAAAAGCCCTACTGCCATTCGCTGTCTTAAGTCCGCATTTAATGCCGACTGCGATGGTCAAGCTGGTCTGCAAGAATTAGCGGGTAATGCTACGTTGCTGTATTACTTGACAGAAGAAGGTGCTGAAGGAAAACAGGCTTTTCTGGAAAAACGTCCGCCTGATTTTAGCCAATATCCCTGGCTGCCTTAGTTATAGGCTATTGGGCAATAACTATTGAGCAATAACTATTGAGCAATAACTATTGAGCAATAACTATTGAGCAATCGAACAACCTACTATGGATTTTGAGCAGAAACCTTTAGTGTTGATTGAAACTCTTTTATGGAACTGTTCGACAGCCAAAACAGTGATGTTGCTGTCTTAGGTAATGTTGTAATTCGTCGTCCTCGAAATATTGAAGCGGTCGCAGGAGTTCGTCAAGAAGTGTCTGTTTTACCACGACTTCGTAACCTGCTTGTTCTGCCAGTTCCCGTTATGCAAATCGTAGAGGTTGGAGATGAAATTGTGACCCTTCATTCCCGACTTCCAGGTGAACCGCTATGGTCAGTGCAAAATCTTAGCAACTTAACCCAAGAGCATCTAGCAACTCAGCTTGGTAGTTTCTTGAAGTCTCTACATGAGATCGAGTCAGTTGTCTTGGGTGATATTGATTTACCCTGCATCGATCAAAGATGGTGGACGAATTTTCTTGATAAAGCAGAGCGATTTGTTTTTCCTAAGGTAACTTCTACGACTGCCAAAGTTTTGCGTTCTCAAATTCAATCCCATATCGAGCAACTGCCGAACCTACCTTGTGTGCTGCGACACGGTGACTTTGGTTCGAGTAATATTCTGTGGGACGGTGAAAAGAATATCACGGGTGTTATTGACTTCGGTTCATTAGGGTGGGGTGATCCTGGTTGGGACATAGCAGGGCTGTTTGCCAGTTATGGCAGTCTGTTTGTTGAGCAGCTTGCCTTAACTTATCCGGTAGTTGGATCATTACTGGAGCGATCGCCTTTTTATCATCAGATGTTTGCTTTGATGGATGCAGTTTTCGGTGTTGAACACGCAGATGACGAAACTCTGAACGATGGATTGGATACACTGAAGCGAATCGCTTAACCTAGCGATATAACCGCAGTCGAAGGCGATTAAAGATGCTCGGTCGAATAACAAGGCTATTAATCGCCGCTGGACTCAATCGGTATGTTGCTGATTCCACTCGCGTATCTGAATCATCACAATGCTCAGTTCAGAAACCGTTCAAGAAATTGCCGCTTTGGTTCGCTCAGGGTTCTACCGCAAGAACCGCCTGATGGATATCTTCTGCGAGGAGATGTACGTGCCTGGAGACCTTGAGCCAGACGAAGTGTCGGCGGCAATTGACGTTGAATTCGAAACATGGGAAGCGGAAAAACAAACATGGCCCGAGGTGACTGATTGTGATCGCCTCGATTCAGCTTTTGCCGCAATCAACGAACGCGGGATTATCGCATTACAAAATGCGGGCTACACGCAAAGCGATGGCTATGAAGACTTTCTTGATGCTTATGAGAATCACCCGAACAAGTCGTCAGTTCTGGGTTATTGCTTCTATCACGGACAGGACCTTGAACGTGCTGTGTATGGTGGTGGCCTGTACTTCGCGTTTGGCCCAGTCGATCCAACTGAGGAAGAAACCAAGGGGCCGGAAATCGGAAACGTTATTCGTGAAGAACTTGAACGTGTTGGCCTGAAAGTCGATTGGGATGGAACGTTTGCCAAGAGGCTAGGCGTGCCCAAATTGGAATGGCAACGGCGTTAATTCATAAAAAGTCGCATAACAAATCGATGCACCTGAAATGTCTTGAGGATAAGGATGACGATTGTCGTAGGTAGACTCTGGTAACCGAACAATAGCTATATCTGGCTCCGGTTCGGAATCTGCCAAAGTGATGGGAGCATTGAAGCGAACATCAGCCTTACCCTGGAGCAAAGTTTCTAGATAGCGAGAATCCCGTTTGGCAACATTGTAAGGTAGTGGGGTTTCCGGTGCCGTTTCGATGATGTCTCCCCCGCTAGCAGCTCCACCTGGCGATTATCTAAAATACCCGCTGCTACCATCTGGTGATAGTCGTTGATAGACCATTTTGCAAGGGTTCTCATTCTAGAACTGCTCCTGACTGGATAGGGTTCTCGATTATCTTGTTTTTAATATGGTTGGTGACAATTGCCCCATAGAAAATGTTCTCTAGAAAACGACTAATTCCTCCGTTGGTTCGGCATCTGCCTGAGCGCTTAGTTTATCTAGAACTGTGACTAATTCTCGCTCAAACACTACCTGAGCCCGGTTAGTCCGGCCTCCCACATAAAGCTGATTCCCTTCTTGTAATGCCCAAACTTGAGAGTGGGAGATATAGCTCATAACCACCCCCAACATCAGTAACGCAAAGCCTAAGTAAACAAAGGGTACACCTGGATCTGCTTTGATCTGGAGGCCAGTACTGCCAATAATCTCAGCCACTGATAGAGTCACCCCATTAACGTCCACCGACATGCCTTCTCGCACCGTGGAAATTAGCTCACCTTGCTCGTTGTAAACCAACAAAGTTCCCTGTAAATCTTGGGTAATCAGCGATACGCCAGCACTCATGTCGGGTTTGGTGGGTACCCAAGTTCCCCAAAGCTTGCCACCATCTTCCGTGGCTATGGGGGCCATGGGCAATTGCAAAATGGGACTATTATTGACTTTCACCCGCACTCCTGCAATGGACCAATCCGCTTGGTACATGGTGACATTGCGATAACGTAGGGGCTCATTCACCCATACGGTTTTACGTTTAACTTCGTCACCTTGGTCGTCCAGAACCGATAGGTCTGAGTAAAACTGATCCACACGTCCTTCAGGGCTGTAGTCAATCCAAAAGCGATTCACTTTTACCGACCAATCTTTGGGAATTTGAGGACCTGCCCAAGGTCCGGCATCAAAAATGTTTTGCACTGTAAATGTATTGCCGCTGGGTACCATCTCCTGGGCAAAGAACCCGGTCATGGCTCCATACATGGCTCCCAGCAAAATGATCAGCATGCTGGCATGGACCAAAATAGGACCTATGCGCCCTGCTAAACCCTTGTGGGCGTATAGCATCGTGCCATCTTTATGGAAGGTTTTGTAGCGTTTTTCTTCCAATAGCTCAGTTAGCTGGTCAAGAGAGCCTTGATTAAGCTCGGTGCTGAGGGCCATTTTTTCAAACTGGCGCGGCTTGCTGTAGAAGTTCCAGGTGCGTGAAAACCACCTTAGGGCCGTAATTTGCCGTGTGAAAGTGCAGGCGGTGAGACTGCCGCCAAAGAGAATTAGTAGGGAGAGGTACCACCAAGTGCGATATACGTGGTCCAAGCCTGCTATGAGTAGTACTTTCCAGCTAAGAAAACCGAATAGAGCTGGGTTTTCCGGGTAGTTCTGTTGATAAAAGGCTAGGCTTTGCCCTTGTTCGATGACGGTACCCAGGATGCTGAATACGGCAATCACCAGCAGCAAAACGATGGCAAGACGCAAATCTGCAAGTAGAGGAATCAGTTCTTTTTTGAAATAACGTTTGAGGGCAGCAGGCATAGGAAATTTCGATGGAGAGACGTTGCATGTAACGTCTGTATATTAGGCAACTGGCATAAACCGTGATACCAGTGAAAAGACGCCAAAGCCGATTAGCAGAATACCGCTAGTAGGAGTGATCCAACCAGACCATTGGCGAATGGTCAGAATTTTTTTGATCGAAGCTGTGAAAATACCGGCAATGACCAGCGGGGTAACATACCCGATCGTATAAGCCAGTAACAGAGAGCTACCCAGAATCGGATCGCCTTTTTGACCAACCCACGCCAATAATGTGGCAAGCACTGGGGTACTACAGGGTGAGGCCACTAAGCCGAAGGTGAGACCGAGCAAGTAGGACTTTAGCGATCGCGGAATATTGTTTTGCATAAAGTCCATGCCGCTGTAGGACGGCAAAGGCGGTAGCGGTAAAGCTTCGAGGAGATTGAGGCCCATGATGATTGCGATCGCACTCACCACAATGGGCAAGCCCACACCTACCTGACCATAGACCCAGCCCAGACTGCTGGCCACCACACCTAGCCCAGCCAGGGTAGTGGCTAAACCCAAAGCAAACCAGCTAGATTGGCCAACGGCCTGCCAGCGATTCTCAAGCTCATAACTGCCCATGTAGCCCACTGTGATCGGCAGCATGGACAACATGCATGGTGTCAGGCTGGTGAGTAAACCAGCCGCCATAATAATGGCAACACTGGCCAACGAAAGATGGTTTAGCTGAGCGCCTACCCACTGATTAGCCAGCTGACTAAGGTTATAAAGACTGAGCTGAAGCGTTTCCCACATACAAAATCGGGCTGCAAATCAACGTTACCTACGGACCCCTGTCCATAGCTTCTTAACTTTCCTAATTGTAGTTGTATCGAAACATTAAATGCTTCGTATTCGCTTACGTTTGCGGATGGGCTTGCTACTGAGCTTTGGTTTTGCATTCACTTCAGGGTGAATCCGTGTGGGAGGACGAGGGCGAAAAATTCGTTTGTCAGGTATCTGCTTAGCCTTAGTAGGCGCTGTTTGAGGCTGTTGCCCATGGCGACGACGACGACTGCCAGGTCGATAACGCCTGGGACGAATGGGTTGCTCAGTCATCGCCACAATATCTGCTTCATGTGCCTCACGGGCAACGCGAATCAAGAGCCCAGCAATCACTAAGCTAGACATCATCGAGCTACCGCCGTAACTCATCATGGGGAATGGTAGCCCAGTGGTGGGTAAAGAGCCCGTTGCTACTCCAATATTGATCAGAGACTGGCCCACTAGTAATACCATGCAACCAATGGCAATTAGGCGATTAACTGATGATTTTGCTTTCAGCGCTACTAGCAGGGCAACGGTGCTAAAAACCGCTAAAAACAGCAGCAGCATGACTGCCCCGATAAAGCCAAATTCCTCGGCGTAGACCGAAAAAATAAAATCAGTATATTGAATCGGTAGATACCCCAGCTTCTGCTGACCCATGCCAAAACCGGTACCCCATAGACCACCAGAACCAATGGCGTAAAGACTCTGCACCAGCTGATAGCCATTATCACTTGCCTGGGCCCAGGGATCTAAGAATGAGATAATCCGCTCCCGTTGGTAGGCCTTAATGCTAATACTCAGTAAAGCAGCGACTACCCCAGTGCCAGCTGTCATCATCAGTTGCCCATAGGGACGGCCCGACGCCCAAGCAATCAGCCACAGCGTAATGCCACAAACAGCAGTGGTGCTGAGATTAGGCTGCACCAAGATTGCTAACAAGCAAAGGGCAAATATTCCTAGCCATAGCCACCGCATCGTATTACGGAACCGGTGCCAGCGACCAAATAGTCTGGCACTCTGCAAAATCAAAAAGGGTTTTAGAAGTTCCGAAGGTTGAATCAGGAATGGTCCCAGTGGAAGCCAGCGGGTCGCCCCGTTAACAGTAACGCCCAAACCTGGAATATGTGTTGCCACGATTAATCCCAAACACACAAACAATCCCAGGCCAGAAAACTGCATGACTAGTCTGAGGGGATTGCGTGTAATCCACCGAGACATGAGGAGACCCACAAGAATCCATAAAATCTGGGCCTTGAAATAGCGGGCACCATCACCAACTTCTGCATCAGCCACTGGAAAGGATGCTGAAAATAGAACTACCAAGCCGATGAATAACCAAAGCATGGTCAACCATCGCAGTAGTCTTGCTTCCAGTGCCCAATCTCGCACCGAAAAGAAGTTAATGACACCTGCAAAGCGATTCAGATTCAATGTGATGATCTTGGTGTAGGAGTGCTTAAGAAATAAAGAAAACCATCGACCTTGTCAAGGGGTAACCTCGTAAAGATCGATAGTTTAGTAGAGGATAAGAATTTTTTCCATGTGTAGAGGCGTTCCATGGAACACCTCTACACACGGGACCTATTGGCCGATGGCTGGTGCCTTGGTGGTTGGGATATTGCCAATGGGTAGCGGCGGTTGCCGATCGGCAATGGCAAACAGCTCTGTACGCAAACTCTCGCTCACTTGCATCGTTTTAGCGTCATACACCTGAGTGAGTAGCTTTGGATAGAGGCCAAAGCCAACGATGGGAATCAGTAAACAAGCGATGATAAATACTTCGCGAGGTTCTGCATCAATCAGTGCCTGATGTTCGGTTAACTCCTTGTTCTCAGGACCAAAGAAGATTTCCCGTAACATGGACAGCAGATAGATCGGGGTCAAAATTACACCCACCGCCATCAGCAGAATCATCACCAGCTTGAAGTTAAAACTGTAAGCATCGCTGTTGGCAAAGCCTACAAAGACCATCAGCTCAGCTACAAAACCGCTCATGCCAGGTAAAGCCAGGGATGCCATGGAACAGGCTGTAAACATGGCAAAGATTTTCGGCATCTTGGTACCAACACCGCCCATTTCCGGCAGAATCAGTGTGTGGGTACGATCATAGGTCGCGCCCACTAAGAAGAACAGGCTCGCCCCAATCAATCCATGGGACACCATTTGCAGTACCGCACCGCTCATTCCAAGATTGGTAAAGGATGCAATACCAATGATCACAAAGCCCATATGGGAAATGGATGAGTAGGCGATCTTACGCTTGAGGTTACGCTGAGCAAAGGATGTCAGCGCCGCGTAAATAATATTGATGACGCCAAATAGGATCAGTCCGGGGGCCACGATGGCATGGGCATCGGGCAGCATTTCCACATTCATGCGAATTAGGGCATAGCCCCCCATCTTCAGTAGAATGCCTGCCAGTAGCATGTGCACTGGAGCTGTGGCTTCACCATGGGCGTCAGGCAGCCAGGTATGCAGTGGGAAGATGGGTAGCTTCACTGCATAGGCTACTAAGAATGCGGTATATAGCCAGAGCTGTAGGCGAATGGGAAATTCCTTAGCCATCAGTGCCTGCATGTCAAAGGTGACAGTGTCACCGTAGAAGGCCATGGCTAGGGCTGCTACCAAAATAAAGAGTGAACCGCCAGCGGTGTAGAGGATAAACTTTGTGGCTGCGTACAGACGTCGCTTACCTCCCCAAATTGACAGCAGCAAGTACACAGGAATCAGCTCCAGCTCCCATACCAGGAAGAAGAGCAGCATATCCTGCACTGCAAATACTGCAATCTGAGCGCCGTACATTGACAGCAGCAAGAAGTAGAAAAGCTTGGGTTTCAGGGTGACTGGCCATGATGCCAAGACAGCCAGGGTGGTAATAAAGCCGGTCAATAATACCAGCGGCATCGAGAGGCCATCTACGCCGACTGACCACTTGAGATCTAGGGCTGGCACCCAGCTGTAGCTTTCCACCAGTTGCATCCCGGAGCTAGTGGGATCATAAACAGTCACAAAGGCAGTGACAATTAGGGCAAAATCAATTAACCCAACAATGAGGGAATACCACCGTATTGTTTTGCCATCCGTATCTGGGATGAACGGCAAAATTAATGCTGCCACAATGGGCAGCAAGATGATGGTGGTTAACCAAGGAAATGTTACAAAGTCCATAGACGTTAGGGCCAGTTTCTAGAGCGTGGGCCAAATGATTTAGACCAAAGGTATTCAACATAGATTCTCAGCCAAGACAACGTGGCTGTAGGAATCAGGCTGTTTTATAGCTGCCAGGCGGCAACTGTCCAGCCTTGTTAACCACTGTAAGAATAAAAATATTGATTCCCAGCCATCTCCTGGATTTCTTAAAGGTGTGTAATCAGAACGTTACAAGTCATTAATAAAGTTGGTTGACTCTCAGCTTTGCCAGACAACTAGGCAGGCTTCTGGGCAATGACCACACGGTGCCGAGAGGTATTAATCGTCTGGCTCGGCTGAGCAAAACCTGCATCCATCAGCACCTGATGTAAATCCAGAGCAAAGTACTGATCGAGGTAGGGTTCTGTGCTCTTAAGTAGGGTGAGGACATAGCCAGGCATTTTCTTGTACACCTCCGACTGGGGATTCATGTCCATGATGGTGAAATGGCCACCGGCTCGTAGGATTCGATATCCTTCGTGGATGACATCCAGGGCTGCGGAAACAGGTAACTCATGGAATAGCAAAGACGCTGAGACTAAATCCACGGACTGATCAGCAAAGCCGGTCTTCTCGGCGGCGGCATGTATCCACTGGGGCGTTTTAAGGCCATCTGTAGCTGCATTTGCTTGGTACTGGGCTACGGTTAAAAAGTAGTCGGATAGATCTACACCGACGGTGGTTGCCTGGGGATAGGCCCGTTGCAATGCGCGGGTGCTGAGTCCGGTGCTACAGCCAATGTCCACGATGGTTTCGGGGGGTGTCGGTAATTTTTCAAGCAGGACATCAAGATGGCTTTGACGTAGACGCAAGTCGCCTTGGGCATCGCCTTCGGGCCACAGACGGGCATGGACGGCTTTGGCTGCCACCGATTCCTCTAGGGCAGGTTCCCAGCCAAGGTTGCCTTCTTCGTAGGCGTGAAAGCTGGTGAGGTAATAGTCGGGATAGGTGAGGTTGCGATCGCAAATTTCCTCTCTTTCCTTTTCCCAAACCGGGTTAAATGGCTGATCGCCACCTCGCGATCGCAGTTGGGCCACCTCATCTAGCCAATACACCCCAATAGATTCAGCCCGTTTGATCATCATGTTGCGGGCACGATCCTTAGCAAAATTGACCAGGGGCTTAATGGCCAAGGCTCCATTGATCAAGCGGTTAATAGAGCGAGTCGCAATGGCGTTCATTTAACGGCACATCTCAAACACGTTTGTCCTATTTAGCTTAGAGCCACGGTCAATCGCTGAACTTTAAGTTTCCTCTCCGAAAACTAAAGGTCTCGCTCCAGAGACACTTTAAATATCCCAAAGTGTAGCGGCGTAATCCTAGGGAAAACGTTAACCTAAATTGCTAATACGTTGCCCTTGATCCCTCGCCCTCAATCCTTTTCCCCAGGGAGCAGGGACTGGAGGATAGGGCCTTCACCCACCACAAATTCTCTATGTCCGTCGCTGCCTATTTCAATGCCGATGAAAACGGCCATAAACCCTTCGCGCTTCCCGGTGCATCGCCCCACTATAATCCTGACCGTCCTGGACAGGTTGAGCACATAGCCCTTGATCTAGACTTTGATATTCCTAAGAAAAGCTATAAAGGTACCTGTGCCATTCGCCTCAATCCGGTACGCAATGGGATTGAGAGTTTGACCCTTGATGCCGTTAGTTTGTCCGTCGATTCAATCACGATCGACGACGAGCAGCAGTCCTTTGACTATGACGGTGAACAGCTGCACATTCACCTCAATAAACCTACATTGGCGGGGCAGACGATTACCCTTGTCATTACCTATGGCGTGAAAGAGCCCCAGCGGGGTATTTACTTTATTGCACCCGACGAGCACTATCCTGAAAAGCCTTATCAGGTGTGGACCCAGGGGGAAGATGAAGACTCTCGTTTTTGGTTTCCCTGCTTTGATTACCCAGGTCAACTGGCGACATCTGAAGTGCGGGTACGGGTACCGAAAAAGTATTTTGCCCTGTCTAATGGAGAATTAATCTCTACCGAAGAGGATGGCAAAGCCAAAATTTATCACTGGAAGCTAGATCAGGTTCATCCTAGCTATCTGATGACGTTGGCCATTGGTGAATACGACAGCATTGAAGCCGAATGGCGCGGTCGTCCTGTGCGGTATTACGTGGCTAAAGGGCGCAAGGATCAAATTGAGCTGACCATGGGGAAAACGCCCCAGATGATGGAGAAATTTAGTCAGGTGTTTGGCTACGATTATCCCTTCTCCAACTATGATCAAGCCTGTCCAGCTGACTTCATCTTTGGTGGTATGGAGAACACGACCACCACGTTGCTGACCGATCGCTGTTTGTTAGATAAGCGGGCTGCTATCGACGACCTTCGGTCTGAAACGTTGGTGGCCCATGAGCTGGCCCACCAGTGGTTTGGTGATCTGATAGTTATTAACCATTGGTCCCATGCTTGGGTAAAAGAAGGCATGGCCACGTATTCAGAAGTGTTGTGGTTAGAAGAAGCCTATGGCCGTGATGAGGCCATGTATTATCATCTCAACCATGCCCGTGCGTATCTCGCTGAAGATGCTAGTCGCTACCGTCGTCCGCTAGTTACTCACATTTATCGAGAGCCCATTGAGCTATACGACCGACATATATACGAAAAAGGCTCCTGTGTTTATCACATGATTCGTGAAGCCTTGGGGGATCAGTTGTTTACTAAAACGTTGAAAACTCTTCTCACCGAGAATGCCCACACCACTGTGGAAACGGTAGATGTATTACGGGCCATTGACAAAGCAACTGGCAAGAATCTCCGCTATCTGTTTGATCAATATGTTTATCGTGGTGGACATCCTGATTATTCCATTAGCTACAGCTGGGATGGCGATAGTAATCTTGTGAAGCTGATGGTGACTCAGACCCAGGTGGCCGATGGCAAATCCCAGGTGCAAGAAGGACTCTTTGACCTGAAGATTCCCATGGGGTTTGGCTATATTGAGAATGACACTGTCAATGTACAAACCGTAACCGTGAGGATTCACGAACGGCAGCAGGCCTTCTACTTCCCACTTCAGAAAAAGCCTGACTTTATTAGTTTTGATGTGGGCAACCATACTCTCAAAACCGTTAAGTTGGAGTACCCATTAAAAGAGCTCCAATCCCAACTCAAGTATGATCCTGATCCTATCTCTCGCGTATACGCTGCGAAGGCCATTGCTAAAAAAGGCACGTTAGAAGCGGTAGAGACCCTGGGCGCAGCCCTACTGAAAGATTCTTTTTGGGCGGTTCGAGCCGAAGTGGCCGAAGCCCTGGCTACGATTCAGCTGGATCAGGCCGTTGAGGGGCTGTTGAAAGGGTTAGATGATCAGCATCCCAAAGTGCGTCGGGCAGTGGTAGATGCCTTGTCTAGGGTAAAAACAGCAGCGAGCTATAAGGCTCTGAAATCTGTTGTTGAAAATGGTGATGAGAGCTACTACGTTGAAGGTGCAGCGGCCACAGCCCTGGGTAAAGTGGGCTCTAGCACTTTAGACAATGGTAAAAATAAAGAGAAAAAGACGCTTAAGCTACTGGAAAGGGTGCTAGAAGAGCGTGCAGGTTGGAATGAAGTGGTGCGTTCAGGTGCTATGGGCGGTTTGAGTGTGTTCAAATCTTCAGAAGCGGCTCTAGATTTGTTACTGCCCTACACCGAGATTGGTACTCCTCAAGCATTGCGGCTTAATGCAATTCGATCGTTGGGTAAGATTGCAGCGGGGCAGAGTAAGGTGAATTGCGATCGCATCCTAGATCGCCTCGAAGCCATTGCCCGCGAAGAGTTCTTCTTAACCCAGGTTGCTGTTGTCATGGCCTTAGGCCAAATGGAGGTCTCTGGCGCAGTGCGAGTATTACAAGGGCTAGCTGAACAAAGCCCTGATGGTCGCGTAAAACGCCGTGCTGAAGAAGCCATGGGTAAAGTGCGTAGGGCCATCGGTGCTGATCAGGCAGTCGATGAATTGCGCAAAGATCTTGATGAGTTGAAGCAGTTAAATCGAGATCTAAAGAGCCGGTTGGAAACCTTGGAAGCCAAGGCGAAGGCCGAGAAGAAAACCAAGGAGAAATAAACATTTGTAGGGGCTGCCCTTGTGGCTGCCCCATCCATAACCATCGCCAAACGCCAGCTTATATTGAGATTACAAACCCAAAAATAATGGGGCTTCCCACAAAAGGATGCCCCTACGAAATTTTAGATACCCATAGCATAAGGGCATCCACAAGGGAGTGCCCCTACCAACCCATTGCTGCCAATTGTGATGTTTGGTCAAATGCCTCAACCGCTGCAGTATCTGCCAAAGGCGTTCCCTCAATTGCTTTGCCATCTACCACACGGGTTTCTGCGCAGAAGGATGCCGTATTAAACCCACCAAACCGTTTGACGATACTGCTACGCATCCGCAGATCAGGGGTGACAAACCAAAAGCGCTCGACAGAGCTCATGGTGTCATACTCGGTCTCTAGTATTAACCCGTCTTCATCATCCATTTCGTAGCGACCGACTACGGGTACGATTTCGGCATAACCGCGTTCACGCAGCAGACGACCCTTGCGAGAATTGTCCTGATCAGGAACCAAGGCAAAAACTGTAGTCCCTTCATGGTTTCCTTCACCATCGCGATCCCAGGCCATTTCACCATTCCAGGCAACATAGGCACCACCCACAGCTAATGCTGGATCGATTTCGTGGAGTTCGCAAATGGCAATGATTTTTTCGTTCGCTTTGTCGAGGGCTTCGACGGTAATGTTAGAGCCACCCAACTCAGCCCGTCGGAAGGGCAGGTGGTGGGTGGTTCGTTGGGATTGCCATTGCCCAGCGCTATGCTGGAAAAATTCCATTACATCCATAGGTGCATTGAGGATTTGATGCTTTTCCCTATGATAAACCGCTACGGAGAGGGTTTTCCATGGGTTGGGCAGTGAGGTCAGCTAAGATTGGGCTGGACCAAGTTTCAGGCTCGAACACTAATGGCTAAAACTGCGTTAGAGCTGACACCAGAAGAATGGAAGCAGTACACGGTACCCAAAAGGCCAGTGTCTGCTGAAGTGATAGCGCGTTGGGAAAAGGCTTGGGAACTCATCCCTGAACTGACGGCACTGCTGAGAAATAGATTTGGTGCAACGCAAGTGAAGGTGTTCGGTTCTGCAATTAAGGCAGACTATTTTTCGCTGGATTCGGATATTGATCTGGTAGCTTGGGGTATTCCAAGTGAGCAGTATTATGATGCCTTTTTGGCTGTGATGGACTATAGCGAGGAGTTTAAGGTGGATTTGGTGAACCCTGGCACCTGTCGGCCATGGATTATGGAATCGATTGAAGAAGAGGGCATTGAAGTTTGAGTAGACTTGCCCAGCGAATTATTAAAGAATTTCAGTCGATTAATGTTGCTCTTGAACGTGCTGTGTTGAGTTGGCAAAAATTTGAGCGAACTGACGATGAACTATACGTTGACAGTGCTGCCTTGAATTTACAAGGTGCTTACAACGCTGTAGAGCGTTTATTCGAAATAATTGCCCGTGATATCGATGGTGAGCGACCAGCTGGCAATAATTGGCATCAACAGTTACTCCATCAGATGGCAATGGAAATGGGTACGATACGCCCTGCTGTGATCTCTGGGGAAAGTTTGCAAGGTTTGGATAACTACAGAGCTTTTCGGCATATTGTCCGTCATGTTTACTCTGAAGAATTTGAGGCTAAAAGGATTGGCGAGTTGGTCGGTGAGTCTCGACAAGTTTTTACGCAGGTTGCTATGGAACTAAAAGCTTTTGCAAGTTTTTTAGAACAGCGTTCAGAGCTTTGAAGTAAATTGACTGTAGCTGATTAGTACTAAGGCTCACGACGCATTTGATCGCCGTTTAGGTTAGTGCGATATATATAGGTCTCGTTTGTTTCTGTATCGATGGCTTCAACTTGCCAGCCTTCGGTGAGAGCGGCGAGGCAGAGTTCAGCAGGTCCGCCGAGGCCAAGACAGCCGTCGGACCAGGTTTGGCGGCTGTGGTGTTGAATGCTGATTTGGTTGCTGGGGATGCTGAGATGGTTGGCGAGGTCAGTGCGAATTTGGGTTTGGATATCCGCCGATAGGGTGTCTGAGGGGGTATCGGCTATGGGCGTGCTGGGAATAGGATCGGGCTGGGCTGTCTCGGGTTGGAGCGTGCAGCCGAAGAGGAGTGGGACACTGAGCAGTAGTAGAGGTACGGAGCGCATGGTTAGACCTAGTGAGATAGATGAGTCTACTCTAGCTTCGGTATTTCTCCATCAGATTTTGGTTACAGATTTGGAGACGAGGGCTTTTAGCAGCCTACTCAGCTTTCTTCTCATCTTCTGCTGAAGGATGCCAACCACCCTGAATCCAATACTTTCTGGCATTAATAATTGCCCCTGCATCATGGTGATTATCATTCATGTCCCAACGATTACAGGTTGCTCGACCTTTTGAGTTGAGGCCTTCGATGCGCAATCCTTTATCTATCCATGCAAAATGGGCTGTCCATTTATCAATTCGTGGATTGAAAAGTGCATAGCTTTTTTGAGTCGTTGGGTCTATGCCATCGATAAAGTTGTATCGCCTTAAGTTGCATCGACGGCATGCTAACGCAAAATTTTCTAGCTGATCGGAACCACCTAATGATCTTGGCTGAATATGATCTATTTCAAAGCGATCTGGACTCAGGTATTCGGGGGAGTGGCAATATTCACAGAGGTATTTGGCTCGTTGTTGTACCAGTCGTCTAGTTTGCTCGGAGACCATGTTGCACTGGCACTGAGTTGGGCGTTAATGAAGGTAAAAATTCGGGAGAGTTCTGAAATGCCTGCCATTTCGGCTTCTTCGTCAGGAGTTAGTTGGCTTTCTTTGGCTCGTTGAATAAGTTCGTCTGACCGCTGCTGCAGTTCGGGAGTAAAGCGAAACACCATAAAATCACCGACTGGTACAACTTCCATACCAGATTGGATGAGCACTGATGGTTGGATCATCAATTGCGGTGTCATGGGTCTGCAAGGTTACTTCTATCCTGATTTTACTAAGCCCGTCAATATTCAACACGAGGCCTATGCTGATCTGTATCCTTACTCTCGAAGCACTATCCCAGGCTTGAGTAGATAGTGTGCCACTTGAATCAATGACTAAGCGAGTAGAACCAGAACCCCAAACGTAGGTTGGGTTGAGCTAGCGGAACCCAACATTGCGATCGCTCCAATTTTTCATATACGAAACCCACCAGGGCACCTCTATTTATTGATTTTTTGAGGAATCGAGTCTCAAATAAGACTGTTATCCAGCCTTGTTTCTGGAAATCAGAATATGAAATAAACACCCCCCATGCATTGTGTCCGTTTTAGAGCTGAATATCCCATCCTTTAGGCAAATACTTCAGCCATGTCTTGTTTTTGCCAGAAGACATACCGCTTGAGATTGTAGGTCAAGTTTTTGAGGCCGAGCATGGTTTTGGCCCTGGCTAACCCAATGGTGCGAACAACTTTGCCCCCCATCTCATTGACCATCGACCCAAATACATGTTCAACCTTGGCCCGGGTTTTTGAACGCTCACGATTGTCCGCTATCTGCACCTCTGTTAGGGGGCGATTGCGATAGGCTCGTTCGTTAATATGGCTCTCAAAACCCATCATCTCTAACACGGTGACAATCGCTATCGAGAGATAGGCGCTATCGGCCCAAATCTCATCATCAGAATGGCTTTGGTGCGTGAATAAAGAAGTTGCGGAGCCGTAGGTGCCGGTAAAGTGTAGTTACCACACAAACACGGTACCGATGAAACGCACCTACAAACTCCGCAACTGGTCTGAGTATAACGCTGCTCTGGTAAAGCGAGGAAGTCTGACGTTATGGCTCAGTGATGAGGTGATTGCCGAGTGGAAAAACACTCAAAAGACTGGTAAACCAGGGGCATCGAAAGACTATAGCGATTTAGCCATCCAAACACTCTTGACCTTCAAAGTGCTCTATGGACTGGCCTTACGTCAAACCATTGGCTTTGCAGGGTCTATCTTTGAACTGATGGATGTATCGGTAGACTTACCGGTGCATACAACATTGTCACGTCGTCAACAGACATTACCGATTGATTTACCGATTCAGCCGACCTCTGGCAGTCGTCATGTGGTGGTTGATAGTACGGGCATTAAAGTGTACGGAGACGGGGAATGGAAAACCCGGCAGCATGGGGTGAGCAAACGTCGCACTTGGCTCAAACTCCATTTGGGTGTCGATGAGCAAACCGGAGAGATTCTGGCTGCCGTAGTGACTTCGAACGCCATCACTGATGGCGAGATACTCCCGGACATCCTCGACCAAATTCCCGATGAGATTGACCAAGTGAGTGCCGATGGGGCGTATGACCGCACCTACTGCTATGACGCCATTGATGAGCGTGATGCAACGGCAGCGATTCCCCCTCGCAAAGATGCCAAAATTTGGTTTCATGGCAATCGCAAACAGGCCCCGCATCCACGAGATGAAAACTTACGAGCGATTCGCAAACAGGGACGGTCTACCTGGAAAGAAGAGATAAACTATCATCGACGGTCTTTGAGTGAAACCATGATGTATCGACTCAAAACTATGTTCACAGGTGAGGTGTCTGCACGAGGGATTGAAAATCAAACGACAGAATTACTGTTGGAATGTTCTATTCTCAATCAGTTCACCCACTTAGGAATGCCCGATAGCTATCCTATTGAAGCCTAAGATCGATATCCTAGAGGACCGATCTGTCTACCAAAATATTCACGCACCAAAGCCCATCAGAATTGTCCGCATCTAGCAGTTGACCCAATACCTGAGAATCATGAACCGAGGCATCGGTGACCGTATACCGACGAATAAACCCATGCCCCGCATCCCGATTGATATGGTTTTTATACCCGTAATGAGACGTGCCATTCTTTTTGGTCCAACGAGCCTCCACATCCTTTTGGGATAGCTTATGAGGCTTGTCCTGCCAATCCTCAGGCACCTTGCCTGCTTTGACCTCGGCATTATCGTCTCGACTATTCCGTTGTTTAGGCACTGGCACTAAGGTGGCATCGACGATTTGACCACATTGGGCTTGGTAGCCCGTTGCCTTCAGATAGGCCCCAAACTGCTCAAATAGTCCTTCCACTAACTCGGCCTGGCGTAAGCGCTCCCGAAATGACCACACCGTTTTCGCGTCTGGCACCG
The DNA here is from genome assembly GCF_043421015.1 of Leptothoe sp. EHU-05/26/07-4. Taxonomy (NCBI): domain Bacteria; kingdom Bacillati; phylum Cyanobacteriota; class Cyanophyceae; order Nodosilineales; family Cymatolegaceae; genus Leptothoe; species Leptothoe sp. EHU-05/26/07-4. The sequence continues at coordinate 137,500 of NZ_JAXSQV010000004.1, forward strand.
CATCTTCCAGGCCCAGATGTAGAAATCGCATAAATGACAACCGGTCATTCACTTGGTATTCCAGCTCATCGTCACCAATGTTGTAGAGCTGTTGCAGGCTTAACAACTTAAACATGAGGATGACATCTATCGGGCGACGACCTGCTTTACGCTTACGGGATTTGACATACACGCTTTCTAACAGCGGTCGAAACTCATCCCACGGAATCAGCTCGTCCAGGCAGGTCAACAGGTCTTTTTTTGATTCCAGCTTTTGATGACGGATCTCAAAATCCCAAAATCCTTGTTGTCCCATCAGAAGTCTCCCTGTCAACCCTAATCCGTAACCATGATCTCATATTGAGACTCTATTTTTGAATTAATCGAGGTGCCCACCAATTGCAATCGCAAATGATTACAGCTCTTACCGCATCTCTTCCCAGCTGCGAATAATCGTCTGAAGCTGGCCTGGCAAATCATCCAGGCTAGCTTCAGCATAAAGCACCATACCCGTCGGAGCCATCAAAGCCACCGAGTCAAATTCAATCCTGTCAGCCGTAGGAGAATAATACAGCCCCATAAAACTCTGAAAATTGTTCTCTTCTAAAAGGCTAAAGAAACTGTCAATCTGTTGTTGGCTGAGGCTAATAATCTCGTTTTCCTCAGGTTGATCAAGCCGATACTGAGAATATGAAAGCTTCCCATCAGCGTCTAATACGACAACTTCACGGGCCTTATCTGCCCCTCCCCCAGTACTCACACTTTGAAAAGTAGTATCAGCCTCTGAGAGCCCAGACATAGGGCCGGTAATCAGGTTTGGAATAACAGTATTCGTACTAGCTGCTTCATTTAAGAGAATCGTATTGCCAAGATTGTCGGTGTGATAAATCCAGTGGTAATCACCATCGGTAACAATGGCCCGCCAGCCCATAATCGCAATTTCAGGGCAATTACCTGTTTCGCTGGGCAAACCGTAGCAACCATCCCAGACCTCCGGTTGAGCTTGGGTAATAGACAATGCCGGTTCACGTCCCTCAGCTTCCGTTACATCGGTGTGTACCGTTTGCAAAATCCGAGCTTCGAGGGAAGGCGGCAAATTATTGTCCAACGTAGAACGACGTACCTGGTTGCCAGTCAGGTCAGTGCGATAAAAATAACTTTCGCCCGTTGGTGCAATCGCTTCCACTTGCCACCCCTCCGTCAGGGCCGCTAAGCATAACTCGGCTGGGCCACCCAACCCCAGACAGCCATCAAACCAGGTTTCATGACTATAACGGGCAATGTTGATTTGGTCAGTCGGGATGCCGAGATAGTTGGAAAGCTCCGTTTGAACACGGTTACGAACAGAGTCGGGTAGAGGTTGGACTTCAACTGTTTGCTCAATTTCTGGGGCAGTCATGATGTCTGGCCCAGGTGAGCTTTCTGGCATGGGAGCCTCAGCTAAGAGACACCCCATAAGGAATGAGGTTGTTAAACGCATGGGGCAAAGCATAGAGAAACCTCCTTAAGGATGAGTTCACTCTAGACCTGACTGTAAAGAAACAACCCTGCGTTACAGATTTTGAGACAGGGGGTTTGATACCACAACACTGATTTATGGGAAGGCTATTTGAAAGATGAGTTCATCCTAGACCTGATTGTAAAGAAACAACCCTGCGCTGCAGATTTTGAGACAGGGGGTTTGATACCACAACACTGATTTATGGGAAGGCTATGTGTTGTAAGGGATTGCCGCCCTCCTAAATTCTCTCTGTAGAGTCTAAAAGGATGATGCAGATCACAGAAAACTGTAAGATAGATCTCCTCTTTTGTTGATATCTCCCCAGAGTAAAGTGCCTTGATCTAAATCAGATTGTTCCCGGCAAGAGAACAGTTTTCAAACTGTCCTGTGTGAATAGGGCAACACTATCGTCTCAGAACGAAATTGCAGCATTTCAACCTGTGCCGCTTAGAAGAATGGTCCCTTCTCATCATGTCTTCAACAACGGATGGCTAGGGTCTAGGTGTTGCCGCTGGGTGCTATCTATTGCTCTCTTCGGAGAGTTCCATACTATTTCTCACTTTTTTCAAGATAATTTCTATCCTTAAAAGCATTGAGTTCTCATGCCAATGTGACGTGCAAACGTCTTCATGCATCAGGACGTTTGCTCTATCGGAATCAGGTGTGTCATATCCGCAGCGGCATGCAATTTCTCTTATCGTTGTCACCTTCAGGATGCACACACAGTAATGGCTGTACATACAATGGGTCTACCATCAGGCCTAGTAGATAATATTGATCTTGTTATTCGTCAGGATGCGCGCGAATTAATCGAGCGTATTGAGCAGGGACTAGCGTCTGAGCATCTATCAAAATCTGCTTATCGTGAGTTGGGTAAGTTGCTTGAGCAAGTGCCTCATCTAGAACTTACCAATGATCAAATGTTGATGCCAATGATGCAATTGGCGGTCAGTTTGTTGTTGCCGACAGATGCGACACCGAAAAATAATCAATCTCCAGCTATGTCTATGGCGGAGCGAGTTTCTTTGGCTCGGGACATTCGTAAACGCATTGCTCGTGAGATCCGAATTTATCGAAATCCACTGGTGGCTGTGCTTAGTGCTGGCGGGTCCCCTGCTGCACAGTTGATTTCAGGCTTGACGTGGTTCACAATCACAATCTCATTATTGATTGGCAGCACCACCGCCGCCCGCATGTTTTTATCGAATCAATATAATATTGGCTACCAGCACGGCATCAACCATGCTCAACCCATTGATAAAGCTGATGATGAAGCTGCGGGTGAACCCTCGGAAACTGGCGATGCCCTAGTTGTGGGCGAGTCATCAGGTTCTGCCACCATCGCTGAGGGAGAAGCCAAGGGGTCCCAGGTGGAACTGTTTTCGTCTCAAGAGTGGCAGTACATTCAGCTGGTGCTGGCGGCTGGTGGTTTGGGCAGCATTGTCAGTGTGATGCTGCGATCGCGAAAACTGGAAAACCGTAATCGGTCCCAGTCAGTGATTCCCTTCTTTATCGGTTTCTTTAAGCCAGTGGTGGGTACCGCCTTTAGCTTGCTGGCCGTGGCCCTGATCGAATCAGAGATTGTAGTCGTGTCCGGATTTAGCCCCAGCGAAGCGGAGACTCAGTCTAAGTATCTGTACTTTGCGATCGCATTTATTGCTGGATTTAGCGAAGTATTGGTACCCGATTTCCTGGCCCGCACCGAAAAGTCGATGTTATCGGGTGGGGATAGTAACAAAAAGGATGATCTCTCCTAGGTAGATTCGGATCATGTATGACGGCCCCGTAAAGAGGACTACGGGGCCGTTCTGCATTTGGCGCTTGTGCAAAACTCAAGTTATATCGCCGTTTTGTTGTTCCTTAATAGTCTATGCTAAAGCCTATTTTTCTGAGTTTATTGATATTGAGCACAATCCTGGTAACGCATGTCCAAGCAGCTCAACGATATGGTGCGATCGCTATTTCTCATTCCGGTGATTGGGGAGTAGCCACTAACTATTTATCTGTCAACAGCGCTGAGCGGGAAGCTCTACGTAGCTGTGGAGACATTAACTGCTCCGTTCGGGTATCATTCCGAGGCTGTGGTGCCATTGCTGAATATGATCGTACGCTTTCTTGGGGAGTAGCTTCCACATTAATCCGCGCTAGAGGACAGGCCTTAAGTGCTTTAGAAGGGCAAGGCGAGATTCTTGCCGAAGTATGTAATCGTGAGAACTAAGGTTTAGGAGATACTAAATCTAGTTTGATTTGTCTAAATTTAGATCAAAAGAGGCAATGGTACATTTTTACCATTGCCTCTTGTTGTTTAAGTAAGTCTTACTCTAACCTTTGCTCATCTATTGATATTTAACTATTGAGAAATCTTGACGACTAATGGCTTTTCAGAAGATGAAAACCGGTTGGATGGCATCGGTAAAGGTTCTGAAGCTATCTGTTTCTCTTGCGCAACTTTCGTTAAATCTATCCCCGAAGTTAAGTCTATCTCAGCACTAGTAACGTTCGTTAATTTTTGGAACGGTGATTTTGCTAAAGAGCATGTTTTCCAAACAGATTGAACGTGTACTCCAAATTGCGAACATTCTCCTCCACGGCGACCAGTAGGCGTATAAAACCGGCACGCACCGCATCGCGCAATTTCACCTTTTTTAATACTCATGAAAAAAATAATTGAGAGACTCACTAAACGCCTTAACTTTCGTCATTGTGGATTAGTTAATGTATAGGATTCAACATTGGGAAAATGTTAAAAGCTTGATACGCCAAGACTCGGCAGTTAATTTAAGTTCGTTATCTTCATTAATGTTTTCTTTATATTTTCTTTAAATAAATCAATGTTTTGAAGGCGTCTGGGATCATTTACTGATGGGTGATCCCCATAAATATTACCCGATGAGATAGATGGAATTACGGCTGTTAAATTTCAAAAAATATCTATCTGAAAGCTTGAACTGTAAAATTATTTTTGCTTATTTATTGTTGATTGCTATTTCCAAGTTTTGGCGATGCATAGGGCGCACATTGTCCATCTTGCGATTTCTCCAGGAGGGCAATGACAATGGCATTGTGGACAAATCTCTTGGGATTCTTGTTGTTTCTTTTTCATATTTGCCCATAGAGCATAGGCTTCTTCAGGTGTTTTTGTTGATGTCTCTTGAGGTAATTCTTCGGAATCTGTTTCTCCAAGATAGCTAGGGTGAGCCTTGACCCAGTCGCTGACGGGTTGCGTTTTGCGTACAGGTTTGGTGTGCCACTGAGCGCTGGAAAAGCGAATGTCATGCAAAGGAACTGCTATGAGGCGATTGAGTTTATGAAGAATGCGTCGACGCTCCAGGGTTAGGGTTTGAGTCCAGGATGCATTGGCGACGGTAACATAAAGGATGTGGCGCTGAATGCTGACAGGTTTTGTCTGGCGGGCGACGACATACCCCACAGTTTTCGGCCAATATTCAACAACTTGGGCAAACTGTCGTCGGGATTGCCAGTTGGGGTGGGCTTCAATATCTGTAATGAGCGATCGCAATCCAGAAAATCCCATCCTTACCTCTTGCTAAAACAAATTACTCTCATGATGTACGGACTTTGCGGCTAACGTCCCTTAACTAACGTGCTAACGTATGGTCTATCAGCAGACGCTGCCCGCTTTTACCTGTTATTTTAGCTGTGCTCCATGGCTTCTTCCTCAGACAACACTCCCCCTCCCATGCCTCCTCGACCCGGTTCAGGGCCGGAAACTGAGATTGATCCGCAGCTAGAAAGTGTTCTGCGAAATCTTAATGTCAATCTTGAGGATGAGCTCACCCGCTATCGGCGTCAACGCCATGGGCGAGTACCACCGCCGCCACCGCCACGTCGGGCGGCCCACCGTAACACGCTTGACTTAATTTCTGTGTCAGTATCAACACCGGCAGCAGCGTCAGATGCCGGGGGAACGCTTAAGCAACCACCTACACCGCCACCGCCACCGCCAAACCCCTTCCTGAAGGATGCTTCTGAGTCATCTGGTCTAGAAGATGAACTGCCGCCGACTCTGGATCAGCTTGCGGATGTTGACGAATTGACGTCGGACGTGGCGGAGTCTGAGCAGATGGATGCTGACACGGATGTCTCTGCGTTGTCGGTGCCTGCTAACGATATGCCGGCAGAAGGCTATTTAGAATCCTCAGAAGAGCTGTTGAAGAGTATTGAGGAGGAGCAGGCTGATCCAGAGTCGGTGCCTGAACCCTATTCTCCTGGGCGCAAGAGTAATATTTTGTTGAAGCTAGCAGGCTTGGTGTTGGTGCTGTTGGCTGGTATCGGTGTTGGGTTTGCCATTACCTCCCCAGCACAATTGCAAAAACTGCGATCGCAACTCTGGCCAGCGAGCGAAACCGAGCCTGTTGATGCTGACACTGACACTACTGCTGAGGGTGCAGGTGATTTGCCTGAGGTACCTGCCTCTACTCAGCCAGCGGCCACTGCTCCGGATCCTGCCTCCGATGGCTACAAGCCGCCAGGTCCCGATCTGTCTACTCGTGAGTTTAAAGAGCTTGATAGCGTCGAAGATCTAGTGACCTTAGATGTTGATGGTGTCAATGGTTCAACCTCTGCTCCGGTGACATCGCCATTGCCTAATCCAGCACAGTCTCCATTGCCAGCACCCGGAACCGCTGCTGCAGATAGTCAACCGGCTGTTACTAACAATCCGACAACGAGCCCGATCGGTACAGAAACAAATTCTGCGGCTGTGCCATCAGCCACACCAGCCCCTGCTACACCAGCACCGACAGCCACACCGCCCCCTGCTCTCACCACAGCCGTAACAGGCTCTAATTTCTATGTGATTGCTAGCTACACGGGGGATGCTTCTTTAACCAAGGCACGTGAGTTAGTGCCCGACGCTTTTGTGCGGAACTTTAAGGCTGGTGCTCGTATTCAGCTGGCAGCCTTTGATAATCGTGCCCAAGCTGAAGAACAGGTGCGATTTTTGACCCAACAAGGTGCAATTGTAGAGCTCTTTGGCCCCACGAACGAATAGCCCCCCTGCTATCCTAAAAATGGTGCTGTGTGTGAGTTGCGCAGCATCATTTTTGCGTATCAAGCTAAAAACTTCCATGGGATTGCTAGATCGTTTCTTTCGAGTGGTACGTGCCAGCCTTAACGATGCGCTCAATGGAGCTGAAGATCCAGAGAAGCTGCTTGAGCAAACGACGGCGGATATGCAGGAAAATTTGCTGCAACTGCGGCAGGCAGTAGCGGTTGCGATCGCAACTCAAAAGCGCAACGAGCGGCAGTGTGAGCAGGCGAATGCCCAAGCCCGTGAGTTTTACAATCGTGCCCAGAGTGCCTTGGTTAAAGGGAATGAGCCCCTAGCACGTGAAGCTCTCAACCGCCGTCAAAGCTATTTAGAAACGGCCCAAGCTTTGGGGGGGCAGCTGCAACAGCAGAAAGATACCGTGAAGCAGCTAAAAGCCAATATGCGCACGCTGGAAACTAAAATTTCCCAGGCGCGCACCCAGAAAGATATGTACATTGCGCGGGCCCGCTCAGCGAAAGCGAGCCAGAAGCTGAACGAGATGATGACTCAGGTTAATCAAGGTGCATTTGATCAAATCGAAGACAAAATTTTATCTATGGAAGCCAAGGCAGCGGCAGCGGCAGAACTCAATGATCTCGGTCAAGATGCCCTAGAGAAGAAATTTTCAGCTTTAGAATCTGGTCGTGACCCCAATCAAAATCCAGTGGATGCTGAGATAGCCGCCATGAAAGCTCGCCTGAAGTTACCTGAAGGTTGAAGCAGATTATTGTTCGATTTCTGTAGTCCAGTTCTTATAGTTCTGATAATGGTTGCCGACTGTTCGACTGCTTAAAGACAGGGAGTGTGAAGTGAAACGTACTCCCCGCTTGGGGAGCTGAATCAACCCAAATTTGACCATAATGAGCCCTAACAATGCGCAAACATAGGGCTAACCCAAGGCCATAACCATCCTGGGACTGATCTCTCTGAAGCCGAAAACTCTCCTCAAAAATACGGGCTTGTTTATCAGCGGGGATACCGGGTCCCGTATCTTGAATACTGACTTGAACCTTCTGAGTGGTGCGATGTAATGCCGTAATCATCACATCACCCCCATTGGGCGTATATTTAATCGCATTATCCAAAAGATTCACAATCACACGACGTACCTGATTGATATCGGCATGCACCTGGGGTAAATCCTGGGGAATATCGAGGCCAATAGTCTGTTGCTTGTTTTTGACTTTAGTGATCATTGAATCCACGACTTCTTGGCAGAGCTCCTGTAGATTCAACTCTCTTGGAAAAATATGGAGATCAACGCTGGGGCCATGGGCTGCCTGCAAAATATCCGTGATCATGCGATCAATGGAGCGGATCTGAGTTTTGGCGTTGCGCAATAGTTGCACCGTTAGCTCAGGCCGGAAGCGCGCACGACGCTCATGGTTAGGGTCATACCCCATTTCTAGGGTCTCAATAGCGATGGAAGCTGCCGTTAGTGGGTTGCGTAAATCATGGGCCAACATTGCAATAATGCGATCCTTGAATACTAGCTTGGCATTCGCTTCAGCATTGAGTTGCTTAAGCCGAAAAATTTCATCTGATAGGTGAATGATTTCCGTTGACTGAGCAATTGACGGATTATTGACAAGATGACGTTCCGAAGTATCACCGTCGTTTTCAACTTCTGCCTGCCAGCGTGACCACCAGTAGTCAATCTGAGAAATAATGTCACTGCCGGTTAGTGTTTGGCGTCCTCCCTCCGAAATTTTAATGAGGGTCGGAGTCACGACTAGCTTAAAGTGTTCAGCCAAATAAGGCTGCTCACTAACATCAATGACCTCCAAAACCGGCTCAATTTTACTTTCTAAACCTTCAATATGCTGACGGATCTGGCGAATTTGCTCAGCAGAACTTGGCCGCTTATCAATAAACAGCAAAAGCTTTAGCGGCACTTCAAGGGACGGCATAGATGAACGTTTGACTCCTGCTCAGCGATACGGCATATCCAATGGCTGGGTGCCTAGCTAGCCAGTTATTCTTTTAGCCTACATCGTTCCAACGATGGATGACGGTGACTCTTTCAAAGAATTATGCAGAACGCCCCCTAGTATTCCAGACAGAGTACACTCTATGCCAGTTATAAAACCCTCCCATACGGAATCAAAAGCCTCAAATTTGTAGGGAATGATAGCGGTAATTTGGCTAACTGACATGAATGCAATCGTTAAAGAGATATTAAAGGAACGCTGCTAATCAGGTTTACCCATAAATTTCTCACCTACAGTGAGAGATAAGAGTTTCCTTTTTGATCGCATTCAGTCATTCGTTAGCGGTACTCGGTAAATACAGTGAGGCGCGCTGGTCATGCAAGTGTTAACAGTTATTCAACGTCACATCCGTCAGCAACGTATTCAGAAACAGATATGCGGAAACACTTTGCGTACAGGGGCTCTGCTGGTGGGAACTGCAACGTTGTTAGTTGCCCATGCCGCTAATGCCAGAATGTCCATGCAACCGTCGCTAGAGGTTGATACGGAAGTCATCCACCCTCTATTAGCTCAGGCTGCCCCGTCTGTTTCTACACCCCTCAGCAATGGCATTTATCTTTTTGGTGAACAGCCTTTACCCGATCAGTTGCAAACTGCCTACATGGTATTCGAAGCACAAGCAGGTGAAGTTGTAGGAGCGTTCTATTCTCCACATTCCTCATTCGATTGTTTTCGAGGCAGTGTAGAAAACGCACAGCTTTCCTTGGCGATTACTGAAACCTATTCCCAAGAGGAATATGATTATGCCCTCGATCTCGAAGATACCGCTGTTGCTGGACCAGGTGGACGTCAATTTGCGATTGAAGGGTTCCATCAAATTGACACTGTTAGCGACAACGATCTGCGTATGCTGAACACCTGTCAGGCCCACTATAGTCCGACGATCTAAGCAGATCAATTTCACTTTCGTTTAATCAGCTACAGTTTCTTCTGGTGAGCTCATTTATTTTTTTCCTTAGTAGCATTTGCTAACTATCCAAAGATGCAGAATGAATGCCTTGGCTATTTGCCTAGGCATTGTTTTATCTTGGTAGGTGAAATTTTTTGACTTCCCTGGTCGTAAGTGTGAACGCAGCAGAACAAGCACGAAGCATCGAGTATGCCAGTAAAATAGCCGCTATTGTGGGTGCCTTTAAGGGGCAGCTTCCTGATTTACGCTCTGACCTTAAACCCTGGGCAAACGATCCCGATACAAGAGAGCTCGTTGATCCTGATTCCATCGATATCGGGTTTCATTTCCCTGGCTTTAGCCGCTCATTCAACTGCCGTAGTCTTCTCGTGCAGATTCGTCTTCATTCAGTGGCTGAGGGGACAACCCAAGGTACAGCGGATGCTGTAGCAAATATTGTCAAGGCGATTGGTGTTGAAGTCGTTGGGTTTAACCACCATGGTGAACAGTGGCATCTTTCTACCATTAACAACTGGCAGTTTGAAGGTGTAGCTCCACCTCAGGCTAATGCTGGGGAAAAAATCAAGCTTTGCTGTCGAAAAATTTTTCAGGTGTTTAACCCAGAACCCGAGGTTTAGTGGAGCCTGAGGTTTAGTGGAGCCCAAGGTTGCGTAGGGAATGCGTTGTGCTTCCCCATTCCCTTACTCCCTACTACTGTTTACCCTGAGCAGTAGGATAGTTGAGTACACAGTGACTCAATGCAATGAAGACCGTTATCCCCGTCGAGCTACCCCAAACTCAATATGACATCAAAATTGCTACTGACGGGCTGCAATACTTAGGCCCCTGGCTCGCTGCCGCTGGTAAAGCTGGTAAGGTGCTGCTTGTTTCTAACCCTGCTATTTTTCAACACTACGGCGAAACCGCCTTGACCTCTTTAACGGAGGCTGGTTTTGAGGTTAGTCAATGTGTTTTACCTGCTGGAGAGCAATACAAAACTCTACAGTCTATCGAGAAAATCCATAGTGTTGCGTTTGACCACCATTTAGAACGCAGTTCTACCATGGTGGCTCTAGGTGGTGGTGTAATTGGCGATATGACGGGCTTTGCTGCAGCCACCTGGCTACGGGGTATTGCGGTTGTTCAAGTGCCTACTTCATTACTAGCCATGGTTGATGCCGCCATCGGGGGCAAAACTGGCGTGAACCATCCTCAAGGAAAAAATCTAATTGGTGCCTTTCATCAGCCGAGTTTGGTGCTGATTGATCCCAGTGTTTTGAGCACACTCCCTGAGCGTGAATTTCGCGCTGGTATGGCTGAAGTCATCAAGTATGGAATTATTTGGCATGAAGGTCTGTTCCATCAGCTAGAGCAAGCCGAGCGCCTCGATCAGCTGTGCTTTGTTAGTGAGGCTCTGCTCCACGATATTCTCAAACATTCTTGTCAGGCTAAAGCCGATGTTGTCAGTCAAGATGAAAAAGAGGCTGGACTGAGGGCTATTCTTAACTACGGCCATACCATTGGCCATGCGATCGAAAGTCTGACCGGTTACAAATCCGTCAACCATGGTGAAGCTGTCGGCATTGGCATGGTTGCAGCGGGTGCGATCGCAACCACCATGGATCTTTGGCCCCAAACCGCCACCGACCGACAACTTGCCATCATCCAGAAAACCAATCTCCCCACCAAGCTTCCCGCCACCCTCAACATCGACGCCATCCTCAATGCCCTCCGCAGCGACAAAAAAGTTAAATCTGGCAAAGTCCGCTTCGTCCTCCCCAAACGCATCGGCGAAGCCTGCGTCACGGATCAGGTGACCGATGACGTTATTCGAAGTGTTTTGGAAACGATGTTCTAGGGGTGGAGAGGCAGCGGGCAATGGGGAGTAGGGAGACTCTTTTCCTCAGATAAACTAGAGCTGAGATCAATGTCGAACGACGATTACTCTTTTACGGTGCGTAGCGAATGCGTAGCAGCGTAATTCCCTTAGATTCCATCCAGGGTAACCACAAGGGCAGTCCCTACACCCCCATAACCACCATGCAAACAAAAGCAAACCCAACCACTAATCTCGAATTCCCTACTCGTACCGCCACCGTCACCCGCACCACCAAAGAAACCGACGTCACCGTCACCCTCAACGTCGACGGCACTGGTCAGTGCAATGCCAACACTGGCATTCCCTTTCTTGACCACATGCTCCATCAAATCGCCTCCCATGGCCTCTTCGACCTCGACATTCAAGCCAAAGGCGATCTCGAAATCGACGACCATCACACCAACGAGGATGTTGGCATTACTCTCGGCATGGCGCTGCACCAAGCCTTAGGTAATCGCACAGGCATCGTCCGTTTTGGTCACTTTGTCGCCCCCCTAGACGAATCCCTGATCCAAGTATCGTTGGACTTCTCCGGTCGCCCCTACCTCGCTTATGGCCTCGATATCCCCACCCAGCGCGTTGGCACCTACGACACCCAACTCGTCCGCGAATTCTTCATGGCTGTCGTTCATCACAGCCTCATGACGCTGCACATTCGTCAGCTTGACGGCATCAATTCCCACCACATTATTGAAGCCACCTTCAAAGCGTTTGCCCGCGCTATGCGCATGGCTACCGAGATTGATCCCCGTCGTGCCAATGCAATTCCCAGTTCCAAAGGCGTTTTGCAAGTGTAATCACGACTCAAGCAAACAGCCGGTAGAATAAGTACAAAAGTACCTGTGACTAAAACAGGGATAAAGCCATGACAGCGATTATTCCTAACACCCAGACATCTCAGAGTCTTTATCCCAGCGGAGATGGCATGCCTGTGGCTGAAACCTTTGACCATCTCTATGCTCTGCTGATTACATTGGAAGTTTTACGTCAGTATCTGAAAGGTCAGCAAGCGACTGTTCTTGGTAATCAATTCTTGTATTACGCCCAGGGGCTACCCAATATGCGAGTAGCCCCTGATGTGATGGTGATTTTTGATGTAGAACCCGGTGGTCGTGACAACTACAAAATCTGGGAAGAAGGTTCGGTTCCAGCCGTCATTTTTGAAATGACCTCCCAGGGAACTCGACAAAAAGACGAAATTAGCAAGTACGACCTCTATGAAGCCATGGGGGTGCTTGAATATTGGCAGTTCGATCCCAAGGGTGAATGGATTACTGACCGGTTGCGAGGGTACCGCCTGGAAGATGAGGCCTATAAAAAAATTACCGATAGCGTCAGTCAGGTGCTGGGGTTACGATTAGCCGCAGTAGGCACTCTGATTGAGTTCTACGAGTTAGAAACCGGGAAAAAGCTCTTAATTCCTGATGAACTTAAGAAACGCGCTGACCAAGAAGCCCAGCGGGCTGACCAAGAAGCCCAGCGGGCTGATAGAGCAGAAGGTGAGTTAGCAGCACTCAAGGCAAAACTCAAAGCTCAAGGGATTGAGCTAGATGATGAATTGCAGTGATGGCGATTAGGCCATAGGTAAAGTTAGCAACGTATCCCTATCTTGATAGACCGTTAGGGTAATAATCCGCTGATCTATGGTTGGCACGGTATCTAAAGGATAAATTTGTGTTCCAGGGTTAACGGTATAGGCTGGAAAGCAAGCTGCACTGAGGCTTAACCGTAAGGCTTGGCCAGCCATCAAGCAAAAATAGGTGGGTTGCAAAGATAGAGACACGACTTGTGCTTGTCCCCCATGAATACGTGTATAACCCTGTGTCAAATTAAACACTCGATTATCAGGGTAGACCACTGACAGCACGGCACATAGGTCATAACTAGGGGCATCAGCCTGAACTTTAAGCGTTGTCGTCACGTCCCCTGCTACAGCCAAGTCTGCTTCCAACAAAGCAGTTGTATAGGTCAAGACATCGCTGCGACCGTCTAACGCACTGCGCTCAAAAGATCCGGATGGAAAGCTTGCATGTCCTCCCAAGGAGGGCACAGGTCGCCATGGATCATGAACCAATACATCAGGCACTGCAGTTACAGCTGGATCTTCGCAACTGGATGGCACTAAAGCGCCATCATCTTCACGCATGGCTGCTAGACCAGAGCTTTGCAAGCGATAGGTTTGAGTTGCAGATTCACTTGGCCACTGCTCAAACAGTCGCCATTGGTTGCTGCCCATCTCAAAGAGATGTACGGGGCGCTCATCCAGGGGGGCCACATCTTTTTTATCGGTGAGCCAACGATAAAACCAACAAATTTGTAATCGATCAATGGGGTTCATCGCCTCAGGACCAAAATCCACCTCCCCTACCTTTCGACTCCAGGGAATATGGCTCCAAGGGCCCACCCAAAAATGTTGAGGATAGCGGCTTGATGCCATTTCCTTAAATAGGCGGATATCCCCTGTGAGATAAGGGTCAAACCAGCCACCCACATGGAGCATTGGCAAATCGACATTCGTTAAATCGGGCTTAAGTGACTGCCAGTAATCATCGTTTTGGGGATGTGCCAACCAGTCATGCCAAAAAGAATCAGGGGCGTATTGTTTGATGACATCTGGATAGGCAGAGATGGGACCGTTGAGCGGCAAGTTACGAGAAGCGGCTCGTAAGGCGTTAAAGGCAGTTTTGTCTCCTTTTAAGCGAGCGGTTTCTGCGGCTAATTGAATGGCCCAGCCTAAACCAGCCTGCAAACGTAGTGCACCATTTTCATACGCCCAATCTTGGTAAAGGTCGTAACCCACCATGGCCGGAGCTAATGCCTTAAGAGCTGAGGGCTTAGCCTGAGCTGCATAGAGCTGGGTCATCCCCTGATATGAAAACCCATACATGCCAACCCTGCCGTTGCTTCTAGGTAACTGAGCGGCCCACTGAACGCTGTCGTAGCCGTCGTCTACTTCGTGGGCAAACAGGTGAAACTCTCCCTCTGAAGTGCCGCGCCCGCGCACATCCTGAATCACGACAATATAGCCCTGGGCGGCGTACCAGGTGGGGTGAGCATAGACAACCGTGGATGCGATCGCACGACCATAGGGCTGTCGCATCAGCAATACAGGCCACGGACCTTCGGCATCGGGATAATAAACATCTGCATCCAGACGCTTACCATCCCGAGTTTTTAATGAATGTACCTGTTTGGGTTTGACGGGCAGAAAATCAGACGGCATTAAATACTGTGGGTACGTCCTAAAACAGCCATGTCTTCTTCATCTAACTCTGCCGGTATCCCATCACGAATTAATTCCGCAAAGTCCTCATTAGGTACCATGACGCTGAGTAGATAGAGTCGTTGTGGACCAGTGTTTTCAACAAAATGAACACCGTAAGATGGTACTAGGATGCTATCGCCAGTTCTAATTGTTGAACTTTTACCATCACAAACAACTCGACCTTCTCCTTTGATCACATAAAACATTTCTACGGCCACTTGGTGTCGATGGATAGGGGTTCTGCCACCCACATCAAAAATTTCTACACAGCAGGTTAACTTGGCATGGCCCAGGGTAGGATCTACCAAAAGTGCTAGTCGGTTTTTATCATCAGGACTAATGCGAAATACCTGATAATCGCTGGGGGACTTTAGAACGGGTAAAACGCAGCTGTTAGGCAGATCACAGGTACTTTCCATTATGCAAAATCATGCAGATATTAGCGGCGCTTCTTCAGCTTAGAAATCACCCTTAACCCTAGGGTAGTCTTGCAATAATTTTTCACTTAGGAACCTTCTTTACTGCCAAATTAGTGACATATACCTACCAATTTTGTGTTGATTTCCTGGCATGAGGGCACAGTTTTGCTCCTGAGACGTCACAGCTACAGCAAATACATTGATTTTTCTATCTTCACTGCCAATTGCTGAATCGCACATATCTTCTGTGGACTGATAAAATAGGCCATCAACGCTGTGGTTTATGGCTAAGGTTGCTATTTGCTCAGAAAATCATCACAGATGCTTTACTGTTTTTGACCAATGTCCTTTGGAAAGCTGTAATGTGCATATTTGGCCAACCGCCTTCATATGTCTGAATGAGAAGGGTACACTCTAGCTGAAACCAACGTTTCTTATTTAATCAGAGAGTTTTTAGCCTTTAATATCATTCGATTGCTAGATGCTTGTTAATGACTTTGGTAGGACTTCAATGCCATGAGTAGTAGAACTAATAGCCCATGGGGGAATGCCAGTATGGGACTAGGGACATGGCACTATGAAATAAACCTCTGCGTCGTATCGGTGTAATGGTTAAGGCTGCTAATTCTATTGCAGATATTTTGGTGATCGATGATGATCCGATCATTCGACGTATCCTTCAGCGGATGCTGCAAAGCCAGGGGTATCGCGTTGCTATTGCAGAAACCGCTGCCGATGGCCTAGAGCAAGCCTTGGTGATCACGCCACCAGTAATTTTATGCGATTGGCGCTTACCTGGATCCATCGACGGTTTGGAAATTTGCCGTCGATTGAAAGAGCATCCAGATTTGTCCATGAGCTCGTTTCTGCTGATTACGGCCCATGCCGAGACGGCCAGTCGAGTCGAGGCTCTAGAAGCAGGGGCAGACGACCTGTTAATGAAGCCCATCGACATGGCTGAGCTTAAGGCCCGAGTTAAGTCTGGTATGCGATTGTGTCAGCTTACTCGCGATTTGAAAGAGCAAAAGCAGTATTTAGAGAATGAGCTGGCGGAAGCTGCTTCCTATGTGCAGTCGCTTTTGCCCAGGGATACGGATCAACCTCCGGTCAAGATTCAAACTCGCTTTTTGCCATCGCAACAGCTTGGGGGCGATTGTTTTGATTTCTATTGGCTAGATCCTGACTATCTGGTGATATATCTGCTGGATGTATCAGGCCATGGTTTAGGGGCAGCTTTATTGTCCACCTCTGTGCTGAATGTGTTGAGATCGCAATCTTTGCCAGGCACCAACTTCTATCGACCTGACAAGGTGCTTGAAAGTTTGAACAACATGTTTCAGATGACGGCTCAAAATGAAAAGTACTTTACCATTTGGTACGGCGTCTATAACCGCGTTAATCGCCAGCTGATGTATGCCAGTGCGGGGCATCCTCCAGCTGTGCTTCTGTCTCCGCCCCCCCCTCCTAATACAACTGATGTAACTGCGAATGGTAATGGTGGTGGCGCTCCCATGGCTGAAACAATGCGTCTGCGTACCCCTGGTATGCCCATTGGCATGATGCCCGGTACCACCTACACCTGGAAACGTTGTTCGATTCCAGACAACAGCTATCTCTATATTTTCAGTGATGGCGTCTATGAAGTACCTGAAACATCCCTGGCTGAAACCGGAGAAATTCTGGGTTTAGATAGCTTTATTGATCACATTGTTAAATGCCCGCGACCGGGGCAGCTTGATCAGTTAATTAGCCATGCCACTATGCCCAGTATTGATGTTGGGCAAGATCTCTCAGACGATTTATCGCTACTAGAAATTAATTTTAGTTAGAAACACGTAGGGGCGTTCCATGGAACGCCCCTACGTGTTTCTAACCTTGTGAAGGGTTTAATGCTTGAAGTCTGTCGGACCTTGATAGCCGGATGCTTCAGCTAAGGTTGTCAAGGTTTGAGTACCAGGTAAAAATTGTCCGTTGACCTCCCATGTGGGAAAACCGGTAACTTCAGGTACAGATCGGCACAGGGCTGTCTGGGAGTCAGCACCATCCTCAGCACATTCAATGTAGGGCATATATTTCTTGGCTTCCTGTCCGAAGAGCTGTTTTTGATCAAAACAGTGGGGACACCAGTAGGCACCGTACATTTTTGCCCCTACCTCCTTTAAATGCTTCGCTAGGGCAACTTCAGCAGGCCCAGATGTATTGGTAACGGCAGGGCCGGTGTTGCCAACACTACTAGCGGTTGCCGCTGGTCCATTAATACTGATGGAATACATCCCAATAGTAGCCACCAGGGTGACCATTCCCATTATCACGCCACGAAAAACAAGAGCTCCCTGGTCTTCCCATTGGCGACCTAAGAGCGTTAGCAAAAACATTAAGAATGTAAATGTGGCGGAGGCTATACAGTAGAGACAAGCGGCCTTGAGTTCGGTAGCCAGTAGATACATTAGGTATCCACTGAAGACCATCATGCCTGTAGCTCCGATAAACAAGAGCGGCCAGGTTATATCTTCTAGCTTTTGACGCTGCTTAATCTTCTCTTTGTTCAATAACAGTGGCCCTAGGGACAAAGCCACCATGGATAGATAGGCGAGGCAGCCAAACAACGTTAGCGGAATACCAAAAACGTCTGCGTAGGCACTATTCAGTACTTGGTCACAACCCTTTACAGGGCAGGCAGCATCATTACCCATTAGCTTGATCACCGTTAGGTAACCTGTGCCTAAGGCTCCAACGGTTGCGATCGCACCAATAGCTGGGCGCGACCAACGATAAATCCCACGAGTTTCTTTACGGCGACGTCCCATAGTTTACAGATAACTCTAAGCTCATCAAGATCAACAAAAGCAGGGTACCCCAGTAGACAGGCTGCGCCCCCGACTGCATCTTAGACAAAAAACAGGGCCTTCGGTAGAGATATTCCAGAATCATCCCTGTAGGGGCCTTCCATGGCCCCCCTACGGGGATGACGATATTGCATCCACAAATTGGCTTACACGATTAGGATCGACAGGTTGTTCAATGTGCCCCCATCGTTTTAAAGAACTAGAAACAATTACACCATCTGACGATTTCATCAATTTAGGAATATTGTCCACGGTGGCACCACTGCCGATTAACACAGGGATGTTGCCCGCAACTGCTTTCGCCGTTGCTAGATCCTGATGGGTGGGCGGGTGGCCCGTGGCACCACCAGAAACAATCACAGCATCTGCCAAGCCCCGATGGATAGTATCAGCGACTGCATTGGCCATGGCTGTGTCCGGACTGATGGTACCTACAGGGGTAGCATGCTTAACTAGTACGTCAGCAAAGACCTTAATATCACGACCTAATTCTCGGCGATAACGCATGAGTCGATGGGCATCTCCCTCGATTACACCCTGATCCGTAGCCATTACTCCAGTTAACACATTAACCCGGATAAACGCAGCGCCGGTACAGGCGGCAATGGCCAGACCGCTCTGGGCATCGTTACGCAATACGTTAATACCTAGGGGAAGCGTTACTAGCTGTTGTATACGGCTGACTACAATGGTCATGGCACTGACCACAGCAGGATCTACCGATCCCTTTGTAAAGGGTGCATCAAAAAAATTTTCTATAATAATGCCGTTAGCACCACCGGAGGCCAGAGCAACGGCTTCTTGGACAGCACGGTCTACTACGGCCTGTAATGAGCCTTGCCAGCGAGCCGATGCGGGTAAAGGCAGTAAATGAACGACCCCGATCACTGGCGTTGATGTCTTAAAAAGTGTTTGTAACTCCACAGATCTCAAAAGTTTTAGTTATTGCATGGATCGAGATTATTTACCAAGGATGATGATTGCAGCCGTTCTCACCCAAACGTATTGGCCATTGCATACAGACATAACACAAGCTGCTTTCCCCGATAAATCAACCCTTTTCAGGTAAGACCCACAGAATTGTATAGTTATGTTATAATTTCCTCAACCGGGCCAAAACAATCGCTACCCGTTCAACAGCTCAGTGATAGGGTAGGGTGCTGAGTCATCCGTGCGATCGCAACGCCTGCTTGGAGACCAGCATTCTGTTTTTTGTATAAAAGAATTTATGGTTCGTAAACCAACCGTTGCTATTACTCACCTAGGCTGTGAGAAAAATCGAGTCGATAGCGAGCACATGTTAGGCCTTCTGGTTAAGGCCGGTTATCAGGTTGACGCCAATGAAGAACTTGCTGACTATGTAATTGTTAATACTTGCAGCTTCATCGAAGCTGCAAGGCAAGAGTCGGTTAGAACGCTAGTAGAGTTAGCTGAAGCTGACAAAAAAATTGTTATTACGGGCTGTTTAGCTCAACATTTTCAGTCAGAGCTGCTAGATGAGATTCCAGAAGCCGTTGCGCTGGTTGGGACTGGGGACTATCACCGCATTGTTAATGTGATTGAGCGGGCTGAAGCTGGTGAGCGAGTTAAGGCTGTTTCTGCTGAGCCTACCTACATTGCAGATGAAACAGTGCCCCGTTATCGCACAACTAGTGAAGGCGTTGCCTACGTTCGTGTGGCAGAAGGTTGTGACTATCGCTGTGCTTTTTGCATTATTCCCCACTTGCGTGGCAACCAACGTTCTCGCCCCATTGAATCAATTGTGGCAGAGGCCCATCAGCTGGCCGCAGAAGGGGTTCAAGAATTAGTGTTGATTTCCCAAATAACCACTAATTATGGTGTTGATCTCTATGGCAAACCCAAATTGGCAGAGCTGTTGCGGGCTTTGGGGGACGTAAATGTGCCGTGGATTCGTATGCATTATGCCTATCCCACGGGTCTTACCCAGGAAGTGCTTAACGCGATTCGAGATACACCCAATGTTTTACCTTACCTAGATTTACCTCTACAGCATTCTCACCCTGAGATTCTGCGAGCTATGAATCGTCCATGGCAAGGGCGTGTGAATGATGAAATCATTCAGCACTTAAAGACTGCTTTGCCTGGTGCGGTGCTGCGCACCACGTTCATCGTTGGTTTTCCCGGTGAAACAGATGCTCACTTTGAACATCTCAAAGCGTTCGTGCAGCGTCATGAGTTTGACCATGTCGGTGTATTTACCTTTTCTGCTGAAGAGGGGACTCCAGCAGCTACATTACCAAATCAAATTGATCCAGCAATTATGCATCAACGGCGGGAAGAGCTAATGCTGGCTCAACAAGAGATTTCTTTTAGGCGCAATCAAGCTCAGATTGGTCAAGTTGTGGATGTTTTAATCGAGCAAGAAAACCCAAGTCAAGGTGAATGCATTGGCCGTTCTGCTCGGTTTGCTCCTGATGTTGATGGCCTTGTGTATGTGCAAGGTTCGCCGCCTTTAGCTCAGATAGTACCTGTGCAAATTCACGGGGCTGATACCTATGACTTGTTCGGTACAGTCCTATCTGACGATGCCTCGGTTGCGGTCCAAGCGCCCGTAAGTGTTTCTCTTTGAAATTCCCGCCTGCACTCAATGACCTCAAAGGAGTCTAAATGACATTGTCTTTTGCTGACCTCGGGTTATCCGAACCCCAAGCGCAACATTTGGATGAACTTGGCTTTAAGGAGCCCACACCCATCCAGGCTCAAGCTATTCCACACATGCTTGCTGGGCATGATGTAGTGGGACTAGCCCAAACAGGCACTGGCAAAACAGCTGCCTTCTCCTTGCCGATCTTGGAACAGGTCAACATTAACAAGCGTTCTGTGCAAGCATTGGTGCTCACTCCAACCCGTGAACTTGCTATGCAGGTTTGCCAGGCAGTGCAAGGTCTCAAATACAACTCTCAGCTACGGGTATTACCCGTCTATGGTGGGCAGTCTATCGAACGCCAGCTTAGTCAGCTTCGCCGTGGTGTTCATATGGTTGTTGGTACACCAGGACGCGTGCTCGATTTGCTCAGCCGTGGGGCTCTAAGTTTTGAGCAACTGAGTTGGCTAGTGTTAGACGAGGCTGATGAAATGCTCAACATGGGCTTTATTCAGGATGTAGAAAACATCCTGAGTCATGCTCCAGCAGAGAGACAGACTGCCTTTTTCTCCGCTACTATGGAACCGGCAATTCGTGAGTTGGCGGCTAAGTTCTTAAAGTCGCCGGTGACGGTGACGGTTAAGTCTCAAAATACTGCACCTAAGCGCATTACTCAGCTAGCCTATGTAGTTCCCCCTGGTTGGAGTAAGCCACGGGCTTTGATGCCAATTTTAGAAATGGAAGATCCAGAGTCAGCGATTATTTTTGTGCGGACACGACGCACAGCAGCTGAACTGACTCGTCAATTACAGTTTGCAGGTCATAGTGTGGATGAATACCATGGTGACCTTAACCAAGCTCAGCGGGAGAGGCTGCTGCTACGCTTTAAGCAGGGCCAGGTACGTTGGGTAGTAGCTACTGACATTGCTGCTCGAGGCATTCATGTAGATAACCTGACCCATGTAATCAACTATGAGCTACCTGATAATCAGGACAGCTATGTTCATCGCATTGGTCGCACTGGGCGTGCCGGGCAAGAAGGGCGAGCTGTCTCCATTGTGCATCCTTTAGAGAAGTATCAGTTGCGGCAAATTGAGCGTCATCTGAAGCAGGAGCTAGCTTTTTGTAAGGTGCCAACTCGGGCAGAAATTGCTGCTCGCTCCCTAGAAAAACTACAGACTCAAGTTAAAGAAGCTGTTACCAGTGAGCGGCTGGCTTCCTTCTTGCCCATTGTCTCTCAACTCACTGAAGATTACGATCCTCACAC
This sequence comes from Leptothoe sp. EHU-05/26/07-4, assembly GCF_043421015.1. Taxonomy (NCBI): domain Bacteria; kingdom Bacillati; phylum Cyanobacteriota; class Cyanophyceae; order Nodosilineales; family Cymatolegaceae; genus Leptothoe; species Leptothoe sp. EHU-05/26/07-4. Next base: position 159,194 of record NZ_JAXSQV010000004.1, read on the forward strand.
AGTGGCAGCAGCGGCCTTGCAAATGGCCTATGACCAGACTCGCCCTGTTTGGATGCGGGGTGATAAGGAACAATACCTGGCTGAAGAAGAACCTCGTCGTCATCGTCATCGTCGTCATCGTCGTCGTCGAATTGAGACACCCGCATCGTAAAAAGACTTTACCAGACCAGTAAAAACTGGATAAAGTTATGCCCAATAAATTGATACCTCGCCTAAGATAGGCTTAAAGCCTGTTCTTGGTGGGGTGTCATACTATGTTGGTGATTCTGCTAGACAACCAGGTGATTCCGTCAGCATCTGTATGTGCCAGCTGCTTAATGGCAAATCAGAGCGGTCAACCTCGTTTTAATGATGGGAAGCTAGGCTGTGCCAGACAATTGGAGTCTGCTACACCACTGCCTCAGTATCAATGTCAGATGGGCTTTCGGTTGGCTAACATAGAGTCATTTCAACAGTGTGAGCATTAGCATCAAGCTACGCTATGCTGAGAGCGAGGTTTGCAAAAATCACTTGAGCATTATATGACTTGGCGTAGCACCACTGAAATTTCTGACAAGATATTAGGTTCTTTGCCTTATCTAATCGCTTTATTAGACGCTCTTCGAGTTGGCCCAACTCCTTGGGGGGCCTTTGTTAACTTGATTAGCAATTTCCCAGTGCTGGAGCCTGTTGCTACTATCCTTATTGCTCTTGTCGTACCAGTTGAGTTTCTCTATAGTCTGGTGCCGTTTGGTTTTGGTTCGATTGTTGTCTTCTTTGCACTATTTTTCTTTGTGGTGCGCAATCCCAATATCAGTCACTTCATTCGATTCAACACTTTATTGTCAATTCTGATTGGTTTTATGATTACCATCGGAAGCGTTATCCTGAGCCTGATCAACTTGCCAGGTTTAGGTTTAATTAGTGACACGCTCTATAATGTCTTGCTATTTGGTGGTCTTGCAGCTGTTATCTACTCCATCGCTCAGTGTGTGATGGGACGTTATCCTGAAATTCCTACCATTTCGGAAGCTGTGCATATACAACTTGGCCGCTTTTAAGACTTTGGTTTAGACCGAATGCTGGCAGCTCAAGACTCCTCTGACGGTTTTATCTGGCGATTTTAAATTTTTTAAATGGTGATGCCTTGCTGCTAATATGGAAGACCCTTGCTTGACATGCTTTTTTGTCAAGCCATTTAGTCCATAAGGAGCAGTATGAGCCATTTTTACGAAACCATGTATATTCTTCGGCCTGACATTAGTGATGAGGCCGTGGATAATACCATTGGTAAATACCAGGGCATGATTAAGGATAAGGGTGGTGAGGTATTAGAAACCCAACACCGAGGTAAGCGACGCCTAGCTTATGAAATCAATCGTTACCGTGAAGGGATCTATATTCAAATGAACTACCAAACTCCTGGGGATACTATTGCCCCTATGGAGCGCGATATGCGTTTGAGTGAGGATATCATTCGCTACTTAACGTTGGTGGTTGATGAGCCCCAAGAAGCTGAAGCTGATGAAGTTCCTCCTCAGGCTGCACCTCTAGGTTCCTAAGTCAGTAATTGGTTCGGTGGCCTTATTCTAAAAGCTAATTTCTTTAAGTGGTCGCAGCTATGACAAAAGGCTGCGGCCTCTTAGTTTGCAGGAAATTACAAACCTATAGAATAAAAACCTTGCATTTTGCGAAATTGATGCTAAATTTGTGGGCACTTAGGTGTTGGCTTCAATGCTTTTGAAGTTAGTAAACATTTTTTGTTCTGTTATTTAGGGTGTATTGGTGGGCTTTACTTTAACTAACGTTGAAATGTTTGGCTGCCAGCTTGTGCAATGTTTGCTGTTACACTTACGCTCAAATGATTTCGGTATGACTGCCAGTTTTCTCAAAACTAATCTGTGAGGAAATTTGTCATTGTGCTGGTCAATACTCTGAATCAATTGACGACAGTTTGAAAAGTTATCGTTACTACTGTTAGGAGTGATCTCGTGCCCCAATTGACTAAGTTGAAAGCGTCTGATTCCCAGGTAGAAATTGCTCGCTTGCAAGAAGAATTGCAAATGCGGGATCAGCTAGTCCAACAGCTATCCCAAGAATTGTTTCGCCTGGTAAAGGGGAATCAAGACTTTCTGCCATCGACGGATGTTTCTGAGCGTCATCAGGCTGAGGTCAGGGCTCTACGAGAACAGCTGCAAGGTGTAGAAACTCAGGTAGCGTTTTATCAAGAACAAATCGAGAGTCGAGATGAAGAGAATCATCAAATGCGGCAGACTGTTCAAGAGCTCACTGACCGTACTCGTATGCTTGAGCAGGTCGTTCAGGAATTACCGAAAATCTATAAGCAAAAGTTTGCTGAGCGTATGCTGGAGGTAAAAAATCGAGTTGCTCGTATTCAGCAAGAAAACCGTCAACTGAATGCTGAGTTGCAAAATGTTAGCTATCGGTTGGCTGTGAGAACTCGCCGTACTCAGCACTGTCTGGATTTACCTACATTCCCTCAGTCGATGTTAGGGGCTACACCTATGGCCAGTTTTTCCGAGGCTTAAGGGTTTCCGTAATCAATACTTTAACTTAGTCATTAGCCTTCCCGACTGGGAGGGTTTTTTATTTTTAGCCAGTGTTATGGGTATTACTTAGGATCTTTTTGGGTATTCATTTGTATAGAAATAGTTTCGCTAGAGGCTGTCTAGATGAAATTCAGTGGTTTGCATCACGTCAGCCCTCACACTTGTAAGAAAAATGAATAAAATAAACGAAAGATAAACCTGTATCTATGCACACTGTCCCATTGACGTTTGACTTCTTTTCCCTTGAAACGATCCAAACATTGGCTCAGGACTATGGCTATTGGGCCATTTTTTTTGGCATTATGCTCGAAAATATGGGACTACCTTTGCCGGGGGAAACAGTCACATTGGTAGGTGGATTTTTAGCGGGGAGTGAAGAGTTAGTCTATCGTTGGGTTTTATCGAGCGCGATCGCAGGTGCCGTTATTGGTGACAGCATGGGGTATTGGATTGGGTTTTACGGTGGTTGGCCATTGCTTTTAAAGTTGGGCACTTTCTTTCGTATTGATGAAGCTGCCCTCGCTAAAATTCGTGAGCAGTTTAGTCAAAATGCCGACAAAGCTGTGATTTTTGGCCGATTTGTAGCGTTGTTGCGTATTTTCGCAGGGCCTTTAGCAGGTATCGCTCGGATGCCTTACTGGAAATTTTTGTTGTGTAATTTGTTGGGAGCTAGCCTGTGGGGAACAGCGATGGTGAGCTTGGCCTTTTTTGTAGGCCGTTTGATTCCATTGGCTACCTTGGTGGGTTGGGTCACTCAATTTACAGTGGCAGCCCTGGTTCTGGTGACTATTTGGATTACGGTTTTATGGTGGTTAGAACGCCGTCAGCATACGCCAGCCCCTGACTGATCCGCTAACTTACCTAGCTACCTATAGTTTCTAGACTTCCGTTTTAGGTGCATGCGCTGATGTTGCTTGAGTGTACCAGTGAAATAATTGGCACAGGCAACAGATGAGGTTTAGCCATGAGCGGCGTCGAAGTTATTATTTTTGGGGCAGGGCCAGCGGTTGGGTTAGTCATTTCTTTTCTCGCTTGGCTGTTTGAAGGCTATGACACAGCTAATAGCGAGAATCCTCAAACTTATAACCATGACTGGATTTAATGCCTCAATTGATTTTGGTGACGGGGCCTGCCCGCTCTGGTAAAAGTGAATGGGCTGAGCATTGGGCTGAACAAACCCATAAGCACGTTATCTATGTGGCTACATCGACCGTGTCAGTTGATGATGTTGAGTGGCAACAGCGTATTGAGCAACACCGAGTTCGTCGTCCTGAGAGCTGGCAGACGTTAGAAACTCCGAAAAATTTGGCGAATGCTATCCAAACTGCTGAGGCTAATAGTTGTTTGTTAGTTGACTCTCTAGGGACTTGGTTAGCTAATTGTCTGGATGAAGATGATAGCTGCTGGCAAATGTCTGTCAATGAGTTGTTAACAGCTTTGGACCTGGCTGTTTGTGATGTGATTTTAGTTGCGGAAGAAACAGGTTGGGGGATTGTGCCTGCCTATCCCTTGGGCCGTATATTTCGTGATCGTTTGGGATATTTGGTGCGTCGGATTGGTGCGATCGCAACCGAGTTTTATCTAGTGACAGGGGGGTATGCCCTTGATCTCAAACGTATAGGCACACCGCTACCACATAAACACTGAGGTAAAAACCTTGGGAGAACCCAATTATGTGGACACATCACAGACCTTGAAAATAGATTAATGTCTCAAGACTTATAAAAATCAGGCGTTAGGATGAAGCTGTGACAGTCACCGTGCTGTAGCAAAAGGTTATTTCACAGTGCGAGGTGGTCTATGGCGTCTCCTAACGAAGTAAAAATCTATCTGGCCTATTGGTTTCAGCTTGGCAAGCCTGTTCATATCAACAACCGGCAGATTACTCATCGTCCTAGTCCTGTATTAGAAGGCAATCAGTTTAGCCGTGCTTTTCAAGATTGTTGGCAAGCGATTATGTCCGTGGGTGGACGGGATTGTTATCTAGATGGCTCCCAAGAAACCATTGAGCAGTTGTTGTCACCCGCATGGGAAATCACTGACTGTGCCCGCTGTAGTATCCCGACAGCTATGCAGACTGTGATGCCTGTTGCTCAACTCTGCCCCTGCGGTGATATTGATACTTGGCCCAATGATGAGTTACCGGCTCCCCATATGCCGATCAACAATAATGAGCATTTTGGCAGGCTCAAAACACGGTTAGACGAACACCCCCGTGGTGAGCATCAGCTAAAACGTAATGTGAATGCTCAAAAAGCTGCCATCAACAACCAGCACAGCGCAAATTAGTTTTCTAAAGTTGTCTGTCTGATTAAGCTGTTGCCCGCTCCACATCATGGACATAGAAGTCGTGGGCCATAAGCGTATTCGGAAAAATTGCCTTGGCTTCTAAGAGTAAATCTTTGAGCTGAATTGTGTTGCCTGGGGCGTAGCGGGGACTAAAGTGGGTGAGAATCAACTGCTGTACTTGGGCAGCTAGGGCTACTTGGGCTGCCATAGTGGATGTGGAATGAAGACGCTGGTAGGCGAGTTCAGCATCTTGATGGGCAAAAGTGGATTCGTGGATGAGTACATTGGCGTGCTCTGATAATTCGATGGCGCGATCGCAAAAAATTGTATCGGTACAGTACACCATCTTTCTACCCTGAATGGTCTCACCGCATAGGTCAGAGCCGTTAATCATTCGACCGTCTGCCAAGGTAACCGCCTCACCGCGTTTGAGACGGCCATAAATGGGGCCAGGGGGGATGCCTAAGGCAGCTGCGCGCTTCACATCAAAATGACCGGTTCGATCTTTTTCTACGATCCGATAGCCAAAAGCAGGTACTCGATGCTCTAAACGTTGGCAGTAAACCGCAAATTCTCCATCATCCAATACCTTACCCGGTTCCACCGTATGCACTTTGATGGGATAAGAAAAATGAGTTTGCGAGTAGCGGCGACAGGCTTGCAAATACTCGTTTAACTTAGGCGGGCCATAGATATCAATGCGCGATACATTACCGGCTAAACCACAGCTAGCCAGCAGTCCCATCAGACCAAAAATGTGGTCCCCATGCATATGGGTGACGAAAATGCGCCGAATTTGGCTGGACTTTAGATCACTCTTAAGAAACTGGTGTTGGGTTCCTTCTCCACAATCAAGCAGCCATACTTCAGCGCGCTGAGGTAGGCGTAGCGCAACGCTTGACACATTGCGTGCCCTAGTGGGGACACCAGAACTAGTACCAAGAAACGTAATTTGCAAAGGAATATATGAAGGAGTGGGACAAGAAGATATGAGCTAGCAAACTTTCCTCATTATCCTTGACAAGGGTTGGGTTTGCGGAAGTCCTTACCGTGGAAGTGGCTACTGTGTTGAGACACATGGGATTGCTAGCTTTAATTACCCAGGTAATTTCCTATCTTTATCCATGGGTTTGATAAATAGTTCAGCCATTGAGTTTAGGATTTGTCAGCTGACTGAGATGCCATAAGCAGAGTTTTTAGGGCTCATATGTCAGAATTTCATGACTTTTTTGGTTCTTGCACTAACTTGATTTGATGGATGGACTCATTTGCTGTCAATCTTTGGGTAGTTTTACCGAGTAACGCCTACACAAACTTATTGCAATTTAGTAAAGATTCATCACAGAAAAAATTGTACTGATTGTTACAATGTCGTACGGAGATTGATTAGTTAGTGCACAACGCATTTTCAGCCACCTCCAAATGAGAGATAAACGCAAAGTCAAAAGACTTTTTGAATCGGTTCTGCTCTAGAGCCGATTTTTCTTTTGACGAATTATTATGAACTATTCTTAGTTTGACTTTCGATAAAAAACTCCTGTTGAACCGTCAACTCTCAGGTTGGGGGCTTTGAACTAAGGCCTGCTGTAGATATTTGATGAAGTAGTCGGTAGCGTGGTTAATCAAAGCAGGACGAATACGCTGCCGATAAGTGCGATGGAAGATGCTGCCTTTGATGACATCGCGTTTGATCAGTAGATAGGCGCGAATCCGTTCGTAAATACGTGTGCGTATTTGTTCGCCGTTGACAATAACCCCATTGGCCGAAATTTTGGCTCCAAACATGTCCACTAGGTAACGTTTGACTGTGCCAGAGTAGTTGAGCCAATTGGCCTCTAAGATGGCAGCTTTAACCGAGAGGCTAGGGTTTTCATACAGCAGTCGCCCAACAGCGAAGGCAACTAAGTCAGATGCATAGTCCTGTTCAGAAGCAAATTTCCCCAACAGTTCACTTAAGGTTTCTGGTTGATAGGTGGTGAGGCCATATTTATCGAGGTAGACCTCGATGGGTTGTGCCGTATCCCCAATGGCTGCCGTGTATTCGCGGCTGTCGTAACCATGGCCGGTCATTACTTTCGACGTGATCCAAAGAAATCCGTCGCTGAGGGTAGATGTGAGATTTCCTCCCCAGGTCTGATCTGATAAGGCTGCCATAAAATGGGCAAAATCAATGCTTTGACCCATGATCTCAACGGATTGGTCATCCAGCTCGCCTTTAACAAAGTCTGGGTTGCTACCTGCGACCATCTCCCAAAATGTATTGGCATAGGATGCTCGGGTATAGGCCCGTAAAGACCGCACTATTTGCAGTGAAGTCGCCTTGGGCCGCTGCTGTTGGTATTCATCGATAAACTGCAGCATTTTCTCCAAATTTGCGGCCATTGGTTTACTCTGCGAAGTTCATTATGAATGCTAGGGTAGCGTTAAATGATGGAGGCGTTGCTATGTGGGTGGCCTATGCTTTGCTTATTCCCAGGTTTGCAACATATAAGCCCACTTATTGAGCAGTTCACTAATTTGCGCTCGACGGGCTTCAAACGTAGCGGCTACCCAGATTAGGGCGATGCCAAGTAGGATGCCGATGGCCCAAAGCATACGACCGTCTGTGCTAATAAACAGTGCGATCGCACGCAATATTTGCAGGCTAAAGGTGAGGGTGCCCACATATAGATAGGCGCGTACTCGAGTGAATAAGCCCAGGCCGATAAAGCCAAAACTAATCAATAGACTCAGGCTAATAAAGAGAGCTGACGTGGTTTCAGCTTGAAAAATTGCGGTTAGCCCTATTAATAATGTGGCCAAACTCCGTAGGCGATGGCGTTCTTCACGAGCGGAAACCAGTTGCCAACGGGGGTCGACTTCTAGAATGTACAGCACCGATATTCCAATCATGGTGCCTAGCCAAAGTGGTGTGAGCCATGCTTGGTCGAAAAGATAGCGGAGTAAGGCCCAGTTCAGTAGCCCCAGACTTAAATAGCTGAGGCGTACAGCCCGCAGTTGTTTAGCCATCGCTGCATAAAAGGCTCCTATCAGCAGCAGGCTTTGGGTTGTGATGGTCGTTATGCTTAAGAGCGTAGCTAAAACCGGCCAAACAATGGCTATCCGCTGCCATGGGCGCATCGGCCACCCCCAGCGCTGCCAGGGGAGGCGATGGGCTATCAAGCTGAAAAGACAGGCGAATAAAGCACCCCAGCCGCGCAATAAAGTCAGGTGTGATAGGAGATGGTCTACGCCATAGGAGACAGCGATAGTGGCAATCACCAGACCGCTCCAGGTCCATTGTCTGTAGCTGTGATGATTGCCATTGAGCTGAACAATGTGCCCACTTTTGGCATTAGTGGCATAGGCCGGAAACCAACGAGAATTACCTCTTAACAACGCGTAGAGAGTCAGAAAGCAGGAGGTACTCAACCAAAGCCAGACGCCTAACTGACTGTGCCCGCTGATCATGGCCAGAGCTGCTAGCATGACGGACAACAGCCAATGGAGTAAGGAGCCTGTTGCAATTTCAGATGTTGTTAACTTGCTGTAGCGCTGAATCCAGCGATCGCCTAGGAGGTATAGGGGTGCGATCGCACTACCCACTAAAGCCAACAGCGTCAACCCATCTCCTGGTTCTCCACCACTGGCCTGTAGCATTTGATAGACAACTAGCTCATAGGTGCCTAAAGAAAGCAGCCCAAGACCGCCATAACCTAAAGGTCGTAGATCTGTCTGCCGTCTGCCAATGGCGAGAACCACAATGCCAACAACGAATGAATAGACGCCTGTTATTGCTGTGAAGTTCAGATGGCTAAGGACTAGCCCTAAAGCACCGTAAGCCAGTGGAATGTAGTGCCAGCTCGATGGGTAATTACGCTGATGTTTCGCGACATAGATACTCCCCAGCATCTGGGTGCCTAGCCCTAATGCCACCATGGCTGTAGCCAGCATCTGGGGCTTCATCTCCTGATGCCATAGGGTTAGACCCATGGCTACGAGGAGACCCACTCCATGGGAGACTTCCCAGTAGTCTAGATTGCTCAGCCGCCGCTCAGTGAAAAACCTGGCCAATATGAGGACCATGGCTGCTGCACCATATTGCAGCAATGTGGCGACATCCGGTGATATTGCTTGGGCCTCAGCAAATGGATAATTTAGGCTGTAGCTCAGCACCATGATCAGTGTGAGGTCAAAACTTAAGGCAACTGCTAATGCTCGACTCCAGCCATAACTGGCGTTGCCATAGACCCGTAGCAAAGGTTGGGCCTGGTGCTTGAGCTGTCGAGCCAAAATGCTAAGGCCTCCAGAAAACAGAGCGATCACTAAAAATAGCGAGGCAACATTCTCGGGCCATACTTTTGGCATCAGCCACAACCAGATGGCAGCTGCGTGCCCGCCCCCCAGGGCAAAGCCGATGGTTATGACTGGTAGAAATGTCTGTGTAGGCCAGCGCTGACTATGGAGATACAGCAGTCCAGCCCCGGTGAACAAGGCAACCGTTGCCATGGGCCAGGAGCTAATGAGTAATATCTGGCTGCCTAAAGCAAGGACCGTCAGCGCTGTGGTGACCAGCTGTGGTTGGGCTACGAGCTGGCGTCGGTATGCCAACCACGTTAATAGCCCCGGCACAACTAACCAGCTCAAGTTAATCCAGCTGCCCCAGTTATCTAGCAAAAGACTATAGGCAATGATGCTTAGACCTATGCCCAAATACCACGATGACTGTCGCCATTGGGGATAACGGTGGCTAGCAACACTGGCGATCCATTCCACCGTCATCAGGCTTAAGAAAACTAAAGCGCCCTGCCACCGGTTCCAATAGCCAAACCAACCGCTAATCACATAGAGACCACTGATCACGGTTGCCAGTGCTGAAATGTGTGTGCAATAAATCAACCAATTGGTTGCAGGGCATCGCAGGCGAGTAATGGCACCTAACGTGAGTGTTTGCCCGAGCAAACTCATCATCAACAAAAATGATTGAGCTTGGGGGACTATTAACAGGACTAATAGTGGGCTGAGTCCCATGGCTAGATTTTCAGTCAGTTGAGCCCAAGCAGTGTGTTCTTTTTGCCGAAATCTCTTGGCTCCCACCACCATCAGGCCAACATAGCCATAAAGCCATAGGCCTGAAAACTCGATCGTGCTGACGGGGTCCTGGCTAAGGCTGCCAACTGCCAAAAGTATTGTCTGCCGCAGGGGACCAGGCAAGGTTAACCAAACCAAACCACAGGCTTGTAATCCCACTAACCAAAGTCTCGATAGGGTACGTAGCTGGTCTCGTTCTTGGGTGTGTTGTCCCAGCTGTTCTAGTAATAGCCAGATGGCGAGTCCACTGATACCCAGGGCCTGTAGTGGATATGGGATGACAGAAACAAGCCAGCCCAGTAGCATTAATCCGGCTCCTAACTGGGGCCACAGGGGATATCGTTGATAAAGCCTGCGCAGTACCCAGCCGCAGAGGCCCATGGCCAGGCCCAACTGGGCTATGGGTATTTGGGCAATCCATACGCTGCGTACTAGAAGAATGAGGAGTGCGATCGCAACTAAAATTCCTTGAGGTTGAGATTCTGCCTCACGATCTTCACCCGTCTCCTCAGCCGTTATCTTTGGCATTCCCCAGACCAGGCTGATTGCACTGCTCAAGGTGCCCACATAAGTGGCGATCAGAGGCCAGGTCGCGAATCCCCATCCCCAATGCAACCAACTTAGGCCCAATACGGTTAACCCGATCATTCTTTGTGGGGCTAACACCAGGGTTAATATACTCAAGCCAATACTCGCTACAATGGCCAGCCCTGCTGTCGTATTGATTAATCCTGAGGTGTCTATCATCCACATATTTAGGGGAATCAGGAGCAGTGTTGTCGCCTTTAGCATTTGGGCCGTCGTCTGTAGTTTGGCCTGACCTGCTGCCCAGTGACTCGCCCCCCCAAAGGCCAGGGTATACACCAACAAAATGCTGTACTGGCCGACGATGGAAAAGGACTGCCATTGGCTGGCTACCAACACCCCAGACGACACCACCACCAAAAATACGCCCAAAAACAGCAGCCATAGCACGCTGACCTCTGCCAAAAATGACTGCACTAGATGGGACTTGAAGCGTGAAAAGAATGGCTGACCTGTAGCCGTCGGGACCTCAGTCAGAGTTTCAGGAGGGGCTGTCTCTGATCTCCTTACCTCAGTATTGACCTCGACAGATTTCTGCTGCACTGCCGTAGGTGCTTTATGGGCAATAGGTAAAGGACTGCATAACTTGCGGCCAAGACTGATGACCTGTGCTTCCGATAACAATCCCAGCTCTATCCAGCGATCTAATTCCTGCAAAAGATGGACATTAGCCGCTTCATTTTCTAAATCAATCGGAATTTTCAGCCACATACCACGCTCCACAGGTTAGATGCTAATAGCGCTACACATATTGATTGTGGCTAGTTCATTTATCAACGCCCATGAGTGTTACGAAGTGTAGGTGGTGTGTGACCAAACCTATGTACTTAGACGCATTGCATCGAAGTGAGCCGAAGTTGACTAAAGACGGGTTCTTCAGACCCATTAGCTATGGCGTGTTACCCCCTGCCGAAGCTGTCGATTGTTAAGTAAGTTAACGTTCTGCTTGTTTGTACTTAACAAAACTGTTGCATTCACCATGTTTGGTTAGCTTCTATGAGAGTATTGGGCTCAGATGCAGCTAGTTCCTGTTAAAGGGGCTAGTGGGTCATGTCGTTGTGGCTACCTCTCTAAAAATGGTGGCTGCGAAGGATTGTTATCCTTGGCGATTTGGCTGGCGTTATAAATTCGAATTTCCCGTCTTACGACTGTCCATTACATAGGAAGACGTTCTTATGGCAACTAGTTTTGCAAGCGCAACTGGAGCTCCCGAAGTGGGTGACGTTGCGACTCCGATTAACTCCTCTGCGGTTGCACGTACTTACATTAATAATTTGCCTGCCTACCGCGCAGGTTTGTCTCCGTTTAGCCGCGGCTTAGAAGTGGGCGTTGCTCACGGCTACTGGTTCTACGGTCCCTTTGCTGTTCTTGGCCCACTACGTGCCAGTGACTACAGCACTGTGGCTGGTGTGATTGCAGCAATTAGCTTCGTCTTTATTTTGACTGTAGCTATTTCTATTTACAGCGCTACTAGCCCCGATGGTCCCGAGGGTACATTGACTACTCCTAATCCTCCTGAAGCGTTTTCTAATCGCGAAGGCTGGAGCAACTTTGCTAGCGGCTTCTTAGTAGGCGGTTGCAGCGGTGCATTCTTCGCTTATCTACTTTGCCAAACTCCTCACCTGCTACCTTTGCAGGAAATTGCTGGTGGTATCTGGTCCTCATAACTTTAGTTTTGAGTTGAGTAAGATATCAGATTCTGAAGCTTGCTGAACTAGATTAGATAACGTTGAAAGCGCTTCCATGTTATGGGGGCGCTTTTGCTTTCTAGAGCAACGGCTTTCTTGGAGCCAAATTATTTGAATCTCAATGTTTAAAGCATAAACAGTCAATTTAAAATACTCAGCTAGCTGAGAAGAGCAAAGCTCTACAAGACTCAACACTCAAAATTCTCCATTTCCATGGATCTCTTTGAGCAACATCGCCAGACACTAATCGAAGCGGAAGCACCATTGGCTGCCCGGATGCGTCCTCGTAATTTGGATGAATACGTGGGGCAGGGTGCCATTGTGGGGCCAGGTCGTCTGCTGCGTCGGGCTATCCAGGCGGATCAGCTATCGTCGTTATTGTTTTACGGGCCACCGGGGACAGGCAAGACGACCCTGGCTCAGGTGATTGCCAACACCACCAAAGCCCACTTTATTGCCATTAATGCCGTGTTGACTGGGGTGAAAGATATTCGGAGTGCGATCGCAACTGCCCAAGACCTTCGCGGCCAGCACGGTCAGCGCACCATCCTCTTTGTCGACGAAGTTCACCGATTCAACAAATCCCAACAAGATGCCCTCTTACCCTGGGTAGAAAACGGCACCGTTATTCTAATTGGGGCGACTACTGAGAACCCCTACTTTGAGGTGAATAAAGCCTTAGTCAGTCGGTCGCGGGTGTTTCAGCTAAAGTCTCTGGAACCCGATGATTTACGGCAGATTGTTTACCAAACGCTGACTGATAAAGAACGGGGCTATGGCGATCGCACCATCCAAATCGACGAAGATGCCTTAGATCACCTGGTTAATGTCGCCAATGGCGATGCCCGTGCCCTGCTCAATGCCCTAGAACTAGCGGTCGAAACTACGCCTGAGGTAAGCATCTCTTTAGCTGTTGCCGAAGAATCAATTCAGCGACGAGCCGTCCTCTATGACAAAGAGGGGGATGCGCACTTCGATACCATTAGTGCCTTTATCAAAAGCATGCGCGGCTCTGACCCCGATGCCACCCTCTATTGGTTGGCCCGCATGGTTTATGCCGGTGAAGATCCCCGCTACATTTTTCGTCGTATGGTGATTTTTGCTGGAGAAGATATAGGTCTGGCAGATCCTAATGCAATGGTGGTGGCCAATAGCTGTGCCCAGGCGTTTGACCGAGTGGGTATGCCAGAAGGGCGCTATCCGCTGGCTCAAGCGGCGCTTTATCTAGCTACCTGTCCCAAGTCCAACAGTGTCATGGGCTTTTTTGATGCCTTAGCCACGGTGGAAAAGGAACGGGAAGCCGATGTGCCCAATCCCTTGCGAGATGCAAATCGGGATAAGAAAGAATTTGGCCATGGTCAGGGATATCTGTATCCCCATGCGTATCGCGATCATTGGGTGGAGCAGCAATATTTACCCACAGGTCTCCAGGGCAAAGTGTTTTTCCAACCGTCGAATCAGGGCTATGAAGATACTATTCGTCTAGAGGTTGCCCGTAAACGAGAGGCTCAGCTAGCAGCGGTGATGGAGGCGGATTTGCCCGAAGTGCTGACATTTGGGCCGACGGATCAGGGGCAAGAGCAATGGTTGCAAAGGACTTTGGGCAATGCAGGGGAGCAGTTGAGGGCGGTGTGCGATCGCATCTACTCCACACTAAAGCCTCAACGCCACCACGTTTTGCTGGACCTCAATGCCGGCCTTTTAACCTGGGAGGCTCTACGCCAGGTGCCCGAAGGTGGAGTGTATGCCTGTACCTCTACTGAAACCTATGCTGCTCTGAGCGAACAAGCTGAGGCACTGACAGCGTTAGCTCGACCTACATTTCTATCGACACCGCTGCATACCTTAGCTAAAACCCTAGCGACTCAAGCATCAGGTATTTTGTTTGATGGCATTGTGGGGCGTAATGCCTTGAAATCCTTGCCCAACCAACAGCAAGTGCTCAATCAATTGGCTGATTACCTTGCTCCTAACGGGTATATGGTGCTGGCTGAAACGATTCCCTTCCGCACGTTACGGCTGTATTCCCTACTGACTCATCAGAGCATATCGCCTAAATTATTCCAAAGGCTACAACAGGCTGAAGACGATCTCTACACTAGTGATTGTCAGAAATATTGGGATATAGATGCGGTGACTACATGGTTTGAGAACACGCCGCTGATGCCGACTGTTGAGCTAATAGAACTCCAAACTGAGTTACCCATTACCTCTCAAATAAAAGCTCGATGGTTTAATACTGAGTCCCATTATATGACCCATTTAGCTAAGGCTTTGAGCGAACAGAGCTTGGAGATCGTGAGACAGGCATTTACAAGACAGCTGCAATCTCAGTCTTCGATTTCTTGGCAGATCAATATTGCCCTAATCAAAGCTACAAAAAAGAGTCAACTATAGTGATGTTTGCTCCCTGACTGTGATCTCAAAATCTCATCAACGATTCTGGTCTTCAAACGAATCCACAATTAAGCTTTCAAGAGCTGTTTGGAGATCCTTGGTCAATGCTGACACTGCCTTACGTCGGCTTTGTTTGTAATCATCCCAGCGCTCACTGACACAAATGGGTTCTCCAACTATTACCTGAGCTTCTCGCTTACCTAAAGAAGGCCTCGGGAAGGGTGTTTTCCCCTGGAGTCGAGTGACCATATCAGTCATCAATAAAACAGTTTCGGCAAAGCGATCGGCTGTGGGTTTTTCTAAGACATAGCGGCCTGTTACTGCCACAAAACTTTCCACAAGACGCATATGCCACATACGTAAGTCCGCCTCTTCCGCAATCCGATCGGCTAGTCCTCGTTCCACTGAAGACAACGCTGCTTCATTACGTAAGTCTTCGCGAAAAATACGTTCCCAGCCAGCTTGTTCCAAACGGCGACAACGATCAATCACAGAGCCTTTGGGCCGCAAATTAAAATACTTTTCTGCTACTGCTAACGCACCATTGAGCAAGTGTTCTAACCGTAAAGCCAGCTGTGCATTAGCATCTTTAGCTTCTGGAGTATCGAGTTGTTCTAGGCCATAGATTTGGTAATAGTAGCTCTCCATCAAGCTGAGTAAATGTTCAGCTAAGCGATAGAGACGGCCATAGAGATTGGTAATTTGAGCTGTGGGTAGTTCCACAGGTGGGACAAATTTTTCATCAGTACTCGATAAACCACTATAAAGTTCTAATTGGCTTAACAGCTCGTCAATAGCATCCCACGGCGGATTGATGTATCGATACTGGATTCCCAATGGCACGATATAAACCGGTTCAGACCGCTGGGATTTTGCCAGATCCTCCACACACCAAAAAGCCAGTTGGGGTACCCCCGGTTCTAGAGGGCTGACAATTTCGTTATGGCCATTATTGCCCCCTTCTGGAGCGGCTGCTAAGGGAAATTTCCCATTTACCAAAAGCTTCCGTGCGGCTTTTAGGGCGACTAAATCTAACTTACCGCGTTGAATGGACACCCCCCCCAAGTGAGAACATAGCCAGCCAACCCACTTCCCTGCCCATAGGGGAATGCCCCGGTCATAGATAAAGTGGCTGTGCACAGGCTGCAGTTTTTTTCCCATTTGGACAGCCGATTGTGGCACTGCTTTCCACAGCAAATGTGCCATGCCATAGGCATCTTCAGGAGCAGGATGCCGGAAAGCCAGAATCAATCTGCTATGCCCTGCCTGAAATTCTGCGTAGTGCTTGGCGAGAACCCCGGCATTATTGACCTTGATGTTTACGAGATCAGTTTGCCAACGCATCCAGCCTGGCAAGGCTACTCGCACAAAACGTCGCACCCATGGATTAAAGCGTTCGGGAATAAAATCTAGGGGGGGTTGAGCACGGATGATGGCACTGATCACAGCAGGAACTCTCCAGAAAATAGCAGGGAAAATAAAGCTGCTTAATAATTACTTAATAGGTACAGTTAATTTAAGCTGTGTCATGACGATATTAAGGGGATGTGATGGTTTCTACACTGTCTACTTTCAAGACGCTGAAACCCCTATGAGTACAGCTTTACGGATTCAGGACTGCATATACCAATCTTGGGGGATTTTAATATTTACTTGTGGCTTTTAAAGCTTCCATAAAACGGTATCCGCCAAATTACTTATTTTGAAAGCACAGGCTTTAATAAACAAAAGATATAAAGAAGGCAATACCTTTGATAGGTTCATATCCTATACATAGAATTGCTGAGCACCTGTAGAGAAAGTTCTAAAACTATACTTAAGTATATTTAGGACTTTATGTATGTCCCACCACCGTTGTAGCTAGATTTTTTTAGAGATTTTCTCAATCTTAGACAATGAGGGTATTGCTACAGGTGAGCAGCAATTTTTCATTAGCTGACTTTAAAATCTATTTTTCTACCTCATTAATGATTTCTCAATTCTTTGGGAAATTCATATGTGAATCTACTGAATTAGGGTGACAATCGACCGCACTTATAGCCTCTTGCTGTTAAGTTGTTTAGTCATTGTCCATGTCCACGCTTAGAGCTTTCCTATCCGATAACCAGGCAGTTAAAGAAACAGCTGGTGATCTTATCAGCAAAAATGTTTTATCACTTCCTTGGGATGCGCTGTTTAATAATGTTAAAAATGATTTTGAAACGGCTAATGTAATTGCCGACTCTATCTTGACAGTTAAAGAACGCTGTCAAAATACACCTTTTTACGTTCAGGCGATCATCGCTAATTCTTCTGTATTTTTAGTCTCTAATACGGGCAGTTCTGAAACTTTAAATCTCACCCATGTGGGTGCATGTTGGCTATTAGGAAAATCCGTAACCTGCGCATTGCCAGTCGGCAATGCAACTGTTGCTCCATGTCATGCAGTGATTCGCCATACCCCTGAGTCTGGTTTTTTCATTGCTGATGTTGGTAGTCAATCAGGGACCCGTTTAAATTGTCGTCGTCTTGTTCCTCAAAAACGTCAGGCCCTTAGGGACGGCGACATGATTGAGTTGGGAGACCTGGTGGTAGAATTCTTTGTCGATAATTTTGATTGCATAGAAGATCCGCTAGATGGCCACGAAATCACCTACACAGGGTTTGAGGTAACCTACACCGGTATGGAAACATATCCAGGAAACTGATATGGGGCAAAACTAAAAGGTGTAGCCATGACTATGTGCGCTGATATTGGCCACCAGGTAATTGGACGATAACACCAGCGAGTTCTAACTGTAGTAAGCCACCCAGCAGGGCACTTGTGTCTAGCTGGGTGGTTTCTACTAGGTTATCCAGGCTGACCGGTTCCTCAGGAATCATCTGCAAAATATGCTGTAGGTTTTTATCCAGTGTTACCTCCGGTGCAGACTTTGCCGGTTCAGGTGCTGATGTATCTGGCTGAGTGTTTATAAAATGCCTGTTTTCATCGCCACCCTGGTTGTTACGGTCGTTTTGATGGGTCATATTTTTATGAGCCATATCTGAATTGGGAACGCCAATATTGAGCAGATCTTTGATCAGCTGGTCTTCACCCATGATGATGGCTGCTCCAGTATTGATGAGGACTAAGCAACCTCGACAGGTGGGATTATCTAGACCGTCAGGTAATGCGTAGACATGACGACCATAGTCATTGGCTAAATAAGCTGTAATCAGTGCACCTGAGCGTTCTGGGGCTTCGGTAACCAAGGTGGCATGACTAAGGCCAGCAATGATGCGGTTGCGTCGTGGAAAGTGACTACGATCAGGCGGCGTTCCGTTGGGGTATTCGCTCACGATCAAGCCGGTTTCTAAGATGCGTTGGTAAATTTGAGCGTTGCTACGGGGATAGATGACATCTACACCAGTGCCAAGTACGGCTATGGTTTGGCCGTCGTTATTTAGACAGCTTTGATGGGCATGGGTGTCAATGCCAGTGGCCATGCCAGAAACAATGGTGATTTGCCGTTGACTCAAGCGACGACTTAAGCGCTGGGTCCAACGACGTCCGTAGGGACTAGGGTGGCGAGTTCCGACAATGCTTATGGTGATAGGATTTGTGCAAGCATTAGGCCTGAGAGGACCGCGATAGTAAAGCACGGGAGGTGGGTCTGGAATTTCCCACAGTAGACTGGGATAGTCAGAGTCAGCTGGTGTCCAAAAGTCTGGGTATTGTGATTCGTGCTTGTCTAATAGTTCTTGGGGGTTGAGATGAGATCGCATCTCCCTAATCCGATCCGCTGTGATCAAACCAATGCCTGCCACAGCAAGCAGTTCAACTGGGTCAGCCTGCCAGGCTAATTCCAGTGACCCAAACTGCTCATGCAGCCGCTTTATCAACACTGGCCCGACATCCTTAACCCGTGACCAAGCCAGCCAATATGCTCGTTCCAACCTAGCATCCCCGTTGTTTCAACGGTTCTAGGATGCCCATGAATAACCCTAATATAGGAGCAAAATCATAGAGGCGTTCCATGGAACGCCCTTACCTGTATGGGCAATGCCCCTAGATGTTTGCCTGACGCTTCTGTTTGAGGTGCTCAAAGACACTTTTGTCGCCAATGTCAGGTGGGATTGGCTGCATTAGTTTACGTAGGGCAAAGATGACAAACAACACTGCCCAAGCGATCAGTAACCCCTGACCTATATGACTGGGCATAGCCTGTGCCATGTGGGTCAACAGCAAGCTAGGAACTAGGGGCACCAGAAATTTTGTTTCAAGTCGATTAAAACAAAAGGCTTCTTTGATAAAGATGCCGGTCATGGCTGCAAAGGTAAACCCTATGCCCAAAATCGACAAAGGCTGTTCATACGCTGTCAGGGCTAATGGTCCCGGTACACCTATGGCAATGCCCAGGCTGGCTAGGCCTCCTGCTAACCACAACCCCTGTAATGCCTGATGTAGCGGTTTTAGATAAATATGAATGAACCAAAGACTAATGCCCAGACCTAACCACATGGTTAAGTAACATCCAGAAATGGTCCAAAGTAGCCCGGTGCTACCATTGCCTAGGCGCAGCAACATAACCCCCAAAGCAAAACTGAAAGCGGCTATGGCTAAACCACAGCGGTAAATCACGACCTCGCGTCGATCGTCCGCAGTGATGACAAACGGGCCAAATTGACCCTCATAGGTTTCTAGACTCGTGTCTGACGGTGCAGTTACCATAACTACCTCCTGATATGGATTTAATCCATGTGAGTGCTATCTCTCATCAAGGTGTGAAGGAGAGCGGTAACTCAATCGTAAAACACGTCTGATCATCTTCACTCCTAACTGTAATAACTCCGTTAATGTGTTCCACCAGCTTTTGGACTAATGCTAGGCCCAATCCGGTTCCTCCCTGTTTCCAGGGGTCGGCGCTAGGCACCCGATAAAACTTGTCAAAAATACGTGGCAGTGCATCCTGGGGAATTTCCACCCCTGTATTTACGAGGGCAAGTTTTAAGATGTCGTCCTTCATCTGCACTACGGAAAGTGTGATTTCACCTCCGGGAGGGGTATATTTGCACGCGTTGTTTAGAAGTTCGGCCCAAATGCGATCGAGGCTCGACAAGTCTGACTTCAATAGGGGAATATTCTCCGCAATGGTCACTTGCAGCTGTTGCTGACGACTGGCAGCACGTTCTTGAAAACTACTGACCAAAGCAGGGAGCCATTCGTTGATTTGGATCGTTTGTAGTGCTAAATCGTGGTTGCCCACGTCCAAACGCTGTAGGTCTAGTAAATCGTTGATCAAACTAATTTCCCGTTCACACTCTTCTTTGAGAATGCGATAGTAGCGGGCAATGCGACCTTGCTTTGCATCGGGGTTGGTCAGTTCATGCTCCAACCCTAGTTCTTGGGTGAGGGTGACTCCGAGCAGCTGTAGAGCCACACGCATACTGGTGACGGGTGTGCGCAGCTCGTGGGAAACGGTGCTGAGAAAGTCATCCTTAAGGTTATTGACTTGCTCTAGTTCACGTACC
This sequence comes from Leptothoe sp. EHU-05/26/07-4, assembly GCF_043421015.1. Taxonomy (NCBI): domain Bacteria; kingdom Bacillati; phylum Cyanobacteriota; class Cyanophyceae; order Nodosilineales; family Cymatolegaceae; genus Leptothoe; species Leptothoe sp. EHU-05/26/07-4. The sequence goes on from NZ_JAXSQV010000004.1 coordinate 179,262, forward strand.
TGGGATTGGGATTCTTGATAAAGCCGTGCCTGGCGAATGGCAATGGCACATTGGTTAGCCACCTGTTGCACGAGGCGAATTTCATATTCGCTAAAGCCGTGTTCTTTATCGTTAATCAGCCATAGATCGCCGAGGACACCCCGGTCATCAAAAATTGAGCAGGCTAACATCGACACCAGGCCCCGTACTGGGTTAGGGGCAATGGAGCAAAACTGAAAGTATTGGCCTTCGAGCAGCTGATGATAAACCTCCGGAAAGGCTTCCATTTGGGAGACGCGCCCCCGGTCGGATGGCAGGGTGGTGTACTCGTAATAAATGGTGGAGGTGCCCTGCTCTAGATCATACAGAGAGGTATTGGAACCTCTAACGTTGAGGGCTTCCGTGATTTCTTGTACGGCTGTTTGTAAAATTTGTTTCTCGTCCAGGCTGTCCCGTACCCGGTCAGTAATCCGTTTTAAGGTGGCCTCAAATTCTGTTAGTTGATCTAGAGCGCTGTCACGTTCTTCGAGTTGTTGCTGTAAGTCAGTGTTAAGGTGGCGAAGCTGAACCAACTCACTGATGTCTTGGAGGGTATTTATAAGGACTAGACCATTTGGGGTTTGTAAGAGGGCACGCTCCCCTGAAAACTGGTGCTTGCCATGGCAGGTATTCAGGTAAATCGTTTGCTCAGCAACTGTGCCTGTGGTGAAGAAGCTGGCGTCTTGCGATCGCAACAAATCTGCATCAACTACTGCTGTCACGTCATGGTCCAGGCAACCTTTAATGCTCTCTAGGGATACATTCAGCAACTGGCAACAGGCCGTATTTGCAAACAACCATCGATGATCTTGGCTTTTGACGTAGATAGGTGCGGCAACAGCATTTAAGGCGCTGGTTATTACGCCAAGCAAATTTGGGGTATCAACATTTGAAGCGACAGATAAACTCATTTCACCAATGCAATGAGTGAACGTGATGTGTTCCCTAACTATGCCCCGATTTTTCAGAAAAGAGCTAACGGTGTATCGCTAAGTCAGCCCTTTTCCGTTAAATCAGTGATTATACGTAGGTTATGGCGAATGAAATGAACGTTGCCTATGCCCCTGTAGAATTCTAGAGTTTGTTTCTTGTTTGATGCTATGGGTTCTGTTCCCACTGACTATTCCATCACTGGTTTGTTAAGTCCTAACATTGATTGGCAAACGCTCAGCTACCCCACTCTCAAGCTGGGGATTTTAGCATCTGGTAACGGCAGCAATTTTGAGGCCATTATGGACGCCATTGAGGACTCACGACTCAATGCCAAGGTTAATGTTGTCGTTTGTAACAACCCCGGTGCGAACGTTCTGGAGCGAGCGGCTAAATGGTCGATCCCTACGGTTCTTCTAAATCATCGTGAGTTTGCGTCTCGCGAAGTGCTGGATCAGGCCATTGTCAATACCCTTGTCCAACATGATGTCGGCTGGGTGATTATGGCAGGCTGGATGCGGCGGGTAACGCAACACCTAATTGATGCTTTTAGTGGACGTTTGCTCAATATTCATCCCAGTTTATTGCCCAGTTTTCCGGGTCTCCATGCGGTACAGCAGGCCTTAGATGCAGGGGTTCAGCTGGCGGGCTGTACAGTACATTATGTAGAGCTAGCAGTCGACAGCGGTCCCATAATTATGCAAGCAGCTGTGCCCGTGCTGGCTGGTGACACTGAAGCAAGTCTCCAATCTCGTATTCAGGTACAAGAGCATCGGATTTATCCAGCTGCCATAGCCTTAGCAGCCCATGCTCATTTCACAAAAACTAGTTGAGTGAGGTTGAGCAGTGCGACAACCAGTTGTTTAAGTGGCTCTTTAATCGAAAATCCATGTGATCTAGATAACCTTTGATCCGGAAGTTGAGCTGAGAAGGGCGAATGTATAAACAGTTACCCACTCACCCAGCTTTTACGATGTTCAACACCTCTCAATTTGTTGGCAAGGATCTAGAAGTTTTGGTGCGCACAGCACTTACCCATGGTGAATTGGCCCCTGGTATTGCCTTAGCGGTTGAGCGTTATCGCTCAAAATCCAGTCTGACAGTGGTAGAACAACGACAATTACAAATTTTGGACAGTGCGATCTCAGATGGTTGTGTTGTAGCTGTACAAGTACAATCAGCTAAACGCTAGTCCCAAGACTGTACTAGCTTTCTCAGAGGCATGTGGTCATCTATAGTAGTGATTAGGGCCGCTATATGGCTGCTCGACTGCTGCTTCTTGAAACATCATGCGCTTGAGTTCGATATTTCATCGCTGCCGCTGGATAGTTGTGGTTGCGATCGCGTTAGCTATTAATCTATCAATTGCGACACCAGCCAGTGCTACCGGGATCTATGACATGCCCATTAGTCCTAATGCCGACAACTGGGTCTTAGATGACGCCAAGCAAATCACTCGGCTTAACGAAAGTAATCTGAACAAAGACCTGAAGAAACTAGCAACTGAAACCGGTCAAGAGGTTCGCTATGTCACCATTCATCGTTTGGACTATGGTGAAACGGCTCAAAGTTTTGCTGAGCAAATTTTTGCTCGTTGGTTTCCTTCTCCAGAAGCAGGTGCAAATCAAACTGTGATTGTTCTGGATGATGTCACCAATACCATTGGCATTAAATCCGGTGAAGAAACAGCTGCTTTACTTCCTGAAGAGATTTCCGAAAGCATCACGAAGGAAACAATGAAAGCACCGTTAATTAAAAGCAACAGTTACAACCGAGCATTTGGTGATGCCACCGTACGCTTAGCTGCTATATTAACGGGCGATCCTGACCCTGGCCCTCCCGTGATCGAAGAAACCATCAATGTGGAAGGTACCTTTGCCACTGCTGAGGAAACTGAGGAAAATCGCACCAGCTCAACTTGGATCGTTGTGGTTCTACTGATCTTGGCTACGGTCATTCCTATGGCCACTTATTACTGGTATCAGTCTATGGGTGGTTAAGTCTGCGCTAATGTTTAGTGGCCTCTGGCTAATAAGTGTTTATAAGAAAAAGCGACCCAATTTTGGGTCGCTTTTTCTTATCTCAAACTATGCATAAACTGCTTCTAAAGCATCGCTAGTAACCCCCTGAAGGAGGCCTTCAGTGATGGCCATGTGCAGCATCAAATCAACTACACGGTTGGAGTAGCCCCACTCATTGTCGTACCAAGTGATCAGCTTGAAGAAATTGGGGTTAAGTTCAATACCAGCGCCTGCATCAAAAATGCTAGAGCGCGGATCACCCACAAAATCAGTTGAAACAACGGGATCTTCTGTATAGCCTAAGACCCCACGTAACCCGTTGTTAGATGCCGCTTTCATGGCATCGCAGATTTCACGATAGTTAGTGGCCTTTTCAGTTCGAACGGTCAAATCAACCACCGATACATCAGGCGTGGGTACCCGTAAAGCCATACCTGTTAGTTTACCTGTTAGCTCTGGGAGCACCAGGGTAACGGCCTTCGCGGCACCTGTGGATGCGGGAATAATGTTCTGAGCTGCACCACGACCACTGCGCAAACTCTTCTTGTTCGGGCTATCCACGGTGGATTGAGTCGCTGTAGATGCATGCACTGTAGTCATCAGACCTTCAGCGAAGCCAAAATGCTCGTGGATCACTTTGGCTACAGGCGCTAGACAGTTTGTGGTGCAGCTAGCATTGGAGACAATTTGATCGGTTTCGGGATTAAAGGTCTTATGGTTTACCCCTACCAATAGCGTGGGAACCTGTTCTGGGCTCTTAGTGGGAGCTGAAATGACAACTCGCTTTGCCCCAGCTTTTAGATGATTGGCGGCTTTGTCATAGGTTGAAAATCGTCCTGTCGCTTCAACCACATAATCGGTACCCAAGCTGCCCCAGGGCAGTTCAGCTGGGTTAGCGATGGAAAAACAGGGGATAAATTTACCACTGACAACAATGCCGTTATCTCTTGCTTCCACATGGCCTGGGAACTGACCATGGGTGGAATCATATTTAAGTAAATAGGCCAGATTCTCAGGGGAGACTAAATCGTTAATACCAACAAACTCAATATTAGAGTTATTGACAGCGGCTCGCAGTATTAAACGACCAATACGGCCAAACCCATTGATGCCAACTTTTAGCACGGTCATAACAAACCCTATTGCTCATAGATGGTGTACAAAATCACTGCCTCAATAAGCGAGCAGCTTGTACTTTGTATGGCTGATTAGCTAGGGAAGCTGGGGATCGTCGGTTTTCCTTTATAGTTATCGACTTCCATATAAATTATGGTTTCAAAACGTAGGTAAATATGACGTAAGTAAGATCATTTGCAATGAAACATCTCAAAATATTTCATTGCCTTGCCAGGACCCGATGGTCTCAAATTGCTGGATTTGATGGTATATCTTTTGTCCGGCTACCGTCCATGTCTGCTCATCTAAAACGGGGACAGATTGTTTGGTATCTCTAGGGGTTTCTAGGTTTAGCCAAGATCGACAGCCACCGTAGGCAGCCTGCCAGTCAAGCTGTACTGGTGTTGTTAATCGATATACACGCATTAACAGCAGGTGCAGGGGTTGGCTGGGTTTCCAGCGAAAACGTTCCGTTACAAACTGCTCGTTCCAAATGTGAAATGGCAGCAACGAGTTAACAGACTGCTCATTTCTAACGGTCCACACCTGGGTAATATTGGCCCAAGCTTGAATAGTCACTTGGGTTGGATGCCAGCCAGCTGCCACAGGTGTTACTTGTGTAGCCCATTGGGGTTTTAATAAGTTCGTTTTTTGGTGTTCATAGGTGGGGTATAGCCAGACTCGCTGATGGGGTACTTGAAAATGGTTGCCTACCTCACGAATGCCTCCCTTGCGCAGCAGCAAAATTGTTTGGCCTTGGACAAGGGCATCCACTGCTACAGACCATTCCTTCAGAGCATGTTGAAGCAATTTTGGGCACCTCCGAAATCGCTTGAAATCGTAACATCCTAGACTAGCTGGATGTCTGTCAAAAACATAGCCATCTCCCACTGAATGGAGATGGCTGAGGAGATCATGACAAGTCAAGTAAATGTCAGCATTTCGGTTAATTTAACCAACTGTGGTGACAACGGTTGCTGTGCTATCTAGCGTTTCAGGACGATCAGCTTCTGATGGAGGCACCACCTGCCAGAACCTGGGTAGATAGTTGTCCCAATTCGCTAAAATCTGGGCCGCTTTAGTACTGCCGGTGCGTTCTGCGTGATTGGTAATCATCTCTTTAAGCTGTTGAGCACCGGCTGTGGTGATCACCCGCTGTACCTTGACAATCTCAGGGTTAACTCTGGTGGGGAAATCACCTTGTTCATCGAGAAAGTAGCCTAGGCCACCGGTCATACCGGCACCGACATTACGTCCTACGCTACCGAGGCAAACCACAACGCCACCGGTCATGTATTCACAGCAGTGGTCACCGGCTCCTTCAATCACAGCCTGACCTTTAGAGTTACGTACGGCAAATCGCTCACCAGCTTTACCAAAGGCATAAAGTGTACCGCCAGTGGCTCCGTAGAGACAGGTGTTGCCGACAATGACGTTTTTCGATGGATCGTACTGGACGCCTTCGAAGGGCGTAATGATCAGTTCGCCACCGTGCATCCCTTTGCCGACATAATCATTGGCTTCGCCGATGAGACGGAGATTCATCCCCGGTAGGTTAAAGGCTCCAAAGCTTTGACCGATGCTGCCTTTGAATGTGAGGTTCAATGTGCCAGCAAAGCCAGTATTGCCGTATTTTTTGGCAATGGCTCCAGATATGCGGGCACCGACAGAGCGATCAGTGTTGATGACATCAGAGGTTTTGTGGAGTTCAGTCTGGTTAGTAATGGCTTGCTGAATCTCGGCATTTGCCAGGAGAGTGTCATCCAATACGGGACCATTGCTATGAACATCACCATGGTCAAGCCAGGTGCGATCGCTACGGGTATCCGGCAATTGGGTAATGATATTCAGCGTCAAGCCCTGGGTTTTGGTGAGGCTAGCATCAGCGCGAGTGGTCAGCAGATCCGCCCGACCAATAATTTCATTCAATGAGCGATAGCCCAAATGCGCCAATAGTGAACGAACTTCCTCAGCGACAAAGTGGAAAAAGTTAACCACATGCTCAGGCACACCGGTAAAGCGCTTACGCAGTTCTTCGCGCTGGGTAGTGACTCCAACGGGGCAGCTATTGGTGTGGCAAACTCGGGCCATGATGCAGCCCTCAGCAATCATGGCGATGGTGCCAAAGCCATATTCTTCTGCACCCATCAGGGCACCCATGACAACGTCCCAACCAGTTTTAAGGCCCCCGTCAACACGCAGTAGCACGCGGTCACGCAGCTGGTTTTCCATTAACACGCGGTGGACTTCGGTCAGACCCAGTTCCCAAGGCACACCTGCATGCTTAATAGAGCTGAGGGGAGATGCCCCCGTACCTCCATCATGGCCAGAGACCTGAATAATGTCGGCGTTGGCCTTGGCCACACCGGCTGCAATGGTACCAATGCCAATTTCAGACACCAGCTTGACTGAAACACCTGCAGTTGGATTGATTTGGTGCAGGTCGAAGATCAGCTGAGCCAGGTCCTCAATCGAGTAGATATCGTGGTGAGGTGGTGGTGAAATCAACGTTACGCCAGGCTTGGAACGGCGTAGTGAAGCAATGTAGTCGCTCACCTTACGACCGGGTAGCTGACCCCCTTCACCCGGCTTGGCACCCTGGGCCATCTTGATTTCGATTTGCTTGGCGCTCATGAGGTACTCAGGTGTGACGCCAAAGCGGCCTGAGGCTACCTGTTTGATGGCGGAGCAGGCGGTGTCACCCGGCTTTAAGCCCTTCAGGTGGGGCAGCGTGGCTGACAGCCCGTTATCGTCCACATCGTTGATGGGCTGGAAACGGACGGTGTCTTCGCCGCCTTCTCCAGAGTTAGACTTGCCCCCGATGCGGTTCATTGCGATCGCAAGTGTCTCATGGGCTTCCCGAGACAGTGCCCCCAAGGACATCCCCCCGGTGCAGAAGCGGCGCATAATGGCTTCCACTGGTTCCACCTCCTCCATCGAGATAGACCCACGGTCACTCTTGAAGTCCAGGAGATCTCTCAGCGCTGCTACAGGACTCCCCTTCAGCTGCTCCTGGTACAAAGCATAGTGGTCATATTGATTAGACTTCACTGCCTTGTGCAGCAGTTTAGTGAGCTGTGGGCTGTTGCTGTGATATTCCCCCTTAGGCCTTGCTTGCACAAAGCCCATGTGCTCTAGACGTTTGCCAGTGAGCTCGGGGAATGCTTTGCTGTGGAAACGCATGGTTTCCTCGGCTAGCTCAGCCACGGTTAGACCGCCCAGGCGAGAAATACTGCCCTTAAAGCCTGCTGTTAATAGTTCAGGGCCAATACCAATTGCTTCGAAAATTTGCGCACCTTGATAGCTGGAAAGTAAAGAAATGCCCATTTTGGATAGAATCTTCAGCAATCCAGATTCCACGGCCTTACGGTAGTTGGCCTGGGCTCCATTCAATGTAGTGCCAGGCAGCTTGCCGGTTTCCATCAGTTTTTGGGTTTTGCTGTTGGCCCACCAGTGACGAACACTTTCTAGTGCCAGGTATGGGCAGACTGCGCTGGCACCGTAGCCCACTAGGCAAGCAAAGTGGTGGGTGGTCCAGCACTGAGCGGTATCCACTATCAGTGAAGCTTTCATCCGCAAGCCGTTACCGATCAGATGGTGGTGTACGGCACCTACGGCTAATAGAGGTGGAATGTAGGTTTGAGTGGCGGATAGTGTGGCTGGGTTGCCATGGGCATCGATGCGATCGCTAAGGATTAAAATCTCAGACCCTGCCTTAACGGCTGTATCGGCTTGATTACAAAGAGCCTCCAGCGCTTGGCTCAAGCTATGGGGGCCGTTTTCAATGGTGTAAAGCGTAGAAATGCTAGCTGTTTTCAAACTACCCTGGCGAATTAGCGCCAGCTCATTGTCGTTAACCACCGGTGATTCCAGCTTCATCAACTGACTCGGTTGTTCATCCAATAGATTATGGCGCTGCCCCAACTGCATTTGTAACGACATCACCAGTCGCTCCCGCAGAGGATCGATGGGGGGGTTGGTCACCTGGGCAAATCGCTGCTTGAAGTAGTTGAACAGCAGATGAGGCTTCTCAGATAGCACCGCTAAAGGGGCATCGTTCCCCATGCAGTAAGTGGGCTCTTTCCCCTGAGCCGCCATATCCTGAATAACCATATCCAGGTCTTCAGCCGTATAGCCGAAGGCGGTTTGCTGTGTCAGTAGAGACTTTCCTTCCAGGTATGGCTGTTCACTGAAAAGCTGAGGAGAGATGTCTTGACGATGGTTGCGGAGCCATGCTCCATAGGGTTGAGTTTGAGCCACCCGCTGTTTGATATCCCAGTTTTTCAGGATTTCATGGGTCTCAAAGTCAATAGCGATCATTTGACCAGGGCCTAAACGTCCCTTTTCAACGATCTCCTCTGTAGGTAGCTCAACGACGCCTGCTTCGGACGAGACAACCAGGTAACCGCTGCGGGTAATGGCGTAGCGAGCAGGACGCAGTCCATTGCGGTCCAGTGTGGCACCCACTTGCTTGCCATCGCTAAACACCACAAGTGCTGGACCGTCCCAGGGCTCCTGCACACCACTGTAGTATTCATAAAAGTCAGTGATTTCAGGATAATTCAGTAGCTCAGGCTGATTTAGATAGGCTTCAGGCACCATCATCATCAAGGCTTGGGCTGGCGTACGTCCTGAGCGAACCAGCAGCTCCATGACGTTGTCTAAGTTGGCCGAGTCACTGTTATCAGCATTCACAATGGGCTTCAACTGCTGGATGCTGTCTCCCCATACAGAACTTGCCAAATCAGCCTCTCGGGCCATCATCCAGTTGATGTTACCGATCAGCGTATTAATTTCACCGTTATGACCCAATAGACGCATGGGGTGGGCTAAGGGCCACTTTGGCATGGTGTTGGTGCTAAAGCGACGGTGATAGACAGCAAATGCGCTTTCATAATCACTATCTTGCAAATCCAAGTAGAACTGTCCAAGCACATCACTGCGGACCATGCCCTTATAGACCAAAGTTCGACCAGAGAAGGAGCACATGTAGGCTTCTTTGAGGGCCGCTGCCAGCTCGTCACTGCCCTGAACCGCTTCCATTGCTCTTAGCCAGGCACGGCGCAATAGAAAAAGCTGGCGTTCTAGTTCATCACCAGTTGCTTCTGATTCAACAACCACCTGCTCAATCTGAGGCTCAAATTCCCGAGCTAGTGCACCTAATGTCTCAGATGCTACGGGAACAGGCCGCCAACCAATCAGGGTCATACCAGCGGCCTTAGTTACCTGAGCAAACTTTTGTTTAGCAATTTCAGCGGCATCACCATGACGGGGTAAGAATGTCATACCCACGCCAACATGGCCCTGCCTTAATGATTGGCCAGCGGCCCAGCACTGCAAAATTTTCCAAGGGATGGCGGTCATAATACCTGCCCCATCCCCAGAGTCATGGTCGGCGCAGCAACCTCCCCGATGTTCCATGCAGCTAAGGGCATGCAACGCATCAGTAACTAAGCGGTGACTAGCACGGCCTTGCTGATCAGCAATAAAACCCACACCACAAGCGTCTCGTTCCTCCACTAGTGATTTAGGCCCCAAAGGCTCCAGGCCTTGAAATTGCTGATTTGTTTGCACATTATCTACACGCTTATTACCCATGGGCCAGTCACAAGAAGAAAATAGAAAAACGATTGATTATCTAACTGCCAGAGAATTACTAGCCGTTATTACTGATAGCGATTGAAAAGTAATCTCCCAGATACGCAACTAAGGGCGATTAAGATATATCGCTCTACAAAATTGGTAGACCGTAATAAATCCACCTAAGGAAACGAGCTATTGACACCAGTCAACATCGCTGAACAGGATCGGTGTGTATAAACTGATACTCCCAACAGCACTACGTGGGAAATCTCCCATGAGCCGACCATTGCCTGCAAACGCCCATAGCGGGCGTTCGGTGTGACAATGATCACACTATCTTTACATAGTAAAAGTAAATCAAATTTAGCGATCCTTCACTGAACTTGACGAACTGCGTTGGGAAATGTCCTCAAAATTCTTGAGGATCGCTATTATCAAGTGCCTCACTTGGATTCGTCAAGAATCTTTAAGGGCTTTGAAAGATGAGGTGCTTGTGGGATTTGTGGGGTCTTGGTGCCTGGCTATGGGTATGCCAAAGTCCAGATTGAGCCGTGAAAGCTACAGTTGTCTTGGCTCAGCCTATTTTAATTGTGCTGGTATGTGAAGGTTATTTAAAGTGACTTCACTGTCCATAGCCACTTCTTTCTAGGTAGTACCCTTGGGGTAGTTTCAGGATTGATAACGCCTGGAAAGCGGTCGGTAATTTAAAAGCCCTGCTGCTAATTAATTCGCTTCACCTCGTTGAATTGGTTGCCTATGTCGGTGCAAGGTCCTTGGTCGCCCCATGTCAGATCGTCACTAAAGTATCTTGTTTTAATGCTTTGTGTCTGTAGCTTTGTGCTAGGCGGTGCGCAAATAGATTCACAACCAGCTGTAACTAATGTTGTTACAGCATCCTTAGGGCGACTGGCACTGGTGAAGGCTACAGAGCCAACCGCTAGTGGTCGACAGTTGCGACTCAATGGCCGCCTGGTGAATGGTGCATGGCAAAAGCGACGTGATTTGATTGGCATTGCAGATGGTGCGATCGCAACCCATTTAGGTGTTGATTTAGGCAGTACAGGCGACCCATCTGAGCAGCCTGTATCTTGGTTCAATGGCGCTAATCAAGGCATGCTGACCTTGCCTGCATGGCGATACGAACATCATCGCTATGTAGATATTTCCCCCTTGGGTCGTCAACATGAGTGGCAAGTCACTGCCCAGGGCTCAGTTCTAGACTTAACCCTGCCAACGAGTCAGATCATGGCGGTTCGCCAGGGGCGTCAATCCTGGGGTGATCGTCTGGTATTGGATTTAAGTAAAGAAGCTTCGTGGCAGGTAAGCCCGGCAACCAATAGCATTACGGTGACCGTTGATGCCGCAATGGATACAGGGGCTATCTCAGCCTTTAAACTAACGCCCACCAACAGCCTCAAAGGTGCCAACATCACTTCCAGTGCTCAACGCACCACCCTCACCTTGACCGTGGCCAACCATCTGAAGCCCCATGTCTGGAGTTTAGCTGAGCCTAACCGCCTGGTGATTGATATTCGCCCTGATGCTCTCAGATCTAAAGAAATCCTCTGGGCCGATGGCGTGCAATTTCAACAGCGTTACGTTAGCTTAGGCAGTCAGCGCTTCCCTGTGTATACCTTAAGTCTAGACGCCAATCATCCTGACTTTTCTTTGCTGCCTCTGTGGGCGTTTCCTGACCAAGCGGCTGGCATTAAACCGCCATCAGATTTAGCCGAGCAGTGGCAGCCTATAGCCTTAATCAATGGCGGCTTCTTTAATCGAAATAATCAATTGCCACTAGGGGCATTACGGTTTAATAACAGCTGGATTTCTGGCCCAATTCTTGGGCGTGGGGCCATGGGTTGGGATGACCAAGGTAATGTCATCATGAGTCGCCTAACTCTAGCGGCCACCGTCACCGCTAACAATCAAACCTATCCTATTGATCACCTCAACAGCGGCTATGTCAAAGCTGGCATTGCTCGCTACACAGAACATTGGGGGCCTCAATACACCACCCTGGTTGATAATGAAGTGGTTGTCACGGTGCAAAATGAGCGAGTGCTGCAGCAACGTACGTTGGGATCTGCAGGTCAAGAGACTGTGCCCATTCCTCCAGGTGGTTATCTGCTCGTTTTACGGTCTTTTAATTCCGCTGCATCCGCTTTTGCACCAGGAGCAACCGTCGCCTTAACACAACAAATGCAACCCTCTAGTTTTGAGCAGTTGCCCCACACTTTAGGGGCGGGTCCTTTGCTGATAACCAGAGGGCAAATAGTCTTGAACGCCCAGCAGGAATCGTTTAGCCGTAACTTCATCGAAGGTAGAGCCCCCCGCAGTATTATTGGCCTTACTCCGACTGGTCAAATCAAGCTAATCGCTATTCAAGATCGGGTGGGTGGCCGTGGTCCTACGCTGCCAGAAACTGCTCAGATTGTTCAGAAATTGGGATGTACTGATGCACTTAATTTAGATGGTGGTAGCTCATCTAGCCTTTATCTAGGCGGGATGTTGCTCAATCGACATCCCCGCACAGCCGCGCGCATCAATAATGCTTTAGGAGTGTTTGCTAGTTCCCCTGTGGAAAATCGTCTGTAAAAGTGCCCCTGATTGAAGCAACCTTTAAAGTATTTTCCGTAACTTGAAGACTCCGTTTAGTTAATTGCTTCGGTGGCCTCACTCGTGACGCCTATCCAATTTCCGCTGTTATGATGAGACCTGAATTGAAAACGTTATTCAAAATCGCTACCACAGATCGCGGCGTTTTTTACTAAACCCAATTTCTCTAGGGAAGCGATGCATTAAAAAATCCCTGTAGCTCCTTAATACCTACGGTAACTAAACCGGTATTCAAACCTTGTGCTGATTGTATCAGCGAAGTTATTACGCCTACTGCTACTGCTCAGCTACTGGCAGGCTAAGTTTTCTTTGGCCTTGGCAATTTCTACAGGGTCCGCCATTAAAAATCGTAGCCACTATCCGTATCTGTACTTTCCCAAACAGGAACTATAACCATGGTCCAAACTCAAGATCGTCCTAAATCATCTACTCAGGAAAATAAAGAGAGCTTGACCACTATCAGAGATACTCCCATCAGTGACACCCGTCCTTGGGGGTCTTTCACCGTCCTTGAAGAGGGTAAGGGCTACAAAATCAAACGTATTGAGGTTCAGCCTGGTCATCGTCTGAGTTTACAGATGCACCACCACCGTAGTGAGCACTGGATTGTGGTGTCCGGTACCGCCAAAGTAACGTGTGGCGATCAGGAGATTCTTCTTTGCACAAATCAGTCCACCTATGTACCTGCTTGTACCGCCCACCGATTAGAGAATTCAGGCGTTATCCCTCTCGTACTTATTGAAGTACAGAATGGTGAGTACTTGGGCGAAGATGACATCATCCGTTTTCAGGATGACTATGCTCGCACAGACAGCAAGTAAATTCAGTTTGAGCCATTAATGGCAGCTGACAACACAGATATCTAATCTTTATACAGCAGGCCCAGGCAGACAAATCCTACCTGGGCTTGCTGTATCGGTTTGGACTGCCCTTCACTCTATCTGCTCAATATTCAGAGCTGCGTCCAAACAAGTCCAGATTCGACTCAGCTTTCCCTCAAAAGTAATCAGAATAAAGATTGACAATAAAGCCTCGAAATCGATACGATGGGGTCTTGTGAAAACTTGGAAGCAATAGGCATTTGCCTTTCTCAGTATGCCAACTATTCAACAGCTCATTCGGAGTGAGCGCAGTAACGCTCAGAAAAAGACCAAATCCCCAGCGCTGAAGAGTTGCCCTCAGCGTCGTGGAGTTTGTACTCGTGTCTACACCACAACGCCTAAGAAGCCTAATTCTGCGTTGCGTAAGGTAGCTAGAGTTCGACTAACGTCTGGTTTTGAAGTGACTGCCTACATTCCAGGTATTGGACACAATTTGCAGGAGCACTCCGTTGTCATGATTCGCGGCGGGCGTGTTAAGGATCTTCCTGGTGTTCGTTACCACATTATCCGCGGCACCCTGGATACTGCTGGGGTGAAGGATCGCCGTCAAGGTCGTTCCAAATATGGCGCTAAGCGTCCTAAGGAGTAACGGTTCTGCGGCAGCGCACTACGGGAGGTGGGCAGGTGTGGCCCTAGGCTTTCGTGTAGTTGCAGTGCGTTTGCTAGTGTATCCGCCACAGACTCTCTAGCTAGCTATTGTTGAAGCTGTTCAACTCTTAGCACTCAACTCATAGTCTATTAAAGGATTAATATGTCTCGTCGTTCGAGCGCTCAGAAGCGCGTTGTTCCACCTGATTCTGTATATAGCAGCCGACTGGTCAGCATGATGGTTCGACGCATCATGGTGAGCGGTAAGAAATCCCTGGCACTCCGTATTGTTTACGGAGCCTTTAAAATCATTGAAGAACGTACTGGAAATGAACCTTTAGAGGTTTTCGAGCAGGCCGTACGTAACACCACTCCCTTGGTCGAGGTGAAGGCGCGACGTGTAGGTGGTGCTACTTACCAAGTTCCTATGGAAGTGCGCGCCGATCGAGGCACTGCTCTATCTTTGCGTTGGATTTCTCAGTTTGCTCGTCAGCGCGCTGGTAAGAGTATGGCTATTAAGCTTGCGAATGAACTTATGGATGCGGCCAATGAAACAGGTGGTGCTGTTCGTAAGCGTGAAGAGACTCATCGAATGGCAGAAGCCAATAAAGCTTTTGCCCACTATCGTTATTGATTTTTGAGTCAAGCTTGGCCTACTTGGCCTAAGCGTAACGATACGACTTTCTTCAGCTATGTTGTTTGAAGGTTATTGCCATGGCACGCACCTCTCCCTTAGAAAAAGTTAGAAATATTGGGATTGCCGCTCACGTTGATGCGGGTAAAACCACGACAACTGAACGTATCCTCTTTTACTCTGGTGTTGTCCATAAGATTGGAGAGGTTCACGACGGTAATGCTGTTACTGACTGGATGGAGCAAGAGCAGGAACGGGGTATCACGATTACTGCTGCTGCTATTAGTACTAGCTGGCGCGACCACCAGATAAACATCATTGATACACCCGGTCACGTGGATTTCACTATTGAAGTAGAGCGCTCAATGCGTGTTCTTGATGGTGTCATCGTTGTTTTTGATTCAGTAGGTGGGGTGCAGCCTCAGTCAGAAACTGTTTGGCGTCAAGCTGATCGTTATAACGTTCCTCGAATTGCGTTTGTCAACAAGATGGACCGTACCGGGGCTGATTTTTTTCGAGTTTACGAACAAGTTTGCGAACGTCTTAAGGCTAATGCAGTTCCTATTCAGATTCCCATCGGTGCTGAGGATAAATTTCGCGGCGTCGTGGATTTGGTAAAGATGCGGGCTCACATCTATGCCAATGATTTAGGTACAGACATTGAGGAGGTTGATATTCCTGAAGAGCTTCGGGAACAGGCAGAGGAGTACCGGACACTACTCATTGAGGCGATCGCTGAAACTGATGATGCTCTTATGGAAAGATATCTTGAGGGGGAGGCATTAACCGCTCAAGAAATTACTAATGCGGTGCGTACAGGGGTGACTAGTGGTGGCTTGGTCCCCATGCTCTGTGGTTCAGCATTTAAAAATAAGGGTGTTCAGCTTCTGTTAGATGCAGTGGTTAACTATTTACCCTCTCCTTTGGATATACCGCCTATCCAAGGAACATTGCCTAATGGGGAAATGGGTGAAAGACCACCTGAGGATGATGGTCCACTCTCTGCTTTAGCATTCAAAATTATGTCAGATCCCTATGGGCGACTGACATTTATTCGAATGTACTCTGGTGTTTTGACTAAAGGTAGCTACGTTTATAACGCCACTAAGGATAAAAAAGAGCGAGTTTCTCGCTTAATTGTCCTTAAGGCGGACGAACGTATCGAAGTTGGGGAACTACGAGCTGGCGATCTTGGTGCTGTATTAGGCCTCAAGGACACCACTACCGGTGACACAATCTGTACCACTGATAACCCGATTGTGTTAGAGTCCTTATTCGTGCCGGAACCCGTCATATCCGTTGCTGTGGAACCTAAAACCAAGCAAGATATGGAAAAGCTGGCTAAAGCTTTACAGTCGCTGTCTGAGGAAGATCCCACATTCAGGGTGTTTACAGACCCTGAGACGAATCAGACAGTGATTGCAGGAATGGGGGAGCTTCACCTGGATATTCTCGTGGATCGTATGAAGCGAGAATTCAAGGTAGAAGCAAACATTGGCGCACCCCAGGTTGCCTATCGTGAAACTATTCGCAAGGCGGTTACCACTGAAGGTAAGTTTGTGCGTCAAAGTGGAGGTAAGGGCCAGTTTGGTCATGTAGTGATTGATGTTGAACCAGGGGAAGAAGGCTCCGGATTCAAGTTCGAATCTAAGATTGTTGGTGGTACGGTGCCCAAGGAATACATTGGCCCTGCTGAAGCTGGCATGAAAGAAAAGTGCGAATCTGGTATTCTAGCTGGGTATCCCGTGATCGACCTTAAAGTCACACTGGTTGATGGTTCTTACCACGATGTGGACTCGTCTGAAATGGCCTTTAAGATCGCTGGATCGATGGCTATTCAGGATGCAGTCACGAAGGCTTCTCCAGTATTACTGGAACCTATGATGAAAATCGAAGTTGAAGCTCCTGATGAGTTTCTCGGTGACATTATGGGAGACCTTAACTCTCGTCGAGGCCAGATTGAGGGTATGGGGTCTGAGAGCGGACTTGCCAAGGTAAGTGCAAACGTACCTTTGGCTGAAATGTTTGGCTATGCCACTGACATTCGTTCAAAGACTCAGGGTCGAGGCATATTCTCTATGGAGTTTAGCCACTATGCGGAAGTTCCGCGCAACGTGGCTGATGCGGTTATCGCTAGAAACAAAGGGAACGCATAAGTTAGTTTAGGGACACAGTAAAATACATGGCACGCGAAAAGTTTGAAAGAAGCAAACCCCACGTTAACATCGGCACCATTGGCCACGTTGACCACGGTAAAACCACGCTGACAGCTGCGATCACTATGACCTTGGCAGCAGCTGGTAGTGCTAAAGCTCGTAACTACGAGGATATTGATGCTGCTCCTGAGGAAAAGGCGCGGGGTATTACGATCAATACTGCTCACGTAGAGTACGAAACCGAAAACCGTCACTATGCCCACGTAGACTGCCCCGGACACGCAGACTATGTGAAAAATATGATTACAGGTGCAGCCCAGATGGATGGTGCTATCTTGGTTTGCTCTGCAGCTGATGGCCCTATGCCTCAGACCCGTGAGCATATTCTGCTTTCCAAGCAGGTTGGCGTACCTCACATCGTCGTTTTCTTAAATAAGCAAGACCAGGTAGATGATGAGGAACTACTTGAGCTGGTTGAGCTAGAAGTTCGTGAGTTGCTCAGTTCCTATGATTTCCCTGGTGATGATATTCCTATCGTTGCAGGCTCTGCGTTGAAGGCTGTTGAGGCATTGCAGGCGAATAGTAGTATTGGCAAGGGCGAGGATGAATGGGTAGATAAAATTCATGACCTGATGAATCAGGTGGATGAATACATTCCTGCTCCCGAGCGTGATGTTGACAAGCCTTTCTTGATGGCTGTTGAGGACGTTTTCTCTATTACTGGTCGTGGTACTGTAGCTACTGGCCGAATCGAGCGTGGTAAGGTTAAAGTCGGTGAAACAATTGAGATTGTTGGTATCCGTGACACTACTCAGAGCACAGTTACAGGCGTTGAGATGTTCCAGAAGACCTTAGATGAAGGTATGGCTGGTGACAACGTTGGTGTTTTATTGCGTGGTATTCAAAAAGAAGACATTCTACGCGGTATGGTGTTAGCGAAGCCTGGCAGTATCACTCCTCACACTAAGTTTGAGGCTGAGGTTTACGTTCTAAATAAGGAAGAGGGTGGCCGTCATACTCCCTTCTTCCCCGGTTATAAGCCTCAGTTCTACGTGCGTACCACTGATGTAACTGGTTCTATTGCTAGCTTCACTGCTGACGATGGCAGTGCTGCTGAAATGGTTATGCCTGGTGACCGCATCAAGATGAACGTGGAGCTAATTAACCCTGTAGCGGTTGAAGAAGGTATGCGTTTCGCTATTCGTGAGGGTGGACGTACTGTTGGTGCCGGCGTAGTTTCTAAGATCACTGAGTAATTATTACTGAGTAATCTGTTTTAGATTAATACGAAGAGGGCATTCTCAATGCCTTCTTCGTTCCCTTGGTCGTAAGGCCTGTGAACCTTGATAATTAAAGGATACTTTAGTCGTAATGGCTACTATTCAGCAGCAAAAAATTCGCATTCGTTTAAAAGCTTTCGATCGTCGTCTCCTGGACACTTCGTGCGAAAAGATTGTAGACACGGCAAACCGCACTAATGCAACAGCGATTGGTCCAATCCCTTTACCTACTAAGCGCAAAATTTATTGTGTACTCCGCTCTCCCCACGTAAATAAAGATTCGCGCGAGCACTTTGAAACCCGCACCCATCGACGCATTATTGATATATATCAGCCAACTTCAAAGACCATTGATGCTTTGATGAAGTTGGATTTACCTGCTGGTGTAGATATTGAAGTTAAGCTTTAGTCTTCTAATATTAGTTCTGTAGTTAGTTATTGCGCTGGTTTTTGTGTAATAACTTGATGGTGGATCTAAGAGTATATGCCTGGGCATGAGTTTTTGAGATGCTCAGGTATTACTTCTCCATATCCTGTGTCTAGGGCTGTTTGAAATGGGTGGATAGGTTAGAATAAGCATGCTGCATCTGGTAGACATGCCATTATTTGGTTGTCCTATGGGGTGTTTGCTGCAAAGTATCTCCTACCTGCCATAATGGATTCTGCTTCATCAGTCGCTGTCCGAGAGCTACCCTTGTTCCCATTGCCTGAGTTGGTTCTCTTTCCTGGTAGGCATTTACCTCTCCATATATTTGAGTTTCGCTATCGCATCATGATGAATACGATCCTACAGTCGGATCGTCGTTTTGGTGTATTGATGATTGATCCTGATAGTGGTGAAATTTCGAAAGTTGGTTGCTGTGCTGAGGTGATTCACTTTCAGCGTCTGCCTGATGATCGAATGAAAATATTAACCATGGGGCATCAGAGGTTCCGTGTTTTAGATTATGTTCGTGAAAAACCTTATCGAGTAGGTCTGGTTGAGTGGGTTGAGGATGAAGCTGCGGATAAAGATTTATCACCGTTAGCATCTGAGGTAGATCAACTGCTTCGAGATGTTGTTCATCTTTCATCCAAGCTTACAAGTCAAGAGATTGAGTTTCCTGAGAGTGTACCGGAATTGCCCTTAGATTTGTCCTACTGGATTGCCAGTACGCTACATGGTGTAGCCAGAGAGCAACAACAACTCCTAGAAATGCAGAATACAGCTCAACGTTTGGAGCGTGAGGCTGATATCTTAACGTCTACGCGTAATCATCTAGCTGCTCGTACTGCCTTGAAAGATGTGCTTCCTGAGGATAGTCCTTCGTAAGCTTTGATGTCGGTATAGGTATTAATTTACTCATAAAATTTGGGCTTTAATTTCTTTGTAGCTACCAAAAACTTTTAAGCTTTTAGTGCAGTTTTTGAGTAGTTGTAAAGCTGCTTGGGTGTTTGGATCATCCAAGCTAGCTTCAATATCAATAAAAAATCGGTAGTCTCCTAAAGCTAGCTTGGTAGGACGTGATTCGATACGACTCATGTTGATTCCTTGAGTGGCAAATAGCTGGAGTGGTTTAAGTAGAGCGCCTGGGGTATTGTCTGGCAGTCTAAATGCTAGGGATGTGTGACTGCCATGGTTTATCAGGTTCTGACCTAGAACCCAAAATCGGGTTGCATTATCGGGGGTGTCATTAATGGGATCTGCTAATGTTGGGATGTTATATAGCTTAGCTGCCCATAGGGGAGAGATTGCTGCAAACGTCTTATTTTCAGATAGTTTAGGCAAAGCTTCAGTTGTTGAACTTGTTGCTATCTGTAGAGCATTTGGCACATTAGTGGCAAGCCATTTTTGGCATTGAGTCAGGGCCTGCGGATGAGAATAGACTGTTTTAATCAAGTCTAGACTTGTGGCCTGAGACAATAGAGCGTGGTGAATAGGAATTACCAGGTTATTTTGAATCTTTAAACTGTCTAATTCCCATAACATGTCTAGGGTATCGCGTACACTTCCACCAATAGAATTTTCAATGGGAACTACAGCGGTATCAGTTTCACCAGCTGCAGCGGCTTGAATAGCTTTAGAAATGGTACTGTAGGGCTTTAGGGTCGGCGGTACCTCATTACGGTGTGTCTTGAGCCAATGTGCATAGTTAGTAGCCGCCAATTCAGAGTAGCTCCCTGCTGGTCCTAAGTGCGCAATAGAAGTCATCTAGAAAATATATAGAGGGCGTCAGCGACCGCTGAAATAAAGGTGTTAGAGTTAGCTTAATAACTTTTAAGCAAAATGATTGTTGAGGGGTATGACGGCAAGGGGTGATGGCCTGCGATGCTGTTCATGCTACGGACATTTTATTTGTACGATGCGACCTTGGGGTGAAATTGGCTAATGGTTCATTTGCGTGCGTCGCAGTCTGTAGAAATCGCTATATCCCCAGCTCCTGTGCCAATCGATCAGTATTTAAGAAATACTGATCGATTGGTGTATGCCCTTGCAGATCCTAGCCAAATTAAAGTCTTGGGACGTCATACTTTCCAATTTAGTATGCGCTCCATCAAATTTTTGATGCTGACGTTGGAACCCGTGGCAGATGTTCAGATTTATCCCAATGATGCTGGTGAAGTAGTGATTTATTCAGACTCCTGTCGGCTCCGACAGCAAGCTGCACTCAATCGAAGGTTTTCGTTCAAACTGCAAGGCTGGCTGGCCGCACGTCCAGATAATTCTGGTGTTTCGGGCAATGCTGAGCTAGATATCAGCATTGATTTACCTGCTGCCTTCCAGTTGACTCCAAAACCTTTGCTAGAGTCGACGGGAAATACTATTGCTAATAGTATTTTAAGTACGATTAAACAGCGGTTGCAGCGGCGTTTAATCCATGAATACCGCGGGTGGTCTACAGGTGTACTGGCGTCGTCTCATCAGCTACGATAACCGCACTTAATCCCCTAACTTGAGCTAGAGCGCATATTAGTCACTCTAGTAGTGATAGTTGTTGGCAACTTTTGAAAGAGCGGCGATGGTATCGCGTAGGCCCTAGTTTTTGTAAACCAGCTAGATGTTTAGGGCTGCCATAACCTTTATTAGATGCAAGATCGTATCCTGGATAACGGTGTGATAAGCGGATGATCAGTGTATCTCGCCAAACCTTGGCAATGATACTAGCAGCTGCGATCGCAACCACTGATTGGTCTCCTTTAACCACTGTTTTTTGTTCTATCCTTAGTTCGGGAATCATCTGGTTCCCATCCACCAGGCATTGTGTTGGTTGAGGTGATAATTGCCCAATTGCTTGCCGCATGGCTTGCAATGAGGCCTGTAGGATATTTATCTGATCAATGCGGTGAACTGAAACCCAGCCAATTTGACTATCCACAGAAGCTGATTGAATCCTAGGCACTAGGTGTTGACGTTTTTTGGGCGTGAGGGCCTTACTATCTGTTACCCCTTGCTCCTGCAGCCATAATTCCAAATCAGGCCGTAGTATAACGGCCGCAGCCACTACAGGACCAAAAAGAGCTCCACGCCCAACCTCATCTACACCAGCCGTTGCCATGTGGAACCCTAGCCCACCGTGGCAGACGAGCGGCGACGGCGACGGCGACGAGTGGGAGGTGTTTCAGGTTCTTCTGATTCTGGTGAATTTTGAGAAGCTTCAGTAATATCCTCAGGGACAACATCAGACTGGTCTGGTGTACTTAGCGGAGCATCTGTACTGATTGAATCAGTAACCTCAGCAGACACGCTAGTCATATCAGTTTGAGTCTCCTCAGACCCTAAACTCTTAACCAGCATAGTATCAAAGTGTTCAGGCTGAAGTTGACTGGAATCCACTGATGTAGAAGTCTCTCCAGGAAGTACGACAGATACCACTACGTTTTTTGTATCTTGGATTTCCTCCTGGCTTAACACCAAAGGAGAAATCCCCATTTCTGCATAGATTCTTTGTTCATTAGGGGTCAGGGCGACGGTTACCACCTGAGGGGGCACTTCGGGTTTACGTCCACGTCCACGAGAACGTTTACCACGAGTTGAGGTTGTCTCTGTTGTCGATAGCTCGTCTCGGGAACTGTCTCCATTAGTGGCCAAAATAGGAGCAGAACCAACAATAGAGCTGACGTTGCTGCCGTTATTGACTAATTTAGGTGGAGTTGTGATTGACCGACCGCTGCGAGTGCTGCTGGGGCTATCATTGCCACGACGACGGCGGCGGCGGCTGCTGCGACCGTTACCTTTATCGTGATAGTCAGGATGATTGACCAAATCGAGAGACTTCAGATTTTGCTCGGGCTCCAAGCTATCCGAACGTTCTTGGCGTGCCATACGAACACTTGGCATCGGTACAACACGACTCGCTACTGCTGATTGTTGCACTTCTACAGGAGCTTCGCCCGGTAACTGAGCAAGATGACCCAGTCCACCACAGGCGGTACAAGGGCAGCTAAATAACTCGTAAATATTCTGGCCTTGACGTTTTCGAGTCAGCTCTACCAGTCCTAGTTCAGATAGCTGGGAAATTTGAGGACGGGCCTTATCAGCCTGTAGTGCCTTACCAAAATGCTCTAGGACTTGCATTTGATCACGCCGGGATTCCATGTCGATAAAATCGATCACAATAACGCCTGCCACATTCCGCAGACGTAGCTGTCGGGCAATTTCCACAGCCGCTTCACAATTAGTCCAAAGAACGGTTTCCCGTGCAGTTGCTGATCGAGTAAATGATCCAGAGTTAACGTCAATGACGGTTAAAGCTTCAGTGGGCTCAATAATGATATATCCACCAGATGGCAGATCGACTCGTGGCTTTAACGCTTCACGAATTGCTGCATTAACGCGGAAGTATTCTAGAATCGGCGGAGACTCAGTTCGGTGATGATCGACCAATACTCCAGCTGGTAAGCGACCATCACTCCAGCTTGATAGGTGTTGTTTCACCCGCTGCATACCGATATCTGAGTCAGTTACAATGCGATTGACGTCTGCATTGTAAACATCCCGTAAAACCCGCTGAATAAAATCATCGTCCCGATTCAGCAAGGCTGGTGGTCTGGTGGCCATGGCTTCTTGCTGAATCATCTCCCAGCGTTTTTGCAACGCTTCCAAATCTTCAATAATAGCTTCTTCAGATACGCCCTCAGCTTCAGTACGTACCAGTAGCCCCATACCTGGTGGCTTTGTCAAGATACCTAAAGCCCGTAGCCTATGGCGCTCAGCCTCATTACGAATTCGTCTAGATAGGTTAACCCCTCTGCCATAGGGCATTAACACCAGATATCGTCCTGGGAGAGTGATTTTCCCAGTCAGTCGAGGACCTTTATTTCCTGTAGGCTCCTTCATAATTTGCACCAGCACTTTCTGCTTAGGTGCAACTAACTCAGTAATAGGCCCCGGAGCTCTCTTTAGTTTTAGTGGCCCAAGGTCGGACACATGCATAAAGCCATTGCGCTCACTATCACCAATATTAATGAAAGCGGCATCAATGCCTGACAGTACGTTTTCAACCGTACCTACATAGATATCTCCAACTTGGTGGCTACCGGTAGCCACAATTAACTCTTGAATTTGATCTTCCGAAAAAACGGCGGCAGTACGATGCTGCTCCGCAATAATGATCTGCTTAGGCATCCAATTTCCTCAAAAACCCATGTAGCCAACCCATATTCACCGGGGTCGGCTTACGTAAGCTCAACGATTAATCCTTCAAATCTAAGACAGCCGCCCTAACCTAAACCCTCTGGCACCTCAGTTAAAGTCAACCGGGCTCTGGTGAGGCCATGGGCAGGCTACAGAGCAAACCGCAGGAATCCAAAAACTTCACTGCTTAGCAGCTAGAAGTAACGTTTAGATAAATCCGATTAGAGTACTGGGGCCTCAGACAGACCGTAAGCGTCGCTGGTACGTTGCAATCGCAAGTGTTCTGACAGAAGCGGAACTGGTCAGTACTCGCCGTTGGTTGAGCTGCAGCTAACAAGCTCTGTAGTTATCCTATGACAGCTTCAGTTGCAATGGATTATAGCTTGAGCCTGCCCATATGGCCAGGATTTTGGACTTTTTATTTAAATTTTTTCAGAGAAAATATAGTTGCCGTTATGCAGATTTATAGCAAACAGCTGAATGCGTTCAGCTGTTTGCTGAGTGTCAAGCTTTTGCTATTCATAGCTTCCAGTCATGACTGATGTTGTGAACTATGTGCGCCAAGCTATATCTAAAGCCCATAAAAATAAGTCTTTGAGGTGGATATTGCCATCCACCTCAAAGACTTGGAGTTACGTTGCTACTAATACTAGATAGCTAATACTAAACAGCGACAACTCGTTTTTTTATTGGCTGTGCTGGTTCCAAAGGCGTTGTCGTATCAATGGGCTGCATGAGGAAAACAATTAAGGGGTAACGTTTGGGGAGCTCACGCCGGACAAAATGACGAACCTCCTCCTCTAAGCGTGAACGTAATCCATCCCATCGAATAACCCGCTGATTCCCAGAGGTATCAATGACTTCGTTCCAACGACCCCGTAGTCCAGCCGTGACTACTTGGTAAACTTTGGCATCCCAATCGGCCTGTGAGTGCTTGGTAACCACACCGCGTAGATGTACTGCAGGAGGGGTCAATAACTTGCCATTACTGTCTACAGTAGTCGATATCGTAATGATGCCGTCTTCTGCTAGCTGCTGACGTTCCTTCAATACTGTCCGTCCGACAATTCCATTGCGGGATGAGTCCACTAATTCAATACCTGAAGAAACTTTGCCAGCAATCCGGATACCTTGCTTTTTATCAACAGCCACGATATCGCCGTTTTGGATGACGACCATGTTCTCTGCAGGTATCCCCATGCTTTGAGCAGTAGCCGCATGCTTAACTAGCATACGATGCTCACCATGGACAGGTAAGAAGTATTTCGGGCGAGTCAGGGCCAGCATCAACTTTTGGTCTTCTTGAGCACCATGGCCAGATACATGTAGTCCTCGTCTCTTGCCGTAAATAACATTAGCACCCTGAGCCATCAGTCTATCAATAGTATTGACGACTGCTATGGTATTGCCAGGGATAGGGTTGGCTGAAAAGATAATCGTATCTCCGCTACGTACCCTGATTTGGCGGTGGGAACCATTAGAAATACGCGTAAGTGCGGCCATAGGCTCTCCCTGGGAGCCTGTTGTCAGAATCATTGCCTGTTCATCAGGGCAGCCATTCAGGGCGTTTAAGGGCTTAAATAAATTGTCTGGACACTTGATATAACCCAAGCTGCGGGCATGAGCTATCACATTGAGCATGGACCGTCCGACCACGAACACCGAGCGCTTATGCTTTTGTGCGAGCTCTAGTAGCATGTTGACTCGGTGCACTGAGGACGCAAAGGTCGTCACCATGAGACGACCTTTGGCTTCACTAAAGGCACGATCTAGGTTTGGAAATACTGACCGTTCAGAAGGGGTATGACCTGGAACCTCAGCGTTTGTAGAGTCGCTGATTAAGCACAGAATACCTTCTTCTCCATAGGCAGCTAATCGGGCGAAATCAAAATATTCACCATCTACAGGAGTATGGTCGATCTTAAAATCACCTGTATGAATAACAGTGCCTGCTGGTGTGCGAATGGCTACTGTAAAGCTGTCGGCCATTGAGTGGGTATTACGGATATATTCCACTACAAAGGATTGACCTAGCCTAACGGTGTCACGGGGTTGGACTGTTTGTAATTCGGTGCGATCAGCTACCCCGGCTTCTTCTAGCTTGTCAGCCAGCAGCGCCATAGCCAGCCGTGGGCCGTAGATAATGGGAATGTCAAACTGCTTCAGATGAAAGGCAATGCCACCAATATGGTCCTCATGACCGTGGGTGACAATCATGCCTTTAATTTTATGATGATTTTCCCTGAGGTAGGTAACGTCAGGCAGCACGATATTCACGCCATGCATTTCATCGGATGGAAATGCTAGGCCTGCATCTACCAGGATGATTTCATCATTAATTTCAAAGACACAGGTATTTTTACCAATTTCATGTAATCCGCCTAGGGGAATGATTTTAAGAGTGTCTTTCTCTATTGTTTTGGTATTACTGGGAGATGGCACAGGGGAAGTGCCCTTAATTCTAGGAGTATCAGACTGGTTGCTACTTTTTGCAGTAGTTCTAGATCGTTGGCTTGTTCTAGATCGTTGGCGCATGAGTTCCTTAATGAAAGGTCAAAAAAATTGTCTGAAAACGTTTAGTAAAGATGTGCTGTAAAGTCTGAAGCGTTAACTACAGGGGAATAGATATCTAAAAAGTTGAGTTTTGTGGCTTTCAGATATTTGAAGCAGTGCTAGGTCTATGCAGCGGCTACGGGTAGTAAATCTAATTCAGCCATTAAACCTTTAAGTTCATTGCTGAGTTCAGCCGGAGCTTCACCTAGAGGTAAACGGCAGGTACCTACAGACCATCCCTGAAGATGCATGGCAGCTTTAATCAAAATGGGATTGGTGGTTGCGAATAGGGCTTTAAACAAGGGCAGTAATTTAAGATGCATATCCCGCGCTGCCACCACTTGACCCTGCTCATAGGCTTGAATCATTTGCTGTAGAGATTCTCCCACGAGGTGGCTGGCAACACTGACAACACCTGTGGCTCCTACTGACAGCATGGGTAGCGTTAAGGAGTCATCCCCGGAATAAATGTCAAAATCAGATGCGGTCAGCCGACGAATTTCGCTTACTTGGTCTAAGTCACCACTAGCTTCTTTGACCGCGACGACATTTGGCACTTTTGCCAAGTTGGCAATGGTAGACGCTGCCAAATTTTGCCCGGTGCGTCCTGGGATGTTGTAAAGCATCACAGGTAAGTCGGGGACTGCGTTTGCGATCGCACTAAAGTGTTTCTGTAATCCAGCCTGAGGAGGCTTGTTATAGTACGGAACTACCTGAAGTGTCCCATCTAACTCTAGCTCAGCTGCCTTTTTGGTTGCTTCAATAGCCTCTGTCGTACTATTCGAGCCAGTGCCAGCAATAATTTTGCCGTGACCCTGGATAGCAGCTTTAATGACTTGAAAAAGCTTGTATTCCTCTTCCCACGTAAGTGTGGGAGATTCTCCTGTGGTACCACATACAACGATAGTATCTGTACCGTGACTGACCAGATGGGATGCTAGCCGCTGCGCAGACTCATAATCGACGGCTCCTGCCTGATCAAAAGGGGTAATCATTGCCGTGAGTACTCGCCCAAAATATGTCACGTCCTATCTATCCTCACTACATCACATCATACAGAAAACTTAATAAAATCCTATCTTCAAAGGATTAATTGACAACCCTGCCAATTGGCATGGCCGTTTGGAACCTCCTATTACAGAATCTATAAACTATTACCTGCTCAAGCTCCCCATAAGGCTTGACTACAAAGCTTTTAACTTTCCGAAGACTAACAACCAATTCAGATGACAGCCTTATTCTAGGCTAGGGCCTTTGGTTTCAGAGCTTGCTTATCCACTAAGAGTTCAGCGATTTGAACGGCATTGAGAGCTGCCCCCTTTCGTATTTGATCACCACTGAGCCAAAGCTCTAAGCCATGATCATGAGAAAGATCACGACGAACTCGACCAACTAACACATCATCCTGACCGCTAGCTTCCATAGGCATTGGAAAATAATTAGTCTGCCAATCTTCAACTACCTTTACACCAGGTGCTGTTTGCAACAGGTCTAATGCCTTACTCACTGTGAGCGGCTGTGTGAATTCAATATTTATGGCTTCTGAATGAGCTCGTAAAACCGGGACCCTTATGCAGGTTGCACTCACACGCAAACCAGGAACCCCAAAGATCTTACGAGTTTCATTCACCATCTTCATTTCTTCTTGGCAGTATCCCTGGTCATTGAGTGGTGAATTATGAGGGAACAAGTTAAATGCCAGTGGATATGGAAATGACTCAGTTGGAGGCTCTTCACCCTGTAATATTGCCTGAGCTTGCTGCTTAACCTCTTCCATTGCCCGAGCTCCCGCTCCACTGGCAGATTGATAAGTTGCAACTACAATGCGTTCCATCGGTTGATGCTGATGTAATGGCCAAAGGGCCACACTCATCAATATGGTGGTGCAATTGGGATTGGCGATGATTCCCTTGTGATTGAGCGCAGATTCAGGATTCACCTCAGGTACCACAAGAGGGACATCTGGGTCCATGCGAAACGCACTAGAGTTATCTATAACAACAGCACCTGCTGTAGCCGCTTTAGGTGCCCATTCTTTAGAAACAGAACCCCCGGCAGAGGCAAGGACTAGGTCAATATCAGCAAAATCTACATCGCTAATAGCTTTAACCTTAATAGGTTTCCCTTTAAAGAATAGCTCCTTCCCAGCCGAGCGCTGAGAAGCTAAAAGAGTCAACTCCTGAACAGGGAAGTTACGCTCTTCCAAAAGCTCTAGCAGTTCGGTGCCAACGGCACCTGTAGCCCCCATAATCGCTACATGATACGCTTCAGGCAAAAGATCTAACCTCCTCATTTATTAATAAAACTTGCACACAAACAATAATCATTAAAATAGAAAATAAGCAGAAAATAAGCCTGATTTAACTTTTAACGAACGAGACAATGCCTACAAATAAATTCTAAATTCTTTTCAGATCCCTAAGCCCACCGCTGAACCATACAGTAGAGTTCCATTTATACAAAGATACCAAAGCTAAAACAGGAATCTCTAGAATGGCCAGATTGCCAAATAATCCCTTGTGTCTTATTCAGCCTTGTGTCTTACTCAGTAAAAGTAATGGGTTAGTTTTCGAGCCTAACTCAAACACAGTCCAAAAGGGAAACACTAGTACTCCTAAAACAATTAGCGGTTCAGCTTACTTCTCCCTACAAATTGCTCCCATGTCCCCAAATCAATTTGCCATGGCTGTATCCGGTTGAAGTCAACCGGCCTACAAGCACCCAAGCTAAAGGCACCATGTAATAAAGCTTGGGTGCTTTACAAATAGCAATCATGAATACTCGCCTATGATACTACACCCATTTAGCCCTGCCTTAATGTTGGCCAATAGTTAATATTCAGTGCGGCTTGCTGGTGTGGGCAGGTAAGAAATTAAGCAAAAAGGCTAAACTTCTTAACAAGGCATCTAAGAGTCAACGCTTCGATATAGGAATAATCAGGTAATATAGCTAACTGCGCTCGCAGCTCATGCTTTGAGCGTTGAATTTTTTAGGTGTTCTTCACACAGCCACGATACTTTAGCCAAATAAAGATGGTGCTGCATCTTGAGTCACAAGACAGCACTCGACTGAGATGTAAAAGTGCTGTCCCTCTAATGGAGCAAAACTTTACAAAGTCAGTTTGTGGTAAAACCTGCTGCGCAACCCAATCAATAAGAACAAAAAGCCGAAATGAAAGTTACCCAGGAAAAACTGCCCGATAGCCAGGTTGGCTTAGAAATAGAAGTTCCTGCAGATATCTCTAAGCAGACTTATGAGCAGACGCTACGTAAGTATATGAAGACGGCTAATATCCCTGGGTTTCGTAAAGGCAAAGTGCCTCGTCAGATCCTGGTACAGCAGTTGGGAGCAAATAGGCTCAAAGCTGCTGCTCTTGAAGAGTTAGTCCAAACTGCTATTGATAAGGCGATTTCTCAAGAAAAAATTGAAGCATTAGGCAATTATCAACTGCGCTCTGGTTTCGAATCCTTAATTGAGCAATTTGAGCCAGGTAAAGTTTTAACTATTTCCGCATCAGTAGATGTTCCTCCTCAGGCTGAACTTGATAAATATCAAGGTCTATCGGTTAAAGCTGAGGAAATTGCTTACAGTGCGGATCGAATCACTGAAACTTTAGAGAGCTATCAGCAAAATCTAGCCAGCCTGGTCCCTGTCGAAGATCGAACAGCGCAGGAAGGGGATGTCGCTGTAGTTGATTTCGTCGGCAAAATTGTTGAAGACGGTAAAGAACCTGAAGAATTTGAAGGAGGCTCTGCCAGCGAATTTCAGGTTGAAATTAAAGAAGGCCGCTTTATTCCAGGATTTGTTGAAGGCATTGTTGGCATGGAGTTGGGCCAAACTAAAGATGTCGAAGTTTCATTCCCAGATGAATATCCTCAGGCGGATCTTGCTGGTAAACCTGCTGTTTTCAGCATCACCTTAAATGACTTGAAGGAGCGCGAACTCCCTGATCTTGATGATGATCTTGCGCAAGAGGTCAGTGAATTTGAAACTCTGGCAGAATTAAAGCAGTCCTTGGAAGAGCGTTTTAAGAAAGAGGCGGAGGATGCGACTAAGGCCAATACAGAAACAGCCCTTCTAGATGAGCTGGTTACTCACCTACAGGTAGAAATTCCCAGAACCTTATTGCAGCGGGAAGTAGATCATATCGTTACCCAGACAGTGATGCAGCTGTCTAATCAAGGTATTGATATCAATAAATTTTTGACCAAGGAGCTGGTCGAAAATATGCGTGAAAATGCAAAGCCTGAAGCAACCGAACGTTTACGTCGCACGCTTGCTTTGGGAGAAGTTGCAAAGCAGGAATCCATCAGCGTTGATGAGGATGCTGTGACTACTCGCATGAAAGAAATGATGTCTGAAGTAGACGATCCGACAAAAATTGATCAAGATCGTTTGAAGCAAGTGGTAAATGAGGATCTTCTTAAGGAAAAGATTTTGACTTGGCTTTCAGAGAACGCAAGTGTTGAGCTTGTGCCTGAAGGTACTCTGGCTCCCAATGAAGAAGCTGACACTGAAACAGCGGCTACTTTGGAGGAAGAATAGTCGTCTGGTTTAAGAACCATTGATTGAGGTTAGCCTTCTCAATCATAGAGTTTACTCATGGCTTAAGCCGATCAAATTCTTTTAGAGATAATAAGGTTGCCGGGTGCGGGCGTTACTACCCAGAAAGGGATTGCATTGCCAATAATGTTGGAATCAATTAAAGGATTGCAAAAAATCCTGCCAGGTGGCTGTTGAAATTGGTCGGTTTTCGCTAGAGTATGGGGGCCTTCCCTACACACATCTCAACTGAGGGATAAGGCATAATGTATAGGGAGCCTATTAATCAATATATGTATTCATCAATGTTTCATCTCTGCCAGAGTACAACAGTACCAGATTTGTCTGGGCACATGTTGTCCAGTGGCACTGACGGAGCAAAAAGTATGCTTCCAGTAGTGCTTGAGCAATCTGGTCGAGGTGAACGGGCGTTTGATATTTACTCACGCCTGCTGAGGGAGCGCATCGTATTTCTTGGCAGTGGTGTAGACGATACGCTGGCTGATTCAATTGTGGCTCAGTTGCTATATTTGGATTCCGAAGATCCCGAGAAAGACGTCCAAATATATATCAATTCCCCTGGAGGATCGATTACCGCAGGGATGGCTATCTACGATACTATGCAGCAGATTCGTCCGGATGTGGTGACCATCTGTTTTGGATTAGCTGCTAGTATGGGGGCGTTTTTGCTTTCTGGTGGGGCTAAAGGGAAACGCATGGCCTTGCCAAGTTCCCGCATAATGATTCATCAGCCCCTGGGCGGTGCTCAGGGCCAAGCAGTTGATATTGAAATTCAGGCTCGGGAAATTTTGTACTTGAAGCAGCGGTTAAATGAGCTATTGGCTGGTCACACTGGGCAGCCTTTGGACAGAATCGCAGAAGATACTGAACGTGATTTCTTTATGTCTGCTGCTGAGGCTGCTGACTATGGCTTAATTGATACCGTGATTTCTCGCGATACAACCGCCGATTTGATGTCAACGCACTAGGTTAGGGCTGATATGTCTAAATATGACTCCCATCTCAAATGTTCCTTTTGCGGGAAGTCTCAGGAACAGGTGCGCAAGTTAATAGCAGGTCCAGGTGTGTATATCTGTGACGAGTGCGTTGATCTTTGTAATGAAATTTTAGATGAGGAACTGTTTGACTCCAGTTCTGCAGTGACTCCTCCGACACCTCGACGAGAGCAGCAACCTGAGCGTAGTCGAAAGTCGCCGTCACATATTTCCCTAAACCAAATTCCTAAGCCTCGTGATATCAAAGCTTATTTGGATGAGCATGTTATTGGTCAGCACGAGGCTAAAAAGGTCCTTTCTGTTGCAGTTTATAACCACTACAAGCGACTAAGTTATGTGCAGTCGGGGGGTGGGCCTGGTGAAGAGAATGTCGAGCTGCAAAAGTCTAATATTCTCTTGATTGGACCTACTGGTTCAGGTAAGACTTTGTTGGCTCAGACATTAGCAAAAATTTTGGATGTTCCCTTTGCTGTAGCTGATGCAACTACGCTTACCGAAGCGGGATACGTAGGTGAGGATGTTGAAAATATTTTGCTGCGGTTATTACAGGTCGCAGATTTAGATGTAGAAGAAGCTCAGCGCGGCATTATCTATATCGATGAGATTGATAAGATTGCTCGTAAAAGTGAAAATCCATCAATAACAAGGGATGTGTCTGGTGAAGGTGTGCAGCAGGCACTTTTGAAGATGCTGGAGGGAACTGTTGCCAATGTGCCACCTCAAGGGGGACGGAAACATCCCTACCAAGATTGTATTCAGATTGATACAAGTAATATCCTATTTATCTGTGGTGGTGCGTTTGTTGGTTTAGAGAAAATTATTGAGCAGCGTATTGGCAAAAAGTCTATGGGCTTTGTACAAGGGTCAGGAGAACCTCAAACACAGTTCAATCGTGATAAGAGAGCTGCTGATGTCCTCAAAAATTTAGAAGCTGACGATATTGTTAAATTTGGGATGATTCCTGAATTTATTGGCCGAATTCCAGCCATATCCGTACTTAATCCACTTGATGAAGAAGCATTGATGGCAATTTTGACAGAGCCTAAAAATGCCCTTGTCAAACAATTTCAGAAGCTCATGCTTATGGACAATGTGAGCTTGGAGTTTAAGCCGGACGCTATTCGTGCGATTGCCCAAGAGGGGTATCGGCGTAAGACCGGTGCACGAGCACTGCGTAGCATTATTGAAGAAATTATGCTGGATGTGATGTATGAGCTGCCTTCAAGGAAGGATATGAAGCGTTTTCAAATTACCCGAGAAATGGTTGAAAAACGCTCTACCGCAGAGTTGCTTATGCATCCCTCTTCATTACCTAAACCAGAATCTGCTTAATTAATTAAAACCAGAGAATACCTGACTTATGTCTGCCTGAATGTCACTCTGTATAAAGCTGAGTGTTGAGGGTTATATGGCTTATATAAAGCTTAATGGGGTCAACCATTACTATGAATGGATTTGCGATGGTTCACCCGGAAGTCGCCCAACTCTAGTGTTTTTGCATGGCTGGGGAGGATCTGCCCGTTATTGGGAAAGTACAGCTCAGGCAATGAAATATGATTTTGACTGTTTGCTATATGATCTGCGTGGATTTGGTAGATCCGCAGCTGCAGTCAAGACAACAGTTGATTTAGGAACTCTGGAAAGTTTTGCAGATGATCTTAATTGTTTATTAACAGCTTTGGAGCTGGAACGTGTCTTTATAAATGCTCACTCTATGGGGGCTTCAGTAGCACTTTACTTTCTTACTCGTTTTTCTCAACGCGTGAATAAGGCAATTCTTACGTGCAATGGGACTTTTGAATATGATGAGCTTGCCTTTCAAGCTTTTCATCGGTTTGGTAGCTACGTCGTGATGTTTCGCCCATCATGGTTAGCGAATATTCCTTTTGCACCTCAGATGTTTATGGCACGATTTCTGAAAAAAAATATTTCTTATCCTGACAAAAAAATATTTCTTAACGATTTTTTGCAAGCTGATATGGCAACTGCCTTAGGTACCTTAAAGGCCTCTGTCAGTAAGCATGCTACAGAAACAATGCCTCGGGCCTTTTCAGCTATTAGCGTACCCACGCTGATGATATCTGGGGAATATGACAAGATTACCCCTGCTCAGCTCGGGCGTCAGGCGGCGTTCTTGAGCAAGCATATTAAGTATGTAGAAGTGCCGGGTACTGCTCATTTTCCCATGTTGGAGGATGCTTCAACCTATTTGTCGGTGGTCAAAGCATTTCTTGATTAATGGCTAGATACTGCTGAAAAATTTGTAGTGTGCTTCAAAACTTTGAGCAACAAAATTTCAGTGAGTAACGAGGATGGTCTAAATTCATTATTTCTTTTAAAGAAAAAGTTACATACACAAAGCTTGATGGGAATGCTGAATACAGGCATATATGAATGTCTATGATGCTTATATCTCACATAGTTTCTAAAGTTAATTATTTCAGGTAGCGATTAGGTAACGTTCTAGGTTCTTTCCAAGAACTATATGTATAAGTCTAAAGTTTGGCTGTAGTGCATTAATGTCGCTGCGATCAGGCAAGAAAAATTACATGGCGATAATTTTTGATGAATAAATAATTCCTAAGAGTATCTACTGACTTAGATATCATCAGTGCACTCTACTGGGTGTGTTGGGGATATCTATCTCGAAGTAATACTTTAAACAGCCAGAGTGAATATACGGAGTCTCTCGGGAAATTTATAGTCCGAGTCCCGTAATCCAACGATGGTGGGCTTAAGTCAACATCCCGACAATGTACTTAAATCACGATTTAACGCCCTAACACAGGATATTTAGTACACTATGGCTACTCAAACCTCATCGCTTCGATCTCGCGGGATGGAGATGCTGATGGCATATAAACAACAGCCATCAATTAAGTTGCGTAATGATTTAGTTCGCTTAAATGCAGGTTTAGTGCGAAAAATAGCGCACCGTGTAAGTCATCAGTGTGCTGAACCTTATGAAGACCTTGAGCAGATTGGCTATCTTGGTTTGATTCGAGCAATTGAACGGTTTGATCCAAGTCAAGGGTGTGCGTTTAGTTCTTTTGCGGTTCCCTATATTCGAGGTGAGATGCTTCACTTTCTGAGGGATCGCGGATCTACGGTTAAAATTCCTCGTCGTTGGCAAGATTTGCAAAAGGCTAGTCAGAAGCTACAAGCTGATCTACTTCGACAATATGGTCGCCAGCCGTCTGATCATGAAATGGCTCAAGCCCTTTGTATTTCGGTTAAAGAGTGGCGTCAGGTGAAAATGGCTAATAAGAATCGTATGCCACTGAGTTTAGACGCTACTGTTTGTCATCAAACTGATTCAACAATTACTCTGGGAGATACCCTGCCGGATATGCATTATCAGCTTCTGCAAGCGCTAGAAGAAGATCGTCAGCAAGTGCAGCGGGCGCTCAGTCAGTTAGAGGATAAAACCCGCTCAGCTATTGAATTTGTCTTTTTTAAGGGACTTTCCCGTAAAGAGGTGGCTGAACGCATTGGTGTGAGTCCGATGACAGTGACTCGTCGCATTCAACGGGGAGTTGATCAAATGATTAATTATTTGCAACCCCAGACATTGCAGACAGATCCCTAGGGTTTGGGTTGCGTTTAGGTTGTTTAAACCTGTAAGAGTGTCAAAAATTTTGCCTCTCTTGGATCCGGTTTTGATATAGATAAAAAGTAGCGGTGTGAAGGGTTGTTTCACACCGCTACTTTTGTATTAAGAAAATAGTAAGTCTATGGTTGGGGTGTTAATCAGATTCAGTAGCCAGTTGTGTTGGTTAAGGAGCAGTCGTGATATTTAAGTTAGCCAACTCTGAAATTAAAGATGATTTCAAATTTCGTCAGCTCCAGGCTCAATTGACGACATGCTGGCAACCTGTAGATTGCTTTGACCGTGCTCCCAGGCAAATTTTGGTGGTGCCTTCCCTTAGCCTTGATCAAGAGGAATTGAGAAAGGTGGAAGGTGTGCATCACTATGAAGAGAGACTGCTGTTTTCACTCCTGCACCTGCGGAATCCTAATACGTCTCTGATCTATGTCACTTCGCAGCCGCTGCATCCTAGCATTGTCGATTACTATTTGGAGCTATTACCAGGTATTCCTAGCTCCCATGCTCAGAGCCGGCTGAATTTATTTTCTACCTATGATGGGTCACAACGGCCCTTGACTGAAAAGATTTTGAAACGTCCACGCTTGGTGGAGCGTATTCGCCATTGTCTTTCTCCCGAGGAAGCCTACATGGTTTGTTTTAACTCTACGTCTTGGGAACAGCAGTTGGCGCTGACATTGAATATTCCACTAATGGCGTTATCTCCAGCGCTGTTGGATTTGGGTACTAAGGCTGGGAGTCGTGAAATTTTTGGTGTCTGTGGTGTACCCCATCCGCAAGGTAGTCAGCTTACATATTGTGTCAAAGATCTGGCTGTGGCCACAGCTGATTTATGGGAGCAACAGCCAACCTTGAAACGTATTGTGATCAAGCTGAATGAGGGATTTTCAGGGGAAGGAAATGCTTTGCTGTTGTTGGATGAGTTGCAAGATGTTGCTCCAGGCCATGCATCTCACAGCCAAAGGGTTGTCAAGATTCACGAAGCCCTGAAACATATGCGTTTTCAGTATGTGCATGAAACCTGGGACCACTTTAGTCGCAAGATTGAAGAGCTAGGTGCGATCGCAGAAGCGTTCATTGAGGGTGACATTAAGCGTTCTCCTAGTGTCCAAGGTCACATCACCCCTTTTGGCGAAGTCGAAATTCTATCCACCCATGACCAGATTTTAGGAGGCCCTGATGGCCAAATCTTTTTAGGTTGTCGTTTTCCTGCAGACGGAGCCTATCGGCTGGAATTGCAGGAAATGGGCCGTCGCGTCGGAGAAAGCCTGGCGAAACAGGGAGCCCTTGAAAGGTATAGTGTTGATTTTATTGCGGTGCAGAACGCGGATCAAACTTGGGATTTAAATGCCATTGAAATTAACTTGCGTAAAGGGGGCACTACCCACCCATTTATGGCTTTGCAGCTATTAACCAACGGCAGCTATAACCTGGAGGATGGCCAGTTTTACACTCCCCAGGGGCAACCCAAATACTATCGAGCGTCTGATAACTTACAAAAGGAGCAGTACAAAGGTCTGTTGCCCAATGATCTGATGGATATCATCATGATTGAACAGTTGCACTTTAATTCTATTGCTGGCACTGGGGCTGCATTTCACTTGATGGGTTGCCTCTCGGAGTATGGCAAGCTGGGCCTCACCTGCATTGGAAATACCCCCAAAGAAGCTGAGCAGATTTATGAGCAAGTAGTGGCTGCCCTAGACAAAGAAACGATCTAGCGATTTTTCATCATGCGGGCAATATCGCGTTTTTCTTGTTTTTGCTTCAAGGACTCGCGCTTATCGTGGAGTTTTTTACCACGCCCAATGGCAATGTTGACCTTGACGCGTCCTTTTTTGAGATAGAGCTTTAAGGGGACTAGAGTTAGACCCTTTTCTTCTACTTTGCCAATCAACTTACGAATTTCAGCCTTGTGCAGCAATAGTCGACGTGGACGGCGCGGTTCGTGGTTATACGCCTGGTTAGTCATGTTGTGGGGGGAAATATGGACATTCAGTAGCCACACTTCACCGTTTTTGACCTGGGCATAGCCATCTCGCAGGTTGACCTTGCCAGCGCGGATAGACTTGACTTCAGTGCCCTTTAATTCAATACCCGCTTCATAGCTGTCTAAGATTTCGTAGGTAAATCTGGCCTGGCGATTGTCAGCCATGACTTTGAAGCCGTCACTGGGCTGGGATTTTTTATTGGTTTTCGCCATGTTGACCTAACGTTGTGGTAACTATGAAAAATGCTGAAGTCCTCGGGTCTGTTATTGTAGCGGGCTATTCCACCACTACACACCATTCATGAAGTTCGTAGTCGACGCAGCCATTTTCAATCAGCGGATCGGCTTTGACAATGGCTTCGGCTTCGGCTAGAGACGATGCTTGGAAAAGCAACATGCCACCGCCATGCTCAGCCCAATACCCGGTTTTGGCTTGGTGTCCTTTTGCAATTAAATCGTTGACGTAGTCAACATGGGCAGGCACAAACTGGTCAAACGTGGATTTATTGACAATCCCACGCTCAATTTTGACAAACCAGGCCATAAGCAACCTTCGGAGATAGTGGCCTTGGTTTTAGACTAAGGCCTTACAAAATACATTGTAGAAAGATTAATGGCTAACCTATGAATTCGCAGCGATTCTTCATTGCTCTGGTGCCACCATCGGAGATTCAAGCGTCTGTCAATGAGATTAAGGGCTACTTTGAGCAACAGTATGACTCTTGTAAGGCATTTAACTCACCGCCTCACATTACGTTGCAGGCTCCGTTTGAGTGGCCTAAAGAGCGGGATATGGATGAGTTGACTGAGGGATTGAAGAGGTTTGCTGTGGGAAGGGAGGAGGTTGCGATCGCACTGCGTAATTTCGGAGCCTTTCCTCCCAACGTCATTTACGTGGATGTCGTTCATGTTCCAGGTTTAATGAGCCTACAAAAAGATTTAGCCATATTTATGGAAACTAGATATGGTGTTGTCGATCGCCGTTATCGTAACTTCTGTCCCCACATTACCGTTGCCTTTAGAGATCTCACCAAAACGGCATTTCACCAAGCTTGGCCAAAATTTCAACAAAAAACATTAGCGTTTGACTTCATAGCCCAACACTTGACGCTACTGCGTCATGACGGTCACCGTTGGCAAATTCATCAAAATTATTCACTCTCAACTTCACTCTGATATCGCCATGCCGCCTGGAAAAAATCCCGCTCACAGACCATGGCATAGCGATACGTAGATCGAATCAACGCACTGTCTGCTGCATATTCATCCACAATGGCTTCTAGCTGAGCTGCTAAGGGTTCAAACTCGTCGCTGCTATATGTGGCAATCCAATCCCCATAGGTATGCTCTGGAATGCCACCCTGGGCGAGCTGTTGACCTAAATAGGCGTACAGACGCATGCATGGCGACATGGCGACAGCTGTGACCCCAATAGACTGACCCCAGGCCGTTGCCAATAAAAAATCCGTATATTGCCGTGTAGCTTTTCCGGGGCTCACCTGGGTCAGGTCTACATGCCAAGTTTGAGCATAGCTCTGGTGTAGCTTGAGTTCTGATAACACCCCAGCCGCCAAATCATGAAATACATTAAAGCTCTGCCAGGTGGGAGCTTTGGCCGCTGCAATGCTATAAGCTCGGGCAAAGGCTTCTAGAAAGAATGCGTCCTGACCCACATAGTAGGCAAAGGTCTTTTGGGGAAGTGTACCGTCTGCAATACCTTGAACAAATGGATGGGCAAGGCTTTCATTGGCCAGGTCTAGGTGGTCTTGCCAAAGCTTGGAAGAAAGGACCATAGGATAGGGATCAGCGGTCGAACTGCGGGTGACATTATAGAATTAATAGGCTACGACCCCATTGGTTTTCATCGTCTAAGCCCATTGCCTAATGTTAGACCTGTCCGACCTCAAACGCGAAAGCGATCTGCTCACTAATCGCCTGGGCAAAGCTCAGGAGTATCTTTGACCTGCCTGCTATTCAGGCAAAAATTGATGACCTAGAGCAGGTAGCTGCCCAACCAGACTTTTGGGATAACCAAGAACAAGCTCAGAAGACACTACAAACGCTGAACGAATATAAGTCTTATTTGGAACAGCTCAATACTTGGAATATTCAACTTGATGATATTCAGACCATTGCAGAATTACTGGAAGTAGAGTCAGATCCAGCCCTTTTATCTGAAGCGCAAGAAACAGCTCAAAATCTAGCCAAGGCCCTTGACCAGTGGGAGCTACAACAGCTGCTTTCGGGTCCCTATGATAAGAACAGTGCTGTCGTTACCATTAATGCTGGGGCAGGGGGGACCGACGCTCAGGACTGGGCTGAAATGCTACTACGGATGTATACCCGCTGGTGTGAGCAGCACGGTTACAACATCAGGCTGGTGGAAGAATCTAAAGGAGATGAAGCGGGGCTAAAATCGGCCACCCTAGAAATTGATGGGCGCTATGCCTATGGCTATTTGAAGGCAGAAAAGGGGACGCACCGACTGGTGCGCATTTCTCCGTTTAACGCCAACGGCAAGCGGCAGACTAGTTTTGCGGGCATTGAGGTGATGCCGGTTTTAGATGACACCATCGAGCTAGATATTCCCGATAAAGACCTGGAAATTAAAACATCCCGTTCTGGGGGAGCAGGTGGTCAGAACGTGAATAAGGTGGAAACGGCTGTGCGGATTACTCACCTGCCGACAGGCCTGTCTGTGCGGTGTACCCAGGAGCGATCGCAACTGCAAAACCGTGAAAAAGCCATGGCTTTACTAAAAGCGAAGCTGTTAGTCATTGCTCAAGAACAGCAGGCCCAGGCGATTGCTGATATTCGTGGTGACATGGTAGAAGCCGCTTGGGGAAATCAAATTCGTAACTACGTCTTTCACCCTTATCAAATGGTGAAAGATCTACGAACAAATGTTGAAACTACGGCAGTTGACGATGTTATGAATGGCGAGCTTGATCTATTTATTCAGGCATTACTTCAGCAAGAAAATCAAATTACTCAAGAATCAACCGTGTAGTCGACCGGGGTATAGTGAGAGCTGATACATTACTTAATGTTTGAAAGAATTCTAGTTCTAGCCTGTTGCGTCAATATTTAGCCTAATGGCCTAGGCGTTTGTAGCCGTTGCTGATTTCAGGGATGAATCGATCTGACAAGATTGCTTTAAATCAGTATTTTTTAGATTAAATCCTCCCGAAGATCAACAACGACCATTTTTATTTATTACTTAAGAGCTATGTCCCAATCGCCTCCGCCTTCTGTAGACCCACAACCCATGGAGCCTGCACCCAGCTACGTCAAACTAGCCATGCGCAATATGGTCAAAAAAGGTAGTAAATCGTTATTTCACTTTTTTCTGACCGCTATGGGCTTACTAGGAGTGTTGATTGGTTTGGCTTACCTTACCCGGTGATTCCATTGACTCAAACTTTAGTGCCCGAGGTAGAGCTTTGGGTAGAGGCGACAGAGCTTTTACCCAAGCAGCCGGACTTACCCCCTACGTCGGCTTGGCAAACCTGGTTTAATATTTGGCTTAGGGAACTAGCTCCAACGGCATCCCCCATAGGTCGATACGAGATTAACCTTCTGCTTACGAATGACGTTACCATTCAAGAGTTAAACGCTACATATCGTCACCAGGATAAGCCCACGGATGTCCTAGCCTTTGCGGCTCAAGAAACGGAAATCCCTGGAGCTCAAACCATTTATCAAACATCGCCTATTCCCTTGGGTGATCTGATTATTTCTGTGGAAACTGCTCAGCGGCAGCGTCACAATGATAATTACTCCCTGATTCAGGAGTTGGCTTGGCTGGCAGCCCACGGTCTTCTGCACTTATTGGGATGGGATCATCCTGATGATGCGGCTCTTCAAAATATGCTAGAGAAGCAACATAGTCTTCTGAAGTGTATTGATTTGACGTTTTAGCAAGATAGGTGATATTTCCTGAATCTGGATAGGTAATATACGATTACAGATTTTGATAAAGGTTAATATAATCGACAAAATGATAATTCTTTCGGGAACCTATTTAGTAGTTTCAGGCTTCGATTAATTAGGTCCGAAGATTATATAAGTCTTATTGATGGACTAAGCAGTAGCTCCGGCATTTAGTTTGCGGTGGCTGCTAGCTAAATTAAGCGGTCTTGCGCTTTTTGTGCTGACTGAATATACATCACCTCTTAAGGTTTGTGCATGTCTATTTCCTCTAACCTTCAAACTGCTCCTAAGAGTAAGAAAGAAAGCAAAACTGCTTGGCAGGTTGCCCCGAATTTATTCACTAGTTTTCGCTATGCATGGGCAGGGATTATCTATGCCGTCAGAACCCAGCGAAACTTCCGTATTCATTTAGGCATTGGTCTAGTAGCGTTGTTTCTAGGAGTAATGCTGCACATCAAAGCAATTGAAGCCGCTGTGGTTGCTATTACCATCAGTGCTGTTCTGGTGATGGAGCTGATGAATACAGCTTTAGAGTCTGTGGTGGATCTAACGGTTGGCCAGACCTACCATGAGCTGGCTAAGATTGCAAAGGATTGTGCTGCTGGGGCTGTTCTGATCTCTGCTATGGCTGCCTTGCTTGTGGCTGGATTTATATACTTGCCACCGCTACTTGTGCTGTTGAATACTGGGATCGCTTAAGCTAGGCTCATTGAGCTTTAGGCAAACAATGATCTTAGTCATTGATAATTACGATAGTTTTACCTACAACTTGGTTCAGTATCTAGGAGAGTTGGGACAAACGCTTCCTGTTGCATCTGACATTCGTGTCTTTCGTAATGACCAAATTACATTGGCGCAGGTTCGTGATTTGTCACCGGATGGAATCCTAATCTCTCCGGGGCCTGGCACTCCTGACGATGCCGGCATTTCTTTGGAAATAATTCGAAAATTGGGTCCAACTATTCCGATTTTGGGGGTATGTCTGGGACACCAAAGCATTGGTCAGGTATTTGGTGGTATCGTCACAGCTGCCGCTGAACTGATGCATGGCAAAACATCCCCCGTGACCCATACAAATCAGGGGGTTTTTGCAGGTCTTGAAAATCCATTGACGGCAACTCGTTACCACAGCTTAGTCGTGGAGCGAGCGAGCTGTCCTGAGTGTTTAGAAATCACTGCTTGGGTTGATGACGGCACGATTATGGGGGTTCGTCATCGCGAGTACCCTCATATTCAAGGAGTGCAGTTTCATCCTGAAAGTGTGTTGACTAAATCAGGTAAACGGCTCCTGCATAACTTTTTGAGTCCTATTCCGATGAAGGTACCGGCCACCGTCTAAGGGGTTTGGGGCTTTTGACAGGGCGGTATGACCCAGAAAACTGGCTGTCTTTCTTAGCGAGTATTCCAAGCCTGTGGCACTATAACAAGTCATGGACAGTTGATCTCAATGGGATGTGAGGACACTATGAAACGGCGGCAATTGCTTCAAAATGCCAGTGCAGCCTTCGTCAGTACGCTTGGATTGGGCATTGCTTCTCATTGGCAAGCCTACCAAGCGCAAACGGGCACCTTAAGCATCACAGCACTGGGGCATATGTGTTTCCAGTTTTCCGGTGGTGGTAAGACCATTTTGACCAACCCGTTCAGACCTTTGGGCTGTACTGAAGGTTATACAGCTCCAAATTTGGCTGGTTCAGACCTGGTATTGATTAGTAGCCGATTATTTGACGAAGGATTTATTCCTGAAGGCACAACCGTCAACTATCTAGATGAACCAGGTGCCTATGAGATCAATGGTCTCAGTGTTCAAGGTGTTGGTATGCCCCACGATCGAGAGGGGGGAGAAGATTTGGTACGAATACGGCTTGGCTATGGACTCAAGCTGGGGTCAAGGTTGTTCACCTTGGCGGGGCTGCAGCACCCATTGATTTAGAAGATAAAATTTTGATTGGTCGCCCTGATGTATTACTGCTACCAGTAGGGGGTGGCTCCAAGGCTTACAATGCCACGGAAGCGGCGGCGGCTGTGCAGAGCTTGCAGCCCAAATTGGTTATCCCGACTCAATATCGCACCAGTGCTGCCAACGACAGCTGTGAACTGCAAGGTGTCGATGAGTTCCTAGGAGCAATGGCGGGTACACCTGTTGACCGAGTTGGTAGTACGCTGACACTTCAGAGTGGTAGCTTGCCAGCCAGTGGTATGCGAATTAAGGTTCTCTCTTAACGTAGCAAAACTGCTCACATGTCCATGAATTCAGAATATCAACAGCGACGACAGGCTGTGATGGCCGCTATTGGTCAAGGTACTGCTATTTTTGGTAGTGCTCCAACAGCTGTCATGCACAACGATGTGGAACACCCATTTCGTCAGAACAGTGATTTTTTCTATCTGACGGGGTTTAATGAGCCGGATGCGATCGCAGTCCTAGCTCCCCATCACGAAGAGCATCAGTTTGTGCTGTTTGTCAGACCCAAGGATAAG
This sequence comes from Leptothoe sp. EHU-05/26/07-4, assembly GCF_043421015.1. Classification (NCBI taxonomy): domain Bacteria; kingdom Bacillati; phylum Cyanobacteriota; class Cyanophyceae; order Nodosilineales; family Cymatolegaceae; genus Leptothoe; species Leptothoe sp. EHU-05/26/07-4. Next base: position 222,821 of record NZ_JAXSQV010000004.1, read on the forward strand.
GAAAAAGAAACCTGGTCCGGTTATCGCACAGGTATAGAGCTAGCCAAGCAAAAGTATGGAGCCCATGAAGCTTATCCCATTGAAGAATTAGCTGAAAAGCTACCTCAATATGTGGAAAATGCTGATCGGCTTTATTACCATTTTGGTGATGATGGTCGTTTAGACCAGCACATCCTGGCCCTATGGCGAAGACTATTAGCCAAGTACCCAAAACGTGGACGAGGCCCGGTAGCCATTGAAGATGGGCGGCTGTTAATGCAGCAGTTTCGCCGAGTCAAAAGCGCCAGCGAACTGGAACAGATGCGTAAAGCCATTGCTATTTCAGCCAAAGCCCATAATCATGCCATGGCTATTACCCAGCCTGGTCGCTATGAATATGAAATCCAGGCTGAAATGGAACATATATTTCGCTTAGAAGGGGCTCTAGGGCCGGCTTATCCATCGATTGTGGCCTCTGGTGCCAATGCCTGCATTTTGCATTACATCGAAAACGATCGCCAAATGCAGACGAACGATCTGCTGCTCATTGATGCAGGCTGCGCCTACAACTACTACAATGCCGACATTACCCGCACCTTTCCCGTGGGAGAACGCTTCACGTCTGAGCAGCGCATTCTCTATGAATTAGTCTTAGAAGCTCAGCTCAAGGCGATTGATGCCGTTCAACCAGGGCGTCCCTTTAATGACTTTCATGATGCGGCTACTCGCACAATTACCGAAGGATTAGTCGAGTTAGGTCTGCTTAAGGGCAGCGTAGACACATTAATCGAAGAGAAAAAACATAAAGCCTTCTTCATGCATGGTACCGGTCACTTTTTAGGGCTGGATGTACACGATAGTGGTACTCTACGGAATTCGGATAAAACCTGGAAACCCTTTACGCCTGGCAATGTAGTCACGGTTGAGCCAGGTATCTATATTGCTCCAGACTATGAACCTGAAGAGGGACAGCCCGATGTGGAACAGCGTTGGCGTGGTATAGGTATCCGTATTGAGGATGACGTTCTGGTCACCCAAACTGGCCATGAAATTCTGACAGCAGCTGTGCCTAAAAGCATTGCTGCAATGGAATCGCGTGCTGAGTACGCTTAGTAACTAGGGAACTGTATAAATAGTTCTTGTATTAATTTCTTTTGAGAAGGGCACTTTAACGATGAACTGGAGTTAATCTAGCTCGTCGCTGGTGGCAGGTTTCCCTAACGATTCTTGTCTGAAACTACAAAAGTCAGATGAATCAAAGAAAGGAGTATCCTGAAAACCGCACAATTTTGATGTTCGATATCTTAAACATTGCACAAATGCGGTTACTCTTGTCTTGCAATATTGATCTCGGATTTACTTGAGCCAGTTAATGGCTGTGGGATCATCACTGTTAGAAGGAACTGAAGCTGTGCATTGGAATCCTTTACTTTCTAGTAAGGCGGTAGCCTCCAGAATGTCTAGCTTGACGTCTGGCGTGATTGGTATTTTGGGGGCTGTGCTGATTGCCTTGCCAGCCGATGCTGCCAATCTTCAGTTTTGGCGTTTTGACCAGCAGCAAAATCGTCTGACATTTACAACGGACACTCGGGTCCAGCCAACAGCCAAGTTAATTTTTAATCCGACCCGTTTAGTCATTGATTTACCAGGTACTCAGGTGACGAGTGCGACTTCTCGACAGCGACTACAAGAAGGGTTGCGTGAAGTCCGCGTGGGTCAATTAGATGACCAAACAGCCCGCATTGTGATTGAAGTAGCCCCTGGTTATAGCCTTGATCCACAACAAGTGGAAGTTCGGGGCGAAACCAATCGTCGTTGGTTTGTGCAGCTGCCTGAACTAGTGGCTACCGATGATGAGGACCGCCCAAGACGCTCATCATCATCTGCTCGAGTTAATCAGTCGTCGGATCAAGCCGAGCGCGCATCTGGGCGGACAACAAACCAGGTGACAGCGGATGCTAACGCGTCAGCCCAGAGTCAAAGCACTCAGGTGCAAAGTATTGTGGCAACGGCTGATGGCTTTTTTATTCGCTTATCGGGTGATACACCGGAGGTGCGCCTTAGCCGCTCCCGGCGACGGGATCCAGAACGAAAAATCACCTTAGAACTACCCAACAGCTCTGTTTCGCCCAGATTAACGCCAGCGTCACTGCCAGACAATCGTTACAGTATTGAAAGTTGGGAGATATCTCAGAGCGACTCAACGGTGTTTATCACTATGACTCTGGGGGATGACAGCCCTGACTGGCAGACCATTACGACTGAAATTGGTAGTAGTCTCCGGGGAATTTCTGTACTTCCTGATGGGGTAGCGATTCGAGATATTCCTGATAGTGCGCCTAGTAGCACTGTTCCAGTACCCTCTACAGCGGTGACGAGACGTCCTTCAGAGCGACCTTCTAGTCCCTCTGACAGAGCTAGGGTTAACCCAACTGAGCCTTCTTCAGCTTCGAGCGATCTGCCTCGGGTACCCCAAGGGCGCATTGTTGTTGCCATTGACCCTGGGCATGGAGGACGTGATCCGGGTGCTGTCGGAATTGGCGGTCTGCAGGAGAAGCAGGTGATTTTTCCAATTTCTCAACAGGTTGCCGCTATTCTACGGGAGCAAGGGGTAGATGTGGTTATGACCCGCAATAGTGACATCGAGCTCGATCTTGACCCCCGCGTTCAGATTGCTGAACGTGCAGATGCAGACCTATTTGTCAGCATTCATGCCAATGCCATTAACCTGAGTCGGCCCGATGTTAACGGTTTAGAAACCTACTATTATTCTGGTGCAGGAGCTCGGTTTGCGCGCACAGTGCATGATGTAGTGCTGCGCATGATGGGGATGTCCGATCGGCGTGTAAGACAGGCTCGTTTCTATGTGCTACGCCGTACCTCAATGCCAGCAATCTTAATTGAAGTAGGATTTGTCACAGGTGCGGAAGATATTCACAATCTGCGTGATCCAGAGTGGCGCAGTGAGATGGCTAATGCGATCGCACGCGGAATCCTAACCCACATCCAGCGCGAATTCTAGAAAGCAAGCTAATTGCATCATTAGCTTGTTATAAAAGGTGTATCTGGAAAAAGAGTGTTGATTATTTATGTTCCGGGTGTTCAGTAGCCTCACAGGGCTCACCAAGAGTGTTAATTTTACGAATTAGCTGTTGTAGTCGACCAAAGTCACGGTGATTAAATTGGAATACCAGGCGAGACAGCTCTGCGGTTTCATCATCTTGCTCTTCTGGTAGCGCATTTGACATTTCTATTTTGCCAGCAGCAACAATATCGCTAAATGATTGATTGAGCTCCTCTAACGCTCCAGACCGCAGGCAAGAATTGAGCCTTATCACCAAATGATCACCGACATATCGGCTGGAATGAAACACTCGATAATAGTTTGTTATTTCCTGCCATGCGTCATTGATGTTATCGGTCATAACATAAAGGCTAGGATCGTCGTCACTGATCAGTCGATTGGCCATTAAGTGATCGCGTACATAGGTATCCCAACCTTGCCAATAGTTGCCACCAGGGTGATCAATCAACACAATAGGTATCGGTTCGGCTTTCCCAGTTTGGACGAGTGTTAACGACTCAAACGCCTCATCTTGAGTCCCAAAACCACCTGGAAATACTGCTAAGGCATCACATTCCCTCAAAAAAAATAGCTTGCGTGTAAAAAAATATTTGAATGTGAGCAGTTTTGGATCATTCTCCATAATTGGGTTAGAGCCCTGCTCAAACGGTAACTGAATATTCAGACCAAAGGAATGCTCGACGCCAGCTCCTTCATTACCAGCTTCCATGATGCCTGGTCCGGCACCAGTCATAATCATGAATCCCTGTTGTGCTGCTCGTTGGGCAAAGGTCTTTGCTAACTGGTAATCAGGATGCTCTGATGGAGTACGTGCTGACCCAAAAATGGCTATTTTTCGGGTATGGCGGTAAGGATAGAAACCCTGAAAACCCAGTTCCATATCCTGTAATGTATTGTTTAAAATCTTCCAATCCAGCCGATCAGCCTCTCGCCCAATCATTCTTACTAGGGTTTCTAAAATCTGTTGAATTACAGTCCCATGTTCCATGGAGGGCAACTGGGTGACAATTTCAGAAATCTTCTCTTGTAAGTGAGTGGGCAATTTTGTTGTAGAGGTCACCATAAAACACGCAGTTAGTGAAGATTCTTAAGCGTTGAATCAGAGCATCTAGCTCCCCAATTGTATAGCAATGGATTGATTCAATAGGATGCTGGTCTCTCCTAATTGCTACAGCACTCTCTATGTACCTAACGCTCCTTGTTATCTCTAGTAATTGAGTCAACTCATTGAGTCAACGCAATCGGTATTCTTGCAGTATTAGAGCGTGATTGCAGTTTAGCAGTCTGTGCCTGTTGTGCACAGACTGCTCTTTCAGTTGCTTCAGCCTCTAAAAATGAACGGCTCCAACAGAAACTGTTGAAACCGTTTATTTCTGAAAATTTGAACTTACCCGATCTATCTGCACCCTAATATCTGTCTCAGTATATTGGGTTACAGCTAAGTCATTTAGCCAATAATAAATCCATAAAACCAAATCAAACGCCTATAGATACTTCTCAAGAGTATTTGCCAAGGTGGTTTTGGGGACAGCACCCACTACCATATCAACCCGTTGCCCATCTTTAAAAATCATCAATGTTGGAATACTTCTGATACCGTACTGGCTAGCAACTTTGGGGTTATCATCCGTGTTGACCTTAACAACCTTGACCTTGCCATCGTACTGTTCAGAAATCTCATCCACAACGGGAGCAACCATCCGGCAAGGACCACACCAAGGGGCCCAAAAGTCTACAAGTACCGGTAGTTCACTTTTGAGAACTTCTTGTTCGAATGTCGAATCTGTGACTTGTGCGGCTGACATCCCTATATTCCTTGTCGACAAATATCAGATTCTTACCATAGCTGATTTTGGCTTGTGACTCATCTCAGCAGTGGAAAAATCAACCTTAAGAATACTCCTTTATGACCGCTTCCATGGACTGCAAAAGTTTTATTGCAGGTTTTTTGTGCCCAACCTGACTAGTGTCATAGGCCCTATTCAAACTTGAGTAATTATCAATAATTATCAAATTTGGTTCATATAGGAACCGCCTAAACCAAACAGGTTTAGGCGGAGTGTGGTGTGAGGAGTGAACGGAAACTTCCGTCTCCGCTTTCAGTCCTATTGTAGGTCAAGTCTCAGCTTTTGCCATCCCCTACACTTGAGGTCTGACGCGGATTATAAGTTTTGTTTTCTTGTGTCTGTAAGAAAACGTAGTGTTAGTGATGCTGGTCATCCTCAAGGCGTGATAACAATCATCATCTTGAGAAAATCATGAATAACACTCCACAATTTTTTTGAAAATCACCTTTTAATTAAAAAACATACTCAGAACATGCTGCCTTGTGATCTAAAAAGCTGATGCTCTGAATATATCTTAATATGGCCTACTTACCCATGCCCAACTGCTGAGCTTTTTGGTACACTTTCCCTTCTGTCAGCAATGAGGGAGCAATGACAACCTCTACCTGTTGCATATCCTTTAAGTCTTTAGCTCCCAGGGTTCCCATGCTGGTTTTGATGGCTCCTAGCAAATTATGGGTACCGTCATCGAGCTGGGCTGGACCCCGCAAAATCTGCTTCAGACTACCGGTTGTGCCTACTTGGATACGTGTCCCTCGGGGGAGTACTGGGCTGGGAGTTGCCATACCCCAGTGAAATCCACGACCAGGAGCTTCGGCTGCTCGGGCAAACGGTGACCCAATCATGACTGCATCGGCACCGGAAGCAATCGATTTGCAGATATCCCCCCCTGTGACTAAACCTCCATCTGCGATTACCGGTACATAACGTCCTGTTTCACGTTGATAGTCATCTCGAGCGGCTGCACAGTCGGAGACAGCGGTTGCTTGGGGAACACCCACACCTAATACACCTCGTGAGGTACAGGCTGCGCCGGGACCGATACCAACCAGAACACCTGCTGCGCCTGCTTTCATTAGCTCTAGGGTGACTTCATAGGTAACGCAGTTGCCTAAAATCACTGGCATAGGCATGTCGGCACAAAATTCTGCCAGATCTAACGGAGTGATAGATTCAGGAGAGAGATGGTTGGTAGATACTACCGTTGCTTGAATAAAGACTAGATCAGCCTCGGCTGCGGCTACTGTTGTGCCATACTTGGCTGCCCCCATTGGAGTCAGGCTAACGGCTGCGATCCCACCTTGAGTCTTGATCTCTGAAATGCGCTGCTTAATTAGCTCTGGCTGAACCGGCTGAGCATAGATTTCTTGCATGAGAGGGACAAACTCTGCTTTGCCGACAGAGACAATGCGGTCCAACACAGGGTTGGGGTCGGCGTAACGAGTTTGAATACCTTCTAAGTTTAAGACGCCGAGAGCACCAAGCTTTGACAGGTCAACTGCCATGCGGACGTCAATAACACCGTCCATCGCACTGGCAATAATCGGAACTTCACGTTCTACGTTACCAAGGGTCCAACGCGTGTCGGCTAGTTCTGGATCTAGGGTTTTCGGTCCGGGCACCAATGCGATTTCATCAATGCCATAGGCACGTCTTGCTGTTTTGCCACGACCAAGTTGAATGTTCACTGATATCTCCTTCCCAAGATCATTAGGTAAGCCTAGCAAAGAAAGAAATCGATACTCAATTGTTTGTTGGCGGGTCACTTAGGAATTTGGCTCAAGGCGTCTTTATACTGAACGAGTGATTGTCGTTTAAGGCTTGAGCATGGCAAGGTAGAGCCATTTTTCAAGATAAACTCTCATTAGAGTAAAAACACCCTACACCCTATTGGTGCTTTAACACACTAATGTTGATGGGGTAGCGAGATATTCTTCAGCAATGGGGGATGGCTAAGCCGCTTGACCTTTGGGCAAAATAGGTGTCATCTGTTCCGGAATCGGAGGTTTAATCTTAGAAACCTTTAGGCTACAGAATCAGATGCAACTTAGACTCCATTATTGATTTATTGGCAATCAACGTGAATTTATCGTCACTAAAGTTTTTTAGGAATCTGCGTGCTAATAATCGTCAGTTTGCGGTTATCGGATTGGGGCGTTTTGGGCGAGCTGTCTGTCTTACGCTCCATGGTATGGGGTATGAGGTTTTGGGGATTGATTCTGATGAAAATCGGGTTGCTCAAGTCCTAACTGATCAAATTGCAGCCCATGCTGTGCAGATGGATTCTACCCAGCCGTCCGCTTTGCAAGAGGCAGGCATTCCTGACTTTGATACGGTGATTGTTGCCATTGGTAATTACATCCAGGAGAGCATTATTACGACTCTCAATGTTAAAGAGGCAGGCGTTGCTAACGTAGTTGCCAAAGCGTCTACAGAGATTCATGGTAAGTTGCTTCAGCGAGTAGGGGCGGATCATGTTGTCTTTCCAGAGTTTGAAATGGGCTGTGAACTCGCTCGCTCGCTAACGCGTCCAGGCGTGCTCGATCGATTTGAGCTTGATCCAGATCACAGCATTGTAGAGGTGGTCGTTCCTCAAGAATTTGACGGTAAAACCATTGTGGAACTCGATCTACGAAATCACTATGGGTTAACCTTGATGGCTATCAGCAAAGCCAATGCTATGGACAAGTTTGAGATCAATCCCAGTCCAGTGACTCGATTGAGAGCTGGAACCTTGATGGTAGTGGTGGGTTCTAACAAAGGCATTGATAAGCTACCTATGTAGAGCTAGGCAAGTAGGGGTATGAAAGTCATTGGCCTGATGAGTGGTACCTCTGTCGATGGCATTGATGCAGCTTTGGTGGAGGTAACAGGTAAAGGATATGGGGTGAAGGTTGAACTATTGGCGGCTCATACTGCTGACTATTCACCGTCTCTGCGAGATCGCATCCTGGCCGTATGCGCTAATAAGCCTTTAGCGATGGCCGATATTGCTGGCATGGATGACGATATTGCGATCGCCTTTGCTAACGCTGCCAACCATTTAGGTACAGCTGAATTAATTGCTTCCCATGGCCAAACGGTTTATCATCGGCCCCCAACCGCCCAGCAGATGGGCTATAGCTGGCAAATGGGACGTGGAGAGCTAATTGCGGAGCTCACCCAAACACCTACCATCAGTAACTTTCGTGCTGCTGATATTGCAGCTGGTGGCCAGGGGGCTCCCCTGGTGCCACCGGTAGATGCTAGTCTTCTCAGTCATGCTCAGCACCATCGCTGTGTACAAAATATTGGCGGTATTGGCAACCTCACTTACCTGCCGCCTTGGGATCGAGCGGGTCCACCACCAGCAGCTATTGTTGGCTGGGATACGGGGCCTGGTAATGCCCTGATCGACTGGGCTGTGAGCCTGTTTAGCGATGGCAACCTAACCTATGATCACAACGGTGACTGGGCAGCCCAAGGGCACCCTTGTCAGCGCTTAATTGATCAGTGGCTTGCTCAGTCATTTTTTCGGCAGCCTCCTCCAAAATCGACAGGACGGGAACTATTTGGTGCTGACTATGGTCAGCGGTGTTGGCAAGAGGCTCAGGCACTTGATCTGAGTCAAGCCGATTTTCTATCGACTTTGACAGCCTTTACGGCTGCAACTATTGCTGACAGTTACCAACAGCTACCCTGTCTTCCAGATGAGGTCTTGTTGTGTGGCGGAGGTAGTCAAAATGGATATTTGCGATCGCAGCTTCAGCTTAGATTGCCTAGCGTCAACCTTATGACTACTGATGATGCTGGTATCAGCAGCAGTCATAAGGAAGCTATTGCTTTCACTGTCCTAGGATATTGGCGTTGGCATCAACATCCAGGTAATATCCTTGCTGTTACCGGTGCTCGTCAACCTTGCCTGCTTGGCAACATTTATACAGTTGGTGATAGCGTTAACAACTAACAACTGAACCACAGGGTACGGTGTGACGATAGCCATAGCTATCGTTTTCATCTCTTCCGTAAGGGTATACCTGTTAAGGTTAAGAACACATGCACTCAGAGCTTTAAGGTTTAACGTCTCAAATCCATAAACTGTTGATTGTTCGATTGCGCATTTTCATCAAACCACTAGGGAGAACACGTGAGTCACAGTTTTCTGATTGAGCCAGGACGCTGGACCCTTCAAGGGAGTTGGTTAGCCAGGGATTTACTCCCTATAACTGTCAAAGGCAAAATCCTGGTTGCTTGGAATAGCAATGATTGGTTCACAATGGTTACCAAGCTCATTTTTCCTAATGGAGAATTAGACGATATTTCCTTGCAGTATAAAGGGCGGATTGTCAGAGGCGATCGTCAATACACATTTGTATTGCAGCACAGTGTCCTTGGGCGAGTAGAAGGTGAAGGTTGGATCGCCCCTAGTTCAATTGTTCAACAATACTGGGCACTGCAGGATAGACAAATGCGTACCGGGTTTGAAACCCTCTACCGCCTAAGTCCAAAGCGATATCATTTCTCCGGAGGCATTATGGCAGGTCATCATCTGACCAGCACCATGGAAGCTGTCGTTGAACGTCATCAGAGTTAGGCTGATGAAACTATTCTTCAAGTTGCTATCAATTCGCCCTGGGAGTTTGTTTAGTCCTATGTATTGATAGATAGTCGAACTCTCAAATTGTGTTTTTAGACACCAAGGCTAATAAAATTTGGGCGTTGCTGATCCCCAGGAGGATTTAATCTGACAATGCTGATGTGGGGCAATTTTGTCAGATCGATTCATCCCTGAAATCAGCAACGGTAAAATTGGCTACTTAATTCTCTAGACTGGGAATTAAGGCTGAATGAGCTTGCTTTATAAGCTCGCACTGTCAACCTTGCAAAAATCGCAGTGGCTATATTGTTGGTTTAGAAGCGCAGCGTTCAATGACAGACAATAACTTCGGTCGTAGACTTGCCAATCGCTATGAGCTCATGGACTCCATAGGCCAAGGCTCCATGGGAAAAGTCTATTTGGCCAAAGACACGCTGCTTGGTGGTGTGCCGGTTGCTGTTAAATTTTTGGCTCAAACCCTGCTAAATGAGCAAATGACCCAGCGATTTATGCATGAGGCCATGACCTGTGCCCAGCTGGGAAATAACAGTATCCATGTCGTCAGAGTTACCGATTATGGTGTGGCTGATGATGGTGTGCCGTTCTACGTCATGGAATATCTGAAGGGCAAAAATCTGGGCCAAGTGATTCAGTCTCATCCCCTACCAGTCAAACGATTTCTCGATTTTACTAGACAAATTTGTTTAGGCCTTCAGACAGCTCATAAAGGCATTATTCTCGATGGTCAGCTTGTGCCTATTATTCATCGAGATATCAAACCTAGCAATATTCTGGTCACTCAAAGTGCCAGTGTAGGGGAGCTGGTCAAGGTTTTAGATTTTGGTATTGCGAAGTTGACGCAAGCCGGTATCAGTGAGCAAACCAGCAGCTTTTTGGGAACCTTAGCCTACGCGTCACCAGAGCAGATGGAAGGTCAAGAGCTGGATAGTCGTTCTGACATCTACAGCTTGGGTGTCATGATGTACCAGATGTTGACAGGTACGCTGCCATTATGTCCGAAGGTTAATACATTTGGAGGCTGGTATAAAGCCCACCGTTCTCAAGAACCAACACCCTTAGATGGGTTATCGCCCTATGGCACATTGCCGCAACGGCTCAAAGAAGCAGTAATGGGGTGTTTAGCCAAGGAACGGTCCCGGCGACCGACTAGCGTTAGCCATTTGCTGGCACATCTTGAAGGGGCTGTTGACAGTCCCATGTCAGCCTTTCTAAGGTCAGCGAAAGATCCCGAAGAGCTGCCACAAGAGTCTGAGGAAGAGCGGTTTTACCGGCAGCAAGTATGGCCGAAGGATAAGCCGATTGCTGAGATTGTTTTTCCAAAACTCTTGACTATGGGCGAACGCCAATTGCCTACACTGTGGGTTATGCTATCTGCGCAAGAAATAGAGCAACGCGTTAGTAACACCGGCTACAACAATTTTTTATGTACCCTTAACCCTCATCCCATGGTTCTATGGGTGACGGCGTTTCACAGTAAAGTTCAAGGGCCTCGATGGCTATCTAGCTATCTAGATCTTAAAAACCCTTACCATGGAAAAATCATTTGGCATTTAGGGGGAAACGGTAGTTATCGTGTGCTGTTTTTCGCTAAAGACTTTCCTAACCAATTTGTTGATTCTCGCCGTTTACATATTGCTCCCCCTCAGCGAAAACTCCTTAAGGAATGGGTGCTGAGGGCACGTACGACTATCTCAGTAGGTAGTTCCCAGGACAGTAAAAGTATGCTGAGAAAAGAGCTGAATACCAATCTAAAGCCTCAGATGCTCTGGTAGATCTGGCACTGTTGCTCTCTATAGAATGGGGGTGTGTTAGACAAAACGGGTATTTTAAGAACAGTTAAAACGTTCTTAAAGCTAGTGAAGTTCGAATCGGGAGGAATTCTGGTTTGTTGCGATTTAACATGCTGATTGCCCTTTAGATGGGGCAAAATCGCTACACTGCCATCACCTATTTTCTAAAATACTTTTATTGCTAAGCTACCAGTTGTGTCTCTGGGGCATTACAGCGAAAAGGGGCGGGGCAACCTAGTTTACGACGAGTAGCAACCTTGATGTCATAGGTCTTGATGCGTTGATTTGTGGCTGTAGCTGAGTGTTTTAGGTTTTTCGCTATTCTCAGCAATAGGACCAACGCTATGTATTATTTGCTTAGAAAAACAGCGTTACATGACAGACAGTAATTTCGGTCGCAGACTTGCCAATCGCTATGAGCTCATGGACTCAATAGGTCAAGGCTCCATGGGTAAAGTCTATTTGGCTGAAGATATGCTCCTCGGAGGTGTTCCTGTTGCTGTTAAATTCCTTTCTCAAACCCTGCTTAATGAGCATATGGCCCAGCGGTTTATGCGTGAGGCCATGACCTGTGCTCAGCTAGGAAACAATAGTATGCATGTCGTCAGGGTTACCGATTATGGTGTTACGGATGACGAGATTCCCTTCTACGTTATGGAATATTTGAAGGGAAAAAATTTAGGCCAGGTCATTCACCCAACTCCTTTGCCTATTCCACGTTTTCTCGACTTTATTCGCCAGATTTGTTTAGGGCTGGAGACAGCCCATAAAGGCATCGTTCTGAACGGTCAAATTATTCCTATTATTCATCGTGATATTAAACCCAGCAATATCTTGGTTACTCAAAGTGCCAGTGTGGGTGAGCTGGTCAAGATTTTGGATTTTGGTATCGCGAAATTAATTCAAGTTGATAACAGCGAGCAAACCAGCAGTTTTATGGGAACGTTGGCCTATGCATCTCCAGAGCAGATGGAGGGACAAGAGCTTGATCGGCGTTCCGACATTTATAGTCTTGGGGTAATGATGTACCAGATGCTGACAGGTACATTGCCGTTGCGCCCTCGTAATAATACGTTCGGTGGTTGGTATAAAGTCCATCTTTCCCAAGACCCCATACCGTTGGATGGGTTATCACCCTATGGTGTATTACCTAAGGTGCTAAAAGATACGATTCTCCGCTGTCTAGCGAAAGATCGGGCGCAACGGCCTAATAGCGTTAGCCATCTTTTGGATAGTCTAGCGCCTTTAGAAAATCGTTTTGGTCGCTCAATTGATCTGGGTAAGCAGATCAGGGGGACGTTGCGAGAGCTGCCGGTGGTTCCTAAATCGGACCCACCCAACGATTCGGAAGAAGATCGTTTTTGTCGACTACAGATGTGGCCCGAAACTACGCCTGTTGCCGAAATCGTTTTTCCTCAACTGCTCAACATGAGCAATCGTCAGTTGCCTACACTCTGGGCAATGCTGGCTGCGCAAGAAATTAACCAACGAATTGGTAATACGAGTTCTAATAATTTTCTGTGTGTTCGTAATCCCCATCCCATGGTTCTTTGGGTTACAGCGTTCTACAGCAAGACCCATGGAGCACGATGGTTATCTAGTTACCTAGATCTCAAAAATCCTGGTAACCAAAAGTTTGTATGGCATTTGGGTGCGGCGGGGGCCTACCGCATTCTCTTTTTCTCAAAGGAAGCGCCTAACCAGTGTCTAAACTTTCGTCGTTTACACATTGCTCTACCTCAGCAGAAACTTCTGAAAGAATGGGTCCTGATGGCCCGCACGATTGTTCCAATCGGTAGTCCTCGAGATAGTAAAAAGATCCTTAGAAAGGAGCTAAACGATAGCTTAAAACCTCGGATGCTTTTGAGTTTTGAAGCGATGCAATCTGATACTTAACTACAAAGCCACCCCTTACATTTAACTGATGCCGGGAAAATGTATGACTGGATGCCAACTAGAACGTAAGATGGCACTTGTAAAGCTTGGGACCGACCATTTTAAAATCCCTTTGGAGCTGCCTGAGCAAATTGCGATCGCAGATATATCATTTACCTCTGCTGATTTCAAGACTTCACCCTGAGGATCACCCTGACGAATCTCAGTAAATACCTCTATTCCAAACGCTTCTAAGTCTGCTTTTACCTCAGCCAGTAAAGTCTGAACCTGCTCTTCAGACTCCCTTAGTTCCACACGAATACACTCATCAATGACCCAACAAAGTGTGCACTGCTTAGGATAACCATTGGTTTTAGCTGCTGCTTGGATACGTGAGACTAGATGTTTAGCACTGTTGCTGCCATCGTAGGGAATTAATAAATGGGTAAATAGAGTTTGGCAACGCAACGCCAGCTCTTGCTCACGATAGGTAGCTACCAACTGGGGTCTTAAAATTACAAGCGGTATATTAAGTTGCTTGGTAATCCCCGTGGTTGTGCTACCAAAAAATTTTTCAGCTAAAAGCGAACGCGTGGGAGTCCCCAGAAGCAGTACATCAGTATCGTAGCAGCGCACTGCCTTCTCAATATTATTGATGACACGCCCCGAACGAACATCAACGATAACTGACTTGCCATCAGGTAGTGCAGCTTCATTAGCTGCCGCGAGCTGCAATTTGGCTTCTTCAACAGCGTCATCGTTCACTTGAGGAATTTCGCGCTCAGTTGTAATCGAAACATTATGGAAAAAAACTACTGTATCTAAGCCAGACTGAACTAAATCAGGCACAAACTTGATCAGCCGTTGGAGACTATCCTCAAAATCAGTACAGACTAGTGCACTTTTAAACATCTGGCTTCACTCTACCCTCATAGCATTGAGATTCACGCCTAATTTTCTGCTGTAGAGTCCTTATGTGCAACAGTGCTACAGTGGAAAATTAATCTTGAAAGGCTACTACCACTACTGTAATATTGTCCCGTCCACCCCGCTGTTTGGCTGCATCAACCAGAGATTCAACAGCAGTTGGGCATGAACGAATACTCTTTAAATGGGTAGCAATTAGGGGATCAGACAACTCCTCAGTTAATCCATCGCTGCATAACAATAGTCGATCACCCGCATCGACATCCAGTGACTGAATGTCGATGCGGTTTAAATCTTCTCTGCCTAAACACTGGGAAAGCACATGCCGCCAAGGATGATGCTTAGATTCATCGGGAGTCAATTCACCATCTTCGATAGCTTTAGCAACCCAAGTGTGATCGGTGGTAATTTGGTCTAGCTTAGCCCCTCGTAAGCGATAAAGACGAGAGTCACCGACGTGGGCGCACCAGGGATGGTTGTCACAATCTCGGAACATCACTGCTACGGCAGTTGTCCCCATATCTGCCCGCTCAGGATGGTGATATTGGTCTTTTAATATAGCGTCATTAGCTGCGATAAACGCTTTGCGTAGCATTACATCGGGAGCCTCTGAACTCTCCCAATGATTGTCCAGATACTGATAAATAGCTTCTGTCGCTAAACGACTGGCCTCCTGACCACCAGCATGTCCCCCCATGCCATCTGCAACCACAAAAAAACGGCCTAAATCATCCAGGTAATAAGCATCTTGATTACTAGTGCGTAGCAATCCTGGATCAGTTAAACCGGCAAAAAAGCGTTGCATAAAGCATCTAGGCATAAAGGGAGGAACTAAGGCATACGATCAGTGCGACCAAGACGCATCAAGGCGCGGACTAACGCTATTCCCGAAGCAATGGCGGGTAATATCATACCCAAAGCAACCCATGGTAATTGACTAATTAACAAAAGGGTAGCTGACAGAGTAAACGTGCCCAACAGCAGAGTGTAGTTTGTCATTAAATTGACACTACTAAGGCGACGTATAGCACGATCTGTTTCAATAGAGCGTACTCTTACCCGAATATCGCCTCGATCCAACCGGTCAAGCGAGTCCTCAATTCGCCGTGGCAAGCCAAATGCTGAACTTCCAACTTGAGCGGCTTGACGACCTATTTCGCCGATCAGTCCATTGGTAGAAGAATTAGAAACGTTAGTCATAAGCTGATTAGCAAACGGTTTTGCGGCTTCCATAAAGTTAAAGTCTGGATCTAGGCCTTTCCCGACACCTTCTAATGTGGAAAAAGCTCGCATAACGAATGTAAACGTTGCTGGAAACCGGAAGGGTTGATCGTAGGCAACCGCATACAAATCGTCGCTGATAGCAGTAATGGACTGTTCCTCAAAAGGCTTATCCATGAAGTTATCCAGAATATACTGAATCGAGCGACGCACAGGCCCCATGTCCTCAGTTTCTGTTAACGCACCTAAGTCAATTAGGGACGCCATTACCATATCGGCATTTCGCTGAGATACTCCCATAAAGGTCCGCATCAGACCATCGCGGGTAAGCGGTTGGATCTGCCCCATCATGCCAAAATCATAAAAGATTAGAGCACCATCTGGATTCACAGCAATATTGCCAGGATGAGGATCGGCATGGAAAAAACCATCATTTAGAAGCTGATGCAAGTATGCTTGAGCTCCCAATTGGGCTAGTTGTTGACGATCTAAGCCTGCAGCTTCTAGAGACTCGTAATGACTTATCTTAATGCCTGGCAAATACTCTAAGGTTAATACTCGTCGTGATGCGTAGCGCCAATAAATACGAGGGGCTTTTACCCAATCAATAGCGCGGAAATTACGCCGGAAGGTATCTGCATTGCGACCTTCGTGGAGGAAGTCGATTTCTAACCAAAGAATACGACAGCACTCTTCATAGATGCCGATCCAGTCTCGCCCTCTACCCCACTCAGGATGACTCTGAAAATAATGGGCAATGCCCTTCAAAATCGAAAGGTCTATTTGAAAGAGACGTTGCAAGCCAGGTCGTTGAACTTTAACAACGATTTCTTCACCTGAATGGAGCTGAGCCCGATGTACCTGCCCTAGGCTAGCTGCTGCTAGCGGTATTGGGTCAAAGGTTCGATATAGTTCCCCAATGGGTCTCCCCAAGTCATCCTCAATAATTGCCTTGACTTGTTCATAGCTGAAGGCTGGAACTTGATCCTGGAGTTTAGACAGCTCTTCAACGTATTCAGTGGGAAATAAATCAGAACGAGTGGAAAATAGTTGGCCTAATTTAATGAATGTTGGCCCAAGGTTTAAGAAAGTCAAGCGAATCCAACGAGCTTGGGCGCGTCTTCGAGCCGCCTGTTTTTCAGGTGATATGCCTCCGGCATAACTCCAAGACTTGTTATACAGCCAGCGTTTACCCAAGAAGGATAGAAAAAATGACCAGATATCAACAAATCGCTCTGGACGACTATAACGTCGGTTCCAGCGATAGTTTGTCTCGACTGATGTCACATTAAGCGGTTTGTCGGCAAGCTGTCTTGCTTCTAAGGCTGCATCCGCTACTTCAACTAGGGCTAGTCGGGAATTATCGCCACCATGCCCATTGAGTGAGTGCTCACTAGAACGCTCACTGGACGATGGCTGATCAGTTGTATTGGGAACTGTAGACACGCAGTCTCCTAGATGGCCAGCGGATTCTTATAACTATGAACGGAACGCGAAACTGTTAAGGAACGACGCTCCCACAGTTAGATGTGAGCATCTAACTGTGGGAGCGTCGTCTAGAAATTAAGAAGAACGATATTGCTGTAGAGCAACACGCACTTGAGCAATTTCAGCGCGCAGATTATCGATTGTTGCCTGCAGATCTTCACCTACACCATCATCAGTCTCAGAGTCCATCCCTGCTTGGGAGGATTGAGCCTGTTCAAAAACATCTTCAACAAATCGATGTAGCCATTCTCTCTGCTCAGCGTCAAAGCGGCCAACACCACTCATGCCAGTAGTAATAGCTTCCTCAACTTTTTCACCGATAGCCGTTGCTAAGGCACGTCCCAGAAAGAACGCTTGCAGCGTTGGATTGCTCATAAAAAAAATTACGGATATCTAAGCGACATTATACCCATGGTTTAAGACTACCTGAGCCCAATAACCAAACCCACCCAATATTTTCTAGAGATGGAAACTTTTCTAATCTACTGTAGTTAAGTCAATCTGACAGTAAATCAGATGACTGGATGGGTTCTTCCGGAGCGATAATAATCGGCCCATCTTCAAACTGAGATTCTGACGCGGGCTGTTTGTTAAACCAAGAAGGCGTTTCAGTTAAGGGGATTGTGTAGTCAGCTGGTGGCTCATCGATGAAGCCAGGCTCAGGGGTGAGCTCTCCTCTATTGGTTGAGACTACTGGAGGTAAGGATTCTTCTTCGAAAACTTCGTTCGTAATATCCCGTACAGCATCTTTTTCATTGAAGGTAGCTGGAATTGGGCTAGAAGCATCGTCTAGAATTACAGCTTCCTCAGCAGGAAATTCTTCATCACGGTAGATGTCTTCGCTGACGTTATAGTTTTCGACATCCGTATCGGGAGTATTGGTGTAAACCAACTGAGGGGGCGATATTGAATTTTCTTGATCAATATCAAAGGCATTACGCTCTTTAACTGAGGGTACCTGGGGGGGCCATTCTGCTAACGGAGGAAAGTTTTGTTGGGGATTAAACAGTGGTGCTGGACTCACAGCTAATACTTGAAAACGTAAGGTGCTGCCCATAGCAATACCCAGGGTACTGGCTAAAGCTGCTGTTGCAACTAAAGAGAATAATTTCTGTTTGGAAACTCTGACAGATTTTGGCCTTGAAGTCTTCACAGTGGATCTAGTTGGCGGCGGCATTATCTGCATACGAACACAAAAAGCTTCAGTAAGAAGTCGCTGAAAGTTTTGAGGATAAGAGGATGAAATAACGATGCTGTCTGATAGGCCGCAAGCTTCACTAGAACATTTGACGCTTGCCAGGTGAGTTAAGTGCGGATGGGATTTAATATTTCCTCAATTTCCAACTTTATCGATAGCAGTGGAGAAATGGCAATGGTATTAGCTAAGTAACTTTTATCCTTTATGGCTATATGAACTCGTGTTAGAGGATTTCGACCAATTTAAATTGTTTGCTACTTAACGTCTGTTTGCTACTTAACTTCAAGGGGATAGTGATGATGCAGGTAGGTTTCAGCTGAAGCTATGGAATTGATCTCTCCATCTAGGGTTGCATGGGTTAGAGCAGTCAATATTTGACGATATAGAGGGCCAGGAATGTAACCCAACTGTTTAAGGTGATGTCCATCAATGGGAGGGCAGATGTGAATCAGATGGCTGATGTAATACCAAATGTAAGTGCCAATTGATCGAGGATGGCGTACGCTAATCAGCAATAGGCTAGGCAGGTCGTGGGGGGCTAAGGTCTGATAGATAAAGCTAGGCTGGGGCTGATCAGCGTGCTGAAATTGTTCTAACAATTGATTTTCAACCTGTGCTAGCTGTTGTAATCGCTGAATTGAGCCGAGGGGTAACTGTAAGTTGGTTGCTATTTGCGATCGCACCTCCACCCTTGCCAGCAAAACCTCAAGCCTAATGAGCCAGGCTTCCACACCAATATCTTTGCCCACTTCATCGATAAATCGCTGTCGCCAACGACCGGCCCGATGCATTTGCCGCCATAGGTCTGCATCAATGGTCAAAGATGGATGCAGGCAGCTTAAAGCACCGAGCTTATCCAATAATCCTAGGGACTGAGCCCAGTAATCGGCCTGGAAAATATAGGTCAGCTCAGCTTTAAGTCGTGTTTGCAGGGCTGGCATTCGTTTCTTTGTTTGCTGTGCCTGCAGGTCCGCATAGATGCCGCTATCTACCGCATAACGGATAAAAGTTTCAGTTTGAGAGTCGAGGCCGAAGCCTAAACGCACGGCAAAACGTACAGCTCGAAAAATGCGAGTAGGGTCCTCGATAAAGCTATTGGCATGGAGTACCCGCACCTGGCGCTGCTGGATATCCAAATAGCCTCCAAAAAAGTCTAGCAGCAACCCTGGCTGAGGCGATGTCAGACGAATGGCCATGGCGTTGATGGTAAAGTCACGCCGATAGAGATCTTGGCGAATTGAGCTGGGTTCAACCTCTGGATTGGCAGCGGGATAGGGATAAAACTCGGTGCGGGCGGTGGCAATATCAATCATCAACGGAGCATGGCCAGCCCGTGTCCGCCAGATTAAAGCGGCAGTTTGAAACTCTCCATGGATCTGGAGTTCAGCATCTGGGTACTGCTGTTGTAGCTGCTGGGCCAAAACGATGCCGGCCCCTTCTACAACAGGAGATCGAAAGCTATCTACCACCAAGTCAATGTCTTTGAGGGGCACCATTTGATCGATAGGAGCCAATAATAAATCCCGTACAGCTCCACCCACCAAATAGAGATGCCACCCCTGTTCCTGGGCCGCTAGGGCAATGTGAGTTAACAACGTCCATAGCTCTTTGGACTCTAAAGCTGTGGGATAGGCTTGCAATGACGTTTGTAATCTTTCATATACATTGGTTTTGAGCGGTGTGAGGGCATCGTCATCCACCGCTTGAGGTGGGTACATCTGTCGTAAAACGTCAGTGCGGGTGACAATACCCACCAGCTCATTTCCATCCAGTACGGGCAATCTACCCACGTCATAGGTGACCATCAAGGCCTGAATCTTGCTCAGGGGGGTATAAGGCGTGATGGTCTTCAAGTTGAGGGTCATATACCCTTTTACCGGAGCATGACTAAAACCATGGTGTAGCGCTAAGTCAATGTCTCGCCGAGAAATAATTCCCTGTAGTTTCCCGATGTCGTCAGCCACACACAGACCGGCGTGGCCATAGCGCAGTAAAATGCGCTGTGCATCCGCTACCGTAGTTGTTGGTCGGATAGTCCGTACTGGCGAAGACATAACATCCTGAGCTGTGACTGATTGGGTGTGGGATTGGACAACAGCATCACAGAGTTGATGGAAAATGGTTTCAGGTTCATCGGAAGTGAGATTCGCCGATGCCGCACAGACATGACCTCCGCCACCATGGGGTTGGAGCAATGCCCGACAGTTCATGCCGGTTTGAGGGCGGGTACGGCCAATTAATGTCAGCCGAGGTTTGGCCTTAGATGTGTAAACACTCCCTAGCAGTAAACTATCCAAACCTAATAGAGCTATTAAATGACTGGCCAACCCTGAGAGCCCAGGTACAAAATTGTCTGTTTTTAGATAGATAGTGCCTATGGTGTAGCCTTCGATTTGCTGAATTTTTGTGGTGTCCAGGGCTGTGCTCAGCAAATTTTGGAGGGTGGTTGATAAACCGGGTTCCACTGCTTCAGCAATGGTTTGCTGATTTGCCCCTTGTTCCATTAACCAGGCCAGGGCATAGGCGTCTCGAGCTGTGGCCTGGGCGAATGTCAATGAACCCGTGTCGACATGGATACCGAGGGCCATGACTGTGGCTTGGGTAGAGGAAATCTGTCTGTCAGACTGTTGTAAGGCTTCCACCACAAGGGTGGTAGTGGCTCCTACCGCCTCAATATGGGTTTTGCCAGGCATATCAGGAGAAGACTCCGTATGGTGGTCATAAATTGTGATGGGTAGCTGGGTTGCGATCGCATGTTCAATCCAAGCGGCGGCGGTTCCTACCCGATGACGTTGGTGAGTGTCTACCAACGTAATTGAACGAATCATAGACGTCGTCACCGCCCGTCGTTCAATCAGGGGATACTCATCCCGATGCAGGGCTAAAAAGGATTTGACGGCTGGATGAGCCCCACCGGTCAGTACAATCCGACTGCCCGGATTCAGGCAAGCCAAGCCAACCGCTGCTCCCAACGTGTCAAAATCTGCAGTGGTATGGCAAAGAATTAAGTCCATAGGAGATCCATCAGCCCAAGCAACTGACTTGTCGATGGCAATCTGCAAATATTAGTTCAGAAAAATTAATCCCAAGGGATTCAAATAAAACGCTTTCTTTAAGTACCTAATATTTGATAGCTTACTAAGCAGAGCAATCAGTGCTCCATACTGTATCACCATCGATAGATTAAGATGCTTGCCCAGCTTTA
Organism: Leptothoe sp. EHU-05/26/07-4; assembly: GCF_043421015.1. Lineage (NCBI taxonomy): Bacteria > Bacillati > Cyanobacteriota > Cyanophyceae > Nodosilineales > Cymatolegaceae > Leptothoe > Leptothoe sp. EHU-05/26/07-4. The sequence goes on from NZ_JAXSQV010000004.1 coordinate 244,033, forward strand.
GAGGCGAAATTCTATTCGGTTAATATGGCAGTTTTCCGACTGGGCACGGTGAATCAGATTTTTTGCTGTCTTGAGAGTGGCGCGTTATGTCTATCCTGTTTCAACTGTTTCTGTTTGTTCTGGTAGTTTGGTCTTTCGTTATGGTTATTGGGGTTCCCGTGGCCTATGCTTCACCCCAAAACTGGGATCAATCCAAGCGATTGATATTCCTTGGCTCTATTATCTGGGCAGTCCTGGTAATTGTAGTAGGTAGTCTGAATTATTTTGTGGTGTAAGCCATTATTTCGAAACCTAGTTTTGGGCACTTAAGCAGCTGTCATTGCTGAGTGTTTTACTGGTGAAAAATATTTGCTGTCGGGTGGTAAGGTCATTGAGACCTACCACCTTATTTTTTTGAAAAAGTAGAGAACTCCATGGCTGTTTTTGAAGGAAGTTTCGACCGTGCCAGCGCTGCTAAATTTGCAATCGTAATTGGTCGATTCAATGATTTGGTTACTAACAAATTGCTAGAGGGATGCCAGGATTGCTTAAAGCGCCATGGTGTAAATGTAGACCCCAATGGTAACCAAGTAGACTACGCCTGGGTCCCTGGTAGCTTTGAAGTGGCTTTAGTGGCCCGACAGCTGGCTCTCAGTGGACAATACGATGCCATCATTTGTTTAGGGGCCGTCATTCGTGGTCAAACCCCTCACTTTGACTATGTTGCGGCTGAAGTTTCTAAAGGTATTGCAGCAGCAGGGTTTCAAACTGGCGTTCCAGTGGTGTTTGGTATTTTAACCACCGACTCTATGCAACAGGCGTTAGAACGAGCAGGCATCAAAAGCAACTTAGGTTGGAATTACGCCATGAGTGCCTTAGAGATGGCTAGTCTAATGTCTCAGTTACCTAAACCAGTTAATGCTCTGGAGATGTCCAGTGTGATGCCTCAATTGCCCAAATCTGCAGAGGTCTGATGGTTAGGGCGTCGGCGACTTGGGGGTACCTTGAATTCGGAACTCTCAAGTTCTTAAAACCCACTCCAGAAAGTTTTTTTAGAATTTGTTTGACAAGGAAAAACTTTCTGTGGCATCCTTGATAAGGTCAAAACAAGGCAAATGCGGGTGTAGCTCAGTGGTAGAGCGTCACCTTGCCAAGGTGAATGTCGCGCGTTCGAATCGCGTCACCCGCTTCCAAAATAGACTATAAGTGAGTCTAGTCGACGGCTTTGTAATCTGCTTTACAGATTTGATTGCTATCAAGGTTATGTCTAGACAAGGTGTATTTAGGTGATTAGGCTATCTGAATAAATTTATTCAGATGCATAGTTTAAGCGTTTTTGCCTCTGCATCATCAGACTCCCAGGCTTTTAACTTGTACCTACTGACAGTGCATCTGGTCAATGTGGCTGCGTCAAGTCTACATGTTTAGAGTCGTCCGTCAGCTTAGCGTTGAGCTAATTCGAGCGCTTTCAATTCGGCGAGATCTAGAATCATGCCCTCGCGAGCCACAATGCTATTGGGAAACGCAGCAGCAGTCTTGCGACCAATATCGTCCATAAAGTCATCATCATGAAGTGGATCATGATGGAAGACCACTAGTTTTTTCACGTTGGCAGCCTTTGCCAATTTCACTGCTTCTTGCCAGGTGGAATGTCCCCAGCCAACTTTACTGCTAGTTTCAGAGTGATATTCTGCATCGGTGTAGGTACAGTCATAAATCATCACATCTGCATTTTGCGCTAGATATAAGACGTTTTCATCCAGTCTTTCAGGAAAATGCTCCGTATCAGTCACGTAGGCGGCTGCGAGGCCATTCCACTCCACGCGATAACCCACTGCTTCACCTGGATGATTGAGTAAAGCATTGGTTACATTGATGTCTCCAATGGCGACTGTTTCACCAACGGACAGGTCACAGAACTTTAGCTGGGCCTGCATAATCTGCAATGGTACCGGGAAATTAGGATGCAGCATCTGATCGTTAAGACGCTGTTCGATGGTGGCTCCGTTTGGGGAAATTACGCCGTATACCTCAAACTGATTGCTGGGTAAAAAAGCAGGCACAAAAAATGGAAATCCTTGGATGTGATCCCAATGGGAATGGGTGAAAAACATACTGGCCCGTATGGGCGTGCCTTCATTCAGTAAATGCTGTCCCAGTTCGCGCAAGCCTGTCCCGCCGTCAAAAATCAAATGCTCACCATTAACTCGCATTTCGATACAGGAAGTATTGCCGCCGTAGCGAACTGTTTCTGCACCAGGACAGGGGATACTGCCTCGTACTCCCCAAAAGTGAATCGTAAATTGAGCATTCGAGTCGGACATCAGTGGCTAATAATGACGTTAATGAGGGACGCGAATCTTGCTGAATGGCTATTGACGAGAGTGGTTAAACCCATTAGCGTAGCGTATCCCCCTTTTTTCTAGAGAAATATATGGTAATCAGGAGTAATCTTACCCAGTGATCCATACAAATTGCTTGTAAACCCAGACTGTCTTTATAGATCAAGCCATAGTGCGCACATTGGCCATCGTTAAGATTTTTACATCCGAGCTGACTTCATCGCATGGTTAGGCGTTTGAATAAGCATTTTCAGGTTAGGCCATCTTGCTTACAGCCAGTTTGCCCAAAGCTTTATCGAAAGTAGGCGCAAGGCATGCCTCTTCTTGCTAGCAAGGCAGCAGCTGAGGTAAATGGCTTTGTAGGCTCGCTAAGTCACTATAAGCTGTGAGGTCGTAGTGTAGAGGTGTGACTGTAATATAGCCAGCTTTAATCGCTTTTACGTCGGTGGTAAACCGATTCATAAAGTCAATAGTCTGCGCCTGATTCAAACTATTGGGTAAGCCATGGGATAGTTCGCTGTCGCTTTCTTCTAAGACTTCTCCTGCCAGCCAGTAATAGGTTTTTCCACGGGGATCAATGCGTTTCTCAAAAAGATCTCGGTATCGACGTATCCCTAGGCGGGTTACCGTTATTCCCTGTATTTTGGATTTCGTTATCGGTGGAATATTGAGGTTGAGGAGTAATGGCTGATCGAGCTGTGTCAGCGTTTGCACTAACTGGCAGGCATAATCTGCTGCAGGTTGAAAATCTGAATAATGAAAACTGGCTAAGCTAAGGGCTACACTAGGGATGCCTTCTAGCAAGCCTTCCATGGCTGCTGATACGGTGCCTGAGTAGAGGACGTCATTACCTAAATTGGCTCCGTGATTAATGCCTGAAAGTACGCAATCAGGTGCTGTGTCTAACAGGGCGTCGAGGGCAAGTTTTACACAATCGGCTGGGGTACCTGAACAGGCCCATGCCTGAATGCTTTCATGGTAAACAGAGGAGACCTGTTCGGCTCGAATCGGGCGGTGCATCGTAATGCCGTGACCTGTGGCAGATCTTTCACGGTCGGGACAAACTACGGTCACGTCATGACCTTTGGATGCCAGGGTATTGGCGAGGGTACGAATGCCAGTGGCGAAAATACCGTCATCGTTGCTGATTAATAGTTTCATAGGGAATCAAAGCTTAGGTGTAGACTAAAGGTTGTCTTTTGTGACCCTCCCGTTTCAACTTTTTGGCCAGTATGACCACCGACCTAGAGCAGCAACTGAGTACATTACAGCAAGAAGCCAGCGATGCGATCGCAACCTTAAGTAACCTCGACGAACTCGACCAGTTTCGGGTGAGCTATTTGGGCAAAAAAGGTAAGCTTTCCAAAATCTTAGGCGGTATGGGCAAACTCTCTGCCGAAGATCGCCCTCGCATAGGGGCCTTGGCTAATCAGGTCAAGACAGTGCTGCAAACTAGCATTGACGAGCGTAAAACCGCTTTGCAAGATGCCAAAATCCAAGCGCAGCTAGAGGCTGAAACCTTAGACGTGTCAATGCCTGGAACATACTTACCCCAGGGAAGGGTTCACCCTATCAACAGCATTATTGACCAGATTACCGATATTTTTGTGGGCCTTGGGTATACGGTGGCCAGTGGACCTGAAATCGAAGAGGATTATTACAACTTTGAAGCCCTTAATTTCTTACCTGATCACCCTGCTCGGGATATGCAGGATACCCTCTATTTGCCCAACGGCAAGATGATGCGTACCCATACGTCCAATACCCAAATCCGGTACATGGAAAATCATGAGCCGCCGTTGCGGGCCTTGGCTATGGGGCGCTGCTATCGTCGCGATACAGTTGATGCAACTCATGCGGCAGTGTTCCATCAAATAGAATTTTTTGCTGTTGATAAAAACATCACATTTGCTGATTTACGTGGCACTATCCAACTCTTTTTAGAGGCTTTATTTGGTGAGATTGAGGTCAGATTACGGCCCAGCTATTTCCCATTTACTGAGCCCTCAGCCGAAGTGGATGTGAAATGGAAAGGCAAGTGGTTAGAAGTGCTTGGGTGCGGCATGATTGACCCCAATGTGCTTAAGGCTGTTGGCTATGATCCTGAGGTTTACAGCGGCTTTGCAGCTGGCCTGGGGGTTGAACGCCTGGCGATGGTACAAAGCCAGATTGATGATATTCGTCGGTTGTATGCCAGCGATCTACGCTTTCTCAAGCAGTTTTAGGTTTGAGTGAAGCTTGATGACCGTTCGTTGTTTGTTGGGAAACAGGGACAGCTTTAGTCACAAGCTAACCCCCCTATGGAACATCCATTTGACAGAGGGGATTACTTTAGCTATCTGTTGTGGATGAAACCGTTGATTAACTATCGGATGCCACACCAATACCAATGGGGCAAGCCACATTGGTGCCACCAAGACCACAGTAACCACCAGGATTCTTCGCTAGATACTGCTGATGATAATCTTCAGCATAGTAGAATTCAGGTGCATCCAAAATCTCGGTTGTGATGGTGCCATGACCAGCCTGGGTCAGTGCCTCTTGATACATGGCTAAGGACTTCTCAGCAGCGGCTTTTTGCTCAGGAGAGTAGGTATAAATTCCAGACCGGTACTGGGTTCCTACATCGTTACCCTGGCGCATACCTTGAGTAGGGTTATGGCTTTCCCAAAATACTTTTAGCAGTTGCTCGTAGCTAATCACGTTGGCATCAAACACCACCAACACAACTTCGTTATGTCCGGTCATCCCGGAACAAACTTCTCGATAGGTGGGGTTAGGGGTGTAACCTGCGCTATAGCCTACGGATGTTGAAAATACGCCTTCTTGTTGCCAAAAGCGGCGTTCAGCTCCCCAGAAACAACCCAGACCAAACATTGCTGTCTGCATGCCATCGGGAAACGGTGGCTGTAAAGGATTGTGGTTAACGTAATGCTGCTTAGGGACAGGCATCTTATCAGAACGACCTGGCAATGCTTCATTAGTAGACGGCATTGTGCCTTTTTTGCCTAAGCTACCAAGTCCAAAAAACACCATAGATTTGCAATAGATTTAAGAACGCCTATGTCTTAGTCTACTCAATCTAGCCCAGAGTGGTGAGTACTTACTTCGCATTTATAAAAGCAATAGCCCCCTGACAGAGCAAGGGGCTACCAGTACTGAAGCAACTGAATGTTGTATCAAGACTATTTGAGAACACCTGCCTTAAACGCTGCTCGGTCCTCAAAAATTTCAAAGACCCTATCCATGCTGGTTAGTTCAAACAGCATGCGGATTTGATCGTTGATAGAACAAACGTACATGTTGCACCCAGCTGTACGTGCATTTTTCAAACAGGCGACTAAAACGCCCAGACCTGAACTGTCTACAAAAGTGATGTCTTTCAGGTCAATTAGCAATACTTTGGCACCTTTTTCTAGAGCTTCATCAACTTGCTGGCGAAATGCCGAAGTTTGAGTTCCGTCTAAGATACCGCTCGGCTCAATTACATGAACACCTAAGTCCATAGAGATTGTCATGGCTTAATATCAATAAACTATAGTTTAGCTTTACAGATGTTCAAAACTTGCACTTTTGCTTAGTTCGCCATTGGGAGCTGTTGAACTGAAGCAATAGAGAAGTGTTCGTCCCCTTGTACATTAGGCTGTCAGTTTTAGATAGCCATGGTTGCAGTTTAGAACACTTAATCCTTCAACAGAATTGAGATTTTTCCGGCTGATTGATTAACTGTTGGTTGATTGCCAGTGATTGCGATCGCATCAATTGACTGATTCCATGGCTGTAAAATGGGTTCTATCAAGGAAAACCAACGATTACTAGCTAGAAGACGTTCCAGTTCGTTCCAAGTTCCATATAAATATCCTTGGTCAAGGATAGCCATTGATGGCATAGTGTGTTGGAACCTTTGTGTATCTGACAGTCGGTTGTCTGGAGCTTCTAAAGCGGCAGTTAAACCATCAATGGACGTCGAAAAAATAGTGTGTGCATCCACATTAGTATGGAGGGCTAAAAGGTCGGTTTCAACCGTAGTTTCTCGATTACGGCTGTTTGCTACCCGAGTTTTTAAGCGACTCCATGCTGTGACAGCTTGATTACCTAGGGTGAACTGACTGACTGTTAACCCTTGGTCCGTTGCAATTGCATCCAGCTGACTGATTAACCTTGGGGCAGGATCCTCCACAGCCATTAACCACGAGCCATCGTTTAATTGACCAATTGCATAGTGGCTAGCTAGAAGCTGAGCAAGCGGTTGTAAGAGTGTCTGGGCTAACTGGGTGGACAGTTGTTCCTGTGCCAGTTGGAATGGAGCCGGTAGCTGCTGATAATGGCTCAGTTCACTTTGTACTGCCAGCCATAAAGGTCGTAGATCGTGCCCTGTTGCTCCCCAAGCCAGTGATGCGGGTAAATACTTGTCGGAGATATTGGTAGTGGCCTTTAATTTAGAACTCTGGTCTGTTGATTTAGCGGCTGATTTATCTAAAAATGCCCTATTATTCAGAGTCTGTAATTGACTGCTGATTACTAGTTGCTGTTGATGAAATGTCGCTGTTGCAGTTAGCTGCTGCCATTGAAGTGCCGACATAAATCGTGGCTCTGTTGGCGTGGCTAACCCTAGCCAATCAACAAGGTCTGGAATGCGTAAACTTAGCCAGACTGGTGTGCAGCATTCGGATTGTGAGAGCTGCAAAGTAGGCGTCTGGGCAACACGCAGGCTCTGCTGTAAAACTTTTATATCATTGGCAACCAGCAACCTACTCCCACTGATAACTGCGGTGGCTATCTGCTGCTGTGTTTTGGCTAGCTGACCAGTAATGATGGGCACTCCACTGGTCTGGGTGAAAACAGGTTTAGTGCCCGCAATAGTTTGTCGCTGCCAAAACAGCTCTAAGAATTCACGTAGTCGATCACCATCGTCTGCATCAACCACCAAAAGGTATCCAACCTGGCGACCATTACTATTATCTTGATCAAGATCCTTATTCGTGATCGCAAAGGCAATATCTTGCCCTAGCCAGGGACGAACATCTTCATCGAGATTAAAATCAAAGGAAGCTATTAGTTGGTCCCTAGCCTGTGATAAAGCCTTGAAAACGTCAGATTTCTCCCAATCTTTGCCAGGTTTAACATCAGTACTCACTACCGCTGTTAACAGTGCATGCTTTGAAACAAACGCTAAAGTTTCACTGCTTGAAAGATGGGACGGTTGATTTGCATCTGAGGATAGCTGGCTGCAGCTGTTGATACCAAGGCTAAGGCATAATAGTGCGATCGCAATTACTATTAATTGCCAACGCCGCCAAGGTATCCCCGACAAATTCACCATAGATAGTCTTGCTCAATCCTGTGCGACTCTAGTTTAGTAGAGCAACGACCCTGGAACTGAGCGAACAATTAACGTTTTAATGCTTAGGCATTGAAACGTGGCAGTAGCTTCCATAAACCAGCTATCAGTGACCCTAAAGTTGAGATTAAATCAAATCTTGGCTACGCCAAACAGCTAATAAGCGACCTTGAATATCAACTTCTTGAGCTGGATAAACCATAGGCTCATAGTTAGAATTGGCAGGTTTAAGCACTACATCATCACCCTGACGATACAAATACTTAAGGGTGGTAGCGCTTTCTACCCGGGCAGCCACAATGGTGCCATCACGAATGCTGTTGGGATCTTCCACTGGACGCATGATGACAAAATCGCCGTTATCAATGAGTGCGTCGATCATGCTATCGCCTCGCACGCGCAAAGCGTAATCACGCGACTTAATAGGTAATGAGGAGAGATCAAGGTGTTCTTCAGCAACATCTGCAAAAACTTCAACCATAGAGCCCGCAGCAATGGTGCCTTTCACAGGGACTCCCCCACCCTGCAAGATCCGAATTGTTCTAGCTTTACCCTCATTCCAGTCAATGTAGCCTTTCTTTCTGAGGTGATCGAGACGGCTTTGAATAGGAGCTGGGGACTTTAGCCCCATAGCCCTCATCATTTGACGAATGGAGGGAGAATGCTGATGCTCACGAATGTAATCAGCCAACCAGTTATACAGCTCCTCTTGAGCGTTAGTAAGAGGTTCCATGGGTTACTCACAGGACGAACCATAAGGGAACAAGCGTACCCCTATAAGAACAACAGTACCAACAAAACTGTCTTTTTGTCCACTTGGTTTTGAAACAGGTAACAGGATGCTCTAATCACCCCATAAAAATAAGCCGTTGCTGATTTAGGAGATGAATCGATCTGGCAGGATTGCCCTACATCAGTATTTCCCAGATTAAATCCCCCCGAGGTTCAGCAACGGCAAAAATAATACTGAGACTCGGCGGCTACGCTCAATGTCTGTCGACCCAAGCATAAGAAACAGGCCTGAAGGATTCCTTCAAGCCTGAACTAATGAATATGTGCTTGCTACAGTAAATCCTTAGCGGATGTACTCTTTCAGAACACTGTTGCGGTTAGGATGACGCAGCTTACGAAGGGCCTTAGCCTCAATCTGACGAATACGCTCACGAGTCACATTGAAGATTTGGCCGATTTCCTCCAACGTCTTCATACGACCATCATCCAAACCGTAACGTAGACGCAGCACATCGCGCTCGCGGGGACTCAACGTACTTAAGACGCCTTCCAAATCTTCGCGTAAAAGGCTCTTGGATACTTCGTCCTCAGGAGTTTCACCGTCTGATTCAATAAAGTCACCTAGACGCGAATCTTCCTCTTTACCAATGGGCGTTTCCAAAGAAATGGGCAACTGAGCAGATTTAGCAATAAAGCGTAGTTTCTCGATGGTCATTTCCATCCGAGTAGCAATTTCTTCCTCGGTAGGCTTACGACCTAGCTCTTGAGATAAAAGTTTGGTGGTTTTCTTGATACGAGAAATAGTTTCGTACAGGTGGACAGGCAGCCGGATAGTACGGGATTGGTCAGCAATCGCACGGGTAATAGCCTGACGAATCCACCAAGTTGCGTAAGTTGAAAACTTATAACCTTTTTCGTGGTCGAATTTCTCAGCAGCACGAATCAAACCCAAGCTGCCCTCTTGAATCAGGTCCTGAAAAGATAGACCACGGTTCATGTACTTCTTGGCGATGGAAACCACCAATCGTAAGTTAGACTGCACCATCTTATCCTTGGCACGGCGTCCAAGGTGAAGACGACGACGAAAGGCCGGTAAAGGCATATCAACAGCCGCTGCCCAATCAGCATCATCGGGCTCGTGATCCATTCCATCGGACAAATCATCGCGAATTCGTTCAAGTTCTAGCAAATCAGCAATCTTACGAGCTAATTCAATCTCTTCTTCTGCCCTTAGTAGACGAATGCGTCCAATTTCTTGTAGGTAAAGTCGAATAGAGTCTTCGGTGTAGTGTTTTTTCTTCGACTGAGCTGATGATGATGATGATGAACTACGACGCCGAGTTGTACCTTTAGCAGCCTTAGCACCCTGGATATCTTCCTCGGAACTTGAAAAAGTTTTCCCAGCCTCAGGATCGATTAGCGAATCCAGTTCATTTCTGGGCCTCAAGTCCTCAAGAACAGTATTAGCTTGGGTCATGCCGCTTTCCTCGTATTCCTTCAAATGCAACAGATCAAAATATCAAAACAGAAGATCACCAAACCTAGCAGGTCCATACTAGAGACTCAACATTAAAAGTGCTAAGGCAACTCGATGGACCCCTTGAAGTTTATTAATTAGTGAAATACTTATCTGATATGGTGAACGAGCTGCCTAGCATAAAGGTCCATAGTTTACAACGGTAAACATTCGCTAACACTTTGAATAGGGATTCCATAGTCAGCAAAGCTTGAAATTTCACTACCAATGTAAAAACTCAGGACCAACTGCTGAAGCTGTCCGTGTTTCTACAGTAGTAACACGCTTTCAACAAAACGCCCAGAGGAATTTGAGCAAGTTGTCATCAATCCATGGTTTTTTATGAACAACTCTGGACTCAATCCCTTTATTTTCAACGGGTTTCAGACTGTATCAATGCACACATTAATTTTGCCTATCAAAAACTAAATAAAATATAAAACTTTTGTGCTTTTGATTTATAGAGCGGTTGTGGAGCTAGTTTGATGGCGTAATTGTTTGAATTAATTTGGGCTAAGGGTGTGCAGGATCAAGGCTATGTGGTTTATGCTTTGTGTTTAAGATTTAACCAAAGGTGACATGCCTGATCTTCGTAGGTTACCAGTATGTCAGCCCCTTGTTGCGCTAGCTGGCTGGCCTGTTGATAAACCTGATGGCGCTGTTTGTAGTCTGCTGTATGTATTCGTTGGAAAAGAGCGTATTGATATTGCATGCCATCCCGCAAGCGCTGGTTGCGCCAAAACTTGAATCGTCTGATTTGCTGGGACTTAAATGATTTAGATGTCACAGATACAGTGTCGCAGAATATACAGTGGCGCAGGATATTTCTTGTTAAGCCGCTAAACTGCTTTAGTCTTTCAACTCTAGATTAGGAAACTCTTGTAGCAGGACAAGCCGCTTAATATTACCTATGGCACTGAGGTCATAAATATGCTTGCCTACCCTGACACCAGGGTAGTTGCCTACAGTAAGCTGTAATCTATCTGTATATCTAAATATCTATAAGATGGCTTTTGCTACAGCTGACTTCACTAGTAAATGCAGCACATCTTTACTAATTGGTTCAACTAGAAATCCATCAACCCCTGGATGCTCTTCTTGCACAGGCCAGCTTGGCTCATGGGATTTGGTCAGGGCTACGATAGTTGTTCCTAAGGGTTTTACAGTTTCTCTTAGTCGATCTACAAAGGCTGATGACCAGTGCTTTTGAGTGCCAGAGAGGATGACTAAATAAGGAATGCTTTCTTCGATACGGGCAACAGCTTGATCGGCTGAATGGGCTACAAATACGGAGCCCTCAACCTGGTTTGAGAGTGATTGGACGACCAGTTCTGTTCCACAGTACTGGTCCAGCAATAAGATGTAACCGCTAGAGCTGTCCATATGCCATTACCCATAAGGCCTATTTCAGCACCCTAAGTCTATGGGGAATGTCTAAAAAACACAGCCCCATGAAAGGTATCGAAAGGCTTCTTAGGGTGGGTTATCAAAGTTGAGAACTAGTACATTCAAGTTAATGAATTGCAAGATTAACCTGTGAAAATGGCAATAATCCTTAAGGCGCAAGACGTGCTTTCTTAAGTCGAGTTGTTTCGTACCAAGTTGCGATCGCAGGTACCCAGCTCTGAAAGTGTGGCCAAATAACTTCACAAAGCTTTTGTGCCTCTAGTTGGGCATCTGCTTTCCAGCGGAGATCTAACAAATGCATGAGCGATCGGACATTAGCCGACATCACCCAATGCTGCCGTACGTCAAAGGGAATCAGGCCTCTCGCATGCTCTTCAGAAAAACCTTGCCCAATGCGAGTTTTGTAGCGCTCACAGGCTTCTAAACACCAGGCGATATCCTGCTGACGAAGCTCCTCAGTATAGGCGTAGTGTTTGCCTTGTCGGTCGCTATAGTCACCAACAGGACGCAAATAAAAAACATCTTCCACATCCTGTTTCCCGGCTATAACATCTAAAATGCGGGAGCCTGTATAGCGAAAAGACTGAACATCGAAGGAAACCCCGACTCGATGGGTGCGCACTTGTTGCATGGTGGAATGCGGGAACCAGCCACAGTTCAAGATGATTTGAGGGTGTTCTAGGGGGCCATAGTGTCCCCGTCCGCCTCTTAGTAAATTTCGAATGATTAGGTCACCACATTTCTCTTCAGAAGGCCAGTTTTGGCGATCGTTCCAAACAAAACCCTCAGCATAGTCTTGGTGCATCGCAGCGTAAATGGTTTGCTGTGGGTTAGGTGTTTGGGAAATAACTTCGACGGTAAACCGATGCATGGGCAATTGTAAAAAGGAATACTATTAGACAGCGAATGAATTCACGTGTTTAGGGACGACTAAATGTCAGCAACGAACTCACTGATGGATAGTCGACCGATATAGTCTATCGGCAGAGAAGCAACAGCTCAAGCCAGCCTTTCAGAACATGTAGTTTCCTAAAACTAACTAACGAAGTCCTTTGGGCAGCGATAAATTTTAGACTGAGATCTATAGCCTTGAAGCTTCTCATTGTTAGGATAGCGACATATGATTCAAGCAAACTACGTCCGATTAAGTTTTTGCTTGAGTTCATGTTTGAGGCGAGCCATTATGGATGTTTCATCTAAGTTATTCACAATTTTGGTAATGGTTGCCTTAGGGCCTTGCTCGCCCCAACTTGCGCCATTTATCAAATATGTACGTGTAACTTGGCCGATGGCATAGGTGGCAACACCTGCTACAGCTGCTTGGGTTAGGGCTACTGAGAAGTAGGGGGCTACGCTTAATCCTCCCGTTGCTAAACCGGCTGCTCCTAAAATACTTTTCAGAGAGCTTAGCCCTAAGGTAATCAGCAGTTCGCTGGCGGAGAGACTGCCGGTGGATAGGGCAATTGTCCGCAAAAGTTTCAAAGACTCTTGTTGGGTCATGGGTAACCCATAAAGTTTAGATAAGCCCACTACAAGACCTACATCTACTGTGATGCCGCCAACCATATCGGCGAGTAACACTGGATTTACGGCTACTGCCACGGCTTTAGTCAGGGCGGTTTGCCAGATCAGGTCATTAGCTCGGCGCTGACGAATTTCTAGCTTACGTGCAACTAACTTCGCCTGTACGTCATCTGCATATAAGAGCGTGTTGAGAGCAATTAAGGCTTTACCCTCTTGTTCGAGTACATCTAATATTTTGAGCCTCAGAGTCTGAATATCGGGGGTGCCTCGGGTGTTCTGCCGCCGCCGCACACCTTTCGGGTCTTGCACTACTGTTGTGGTTAGTGGGGCTGCAGCTGCCAACACAATGTCTTCAGTCAATATGCTTAAGGGGGTAACCCGTTGTTGAATTTTCTTGAGCAGTAATGTCTGTTCCTCTAACGAGTACTGATCAGCTTTATTGAAAACTAGCAAAATTGGTTTGCCTGCATGGCGTAACCATCCCAACGCGTCGTATTCCACTTGAGTCAGATCGGCTGATATTACAAATAGAATTAGATCGCTCTGCTGGGCTACGCGCTCGGCTAGTAGCTGACGTTGTTCACCGCCAACTTCATCAATTCCTGGTGTATCAATGAGTTCGACGGACGCTCCAGTGTTACCTGCTTTGTCACCTACAGACACCCGGTGAATCGAGCTATCTTTAGAGACCGACTGCCAATCTACACTGGCTACATCCTGGGTTACCCCGTGCAGTGGTCCCGTAATAAAAATAGACTGCCCAATTAATGCATTGAGCAATGAGGATTTTCCCCTGCCCACCATACCAAAGGCTGCAATATGCAGAGAGCCTTGCTCTAACTTGTGTTGCAAGCCAAGCAAGTTATTGATTTCAGGCTGCAGACCCTCGCGTTCTCGAGGGGTTAAATCTAGACTGTCAATGACTTGTTTTAAGCTGGCCTGTGCCTGCCCGTAGTAGAGATCGGCTGCGAGTTGATCAAACTCTGGCAGGTTATCTGGCGATGGCTCTAACGAAGAATCAGACAAATTAGTCAATGTCGGGATGCTTTTTGTGAGTGTGGAAAGCTTTATAAGTTTAATACTGCCTTCATTGCCGTAACATCATCAAGAAACTTTTGAGCACCTGTAAAACATAGGTGAGAGAATGTTGCTTGGATATCGGGAGATATCTCCACCAGTCGTCAATCTTGCTGCCGCTTCATGGATTTTCAAAGTTCAGCTCAGAAAACTTGCTACGAACGCATTGCCCCCTGGATGGATGAGTTATTTGGGGAAGCGACGGTAGCTTTCGAAGATGAACCTCTTTTTATTATTACTATTGGCTCAGCGGTAGCTTCTACCCGTGTAGTTCCCTGGGGAGAAAGTGAAGCGTTGATTACTACACGATCTTATGTAGTTACTGATGTAGATGCTACTTCAGAGCTTACGTACTATCTACTACGGGCTAATGACAATATCTTGTTTGGACGTTTTGCTTTGGATAGTGAAGACGATATCGTATTTGAGCACAGTTTAGTGGGGTCTACTTGCGATCGCATTGAACTCAAACATTCGGTGACCACAGTAGTGCGACTTGCCGATGATTATGATGATGAAATTGTTGCCCGTTGGGGCGGTAAGCGGGCGCTTGATCGCTGGGCTTCCCCTGATGTTAGAAATTAGTCGCTGTGTGTCAACGTATATCCGCGTTCAATTAAAAATAAATAAACATTGCCTAATTTAAAGGGGCGTTATCTATTAGATAGCGCCCCTTTAGAAAATTATTAATTAATTAGAGGGAGTGTAATTTCCCTCTAAAGGAAAATTAGTGACCAACACCAGAATAGGTAAAGCCAGCCTCTTCCAAGGTTTGACGGTCAAGGAAATTCCGGCCATCAATCAGGTTAGGAGTATTCATTAGACTAGCCATCTTGCCATAGTCCAAATCCTTAAACTGTTGCCAATCCGTTACGAGCACCAGCGCATCACAGCCATCAGCTAGACGCTCAACGTCAGTTTCTACAATCACGCCGGTCATGCCATTGCGCATGCCACTTTGGGAAACAATGGGATCGTAGGCTTTGACTTTGGCTCCTAAACGATTGAGGTGTTCAATCAGAATTAAAGAAGGTGCATCGCGCATGTCATCGGTGTCGGGCTTAAAGGTTAGACCCAATAGTCCGACGGTTTTACCCTTTAAGATTTTCAGCATCTGCTGTAATTTTTCAAGGGAGAGTAGGCGCTGTCGAGTGTTGACATCAATGGTGGCTCTCAATAGCTGGGCTTCATAGCCGTAGTCATCAGCGGTATGCAGCAGGGCGGATACATCTTTAGGGAAGCAAGAACCACCCCAGCCAATACCAGCTTGGAGGAACTTACTACCAATGCGAGAATCTAGACCAATACCTTGGGCAACTTGTACTACGTCAGCACCAACGCGATCGCAAATGTTAGCGACTTCGTTGATAAAGCTAATCTTAGTGGCCAAAAATGCGTTGGATGCATACTTCACCATTTCAGCTGAGCTGAGATCAGTCACCAAAACAGGTACTTGAGGTGCTTCTTGTTCTTCGGCAAATTTACGCTCAACGATAGGCTCGTAAAGCTCCTTCATCATGGCAATTGCCTTAGGATTGCTGCCACCTAAAACAATCCGGTCAGGATTGAAAGTGTCATAGACTGCTGACCCTTCACGTAAAAATTCAGGATTGCTAACAACGTCAAACAAGGGAGCCTC
This sequence comes from Leptothoe sp. EHU-05/26/07-4, assembly GCF_043421015.1. Classification (NCBI taxonomy): domain Bacteria; kingdom Bacillati; phylum Cyanobacteriota; class Cyanophyceae; order Nodosilineales; family Cymatolegaceae; genus Leptothoe; species Leptothoe sp. EHU-05/26/07-4. Next base: position 259,590 of record NZ_JAXSQV010000004.1, read on the forward strand.
AGGCTTGCCAGCAGGAGCACCTGCACCCACTGGCACTTGTTTACGCTCAGCAATACCATCCATCACAATCATGCGGACCCAGTCACCAGAGCCAATGGGCACTGTGGACTTGTTGACAATGACTTTATAACCACCATTCAGGTGCTCTCCAATGCCCCGGGCAACTGCCTCAACATAGCGAGTGTCACTTTCACCAGTCGGTAGAGGGGGGGTACCAACAGCAATGAAAAGAATATCGCCATGGGAAACGCCTGCTGCCAGGTCAGTGGTAAACGTTAAGCGGTCAGCTTCCATGGAAGATTGCATCAGCTCAGACAGTCCTGGCTCAAAAATAGGCGATTGCCCAGACTGCATCAATTTGACCTTTTCCTCATTGTTATCAACGCAGATAACGTCGTGACCAATGTGGGAAAGGCATACACCTGTAACTAAGCCGACATAGCCTGTACCAATAACGCAAACACGCATATAAATACTCCTTACTTAAAAGATAAATCCAATGAAATTAACCGTAATCAGCGCTATCTGTTGTTCTAGTCCTCGGGTTCCTGGAACCCGAGGAGAATACAGAAAGGCGTTTTAACCGTAACCTGGGCCAATCATCTAAGAAGATGACGTTGCCGTTGTCGGCATAGCCAGGTTACCCGCTGCTTCTAAGCGAGCTTGAAAGTCCGCAATGGTCAGCTTCAAACCTGCTTGAAGGGGCACTGTTGGCTCCCAATTCAGCATGGTTTTAGCTTTTGTAATATCTGGCTGACGACGACGTGGATCGTCCTGGGGCAGGGGTTCAAATTTCAATTCAGCATCAGGGTTAATCATTTTTTGAATAGACTGAGCCAGTTCCAAAATAGTGTATTCACCTGGATTCCCTAAATTCATAGGACCAATGTAGTCACCATTCATAAGACGAATAAAGCCCTCTACTAAGTCGGACACATAACAGAAGCTGCGGGTTTGAGAACCATCACCGTATACAGTCAGAGGATTACCTTGCAGTGCTTGCACAATAAAGTTGCTAACTACCCGACCATCGTTTTCGAGCATACGTGGGCCGTAAGTGTTAAAAATGCGTACTACCCGAATATCAACGTCGTTTTGACGGTGATAATCAAAGGCGAGAGTTTCAGCGACCCGCTTACCTTCGTCGTAACAGCTACGAATCCCAATGGTATTCACACTGCCTCGATATTCTTCTGGCTGAGGATGAACTTCAGGATCACCATAAACTTCGGAGGTAGACGCTAGAAAAAAACGAGCTTTGACTCGTTTGGCCAGACCTAGCATATTGAGGGTACCCATCACATTAGTTTTGATGGTTTTTACCGGATTGTACTGATAGTGCACTGGTGAAGCAGGGCAGGCTAAGTGATAAATTTGGTCGACTTCTAGCCGAATAGGCTCAGTAACATCATGGCGAATGAGCTCAAACTTGGGGTTATTCAACCACTGCAAAACGTTTTGCTTCCGGCCAGTATAGAAATTATCTAGACAAATAACCTCATGATCATCTGCCATTAGGCGATCAATGAGATGAGAACCTATAAAACCGGCTCCACCGGTAACTAAAATTCGCATAATACTTTTGAACTAGTAAGACGCCAACACAATGTGAAATGTTTATAAACTACGTGCTTCCTTAAGACCAGACCTTTGTTGAGGGCACAGCAGAGCAGACGCAACTTGTAATAGAAATCACAAGTTGTACGGCCAATTCCTCAGGAGGCCTTGATGCTATCGCTGGCTTACCTAAGTCAGAATGCCTACATAATTTCCCTAATATGTCTGCAATTTAACAAAGTTTGCTGGTTAAACGATCGACTGCAATAGGCATTCACTACAACTTCAAATCCTTTTTACAGGAATACCCAAAATTTGACTGAATATACCAGTGACCGATTTTAGGTATTCTAAGCTGTAACAAAAAGAACGAAGGATGTCTGTGATCTTCTATCTAAAGGTTAGTCAAGACATTAAGGTCGGTTTTAATCCAATTGATACCTGAGCGACTACCTTGGCGGCTATAGATGTCGCTAGCAGTGACAAAATCGCTAGCGGCAGCTTGTGTTTTTGCCAGATTTGCTTGAGCCCGTGCTCGATTATGAAATGCTTCTGCTAAATTAGGTTCAGCTTCGATGACCTTAGTAAAGCAGTCAATGGCTCGAGCATATGCTTTTTCCCGATAGGCCCAGATGCCTTGGTTGAACTGATGACGTGCATCACCACCAATGGGTGTGGAGATATCAGTGATCGGGGTGGTGAAGGGGATGTTGGGCCCCAAGGGCTGGAGAATTGTAGTTGCGATCGCACCGCCCCCAATTCCCAAAATCGCCAATATTACAGCGATTACTATCCATCCATTGGTTGAGATTTCCATAATTCCTTACAAAGCTGACTTCAGCCTGTTTTTCAGCAAAAATTACTACTAATAAAGTCTTATTAAAATCCTGTTTGGCTGATGAGCCCCCTGAAAAGATTTTATGAAGTCCTACAGCTAAGACAACTGATTCACTGTTTAAAGTAGTTTTGCCACACTGTATTTCCATTGACTTTATAAAATCTTCATCTTTAATGATGGTCAAGTATCTATAGATACACCAAGTGAACCTTGATCTAAAAAGTACATAACTATGAACGCTTGGTGGATACTAATATGGCTTCTTGCTAAAATTTTATGAGGTTCATTCCATGCAGTTTGGTTAGCAACAGGACCAACAGCCGTTTTATCTGATTTGTCATAACGCTCCGCTATCGAAATTTAGAGGATAGTTAATGCCTGATATGTTCCCCGGCATGAACCCTTACCTAGAGCACCCTGATCTTTGGCCTGAAATTCATCCACAGTTTGTAACTGCCCTGGCCAACCTCTTACAGAAAGAAGTTTCTGAACGATACAGTATCCTCATCCGCAAACGGGTCTATCGCGTTAGTGGTGAAGATAGTCTAGTCGTTGGGCAGTTGGCCCATGACTGTTCTCCCAATAGTCCACCGACCAATGATGTCGCTGCTTCCCATCAGCAACCAATTCCTACCTACATTGCGGTGCCGCAAACCATACAAGAGGACTATATTGAGATTCTCGATTGTCAAATTGGTAGGACGGTTACCATCATCGAAGTGTTAACGCCTCAAAAGAAACGTCCTGGCCGTGGTCGTGAAAATTATGAGCAGCGCTGTGAGGCTATCTTTGGCAGTGATACTCACTTTGTCGAGATAGACTTGCTACGAGGATGGGAGCCAATTTCTGCCTATGCAGCAGGTAATGTTGATTATCGAGTGTTGGTGAGCCGTAGCGATCAGCGCCCAAAGGCAGATTTGTATGCCTGGCAAGTGAATGCGCCGATTCCCCCCCTGAAGTTACCTTTAAGTTATCCCCAAGACGATGTAGGGGCTCAGGCATATTGCACAGTGGATCTCAAACGGGCACTTGATGAAGCGTGTTTGCGGTCTCCTTGTTATTTTTCAATTGACTATGAGCGATCTCCAATTCCCCCTCTACCTCCAGAGGAAACTATTTGGCTAACAACTTTATTGGAACGATCAAGTCTGCGGCCATCGCACCAGAGCATAAATCGATATGATCAAGGAAAGCTCACAAAACAAAGTGCACATCTATAGGCATGATCAGCTATTGGATTGGCTACACTCCCAAAACCTATAAGCGTTTGAGCAAAAAGATTTTCCGGTTTACATTGTGTTTTAGATCAACGTATTTTCGTCTATTACGAATAGGGTGAGAGTATCCTCTCCATGGGGAACAACAGCGACATGGCTGGCAATTGCAAGCGTGTCAGATTGTCGGTAAGACTCTGGTAATATCCTGATGTGGTCTCGTTGAATATCCATTAGATTGGGTGAAGTTGTTACAGGAATAGCCAAGAGGTCACCCACCTGAGGTTTGAGGATGACAAAATATCCATGTTTATTGGCAGTGGGTATATTGAATAGTTTGTGATGTAGATCAATTACGACAACAGCATGATCATCGATATGGGTTACTCCTGTGTATCCTAAACCGCTACTGTGAACTTGGGAGTGGCTAACAACTTTATAAACAGATTCAATACGACAGGCGAGGGTTAATTCTCCTAGACTCATCACAATGAGTCTAAGTGAGTTGATGGTGGCGGTAGATGTTTGGCGTGTCATGGCTTTTGGAGAAGAGTTGCGATCGCACCTACAAAATCTTTCTCAATGTAGGGTTTAGTAAAGTAATCGTTAGCACCTAGATGTTTGGCTAACGTTCGGTGCTTATGGTTACCACGTGATGTCAGCATCACTGTTGGGATCTGAGTCCATGAGGAATTAGCCCGACGATGACTGAGAAATTCAAATCCATTTAAGCGAGGCATTTCCACATCACAGATAATTAATTCTGGTAGCGCCCCTCTCTGTAATTGGTCCAGCGCATCACGACCATCCTTTGCCTGTAGCACCTGGTAACCTGCTTTACGTAGCGTTAACGCTAAAGTGCGCCGTAGTGCTGATGAATCATCGATAATCATCAGTGTTTGGGAATGATGCTCATACTGAGGTTGGGGCTGTATTGGGAGCGAGAGTTTTGTACTAAACTGCACTAGAGCCGCTCCGTCAATGACAGGCACTAGGCTACCGTCGGCTAAAACAGTACAACCGTTAATGTAGCTAGGTGTGGCAATGGCTTTACCCATCGGTTTTATGACTAGTTCTTGCTCTGTGACGATCTGTTCCAGGCCTAAGGCTAATAATCCTTGCCCCTGCTCAATGATTAGCATGGTTTGCTGTTGTCCTCTGACTGTCTGGCCCGTTTGCAGTTCCTTGGGTAGCTGCTTGGGAACCTGGCACTGATAGTTGAGAAGCTCAGCTAATTGATATATGGGGATTAGTTGCGATCTCCAATGGAGAAATCGTTGACCACCAGACTGTTTAAGTTGGTCAGCAGCAGGTCTAATAATTTCCTCAATACTATCAGAAGCGATGGCGATGGCTGTCGTCCCAACACTGCCAACTACCAGTTTTGTAAGGGTAAGGGTGAGAGGGATTTTTAGGGAGAATACGGTACCTTTATGTTTATTGGTGGTTACTGATACCTTACCATTAAACGTTTGTAAGCTCTCTCTTACAACATCTAGACCTACACCACGCCCTGAGAGTTCACTCACTTGATTGGCGGTGGAGAAACCAGGTTCAAAGATTAGCTGCTGGATGCGCTGTTTTGTCATTGTTGTTACCTGCTCTGGAGCAATCATTTGCGCTTCAATTGCCCGTTGAGCAATCTTGTCAGTGTCTAAACCTTGACCATCATCGTCAATTTCAATAACGGTATAGTTACCTTGATGGAATGCTCGAACCTCAATAGTACCCTGGTCAGGTTTGCCCAATGTTTGCCGCTTATCGGGGGGCTCAATGCCGTGGTCAAACGCATTTCGTACCAGATGTAGTAGCGGATCGTAGAGCTTTTCAAGCATGACGCGATCGACTAAAACATCTGTGCCTGTTAGTTTAAGTTCAACTGGTTTCTGATATGTGTTTGAGAGTTCTCGAATCACCCGAGGGAATCGCTTTAAGACTTGATCTAGGGGAACCATGCGTGACCACATCAGCTCATCCCGCAATTGATTGAGAGTCCGTCGCTGTCGTTCTAACAATCGGTTTGATTGGCCAGCAAACAGGGCTACATCATCAACCGATTCTGCCAATTGAAATACTTCTTCTAGCACTCCTTCGAGTAGCGAATTAATTTCGCTATAGCTATCCATTTCAAGAGAGTCAAATGTACTATCTTCAGTGCGAATAATCGTGCTAGATCGGTGTTGATTAGGAGAAACCAAGATTTGGTCAGAGATACTCTGTAACTGTCGGACAATGGTTCGGAATGAAGAGAATCGTTGGCCGAGTCGATGAACTGTGCGTTGAAATTGATCATTTTGCAACGACAAGCTGTTACGGTTGATGGCTAACTCACCTACTAAATTGTTCATTCGCTCTAGACGATCTAGGGCAACTTTGGCTGACAATCTAGATTGTGTAGTTGATTTAACTGGAGCTTTCTTCTTTTTGGAAGGTTTTTGCTGTGCCGCTTGGGGCAATCTTGGTAGCAAATCATAGATTTCGCTGATGTTGGTTACAGTGGTTTCAATATTATTAGAAATAATATCTGCACCTCCAACACTTTTTGCCATAGAAACCTCAGGGCTATCTGTGGCATCTGTAGAGATTTCAAGGTCTGGAGTAGACGGAGTTGACCAAGAATCTAAGATTGACTCCGTTGGAGCATCTGCCATAACAGCTTCAAAATCTGTTATTTCTACATCGAAGTTATTGTCTGTTGATTCTGGATTGCCCCATATGTCTGCTAAGGCATTGACATCAGGTTGTATAAGCTTTGAATTGTCTTCCTTTTCTATCTTTTCTACCGAAGGGAATTCTAAAGCTTCTATGGACCAGATTTCTTCTAAAGCCGAAATTTGGTTGGCTGAGCTGTCTGATGGAGCAGAGGTTGTTTTTTCTATTTCATAGTTGTTTGGAGGTTCCAACATATCAAGGTTGAGATTAGACAAATCCAGGTCATCGATATGTTCGGAGATATGAGTATGAATTGGTTCATCAAGCTCAATTATATTGCCTTCTGCTAATGTCAATAACTTCTTTGAAGGTTCGCCAATTGCAATTCGCTCCCCAGCAAGGATAGCTTGGCGAGCATGTTCTATATTGTCTATAACTTGTTCAATTACAGGTAATGGCTGATCGTGATATCTGTTTGCAGCTGCTTGAGCAAGGGTTGTAATCTCTGTAAATTTCGGTATATCTATAATTTCGGCAAATCCAGTTAGAATCTCAAGCTGAATCTGTAGCTCTTGCCCACAATCATAGTTTTGAGGATCGGTAATTAAGGTGCGCAGTTGTGTTAATACTTCAGCCACATCGACCTCAAAAAGTGAGGCGACAATATCTATGCCTAGCTCGGCAGAGCTAGGCATAAAGCTATCTGTAGCATGTAATGCTGGTCCAAGGTATTCCTCCAAGTCATTAAAAATACTCTCAAATGCAACTAGAGTTTGTTTTTCATTAAATTTGCCTGTGTCAATCTGTGATTGCAGGGGATGGCGTAAGCAATCATAGGCACGTAAAAACAAAGTTTCTAACTCTGCGTCCACCACTACTGTATCGCTGTACAACGCTTTTAGTGAGTCTTCCAGCCGATGGGCAATGATTTTAATGGTATCTAGTTCGACACTGGCAGCTCCTCCTTTGATGGAGTGTGCTGCTCGCATCAGCTCATGTACCCTTTGTACACTAGTGTCTTGGCGCAGGCTAAGCAGGCCAGTTTCAATGATGTCTAGCAGTTCAGACGCTTCTTCAATAAAAAATTGATAAGCCTGATCGCGAATCTCAGGATCGATGGTCATAGCCTGCAGAGCATTGAGGGGTCAAGATTGAAACAATAGTTTGGAGCTAGCTCACCTTAAACTGACGCACACTTTCCTGTAGAGCTTGAGAAATTTCTAGTAGCTCTCTAAAAGATGTAGAGACAGTGTTGGCATCAGCTGATGTTTTCTGGGCGATGTTGGCTACATCCTTCATCACTTTAGTCATATTTTCTGAACTCTCAGATTGGGAGAATGTGGCTTGACTAATCGAATTGACGAGGTCTTTGATTTCAGTAGTGACTTGGGCGATGCTGTTTAAGCTTTCACGTGTTTTGTCTACTAGCTGAGTTCCTACGACTACCTGCTCGGTTCCCATTTCCATGGCCTCTACCACCTCATTGGTTTCTGCTTGAATTTCGGCGACCAGGTTCTCGATCTCGGTGGTTGCTTCTGCGGATTGTTGTGCCAATGAACGTACCTCATCTGCAACAACTGCAAAACCTCGTCCTTCTTCGCCAGCCCGAGCGGCTTCAATAGATGCATTCAGCGCTAATAGATTAGTTTGGGCAGCAAATTCGTTAATTAGGTTAACGACACCTGAGATTTTTTGTGATGACTCACCCAGACGTTTAACCTTTTTTGCGGTGGCGGCTACTGTTTCTCGAATGGCTAGAATCCCTTCTACTGCCCGATCCATGGCAACATCACTAGATTCTACAGTGGCAGTTGTTTGTTGAACAATAGCTTCAGCTTGGTCTGCGTTGGCGGCTACGGCTCGAATAGAGGCAACCATCTGATCTAATTGCTCAAGCGCGGCTGTAATTTCTTGGGTTTGTTGTTGTGCGGCTTGAGAAAGATCTTGGACAGAAGCTTCATTTTGACTGGCTGTGGTTGATACCTGCTGCGAAGCAATTTGCACCTGTCCGACAATTTTCTTCAAGCTAGTAATCGTAGCGTTATACGAATCGGCAATAGTACCAATTTCATCGGCGGTGACTTGGGCCCTGACGGTCAGGTCACCTTGACTGACTGGATCAACTTCCAGCATCAGCTCTAAAGCACGTTTTTGTAAGTTCTCTTTTAAGGATTTCTGCTCTGCTGCTAGGGAAGAAACCTGTTGAACGGTCATTAAGACACCCAACTGTCGACCTAGCTGATTACAGAAGTGGATTTCTGTCTCTGTCCAAATGTGTAGCCCTTGCACATGATGAATTGCCAACAAGCCAAACAGGCGAGCCTGACTCACAACTGGTATCACCAAGGCAGATTTAACATTGAGGACGTGCCACCGCTGACGTACGCTGTCTGTTAAATCGGCAATAGTAACATCATCTGCGATTAACGGTTGACCATCGATATAGTTCTCAATTTCTGTTTGTGAGATGAATAGGGACGGTACTGTTTCATCAAGAATACTAAGCTGGCTAGTTGTAACGGATTCATTCTGGCCTAATATTTGGGCGTCTTTGGTGCGGTATAGGACAACACGGTCGGAGCGGAGGAAGGTCCGTACTTGTTCAACAAACAGATTTAGTTGGGCTTGATTGTGGTCACTGTCTAAATCGCCTGTAATTGACGTAGCTGATGCCAACAGCTTTGATTGCTGTGCAGTAGTCTGTTGTTCATTGTTAAACTGCTTGAGCTGCGTAGCCATTTGGTTGATGTTGTTACCAAGCTGAGCAATTTCATCTTGCCCAGTAACGTCTAGTCGCGTACGCAGATCCCCTTTTCCGATTTTATTGACAACGTCGGCAGCCCGCAAAATAGGTTGGGTGAAGCGTCGAGTTATCCAAATTGCTAAACCTGTTGCCACCCCTGCTGCGGCTAATGTTCCTAGGGCGATCGCAAAAAATAATCGCCGCTGAGTGGCTTGTAGGACGGCTAAGTCAACTGAAGTGACTGCATTCCAATTTAAGTTAGATAGATTTTCTGTCGCTATAAATGGCGAGAAAGCAACGATTTCTGGAGCTTCAGTTAGGCTATTGCTAGCTTTTACAGTTTTACCACGCTCACCCTGGACAATGCCCGCAATATCGGGAAAAATCTTTGCTAGAGTTAAGATCTCAATGTCAGTGGATTCAGAGAGATCTACTTCTTGACCGGAGGAATTCACTGGTATGATGTAACCTGCCTGGGGAGATAAAAAGACATCCCCTGATTCGCTAGCTAGATAAAACTTATGGCCATCATCTCCAAAATTGTTGAGAATTTCTCCTAATTTTTCAATGGGAATCCGTGCACGGATATATCCTATTGGTTGCCCATTTAACTTATCTTTGACAACAGAGGCTGAATACACACTAAATTCACCAGAGGTGGTGGAAATTAGTGGCTGACTCAAAATTGCGCCGTTAGCGGCTTTAGCGGCTTGAATATAGGAACGATTAAGGTGGTTGGACAGTTTTTTCCCTTGGGAGGTTTGAGCAATGGGATTACCAGCAAGATCAAAAAACGCGATGCTGCTGTAAACCCCATCATAGGCCTTCATCATTTGGTCGAGGCTCTCAGATTTTTGTTTTGGAGTGATTGTGCTCCGTAGCTGAGGGTCAGTGAAAATCTCTAAGTTAGCTAAAAACTGAATGTCTGAGTAGCGTTCTTTCATGAAGAGTGCTACTGCTGACTGTAGATCATTGACGCGTACTGTTTCTAGCTCTTGGAGTTTTTCAAAGGTTCCCTGGTTGGCAATGTTATAGGCGATCGCACCCACGCTAATGACAGGAAACGTACCTAGTAATATGGCTAATAGTGATGCTTTTGTCTTTAGCCCCAGTCGATGCCACCAGACTCTGAGTGTACCTTGGTGAGATATAGACTGACTTTGTATAGGTAAACGTGATACTGTTTCTGAGCGAGGTTTTGTGATTAAACTAGCGAATAGTTCATCAGACTGCATCTTGGTGGTGTCTTCAGTAGGCAAATCACCACTGTCAGAATGTGTGGGTGTGCTTAATGTCATAGAAAACTCTTGAACTCAAGTGATAGGTTGAATAGTGTGATTAATTAAACGGGCATGTGGTCAAAAATTGATAAGCCTTCCAAGAGAATAAGCATTTCACCGGCTTCTCCTAACCAATAACCCCGTAAAAATGGCACAAGCGTTTCAGATATAACTGATGGAGACTGAATGGTATCGAGAGAGAATAGTTCTATTCCCTTTATCTGATGAACAACTAAGCCGAGATGATATCGCTCGGGTGTCTCTATCGATGATTTTTCTAAGAGTAGAGTATTGTAGTGTGTAGTTAGTGTGGGTTGTTGATGTAAGGGATTTCCTCCAAGCAGATGACCTATATCTACTAGCCATAGAATCTCACCGCGCCAGTTATAAACTCCCATGATCCAAGGTGGTAAATGTGGGATTGCGGTAATCTGAGAAACTTCAATCTTTAAGGCTGCTGCTAACTGACTTATCGGTAACAGTGCCGTCACATCATTCAGTAGGCTAAATTTTAGGTACTGATCTACAGCTGATGCTTGAGATGATGTCTGTGTAGACAGTTGCATAGTTGTTTTTTATGATCTCCATTTGTCTAGTCCCATCAAGAAGCTGGTACAGAATTGATGGTAAAACTGACAACTTTTCCCTAGTGGCCAATCAGTTGCTTAACTGTTTTAGATAACTCTGCTTGATCAATGGGTTTTGTGAGATAGGCATCAGCTCCCTGTTTCTTTCCCCAAAATTTATCCATATCAGTATCTTTTGTAGAACAGATAATGATGGGAATTGCACTGGTTGTAGCTTCTGCTTTAAGATCGCGACAAATTTCAAATCCACTACGATCGGGCAAGACTACATCTAACACGATAATGTCAGGTGTCTGGGTACTCAGTTTTGCCAAGGCATCGGCACCATTGGTTGCTGTCATTACGGTTAAGCCATCTTGTGACAGACATTTAGCCAGCATTTCTAAAATAGTTTTAGAATCATCAACAACTAGTGCAATTCCCATGGATTTATCCAATTTCAATAAACAAAAAATAGCTTGAGCAAACCCTGTAATGAATGCCTAGAACAAACTTGTTAGCAGTGTTCCCAGCTTTAAGACCTGAGTGATAGTTTATATCTAAAGAAATAGAATTATTCCCAAAATTGGATAATAAAACTATCTATATTTCAACTGAAGCGTGTTTAGAAAGTTGTCTTTCAACGACTGATAATACCTGATGTGGATTAATTGGCTTGCTCAAGAATGCGGATGCACCTACCATCCTGGCACGCATTCGATCAATTACTCCATCGTTCCCAGTCAGAATTATAACCGGTGTTTCTTTAAAACAGGATATCTTTCTTAGCTTACTACAAAGCTCATAGCCGTTGGTTCCAGGCATCACAAGGTCTAGAAATATTAATGCAGGTTTTTTGGATAACAATACGGCGATCGCTCTTAATGGATCTTGGACACAATGAGTCTGATAATCTGCTGTGCCTAAAACTCTTTCTAATGCTCGGCAAATGGCGGGGCTGTCATCTATACAAGCAATCAAAGGGCCACTAGGAGATGGCTCTTGTACTGTAGAGGGTGAAATTGGTGATTCTAGATCATCAATTTCAATGAGCTCTACTGCACCCTGTTGCACATACGGTAGCAAAGACGCTGAAAGGGAGACAATATCACGATTGAGTTTAATGCTTAGATCTCTGAGGGTCTGCTGACCCGTGAGCATCATTGTCAGGTTTCGGTATAGAGGTTCAGGAACCTGTTTTTTGAGTTCTAGAGGATGACGGACTATGGGAGCTAAATCAGGAGAACGATCACCTAATTTTGCCTCAAGCCATGATTTCCAAAGGGCTTTGGCTTTGTAAATGATAGTTTCGGCATTTATCAGTAAGAGCTGATGTGATAGTTGATTGTCAGTTTGCACCTGATAGACCACTTCACGGGCCTGATTAATATCGAAGAAGGCTTCTAAAAAAATGTTTTCAATGATTTGATTGATTTGTTTACGAGATATTTTTTGTTGGCTATACCAAAAGCCTAACAGTTGATATTCCCAGCATGTTAATTTTTTTTGATTCTCTGTTTTAGATAACTTTCTAAACTCGGATTTGAGAGTCGAGAGTTCCAAATAAAGGTCAGGGCAGGCGTGTTTGACATGACGATACCAACGACGCATTGGTTGTTTGCCACCCGTGACATAGAGCAATCGGCCCATATAAAACTCAAATGTCCACTTAGTGTGATGGGCGGTTAGTTGTAACTGCCCGTTAAACTGACTTTGCTTGAGTAGCCCAAAAAGCCGACTTTGTTTTGCTGCCGTAAAATCACTAATGGTGATGACAGACTGTTTATTGGTCATTGTTATTGTCATCGCGTAGACAGGGTAAATAGACTTAAATTATTGCTTTATCCCCCTGGTAATCAAAGTTTTGAGTCGCTACATAACATGTTGCGACACCCCATGATTCTTTAGTGGTTCAAGGTTGAAGTGTTTGATTTCATGACATTATCCTTGACAGAATGGAAAAGATTATTAAGGGGTAAAGAGCGTTGAGAGAATTCTGGATAGGCTTCGAGCCCATGTTCGCTCAGATCTAATCCCGTTGACTCAGCCTGATGAGATACTCGCAGCCCAAAAATGATGCGGAGCATGAACCAACTAAACAGAGTACTGATGCTTACAAACGCAGCCACAATGACAATTCCTGTAATTTGAATTAGAACAGGTTTAATGTCTCCGCCCAGCAAAAAACCAAGGGCTGGACCTGATGTTTCCGAGTGCCAATCATTAATATTAGGACCAACGCTAAATAAGCCAACGGCAATTGTTCCCCAGATTCCACCTACTAGGTGGACAGGGAGCGCACCTACGGGATCGTCAATCCGTAATTGGTTAAACAAGCCCGCTGCAAAGACTGCAAACATGCCCCCGATAAAACCAATAATAATGGCACCGATGGAGGTGACATATGCACACCCTGCGGTGATAGAGACCAACCCAGCTAGGGCACCATTAGTAATCATGCTGAGGCTGGGTTTGCTGGTGATTAACCACGATATAACAGCTGCCGCTACGGCACCAGTGGAGGCCGACAGGTTTGTGGTCAGGATAATACGGCTAGCGATGGCTGGGTCTGCTGTCATACTTGAACCCGCATTAAATCCAAACCAGCCAAACCACAGAATTAATCCACCTAGTGTTGAGATCGCAAGGTTATGACCTGGTATGGTGTTTTCACCATGCGGCCTATACCGACCAACCCGTGGCCCTAATAGCCAAGCACCGGTTAATGCAGCCCAACCCCCGACACTATGGACTACTGTTGAACCGGAAAAGTCCCAAAACCCCATAGTCTGTAGAAACCCCCCACCCCAGATCCAATGGCCAACCATTGGATAAATAACGAGGGAGAGAACAGCGCTAAATGTAAAAAATGCTAAAAATGATATACGTTCTGCAACCGCGCCAGATACGATTGTTGCTGCGGTACCTGCAAATACTAATTGAAAAAAGAATTTAGCATCCAGGGGTATACCTGCCCAGGCAAGGGAGTCAAAGACCCCACTATAGTGCTCGTCCGTTAATGGACTTAAATCTAGGCCTTGTAAAAAGAATCCAGAATAACCGATAACCGCGTTACCATCTCCAAACATTAGGGCAAAACCCACTGCCCAGAAACAGAGAGAAACAACACCAAAGACAATGACGTTTTTGGTGAGGATGTTAACAGCATTTTTGCTTTGACAGAAACCGGTTTCCAGCATGGCGAAACCAGCATTCATGAAGAATACGAGTATTGCGCATAACAAAACCCAAATGGTATCTACAGTTACCTGGAGAGATTCAGGCAGCGACTCAGGCGTAGTATCCGCAGCCAGGACGGCTCCATTCCAAACTAGCCAAATTGCAATGACTAGTAATAGGGTAGGCTGCCACCCCATGCGCTTCTGGTAAAATTGTCTCATTATGGAGAAAACATCTAAAAATCTCACTTAAGTAGCTATTAAGAGACAATTTCACCCTAGTGGATGTGATTGTCTATCGATTGCTAAGGGCGAGGTTGTAATAGATCTATATTTCCCAGAGCGATTTTGTTCTCTCAGGTAGAGGGCAGTTCTAATCAAAAAATCAGCATAAATCGGTTGATTTTACTGAAGCGTAATGTCCTTAAGGGCAACTTTGCGTCATATACATAAGAGATGTCACCCCTTAGCGAGTGCTAATATTCGTTTTGCCACATCGTCGGTGACTGGCATGACCGATAACCGATTACCTCGTTTAACCACTTGCAGTTCGTCGGGTTCAAAATTACCTTTGAGCTCATCGAGGCTGATGTAGTGCTGGAAAGTCTCAATGTAACTAACGGTAACCGTATGCCATCGAGGATCTGCGGGCGTGGATTTGGGATCGTAATATTTATTGGTTTCATCAAACTGGGTGGGATCAACCACCATTTCTTCACTGATTTTCATCAGACCAGCAATACCAGGGGGCTTTGTATTGGAGTGGTAAAAGAAGGCGATGTCGTCCATTTTCATAGACTTGAGAAAGTTGCGAGCCTGATAGTTACGCACACCATCCCAAACTTCGTTGCGATCGCGCTCCAAGTCATCAATGCTATACACATCTGGTTCAGACTTCATCAACCAGTACTTCATCGTGCTTTACTACCTCCTGTAGGTCATTCCATACGCTATCGTGCCAACCACGGGGCCAGTTAACTTCGGCGCAACGCCCATCGCCTGCATAGGCTAAATTAAGCGTAATTGGCTTATTCGGCAAATACCGTAGACGTTCGGCCCACTCAATCACTACTATTCCGGGGGCTACCTCTTCCCCATCCCAATAGGTTTCTAGATAAAGACCATCCCCTCCCATACTATCCAAACGATACAAATCGACATGGTACAGGGGGACTCGACCCGTCAAGTACTCATTAATCAACGTGAATGTGGGACTGTCAATGGTTTGCTCAATACCTAAACCTGCCCCTAAGCCTTGAGTAAAGGTGGTTTTGCCGCTACCTAAAGGACCTGATAACAAGAGCACTGTTTCTACTGGCAAGTGTTGACCCATCAGCCATCCCAGGCGATGGGTAGCTCTCAAGTCTGGTAACTGAATTGAAAGAGCGGTTGACATTGCTAAGGTTAAGCGGGACTGAGGTATGGTAACTGCCATTGGATGGGCAACCCTCCAACTGTATCGTTAATCTAATAGCGAGTTCACACCGAGTTCAGGATAGGCAACACTGCATGATTATCACGGTCGCCAGCTTCAAGGGTGGCGTTGGCAAAACTACCACTGCCATTCACTTGGCCGCATTTTTCCAAGGAAAAGGAAGAACATTACTGATTGATGCTGACCCCAACTGCTCAGCGTTGGGGTGGGCCAGTCGTGGTGAATTACCGTTTGAAGTGGTGGATCAGTGGCAGGCCGAAGCCCAAACTGAATCTTATGGGCATGTCATTATTGATACGCAGGCTCGACCGACTACTGAAGATTTAGCCGCCTTAGCCAATACCTGTGATTTACTCGTGCTACCCACCATGCCAGATATTTTGTCCCTGGATGCTCTGGTGTTGACCATTGAATATCTCAAATCCATTCAGACTAACCAGTATCGGATTTTGATTACTGCGATACCCCCTAAACCCAGCCGTGCAGGTGACGAAGTCAAAAAGTTGCTTAAGGAAGCTGATATTCCTACCTTTGATGTGGGAATAGCTCGTTTAGCTGCGTTCCAAAAAGCCGCTATGCAAGGCATACCAGTTTATGCTGTCAAAGATCAGCGGTCTGAACGAGGGTGGCAAGATTATGAAGCAGTTGGGAATGAGATTCTTAATTTGGTGAAAGGGCTGTAATTTTTAAAGACAGAGGGTAATGGTGACACTGCTTGGTCAACAGGAATCTGAATCTATTTATGGTGCCGACTAATAGACAAGAGCCCTGACCTTCTGGCCAGGGCTCCGTATTTTTGCATTGCAAATTGGATAGTTATATTTCCTTAGCGGCGGGAAGACATCAAGATGCGTAACACATACCAGAACAAGAGCATGACCGCAGCAAATAATTCTAAGGATGCTGCCACGTGTTGATTTGTGGAATAGCGATGCATCACATTGGATGTTTTGTACAAAATCGCTGCGGCCGCAAAAGCCACCATAAAGAAAGAGAAGAATAGCCCCAGGGAGAAGCCAAACAGCAGGCTACAAACAATGAGGCCCAGAGCTACCATGCCACCGACTTTAAGAATGCCGCCTAAAAAAGCGAAGTCCTTGCCGGAGGTGAATGCGACTGCGGTCAACCCACCGAATAGGAACAGGGTAATAATGCCTGCAGTAGGTAGGACAGTTGGATCTGAAAAGGCGACCGCCATATAGAGTAGGGGGGCGAAGATAATGGCCTCACCTACAACGTAAAGACCCAAACCCGTATACTGCGCATTAACATCGTCAGCTTTGGCGGCCATATTACTAGCCAGATAGCCTAATAACGCAAAACCACCCAGCAGTGCCAGCCAACCAAATCGACCCCCTCCGAGGAATACATTGGCGAGAAAACGAGCAATACCTAGCTGAAAAAATAAAAATTCAACCACTACAAACGCACCAACGGCCCCAGCAAGATGGGTGTAGGTACGTTTAATAAATTCCGCTCGCTCACTGGGGCGAGCCTGAGCCACCATAACCATGCACAAATGCCTCCTGTAGGCAAAAAGTTAATTAGTCTGATTGCATGCAAACTGCGCACTGTCAATCAGCGATACCTCTCTCAGAGGCTAACATACTTGCTCAATGTACAGCTTCTCCATGCACAGTAGCTGTTTGGCCACTACGTAATGCATAGGAAAATATTAATCGTAATGTAGTTTAGGATACAAAAATGCCAATTTAGGATATGAAGCTGACAATAAGCTCTTGCATTGCTGATTTCGGTAAAAGTACTGGAAATGTATGATGAATAACACCCTGTGCAATACTCACGATGGTTGATTCAGCCACTGCCCCCTTAGACTCTATGGTCTATGTTCCTAGTCTTTCAGACACCTCGATTGAACTACGTCAATCGCTTCAGGAAGATCGAATCTTAGCCGCTATTGATGTGGGAACCAACTCAGTTCATATGGTTGTTGTCAAAATTCAACCAGAGTTGCCCGCATTTACTATTATTGGTCGTGAGAAAGATACTGTCCGCCTTGGTAATTTTCGTCCTGGCACTAATTGTTTGTCAGACGAAGCCATGGAGCGAGGTATTGCTGCCTTGAAACGGTGTAAACAAATTGCCAATAGTCACCATGCTGACGATATTGTCACGGTAGCCACCAGTGCTACCCGTGAAGCGAACAACGGTCAAGTATTTATTGATCGGGTAAAACAAGACGTTGGTTTGGATATCAACCTAATTTCTGGCCTTGAAGAGGCCCGACGCATTTACTTGGGTGTGCTGTCTGGCATGGAACTCAATGGTCAGCCCCACGCCATTATCGATATTGGTGGTGGTTCCACTGAGATCATTTTGGGTACTGGGGAACGTCATCGATTTCTCAGCAGTACTAAGGTGGGGGCCGTTAGGCTGAATGCGCGAATGGTGACCACCAATCCCATTAGTACCGAAGAGTTTTTGCAGTTGCAGGCCTATGTGCGGGGGCGGCTTGAGCCCAATATCGATGCGCTGAAGGCTAAGCTGGTGGATGGCGAACCCCTGTCATTGGTGGGCACATCTGGCACGATTGAGTCCCTGGCTATTTTGACAGCCATTGATCAGTTGGGTTCAGTTCCTGTTCGCATGAATGGGTATACCATGGCCATGAATGAGCTAGAACGCTGTATCCAAAAGCTGCGCCGCATGAGTTTTAGTGAACGGCTTAAGCTGCCAGAAATGTCGTCTCGACGAGCTGAGATCATTGTGCCTGGAGCCGTGATTCTACAGGAAGCAATGCGGATGCTAGGTGTGGATCGGATCACCATCTGTGAACATGCCTTGCGAGAAGGCTTGGTTGTGGACTGGATGCTCACCCATGGTCTTATTGAAGACCGGATGCAGTATCAACAATCGGTACGGGAGCGGAGCGTTATGAAAGCCGCCCATAAGTATCGGGTTGATAAACCCCACAGTGAGTTAGTAGCCAAATTTGCATTAGCCTTATTTGATCAAACCCGTGGTGTTTTGCATCAGTGGGGACCTCTGGAACGTGAGATTCTGTGGGCAGCAGCTATGCTCCATAATTGCGGTCATTTTGTCAGTCATGGAGCCCACCATAAGCATTCTTATTACTTAATCCGGAATGGTGAATTACTGGGTTTCACCAGCACTGAGATTGAGCTGATTGCTAACATTGCTCGTTACCATCGCAAGAGCGCACCCAAGATCAAGCATGATCCCTATAAAGACTTGACTAAGAAGAGTCGTAAGATTGTCAGTCAGCTCAGCGCTATGTTGCGGGTAGCGGTCGGTCTGGATCGGCGACGGCTAGGTGCGATCGCAAGTTTTCAAACCACCTATGCTTCAAAAGCTCATACCTTAACCCTAAGCTTTATCCCCACCCATGCTAACGATGCCTGTGAGCTAGAAATCTGGAGTGCTAATGACAAAAAAGCTTGCTTTGAACAGGAGTTTAATTTGCAACTGCAGGTGCGTCACCAGGCTTAATACCCCATGTCCATATTCCTTGCAAAAAGGTATGGCTCGTCTGAGCTATCTGGTTTTGTTGCCAAACGACACATACTTCAGCCTGGGGAGTCGTTTCTTGAAAGGGAATGAAACATACCCCTCGGCGCTGGAGATTCTGTAACGACTCAGGCACAATTGCCACACCGATTTCAGCGGTGACAAGGCTTAAAATTGTTTGCATTTGAGCCGCTTGCTGGGCCACGGTGGGACTAAAACCCCCTTGGTGGCACAGGCTAATTATTTGATCGTACAGCCGGGTAGCCATGGCCCTAGGGAACAATACAAATAACTCTCCCTGTAACTCTTGGATAGAAAGATTTGGTTGTGAGGCAAGTCGATGACCCAACGGTAAGGCGACCACTAATGATTCTTGTAAAACTGGCTTTGCCTGTAGAGTTGGATGATCCACAGGGGGACGCATAAAGCCAATATCCAGTCGGCTATCTAACAATCCTTGAATCTGTTCTTGGGTGGAGAGTTCATGGAGAACAATTTCCACATGGGGATATTGTTCTCGAAACTGTTTTAGGTAGTCAGGTAAGAGGCTGTACATGGCAGAGCTAACAAATGCGATCGCAAGTCTTCCCAACTCTCCACGGCTAGCTTGTTGCGTCTTGCTGACAGCCTGTTCTAACTGTTGTAGAAGTTGTTGAGCTTCTTGCTGAAGTACTTGTCCCGCCGCCGTTAAGGATACCTTGCGCCGCGTTCGTGCAAAGAGTTGTACGCCTAGCTCAATTTCGAGTTGTTTAATCTGTTGACTTAGGGGAGGCTGAGCCATCTGTAAATGCCCTGCAGCTCGACCAAAATGTAGCTCTTCAGCCACCGCCAAAAAGTAACGAAGATGCCGTAATTCCATAATGGGTTTCTAATACTTTCTAGATATCAATAGATACTAAAAAATATATTGGACATCTCAATAGCTTGCCCATAGTTTTGAGATATCGTTTCAAATCCAGTTGCTATGGCTTCCGATACCGTTTATGCCCATCACGTTTGGGATACTGATCGCTACCAAAATCAGCACAGCTTTGTTTGGGAATATGGTGCAGCTCTGATTGATTTACTCAGTCCGCAGTCGGGGCAACAGATCCTTGACCTGGGTTGTGGCACGGGGGAACTGACCCATGCGCTGGCAGAAACGGGGGCTGTTGTCAGTGGGATTGACTCAGATGCTGCCATGGTTGCTAAGGCTCAGCAGCAATATCCACAGCTATCCTTTGCCATCGCTGATGCTCGTAATTTTGTAGTGGCACAGCCGGTGGATGGCATCTTTTCCAATGCGGCGCTGCACTGGGTTAAGCCACCAGAGCAAGCTGTTCAGGCTATGGCTAATGCCTTAAAACCTGGTGGGAAATTGGTCGTTGAATTTGGTGGCAAGGGCAACGTACAAGCTATTGTGGGGGCGGTGGAAACCGTCAGACAGCAGAAAAAACTCTGCCCCTGGTATTTCCCGAGTATTGGCGAATATGCTCACTTGCTAGAAAGCCATGGTTTAGACGTGATGTTTGCCGCCTTAATCGATCGACCGACGCCCTTAAATGACGGTGCTCAAGGCTTAGTCAACTGGCTCAAAATGTTTGGTAGCAATCTTTTTATAGGTTTGAATGAAACGGCCATAGAATCTGTCATTCAAGAGGTGGAAAGTCTTTTGCGATCGCAAATGTACGATGGTAACCAATGGATAGCAGATTATCGTCGACTGCGCCTGGTTGCAGTTAAACAGTCCCACAAGCCTGCTTAGGACTGGTTTATCTGAACAAATTTAAGAAAGCCTTTCCATTATGATGCGATGATGGGGCAGGTCTCTATGGTATTAAGCGTAATTCATAATGTTGTACCCTGCGTGCAACGAGAACGTGTTTACCATGGAAGTTATGACACCTCACATCGGCATCACGGAGCGGCTGAAACTATGGCAAATGTAGTGCTAGAAAGCGAGCTAGATCTTGAAGCACTCAATAAAACCTTAGATGGCATGGATGCTGCTGAGCTTGTTTCTTGGGGAGCTGAAACCTTTGGGGAGTCCCTGGTGATGAGCACCAGCTTTGGCATTCAGTCAGCTGTCATGTTGCATCTAGTTACTCAGGTGATGCCCAATATTCCAGTCATTTGGGTTGATACGGGTTATCTACCTGTAGAAACTTACCGCTTTGCTGAGGAACTAACCCAGCGTCTGGGCCTGAATCTTAAGGTTTATCAGTCGCCCATGAGTCCGGCTCGCATGGAAGCTCTCCATGGACGACTGTGGGATCAAGATAATGTCGAGGCGCTGAACCGATACGACTATATTCGCAAGGTGGAGCCTATGCAGCGGGCGCTTAAAGATCTGGGGGCTAGGGCCTGGCTGGCGGGATTGCGAGCAAATCAAACATCCCATCGCCAAACCTTAGGCCGGATTGCTCAGCAGAATGATATTTACAAGCTACATCCAATTTTGTCCTGGCATTCACGGGATGTGTATAAGTATTTGACCACGTTCGATTTGCCTTACCATCCTTTGTTTGATCAAGGATATGTGACGGTGGGTGATTGGCATTCAAGCCGTCCGATGACGGATGATGATGGCGATGAGCGGGCAACCCGCTTCAAGGGATTGAAGCAGGAGTGTGGCTTGCATCTGCATCTACCACAAACCCAGGGAGAAGCCGATAGTTTAAATTCGAGTTCGTTGTAGGTTAAGGAATTGGCGAAACGTTGCATGTAGCGTCTGTATAGGATGGCGATATCTCACTGGGCTGAGCCTTTAACCTTAAAATCTAAACCTGATCAAAGGCCAAAGTATATAGGTCTTCTGATTGCAGGGATTTTAATGGGGCTGTGGCCTGCTTGGCCCTTGGCTTGGGTGGCGCTAGGACCCCCTTGGTTGACGATCCATCGAGGGGCAGGACTGCGCCACAGTGCTTTATGCGCGCTGATTTGGGGTGTGGGTTATCACGGCACCATGTTGGAGTGGGTGCTGCACTTGCATCCTATGATGTGGTTGGGAATACCGTGGTTAGGAAGTGTTGCGATCGCACTCTTTGCCTACACGTTTGTCACGCTTTGGGGAGCCGGGATCGTCATTACTTGGGCCATGGGGATGGCGGCCCTAAATCGAGTAGCGACTTTGGGTAATGCTGGTCGAATTTTTGTGGGTACAGCTTTATGGTGCGGCGTTGAGGCGCTGTGGAGCATGAGCCCACTATATTGGACGTCTTTAGCAATTACCCAGAGCCCCGGTAATTTGGTGATTGTGCATTTAGCTCGACTATCAGGGCATTTGACAATTACGGCGGCTATTGTGGCGGTGAATGGAGTATTGGCAGTAGCTGCGGCAAAAATCTGGCAACGGAGTGCTGACTATCGTCGCTGGTTGGTGATGGCGCTGGGGGTTTTTGCGATCGCGCACCTCATTGGCTGGGGTCTTTATCAGCAACCTTTGCAAGACCAATCGGCAGAAGCCATCAAAGTTGGTGTGATCCAGGGAAATATCCCGAGTCGAGAAAAGCTAACGCTGTCAGGTCTTCGTCGTGCTGATGACCGTTACCTAAGTAGCTATCGGCAGCTAGTGGCTACAGGTGTGGATGCTGTCCTAACGCCGGAGGCTGCCATCCCTACCATCTGGAACCCAGATACAAGTATCTTTGGTGAAGCCGTAGCCCAAACAGGCATTCCCCTATGGTTGGGCACGTTTACCAAAGCACCCGATAAACCCGCCTATCTTCACCAAAGTCTGCTGGCAATTTCTCCTAGAGGAACTACTCGGTACAACAAAATCAAATTAGTTCCTCTGGGAGAATATATTCCGCTGGCATCTGTTTTGGGCAATTTAGTACGTCAGCTTTCGGCCATTGGCACCAATTTGCTCCCAGGCCAGCTGGACCAACAATTTGAAACATCCCTGGGGCAGGCGGCAGTGGGCATTTGCTATGACTCTGCCTATGGTTGGATCTTTCGTCATCAGGTGCGTCAGGGAGGCCAGTTTATTCTCACCGTATCCAATAACGATCCCTATCCGCCTCGCATGATGGCACAACACCATGGGCAGGATGTTATTCAAGCGATTTCGACAGATCGTTGGGTGGCGCGGAGTACGAATACGGGGTTATCATCTGTGGTGGATCCCCATGGACGGACGCAATGGATGTCAGCGCCGATGACCTTTGACACCCAAGTGGAAACTATTTATCGACGTAATACACAGACACTGTATGTTCAGTGGGGGACTTGGTTTGTTCCATTGTTATTGTTGCTTTGTATTGCACCATTATTATTCTAATAATGGTGCAATCAAATTTTTCATTTGAGGATGATTAACGTATTCTTTTAAACTTCTTTGTTTACTTTAAAACTTGCCTAACTACCTTACTGTTGTAAGCTATTAGCTTTATATTCAAAATTTCCAGAAGATTCTACTACAAATAATCTAACCTCCATATTTGACATGCTTTATCGCTCATTTTTTGCTGCCTCTCTTCGATTTGTTTAGGCCCCCATGATTGATTTTCAGCTATTTCTCTTGTAATGAATAATTTTGACTTTTCATAGGCTTCTTTACGCTTATTTGAGAATGAACCATTCCCTATTTTTCGATTTACAGAACTATCAAGAAGTGTCATGTTCCCTAGTCTGTAAATGTATTGTTTAGGAGTAGATTTTTTGAACTTTCTCAACCACTCTTCATTAGGCTTTTTAGGGAGTATATGTTCTAAGTTTACATCCTCTGGATTAGCATTAGCTACCACTTCTTTCCCAGTAATTGAATAATTATTTATTTTGCATAGTATGTATCGAGCTATTGAGTGATTAGATCGAATGCTCTTTTTCTGAAAGGCTTTACAAAATGCCTCATCATTTGGATATAAATCCTTTAATTGCTCAAATATTTGCCTGGCAGATTTAGGCTTATTCTTTCTGATAAATTTTGCCGCATTACTATATGTTAATTCAAGTTTATTTGGGTTCAAACCACATATAGTACTATATCTAAACGAAAAAACTGTTATCATCCTTAGTACTTTGTGAAAGATATCTTCTTTAAGGCACTCCTTTGCTGCGAGCAACATTGGAAAACATTGTGTGGTTTCAAGTAAGATGATTTCTGAAATATAATGTCTTGTTCTTAGCCTTCCATCATCCCATACAGGACTGCTTGGATTAGAAAAAGCTCCATAGATTTCTGATGATTTTTGAAGCGATTTAACAAAGTCTGTAACATCGTCTGAATTTCTGAATTTAGACGAAATTACTTTGAAGAGATCTTTTTCACTAACATTTTTGTTACTTGATATCCAATAATGTCTTATGAATTTTGTTATTTCAAAACCCTCTAGCTCTTGAATTATTTCTGTCCATAATCTTTGTACAAGTTCGAGATTGTCGCCAGCTTTTGAAAAAATATGGTTTTTTAGGAGATCTGCTACTGAAAGTTCTAAACCTCGATTGTTTAAGGTCTCGAATATCAAATATGAATTTGCTTCGTCTGCCACTGATATAACGATTGCGATCAACTTATCTCTTATGTTTTCTTCGATCTGAATCAATCCTTCTCTGAAATCAATGGCTTGAGAAATTCTTTCTTTGACTTTTGTATGCAAGCATAAATATGCATCAATCATTAAAATATTGGATTTTTCTTGGTTTTTTATTTTTAGTTCTTTTTTCTTGGCTTTCAGTTCCTCTATACTTTTGCTGTCAATAAAGTGGTCTTGATAAAACTCATTATTCCTATTGTTTAATATCAGTTTTGGGTCTGTTTTTCGTGTACGTAAATTTCTTGAGCCTAAATAATTTTGAGAGATCAACAAAGCTAATTCAGCATCATTATTTACTTGGGCTATATCTCGAACTACACACATTAATAAAGAAATAGTGGTGAAGCGTTGTTGTCCGTCAATTAGACTAAGGTTTGGTTTTTGGTGATTGTTAACAACAATTGCACCAATAAAATGTTCACTTCGATTCTCATCAATTGTATTGGTCAGATCAACCCAAAGTTCGTCAATTTCCTTGTCTGTCCATGAATAATCTCTTTGGTAGTGTGGTACTGAGTAGTAATTGCTACTCATAAGTAGCTCTCCAAAGCTCATTAAGCGGCTGTCTATACTAGAAGTTGGCATAATTAAATATGTAGATGTATGTGTATAATTAAGGGGAGAGTTACTGTAGTTCAACAGCTATTCTCAGCTTAAGCGGTAGAAGCTTTAATATATAGAGACATTTAACTTTAAGTAATGTCTCTATATAGGATGAGTGATGTTAAAACGAGTGATCTGTGCCGAGATTTAGATGTATTTATCAATCTCCATGAGATGTTGATTGATGCAATCTGAAAAATAGCTAAATGCCTAAAGCATATATAGATAATAATCTATATATGCAGATGTCTATGCTTTTCAAGCTTTTGGCATAAAAACTGTTTTAAATAGCTGAAATAACTTAAGAACTGAGGCTTTTTGTGATGGATGTTAACCCAAACTACTAACTAATGACAAGTTATTTATTGCTACTGCCTTAACTTGTGCCTCATATTAGCTGGAGTATGGAAATACTACATTCTCCTTTGGATTTTAATTCAACCTATGATGTATCTTCTACCCCAAAGTATACATACACTGCTCAGTGCTCTGAGGCCGGTTTTGTCTGGCAGGTACCTCGCACGGGTGAAATTGAGTCAATCGCTAGGGGGCTAATGCAATGTCTTGTCACCGCACCTGAGTATCTGTCAGAAGGTAACTTATACGGTGTGCTCCTGGTACAGACAGCAACCGGTGATAAGGGGGTGCTTAAGGGGTTCTCCGGAGTGATGGATGGTCGAGGTCAAGTGTCGGGTTGGGTGCCTCCATTATCTAATCAGGCTCGAATAGCGCTCATTGAAGATCAAACTTTGGCGACGCTTGACCAGCTAAAACGTGAGCTGATTATCCTTGACCAGTTGCCCATACGCATGACTTATCAGCAAGTGTTACAGGGCTATGAGGTCCAAGTAAAGCAGCTAAAAGTAAGGCATCGTAAGAGAAAACTGGGGCGCGATCGCAAACGCACCCACTATTACAGCACCTTACAAGGAGATGCTTTAGGCAATGTTCTCAATATTCTCAGGAAAGAGAGTCAACAAGATAGCCTTGAACGCCGTCGCTTGAAGCAGGAGCGTGATCGGGCACTCGCATCTCTTATTGAGGAAATTACCCAAGTCGATCAACAAATACAGAAACTCAAACAGCAGTACAGTACACTTTCTCGGCAATGGCAGGCCCAAATGCAAGTTGCTTATGCAACTGAAAGATTGGGAGAAGGCGAAGTCTTGTTGGAAAGAGCTATAGATAGCGGTATTTTTAGTTCTTCTCTAGAGCAAGTCTGCCAACGGGCTGCTGCCAAACTTTTACATTACGCAGTTACCCATGCTTTACAGCCTCTTGCCATGGCAGAGTTTTGGTGGGGAGAGCCAAAAGAAGATTTCTATACAGGACAATTTTATGGGGCTTCCCCTAAAGATTGCCAAATCCTGATGCGCATTGCGCGGATGCCGGTGAAACCGATATTAGTAGCGGAGACTGTGCCTCTTCCTATTCTCTATCAAGATGATGCGATAATTGTGGTCGACAAACCTGCGGGTTTGCTGTCGGTTCCGGGGCGCAGACATGATCTCCAGGACAGCGTGCTGAGTCGTCTTCGTTATCAGTTGCCTGATTATGACTTTTTGCAAGTTGTTCATCGTCTGGATCAGGCCACATCTGGTATTTTAGTCCTAGCAAAATCTCCCAGTGCCCATAAAGAATTAGGCCGACAGTTTGCTAAACATCAGGTACATAAAACCTATGAGGCTATTCTCAGTCGTCCAATTGGTAAGACGGCTGGTGTGATTGATTTACCGCTTTGGGGTAACCCTGACGAACGGCCTAAACAATCTGTGAATATAGAATACGGAAAACCTAGCGTGACCCACTTTGAAGTGTTGCAAACAGGCAACCACCCCAGGGTGAAGTTTATGCCTCAAACAGGTCGAACACATCAGCTACGGGTTCATGCAGCCTCTCCTCAAGGCCTGAATTCGCCCATTTTAGGAGATTCGTTATATGGTGAGGTAAACCAGACAAAGCGCTTGCACTTGCATGCTACATCGCTACAGTTTATTCATCCGGTTACGCAAAAGCGATTGCAGTTTAGGTGTGAATTGCAATTTTAGATAATCTGATTGGACTGTGGATGTGAATTAGCAGCAATTCAATCAATTCAAATGTACTATATATTAATATAAGGTAAGGCTCTATTGGAGGTGTCAGGATATGAAGCTTAGGGTCTTGCTAGGGGCCGCGATGCTGTTGATGACTCTAGTTTTTGTGGTGGAAGCATTACCATCGGGAAAGCTCCAAATGACACAAGATAGTATCCAAACTCTAAATCAGATGGGTCTTTTGAGCGAAGCTACCTATCAAGAGCTAAGAGCAGCTTTAGCACAAGGCTACGATAAATCACGCGCTGCTATTTTACAGCGTATGGCTGACGACTTGAGTCAACGCAGTTTAGGCGGATATAGACTCGATCTAGGAGTGGAGTCTGGTTATGCAGATATCCTGATGTCAGTGGCTGAGGTGGAGCAGCTACGCCATTTAATGGATCGGTTAAATGCTACAGAGGGGCCTAGTGAAGATGATTTGCAGCAATTACAGAGTTTCTTTGAACAGTTGACTGCTAGGCAGAACTCTCATGTAAATGATTTAGAGGAGCGGCTATACCACTTGTTAAACCAGCTGAACTCAGCTGGTTTGCTTACCGAGAGAGTTTACCGTCAGCTACACTCACAGATTGATTCTGAAGAAATTGCTTCGGAACTTGCCCTGCATCAACAGGCGGCAAGCTGGATGAGTCTAGACGAACAGCTCTCAGCTGAGATACTAGCTCCCGAACTTGAAAACTTTAATGCTGCAGAGATTCTCTCTGAAGAAAATCATACAAAGCTGACAGAAGCACTGAGACAGGAGGAAATTGCTCATCCCATCCAATTTCTCAACTATTACAACAGAGCATTACTCATTGACCTGCGCAGTTATTCTAAACAGCCAGAAGATTACCTCTTAGCCATATATAATGCTGTTGCAGAAATGCTACTGGAAAATGATGTAGTTGATACGCCTATTGACAACTTTGAGGTCCAGTTGGAAGTCAACGAAGAGTCTAGAGTAATTTTAGAAGCTTATAGGAGATTAGCAGAGTCAAGCGAACATGGTGATCGCTATCGACTTTTAGCTAATGACGACTCTTTGTATTACGATGCGATTTTATCAGCAAAAGTAAATGATCGTACTTACTATCAACGAAATTTCTACGGAGGAAATCCTGAAGGACCTAATGACTCTTACAGAGTTACACCTGAAGACATTACTAAACTCTTTAACAAAGTTCTGTATGATCAGGCATCTCCCTATCGAGTTTATAGTGTTTCTAATTTTGGACCAACGTTTGGGGATTCGACTGAACTTGCCAACCAATTAGGCTTTATTGCCCTAACAAAGGCTCAAGCAGATATCTATTTTGATCACGGTTTTGAAGCGAATCATTCTCCCTTACAGTTTACTAGCGATCGCATAGATGAAATTCTGGACTTATTTGAGCAAATTGATCTGCTAGACCACCTGAGTCCAGACCAGATTGAGGCTAGCCGAAAGTTAATTGCCGAAAGCTATATCACTCAGCGTTATGAACTTTTTTCAGCCTTTAAAGATGTAATTCTTCTATTTGAATGGGAGTCAGGCAATGTGGATACGCCTTACCAGAGTCTGACAGAAAACTTTGCTGCTATTTCGCGAGGACAATTTTCACCAACTGAGATATCCAATGAATTTGACTGGGAGAGTCAGACCGCTGCACAGACATTTATCCTGAATGGCACGCAATATCACACACCCCTAGAGTTTAATGGAGACTGGCTCGACCCTAATTTTTTTAGTTTTATTCAATCAGTTGCAGATCAAGAAATCTCGACAGGTCAGTTTTATGCTGTTGATGTTGGCTATGATACTCCTGGATATTTGTTCTTAACACCCGTTCAGTTAGAAGTTCTCAGATCTGAAAACTTAATCCAACTCACTACTTCTAATAGGTGAATTCAGATCAACTCAAGGCCGACATCATGGCTTGTTGGGCAACGCTTTGATAAAGGCTCGTAAAATGGCCACTTAGTACCTGGGCATCGCTGGCTGGGAGGGGCATTGGCCCTAAGAGATCCAACACTGTTTGATCCGCTGGGATAATGACGACGAGAGATGAGTCTAGAGCGTCATCATATTGCCAGAAGTTTTCTAAGTTAAGGGTTTGAGATTTTGTCTCAGCCGCAACAACAACTTCTTCAGTGTCTTCAGCGATGATTTCTACAGGATTCTCTTCTACCTGTTGCCTCCGCTTTTCACGAATAGCATCGATAATCTGTTCTTTAGTACGACCGCGAAGCTGGAACAGAACGAATGGCTCTTCTCGAAATGCATCTGCTAACTGATAGTACACAGCGGCAATATGCTTACAGGGATTTTTCGGGTCGGGGCAATTGCACTTGGAGTGTACATCCGCCAGGGTAAAAGGAAATAGGCTTAACCCGTTGGCGGTAAATACGCTTTCAATGTCGGCAGGCATTTCACCAGCCAGGAGCTGTGCTGAGTAGAGTGCTTTTTGAGATAACGTATCTACCACGAAATCCCAATCTTCATCGGCAAAGCGATCAATCCAGATAGACAGCTTGTAAGGTTCATCCGCCGTTCCCTGCACTGAGGCATGGACCTTAGATTCGGTGAAATCCAGTCGGAGAATGTGACCTTCACGGGCGTAGCGGCGACCACGTTCTAAGCGCTTTTTGAAGCGATAGGAATTAAGGAGGTCCACCCATTGCTGTACCCACCAGGCTTCGGATTCGAGTTCGTAGGGATTGGGTGCTGCTTGGTATGAGGTCATGAATGTGCAGGTTTTGGTGACTGGTGGATGTTGTGGGGACGGTTTATTCAGGAATTTTGCTCATTTTTTCTAAATCAAGCACTTCGTTTAGTTTATCGTCGGGCATTAGATTTTTTTCTAGCACAAGCTGACGCATGGACTTGCCGGTTTCTAAGGATTCTTTAGCAATGGCGGCGGCATTAAGATAACCGATGTGAGTATTGAGGGCTGTCACCAGGGCAAGACTGCCTTCGGCGAAGTCACGGCAGCGATCAGGGCGGGCGGTGATACCTGCGAGGCAACGCTGATCAAGGGCTCTGATGGTGTTGCCGAGAATTTCGATGCTGTGGATCAGGTCGTAGGCGATCAAAGGCATCATCACATTTAGCTCTAGCTGACCGGCTTGGGCGGCACAGGCAATAGCCTGATCGTAGCCCATAACTTGGAAGCAGACCATGGAGGTCATTTCAGCCATGACGGGGTTATATTTCCCCGGCATAATGGAGGATCCGGGCTGGACTGGGGGGAGCTGAATTTCTTTGAGTCCTGTTTTAGGACCTGAGTCTAGTAAGCGCAGGTCGTGGGAAATTTTGACCAGGTCTTGGGCCAGGTTACGGAGGGCACTGGAGACGGCGACAAAGGGAGCCATGCTCTGCATTGCGGCCATTAGGTGGGGGGCACTGGTGAGGGGTTGACCAGTGAAGCCTGCCAGCAGCTCAGCCACGCGATGGCGGTATTGGGGATGGGTATTGAGACCGGTACCAGTGGCACTGCCGCCCAGACCCAGCACGCAAAGATCCTGAGCGGCAGTGCGCAGACGGCGCAGGTGATCGGTGAGAATAACTTCCCAGGCACGGAAGCTTTCGCCAAGGCGGATAGGCACAGCGTCCTGCATGTGGGTACGGCCAGAGCGGACGATGTCTTGGAATTCGGTGGCTTTGGTTTGGAGTGTTGCGATCGCACCCGCCAAACTCGGATATAAGGTATGCTCCAACGCCAGTAACCCACCAATGCGAATCGCTGTGGGAATCACATCATTGGTTGACTGCCCATAGTTCACATGGTCGTTAGGGCTGATGCGCTTATAGTTGCCTTTTTCATCCCCCAGCAGTTCCAGTGCCCGATTTGCCAGCACCTCATTCACATTCATATGGTGGGAAGTACCTGCCCCGGCCTGGTACACATCCACAATGAACTGATCCCGCAGCTTGCCTTTGAGGATTTCATCCGTGGCGGTGACGATGGCCTGGGATAGTTCTGTAGGGATGCAGTTGAGTTCGCCGTTTGCGATCGCAGCTGCTTTCTTAATCAGCAAACACGCATCTACGTAAGTGGGTAATGGCTTTAGACCGCTGATGGGGAAATTTTCCACCGCCCGCAGGGTTTGGATACCGTAATAGGCTGCTGAAGGGATTTCCTTTTCCCCCATGGAATCTTTTTCAATGCGGTTGGTGGAAGTAGTCATTGTGAAATGGAAAGAGCAATAGCGATCGGTGGGGGAGTTTTGAGTTCTTAGTTATTGGTTATTAGTTTTTAGGGTTAAACCAGCTCTGACTAGTTAAAGTTATTTGCTTTGAGTAACTCAAAATGCTCAGCAAGCTGAGAAGAGCAAAGCTCTACAAAACTCAAAACTGCCTAGTTGATAGTAGCGGTTAGAGTGAACCTGTGGTCATCTCTACGGTAGCAATTGTGGTGGTGGTGCACAGGTGAGTGTCATTGATTCGCCTGCGGGATGTATGAATGAGAGCTTATGGGCGTGGAGCCAATAGCCACAGTCGCTAGGTATGGCTGTGCCTTCTGGATGGGGGTGACCGCCAGCGATGTAAAGCGGATCGCCTAGGAGTGGGTAGCCCATGGTGGCTAGGTGGATGCGGATTTGGTGGGGTCTGCCGGTGAGGATAGCGACGTCTAGCAGGGTGGCGTCAGGACGGTGGTGGACCACGGTGCAGCCGCTATGGGCATCGAGACCGTTTGGATTAGCGCCGTAGATGTATCCCAATTGGGGATAGGGGATTTTGCCGATGGGATGGGTGATGGTGAACTGGTCAGGTAGGTTATCTGCTGGGCCGATGAGGGTGCGATAGGTTTTGCCTAGTTGACGCTGACGCATCTGCTGACTGAGGTGGGCACGGGCCGCCTTGGTTTTGGCGATGAGCAGAATCCCAGAAGTACCTCGGCCTAATCGATGAATAGGGGCTGCGGTTGGATTGCGCTGGCGGAGCTGCCATAGGAGGGTGTGCTGCAAGAAATTGCCGCCGGGGAGTACGGGTAAGCCTGACGGTTTATTGATGACTAGCAGCAAATCGTCTTCGTAGATCGTAGCGATATCTAGGGGAACTGGAGGTTCCTGCCAGGGAGGACGATGATAGCTGAGGCGTTGTCCGGCTACTAGGGGGGTGTCAGATGTTGTGGGCTGGCCGTTGAGGAGGATTTGGCCTGATTCGATGCGGGTTTGCCAGGTGGCTCGGTCTGAATGGCGGTAATGGTGGGTGTAGTAGTCGAGGACGGTGGTTGGGGGTGGTTGGGTGGATATGTGGCCTGACGAGTCAGGGCTGATGCGATCGCAATAAACCCAGCCATCATTCAACCCCGGAGGGTGAGCATTGACCACTCTTCGGGGTTGAACACCATCTATCTGATTGCGCGTCTCATCCAATTGTTTATCGCTTAAATAAACCAGTAACGCTGTTCTTAACCTGATTTGCAATGGCCTGAACGCCACCCGCAATACCCGGTTTAGGAGGCACTGCTACAGTAATCGGTTCATCCTTAAACGCCTTTACTCTGTAGCCATACTCCAGGTTAGTCTTGTTCTTCCGCAGAATTGGATAAATCCGAAACGCACCTTGGAGCAGATCTTCTTCACTGGCAAAGATAGCGCGATCGATATCAGTCGACCGCTTTACAGCCACTACGCCCACTGGGTACCACTGCTTTTTATCTTTGATGCGAATATGCACCTCAAACTCAGGATCGCCAGAGGAACGGCGCTTATCCATTTCCTGAGAGGCTTCCTGCCGTCGCTTAGTGCGTTCCGATACCTTGGGTTTAGGTTTAGCTTTGCCAAATCCGGTGGCCATAGGAATACCTCTTGAGGTTAGTGCTTTGTAAAAGTTTACATCTTTTTAATTACAGACCCTTATAAATGTGGTCGATGGTGGCTAGCTTAGGTGACTGCTAGGGTTAGTTGCAGTATCTACCCAGGTTTAATTTGAATATACAATCTGGTCCGCTCTACGCCATTCTTGCGTATGGTTCTTGGGGCTTGCTACCCATTTATTGGAAGTTTTTTAGTGCGGCCTCACCCATAGAGGTGCTCAGTCACCGCATGCTGTGGTCACTGGTCTTTCTGAGTTTGATTTTGACGCTGCAACGGCGATTGTCAGAATTGCGCAAGCTACCACGGCGTCAGGTGCTTGGACTATTGGCAACAGCTTTACTGCTCAGTGTTAACTGGGGGCTGTACATTTACGGTGTGAATACGGATCAGATTGTAGAGACTAGCCTAGGGTACTTTATCAATCCGCTAGTGTCGGTGATGCTGGGTTTTGTCGTTCTGCGAGAGAGGCTTTATCGAGGACAGCAATTAGCAGTAGTGCTGGCGACTATCGGGGTGGGTTACTTTATCTGGCAGTTTGGCTCAGTACCTTGGATTGCATTGGGACTAGCAGGCACGTTCGCACTGTATGGATTGTTGAGGAAGATGGTAGCTGTGTCTCCAATGGTGGGACTGGCAGTGGAAACAGCACTGATGACGCCAGTGGCATTGTTACTCATTTTTTACTGGCAATCATCGGGAACTGGGAGCTTTGGTAGTAGCTTTAGCCTGACGTTGTTGTTTATTGGGGCTGGTGTGGCGACATCGATGCCCTTGCTGTGGTTTAACAATGCGGCGAAGCGGTTGTCATTAGCCACGTTAGGATTCTGTCAGTACATCGCTCCCTCACTTCAGCTGATGCTCGGCGTATTTTTGTATCAGGAGTCGTTTACACAGACACATTTAATTAGCTTTAGCTGTATTTGGACTGCATTGTTGGTTTATTCGAGTACATCTTTGTTTAGAGCAAGATCAACAGCTTAATGTTACTCATCAATGGATAGCATCACTGTTTAACAGAATCATATTCGTAACTGGCCATCACGGGCATAGGCTTCGAGATCAAAGGCACATTCGTTGCCTTCAACCATTTCGCGATCTGGGTATAGTTCGGTTAGGGATTTGCTGATGTGGTATGCGATCGCATTCGTTGGCAATTGCAATGCATCCGTGATCAACTGCTTAATTTCCATGGATTTCTGGCTAAAAGACGAATGACACCTCTATGCTAGTGACCCTTGTTCTCCATATGTGACCGTTATCAAGTATTTACATGGCTTCAGTTCCAGGCATGATGCCAAAAATCTGATTGGAATAGTGAAGCAGTTCTTCGTTTTTGAGCAATAATAAAAATCGTTCATCTTCAGCGAAAGTCTGCCAACGATTAGTGACGTCCATGGTTTGTGCATTGCCACTTAAACCTTGCTGATCAAACGAACTGCCACCACCATAGCTGCTGACATAATCCAACCCTGCATCAGAGAAGTTGATGTCCAGTGCTTCTGCAACGCCCTGACGATAGTCCTTGTCTGAAAACCAATAATTATAGTTAATAACAACTTTCTGATTGCCGAGATAAGACGTTTCTCCTACATATTCTTTGGCATGCTCAATCCACATGTCAATCAATGAGATGCCTTCCGTTTTCACATCTAGATAGTTTTTCCTCAGACGACTAGCTAAAAGATTAAAGGGATCTCTAAGGACTAAGACATTGTATCTATTCTGGGTTTTGCCAATGTAGAGATCATGTTTCTTCTCAGTACTCGAATGAACAATCTCAGCCACACTATAGTCTTCATAGCTGTAGATAAAACAGTCTTTAGGTTGAAACTTACCCCAAGCTTCGTCATGAAAACCTTTATGGGGAAAATGCAGATGATAGTGCCGAAACGGACTGGTTTCCACTGACACATTATTGAGAAACTTAACGTTCGGTATTTGAGCTTTAATCCAGTGCAAAACCGCATGATTACCGCTGCGTCGCAGGCCGATGAAGCGAATTTCCTTTTGATTGATAATTTTTGAGAGTTCACTCCGTTGCGTTAACGCGCGCCATGCATCATGGGCGTCATAGGCTAAATCGCGTTTTAGCTTTCTCAAAGGGTTGAGTTGCCCATTGATGAGGGTAGACAGCTGATTGACTGGATTCATTTGAACTTCTTCGATGACGAGGTAGCACGTGTCATTAGTTATAAATCCTATACTGCCTGTTATGTCCGTAGATAGCTTTACAAAGCAAGAGCGCTGATTGTTCATCGTTGCTTCATAGCAGTGCTTATGAGTAATTCTTCCCTGCCCATGGGGCTGACTTAGCAGTGCTGACTAATGAGACGATATCTACTAAATTCCACAAAAATCCGTACTCAAATCATTAGTCGCTGTAGATATCTAGGCTGAAGCCTTTAAATTTTTCAACAGTCGATGGGTGGTCTCAGAAAAATAAGCCATAGTCTTATGCAGAGCGGCGCTAGTCAGAGGAAGTGGGATAAACCATGGGAGTAAATCTAGGTCGATTTTTTCGAGCGTGTAACCCAAGCAAAACGCTGAATCTCATATCCCCTGATGATGGTAAGTATTACATCGACTTTTCGGAGGTGCGGGGTAGTGACTTGGTGCGAGAGCTAAAGCGCACCATTACCTTTTCGGATCATGAGCCCACCTGTCAGTTGTTTACGGGGCACATTGGCTGTGGCAAGTCCACCGAGTTATCCCGTCTGCGTCAGGAATTGGAGGATGAGGGTTACCATGTGGTTTACTTTGAGTCCACTGATGACCTGGATATGGGAGATGTGGACATTAGCGA
Source organism: Leptothoe sp. EHU-05/26/07-4 (assembly GCF_043421015.1). NCBI lineage: Bacteria > Bacillati > Cyanobacteriota > Cyanophyceae > Nodosilineales > Cymatolegaceae > Leptothoe > Leptothoe sp. EHU-05/26/07-4. The sequence goes on from NZ_JAXSQV010000004.1 coordinate 295,348, forward strand.
TATCCTGCTAGCCATTGCTAAACAAGTTAGTAAAAGCCTGGAGGAGGCACGTCTGCGTCTGACACCCAATAAGTTTCAGAAACTGCTCCAAAGCACGGCTACTTTACTGAATTCTGAAGTGACAGGGCTCAAGGTGAAAATTCCCGAGATCGCTGGCTTCAAGGTGGGCGAAGAGGTGGGTCTGAGCAGTGAAGATGGTAACTATTCCCTGGCCTTTGGCATTGGTGAGCTGACCACGAAAGCAAAAGACAGCAAAGATGTGCGATCCCTACTAAGACAGCATTTAGAGCCCCGCATTAATTCTATTTTGGAGGTGATCAATAGCGAACTGATTGATACAGCGAATCAGCAGCTGAGTACTCAGGATAAGGCTGGGTTGGTGGTGATCGTTGATAACCTGGACCGCATTGATAATAAACCCCGTGGCCAGGGGCGTCGTCAGCCAGAATATCTATTTGTTGACCGTGGTGACCAGCTCAAGAAACTGCGCTGCCATGTGGTGTATACCGTGCCGCTAGTGCTGTCTTTTTCTAATGAGCAGGAGAACCTGACCAATCGGTTTGGTAGTGCGCCTCAAGTATTGCCCATGGTCCGTACCCAAAACCGAGATGGCAGTCCTTGCGAAGCCGGTATTAGTGCCCTCCGACAAATGCTGCTGGCTCGGGCATTTCCAGACCTATCGGCTAAGGAACGGTTAGCTAGAGTTGGTGAGCTGTTTGACTCGCTAGAAACTCTAGATCGACTATGCCTTGCCAGCGGTGGTCATGTGCGAAATTTACTTGTATTAATTAACTACTGCTTAAAAAAAGCCGATCCACCTTTTACCAGGGAGTTGCTGGACCGGGTGATTAGTCTGCGACTCAGCGATTTAACCAAGGCCATCGACTTTGAGGAATGGGGTCTGCTGCGGGAGGTGAATCGCACGAAAACTGTTCGAGGCGAAGGGGAATATCAGTCGCTATTACGCAGCTTATTTGTGTTTGAATATCGGGATGCTGGACAAACCTGGTTTGCGCTCAACCCAGTTTTACTCAATGCTGAGGAACTAAAGTCTGATGCCTGAGGTGCCATCACCGCAAAATCAAGAAGCTTTGGAAGAACTTTGTCGTCTACTGCGGTTTTCCCAAGGTGAATTTGCGTTGATTTTGGCAGTATGCAACTCCACGCTTCACCGTCAGGAGTTGATTAGTAAGCTACGGCAACAATGTGCTTTTCCGTTTGATGAGATCACTCTGGCTCCAACGGCGACCACACTCTTTACCACGGTTAATGCCTATACCAGGAATGCTGACCCTGATGCTTTGATGGTGTACGGTCTCAATGAGGTGCAGGATTCGGAGCAATTGTTAACTGCTACTAACCAGATTCGTGAAGAGTTTCGTGAGTTTTCGTTTCCCCTGGTACTATGGCTCACTGATAGTGACCTGAAGCATATTATTCGCACTGCACCAGATTTTTATACTTGGGCTAATTCGATTACGTTTGAAACACCGTCGTCCTTTTTTCTAGTATTTATCGATAAATTTATTCAAAATGTATGGCAACAGGTAACGCAGTCCCAGGAGCATCGCTTTCTCACTGTCCGAGACTTAGGTTTTACAACTAGTTCGGCTAACTACCAAGAATTAGAAACGAGCTTGGCGGCATTGAGTGCTCATAATGTGCAGCTTTCTCCATTTCAGACGGCTGACTTGGAATTTGTGCGTGGACGCATTGCTAATAACAATCTAGATATAGCTCGCCACCACTATGAACATAGTCTGAAGCAATGGAAAAGCTTGATTGCTGAAACAGATCATGCTCTTGAGTGGCAGGAGAAAATGGGGCATGTGCAATTTTATCTAGGGCTGTGGTGGCGCACCCATGCTGAGCGTCACTTGCCTGACTTTGAGCGTGCTTTAAATAATGCTTGTAAATATTTTACTGCGGCTATAGATACGTTCGAAATTGCTCAGCAACCAGAATTAGCTGCCAAGTATATCAATTACTTGGCGGAGTCTCTTCATCGTTTGGAACGGTGGTCAGAACTAGAGATCGTGGCGACTAAGGCTAAAAGTCTACATCAACAACAACAGCAGAATACTTTTCGGCTAGCTCGTGCTGGGGGGTTTCTGGCGGAGGTAGCTTTAGCTAGAGGCGACTGGGCTAAGGCTCAAGCCTATGCTGAATCTGCGTTGCGACTAATTCAACCGGCTAATCTTTCTCTAAAAGATAAACAGGATGTTGATTTGTTCAATTGGGTGAATAGTTTTCATCGTAGCTGGTATCTATTTTCGTTAGGGAAAGCCCAGTTTCAACAACGAGAAATTGATACAGCAGTTGCTACGTTAGAAGAAGCCCGTAGTGTGGCTCATCCAGACTACGATCCCAGGTTGTATAGCTTATTGCTAGCACAGTTACAAAAAGGATATTTTCAGCAGGGGCTATATCTCCCTGCCTTTGAGACCCGTCGTCAGAGAGATGCTATCGAGAGTCGGTTTAATTATCGTGCATTTGTTGGTGCGGGGCGATTACAGCCAAAACAACAAATGGCAAATCCAGCCTTGCCTTCTGACGAAGTCTTCAAAGATGTCATTGTGGCATCTGGTCGTAAACAGGATGTAAAAGAACTGGTACGACGGCTGGGTCAAGATGAGTATGTTTTGACCATTGTGTACGGTCCATCGGGAGTAGGTAAGAGTTCTCTGATTGAGGCGGGATTGGTGCCTGCATTGGAGCGGGAGCGCATTGAAACTCGTCGGGTGGTGCCCGTGTATCTACGACGATATCGTAACTGGGTTGAGGATCTAGTCCAAACTCTGACGGATATAGATGCTAAAGGAGATTTGTATAGTTCTGGCATTCTTGGTTATGTGCAAGAAGGGTCTGAGGAAGCGGATGAGTCTGTTGCTGCCAGTTCAATACCACCTGAGAAGGTTCTCCGTCGTTTAAAGCATTACACTCAGAAAAATCAGGTATTGGTATTGGTCTTTGACCAGTTTGAAGAATTCTTCTTTGAGTTTGAGCAAACGGCAGAGCGTCGCCCATTTTATGATTTTTTGCGGTCCTGCTTGACGATGCCCTATGTCAAAGTGTTGCTATCGCTGCGGGAAGATTATATTCACTATTTGTTAGAGTGCGATCGCATCACTACTTTAGATATTATCGACAATAATATTCTCGACAAAAAGTGGCTCTACTACATAGGGAATTTTAGCCTTGAGGAAACCCAATCGGTTTTTAAGGATCTGACCTATCCTACCCCCTATAACCCTGAAGATGACCTGATAGAACAGGTGGTTAAAGACTTAGCGGCAGGGGCTGGAGAAGTGCGTCCCATTGAGTTGCAAATTGTTGGAGCGCAGCTACAGACGGAAAACATCACCACTAAGCGAGAGTATCACAATTGGGGGGACCCAAATTTATCGACTAAAGAACTGCTCGTACAGAAGTATCTCAATGACGTTTTATACGAATGCGGTCCTAGAGAAAATCAGCAGCTTGCTGAGCTAACGCTGTATTTGCTAACGGATGAGAAAGGAATTCGTCCCCTAAAGACAGAATCTGATTTAGTGGATGATTTACGTAGTTATGGTGAGCAGAAGGCGCTAAAACGCCAGAAAATAAACCTTATTCTCAAGATTCTTACTAAGTCAGGGTTGGTGGTGGAGGTGCCAGAGTTCCCTCAAGAGCGCTACCAGTTAGTGCATGACTATCTGGCAAGCTTCATGCGTGAGCAAAAACAGTTTCTGAAAATTGAAAGACTACGTGATGACCTAGCCAGGGAAAGGAAAGAACGAGAACGAGTTGAAAATAGGCTTTCTCGATTTTTTAAAGCCCTGATGATATTTGGCGGAGTAGTGGGTGTTGCCGCTGTTGTGACTAGCATTGTTTTGGCGATACTTTTGGTGAATACACGCGCACTAACTCGTCGAACCAAGGAATCGTCCATTGAACGATTGCTCGATAGTTCGAACACTTTTCATCAAACAGATAAGGGGCAGCTGATGGAACCACTGCTTAAATCGCTGGAGGCTGCGGAAATATTTCGACAGCTGCAATGGGATAAACCAGAGCTCAAGGCACGCATCTCTATTGAGTTACAAAAATCCTTAAGCGAGATTCGGGAGATTAATCGCTTTGGTGGGCATTCCAAATCTGTTCTTGCTGTTGCCTACAGCAATGATGGCACAATGATTGCTTCTGCTGGCGATGATGGCACAATTAATATCCGACAAAAAGATGGGCGTTTGATCAGCAGTATATCTAGAGCCCACACAAAAGGCATTAGAAGTGTTGCCTTCAGTCCTAATAATGAACGGATTGCATCAGCCAGTGACGATCAGACGATCAAAATTTGGGATTTAAATGGCGTATTACTAAAAACACTCACGGGCCATACAGGAGCAGTTAACAGTGTTGTATTTAACCCAGATGCCCAGATGCTGGCCTCAGCCAGTGCTGATAGGACGGTCAAACTTTGGAATGTGAATACTGGTCTTGAAGTACGCACCATGCGCGGACATACATCTTGGGTGAACAGTGTTGGTTTTAATCGTGATGGCAATCTCCTGGTTTCAGGGGGGAGTGATCAAACGATTCGGCTTTGGTCCTCAGAGGGTGAAGACTTAGGTCAGATGGCGGGCCATGGGGCTTCAGTTAATCAAGTGGTATTTAGTCCGAATGGCCAGCTGTTGGCTTCTGCTAGCACCGATAGAACCGTTAAACTCTGGACGCTTGATGGCCAGCTGAGGGATAGTCTTGATGGTCATCAAGCTAAGGTTTGGGACGTCAGCTTTAGTGCCGATAGTCAGTTTCTGGTTTCTGCCAGTAGTGACAGAACGATCAGGCTTTGGAACTTACAGGGGCAACAACTGGATGCCTATCAATCAAGTGATGCTCAAGCCAGCTTTTTTAACGTTAGTTTTAGCCCTAATGAAAACGCATTTGTTTCGGCCAGTGCGGATGAACGGGTCAGCCTATGGGACTTCAGAGCAAAAGATAGAACACTTATTAGTCACACAGAGACACAGGCCACTAGCATTGCATCGGCTAATGTTAACGGTGCTTTTATCTCAGGCTATCGAAATGGCACGATTAAATTTTGGGATGGCAGTGGCAGTTTGGTGAGCATTATTCAAGCCCATAATGGGAGCATTACTGATCTTAGCTACAGCTCTAGGGGAGATTTGATTGTTTCTGCCAGTAATGATGGCACGATTAAGTTGTGGCGTAATACCGGCGAACTGATCAAAGAATTTGATGGTCACGACAGTTCTGTTTCCAGTGTTGAATTTAATCCGAGAGATGACTCAATCGCTTCAGCAGGTATAAATGGAGAGATTAAGCTCTGGAGTGCTAACGGCGAGCTGACGCATCACTTTGGTGATAGGGACAGACCCATATCCAGCATTAGCTACAGCCCTAATGGAAAACTGTTAGCGTCGGGTAGTCAAGATGGCACTATTCATCTTTGGGATACAGAAGGCCAACGGCTTAAAACCCTAAGGCGTCACCAGCATGCTATTTCTAACATTCAATTTAATGCCGGAGGGAATCATGTGGCTTCGGCTGACGTTAATGGAACAGTTTCTATTTGGAGTGCTCAGAATGGTAATTTCTTGTTTTCCAGGAGTTACTTGGGGCGGATTACAGATATAACCTATGGTGACAGTGATGAATTACTTATTGTTGCGTCAACGGAGGGTAAGATTCATGTTTGGCATTACCCTACGGATACAACGGTGGCAACATTAAATATTCACCGTAGTGGGTATCCCATTCTCTTGGACTTTGATGTAGATGAGACCACGTTGTTGTCACTGGGGTTGGCTGGTAAGCTCAACCTTTGGAATTTAGATATGGATGAGCTAATGCAGTCGAGCTGTGACTTACTGGCCGAGTATCTGGCTCCTGATGAAGATAGTTCTGGGAATAGTCCCCCTCCTGCCCTTTGCCAGACCTCAGGCTAAGGTTGAAGCAGCAGGGGAATAATCGCAGGAGTTTATGACTGCCCATTAGTAAGGCCCAAACATGGAATTTGCCACTGAAGTGGGATCATCGCCGCAGAAGAAATCGTCAATTAAAACTAAGATTTCGTCCTTGCTGAGAAAACCGTCGCCGTTCATATCCAATTGCTCAAAAGCAAGAGGGGCATAGGCAGGATGCACATTGTATACTTGAAAAAGCTCGGCCCACTCTTCTGTGCACAGCTGACCGTCGCCATTGGTATCAAACACTTCAAAAATCAGCTTCATTAAGGATTGAACTTCTTTAAAGTATCGGTCTTTGTTACCTAAAACATCATCGTAATAGGTGAGCCACTCCTGCAAGCTGATTTTCTTATCACTATTACTATCAGCACCACTTAATAGAGACTTCCAGGCCTGAAGAAAGCGTTCTTTGAGGGCTAATACCTTAGGCGAACGGGCACCTAGATTTTTAACTTTTGCTAGCTTGGTGGCGATATTTTCAAAATCTTTGCAAACTAAGAACCCATCGCGATCGCAATCATACATACAGAACAGCTTCAGGAGTTTGCGGTTTTGCAGCTCTGTCAACATAGTGTCTATAAATCTCCTAGTAGATGGGTGAGTGATTGCGTGTTAATCCAAGAACCGTAGCATTGGTACGAGAATCATAAATCATTCATTACCCAAAAATCGTTAGCTATAAAATGCTTTACTCTCGTACCTGCTCAACAACCCGCTCTCCATCATCTGACCAGTAAGCATAGGTGCCAGCTGCAAAATCCCACTCGCCGACAAACTGTAACGATGCGCCGGTTTCCGTCCACTCGACGCCATAGCCATCCCGCACAAAGTCCAGCGAGTCGCCCCCATAAAAATTACCCCCGCGATCGTAGATAGCGATGCTGCCGCTCATGTCACTGCCTTGTCCGGGCATCGCTGGAAGAAAGTGATAGATCTTGGGGTACGTGATGACTGCTTCGTACTTTCCTGTGGGATCGGATAATCGGTCGTATTCAACCTGCACTAAGGACAGGTAAATGACGGCCCAAATCAGGCTGAAGCCCAGGAGCATCAGACCGTGGATGCTGGCGCTGGTTGCGATCTCAATGCCCACAAAAAGTTTTCGCATTAAAGAGCGCATCTACCTATCTTCTATCCATAACCTGAGAACTGAGAAAAAGATGCACCCTGCTACAGAACAAGACCCAACGGTAGCTTCATGACGTTTCCAAGGAATTTCGCAAGGCAATCGAGCCAATCTACTGGGAGGTGGGGCTGTATATTTTCATTAGGACATGTAATCTAAAGCACCTTCCATTCCCCTCCGCCCATGCACGCTGACTATCTCAAACGTATTCTCAATGCCCGTGTCTATGACGTTGCTCAAGAAACGGCCCTAGAACTGGCTCCCAATTTATCTAAGCGTCTGAGTAATCAGCTACTGCTCAAGCGAGAAGACATGCAGTCAGTCTTTTCCTTTAAATTGCGGGGGGCATACAACAAAATGGCCCAGCTGCCACCGGATAAGCTAGCCCGTGGGGTGATTGCTGCCTCGGCTGGAAACCATGCCCAGGGGGTGGCCTTGGGGGCTCGACGTCTATGCACCCGTGCCATTATCGTCATGCCTGAAACCACACCGGATGTGAAGGTTGATGCAGTTAAAACCCGTGGCGGTGAGGTTGTTCTCCATGGTGAGACCTTTGACGATGCCTATATCCATGCCCGCCAGTTAGAAGCGGAAAAAGGGATGACCTTTATCCATCCCTTCGATGATCCGGATGTGATTGCCGGGCAGGGCACCATTGGCATGGAAATTTTGCGTCAGTACCAGCAGCCCATCCATGCCATTTTTGTCGCCATTGGGGGTGGCGGTCTGATTTCCGGCATTGCGGCCTATGTAAAACGGTTGCGACCGGAAATTAAAATCATCGGCGTCGAGCCCAAGGATGCCGACGCCATGTACCAATCCCTAAAGCTAGGGCAGCGAGTTAAGCTTTCCCAAGTGGGCCTGTTTGCGGATGGTGTAGCCGTTAGCCAGGTGGGGGAAGAAACCTTCTGGCTCTGTCAGCAATATGTGGATGACATTATCCGGGTGGGCACTGATGATACCTGTGCTGCCATTAAAGATGTGTTTGAAGATACACGCTCGATTGTGGAACCAGCGGGAGCGTTGGCCATTGCAGGGGCTAAGGCCTATGTGAAACAAACCGGCATTAAAGATGAAACCCTGGTGGCGGTGGCCTGTGGTGCCAACATGAATTTTGACCGGCTGCGGTTTGTGGCTGAACGGGCAGAGTTGGGAGAACAGCGGGAAGCGATTTTTGCGGTCACCATTCCTGAGCAGTCAGGCAGTCTAAAACGCTTTTGCGATCACATTGGCAAACGCAATCTAACGGAATTTAACTATCGCATTGCTGATAATACTGAGGCCCATATCTTTGTCGGTTTGCAGATTTGCGATCGCAACGACGCCATTGCCATGAAAGAACGGTTTGAGGCCAACGGCTTTAAAACCCTGGATCTTACCGACGATGAACTCACCAAAATGCACCTGCGCCATATGGTGGGTGGGCACTCTAACCTGGCCAAAAACGAACGCCTTTACCGGTTTGAGTTTCCTGAGCGCCCCGGTGCCCTGATGAAGTTTGTCAGCTCCATGAGCCCCAATTGGAATATTAGTCTGTTCCATTACCGCAACAACGGCTCAGACTATGGCCGCATCGTGGTCGGTATGCAGGTGCCACCGGAAGAAATGAATGAATGGCAGGCGTTTCTAGAAACCCTAGGCTATCGCTACTGGGAAGAAAACGATAACCCTGCCTACCAGCTCTTTTTGGGATAGCGACGATAGGCCAAGAGACCCACTAGGGCAATGCTCATGACTAACGCCGGCACCCAAATGGTGGGAATGGTGTGATGCCGCTGGGCAATGGCTACATTTGCCCAGATGAAAACCAGGGTAAAGGGGAGATCTCCCCGTTGCACCAGGGCTAAAACTGCGATTAAATTAGCCACCACAATCATGATGGCTGTCCAAACGGCACCGGACAGCCCCAGTTCTGGTAAGCCGGATGCATAAAGAGCCGATGCTACATTCACCACCGTTGCTACTGAAATCCAGGCTAAGTAAATGCTAATCGGTCCATTGACCCAACGTTTACGGCGACTACTGACCTGGTGCTGGCCCTCTTCCAGTTCGCTGTAGGCGGCAATGAGAGCCGATAAAATAATCACCATGGCCACCACTGACAGCCAGTAGAGCTGTAGTGTAAATAAGTAAATCCAGGCCATCTGAGCTACACAGGCTGTGATCAAACAGTAGTTGATGCGTTGGATCAACAATTGACTTCGATATTTACGCCGAGACTGATACCAGGCATAGGCAATCAGACCGACGTAAATTACCCCCCAGATAATAAAGGCATAGTTGGCGGGGGTAATGAGAACGCCGCCAAGGGGGCCATTGGCCAGGTCGGCAACGGTGTTGCCATCAATGGGGAAAAAATTGGATAGGGTATTGACGGCCAGGGTGCCAAGGATAGCTACCCAGGTTGCGATCGCTAATGTCCTATCTCCAATCAACCCCATCTTTCTGCCTGCGGATTACTCAGTTATTGTGACGTTTCCCAACAATGTTAGCTAGGTACGTCAGACGTAATGACACGTACTTTTTGAGGTCGACAGGGTGATCCGACACAAATATGTTGGGCTGGCATGTCTTTAAAGACACTGCTACGGGCCCCGATCAGGGCATTAGCGCCAATCTTGACCCCCGGTGCGATAAAGCAATCCGTCGCTACCCAGGCTCCATTTTCAATCACAATGGGAGCCGTCATTAAGGCAAAGCAGGGATCGCTAGGGTCATGGCTACCGGTGCACAAATAGGACTTTTGCGAGACAACACAGTGCTGCCCGAGGCGAATAGGAGCCAAGCTATAGAAGGTAACGTCTTCCCCCACCCAGCTATAGTCGCCAATTTCCACTTTCCAGGGATAGGTAAATCGAGCGGATGGACGAATAACTACATCTTTGCCAATTTTTGCCCCGAACAGCCGTAGTAGGGCACACCGTGGCCCATGGGCCGTGTGCAGGGTGAGGGGAAACACAACGGCTTGGACGAGCCACCACACCATGACGACCCACTTCGGACGACCCACTTCGAAGCCCGGCTGATAATAACGCCTCAAATCCACCAAGGATGGGGGGCCAAAGTCAGGCTCAGGGGGGCTAGAGGGGGCAGACAGGGGGTCATGAGATGTCTGGGGAGAGGTTTGGGGCATACCATCAGCCATCAAGCATCACCTAATAAAGCAGCTTGAGGGTTTTCGTTGGGTTCTTTTTGCTCAGAGATGTTCAGGCTGCCACCAAATCTAAGTTCGTAGAGTTTGACACCAATCTGGTATTCATATTGGCTGAGCAACCGGCCATAGATGTAGCCGGGATAGCCATCGAGAAAACCAAGGCGAATAAAGTAAAACAGTACAAAGCGTAGAAATGGCTTGAAGGGTAAGCGCACCCAAATTTTCTTGAGAAATCGCTTGCGCTGCACAGAATCTCCAAAGAGATTGGCCCCAATGGTGCCGTCGTCGCCCATGCCAGTGAGTAAGTTGTAATACACCCGCGCTTCCCAGTTGGAATAACGGTTGTGGCGGGCCAACCAGTGGAACAGATCACGGAAGTCGATGTGGAGCATGTCGTTTTTGAGATAGCCTACATTGCCACTTTCAATAACCACATGCTCATGCACTTCGTTATCACCGGTATTTTGAATTTCCTCGGTGTTTAGATTTTCATAGCGACCTTTAGCATGGCGAAAAAAGCGCATGTTCCAGTCAGGATATTTACCCCCGTGGCGAATCCATTTACCCAAAAAGTAAACCCGGCGATTGAGGTAGCAGCCATCTAGTGTGTTCTCTGTAATCACCTCTGCCATCTCTGCCCAAAGTTCTGGGGTGATGCGTTCGTCGCAGTCTACGATGAGTACCCACTCGTTACGGAAGGGGAGATGATCTAAGGACCAATTTTTTTTCTTTGGCCAGCGTCCATTGAAATCAAACTGAACCACATGGGCACCGTAGGATTCTGAAATCTCAACAGAGCGATCGTCACTGTGGGAGTCCACCACAAATACTTCATCTGCCTGGGCGACGCTTTCTAAACAAGCAGGTAGATTGGCTTCCTCATTTTTGGCAGGAATCAGTACAGAAACAGGGATTTTGGTGGCAGCACTCATGGGTAAATGGAAATCTAAATGAACGGTAGATGGTTGATTAAAACCTGAGCGATTGAGTTCCTAATCTACGTATGACCTACGCTATCGAAATCCTGAAGTAAGGTTTTTATCTAACTAACATCTAACTAATTATGGTGCCAAGCTAGGCGGATGACTTAGCAGGTTTGTAGGGTCTGATTAGGTATCGCAAAACACTGCCCAAATAGCCCAGCTGACCATAGGCATAGGTCAAATTCTCAAACCGTTGTGCTGGGTCGTTAACGTATTTGACGGTCTTGTAAACACCGCGCACAAGGCGTTCCCCACCCCATCGTAATTGAGCTACACCAGCGCGCCCTGATACTTGCTCACGGTAGCATTCGCTAATGCCTTGCCACCAGCTACGGCTTAGGAACCAGCCTGGCTTAAGTCTAGCGGGGGATACATTGTGAGCAGCCAGCGCATCAGGAACATATACAACATCCCAGCCATTTCTAAGCGCTAACTGAGTCATGTGTAATTCTTCGTTGGAAAGCAGATTTTTGCCAACCCGACCAAGGTTGACGTCAAAGCCACCAACGGAATCTAAGAAGGTTTTGCGCAGGGAGTAGTTGAGACCTCGGGGGGTCAGACTCGGGTTTTTGATGTAACGTACCTGATCGCCTAAATCATAGGCCCCTAAGCCACTGGCTAAATCGTCTGACAGCCAGGCGGGTGGCTGAACCACGTCGGGGGGCCAGAGGAGGGTGACTTTGCCACCTGCGATTGCAACCTTACTATTTTTCTCATATACCTCTAGCAGGGATGCTAACCACTGAGAACTGGCAACCGCATCATCATCAAGGTAAGCCACAATATCCCCGTTAGCAGCGTTTGCCCCGGTATTACGGGCGGTAGACAGTCCCAATGTGGGCTCGTACACGTAGCGCAACCGAGGGTCCGACAGTCGCATCTGGACGATTTCTGCTGTGGTGTCGGTCGAAGCATTGTCAACTACGATGACTTCGATATCAGGTAGCGTCTGAGTCAACAAACTATCGATGGCTGCTGCCAAGTATTGATCACGATTATGGGTGCAAATAATGGCGGAAATAGATAGCTCAGCCATAAAAATCTTGAATAAAAAGGAAATGTACTGAAATAAGGAGTAAGACTATGTCAGGCACAAATGTCAGGCACAAACTGCCTACCGCTTAAACTATGCAGTTGTTTGGATTACAAATCGATGGTGGGAATCGATGCAGACAGGCTTTAAAGAGCCATAATGTAGGCTTGCAAGCCTTTAATGAATCTCTTGTTTAATAATAGTTGAGCCATCTAGCTCTGATCAAAATTCCCGCTTTATTGTGAATGTACTCATTAAACTTTACTGAAGTTACGTAATTGAGTCTCAGCTATCAAGTTCTGTTTATCTATTCTTCAAACGTATAAAGCCTTCTCTAATCGGCTATTTACTCGGTTTTCCATTTTTTCGCTGAGCCATGAACACCTCTATTGATATTGATATTGCCCCCTACATCGACCATTCCCTATTGGTGCCCACTGCCACCTTAGAGCATGTCGATCACTGGTGTGCAGAAGCTCAACGCTTTGGGTTTGCCAGTGTCTGTGTCTATCCAGTGCATGTTCAACGGGCGGTTGAGAACCTGCATGAGAGTTCTATTCCTGTGAGTACCGTGATTGGTTTTCCGACCGGAGCAGAGACGTCAGCTAGCAAGTTGTTTGCTGCCCAAGAAGCGACGGAAAATGGCGCAACTGAACTGGACGTAGTGATTAACCTGGGCTGGGTCAAATCGGGTCAACTAGAACGGCTACATGCAGAATTAGCCCAGATTGTGGAAGCTACGGGGCAGTGTGTAAAAGCCATTTTGGAAATGGCGCTGTTGGACGAAGCTGAGAAAAGAACGACAGCCGATGTCTGTATGGATGCGGGCGTTAGCTTCCTTAAAACTAGTACTGGCTGGCATGGTGGAGCGACCGTAGAAGACGTTCGCTTGCTCAAAGACGTCAGCCGTGGTCGAGTTGGCATCAAAGCCTCTGGTGGTATTCGTACCCCTGATCAGGCACTCATGCTGATTGAATCAGGGGCTACTCGCCTGGGCACATCGCGCGGTCCCGATATTTTGCGGCAGCGGGCCACGAAAGCTCAGGGCGCTGGCTAGGCATTTAGCATTTCTTGTGTTGTACTTAAGAACGTCAGGAAAGCTAAATAATTAAGAAAACTGCATATTTTTTTCTGGCAATCTACCCCAACGGTAACTATGTCGGGCACTATTAACTATGATGTAGCACTTCGTGATCGTACATGACTTCCTCTGCTCAATCGACGAGTAATGCGCCATCTCCCATTGCTGCTCTAGCTCTCAAGCTGGTGGGTGGTATTACCATTTTGGCCGCTTTAGTGGATTTTCTGGTGCTACTATTACCGCCAGATTTACTGAACCGTACCTGGCAAATCACAACGACTACCCAGCTAGTTGATCGCGGCATCGTTCCTTTAGTGGGTATTGCCCTACTATTCACTGGCTTTTGGATTGATAGCTATGTCCGTGGTAAGCGCGGTAGTGGCAGCCTGTTTCTAGATGTGCGTTTTTGGACCTGTCTCTTGGCTTGCATCCTAGGTTTGCTATTTGCTGTCCTGGCACCGGTGCATATGAATAATGTGCGGTTGCAGAGCCAGGAAGCGCTGACCCAGGTCTCCACTGAAGCTACTGAAGCCGCTAATCAGTTGGAGCAGCGTCTTAATGTAGAGGTGACTCAGCAACGCGATCGCATCAGCAGCTTATTGAATAATCCAGAACAAATTGATCAGCTGGTGGCTAGCGGTAATGTCACTGCAGAGCAGGCAGCTCAAATTCGTCAGTTTGAGGAAAACCCAGAATCTTTAGATGAGTTTCTCTCTGGTCAAGCCTCTCAACTGCGTACGCGTCTAGAAACAGAAATTGGCACCCGTCGCGAAGAAGCGACTAAGCGGGTGCGGTCGGAGGCAACTAAGGCAAGTATTCGTATCGCCTTAAGTAGCATTTTGTTAGCTGTTGGTTACGCTGGCATTGGCATCAGTGGCATCAGACGTCTGCTGGCCATTTAAATCAGCGGTATTATGAATCGTGTAGAACCCTTTCATGGAAAGGTTCTACACGATTAACCTTCACCAAACGGGTCTTGAAGTTTGGCCACTAGATCGTAGAACGGTTGCCAATTATCTTCAGCAACGATGGGTTCCCAAATTGCTTCAATTTCAGGTCGTAGCAACACAGTTGTTGGATTGTGCTGGCGTAAGCATTGACCTATCTGGGTAATCTCCTCTGACGACAGCGTGGTCAGGCAAGTGTGATAGTGAAATCGCCAAGCCTTGAGCAGTGTGGCTGCTTCATCATCAGAGTTTTCAACCGTCGTCTGTAGAATGTGCTCGGGGTCTTCACACCATTGTGGGGAAAACTGGCCCGTTAGCCCCGTGAAAAAGTCGTGATAACTCACCTGTGTTTTTTCTAACAGTTCTAGGGTTAAGCGCAGCAGTTCATCCCCAAGTTCCGGTAGCAGTTCCCCAAAGCCTAACTTGGTTAGCATTTTCTGTTTGTAGGCAGCGTAATAATGATCGCGATAGCGGGCAAGGCCAGTTTCCAAATCTTCGGCAGCCATAATCAGTGCCAGAGGCTTCTGCAACATCCGTAGATTCCATTCGCATACCCGAGGCTGGTTGCCATAGCTGTAGCGACCCATGTAGTCAAAATAGGCCGCTGTAAACCGAGGGTTAAACTCATCCATAAAAGCGTAGGGACCGTAGTCAAAGCTTTCCCCAGTGATCGACATGTTGTCGGTATTGAGTACAGCATGGCAAAAGCCCACTGACATCCACTGGGCTGCCAACTGGGCTACTCGTTGCACGAGTTCGGCATAAAACTGCCCATAGCGCTCCTGTGGATCCTGTATACCCAGCAAATGGGCGTAGTAGACCTCAATCACATGATCGAGTAAGGGAGACATTAGGTCAGCACGTCCCAGATAGTGCAGCCGCTCAAAGGTGCCAAACCGAATGTGAGATTTGCTGAAGCGCACCATGACTGATGACCGAGTTGGTGATGGTTCATCCCCGCGCCATAGGCTTTCACCGGTTTCCACCAAGCTAAAACATCGAGATGTGTTGACCCCAAGCCCATGTAGAGCCTCAGAGGCTAAGATTTCTCGAACGCCACCCTTGAGGGTTAATCGCCCATCTCCATTGCGAGAGTAAGGTGTGGTGCCGGAACCTTTAGTGCCAAAGTCATAGAGTACTTTATCGGTACCTCTCACTTGGCCATAAAGGAAGCCACGGCCATCACCCAGCGCGACGTTGTAGTCACCAAACTGATAGCCGTGGTAGCGCAGGGCCATCAACGGTGAGCGTTGTTGAAACTGCCCGAATGCTTCGATAAAGTCGAAGTCACTGACGTTATCTGGCTCTAGGTTCAACCTTGGTAAGAGGTCATCATTGCGAAACCGCAGAATGTGTTGAGGAAAGCTGGCTGCTACAACAACGTCATAATAGTCATCGCCTAAGGCCTCTAAGGCAGGCTCATAGGTCAAATTTAGAAAAGGATTCTCGGTCACAGAGAAGGGATCAAAAAGTAGGCTTTATTTAGTATCTCTTAAAGCTAAGACTTGCTGGTTAAACCATTGTGCGGCAGTAATGTTGCTGTTGTTTTCTAGCTTGGCAATGGTCTGTTCTAAAAGGGCTATGGGTAAATCCTTTAATGCCTGGGAGGTGTCAGTCAGCTGATAGTTACCATCAGACTGTAGTGCAAACGCAAAAACACGGATGCCTCGCACATCGATTACCCAATATTCAGGAATACCAAGCGCGGCATAAAGCTGCTTCTTTTCATCTAAATCACTCGCTAAAGTCGTGTCTGAAATTTCGCCCACCAAATCGGGGGCACGCCATTGGTGTAAGTCAATTCTGCGAGGTTGACCAGATTCCCAACGTGGATAGTCATCACCAAGGTATAGGACTAAATCAGGTGCACCAGCCGTGTCTTTATCTTTTTCGATAAGACATCGACCCAGTGAACTAGCTATTTGTTCAGGATGGATACTGAACCAGAAACCCAGAATGATAGTGAATAAGTCGCAAATTGTAGCGTGGGTGATGTCTTCCCAGCCCATTTCGGTGATGAGTAGATAGCCTTGATGAAAAAATAAACGGTACTGATCAGGGGACAAGCTATCTCGATAGCGGACATAGTCACCCCACTGGGCCTGGTACCATTCTGCAAGACTAGACTTATTTTTGGCAGTTAAAACAGCAGACATTGTTATTACCTACGCCACAGTTGCTGGTATCTCTAGCAGAAACCTCAATTAGCTTTCTTTGCTTTTAGTTTCTGTACTGCGTTTCTAAAGCCTAGCACTACAAAAATGTTAGAGAGTGTGAGGAAAATCTCAGCACTGCCGTGGAGCCAGTCCACATTGGCAAGCTCTAGACCGTAAGCTTTCTGAGCATAGATGCCTGCTGGAATAGTCACTGCTACGAAAATGAGCAGCACGTAGAACCCAGTTAATGCCAACTTGGGTGTCTGCCTTGACCTGGTTAAAAAATAAAGAAACCCTAGATAAGGAAATAGGGACATCGCGAACAAGGTTTCTTTAGACACGGGCTTGTCTCCAGATATACCAGGCAGCAGCACAGGCGGTACAGTTACCTACCATGGTCATAGAGGCCTGTAAAATTACCAACCAGCTTAGAGAGGGAGAATTATCGAAAAAATGCCAGGTACAGGCACACATGGCGCTGACCAAGGCCGGTAGCATGCCGAAGGATAACCATTTCCATGCGAGCCAGCCGGTGATATCAGCAAACTGCCAGACAAAATAAATGGCGGCGATCCATTCAATCACGCTGGAGATATGAACCATCCAGGTAGGAATCGAGAGGGCGTGCATAAATCTAGAACGTCAATGGTAGGGGCAACGATAAGGGGCATTCCCTTTTAATTGCTCCAGGTCAAAATGGGTTAATGAAGGTGGGCTATTGCCTACCTGTCTGGGCATCGCCTTGTGGGTGCCCTGGGATAACCACGAGCTCTAGTCTAAAGTAGATTCGGCAGACAGTTAAGGGAACAGCGTGCATGCGGGCAGTGTTGTGTGGCTACTATGGCATGGGCAATGGCGGCGATGAGGCGCTGTTAGCAACGTTGCTACAGCTATTGCCGCCGTCTGTCACCCCCATTGTTCTCTCCGGTAATCCCCAGGAAACGGCTCAACGCTATGGTGTTGAAGCGGTGCCAAGAAAATCTTTGTCGGCGGTGTGGTCGGCTCTAAAAAGTTCTCAGGCATTTATTTGGGGCGGGGGCAGTTTAATGCAGGATGCCACCAGTGCTATCAATCCGCTGTACTACGGTGGTTTGATGATACTGGCGCAGTGGCTGGGGCTGCGTACCATTGCTTGGGGCCAGGGAATGGGGCCTTTAAAGCGACGTAGCAGTCAATGGATTACCCGCTGGGCTCTGAAGAATTGTGATGGGATTAGTGTGCGAGACAGTGCTTCTGCCCAACTGCTGGCCGATTGGAGAATTAACTGTCAGCTAGCCCCAGATCCTGTCTGGGCACTCAAGTCTAGCCCCTTAGCAGGATTTGCGGATTTACCTGCACCTCGAATTGCTGTTGTGCTGCGGGGCCATGCTCAGCTGACACCGGAACGACTGACAAATTTAACAAAAGCCATTGCAGACTTTCAGGCAGCAACCCAAACCTGTGTTGTGTTATTGCCCTTTCAACCGGTTAAGGATGGTGCGATCGCAACCCATATTGCCCAACATCTGAACGGTCCCCACAAGATTATCCAAGTGGCCGATCCGGTGCAGCTCAAAGGCGTCTTTCGCGGGATTGAAATGGCCATTGCCATGCGGTTTCACGGTGTTGTTATGGCCGTTGCCGAGGGCTGTCGCTGTTTTGCCATTAGCTATGACCCTAAGGTCACCCAGATTATGCAAGAACTGTCGCTACCGGGCTGGGGACTTTCCCCTAACGACCCGTTGCCACTCATCCCTGACCATGCCCACACCATGACTCAGCAGTGGTTAGACCATTATGCCAATGGTGATGGCTTAAGTGATGTACAGGTTCGTGCCCATGTTGATCGTGCTTTAATACACAGCACCTTATTGGCGCAAACCCTTGTTGAGGATATTGATCATGTAGGATGAAACGTACTTTCGTGTAACTTTTTAATACATTTTAACGATTGAGAAATTCCTTGAATGTACTGATTTATTGGTAATTCCTGGTAGGAACTTGTGCTCAATCAAATTTTCTGTGTTAACACTGTGGGGAGATTGGCGTAATATGCCATCGTTATCCGCTTTGCTATTGCGGCGCTTTGAAACATAATGTTTAATTTCGCCAGATCAAACGATAGTTTTCCTGATAACGGGAACACTCCCCGTGACGTTTCGTCGCATGGGGCACAGTTACCTGTTGAAAATTCAGATAACAATAGCTGGCAGACCGTCCATTTCCCAGGTACGGTCATTATCGATGAAATTCCAGGGACTACCCCTAATTTGCAAACTAACGCTATGGATTCTTCTAGCACACTCCCAGGTAACAGTATTTCTGAAACCGCTACTGAGCAGACTGGTCATCAGCGTGAGGCCGAACTGCTTAATTTGGTGCGGGACCTAAATGAGTGCAACGATGTACTGCTGGCTAAGGTATCTCAGTTAGAAGAATCTCTGGAGCGATCGCAAGCTGCCCTCCAGGCTGAGATTGATCGTGCCCCTGACGTAAACCGTGTGGGTGATCGTGAAATTGTACAATTAGTCACTGAACTAGAACAAAGCAACCAGTCATTGCAGCATCACCAGATGCTAAACGAAACCCTACAGACAGAGTTGGCTGCCTATCGAGAGCGGACAGCCCAGTTAGAAGCCGAGCATAACACCCTACTTAGGCAAAATACTGAGCAGTCTCAGGAATTATTGCAGGCCAATACAAACTGTCGAGATTTGAGAGCGCGGCTCCAGAGGCAGCAGCGCTACACACTGCAATTCAAAGCCGCCCTTGAAAAGTGTTTGAGTATGTCTACAGAGGCATCCAATAGTTCTGTCGCACCGCTTGATGTATCAAACCTGGCCATGCCCAAAGCAGACGAAATTCGCCCTTGGGAGTCTACATTAGGCCATGGCAAGTTAGATCCTCAGCTTGAGTCCTTGATTCGGGGAGCGCAAGGCAGACCTCAGGTTACCGTTCAGACCCCTGAGATCATGTTAGATGCTCAGAGGGTTGAAACCAGATTAGCAACTGAGGCCGAAGATCAGCTGTGGCATGACTTAGCCAGAGTAATGGGTCCCGATGAAGTTGCCCCAGCAGCTGAGGGACAAACCCTTCCCATGGAAACTGAAGAGTCTCCTCAGTTTACTGAACCCTCTCAGTTTACTGAACCCTCTCCTTGGGCTAAAGAGCCTCAGGAAACTAACGACTCTGTTATGGCAGATAACTTAGGGGATGCTACAACAATTTCCTCCCAGTTATCTCCGCAGGCCAGTGAAATCCTGGCTCGTGTACAAGCTTCGCGTACAGGGGGATTGACTGATACTTATCTGCCTGTAATGTCTGCCCAGGGTACTCCATCACCTTTAGTCAATCCATTGAAGCCCCAGAAACGAATTACGTCCTTATCTGCGATTGATCTACCAAACTTTCCTCGTCTAAAAAAACAACCTCCTACAGCGCAAGCTTAAGGGAAAATTTAACCGCAATTCCCAAAATTAAAAACTTTTTCTTGGTCAACTTAGGTTAGACTTTGTTAACTTCTGGTCAATATGTGTGAGGAACAGGTAGCTATTCCTTGCAAATGCTAGTTCGCAGGTGCGTCTGAACTGATCTGTCGGTATTAGTTGATAAATATTCCTGCGATTTGCCTGAGCCCATCGGGTAGAGTTTGCATCTTACCTATTAATAAAATATGAGCCCGTCATCTTTAAAAACTGTTTTAGAAAGCTCTTCTCCAGATAAGTCTGTGAGCGAAGCGCATATAGCCACTGCGATTATCCATGTGATTGAGACTGCTCGCTCTCAAGGTCAAAGCCTGGATGATGTTATTACTGAACTAATGGCTGACGATGCCTTGTTAGATAGAAAAAGTCGCCATCTGCTGGGAGACATCCTGACCCAAGCTTGGAATACTCTTTGAGAAGAGTATTTAAGTTGAGAAGATTGTTGTGGGATGAGTCAAAATGCTTAGACAGTAATCCTAGGCAGTGATAGACGTAATAATAACGGCATCAGCTGGAATTGCCTCCCTCGCTGATGCCGTTGCTAATATGAATCCAAATAGAAGCTACAGACAGCTTTGGCTGAACTAGCCATCAATGTCGCCTACACCTACGGCCATTTGTAAAACCATAGGTTCACCACCGGTTTGGTGATACTTGTCAGCCCATTTTCGTAAGAGTAAATCCAATTCATCAAGGGCCTGTTGACGATTCTCTGCGGGGATATCAAGAGACTCCAAGACCCTCATGGTGCCATCTTTACGGGCAACCCATTCTCGCATGATGCGAAAATAACGGGCTGTATCCTCAATCATGGTGTAAGTTCTTTCAGCATCATCTGTCGGAATATACGACGCCCGAGCTAATGCATAAAAGGGCATACCCCATGGAGAATCAATGCGAGTGACCGTACCAGAGTAAAGTAAGCGACGGCGGATATGTTCTGCTAAGGCTTCACTCAGCGGCAGCTGTCGACCATTGGGAACAGATTCTTGAGAACGAGCATGGAGAAACTCAATTAGCTCAGCAAACTGAAATGAGGTTATGAGTTGAGCCTCTGGTAGATTGGACGGCAGCTTTTGCTCGATTTGGGCTTTTTCTTCTGATGTTAGGTTAGTGCCTACTAGCCTAGAGCGCCCTGGTTCCCAGGGATATTTTTCGAGCCAGACGTAGGGAAATTGAATTAAATAGCGGGGTTCTTGAGCACCCAACATCTTTAACAATTTACCTTCGCTTAAAGCCTGCCGTACTTCTTCTACGATGGCTTTAACACGTTTGGGTTCAATATGGTGTAAATGCCCCGTCATGCGCAGGTTTTGGCCCTGCTCTATATAAGTCGTGTAGATTGCACACTTGGCTGCGGTCGCTGCCGCATCTAGGAACGCACCGTGGCGATGACCGCCAGTACGCATAGCACTGAATGCCAAGTACATCATGATCTGATCAATGGCACTGGGTTCCAGGCGTTTAATCAGATCTGCATCAGCAGTCATCGGTGATTGAACATTGGTCATGGACGCTTAGGGATAGACACACGCTGATATAGCGAATGGAAATCTACGTAGTGGAACTAGGCTACCTTAAAGAAGCACCAATAATTCTTGATTTGTTTAATCAGACAGAGGAACTTCAACATTGATAGCTAATTTCCTCACTAGCTTGTAACGGTTAGCGTAAAACTTTTTCTGATTAATATCTATAGTGTTTTGTGTGGCCTTTTGCTGAAAAAGTTGGTTAGGGGCCATAAAACTATCCTCTAAGCAACTAAACGACCACTGCCACGGTACGCTTGGTCAATGGTTTCGTTCATAATACGACCGCTACCGCGATAAGATTGGTCGGTTGTAACTCGTCCACTGCCACGGTCAACTTGAGTATTTGTGATCCGACCACTGCCACGGTCAGCTTGGGCAATCGTGATCCGACCGCTGCCACGGTCAGCTTGAGCAATCGTGATCCGGCCACTGCCACGGTCAGCTTGGGTATTTGTGATTCGTCCACTGCCACGGTCAACTTGGGTATTTGTGATTCGTCCACTGCCACGGTCAGCTTGAGCTGTTGTGATTCGTCCACTGCCACGGTCAACTAACTGCGAGCTAGAAGTAATAGATAGTCCTAGTAAGCTGCAAAGGCTGATGGTAGTAGCAACTGACATTACCGATAGAGAAATTCTCATGGGTCAGAAAATGAGTAGTATTGCTACTTTCTGATTACATGGAATTGACAAATAACTCAGGAAAAACTACGTGAAAAAAGTGTGGGTGGTAACACCGATTTTTAGTACTGTGTGTTACACATCGTCCACTGATTGGATAGCTTTGACTAAAATCCAGGCACCACCCAGATTATGAATGCCGAAAACCTTAACTTTGCTGCCAGCAGTGACCTGCATTAGTTGCATTGCTGCTTGGGGAGAGATAGCGACAAGGCTAATGGTTTCAGTATCCCTAAGCAGCTGATGACTATGGTCTTTACCCCGTTGATAATGGCCGTAGAAAATATGGTTACCAGACGTGAAATTCTGGCTCGATGTTCTTGAAGAGTCTGTAAAGCCACTTGCGGGATATGCCGTTGGGGTATCTAGAAATGTTGTTTGTTGATTGAGCCAATGTTCGTCTTGAGGCAATAGGTCAAAGCAGGGGATGAGCATGGCAGGGGCTTGAGGGTCCCGTAGCAGAGTGTACTGTAGGTGCTTTACGGGCAGTTCCCTGGGTTGGCATGGATGCTGGATGCATAGGGCGGCAGCTGCCCCAGCAGCTTGTCCTATGCCTAAGACAATGGGCTGGAGACGGGTGGCTCCGTTGGCAATATGAGTGACGGAAATGTTTTTGTCGCAGGCTAAGAGCCCATCAACAGTAGCTGGCACCAGGGCTCGGTAAGGAATAGTAAAGGGTGTTCCTGTCCAGCGGCCTCCCCAACCAATAGCTTTGGGGGCAAGGGGCATCTTGAAGCCAGGATAATGGTGGTCGTTGGGATAGTTGCCGATTGCGATCGCATCCACCACACCCTCTTCATTCACTGGCAACGGAGCCACCTGACTACCCGGCACTGGCAAAATATCTCGCTCGCTCACGGTCGTTAGCCCCACCAGTCGCCGACTTTCACGGTAGTAAGGATAAAGGGCAAACCCACCGCCGCCGGGGGTGCCTTCCAGCTCAGGGAAGACATGCTCGGCTAAACCATAGCGTTGCCCTAGTTGAGCCTGAATAAAACGAGCAAACTCCTGGCTGTGGTTCTTGGCCTCCTGCCAATAGTCATAACGCGTCGTCTCTGGCTCAATCAGGCGCTCCAGGCCCACACCGTAGTCATTTCCCTGCTGGGGCCAGTTGATCATAAAGCGATTGCCTGGCAGCCGCCCATAGTTGAGAAACTGCTCTGGACCATAGCCCTCCCAGGCCCCGACAAACGAGGCTTGGGAGCCAGTTGAGGGAATCAGTGGCGCGGTTTCACCTGTGCCGTAGTCCTGCATTACGACGACCCAGGTGGGGGCTTGCACCGGGTATTGCTGAATGGCAGGAAACAACGGATCAGCAGGATCGGTGAGAGAGTTAGGTGCACTAGGTTCCTGCCACTTCTCCTGCGATTCCCACCCCCAACGATAGGGGATGTTTCCCAAGGCCAGTAAATCTCCCAGCTCAGTGCCATCGATTGTGATTTGGGCTTCTACGGAAAACGGGTCAAACACCACTCCAGTGACCCGGTTGCCTGACCGCAATACTTCTCGAGGGTGGTGACCCCAACGCCAGGTCAAATTGGGCAGAGCGGCTACCCAGTCGGCAAAAATGCTTGCGCCCACCGCTGGTTCATAGGTGAAGAAGCTCACCCAGCCATTGTGTAAGCCCCCCGGTTGTCGTTGTTCCAGTTCTCTCAGAAACGTTCCCCACAGACCCGTTTGAAATGCGGCCAGCTCATTGCCATCGGGTGCGGTGACTCCAGCAGCGGTGAGCATGCCGCCCAACCAGGGCCATTCGCTCACTAACAATACCTGTGCACCTAACCGGGCCGCTTGGATGGCCGCCGCAGTACCGCCCGTGCCGCCGCCGACTACGAGGACTTCAGTTTTAAGATTTTCCATCACACCCTGAGTTTTAAGTTCTTCTACAAATAAGGTGTGACATCCTCGCCCAGGTCATCGGCTAGATGAGACAGGGCCCGAAATCTTAGCCCCACTAGCTGTTCGTAAAGTGGGTTGAGCTTACACATGGGCGGAATGTGTACCACTTTTTTGCCAAATAGGGTGACATCGCGCTCAAAGGGGCACTGGGATGGGATCATTTTGCAGACAAAGCGGGCCAGACGCGGGTCTTGGACTTCTAGCTGGTCCAGCCACTCGCGCATAGGCTTAAGCGGATCAGGGCCGGTTTTGGGAGTGGGGGGCTGTAGGGGACTGGCAGCAGCGGCGACGGGGGTGGCTTTATCTTTTTTATCTTTGATCAGACTGGTGCCAGGTTGAACCTCTTCCTTGATCTGACGCAGGTTGTAGAGGGTTGATTGCAGGGTCTGTAGGATGGCTGTGTCGAGATTGAGGGCCTGGCAGAACTCCATAAGGACTTTATCTTCGGCGGCGGAGTAGATGCCGTCTGCGATCGCAACCATCACCGCCATTCGCAAAAAGTTTTCCGCAGCGCCTGGATTCGGCTTGAGGACAGTTGCTAGATCTGCTGGTGTAATGGGCTCAAAGGTTTCAAAATCCAGACCTGGGGCAAAATCCTCATCCATCATGGTGTGGATCAGCTCTTGCTCTTGAGCATCAAACTCACCATCGGCCCAGGCAATCGCCAACAGCCCTCGCAACCAGGCTTTAATCTGTTCTTCAGTGTAGAGAGAATCCTTCAATGTAGAAGACATAGCCAGCCTCGAAAAACATCAAATGTCTGCCGGGGAGAGCAACCCTGCCCCAACAGCTACGGAAGAGCGGGCAACTTGGACGACAGCTGAGCCAACTCCGATCCAGTTTTACCAGTAAATACCCATAGAATTGAGCGACCTCCGTCACGAAAGCTGCGGAGCAATGGCTCTGGTGGACGTTCAGAAGCTACGGGTAAAGGCTTGTAATGAATGCCGCGACTACCTAACACGATGGTGGCGATGGTATTTGCCCGTCGCATGTGGTAGTCCGATGTAATTAAATAAACGCTTTTGATTCCCAGCCGCTCAAAATCATCAACTAACGTCGTAAAGTTAGTCACCGTATCCACGGCTCGATAGTCCAAATGCAGCCTTTCTAGAGATACCTGAGATTCTTGAAATACCCAAGTGGCGTATTCAGGATTTGCCCCCGATGAAATCCATACGTCTATATCAGGATGATCAGTGGCGAATTCAGCCGCAAACTCTTCCCGATGAGTGTCCCCCCCTAAGACCAGCGCAACCGTTGGTGACGATAGGCGACCGCGTATGTGCCATTGACCAAGCCAGAGTCCTGTTGCTAAGAGCAGCAAGGACGCCAGAGTTAAGCGACGATTTTTGCGACGCATTTTGGGCACTGATGGGTTCCTCAAAAAGGGGTGGACGAGCTGAAATAGTAAGGCTGAACTATCGGTAAGTAGATGATGATAACTGATGATTCCTCATTCTAAAGGAGGCTACCATGCCCGTTTTGGAAAATGTGCGCTTGTTTTAACAATGGGTTGCCCTCATCCCCCAGCCCCTTCTCCCTCGGGGAGAAAATCAGCCCTCATCCCCCGGCCCCTTCTCCCTGGGGAGAAGGGGAGATAGGGGTTTAGCAAGATTTACCTGGGTAAATGCATCTCCGTTCTCAAAATCCCCTCCTCAGGGAGAGGGATTTAGGGTGAGGCCCCGGGCATGTTAGCCCCATGACTGATCTAGACCTTTCTCTTTTATCAGGCTGTAACCGTCGGATTCCTGAAATATTGCTACAGCGTGCACGTGAGCTGCGGCTGCGGCAGACTACGGCAGAATGTGTTTTATGGGAATGTTTGCGATCGCGTCGATTACACGGTTTTAAATTTCGACGTCAGCACAATATCGGTCGCTTTATTGCTGACTTCTATTGCCATGAGGCAAAGCTGGTGATCGAGTTGGATGGCCTAGTTCATAAACGACAGCCAGAAAAGGATGCAGAACGCGATGCATGGATGCAGGCTTGCGGGTTGAAGGTGTTACGGTTCGAGAATAGACGGGTATTTGATGATATCGAGGGGGTATTGGAGGAGATTGGGCGATGTTTGCCGGGGTGAATTTGTGGCCTAGGGATTGGCCCTCATCCCCCAGCCCCTTTTCCCCGAGGGAGAAGGGGGTTAGCAAGATTTACCGGGGTCAAACCTATCTCCGTTCTCAAAGTCCCTCTCCCCAGGGAGAGGGATTTAGGGTGAGGGCTCAATCTTCCGTTCCAAACATCCACTTCCATCACTTCGGCTTACACTTCACCTCGATCTCAAAACTGCCCTCCGCCGAGCCCTGCGCTAAGACCGGTAACCCCGTCGACCCGGCAATCTTAATCCCAAATTTCAGCGTAATTTCCTCCACCTCAGCGCCCGCCACCCCTTTGAATGCACCAAGGGCATAATTGGCATAGCTCTTCAGCGTGCCATGAATGTCCGCCAGCTTCGCCTGAACCTCGGTGCTAACACCCATGGATTCATATTCGTCATCATCGCTGGGTTCTGGTGGCGTATCTATAGCGTCATCGGCTTCAAAATACATGGTGTAGGCAGTGCCAGATTCATCTTCCAAGACGAGGCGATTCACATCAGTCATAGGTTTTTAGGAGGTGCTGAAAACATCGGTTATCTTAAGGGTGCCGGCGTCCTAAACTCCGTGTTTTCCTGGAAAGTCTTAAGCCCATGGCCCGTTACGCCCTCGTTGTTGGAATTTCTGATTACAAAAGCAACTACCTCAAAAATTTAAGTAAACCGATTGGTGATGCAGAAGCTATAGCACAACTCCTTAGAGACCATGGGCAATGTGAACGGGTGACAGTGCTTTCAGGGCATGTCACAGCTGAAGAGCTAGAAGACGCACTAACTAAGCTGATTCAGCAAGATGCAGCTAGAAATGAGGCATTTATCTATTTCACTGGCCATGGTCTGGCCGTTAAAGGTGGGCTAGGGGGTACAAAAGGCTATCTGGCCACGTCTGACTGCACGGTCACTATTGAGAATAACCAACCGAAACGGCAGACAAAAGCAATTTCGTTTTCCGACCTGAATGATCTGATTTGCGATTCAGATCTAAGCAGTTTAGTAATGTTTATCGACGCTTGCCACAGTGGCGAGTTGATTGAATCAGAGCTAGTTGAGCATAGTTTTGCCGGGTTAAATTCTGAGCAAGATTATTATCTGATTACATCCTGTCGTGGCCATGAAAGCGCTTGGGCAAAGAAGCGGGAAGACCATAGCGTTTTTACAGGTGCTGTATTGGATGTGTTGATGCCTGAAAAGGTGAATAATAAGGGGTATATTTCTGGGGATACGGTATTTGCCCATCTGGATGAGGTGCTGAAAAATAACCGTCAGGAGCCCAGACGGTTTGGTAAGGGCAGGGCGTTACCGATTGTTTGGTTTCAGGGTGGACAACAGAATGGTGAGGAGAGTTATGGATCTGTTGCTGATACCGAGAAAAAAACTCGTCGTAACTGGGGCATACCATTACAAATGCCGCCGTTGCCGGAGCATTTTGTGGAGCGACCAGAGCACCAGGACAAGGTAAAAGAACAACTGCTATGTGACGACAAGAAAACATTTGGCACATTGGTTGTTAGTGCCATCTATGGTCTCGGTGGTATTGGCAAGTCAGTGTTGGCATCGAAGCTGGCCCATGATGATGAGGTGCAGGCTCGCTTTGCGGATGGGATTTTGTGGTCCACGTTAGGCCAGAACCCGGATATTTTGCCGTTGTTGAGTGGGTGGATACAGACGCTGGGGGACCATGACTATAAGCCCACGGCGGTGGAGGCAGCATCGAATCATTTGCGGACATTGTTATATGACAAAAAAGTACTGCTGGTAGTAGATGATGTATGGGATCCCACACGTCTTGAAGCGTTTCGGGTGGGTGGCTACGGTTGCTGTGTGCTGGTGACGACACGGGAGGCGCAGATCCCAGAGGCCCATAGGTACAGTTTGGATGTCATGACTCCGGAACAAGCATTGGAGCTAATGACGCAAAAGTTTAAGGCAGAGCTAAACGTAAAAGATCGACAACAGGCGTTGGACTTTGCAGAGCGTGTGGGATATTTGCCCCTGGCACTGGAGCTGGCAGCGTCGCAGGTAGAAAATGGAGAAACCTGGTCAAATCTATTGGCAAATTTTCGATCCGAGGTAGTACGACTCGAAGCTCTAGATGCTCTCAGTTTGACTGACATGCCCGATGAAGCAAAGCGACGACACTGTAGCTTAACAGCGTGTTTTAATTTAAGTTTGCAGCGATTATCGTCTGAACAATTATCTCAGTTTGCCTGGTTGGGCGTATTGCCCGAAGATGCTTTGCTGACCCAGGATATGGCCATGACTCTATGGCAAGTCACCCTACAACAAGCCCAAGACCAGTTGCGAGAATTCCATGAAAAAGCATTTTTGCTCATAGGGAGTGCCCAAAGTTCTAATAATGCTGAGCGCGTGACTTACCGAATGCACGACTTAATGCATGATTTATCTAGACAGTTGCTCACTAGCCCCCGCCAACCTGAGAAACCCGAAACATTATCAGGTCTGGGATTAACCTTGCAAACAGCCCATCAACAGTTGTTAAGAAACTATCAATTCCAGACTCAAAAAGACCAATGGTACACTCTGCCAAATGATGGCTATATTCATAGCTATCTTACCTGGCATATGGAACAAGCTGGGAAGATACAGGCAATCCATGCATTGTTGAAAGCGAGTAATGAATCTGGGAGAAATGGTTGGCACGAAGTATGCGACAAACTTGGTCAACCGGCATTGTTCCTCAACGACCTCGGACGTGCCTGGCGGTTAGCAGTTGAGAACTATAACAGTGCACCAGGAGAAACCTTAGCATTACTATGGCGTTATGCCATGATCCGTGCTTCACTGCACAGCATGGCTAGCAATGTACCGACTGCACTACTGGTAGCACTTATTAAACATGGCTGGTGGTCTGCTGCCCAGGGATTGGCTTACATTCAGCAAGTGCCGGAACCTAAGCGATGCTCTGAGTACATTGTGGCTATTGTGCCTTATCTCTCTGAATCACTATTGCCAGAGGCTAGAACAGTGATTGCGAAGATTCAAGATTCACCTTATCAAGTCTATACTCTAGCCAAATTAGCAGAGCACTTTCCATCTGTGTGGCCAGATGTGTTAAATGCTATTCCAGCTATTCAAGACCATCAAACTATCATTCCAAGACCTCACGATCAAAGCTTTTTCTGTCGAGCCATTGCCCTTGCAAAAATCATTACTCTCTTACCTGAAAATTGTCTTCCTCAGGCTACGATCCTAGCCTACCAAATTCGGGGAAATGCAGGGCAGGCTCTGGCTCTAACTGCATTGGCAATTCGTAACCCAGAGTTGCAATCCGAAGCGTTAGAGAAGATTCAAACTATTGAAAATTTTACTGAGAAAGCCTATGTATTGAACCGACTGTCCAGAGTTCGACCGGGTCTTGTGCCTCAAGCGTTGGCTGTTATCCGTCAGATTCAGAGAGACCATGAACAGATGGCGGCATTAGAAGACATCAGACCAATATTGCCCAAAGAGCTATGGTCTGATGCATTGGATATCATTACCGCAGTAAACAGCGAAAATCGAAAGCAATTTGCCCTGCAAGCGCTTATTCAGGACCTACCGACGGAGCTTTATACTAGAGCCTTCGACATCATACAGCAGATACAAGGAGACTGTTTCCGTTCACATCTGCTTGCTCAGCTTACTGAGGATTGTCCATCAGCTTTATTGCCCGATATACTAGCTGCGACAGAGCGCTTTCAGGAGGATTTAGATCGGTCCCGCGTTTTGCTTGGCCTCAGTCAGCGGATGCCAGACATCCTGGCAACAGCGTTGGCAGTAGCACGGAAAATTGAAGAGGATGAGCATCGCATAACCACATTAGCAAACTTATCACAACGATTTCCAGAAGTCTTACCTGAAACGATTCAAGCTGCTCGGCAAATTGAAGATAAGAAAACACGGGCACTGATGTTAGCAGCTTTGTCAGCACAGTCATCGGATTTAGTTGATGAGGTTCTAAGCTTAGTGCACCAGATTCCCGATGCTATGGCACGAGTAATCCCATTGCGACATCTAGTGAAATATCATCCAGAGTCATTGCCAGAAATCTTATCTCTTTTTCCCAGTACAGATACATTCGCTCGAACTGAGTTTTTAACCACAGCTGTTTCCTCTTGGTTACCGCCTTCGTCCATTTTACAAATATCTTCCGATCTATTGGTTGAGGCATTGGAAGGCATGTGTCAAAGTTCAGAACTCTATTACCGAATTAAGGATATTAACCAAGCTGTACAACGACTGCCAGCGGAAAGCTTGCCACAAGCATTGTTGCTAGTACAACAGATTCGAGATAAAGAGGTCATGGTAAGAGCATTTCGGGAGTTAACCAAACAGATGCCGCAGCTTTTAACAGAGACCTTAAAGGTGATTAAACAACTTCAAAGCAAACACACTCAGAGTTGTGAGTTACGAGAACTGAGTCGGCAATTTCCTGAACTATTATCAGATGCATTAGCAGTTGTTCGTGAGATTCAAGATGCAACGGATCGTGCCTGGGCCTTGAGCGATCTCAGCCAGCTATATCCCAGTTTGTTGCCAGAGACACTGATAGCAAGTCGTGAAATACCTGATAAAGATGAACTAATTAAACTACTGATTGCATTAAGCAATCAGGCACCGGTAGTGTTATCGGACGCGCTCGCTCTCATTCATGAGCTACCAGATGAACAGGATCGAACTTCATATACGCAGAGCCTTGCTGAACACATATCACAGGAATTACTGCCGGATGTATTGGCCATAGCTCATAGCATTCAAAATCCCTCTGGTCGTTCATCCATCTTGTGTACATTAGCTAATAGGTTTCCAGAGCTTTGCGCAGAGGCCTTAAGTGTGGTCCGTAATATTTCGGATGAACTGCAACAAGCTCAAAACCTCAGACAGCTGAGTGAAAAATTATCACCAGCCTTATTACCAGAGGTATTGGAACTCACTCGTGGTTTTCACAAGAGTTCTCATCAAGCCGATGTGTTGGCTGCATTATGTGAACGGTTTCCTGAGCTATTGTCGGAAACCTTGGCTACTGTCCATAACATCCAGACTGATTTTCATCGGATATCGCTTCTTTGTAAATTAGCAATACAACAACCTTCATTGTTTCCGACAGTGCTCACTAACATTCGTGAAGTCAACAATGAAGCCTTGCAAACAATAGCTTTATGCACTCTCTTTAGATGCCTACCATGCGAGCTAATGCCAGATGTAGTCTCGTTTATTAGAGAGATTCAAGATGAATCTCGGCGAGCATTAGCAATTAGTAATTTGGTCCGATATTTACCTTCTGATCTATCAGAAGATGTCCTGACTATGATCCGCAATAATATACAGTCTGAAGCAGCACGGGCATCAGCGTTGAGGAGTGTTGGTAAATCATTGCCAGAGTCCTGGTTGTCTGAAGTATTAGAAATGCTCTGGCAGATCCGGGATCCCTATTATCGATCTAAAGCATTGAAGGGATTATTACCGCATCTAGCTCAAGATAGCATTTCATTTACTGACACGGTCAACATGTTAGACACATTGGCCTATCAAAAACGCGAGAGCTTACTGGATTTATTACCAGATATTCGACCGATTGTTCTTCACTTAGCCGATGAACGAGCATTCTCAGATGTCTTGCAAGCCGTACGTGATGTCTGTGCTCAATGGCCGTAACTTTTTTGTGCTCAGTCTCTGGCTGAGTACCCCAATGGAGCCTCTGGCTCCGGCTTCAAGCTGGTAGTGTTGCCAGAGACAACAATTGCGTACCCAGAAATCTCACACTCGCACCCATTTTTTCAACACTCGCATCAGCTGACCACTTTTAGGCTCAGTCTGCTCTTTACTCCACGCATTCGGCTCAGCAAAACCAATCTTATGAAGGTGTTTAACAATTAGCTCCATAGCAACAGTTGAACCAATCAGAGTAATCAGAACCGACTCACGGTGAGGTTCCTCTGGAGTCAGCGGAGTCTGAGATCCATAGATATCATTGCTAGGAATAAATTCTTGCATAGTCAACATAATTTAATGTCGTCATAAATGTGACATTAGCACAGATAAAATGTATCCACAAGTGTGACATTTACCTTCTGAAATGACTCTGAGATGATCAGAACATGGGACGGGCAAGCGTAGCACTGAAGCAGGTTTTAGACACTTACGGTATCAGTCAGAATAAGCTGGCTGTCACCATGGGTATTAGCCGTGCAAACGTTGGCCGCTGGTATCACGGCTTAGACCCCAGCGCCGAAAATATTGCCCTAATTGCCAAAGCCCTAAAAACCCTAAATATTGACGCAGCCAGAGAATTCGTACGGCTTTATCTAGGCGTAATTGTTGAGGACTAGCCATTTAAAAAAGGCTACTACACTGACTGTAGTAGCCCACATCTGTATCAATTACAGGCAAATACTAGGCAAGGTTAGAATGCGCCTAGATCAGCTTTTACAACGGTGACATCATTGGCCAGATTAAAATTACCATCATGCTTAACGTTAATCACACCCAGCACATCCAGATCATGAGCACCGCCCCCACGTACACCGTCACCTCCTTGATCAGTATAAACACCAAGCACAATACGCTCATCTAGCTCCTTGATCACCTTGTAAGTGACAGTATGGCCAGTAATGATAATTTGGTCCCCTTCGCCGCCGGTACCGCTAAAGTCAGTGATTGTATCACGACCAATACTCTCAACCCAGTGGTCATGGTAGTTGTCATTTTCCCCAGCAACAGCTCCCATGCCCCAGTTGACCAGGCCGTCGTCTTGCAGATGCTGCGTATAGATAGCAGCAGGTGCGTTCATAAGGATGTCAAATTTAAAGGTGTCTGCACCAGCACCACCAGTTAGCCTATCATTCGCTGCCAGACCATCGGGATTGTAGAATTTTTTCGCAAAGACAAGTTTATCAACATCATTGCCATCATCCTGATTAGCAACGATTCTCGTGTTCTCAGCCGGAGCATTCGCATCACTGATACTTACCAAAACATCATCTCCAGCTCCACCAATTAGACGATCACTACCTAATTGATCTTGTAGAAAGTCATTGCCATCACCACCTATTAGGCGATCATTGCCATGGAGAGCATTGGTAGTATCTAACAAATAGCCATCGGCATCATAGTCTTGGGCGGTGAGTCTTTCATCACCAATGATAATGTCATCACCAGCTTGGCCTGCCAGGCGATCATTACCAAAACCACCCAAAAGAGAATCATTGCCTTTTCCACCCCGCAAATTATCATTGCCGATGCCACCCAGGAGAATGTCATTATCACGACCGCCAAATAGGATGTCGTTGCCTTTGCCTCCTAAAAGAATGTCATCTCCAGCTCTCCCGCGAAGGGTGTCATTGCCCGCTTGGCCAATCAGTTTGTTTTGTTCTCTATTGCCAAAAAGTGTATTGTCTCCACCATCACCAATAATTTCTTCAATCTTGGCTAATAGAGCCAGTTCAATGTCGGCAATAAGTGATGCGTTCCCTTGTGTACTCATGTATCTCTCGACTGATAGCAGTTTTATTGGCTTTAGAGCCTGTGCCGATTCTATAAGTTACCGATAGAGAGGAAATCGGTAATAGCTCCTTATCTAATATCAGGAGAGAATAAAGCTAACGAAACAGATTTTGCAAGAACAATTACCTAGTCTGGTAAAAATTTTCAACAACTTCACTAGTTTATTACGTTAAACACAACCGTAGAAATCACGATTAGATAGTTTACTTATGCTAAAAAATCACCCTCTTTCTAGATCAGTAAGGCCGTTGATGTAGGAATATCTACAGTACGGACTCTAGGAACTGGAGAGGATGAAAAATCTACTAGTGTTTAAAGGCTTTCTGAAGATACTGGTTGGCCTGAATAAAATATGTTTTGTTAATCGCCATAATAGTCTTGTGCCAGTTAGGGTACGATGCATCGCCACACCTCCAACCAACTCCTAACCAATTCCCTCTTCACCCCATCTCCAATCTCCCTGCCCAAATCCCATCCACCCATCCCTATTCCCCCTGGGAAGGCTACGCCAATGACTTCGCTCAGGACAGGCCACCCATCTACCCTTGAGCATCCTGGCTGACACGATAACTGTCTAACCAGGATTGGCTTAGGGACCTCAGCTGATTTCTCTCAGCAGCATCAATACCTTCAGGATCAAAACGATAGCGATAATGTAGTTGGATAATCGGTTTGAGTGCTTCTACCTGAGCAACAGATAGTTTTTCGGTTAGTCGTTCCATCCAATGCTGTAGGTTCTCCGCAGGTCTGCGCCTCAGTTTTAATTGCTTGAAAATCTGTTCGATTTGGTAAAACTCTGAATCGATACCGGGGAGAGTCGGTTGCGATCGCATCCCAACATCTACATTTTGCGCAAGCATTTTCTGTCGCCTTCGTCTCCACCACCAGATCAAGAGACCACCAATAGTGACAATACCTAAGAAAATTAGCAGAAGTAGCACTCTAGATTTGGTATCTTGCGGTAGTTGTTCTTGGATAGACGCTAATAGTTTTTCCCCTAACCTCCGTAACATCAATTCCAAAGGACTATCTTGATTAAGGCCTTGAGAAAACCCATCACCTTGTCCATAGCCCTGTCCATAGCCCTGTCCATTACCTTGCCCATTACCATCATTAAGCGAGGTATGGTCAAACTGAAGCCGACTCAACTGCCTATGGGCTAAAATCCCCAAAACCCCAGCCAAACAGATTAAACCAAGCCAAGCCATCACTTTAGATTTCGCAGGCCGCAGGTAAAAGAACAGTATGGCAACCAGCAGCCAAGCTAAACTATAAAAAAGAACTCTATTGGCGTTTACAGCACTGGCCGATAACAAACACAGGCCAAAGTAAACATAACCAAAGTTAAAGGAGGGTCGTTTCCACTGAATTCCTCGCTTGGTAAAGGAAGGATTCACTAAGAAATCTTGAATCTGCTGGGAAAGGTTGGTCGTATAAAGTTGCGCCAACATCAGTGGAAACAGTGCCAACGGCAGCAATTGCAGCATGCCCTGGAAAGCACCTGTGAGTTGGAGTGTCACAATGAGCACGGAAATGCAGATGAACACAATCCATACGGTTGCCTTTGCAGAGAGTGTCCAGCGCTTGGAGAACACCTGTCTCCCTTCGATGCACACAATCATCGGCACTGTCAGACCCCACAGCCCCGTTTGAAATCCCCACAGGCATAATGCCAAACTGCACAGGCTAGCTATATGGAATTGCATATCTCTTGAAGACCCGGCTGAATGTGACCCAACGGTAACGGATAAACCCGCATTAACTGACTTTGATAGTCGTCTAACATCGGCGACGATAGTGTGTGTCGATCACGGGTCATGATCAAAACCCATGTCGGGATATTAGCGGACTGTAATTGCTTAACCAATGTCTGGTGTGGCTCATCCCAGGTGAGAAAAATACAGATGCAGCTACTTAATAGCGGCAAACGATTTTGCATGATTGGCAACAACGAGCCAAAGGGCTTATCCTGACAGGGGACTACCGATGCTAACAACTCAAGGATACGTTCTGTTTGGCCCAAACCTCGGCCCAGGGTAACGTATCCACCACCTAAGCCTGAAAAGATAAGGTCCAGTAAGGACTCCTGGTTTTGCATTTCACCAGCCAACGACGCGGCCACTGAGATCGCCTCTTCTAAAATTTCGCTAAATGACTCCGGTTGAAAGGTGTCTAAAACCAGAGCTTGATGCACAAAGTACTCGGCTTGTTCTTCTCGCACCACCGGTTTACCCAATTTAGCCCAGCTTTTCCAATGAACCTTGCGCGGCGAGTCGCCGGGGCGATAGTCGCGCAAGGACCAAAATTCTTCTGATTCTCCCACCGATAGGGCAAGCGATAAGCCTCCCGGTTGATACCCTTGACGTTCTGGCAGTTGAAACGACGGCACCGGGTAGCGCTTTGGCAAGATTAATACCGATTGGGGCAGGGGTAGTCTGACGCAGGCATTAAATAGGCCGAGCGGATCAGGGCAGGCCAGGGTCATGGTCTCAAACTGTAGTAACCCTCGTCGTAGGGGGGTAATCTCACCTTTGATTTCAGTTGTGCCCTGGGCTGCCAATACAGGAATCCCGACGGCAGGTGCGATCGCACGCTGAGCCTGATCAATTAATTTGCTCCATGACTGAGCATCCTTGCGGCCTGGACGGCTAATGTCAAGATAGTCTTCAAAGCTAGGAAATGAATGGGCAAACGCTTCAATCAGTCGCAGTTTCCTAAAATCCTTGCCAGTAGAATTCTGTACCGTTACTCGGTATGGTAACGGCAAGCCTACCGTCCCAAAGCGCGGTAGCCGTCGCCTAACCTGAAACCGAGGCCGTGAAAAGGCGGTAGCCACCATAGACACAGTCAATAATAAGCAGGCCAGGGCAAACACCTGGTAAGACAAACTCTGCTGGGTATCCAGACCTGCCAGCCCAGCAATGATGGCAAACACTAAAACACCCACACCCAGCGGCGTAAATCGCCTTTTTAACCATTGCCGCAGGCTGTAGCCCAAACATCGAAATAGACGATAAAAGAAAAGATTCATGGCTCAGGCAGGCACAGGCGTCGCATTTAAGATGTCTTGAATCACCGCATCGGCTGTTTGGCCCGAAAATCGGGCCTGGGGTTCGAGGACCAACCGATGGGCCAGGACTGACAGCGCCATCTCTTGTACCTGCTCGGGCAAAACAAATTCGTAACCATCAAAGAGGGCAAGTGCCTGGGCCAGTTTCATTAAGGCAATGGCTCCCCTGGGGCTAGCCCCTAGCTGTACCCCTTCTGCTTGGCGGGTGGCCCCGACAATATCAATGATGTAACGCTTGAGTTCATCGCTGACTCGGATCTGCTGCACCTGTTGCTTGAGGGTAAAAATATCATCTCGTGAGAGACAGGGTTTAACCTGGTCAATGGGATGTTGCTGGAGCTGACTTGCTAAAATCTCCATTTCTTCTTCTGGAGAGATATAGCCCAAACTAAACTGCAGGGCAAACCGATCCATTTGGGCTTCTGGTAAAGGATAGGTGCCTTGGGCTCCCACTGGATTTTGGGTAGCAATTACAAAAAAAGGTGGGCTTAGCGTTCTCAGGGTGCCATCAATGCTGACCTGAGATTCTGCCATGGCTTCCAGCAGCGCCGATTGGGTGCGGGGAGAGGCGCGATTCACCTCATCTGCTAGAACAATATTGGCAAAAATAGGGCCTTCGTGAAACTGAAAGGACTGTTCGATGGGGTTTAAGATTGAGACGCCCAAAATGTCAGAGGGGAGCAAATCAGGCGTAAATTGAATTCGCTTGAAGGAAACATCGACGGAAAAAGCCAGCGCTTTGGCCAGGGTGGTTTTACCTGTGCCAGGGTAGTCTTCTAGCAGCACATGCCCGCCACTGATAAAGGCGGCCAGCAGCTTACGCACAGCAGCAGTTTGCCCTTTCACCACCTGCTGAATATTCTCGGATAAACGGGTATAAATTTCTTGTCCAGAAGCTTGGCTAGAAATAGTATTTGAACCTGAATCTACAGTCGACGATTCCATAGCTGGGTCCTTGGTGTCCATGACTCAAGATAACCGAAACTTTGGAATTAAGGCACTGAGGAATGTGCGTTCAAAGGAGTACCCCTAAGGGGCATATGCAAGGCCATTCAACCCTTCGCTATGCCACTTTTTAAGCTGGTTATGAAAATGGTTTCTATGGTGATTCTTGTAAGCCGTCAACTACCGCGTTTTGTAACTCCTCTGCCTTTTCTTCAGCTGCCTGTTGCACCGCTTCTGATAGTGTAGGATTCTCGTTGATTTCTCTTAAAGCTCTAACTGCGTGGTCCCTTACAGCGCCATCGGTAACATTACCAATCCTAAAGATACTGTCGATAAATTCCTGTGCCTTTTCGTCTGAAGTGGCATTCAAAACTAACGCTTTTGTACTATCAATCAAAGAAGTCTGACTGTCAGTTGGGCTAGTTGCTTGTATTCGACTAAGTGGGGCTAGATCATCTGGCAATGATGGTTCTATTGTTTCAGGAACAATATCCAATGTTTCAATATCATTAATAATGCGATCATGGGCAACCTCTTCTAGATTTTCTGCCTGTTGAGTGGTTTCTCTTACTTTCTCTTCAAGTACGGTTTTCTCTTCATCTGCCCTGATTAGCTTGGCCTGTGACATGGCATTTTCTTGAAATACCGTAATCACAGAAGGGAAAAAGAGGGCAAACATGAGCGATGTCGCTGCTAGCTTTGACTTGTTGTTCGCCTTCTCTGGTGGACCATCCAAACTAAGAATGGTGCCGATAAAGCCCACTACTGCCCCTAACAAAATGCTGGAAGTTACTAAGATTAAAAACTCTAAACCAGCCCCCAATTGAATCGATGGAACAAAGTCATGGACGGCGGTTTCTTCTGTTGCCGTTTGTTGCTCCTGAGTGTTAGATACACTGCCATCTTCCGCTTCTAAACTTGGCTCAATTTGTCCTAAAATCTCCTCACTGCCCTGTTCTTTGTCAACTGTTTCGGCCTGTGCTGAAATCTCTTCGCCATCTTGTGTGTCAATCGCCTGGGCATTGGCTGTGGCCATAAACGAGCCCCCCTCCTGGATCAGCCGCAATGCAACGCTACCTAGACCGCCAAACATCGCTGGTACCACCACATATCTGACTGTAACGTTATTAGCCAACGTGCTATTCAACCTATGGGCAGCACCATTCATCGCGTGGGAGGCAGTAGTGGATAACTCAAAAATTTCTGGAGGAGCAGCCAGATTTGTTTCAGGTATAAACGTGGTTGCTGGCTCAGTCTTGCCGGTTTGTGGGTCTAAGGGGGGGAGGGCAAGAAATGCGGTATACATGGTGATTTTGTCCGAGGGGCGATGGGCATCTGGCAAGTTATTCAGTTTACCTCAGCCATTTTGCGGAGTGTTTTTGCTGCGGAAGTGCGAAATGGCAATATCTGCGACTTTTCTACAAAGGTGGTTGTTTTTTGTGTAAAAGCGGCGCGGTTATTTTGTCGTAGTCGATATCCTTCAATATGTGAACAATACTGTGGGTTGGTCCATGGTGAAATGGGCTGCTCAGGGCTTTCCTCCCCAAAACCCTCCTATTCATATAGCCCGATTCAAAATGGATAATCCTGTAGGGGCTGTGCCTTGTGCCAGCCCTGAGACGCGATAGCTATCAGTCAGGCTCTTGTTAAGGGGTATGTTTTTGTCAGATTTATGGTTCATCTTCGTAAAACCGATAAAATAGGTATTCGTCTTTGAAGGGATGTTCATCGGTGACGTGGTGAAATATGCCTTGTTCTACTAAGGCCTGGCCGATCCTGACGGCGGCTTCTCGGGTGGCGTTTTGTGTTTTGGCTAGCCACGTTACGGTTTCACTGCCAATAAAACAATTGGGATACACCGTCAATCGGAACCGACGATTCTGAATATTTAACCCATTCTCCGAGCGCATCTGTTTTACTAAACGCTCCAATAATGCATCTTGTAAATGTTGCTGATTTTGTAACAAGCTGGAAAAATCTCTAACATCCGCCAATAAATCGGAGGTTTTTAATCCCTGGGGCTGTTTTTCTTCCTTTCCTAATGCGGCTGGAGTTCCTGCTTGAGATCTCTGTTGTGTCCAGATAGTTGCATCCCACTGGGGAGAACGGATGTTTAAATCTCGTTGGGGGAAGGGGATCTCGATGTTGTGGCGACGAAAATTGGCTTCGAGCATGTAATAAAGGTCGCTCTTGATATCGAATTGTAGGCGTGGGTCCCGAATCCATACCAGTACATCAAAATTGAGGGCGCTGTCGCCAAAGCCTAAAAACCGCAGACGGGGCTGGGGATATTGCAACACGCTCGGATGCGCTCTCGCTACCTCCATCACCGTCGTATGTACCTGTCGAATATCTGAGTTGTAAGCCACTCCCATGGGCAAATGAAGTTGCGATACTGGATGCCCATGGCTCCAGTTGATTACCTTGTTTTCCAGCAGCTGTGCATTTGGCACAATGATCGACACGCGATCTAATGTGCGAATTTCCGTACTGCGCACGCCAATACTTTCCACTGTTCCGGCCAGGTCGCCCAGGTTAATAAAGTCTCCCACCTGAATTGATCGCTCAAAGAGCATCATCCAGCCGCTGACCACATTATTGGCAATATTCTGTAGACCAAAACCTAGGCCAACACCGAGCACACTGGCAAGAATGGCTAAGGCGCTGAGGTCAATGCCTAATACCTGCAGAATCAAAAAAAGGCCAATGCCTGTGAGGATGATCTGCATGAGTGTGGCGATCGCATCTTGTACACCCCGATCCGGTATCGCCGCCTGCAAAAATCTAGACTTGACTGCCGATGTGACAACCCGCACCCCAATCCACAGCGCCAGGGTGAGCAAGACCACATTAAATAAACTGACCAGGGAATACCCTTGGCCGTCAATGTCAAATAAGGGGTCGGTAAATGTCCGTTCTAAAAATTGAAAGATGCGATAGCGGATAGACCGGGCTACAGGAAATAACTCACATACATAGATGCCAGCGGCTAGCCATACCAAAAATCGGGCACCCAGCAATGATGGCAAAATCCACATGGGTAGTCTGCCCTTGCGGGTCTGCCGTCGCCAGAGCCAGCGGCGGATGTTGTAGAGGAGCACCCAAGAGAAGAGTGCGATCGCAACCACTCCCACACTTACCCAGGCCATTTTTCGCTGATAATCAGGCTGCCGTTCTTTCTGGGCTCGATCCAAAGCTACTTGCAAAATCTCAGCCCACAGCTCAGCCCGCTCTTCGGGTAGCACTCCAGCCATCAGATCGCCACTGGTCACCGTGAGCAAATGACGACCGTTAGCCCTGAGCGTTACTAGACCATCGCGTTCTCGTGTCCGCACTCGAATCGGTGCTGGTGTTGGCTGCTGATCAGCATTGTCAATCACCTGCCATAGGGCCTGGTTCGCAAAAACGGCTCGTTCCTCGGCACTGATATCTTCAATGCTGCGCAGCTGGAACAACACCCGACCATCAATAACAACATCAGCTTTTTGCGCCATTGGTTGCGCCCCTGTTTGCGCCATGATCGGCAACGCTAGGATGTTCGCCAGCAGCACAAGGGTGACGATAGCAATGCGGAAAAAATATTTAACCCAGAGGGTACGGTGTGTCCACCTACCCCATTGCCCATTGCCCATTGCCCATTGCCCTGTTCGCTTCACCCTCCCTCCCCATCGCCAATGACCCATTGGGCTTTATCAATCCTTGTTGTGAACTTACTCATCCAACATCAAGAAACCTAAACCATTCAGCGATGTCGTAAAAAATAACCTTTTTCTCAGGATCGCAACCTTGTTCAAACCCGCTTAAACAGAAGCCCTCGTTTTACTTGCGTTGTACCAATTTGAGTGATTGATTGCTCAAGGAAAAATCAACGTCCTGTAAGAAAGGTCCGTCAGAAGTTGGATAATAGTCCAGCTCTCATGTGTAAGAATGTAGGCGGTTTTGCCAACTCTAGCGTGTGGGGCAGGCACCAAAAAAACTTATGGAACCCTTGGAATCTCTTTATTCATATGCATGGCTCATCCCAGTACTGCCACTCCTCGGTGCAGCTATTGTCGGTGTGGGTCTAATCAGCTACAGCGACGCTACAAGCAAGCTGCGTACCCCTAGTTCAATCTTTATCGTCAGCCTGGTTGGGGTGGCGATGGTGATGTCATTCGGCATCCTCTGGAGTCAATGGAATGGTCACGAGCCCTACTCATTTATGTTTGAGTGGGCTTCGGCGGGCAGCTTTAAGCTGCAGATGGGGTACACCATCGATCATCTGGCTGCACTGATGCTGGTGATTGTGACCACCGTGGCCTTTCTGGTGATGGTATACACCGACGGCTACATGGCTCACGATCCTGGCTATGTCAGGTTTTATGCATACTTGAGCCTGTTTAGCTTCTCCATGTTAGGGCTGGTGATGAGTCCTAACCTGCTACAGGTTTATGTATTTTGGGAACTGGTGGGCATGTGTTCCTACTTGCTCATCGGTTTTTGGTATAACCGCAAACCAGCTGCTGACGCTTGTCAGAAAGCCTTTGTCACCAACCGCGTAGGTGACTTTGGGCTGTTGCTGGGTATGCTCGGCATTTTCTGGGCCACGGGTAGCTTTGACTTTGACATTATGGGTGAGCGTTTGACCCATATGGTGGAAGTTGGCAGTTTACCGGGTGTAATCGCTGCTTTATTTGCGATTCTGGTCTTTATGGGACCCATGGCCAAGTCGGCTCAGTTCCCCTTACATGTGTGGTTGCCGGATGCGATGGAAGGCCCCACACCCATTTCTGCCCTAATTCATGCTGCCACCATGGTGGCAGCTGGGGTGTTCTTGATTGGCCGCATGTATCCGGTGTTTGAGGAAATCCCTGTAGCAATGACAACCATTGCCTACGTGGGGGCTTTCACCGCCATGATGGGGGCCACAATCGCCATTACGCAAAACGATATTAAGAAAGGTTTGGCCTATTCCACCATGTCCCAGCTGGGCTACATGGTCATGGCCATGGGTGTGGGTGCTTACAGCGCTGGTCTATTCCACCTGATGACCCACGCTTACTTTAAGGCCATGCTCTTCCTGGGGTCTGGCTCTGTGATCCACGGTATGGAAGGTGTGGTTGGCCACAACCCCACCTATGCCCAAGACATGCGTCTGATGGGTGGTCTGCGTAAATATATGCCAGCTACAGCCACTACCTTCCTAATTGGTACCCTGGCGATTTCCGGTATTCCTCCCTTTGCTGGTTTCTGGTCTAAGGATGAAATTCTGGGTTCCACTTTCCAGGTCAGTCCTTTCCTATGGGCCATTGGTTGGTTAACCGCCGGTATCACTGCGTTCTATATGTTCCGTATGTACTTCTCCACGTTTGAAGGGGAATTTCGCGGGACTAACGGTGACATCAAAGAGCAACTGCGCATTGAGAATCTCCAGAGTATGGGCGCTTCCCTCGGCCCTGGTGCCATGAGTACTCAGGAAATGCCCATGGCTGCAGAGGACCACCATGACGATCACCACCATGCGTCTGAGCCCCATGAGTCACCGATTACGATGACTCTGCCTTTGATTCTCTTAGCAGTGCCTTCGATTCTGGTGGGTCTGGTGGGTACGCCCTTTGGCAATTACTTTGAGGCGTTTATTTCTGCCCCTGGTGAAGTGGTTACTGTTGCTGAGCTGGCGGAAGAAGTAGACCTGCATGAGTTTGCTGTGATGGCAGGTAGTTCTGTGGCGATCTCGGTCGTGGGTATTACCTTAGCGGTGTTGATGTATGTGACGAAGACGATAGATGCGGGTGCGATCGCAACCAAGATCAAACCCCTCTACAACTTTTCCCTCAACAAGTGGTATGTCGATGACATCTACGAAGTGGTCTTTGTCCAGGGCAGTCGCAAAATTGCTAAATTTGCCCTTACCATGGACGTCAAACTAGTGGACGGTATCGTTAACCTAACTGGCTTCGTCACGCTGATTACAGGTGAGGGGCTGAAATACCTGGAAACCGGTCGTGCCCAATTCTACGCTCTGATTGTGTTTGGAGCTGTGTTGGGATTAGTTCTATTGTCAGGTTTGACCTAGGTTGAATGCGGGAACCTCTATTTAATCCCATGAACATTCGTAGGGGCGTTGTATACAACGCCCCTACGAATTATTTGTGGTTGTGGTGTTGTGCCATTTGCCTGGTATTGGTTTTTGCCTGTACCAGTTTTGCCCAGTCTGGGGGTAAAGTTCCTGTGGCCAATGGTGCTGGCGGTGCGGTGGCCTCAGTCGATGAAGCTGCCAGTCGCATTGGCATTGAGGTGCTACGCCAGGGGGGGAATGCGGTGGATGCGGCTGTGGCAACCGCTGCTGCCCTGGGGGTAACTGAGCCCTTTTCCGCTGGTATCGGTGGCGGTGGCTTTATGGTGATTTACCTCCATGACCAGGACCGGGTGATTACCCTGGATGGTCGTGAGGAAGCTCCAGCGGCAGTAACCGCTGATTTGTTCCGCGATCCAGAAAGTCCCACAGGGGAAAATTTACCGTTTTTCCCAAATCGCATAAGTAGCGGTCTGGCCGTCGGTGTGCCAGGGACGCCACTCAATTGGCAAACGGCGCTGTCTCGCTATGGCACCCTATCCCTGGCAGATGCGTTGGCTCCAGCGATTGAGCTAGCGGAGTCTGGCTTTACCGTGGATGAAACATTTGTTCAGCAAGTAGTCCGTAACCAGGAACGATTTGAGGCATTTACCTCTACGCAGCAGTTATATTTGCCAAACGGCGAACCGCCAGCCGTTGGTTCACGGTTTCAGAACTCGGACATGGCCAAGGCCTATCGCTTGCTGGTAAACCAGGGCGTTAATAGCTTTTACCGAGGTGACATTGCCCAGGCGATTGTGGAGACCGTACAGTCACCACCGACCGTCAATGAGCCTCCATTTACTGTGTACCCTGGGGCAATGGATCTAGGCGATCTAGACCGCTACGAGGTGCGGGTAAGACCGCCCGTGGTTAGTGACTATCGCGGCTATCAGTTTTATGGCATGGGGTTACCTAGTAGCGGTGGGATCACGGTAGCTCAAACGCTTAAACTGCTGGAGTCTAGCGATCTGGGCAGCTTGGATCGCAGTCAGGCGCTGCATCGGGTGA
The DNA here is from genome assembly GCF_043421015.1 of Leptothoe sp. EHU-05/26/07-4. Lineage (NCBI taxonomy): Bacteria > Bacillati > Cyanobacteriota > Cyanophyceae > Nodosilineales > Cymatolegaceae > Leptothoe > Leptothoe sp. EHU-05/26/07-4. The sequence continues at coordinate 340,096 of NZ_JAXSQV010000004.1, forward strand.
TCGAGGCGGAAAGGCTGGCATTTTGCGATCGCAACGCCTACCTTGGCGATCCTGAGTACGTAGATGTTCCCGTAGCCGGGTTGCTCAATGCCAATTACATTGCCAGTCGCCAGCTTCCGGACAGGGCTGCTGAACCCTGTACCACACCTGGTAATCCGCTGCCCTATCAAACCGACCCTAGCCCCAGTCTCACCCAAGCACCTAAGGTAGCAGTTACCAATGGCCAAGAAGGGCTATCGACGACCCACTTAGTGACTGCCGATCGGTTTGGCAATGTTGTTTCTTATACCCTAACCATTGAATCTACCGGTGGGTCTGGGATTGTCGTCCCTGGCTATGGGTTTATCCTCAACAATGAACTCACAGATTTTGACACGACTGTGCCCCACCCCAATGCGCCAGAACCGGGTAAACGACCTCGCAGCAGTATGTCCCCCACCATTGCCTTTGCTCCGGATGGTCGAATTTTGGCCTTTGGGAGTCCCGGTGGTTCCACTATCATTACCACTGTCGTTGGCATCGCTACTAATTTAATTGATTTTGATTTATCCTTGCCTGAAGCCATTGGCGCTCCACGCTTCTCCCAACGCAATGGCAGTACCACCACCGTTGATCAAGGTGCAACTGCTAATGTGAACTTACTTGAACAGTTAGGCCATCAGTTTCGGACGGTGGAGGAAATTGGGGCGGCTACTGGTGTAGAGGTATCGCCTGATGGCACTGCGATGCAGGCTGTTGCGGAACCCAGGCGACGCGGAGGTGGTTCCGCCATGGTTGTGAATTAAACTTTGGAATGGGTTACCCTATGGAATGCCGAATACATAGGATGCCGAATACATAAGATGCCGGATACATAGCAGTCCTCAATCATTGGCGATGACAAATGTATCGGCTGATAGTTGTCTATCCGATGTGGGCACCAAAGCCATGTAGACAGTTAGATAACTGCATCTTGTCGGGGCATCGTATCCATTTCGACACGTTATGGTGGTTTATTGGGGATACTAAAACGGCCTAGGGGCGTCAGGGGTATCAGATAGAAAGCAAAAATTAAACGTAACAGGGACGCGATCTGCTAACAGTGCTCCAAGAGTTTGACATATCAATTACAGCCGTCGGTGATAACCGCTACCTGGTGCGCACAGAGCAAGTTGCGCCAGGTGTCCCCTTGGCGCAAGAACAGTTTCACTGGCCCATTGATAGCTGGCTAGCAGAGGCATCTAACCTGATGCATGATCCGTTGCTAGGGATCCTCAAGGGCGAGTCGAGTCAGCGCTGGGCATTTCGTTCAAATGTACATTCTTCTTCAGACGGTGATGATGATTCGTCTGGCAGTCAGCCACCAACCCTCGTTAGTCTAGGCCAGGCTCTTTATAACAGCGTCTTTGATAAAGCCTTACGCGATAGCTGGTTGACAGCCCAAGGGATTGCCCAACATCGCCGTTCTCCCCTGCGGCTGCGCCTTGGTTTAAAGGGGGAAAAGCTGCAAAAGCTCCCTTGGGAAGTCTTACATGCAGGTGATCGGCCCCTGGGGACTGGTACCGATGTCACATTTTCTCGTTACCATCTAGGCCGACGCCAGGGATATGACCGTCCGGTGGCAACGGTGCCTGATTTTGATCAGCCTCTGCGCGTCCTGATGGTGATTGCTGCACCCAACGATCAGGATCGTTTAGAACTGGCCCGTGAAGCTAATCACCTGAAAAATGAGCTGCATCCCTTATCAATGCGTTCTGGAGATGACTATAACTTGCTGCCAAAACAGCAACTGGACGTGCAGCTGACAGTCTTAGAACAGCCTGACCGTAGTGAACTGACCCAGGCGTTAGAACATGGTCGATACCAGGTGTTGCACTATGCCGGCCATAGTAATTTAGGCAATGCTGGTGGTGATCTTTATCTTGTCAGCCGCCAGACAGGACTCACCGAACGCATCAGCGGTGAAGACCTAGCAGGGCTGCTTTCCAACAATGGTGTGAAACTAGCCGTTCTCAACTCCTGTCGGGGAGCCTATTCCCAGGGCCAAGGTTCTGAGTTGGGTTGGCATGAGCAAAACCTGGCCAATGCCCTGGTCAATCGTGGCATTCCTGGGGTGATTGCTATGGCCGAGCGCATTCCTGACGATGTGGCCATTACGTTTACCCGCTTGCTCTATCGCAACTTAAAGCAAGGCAATCCCATCGATTTATGTCTTAACCGTACTCGCCAGGGGCTGATCTCGGCCCACGATTCCAACTATAGCTATTGGGCACTGCCAATTTTATATATGCAGCCTGGGTTTGATGGCTATCTTGCCAGTAAACCTGGTAACCACAACAGTGCCCTTGATAAGTTGTTGAGTGAGTCTGAGACTGCTTTAGCGGCATTGGAAGAACACCCCCCTAAGGCGGTTGATGCTGCTATTGTGGTGCCAAAACGCTCAGCGACAGATCCTGATGCTCTAGAGAATATAGATTTAGACAGCGTCGTTGAAACGGTAGAACTTGAGGAAATCCTTGATTACAACGAAGAAGACGTTTCGACAATGACGGAACTGGTAGAGCAGCTGTCTCAAGCGTCAACGTCTGATGAAGTGCCACTAGCGGAGGTCGATGAATCACTGCTGCCCGAAACCCTAGAAACGCCAGGGTTAGATCTCCATGATCAACTACCCCAAAAGCCAGACTCGCCCCCCCTCGCTGAGTCAGATGATGGGGCTAGCATCTATGACCATGGCGACGATGGTACAACTTATGGGGCGAAACTTCCCGAAGACAATGTGCCTCAGTTGGCTGAGCGTAGTGTTAAAGATCAAGCTTCAGGACGGCGCAAACGTCAGCTTGCCATTGGTATTGGTGCTTTAGCCGCTACTATTGCCGTTGCTGGTGTGGGTATTAACGATCCCTTTAAGTGGTTTGAGCCGCCATCCTCTCAACCCACCACGACACCCCCTTCATCTGAGTTGCTGGCAATTAGTGGCATCGCCAGTGGTAACCCTGAAAGTGCGGTCATGGCCATTAATGAGATGGCAGCGGTGGGTGACCAAGATAAGGCTCTCAATCAACTGCTGGCTTTAGGCCAGATTGAAGATCCTGCCTTGTTGTTTTCCAAAGGACAACTACAGTGGGCGTTAATGAATCAAAACCCCTCTATTGATAATTCCATCGGGCCTGCAGAAGCAGCAAGGTCATGGAAAGATGCTTTGGACGCACAGCCTGACTGGCTAGATGCTCAGGTTGCCTTGGGGTTTGCTTACTATGAAAGTGGTTTTTGGGAAGATGCGATCGCAACCTGGAAAAATGCCCTAGGTTCAGGGCAAGACTATGACATTCCCATTGTCACCCTGGGGCAGATTCCTCAAGATGTCGATCTTCAAAATGCGCCTACTAAGCTGCATGCACAAATTGGTTTGGCCATGGCTTACTATCAACAGTCCAAGCAGGGATTAACAGATGATGATAGCTTGCCATTGTTAGCCACTGCTGCTAGCCATTGGCAAGATGTGATTGAGTCGGCTAGTGACGAAGATGTCACCAACCATCTATCATTCCACTGGCTATGGTCTCAAAAAGCGTTACAAGATTGGCAAGAAGCCCGACAAAAAATTGCCAGCTACATCAGTCAGGCAAATTAAACATTTCGACCGTTCAAACTGGTCTTTAGATTTGAATTAATAAGTAGACAGTATTGGGCAAATAACTTGGCAACCTAAAGGCGTCTGCTGATACTTTCACAAATGCCTTTAGGCTGCATAGAACAAATTATTTTGTTAGAAAATTTTGACATTAAGTCAGTAAGTGATGTCAAAAATCAAACAATGTTGTTTGGTTGTTTTTTCCCTTGCAAGTAAAGGATTTTTGAAGGCTGGATTAGTTAAGTTTTCCATGCTGACGATATTCTTTTTCCCAACACCGCTCTAAATGTTGGATCTTATGTTGTTGCCAAAACTTGAATGGACTAAAGAATGTTTTGTGATCAGAGCTAAAAACCGGTTGTTGGAGGTAAGGCCAAAGGGGGAATTTCATTATTGAGCGACTCAGCAAAACAAACGAGAACAGTAACTGAAGACCAGATAAGGATCAGATACAGATAAACAACAGTATTTGAAATAACACACCACCTATATGACCTAAGTCTATTGATTAGACAATGACTTGACCACTCAAAATACTGTTTGTAAACCTATATCTAAACTGATAACTTCGAGGTTTCTTACTATCTTTACTATCTATAATCTTCGACTGGAAGCCTTTCTCCTTCAGTATAAACACCTCAGTTTTTAGCAACTAGGCTTGTTCCAAACTTGGAAAAATACTTCACTCAGCTTAAAGAAAAAAAATAGTGAAATCTAATAGGTAGCACCCACGGCGATCATCATAATCGCGTTAATACATATACATGATAGGTAGATAGATATAGCCCCTAGAAAGATCCCTCAGAGCAATCCCTTAGCAGAATCTAAACACTCAATCCTAGGAGCATTTAAAGATACGAAAAACTGCCGTTGCTGATTTAGGGATAAATCAATCTGTAAAACTTGCCGATAGCCTAAATTTGACAGATTAAAATCACCGCCAGGGACAACACACCGTCGAAAAAATTAATGGAGCTGACGGGAGTCGAACCCGTGTCCGCCCTGAGTAATAACACGCCACTCATTCACAGGCTTAGCCTATCTAACCCTCTAGGCGGGAACCATTCATTATCCCGAACGGTGGGATGCTCTAGTAAAGGTCTTTGTTAGGTTACTCACTAGAGAAATCAACCTAACGCATCCGTTGGGGTTAAGCTTACCATCCTTAACGGAGTCAAATGATAAGCGCTCGAACCTGAAAGAGGTGTTTAAGCGGCAGCTACAGCTACTTGCTTACGAGCAAAAGGTACGATGTTGTTTGCATCTGTATTTAGTTGAGTCTTGATTTTCGAGAGTGGACTCACTCTCGGCCTGTATCACAACGCGACTTTCGTCAAAACGTCGAAACCGTTACAGCCCCCTGATGACAACCTCAGTTAAAAAATTAACGTTTGGTAGCTTAAGAGCACCTCTAATTTTAGCTCGGAATTTCTACTTTGGCGACCGTTAGTTAACAAACATTCCAAAGCTTTAGCGGCAGTTGACGAATAGAGATTTATGGGATTGATTAGCTTTAATAAACTAAAGCGGCTGTTTTTTAACTTATAATTATTTAGTATTTAGATATTTGCACCACTAGAGCTTTACAATGCCCTGATGCCTCATGGGTTTTTGCTCAGTGACTTGCAGGGTATTCATTGGTGGTATCAAGGTCTGGCGTTCAGTTTTGAGAATGCCTAGATCGTTAGCCAAATGAGTTCCACAGGAATACTTTAACTAGTAGAAGGGGTTATAGGGTTATGAGCAGCGACGCACCGGAAACCACTGGTACAACGACTCAAAAATCTAGTTCTTCGAGTAGGACCCAAAAGAAGACTACATCTGCTGCTGCCAAGAGCGGCGGCATAGTTAAGGCTGAAAAGCCTGACATTATTGTGCTAGAAGATAATACTCGCGTTGTTGAGACAAACACATTGCCTAACAATCGCCCCATCACCGTTAGTGATGTGAAGGTAGTGCATAATCTTTCTTCAGCAGGTGTTCGTCCAGTAATGGAGGATAACTTTGAGGTTGCTAGCACGGATCATCTACCTGGTCATCGTCCTGTGGCGGTGAGTACTTTGGTGGTTTCTGACCTAGATACTCTGCCTGGTCATCGTCCCATTGCGTCTAATGATATTGACGAAGATACCTCCGTATTGATGGGCTATTTGGATTAATAGAATTTATACGGTGAGGGGGCGTTCCATGGAACGCCCCCTACATTATTGATTATTTGGTTGAGGGATGACTTATGGGGTCATCCCTCTTTGTGTTTAATGGGATTGAACTAGTCCAGATTATGGCCGGTCAGCTCAACGAAGATATCTTCTAAGTTGGAGGGGCGGGTCATCATGCCCGTCTTATCAGGCTGTTGGTCCAAATAGCGATTGGCGTCTTGGAGGGTGGGGAAAAAGGTATAGTTCCAACGGTCGTCAGTTTGTTTGATAACGATGCCTTCGCCGTGGTTAGAGCGTAGCTCCGCCAATGTGCCCATTTCGATCAGCTGCCCCTGGTCCATAATGCCGATGCGATCGCACAGATACTCAACCTCTTCCATATAATGCGTGGTTAGTAGCATCGTCACCCCCTGCTGCTTGTTCAGGTCGAGGATAATTTCCCATAGACGGCGACGAGTTTGTGGATCTAGGCCCACTGTAGGCTCATCTAGGAAGAGAATTTTGGGCTTATGTAATAGGGCGCGGGCAATTTGTAAGCGTCGTTTCATGCCGCCTGATAGGGTTTTTACCTTATCATCACGGCGTTCAGATAGTTCCACATAGGCCAGCCATTGATCAATATCGCGCTGCCGTCGTGGGTTGGGTAAATGGTGCATTCTGCCGTGGAATTCCATATTTTCCCAGACAGACAGATCCCCATCAACGCTAGTTTGCTGTAGTACCACGCCAATTTGACGACGCACCTCGGCTTTCTGCCGTTGCACATCATAGCCAGAGACAACAATGTCTCCCTGGGTGGCCCGAGTCAGGGTGGTCACCATGCGAATTGTGGTGGACTTACCTGCACCATTAGGTCCAAGCAGACCAAAGATTTCACCCGGTTGAATCGTCAGTGATAGATCATTGACCACACAGGTGTTGTTATAGACTTTGTGAACGTTACGCAGGCAAACAGCCGCCACCATGGGATGTTTTAGAAGAAATTAAGGTATGGATACAGTTGTAGAACATTGACCCCCATGAGAGCAAAGATCAGCAATCAAGTTTTATTTATCTATCAGGACGATGTGCCCCCCTACAAAAAGAAAGGATCCGTCGTCCGCAATAGCTATTTTTGGGCCCTCAAGTCCATTGCTGATCGCGCTGGCTTTAGTCACGACTGGGAGTTCGATGAAACAGTGTGGATTGCCCTGGCCCGTATGCTGATGTCATTTACGGAGTCAGGCTACCTAGGATATCGGGAGACGATCTTGGAGTTTCATCCCGATGATCAAATTCCCCCTGAGCTGAAGGCCGTGGCGACTTGGGCAGAATTGGAGGAGGAAGAATAAGTTTGAAGTTTGAGTTGGTGACCTTTATCTTCGGTCTTTCGGCAAAAGCATAGATACTTCAGAACTCAAAATTCAGAACTCTGGCACTTCTGACAAAAAAAGGACAAGCCAAAGCTTGCCCTATAGTTCTCTGACTGTACAAAAAAAGACTGATACTGGAGATATCATCTTTTAATGACCTGTTTAATCTCAGGTTTACATCAAGCCCAACTGGGATAGGATGCCCTGACCAGTCATTAGCTCAGTAGCTAGACCAATGACAAAACCTAGCATAGCCAAGCGACCATTCCAGTTCTCAGCGATCTGAGTAAAACCAAACTTTGCGTTCTCTTCAGTCATGATTCCAAGTCCTTCAAGCGAAACGTTAAGGTGGGTTACACCTTGTAACTAAATGTTAAACACTATTTTTTGAATCGGCAATGGGTGTTTGAAAAAACTTGGATAATACTTAAGTCAAGGGTTAGAGATGTTTGCCATGAACCATTGATTCGGTTCAATGGTCGGTTATCCGTTGGCGGCCACAAGAACGATTATGAGAATCAGGATTGCGATCGCGATCACTAGTGCCACTTTCCATGTTGCTATAGGACGATCGCCCATCACGTTGCCTGTTTGGGCATTGATCAACACCTGATAGGTTTTCCCCCCATAGCGATAGCTGGCCATCCACACAGGTAGCAAAATGTGTTTAAACGTTTCTTGAGAGTAGTCCGTCGATACTGAATGAATGCGTTGTTCATCGCCACCAATATCAGAGCGGATATCACTGCGGATAGGCTCTGTCATGATCCCCTTAGCGAGCTCAAACCCTTCTTTTACTGGAATTGCATACCGCTGTGCCTTAAAGCCTGCCAGGTACTCAGCGCTGTAGGGCTTGAGTTGGGATACTGCCAGGGTGGGCCATAGTTTCCGCAGTTTTTTGTCGCTAATGGCTTTAGTGGCTGGCACCAACACATCATCAAAAAATCTAGACACACGCCCTGAGGCTGAATACCAGCGGGTGTGTTGGACTTGGCGAGTTTTAGTTTCTGACTCACCGTCAGCGTTGGTCGTCGTATAAGTCTCGGTTTCGTAGTAATGCTCGCCCCGTTCACCCCGATAGCGGCTGTTTGTTTGGGCATCATAGGTCCAAAACGGTAGATAAACGCCGGTTAACGCTTTATTTTGAGCTAGCTCCTTGAGCTTTCCAGGCAAGAATATGGCCTTCAGGTCTTTCCAATCCCAACGAAATGCTAGCCAGTCTCGTAGGTTTTTTAGGGCCACCTTGCGTCCCACGGTAAAGGGCACCAAACCCGATGGAGCCAGGGTGGGATCAGCCGCATGACTCTTCTGGGTAACAATGCTGGTGGCACAGAAGGGACATTTCCCCGCCACATCAGGTGGTTCAAAGGTAATGGTGGCTCGGCAGCCCGGACAATTAACTTCCTGGGCTGTGGTTGCTAACTGGGCAATGTGCGTGCGGTTTGTTTCAATGAATGCCGCTAAGTCATGTTCTTGTAATGTGGCACTGAGCTTCGTAGCCGTTACCTCTGGCATCGCTTCGGCGCGACCGCAGTAGGGACATTGAAGTTGCCCAAGATTGGGGGCAAAAGCCATGTCTGCCTTGCAGCCAGGGCATTTATATTGGTTAACGGAGGTTGTGGGCTCCATTGGGAAGTGGCGAATAGGGAGTAGGGAATTGGGAAAACGCTTTCGTGAAGTTATCTAGTAAGAAATTTGCTAACAAATTCTCCTCCTAGGAGAGTGCAGGGGTGTGTGCTCAGCCGTTATTGCTCAATGTCGATCACGTGTCGATCCAAGCTATTCCTTGGAAGCAATGTTCGCTTCATGGAGAGAATTTTTTGCCTGTTAAGAATCTGTAAGGGTCCCAGGAGAGGGCTTATGGGGTGATGCTAAGCCCCCGGTGGCGGTGGTGGCACACTGCTCAACAATGCTTGTAACTCAGGTACCGTATTGGCCATTTGCCAGCCAGCCATGCCCTGTTTCCACACATTGGACTGAGCCGTTAATCCATTGGCCAGTAGCTGGTCTTGGGCATAAGGACCAAAATTTTGACCGTCTCGGGTGATATACCAGACAGCGGTTGGCATGGGTGGCGGTGGTGCAGCGGGGGCCGGTGGTGCAGCGGGGGCCGGTGGTGCAGCGGGGGCCGCTGCAGTTGGTGCAGCTGTAGCTCTTGGATTCATGGCATTGGCAATCTGCTGACCCATGGCGATGCCGACACCGAGGTCAAGGCCAGGGCTAGCTCCAGCCGGATTTTTAGCCGATTGCTCGATGGCATTAGCGGCCTGGTATTGGGTATATTGCTGCATGTTGCCCAAAATACCGATGGAGGCGCGCTTATCAAGGGCAGCTTCGACTTCGGGGGGGAGTGAAATATTCTCGATGAGTAACTGGCGTAACTCTAAGCCAAACTGCTCCATATTGGGCTGCATAGCTGCGCGCACTTGTTCGCCCATGGCCTGATAGTTGGCGGCCAGGTCAAATAACGGTGTTTGATCCTGACCGACCCAACTAGCAAAGGCTGACACGATCATGTTGCGTAAATGATCGCTGATTTCGTCAGTTTGAAAGAGGCCATCGGTGCTGATCAGCTGCTCTAGCAATGTGCGAGCATTATTGACCCGCATCGTATAGGTACCATAGGCTCTCAGACGCACTGGCCCCAACTCGGGATCACGGATAGTAATGGGATTAGCTGTACCCCATTTTAGGTTGGTAAAAATCTTGCTATTAAAAAAATAAACCTCAGCTTTAAATGGAGAGTTAAAGCCGTATTTCCAGCCCATCAGTGTCGTTAGGACGGGCATATTCTGGGTTTCTAGGCGGTAGCGGCCCGGCTCATAGATATCGGCGACCTGGCCTTCGCCCACTAGAATCGCAACTTGACCGGGACGGACTATCAGCTGCGCCCCCATTTTGATTTCATTCTGAAACCGTTCAAAGCGATAGGCAATAGTGTCTTGCGATGGATCGAGCCATTCGATAATGTCAATAAACTCGGCCCGAACTTTCTCAAATAAGCCCACTGTGCGCTCTCCGTAGCGAAGATGTATCTGTTCTATAAGAGTTACCCCAGCTTTCCCGGTAGCTTGGGTAATTTTGTTTAACTGTTATAGAAATCAATACACCTTCATTTGTTCCGGTTCCGTAAGTCACCAGAGCAGTGGGTTTTGAGGGCAGTTTTGAGGGCAGGCTATGGGATCGAGAATAAAGTTCACATCTGGATCCCATAGCCTGATTTCTATCTACGTGCTTTAAGCCCCCTTTTGTTCAACGCCGAAACCTACTAAGCCCAATGTTTCCAGGGGTTGACCTGTCGGTGGTCGCAGGTAGTTGAGAATGCGTCGAATCCGAGTTTGGGGATTGATTAGGGTAATGGAGTCGACTGAAACCACCCGAGTGTAATTGGTGGTCATCAACAGTTCGTTTGTGTTGGTGTCGAACCGAAAGTGGGAGATGATGGGACGGGCTTCTTCATAGGCGCGATCGCGAAGATAGTCGCCCTCTAAAATATGACCAGTTTCCGTGTGGGTGACAAAGAGCAAATTCAGACTTTGAGAAATCTTTTCGCCTTTTTCCGACACCGTATTAAAAGCAAGGCGAAAGCCCGGTAACGCATCTAGATCCTTAACGTCACTGTAGGCATTGTCAGACAGCACCTTAGTCTTAATCTCTGACGTGATTGGCGATACTTGAAAGTCAGTGTGGGAACGCTCTACTTCGTTTTGAGTGAGATAGTGATAAGTACGCTCTGTGGACCAACTACCAACACAGTGGTCAAAAAATGTATGAAAAACTGAGCGAAGCTCCATGGGGTTGCTCTTAAGAGGATTTTATCTTTTCATAATAAATGGCAAAGTCGCATCAATGCTTAGCCTGAGAGAATCCTTATGCTTGGTAGTCTGGATGTTATCTGGATGTCATACGTCATCTGACCAGAAAACTGAGCCATGGGTATGTGACTTGTCTCTGTTGTCCGTGCTGACGCCTCTTCGTTAGAGAATTCAGCTACTAATCCCTGCTTATATGTCTCACCCAACCGATATTTGTACCTTGCTCAAGTGGATGGCTGCTGATTTTAGTAACCAGGCCCAAGCAATTGAAAATCCTCCCTTTTTTGCCCATATTCGGGTGTGTATGCGCCCGTTGCCATCAAACTTTTTGTCAGGGAATTGCTTGTATCTTGAGCAAGCATACGACTTCATGTTGGGGCAACCTTACCGGGTGCGAGTGCTGCGTTTCCTACCGCAGGACGATCACATTTTGCTTGAAAATTATTCCTTCAAAGATCAGGAGGCTGTTATCGGGGCAGGGCGAGACCTGGTGAAATTGGCTACATTAACGGCAGACCAGCTTGAAAAAATGACAGGTTGTGACATGACTGTACGCTGGACCGGCCATAGCTTTATTGGTAAAGTCGTGCCAGGCAAAAATTGCATAGTCGTCCGCCAGGGCAAGACTAGCTATCTAGATAACGAATTTGAGATTACTGACGATAAGCTCATCAGCTACGATCGAGGTCGTGACCCAGAGACCGATGAGTTACTGTGGGGCTCCATTGCCGGACCCTTTGAATTTGAGAAACGCCAGCGATTTGCTAATGAAGTAGTGGTTTAGGAAGAGGTCGCCCTACTTCACTGTAGTGGGTTGTTTGGCCAAGATAAATTCCAGAAAAGCGTAGGTTGTAGCCGTGTCAAATCGATAGGTTTTGCCTTCATAGTCCACAATGTATTCACCCTCAATTTCACCACAGGCCGTACAGGTAAATGCTTTGGAGGACAGAGCATCCACGCTGAGATCGCGAATACGTTTGGTGAGCCATTGGTTGAACTGGCTAAAGACCGGGGATTCTAGGCTAGCTTGACGCTGGGCTGCATTGTCCATGATAGATGTTCTTTGAGAGGGCACTGTCATTATGCCTGGTGAAGCCTACCCAGTATCGATTTAATGCATTGCATCGACAAAGTCAGCATGTTGATCACGGGGGATAGGCCAGTCTTCGTTTTCACCGCCGATGTAGACGCGATTGATATTGATATAGTCTTTGCTGAACTGTTTCAATGTGTTTACCAATACATCTAGAGCCAGGGCATCGGTGGTGCCCAAATCAAACCAGCAGCGAGCCCAGGTGCCTTCGAATTGGACTTCAGACATATTATGCATAACCGACATTAGGCTGTTTTCAGCGCCATCGTTGTCGTAGCCCATGTAGCTGATTTCGTGGCCACCATCTTGAACTTGCAAGTTTTCAGCATTAAAGCCACCTAATTTGCCCAGGAAAAACCATGAGTCAAAAATTTCTTCGATATACTGTTGTTCCATGGCGGAGGGAACATTGTCGAGCTCTAGCCAAATCCACAAATTGAAGAAGTCGCACTCGCGAAAGCGAATTTCCATAGCGTCAGTTTCATGATTCTAGGTATATAGAATAGCAAGCTCTTTGAACCTCTACGTTTTTCCTAAATCCCTGCGAGGGGGAAACATTGGCTATAGTGTGAGATGGCCTTTCTTGTTGCCCTAATGCTCACCCTTGATAATGTTTCCTACCATCCGGCGGCTAGTGTAGCGCCTATTCTGAAGCATATTTCATTTACTCTAGAACCCCAAAAAATGGGGCTGATCGTGGGGCCAAGTGGTTCGGGAAAGAGCACGTTATTGGAAATTTTAGCGGGATTGGTGTCTCCGTCTAAGGGCACGCTGCATTGGCGCAATCAGGAACTTCAGCCGGAAACACTGCAACAGTTGGCCGGTTTAGTGTTTCAGTTTCCAGAGCGTCATTTTTGTGGGCACACCATCCTGGAAGAGTTGCGCATTGGTCATCCTGAACTCGGGTCTGAACCCGTTGCCAAGACCCTGGATTCAGTCGGTCTTGGTGAAATTGGGTTGCAGACTGCGCCCCATGCCCTCAGCGGTGGTCAGCAGCGTCGTTTGGCTTTAGCTGTACAGCTGATTCGACAGCCCTATTTGCTGTTGCTGGATGAGCCAACGGCTGGGCTGGATTGGTCGATGAAACAGCAACTCATTGGCTTACTGGCAGAGCTCAAAAAAAACTGGAGTTTGCTGGTGGTGTCCCACGATGCTAGTGATTTAGCCCATTTGGCAGATTACTGCTGGTCATTGCACAATGGAGAGCTGGTTAATCAGCCATTAGAGGCGGCTCCAGTTGCGTGAGTCGTTGGGTTGGGTAAACCCAATAAATTAGGGGAATCAGGGGAATCAGGGGAATCTAGGAATGACGGAAACCGTAGCCACATTACCCGGCAACGATAAGATATGGCATGAAACATTGCAGTGGCAGCCCTCTGAGGCACAGCAGGCCTTGTTTGATCAGTTATATCGAGGCGTTGTTGAGGGTAATCGTCAGGTGAACCTGACGCGAATTACTGAGCCGGACGAGTTTTGGGAAAAACACTTGTGGGATTCCCTCAGCGCTTTGGCCCCGTGGTATGAGCCTGAAAAGCCGGACTGGTTGCCGACCGTAAAGCGGATAATTGACATTGGTACGGGGGGCGGATTTCCTGGAGTGCCGGTTGCGATCGCACGTCCCCGATGGCAAGTCACCCTTCTAGACTCCACCCGCAAAAAAATTGCCTTCCTGCAAACTTTGTGTGAGCAACTGGGGTTAACTAATACAGCCTTTTTGACCGAGCGAGCAGAAACGGTGGGACGGGATCCGCATCATCGTGCCCAGTACGATTTGGCAATGGTGCGAGCAGTTGGTCCAGCCTCTACCTGTGCAGAATATGCGTTGCCGCTGCTCAAAAAAAGTGGGTTTGCCGTCCTATTTCGTGGTCAGTGGACTGCCGAAGAAGAGGAACTATTCATGGGAGCTTTGGACACCCTTGGTGGTGAGCTAGTAGCCATTTGTCCATGGGAAACACCGCTTACCCAAGGGCTGAGGCATTGCCTGTATATAAAAAAGGTTGAAAAGACCGATAAAGACTTTCCAAGACAGGTAGGAATGCCTGCAAAACAGCCGCTATAGGCCTTCAATCTGTCCGCCCTATAGCTCTCTCTCCAGTATGACTAGGTAAAGACAGGTTCAGGGCAACATGCCCACTGCCTATCTACTTACCAATTGCTTTGACCACAAGAATGCCGCCAAAGTACAAAAATAGAACCGCTCCGGCTAATAGGCTTTGAGTAATGGGGTCAGTGGAGGGGGTCAGAACCGCCCCAAGGACTACGGCCCCCAACAAAACAGCACGCCAACCCTTGAGCATAGTTGCGGAGTTGACAATTCCTAAGACTCCCAACATGAATTGGATTACGGGTATCTGGAAAGCTAAGCCAGTACTAAAGAGCAACAGCAGCACAAACTCAAAGTAACGGTCGATGGACCACAGCTGTTCAACAACGCCCTCGCCGTAGTTAATAAAGAAGTTTAGAGCGGCAGGAATTAGGGCAATGTAGGCAAAAAAGATGCCGACGACAAAAAGAACGCTAGAGCCTAGAACGATAGGACCTACCAGCCGCCGTTCTCGCCGGGTCAGTCCAGGTAGGACAAATAGGGCAATTTGATAAAGGATAAAGGGACTAGCAACTAAAATGCCGCTGTAGCCAGCTACCTTAATGGAGACAAAGAAGTACTCACCGGGGGAAAGCTGTAGAAATTTAGCTCCCTGGGCGGGAATCTCTAGAAGTTCGACAATGCGGTTAACAACACAAAAACAGCCGATAACACCGATCAAAACACTGATCAACGAATAAAAAATGCGCATCCGCAGCTCTTCGAGGTGGTCGAAGAGGGACATTTCTACCTCGTCAGGCATTTCGTCGAGGTGGTCAATCTGCTCAGTGGGCTCTACCGTCTCTAGGTTGGACGTCATGGGCTACAGTGCCAGTACTTTATGTAGATTGTTTTCTATTGTATCGCTGTGCTTGTACTGCGTCTGTGGGAATCCCCCGTGGAAGCTAACCGACAGAGGGTTGCTACGTTATTCTGCTGCGACCTCAAAGGTTAGGAACTCTGCGCCCCCCGGATTCCCAGCGGGTTTGGGCTCGCTACCGTTGGCAGAGATGAGGGCTGCACCAGCATTGCCGACATTCATCGTAATGGATGTTTGGCCTTCCCACGTTTCGCTAGTGCCAGGATCCATCAATCCTTCAAAAGCAAGTTCGCCATCAACCACAATGCTCATCCAAGAAGGGCCTGCTTCAGTGATTTCTACCTGGAGATTAACTGGGGCATCACTCGTTGCAGGTTCGGGATCTGGCTCGGAGTCTGGCACAGCTTCAATTTCGGGAGCGGTCTGGGCGATAATCTCTGGCTCAGTGGTGGTTGTTTCAGCTGTTTCCGGCTGTTGGTTAGAACCACCGCCAATGATTCTGGGTCCAATGAGTGCGATCGCACCCACTAGCACCGCCGCACCGATCCCCAAGGGCAACCAGTTAACGCCAGAAGACGTAGTATCGTTGACCAGACTAGACGCTATGGGCTCAGCAGGCTCAACCGGCATAGCGCTCACTGATGCAAGCTCTTCTGGTGCAGGGGGAGATGGTGGAGGGGCTGCTTTCGATAGAGATGGATCTGTCTCTTCTGGAGTTGGAGTAAATGGAGAACTTTGCAGCGGTTTAGAGTCTTGAGCTTGAGTCGCAATTCCATCGCCTAGGGTATTGTGCTTGATCCCCAATGATGCTAACTCGCTGTCATCCATGGGACCGGGATCTAAGGGGCCGGGATCTAAGGTGAAATCCTTAGGGGGACTGGTGACAGGCTGAGCAGGGGCAATTTCCTCGGCAGTGGCTTGTGCAGACGTCGCTTTTTCTGGCACCCCAACACTTCCCATCACAGGAGTGGGCTCACTCTTAATCGGTAGAGCGCCTATCTCTGGGCTAGGCTCTTTGGCTGCTGGAATTGGTGGCTTTTGGTCGATGTTCTGATAAGACATATCGACCTGGGCCGCTGGCCGAGGGACGGGCCGAGGGGTATTAGGGATGGAGTGAACTGGAAACTGCTTAGAAAAATTAGTTCCGTCTAACCCTAAGGCATCTGCATAACGACGGATAAAGCCTTGAACAAAAATTGGCTGAGGTAAATCGGAGGTATCACCGGTTTCTACGGCTTTGAGCAATTGAGCACGGATGTAAGTCTGTAGGGAGATATCTTCCAAGGATTTTCCCTGCTCCTGGCGCTTTTCTTGCAGGTAAGCGCCAAGTTGACTCAGTTGCTGCTTTTGAACGGTGCTATAGCTAGTCACGTTACTCTGCTAATTGTGATGAACGATGAGAGCCGATGCCTCAAATGAAGTGGACTATCCTAGGCCACAAGAGCCAGGCAGATTAACTGCACTAGCTAGGGTGCATTGTATCGGTGCAAGTACGAATGGGCTATAAAAATTGCGCATTTACACTAATGCATGATCCCAAGCGTTGGTTATCTAGGTGTCTGTCCCTATTTATCTGACCTATTGTATGGTCAACCGTTCGAATCGCATAGGGTTGTCAATACGAATGTAGTCTGGATGAATGGAATCTAGACAAATGTAGTCTGGACTACGGCGTAGCCTGTTGAGCAGTGTGCTGCGCCATTTGACGACTAATAGCCGGATTATACAGTCTTAAATAGTTCCAGTAGCCGCCAAACACAGCTTCCACGTAGCCTTTGGTTTCAGGAAATGGAATGTTGTCCACAAAGACATCGGGGTCGCCATATCCTCTGGCAATCCAGTCGGCCACAGCGCCAGGGCCAGCGTTATAGCTAGCCACAGCAAACATTGAATTATCGCTATATTCCCGATGGGTGTAGTCCAGGTACCAGGTGCCTAGTTTGATATTTTCACTAGGGGTTTTGAGTTGGGTATCCAGGTCGCTGTTATTTTCGCCGATTTGACTGACAATCCAATCAGCGGTGCTGGGGAGCACCTGCATCAGGCCAATGGCCCCGGCGACGGATTCGATGTTGGTCTCAAATCTAGATTCTTGGCGCATCAGGGCGGTGACCAGTAACGGGTTCAGCTGACGCTGCTGGGACCAGGCTTGAATCAGGTCAGAAAACGGAAAGGGGTAAACCGTTTGCCAGTAGTTGGATGTATTCCTGAGCTGCTGATACTCGGTCTGTTCATCGGCCTGATTACGCCAGGCCAGACTGGTTAGCATAAAGATACCGTCGAGGTTGTCGCCCACCCCCACCCGCATAACGCCGTCGGTGAACTGTTCTGCCACCGTTGGGTCCTGGACGTTTTCAAATTCAGTTTGCCAGAGGCTCCAGGCGGCGGCATCTTGCCCCAGGCGGTATAGCAGTTGCAATGTTTCTGAGCCGGCAGGCAGGGGCTCTCGTTGTTGGGGCAGGCTGACTTCAGGGTTTAATGAACGGACGCTGTTAAAATCCCCCACATCCCAACCCAGCATGACGGCTGAACGCCAGGCAAAATAGGATTCTGGATATTGGGCTAGGGTGCGTTCATAGGCCTGTCGGGCCTGGTTATCTTGTCCTAATTTTTGAGCCCATTTCCCAGACCAGAAGCTGGCTTCAGCAGCCAGTTCACTTTGGGGGTTAGCCGTAATCAACTCTTCCGCCAGCTGACGGGCCGTGGCTGAGTCATTGGCTTTGGCGGCCTTATGGGCACGGCTGAGGCGTAATTCGGCAGCAGTTTCTGAGTCGCTGTACTGGCTGAGCACTGATGTGCGGGCGTCTTTGGCAGACGTAGGGCTATTCAGCTGGTCTAGAATGTTGGCTTTTTTGAGTAGTGCTTCGCCGGCTCGATCTGGGAAGGCTTTCATGGCCTGATCCAGCGGGGCAAGGGCTGCTTTATCGGGCAGAGAGTCTGCGAGCTTGATGAGTCCAAGACCGGTTTCAGGGGCATTGGGAAAGGTTTTGGCAAGCTTTTGATAGTTGGCGATCGCAACCACCCGTTTCTGAGCAATCTGAGCCCCCCGAGCTGCCCGATATAAGCTGGTAGGCGATGCAGGCGCTTTAGCATAGGCTTCTGAAGCCTTGGCATATTGCAGATTTTCCCAATAGCCAAACCCTACGGTTTGCCATTGTTCAGGTGTTAGTTCCTGGCCATATTCCTGTGTGAGTCGGTCAAGGCTGGCCTCATACTCCTCACGGTAGAGACCATGGGCTGCCACCAGCAGTAGCAAATCCTTGGACGTACCAGTTTTTAGCTTCTTTAGCGCTACCTCGACGGCTCGTGGGTGACTGGGGTGCTTTTCTAGCAATGCTTCCCACTCATTGGGATCCTGTTTACCCAGCTCATAGCGAGCCTCAGCCGTAGCACTGTGGGTGTCATAGTTACCCAAAAGCTCATTCCAACTAGTGGGCGACTCCCCTGTCAATAGCTGCGCCTGTCCTCGTTTTAGCAGCACGTAGGGAGTCAGGGCAGACTGCTTAGTTTTTTCCAGTTCTCCCAGGGTAGATAGTGCTTCAGCCGCCTGCCCTTGATTTAATAAATCCGTTGCCAGCAGATAGGTAGCCAGATAGGCATCACCATCTATCCCAGAGTCAATCACCTGCTGCAACATATCACGGCGCGTTTCCGCTGGCTGCAATGCCAGTTGAAACGTTTTGGCTGAGGCTGCCTGTTGCAGCTGGGCAGATTCTGTCGCTGGCTCAGTCGGCAACAATCGTTTCGTCGCCTGCCCAAAAAATACAATTAGGGCTAAACTTGCTAGACTAACTCCCCCCAACAGCAACAGGGGTAATCGCTCTTTTCCAAAATCTATGAGACGTTTTCCCATGGTGGATCAGCTCAATCAAAGGTATAGAAGACAGTCTAGAGAGTTCTTCGTAGCCAGGAACAGGAGTTTCTGGTAGAAGATACCCAAGGTTTTAAGGGGATACGGTTTAGAAAGTGCAAGGATGCGCTACCGTGCTCTCAAAGTGAACGAATATCGCCCCAAAATGTTCTATCTAAAAAACTATGAACATGATAGAGAGCCATATATGATATTCAGTCAATAAACACGCCGAAATCATTAGATACTAAGACGGGAATTAGCACTGAGATGGGAATGAAGTTTGTAGCATCAGATAAGTCTTGTTTAACGTGGTCAGGCGATTGCCTTGTTGTCGGTTTATCTGAAGAGTCATTGCCCCTGACAGGGCTGCTATCTGAGTTAAATGAGAGAGTATCTGGGCTGCTTCAAGAGCTCATCGACGAAACAGACTTTAAAGCAAAGGCCGGTAGTTCTGCTGTGATCCGCGTCGGTAATGACGTGCGTAAATTGGCCATTGTTGGTTTAGGTGCTTCTGAAGATCTAAAGCTAGAAAGTCTACGTCGTGCTGCCGCTACTGCTGCCAAGTTAGCTAAGCGTGAAAAGTGTGCATCCCTTGGTATTAGTTTCCCCATTTGGAACAACAGTCCGGAGCGAACGACCCAGACGATTGCTGAAGGTGTGACGTTGGCAATGCATGAGGATAAGCGGTTTAAGTCGGATACCGACGCTCCAAAGGTAGTGCTGAGCGATATTGCATTACTAGATTTGGTAGGTTACGAAGCTGCTTTGGAGACAGCTGCCCATGTGTGTGACGGTGTGATCCTTGCCCGTGAGCTAGTGGCTGCTCCTCCTAATGTAGTGACCCCGACTAGTATGGCCGAGACTGCTGCTGACATTGCTAAGGAGCATGGTTTGACGCTCAAGGTGTTAGAGCAGGCTGAGTGTGAAGATCTGGGTATGGGCGCTTACCTGGGGGTAGCCATGGCGTCGGAGATGCCGCCCAAGTTTATTCACTTAACCTATACTCCCGAAGGCACACCCAAGCGAAAATTAGCACTGATCGGCAAGGGTCTGACCTTTGACTCCGGTGGTCTAAATATTAAGGCTGGTGCAGGCAGCATGATCGAGTTGATGAAAATGGATATGGGTGGTGCTGCCGCAGTATTAGGTGCTGCTAAAGCCATTGCCCAAATCAAACCTGATGTAGAAGTGCACTTTATTAGCGCCGCTACTGAGAATATGATCAGCGGTCATGCGCTGCATCCAGGCGATATTTTGACGGCGTCTAATGGCAAAACCATTGAGGTGAATAACACGGATGCTGAGGGTCGTCTGACCCTGGCTGATGCCCTGGTCTATGCCGATAAGTTAGGTTTAGATGCCATGGTCGACCTGGCCACTTTGACGGGTGCTTGCATTGTGGCCCTGGGTAATGACCTGGCCGGTTTATTTAGTCCGGATGATGAACTCGCTGGAGCATTGGCTAACGCTTCTGAGGAAGCGGGTGAAAAACTCTGGCGCATGCCCATGGAAGAGAAATATTTTGATGGGCTTAAGTCAATTGTGGCGGATATGAAAAATACTGGCCCTCGCCCCGGTGGTTCTATTACCGCAGCTCTGTTCCTTAAGCAGTTTGTCAAGGATACGGCATGGGCCCATTTGGATATTGCTGGCCCTGTATGGAGTGAAAAAGATAATGCGTACAATAACCCTGGTGCAACAGGGTACGGTGTACGCACATTGGTTCAATGGATTTTGGAAAGCAATTAGTAGAAGGCTGTAACAGGCGTTATCCATAACGCCTGTTACATCATTAGCTTGCTGCTTGGACGCTCATGGGCTTGTTGTAGTTTTCTGCTTTGGCAGGTGGGCAATGTTGGGGCATTTGGCCAACCTGGTTAACTACGGCTGCGTGGGGGAGCAGCTCATCTTCGCTTTCACTAACCACCATCTCTTGGCGACAGCTGGGGCAGTACCAAAACATTCTGCTTTGGCTGATATGGCGCAACAGTGTGTCTTGGCAAAGACTGCAAAGGGCTCCATTGTTTGATGGAGGATTATTAAAAGAGTTTTTCATATGTCGTCGCATCGTCTCGATACGTCACTGACTATCACTACGATGCCCAGCCTTCTAAAAAATTGCTGTAACTTTGCATATATTTGTACAAAATTTAAAGAGTTTGCATTTCATAACATTTTGCTCTGATGTGCGCATAATGCGTTTAGGTATGTGATTTTGAGTGGTTTGGGCAGGGCAATTAGAATGGGTTGCCCAGGGCTGCGTCATGGTTTGCGAGATTATCAATGCCGCTTGACCGCGGTTGTCCTTAGCTGAAAACGTTGTATGTGGCAATGGCAGTGATTTGTATCACATGTTTGTGAATGGGATATTAATTGAATTTGGGTGTGGGGGTGATAATGGGGGTGCGATCGCAGGCATTAGCGATGGCCCAATAGCGATGGCCCAATTCTGTTTAGCATTTCTCATATATTTTTCAGGTGGTTTTCAGCTGACTCATACCTTGATCGATCCAACCTAATCACAGTTAGTGGCCGATCAATAACTTTGATGTGCGTAATCAGGAGCAGTTAGACCTGCATCCGAAGGCGATTGTTAGCTATGTGTGGGAGCCGGATGGGGAAACGCCCCACAATCAGTTTTCGGGAGACAGTCTGCAGTTTGTGCATGATCAGGTGAAGCGGCAGGGTAGGCAAGAGGCTCAACTCTCTGGGCGTACTGTGCGAGCTCGGTGGGATGAGACGTTGGAGACGGTTATTATTGAGGAAATGGATGGGACGGTGATTCCGAGTTCGACGGCGTTTGCATTTGTTTATCCTGCTTTTTATGGTGAGTGATTGTGATTAAGGGCTTGCCTCAAGATTCTGTTGAAAAGTAGTATGTAGGGTGCTGTTAGTAACGCACCTCATTTAACTCAACGCGGCGACACATCATTCAGTCGCAGCTCTAACTCTGGAAATGTCTGCGAGACAATTCTCTCACCCAGTCGAAACTGTTGTTGTTTATACTCATCATCGACCAACTGACACACCGTAATCGTCGGCTGTTGATGTGCTGCTTTAATCTCAAGACTATACTACATCTAGCTTTGTGACTAAATCTGGCTTTGTGGGTTCAGTTTTTTGGGTAAAGTCTAGTTTGCTTTACTCAGATACGCCTGAGCTTGTTGAATCAAAACTTGAGCATCTTTGCTTACCGTTGTTCCGGAGGGGACTTTTTCAAGGTTACTAATCACTTGATTTACAGCCGCTATGGTTCTCTCTGGACTTTGTTGTGCAGATAACTCAATCAGTTTGTTAATGTCTTTTTCTGCTGATTGGACTAACTTGACAGCTTTCTGTTGATAGTTTTGCAGTTCTCTCACTTCCCCCAGATTAATCGTATACTGAGCCTTCAACGCTTGAGCTTTTACATAATCTGGCTCGTCAGACTGAATATTCTCCAATTCAGCCAGGGCCGCCTCCCATAGGGTGGCAATACGATCCCATTTTTCAGTACTGTGAGGTGGGTTCTTCCCCTCTGAACTAGCTGCATCGGCAAACTGTTGGGCAGCGGCTAAAAGCGCATTGCTCTTACTCAGAACGGCTGTCTGTCCTGAGATGGCTTCATAGTCTCGTTTGTAGGCGGTTAATCTGGTGTTAGCCAGGCGACCGGCAAGGGTTTCTGACGGGATTTCACTTAGCTGATCCATCGATTGTTGCCAGTCTTTTAAAATGTCTTCTTGGGTAGCTGGATCGCTGGTTTCAAAACTGTTTCTAGCTTCAACCACCTGGTTAGAGGTGGTTTCTAAAACAGTTAATGCATTTTGTTCTTGAAAAATTTGGGCGTCCATTCTGCCGATCAGGGCGCGGGCGTCTTCAAACTCATCCAGGGTAAATTTCCAGCCACATCCAAATAAGCCGCAGTATCTTTTGGGGTAGTATCCCAGAAACCAGACGGGTAAGTTGTCGAGATGCTCTTGGGCCTGGGCTGCTTTTTCCGAACCCAGTTCAAAATCTTCTACTGTGGTGGCCTGGTTGATTAGCTGATCGGCCTGTTCGGTTTGGATTATGGCCTGGCGATAGTGGTGATCCATCTGCATAAAGCTGGGCAGCAGGATTATGGGAGCGACTTTTGCTATGGGCCAGCGAATCATGGGATAGGGCAGGTTCAAAAACCAGATGCTACCTGCGATCGCACCCACACCCAAAACTAATTTTCCAAATCGGTCTAATTTGAGAAGCATCATTTATTGGTGACTTAACATGTGCGGCCTTGCAACAAATGGCTTCACCCAATCCAATAGAACTTACGTGCTGAGATACGCGGGGATAACCGCACCTAAGAGAAACCATACAAATTACCCACACTCTGTAGAGTGCCCATGATCCAAATGCAGAGTGAGTTGGCTAGCCTGAACAACTGGAACCATGGGGAGTAGAGGAGTAATTATGTTTCAGTATAGTCATCTCATTAAACCCGTCCGTGCCTGCTATATAGGTTGGCTGAACGAAATCGTTGGCTGAGCGAAGTCGTTGGCTGAGCGAAGTCGAAGCCAACGACTTGATTCTAAACAATCCACCCCTTCGCCCGCTCCACTGCCCGCTTCCAGGTGGCAAAATTTTCCTGAGCTGCGGTTTTGCCTTCCCCAGGTTCAAAGGTTTTATCAATCTTCCGACTATTTACCAGCGTCGTATAGTCATCCCAGAAACCCACTGCCAGACCTGCGGCAAACGCAGATCCCTGAGCTGTCGCGTCCAACACTGCTGGACGCTCCACTGGAATACCCAAGACATCCGCCTGATACTGCATCAAAAAGTCATTGTTGCAGGCACCACCATCCACTTTGAGTGTGGTGATGGGTGTGCCACTATCATCATTAATGGCGGTTACTACCTCACGGGCCTGGTTGGCAATCGCTTCCAGCACTGACCGCACCATATGGGCCTTAGTCGCCCCTCGGGTAACGCCCAAAAACGCACCGCGAGCCCCCATATCCCAATGGGGTGCACCCAAACCACTCAGGGCAGGTACAAAATAAACGCCACCGTTATCGTTTACTGAAGTGGCTAGGGGCTCACTGTCTGCGGCGCTATCGATAATTTGTAGGCCGTCCCGCAACCATTGAATGCAGGCCCCGGCGGTAAACATGCTGCCCTCTAGGCCATAGCCCAGGTCATAGCTGCCGTCTGTCTTAGTGGTGGTCCAGCCAATGGTGGAGAGCAACTGGTTCTTGGACCGGACAATTTCTTGGCCAGTGTGAGCAACCAGAAAAGCTCCAGTGCCATAGGTGCACTTTAGTAAGCCGGGGCGATCGCAACCGTGGGCAAACAACGCCGCTTGCTGATCGCCCAAAAGTGCCGCAATCGGAATTTCCACACCCAGCAAACTGGGGTCAGTGTAGCCAAAAATTCCCTGGCTGGGTTTAATATCTGCCAGTAGCGATCGTGGCACTCCAAAAATATCCAACAGTTTGTCATCCCACTGCTGCTGTGCCAGATTCATCAGCAACGTACGACTGGCATTGCTATGGTCCGTCGCATGCACCTTGCCATCCGTTAGATTCCATAGCGCCCAGGTATCGATTGTGCCCGCTAGAACATTGTCTAGATTATCCGGCTGAACTTTATCCAGTAGCCACCGCAGCTTGGTACCCGAAAAATAGGCATCCAAAAATAGACCGCTGCGCTCATAAATCTCTGCCTTGTGGTCTGCTAGGGTGGCACACATATCTGCTGTGCGTCGATCCTGCCACACAATGGCCTTATGTAAGGGCTTACCCGTTGTCTTATTCCACAGCAAACAGGTCTCTCGCTGCACCGTTAGACCGATGGCCGCAATCTCACTGACATCAATATTTGCTTCGCCAATGGCTGTCTTTATGGCCCACTGCACCTGCTCCCAAATTTCTATGGCATCATGTTCCACCCAGCCTGGCTGTGGATAATACTGAGTCAGTTCCTTATAGGCCTGACCCACAATGTCGCCCGCTTTGTTAAACAAGATGGCGCGGTTGCCAGTGGTGCCCAGATCCAGGGCCATGACGTACTGTTTTGCCATTGACGATTCCTCTTGGAAATAGGGGGTGAATAATTAATGGGTATATCTGTAGGGTGGGCACAGCCCACCCGCTGGTCGATTACATCAGGTTCTCAAACAGTCCAATCAAATTGCCTTCAGGGTCCCGACAGTAGGCAATCTTGAGATTGAAATCACTGTTCTGCGTAGGTGGTTCATCAAAGTGAACGCCACCCTGCCGCAGCTGAGAATAGGTGCCATCCAAATCTGTGATGGTAAAAATTAGAACGGTTTTATCTTGGCTATCGACAGAAGTAGGCTTATCGCTAGTGTGGATAATGGACGCCATTTCCTCTTGATGAAACAGGGAAATGGTTTGACCTGCGGCCTCAAATTCAGCGTAGCTTGGGGTTTCTACGATCACTTTCAGGCCCAGTAAATCCCGATAAAACCTGCAACAGTTGGTAATATCTGACACCAGTAAGCGCGTAGACGCGGCTTTGACATCCATGGAAAACCGATCTAATTAAAGAACTCCACCTATTGTGTCGCGGGTTCTTTTTTCTGGAAAAAAACGAGGCAAGTCTTAGGGGAAATTAATAAAAGTTGGAGTTCGACTGAGCGTAGTTGTGGTGGAGGGAGCGTAGCCGAACCCCAAAAAAAAGAGGGTGCGTTGCCGCACTCCCCTTCAACGAAGTTTTTGAGTATTGATTTCTTTTAGCGCTCTTTCAAGTCTGAACGGATTTGACGTGTTTCGAGCAAACTAATTAGGTGCTTTGAAACGATTTAGAGGCAATGGGGTCAATGCCTGGTTCCTATGGGCGACCTAATAATTGTCTTGATCCAAGAGTTTAGATAACTGTCCGCGAATAGCATCCAGCTTCTTATCAACTTTTGGCACAGTAAGCAGTCTTACTTCCACTTCAGCAATGTTGTCAATGCGAGTGGTTTTTTCCCAAAGTTTACGTTCAACCTCAGACTCAGACTCGTAACGGAATGTAATGGTTGTGTCGGTTACCTCTAAAATTTCCACATTCTTGAACCAGCCATTGCTACTTTTGACATAAAGCCAAACACTGCTTTGGCCGACGAGTTCTTTGAGTTTTTTTTCCATATGGCAATTCCCCAGACACTGCACAGGTCTACGAAGAGATAATGCTGTCTTTTCTTAAGGTTGATTTTATATATCGTAGCACTTTGAAAAGTTATATGTAGACAAAAAAATAAATGTTCTATGATCTCTAAAATCCTTCTGGCGTAATTAATAGAGTGAGTTTCATTAATTGTTGTCAGGGAAAAACTACTGCTCCAGTACAGGCTGGGCATTACACAATTGTCTTTCAAGACTTATTGATTTCTTAAAGCTAGGGTGTTTATTTTTTCTGTTCAAAAAGAACACCCTGGCTATCCTTTAGGGGGAAGTGGCTCAAGTTCTTGAGATCGGTGTCGAGATTGAGATCGGGTGTTGCGATCGCAACCTGCCAATCCTCCATGTTTATGCCTAACCAATCCTCCAGTTTGATGGTCAGCGGCTTTCCCCCCATATGGGCCACCATCATAATTGGGGATGCCCCGGGTTCATCGGGATTGCATCTGAGGCCATAAAAAACCGTACGCTGGTCGTCGCTAATGCGATTAAACCGATCATGGCCAGTCAAATTGTCCTGCAACCAGGGATAGCGGCGGCGATACTGTCTCAGGGCGAGGTGGAATTTGGCAATGCCTTGATCGATCTGCCCATAGGAACGGGAGACATTGCACAAATCATGGCCATCTTCCATAAAAGCCATGGCAAACCTTTTCAGTTTTGGGACATCTAAATTGGCTAAAAACTCCGCTAGAGAAGACTCGTTGAGCTCAGCCAAAGCAGGGAGTTCACAGCTTTCGGTACTGGGTCCCAGGCACTTACTGCAAATGGCAGCTACCTCTTGTAGGTTATAGTCCGTCGATACCATGGCTTCCTGTAGTGTGCGTGAAAAGTCCTGCAATTGCTGGAAATCACGAAATCCCATTTGCTTGAGCTGGGGATACACTTCTGGCAAATCGTACATATCGGGTTCGATTTGCCAGTCTAGAAAGCTGATTTCTTCTGAAACGACCTTGACCCCATATCGGTCATCGGTGTTTCTGAAAAACCCCCAGGGCGCACCTACGTTGGCATTGATAAAGTCCATGGGTAAGCCGGGACTAAAACCACATACCCATATCTGGGTGGCTGGGTTGTTATAGGCCTTGTGCAGAACATTCGGTAGGGTTTTGCCCAGATTCCAGTTGATCGGCTGGTCCGTTTTTACCTGGGTGCCACGCCGCACCGTGTCATGGTTGCCACAGCCTGTAATCCAACGGTTCCCTTGGAAAATGACTTCCCCCACCCGTCGCCATTTGCGGTCCCAAAATCCTTGTAGGGATGGGGTATTGTGGGCAAAAATCAGTGGTCCCCACTGAAATGATTCAGGTTTTTGCTCAATTAGCTCCCGGTATCGGGAAATTTCTTCCCAGCCTTCCTGGGGCCAGGGGCGGCCATCCTCAAAAATAGTGAACATCAACCGTCGATAGCCGTTGATGTCCTGCACGACATCGCTCATGGCCAACAGATAAGCATCATCCTGCTCGACTCGATCCGTGAGCGGGTTAAAGAAGCGAAAATCCTGGCCGCCATCTACGCGGATGCCGTCAGCCCCTGTATTGATTTTGCGTCGCTGCATCTCTAGCAAGATAGCCCTTACCTGGGGTAGCTGGTGGTTCAGATCTTGCCCATACATGTTGGGTCCTTTAAAGAACTGATGGGTCATGACCTCTAGGGCTTGGTTGTCGGCATGGCCATAGACCAAGTCATAGATCAGCTGAATTGGGCCTGTAGAAAAGTTGTGGAGTGTGGCAATAAAGTCGATCACCTCATCAGGCCTCAGGCTCCCTAAAACCGAGGGGTTAGTTGTGCCTGAGCCCAGCATGGGAACATCGTAGCCCCAATTTTGGGTGTCGGGCTTGCGTAAAACGGCCTGAGAGACCCTGGGGGAAAGGTCAGGGACAGAATTTTCTGCAAACGATGGATGGGGAGCTTCGTTTTTGTCTGGCAGAATCGCAAAAAACTCATAGTCTCCATGGGAGTCTTCGCGACGATACTCAATGGTGGGTACTACAGGCAGTAGCTGAATAGCATCGTAGCCTGCATAAACGGCTTCTTCAGCGGTGAGTTCTTCCCCAGCGGCAAGCTTGTCGGAGATCCGCTGGTAAATTTCCGTCAATCCCTCAAATGTGCCTTGGGGCGACGCCGTCTTGACGTGAATCTGCAAAATATTAGTGGGCGCACCGATGCGGGGAATGTCCGTGTCGCTATAGCTGCTGCCGGTACGGCGAAAATAGCTACGGTCTGCTCGCTGCCGCTGTATTAAGCGCATGTCGTACAGTTCTGCGGGGGCAAAGATACCGTAGGGCAGAGAATAGGCTAGCGGATCACGGATGATGTGTACTCTTCCATCCTGATCGGTATAGCGTAACCAGTAAAAACAGCCAGCGCGATCGCGACGTCCTGACCGCATGCCCTCGATTACGCCCCAAACAAATTCGCCCTGTTTGACTAGGGGGATTTGAACTCGATTAAACGTAACGGTTTGTTCTGTTGCTCGAAAGTTAATATTCTCTGTCGGTGTATAAATCTCCAGTACAATTCGGTCTTCTGACTGGATAATGTCCCCCGTTAGATCGGGGGTCCAAAAACCAACTTCAGTCAACCGATCAGCACGATAATGTGCGCCCAGACGTCGAGCAATTTTCTGAGCTTTTTCAAAAAATGTGGCTTCTGAACGTTGGATGCTTTCGGCCCACATCAGCAGGCTTTGGGTTTCATCTTCAACTAGTTGAATGTGTTTGGGGGCAGTTGCAATCACCGTATGTCTCGTTATTGAGGGGAGCGCAGTTTACTCGGATGTGGTTTAGCGGCGCTACATTAGCTCAGAATGTTGAAAACGCCCATAGTTCCCATCGATCAAAAGTAAGACGAAAATGTGTCCATGATTTACATCTCTAAACTGAGTGTAAGATCGATATCGAGTGAAAACATATTTATGGTTGACGTTGTTAAATTCGTTCCCGAAATGTTTTCCCTTACCCAATGCAGGGCTGAAAGGAGAATACCCGTTAAATTGCTAAATCAGGCTTAATACGGTAATGTAACTCTCTGTAAACCCTGATGTGTTGGTAAAAATCGTCGGCGGATTTTAAGTACTATTTCATGCAATTTTTTGGGGCTCAGCAGAGGCAGCTTGGTAAGTGAGCTGTCATTGCTGAGCTTTATTATGTTCGAGTTTCAAGCTTAATTGACCGCTGCTAATAAACTTGCAGGAGAAAATAACATGAAGTCTTCCTTGGTCATCCTATACCACCGTGAACCCTATGATGAGGTGAAGGAAAATGGCAAGATTTATTATCGAGAAAAAAAGAGTCCTAACGGTATTGTTCCTACCCTAAAGAGCTTTTTTGCTAATGCCGATCAGAGCACTTGGGTAGCGTGGAAACAAATTACTGAGGCTGAGCAAGAAGGATTTGTTGATCGAGTCACCATGGACGGGGGCAGCGATAGCTGTGTGGTGCGGCGGATCCCTCTCAATGCTGATCAGGTACGTAACTTTTATCACATCACCTCAAAAGAAGCCTTTTGGCCTATTTTGCACTCGTTCCCTGAGCACTTTACCTATGACAGCTCTGACTGGGAAAACTTCCAGAACATTAATCGGTTATTTGCCGAAGCGGCTTGCGAAGATGCAGCAGACGATGCGCTGATTTGGATTCACGATTACAACCTCTGGCTCACGCCCTATTACATCCGTCAGAAGATGCCCCATGTGAAGATTGCATTCTTCCATCACACGCCTTTCCCGGCAGCGGATGTGTTTAATATTCTCCACTGGCGAGATGCCATTATTGACAGCTTACTGTGCTGTGATTTGTGTGGTTTCCATATCCCTCGCTATGTGCAGAACTTTGTGTCGGCTGCCCGCAGCTGTCGTGATGTAGAAGTTGTAGAGCGCATCCCCGTACCAGAAGCCTTTACTAAGACAGGTACTGCCCTAGCCGAACCTGAAATGGTCACTAAGCTGCGCTACAACGGTCGCATTGTCACCATTGATGCATTCCCTGTGGGAACCAGTCCCCAAAAGATTCACGATGTGGTCATGCGCCCATCGATTCAAGAGCGGGTGAAGGTACTGCGTGCTGAGATTGGTGATAACAAGCTGATCATGTCCGCTGGGCGGGTTGATTATGTCAAAGGTGCTAAGGAAATGCTGGCCTGCTACGAACGGTTGTTAGCCAGACGCCCTGAGTTGATTGGCAAAGTCAACTTAATGATGACGGCGGTGAAGGCGGCCAAAGGGATGCGGGTTTATCGCATTGCTCAGGAGCAAATTGAACAAATGGTGGGCCAGATCAATGGTCGCTTTGGTTCCCTTAACTGGACGCCTGTGCAGCTCTTTACTGAGCCTTTGCCCTATGACGATTTGATGGCACTGTACAAAGCCGCAGATATTGCCTGGATCTGTCCGTTAAGAGATGGTTTGAACCTGGTCGCTAAGGAGTATGTAGCTGTTCATAACGGCGAAGACGGTGTCCTCATTTTGTCTGAGTTTACGGGGTCCGCTGTGGAGCTGCCTGATGCGCTACTCACCAACCCCTATTCCTCCACACGTATGGATGAGCGTATTGATGAAGCGCTGGCCATGTCTGATGAGGAACAAGCCGAGCGCATGAAGAAGCTCCACAAGGCTATTTGTCGTTATGACGTTCAGCAGTGGGCCAATCATCTATTTAGGGAAGCCAAAGCGACGGTAGCGATTGAGCCAGAGACGAAGGAGGTTGCTAGAGTTTAGGAAATTTGAAATTGTAGGGGTGTTCCATGGAACACCCCTACAATTTCAACCTCTTTCTAAAAAACTGTGCCATCTTGAAACATGGGGAATTCTAGTTCGTGATTTAATACTTTATTTCTCTATAGCTCGTTACTTTTGGTGGCAACTATGCCTGATTACTCAACGATAGAAGCGACGACCTACGATTTAATTGTGATTGGTGGTGGTATCAATGGAGTAGCCGTAGCCCGTGATGGTGCCTTACGTGGTTTAAAGACCATTTTGATTGAGAAAGGGGATTTTGGTGGCGGCACCACTAGTTGGTCAAGCCGCTTGGTTCATGGTGGTTTGCGCTATTTAGAGTATTTCGAATTTAACTTGGTACGGGAGTCACTGCGAGAGCGAGAAATCTTGCTGCGAACAGCCCCTCATTTGGTGAAGCCCATTCAAATGACAATTCCTATTTATGCCCAGGGGTCTCGTAGCTATTGGGAGATTCAGGCGGGGATGGTGCTGTACGATCTGCTGAGCTATGATAAGAGCTTGCCAAATCATCGGATGTTAGCGGCTCAAAAGTTACAGCAGCTATTTCGAGCAGTGGAGCCAGAGGGCTGTCGTGGTGCGGCCCAATATTATGATGCTCAAGTGGAATATGCTGAGCGGCTCTGTTTAGAAATTGTGCTATCGGCCCAGGAGGCCGGGGCTACCATGCTGAGCTATGTGACCGTAGCCCAGCTCCAACGGAAGGATCAGCGCATTTCGTCGCTGCTTTGTCGCGATACTGAAACCGGTGAAGCCTTCACAGTCCATGGTCATGATCAAACAGTGGTGATCAATACCTCTGGCCCTTGGGTTGATCAGGTTTGCCGCAGTGGAATTAAGGGTAATGCGCCTGCGCCTGTCGGTAAAAGTCGCAAAATTGGTGGCACACGGGGTAGCCATATCATCGTCGATAAATTCCCAGGGGCACCGGATGAAGCTCTTTATGTGGAAGCCCTTACCGATGGTCGACCTTTCTTTATTTTGCCGTGGTTAGGGATGTGTCTGATTGGCACCACGGATATTCGCTTTGAGGGCGATTTGGATAAGGTCCATGTCAGTAATGATGAAATCGATTACCTATTGAATGAGGCTAATCGGGTCATCCCCACAGCTCAGCTGACGCGGGAATCGGTGCAGTTTACCTATGCGGGTGTGCGCCCTTTGCCCTATAGCAAAGGCAAAAAGACTAGCAGTATTACCCGTAGCCATGTGCTATATGACCACACATCCGAAGGGGTGAATAACATGGTTTCCTTGATTGGTGGCAAGCTCACTACTCACCGTCAGGTGGGCGAGGAAATGGTGGATGCAGCGCTTAGAAAGCGATTGAAAAAGCAGAAGAAATCTGGCAGTCATTCAGTCACTAGACAGGCACCGCTACCCGGTGCAATTTCAACTAGCGAGGCTAAGACACTAATGACGACGGCCAATCGAGATGTGGTCGCTCATTTGTTATCGCTCTATGGTGCGCGAACGCCTCAGGTATTGGCCATCGTGGAAGAGTTTCCTGAACTGGTCGAGCCGATTGTGCCAGACCAGCCTGATATTAAGGCACAGATTGTCTACAGTGTGAGGTCAGAGATGGCTCGCACCTACCTAGATATTTGTCGACGGCGGACAGCTTTGTCGATGCGGAGTAACTATGGTTTTGATGTACTGCCTGTATTGGCGGATGTGTTGAAGCGCTACTGTGGTTGGTCGGAGGGTAAATGCGATCGCAACCTGATCGACTACTACACCTACATGCGCGACAACTGTATCCCCGACTATCAGCTAGACAAATACAGCCCTCCCATAGCTACGACCGTTGCTTAGATCAGTGATCGGTTCTGATATAGCCCTGCCATAGCTACGACCGTCGCTTAGGCTAGTTGTAGGTTCTTAGTGTTGAGTTTTGAATTGGGCAACTAACTCAAAACTCAACACTTAAAACTTAAAACTCTAGAGTAAAGGGAGCTTGTCTCGTGGTTACTTCATCTGCACCGTCTGAAACTCCAATTATTCCGCTCTCAGAAGCTTTAAAGCAGATGGCTCGGGTGACGGTATTAGGGGCAGGAGCTTGGGGAACAGCGTTAGCAAGGCTAGCCCTGAGCAATGGCAATCAGGTGCAGATCTGGTCGCGACGGGGGCCTTCAGATCTCAAGTCTGCGGTCGCTGATGCTGACATTGTAGTATCGGCCATTTCCATGAAGGGGGTTTCGGCGTTAGCGAGTCAGCTTCAGACGGCGGCTCTCAAAACCTCGACTATTTTAGTGACGGCGACTAAGGGGTTAGATCCTGAGACCACCAGAACGCCGTCTAAGATTTTTCGCGACACCTTTCCAGACAATCCCATTGTGGTTTTGTCTGGCCCTAATTTATCTAAGGAAATCGAAGCGCAGCTACCAGCGGCCACAGTGGTGGCGAGCACCGATGTGGATGCAGCGGCAAGGGTACAGCAGGTCTATTCGTCTGAGATGTTTCGCATTTATACCAGTCCAGATCCAGTGGGGGCTGAGCTGGGGGGGACATTGAAAAATGTGATTGCGATCGCAGTGGGTGTCTGTGATGGCCTTAAGCTGGGCTCCAATGCTAAAGCGGCTCTAATTACCCGCGCCATTCCCGAAATGCTGCGGGTGGGTGTCCACATGGGGGCGCAGGTAGAGACCTTCTACGGGCTTTCGGGTTTGGGTGATCTGCTAGCCACATGCGATGGCACCCTCAGTCGTAACTATCGTGTGGGCTATGGCCTCGCGCAGGGGAAAAAACTCGATGATATTTTGGCAGAGTTAGGTAGTACGGCTGAAGGGGTGAACACGGCTCACGTCCTGATCGACATGGCCAACCGTGACGGTATTCCAGTTCCCATTGCTCGCCAGGTTCATCGTCTTCTGCGGGGGGTAATCACCCCCCAGGAAGCCGTTGGCAACTTGATGGAGCGGCAACTTAAGCCAGAGGCCTGTGATTTAAGGGCTAAAAACTAAGTCCGTTTACGCCGTAGTAGGTATGGAACGGGAGATTGGCTTAATTGCGATCGCGATTTTTCATGGCGCGATCGCTATAGTCATACAGTTTCTGAAAATAGCGTCTCGATGATGAGTCTTGCTTATCCGTAATGGGTGTCTGTTCAGACATGGCCTCTGATGAGGGTTCAATGTTTTCCTCTGTATCAGCAGAAGTAGCTGACTCAGCACTTATTTCTAAGTCAAGTTTGTCAGAACGTTCTGGCACAGCAGTTGTTTCTGTTACTGGTAAATCAGACTCATCAACTTCAGCATCATCACGATCCTCAGTATCACGATCCTCAGTCAGGCTGTTATCCTGCATGGTCTGATCGATCGAGCCGCCAGTATTTTCAGAGGGCTCAGCGGTTTCTATGATCTCCGGGGCTGCTATGTCAGGAATCTCTTGCTCCAGTGTCTCCGGTTGAGCTGGTGCTAGTTCACCAGGTTTATCCAGCTTTTCCAGAATGGACGGTGCGGCTACCTCCGGTGCCGCTACTTCCGGTTCGTCCAGAGTGGGCGATTCGATAACTTCCGGGGCCGCTACTTCTGGTACCGCTACTTCTGGTACCGCTACTTCTGGGGCCGCTACCTCAGGCTCTTCGACAACCGGTGGCTCATAGGTTGGATCGATAATGCCGCCCACATCTTCTAAGGCCACCTCTCCCCGGATGATTTTGGCAAGACTATTGTTGTCATTGGGGTCATAGTCAATCAGTCGCACAGTGTTATTAAAAACCCCTGCAATTGGCTTACCGTCCTCGTTAACCAGTGTGAGCTGTACCCAGTTTTTTCCAGGTTTTAAGCCCTCTATATATATAGGTTGCCAATCTTGGAGGGTGATACTGTGGCCATTGATGGTGTATCGCACTCGCCAATCTGAAATCGTTGGGTTATCTACAGCGACTTGATGTAGAGGAGCCTCAGTTAAATAAAAATCCAATAAAATCGGCTCAGCTCCATAGACACCCATGGGTGCACCGTAAGTGAGCAGTGGCTGATTAGCCTTTGGTGCATTTTCATCCGTTTTGGCAAAGATGTGAAATGTCGCTTGGGCATAAGCCCCTTCATTTTTAAAGCTTTCATGCCAGGGGCGTTCAGCAAAGATCCTGATGGTATGGGTGCCTGGCGTTAGATCCGTCAACGTAATAGATTGATCAAGGTCGTATATCGCACCATAGGGCTGATTATCCAGCAGAAGCACTAAGTGAGGCCCCATCTCCCACCTTGTGTCCTTATATATAGGTAAATCTTTCACCCTTAGGACTACACTGACTGTAGTTTTGTCAAAAACTTCTTCAGCTTTGGGTTCCAGGATTTGGACTTGGGGTTCGTAGGTATCTAGCCACGGGGCCAATTCTTGAATCAGTTCCGGTGTGTCTACCTGCTTGATCGGAGGACTTGGCGTAAATAAGGAGGACTTAGCGGTCTCCGTGACGGTTGACGGTTCGATTCCTTGAGGATTGCTACAGCCCGTACTGAATAAAAGTGCTGTTAAAACCAACGCTCCAATTATCTTGACTAAATGCTGTTGCCAACGTCCCAAAACATTAGAAACCAGAGTCATGGTGTAGCTCTTCCTGTGACAGTTAAATGTGCCCCTGCCCTGCCTTTGAAACCAAACAGAACTGTGCTTAATCGATCCTAGCGGGCTACTGTCACGCTTAATGAGGAAATCCTCTACAACCACCGCAAGAGGAGAAAATTACTCAGCTAATTTACAAAAATAAATAAATCTAAATATATGCATGTACGAGACTGAATCCCTTACTATTATTAGATTCTATGGTGTTCATTAGGAAAAAGAAGTTGAGTTTTTGGGTTTGTATGCAATCTCCATGACTTACGGCCCAAAATAGAGATCTCTATTGAGATTTGTTAATATCACCCATGCTCGATGTCAATTTTGTGGCATTGACTACCTTGCGATCCTTATCCTAAGAGGATTTCGGAGGTTGAATTATTGTTAACTCGACGCAAAATTGGTGAAGCGCCAAGTCTATAATGCTCAGGAGCAATCCTATTAATGGCGAGCGTCAAAATTTTCTGTGAGTTAACATCTCAATGAAAATGTTTGCAATTGTTTCATTCACGAAGCATTTGCTGATCTCGTTTTTTAGGCTGTTCGTTCTTTGTCTAGAGAGAGGAGAGTCTCCATGACAACTACCCCGCGGGAGCGGGAGGCAGCAGTCAAGGTGGCAGTTGATGAGAATCCGGTACCTGTTTCTTTTGAGAAATGGGGCAAGCCCGGTCACTTCAGCCGTGCCTTGGCCAAGGGACCCAAAACTACTACCTGGATTTGGGACCTCCATGCCGACGCTCACGACTTTGATAGTCACACCAGTGACTTAGAGGACATTTCTCGTAAAATTTTTAGCGCTCACTTTGGCCATTTGGCCATCGTGTTCATTTGGTTGAGTGGCATGTATTACCATGGCGCTCGCTTTTCTAACTTTGAAGCTTGGTTAGCAGATCCCATTAATATTCATCCCAGTGCTCAGGTGGTTTGGCCTATTTTTGGTCAAGAAATCCTGAACGGTGAAGTGGGCGGCGGCTTCCAAGGTATTCAAATCACGTCTGGTTTGTTCCAGATGTGGAGAGCAGCTGGTTACACCAACTCCTTCCAGCTTTTGTGCACTGCCATCGGTGCGCTGGTAATGGCTGGTTTGATGATTAATGCCGGTGTATTCCACTACCACATCAAGGCTCCTAAGCTTGAGTGGTTCCAGAACGTGGAGTCCATGTTGAACCACCACCTGGCTGGTTTGTTTGGTCTAGGTTCTCTAGCTTGGGCTGGTCACCTGATCCATGTTTCTTTGCCTGTTAACGCTCTATTGGATTCCGGGGTGGCTCCACAGGATATTCCTTTGCCCCACGAGTATCTGCTAGATAAAGTGTTCATGGCGGACTTATTCCCTGGTTTTGCGCAGGGGATTACTCCATTCTTCACCCTGAATTGGGGTGCTTATGCTGACTTCTTGACCTTCAAGGGCGGTCTAAATCCTGTGACTGGTGGTCTATGGATGACTGACATTGCGCATCACCATGTGGCGATTGCTGTCATGTTCATCTTTGCTGGTCATATGTACCGTACTAACTGGGGTATTGGTCATAGCATCAAGGAGATCCTAGAGGGTCAGAAGGGCGATCCGTTGCTCTTCCCTGCTAAGAATGGCCACGATGGCTTGTTTGAGTTCTTGACCACTTCCTGGCATGCTCAGCTGGCTATCAACCTGGCTATGGGTGGTTCGGTAACGATTATTGTGGCTCAGCATATGTATGCAATGCCTCCGTATCCTTACCTAGCAACTGATTACGCTACCCAGCTATGCTTATTCACTCACCATATGTGGATTGGCGGCTTCTTGATTGTGGGTGGTGCTGCTCACGGTGCGATCGCAATGGTTCGTGACTACGATCCGGCCATGCATGTCGACAACGTGCTCGACCGCGTCTTACGCGCTCGTGATGCCATCATCTCTCACCTCAACTGGGTATGTATTTTCCTAGGCTTCCACAGCTTTGGTCTATATATCCACAACGACACTATGCGTGCCTTGGGTCGTCCCCAAGACATGTTCTCCGACAGTGCGATTCAGCTACAGCCTATCTTTGCTCAATGGCTGCAGAACCTGCACACCTTAGCTGCTAGCGGTACCACTGCTCCTAATGCAATTGGTCCTACTAGTGTTGCCTTTGGTGGTGACATGGTTGCCGTTGGTGGCAAAGTGGCTATGATGCCCATTGCTCTTGGCACAGCTGACTTTATGGTGCACCACATCCATGCGTTCACCATTCACGTAACTGTTCTAATCCTGCTTAAGGGTGTGCTTTACTCCCGTAGCTCTCGCCTCATCCCTGATAAGAGCGAGTTGGGTTTCCGCTTCCCTTGCGACGGCCCCGGTCGTGGTGGTACTTGCCAGGTTTCTGGTTGGGACCATGTCTTCCTAGGTCTGTTCTGGATGTATAACTCCTTATCTATTGTGATTTTCCACTTCAGCTGGAAGATGCAATCGGATGTATGGGGCACGGTTTCCGGCGGTGCGGTATCTCACCCTGCTGGTGGTAACTTCGCGACTAGCGCAATTACTATCAACGGCTGGCTCCGTGACTTCCTTTGGGCTCAGGCTTCACAGGTAATTAACTCCTACGGCTCTGCTATCTCAGCCTATGGTTTGATGTTCCTAGCCGGTCACTTTATCTGGGCATTTAGCCTGATGTTCCTGTTCAGTGGCCGTGGCTACTGGCAAGAGCTGATCGAGTCCATCGTTTGGGCTCATAATAAGCTCAAGGTCGCTCCTGCAATTCAACCTCGCGCACTGAGTATTACTCAGGGTCGTGCGGTTGGTGTCGCCCATTACCTCCTCGGCGGTATTGTGACGACTTGGGCGTTCTTCCATGCTCGAATTCTGTCGATAGGTTAGCGGGGAGGACTTAATAGAACACTATGGCAACTAAATTTCCAAAATTTAGCCAAGACCTCGCACAAGATCCAACTACGCGTCGGATCTGGTACGGGATTGCCACTTCCCATGACTTTGAAAGCCACGATGGCATGACGGAAGAGAATCTTTATCAAAAGATTTTTGCTTCCCACTTTGGTCACCTGGCAGTCATTTTCCTCTGGGTATCCGGCAACCTGTTCCACGTTGCTTGGCAAGGTAACTTCGAGCAGTGGGTCGCTGACCCCCTCGGTACCAAGCCCATCGCCCATGCGATTTGGGATCCTCACTTTGGCCAGAATGCGGTGGATGCGTTCACCCAGGCTGGTGCTACTGGCCCCGTTAACGTGGCGTTCTCTGGGGTTTACCACTGGTGGTACACCATTGGTATGCGGACCAACGGCGACCTATATTCGGCGTCCTTGTTCCTGCTAGTGCTGTCCTCAATCTTCCTGCTTGCAGGTTGGTTGCACCTACAGCCTAAGTTCCGTCCCAGCCTGTCCTGGTTCAAAAATGCTGAGTCTCGCCTAAACCATCACCTTGCTGGTTTGTTCGGTGTGAGTTCTCTGGCTTGGACCGGTCACCTGGTACACGTTGCAATTCCTGAGTCCCGTGGTGTGCATGTTGGTTGGGATAACTTCCTAACTGTTATGCCTCACCCCGCTGGCTTGGCCCCATTCTTCACTGGAAACTGGGGTGTATACGCTCAGAATCCTGACACTGTAAACCATGTGTTTGGTACATCTGAGGGTTCGGGTACTGCAATTCTCACCTTCTTGGGTGGTTTCCATCCTCAGACTGAGTCTCTATGGCTCACTGACATGGCTCACCACCACCTAGCCATTGCGGTTGTCTTCATCATTGCTGGCCACATGTACCGAACTAATTTCGGTATTGGTCATAGCATCAAGGAGATCCTCAATGCTCACCAACCCCCTAGCGGTAAGCTTGGTGATGGCCACAAGGGTCTGTTTGACACGCTCAACAACTCCTTGCACTTCCAGCTAGGTTTGGCACTTGCCTCCTTGGGTGTAGTAACGTCTCTAGTGGCTCAGCACATGTATGCGTTGCCTCCTTATGCCTTTATGGCTAAGGATTACACCACCATGGCTGCGCTTTACACCCACCACCAGTACATCGCTGGCTTCATCATGATGGGTGCCTTTGCCCACGGTGCGATCTTCTTGATTCGCGACTATGATCCTGCTGCGAACGCTAACAACGTCTTAGCTCGCATCTTGGAACATAAAGAAGCAATCATTTCTCACCTGAGCTGGGTAACTCTGTTCCTCGGTTTCCATACCCTGGGTCTTTACGTACACAACGATGTCGTAGTTGCCTTTGGTACTCCCGAGAAGCAAATTCTGGTTGAGCCTGTGTTTGCACAGTGGGTTCAGGCTGCCTCTGGTAAGGCCCTATATGGCTTTGATACTCTGCTTTCCAATGCTGACAGTGCTGCTACAGCTGCTGCTGGCGGCATCTGGCTACCTGGCTGGTTCGAAGCTATTAACAGCGGTACCAATTCTCTCTTCTTGACCATTGGCCCTGGTGACTTCTTGGTTCACCATGCGATTGCCCTGGGTCTCCATACAACTACTTTGATCTTGGTCAAAGGTGCATTGGATGCCCGTGGTTCTAAGCTAATGCCCGACAAGAAGGACTTTGGCTATAGCTTCCCTTGTGACGGCCCCGGTCGTGGCGGTACTTGTGACATCTCTGCATGGGATGCCTTCTACCTAGCCATGTTCTGGATGCTTAACACCATCGCCTGGTTAACCTTCTACTGGCACTGGAAGCATCTGGCTATCTGGTCTGGTAACGTAGCGCAGTTTAACGACAGCTCTACTTACCTGATGGGTTGGTTCCGTGATTATCTGTGGTTGAACTCTTCCCAGTTGATTAACGGCTACAACGCCTACGGCATGAATAACCTGTCTGTATGGGCATGGATGTTCTTGTTCGCTCACCTGGTTTGGGCAACTGGTTTCATGTTCCTAATCTCCTGGCGTGGTTACTGGCAGGAGCTTATCGAGACCATCGTATGGGCTCATGAGCGTACTCCTCTAGCTAACCTGATCAGCTGGAAGGACAAGCCTGTTGCACTATCCATCGTTCAGGCTCGTTTGGTTGGTCTAACTCACTTTACTGTGGGCTTTGTCCTCACCTACGCCGCCTTCCTGATAGCGTCAACGTCTAGCCGATTTGGATAGCGTTTGAAGCTCTCTTAGGAGAATGAAAAAAGCCCTTC
Organism: Leptothoe sp. EHU-05/26/07-4; assembly: GCF_043421015.1. Classification (NCBI taxonomy): domain Bacteria; kingdom Bacillati; phylum Cyanobacteriota; class Cyanophyceae; order Nodosilineales; family Cymatolegaceae; genus Leptothoe; species Leptothoe sp. EHU-05/26/07-4. The sequence goes on from NZ_JAXSQV010000004.1 coordinate 380,435, forward strand.
AGCTAAGCCTGAAGGGCTTTTTGTTTTTTAAGCATGTTCACGTAAATCAGGTTATATAGGCGGTGAAGCTAGTCAAGGCGGATCAACCAGCGATGTCTCTACATTCACAGATAACGTTATCGAGCTAACCGAAAAGCTGGGTATCCCCATCGAGCACGTGCAGTTGCCCCCATCTGGAACTTCATGACGCGAGATCTCAACCGTGGTTACTGAACAATAATTTTTAGCTGTTCAACGTATTCTTGAAAGATGTCGCGGAGTGAGCTCAGGACTGAGTTTTGTTGCGCGATCGCAAATAACATAATCTTCCTCATCTCCCTCAGCAAGTCAGTTGACATGGAAACCCTAAAGCGAATCCGGATCAACTCCCAGCTCTCTTAACTTTTCCGCCAATCGATCAGCCCGAGCTTGCTCTTGATCAACCTGAGCCTGGGTCTGATCAACTCTTTCCTCTGGTGTCAGTAACCGATTCCCATCTTGGTCATACCAATAGAGCCATTCCCGCTCTCGTCCCAGATAAGTACCCCGCTCACGTCCCAGCCCCAAACCAATTTCAGGCAACCAAATCGGTCCACCTTCCAAAAGCTGATAGGTGCCATCCACCAGTTCATAAACCTCTAGCGGCTGTCGCTGCCGACGAGCTCGCGTGCTGCTAGATGGATTTGGCAGATAAACCGCATAGTAGGGAATGCCTAGATCCGCATAAATGTCCTTTTTACGTTCGTATTCCCCACCATAGGTTTTAGAAACCACCTCCAACGCCAAGGTGGGAGCAATATTGTCCTCTTCCCACATCACATAGCTGAGGCGACCCTCTTCGCCAATAAAGCGTTCCACCCCTAAGCTCAGGAACCCATCAGGAACAACCGCAGGTGTTGATGGCGCATAGTAAATCCCCATATCCACACCAAAGAACCAGTCCTGACGGTCAGGCCATGCCATTGCCAAAATTGCCTCCAGTAGATTCGGGATTAAATTCTGTAACTCGTTATCCACAGGGGTATCATCTGAGTCGGGCAACTCAGCAGAGGAAGGCAGACACTGCTGCTTAGGGTCATACTGTAAAACCACTGGTCAAGTTCGATTAGACCGACAATAGAGCTATTGTAATGCGATATCTATAGAGCAAGGGTGACAGCGCAACTTAAGCCTGTTTGGCTTTGCTGAGTTGCCGTTGTATCAGACATTCTTGAAAGATGTAGTGGAGTGCGCCAAGGACAAAACCTTGTTGTGCAAAAGATATCCATTCCATTACGGTAACTTCATGGCATTCACATCAGATGACTACGAAAATACTGTTCTCTAATTGAAGGTTATTGTCAGTGTGCTCATAAATTCAGAATCATAGTTATGGATAGACGTAAGGTCACGTTGAGGTTGTTGGGATGTGGGTTGATTGCTGGGCTGACTGTACTAAACTTACGCCCAGCTATGGCATTTCATAATGAAATTGAAACCCTAAATGCTTTAGCACCTGGGCCTAATAATTTTTCGGCCCATGGGGGTGATGTGATCATGATTCGTACCCAGAGTGCAGGTGGTAATACGACCTGTTTTCCGATGGTGACTCCCACAGAATCTTTGTTGCCCATGGGGGAGGTTAAGCGAACTGCCAGTGATAGAACCTATGTATTTGAGGTTTATGAGGATGGTACCTATGAGTATCGTCTGCCAATGCCTTTAGATGAAACCGGGAGTTGTTCCATCACTGTAGGTTTGGCAACACGTTATGAAACATTAATGCTTGAAGCTCAGGAGCTAGAGCGTAATAGTTATTGGGTTGTTTCTGAAGAAGAGGCTGCTCAATCCCTTCAAATGCAACAGGATGCAATGGCGTTTTACCAAGAAGCAATTGAGTTGGAACCAGAATATCCTGATGCATATAAGCGGGTATTAGAGTTGTTGTTAGAGGTTAATGTGACTGATTTTGATCTGGAACAAGATGAGCTGAATGAGTTAGGAGAGATTTTCCTGCATTGGCCAAACTCAGCGCGGATGACCATGATTAATTATTTAGAAGCCTTGGCACAGATCTATGAAAAGTCTCCTGACTGGCAAGAAGAGAAAGGAGATGATCCTTTATTTTTAAAAGGCTTTGCTGAATTTGTTCAGACAGGAAACGCACCTGACGTGGTGAGAGAGTTATTACTGGAAGGCCAAGGAGGTTAGGGATCATACTATAGGGTGCTATCCCCCCGTAAGTTTCTTTTTAGAGTTGCTTCTAGAGCCTGTGTAGACTTTGGATAAAGTTCGCATTAGGCTCTTGTGGGACGATATCCTTAGCTAAAATAATAGGAACTTAGATTTGGAGCTGGGATGATGTCGTTAACTGCATCACGTTTAACCAAGTCAGTTTGGAGAATATGGTTAACGTTACTAGCTCTGTTGAGTATTCCCTTATCTGTTAGGGCACAGCCTGATCCTACACCTGAAGACAATCCGCAAGTTCCCTATCGTCTATTAGTACCCTTGCTACAGCCCTATCCTCTATTTGGAGAGACGGTACAGTTACACATTGGCAATGATGTCCCAGATTTACCAACTGAACTACCAGTACCTACTGCTGGAGTGCATCAATGGACTATGGTTACAGCACCTTATCACTTGTTATTTTTTGAGGTAGATGGAGAATACTCGCAAGTTGAGTCTGACTATTTAGAAGACTTGCAACATGCTGGATGGGAACGCTGGATGACGCCTGAGTTAGAACCCGGCCTGGAGATCACCGATACGGAAGATAGCGCTACTACTGGTGCACTAGTAATTTCTATTACCTTTGGTAGACCGAGTGAACCTTTGCCAGAGTCAGAAAATCAACAAATATTTTGCAAGCAAGGCAGTGATATTCAATTATCGTTTAATACTTTTCAAAGCAGTTTAGATACCACTAAGCTCAGAGTTACTCTGATTTCTACACAATCTGGCTTTGCATGTAATTCTGAGAAAGACTCGTGGTCTGAATCCGAGAGTACGTTATCGCTCGAATCCGATATTCCAGACTTTTTACCAGAATTATCACTATCCCCCCCTAACGATGCACAACTTGAATTTTTAGATAGTAACGGTGGTAATAATTATTTAGACACACAGACCAAGATTCAGACAACTTTATCGTTAGGGGCACTAACGGCTCACTACTCAACCCAAATGCGCCAGCAGGGTTGGAGCCTGCAAAGCCGCAGTGGTAATGATCGCTTGCAGTGGTCTGTATGGTCTCAATCGGTTGATTCCGAATTACCGCAGCAAGCGACAGTTTATCTGTTTGCCACAGAAGAACCCGAGCACTATATAGGAATGTTTGGCCGGAGACGCAGCTCGCAACAAGATTTTTGGCCCGATCTTGTTACTGATAATATTCCAGATGGAGAAATCCCCGAAAGTACAGCCCTAGGAATCTTGAAAGATATGGGGCAACTCTCTGACAGTGAGGAAATTGAGTTATGGCTGAACCAGCTGCCACCTGCCTTTTCTGATAACTTACCTGTTCCTCCAGAAACGGTTGTTTTAGGGGGTACATCAGATGTTGTAAAAGATATTGCGATATTAGAAACCTCACTACACCCCGGACTAATATCTGACTTCTATCGTGAGTCTTTGACTGAAGATGATTGGCAGATTCGTGAAAATGTTCAATTGCCTAGCTTTAATTTTGGTTTTGAGTCTTCTAGATTTTATTCTTGGTTTCCTCAATTATTTTGTCATTCGAACGGAGTAGATGAGCTTATTTTACAAATTCGACCTGTTCAGAAGGAAGCATCAACTATTTACCTTGAGCGCCATGCCATTGGTTCGTTATCTCCTTGTAGTAGCGAGGATCAGTTTTACGTAGAAAGAGGTAGGCTCTCGGATATTTGGGGAGATTTAAATCTCCCCATACCAACCCTGCAAACACCATCCAAGACATTTGTTCAAAGCCTAGGCAGTGGGGGTAGTGCAACGAACTTTGATTCAAATGTTCATATTTCTAGTCAGCTAACGACAGATGAGCTAGCAGAACACTACTTAGGACAGATGCATCAGGCTGGCTGGCAGCAGCAAGCAGTAGCACAATCAGACAAATCACTAGTCAGTGTTTGGACCTTTACAGACGACTCGGGTGTGCTCTGGCGGGCGTGGTTAACCCTAATTGCGCAAACTGAAACAAATCAATGGCATGGTTCTTTGTCCGCATTCACTGAAAATAGGGATGTACAGCATATAGAAGAACCAGCTCTTGATTTTTCCGAGTAGTACGCATAGACTAATTTTAGTGGCCTTCTAGTTCATATGATCTAGATTGCGGAATCATTGGTAATGGCTCATTTTCCGGAGGTGTTATGGGCAGCAAGCTTCTAGTTCGTGATGAGACCACATTGGGGCAAAGCAGCCATAGCTTGATGCTGACTTTCCCAACGGAACGGATTACCGTTCAAGAGTTGATTCGTAGCCGTATTTATCAAGAAGTTAAAGACTATAACGTCAAACTGTCGGATCATTTCCATGGCTTAGTAAAACCCACAGAAGCAGAGCAAACGTTAAATGGATACAAGTTGCGTCAGCCTAGGAAGATTGATTGGGAGAAGCAATATGATCAGGCTATTGAGGCATTTTTGGGTAATGGCTTTATTGTGCTTGTTGATGATCAGCAGGTGGATTCTTTAGAAGAACAGATTGAAATTCGGTCTAATACTTCGGTCTCTTTTCTAAAGCTGGTGCCGTTGGTAGGTGGATGACATGACTAGAAAGCATTTTGATGAAATTACTTCTGCTGTTCAACTGCTGGTGGAGGAACAAAACTGGCAGTATCCCTATACATTTCAAACCATCAAGTCTGCTAAACCAATTTTGGCCATGAGTTCAGCAGAGCAGGTTTTAGTGGTAATTGAGATTGCACGCCAGTTATCACAGACCCAAGAAGATTGGCAGTTAATTTCTCATTTGGAAGAAGCGCTTTTTGAATTACTTTCACGGCGACTCCCAATAGGCCATGATGACCTATTATTGCTGCTAGAGCTTTTGATAGAGCCTGCTGATGTTTGGGATCGAGAGCGACATCGGAATTATTTTCACTATAGCTATACTCTTATTAAGAATCTACCTACATTAGTCAACACGATTGAGTCTTATTCAAAAGATAATGAGTTGACTTCAGAATTACAGTCAACCGTTGGAACTCTCTGCTCAAAGTTGGAGCACGGTCATATATATTACCGTCGGGAAATCTCTCAACTCAGGATAGCTAGCCAGCTTTTGCCCATTGTGCCCGGGGAAGCATGGTCAGATGTGGCAATATCGGATTTATTAGCTCTATCAACATCAGCACAGTCTGATTGGAAGAAGTTGCTTATTATCTGTGCCAATGCTAAGCAGTCCAAACCCAGTGCAAAATGGAAGCGTATATCAGCGGCTGCGTTAGAGAAGGTCGGTCACGAGGATTTTCGCCAAGCTATTGTGAGATGGTTCCCATTGGTTGATAAACCTCGTACTCAACCAATTAGACATTATGAAGATCAGAGTCATCTACTTCATGAGGTTAATGTAGATATTCTCAAAGGCTTAGTCTGGCTGTGCACCAATTTTGAGACGGCAGATATTGTTCGAGCAGTGGGTGCTTTGGGTTTATCTGCCTATCGACGAGTCAAAGGAGTCGGTGAACGCTGTGTCCGATTAGGCAATGCCTGTGTGTGGTGTTTGGGACAGATACCGACTGAAGAGACCATGGGGCAGCTGGCCATTCTCAAAGCTAAGGTTAAATATAGGGGGGCTCAGAGAGAGATTGCTAAAGCGTTGACGGTTATTTCCAATAGAACAGGGCAATCGCTAGAAGCCTTAACTGAAGAGGCTGTTCCTACCTATGGTCTCTCAGAAGTTGGCAAAAGACAGGAGCAATTTGGAGACTTTACGGCAACGTTGTCAGTTGTCGACACTCAAACGATAGAATTTGCCTGGTATCGGCCAGATGGGAAAAGACAAAAATCTGTACCAAAGTTTGTTAAAGAAAATCATCCTAATGAGCTAAAAGCACTTAAACAAGCAGGAAAGGATATTAAGAAACTGTTGTCGGTGCAGTGCGATCGCATTGAGAGCAGTTATCTTCAACGTCGCACCTGGACCTATGCAACCTGGTGTAAAAACTACCTAAACCACCCATTAATAGGGATTTTAGCCAGACGCCTCATCTGGCAGTTTCATATTCAGGAGCAAACAATTCCAGCCATTTGGTGGCAAGGTCAGCTTGTAACGACAGAGGGAAAACCGCTGGAGAAAATACAACCAGACACTACGGTAGACCTATGGCATCCTCTAAATATGGCCACTGAACAGGTGCTGGCTTGGCGTAGTTGGCTGCTAGACCATCGAGTAAAACAACCCTTTAAGCAAGCCCATCGAGAAATTTATCTATTAACTGATGCGGAGAAAACAACAAATACTTACTCCAACCGATTTGCGGCACACATTATCAAGCAACATCAATTTAATAGTCTATGCAGAAGTCGAGAATGGGAGAACTACTTAATTTTATCGTTTGATTGCCGTGAACCGGGTTCACAAGCGCGACGACAACTATCTGAATGGTCACTACAGGCAGAATTTTGGGTTGAGGCCATTGTTGATAATGCTGAAGATCCATACGGCGCATATCCATATCTCTCTACGGATCAAGTCAGGTTTTATACTACTGATACGCCTGATACTCCAATATCCCTGTCAGATGTTCCAAAACTAGTATTTTCTGAGGTGTTGCGTGATGTGGATCTATTTGTAGGCGTTGCCAGTATCGGCAATGACCCTAACTGGCGACCTGGTCAGCAGCAAGAGCGCTACAACACTTACTGGCAAAGTTATTCATTTGGGCAACTGTCAGAAACTGCCAAAACGCGACGGCAGCTTTTCGAGAACCTGATCCCTCGTCTGAAAATAGCTGACTGTTGTCACGTCACAGAGCGCTTTTTAGTTGTTCAGGGCAAACTACGAACTTACAAAATTCATTTAGGAAGTGGCAATATTCTTATGGAGCCAAACGATCAATATCTCTGCATCGTACCGGGTCGTACATCCAAATCTAATACTACGAATGTGTTTTTACCATTTGAAGGTGATGGCACCACAGCAATAATCTTGAGTAAAGCTTTTTTGCTCGCTGCTGACGATAAAATTGATGACCCTACGATTGTTTCGCAGTTAAAATTCAGGAGTCTATCTGCTTGAAATCTCATCAGGCAGTATTAATGTGTGGAAGCTGGATAAAAGAAAAGCCCCTACCCATAGGCAGGGACTTAAAGAACTGAACAATCAGGAAATAATGTGCGAAAAGATTATTCGCTTTCCCTACTTTTTCTACTTGTCATCCAGGGCAGCAATACCCGGTAGAGTCTTACCTTCTAGCAGTTCAAGGCTGGCACCACCACCGGTAGAAATGTGGCTCATCTTGTCAGCAACACCCACTTTCTCAACAGCGGCAACGGAGTCACCACCACCGATGATGGACATGCAGCCATTGCTGGTAGTAATCTCAGCTAGAGTGTTCGCTACAGCTTCAGTACCCTTAGCAAACTTGTCAAACTCAAATACACCCATGGGGCCGTTCCAGATAACGCCCTTACAGTCAGCCAGAGCAGCCTGAAATACCTTAATGGAGTCGGGGCCGATGTCTAGACCCATCCAACCATCGGGAATCGCTTCAATACTAACGGTTTGATCGTTGGCATCAGGAGCAAAGTTGTCGGCAACCACCACATCAGTAGGTAGCAATAGCTCAACACCCTTCTCCTTAGCTTTAGCTTCCAGTGCCTTAGCCAGCTCTAGTTTGTCTTCCTCAACTAGAGACTTACCAACATCCAGGCCACGAGCCTTGTAGAAGGTAAAGATCATGCCGCCGCCAATGAACAGTTTGTCCACTTTCTCTAGAAGAGTTTCGATGACGCCAATCTTGGAGGATACCTTGGAACCCCCCACGATGGCAGCAAAAGGACGCTGAGGACTATCTACAGCGCTTTGTAGATACTGAAGCTCTTTCTCGATGAGTAGACCACTAACAGAGGGGCTAAGATATTCAGTGACACCTGCAGTAGATGCATGGGCGCGGTGAGCAGTACCAAAGGCATCGTTGACATACATTTCAGCAACGGAGGCCAGGTTCTTCGCAAACTCAGAATCGTTGTTAGTTTCGCCATCGTAGAAACGTACGTTCTCAAGCAAAGCAACCTGACCATCAGACATGCCATCGACAGCAGCTTTAACTGCGTCGCCAATGCAGTCATCACACTTGATGACATCCTGGCCTAGCAGCTCAGAAAGACGAACAGCAACCGGCGTCAGACGCATGCTGTCAACAACTTGACCCTTGGGACGTCCGAAGTGGCTGCAAAGAATCACCTTAGCACCCTTGCTGGTCAATGCTTGGATGGTAGGCAGTGCAGCACGAATCCGGGTGTCATCAGTAATTTTGCCTTGATCATCGAGGGGCACGTTAAAGTCTGCCCGCATCAGCACGCGCTTGCCTGACAGATCAGCCGCTGACAAATCAGTCACGGATTTCTTTGCCACAGAACTATCCTCCTTATCTCCTAATGCAGTTTTGTTACGTTACGTACACCCCACTTCAAAGCTAGGACAAGCTTGATTACCCTAGATGTAAAGCGTTGATACATTTTCGTTACTCACTAGGTATTATCGCTTATTGCGGCTCTGATTTTTGATCGAAGTCTGAGGGTTTTCCCACGTTATGTTTAAGACCGTTCTATTTCCGATAGATGCTAGTCCCGAAGCTCAACAGGCGGCTTTTAAGACTGCGGAGTTAGTGAAACATCATCACAGCCATTTGATTTTGCTGTCGGTCGTTGAGACCTCAAATGGGCACAATGCTCATCCTGAACAGGCTTCGCCTGAGGCGGTTGCCCAGCTGCTAGAGAAAGCGAAGGCTGTATTTACCAGTCAAGGAATTGAGACAGAAACCATTGAGCGAGAGGGCAATCCTGCGTTTGTAATCTGTGATGTGGCTGACGAGATGTCGGCGGATCTAATTGTGATGGGCTGTCGTGGTATTGGTCTGACCCCGGAAGGGCAGTCGGAAAGCGTCAGCAATCGGGTAATTAACCTGTCACCCTGTCCGGTGATGGTGGTGCCATGACTTCGCCGTCTATTCAGTGGTATCCCGGTCATATTGCTAAGGCGGAGCGCTCTTTGAAGGAGCAGCTAAAGCGCGTTGATGTGGTGCTGGAAATTAGAGATGCGCGTATTCCCTTGGCCACCCATCACCCTGAGGTGGATGATTGGATTGGGGATAAATCGCGGGTGCTGGTGCTGAACCGAGTAGATATGATTTCAGCAGAAGCGCGACAGTCCTGGCAAACCTGGTTTAAAGAACAGGGGCAGGCGGCTTACTTTACCAATGCAAAGCAGGGTAAGGGGGTGCAGAACCTGCTGCGGGCTGCCCAGGATGCGGGCAAGGCGATGAACGAGCGGCGTAAACGTCGAGGGATGAAGCCGAGACCTGTGCGGGCTGTGGTTATTGGCTTTCCTAATGTGGGGAAGTCAGCTCTGATCAATCGGCTGCTAAAGCGTAAAGTTGTGGTGAGTGAGCGCCGGGCAGGGGTAACACGACAGTTGCGCTGGGTAAGGATTTCAAATGAAATTGAATTATTAGATGCTCCGGGTATTATCCCGCTGAAGCTCAATGATCAGGAAGTGGCGCTAAAGCTGGCAATTTGTGACGATATTGGCGGTGCTGCCTATGACACGCAGCGGGTGGCGGCTGCGTTTTTGGATTTGATTCAGGCTTTGGACCAATGGGATGAATCGGGGGGGTATAAAGGTGCGATCGCATCCCGCTACGATACCCCATTAACCTCTGAGACTGGCGAATTCTATACGGGGGAAACCTACTTATCAATATTGGCCCAGCGTCATAACGATGATTTAGAGCGAGCGGCCCATCAGTTGCTCAATGACTTTCGCAAAGGCCATCTAGGTAACCTGGTGTTGGAATTACCTCCAGTACCGATGGTTGAACCCACATCATCACTTGCTGTTGGCCATTAGCATATCGTGTCCCTAAGTGTACGTTTGACGTGTGAATCTTCGACAAAGATTAAATTCATCCATCGGTTTGAGATCACGTACTGAGATAGGATGCGGATCAAATGGGAAATCTTGATGGGTAATAGTGATAGATAGCCAGGCACTATTACCCAAAAAGGGACACAAATCAGAGCGGTGAATTTATCTAATGCCCCCACGACCAAGGTGTCGGTCATCGCCCCAGATGTTTCTGGTGGTGGGATGACGCGTGTTTATCTAGTCAGTCAGATTTTGCAAAAGCTAGGGCATGATGTCGAGGTCATTGGCTGTCAGTTTGGGGATGTGATTTATCCACCGCCCCCTGACACGTTGTCGGTGACTGCGGTGCCAGGCCAACAACTGCCTCAGTTTATTCAGTCGGCCACTCAGCTACTCAATCAGATTCGGGGTGATGTAATTTACGCCATTAAGCCTCGACCAACGAGTCTTGGTATTGCCCTTTTGAAAAAGATGTATACTCGCCGACCCGTTTTACTCGACATGGATGATTGGGAGTTGAGTTGGTTTGGGGGAGAGGACTATGCTTATCGTCCAACGGTTAAACAGTTGGCCCGTGACATTTTTAAGCCCGATGGAGCGCTGCGGGATTTGGAGCATCCCTTCTATATATCGTTAGGTGAACAGTGGGTGCGGCAGGCCGATGTGGTGACAGTCAATAACCAGTTTTTACAGCAGAAGTTTGGTGGCCATTATCTACCTAATAGTAAAGATACGGATATTTTTGACCCAGCTCGTTTTGACCCAACAGTCAGTCGGCAGACCTACGGGTTGTCTGACTATCGGGTGTTGATGTTTCCAGGTACAGCCCGTCCCCATAAAGGGTTGGAGGATGTGTTAATGGCCATGGATCAGCTAGACCAGCCCGATTTACGGTTAGTCATTGTCGGTGGTCGTAAACCAGATGGCTACGAAGATGACCTGATGGCTCGCTGGCCCCAGTGGTTGATTAAGCTGCCGCGATTTCCCTCGGATCAAATGGCGGAGGTGGTGGCTGCTGCCCATGTGGTGGTGGTGCCCCAGCGAGATACATCGATAGCTCGCGCTCAGTTTCCCATTAAACTCACTGACGGCATGGCGATGGCCAAACCCATACTGTCTACCACGGTGGGGGATATCCCTAAAATTTTGGGAGATACGGGCTATCTTGTAGCGCCCTGTGCTGCTGATCAACTGGCTCAGATGCTACAAACTATTTTAGATAATCCAAGGCAAGCGGCTGAGCGCGGGCGTCTGGCACGGGAGCGTTGTATTCAACACTACAGTGTCAATGCCATGGCAGAAACCCTAGGGCCTTTGATCCAGCAGTGTGTGAAGAGGCAGCCACGGAATCAGTTAGGCTATAAGCAAAATTACAGGCGTATGGAGAGTGGCCGCTAATTGCTTGATTTAAACAATATCCATACATACGTATTCAAAGTTATATTTCTTAAGCGTCGCCTGCCTACTTATTCATGTCTTCCACCCGCTTATTACTTCAGTCGGTTCTCAGATATCCAGTTCTGTTATTTTTTACGATATTACTGGGTTTTTCAGGGGCGCTATTTAATGGTGTAAGCACCTTGTTGATTGTGCCAATCTTACTGGAGCTGTTAGGGCAAGCGGCGCAGTACGCAAGATCTCTACCGCCGATTTTGCAGCGCTTTATTGGCATATTTGATGGCCTGCCTGACAATGCACGTTTACCGGTGATGGCGTCCGCTGTAGTCGGTGTCATTGTTCTTAAAAGTCTTTCGGCTTATGCCAGTGCTCTGACAGCTGGCACATTGAATCGAAAACTAGCGATGTCGCTGCGGCAACGGGGACTTAGGCTGCTTTTAGATGTGGATTTAGGGTATTTTGCCAGGACTAAAATTGGAGATCTGATTAACCAATTAAACGTTGAGGTGAATCGCACCACCATTGCCATTCGAAATTTGGTGCGCATCATGGTAGTGATCATTACGATCACGGTGTTTTTGATCTTGTTGCTGCTGACTTCTTGGCAGCTGACGCTGATTTCAATCGTGACACTGGGGTCGGTTACCCTGCTGAATCAGTTTGTCGTTAAACGCTCCAAGTCCCTGGGTAAAGAACTGTCTAAAATCTCCAAGGCGTATTCTTCCCGTGTGTTTGAGATTTTGTCGGGTATTCGTTTGGTGAAGGCAACAGCCAATGAAGAGCGAGAATATCAACGTTTAGACAAAATTATCGTCGAACGAGAAAGCGCTGAGTTTAACTCCCAGCTGATTTTTGCGGGTATTGGTCCTTTTAACGAAATTATTAATATTCTGGCGTTGATATTGATCACTGTACTGGGTCGAATGGCCTTTAGTAATCAGCTTGAGGTATTTTCATCGTCGTTGCTGACATACCTGATTATTTTATTTAGAATGCTGCCTTATATTGGTCAGCTCAATAGCCAACGCAGCACTTTAGCGAATACTTCGGCCAGTGTTGAGGTCGTGACTGCCTTGCTCCGGCGAGATGATAAGCCGTTTATGCCTCGGGGCGCTCAGCCATACCGAACTTTACAGGAAGGTATTCGGTTTAACCAGATTCGATTTAGCTACCCAGGCCATGATCAGGAGGTTTTGCAGGGGATTGATCTGTTTTTGCCAAAGGGGCAAACCCTAGCTTTAGTCGGTTCTTCAGGGGCAGGTAAGTCCACATTGGCGGACTTATTACCCCGATTTTATGATCCCACCCATGGGTCAATTGAGTTGGATGGTGTGGATCTGAAGACCATAGATATACATAGCTATCGTTCTAACTTAGGGATTGTCAGTCAGGAAACCTTTTTGTTTAATGCGTCTGTGCGGGAAAACTTGCTATACGGTCGCCCCGATGCCACAGACGAGGAACTTAGGGCAGCGGCTAAGCAGGCCAATGCCTATGAGTTTATCGAGAACCTACCCCAAGGCTTTGAAACCATGATTGGCGATCGCGGTGTATTACTGTCTGGGGGACAGCGCCAACGGTTAGCCATCGCTAGAGCCCTGTTGCAGGATCCTGACATTTTGATTTTGGATGAAGCGACGAGTGCTTTAGATACGGTCTCGGAACGGTTAGTCCAAAATGCAATTGATGATCTCAGTCGTGGCCGTACCACGCTGGTTATAGCCCACCGTTTGTCCACTGTGCATAAAGCTGACCAAATTGCGGTCCTAGATCGAGGCAAAGTAGTGGAATTAGGGACCCATACTGAGCTATTGGAGAAGAGAGGGGCCTATGCCAAACTCCATGCGATGCAGCTGACTAAAAGTATTCGTGAGAATGCCAATGGCAGTGGCACCCTTGTGTCGAATGTTTTGCCTGTTTACCGTAAGGCGATTGGTAAGTCATCCTATGAGTTGCGATCGCAGCTAAACTCCATGATTGGTCTGCTGGCGTTGATCCAGGACGATGTTGATGACCCCTATGAGCAAGCAGAGCTGATGGTTCATGCCCAGAACATCGCCATTGACCTGCTCAGTGTTGTGGAAAATCTCGAATCCATTAGCACACCTGTGAGTAAATCCCAACAAACCGAGGCGTCTAGTCCAGCACAATCCACCCCGTGATGCTGACAGGTCTGTTCTCTCTAGCATTCCATCTTGTCTGACCCTGTATTTTTAATGTGATTTTTTATACTTAATTACCCATTGGACGTCCTATGAAGCGCGGTATATACACCCTGGCAAACGATGTAGTTTACGACCAGTTGGTCGCTCTGCTCAATAGCATTGAACAAAATTCGGGGCATATTCCGGTCTGCGTGATTGCCTACAACGACCAGATAGAGAAGGTCGCTGCTGAAGTCGCCAAGCGAGAGAATGTATCTCTGCTGAATGACTCTGAACTATTTAAATTTTGGGAAAACTTTTCACTACGGGTATGGCAAACCCATCCAACGGCGATACAACAGTGGAAAGCGTCAGGTGTGAAAACCCAATTTTATCGAGTGGGAGAAAACCATCGCTATGTTTCCTTTGACCCGGCGGCTCCTTTTGAAGAATTTATTTATCTAGATGCTGACACGTTGGTAATGCAGCCTCTGGACTTTATGTTTGAGCGTCTAAACCGTGCCGATGTCGTGGTTTATGATTTTCAGTTCAAAGACCTCAGCCACATTTTTAATGTCAATTCTGACAAACTGACCACGGTACTGTCCGAGGAACGACTCAAGCGTGACATCTTTTGTTCTGGTTGCTATGCCTCTAAGCGCAGTCTATTTCCTGAAGCAGAGCTGGATCATGTGGTAGAGACCCTGGCCCAGGGGAATTCAGATGTGCTGTACATGGGAGCGCCCAATCAATCGCTGCTGAACTATATGGTGCAGATTAATGATCATACTGTTCACAATGTGGCATTAGAGTGGCGTGCTGAAGGCAAAGCGACGGGAAATGCAGTTTCATCGAAACATTTTGAGGAGAAAGACGGTCTGGTTTACGACGACGGTAAGTTGTTGAGCTATCTGCATTTTATTGGGCTGTCCTCAAAGATATTTCGTCGCGTTTGTGGTGGTGAAAACCTTGATTTTCCGTATCGTAAAACGTTTTTGCACTATCGATATTTACATGAGCCCATGCCAGAGTTTCAGGGCAAACCCCAGCAATATAATCAGCCACCGTCCCTACAGAAACGACTGATGAAAAAGATTGGACTTACCTGAAGGGAGGACTATTGATGATTGGTAAGAGAGGTGTGTATATTGTTGCGAATGAGAAGGTGGGGGACAATGCGATCGCACTCCTCGCTAGTCTGCGCCTTCATGATCCGGATGTACCGGTATATATGATTCCGTTTAACGATGACTATCAATCGCTGTTTCAAAAACTAAATACACTTTACCAAGTGCAGCTCTTTCCAGATCTAGCTTTTCTTGAGGCGTTTACCCAAAAAATTAGCGAGATTTTTCCCCGTGATTTCTTGGCACTCCCCAATAAAATGCGCAAGTTAGCAGCCTGGTTTGGGCCGCTGGATGAGTTTCTTTATATAGATACCGATATTCTTTTTTTTGAGCCAGTTTCTGATACCCTCGCCTATCTAGATCAAGCAGATTTTATTTGTTGTGATTATCATTTCAAGGGTCGTAAACTGCGTGATGTGTTTTCGCCCAGTGTGATTGAACGAGGCATTTTTCCTGAAGATATTGTCAATTCTGTTTTTAATAGCGGTCTCTGGGGGGCTAAAAAAGACACCATCACCCTTCACCAGATGTATCAGCGTTTAAGCGAATGTGCCCAAAATCGCGATTATTTTGATTTTTCGGGGGGCACAACAGACCAGCCCATCATGAATTATCTGGTCCTCAACAGCATCGATACACGGCTCAACATTGTTCAAGTGAAGGCTGATGAGCCCGGCAGCTGGGGAGGGATGCAACACTTTGTATCCCGAGACCATGCTCTCTACGATGGCGATACACGGCTGCGTTATTTGCACTGGGCGGGCACACCGATGAGATCGGGGGGGCCTTATCGAGACCTGTGGGAATATTACCGCTACCTCGATGATCCGGATGGTCGTCCGTTAGCTGGCAAGTCCCCATCTCAATTACAGCGTCAACCGATCCGCAAACTTAAACAAGCAATCGGTCGGTTGGCTAGACGGATGAAGAAATAACGTTTCACCCATAGTGGGCAGTACCCACCCTAAAACGACCTATGAATCTTCCTCGCTGTTCATTGTCCATCATGGTGGCTCGCACCGATATTCCATTCATGATGGAGACGATTCCCCACCTGGTGCACACTAGCCATTATCCCTTTGTGGAGCGGGTGTTGTTTTTAGATACGGCCCCTTTGACGGGGGATAAAGTGGGGCGACCCGGCATTGGTACCTTAGAGCAACTGCGGGATAACTGTGCCCAGCTGATGGAAATGGGGGTAGTGGATCGGCTGGTTGATATGGACTATGACAACGCCTATCGTCAGCGAGTCTATCAAAAGCACTTTGGCTCTGTGCCTAAACCCACCCACAACTGGAAGGGCTATCCCATTCTGGGCACAATTTTCTCTTTAGAAGAAACGGTGGGTGATTATGTGGTGCATTTTGATAGCGATATGCTGCAGCATCAGCAGCCTGGCCACAGCTGGATTACTGAGGGCATAGAGCTAATGGACAAGCGACCCGATGTGTTGTTTGTCAGGCCTTTATCGGGGCCACCACGGGCTGACGGTACCATGAACCAGCGTGTGCCCTATGAACAGGACGATGGGTTCTATCGGTTTAAGTTTTTTGGCAGCCGTGCTTATCTGATTAAAAAGCAAAGCTTCGATGCATTTCTACCAATTCCTGTCCTGTGGATGGACTATAAAAACGAATGGCTAAAGCAGTTACCACCCAGGGTGCTGACCTGGTTAAATTACTGGACCGGTCGTGGCAAGTTAGATTCTTGGGAGGTGATGATTTCTCGGGAGCTTGAACGCACTCACGGTTGGCGGGCAACACTTTCAAATCCTGATGCCTGGACGCTTCATCCTGTGGTACGGAGCCAAGATTACATTGCCGCTTTGCCGCAAATTATTAATGCCATCGAACAGGGGGAATATCCTGCTGGCCAAGAAGGCTATTACGACCTCAACCTCGATCTGTGGTTAAACAAAGTTGTAGGGGCGCACAGCCGTGCGCCCCTACAACTAGAGGATTCCTAATCTTGTCTACGCCGCTCGACTAGGATACTGGTGCAGATATTCTAAAAAGTGAGCCCAGTTAAAGCTGCGGGGATCCTGTCGAGAACCTGAACGATCAACCGCTGCATGGGTGGTAATCCGTGCCTCAGGAATTGTTGTCTGGGCCATTAGCCAGGCTAAGGACTTATACTGCGCATCCGTATAACCACTGTGGGTAGAGGCATTATCCTGGCCATCGGAGGGGGTGACTAAGGAAATGTGATACGCAAAGTTATTGACAGATGACGCAAACGCGGGATTCGTCACAGCGGTTTCAGGACCGTTGGGCCCCTCAAAGACAGAGTTACCTGCGCCAAAGGCCCGTTTTTCAGGAGGGACAACATAGATAACCGTGCCATCGCGGTCAATGATGCTGTGGTAACTCACCTGGTCTTCGTCCCGTGGGTGATACGTTTGAAAGGTATTAATCGCACTGTTGGCGCTCCATACAGTTTCGTGAAGCACGGCCAAAAATTCATGGTTGAGGGGCTGACCATAGGCATCGACATCATATCGTTCGCCATAGTTCGATGGGTCAGCCAGTTCTACCCGCTCAAGGGGTCTATAGGTAGGGTTATTTTCCGCCGTGTATATGAGCCCATGGTTAGCTGAGGGCACGTTAGCTCCTGTCGGCGCTACTTCTACGGTGTAAGAGGGGGCTGCTGCTGCTATTCCCTGGGGTGGCCCAAAAAATACTTTGTAGGTCGTTGCCAATACCATTGTCACTACCATGGCTAAACAAAACGCGCCTACGTATACCCCAATTTTGAACCAACGACGATCACCCATGAAAGTTTTTAGGAAAGAACCGGATGGTGAATTTGTATGTGCTCATTAAGGTAATGCCTGAATGGCCAATACTTCAAAGAATATTACTCATTTTTTCTAGAATATTGGGTTTGTTCCGATTGTTGAAGTAGCCAAATGAGCAAATTATCTAAATTTGTTGAGGGTATTTAGGCAAACCGTTGATGTTTGGACAGCTTAGCGGTTCTGACGATGCATAAACTTTCGATAATACTGTCGATAAGCGATTTCAATACGGCCACCATAATCTGCGATCGCAGCCCGCTGCCGACGATATAACCCTTGAAAGACATTGGCAAAGAACAGAGTCACCATGGCGACCACTAAGCCAAGGGCTGTGGAAATCAATGCTTCGCCAATGCCTGCTGTAACACCGGATGCCCGAGCCGTACCCACATCGCCAATTTGCAAAGACGACAGGGCCTGAATCAACCCTAAAATAGTGCCCAGTAGTCCCAATAAGGGGGCGAGACCAATGACGGTTTCAAACACAGTACTAAACCGCTTAAGCATCGGGATCTCTGCTTGAGCCGCGCTCTCTAAAGCCAATTTAAATTCATCAGGGGTGGCCTGCTCTAGGGACAGCGCCGCCAAAAAAATTCGCACCATGGGTAACGACGGCTGCTGCTTTAGTTGTTGAATCGCTGCCTTAGGCTGCTGGGCATAATCTACTAGAAACGTATTGACCACACGTTCCTGGTGCTGAGAAATCTGCCACCAAAACCAGCTCCGCTCCAAAATTAGAGTCACTACTAAGATTGATGCGACCAGTAGTGGCCAAATGACGACCCCACCAGCCTTAAAGAGTTCTGAAATTCCCACTAATAGCTCCCTGTTGGTTTTTGGCAGTTTTTGCTATTTATAAAGCAAAAAAACGAAGCTTGCGATCGCAATCGCTATTTATCGGCATATTGCAGCTTAATCCATGATAAGGCTCGATAATACTGACATTTAAATGCTGACATTGAATACCTCAGCGGTAATAATCTGCGTTTATGAGCATTTCAAGACATGTGCTTTTATATAGCATTTTTAACCCTTGTAAACTTATTTGCCAATGACTTTTAGTTAGGTGTCAAAACCTATTATTTTCACGTCAGGATTTCAATAAATACCCACTCAATTTTTAATCACATTTATTTTCTACTTCTTGAGAAGAAATTAAGTTACAGCCATATCGCTTTCATCTACAAATGCCTCATGTATGATGAAAACAAGCCTTTATTTAATGGCGTGTGTACTTTGATTGGTGGGTTTAAAGGACAATTCAAGACAGGCTCAAAATTGTGCATGGCTAAGTAATTATTCGCTGTGTTTCTTCCCCTAGGAGCCCTTTGTAAACTCTTGACAAAATATCCCTCAATTGCCCTTGAATACTGGGGGTTCGTTAAAGGGCAATACTAACCACAAGTTAGGGGTGTAAATCATAATAAATTGGATAGGATTAAATCATGTTGAATCACCGTAATACCCTCAGTCATGACACTGGATTTACGCCAGAGCAAGTATTAGAAAATCGTGGTAGGGTTGCCATTTTTATTGATGGTTCGAATCTGTTTTATGCAGCGCTTCAGCTTGGAATTGAAATTGACTACACCAAGCTGCTATGCCGATTAACCGCAGGTTCTCGATTGTTTCGTGCTTTTTTCTATACAGGTGTTGATCGTACTAATGAAAAGCAGCAAGGGTTTCTACTGTGGATGCGCCGCAATGGATACCGAGTCATTGCCAAAGATTTGGTACAGCTGCCTGATGGGTCTAAAAAAGCTAATCTAGATGTTGAGATCGCTGTCGATATGATGGCCCTTGTCGGCTGTTACGACACAGCTATTTTGGTGAGTGGTGACGGAGATTTGGCCTATGCGGTTGATGCTGCTAGCTATCGTGGCGTCAGGGTAGAGGTGGTCAGTTTGCGCTCTATGACCAGTGACAGTTTGATCAATGTATCTGACCGCTATATTGATTTAGACGGTGTCAAAGACGATATCAAAAAGACTCCACGCAGCCACAGCAATGGCTATACCTATCGCCCACTCACTGGTTTGAGCGTTATGGAAGAAGAGGCAACCAGTGAGCCGGGGTAAGAACCGTTATCCGTTAGGATAATCTGGGTGACTAGATTATGTACTGGCACAACTAACGCTGTATGAATAAATGGTATCGGTTTGCGGTGATTGCGGCGTTTGTTGCTGTGATAGTCGTAGCTGTACGAACTTGTCAATCGTCAGGAGATACCCTGCAAAGTCTTCAAAATCAGGACAGCACTGAACAAACCGAAGCAGAACTAACGCTTAAAGATGTCACCCTAGAGCAGCCTGACGAGAATGGTGGGCTGCTTTGGCGTGTGAAGGCAAAAGCCGCTACCTACAGTCCCGATCGTCGATTAGCTAGCGTGAAGTCCCCAGAGGGTGAGCTTTTTCAAGACGGAAAGTTAGTATACCGAGTCAAAGCCGATCAGGGGGAAATCCGAGAAGATGGCAAGTCAATATTTTTGCAGGGTAACATTGTCGCCACTAATCCAGACAATCAGCTCACGCTCAATGGCAATAGTTTGGAATGGATCCCCGCAGAGGATCTACTGTTAGTGCGAGACCGTATTCGTGGCGATCATCCCCAGCTCAAAGCCACAGCCCAGGAAGCCCGACTATTTAATAAAACTCAGCGTCTGGAGTTACTCAACGGTGTGGTTGCTAACACTCAACAGGAGCCTTGGATTGGGTTTGAGTCAGACAAATTAGTATGGCAGCTAGATGCTGAAAAACTCGAAACAGACACACCCCTAAAGGTAGAGCAGTATGTCTCTGAGGATGATTCTACGGTGACTGATCGCTTAGTGGGTAAGCGGGGAGAGTTTGACCTGGCACAGCAACAAGCCACATTACAGCAGCAGGTACAGCTCAACGCATTTGAAATTCCCTTGCAAACCAATAGTGATATCGCTGTTTGGGATGTGGAGCCAGGTATTATCACGATTGATAAACCTGTACGCATTCAGTATCCCGAGCGAAAAATCACGGCTAATGCTAATCAAGGTCGTCTAAATTTGATCACTGAGATTCTTGTCTTAAATGGCAACGTCAGATCCGTCGATCAAACCAGACAATCCCTGTTAACGGCTGACCAGCTCACTTGGAATATCAAGACCCAGGATATAGATGGGCAAGGCAATGTGAGCTATCGCCAGCAGGATCCTGCTGCCACGGTGAACGGTGATCGTGCGGTCGGTAACCTAGAGCAACAAACGGTGGTCGTTACTGGTCGCAATGTTGTCACTGAGATTGTGCCTGAGGCAGTTGAATAATCTCATTGCGTTTAGGATCGCCTAAACGGTACGGCTCTTGATTGAACTGTAGTGTAGCCTTAATGGGATTGGGAACTTGATTTGCCTTACCCCACTGTTTTTCAAGGGAAGCTAGCAACCGATCCTGACGGGCACGCAACGTTTCTAGCCCTGAGCCGTAGTTAATAATGGCAAACCAGACAATACCCTTTTGCTCAGTGGGAAAAGCCCCTGCCAGCGCGCTAACCACGGCTAGGCTCCCTGTTTTGACTGAAGCATTGATGGGTAACGTACGGTCGATCAAGGTGCCCGTGTCGGTGCCAGAAACTGGAAACAGGTCGGCGAAGTTGAGATTGTAAGGCTGTAGTCGGTTCTGAATTGCTTGCATAAGTATAATCACGGCACGGGCTGAGAGTTGATTGTCTTCTCCCAAGCCCGAACCGTTAATCAGACTAATTTCACCAGGAGTGACTCCCGTCTGCTCGGCAATTTTGACCACATTGGCTGAGCCACCGGATAGATTAGCGATCATCTCGGCCATCACATTGTTGCTGTAGATATTCATCGCTTTCAGAATCACTGCTAGCGGTAGTGACTTGTGGCGTACCAACCAGCCTGAGGCCTGATTGATGGTGGGTGCTGCAGAGGCTATCTGTACTGGTCCTTGGATTTGCAGTGTGGGTTTAGAGGTGCCGGGTGGCAGTGTGGCGTATTGTTTCTCTACTGCCCAGCCCCAAGCAGCAGAGTTCATGGCCTGTTTCAACATTTCCCCTGATGCCAATGGGTCTGTGTTGAAATTCATTACAAACTGATCAATGACAATTAAGCTACCCGTGACCTGTTGAATACCAAGCTGCTGTAGTGTATTCCCCAGGGCAATTCCCTCTTCCCAAACAAATAGGGGATCGTAGGCCCCTTTGATAATGAGATTGCCCTGGAGGGTGCCGTTGGTGATGGTCCCTTGCCAGCCGATAAAGGTTTCGAACTGATGATTGACGCCATAGGTCTCAAGGGCAGCTAAGGTGGTGGCCACTTTAGTTAAGGATGCTGCCGGTAAGCGACGAGATTCTTGGTGACGAGCCACTGGATAGCGCCCCACATCGACGGCCACACTTTGCTGGCTAGCCGTAAACCCCAGACTCGTTAGGTCTGCTACATAGCCATTAAGGATGGTCTCAGCGACCGGATCGGCTGCTAGTTTTTGCTGGAGCCATGGTGATTCCCAGGTCGGTCGGATATCAATGTCGGCGAAGTTGATGCTGCCCATTGGTTGCCAAGGACGGGGACCAATGAGAGCGGAGATGAAGGCTAGTTGGAAAAGCCAGTTCACAGCAGTAGAGTATCAGCAGTTTTACTGGCTAAAGATACACTAGTAATCGACTAAAGGCAGTAGTTAATTGACGGGTTTATCTTAAAGATACCCATGGGCAATCGGGAGATAGGGGATGGCTAAAGCAGCGAATGATAACCAGTGGTTGCGGCGATTACCGCTGATTGTAGGCAGTGTGGGCGGTACGTTGCTTATGCTAAATCGGCTGTTAACCCCCGTTGTGACTGACTCCCAGGCGCGTGCTGATGTGGTGGGTGTCTTTTTAAGTGCAATTTTGATTTTGACAACATTGCTGTGGCGTCAAATTCAGCCGGTACCACCAGAAGCTGTGATTTTAGAAGGGGAAGAAGGCTTTGAGTTAGCAGATGGTCTGTCGGAAGATGTTGCTACTGAATTGGCCTGGGCTTCTCACCTATTGCTGACCAATACGGTTACTCGTTCGTTGGTGGCTTACTACGATGGTCAGACATTGATGCGGCGCGGTATTCTTGGTCCCAATAAAGAGGTTGAAGTTGGCCCCATTATGGAGCGTACGCTGACTAGAAAACAGCCGGTTTATTTGGTGAATCTTAAACTTTATCCTGGTAAGGTTGAATTCAATTATTTGCCTGAAAACACCCAAGGAATAATTTGCCAACCCATGGGGGAAAAGGGGGTACTGGTTTTGGGGGCCAATGCGCCTCGCAGCTACACTAAACAGGATGAAAGCTGGGTTGAGGGCATTGCCGATAAGCTAGGGGCTAGTTTGGATACGCAGGCTACTCGTGAAGTGAAGGCCTGAGGCGATGGTCTTGTATTCTGTCTATTGTGCTAGTGAACAGATAGCAGGAGTAAAGAGCCATGGCCAAGTTTGTGATGTGGGGGAGCTACTGTGAGAATGCTCTGGAGAAACGCACCCCTTATCGTGCAGATCATCTCGCTGGACTGCAAGCACAAAAAGAAAAGGGCGTGTTGACCTCGTTGGGGCCAACAACCGATAACAGTAAAGTGTTCGGTACCTATGAAGCTGATGATGAGGCCATAGTTCGGCAGCTAGTGGAGAATGATCCTTATTGGGTTAATGGTATTTGGACCGAGTACGAAGTGTACGAGTGGAATAAAGTCTTCTAACGCTGGCATCGGTCGCTGACATCGGTCGCTGACATCGGTCCAATGGCTCAGGATATTGTCTTCGTCTTTGTTTGATTGTTAGGCATTTGGTTAATATGCTCAGTTGTTGTCTAGTGCGCCTGTTATAGGCACACTAGACCAGCTATAGTCCTAAGCTTCGATGGATTGCTTCCGCTTACGAATAGCCGCCAGCCCTAGTCCAATTAAGCTCGGCAGTAGAGCCGGTGTAGGAACCTGTTGGAGTACGGCAAACTGAACATCAGATATGTCAAAGGGGGTGGGTATACATTCGTAGAAATCAGGGCGATCGCAAGAAGCGGCAAACACAACCTCTTGATATACCTCGTCTCCGTAGTCTCGAAACTCGGGAGGAATGGTGGCAACAAAGGCAGGATCATACTTGATTCCAATGAAATCGAGGCCAACGAAGCGCTCACCAAATAGATGTGCGAACAGGGGACCTTTAGTTGCATGCTGTGTTGCTAGATCTACGGCGAGTTCCTCGTTCCCGTAAAAGAGCTGTTTTTTTAGTGTGGGCAAGACATCTTCATATGTCTCACCAGAAATTGTTGAAACAGAAAATTCGCGGCTACCAATAAAGATATTGGCGGCAGCAGCAGGTGTTGTCGTCGAAAGTATGGCAATGCCAGCCGCAACTAGTGCCACAGAAGTATATTGAGCTTTCATCGAGCTTAGCTCCAAAACAACAAAGTAGATGTAAGCCACAGCTTTTACCACTTTGCCAAGATCTCATAGACGATTTGACGAGAGAGATTTGGCGAGTTTGAGATCGCAACAAGGACGTGACTCGCGATCGCACACAGACAATCAGCACAGACGAGCACTGCATACAGCCCCATACCATCAATCAGGTCACAGCGCTACGTTATTACTGAGTCAAAAGGGCGCAGACTGAGATGAACCAGTAGATGAAAGCTGTGGGATAGATGACAACAATACAGTGATGGACACCACTGGAAAGTGGTGGGCAACCCTTACGGTCGATTATTTAGTTACTACGCAATGAACGTAACTCGTCAGGCAAAAGCTGCATCATAAATTCACTCAGTTGGGCCTGACGCGCAGCAGATTGGCAAAACGTGATGCACGGGCACAACTTTAACGAAACAGTGACCTTTGCAGGCGGTGCTAATGGACAGTTAGTGATGCGTCTAAAGCATGGTTAACGCTTATCGAGGCACTTAAACACGTCTATTCTGACCTCTGAAACCGAATAATGAGTGGTGGGGAATGTTAGTGTTTGTTTAGCTCTGCCTAAGTCCATTGGATTCAAATCCCACTATGGTGACCTCCCCCAGTCAAATTGCTGCCGTTAATACTCGGTATGAGTTATCGGTCGTTGTGCCTATTTATAACGAATATGACAGTATTCCGTTGCTGGTGGAAAAAATTACCAACGCAGTTCGGACCATGGGGGTTTCCTATGAGTTGATCTGCGTGGATGATGGCTCAACGGATGGTTCAGCGAAGCTACTTAAAGCCCTGGCCAAAGAACGCCATGATTTGCGGGTGATTTTGCTACGACGTAACTATGGCCAGACTCCTGCCATGGCAGCTGGATTTAACTACGCTAGGGGGCAGGTGATCGTCACCCTGGACGGAGACTTGCAAAATGAGCCTGCAGATATTGCCACGGTCTACCAAAAGCTGCACGAAGGCTACGATCTGGTAAGCGGCTGGCGTAAAGATCGGCAGGACAATGCCATTACTCGACTGCTGCCATCCAAAATTGCCAACTGGCTAATTGCCACGGTAACCGGCGTTAGGCTGCATGACTATGGCTGTTCACTGAAAGCCTACAGCGCCGATGTGGTCAAAGATATGAACCTCTACGGTGAGCTCCATCGGTTTCTACCAGCCCTAGCTTACATTGAGGGAGCGCGTATTAGTGAAGTCCCCGTACGCCACCACGCTCGTCAGTTTGGCCAAAGTAAATACGGTCTGGGTCGCACCTTTCGAGTTGCCCTAGATTTATTGACCATTTACTTTATGAAAACCTTTTTGACCCGCCCCATGCACGTCTTTGGGCCGTTTGGAGCCATATCCGTGTTTGCCGGGTTAGGGCTGAGCATTTATCTAGCATTTGTAAAGTTTATTTTGAATGCTGAGATCGGCAATCGCCCTCTGTTGATGTTGGCAGTGGTGTTATTTATTTCAGGAATTCAGTTATTGAGCGTAGGACTGTTAGCTGAGCTGATGATGCGCACCTACCACGAATCGCAAAAACGCCCCATTTATCGGGTGCGCGAAATCGTGGGTGGCAAATTGAGTGGTGTTCAGGACTAATCCTGAACATAAGGCTCATCATTGACCAGGGCAATCTCAGCGCGCACAAACTCTCGACCAAGATAAGCAGCATGGTCTAAATAGCTTATGGGGCAAGGGTTTTCTTTGTCTTCGAAGATTTTCATGCACAACTCTTTAGCGGTGCGACCCTGATATAAGCGAGAAGACTGGCGTGGGGCCTCAGTCTTTTTCCCCAATAAAGGTTTGCCTGTGTCTGGATCGCAGGCTACGCCCTTGTCGTTAATGACATTGGTAAAATGCTTGGCGCAGATCAGCCCTTGCTCAGTGTCTAGATAGATCAAAAAATA
Organism: Leptothoe sp. EHU-05/26/07-4; assembly: GCF_043421015.1. Lineage (NCBI taxonomy): Bacteria > Bacillati > Cyanobacteriota > Cyanophyceae > Nodosilineales > Cymatolegaceae > Leptothoe > Leptothoe sp. EHU-05/26/07-4. Next base: position 406,268 of record NZ_JAXSQV010000004.1, read on the forward strand.
ACCGTCAGGATCGAGTTCAATAAACCGTTTAGACAGTTTGTCGTCTAGGGTTTTGAGGGTGGCGGCAGATGGGCGTGTGTCTTGACTTAGAGCCATGGTAAAGAGACGGTTTCACAACGTGAGAACATTTTTGGGACCCATAGGGTCCTTTGGGTCCCATATTCTACCGTGCAGATCCCTTGATTTCACCTAGGACCGTGCTGATTTAGGGGATGCACCGGTCTAGCACTATGGCGATTTGACGGTGTCTCACCCCTCAAGTTATCCCGAGGCTCAGCAATGCTTCTATTTTATTCCGTCCTTAATGGCTTGAGGGGGAGGTCTGCATTGATGTCGTCAATTTCCTGCTGTTCGGCGACATTAATGCGGTCGATGTAATTGTCTAGCACCTGGGCCAAGGTGGGATGATAGAACTTATGCAGGCTGTGGTTAGGGGAAGCGGGGAAACCGCGTCGTTTTTTGTGGCGTCCTCCAGCACCAGGGTCAAATAGCTTAATGCCGTTGGCGATGGCCCAGTCGATAGGTTCGTAATAGCAGGCGTTGAAGTGCAGGTGATTGTACTCTTCAAAAGCTCCCCAATAGCGCCCGTAGAGCTTTTCTCCCTTGGTCAGGCAAAAGGACATGCCAATGGGATCGTTACTGTCGTCGCTGTAGGCGGCAAATACAACGGTGCGATCGCAAAACTCTGGATATAGCTGCTGAAAAAACTTGCGGGTTAAATATTTACTACCCCACCAGCCAAACTTGTCACAGGTATCACTGTAAAAGTCGTACACCAGGTTGCACAGGGTATCAGATAGGCCATTGCCAGTATGCACTTCAAAATGCAGTCCAGCCTTGGCGACAGACTTGCGTTCTCGCTTAATATTGCGGCGTTGGTTGGCATTAAATCGAGCTAGATAATCGTCAAAGCTGCTGTAGCCTTCGTTTTTCCAGATATAGCTATGGTGTAGCCATTTTTGAAAGCCCAGCTTTTCCATTGACGCCCGCCAGTCAGGGTTCGCGTAGAGAAAATGGCAGCCTGAAATCTGATTCTGGACGCAAAACTGGTCGATAGCTGCCACCATGACTTGGGTGAGTGCAGTCTCATCTTCCCCAGCCGCGATTAAAAACTGATACCCTTCGACAGGGGTAAATGGCGACATGCCCAGCAGCTTAGGGTAGTAGTCAATGCCCAGCTGATCTGCTAAATCTGCCCACTGATGGTCAAATACAAACTCACCGCGACTATGGCCTTTGAGATATAGCGGTGCGGCAGCCACTAATTTATTTTTGCACCACACTGTCAAATGGTTGGGCAGCCAACCGGTCTGAGCTTTAGTACTGCCAGAGACCTCCATGGAATTTAGCCAAAACCACTCGAAGAAAGGGGTCTTGATCGATTGTGCCATGCTATCCCAATCGGCTGCGGGTAAGTCTGCCATACGATTGACCCAACGCAGCGTATAGTCGGTCAACGGCTGATTGATGGTTTTCCCCATTACTTGGCATAGCGTATTGATCCACTACGGTAATGTAGCGCGGCAGATGGGGAATGGGAATGGGGCAAAGTCGGCGTAGGGTAAGTTTTGAGTTTTGTAAGTTCTTGGTTCCTGGTGCCTTGTTCTTAGTTAGTTGCGGCTTGGCAAGTTCAAACCAGGCAAACTACGTCAGCTCAAAACTCAATAGTCTTAGCGGTGACGTTTATAGTTTAAGAACACTTCATTCCCAACGGTTTGATGCGATATCAGGGTGAATCTTGGTGCATTGTCTAGGGAAAATCCATCTCCGTCGCATGGGGTGGGGGACTTGTCTCCGCCGATGATTAAGGGGCAAATGGTGAGCCAGAGTTCGTCAATCAAGTCAGCGGCCATCAGAGCCGCCACGAGTTGACCGCCGCCCATGATAATTAGTTGATGAATATTTAAGGCCTTGAGTTTGGTCAGGATTTGTTCCCAAGCGAAGTCTTGGCCTGTGGGGGCAGTAGGGGCGATCCATAGCCGTTCAAAATGATCTGTGTCTTGCCAGTTGGCTGCCCCATGGCTGGTTGTTAACAACCAACGGGGGATTGGCTGAGTAAAGAACTTAGCAGTCGGATCTAATTGGCCTGATCTGGAGCAGACGATGTGGATGGGTTGGGGGGGTTGAGTGTTTTGACGCCGTTTTTCCAGGAGCTTTGCGTCTTTGATCAGGGCCGTGGTGCCGTAGGCTCGTAAGGTGCCAGCGCCGAATAGAGTGGCATCTGCGATCGCTAATCGCTTTTCTAGATGGTGCTGGTCGGCGGCTGATGGAAAACGAGCAGCACCGCGCTGAGGATTACTGATCTTGCCATCGGCACTCATGGCCAAAACAGTAGTGACGTAGGGACGATTGGATGTTTTGGCGTAGGGCTGTAGGTTTAACGGCGGCATTTATTCAAAAAGCGGTGATGGTTTCTTCTCGGTATGAAGCAATTTGTGAGAGGCTGAAGCATAGCGAACATGACCGATCGATTGACGAATTGAAGCATCGACACTGACCTGTCTGATGCCTGACAATATTCAATTTCAAGGGATTAAGCTACCTTTGATAAGGCTTCATCTATGTGAGTGCTACTTCAACTTTTGGCTTGCTAGCCGGTAGCTAGACAAGACCAGTCGATAAACTAAGTGGGTGTTAGTACCGGTATCAGTAATAACACGATGGTCATGGGTACGGTCGTTGCGAAAACTGATATTGGTTCATTGTGGTTTACCAGTAGATATAACATCAAAGTAAATGAGACGGTGACGTCTGCGGACCATTTTGGCTAGACTGCGGCAGACCAAGATGGCAAGCGTTTTCTTTTGTTGTTATCTACGAATTTGACTCCATGTCTTATCTACGTTTCCTTGTTGAAGTCAGCGACGATCCTATAAGTTGTTAGCGGTTTATGGCTAAGCGTCCTCTTTCATTTCGCCGGTTACTGATACTGCGTATCTTGCTATTGAGTACGCCTGTGCTACTCATTGGTCAGGCGATTACCTTGCGTAAGGCGCGTTCAAGCCTATTGGACACGGCCCGCCAAAACTTGACCAGCAGTGCTATTAACAAGGCAAGTGGTCTTAGGGACAGCATACGAGCAGTAGAATCAGAGCTGATGTTGCTCGCTGATAGCCAAGCTTTGAGAACTGGAGAGACCCCTGAAGTCTCTAGAGCCCTGAGGCAGTATACCGAAATAGCTTCCCACACGGTTGGGTGCTTAGAGCTGACTGATGCTGGCACCGGTAATGTCGTGTTAAGTACCTGTGAGTCTTCCCTCTTGCCCACACCGTTACAGCTGCCTTGGCAACAAGAATCCACGGGAAAGTCAGACTTCTATTTAGTGGACCTTGATAGCCCTAATCGGACGGTTTCAGAAACTGTCCTTGAAGTGGAAAATGAAGAGCAAGGGATGCACTCTTCCCTGCTTGATTTGATTGTCGCCACACCTATTTATAGCCCCGAAGGACAGCTGCGCTATACCCTATCAGCTCAGTTTGGATTTACGCAGCTAGAAGACACCAATCCCCGTTCTCTGGTAGGTAAAACGGTCATTATCGATCCCAATGGCATTGTCGTTACCCACCCCAATCCCAACCTAGTCGGTCTATCGGTCGATGACCTCCATGGTGCTGATCGGTTTGTTAGCATCATGAGCAGTATTCGCGTAGGGAATTCGGATACCCTGCACCTGTTTAGTTTGCTGGAAAGTGGTGACGAGTGGCTAGCGGGCTACAGCGGTGCCAAACTGCCGGTGTCTACCGGTCAGATTCAGACGTGGAATGTGTTAGCGGTAACGCCGCTTGATCAAGCCCTCCACGCGCTGTGGGAAATCCGGATGATTCTATTTTTGCTGACCCTGGGATTGCTAGCTGCCAATGCTCTGTTAGCGCTTTATGTGGCCCGTAGTCTGTCATTGCCGGTGGAGCGATTGATTCACTATACTCAGCAAGTTCAGGACCTTTCCTCTGAGGTCAAGGCTGCGCCCAAGAACCGAAGTATTTGGGAACTTGATTATTTGGGGCAAGTTCTAGAACGCATGCTGCGTCGTCTGGAAGGAGGAGCCCAGGAGTTACGCCAGGCTTGGGAAAACGCCCAGATGGCCAATCAGCTTAAGAATGAGTTTTTGGCGAATACATCCCATGAATTGCGCACACCACTGAATGCCATTATTGGCTGTGTCCGTCTGGTGCGCGATGGCTCCTGTGATGATCGCGAAGAGGAACTGGAATTTCTAGAACGGGCGGATAATGCAGCCATTCATTTGCTGAAAATTATCAACGACATTTTGGACATTGCCAAAATTGAATCGGGCACCGTCAGTCTTGATCTAGATACTCTGGACTTGGGGGGCATCGTTCAAGATGTTCTGGATATGCAGGTTCTACAGATTCAGCAAAAGGGCTTGACCCTGAATCGTCCTGAGAAGTCAGACCCCATCTGGGTGAAGGGGGATGGCGATAAACTCAAGCAGGTGTTCCTGAATATCGTTTACAACGCCGTTAAATTTACCCACAGTGGCAGTATTACGGCCAAGATTGAGATAGTGCAATCGGTTGATGCTCCAGATGACGATTCTGCACCAGTGCCCGCACCTCGCGTGAGCGTGACTATTCAGGATACTGGAATTGGCATTGATCCCAAGGATCAGCAAAAGCTTTTCCATCCTTTTGTAATGGTGGACGGTAGTCACACCCGCAGCTATGAGGGGACAGGGTTAGGCCTGGCGATTTCGAAGAACTTTATGAAACTGATGGGGGGCAGCATTAGCCTCTACAGTGAGGGGGTGGCTCAAGGTACGGCAGTTACCGTGAGCCTACCGCTCTTGGCTAACCAGGGTGAAGCCGATGAACCCGAGACTCCTGAAAAGGATAAGACAGAAGCTGCTGAGCAGGTGCTGGTGGGGCAGAAGACAGAGGGGTAAGTTTGGAGTGTTTAGTTTTGAGTTAACGGGTATCAACTCAACTCAAAATAAAGATCTGAGAACGCAAAACGACTCTTGTTTTTACTGTCTTGCTTTTACTGTGTAGAAATCCATGCGCCTGCTTGATTTAGGGATTTGGATAAGGCTTCTAGGATGGCGACTAGATCAGTGCCAACGATGCCCGAAGATATGGATGATGACTGATTGGTGAGCACACTTTGGACAAAATGCTCGCACATCGTGGCCAATGGCTCCTGCTTAGGAATGTCGATGGACTCTGTACTTAAGCCTATGGGACTAAATGTGTCGGCTTCTAGCTGCCCTAGCTGTAGTGTGAGGGGCGATTCAGGTCGCATTTCGTCAAAGATGAGGCTGCCGCGATCGCAAACCATAGTCAACTGTCGTTGCTTGTGGGGATTGGCCCAGCATAGATGTACCGTTGCTTCAAACCCACTGGCATATTTCAAACGACACCACACCACATCGGCTAGCTGCACTTGGTTTGAACGCTTTAGCCAGTTCAGACCTTGGGCCTGCACATGTGTGGGAAAATCCCCCAGCCAATGGTTAAAAATAGCAATGTCGTGGATCGCTAGATCCCAGAGGGCATCAACATCGTGACGTACGGGACCCAGGTTAGTGCGGGCGGCATAGCCGTAGCGTGGAGTGCCTAGACGGTTTAGATTCGCCTTGGCCACCATAACAGCCGGATGGAAGAGATAGGTGTGGTCAATAAATAGCTGCCGATTTTGCTGACGGGCTAATTGGCAAAGTGCCTTAGATGTATTGGCAGTCAGCGTCAAGGGTTTTTCACACAGCACATGCAGCTGACGTTTGAGGGCAGCGGTGACCATAGCCTCGTGGGTGGTGGCGGGGGTGGCGATCGCAACAGCTTCTAAACCGTCAATGTTTAAGGCCGCTTCCCAACTCCTGAGTAGTGCCACTGAGGCGTCTAGGTGAAACGTTTGGGCTATGGTCGTCAACCGTTCTGAAGACGGATCGACGACCGCCCTCACCTGAAGTTGGGGATGAGCCAGACAGTTACGCAGTAGATGGGTGCCCCACCGCCCCACTCCCATCAGTGCCAGCTTGATTTGCCTTGTTTCTGGATCCATTGCCCTATACCTCGCTGAGCGGTCCGCTGTCCATTTTGCCCATTGTGGCAGTCAGGGTTACTAGCTATTTGAGTTAACGGTAATCAAGGGTTCCAATTGTTGATAGGCTTGCTGCGCGGCGCGTTGTTCTGCCTGTTTAATGGAGGGACCTTTGCCGTCTCCCCAGAGTTTGCCCTGATACTGGACCTGGGCATAAAACCGCTCCGGATCGCCGTGGCGCTGGCTAATTTCTTCGACAGTATATGCTGGCAGCTGTTTACTGTGGGCCTGGGTGAGTTCTTGGAGGGCTGCTTTATAGTTGTGGCGGGCTGGGTCGTTTTTGATGGTTTGGGTAAGCCGCTCAAACTGACGATCAAGCCAGGGATGAATCAGGCTGAGATCTTGGGTGCTCAGGTAGAGTGCGCCCAAGACAGCTTCAAATGCGTCTGCCAGCCGTGAACTTCTGCCGGCCTGGTCCCCAGCGGCACTAGACGATATATGTAGGTAGCGCCCAAAGTTGTAGTCTCTGGCCAAAACTGCCAACGTGCGGTCGCTGACAAGTTGCGATCGCACTGCTGCCATTTCTCCCACCGACATGTGGGGGTAGGTTGCTTGCAAAAATTCTGCGGCAGCTAGCCTTAGGGCTGCATCACCTAGAAACTCCAGCACTTCATTATTTTGATCTGCTGAGCGAGAAATATCTATCAGGGCCTGATGCAGCAGGTCCCAACGCACTGCCGTAGGATCCGTTACCCCTAACTTTGCTACAAATTGTGATAACTCTTGTTGTCGTCGTGGATCATCCTTGATTGCTGACTGATTGCTGTCTACTGCCCTGTGGCCACTTAGCATTCACTGTTATTTGGTGGACTTGCCCCACCCTCCTATGCTCAAAAAAATGGAAAGAGTCAGCCGTAAGCCGGGTTCTGTTCTCGCTGATGCGAACATCAACGGGCGGTTATCTATCTGGGACGACTGTTACCAGTTGCCTCTAGCGGTACACCAAAAGCGGGGCTGGAAAAAGGTCAACCATGACCCCTGCGACCTTGCTCCTAGCCGGGGTTTACCGAGCCAGCACCTCTCGATGCTGCTGGTGCGCTCTTACCGCACCTTTGCACCCTTACCTGTAAAAGGATGAAGGATGAAGAATGAAGGATGAATTTAAATTCCGCCTTCTGCCTTCCGCCTTCCGCCTTTCCATTGGCGGTATGTTTCTGTGGCACTATCCTCACGGTCACCCGCACTGGGAATTACCCAGCAAGCCTGACCTTTCAGGAGCCCGGACTTTCCTCAAGCTAAGGGCTTTGCTAAGTCCTTAGCCCGCAACCGCAGCACCAACTCTTTCCGACTAACTATAATATCGCGGCGTCACAGTGTAGCGTCAAAGCCGATAATTAAGTTAGGGCATCGTGAGTGCGGGCATGGACGATCAAGGCGTATTGTTCTATCGTTTGGCATTTAGCTGCCATTTACAATTCCTGTAAATGGTGCAGTAGGCCGGATCGTTCTAAAACAAGCTTGACCTGCTCATTCATGTCCCTAGCAATAATTTTGGCTCCTTCTTTGCGAGATTGTATAATTCCTGCCCAAAATACAGATGCTGCCGCAGGTTCGAGAAACTTAGTCTTTGCCATGTCGATGATGATGGTGACGCCAGGCTGAAGCTTCTGTTTCAAATCTTGCTCAAAAAACGGTGAGATAAAACTATCCACACGACTGGGTAGACGAATGACTACATGGGATGCAACCGAACTTGTATTCATGGGTAGTAAATGTTACTCAGTACATTACTAAATTAAGCGAGATATCTCGATGAATCCTTGGGTTTTTGCACGGAGATAGACACCATTTTGCGTAAAGTTTCCACATGATGTGTCGTTTCTAAGAACCGTAATATCCCTGAAAACACTTAGATCTTTGTCGTATAGAACTGCACATCTTTAAAGATCGGTGCTTGTGTGATTTAACTCACCCGTACTCATAATGAGTTTGAGTTAGTATGGAGTCCTGAGTCGGAGATTTTCTGTCGGAGGTTTTCTATGGAACAGCTCTCTCAATCCTGGTCTAGTGTCGCGTCGGATGTGATGTCTGACGGGGTTACATCTAGTGTGTTAGCCAGTTTTGGCACAGGTGTGGGTGCGGTACCCATACTGTTTACGTCTCAGTTAAGTGATCGTTGGCAGACCCTGTTGCTGAGTATGGGGAGTGGGGTGATGCTCTCAGCGGCAGCATTCTCGTTATTGATACCGGCTGTGCAGTTGGCGGGGCAGTCGGCTGGCTATGGCACAGGCACAGGAGAAATTGTGGCTGCCGTCATTATTGGTGTTGCGATTTTCTATGGTTTAGACCGTGTATTGCCTCAGCCAGAGCTGACACAGCCAGGCCATGGGCGACACCTGTGGCTGTTTGTGTTGGCTATTGCTCTACACCATTTTCCAGAGGGCTTGGCAGTGGGTTTGGGGGCAGCGTCTACCCATGATGCGGGCATTGCCATTGGTGTGGCTGTGCAAAATTTGCCTGAAGGCTTGATGGTAGCGCTAGCTTTGCGTCAGTTAGGCTATGGCATCGGTTTATCGCTGCTGTTTGCTACCCTATCTGGCTGGTTAGAACCCTTAGGAGGATGGTTGGGAGTAACACTGGTCGATGGGGGGCGTGCGATCGCCCCCATGGGCATGGCATTAGCGGCAGGTTCCATGCTGTTTGTTGTATTCCATGAGCTATTGCCTGAGTTAAACTTGAAGACCCTAAAAAGCAGCGGTTCGGTTGGGTTGTTGACTGGCGTTGTGATCATGGGAATGGTCGAACAGTTTTTAGGCTAAAGAGTTAGGAATTATTGAATGAAAAATTATCTCGTGTAGGGACGTTCCATGACACATCTCTACACGAGAAGAGAGATTAACCTTGAAGACGATTTTCTAACGCGATAATTTTTGCCTGTAGGGGCGCTGTAGCTGCCTCAATTGCATCCTGAAGGTCTTGCTCAGAATAGCGTACGGGAATATGTTGAGGGCAATTCTGGCTAAATGCTTCAAGGGTGAATAAGACTGCACGTTCGATCTTCGCTGGGTACCCTGGCATGTGGAGTTGTTCAATTAATTCAGGATCATTTTCGACATAGTGGGCACGACCCCACAGTTTGAACCGACGGCGATGTCGATAGTCCATCAAAAAGAGAAAAGATTTATCGTTTTCAGACAGATTACCCACCGTGATGTACTGCACATTGCCGGAGAAATCAGCGAAGCCAATGGTCTTATTGTCTAGTACTTTGAGAAAGCCAGGTGGTCCCCCGCGAAATTGTATATAGGGATAGCCGTTAGAACCGATGGTGCCTAGATAGCCACCATCCATCTGAGTGATAAACTCAGCCAACTCCGGCGTGATTGTGTCATTTGGCGGGGCTTTGGCGGTGTAGCGTTCGTAGGTTTCTCGAGAACCTCGCTGGGTTTGGGCGGCTTTGACGGCAGGGGTGAAGGCAATGTCGGCGAATTTGCTGGGCATGAGTTTAGGGGGGGAAGATTTGAGAATATTTAGGGTTTCACGAATCTTATAGGGATGTTACATGCAACGTCCCTATAAGATTTGTTTTTCACTAGGCAGTCACTGCAAGAGTTTCGATTCCTCGCATGCCTACGAAACCAGGGAGCTGTTTGACTCGTTTAATCCAGGACAACACATGGGGATAGGGCGAGAGGTCAATTTTGCCATCGGGCGAAAGGGCAACATAGGGAAAGACGGCAACATCAGCAATAGTAGGCGTACTACCAACCAACCAATTATGGTCGCTCAGATGCTGATCGAGCTGGTTGAGAATAAATATTGCTTTTTCGGTTGCGCGCTCAATGTTAATGGTTTTAGCACCAAACAAATGGTATAGACGCGCTGACTCTGGACCTTGGCGTACTTCCCCCGTCGTAATGGAGAGCCAGCGAATCACTTCGGCCATGGCCAATGGTTCCGTTGGTAGCCATGCCCCATTGTTGTCATATTTACGGGCTAAATAAACCAGTGAACCTTGGGCATCAGCTAGAACAACGTCGCCATCGGTGAGTACAGGTACCTGGCCAAAGGGGTTGAGTTTTAAGAATTCTGGCTGTTTATGTTCACCTTTTAGCAGGTCTACGGTGACCCAATCGTGGTCTATCCCTAGGAGGTTCAAGAACAGTTTGACTTTGTAGCTGTTGCCGGACATGGGATGACCATAAAGTTTTGGCATGGGTTGAGACCTTAAATGATTTAATATTGAACCGAACGATCGGTCTGGTTAATTTATACCGAACGAACGGTACAATGTCAATAAAGATGATTCTCTTTTAAAGGTGGCCGTAAGGTTGATCCCTTTTGGGAAGGCTCAAGACTGTAAGTTTGGTGGTTGTTTGTGGCGCGTGAACCCTATTTGCCAGTGCTATTTCGGTTATTTCGTCGTCATGGTTATGACGGGGTGAGTTTGGCGAACATTGCTGAGGCGACGGGTCTCGGTAAGGCGAGTTTGTATCATCATTTTCCAGGTGGGAAAGCGGAGATGGTACGGGAGACGTTGGCCTATTCGGGTAGATGGATGGCGGACAATATTGTGGCCCCGCTGCAAGGGGATGGCGAGCCGTTGGAGCGGTTAAGGGGGATGTGCGATCGCATCTCTGCCTTATATGAGGCCGGTGAACAGCCTTGTTTGCTGGCATCGCTGACGCTGGGGGCATCGCGGGATATGTTTCATGAAGCGATTAAGGATCGCTTGCAGACGTTGGTGGATGCGATCGCATCAGTCTTAATCGAAGCTGGCTTAGATCCAGACCTGGCCCAGCAGCGAGGTGAAGATGCCGTAATGACCATCCAAGGATCATTGATTTTATCTCGTGGTTTAGATGACCCCAAGCCATTTCAGCGAGCTATCGCTCAGCTTCCAGATCGCCTTTGGGACGGATTGCCTATGAAGGTTTAATTTTTGAGCTTTTGCACTACTGATTCAAAGCTTCTTGAGGTGTGGCCTGAATCGTTGCTGGTTTAAAGCACAGCTTACGATTCCAGCAATAGGCTCCTATTCCCACGGCTAAATTGGACACCAGCGCAGCAACAAAAATTCCTATAGGGCCAGCGATACGGCTACCTAGGTAGGCCAATGGAATATACAGCACAAACATCCGAGTAATGGTCATAATAATGGATGGCACCGGTTTACCCATGGCGTTAAACGCAGAACTGCTAACCTGAATGATGCCTGCGGTACCATAGCTGATGGGAACTAGCCACAGATACTGGGTGGCCACGGCAATTACATTGGGATCTTGATTAAACAAGCCCGAAAGAAGGCGTCCGCCCAATCCTAGACCTATGGCCATAAACAATCCCCAGCCCATGCAGAATAAAAAGCTTTGGTTCAGGGCAAGGCGGACTCGGCCAAACTCTTGTGCTCCCCAATTTTGACCCACAAAAGGTCCCATGCTGGTGGATAGGGCCATAACGGTAATGAGGGCAAAGGCTTCCAGTCTTGAGGCCACACCAAATCCGGCAACAGCTGCAGGACCGTGGATGGCGAGAAAACTGGTAATCACTCCGATGGAGATGGGGTTGATCATACTGGAGGCTGCCGCTGGGAGACCGACTGTGAGAATGTCTTTCCAGCACCAGAGGGTTTCGTTGATATCTGGGAATTGGGCAGAGAGAAGATTCTCTTTAAAGCGAAGAACGAGCAAGGCGGCGACTAAGGTGGTGGCACGGGCAATAACCGTGGCGAGGGCTGCGCCTTGGATTTCGAGGCGGGGGAAGCCGAGGGCACCCGTGATTAATAGCGGGTCGAGAATGATGTTGACGGCGGCGGACAGGGTCATGATGATACTCGGCGTCAGGGTGTTGCCTGCGGCACGGATAGCGCTGTTACCAACCATAGGTACAACCAGGAAGACCATGCCAAAGTACCAGATGCGCATGTAGTCACGGATGTAGGGGAGAACATCAGGACCTGCACCAAGGGCTTTGAAAAGTGGGTTGATGGTGAATAGACCCAGACTGACGAAGAGGATGACGGCAGTGACGGCAAGGGTAAGGCTATTGGTAGTGAAGCGTTGGACTCGACTCATGTCGCCTTCGCCAATGGCACGAGCGATGACGGAAGATGCACCAACACCAAGGCCCATGGCGAGACTGCCGAAGGTCATGACAACGGGGAAGGTGAAGCTCATGGCAGCCAGCTGAGCGGTGCCGAGTTGGCCGACGAAGTAGGTGTCGACAAGGTTAAAGGCGATGATGGCGAAGACGCCCCAGACCATGGGGATAGTGAGGGTAATGAGTTGTTTGCCGACGGGGCCTTGGGTGAGTTTTGGGTTCATAGAGGGGCAAGGGGTTTTGCTCAGTGTAGAGTAGGTGGTGATTGGAGGTTGTACTGAGATCTTGCACTAAGTCGATTGTGAGGCTAAAACCCACGTTGGGTTCAAAACCCAACGCTAATTGAGGGCTGTCTGCTAAAGCGACAACGTTGGCTATGATGCCCTAAATATAGGCTTTCAGCGATTCTTTAACCCCTTTAGAGGGTTTTGATCCAATTAGCCGTGCGACTTTGAGTCCACGGTGGGTTATCGCCACCACGCCAGGTGCAAGATGTGAGTTGGATTAATTAATTTGGATCACCTCATAGGGGCACTCCCTTGTGGATGCCCTCCGATATTTGCAGCGATTGACCAGACTCTCATAACGTAATTCTTTTTGTTTACCTAATCCTTAGGCAAACCTGAAAGCCCTCCAATGTTTGGGGATTTAAGAGTGGTGGATAACTGAATGTGTCTTTACTGAAAATTCTCTATCTAATCTGCTCTGAACCAGAATTCAATTTCTGAGGTTTCTTGTTCGAACCTTGCCGCATGGACTGCTTGGGCGGGAACGTGATACCAATCACCTGGCTGATAATGACTCTCTTTACCATTTATAATCAGAATAAGTTCGCCTTGGGTAATGACGCCAACATTGTCGGTATTGTGATGGTGGGGTGAGATTTCTGTTCCAGCGGGATAGGTGGCAAAGAGAACATCGCAGTTTTGGGCCATGAGTTTATAGGCATCAAATGGGCCATCGAATTTAGGTAAAGCACGTAGCTGTTTGGGAAAGTGGGTCATAGATCGGTGCTGAGAAGATTTGTAGATACTACTGTTTTCCAAAAAACCTTGGGAGTTACACCTAAACGTTATCAACAACTGCTGGCCTCACAGGGTGTCACTCCGAATCTATTGCTAGTTGTGGGAGGGTACAATGTTTCGTGCCAGATCATACCAATTACTATTCTGGATATGTTTGATTTCTTCGTCAGTCGGTAGATCTGTTGGGTCTAGAAAACTTTCGACTAAAGGGTGAGGTTTGCCTACACAAAGGTCTAGCGCTTTGCGGGTAGGATTTAGAGCATAGTTGCCTCGATGAATTATTTGAGCGCTAAAAATCAGTACATCCCCTGGTTCAAGTTCAATTAAGACAGAGCCAGGCAGGGATTCATAATTTCTATGGCCATTTTGCTCGAAGCGTACGTTTCTTTCTAGTTCAGTGTCCCAACGTTTGTGGGTTTCAGGTATGAGCTCTACTCCTTTTTCTGCAACAAGGGGAATTCTCACATGGAGACTAAGCATATTGTTATGTTCAGCGGCTTGCACATTATCATCAATGGGGCTGTATTGCAGATCACGATGCCAGTAGGGTCGTTTTTCCTTGTCGTGGGGGTTAAAAAAGAGTTGTGTATTGTGAAAATAAATATCTGTCTTGAAGATACTCTCTAATCTATTCGTGAGTTTACTTGGTAAGAGTAGTTCGAAGAACTCAGTTCTTTTATGACTGCAACCTTGAAAATATCTAGGGTTAGTCAGCGAGTGCATATTGATGAGTTTCTGCTCAATCAGGGCATCATGATTTTCCTCCTGCCACTGATTGTAGATGCGGTCAATGATACGAGTAAGTTGCTCAATCTCCTCCGGGTTAAAGAATCTAGGCAGAATGACATGACCTTGCTCTTCAAATTGTTTAGCCGTATTCATAGAAGCCTGGTTGCAAAGTATAAAAAGACAAGTTTAGACAAGACAATAAGATCATAGTGCGTTGCTGCCTGGTCAAAATTTTTGCGAATTATCGACTCAAGCATAAATATAACTGAGACATTGTAAGGCTTAGCTTTTTAAGGATATACCGGCTGTTCTAATGATTTTAGGTGTAAAATCTCCATCAAAATGAAAATCTTGAGCCCATGCCATTGGCAATTCTCATGTCAACAGGGCTTAGAATTTGTAAGAATGCGAGAAATAAGTTAGCCTTCTTTGCCCCATGGATAAGCCTGTCATTCTGACCATTGACGATGATCCTGCTGTGCTACAGACTATTGCCCGCGATCTGCGCAAACAATATGGGGATCGCTTTCGCATTGTACGGGCCGACTCAGGTGCAACAGCCCTAGAAGCTGCCCAGCAGTTAAAGTTGCGTGGCAATACTGTGGCGTTATTTTTGGCAGATCAACGTATGCCGGGCATGAGCGGTGTCGAGTTTTTGAACCAGGGCTCAGACATCTTTCCTGCTGCTAAGCGAGCATTATTGACGGCCTATGCAGACACGAATGCAGCGATCGATGCCATCAATATGGCCCAACTAGATTATTATCTACTAAAGCCTTGGGACCCGCCAGAAGAAAAACTTTACCCAGTATTAGATGATCTGCTGCACGATTGGCAGGCAACATTTAAGCCAGTATTTCAAGGGGTAAAGGTAATTAGCGATCGCTGGTCACCAGATTCCCATGCGCTGCGGGATTTTCTCTCGCGGAATCAAGTGCCCTATCGTTGGCTAGATATTGAGTCGAACCAAGAAGCGCGGCAGCTAGTGACCTATGCCGGCGAGAAGGATAACCCCTGCTTGCCGCTGGTGCTGCTGCCCAGCGGTGAGAAACTGGTAAAGCCTAGTACGGCTGACCTGGCGCAGCAGGTGGGGATGCAGACTGAAGCGGCGAATCCATTTTATGACTTGGTGATCGTCGGTGGTGGTCCGGCAGGGTTAGCTGCTGCAGTGTACGGTGCTTCAGAAGGGTTGCGGACCGTGATGATTGAGCGAGAAGCTCCTGGCGGACAGGCGGGGACAAGCTCTCGGATTGAAAACTATTTAGGCTTTCCGGTGGGACTTAGTGGAAGCGATTTAGCTCGACGCGCAGTCACCCAGGCAAAACGTTTTGGGGTGGAGATTTTAACGCCTCAGGAAGTAACGGGGATTCGGTTGGAAGACAATTATCGGATTGTGACCCTATCAGATGGTAGTGAGATTAGTTGCCATGCTCTGATCTTAGCCATGGGTGTGTCATGGCGTCGGCTATCGGTGCCTGGTGTGGAGCAGTTTACGGGGGCAGGTGTTTACTACGGTGCGGCCCAAACAGAGGCGGCTGCCTGCAAGGATGAGGATGTGTATGTGGTGGGCGGTGCCAACTCAGCAGGGCAGGCGGCCATGTATTTCTCGAAGTATGCCCGCAAGGTACGGATGTTAGTGCGGGGTGAGTCGCTGACAAAAAGCATGTCGCAGTATTTGATTGACCAGATTGCAGGGACTGACAATATTGAAGTGATGCCGTTTCACAGTGTGGTGGAGGCTAAGGGCGGTGATCGACTAGAAGAGATTTTGGTGAAGGATTCTCAAACAGGAGAGGTGAAAACGTTTAAGACCAATTCGCTGTTTATCTTTATTGGGGCGACACCGAGCACAGGCTGGCTTGATGATGTGGTACAGCGGGATGAGCGTGGCTTTATTTATAGTGGGGCGGATATTCCCAATGGTGCGCTCTGGCCGTTAGAGCGCGATCGATTTTTGTTGGAGACGAATGTTCCGGGGATTTTTGCGGTGGGCGATGTACGCCATGGATCAGTGAAGCGGGTGGCATCTGGTGTGGGTGAAGGCTCGATTTGTGTGCAGTTTGTCCATCGACATTTAGCGAATGTGTAGGTTACTCAGAAAGAGAGTACATAGGTGATTTCCTCACAGTCTAACCATGAGGAAATCACCTATGTGTGTTGATTGGTGGCAATGATATGAAATCCTGACGGATAGCGCTTGGTATCGAAGGGCATCCACAAGGGAGTGCCCCTACAGGATGGTCTATTGTTAATCGGACTGAATGAATTTGGATTTGGTATCACTTACATGCAGGATGTTCCACTATTAGTTTTTCAACCGTTAGCCAATTCTTTAGCAATTGTTTCACTAAAGAAAGCAGTTGTTCAATGGTGCGATCGCTGGAAAGTTCAGGGAATTTATTAAACCGGCAATCAAACAGGCATGGTTTTTCGTGCAGGCCTTATGAAATAGAAGCTTTAGGCTAAAGTCTCCTACTTCTATTTGATTGCCGGTTTAATATCTGTTTGGCTCAGTGTTTCGAGATGATTTTCAACTAGGATATAGCAATATCGATGTCATGGTGACATTTGCACCAGAAGCCAGATGGGGGAAGTATGAAGCAAGATTTGGAAACGCTTTTGGAGTGTAAGGTCAATGTACTGACAAAAGCTTCAGTGGGAAAAAATCACAGCTGGACTCATCGTCAAAAAATCTAGAAACTGCAAAACTGCTTTATAGTGTAACCTTTTGAGATATTTAGATGACATAAAGTCGGTGTAGTATTACAGAATTTGATATTGAGCTAATGAAGTATGCTTTTTTCGATGGTGACAAAGTAGGAAATTCCATTAGGAATCTCTTACTTTCAAATAAGATAGGTGAAGCAGAAATGCTTTCGAATAATATTAAAAGTGCTATATCTAAAATAGAGAAAGAGATAGATGCTTGTGAAGATATAAAAATTATTCTGGCAGGAGGGGATGATGTTCTATTAGCATATGAAGCTGATTATATAGAAAAAGAAATACTGCCTTCTATTCCTGCGATCTTTAAAGAAGAGACAGGACTATCAATGAGCTTTGGGCTTGGTAATACTATCTATGAGTCTATGGAGACCTTAGACCTTTCTAAAAGATATGCAATGATGCCCATCAATCAATTAGACACTTCTGAAGAAAATGTTTTAGTTAGACAACCTAAAAGCACTATTTCTTTATTGATATTTGCTGATTCTGCTTATCCTGATCCATATATTAATGTTATTTCTCATTGGTTTGCTAGGAAGCCTATCCAAGAAGTTGTACTTCTGAAAATTGATAGTGATGTGGGTAAGAGACGGTATGCTGAAGTTTATCTGGAGGCACTGAAGAAAAGAATTGAGCTTCAACTCTCATTGATGTCGAAGTCAAATTATTTGCGTAAGAAAACTGGTTCTAGAGATGAGTGGGAGTCAATTGCCATTACACTAGAAAAGCCTGCGCAAATGATATACAGGGATATAGCTAAAGCTATTCCATCTATTGACTTTAAGTTTAAAATAGTTAGTTATGAGGACCTAGGGAATTTTCTTCGAAAACATATTGAAAACAATAGAAATGTTTCTATTAAGTCTGTTTTTGATATCACTACTGTAAAGAAAGAGTTTATTGTTGATATCTACACTATACTATGTGTTGAAAATGAACGGGATATCAATACTTTTCAGCTTGTATTGCCTCCAACTTATTCAGAACAAGACATGATACATGCTCTCCACTGTGAGAAAACATATAGATATGTACCTGTTGCCAGCTCTAGTTATACGGCAGATAAGATGGTTGCTTCGAGAAAAGAGTCTGGTAATATTCAAGACTATAAGCTTCGTAATGCGTCTTTACAGATTAAGTTTGATAAATTACAGCAATCTAATAAGTTAATGGAACTCTCTCTTGCAGAGGGTTTTGCAAGGTTTTGGATGACAGTTGCTTTTTTTGTTGCAGTTCTGCCATGCTGTGTTTTATTGGCCTTACTTGCTCTTAAAGGATGGAATGACTTTGAAAAATATACTTTTATAGTTCCTGTGATTGTCTATTTCTTCACCGGCTTTTTCCTTCAGGCATTCTTTGGAAGAAAGCTTTCTATTAATCCTTTATCTATATATGAGAACTTGAAAAGTTGGAAGCTTCGAAGAATTTCGAAAGAAATCAATGAAAAGTAAATTCAGCTTTTCTTAACGTATAAATGGCTTTGGTGCGTGAATATTTTGGTAGACAGATCGGTCCTCTAGGATATCGATCTTAGGCTTCAATAGGATAGCTATCGGGCATTCCTAAGTGGGTGAACTGATTGAGAATAGAACATTCCAACAGTAATTCTGTCGTTTGATTTTCAATCCCTCGTGCAGACACCTCACCTGTGAACATAGTTTTGAGTCGATACATCATGGTTTCACTCAAAGACCGTCGATGATAGTTTATCTCTTCTTTCCAGGTAGACCGTCCCTGTTTGCGAATCGCTCGTAAGTTTTCATCTCGTGGATGCGGGGCCTGTTTGCGATTGCCATGAAACCAAATTTTGGCATCTTTGCGAGGGGGAATCGCTGCCGTTGCATCACGCTCATCAATGGCGTCATAGCAGTAGGTGCGGTCATACGCCCCATCGGCACTCACTTGGTCAATCTCATCGGGAATTTGGTCGAGGATGTCCGGGAGTATCTCGCCATCAGTGATGGCGTTCGAAGTCACTACGGCAGCCAGAATCTCTCCGGTTTGCTCATCGACACCCAAATGGAGTTTGAGCCAAGTGCGACGTTTGCTCACCCCATGCTGCCGGGTTTTCCATTCCCCGTCTCCGTACACTTTAATGCCCGTACTATCAACCACCACATGACGACTGCCAGAGGTCGGCTGAATCGGTAAATCAATCGGTAATGTCTGTTGACGACGTGACAATGTTGTATGCACCGGTAAGTCTACCGATACATCCATCAGTTCAAAGATAGACCCTGCAAAGCCAATGGTTTGACGTAAGGCCAGTCCATAGAGCACTTTGAAGGTCAAGAGTGTTTGGATGGCTAAATCGCTATAGTCTTTCGATGCCCCTGGTTTACCAGTCTTTTGAGTGTTTTTCCACTCGGCAATCACCTCATCACTGAGCCATAACGTCAGACTTCCTCGCTTTACCAGAGCAGCGTTATACTCAGACCAGTTGCGGAGTTTGTAGGTGCGTTTCATCGGTACCGTGTTTGTGTGGTAACTACACTTTACCGGCACCTACGGCTCCGCAACTTCTTTATTCACGCACCAAAGCCCGTATAAATTACAATGTTTTTAGGCTGATTGGTTCTGTAATTGTTGTCGTAGCCAATTGGCGGTAGCTGTATTTGTTTCTGCTTCTAAGCGTTCTAGCGTTTGTTCTACGAGTGAGAGTTTCATGCCTGGGAGTATTTGCGAAACCTCAATTGACTGATAGCTACCCGATTCAGTTAACCCAAACGCAAAGAGCCGCATTCCTTTTACATCAATTACCCAGTACTCAGGAATGCTTCAACTGGCATAGAGTTGTTTCTGTTCATCCAAATCTAGACTAAGAGTGGTGTCTCCAATTTCACCGACCAAGTCTGGCAGCCGATAACGAGTTGTGCTAATCCGCCTGGGTTCACCCGATTGCCATTTAGGAATATTGTCACCCTTATGCAGTACCAAATCTGGAGCGCAAGCCTGAGTCTCTGGTTTCTCAAGCAAACAACGCCCATAGGACTGAAACACCTCATCAGGATGCAAGAAAGCCCAGATAAAAGAAAATTGCCGTTACTAAGTCACTAAACGAAGCATCATTTGGTATCAAAGCTATTGGCGATTGCTAAGATGATGCGTCATGATAGGCAAAGCCCAAGTCAAGTCACCTTACTAGACCTTAGAGGAGTAAGCCTGATGATATTGATCCAAAAAATCATCCACGAACTGCAAGTTATTCCTGAGGAAAAGTTGGTCGAACTTTACGACTTGATTCATTACTTTCGATTAGGGCTAGCAAAAGAACATCCTCAGCCTCGTACACCTGGGCTATTAACCGGTCAGCTGGATGATACCTTCTTCGAGCCTCTACCCGAAGAGGAGCTTCAAAGATGGGAATGAGCTATCTTCTCGATACACATATCCTATTGTGGTGGCTTTTTGATGATCCCAAGCTGAATGCTGACTGTCGGGATATTATTCGAAATCCGGAGCATCGCATTTTGGTAAGCAGTGCATCTGCTTGGGAAATTGCTACCAAATATCGCATTGGTAAACTTCCTGAGGCCAAAGAGCTGGTTGAGAATTATCCGCAGATTTTGCACAAAGCAAGGTTGATCGAATTAGCGATTACGGCTACCCATGCTCTTAGAGCTGGAAATTTGCCGATTGCCCATCGTGATCCTTTCGACCGTATGCTTATGGCTCAAGCGGAACTTGAGCAATTGCCAATCATTACCTATGACAATGCTTTTCAAACTGGACTCATTCAGTTAATTCCCGAACCAGAGTCAGAGTCAGAATCAGAAGATGAATAAGACCGAAACTCATACCGTGCTAATCCGATGATGGCAACATACTTTCATCAGTATTTTCCAAGCCTATTACGACTATCCAATTCTCTAATCATTGTTTAGAGAAACTAGGTTGTTATCCTTTCTCTCTGATGAAATGCGGAAAATGTGTCTGAATTGATTATATTTGGCGTAAATTAACTGAATTCTGTTGTAGAAGTAAATCCTGTGCAACATTGGTTAGGGTGTAGGCGCTATACAAACAGGTTTTTCTGGTCAGCGAATTGTAGTGGTGGGTACGCCCGGCTCAGGCAAAACAACATTGGCGCGTGAGGTGTCGCAGAGATTACAAATCCCTCATTTAGAGCTAGATGCCTTGTATTGGGAGCCAAACTGGGGAGAACCACCAGACGATATATTTCGCCAACGGGTATCAGATGCACTGATGGGCAATTGCTGGATTATTGATGGCAATTATGGCCAGGTGCGCGATATTGTATGGGGACGAGCCGATACGGTTGTATTGTTAGATTATCCATTTGGCTTTGTGTGGCGACGATTGTGGCGACGCACCGTACGACGGGCATTTCAGCAAGAAGAATTGTGGAACGGTAACCGCGAAACGATTCGGCAGTCTTTTTTTAGCCGGGAGTCCATTTTGTTATGGATATTGCAAACCTATTTTAAACGCCGTAAACAATATCCTCAGTTGTTGAAGCAACCCGAGTATAAACATTTGAAAGTGGTACATCTGCAATCTCAGTTCCAAACCGATAACTGGTTAGCCACGCTTGGTGATGTGAAGGCTTAGGGGACTGCACAAAAATAAAGACCCAGGTTGGGGCTGTAGATGGGTGGATGAGTGATGGGGGATTATTTAAGCGTAAGCGCCTTAGATCAGTGTTAAACCCGCTAAAATAGCCGCAGGAACTTGAAAGTCATTTTTTTATCGAAAGAGTTAAAAGAATACAAATTAACGTTAGATAGTCTATTGGCCCCATCACTAAGTGTTTCCCATGCCTGATTTTGCTACCTTTTCATTGTTTCTCAGTGCTGCCATTGTGCTGGCGATTACTCCTGGTCCCGGTATTTTGTATGTGATGACCCGCAGTCTCAGGGGTGGTCGCATTGAGGGGATTGCTTCAGCAATCGGCACCTCAGTGGGGGGAATGTTTCATGTGGTAGCAGCGGCCTTAGGGATTTCGATTGTGCTAGCAGCGTCAGCGTTTGCGTTTAATTTGGTGAAATACCTGGGCGCAGCATACCTGATTTATCTTGGCGTCAAGACGATTCTGAGCCGAGATCACCACATAGGGATGGCAAATGTTCGTAGCACAGGGTATAAACGGGCATTTTTTCAAGGGGTGACTGTCGAAGTTCTGAACCCTAAGACAGCGCTCTTCTTTTTGGCGTTTATTCCTCAGTTTATTAATCCAGACGGTGTTGTGTTTGCTCAATTTCTGTTGCTGGGTTCCACATCTGTTGCCCTCAATACTAGTGTTGATTTTCTTGTTATTGTCCTAGCCGGCCCCATTGGTCAGTGGTTGAAGTCCAGTCCGAGGCTGAGGAGAGGACAGCGCTATGCGACGGGAACAGGGCTGATTGCGCTGGGTAGCTATGTGGCGTTAACTGGTGAGGGAGAATAACGATGCTCTGTGTTGATTCTCTGTTGCAGATGAAACCGTTTCAAACATTGCCTCGGGAGCGGTTGGATTGGATTTGCGATCGCGCCGAACACATCCATCTCTCTGCCGGTGAAGTCCTAGTTAAAGAAGGCGATCGCCCCCGAGGATTCTTTATTCAGCTAAGTGGTCAGACTACCATCAGCCGTAAAAGTAATGGTGTCGATATGCCCCTGGGTCGGAACGTGAGCCCATCCTTTTTTGGAGAGATTCAAGTACTCACAGAAGATCTGGTGCCGGTAACCTTGACAGCAGACACAGATGTCGACCTCTATCGTCTACAGTGTGCCGACTTTTTAGACGTTATCCACAGTTGCCGAGAATTTGAACGCGATATCTTTCGCACCGTTGGCAAACGATTGCGGGGCTTAGAATCATTTATTCAGGGCCGCGAAAAAATGGCCGCATTGGGCACCCTGTCCGCTGGGTTAGCCCATGAACTCAATAACCCAGCAGCAGCTCTTGTGCGAGCACTTAAGGATCTGCAACCTGCCATGCTGGAGTTGCAGCGGATGAACCTGGTATATGGTCAACAGCAAGTCGAGGATGACCATACTGAGGAATGGGAAGCCATTCGCGATCGCGGGTTTGCTGCCATTGCCCATCCCGATAATGACCCCTTAGCCCAGGCTGATCGAGAAGATGCCTTAACGGACTGGCTAGACGATTATGGCGTAGAAGATGCGTGGAAGCTGGTAGAACCCTTAGCAGCTGGTCATGTTGACCCTGCTAAGCTAGAAGACTTAATGGCGCGTTGGCGCGATGACCCAACTGAACTGCGAGATATGGGACTACGCTGGCTAGCCTTATCCTTTGACGTCATGGGGATGATTCAGAACGGTTTAGACGGTGCCGAACGGATTTCTACCCTGGTTCAATCGATGAAGTCCTATTCCTACATGGATCGGGCGGCCCAGCAACAGATTAATGTCCATGACGGCATTGAAGATACCCTACGGTTGTTTGCCTTTAAACTGAAACACGGCATTACAGTGGAGCGCAAATATGATCAGACGCTTCCCGAGATTACGGCCTTTGGTAGTGAGCTAAACCAGGTATGGACTAACCTGATCGACAATGCCATTGATGCTCTCTGTGAGAGCGACTCAGGAGCACCGCCAAAGATAACGATTCGAACCTGTGAGAAAAATAACTGCCTTAGAGTAGAAGTCGAGGATAATGGTCCGGGGATTCCAGAAGAGATTAAAAACCGATTAACGGAACCATTTTTTACCACCAAACCCATGGGCAAAGGTTCTGGTCTGGGATTAGATGTGGTCCGTAGGATTGTTGAAAATCGCCATGAAGGTAGCCTGATGATTGAGTCTATGCCAGGATGTACCTGTTTTATTGTGCTGCTCCCACTTTAAGGGAACTGTATATCTGTAGGAACATCAATTATTCCGATACTGTAGACGGAATCTAGGCATGGCCCAGATACTACCCAAATCATTACCCAGCCATACTCCTCCTGTGCAAATGGCATTGCAAGCCTATGTTCAGGAGCTAGCGCGATTGGCGAAAAACTCTGACACTATAACTAAGCAGCAAGTTTTGCGATTACTGTTGATCCGAGATGCCCTTGAGAGCAAACTCCAGGCAACTAGCTCTATTATTCAGCAGGCAAATATGCTAGCTCGTCTCAGTGATTTGGATAATCAGCTCCAGCTTCTAGCTCCAGCTTTGCTTAAAGATGGCAAACTGGCTGACTGTCGTCGTAGTCGACAACCTGATGAAACTGCTTGGTGGTGGTGGTTAGAGCCCTATGTATCCGAAGAAAAGCGTCATAGATTAGATCGCTTTGACTGGCTGTGGAATTTTTTGAGTGCCAGTTGTTTGGTGATTTCAGCGTCATTCTTAACCATTACAGCACAGGCATTTTCGGTTGTCGGTGGGTTTGATTTGATCCAGGCCTTGAGTACGTTGTCCCAAGCGACAGGGCTGGTGGTAATTGCCAGTGGTACCTTAACCCACCGTGGTCGCAGGTTAGTCAAAAACACTCTCAAAAAAATTAATATTCCCACCTATTTTCACTCGGAAGCAACGCTGGTGGTTTCTATTTTGTTATTGTTGGCGTCCTATGGGGTGTATAACTCTCTGCCTCAGTTTTCTAATTACTATTATCACCAGGGGCTTAGGGCTCAACATGCTGGTAATCTCTATGTGGCAGTTGAGTACTATAAAGAGGCCATTGCATTTAATCCAGATGCTACAGAGCCCCATAATCACCTGGCAGAAGTGTATCAGAATTTAGAGAAATTTCAAGAAGCCCAAGCCGAATATCAGGATGGTTTGCTGAAAGGAGATCTGGTTGCCCTTAATGGCATGGGTACTTTGAGTTTAGCTGCCGCTGAAAACGAGCAATCTACTGAGTTTGGAGAACTTAGTGGTTTATTGGATGCAGAAGTTCTGTTTCGTATCGGGTTAAATCAGTTGGAGGATATGGACGAGCTAGATGACAGAAAGCTGTTTCTAAAGGCATCAATGCATCGAAACTTAGGCATTACCCTTATGAAACGAGGGAAATCTGAGGATGTTTCTGACGTAGAACAGCAGGCATTACTTACAGAAGCTCATCAGCACTTTCAAGCATCAATCAATATTGAGAAAATGGTCGTGAATGAAGGCACGTATCCAGGTCAGGGGGTGGCTTATTGCTATATTGCTACCCTGGATGAACAAAATGAGCGTTTGAGTAGTGCTGCGGATAACTGGCAGAACTGTCAACAGAATGCCTATCCCGCATCGTTGGAGCAGTACGAAGATATTTTACGACTAGGCACTGGGGCTATTGGTTTGCAGTTGAACACGAAGCACATTCTTGAATCTAATTTAAATTAGGCTTGCATAAAATGGGAGACTTGAGGTGGGGGTGAAAGGTGTAGACCATTTTTCTACCGTTGCCCCTGACAGTTGACGTAACTGTGGTTTATCTGCGACCAAGGTAAAAGCAATGTGAGCCATGGCCCTGGCTGCAAAGTCTAATCAGTTGAATGAGACGATATTGAGCGAGTTGGACCATTATGTGGCCTTAGGCCGACACCCCTGTGGTCTAAAGTGAGCCAATAAAAAGCGAGTGATTCATAGAACCACCCGCGAATAACACTAACAAAATCTCGATTTAGTTAGCAGTTAAAAGTCTAGAAAGAGTTGCGACGATAGCCACCACCACCACCACTACCTGCAGATGCAGTACGAGGCTTGGCTTCGTTGACTCTCATCACACGACCCATCCACTCAGCACCATCTAGTGCTTCGATGGCTTTGGCTTCATCTTCTTTAGCCGCCATTTCTACAAACGCAAAGCCGCGAGGACGACCCGATTCACGATCCATGGGTAAACTGACTCGGTTTACACGACCGTATTCATTGAAAACGTCTTCGATATCTTCACGAGTGACATCGTAGGACAAATTGCCCACATAAATAGACATAAGGAAATCCCCTTAATTGAAAAACATGTAGCGAGTTAAACGGAGATATTCCTGTTACTGAAATTGAGACTGCAACAAAACTGATTTCTCTGCCGAAAACTTACCGTACACTATCGTAGCATTTGACTTTAGGATTTGGGAACCCTATGGTGATAGCTTTTTTAGTTAATAGGGTGGAGTTTTAGCTTATTACTTTACTATTTCCGAAATTTAGACCTTTATTGGATTGGCGTAGTGGTGTGTTGCATCTACTAGATCAAGTCAATTCATAGCTCTAAACACACCTAATTCTTGGGCTTCCGTATATTTGCGATTACACGCTGAATCAGGCGTTATACATAGCTATTATTCTATAGGTCAAAAAAAATACGAAAAACTGCATAATTAATCTGGAGTATGAAAAAATCATGGATGTACGAGCGTCTTGATTCGATATCTATTCGTTCCATAGCGATACGGTTTGAGACTGTGTTAAGCCAATTTTGCCAGGTGAGTGAACTCCTGGAGATATGTTTTAGATGACTATCTCTAAGAGTTCAACTTTAGGGTTCGAAAGTTGCTATTACGTCACTTTTAGCTATTACGTCGCTTTTGGCTATTACGTCGCTTTTGGCTATTACGTCGCTTTTGGCTATTACGTCGCTTTTGGCTATTACGTCGCTTTTGGCTATTACGTCGCTTTTGGCTATTACGCTGCCTTTAATGGGTACTTACTCTGGTCCGCTAGCTTGCGAGAACAGAGACTTCCTTTGTCTGCATTGTTGTTCTAAGGGACTGGAAACATCATTGGTGCAAACGTTCTTAATGATTGGAGATCGCTTCGTTGCCGAAACCATAGGATGGCAAGTCATTAATACATCAGGTATCAATCACGTCAGATATCAAACAGTTCTCTGAGGATTCCTCTATTGGTGCTGCAAAGCGCGATAGTCTTAGGTGGATTAAAATAGCCAGGAAACTTGAAAATCGCGCCCAATGAGTTTAGAAAATGGCTGAATTTGCCGCCAAAATAAACTCGCCTCTGGAACCCAATAAATAGGAGCAAATATGAGAGAACAACACTGGTATGGTGCTCTATTAAGAGGACTAACACACTATCTTTCTCGCAGGTTTCGTCGCTGGCAGTTACTGGTGCTAGCGACAGGGATAACCCTTGGCCTGGTGATCTTGGGGCACGACGCGATCGCACAAACTGATCCGGTTGAGACGACACTTGAAACCGGCCCGACCAATGCCGCCGTCTATCACTTCAAAGTGGGTGACCTTAACGCCATGGTGGTAAGTGATGGTACCCTCTCCTTTCCCGCCAGTTTCTTTGTCCCCAATGCCGACCCCAGTGCCGTAACAGCGGTGCTGACAGAACATTTTCTCTCAACAGAAGATGTGTTTGCCCACGTCAATGCCCTGTACATTGAAACTGACGACCATAAAGTGCTGATTGATACGGGTGCAGGCAATGCCTTTGGGCCTACCGCTGGTCATCTGTTGGAAAATCTAGAAGCGGCAGGCATTGCTGCCACAGATATTGACACTGTTATTTTGACCCACGCTCACCCGGACCACATTGGCGGTATTTTAGACACCGATGGTCAGTTACGTTTGCCCAATGCCTGGTTCTACATCTCCCAGGCAGAATCTGAGTTTTGGATGGCGGACACCGTGGAGATGCCTAAGTCGCTATTGGACGAAGAAACACGCACCGGACTCATTGCTGCGGCTAAGGGGAACCTGACGGCAATTCGCGATCGCACCACCCTATTTGCCATGGGCGATGAGGTCATTCCCCATATCCAGGCGATTGATTCTGCCGGGCACACCCCAGGACAAGCGTCATTCCTCATTACCTCTGGTGAAGATAGTCTGCTCTCCACAGGAGATGTGTTCTTTAGCGATCCTCTCAACCTGGAAAACCCGGACTGGGAAGTTGTCTTTGATGATGATCCTGCACAGGGCGTGATGGCCCGTCGTGAGCTACTTGAAACGACGACAGCTGAGCGTCAACTGTTGTTGGTGCCCCATATGCCCTTTCCAGGGTTGGGGCACGTGAGAACCCAGGGGAATGCCTATGGTTGGGAACCTGTTGTCTGGCAGTTTACAGCTTAGCTTACTCCTAAATTTATGGAGATTGGGGTGCAGATCTTCTGTAGAGGTGTGTACCCCATTTCTTGTATTTCCAAGAGGGATTCCAGCAGGGTTGAGCGGCAGGGGTCGCGATTTTGTGGCAGTTATCCATGATCAAGCTGCCTTATACGAAATAATGAATCGCGACCACTCACCATCAGACTACCCGTCGCTACAGATGCCCTGCTGGGCAATTTCACTCTCGGGATGATTGGTGAGATAGTCCTGGAGCCAGTCACAGCCAACTGCCATGGCCCGATTGAGATCTAGAACGCTGAGGTCCCAGCTGATTAGGGCATCGTCATAGCTGGCTGAGATCAAGGAGAGGCCGTCCTGGAAAAACTTCACATCAAGGACAGCGTCTTGGTGGCCTGACCAGGATGCGATCGCATCTCCGGATCGCTGCCAGAGGCGAATGGTTTTGTCAGCACTGGCGGAGGCCAGGAGCTGGCCGTCGGGACTAAACTCCACTCCGTAGACTTCTCCTGCATGGCCCTCCAGGATTTGTAGATTCCCTGAACCCACTGTCCAAAGACCCACCTTGTTGTCACTGGCGGCAAAGGCCAGCAAATCTCCGGTAGGGCTATAGTCAAACTGGTATACGCTGGCGGGGTAGTCAATTTGTTCAACCTTCTCGTAGGTCTGCGTATTCCAGATCTGGAGGCCGCCTTCTCCGGCGACGGTCATATGCTGGCCGTCGGGACTGAAACCCACATTAAAGACCGAGTCGCCATAGGCCAGAGTGTGTTTGACTGTGCCATCTAGCCCCAGCAGATAAACTGTTCCATCATCTGTGGCGGCGGCAATGGTCTGATTCTCAGTGTCAAAGGCCACACTAACAACCCATTGACCATAGCGGCCCAGGCTGCGGAGGAGCTGACCTTCAGAGTCCCACAGCTCCACTAGGCCAGTGTTTGTGTCATCGTCGCTGCCGCCGCTGACAATATATTGACCGTTGGGGCTGACGCTAGCGTGATAGACAGTGTCGATCTCTCCTTGCAACACATGACTCTTTCCCTCCTGGTTCCAGATCCGGAGGTTGCCATCGGCGCTAGTGGACACCCACTGCCCCGGACCCGGACCAAGGGATACGCTGTAGACATCGCCTTGATGGCCCAAGTATTGCTGGGTCAGCGGTAGATCCAAGGCCCAGAAACGCACAACGCTATCGCGACCGGCGGACAGCAAGCTGCTACTGTCGGGGGTGAAGGCAAAGGTCTGGATCGCTCCCCGGTGCTGCCGTAGAGTTCTTACCAGGGTCTGATCCTGGCTGCGCCATAGCTTGACGGTGCGATCGCGGCTGGCGGTGGCAATCCACCTGCCGTCAGGGCTAAAGGCTACGGCGTTGATTCTGTCGTCGTGGGCTACGAATTTTGTGATCAGAGTCCCATCTTGCTGCCACAGATGGACAGTGCCATCGTCACCAGCGCTAGCCAGGGTTGTGCCATCGGGGCTAAAGGCCACATCCATCACCCAGCTCCCATGACCTGCTAAGAACTTTAAAAACTTACCGTCGGACTGCCACAGCCCCACGGTGCCATCATCACTGGCAGAGGCCAGCAGTTGCCCGTCGGGGCTAAAGGCCATTTTATTTACAATATCCTTGTGCCCCGTCAGTTCTATGCTGGTTTGATTAGTCAAATTCCATAGTCGGACGGTACCGTCGTCACTGGCCGATGCCAGGGCGTTGCCGTCGGGGCTAAAGGCCAGGCCAAGCACAAAATCTTGGTGTCCTTTCAGGGTGTGTAGGGGGTCTCCCTCGGCGGTCCACAAGCGCACCAGGCTGTCTTCCCCGACGGAGGCCATCATTTGCCCGTCAGGGCTATAGCGCACGTAGTTGATCGCTGCACCACCATGGGCGTCGGTCAGGGTCTGGCGCAGCTGCCCCGATGACTCCCAATATTTGATATCTCCATCCCGGCTAGCGGAGACGATCGTGCCATCGGTAGGATGTATTGCAAGGCCGTATATCCAGTCGTCATGACCTTCGAGGCGGTTATATTCCTGGGTTTGATAGAGTGCCGTTACCATAGCGGTCCGCACCGACGCCAACAGATCTGGCTGCTTCAGCCAGTGGGCCTGCTGCTGCCGATGGCCCGCCTGGATGGCCTGATTTAGGCCATCCAGGGGATAGCCTTGAGCCAGGGTGGCGGCAGAGGCGGTGGTGAGGGCCGCAATTTCTCGGGTGACAGCGGTGCG
The DNA here is from genome assembly GCF_043421015.1 of Leptothoe sp. EHU-05/26/07-4. Classification (NCBI taxonomy): domain Bacteria; kingdom Bacillati; phylum Cyanobacteriota; class Cyanophyceae; order Nodosilineales; family Cymatolegaceae; genus Leptothoe; species Leptothoe sp. EHU-05/26/07-4. Next base: position 436,042 of record NZ_JAXSQV010000004.1, read on the forward strand.
TCGCCTCATCTCCCCGACAGTGGCGAAAAGACCAACCAGCAGCAGTAGGCTGGAAATTACCATCAAGGCCAGACGTTGCTGCCGCAGGGTTTGCTTTTGCTGCTGAGTTTCTGCTTGACGACTGGCAAGCAAATAGTTCCGCTGCTGCTCCGTCAGAGAAGAGCTTTGCTGAGCTGGGGACAGCGCCCACTGCTCGAAGAACGCTAGGTTTTTGCCCCTCAGCAACAGACTGGTATCCTGTTGGTGATGCAACCATTCATCGGTCTTAGTGAGCAGGCGGGTGTGGACACGGACAGCATCGAGATCTTTGCTGAGAGAATCGCACAGGTCGGTAAAAGCGGACTCGAATTGGTCGGGTTCTTTGTCAGGATCTGGAAAAAAGACCCAGTTGACGTCTGCGATCTTATGATTCACTGTCTGAGGCTCAACCGTTTGGTAGAGAATCGGCACTAAACGTTTGTTGTGGGCAATGGCACAGTCCACTTCATTAGTGCATTCTGCTGATGCCACAGAATCAGGGCTCATGATGTACAAAAAATTGTCTGCTGCAACAATCCCCTGACGAATTTCTTCTCGCCATTGAGACAGTAGGGGAATCTCTTCCCAATCTACCCATAGCTTGTAACCGACGGAGCGGAGCCGCTCCACCAGTTGTTGTACAAAGACCTTGTTGCGTCTGGAGTAGGAAACAAAGAGATCGTACTGGCTGCGAGGGCTCTCTTGAACAGTATCAGGTGACGCGTCAGATGACGTAGGTGAAAAATCCATTGGGAACACTGGGTAGATGGTAGTTAGGTGTAATCGTTTGGGAAGCACCAGGCTGGGGCTCTAGTAAACGGGCTCTAGCAAACAGAACGTGGGACACCACTGGCGCAAAGCCTACTTGTCCTTTTTCGTTTTAATCGGTGTCGTTAAACGAGTATCAAGACCGTAGTTGCTCACCTCTACCCACTTGGTGGTCAGCAGCGTCCACCAGTGGGTGGCCAGTCCCTGGAGCACATAATCATAGGACAGCCAGCCATAACCTTGCTTGCCCCAGTCAGTTCCCCAGGAGTTTTGAATCAAAAAGGCCCGGCGATCGTCGTCGTAGCCTATCGCCAAAGCCGCATGGCCCGTCACCTGGCTGTTGTTAGGGTCGTGAATTTGCTGCTTGAGAGCGCTGATTTTCTCTGAATCTATCGGACAGACAATATTACCCCCGTTAGTATATGTTTTGCCGTAGGGCTGATCGTAGGTTTCATTGTGGATAAAGCCAAAGACAGCAGGAAAGCCCGAGGCTAGAATCACTTTAATTTGAGACAGGATGATTTGAGCACATTCCAAGGTCGGCTCATTGGGGGACCCAGGATTCTCTGTTATGGGATCCAATCGGAAATATTTAAGTGCCTGATAACTTTGGGCAAAGGCGTAACAGAAGGGGCTGGGCTCTAGATCAAAATCTGGAGAGCTAGAGGTATAGGGCCAGTAGCGCTCTTGGGGAATCCCAAATAGCTGTAGTGCTTTAAAGGTTTGCCGTAGGGAAGCGCCGATATCGGTAAAGTCGGTCATAAATTCGGCGATTTTTTCATCGTCAATGTACTTCTGCAACTGTGCGGTGGACGTAAACGCGACCTCCATGTCTGCCTTAAGCTGTTGCAAGAGAGCCTGCTGCTTTGCCTCGGAGACAGCCTGGCCGGTCTCGGTTTTGAGGTATCGCCCATATCGTTTCACTGCGTCAGCTCCTAGCTCCCCAGCCCCCAACCGACGAGCAACCTTATATAAAAAGCGAGCGGAGAGATGGCTTGGGGTAAAGGTACCATCTGCTGATGAGCCCTGGGCGTAGCGATTTTGGAAATATTCCACCAGGGATGCAATGGCGCTGCTGGTACAGGCATTCAGGCTCCCTTGGTCCTTGACTGGCGAACACCAGTAGGATAAATCCACGACCCTAGGCAGCTCCAGCAGGATGTCTTCGCCATGGGTAATGCGATTCACCAGATGCCGAGTCAGGGGCAGTTGCAGTTTGATCGTCTTTGACTCCCCAGTAACCGAGTCTGGATCAGTAGTAGGGAGCGGAAACTGACGAATTTTAAGCTTGTCCCCCGATGGTCTAGTGGGTGATATCAAATTTTTGAAGTTGGTGAAGTTGGCTATTAGCTCTGGCTGCTGCATCAGCTCCTTTAGCATTTTTGAATCTGTGAAGTTGGTGAAGTTGGCTATTAGCTCTGGCTGCTGCATCAGCTCCTGTAGTATTGGTGCATTGGAGAGCTTAGCTATCAGCTCCGGTAGCAGGTGAAAAGCATCCTCAATCAGCTTTGAATAGGCTGCTTTTTCCTGTGCTGAAATAGGAGAAAGTTCCTGCAGAGCACCCTCAACCTGTGCCAGCAGCTCATGGTTAAATGCTACGCTTTTTGGCAGATTTGCTAGGCTGCTATCTAAAATCTTGGCGAGGTGCTGGCTGATTTCCGTGTCGATAGGGGGGGCGATGCGATCGCTATTGACCACATCTTTCTGGGCCTGGTAGTCATTCGGTATCACCAACTCAGCATCAAATAACTCTATGTCCGAATCAACATTAGCCAGAATCTGTTTAATGTTGTTTTGAAGATGCTTGATCGATGTGTTCAGCAGCTCATTCGAGCTAGCATCCTTTGTAAACCACTTTTTAAGGGATCTAAAAAATCTCGGGATGAGGTTTTCCTCAGATAGCTCCTGCTGAGTAGCCGCTAAAATTTCTTCATCATTCTGGGTAATTTCCTGCTTGGCCTTTTCCAGGAATCGAATAAACTGTTTGGTCACTTTTACACGGGTTAAAAGCGCCCTCACTTCTTGATTTTCTAGCTGGTAATCCTGGAGACTCTGCCCGTCAGTAATCCAGCCAGTTTTGCGATCGCCCATAGTACTCTTAGCACCCCTAATAGTGTTAGATACGATTGACTTTGCTCAAGTGCGAAAAAATCGTCAAAAAAGTCAGCAGTCAAGCTGCTACTTGGATCAGCCACCAACAGCTTGAGTGACCGTAGGTACCAATCTCTCCTTAAATTTGTAACTTCTTTGTAACTTCCTTGTAACTTCTTCTCCGAAACTACGGACTGATTTTTCGGACATAACTTAGTAAATTATCAAATTATTACCTGATTTCACGATCCGTTATGCTCAATCGCAGCAATTCTCAGTATGAGATCTTGGCATTGAAACTGGCCCCTAAAGCTCGGTTTTCTGAACGAAAAAATAGGCTTTCAGTCCCTGGGTGATTTCAAAACAGCTCTGTCTATTGAGGGATAAAACAGTATTCATTGGTACCGTTCATCTGACAAAGTGGAGTGTGGTGGTTGCTCCATCTGTGGTCCACGCTGTTTTGGTGACTCGACATTGATGGCGACGAGTGGATTAGCCTCGCTATGGGACTATTACTGTTATTGCCTGATTGAGCAGACCATCGCCTAACAAATCTGTTGCCATAGAATAATGTAACGCTCTAGCATTGCCTGCACAAGGATTAGCATCTCCCTGAGCGAGGCGAGATCATTATAAGCTAATGACTACCTACTGTTGCCTGAGATGAGGAGAGAACTTTGACGCAGTTAGATTCACAGTTTATTAGAAGTCAATTTCCTGCCTTTGCAGAACCGTCATTAGACGGATGGGGCTTTTTTGAAAATGCAGGCGGGTCCTATACATGCCGACAGGTAATTTCCCATCTAAACGACTACTATACACAGACCAAAGTTCAACCTTATTACAATTATCCAGCCGCACAAAAAGCTGGTGCGGCAATGGATGAAGCCTACCGTCAACTAGCTGCATACCTCAATGTTAGCGAAGATGACGTTCATTTTGGCCCATCTACTACCCAGAACCTCTATGTTTTGGCCCATGCCTTCCGGGAGATATGGCACGAGGGGGACGAAATCATCCTCTCTAATCAGGATCATGAGGCCAATGCCGGATTTTGGAGACGTCTTGAAAAAACAGGCATTGTGATTAAGGAATGGCGCATTGCCCCTGAGACAGGTAGGTTGAATCCGGATCATCTGGATACCCTGTTGTCCGATAGAACCAGACTGCTGGCATTTCCCCATTGTTCCAACGTCATTGGCCATACGAATCCGGTCGCAGAGATTGTCTCAAAGGTAAAGACTGCGGATATCTGTGTTGTTGTTGACGGGGTAGCCCATGCCCCCCATGGCCTGCCGGACATTAGGGCTCTGGGGGTCGATATTTATCTGTTTTCCCTATACAAGACATGGGGGCCACATCTCGGTCTCATGACTATTAAAAAAGAGATCATGGATAAATTACCCAACCAGGGACATTCCTTTAATGCACATAGTGCTCGGAAAAAGATGTTGCCAGCTGGTCCGGACCATGCCCAGATTGCTGCTGCTGTTGGTGTAGCCCAGTATCTGGATACAGTTTATGAGCATCATTTCTCTGAAGCTGTTAACCATGCAGAAAAGGGACGGCAGCTTAAGAAACTGTTCCAAGAGCATGAGAAAAGCTTGCTAAAACCTCTTCTGGAGTGGCTACGGCAGCGCGACGATATTTCCATTATCGGGCCAGATGATCCAGCGTTGCGCGCGCCCACTGTATCTGTCGTACCCAAAAAGAAATCCATTGATGAGATATGTGCGGTACTAGCAGAAAAGAAACTGATGGTAGGGCAGGGAAATTTTTACAGCATGCGTCCGTTAGCGGAGATGAATATTCCCGTTGATACTGGAGTTTTGCGATTATCGTTTCTCCATTACACAATCGAGGATGAGATTAGCCAATTGATTAACGGGCTTGCCGCTGCTTTGGATTAACACGATAAACCTCTCCATTTGCGCATGGGTTAGTCTAATCCGCCACTATCAATGCCAAAGCACATACCCGGCACATAGGATATGGCATCGGAAGCTAACCACTGGGGCGTTGCGGATGTCGACTTGTATGTAGGTGGCTTCGTCACCCATGGTGCGGCGGGAGAGGTTTGGTCTGGTTTTGGTGTTGGTTAGTTCTTTAAACGAGTGCTCCTGTAGGGGGGGATCTATCGGAACGATTGAATTGGCCTACAGCGCGCGCCCAGGCAAATGCTTGAACAGATATGCTTATTAGCGGTAGCTAAGCATATCTGAAAAAAATATTAATGGTCTGGCAAAAAAATGGTTGATCACTGGGCCAAAGATTGTGGACAAAAGTCTGTTCAGTGGAGTAGAGAGCTCTTTTCCAATATTAAAGGCTTCCTTAAGATCTGCTGGTTTGGTTTCATCGAGACGTTCTCGTTCGATGCCGATGTAGCCACGATTGCTATGGATGCTAGACCAGGCGAATTGCTGTTTTACGGTGAGGGGACGGTTAAAAAAAGCCGCGACTGATCAAAAGCTTGATCAATCGCGTATAAAGGAATGCCGTGGTTTTTTAGCTATAGAAAACCCACACCGTGGCAGGCTCGAAAAATTGCTTGCGCGGTGTGCTGCTGACTTTTTGGAGTGCCGACAAGAAATTTGGAACAGTCGATTATCGGTATCTCTGTTTACTGAGGTTGAACGTTATCAGTGTTCATTACCCAAGGATTAAGCGGCTTGTACTTGTAACACCTCTCTTACAAATTCGGTCTGAAACTCGGTGATTAAATCTTGCTGACCTTCATCCAGTAAATCCCACACTAATGTCTGTAGTGATTTTGGCACCTTTGGATAAAAGGCCTCCGCAATACCACCAGCAATGGCGGCCAGGCTTTTAGCATCACCCCCGAGGGCAATGGCTTTGCGAACAGCATCTTCAAAGTCCTTGGAGTACAGGAATGCAGTAATAGCTGCTTCCACAGTGTCTGTTGCTAAGCAGCTGAACTGATAGCTTTGTTGCAACTCTTGGTAAGGTGTCTTAAAGCTATAACCAAAAATACTGGTTAACAGCTGTGAGATGGTCTCCTTTGGAGCCTTTTCTTTGGCTAGAAAGATAGCAGCAGCAGTTGCTTGGGCACCTTTAATGCCGTCAGGATGGTTGTGACTGACCATGGCAGAGCGCTCAGCTTCTTCCATAACCTCTTTAAGATTGTCAAATGCATAGGCGATGGGGGCCGCTCTCAATGCGCCATCGTTACGACAACTGTAGTAAGGCTTTAGGCCACTTGTCTTAGCCCACTCACTAAAGCTGTTGTTGTACCCTCCCTTTACATCGGGATACCAACTATACCAACGTGTATAGCTTTCTTCGTATTCCCCGCCATAGAGCAAGTAGTCTGCAGTAGCCAGTGTAAAAACTGTGTTTTCTGTCCAGTGGCTATCTGGAGTAATCAGTTCAAAGTCTTGGATTTTGGTGCGTTGATGGGCAGAACCAAACGCATCTCCAAGAATGACTCCGAGCATATCTTAGTTAATTGATTTCCATCGACATTCGCCGCTTCCGCATTCTAACGTATATGTGTTCAAGTGGGATACTGTTACTGATTAAAACCTGAAAATATCCTTTACAACTTGCGTTTGTGAGGCTTCATAAAGTTGATTTCCGGACCTTTGGGAACAATGCTGGTTGGATTAATGGTTTCATGACTTTGGTAATAGTGGCGTTTAATATGTGAGAAATTTACCGTTTGTGCCACACCAGGCATTTGATATAGCTCGCGCACATACCCCCAAAGGTTTGGATAATCCACAATCCGCCGCATGTTGCATTTGAAATGTCCGACATAGACTGGATCAAAGCGCACCAGCGTTGTAAACAATCGCCAGTCAGCTTCGGTAAGCTGATTACCGGTAAGATAGCGCTGATTAGTTAGAATCTCTTCCAGCCAATCAAGGGATTCAAACAGTGGTTTTAAGGCTTCTTCATAGGCTGTCTGGGTAGTGGCAAAGCCGCATTTATACACGCCATTATTGACGGTGTTATAAATACGTTCATTCAAGGTATCAATTTCTTTTCTGAGCGAATCAGGATAGAAATCTCCTGATTTAGCCCCAATTTGATCAAACGCACTGTTAAGCATGCGTATGATGTCTGACGATTCGTTGTTAACAATAGTTTGAGTTTGTTTATCCCATAGGATAGGTACGGTTACCCGCCCAGTATAGTTAGGATCAGCATGGGTATAGATTTCATGTAAAACCTTAGCATTAAATAAAGAATCGGCAATGACGCCTTCTCCTGGTTCAAAGGTCCAACCATTGTTACCCATAAGCCAATGGACAACAGAGATCGATATGATCTCTTCTAGGCCTTTTAAGGTGTGAAAAATTAGGGTGCGGTGTGCCCAAGGGCAGGCGTAAGAGACATAAAGGTGATAGCGTCCAACTTCTGCCTTAAAGCCACCTGCTCCTCTGGGGCCAGGGGCACCATCAGGTGTAATCCAATTGCGGAATTGAGAGGCCTTACGAACAAAGCGTCCGCCGGTACTACTGGTATCGTACCATTGGTCTTGCCATATGCCATTGACTAATAGTCCCATCGCTATACGCTATTCTGGTAAAGTTCACTGTTTGAAATGTTGACAGTACTTTAGCTTCATAGCTAATAGGCTAAAGCACCCAACGCCTAACATCTGACAGCCAGGCAAAACGGGTATTTTATTCAGCGGTAAGTCCCTAAACACTCATGCTTAGCTTTTATCTAAAATCGTTTCTCTTCTAGCCAGGTTCCGTCGTTGCCTACAATCATATAACGGTAGTTTTGATCGGCAACTTGCCAATAGTCTTCTAGTAGAGCTGTGTCAAAATTCCCAGGGACATTAATTTCAAAATAGCCATTTTCTGGCACCCAGGCAATCCACCAGTCACGGTTTTCATAGCCTATGGATTTCCAGAAGTTAAGCCGGACTCTCTTTTCGGCCATGGCACCGATGGGGAAATTAACCTGTCGCCAGCTTGGTTGTCCCGCGTTGCGTAACAGGCTATCGGCTAGGTTATAGGGCTGGCTGCGACCCTGACTAAGATAGGCCCAGCTGTAGCGCTGCTTTTCGGTCAATAGGATAAACACAGTACAGCCGTCATACACTCCGCGTAGTAAACGGCCCTCATGGGTCATGACCTGGTAGGGAGACAGTCCCATTCCTGGTGCTTTCAGACGTTCTAAATAGTCTTCTTCGGTGAGGTAGTCTCGACTATCAAAGGAGAACAGTGTCTGAAGTACTTGCTGCTTTTGTTCTCCGTCGAGCGTATCAAAAGCTTCTGTTAGAAAGACCTGGCCGTTTTCAATACGTTCAAAAACACGGGCGTTACCCCATGGATAGCTGGTCTGGTTTTGTAGAAATTGGAAATGGGCGGTCATTGTAGGGCGATGCCACTCTACACTACCGACCCAATCGGGGCAGTTGGCCCAGGCTGGGGTTAGCTGAGTCAACCAGCTGATAACAATACCAGCGGTGATGCCAGAAAAGAATAACGTTTTGGATCTGAGGGATACCATCGCCTTTTCCAGATTGGTGAGGCTATTGTAGCCGCCCAATTTTGCCTTAATAGGTGCTAAGTGACACTTTTGCGATAAGAATCTTGATAAAAGTGGAAGGTGATGGAGGATAAGGAGAGTTCAAGGGGAAGAGGGAGTAAGGGGAGGCAGTTGTTTACTCTGTGCGATCGCATCCGACTTTCCATCAGCGTGATGCGATCGCACACCACTCAAAAACTTTTCCAAAGCCTACTTTAACGCCGCCAAAACAGCCTGAGCTGCTGGTTCAGACGAAGCTGGATTTTGACCCGTAATCAAGTTACCGTCCTGCTTAGCAAAAGCTCCCCAGTCTGGACCGGCTTCAAAGATTGCCCCCAACTCCCGCAGACGAGTTTCTAACAAGAAGGGAACAACCGTGTCTAATGCAACTGCCTTTTCTTCACTGTTGGAAAAGGCAGTGACTACTTTACCCTTGATCAACGGCTCCCCCGCAGAGGTTTTCACATTCACTAATCCAGCAGGCGCATGACAGACAGCTGCAATGATTTTCTCTTCCTCATCAAAGGCTTCAATCAAATTGCTCAGGGTAGAACTGGTTGCAAAGTCCCACATGGTGCCGTGACCACCGGGCATAAAAATAGCGTCATAATCACCTGCATCAACCTGGTCAATAGCCAGGGTATTGGCTAATGCGTTTTGGGCTGCACTATCTGCTATAAAACGCCTTGTATCGTCAGTTTGACTCTCTTCTAGGTGACTTTTTGGATCTAACGGAGCCTGGCCCCCCTGGATAGATGCAAGCGTAACAGTGGCATCAGCATCTAAAAAGGTGTAATAGGGACAGGCCAGTTCTTCTAGCCAGAACCCAGTGGCATGTCCGGTGTCACCTAGTTGGTCGTGGGATGTGAGAACAATCAGAATACGAGGATTAGCCATGGAACGTTGCTCCTAACGAATTTAGAAAATCTGAAAAATTTAGCACAAAGAAATTAATCCGAAAACCCTAAAGCACGCTAAACCAATGCTATTTTGCCTAACTGTCAATACCCGTCGGCATTGTCTTAAAAGCCAGTACTACAGTCCCAGTTGGGTCGAATCGGTCAACTATATGCTTATTGTTGCTCAGACAATATAAAATCGAGTTTAGTTAAATGACCTTTGCTCAGCAGCAACAATATAGATCCATGGGCATTTGGGATGGTGTGTCAGAATTTGTGACCGTGGTGGATGCAGGCAGTTTCTCCGCTGCCGCAAAGCGGCTGGGCGTTTCCACATCCTATGTCAGTCGTCAGGTGGCTGCTCTGGAGGAGCGATTAGGCATTCGGTTATTGGCCCGCTCCACCCGTAAAGTGCGCATGACAGATGCTGGAGCAGAATACTATCGTCGCTGTTCTGAACTGGTGGCAGGGTTAGAAGAAGCCAACCAGGTGGTGGTGGGTGAGACGGCTGAGGTGGTGGGTCGCATTCGTGTATCGGCAGCAGGAGCTTTTGCAGAACGCTATGTGGCCCTCGCTTTGGCAGAGTTTGCTCGACAGCACCCCCAAGTGCACATCGACATCGACTTTAATACCCGTAATATCGACCTGATTGATGAAGGGTTTGACTTTGCCATTCGCTATGGAGTGCTGCAAGATAGCAGTCTGATTGCTCGCAAACTAACCGGGCGCACCCTGGTGGCCTGTGCCAGTCCTGACTATTTACGGGCATGGGGTAAGCCCATCGAGCCTGAGGAACTGCGCGACCATGCTTGTTTAATTGCCAATACCGACCGCTGGCGATTTTCCTACCCTAATGGAGAACGGTTTATCCGGGTATCTGGGGTCTGGCGTAGCAACAATGGACCAGCGTTAGCAGCAGCAGCTGTGATGGGATTAGGCATTGCCTATTCGCCTCGGGTAAATTTGGCGGAAGCTTTAGAGGCTGGACAGGTATTGCCTATTTTGCAAGACTTCTGGGATCGGGATCGCTCTACCTGGATTGTGTATCCCAATCGTCAGCATTTACCTTTGCGGGTACGTCGGGCGATTGATTTTTTGGTGGACTACTTTCGTCAGCGCCAGGAAACACTGGCTGTGTAGTCTAACGCCTACCGTCTTCACCTCCAGGCAATCCTATAATGTGTCCTTTAGCCTATGGAAAATCAATCTAATGAGCGATCTGGTGTTTCTACCTGCCCATAAGCTGGCAAAAATGATTCGGGACGGCAAAATCTCTGCTGTAGCGTTGCTAGAAGCTCATTTAGACCAGATTAATCGATATAATCCTCGGCTGAATGCTATTTGCACTTTGGATGCGGAGGGAGCAAGAAAACAGGCGCAACAAGCAGACGATGCTCTGGCAAAAGGAGAAAATTGGGGACCTTTGCATGGTGTGCCCATGACTGTAAAAGATATTTTTGAAACTGCTGGTCTCCAGACAACGGTGGGCTATCCGCCTCTAAAAGATTATGTTCCCAAGCAGGATGCCACCGTGGTGGCTCGTCTAAGAGCAGCTGGGGCTGTAATTATGGGCAAGTCTAATTTGGCGGAACTAGCGGCAGATTTTCAAAGTACGAATTCTCTTTTCCCTCGGGTGAATAATCCCTGGAATGTTGACTATACAGCTGGAGGGAGTTCAGGCGGCAGTGCGGCGGCGGTGGCAGCCGGATTATCGCCGCTGGAGATTGGTAATGACATTGCTGGATCGGTACGTCAACCCGCTCATTTTTGTGGAGTATATGGGCTAAAGCCAACAGAGCGAAGGATTTCCACAGCAGGTCATATTCCAGAAACACCTGGAATGCCCCACTGCCTGCGGCAAATGCTGACCATAGGGTGCTTTGCCCGTTCCATAGAGGATTTAAGGTTGGGATTCTCCTTGCTAGCAGGTGCCGATCCACGACGCCCAGAGATTCCGCCAGTGCCTTTAGATGTGCCTTCTGGCAAAGAACTCAGTGAGCTAAAAATTGCGTGGATTTATGAATGGCCAGAGATTCCGGTAGCCGCTGAGATTCTTGCAGCGATGCAAACGGTGGTACATACTTTAACAGAAGCTGGAGCCCAGACAGATCAATGGTCACCAGGTGATTTTGATTTGTCTGAGATATGGACGCTGTATGGTCAAATGGCGGCCTATCTTAATAACTACGCCCAACCTAAGGATTGGTATACGATCCGACGCAGTTTAACACTGTTATATCGAACGGCAACCCAGGGCGATCGCAACCTGCGTCAATTAGGTAATTTTGCCAAGTTCTGGCCAGAGCTGTTGCGACCTAGCCTCAAGGGTTACTTTGAAACCCTGACGGAGCGCGATAACTATATTGCTAGGTTGGATGCAGCCTTAGAACCATGGGATGTCTGGCTGATGCCCGTGGCGGCGACAGCAGCCTTTACCCATCGACCTGCCTGGACTGCTGTGGAAGTCAATGGCAAACAATATCCCCACAGTATTGCCAATGGTGCCTATACGATTCCATTTAGCTTAAGTGGCCATCCGGCGGTTGTCATACCCGTGGGGCAAACATCCCAAGGACTACCGGTAGGGGTTCAATTAGTGGGAAAACGTTGGCGAGAGATGGAATTGTTAAGCATTGCCCAAATGTTAGATCAATACATTGGAGAATGTTGGCAACCACCGGGATATTAGATGCCACACCTTGTAAGGTGCCCTATCCATGCACCGAAACCAATGCGGCACAAACGAGGGGGGGCTTTATCAGTGGGTTCTGGTAAGACCCTTAGACAGCCGCAGCCTTGCAGGGCAAATTGTTTCATGTGAGCTGTATGTTATTTCCGACGTGGACAAGACCCGGAGATAAAACGCGGGCATAGAGACGACTGGTACCGGGATGGTGTTTTTGGCTAATGCGGCTGTAGCGACGATCGCTGAAGTAGCGGCTAATGTGGCGGCAGGGGGCGGCATAGTCGGTGATCAGCAGCCGAACTGTATCGCCAAGCTGAAGTTGCATATTCGGTTCAAGTTGTGCCCACGTGAGGCCAGCCACCGTGATATTTTCGCCAGTGCTGCCTGGTGCTATGGGGTGGCCTTCGTTTTGTAAGGTTTGGATGATATCGGCGGACCAGAGGCAAACGGCACGGTCTGGGCCACCGTGATATTTGAGGTTGCGTTGGCGATCGCCGGTGAGACCAGCTGGGGTGATTTGAACTTCGAAAATAGGGCGTTTGGGAGTGCCACCGTCAGAGATGTTGATTTGGACGATTTGACCTGAGGATATTTTTTTCATAGGTATTAGGCAGTGGTCATTGGCATCTACCCCCAAAAATTAACGAAGGTTGGTGTTGAGCAGTATTTATGAAGTGCCAACTTTCGTCCCATGCCACCGAGGTCTATTTGCGTAAATTTGCGACTTTATTTTTCTTAAGAATAGAAGGCGTTTTCCCCAGGGTTTTCCGTGACTTTTCCCCAGTTTACATGGAGTTATCCACAAATTAAGACGAAGATTCAGTGCATTCAGCCCTTTTGTGGAAAATGATGAAGACCGGGGATCGCTCTCAGTTTGTAACGATAATTAACAAAAAAATGGGCTGAACCCTATTGGTGTCGTCAGCCTAAATTTCGAATTAGAACATTCCCAAAACTGACGGACATTGCGAATTCCTAGGGTCTCCTGCACAATGAAACACCACTGCATCAGGCGACCTAGTTGCGTCTTCTTTGTTCTGTGTTCCAAATGTCGTTAGCCCTCCGTGGCACGCTTGGGCAAAGAGTTTGTACTAGGCTCCAGTTTGTTGTGTCTATACATTTATCTCGTTATCTTTATGACTCCAATGACCACAGCTCCAGCCACTGTCAGCCTCATGATCGAGATTCCCGAAACGCTACATCAATCAATGCAGGATTATTTGAGCACCCATGAACTGTGGAGCCAGGAACGGGTGATGCAGGCCGCTCTGTCTCTCTTTCTCATGCAAAATGGTGTGAATCAGCCCCAGGTGAATAAACTCTACCTGAACAGTTTGTTCGGCTGTGCCGCATAGCGGTTGATCGGCTACGTGATCTTCATCGTGAGTGTCCATGCGCCCGTGTCCAGTCATCGGTCCTGTCGATGCTCTCAGCGTAGACCTCAGCGACTCACTCAGCGGTGCAGATATTAGGCTTAATGACCTAAAAGGGTCCTGATCAATCGATCAGGACCCTTTTAGAGTTAATAAAAAAGAGGAGAGTAAACAGCGCTTACATTTGTTCAGTAGCAACCTGCTGAATAGTGCGCATCAACATAGAGCGCTGACGGTTGCGCGATTGCTGACGATTGGCATGCTTAAGAAGGCGTCCTTTATTCTCAACAGAGGTTAGGGGAGTAACAGGATGTAGTGTCATGGGATTAACTTCCTCAATACAACGTGATGTGTCTAGAAATTGAGGTGCGTTCCTTCGGATGGCAGTGCATAGAAGCTCTGCTGCCTACTTCCATGACCCAACTCACTAGCAAAAGAAGTAATGAATGGATCACGAACGTTCATTTCTGTATCTATTGTTACCGTTTTTCTAGAAAGTCGTCAAGTGTTCTGGTAAACATTTCTAACTTTAGGCGTCTAAGCTTTAGGTATTTGACCGACGGTGCTGCTCATCATTGCACTGTCAGTCAATATCAAAAAATGTGATTCTTATGGGCGTACTGGGCACTATTGCTCTATGAACAACGGCTGTAACTAATCATTGAAAGTTCTGCCGTTGCTGCTTGAGAGGATGAATCGATCTGCCAGACTTACCCTAAACTCGTAATTTTTCAGATTAAATCTTTCTGAGGATCACTTTCTGAGGATCAGTAACGCCAAAATTACTACTCATACGCACGCATATGGAGAGTATGAAACCCTTACTCACAATTTCTATCGGTGTTGGCTCTGCTTTAGTGTTCTTTGGTTCTGCTACCCAGGCACAGTACGATTCGTTTGAGCCCCCATTGGGTTTTTATGTAGATTATGTTTGTTCCAGTCAAGAGGGATTGGAAGACCTCAATGTCGAGTTGTTTACCACCCAAGGGGGATTATTTCTGACTAGTGACGAGAGAGATTTTCCTCAATTTCTGGGGGTCAGCGACGAGCTGAGTCCCTATGCTGACTACAACGAATTTGGTGAGCTATGGGCATGGGAGTATGAGTTTACTGGCAGTTCAGTAGATGAACAATTATTCTATGATATTGTTCTGTTAGATCAGTGGAACTCTGATGACAGTGAGTATTTGAGAGTAACGCAGTATCCGCCAGAGTTAGATGGAGCACCTCGGGCACCCGTTGTTCTGAATTATGTTTGTGAGGTGACAGGAGCCGGTGTAAATCCTTTCTTGTAGGCTGCTGGCATTGGATTTATTGCATCTTCAGGTATTTTATGAATGTGGGCTGCATGCGGTGGGTGTGGACCGAGTGATTGCTGAGGCGAAAATTGCTAAGACGAGCCTCTATCGCTACTTTCCGTCAAAGGATGCGTTGATTCAGGCGTACTTGGAGCAACGGAATCAGCAGTTTTGGCAGTTGTTGGAGGCATCTTTAGCGGACTGTGACCCTGAGCCCATGGCTCAGCTGGTGGGCATTGTGGATTTCATTGCCCATTTGCTAGAGAGGTCTGACTGTCAGGGCTGTCCGTTTTTGCTGACGGCCAGTGAGTTTGCGGATGCAGAGCATTTATCGCGGCAGGTGGTTTTGGAGCATAAGGGGAGTGTGTGCGATCGCATCACAACCCTAGCCACAGCTGCCAATCTCAACCAGCCCAAAACCCTGGCAGCCCAACTAACAATGGTCATTGACGGCGGCTTTTCCCAAGCCCGATATTTAGGAACTGAGCAGATCGGCCATACTTTTAAGAGTGCTGCCATGGCCTTAATTGCCCAGGCTGTTGCAAAGTCATGCAAGTCGACCTAAACCAGATGCTGACTGCGCAATCGCTTTTGCTGTAACCACAGCACCACCAACAGAGTGAGCAGCACCAGCGGCCAGCTCATCTGATTAAGAAGTTCCCAGTCAAACCGATGAAATATTGGCCCTGCTAGGAATGTAGCTAGAGCGACAAAGCTAAACATAATAAAGTCGTGGATCGCCTGAACTTTTCCTTTCTCCTCAGGTGTATGGGTTTCTGTGAGTAGGGTGGTGGAACCCACGTACATAAAATTCCAACCTAGGCCCAGTAACAATAGGGCAATAGTAAAGTGCCAAAAGCTGGTACCGGATAAATTTAACCCCATACAAGCCAGATTTAGCACTGTTCCAGTCACGATAATTTGCAACGTGCCGAATCGCTTAATCAGCCAGCCCGTCACCAGCGAGGGAGCAAACATGCCAAGCACATGCCACTGAATGACAGAAGCCGTTTGCTCAAAAGAGTAGGTTGCTGCTGCCATGGCCAACGGCGTAGCCGTCATCACAAACGCCATGACACTGAAGCTGACAGTGCTTCCCAGGGTAGCTACCAAAAATTTAGGCTGTCGCATAATCTCGGCCAGCGGTCGTGTGTTCTGGGTATGGTGAGCTGATGTCATTGAAGGAATCTGCAGCCCTAATAACAAAAGACTCGTGAATACATGTAGCCCCAGCAATGCCACTAGCGCACCGATGTATAGCTCACTGTTAAACCATCCTTGTGATCCTGTGGCCAACCATGGTCCCAGAATGGCTGCAATGATACCGCCTGCTAACACCCAAGAAATTGCTTGCGATCGAAATGCGCGATCGGCCACATCAGCTGCTGCAAAACGATAGTAACCAAAAAAGCCACCGGAGATACCGAGCACCGTCATGGAGAGGGTAAACAGCCAAAAATTAGCAATGGCGAGACTATAAATACCGACACCCGTACCAACCAGACCGATAAAATTGCCCATCAGAAATCCATTGCGTCGCCCAATTCTCTGCATGAGTAGTGAAGCTGGGATCGTGGCTACCATCATTGCAACTTGGCGTATGGCCAGTGGTAGTGTGGCCAGGGCTTTGTCTGTGGCGAGGGCGTAGCCGATGAGAACAGCAACAGTGACCAAGACCGTATTAATGGTCATGGCCGTCGCCTGACACAAGGCCAGTAGAGCAACCTGGGATTTAGCGGATTTCATGGGAGTGGATTATGGTTAGGCTTCGAGCCTAGCATGGTTGTCCTTGGAGATCTATTTATGATCTGTAGTATGGCTATCTATGGGATTGATTTAGGTTAAAACCGTTCTACCCAGGGGCGTAATTCTATTTCCCAGGTCCAGGCGCTGCGGTGTTGTTGCAGAATATGCCAGTAGCTGGTGGCATATTCATCCGGTTCCAGAAATCGATCAGGACTGTCCGCAGATTGTTGTTGCCCTGGTGGCAGGATGGCTCCATCGATAATGACGATGAGCGCTGTTTTGAAATCTGTCATGGTTTTTCCTTGGGGGATATGGGATGTTATCTCAAATCCAAACGTATGGCTGCCTCTTGTGGTTACCCTGCGATATCTAGCAGCACAAACCGAAATTCCACATTACGTAGGGGCATCCCTTGTGGATGCCCTGCAATACCAAGAGCCACCAACCGAAATCTCACATTAACGGGAAGCTATCTGTCGCCGCTGTCTAAGCAGCGCATCAATTGCCATAATACTGCTTGCTCCGGTCAAGGGAACGCCAAATAAAGGAATGAGCACAATAGGGAAAGTGGCAATATTCTCCATCAGAGGCACTTGCAATACGGTGAAGGTAAGCCCAGTGCCAACGGCAAGAATAAAATCAAGCTGACCGAACAGGTGGAACGCGATGTACTTTTGGATGCTTTCTTTGCCTAAGAGGATGATAGGGACTAGGAAGCCGACGGCTAAGTCACCGTAGCCAGCGTTGATGACGAAGCGTTCTGGCAAGAGGTTTTGACTGCCGTAAGAGAGAAAGGCAAAGCCTGCGACGATGCGCCATAGGTGGAAGATGACTAATTGTCGGGGAGGTAGGTTGTTGATATAGATGTTCAGTGCTGGGTTGCGGTAGTAGAGGACGACTAGGATAGTGAGGCTGAGGATGACGAGTAGGGCAATGCCGTTGGCAGGGATGTGGGTGAAGAGACCGAGATAACCGGTGATAGCGACGGTGGTGGCCCATATGGAGAGAGAGAAGAAGACTTTTTGTTGGGTATTTTTATGAGTGTAATGCATGATGATTGTCCTTTTTTGGGAGTAAGTTCTAAGAGTGTCCTCCCCTTACCGCCAGGGAGCTGTCTTAGGCGGAGGAGGGCGAGTGATGGCGTAAGTTTTCGAGCCTCCTCCCTGGCGGTTCCCCTTTGTTCGGAGAACCCTGCCTGAGGCAAGTGTTTAGCCTTGAAATAAGGTTTCTTTTTAGGAATGGTGCAGTAATGAGTCCTGCTGCTCATAAGAGCTACAAGAGTACTAATGGTGCAGACAATTTCTGAAGTTCTAAAGTGTTGCCCAGCCACCATCAACCAGGATCTCTTCGCCGAGCATGTAGGAAGAATCATCGCTGGCTAAGAACAGAACGGCTTTAGCAACCTCGTCAGGTTTACCAAAGCGACCAATAGGTGTACGTCCCAGCACTTGCGCAGGAACATCTTCAGGCAGATCCATCTTTGACCAGATAGGCGTTTCAATAGGACCAGGGGCGACTGCATTAACCCGAATCTGACGATCTAGCAGTTCTCTGCTGAGGGAACGGGCGAGAGAGCGAACAGCGGCTTTAGAGGCTCCATAGATGCCTTCACCAGGGAGGGCGGTTTGGTCGAGAATAGTGGTTGTCAGAATAATGCTGCTGCCATTGTTCATCAGGGGCTCTAGTTTTTGGACGGTGAAGAAAGCGCCTTTAAAGTTAATGGCAATTTCTTGGTCGAAGTCGGCTTCGGTAACATCGCGGAAGTTGGCACGTTTGGCGATGCCTGCATTGGCAAAGAGAATGTCGAACTGGCCAACGATTTCTTGGACTTGGGTAGCGAGAGAGTCAAGTTCATCGAGGGATTGGACATCGGCTTTGATGCCAGCGACATTGGAGCCAAGAGCAGCAACAGCTTCATCGAGGCGGGTTTGGTTGCGACCGGTGATGATCACCCGTGCGCCTTCGGCAATGAACAGCTTTGCGGTTTCAAAGCCGATGCCAGTGGTGCCGCCAGTGATAACTGCTGTTTTGTTAGTTAAACGTGCCATGGTGATACCTCCAAAGGTGAATAAGTATTGACTGATCGGTCTAGGTTTTTGCAAAAAAATACCCCTCATCCCCCAGCCCCTTCTCCCCGAGAGAGAAGGGGAGTTAGAGAACGTGGATCTTATTCAAAATAAGAAGATCTTCAGTCTTCAAAGCCCTTCTCCCCAGGGAGAGGGATTTAGTGTGAGGGGGGCTCTTCCTCTAAAAGTAGCAACGCGGATTGCACTGCGCCTTTTAGAGTGGTGTCGTCTTCCATGACTCTGCCCAGGAGGGCAATGCCCTGGGTGGTGCAAAGTAGCAGGCGAGCCAGGTCCCGTGGGTTTTTGTTGGGGCTTAGCTCTCCGGCTTTTTGGGCGCGGATGAGGGCGCTGCTGAAGGTATCTTCTAGCTGGCGCAGGTAGCCGCGCATAACTTTGGCGATGGCTTCATCGTCGGTATTGAAGTCGGCGATGTTGGTGCCGAGCATACAGCCGCAGCTACCAGGGCGACCATGCATGGTTTGCCAGTCGAGGAGTAGCTGTTTGATGTTGTTAAGGGCAGAACCCTCTGCTGACAAGCGTTTGCGGATATCTCGCAGCGTAGTATGGGCGTAGTGCTCCAGAGCTTTGAGAAACAGCGATTGCTTGTTGCCAAAGGTGTCGTACAGACTCTTTTTGCCGATACCCATTTGCTTGAGCAATTGTGAGAGGCTAGCGGCTTCGTAGCCGTGCTCCCAAAACACGTCCATGGCCTTGCTAAGGGCGATTTCGGTGTCAAATTGCTTGCTGGGTCCGCGTGTCATGGGTCTGGGTGGTTGACGACCTTGATTTAAGAATAGCGAACTTAGACTAACTGGTCAAGGTTTGTTTTGGATTAAGTTTTAGAGCTTGGCTGGTGTGGGTTTGGCAGAATAGCGGGGATGGCTTCTGGAGATGGTCGGTATGACGCGGGATGAGTTGCTGGAGTTGCTGGAGGAAGCGGCGAGGACTGGGGCTACGAAGTTGAATTTGTCGGGGCGGGGTTGACGGAGTTGCCGCCGGAGATTGGGCAGTTGACTCAGTTGGAAACATTGCAGTGGGGTTGGAAACTTTATGAAGGGCAATTGATTCGGACCCAATTGAGTGCGCTACCACCCGAGATTGTCCAGCTGACGAGTCTTCAAACACTAGATCTTAGCAAGAACCAGTTGAGTGCGTTATCCATGAAAATGAGCTGCTTCCCCTTTTAGATGCGGCTAAGAATGAGGGCTAAAAATCATTTGGGTACTGATTAGTTCTAGTCTCTATGAAGAGAGTGCTATAGCGAAATATCAGGCTGCGCATGCTCCGGAGCGGCCTTTGAAAAGTCTTAGTCCTGCTGAGCAAGATCAGGCTTTAGTGGAGATTTGTAAGGAAATTAAGAGGGCTGCTGGTGGTTGGTAATAATCGGGAGACCCATCCCGGAAACCCACCCCGGAGCCCCTCCCCGGAGGGGAAAGTTATCCATGCTTGTCTAAGTTGGTGGATCAAGAGACTCCCTTTCACCTAGACAACCGTCTATAACGGTTCGTCAAATACTGATTAAACCAACGCTCTAAGTAAATCGCGAGTTTCTCCATCCAGCGTACCCGACAGCCCACTGTCAACCGCCGTAGCAACGGCAACAACAAGATTTGATGTCGCTGCTGACCTAAATGTTTAAAACGCAGCATAAAATCCCGATCAATATCCAGAGACCACTTCTTTTGGAAATGAATCAGACTTTCCGCTTCCCAAGCATCACTCCAGCGCAGCATAAAATAGAGCAGATCCGACCAACGACGGGGCATCTCAGGAACATAGGTGACCACTGATGCAGGTTCACAGTAAATTTTGCCACCTGCTTGGGCCACACTGAGACAAAAATCAAGGTGCTCCTGAGAATTCAAGAGCTTTTCGTCTAAGGGACCAATGTCGCGAAAGATACTGCGCTTTACCAGCAAACAGCTTAACTCTGCATAGTCGCAGGCACGCTGATGTAGCTGGCGTTGCATCAAAGAAACAGAACGATTAACCAAATGACACTTTTTGTACAAACGGCGATGCTCAAATTCGTCACCTGTTTCCACAAAAAATCGGATCTCACCCCCAGCCATCAAAATTCGCTCATGCAATGGCTTGCCAATACACATAAGTGGAGAGACGACGGTAGCATCTGTTTCCTGAGCACATTCTAAAAGCTTCTCTAACCAACCAGGAGAGACATGAATATCGTTATCGATAAAAAGAACATAGTCTGTAGTTGCATGACCTAACCCCAGATTACGAACTTGATTTGGCGAAATAAACCGCTCGGTGCGTAGTAAAGTGAACTCTTTGTCAGCAGCTGATTGAGCTAAGTAATGGCGCAGGTGCTTTGGAGAACCGATATCAATGTATATCAGCTTAAACGGTAGTTTCGTGTATTTGTAAATGCTTTCCAGTGATGGTTGGATATAGCTGAAACGTTCCCGTGGTGCTATGATAAGCGTGACTGATGGTATAGAGAGACGTGTAGCTGTAGCACGTTTAGCAAGAGCTTGTGTTTTCATGTCATAATCTTCTCAAAAAAGAGGTGGAGTTCACAAGTGTATGTCTTGAAGAGATGGTAACTGATGGGACGTCGAGCAATTGCACTCGTTTGTTGCTGAAAAAGAGATTTTATAAAACTCCTAGGCATAGAGGATTATCTCTACCTATTTAGGAGTAAAGTAAACCTTTGAATGGGCTTTTAAGCCAGTATAGGCTGCATCTGCCTAACCTAGGCAAAGTAACCGGTCTAATGGGGCATTAAATGTGGTTGAGATAGTTGCGTAGGATGACTGTGACTATCAAGCACTGACCTATGCAATTTTTTGTGAGGGACAGTCTTATGATTGGGTGAGGGAGATGTAGGGGTTAGCTTTTTTATAGGGGTGTGCCGCAGTTTGGCATGGCGATCTGCAAGTATCTGGTTCAACCACTGTTCTAGCTTTATGACAATGTTTTCTAACCAAGAGACTTTGCGGTTTCCTTGCAGCCGATGTAGCAGTGGGTATAAGAATGTTTGATGGCGACGTTGGCCCAGCTGTCTGTATCGTTGTAAAAAGTACTCGTCCATGTCCAAAGCCCACTTTTGCTGGAAATACATGAGACTTTCTACTTCCCACATATCGCTCCAGCGCAGCATAAAGTACCCTAAATCAGACCAACGATAGGAAATTTCAGGTACATGGGTGACCACTGAAGCCGGTTCACAGAACATTTGCCCATTGGCTCGACTAACGCTTAGGCAAAAGTCTATATCTTCTTGAGTGCCCAATAGTTTTTCATCTAAGCATCCTAATTGTTCAAAAATATCTCGCCTAACCAGTGTGCAGCGCAGTTCTACAAGCTCACAGGCGCGTCGGTAAAGCTGATGCTTGATGGCGGCAGCGGAGCGACTTACCAAAAAACGTTTCTCATAAAGACGCCGCCATATCTGTTCGCCCTGCACATCCATAAAAATCCTGGCCTCACCTCCTGCAAAGTGAATCCGATCATGGAGTGGTTTGCCGATGCAAGTTAAGGGACAGACAGCAGCTGCATTTGTTTCTTTTGCACAACGTAAAAGAGGCTCCAACCAGCCACTCGAAACATGAATATCATTATCGATAAAGACTACATAGTCTGTCGTTATTTGACTAAGACCAAGGTTACGTGCCTGATTTGGTGAGAGAAACTGATCGGAACGTAGGAGGGTGAATCCTCTTTTAGCTGCTTCTCTTGCTAAATATTTTTGAATATGTTTAGGGGAGCCAGCATCTACGTATATGAGCTCAAATGGTATTTTTGTGTGTTGATAGATGCTTTCCAGAGACTTTTGCGTGTAGCCAAAGCGTTCTCGTGGGGCAACCACAATGGTAACGGATGGCTGTAACGCAGTGACGGTAGGCGGTGAGAGAAGTGTAGCAGTCATGGGAACTATCCAGAATTTGGCAGTGAGGACAATGGGATAGTGCGGTCACGATTGACCGCGGACCTGAGTCCAGATATGCTTTTTTCCTGATGGTATTGAAGCCCCCTGATTAAACTAAGGAGCTACAGACGTTAGTTCAACATTTCGGTAGTGGCACCGAACATCTCTGAGTCAAAATTATGACAGGTGCGACTAAGAATCTAATGAAGTAGACATGAGATTACTTTCATGGAGGTCCATCATCATTGACTGATATAGATCTCTGATTTAGGTGAGTACTAGCTTAGATACTGCTGCGGGGGCATTTCAGCGTTCTTTTGCTACTTACTCCAAATCATAAGGTAATTCTCATCAAGAAAAATCAGTATAAATTGGTATTTTTTGGAAATCTTGTAAAATAAGGCTTTCGCGCTTGATTTAAAATATCGTTATGAACATATAGGATTTTTCGAAGACTGTTGAGAATAAATGTGTATGTATTTTTATATGTCTACAGTGGTCGTATTTTTACTGATTGGATGTGATTAAAGTAAAGTTCCATAGAACTGTAGCTGTGTGCCTCGATAATAGCATTTCTGAGATCTAATCTGCGAGAGATAAGTTTTGAATTTAGTCATGGTTTTGATACTAGTCGATAAACTTGGAGAGACCTACTTCTAAGGGGATGATTAAATGTTGATGGCTTGGACGATGGGGCGATGGTTTTTGGGATAGTGGATGACGCTAAGGTGACCGGGTGTTAAGGAGAGTTTTGCGCCTTCGTAGGAACGACCACCCAAGGTTTGGATGAGCAGGGTTTGGATACGGTTGGTGGGTGCGATCGCAATCCCCGTAATCAGTTTTTGCTCTGGCTCCAAAGCATCAGCTAAGATCTGTTGCCAATCCTGCAAAAAGTCATCTCGGTCATCTATAAACTGAGCTGTTTGAGAATGATGCTGTAACAGCATCGGTAGCCAATACTTTCCGGTCGTATTCGACAGGCAAAAGTCCAACTTGATGGTTGCTAAACGGTGAGCGATTTGTTGACAGGCCTTATCGGTCAGTGAGTCTTCTGGTAGCAACAACAGTCGCAATCCTTCTTTGCCAGCTTTGAGTTTAGGCAGAGTCTCCTTAATCGCTGTCGTCTGATTCAGTTGAGTCAGCTGCACCCCCTGCCCCGAGAATTCCAAAATGCTGATGCCACAGTTAGACTGCTGCAAGCTATGGTGGTGCTCAGGAGATAGCCCAAATGCAGTACTAATTAAGGCATGATTAGTGCCCCCATGGCTAACGATTAAAACAGTTTTGCCTGTGTGATGATGTAAACTATGGGCCCAAAATTTTTGAGCACGCTGATAGAGATCCTTGACTGGAAAATGATAGCTATCATCAGCGGGTAGCTTAAACTCATGGGGCTGCTGTTGCCAACATTTATAGGTCTCCCGATGGTATTGCCGGACATAGTCGTAGGTGAGACCTTCCCACACAGACAAATCAATTTCTCGGAGATAGCGACTCACGGTAATGGGTTTAGGGCGTTTATCCGCTATCGCTTTGAGAATCTCTCCTGTGGTTTGTTTTGCCCGCAGTAGGGGGCTGGTATACACAGCGTCGATGGTCATGGAGCGGAGATATGCACCCACCTGTTGGGCCGTGGCCACACCCTTGGGGGTGAGTATTGCCTCATCTGAACTGCCCTGATAGCGCCCTTGGTCATTAAAAGAACTGCGACCATGGCGAACTAAAATAATGCGACTAGGGAATGCGTCAGTTCGCATAACTCTTCTCTGCTGAATAACTACCGGATTGCAAACGATACATTTGGGCATAGCGACCCCCTAAGACCATGAGCTGATGGTGAGTCCCCCGTTCTAAAATGCAGCCTTGTTCGATGTAAAGAATTTGGTCTGCATGTTGCACAGTACTAAGGTTATGAGAAATCCAGAAACTGGTTTTACCCTGGGTGAGACGATTTAGCGCTTCGCTAACGAGGCGTTCGCTGGCGCTATCCAGGCCATTGGTGGGCTCATCCAAGATGATAATGGGGGCTCGACGAATGGCAGCTCTGGCAATGGCAATCCGCTGTCGCTGACCGCCGGAGAGAGTGGCCCCCCGCTCTCCAAGAATGGTTTCATAGCCTTCAGGTAGGTCCATAATAAAGTCATGGGCATTGGCCAGACGCGCTGCGGCCTCAATCTCTTCATTACTGGCCCCGATGGCCCCATAGGCAATGTTGTCGCGAACGCTGGCAGCAAAGAGTACGCTGTCCTGTAGCACAATACTAATTTGCTTGCGGAGAGAGGTGAGGGTGTACTCTCTGAGATCATGCCCGTCGATGTGAACGCCCCCTTCAATGGGATCATAGAACCGTAGCAACAAACTGATGAGGGTAGATTTACCCCCCCCAGACGGGCCGACAATGGCAACCTGTTCTCCAGGCTGAGCTGAAAAGGTGAGGTTGCGCAAAATTCCCTGCTCCGGATTGTAGGCAAAGGTGACATGCTTGCAGTGCACATCACCTCGAAAGACAGGAGCCGGTTTAGCTCCTTTCAAGTCACGCACTTCAGGTTCGGTCTCTAGCAAAGCAATGACTCGTTCACCAGAGGCAACAGCCTTCGCAATTTGACCCGTATATTTGGCTAGCTGTCGCATGGGCTTAAAGGCGACTTTAAGGTAAGTGATAAACACTAATAGGTCCCCTGGTGTAGCACTGCCAGTCAGCACTAGCTGTACCCCACGCCACAACACCAGAGCTTGCACAATGGCAACAAGCGTTTCCACAAGACGTTCCTGTCCTGCTCGCAGACGCTGGGTTTCTGCACTTTCCTTTAGACTTTTACGATTGTTTTTGGCAAAAGACTTACCCAGAAAATCTTGCAGTGATAATGCTTGCACCACTTTAATAGCTCCAATGGCTTCCGCTGCAGATGCGGCCATGGCTCCTTCCCGTTTACGCTGGGTGCGTGCCACCTTGTGGATTTTTTTTGACATGGTGGTGGTGGTGAAGATAAAGAGAGGGAGGATTGCGATCGCAATTAGTGCTAATTCCCAGTTCAGCCAAAACATCACACCCACCATGCCAATTAAGGTGAGAAAATGTGTGGTCAACGGGAGCGCAGCCACCACGGTCACTTCCCGCAGACGTTCGATATCATAGGTGACGCGGGTAATCAGGTCACCACTTTTGGCACGGCTATGGAACGACAGTGAGAGCGCTTGGATATGACTATAGAGCTGTCCACGGATGTCGGTCATCACATGGGTTGCGGCTATGGCCATGCCAACGGTACTAAAGTAGGCGGCAGCCCCTCGTGCTGCTGAGATCACAATTAGGGCAGCGGCAAGGCCCGTGAGTACTAACAGTGGTGAAACTCCTCCCAGCGCTTCAATGTTGTGACTATGGATATTAAAGCCAGTAGGTAAAATGACCCGATCAAACATCAGCTTTAGGGGCCAGGGCTCCAGCAAGCGCAGACCTGTTTCTGCCAGCAGGGCAAAGAATGCGCCTGTGAGTAGGTGAGCCTGTTTACAGATGTGGGGCCAAAAGCGTTGGGCTATGCGTTTCAAACCGGGTAAGGATGACCTAAAGGATTTTTGTTTAGCCATAATGCTAGGATTGGGGAACTTCCCGTTATAGGGAATATGGATTAAATAATTTGTTCAAATTAAAGATGGCCTTGTAGGGGCGCATGGCTATGCGCCCTTCAACATATTGACCATTGGCCTGTGTTTCGAAGGGGGCACTGTGGTGCACCCCTACGGAGACAATGTTGTGTTTATCCAGGCATCTTACTCATGGTCTGTGTACCTTGCACCTGAGTATTTGTTCCATACAAGCGTTGAT
The DNA here is from genome assembly GCF_043421015.1 of Leptothoe sp. EHU-05/26/07-4. NCBI lineage: Bacteria > Bacillati > Cyanobacteriota > Cyanophyceae > Nodosilineales > Cymatolegaceae > Leptothoe > Leptothoe sp. EHU-05/26/07-4. Next base: position 462,207 of record NZ_JAXSQV010000004.1, read on the forward strand.
ATCGACTGGTGAGCATGCGATTCAACTGTCTCTCTAGCTGAATAACCAGCTTTTCTAGCCAAGGAATCGTTTTCCCAAACGTGAACTTTCGAACCAACGGACGCAAAAACGCATGATGTCGACGGTGTCCCAAACGCTTATATCGTTTCTTAAAATACTTGTCCTTATCCAAATTCCACTTCTTGCGGAACCGTTTGAGACTTTTCACTTCCCACTCATCGCTCCAGCGCAACATAAAGAATGCCAGATCCGACCAGCGATAGAGAATATCAGGCACATAGGTCACGACTGACGCTGGCTCACAATAAATGCGCCCACCTGTTTGACTGACATTCAGGCAAAAGTCAATGTGCTCCCGGGTGTTGAGGAGTTTTTCATCCAATACCCCAATCTGGTCAAAAACAGATCGTTTAACCAACATGCAGTGAAACTCTGCAAACTCACAAGACCGACGGTGCAACTGCTCTTCCACATCAATGACGGCACGATTCACAAAATAATGTTTTTCATGCACTCGACGATGGGTCTTATCACCCTTCAGGTCAGTAAAGATTCTGGCTTCACCGCCGGCTAGATGGATTTTCTGGTGTAAGGGTTTGCCAATGCAGGTCAGCGGGCAAACAACAGTTGCATCCGTCTCTTGGGCACACTGCCACAGCTGCTGTAGCCAGCCATGGGACACATGAACATCATTGTCGATAAAGAGCACATAGTCAGTTTTAACATAGCTTAGCCCCAGGTTACGAGCTTGATTAGGGGACAGAAAGTGTTCGGTGCGCACCAGGGTAAAGCCTTTTTCCTCCGATGCCTGGTTCAGATACTGCTGGACATATTTAGGAGAACCGCCATCTACATAAACCAGCTCAAACGGTAGGTTTGTGTATTGGTAGATGCTCTCTAAAGACTGTTGACTATAGCTAAACCGCTCCCGTGGTACAACCACAATTGTAATTGCGGGTTGAGTAATGTTAGATACGGTGGAGGTTTCTGTTGTGATCGTAGAAGTCATCATTAATCTCCTAAAGCTAAGATGCAAGAACGGTAAGAGATTGGCTCAAGACCTGGCGGTAGACCTTGGCCCAATTTCTTTGTTCAACCATGGGAGAGAGTTGCTGGCGGACGGTGGCTTGAGCCGCTTTTCCAAAGCGCTGTCGTAACTCTGGAGACTGAGCCAATATGAGAATGGCATCTTTAAGTTCAGCACTAGAGCCTGGAGTTACAACTAAGCCATTGTAAATATGATCTAAAATCTCGCCAATGGCGTCAACACTGGTACCGACAATGGCGCGACCAGCCAGCATGGCCTCCAGCAGAGCATTGGGGCAGCCATCGTGGAGAGAAGGTACAGCGTATACGTCCATATATTGTAGGTAGGCCATGCCTTCAGTCCGAGGAACCATTCCTGTAAGCACGGTGTTGTCCGCCATGCCACTTTCGCGAATAGCGGCTTCCCAGTAGGGACGTTCTCGCTCTGCAAAGTCGCCCACCAGTAACAGTGTTATCGGCATGGATTGTTTCAGATCTGCACAAGCGTCTAACAGATATTCCAACCCTTTCTTATCGCGGAATCGACCCACTGAGCCAATGACTAAGCCGGTGAGCCGATCGGCTAGGGGTGGTTTAGGTAGGTTTGAAAACTCTACAGGCTGAATTGAGTTCCAGAAGGCACTGGATTTCCCTTTAAGGGCAGGGACAAGCACCTGACCCCGTCGTTGTAAATCTCGACTGACAAAGGTGACCCAGTCTGAATTTTCTAAAATCCAGCCAATCTGACCATGTTGTTTGGGGCTAAATACGTGCTTGTGTAAGTCGCTGCCGCGCACGCTGTTGATGATGGGTATACCTTCTTCCTTGGCCAACAACGTAGTGATAAAGCCAGTTTCATTAATAAAAAAGGCGTGAAACAGGTTGAACTGGTGCTGACGGTGCAGTTGTTTCAACTGGAAATAAACTTCGCTGCGATAGTCTTGTAAAATTGGCGTATTTGAGCGACTAGCTGGAGTGAGTCGGTGCACCTGGATGCCATTTTGTTTGGTGGTGTCACAGTCTGAGCGACAATAGCCTTCGGCCTTACGCTGTTTGGAATGAAAAACAGCAACGTGAACCTCATAGCCGATATCCTGAAGCAAATTGGCAATACGAGCCACTGACTCGCCAACGCCACCAACATCGGGGGGGAATTCTAAGGTGGTAATACAAATTTTAGACTGTGTCATAGATTGTAAGAGGTTAAGAGTTAAGAGTTTTGGATTTTGAGTGTTGAGCTCCCAGCTCAACACTCAACACTCAGGGGCAAAGACTGATGCTTGTCGTAGAGGATGGGGCTGGCTCAAACCAAAATCTCTTCTTTGATCAGTGCCTTAACGCGAGCAGCCGTCATCTCCACCCCACGAAGACAGAAGTGTTGATGGCTGGGGCTGACGCTTAACGTTTTCATCACCTTAAGGGAGAAGAAAATAGGATCCAAATCGTCAGGATTAATGACGTTGACAATGCCCAGATCTTCTAAACGGCTAGACCGCAGTCGTTGTTCCTGGTCATCATTACCGGTAAACGGTAGCTGCATAGCCCGCACCCCTGTCTGCAAAATGTTGAGAGTGGTGTTGTAGCCTGCCATGCTAATGGATAAATCGGCCTTAGCCATGTAGCTGAGAAGATCGGGGGTATAACGCTGGACTGTTAGATTGGAGCGATTGGTTGCAATTGTCTGTAAACGTTTATAGACGTCATCTGGTGAAAATGGCCCTGTAAACATTTGAATGTGGTGAGGGATTTTGTTTTCTAACAACTGACTGGCTTCGGCCACACACTGTAGAAGTTCATGGCCAAAGCGCCCACCACCAACGCTAGCCAGGATCATCGGTGGATCGGATGCTGTTTTTTGGGTAAATTGTCGATCTACATCGGGAACTACGTAACCGGTATAGTGAACTTCACAGTCAAGATCGTTCACCCTAGAAAAACTGTTTTCTAGGGGTAAAAACTCTGGGTCGCCATGGATCAGCAGCTGGTCAAAATACCGATTCATCAGTTTGCATACTTTAGCTTCATGACGCTCCTGATCTTGCTTGGTGACAACAATGTCTCGGAGGCTGCAGGTGATTTTAGCGCCGTGGTCTTTAGCGCGCTCTAACAGCGGAATTAACTCGGTAGAAAAACGCCGACGACCAAAGGGGAATAGTTCTACCATGATGACGGCGGGGCGGATGCGATCGCAAACCTCCAACAACCGATCACGACGATATTCCAATGTGGACTCGACATCGGTAAACCCATCAGGTACCTGTAGTTCCCGAAAATTTGCATCGGTTTTAATGGCAGGTAAATTAATCACTTCAACGCCTGCCGGTACAGGAAAGTCCTGAATGACCTCCCCACCATTGACAAAGTAAACTTTGAAATCCTTAGTCAAGCCATGGGCAATAGCCATACTGCGGATCAGGTGACCGATACCGAGAATGTGTTGACAGTAAAAAAGCAAAGTCTTCATAGCATAGTCCCTCGCAGAATAGAGTATTGATGTAGATAAATCTCGAAGATATTTTCTTCCTGGGAAGTGGTTTTAATGTCGCGACTCTCCTCTCCTAAGAGGGGAGAGTATAGGGTGGCACGTTGCTCAGTGCGGCACGACCTTAGGAAGCAGCTAGCTTGAGTAAATCCCCTAATACACTGGCTTGAATTTGCGGTCTCATGGGTTCCTTAATAGCCTGTAGTAACCAATCTTTAACTGCGCCCACGTTGCGACTCAGGCCAAACTTATTTAACACTGTAAGACGTCCGGCTTTGCCTAATTTTGTTCTCAGGTCTGGCTGTCGCACAAGAGCCTCCAAAGCCTGTGCTAAAGATAGGGCATCCTTTTCCGGCACCAGCACACCATTTTCATTAGACTGCACCAGCTCAGAAATACCTGAGATATTAGTCGAGACCACGGGTAATTCCATGGACATGGCCTCTAAAAGAACGTTAGGAATACCATCGCGGTCGCCGTCATCGGTGACCAGGCAAGGGAGCACAAACATATCTGCCTGTTGGTAATACTCAATTAGCTGGTCCTGGGTCAGTTTGCCGACTAGGGTGACGTGCTCGTTGAGTTCTAGATCGTTAATTTGTTGTCGAATAGAATTCTCTAGGGGACCGTAGCCAACAATGACACAGCGAAAAGATAGTCCCACCTGTTTAAGTATATGGCAGGCCTTTAATAAATAGGGAAAACCCTTTTTCTCACAAAAACGACCAACACTCAAGATTAAAGGCACATCAGACGTTTGAGTTTTTTGTGCAGGAGTAAAGCGGCCTACATCTAAACCATGATAAGCCAGGTGAATAGGAGTGCGAGATGTGGAAATCTGTTCAAGATAGTGACGGTTATAGTCGGTACAGGTGAGCACAAATTCCGCTTTGGCCATGCGCCGGTTCAGAGCATCATGGTTGCTTAAGTAAATGTCTTTGGCATGGGCCGTAATGCTGTAGGAGAGTCCGGTGAATGCCTGGGCAATTTCTGCTGTGGCTGTGGGCACATTGGCAAAGTGAGCATGGAGGTGAGTAATGCCTAGTGTTTTTAGCTTCCAGGCCAAGTAGCCTCCTTGTAAAAACTCGTGGAACCGTCGTTTCTCAGGGCGACTCATATAAAACTTTAGGGCTTTTAAATAGGTGCTGCCATCCTGGTGGAATAAGTCGAGATGGGCGTCCAGAAGCTTTTTTTCTTGGGCTGGGTCAAACTCCGGCAGCAATGATGGCAGGTAGGTGATTGGTGCTTTGACGGTGGCTACACCGGGATGGGTACATCGCTCTGGTGGTTGTCTTAAGGAGAATATGTGTAGGTTAAGGCCTTGCCTTTCTAACTCTAGAATCTCATTCAGAATAAAAGTCTCAGACAGTTTGGGGTAGGTTTTTAATAAAAAGCCAATTAAAGGGCGCATGATAGTTCTGCTAAATCACGGTTGGATGGATGGACGGCACAAGCCATGAGGTCATGCATGAGCTGGGCGATGCGAGGCAGGCCATCTAGGCGAAAGCTGTTGATGGCATGGGGTTTGATGGTCAGTGCCCGATGTAAGGTTTGGGATAACTGTTGGGGGGTGAGTTGTTGGGGATGAATGGCGTATAGAAGGCCGCTATCGGCAAAGCGTTTGGCCCGCATCCACTGTTCTTGAACGGGACGAGTACGAGGTACAACAACGGCAGGTTTGCGTAAAGAGAGAATCTCGCAGGTGGTGTTGTACCCGGCCATGGCAACGATGGCGTCGGCGGCATTGAGATAGCTAATCAGGTCATCGCTAAATTCGAGGAGACGAATTTGAGGATAAGCGGCCACTTGAGTCTGTAGCTGTTGCTGTTCTTCAGTGGGCATCTCTGGACCTGAAATTATCACCGTTTTGGGGATGGGTTGAGCCGCTTTTAGTTGTTGGTCCATACTTGCCAAATAGGTTTGGATCAGTTGATGCCCATCGCCACCACCACCAGGGGTGACCACCACCAGTTTTTCCTGAGGGTGAATCTTTAACTGCTGGCGAAGGACAGTTTGGGATGTGCGGCCACAGCCACGGCTGAGATAGCCACAGAATCTAACTTTGCGCCGTAACGGTAGCGGAAAATTATACTCATCAGGTAGATTGAAAATCTCGGGTGTGCCTACAATCCATATTTGGTCATAATGTTGTTGGGTTAACTGGTAATAGTTGTTGACTTGCCATTGTTGAATGGTGGCAGCAGGAGTATCCAGGATATCTCTGAGTAGTAATACTCGTTTGGTGTTGGGGCTATGACGGTTCAGATGGTTGAGGGTTTCTTTGAGTTCATTGCGTAGGCCCAGAGGTTTTTTGTCAATGAGCAGCACATCCGGTTGAAAATGTACTACAGCGGTGAGAATTAGGTGAGATCGCAACCGCACCAATGTCTCTGGCATACTCTTAAGATATCTGGCCTCTAGCTGACCGGAGGTGTTGCGCCCCAGACAGGGCAATTTAATATAATCTAGACCTTCAGGTAGTCTCAGGGTGTGCAGGGCGGGGGAACCTGACACCACTAATATGGAAATATTAGGCAAGGTTCGTAGCAAATACTCACAGATTGTTAGCATGCGGCGAATGTTGCCTAACCCAAAGGCATCATGGGAATAGACCATCAATCTCATGTCAGGATCTCCTTAGGGTATCCGAACCTAGGCAGCAAGAACAGAATGGCGAACAGTGGGCCACAGCAACTGACCGGCACTGGGTCGACCAATCGCTTGGTAGTAGAAACCTGACTGTTGCAGCTGTTGTGGGTTAAGACAATTGCGACCATCGATCAAAATTGGGTGTTTCATACGACGGGCTAAATCGCTGTAGTCCAGGTTTTGAAACTCATTCCAGTCGGTGACTAGAACCAGGGCGTCGCAGTTATAGGCCAATGTTGTTGGTGTATCCACCAGGATGACGGGGGCAGAGATGTCTTCGATAATGGGGTCATAGGCCTTTACTTTGGCACCTAGCCGTTTCAGCTCAACAATAATGTCGAGGGCTGGCGCATCTCGCAGATCGTCTGTGTTGGGCTTAAAGGTGAGACCCAATAGACCAATGGTTTTACCCTTGAGAATTTTTAGGGTTTTTTGGAGCTGATAGACCACCTGTAGTCGCTGACGCCGATTGGTGGCAATGGTGGCATCCAATAGAGTTGTATCTACCCCGTAGTCCTGGGCGATGTGCATTAGGGCTGATACGTCTTTCGGAAAACAGGAGCCGCCCCAGCCGATCCCTGCCTGTAGAAATTTGCCACCGATGCGACTGTCGAGGCCAATGCCCTGGGCCACCTGGGTGACATCAGCACCGATGCGATCGCAAATATTAGCAATTTCATTGATAAAGCTGACTTTTGTAGCTAAAAAGGCGTTAGCGGCGTATTTAATTGTCTCAGCAGAGGCCAGATCGGTAACGACCACTGGCACCGCGGGCAAGGTGGTATCCACTGCAAACTGTCGGTGAATAATGGGTGCATACAGCTGTCGCATACGTTCAATGGCCTTGGGAGAATGTCCTCCCAAAACAATCCGATCTGGATTAAAGGTGTCATAAACGGCAGATCCTTCCCTCAGAAATTCAGGATTGCTCACAACTTCGAAATTGGCCTGAGCATCGCGATCTTCCAACTCATCTAAAATGAGTCGACATACCCAATCACCAGAACCAACAGGCACTGTAGACTTATTGACAATGACTTTATAGTCGTTACCAATATGCTGACCAATCCCCCGTGCCACAGCTTCTACATAGCGAGTATCGCTTTCTCCTGTGGGTAACGGTGGTGTACCGACAGCGATAAAAATCACCTCGCCATGGCTCACACCAGCAGCTAAATCAGTCGTAAATGACAGCTGCTCTGAGTCCATGATATCGGTAAGCCCAGGTTCATAAATAGGCGACTGACCCGCCTGCAACATGGCAACTTTTTCAGCATTGTTATCTACGCACACGACTTCGTGACCGATGTGTGCTAGACAGGCTCCAGTTACCAGGCCAACATAGCCAGTCCCAATGACAGATACACGCATGGCATCATTCTCCAGTAGTTGCTCTTGAACCGATAAAACTACTGTCGTCAGGCTGATTAAATTCTCAATGAAGTGATCGTTAGAAAATTCTCATGAAAATTTCATTAAGTAATTCGCTCGATAGCCTGTTTAAATTGCTGGGGAGTTATCTCAGCTACCAACGGTAAAAATATGAAAATGATAAGCTGACATTAATTAAAAAACTTAGGTTTCCTGCAAACTGACTCTATGTAAGACTTCCCTATCTAAACTGAATCTTTTTAAGCATTCATCAAAGGTTTTTTAAAACGCCGCTTAATCGAGGAAAATGAACGGAATTTTATATTGAAATATCCTTCTTAGGGCTAATTTTATATCAACTGTGGTCAGTTTTTGAAATGTCACAACTTTGATGGCTTTGTTAAACAGACAACCTTACTTTTTGAGCAGTTCTGGATGATTTTCACAGAAAATACTGAAAATCACGGATGTTTTCCCTCACAATTGAACTAAGTATTATCCGTATACGTTTGTAGGATGCAGCGCTTTAAATTATTCGGTTTATTTAAGGAAGCACGGACCAGAATCTTTCTGATTTATGTGATCTTGATGCTAGTGGCTGTCTGTTTGTCTGTTCCTATTTTTAGGATATTGCTGTTTCGAGCTGTTGACGAACGTGTCAAGGAAGATCTTTTGGAAGAGGTTGAAGAATTTGATGATGTCTATGCTGAATGGGCACAGTCGACCGATCTATCTTACGAATCCCTCCAGCAGGCTCTGGATGACTACATAACGAATACACTGCCAGAAGACGATAATTTTCTCATCGCTATTTTAGAGGATAAAGTTTATCGGTCGAATCCACCGGCTCTGCCTTCTGTGATATACACAGAGTCAGAGCTGTTTGAACAATGGATTCAACTTGATGAGAGTACCCAAGGGCATAAGGATACAGGGGATCCAGAAGCGGGTAACGCTCTCTATGTAGTAGAACCTATAACAGTTGATGGTACTTTACAGGGCCAGTTTGTGATTGTTCACCTCTCGGCAGGGGAAAGAGGTGAAGCTTTGGCCGGGATAGTTGTGTTTATGGAAGTTGCTGGCATCCTAATTCTGTTGTCACTGTGCCTGGCTTGGGTGGCAACAGGTCGACTGTTGCGACCGGTGCAAGAGTTGGCCAAGACGGCTCATAATATCAATGAAACTGACTTGAGTGGCCGTATTCAGGTCACTGGCACGGGAGAATTCGCCCAGCTAGCAAAGACATTTAACTCAATGATGGACCGCTTGCAGGCATCGTTTAGAACTCAGCGTGATTTTATCAATGATGCGGGCCATGAGTTACGCACCCCGATCACTATCATACAGGGGCATTTGGAGCTGATGGGAGATGATCCTGAAGAACAGGCTGAAACCGTTGATCTAGTCCTGGATGAATTGGATCGGATGGGACGTTTGGTCAACGACCTAATTCTGATTGTTAAGTCTGAACACCCTCAGTTTCTTCATTTAGAGACGTTAGATATGGCTAGTTTTTGTCAGGACATTTTTACTAAAGCTCAAACCTTAGCGGAGCGAGATTGGAAACTGGTTGTTAAAACCCGTGTACGTATTGTTGCTGATTCTCAACGGTTGACAGGGGCCCTGCTCAATTTACTGAACAATGCGGCTCAGCACACTCAACCAGGGGATTCCATTGAGCTTGGGTGTCGTCAAGCTGGCAATCAAGTGGAACTTTGGGTTAAAGATACAGGGGAAGGTATTCCTGAGGCAGAACAATCTCGTGTCTTTAATCGCTTTGCGCGGGTGCAATATACCCAGCGTAAGTCAGAGGGGTCAGGATTAGGGCTAGCGATTGTACAGGCAATCGTTGAAGCCCACTGTGGTGAGGTGGGGGTATCCAGTCAGCCTGGTTTAGGCTCAGTATTTACTTTGCGTTTACCCATAGATCTGTCTCAACCGATTTCTGTCTTATAGCCTCGTAAGGAACTGTGAACAAGGAAATGTGAACAATGAACCGGATTTTGATTGTTGAAGATGAGGTGCGAGTAGCTGAATTTTTGGATAAGGGGCTACAGGCCAATGGATTTATAACGACAGTAGCAACTACAGGTCTTGAAGCCGTTGCCTATGCGTTGGATGGCGAATTTGAGCTGATTGTGTTGGACTTAGGGCTGCCGGGTAAAGATGGTTTGTCAGTCCTGACCGAGTTGCGTGGCCAGGGCTGCCAGAGCCCGATTATAATTTTGACCGCCCGTGATGACATTGCCGATAAGATCACAGGCTTTGAATCTGGGGCGGATGACTATGTTACCAAACCATTTCGCTTTGAGGAACTCTTAGCTCGTGTGCGGGCGCGGTTGCGTGCAGCCAGTTCTAAACCTGAAAAGAAGTTTATCCTTAGACACCAGAATATTGTGCTAAATCTACGTACACGGTTGGTACATGTGGGTGAGAAGGCCATTGAATTATCAGCCCGCGAATTTACTTTGATAGAAACCTTTATGAGTCATCCGGGGCAAGTGCTTAGCCGTGAGCAGCTTTTGGATCGGGTATGGGGCTATGATTATTCCCCCGGTTCTAACGTGGTGGATGTCTATGTCGGTTACCTACGTAAAAAACTAGGCAGTGGCCTGATTGAAACTGTACGGGGGATGGGGTATCGCATGCCAACTTAGGTGAGCTACTACGCATCGTTGCCCTTGATTAATCGTGACTAATTGCAGTGTGGCGTCTACATGTGGTGAGCAGGCCCTTGCCTTAGCTATGTCTGGTAGGGTTGCCCTGATCTTAATCCCCTTGGTAAATATTTTTAGCAGCCTGGGGTTGTTTGGGTAATGTGAAAAACACTTTAGTCCCGCAGCCTTCCTCGCTTTCTAAATCAAGATTGCCCTCATGTAGGTCAATACAGGCTTTAGTAATCGATAACCCTAAGCCAATGCCTTGAATGTCGCTAGCGTTGCTGGCCCGGCTAAAGGACTGAAACAAATGGGGCTGATCGGCACTGGGAATGCCAATGCCAAAGTCTTTGACGGAGAGCGTAATTGTGGTGTGTTCTCCCAGTAAATGAATTTCGATGCGGCCTCCATCGGGAGAAAACTTAATGGCATTGGAGAGGAGATTGTCGATGGCTATGCGTAGCATGCCCTGGTCTCCCCAAAAACCATTGGTTTTGCCGGTTATTTGCAGAATTAACTCATGGTTTTGGCTTGTTTCTCGATGCTCTTCAACAATATCTGCAACAAACTGCAGAATATTCATGGGAGCGGCCTCAAATCGGGCTTGATCAAGCTCACACTGATGCATCATCAGCATGTTGTCCACAAGTCGGGTCATGTGTTTGGCCTTATCCTGAATCATGCTCAGAAAGCGGGTCTGCTGTGATGTATCTAAACGTTCGCTATGGCGGTCAAGGGTAGAAGCAGCCCCGAGAATAACTGCCAGAGGAGATCGGTATTCGTGGGAAACCGTAGCTAAGATTTGGGATTTAAAGTGGTTCAGTTCTTGGGCTTTTGCTAATGCTATCTGGGTTTGGGATAGGAGTTCAGATTGTTGGATTGCGATCGCAAGTTGTACCGCTAATTCATTGAGAATATTATGTTCTTCAGGTTGCCAATCCGTTGTTTTAGAATGTTGATTAGCTACTAAATATCCCCAAATCTGATTTTGAAGTGACTGTGGTGAGTTGATGACAATGGGGGCACTCAGTTCTCGATAGTTAGGCCTGGGCGGACTATCAGTATTCTGGCCATTAAGCTGGGCTGGTGCATTGAAAGATGAGGGGGGGTGATCGCGTGTTCCCAACTCAGCCTTGATGGTGGGTGTCTTCTGCAAGTCACATTGATACACTGCCACATGGTCACATTCCAACAGCTGCTGTACTTCTGCTACTGCCGTATCCAAAATTTGCTCAAGGTCTAGCGATTGCCGAATACGTAACGCGGTAGTGGCGATTAGCCGTTGCTGCTCACGGGTTTTGTGCAGAGCAACATGGAGATGAGATTGTTGAATAACGCTTCTAACCGTGCGTTGTAATATCTCTGGTTGCAGATGGTGCTTCCCTAAATAATCTTGCACACCATTCTTCATTGCTTGCACAGCCAGCTCCTCATTCCCCTGACCTGTCAGCATGATGATGGGAGAATGAATTTTGCGTTGGTGTTTTTGTAACTGACTGAGAAATTCTAACCCAGTCATATCGGGCATATAGAAATCTAGCAACACAACATCAAACTGCTGCTTTAAAGAGAGTTCTAGAGCCACCTCGGCTAAACCAGCTTCGCAAAACTCATAGGTATTATGAGGATCGCAAGAAAGATATTCACGATAGACTTCCCTATCCTCTGCGCAATCATCAACGATGAGTAAAGTGTGAGCTACAGGCATATAACATAATGGGGCATCTCAAATAACAGCGTGCCACCATATTTTAATTGTTAATAAAATATAAAAGACAGTATACAAAAGTTAATAACGTGTCCGGGGCTGATCTAAAATCTGCTTTAGAAAGGTTTGCAAGTGCCCTAATCAAAATGTAAATGTGCAGACTTTGATCATCTAGAAGATTGCCTACCTTGTAAGGCAGTGAATCCATGCGCAATCTGACTTTCAGTCCGCTATACCCATTTGTCTGACTTTGATTTTTAAGCTTGATATATCCCTAATTTATCCCAGTTAATTCAACCCAATCAGGGGGAGTATTTGTATGCAACCAATAGTTTACAAAGGCTTGAATTGCTTTCTCAAATTTTTCTGTCCCAACCGGTTTTATTAGATACCCATTTGCTCCCTTTCTATAGCAAAATTTAATATCCCTTGGATCAGAATTGGTTGTAAAAATAACGATCGGAATTTCACGAAACTGATCATCTTGCTTTAGCCGTTCTAATACTTCTCTACCGTCGGTTCCAGGAAGATTTAGATCCAGCAAAATCATGGAGGGACGTGCTGTATTTTCAGGGGCTTCTTGATCCAGGTTTCGATACAAAAAATCTAGAGCTTTATCCCCGGTGGTGCAGCGATAGATAGGATTGGCAACAGCCAGATCTTCCATGAAGATCTGTAGGACTTCAAAGTCTTCATCGCTATCCTCAATGACTAATAGAGGCGTTGTGCTATTGTCGGGCATAAACTTAAGAAAGGTTTAATTTTTCGTTAGAGTTTATTATTTTTCTTCACAGTTTAGCACGAAGTAAAAGGTAGTCCCTTGACCATAGTTAGATGCCACCCAAATGTGCCCACCATGGCGTTCGATGATTTTCTTCGCAATCGTTAATCCCACCCCTGTTCCACCACCGTAACTATCACGTTCATGGAGGCGCTTGAATAGCCGAAATATGTTTTGAAAATGGCGTTCCTGAATGCCAATGCCATCATCTTTAACGTAAAGTACACATGTATTGGGCACGATGGTGATTTTGTCTTGACTGTCAAGCTGCTGCTCATGCTCAACTAAATAGCCAATTTCAATCATGGGCTGGGGCTTATCAGTGTATTTAAGAGCATTGCTAAGGAGGTTGCTAAAAACTTCCAAAATTAATACGGGGTCAGCCCTGACTGTAGGTAAAGGTCGTGGAATCTGAATCTGGAGTAGCGGTTCGCTACCTTCACGACCAGCTTGTAAAATATCGATAACTGTTGGTAAAAGCTTATTCAGATCGATGGGCTGAGAGTTCAATTCAGCTTGCCCTAGTCGTGAAAATTTAAGCAAAGCATCAATCAACCCATCCATGCGCTCTGCTAGCTTGACCAAAGTTTCTAATCGCTTGACACCAGAGTCACCTAAAGCCTGACTATGGCGTCTTAAAAGGATATTTGAAAAATTGCTAATCCCTCTCAAGGGCTCTTTGAGATCGTGGGAAGCTGCATAGGCAAACGAATCGAGTTCCCGATTGCTACGCTCCAATTCAAGATTGATTTGTGCCAGTTCATCAGCCTTATTCAGCACAATGCCAACGATGGCATTTTTTAAGGCTAGGGCGTTGTCTATTTCTGCTGCTTTCCAGGGCAGGGCTGTGGCTTGTACAGTCTCTTGCCATTGTTGAAATGACGTGCGAGGGCAGAGAAAAATACTGCCATCTTCGGTTTCATGGATAGACTCTTGTGGATTTCCTGCCCAATTAACCGTTTGTAGAACTTCAGGCCGAAACCAGAGAATGAGATAACGCCGGAGTTGAGATATTTTGAGAATAACTAGACCACTGGCGATGTCCTTAAAATTGATGGCGGCTGGATATTCCTCAGACAGACAGTTGGTGTGAAAAATTTCTGTGGTTTTGGTTTCTATAGACCAGTTAATTAAGGCCTGCACATCTTCCGTGGCAGGGGTATGACCAATTAGCGTAATATCTTCACCGAGACAAACTGCGACGCCTTGAGCCTGGAGGACTTCTAATAGCCTTGGTTCTGGATGAATCAGTGCCTGTTTAAAGTCTGTTGCGCTGGCAATGGATGAGATAAAGTCAGCCTGGATTGCCTTGAGGGTGTTGAGATAGTGGAGTTCATTTTGGTTAACTTTGCTGGTTAGTTCAGCGGCAATAAACTGCCCTAATATCTCGCAGACCGCTCTAACGGTACAAGGAAGGAACTTCTCTGTGGGATGGTGGCATGAAATCAGACCCCACAGCTGATTGTTACTGACTAAGGCAATCACCAGTAATCCAGTGACGGCCATGTTTTGATGATATTCAATGCAGCAGGGGTCAACACCTCTGAGGATGGAATAACTTAAATCTAATGGTGCCTTACCCGACTCAAGCTCTGTAGAAATGAGTTCAACGGGGGGGGCGGTTAGATTGGGGATAAATCGCACCGTGCTCTTTTGATAAAGCTGTCGCACTGAGGTCGGGATATCTGTGGCGGGATAGTGCAGATCTAAGTAAGACACTGCCTCAGCGGGCTTTACTTCGGCAACCACTGCACCAGCCTGTTCTTCATCAAACTGATAGACCATGACTCGGTCATAGCCAGTCAATGTCTGTATTTCAGTGGCAGCTGCCTGGAGAAAATCAATTAAGTCGTTGACACCGCGTAAGCGAGCAATAGCCTGTTGAGCGTTGCTTTGTAAAACCGCCAGACCCTGGGCCGTATATAGACGGGTTGGTTCTAGTTCTAGAATGATGATTTCATTCATTCGATGCACCAGACCATCAAAGTATTTGGTGTCATCTGATGTGGAAATAGCAATGGGTATATAGCTGGGACGCTCCGTAGCGTTTGCTAAGTGGTGTAGCAGTTCCGCTTGCGTTGATACCGGGGACTCTAACAAATCCAGGAATGACTGTCCTAGCAATGTTTGGGGCTCCATACCTAGATAGTCAGTGGTATTACAACTGAGCTGTGTAATGGTGAAGTCTGATGCCGCTAGTGCCATCAACACGCCATGGGGCTGAGTCAAACCAATGCGATGGACAGGAAATGATTCATGGTCTTGCTGGAGCCTACCTGGACCGTGTGGCGGATCAAACTGTCTCATTCTGGAGGGGGCAACGAAGGGAGAGCTACACGGAACAACTTAATACATTTTCCTACTGCTACAAGTATTACAGAAAGTTAAGAGAACTTCAGCTTCTCTTAACAGTCCGAGGGATATTAGTTATAAATATGTACACACCTCTGATAAATGTGTTTGGTCCTAGCGCTTAGTCAGAGTTTTTAAGGTTCTCAATGTCGGATTTGAAGCGACTTGAGCTAGCATTTTTCCTTAATCAGCTATTTGCAGTTTGTTTTCAATAGTTTAAGTAAGTGCCTGAGACGGTTAACTGCTTTGCTTATTGAAAGTGTATGTCTCTACTGTTGATTTAGAATTCAAAGGCAATGGTTTCTCAGCGTCATTGGCCGGTAAAAGCGACTGTTATATTTTTGGCAAGTCTTGTTGTACTACCTACGGCCCTATATTGCTTTATTGTATGGAAGCTCTATGGGTTTGCTGCCATGGGTATTTGAGAACTGTTTTGTTCTGACATTGTCAGAAATGGGTTGATTGTTAGCAACTTCACGAATTAAGTGGCTGCGGCTGCGAATGTACGCTCTGATCTCATTAGTTTCATCGTGGCTCAGATGAATGTTATCTTTTATTTTTTTCAATAACCATAGGCAGATAGCCTCGTCACTTAAGCCTTCTAGTATATAGCTATAAGTTTCCACCATGCTCCAAATCAGACGGAGATGCTCACTATTAAATGAAATCATTTTTATAAAGTATAAAACTGCTAAAGGTTAAAGAGATATACGAGTTTCCTTAGAGGTAAGGAAACTCGTATTGTTTAATAAGCGTTTCAATCTGATGGAATGCAACTATGGTTGGGGTCTGATGTTTAGGCCGCACTAAATCTGGCACGTTTGTAGTTAGCATGCCGCTTTGCGATCGCATCCTTAAAACTTGCAAAATCAGTGGCACTATCCGTTTCACTAAGCAGGCGTTCGCTCGTAATGGACTGCAGGCTAACCAGCTCTGTGCGGGTGCTTGAATGGGCAAAGTGGTTAAGTAAGCGAGTAAAGCGACCATCTCCACTGACTAGCACAACGGTGTCGCAAAAAGCCGACTGTGTGATCATGTCCGTTGCTATTTCAACGCAAAAGTCAATAGAGCGCTGGGAGGCATCAGAATTCTCTTTTGTTGAAATCTCTTTAGTAATTACACGATAGCCATGGCGCTTCATCCACAGCAGAAACCCTTGCTGTTTAATGTTGTTGGGATCTACGCCAGTGTAAAAATAAGCCCGTAATAGCTGACCGTTGGGAACAAGCTGTGATATCAATTTGCTGTAATCAATCTCAATGCCCAGCGTTGACGCTGCATAAAAAACATGGGCAGCATCGATAAAGACAGATACCCTACCCTGTTCTAGAATTGCAGGGGAAGTGGGTAAGTCTTTAAAGGTAGCTGGGTTATTAGTTAGCATCGCAGAAAGATTCCTCTACTGAGTTAATAGATCAGAGAGATATTCGAGGCATTCTTTTGGATCGATTCCGGTGTTCTAGCGAATGGCTCGATTCTGAGCAGCTTGCAAGATCACTTGTGCCGAAAAACAAGATCGTCTACAGGACTCTCAATCGATATACAAATGAATTTTCGAAAACTCTCAACTGAGTTACTTAAAAAACTGCCAGATGACTAATAAAACCTGGCATGATTGGGGAGTTCAAAAAAACACTGATTTAATAATATCTTAAGATTTGCGGATTATTTTATATTCTGAGAAGTAAAAATATGTGAAAGTTCATTTAGGCCCAAGGTTAAGGGTGTTATGAAGCTGCCTAATCATCTAAACCAAAGACAGGTAATTGTTTAAAATGCTTGTCAGGCGTACTTTTAGGAATGTTGCGTGCTTTTAAAGTACTGGTTAGCCGCTGTCGCTTTTAGACTTAAGATTTTTGTTACATATGTCCATGAAAATAGGTGTCTGTACTGTGCTACTTGAGTAGATGGTGGGTGTCTGGTGGTCACTAGGTGAATCGTCTTTTTATGGACAGACCGCTCTGATTGCACCTGCATCACTCCCTCGGCTACACACATAGCCAGTGCTGGCGCTACCACTTACATCCATCCAGGCAGCATCGTAATAGATCTGATGAACAATAGAACGGATGCTGTCATCGGCAACATGCTCAATCCAGGTTGCTAGGTAGCCACCGCCATTGCCTGCATAATTGGTTACCAATACTTCCACCCAGGGGCGTTCAGCACTAATGCCTTCAGGGATTTCGTTGGGTAATATCCAGTCCCCTTGCAACCAACCTGCTTGTTTGGCTAATGCTCTGACCAGCATGTAAAGCGGCTCATTATCACTATCCCAAGGAGCAATATCCATATCCATAGTTGTTTCAATTGCCCAAGTACTGTTGTTGGGCTCTTCTATGGCTGCGCAGTCTAGTCCTAATCCACAGGTTGTAGCCCTATCAAGTGCTGATTGCTCAATTTGTGTAGCGGCTGGCAGCCAGTCAGCAGCCATATTCATCACAGGTAAAAATTCCAATCCAATGGCTAGGTGTGGCGTCGTGCTGTTTAAGCTAGGGTCCACATTCTCTACCCCATGGCTATCTACTAAAGCTTGATAAAGTGCTGGCGATAGATTGTAGTGATCGAGCTTTACGTGATAAAGAAACTCAGAATTTTGCCAAACCGGATACAAGCGTACTCTTACACGCCAAGTCGGTGTGTCTGGGATACTACCTAAACGTGTTGCATATTCTAAGGGTCCCATGGTTTGAAAATATCTGAAGCCTTGCTCATCAAGACTTTCTAGCCCATTGGGTGGTACCTGTTGCAGCTCGGCTGGTGTGGAGGTAGCTGGTGTGGCCGGGGCGGGGGCTTCAGCTTTGGCTAGACTGCAGGCAATCCACAGCGGCAGGATTAGGGCTACCACATGGCCTATATGACGAATACCCATGGCGAATCAGACTCCTAAGGAAATCAATTACAACTGGCTGACCACAAGCTGCAATCAGGTGCAAAGATATCTTCCAAATCTGGCTGGGGTTTTCCGGTAATGCTTGATGTTAGGGACGTATGCTAGCTCTCAGGTTGGTCTTACATGAGGAGTTTGGCCAGCTTTTTTCTATGAACTGTGGCTTTTCTCAGCAAGCCAACTGCATAATCAATACGCTTTAACCATATAGCAAGGCTAGACTAGGTCAGATAAATAAGCCAAACTAATAATTGACAGAATATCCAATATGCCGGACGCATGGTTGAGCATGAACCAGAGGATCCTAGAATTCAAGAAATTATCCAGGCTGAAAACTTGCCACCTGAGGTTGTAGACCAGGTGGTGGATGAGTTTTTTAAGATCTTTAAGAGCTCTTACGCAACCATTTGCATACAGTTGAGTGAACGTCTCTTAGATGAAGCATTACGGATTGGCCGAGAAAGGATTAATCCTGACGATAGTTGAGAATGGGTAACTTAGTGTCAGTAAGCTCAGCAATTTAGCTCAATGCCACCAAAATCAGAATATTTTAATCACTGGCTACGTCATAGACCTGGAGGATGAGAGCATCAGGGGCTATTCTGCCAGTCGTACCCATAGCAAAGCCTCTAGTAATAAGTGCTAGAGGCTTCTTTATTTGAAAAATGTATCGTGGGTGGCTTATAGCTTTGGTCGCCCTAAAAGTAATGTAGTTAAGGCGTCTCGTGCACTTTCAGGACGGGGGCGATTAAGTAACCAACGTAGGGGCGGAAAGGCAATTTCATCGGGAAGTAAGACAGCTTGAAAATTAAACGGCAGCAACAGATAAGCAGTGTGGTTTGTCTGATCGTGAGTGATCTGGCGGATGCCAATCATCAATCCTAAGCTATAGGCCATCATCGGTGGAAGATCCTGGATGTCCTCAGGGGTCTCAATCAAATCTGTTATCAGATCCGCTACTTCAATCATCTCAATCAAAGGTCTGCCCGGTCTTAGGTTGCGGGTCTCTGGATCCAGGCCTAGACAATTCTCTCCTGTGACTCTGGTAACAAAAGATTCACCAGGGTTAATTACGCTTAATACTTGAGATCGAGATAAGTCGCCACTAATGGGGATGCCTGCACGTACAACGCGCTGTGTTCGTCGTGTAGTTCCTGAGCTGACCGTGCTTCTGTCCCAATCAATAAATACCTGGGCATCACTCGTTGTGTTGCGGATAGTGACATTGAGGTCCATCAGTGACATGGCCAGAGGCATGCGGCCCATGGGGCCAACATTGACGGTCACTTTGCGCTTTTGCTGAGCATTATTTTGAGATTTGACCGTTAGTGCCAGTTGGGGAGGTAATTTATATCCTTTAAGCTCCAGCTCTTCGATTTCCGCCGTAATTTGCTGTGTATCGGGGAGTTGTTGCAGCTGTTGGTTAACCTGAGCAAGTAACGCTCCACGGTTTAAGTCAACCTTTAATTTGTTTTCCAGGGTATTTTCTACAGAGAGTGCCATTTGGTAGAGCACATAAATCACTACCAAAAAATAGACTGTCAAAATTAGAACATCACTACCCATTACCCGACTACAGCCCTATAGATTTACTACTGACCAAAAGTGCCTATAGGTTACACCTATTTGTAAAAAGTAGGGCTGTAGATTGGGGCAAGATGGTTAGGGATTAGAAGAGGATGAGTGGTCAGTGGTGGGTGGTGACTGAAAGGAATGTTCAGTATGCCAGTATTTGTCTAGGCTACGGGCTACCTGGTTGGATAGCAGTAGGAGACCCAGCATATTGGGAATACCAAGGGCAAAGACCATGATGTCACTAAAGCGAATCACAGTATCTAGGCCAATGATGGTGCCGCAAAAGCTACCCAAAATATAGAGTAGCTTATAGGTCAATAGACCTTGCTCTCCAAACAAGTAGCGCCAACAGGCTTCGCCATAATAAAAGCAGGAAATAATTGTGGAAAAGCTAAATAGGCAAACAATTATGGCCAGCCCCCAGGTCATCATCGGCACTTCGGTGGCAAAGGCAGTCGTTGTGAGCTCAATGCCGTTGACGATGCTTTCAGGTTGATAAACACCTGTTAGCAAGCAGACTAAGGCGGTTAGATTGCAGATAATAACTGTGTCGATCAGTGGCTCTATCAGGGCGACGATACCTTCGCGGACGGGTTCAGGATTCTTAGTGGTGGCGTGGGCAATGGCTGCAGCACCCGTACCTGCACCATTGGAGAAAACACCTCGCTGTAGACCCTGTACCATGACGCCGACGATGCCCCCTTCAATGGCCACTGGATGCCAGGCCGAATGCCAAATTTGACCCATGGCGTTGGGGAT
This sequence comes from Leptothoe sp. EHU-05/26/07-4, assembly GCF_043421015.1. NCBI lineage: Bacteria > Bacillati > Cyanobacteriota > Cyanophyceae > Nodosilineales > Cymatolegaceae > Leptothoe > Leptothoe sp. EHU-05/26/07-4. The sequence continues at coordinate 482,457 of NZ_JAXSQV010000004.1, forward strand.
ATCTCCCAGGTGATGGCATACGATCCAGAGGGCGGCAGTTAGGTATAGCCCCACCATGGTTGGCACAATGGCTGAGGCTACCTGGGCAATGCGTTGGATACCGCCAATAATCACAGTAGCAACCGCCAGGGCGAGAGCGATACCGTAAACGCTAGGCTCACTTAGCCAGCTCCACTGCAGGTGTTTCCCCAGGGCAGCGACTGCCATCCCCGACTGGTTGGCCTGAAACATATTGCCACCGCCGATGGCCCCAACCATGCAAAGAATGGCGAAGGTAGCTGCCAGCAACTGTCCCATGGGTTTGAGCCCGCGCTCGGCCAGGCCCTGGCTGAGGTAATACATGGGGCCCCCCAATGCCTGGCCATCTTGGATAACGCGATATTCTTGGGCCAGGGTGCATTCGGTAAATTTGGTGGTCATGCCCAGTAGTCCTGCTATGGTCATCCAAAGGACTGCACCGGGGCCTCCCAGTTGGATTGCGATCGCAACTCCAGCAATATTCCCCAACCCCACCGTTGCCGACATCGCCGTCGCCAACGCTTGAAAGTGATTCACTTCCCCAACCTCATGCGGGTCATCATAGTCACCCCGCAGTACCGCCAGGCTATGGCGCAGCCCCCGCACATTAATAAACCCCATGCGCAGCGTCAGATACACCGACCCTGCCATCAACCACAGCACAATCAGCGGCACACCCCACAGTCCAAAAAACAAGGTACGCTCCAACAGCGTCACCCCGATATCAAAACCATGGTCCATATGTGTTAGCAGTTGATTCAAGGTTGCGCTTTCCATTAACGGCAAATCATCTTTTCTAGGATCAAGGTCACCCTAGGGCCATCGGTACAGGCCTAACCCGAAAACAACTCAGCCCATGCCTGTACCTGCTGCTGTGCCGCAACGGTTCCCTCTGCCGGAAACTGCTGCATAAAATCCTTATCTGCTGCTGGTACGTAAGGCCCTTCCTTAATCTCAAACATCACCGTATTTGGAGCCAGGGCGATCAGCGTGTGGTACTGTCCTTCCGCCAGCTCTAAACCATAGGTTGGTCCCTGGGCACATAGGCGCTCAATCTGAATCACCTGCCCCTGCTCATTCAGCATTAAAAAACCAATCTCACCCTGAAGCACCAGAAATAGCTCAAACCCATTGCTATCTTTAGCCCGTAGATGTCGGTGTGGACGCACATAGGTGCCAGGCTGTAACACATTGATAAACCGTTGGACAGAGTCCGGTAGCTGATGCAAGTTGTGGTTTTTCCGTAAACGAGGCAGCGCTGATGCCTCCTGGGAAACGCTGTCAAACAGCTCTTGAGATACGCGTTTGATGACGGTGGGCATGGGATGGAACAGTGATGATTTCGGAATAAGTTACCAGTTATCTACTAGTGTAAACCTATGTAAAGGGTGCCTCAATTCGAAAGCGCCCGCTAGTGTAAACCTATGTAAAGGGTGTCTCAATTTGAAAGCGCCCGCACTTGCTTATAAAGCTTTTCCATCTCCGGTACTTTGACCCCTACCTCTGTCGCAGCCCTCACCGGGTTACCTAAAATCGCCTCCACCTCCAATGGTCGCCCTTCATCAAAATCAATTTTCATGCTGGTACGATAGGGCTTCATTTTTGTAGTGGCATTCAGCATGTCAGCGGCCCAATTTATAGGAATATGGCGAGTTGAAGCAGTTTGCTTAGAAAGATGGTCAACCCAGGCATTGGCAGCCGTGATCACCTCCGTCATCAGGGTGTGGATCTGTGCCTTAACCGCCTCATCTGCCATCAGCTCATTCGTGGTCGCATCCAACACCACCGACAATCCGTTATAAGGCACGTTCCACACTAGCTTGCGCCAACGAGCCATAAACAAATCTTCGGTGACATCTATGGGAATCTTTGCTCCACGGAAGTCATCGGCAATTTCCATCATCGTGGTTGTAAGTTCTCTCTGTTGATTTTTCCCACTGTAGGCTCCGAGCTGAATTTTTCCGTAATCCAGGTGATGAATGTGACCTGACCCGACCTTGTTAGAACAGATAAAACAAAGGCCTCCCATAATCTGTTGTGGTGACACCAGTTGGGCAATATCTTCTTCAATGCCTAGGCCATTTTGTAAGGTGAGTATTACTGCGCCCTCACGCATCGGTGGCATTAGCTCTGTAAGACGATGATTTTGTGTTGTTTTTAAGGCAATAACAACAACATCTACCGGTGGCATATCTGCTGGGCTATTGTATGCATTTACCTGGGGCAGTGTGATATCACCATCGACAGATTCCACCAATACGCCGTATTTTTTTACATGCTCATAGTCGCTACGCAACAGAAAATTCACATCACAGCCGCTTTGCTGTAATCGTGCTCCGTAATAACCGCCAATGGCCCCTGTGCCAATGATGGCATAGCGTTTAGCCGACATCCTTCCCTACTCCGATGTATCATGCCCATCAATTGTACGGGGCAAACTGAGATCTCTGCCGTTGCTGATTTAGACGATGAATCGCCCCGTAAAACTTGCCAGCAACCTAGATTGGGCGGGTTGAAACATACCGCAGATCAGCAATGGTAGATTTTTCTTGGTTGTGGTGTTCGAGTATTCGATTATTCGACAAAAACTGCCTCTCAAAAACAGAGTTAGACCTTAGTGCCATACTACAGCCGCTATGTTTTTAGTTTAGGCGTTGTGTGTGGTGATGGTTTGGTCGGGTTTACCATTAGAAATTAGACAAAAATCTATAGTAACCATTATTTTTTTGAGGTTTATTTGTATAAGCTATAGGTATGCATCAATATCAAGTTATTTATGATCTTGAATTTAAATTTCCCTAAAGGCTATAAAAATCCCTATTTATACTGAGTTTTCTTGATGAGAACTAATTAATAATTTAGATGAGTAAGATGAGAGCTAATTATTAATTAAAAGCAGCAGCAACAGTTTCTTGGAAAGCCCCCACATTCCTCTAGGCTGTTTGCTAAGCTAGAGCCCAGTTAACGCTTTTGTCTTTTTCCAGTAAGCTTTAATTCGAATGCCGATAGGTTAGCCTGTTAGCTATTTATGGCTGAATAACTGAGGCTATTTGCTAAGCTAGAGCCCGGTTAACGCTTTTAATTTCTTCTTCTAGTCAGCTTCAATGTTGGATGCTGATAGATTAGCCTGTCAGCTGTCCATAACTGAATGACTTAGAAGAAATTACACCTCATTCCATTCTTATCTATTTTTTTCTGTGTCCGTGAGGTAGCAATGTGTATGGTTGCCACTACAATATTTGAGTAGAATTACCCATGCTTTTAGTTTAGCTGTAAGCATGCTCCATTGAGAAAAAATAAGCTGAGAAAAAAATAAACTATATCTACGCTTAGAGCCACCCGTCATTGCTGACAGTTACTGTCTATTGTCCTTGCCTGAAAACTTTGAGTGGTTTCCATGACTGCTAAACGCTTTAACCCCAATGCTTTACCCCAAGCAGCCTCAAAGCCTTCGATTACAATCGTCGTCTCACCGCGCGAATGCTTTGGTAGTACACAGCAGACTCTGGAAAGTATCTACAGGCATACTAAAATGCCATTTGAACTTGTATATGTGGATACTGGTTCACCCAAACAGATTAAAAATTACCTATCCCAAGCAGCAGTTAAATATAATTTCACGTTATTACGTTCTGAGCATTTTCTTACACCAAATCAAGCCCGGAATCTGGGCCTAAGTCAAGTTACGACAGATTATATAGTTTTTATTACTAATGATATTCATGTCTCAAATGGTTGGTTAGAAAGGCTTTGGCAATGTTCCCAAGAGACGGATGCAGCCGTTGTTTGTCCCCTTACCTGTGTGGGTACACCTTTACATGAGCGCATTCATCTAGCTGGTGGTGAGGCCAGGGTCTTCATGGATGTTCAGGATGGACAGCCCCGTCGTTGTCTTTATGAACAACCCTTTCTTGTGGGTTGTTCAGCAACAGCTATGAAATCTCAATTGTCTAGACGAGCCTGTGAATTTGCAGAGTTAAACTGTCTGTTGATTAAACGAGAGATTTTTGCTCAGATTAGCTATTTAGACCCAAGGTTGGTGGGGGCTCAGGCAGATATGGATTTTTGTCTCAATGTGAATCGCGTTGGTGGGCTCATGTTCTGTGAACCTGCCTCAGTTGTGACCCATGTTCCACAGAAACCCAATAATTGGGCTGATTGGTCTTGTTTTATGTTGCGTTGGAGTGATGCGTGGGGGCTGGAAAGTCTGATGCGTTTTCAACAGAAATGGGATTTAGATGTGGAACGCTATTTTCAGACGCGCTACAGTCATCTAGGACAGCATCGTCAGGAGACTGTTGTTTATCCTTTACTTCGTCAGTTAACCATAGGCAATATCTCTCCATGGTTGGAGCAGCTGACCATTGATGTTGAAAGGTGGTTCAATCAAACACTTGCAGATCGATATGCTCAGTCTAGTGAGGAGGCTGTTGGTAAGGTGGTTCACGCTGCTGTGGGATCGATTCAAACGATGGAGTCTCGCACACGGGCTTTAGTCAGTATTTCTTTGTAATAGCAGCCTTGTTATTTGAAGATCACTTAAGGTTTCACCAATTACTAACTCCATAATATCGTTGGGCTTTACATCCAAAATCGATGGATGGGCTTAAGGGAGGGGGATAGGTGTTGGATGGGGTGTTGGGTTTCATGTTTCAACCCAACTACGGGCTATCATATATGCACATCTCGAAAAGATGCTCGACATCCTGCCTTATCAAGGGGAGATCTAGCTCAGATACTCTTGTATTCAAAGTTTTATTCTTGTTGTCCTTTTAGCTCGTTGTAACCTTAACCAATGTTTTCCTAGGTCGATGAATTAACAAATGAGCTGACGGGATAAAATACAACGCCAACAGTGTTGCCCCCCCTAGACCCCCAGCGATCGCAATCGCCAACGGTGGCCAAAACCCAGTCGAATCGAGCAATAGCGGCGTAAACCCAATAATCGTTGTAACCGTCGTCGCCACTACGTGCCGCGTTGCCCTCATCACCACCTGTCGCGTTGCGCCTGCATCTCCCTTTCGTGCCAGGGGATCATTTCGCAATGCTGCCAACACCACAATCGAGTCATTAATCGCTAGACCAATCAGACCCAGCGTACCAAGAATGGCAGTAAAGCCGAATAGTGAGTTAAACAACCACAGGGCCATTGCTGCTAAACCCACTGCCGCCACTGCAACAACCGCCAGCAACCCGGCCAATGCAAAGGAATTAAATGACAATACCAGTGTCGCTGTCATCAATACCACCAAAACTCCCACCGTTGACAACAGATTACCAACGGCAGATCCTCTGGCATCAGCCTCCCCTCCATAGCTGAGACGATACCCCGTGGGTAGCTCAAAGCCCTGCTCTGTCAATGCTTGTTGAAACTCAGTCAAAACAGTGCTGGGCAAAGACCCCGCCGTAATAAATGCCTGTACCGTATTCACCCGCTGTCCATCCCGTCGAGCGATAGTGCTCAGTTCTGGACGTAGGTTAACTGATGCCACGGCAGAAAAGGGAACTGTTGTCCCAGTAGCACTGAGTAAATCAACAGAGGTAATGCTTGCTAAGTCACCGCGCTCCTGCTCCGGTAGCTGTACACGCACAGGAATATCTTCTGTGTCTTCTAGAATAGAACCGCCGAGCTGACCATCTAGAAGAGTACTGAGTTGGGATGCGATCGCACCATTATCCAATCCCACTCGTTTAGCTGCTGCCTCATCCACCTCCAATGCTAGCTTTGGCGATAGCTCCGTCAACGTGGCCCGAGTATGGGTAACCTCATTCAGCTGAGACAATATTAGCCGCAGCTGATTTCCCAGTGTCCTCAACTGCTCCAAATCAGGTCCATAGAGACTGACCTCAAGCGGCGCATCAAAAGGTGGTCCCTGCTCCAGCTGTTTCACCAGGATCTGAGCATCGGGAAATGTCCTATCTAGTTCAGTTTGCAGTGTTCTAATTGTCTCTCGCAGATTATCGGTGGACTCCAACTGCACAATTCCCTGGGCATACTCAGATGCATTCCGACGACTGCCCATTACGTTATAGAAAAAAGACGGGGCGTTTTGGCCTAGAAACCAATGGATATCGCTGACTGCTGAATGTTGTTGGATCAGGTTGCGGATAGCCAGGGTTTGAGCGCGGGTGGTTGCGATCGCGCTAGATGCCGGACGTTCCACTTCAATTTGAAACTGGTCACGATTTGTTGGTGGAAAAAACTGTTGCGGTAAACTGGCAAACTGCACAAATCCCACCATAGGCAGCACCATGGCTATCAATACACCTAAAATAGGTCGACGAAAGACAGCTCGTAAACTTCCCTCATAGATACGTGAGAGAGTTTGATTAGAGAAGCCACCAATACTCCAATGTTGAGAGTGAGAACGTAACGGTCGCCAACGATAGACTAAGCCGGCTAAGGCTGCAATTACAGTTAGTGAAAGAGTTAACGAACTCAGTAGCGCTAAAATTACAGTGCTGCCAATCGTGCCAATAAACTCTCCTGTACCACCAGGAGAGGTGGCAATGGGAACAAATGCCAGCACTGTAGTCAGTGTGGATGCCAGCAACGGAACTGTCAGGTGCTTCACTGTTTCACCCACCGCGATCGCAGGATGGCTGCCACTTTGCAAGTGTACCCGCACCTCATCCACCACCACAATGGCATTGTCAATCAGCAAGCCCAGGGCAATAATTAACCCTGTAACAGACATCTGGTGTAGCGGAATGCCCAGCACGTTCATACTGCCAAATACCATCAGTGTAGAGAGCGGTAGCGCCATGCCAACAATCAGAGCTGAGCGCCATCCCAGCACCACCAGGGAGATGCCAATCACTAAAAGAGAACTAACAATCAGGTTGCCAATTACCCCATTCAATCGCTGTTGCACATACCGACTTTGATCCAGCACAATGTTGATGCCAAGACCATCTGACAGATTAGCTTCAAACATTTTGAGAACTTTTCTGGCCTGCTGTGCCCATTGGTCTACACGGTAGTCAGACTCAACAGTGGCTGCCACTACAACCGCGGGTTGACCACCGATCAATGCCAGGTCAGAGACTGGAGTTTTTACTCCTTTGGTTACCTGAGCAATATCTCCTAGCTGAGCAATCTGCCCCTCTGCCCCTACCTGAATTGGAATTTCTCGAATCCGATCCAGCGAATCCAGAGAACTGTCCACCTCAAACAAGAGTTCAGTAGCATCACTTCGCAGCTCTCCAGTAGAAATCTTCGCATCGCTAGCCCTAATCTGTTGTGATAAACTCTGGGCGCTAATGCCTAACTTCAGCAAATCAGCCTGACTAATTTCCACCTGAATCTCTTCATCTGGCTCACCAAACAGCTCTACACTGTCCGTCCCAGGCAAGTTTCTTAATTCAGCTTCCAAGCCCTCTGCCACCCGACGCAGAATCGAATAGTTAACTGGCTCATTCAGCTCCCACGTTAGCCCCACAATCATGGCGCTTGCCTGTACCTCTTGATCCTCATACTCAGGCCGACTTGCCTCAGCAGGTAGCTCAGGAATCACATCGTCAATCTGACTCCGCACCCGTGCCCATACTGGCTCCACAGCAGACACCGTATCCTTCAGCTCCACTGTAACTACCGATATGCCAGGACCAGAAGACGAACTAATCTCCTCAACCTCTTCAATATCAGACAGCTCTTCCTCAATTTTGTCAGTTACTAAAGACTCTACTCGTTCTGCACTAGCCCCTGGGAAAAAGGTAGTCACCGTCGATGACCGCTGAACAATTTCAGGATCTTCCAACCGGGGTAATGATAAGAATGCAGACAGACCCCAGACAATAACTAATGTTAGCGTCAAAAACAGTAACTGCCGATTGCGAAAAAATAGATTAAACATAATTAGGTCAAGAGAAAAAGCAGTTCTTAGTCAAGACTTTGTATAGGAAAATAGCTTGGTTAGCGGTGGGGGAGTGGAGGCCCCCACGAAAGGAAGGGTTTCAGGGAGGAAAGCCCTGAGCAACCCCACCGCTATTGACCAATTTTCACGCTCCTAATTCTTCACCAGCTGCCCTGGCACCAGCCGATGCGTACCACTTGTAATAATCTCTTCCCCTGGCTGTAGAAGCCCCCGCACAAAAGCCCGATCACTTTCCGCATAAAGCACCTCCACCTCTCGACGACTCACCTCATAAAGATTCTCACCAATGTTACTTTCCGCCTCATCCAACACATAGGCCGACCACAATCCTCGCTCTCCAGCAACAAGAGCACTGGTTGGTAACCAGTAGCCAATTTCATTCTGTTGATCTTGCAACTCCAGTCGTGCAGTTGCACCAATTGTTGGCTGTGCTGCCGGTGGCAAAGCCATTACCACAGTGACCGTCTGGCTAGCATCATCAAGCTCTGGCAGCACAGCAGTGACCCTGCCCTCGAATGCTACCCCATTGACTTCGATAGTCTGAACGTCTCCGTTATTAATACGATTTGCTATCTGGTTAGGCACTCCAATACGAGCTTCTAAAGCATTACCTTCCACCAGGCGCATGATGGTTTGACCTGGGCTGACAACGACACCTTCATCCATAAGCCTCAGAGAGACACGACCATCAAAAGGAGCGTAGATAACGCTTTTAGCAATGGAGACATCTAAATTTTTCAAACTGGCCTCAATTTGGTCTACCTGGGCATCCTGAGCGCTGACTTGTTCCACCCGAGTACCTGTGTTTAGCTCATCTAACTGACTTTTGGCCTGATTAAGACGACTTTCTAAGGCATCGGCACCAAATTTGGCCTCATCTCGTTCTTCTAAAGAAATTGCACCTTGAATATAGAGATTCTCACGGCGCACCTGCTGTAACCGCGCCAGGTCAAGCTGAGCTTGCAAGTCTTGAGCAGCAGCAGCGGCAGCGGCAATATCTTCCTGACGGGGACCGCGTTCTAATTCTTCAAATCGAGCCTGAGCCTGACGACGTTGGGCCTCAATCTGCTGACGTTGAGCTTGCAGGCTGCGGGTATCTAACCGAGCTAGAGGTGCTCCGGCAGCGACGGTATCCCCTTCATCTACAAGCACTTCCACCAGGGTACCTGCTTGCTCAAAACCCAGATCACTACTGCGTCGAGCAACGATTTCACCGGTGTAGGTGCGCTCTACTTGATATTCATTAACACGTTCTAAGGCTTGGGTTTGAACGGGGAGCGGTTGAATCGCATCCTCAGCCACAGCTGAGCCAGACCGAAAACGCCCCAGCCAGATGGCAGGAGCTACTAATACCGGCAGCAACCATAACCAGTGCCAGCTAGGGCGCTTTGCACTGGTATCAGACGTTGATGAAACCATAGCTCAATATCCAAACAGTTGATATTCACTTAATTGATATTCGCGTAGTTGATAATCAAATAATTGATATTCAACTTGTTGCTTATGATTCCATAGCGTATACTCAACATGTTGGATATGTCAACGGATTCTCCATTCAATCTGTCTGTTAAGTCTGTCTGTTAAGTCTTTAAATTCTATGGCCCTAGCCCACACCATCCTTGCGTTGTTAGCCCAGCGACCCGATAGCGGATACGACATTAGTAAACGCTTCGACGAAGGGCTTAGCTGCTTTTGGAAAGCCTCCCAGCAGCAGGTATATCGAGAGCTATCTAAAATGGAGTCCCAAGGCTGGGTGAATTTTGAAAAGGTGCCCCAGGAAGGTAAGCCGGACAAAAAGATTTACAGCATTACAGATTCGGGATGGAGTGAACTTACCCGCTGGTATGCAGAACCTACTGAACGCACCCAAATCCGAGAAGATTTGCTGGTGAAGGCGATGATTGGCTATAAAATGCCCCGGGAGATGTTGTTGAAAGAATTACACCATCGCCAGGCACTACATCAGGCACAGTTAGATGAGTATCGTGTCATTGAGGAGATGTGTTTGGGGCATCCTGAACCCCCTGTGGAGCTGCAGTTTAAATACCTCACCCTGAAACGAGGGATTGCTTACGAAACAAGCTGGCTGCAGTGGTGTGCTGATGTGCTTTTATTTTTGGAGCAGTACGATGCGCAGCAAAGGACTGTGTCTTAGGGTGGGGTGCGATCGCATACTAGTTTCGACGGTTGCCATGGCCTTAGTGCAAAATTATTGATTTGACTTCAGGCGTACAAGACTGATTATTATTCAATTGCAATTATCGTTATGCTTCTTTACGTATCCTAAAAGAAGTCTAAAAACCCTAACGATTTCTCAAGAATCTTCAGATATCAGTCGTTTCTAGTGGGTGAGCACCCCACTTAGAGCTCCCTTTTCTGAGGAAAATGCAACATAATTAAACAAATTGAGTAAATATACTTATCAGTTTTGCTAGTGGGGGACGGCCTGTCACTAATATGTCCTTGACTAAAGGGCTCTATGTCGGCCTGCTTGTCCATTTATAAAAGTCAATTAAAAATGCAGACACTTGCCAATAACAATCAGGTCATCCCCGTAGCCACCAACGGTGGTATCCGTTTAGAAAGTGGTGATGCCAGCGGCATTAAGATGTTTTCTACGATGGATAAGGCAGACTGCTTGCAAGCAGTTTATCGTCGTCTCTTCAAAGACAATCGCAACATTGATTTTCACCACAATGAGTCTCTGGATTCAGCTTATCTCAATGGTGAAATTACCACGCAGGAGTTGGTTCGCGAGCTAATTTGCTCTGATATGTTCGTGAACTACATTCTGGCCAACAACAGCAACTATCGCTTTGTTCAGCTTTGCTTTGAGCGGGTTCTAGGTCGCCCTGCCATTCAGTCAGAAGTATTCAAGTGGAGTTCATTGCTGGCTTCAGAGGGCATTCGCACATTTGCTGAGCAGCTGACCGGTTCTGAAGAGTACATAAATGCGTTTGGTCCTTACCAGGTGCCTAGCCGTCGTTCCATCAAGCTATCGTCCAGCGATCAGGATTTACCTGCTCTACCTAAGGAACTCAGCATCAAGCGTTATCAAGGTGAAGGTAACGTTAATCAGTTTAACTACATTGGTGCTATTAACCCACTATGGGACGGCAACATGCCGCCAGCTATTATCCGTAAGATTGGTGCTGTGATTACCGTTGCTGGCGTTATTGAAGTCACTCGCATATTGTTTACAGCGGCTGTGGGTGCCATTACTGCTGGCCACATGTAATGGTTGTTTCAATCATTTAATTACTGCCTAATTCTTTGGATTTCTGTAGGGGCAGCCCTTGTGGCTGCCCCTACAACGTCTATCTTCAAAATTCAAGGTCTTCCTTGCATAAGGTCAGCACAAATAAACCCCATAGCGGCATAGGCTTGCCTCCATGGGGTTTTGTTTACGAGGAGATTTAGACAATTATCCCAGGGTGGAAGGCACCACCCCTACGAGATTATCTAGTTTGAATGTGAATCAGGGAGACTTTATCGAATTTGATATTATTTCCCTTCTGGTAATCGCTGGGAGCTACTAGCCAGATTGTTCACGGCACTGGCAATATCCAGGCCAGTTGTCTGTTTTAACTGCTCGATAATGGCAATTGCCTGTTTTGCGGTGCCCCCTGTCTGACTGTCAATCATGGTGACATTCTGAATGTCAACATCGGGTACCGTAGCACTCAGGGTCTTCAACAACATTTCTAGCTTTTGTAGTAAGAAAATGTCGCGGGCATTTGCTCCAGCAGCGCGCCAGGACTCGGCTAACTGTTTAGTACCTTCGGCCTGGGCTTTACCATCTTCAACAATCTGAGCCGCATCCCCTTTGGCTTCTGCCAACGCTCGTTTGCAATTGGCCTCAGCTGGGGCAATCACATCTGCTTTAAGCTGTTCAGTCACTTGCTTAATGCGCTCTTGCTGTACTGGAATCTCGGACTGAATACGGACGAGTTCAGAGGCAATTTCAGCTTCTACCTCGGCCACAACAGCCCCTCGCTTAGTAAGGGCATCCTGGATTCGACGCTCGGCTTCCGCTTCAGCAATGCCAGTGTCACGCTCAATCCGGCGCACAGAGGTAATCTTTTCGTTCTCAGCTGTTTGAATAGCTGATGCTGCCTGGGCTTTGGCCTCGGCGATGCGGGCATCACGCTGGAGCTGGGCCTGCTGTTTACGACCGATGGAGTCAAGGTAGCGCACGTTATCAGAAATGTTCTGAATCTGCAGGGTATCGAGCACTAATCCTAGCTTTTCGAGATCTTCTTCTGCTTCATCTAAGAGACTTTTGGCAAAGGCAATTTTGTCTTCGTTTACCTGTTCTGGTGTAAGGCTAGCGAGAACGCCCCGTAAGTTACCTTCTAGGGTCTCTTTGGCAATTTTTTCAATCTCTTTTCGACTCTTGCCCAACAATCTCTCAATGGCATTATGAATGGCGGGTTCTTCACCAGCGACCTTGATGTTAGCAACGCCATCTACCTGCAGCGGAATACCGCCTTTAGAGTAGGCATTAGTTACCTTGAGCTCGATAATCATGTTGGTGAGGTCCATGCGCAGCGCCTTTTCTACCAAGGGCTTACGAATGCTGCTACCACCTTTGACCAGACGATAGCCTATCGTTTTTTGCCCCAATCGCTGCTGAGCGCCCGCAAAGATCAGTACCTCATTCGGCTGACAAATGTAGTAGAGGTTGCGGATGATTAGGGAGATTACTCCAGAACCACCACCGAAAATAACGAGTAAAAGAATTAAACCTTCCATTAGCGATTGCCCTCCATGTTGGGCTCTACAGTTGTTGTATGGGTTGTGACAGCGGGTTCTAACTGGCGCTGAAAATCTAAGCTTTGGTTCAGGGTGCCCGTAACATCGATACCCAGGGTGTCGTCTACCTGTTTAAGGAACTGACGGACAACGTCGGGATAGACATTGACCAGGTTGGCAATAGACTTACCGTCGCCATTGTCAATAACGTTGACATTCTTAAGATGGATGCGGTCAGGAATTTTAGCGGCTTCCTTCAGTACCATGTCAATTTGTTGAATCAAAAAGACCTGGGTGGCATCGGTTCCGGTTTCGGCCCAGACCTCAGCCAGCATGTTGTTGACGAGAGCAGCGGCCTTAGCATTCTCTTCGAGAGCAGCGGCTTGACCCTTGGCGTGTAGTTCCTGAGCTTGTTTTGCAGCTTGGGCAGGCAGTACTTCATCGGCTTGTAGACGCAGTCGTTCTAGCTCGGCTCGTACTGTCTGGAGCTGTTGCTCGGCACGGGCGCGGGCTTCTTTGGCGGCAGCGATGGTGCGTTCCTCTTCAGATTTGGCTCGTTCCTCTAGCTCAGCTTTGATTTTGCGAAGTTCGTTTTGCTGTTGCTGTACAACTGTCAGAGCCTGGGTTTTTGCTACTTCCGCTTGCTTTTGGCAATCGGCTTCGATACGGTCGGCTTCACCCACAGCTTCAGATTCGGCAATCTCAGCATCGCGAATGATATTGGCAATTTGGCGGCGACCAATGGAGCTGAGATAGTCCATATCATCGGTGACACTTTGAATTTTGAGCGTATCTAAATGCAGTCCCAACTTACTGAGATCTTTAGCAACGTCAGCTGCAATGCGCTCGGCAAAGTTCATGCGATCTTCGTTGACCTGCTCAGGGGTAAGTAGGGCGACAACACCGCGTAGGTTACCTTCAAGGGTTTCGCGGACCACCCGACGAATTTCGGAGCGGTTGCGGCCTAGAAAGCGCTCAATGGCGTTACCAACAACGCTGCGATTGCTAGAAATTTTGACATTAGCGATGGCTTGAATATTCAGTGGTGTACCCCCTTTGGCATAGGCATTTGTCACCTCAACGGGGATAGGCATGGTGGTCATGTCCATGCTTTGTACCTGTTCAATAATGGGTACCACCAACGTACGACCACCAAACACTACGCGGTAACCGACTGTCTGCCCCCTTTTGTTTTTGTATTTACGACCCGAGATAATCAAAATCTGATTGGGGTTGCAAATACGCAGGCAGGTTTTGAGCACTATGATTAGCGCGCCAATGCCAATCAGGCCAAGAACTAAGGCACTACCGCCTAAAACGGCACCTGCCTGGGCTGTATTTTGGTTAGCCTGTGAAATAGGAATGGCCTGGGCAAGTTCGTAACTAACGGTCTCAGTGGTTTCGGCCTGGACCGATATTTTTTGATCCCCTGCTGGTGTAGTCTGTCCCAGCAAGAATAAAGTGTGTGTCATGGGTATGAAATGGGTATAAGTTAGTTCTGCTGAGCAGCGGTTTCGTCTGAAACGACCCAAAGCCGGTTTTTCTCGACATTAACGACGAGCACTTTATCACCCGGTACAAATTGTTTGGTGTCGTCCGTGAGTGCCATCATGTGCAAAGTGCTACCACGTAGTTCCAGACGCACTTTGCCTTTGCTTTTGGCATCAAAGGGCAGTTCTACGATGCCCACCCGTCCAGCAAAATCCTCGGTACGAATAAGGCTGTCGGCATGGCGACGAGCCAGGTGGCGCAGGGTAATGGCCAAGGTGCCTCCTAGCACAATGCCCATGAGCAAAGCGACGATAAAGATGACTGAGGCGGGCCAATTGGATTGTACCCAGCTCAGGCTGAGGCCCGTCAAACCAAAGAAAAATCCGCCGACAGTCCAGAATTTGAAACTGGTGAGGATGTTCAGGCTGAAGATGTAGGCTCCTTTAACTTTTCGTAGGAGCTGAAGATCAGTGTCTATCTCGGCATCGAAGCCACCACCTGTACTGATATTGGGGCCAATATCTGGCGCATCGCCGTCAAGGTCTACATCACCATCAAGATCTAAATCTGCATCTAGATCTATATCGGCATCAAAGTCAGCGTCAAAATCAACATCGGTATCGGCATCGAAATCTGCATCACCGGCACCACCTAGTGTGGCGATCGCAACAAAGACGCCGCCAATGACAAAACAAAACCAATAAATTGACTGCACAGTATCTCCTTAGGGTTCATTCCCTAGTGATAGTCAGATACAGTCTGTGCCTCTAAAATTCCTGACAATTTTTAATGATTGGTAGGGTGGGCAGCGCCCACCAATCCTTGCAGCGGAAGTGCTACCCAATATCGTCATCATAGAATAGATGTACTTATCATATCCCAGACAGATCAAGGTGCGCCGTCACTTAGTTAAATAACAGCGCACCTGATTTTAGTTATGAGAGTTTGTGCGGTTACTTATGGTTGCTAGCCTCAGCCACAATTTTCTCCTTTAATCTCTCAGGTACAGTATTCAGATGGTCGTACTGCCAGCTGAAGAAGCCCACACCCATACTCAACGAACGCAGTTCCAGGATCAGCGTTTGCATTTCAGCAACCGGTAGCTGTGCAGACACCTCATCCCAACCAGGCCAGTTAGCCTTGTTGGTATACCCCATCACCTGACCCCGACGACCGCTAATCAGAGTGAGCACGTTAGAGGTAAACCGATTCGGAACGGATATAGACAGAGAGGCAATCGGCTCTAACAACGCAGGTTTGCACTCGGGTAGACCCGTTTGCATGGCAATGCGTGCAGCCTGCTTAAATGCCTGGTCAGAACTGTCTACATGGTGGTACGACCCGTTCTTAAGGGTGACCGAGACATCCACCACTGGGAAGCCTAATGGCCCTTGCTTGAGAAACTCTCTCACACCTGTTTCAACGCTGGGAATGTATTGTTTAGGAACAACACCGCCAACAATTTTCTCAGCGAACTTAAACCCTTCTCCGCGCGGTAGGGGCTGAATGTCGATGTAAATATCACCAAACTGTCCATGGCCGCCGGTCTGGTGCTTATAGCGTCCGCGAATGTCCTCTTTGGCATTGCGAATGGTCTCTTTATAGGCCACCTGGGGAACGTGAGTGACCATGGATAGATTGTACTTACGGCGGAGCCAGTCCATGGCAATTTTGAGATGGACGTCTCCTTGTCCCCACAAGATTACTTCGTGGGTGTCGCCATGTTGTTCCCAATGCAGAGCAGGATCTTCATCTACTAGCTTGTTGAGTGCTCCACTCAGCTTGACTTCGTCATCGCGCTTTTCGGGAGCAATGGCTAAGGAGTAAACCGCTGGCAGAATATCTGCGATAGGTAAGGTTTCGTCAGAGTTTTCTGCTGTGGTGAGGGTGTCGCCAGTCCTAGCGTGTTCTAGACGTGCGATCGCAACCACGCTACCTGCTTCCGCTGCACTGAGTGCCTGCTGCTGACTGCCCATCAAAGAATACAAACCGCCCATGCGATCTAGCCCTAGGTTGGCTCCATCCTTGAGGGTGCCTCGCCACAGCCGAGCTAAAGACAGTTTGCCGCCTTGGGGACTGTAGTAGGTTTTGAGAATCTGAACCAAAGGCTCAGTAGAGTTCAGATCAATACCACGTCGTTCTGCAGTGACCTGAGGCTCAGGCGTTTCTCGTACTAATGCATCCAGCAGTGGACGAACGCCATAGTCCTTAGAGGCTACACCGACAAAGACGGGCACCACTAGGTCTGCGCCCAGTTCCATTTTGAGATCCTGGATAATCTCGTCCTCCGGTGGATCAATTTCTTCCAGTAGCTCTTCTAAGAGGTGATCATCGAAGTCTGCCAGGGTCTCTAGCATTTCCGTGCGGGCTATTGCTTCTTCGACCGCCAACTCCTGAGGCAATGGCACTGGATCGGCGGCGGCTCCTGCGTGGTAGTGATAGGCCTGCTCACTGACTAAATCAATGAACCCGACCAAGTCTGCTCCAGCGCCGATGGGATATTGATGGGGGACCAGGGGCCGACTGGAGACTGATTTTAAGGCTTCTAAGACGTCAGAAAATGGTGCACTGGCCCGATCCATTTTGTTGAGCCAGAGAACATGGGGAATTTCCCATTTATCTAGAAAATGCAGCAGTGGCGATACGGTAAGTACTCGGCTAGGGTCAGGTTCGCACACGACGATGGCGGCGTCTACTCCCATCAATATATGTAGCGGTTCTTGGAGCAGCTCGATGGAACCTGGGCAGTCAAGGAATGTAAAACGAATGCCGCCGTACTCAGTACAGGCGGCATTCGTTTCGACCGTCATTTGGCGATTGCGGGCTTCAGGTGTATGGTCTCCAATCGTATTACCTTCAGGAATGGATCCTTTTCGAGAAATCGTATCGGTGACCGAAAGTAGACTTTCAAGCAATGTGGTTTTACCACTGGAATATGGGCCTACAATCGCCACGTTTCGTGAACGAGAGACAGCAGCTTTTGCCATTAGGTTTACCCCTTTTTCTAAAGAGACGACTATTGGCCAAGCTCAGATTGACTTGTTAGGTTATAGGGCGTCTGAGCTGGTAGAGCGGGGAAAACAACCTCTTAACGGAAATTAAGGGCGAAACGATTGGTTAAGAAGTGTATAACCCCTTGGTTTATATAGCCAGCCTAACGCTGCTGCAAACCTTTAATGACAAGGGGTTTGAAAAAGTTCACTAGGTTAAGAAGCATGAGCAACCTTGAAGTTTTGAGTGGTAAATGTTGAGTTTTGAATTGAGCTTAGAAAGTATCCAACTGGACAACTAAGTTAACGAATAACCGAGTCGCGTTAGGGTTTTTCCGGCAGATTGATGCCACAGGTCGATATGTTCTTGCGATAAGGCTGTTTTCCAGTTGTTAATATTTCCCTTGTTGATATGTTGGCCAATGCCTTTATTCTTAATGTTTTCAATATTGTAGGATTCTATAATTTGGCTCAGTTCTGTAGTCGTAATCTCTAAATCAATAAAGTTGCAGATTTGATTGAGTTGAGCGATCGGATCTTCTCGAAGTTCCTCATATTTGATTGAATACATACGAGCTGAAAAGGCTGGATCTAGAGAAAGTTTTTCACTTAAAGCAATGCATCTTTCCCATTGAGAAATTATGGTTCTTGTGTCGTATTCAGCCCATCGCTTTGTTGTAGCTCTGGCTTGTAAAGACGCACAAACATCCCGACCATCTCGGACTATGTTGATGATTCTGGCTTCGGGCCAACTATTTAAGATGACATCAGCATATTTAATGTGAAATGGAGTTTTTTCGAGAAAAAACTGTTGTGGCTGTCCGCCCACCTGTTCAAAAAAAATATCGATAATAAGCTGGATTAGGTACTGGGCCTTCTCTAGATCTGAATCTGAGTTTTGTCTTACTTGGTGGATTAAGGTTTTAAGTTGTTGATAGCTAATGAGATGATGTAAACCGATATCGTTGTTTTTTTGATAAATTTGATAGCTCTTCAAGATACTGTTCCAAACATCTGAAGAGGTTGCTCCAAACAGCAAAGCAGTGATGCCAAAATGTCTTGCGAAGTGTGGCCAGTCTTGCCAACGGCGTTGTGCATTTAATTTAGTGATATAGGTGAATGGCTCATAGATAAGCCGATAAATATGACTCTCATTTTTTACGGGAATCACATTTCTGTGATTAGAGAGCATTTTCTGTAACCACGTAGTGCCCGAGCGAGGACAACCAACAATAAAAATCTTTTTGTAAGAAATCTGAGCTTCCATTTAAGCCTGCTTTATCGAGAAGTAAGGGCATCAATTTAAGCTGGGAAAGCTTGGCTGAGTGGGAGTTAGAAGCTCATGAATTCTGGCTTCTGACTCCTGACTTCTATGCTTGGAGACCTGTCCCGCTCTGACTTGATACCCGAATTAAACCTATAGGTTCGGTGAAATGAGAAACAGCTAGTCCAAACGGACTAGCTGTTTTCTATAGGTAAAATTCCCCTAAAGCGATGCGCGCTAACGGAAAATCACGAACTAGGCAACATGTTTCATATCTCTGTTATTTCTTATTTCCAATTTTTATTCACGCCAATGAGATTGCCAAATAACATGATGAAACCACTAGCCAAAATAATGATGGCCAAAGCTACAAAAATACCGTCGTAGGTTGCTAGGTCTTCCATAGTGCGGAGTGAAGGTTTTTATACTCTTATAGTTTAGAGGTTGGTGTTGAGTTGCGGGCACGCTGACCGTCAAACTTGTCAAGCATGATGTCGCTATAATGACTTGCGATCGCACCCACCGACAGCAAACATACTTCTAGCTCCGTTGGGTCCATATGCTTGCCACCCAAAATACGATTGGCAAAGAATACGGTGCCTGCTGCATCGGTTTGAAAGGAGCCAAATCGCATTTTTCGGTTTTCGTCCAGTAAAAACCTCAGTAAATATAACTCTGGGCCACAGCCGATGGCCACACAGCTGCTGGCTCGCACAATGGCCAGTTCCTTATCGGGGTAAGGATGCGCCTCCCAGGGCAATATGTAAAGCTCAATCAGCGTTGTATTTTGGTAAATTAAGTCAAAATAAGGCTTTTCATCGCTCGCCCGCACCGTTTTCTTAAATACGCTGCCACTTAGATAGTCTTGAACCCGTTCATAGGTTAACTCTTGGGCTCCATTTGTAAATTTCATAGGTGGTTTACCACTTACATAATGAACATGTCGGCGCTGACTTCTGTCATGGCACCTTTTGTCTTGCTTTGGACAAAGGCATTGGGAGTGGTATCTGATTCTAGACGACCGTCCACCAGGTTAATAATCCGATCGGCTACGTCTAAAATACGGTTGTCATGGGTAACCATCAGCACGGTGCAACCCTCTTGTCGCGATAGGGTGTGGAGATAGTTGACCACGTCCCGACCAGACTTTTTATCTAAGGCCGCTGTGGGTTCATCAGCCAAAATTAGCTTTGGATGGTTGACTAGGGCTCGGGCAATTGCCACCCGTTGTTTTTGTCCCCCAGACAGCGAATGGGGCTTATAATCGACTCGATCAGCGAGTCCCAGTGCACTGAGCATGGCTACGGCCTGCTCTCGCTTTGAAACAAAGTCTCCTGTCAGTTCCACGGCCATTTCTACATTTTGGCTGGCGGTCAGAGACTCAAATAAATTGTGAGCTTGAAAGATAAAGCCGATATTGCGTCGGACATTGACCATGGCGCGTTCGCTCATGCCAACGAGTTCTTGGTCCAGTATGCGCAGACTGCCGTCCTGTAAATGTCGCAAAGCCCCCGCCAGGGTGAGCAGTGTTGTCTTACCGGAACCTGATGGGCCGGTCAGGATAACAATCTGACCCTTGGGTAGCTCCAGGGAAATGTCGAACAGCACCTGCTTGCTCAGGTCGCCGATACCAAAGTAATAGTTAAGATGCTGAATATGGACGGCTAGGTCGTCCTGTGGAGGGTCAAACGTAGATTGTTGCTGAGTTTTGAACATGCTATTAACCTAATTCAACGCCACTATAAAAGTTGCTAAAACACGTCTGCTGGGTCGGTGGTTTGGACTTTGCGGACTGCGATCGCCCCCGACACTAAACACATAATGAATGTGGCCACTAGCAAATTCAGGACGCGTTCGGGGGTCATTTGAAAAAATAGACCAGTGGCATTACCTGCTGCCTGATAGAGCAGCTGACTGACCAGAACCCCTGGAATAAATCCCAATACAGATAAGATCAAGGCTTCTTGCATCACGACCCCCAGTAGATAGCCATTTTTGTAGCCCATGGCCTTGAGCGTGGCATATTCAGCCCAGTGGTCTGCCACATCGGTGTAGAGAATCTGGTAGACCAGGATAATGCCGACAAAAAAGCCCATGCTGGTCAGCAGCGAAAACACAAAGCCGATGTTGGTGTTTTCTTGCCAATATTTACGTTCGCGAATGACAAAACCGTTCTCCCCATCGCGAGCCATGACCAACACATCATTGGGTAGATTGTCCTGCAGCGTTTTCACGATGCGATCGACATTGGTTCCTGGTTCAAGTTTGACGACACCTATATCCACCGTGGCAAAGCTACGCTTATCCTCCTCGGGACCTCGGTCAGCAAAGTAGCGCAGAAAATTTTGGTCGCTCATGATCAGGTTGCCATTGCCTGAGGCAAAGTCAGTGCCCATGGTAAAGGTGCCGACCAAACGAATGCGTCGATCGGCCAATTCACTCACTACTCCAGCTTCCACTGGCCCTACCTCTGCCCGTGATTGGGTATCCATGAGCGCGGTTTCTGGGAGCTTCAAAACCTGGCGATGGGCCTTGATTTCAGGAATATTGAGGACTGGTTCATCGGGGTTGATGGCAATGACCCTGACACCACGCGACGTACGATTGTCTGGATTTTTCCAGTTCACTTCACTGACGTATATGGCGAAGGCGTCCTGGACACCTTCGAAGGCACGGGCCTGGTACAGCCGCCTGCGGGCAAAGGCCCGAGGCACAAACATGTTGGTACGCAATCGATTGACGATTATTACCTCACCGTTAAACCGATTGAGTAGCTGGAGCTGACTGTCGTACAGGGCATTCATAAACCCGTTGAACATAAACATCAGCAGCACAGCAAAGCCTACACCCGCTAACGACGTGGCAAAACGTCTGCGGTCGTGGGTCAGGTTGAGCCAGGCTAGGGGAATGCGTTTGATCATGGCTTTCCCCTCTAAAAGATTTCTGCTGGGTCAGCTTTCACCGCTTTGCGTACGGAAATCAGACCCGATAGGCAGCACATGACTAATGTTAGGATCAGCACAAAGATGACTCGACCACCGTTCATTGCGACGGGTAACGTGCCAGCGGTGGCGGTGGCGGTGAGATGGTAGAGCCCGAGAGCCGCTGCTAGCCCCGGAATATAGCCCAATAATGCCAATAAAATTGCTTCCTGCAGCACGATTTTGAATAAGTACTGGGAGCGATACCCCATGGCTTTCATGGTGGCGTACTCAGGCAGGTGATCGCGAATGTCAGTAAACAAGATCTGATAGACAATCACAGCCCCCACTACAAATGAAACCATTACACCCATGCTGAAAATAAAGCCAATGGATGTGGCTTCTAGCCAGTAGGTGGAGTCATGCTCGATGATGCCTGCCTTGGTGTACACATCCACATCGGCGGGTAGGACTGAACGCATAGTTTCTGCCACTTTTTCTGCCGAGACTCCCGGCTGGAGTTGGACGAGGCCCACATTGACCAGACTCAACGGTCGTGGTTCTAGATACCTGATAAAATTCTGATCGCTCATGATCAGGGTGCCATCGGCAGCAAATCCACCTCCTAGAAAATAGGTGCCGCCGATGGTGGCGCGACGACGATCCGCTTCAGTGGTGGTGCCAATGTCTTGGGGGCCAAACTCGGGGCGTGAGAGTTTGTCTATAAATACGGTGTCGGGTCGACTGAGGATGCGGCGGGCCTCTTCACCCTGTAACTCAGGCATCAGAAATACGGGGTCATTGGGATTGATGCCATAGACAAAGATGGCGCGGCTGACACCGGTTTCTGGGTTACGCCACAGCAGATATTCGCTGTAGAGGGGCATGATGCGCTCTACACCATCCACGCCAGCGACCTGGTACAGTCGCTCTCGCGGAAATGCGGTAGAGGTGCTAATTTCCAGTGTTTCTGGCGAAATTAAGAAGAGCTCGGCATTGAACTGTTCATAGAAATTAGTGGCCGTGGAGATCAGGGCTCCCATGAACCCAAGGTTCATAAAAATTAGGATGACGGCGAAAGCCACACCTGCGATCGCAACCACTAACCTGGTACGCTCGTGCATTAAGTTGGCCCAAGCCACCGACACCCTGGCCATCGCTAGTTCTCCTCAGCTTGGATGTCGATCAGCACATCCACCTGGAGATTGGTTAGCATGGCGACGGCATCATCTTGATCGACTGCAATGCGCACCTCCACAATGCGGGCATCGGCATTGGCAGCCGGGTCATCGTCCAACACATCATTTTTAAAGATTTGCAGACCGATCGTTTCTACGGTGCCGGTCAGTTCTCCTGCAAAGGCTCCGTTACGGCTAGTAATCATCGCCTTTTGTCCCGCTTTCACCAGGCCGACATCCGTTTCATAGACCTCGGCGACTACATACATTTCCTCCGTATCGCCCATGGAAAGCAGCCGATTGTTAGACACAGTCTCCCCTGGGCGCACATAGATATCGAGAATTTGACCCGCAGCTGGTGCTTTGATCACGGTGCGATTAAGTCTCGCTTCGGCCAGGGCTAAATTCTGCTGAGCCGCTTCTACGCCAGTTTCTACGGAGGCCAGTTGTAAATCTGCCTCTGCCATGGAAACTTGGGCAGCCGCATTGTCTAAGGCGGTATTTCGAGCTAGTTCTAGCTGGGTTTTGGTGGCCACAGCATTGGCAATGTCGCTGGTGAGTTCGTCGACCTCGGTTTGCTGACGGTCCAAATCTTGACGGGTAATGGCCCCTTGGCTAAACAAATCCTTAAACCGAGCCAGATCGGTTTCCGCCAGAGCCAGGCGAGCTTCTAAGCTGCGAATCTGAGCTGCCTGGGCCTCAATCGCCTGAATCTGCGGCTGATCAATTTGCCCCGCTTTGGTGTTAGCTTCGGTAATCCGGGCCGCGCCTAGACTGCGCTCCGCCGCTAAGGTTTGCTGAGCTTCCGCCAGCTGACTGGCGGCATAGTCCCGCTCAGCTTTACGGATTTCGTACATATCTAGCTCAGCTAAGACTTGGCCAGACTTTACCTGCACGCCTTCTTGCACCAGTAATTTAGCGAGCACTCCAGTCTCAGCGGCGGCCACATCAATCACTTCGCTTTTGGGTTCAATCCGCCCCAGGGCAGCGACATCTACTCGTTCGGGGGGTGGTTTAGCAGCTTCTTCCAGGGCTGCCTGTCGTGCCTGCCGTGCAGACCGTAGGGCTAGTAAGGATGCAGTGGTAATGAATAAAAGTAATGCAACCCCAATCCAGACGCTGGTTTTTCTCAGGGGACGTTGCGCAGACTGTGGAACCATATGGATCATTAAGTTCTTTCTCTATGGTGCTGGGGGTTAGAGAAAATTGGCTGAATTGTACTGTTTAGTTTAATTCTTCAATAAATCAAGTTCATTAACGTCACTTCCCATACCAAACGCGGTTGCACATATCTGAGCAGCTGCTTGCGTGCTAATTCCAGGTGTTCCATACCTTGGGCATGGCCTTGCCGCCAGCGGCTTTGTTGGAGATAGTCCAGTAACCAAAGCTGGGATTCTGGTGCGAGGATTTGTACGATTTGGCGGGCGAGTTCTAGGGCGCTACGGACGTTGCTAATGGGTTGGCTGACCTGTTGTATTAGCTCTGGTGGGATGGACTGTAGCTGTTGCCAACTTGCGATCGCACTACCCGGACATCCTTGGGCCAGGGAGAGTACTTCAGGGGAGTCCAAAATCTCCTGTTGACCCACCTTAGTCAATACTTGAGCCATGTCAGCTGGGCTCAATCGCCGAAATGGAATGGTCTGACAACGTGAAATTAATGTGGGTAGCAGTGCCTGTTGGTCGGGGGCAATTAAGATAACTGACGCCTGCCCCGGCTCTTCCAGGGTTTTTAATAGACCGTTGGCGGCTGCTTCTGCAATTAGCTCGGCTGCTTCAATCACCACTATGGCTCTGGAGGCTTCTAAGGGTGGACGACTTAAAAACCGAGCAATGTCTCGAATCTGGTCAAGACGAACCTGGGGACGACCCCGTCGTTTAATACCAGCTGCTTGGGCTTCAGCGACGGTCAATAGCTTGTTTTGGTGCAAATAAGTGGGCTCAACCCACAATAAATCAGGATGATTGCGAGACTGAATACGACGTTGAAGGTTATTTGGGGTGGTGTGTTGATCGCCAAGCAGCATAGTGGCAAAGGCTGTGGCAGCTAGGCTACGCCCAATGCCATTGGGGCCTATAAATAAATAACCAGGGGCAATCCGTTGGCGAGTGACGGCCTGAACCAGTAGGTCAACGGCCTGGGACTGCCCAACAATGTCAGCAAAGTGCTGCATCAACTGCTGTTTTTGCCCCATTGAGGCTGAGGACAATTTAGAAGGCATACCACTGCTGTAAATACTTGGAGACGATGGCTTGAATTTGCTCAGCCACTGCTTCTGGGTTGAGGCTAGCATCCACGGTAACGAACTCATCCCCTTCGGCTTGGATGCTGAAACCCTTATGGACCCTACGATGAAACTCAACTCCGGCCTGTTCGATCCGATCGGCTTCGCCACGGTTGGCTATGCGTTTAAGCCCTTGCATGACGTCTAGCTTGAGCCATAGGGTAAGATCGCTGGTCAAACCACCAGTGGCAATGGCGTTAAGGTTGTTGATCAGATTTAGGTCTAGCTGTCTGCCATAGCCTTGGTAAGCAACCGTTGATGCGGTGTAGCGATCGCAAAGTACCAGATGTCCAGTTTCAAGGGCAGGAATCAAAATTCGTTCCACATGCTGTGTACGATCAGCCGCATACAGCAACAGCTCAGTCCGACTAGTTAGACTCTCAGCATTTTTTGACGACTGTAATAAAATCTGTCTGATTTCTTGGCCAATGCTGGTGCCCCCTGGTTGTCGAGTGACAATCACCCCCGTTGG
The DNA here is from genome assembly GCF_043421015.1 of Leptothoe sp. EHU-05/26/07-4. Taxonomy (NCBI): domain Bacteria; kingdom Bacillati; phylum Cyanobacteriota; class Cyanophyceae; order Nodosilineales; family Cymatolegaceae; genus Leptothoe; species Leptothoe sp. EHU-05/26/07-4. The sequence continues at coordinate 507,707 of NZ_JAXSQV010000004.1, forward strand.
ATAGTCAGATGGACCACTGCTGAGAAGTGTGTGCTCTAACCACTGACGCAGATGCTGAATTTGCGTAGTTTTACCACTACCTTCAATTCCCTCAAAGACGATAAGTTTACCGCGCATCCTTTTCCTCAGCAGCAGAATATCATTACACTAACCCAACAGGGATGCTCTGGGAATTTAACCTACATTTATCCTGAAAAGCTTACTGTTTTCGAGAAGGGTAAAGGTAGATGCAGATTTATATCTAGATCTAGTGACATAGTATATCTGGACAAAAAATTGCAAGTTTGTGACTTATTGTTTAGTCTAAATTTACTGCTCCCTATCTTAAACACCCTTAGATTCTGAAATTGTGCAATAGCTCCAGAATTTTCTATGGCCCGGTATACCAACATTTTTGTAAGCGTTCTACCCGCAAATAACTTGCGTGAATCCCTACCAGATGTACTACAGTCCTGTGGTCTTCATTTGGTCTATCAGGATGGAGACTATATGATGGCTAAAGAACGCCCTGGTCTGGTTTCCTTCAGCAAGCTAGCTACGGTTGAGGTTTTGATCGGTTCTACCGATGAAACTGAGCTAGTCACCCAACATAGTGCTGCAACTGTGAATCTGGTAGTGAAGAATGAAGAGCTGCCGTTACAGGTCAATAACCATTGTCACAAGGTTTTTCAGCAGGTTAATCAGGCTCTCGAAAGCAAAGCAGGTTAACCCGCTTATCAACAAGCCAGTAATAATTAATACACAGGGGCCTGCAAAACTTCCATAGACCCCTTTTGAGTTTTGCGCAATGGGATACGGTCAGAAAGTACTTAAACTACCCGTTTAATTCACTTTCCTCTTCTTCGTCAATCATGTTGGGGCTGATCAACGTGATATCGAATTCGTCGGGGGGAACAGTTGATGTGGTATCCCGTTTCAACTGATAGTAAATGGCCCGTGCTTGTGGCCCAAAGACAATCTCGTCTTCATTTTTTAGATCATGGGCCTGTAGCTTACGCCCATTAATGAGCATGCCATTGGCACTAGGCTTACCTTTCAGGTTTCCATCTACAATCCGATAGTAGTAGGTCTCGTCGTCCCTAGGAAGCTGCACTAGTGTGGCGTGGTGCCGAGAAACAAACTGTGAAGCTAAGCGAATATCACATTTTGCATCGCGACCAACAGAATAGACGGAGCTATCTAGGACAATCTCCCGTCGACCTTGACTATCTTCGACTATAAGAATACTGCTGAGATGAGAACCTGAAGCCATGCTAACCGTGAAATGATAAATCTTCGAGAAAAAATCAGGCCGTCAATAATTTCTTTACTATATTATTCCGCCAGTATTTGGGGCCTTCAGGATTCTCCCATGCTCTTCAGCTTGATTCGATGGGGACACCATGTCTGTAGATGAATTCCGCTGTCTTCATAAGAGGTTGAATTAACCCAATAACAGCAAGATGTTACTGCTCATCAAATATTCATGAAGGCACAGCAGCCAATATAGCATTCCCGGCGGAATACTGGAATATGACAGTCCTTATCCTGTAGTCATTCAGTATCCCGTTTTAGAAAAATCCTGCCCATATCCAGAAAAATGCCATTTTGCTGAACCAGCAAAATGGCATCGAACTGATAGTACTTTGACTGATTAAGCAAGTGTCTTCAGCTTAAATAAGCGTCTTAAGCAACGACGGCGGCACTAACACCAGCTCGCGTATTCGTTAGACGTTCGTAAGTAGCGCGCATTTTCAATCCAACCAGCACTTGGAAGAGGCCGGTACCGTTGTTAGAGCCAGGATATTCCCGATGCTTTAACAACAGCTCAGTCATTTCACCGTAGCTACGGGTGGAGATATTACTGAGGTGCTCTTCAACATAGATTAGCTCCTCCAGCTTCTCAAACTGGCCATCAATTTCTAGAACTGACACCTCATTGCCCATATAGGTATCAGGACCATAGGTCATACGGATACCAGGATAGGAGCAGGTCAGTTTGCGACCACAGGGCACCCAGTTAATGGTAGAACCTTCATCAAATAGGTAGGCGGGCTCAAAGCCTTCAATGCCTTCCTTCTGAATCATTTGTACCCGTAAAATCTTGCGCTCTTTGTCCTCCTTAATCAGGTTAGTGGGTAGAACCTGTAGAACGACATCGGCATATTGCTTCTGAACGTCGATATAGGCTTCAAAGTCAGGTTTACGAGCTTGAATAGAGGCTAGAACATCCTCATAGGTGTGGCCCCGCTCAGCCATATCACGCTGGATTTTCCAGGCAATTTTGACTTCGTCGCTAATGTCAAGATAAACGCTGAAATCTAGCAGATCACGAACGCGCCCATCGTAAAGGGGGTGCAGACCTTCAATAACGACCACATGATTTGGATCAATACGTTCAGGCGGATCAATGAAACCAGTTTCGTGGTTGTAAATTGGCTTATCGATAGATTGTCCTGACTTAAGAGCCTTGATTTGCTCATACATCAGATCGAAATTGTTCGCTTTTGGGTTGAGGGCCGTCACCCCAGCTTGCTTGCGTTGCTGACGATCCAGACTATGGTAGTCATCCAAACAGATGACGGTCATAAATTCTTCACCGAACAGATCGCTGAGGCGTTTCAAAAATGTAGACTTTCCACATCCTGAATCACCGGCAACACCGATTAAAACCACGCGGTCGGGCTGACTGGTCATGGAATCCTCTTCTGAAAATAGTTGACAAATTGATCTAAAACCAATCAACGAGTCTATGAACCCTGACTCATTTGGGTATCACTAGTGGGTTGTAAACGTTGCAAAAGTTAAGGTTGATCCTATCAGAATCTGTATTCTTTTGGAAGGCTGAAGTAGGGGCTGTGCTTATGAAATCGCTAAGTTAATTAAAAAGGTTGTTTGCCTGAAATAATAGATGACCTGATAGGGACTCCGTTAGCTCAAAAACAGCAAATCTGTAGTGGTTTTATCTCATTTGCTCAGTCATCATTTATTGAGAGTGCTGTTAACAGTTACTCCGTACCAGTCAGATAATGGTTCCTGATGATTTTGGGTGTGGGATTTATACCGTTTGTTAACCTTAGACTTTAAACTGACTATAGGCTTAATCATTGCCTGGTTAATAGTTTTCTAGTTTAAAGCGATGCTTTGGCAATGCTGACTATTCAGTCAGTCTGCCAACCTCATTTCAATACTCTTTCTAAATCAACATGGCTGTTTCTAAAGCAACTGTTTCTGACACAACCAATAAGGATAGTGTCCTGCGTCGTGAAATTTTAGGAGCTCGTCGTTGGAGCAACTATTGGTGGGCCGTGGTAACGACCATTGGGGGAACGGGATTTTTGCTGGCAGGCATTTCTAGCTACATGGGGATTAACCTTTTGCCTTTTGCAGATCCCACACAGCTTATCTTTATCCCACAAGGGTTGGTGATGTGTTTCTATGGCACAGCGGCTTTGCTGCTATCGCTTTACCTTTGGTTAATCTGTGCTTGGAATGTTGGAGGTGGCTATAACCTCTTTGATAAGAAGAGCGAGGAAGTGCAGATTTTTCGCTGGGGTTTTCCGGGTAAAAACCGCAAGATTGACTTCAAATATCCTTTGGCGTCTGTCACGGCGATTCGTGTTGATATTCGAGAAGGATTAAGTCCTAAGCGTGCGCTTTATCTGAAGGTTAAAGGTAAAGGAGATATTCCATTGACCCGTGTTGGTCAACCGATGTCGCTGGCATCTGTGGAAAATCAGGGTGCTGAGTTGGCTCGCTTTCTGCAGGTTCCCCTAGAAGGTCTGTAATAAATAGTGCCGAATGTCCAGGAGGCTCCCTATTGAAAAGGGTGTTTCCCTGTGACAAGATATGGTGCCCTTAGTGAACAAAGGAATTAATCATGGTTTTCGGTTTCCGGATGCAATGGGCCATTGGTTTGGTAGTGGCTTTGTTTATGGTGGGCTGTACGGCTGGGGCCACTGACCCATCTGAGTCGAGCACCACTTCGCTAGCTGAACCCGCTGAGTCAACGGAGTTGGCTGTGACTCCTTCTATACCTGAGGGGCTGGCTCGTCTAGAGGGTAAGGCCACTGTTGAGTTGACGGTGAATGGGGAGCGAATTCTGGTGGAGGTTGATGGTACTCAAGCTCCAATTACAGCTGGTAACTTTGTTGACTTAGTTGAACGCGGTGTTTATGACGGCACTGTCTTCCATCGAGTAGTGCGTGAGCCTCAACCGTTTGTGGTGCAGGGGGGAGATCCACAGAGCAAGGATCCTACTGTGCCTGTTCAGCAACTTGGTACGGGTGGTTTTGTTGATCCTGATACCCAGGAAAAACGCCTGATTCCTTTGGAGATAACCCCTGCGGGCTCAGAGCAACCTATCTATGGTCAAACCCTTGAAAATTCTCAGCCTGCTTTGCAGCATACCCACGGTGCAGTGGCTATGGCACGCTCACAATTTCCTGATTCGGCCTCTTCCCAGTTTTACTTTGCACTGGCAGATTTGCCTTTCTTAGACGGTAGCTATGCTGTCTTTGGGTATGTCACTGAAGGTCTGGATACTGTGGATGCTATTCAACAGGGAGATGTGGTTGAATCGGCCACGGTGCTTGAGGGCTTGGACAACTTGGTGACTGAATAGTGTAGGGAACGTCTTGGTAAGTTTGCTTGATGGTTGATGTCGATATTACCGGCATTGGTTTATGGACAGCCTTGGGGAAAACAACCAAGACAACCTGGGCCAACTTACTAGCGGGTAAAAGTGCGATCGCACTACGCCAGCCTTTTCCCTCATTGCCTGTCATGCCCGTGGGCATGGCAGGCAAATTGCCTTCTGACCCAGAAGATATTGCGATTACCGCTGTCAAAGCCGCCATGGCGGATGCCGGTCTCCCATCATCGTCACTGGTGGATTGTGGGGTGGTGGTGGGTTCTAGCCGTAGTTATTTAAACCGTTGGGAGGCCATGGCACGGGGTGATATGGCAATGCATCATTGGCTCGCTGCATTGCCCTGCGGTTTGTCGCATCAGATCGCTCAAGCAGTGGGTAGCCAAGGGCCGGTGCTGGCTCCGATGGCGGCCTGCGCCACAGGTTTGTGGGCTCTGTTCCAGGGCTATATGTTGCTCCAGGCAGGGCAATGTGAGCGAGTGGTGGTGGTGGCTGTGGATGCGCCGATTACGCCCTTAACGCTGGCGGGGTTTCGACGGATGGGGGCGATGGCGAAGGATGGCTGCTATCCCTTTGATTGCGATCGCAGTGGATTAGTCCTGGGAGAAGGCGCAGCGGCTGTAGTTTTAGAAATTAGGGGGACAAGCACACGCCCGTCTAATTACTACGGCCAAATATTGGGTTTTGGCCTGAGTAATGACGCGTACCACATTAGTTCTTCCCGTCCAGATGGAACCTTATCTGTGGCCCACCAATGTTTACAGCGTAGTGGTTTACATCCAGATGACATTGACTACATCCATACCCATGGCACGGGTACTCGCCTTAATGATGCCAACGAGGCATACATGATTCAGCAGCTGTTTCCTGAGGCTGCCGTCAGTTCCACTAAAGGAGCCACGGGCCATACCCTGGGTGCCGCTGGGTTGATGGGCGTTGTGTTTAGTGTGTTAAGCCTGCAACAGCAGTGTTTACCCCCCTGTGTTGGTCTCAGTAAGCCTGAGTTTGATCTGAATTTTGTGCGAGTTGCTTCCCCTGACGCTAAAACCGTGAAGCATGTGTTGTGTAGTAGTTTTGGGTTTGGTGGGCAGAATGGCATTGTTGCGATCGCCCGATAAATTCCTATCGGTTCAGGGATGTCTATCATCGCCCCCTGGTTAGCAGATTAGAACGCTAAACTGAGGATATTGAATTGATTTGACAAAGACCCACTGGCTTACTAGCTGTATTTTTAGTTCTACGTTCTCTTCTATGAATAAGCCCACCCCCCCCTCGTCCCATAAATCTGCCCTTAGCCGTCAGGCTGCTCGGACTTTGGCCACTGGATGGTTTGTGTTGCAAACTCTGATTGCAGCCCCCATGGTGGCAACTCAGCCAGTCCTTGCCCAGGCAGAAGGGGATGAAGAAACTAAAATTACCTATGGCCAGCTGTTAGAGAAACTGGAGCAGGGTGATGTGCAGCGAGTTGAGCTGGACAACCTGCGGGGTGTAGCCAATGTGCGCATTAAAGGCGATGACGATAATGCGCCGCTACATGAGGTGACCCTGTTTGCCAATGATGTTTACAACCAACCTTTGCTACAAAAGCTGCGCGGCAGCAGTGATGTTGACTATGAAGTTCTAGAACGCTCGGATAATAGTGCGCTGACGGGATTAGCCGTGAATGCCTTGTTAGCCCTGATTGTGGTGTTTGCGCTGTTAATGATCCTGCGGCGGTCTGCTAATTCGGCTAGCGGTGCCATGAATTTTGGCCGCTCCCGTGCCCGGTTTCAAATGGAAGCTAAGACCGGGGTCATGTTTGATGATGTGGCCGGGATTGAGGAAGCGAAGGAAGAGCTACAGGAAGTGGTGGTCTTCCTCAAAAATCCTGAGAAGTTTACGGCCATTGGAGCCCGTATTCCAAAAGGTGTGTTGCTGGTGGGGCAGCCTGGCACCGGTAAAACCCTCCTAGCTAAAGCAATTGCTGGTGAGGCCGGTGTGCCGTTCTTTAGTATCTCAGGCTCTGAATTTGTGGAAATGTTTGTGGGGGTGGGGGCTTCCCGTGTCCGTGACCTGTTTAAGAAAGCCAAGGAAAACTCCCCTTGCATCGTCTTTATTGATGAAATCGATGCCGTTGGTCGTCAGCGTGGAGCCGGTATTGGTGGCGGTAATGATGAACGTGAACAAACCCTAAACCAGCTACTGACGGAGATGGATGGTTTTGAAGGTAACAGCGGCATCATTGTGATTGCTGCCACAAATCGTCCCGATGTTCTGGATGCTGCATTGTTGCGTCCCGGTCGATTTGATCGTCAAATTACCGTTGATTTGCCTGGCTATAAAGGGCGTTTGGGCATTTTGGATGTGCATGCGCGGGATAAGAAGATTGCGGATGATGTCAACCTGGATGCGATCGCACGTCGCACCCCTGGTTTTTCCGGTGCTCAGTTGGCTAATTTGCTGAATGAAGCCGCTATTCTGACAGCCCGCCGTCGCAAAGATGCCGTCACCATGGCAGAAATTGATGACGCCATCGACCGACTGACCATTGGACTCACCCTGACACCGCTACTCGATAGTAAAAAGAAGCGGCTGATAGCCTATCACGAAGTCGGGCATGCGTTGGTCAGCACCATGCTGAAGCATTCCGATCCCCTCGCAAAGGTGACAATCATTCCTCGATCTGGCGGTGTGGGTGGTTTTGCCAGCTATCTGCCCAAGGAAGATCGGGTGGATGATGGCTTGATTTCCTATGCGGAATTGATTGACCGCATCACTATGGCCCTCGGAGGGCGTGCGGCTGAAGAGATTGTTTTTGGATCTGATGAGGTAACCCAGGGGGCTGCTAACGATATTCAGCAGGTGACCAATATCGCCCGTCAGATGATTACGCGTTTCGGTATGTCAGAGCTGGGGTCATTTGCCATGGAATCTCCCAGCAGTGCCGTATTCTTGGGGCGTAGCGACCTGATGCAGCGCTCGGAATACTCAGAGGAAATGGCTGCCAAAATTGACCAACGTGTGCGGGAAATTGCCATGACGGCGTACATTAAAGCGCGCTCAATGCTGAAGACCAATCGCTCACTACTCGATCGCTTAGTCGATCGGTTGGTTGAAAAAGAGACGATCGATGGTGAAGAGTTTCGCGGCATTGTGAGTGAATACGTAGACCTGCCGACCCCTCATCAATGAGCGAGGGAATAAAGGCGAGGCTGTAGCCCTATCAGCGCCTCAAGTTCGCCCTAAAACGTACCCTTGTAGGAGCCAAGGGTACGTTAACTAAACCTAACTGCGGTCTTAAGTCTTGAGTAACAGCGCGGAGGTCTATTCGAGTGGTGCGCCGTCCAGCAATTCAATCCGACCGGAGGTGCGTAGACACTCTAAGCGCCAGCGCTGACCGGATACTCTACCGGGAAGAAAACCTGAGATGGTGAGATGATTTTCACCGCGGTCAGTTTTAACTTTGACCAGCAAGTCATCTTTACTCTGACTGACGATGAGTGCCTCGATTTCGAACTCACCTTCACGATTCCAAGGCAGTTCATATTGTGAATTGGGCTCTTGAGAACGAAGAACAGCGCGAGTGTTTTCAGCTTCAGACATTGGAGCAGTCATAGTTTAAGTGGGTGGTTGTCGAACAGGGGTACAGCTGTAATGTACCCAGCCACTCGCAATGATGGCCTTAGCTAGACGATAGCATCTCGGCTGGTTGATAGATTGTGCTACAGATCATAAAGACTCAAGAGTGCAAATCATGAAGCCCGGTGAGAGTCGGAACTTGTAGAGAACGTTAACCGTCCGCTCGGTGCTTGTAGCCGCCCATGGCAATGCATTCAAACCTATCGAATGGCCTGCTGATCGTCATACATTGCTCGTAAAACCATCGCTGGATCTACCCAGCTATTTTCAAACTTTAAGCCCCAGTGTAAGTGAGGGCCGGTGGTGCGTCCTGTCATACCGACACGACCAATAGGCTGGCCAGTGCCGATATTGGCCCCTTCTCGAATACGAATATTGCCATCGGGATCCACCATAACCCGTCTCCCTTCTTCATAGGAGACATAGCCTTGCATATGGCAATAAATGTGCAGCCACTCTCCTGATTCAATGACCACGGAGGTGCCGCAGGCGCTATCGTCTGAGATTTCCACCACATGGCCTTCCCACCAGTTGCGGATATAGCTGCCCAGCGGAGCAGCGATGTCTAACCCATAGTGGAATTGTTCGCCTCCATAGGGGGATTGGCGATAACCAAAGGGAGAGGTGTAGGCTTGAAAATTCTCCACTGGAAATGAAGCAAAACTCCAAGGATTTGAAGCTCTGGCGAGTTCTACTTCGGCAGCTTTGGCGGTTTTGCGTTGGGCCGGCAAGACCAGACCGATGATCATCCATAAAGACAGAACCCCCAAAAGTAAAACCCTGGTGTAAGCAGTACGTCGGCGTCGGGATTGCATGAGTTTTTTAAAGCGACCCATAAGAGTTTGGGTAAACCCCTTGAGAGGAATGGATTTAAAAGAACTCGATTTCATATATCCCGAAAACGCAGAACGATTGGTTTTGAAAGACTGGCCTTTACAATGTTTTCCTAGGTCAATGGGTAAATCAGTTTAGGGCGGAACTGATTTAGCCTAGGGCAGCCTCAATATTACGGAGCTTTAACTACGGAGATTTAATAAAGTGCGTCTATGACTGAAAGTCATTGATCGAACGCATTAGTTTGCCCAACTGCTGCTCATAGTATTGCCCGCTAATGTACATCAATTTCTTGAAATTGCATACATTTGTTTTTCTGATTAGTGTCAAGGATGTTTTTAGGTGGTTGTAATAAAACATATGGGTTGGCCTATGCAGTCTTGAGAGTGAATTGGAGAGGGGGATGGGATCGATGGATGAGCAATTACAAACTCCGGTGGATTGGTATCAAAAAGGTGTTTTCTTGGATGAGCAGGGGCAATCCCAAAACGCGATCGCATGCTACACCGAGGCCATTGACCTCCAGGCTGATTATTACGAAGCCTGGGTGCGACGTGGTCTGGCCCTGATGTTGCTGGAGGAGTTTCGGCCTGCGATCGCAAATTTTAATCAGGCGGTGGCGCTAAAAATGGATCTGGATTTGGCCTGGTATCTCAAGGCCTACTGCCATGCCCAGATGCAGGCGGATGATTTTGCCCTGTTGGCCTTACAAAAGGCCTTTGCCCTCAATCCTACGCAGTGGATTGCCATGGCGAATAAGGAGCCTGCATTTGATGGGCTGCGGGGCGATCCACGCTTTCAGGAATTAGGGGGTAATTAGCGCTGCTGTCGCTGAAGTCTGGCACCAGCTCTTCAGGAAAAATTCACGCGTCACCCTATTTTTTCTGCTATCTATAGTGGGCGCGGTGCGCGGTTTTTATTGGCTCCCTGATGGCTATGCAGGCGACAACTTCGATTCATACGGATTTATTTTTTGTGGGGGGAGGGCACACCCACGCTATTGTGCTACGCAAAATTGGCATGAACGGTCTACCGGCGGGGGTGCGGCTGACGCTGATTACCAACCTGGTGGATACTCCCTATTCTGGGATGTTGCCTTGCCATATTTCAGGGCTCTATGACTTTGACCAGTCCCATATTGATTTGCGGCCGCTGACTCGGTTTGCCAATTGCCGATTGATTATGGATGAGGTGGTTGATATTGATGTGAATCAACAGCTGATTCACTGTCGCCATCATCCGCCGATGCGCTATGACGCTCTGTCCATCGATATTGGTAGTACACCGGGGACAGTGTCGGTGCCGGGGGCGAAAGAATATGCAATTCCGGCCAAACCTGTGCCCAACTTGTTACGAGCCTGGCATCACTATTTAGAAGGATTAGATCAGGCGCAGTCGGCCACCATTGGCATTGTCGGTGGTGGTGTCGGTGGAGTGGAGCTAGCCCTCAACATGCAGGTGCGGCTACAGCAGGTTATGGGTGAAGCGGCAAATATCCATGTGTTTCATCGAGGGGCGCGATTAGCAACGGGGCGTAACCGGACGACGCAACGCCAGCTGGCTAAGATTTTTCGAGATCGCAATATCCATACCCATTTATCAGAATCGGTTTGTGCATTGGAGCCGGCGACAGCGGGGGCTGTCCAGGTGCACTGTGAGTCGGGGTTAAAGGTGACATGCGATCGCGTGTTTTGGGTTACCAGTGCCAGTGCCGCACCCTGGCTGGCTCGTACGGGGCTATCAACGGATAAAGATGGGTTTATTTTGGTCCAAGATACGCTGCAAACCTTGTCCCACTCCAATATATTTGCTGTGGGGGATGTGGCTACCATGGCGAACCATCGCCGTCCTAAGGCTGGGGTATTTGCTGTGCGACAAGGCCCCCCTCTATATAACAATCTGCAGCGTTATTTCTCTGGAAAATCCCTCAAGCCCTTTAAGCCCCAGCGTCAGTTTCTCAACATAATTGATTTGGGCATGGGGGGGGCGATCGCATCTCGCGGTCGCTGGTCTGCTGAATCTATATGGTTTCGGCGCTGGAAACATCAGATCGACGGCAAATTTATGGCGCTGTTTGATCAGTTCCCCCCCATGGTCAGCGGTAGCAAGATGACACCGGAGAGTGCAACCATGACGCCCCACTGTGCCGGATGCGGCTCCAAGGTCAGTAGTTCAGTGCTGAGTCGAGCCTTAAACCGCGCCAGGGCAGAATTTCCAGAGATGGAGCACTGGTCGAACCCCGTCAAGGTCGGTTTAGATGCACCGGATGATGCTGCCGTAGTTGCCATGCCCGCTGACAAGCTAGCCGTGCAAACGGTGGATCAGTTTCGAGCCATTGTGGATGATCCCTACACGTTTGCGCAGATCTGTGTGAACCACTGTTTAAGCGATCTCTTTGCCATGGGGGCAACGCCCCAAACGGTTTTAGCGCTGGCTACATTGCCCTACGGGACAGATACTCTCCAAACGGAGACCCTTTATCAATTGATGGCAGGGACCTACCAGGCATTGGCCCCTGCCCAGACCTGGCTCGTGGGCGGGCACACCACCGAAGGTCCAGAGCTATCTCTAGGTTTTGCCTGTAACGGTTGGGTTGCTGCCGATCAGATTTTGACCAAACAAAACTTGCGACCTGGTTTAGGCTTAATTTTGACTAAGCCCCTGGGGACGGGGGTATTATTTGCGGCAGATATGCAGCGGGCGGCTAAAGGGCGGTGGATCGAAGCTGCTGTGGCCACTATGGTGCAGTCAAATCAGACGGCTGCCAAGTGTTTCCAAAAACATGGTGTAGTGGCCTGTACGGATGTGACCGGATTTGGTTTATTGGGCCATCTCCATGAAATGTTGCGGCCTGAGGTAGCGATAGATTTGAATCTGGATGCTTTGCCTGTATTGCCCGGTGCGCACACCTGTTTTGAGGCGGGCTATCTTAGCTCTCTTCAAAAACGTAATCAGCAGATTGAACGGCACTTACATAATCCTCACCCCCATCACTCCCATTACCCACTCTTGTTTGACCCTCAAACCTCTGGAGGACTCGTGGCAGCCATTCCCCAGAACCGTGTCAATGATTGCTTGAGTGCTTTAAAGACTCAGGGATATAGCCATAGCCGTCACATTGGCAATGTTGTCCCTGCTGTGGAGGGACAAGCGCCTTTTACAATCAGAGGGTGAAATCCTGAGGGGTTTCATTTGTTTTTTCAGTAACTATGTGGTGACCCAACTTCTCCCAATTTCTGACTTTTGGCAGGCCCCCGGTCCGATTTTAGATGTGCGTAGTCCTGGGGAGTATGCCCAGGGGCATCTGCCTGAAGCCTTGAGCTTTCCTCTGTTTTCGGATGAAGAACGGGCTCAGGTGGGCACTTGCTACAAACAGCAGGGACAAGAGACTGCCGTTGAATTGGGGTTGGAGTTAGTGGCTCCTAAAATGGTGGGTTTAGTTAAACAGGCTAAGGCTTTGGCTCCGGAGCGTCAGGTCAGGGTGCACTGCTGGCGTGGTGGGATGCGCAGTGGGTCTGTTGGCTGGCTTTTAGAGACCAGTGGTTTAGAGGTCAAGTTGTTGAAAGGGGGCTACAAGGCTTTTCGCCACTGGGTGAGAACCACGTTAGCCACCCCTCGAACCCTGATTGTGGTGGGCGGTATGACTGGCACAGGCAAAACCGATATTCTCCATGCCCTTAGAAAGTTAGGAGAACAGGTTTTAGACCTAGAAGGTTTAGCCAATCATCGTGGCAGCAGCTATGGAGCCCTGATGTTGCCCCCCCAGCCCAGTACTGAGCAGTTTGAAAATCTGATTGCTGAGCAATGGGCAACCTTTAACCCTCAGCGCCCTGTTTGGGTTGAGGCGGAAAGTCGCCGTGTGGGTACCTGCCGAGTACCGGAGGAAATTGTGGACCAGATGGAAGCGGCTCCCACCCTGGAGGTGGTTCGCTCCGAGGCAGAACGGTTGGCAATTTTGGTGGATGTTTATGGTCAAGCAAACCCAGATGAGTTAACAGCCGCTACTGAGCGTCTCCGCAAGCGTTTGGGGGGACTACGTACCCAGGAGGCCGTTCAGCACATTAAGAAGGGGGAACTGGCAGCTGCGGCGGCAATTATCTTGACTTATTATGATCGTACTTACCGTCATGACTTGGTGCGTCGCGGTCAAGAAATTCCCAAAATTGATATTGCTGAGATGTCAGTTTTGCAGGCGGCCCAGCATTTACTGGGCCAGGTGAATGATTGGGGGTGGTATACCCGTTGACTGCTGCGGAGAAGGGGCTAAAAGTCACGCTTCTTGGCTAGTCAACTGTGGGTTTTCTGTGTCTACGCCTTTAAGTATCTGATTGACTATGAGCTACTTGTACTACTTGCCCACGATGCTCACGTTCTTAATTGCGTTATTTGCCTTTTTTAGGGATACCGCTGCTTCTAAACGGAGCATCTTGAACTGGGCTTTTGTCATTGTTGCCGGCATACTTTGGCCGATCACGCTGCCGTTTATTGTTTGGAAAAACATAGTGTCACGGTTTAGCGTCAACAGCGATGTTGCCTTTGAGTTCAAGCGGATCCACATAAGTTAACGGCAGGATTAGCCCTGCATAATCTAGGTTCATCCATGTAGGACTCTGCTGTTTGCAGATGTTTAATGAGTGTGGGTTTAGGCAGAGGCCCTTCTAGGTGGTCCCAGGGTAAGGGCTGCTCTGTTGACCAATCTGTATAGACATAGAACTCTAGGGGGGGAAGTTGCCCTTTTAGTTCCTTAAATGCCCGACGGTAGCTGCCCAAGGAATCTCCGTAGTGGCGGGTGAGTTCTAATAGCTGGCCAATGCGTCGATCGCCTCTGGAAATCAGAGTTTGAATAACTGACCAGTTGTAACTTTCTGGTCTGAAATCAATGCCTTGCGATCGCAGCTTCTTCTGTAAAAACTTCAGCCGCTTTTCTGCTTTAGGGTTCACGCCGTACCACTGAAATGGGGTGTGGGACTTAGGGACAAACGTACTACAGCCCAGGGTGAGCCGCAGTCCCTTAGCCGCCTTCTTTAATTGCAGCATCATGTTGGCCGTATCCTCTAAATCGGTCTCCGTTTCACCGGGGATACCGGCCATACCGTAGAGTTTAACGCTGCTGAGACCGCCCGCTTTAGCATTGACGACGGCGCGTTCAATATCAGCGGTTTCAAGCTTTTTATTAATGGTTTCACGAACCCGTTCTGAACCACTTTCCACGGCAATGGTGATGGACTTGGTCCCGTGGTTAACCAGCGTATGGGCTAGTTTCTCATTGACGGTATTGGTGCGCACCGAAGCAATACTTAGCCGTACATCATCGTATTCGGGCCGATTAATATAGTCCAGTAGCTCTTCAAACCCTGGGTGCTGAGTTACCGAGGCCCCCAATAGCCCTAACCGTTTGGTGACTGCCAAGCCACGGTCAATGGCAGGAATGAGCGATTCATCCAGACTAGCTGTACGAAACGGTAGCGTTAGATAGCTGGCCAGGCAAAATCGACACATCTCGGGGCAGCTGCGCACCACCTCCACCATAAAAATATTTTCCCAGGCAGCCTTTTCTGTAACCACCGTTGAGGCTAGCAGCACATTGCCTCGATATGTTTGTTTTTTGACAACGGCGGGGACACCATCGGCGGGTTCTACTCGACTGATGGGTCCGGTGGGGGCGTCGTATATGGGCTGATAGAGGCTGGGTATGTAGATGCCAGGGACCTGGGCCAGAGCCTTCAACTGTTCCCATCGGCTGGCGTCCCGTACAGTTTGATAGGTGTCTATAAAAGTGGGAATCAGATCTTCACCATCGCCCAAAAGAACAATATCAAAGAAGTCAGCAAAGGGTTCAGGGTTAGCGGTGAGGACCGGACCGCCGCCAAAAATGAGGGGATGATCGGAGGTGCGATCGCTGCTACGAACAGGAATCTGCTGCTGCTCTAGCAAATTTAAGATATTGATATAGTCCAATTCCCAGGACACCGAAAACCCCATGAGCTCAGGCTTGGCAGGCAGACCACTGGCCAAGTCTGTAAACAGACGGCCCACGGCCAGATCGCTGCGCTGGGCCAACATGGCCCAAATTACCTGATACCCCAAACTCGTAATCCCAACGGAATATTCGTTGGGAAACGCGAAAATAACGGGAACTGCATCGGAGTGGGGGGCAGCGGGCTCAAAAAGTAGATGTTCGGCTGCAAATACGGACGCGGTCAAAATAATTGCCTATAGCGATGGGTGTCTCTTTCCATCATAGAGATTAACTGACGGGCCATATTATGGTCAGCTATTTAGCTGAACTAGAGACCGTGGCAATCAACTAGGGGTTAGTACGGTTATGGGGCTTTCAACGAGCACATTAGTATAGATGCGTACGTAGATTCATGCTCGCATTGCGCTGACTAACTGAGCTAACTAACTGAGCTGACTAACTGGGCTGACTAAGCTTCCTGGAGATTTGAGTATGCACAATAAGGATTCGCCAATCGTGATCTCCGGTAGTCAACTGCCTGCGGCACAGAGTAGTGCAGATAAGATAGCTGATCACTATCTCAAGGAAGGATTGGCTTACCATCGTCAGGGTCGATACTCGTCTGCATTAGACACATTGCAAATTGCCTTGCATAGCCTGAATCCAACGGGTGATTGCCTCTTAGAAGGCAAAATTTATCATGCCATCGCGCTGACTCAGTATAGTCAAAAGCGTTATCTCTGGGCCTTAGACTCGGCTCGCAGAGCCCTTGATATTGCTAACGCCTCTAACTATGTTTATTTGCAAATGTCAGCTCTAGATCAAATTGGTAATAGCTATCGCCACCTGAATGATCTAGATAAAGCGCTCAATGCTCTGTGGCAAGGTTATGAGCTAGCTAAAGAACTGAATAACGATAAGGTGCTGAGCCGTTGCCTTAACAACTTGGGTTTAGCCTATAAAGCAAAAAGTCAGTATCCTCAGGCCATTGATTGTTATGAACAAAGCTTGCAATTAGCACAATCACATCAAGGTTCCAAAGATATAGCTCAAATCTTACGCAATATTGGCAACCTCTATCATCGTATCGGTGACTATGGCAAAACTGTTGAATACTACAGCAGACTTTTAGATATAGACAATCCTAGGTTGGATAAATCGGCAGCGATCAAAATTTTGCGTAACTTAGCGACTGCTTGCTACGCATTAGGCCGTTATCAATTGGCGGTTGGCTATCTGAAACAACGTCTTCAATTAGCCCGAGAATTAAGTGATTTAAGGGCTCAAGAACAAAGTTTAGACAGTTTAAGCATTAACTATGATGCTTTAGGTCAGACGGATGACGTTGTTCGCTATCAAGAACAACGACTTCAGGTGTGTTTAGCACTGCAAAACTTGAATTTGCAACAGCAGGCACTCAACACCTTGAAAACGACCTGTTTAGCTTTAGGAGACTTTGATCGTATTCTTAAATACCAACATTTGTTCAATCGCTATAGGTCTCAAGTAGAGCAGGCCGTATAACATTTAAGTCTTGAGACATGGGAACCACTATCCACTGGATGTGTTATTTATAGACAAAGCCCGTTGCATACAAGATACAGCGGGCTTTGAATGCTTAGAAAGCTACGTGGGTTATGCTTGCCAATTAGCCGCAACAACCTCAGCTAAATCAACAACGCGTTGGCTATAGCCCCACTCATTGTCATACCAAGCAACAACCTTAACCATGTCACCATCCATAACTAACGTTAGGCTGGAGTCAACAATCGAAGATTCATCAGTCTTACGATAGTCGATGGAAACAAGAGGCTCTTCTGTATAGCCCAGAATTCCCTTCATAGAGCCACTAGCAGCAGCAGCTTTCATGGCCTCGTTAACTTCTTCCTTGATTGTCTTCTTCTCAACCTGAACAACCAAGTCAACGACGGAAACGTTGGGTGTGGGGACGCGCATTGCAATACCGTTAAGCTTACCCTTCATATCAGGAATAACTAGAGCCACGGCCTTAGCAGCACCGGTGGATGTCGGCACAATGTTGATGGCAGCTGCACGGGCACGGCGCAAATCACGGTGGCTAGCATCTAAAATGCGCTGATCACCTGTATAGCTATGGGTAGTGGTCATTGTTCCTTTGATGATGCCAAAGGCGTCGTTAACGACCTTAACTACGGGAGCTAAGCAGTTAGTGGTGCAGCTAGCGTTGCTGATGATGGGATTCTTGCCGTGAACATACTGGTCAGCATTAACGCCAACCACATATGTATCAATGTTGCCACCTTTACCAGGAGCTGTAATCAGAACCTGCTTAGCTCCCGCCTCTAAGTGGCGGCGTGCGCCCTCTTCACTAACAAAAACGCCTGTGGATTCAATTACAAGATCAATATCCCAAGCGCCCCAAGGCAAATTGTTGGGGTTGCGATCAGAACAGCATTTGATAGTCTTATTGCCGACGGTAATGGTGTCGTCGGTGAAGCTAACATCTGCATCCAAACGTCCCAACAAGGAGTCATACTTCAGCAAATGACAAGCTGTTTTAGGATCCGAGGTATTGTTGATTGCAACAATGTCAAATCCTGAATTTTCTCTGGTTAACCAACAGCGTAGGAAGTTGCGTCCAATGCGCCCAAAACCGTTGATAGCTACTCTAATCACTGCGCTTACCCTCTGTCGTACAACTGCGTCAAATTAGCGTTTGCGTTAGCAAAATCAATGATATCCCATTGTCTAAACAGCCCGGGCTCGTAGATATCACAGTCAAGCCTGTGCCAAATTCATGTAATAAAGGGATGCCCGAGCTTAACAAATGGATTATCGTTCTATATTGAAATTAAGTATAATTGCTCACGGTATTGGCTTACAAGTCAGTCTCAGGAATCTGCGTGAAGTTCTGACGAAGATCCAGCATATATCGCTTTCCTGGAATCAATGTTGAAGTTTTAAGGATTGGTACCTAGTAAATTGCGCGAAATGGCGAACCCTGGTAGTTGGGTGTGTAGCCATTCTATAGATTCCTGGTATTATACGCCTGAAATATCTGTGTGTGGTGTGTGAGGTAAGTTTTATGCCAATGGCAGTAGATTTTAATGGCAGACCATTACACTTTATTGGTGTTGGTGGCATTGGTATGTCAGCTTTGGCCTATGTATTGGCCGAAAGGCAGTTACCAGTGTCTGGGTCTGACTGCCATTTAACTCACATTACTCGGCGCTTGCAAGAGAAAGGTGTCCACATTTTTTGGAGTCAAGAAGCTGACAATATTGCTCAGGCAACCCAGACGCTAGCGGACGATACGCAGGTCTTGCCCCAAGTGGTTTGTTCTACGGCAATTGGTCCTAGTAACCCTGAATATAAGGCTGCTATGGATGCTGGCTGTCCTATGTTCCATCGCTCTGATATTTTGGCTGCCCTGATGAATGAAAGTCAGGGTATTGCGATCGCAGGCACCCATGGCAAAACCACCACTAGCAGCATGGTGGGGTATCTGCTGCTTAAGGCCGGCATCGATCCTTCTATCGTTATCGGAGGTGAGGTCGCGGCATGGCAGGGGAACGCCCATGTGGGGACCAGCGATTATATGGTGGCTGAAGCAGATGAGTCTGATGGCTCCTTAGTGAAACTGTCAGCTGAAATTGGTGTTATCACTAACATTGAACTAGATCATCCGGATCACTACAGCACTCTGGATGAGGTAGTAGGCATTTTCAAACACTTTGCACATCAGTGCGATGTGGTGATTGGTAGCGCTGATTGTGAGACGGTTATGAACCAGATTCAGCCTAACGTCACCTACAGTTTGCGGCCCGAGTCAGGGGCTGATTATATTGCCACAGATATTTGTGAAACATCGCAAGGGACAACGGCGGAGATTTGGGAAAGAGGCCAGCGTCTGGGGGAATTACACCTGGCGATTTTAGGGCGTCATAACTTAAGTAATGCTTTGGCGGCAATTGCTGTGGCTCGCCGATTAGGGGTAGAGTTTGATGTGATCTCCACCATCATGGCTACCTTTGAAGGTGCTAAGCGTCGCTTTGATCACCGTGGGTTTCACAACAACATATTGTTTATTGATGACTATGCCCACCATCCTAGTGAAATTAAGGTAACCCTGGCAGCGGCCAAAGTAAAAAGTACGGAGAGTCTAGAAGGTGTTAACCAACGCCTTGTAGTAGCTGTGTTTCAGCCCCATCGCTATAGCCGCATTACAACGCTACTGCAGGAGTTTTCAATGGCATTTGCCGAGGCAGACCAGGTGATTGTCACTGACATTTATAGTGCTGGAGAGAAAAATCCCTCGGGAATTACGGGCGAAGATGTCACTAGTGCCATTGGTGAACACCATACCCAGGTAAGTTATGCAGCTACTCTAGATGACGTGAAAGCAAAGTTGGCGGCGTTGTTGCAGCCGGGCGATCTGGTTATTTTTCTAACGGCAGGTAATCTAAACCAGGTCATTCCAGATGTGATGGACTATCAAGCCAAGCAATCTGAAAAAACCGCCCTGACAAGTGTTTAGGACACAGCCAGCAATCATGTTGTGCCAAGATGAAAATTTCGGCTGGCAACAACTTCTCTAATCCGTATTTTTAGCAATGGCCATTGAAAAGCAACTTACGAGTACCGGCTGTATCGCTAAGGCCCAGTATCCCCTGGCAAGTCTGACCACATTTAAGGTGGGTGGGCCAGCGGAGTGGTTTGCTGCCCCCCGCAGTGTCAGCGAGCTACAGGCCTGTGTTCAGTGGGCAAATGCTGAAGGGTTACCCATTACTCGTCTGGGGGCTGGCTCCAACTTGCTGATTAGCGATCGCGGTTTACCCGGTCTGGTAATTTGTACCCGCTATCTGCGGCAAACTCAGTTTGATGAGGCAGGTCGAGTCACTGTCGCTGCCGGTATGCCCATGGCCACATTAGCTTGGAAAGTGGCTAAACGCGGCTGGAGGGGGCTGGTGTGGACTGTAGGAATTCCAGGAACCGTTGGTGGAGCGGTTGTCATGAATGCGGGAGCCCATGGCAGTGATACCCAAGAAATTTTGGTGAGTACTCAGGTGTTAAATCCAGATGGCTCTCTAGAAACCCTGGTTCCTGAGCAGCTGCAGTTTCAATATCGAACCTCTGTTCTACAAGCCGATCCACGGATTGTGACCCAGGCCACGTTTCAACTACAGCCTGGCCATGAGCCAAAAGTAGTTCGGGCAGAGACCTCTGCCGATCTAGAGCAGCGCCGATCCACCCAGCCTTATCATTTACCCAGCTGTGGCAGTGTATTTCGCAATCCTCAGCCCAAAAGTGCAGGCTGGCTGATTGAACAATCAGGTCTGAAGGGATTCAAAGTGGGGCAAGCTCAAGTGGCAGAGCGGCATGCCAACTTTATTCTCAACTGTGGTGGTGCAACCGCTAGCGATATTTTCAAGCTGATCCGACATATTCAGGGCATTGTAGATGACAAATGGTCTTTGCAACTAAGGCCTGAGGTGCAGATTCTAGGAGACTTTCAGGCTGTATGAGCCAATGGACAGTTGCCGATACTGTGTGAGTAGCGATTGCAATTCCTGCCAAGGCGACGTATAGTTTGACAGTTCATTTAGTAAAATCACGCCGCCAATTATGAGCAAAGGGCAAGGTTTTGGCTTCGGTCTTGGAAAAATGAAAGAGCTGAGCGAAGCCTTTAAAAAGGCTCAGCAAGTTCAAGAGGGAGCTAAGAAACTCCAGGAAGAACTTGAACTAATGGAAATTGAAGGCCAGTCTGGCGGTGGCTTGGTTAAAGTTATCCTCAGTGGCAATCAGGAGCCCAAACGGGTTTCTATTTCCCCTGAAGCGATGAATGAAGGGGCAGAGGTTCTCTCTGACCTAGTATCAGCCGCTATGCGTGACGCTTATCTCAAATCTACAGAGACCATGCGTGAGCGTATGGAAGAGTTGACGGGTGGTTTACAGCTTCCAGGCCTCTAAGTCCATAGAAATAGTTTTTGCCCAAAGGCGGCTAGCGTAATGATCGCTAGTCGTTTTTGTATAGCCAATTTCTCTACGTTCATCGAGTTTCTGCCATGACGACCCGACTCTTATTTGTCTGCCTAGGCAATATCTGCCGATCTCCATCAGCAGAAAACATCATGAACCACCTGTTGGAGCAACGAGGTTTGCAATCGAAGGTGGTTTGTGATTCTGCAGGAACATCGAGCTATCACATCGGCAGCTCTCCAGATAGCCGTATGACAGCTGCTGCTAAAAAGCGCGGCATTAAACTAGTCGGTCGGGCAAGACAGTTTACAGTGTCTGACCTGGATCAATTTGATCTGGTGCTAGCCATGGACGACAGTAACTATCGCGATATTTTGGCCCTTGACCCGTCTGGGAAATACGCGCACAAAGTAAAGCGGATGTGCGATTTTTGCCAGACACATTCTGACCGGGAAGTGCCTGACCCCTATTATGGTGGGTCAGATGGGTTTGACTATGTGATTAATTTATTGATGGATGCCTGTGATGGCCTGCTGCGAGAGTTGAATATGTAGTAGCTGCTAATCGACTTTGAAGACAAAGTCGTAGCTTTTATAGAGGCCTTGCTCGTAATTGACGACAAACCAGGTGTCTGGGTCAAACTCTAAGGGATAGGCCTCGCTTTGCTTGCTTTGATTTGCTTTAGACAATGTGCAATAGGGGCTAGAAATGGTTTCATGGACGATTGTCTGGGCTGAATCTTGGGCAATCACTAAAAATTTAGTTAATTGGCCACGGGAAAGACGCTGGTCGGCATTTACGACTGTCTCGCATGTTTGAGTCGCCTTGGTGCGATTCAGATACCATGGCTGCACAGACTGTGACTGGGTAGGCTGAGTAGAGATCGGCATGGAAATGCGCGACCATATATCTTGGGGAATAAGTGCTAAGGTCGCTAGTGCAATGCTGCCAAATAGCCAATTGGGTCGCTGCGATGACCGGGATGAACGTGCTTTGACGTAATAACCTGCGGGGTGTCTTTCATGACGTCTTTGGGGCCGTCTTTGGGGTGCTGGACGACGGCGTGGTGTATACAGATCAGACCGAGACATAGGACAAACGTTCTAATGGTTGTGACATCAATAATAGTACATTTGAACTAAAAAGAGGCTAGTCTAGGGCCATAAAACAAAAAAGTTTTTATCATTTAGGCAGCGAATTATAGCGAGCACCAAAGGTATGGATGTAATCTGCTGGGCTAGGAGGCGCTGATGAATCGGACCCTAGTGTGGTTCCGTCGTGACCTGCGGATATATGACCATGAGCCCCTTTATCGAGCCGCACGTCGTGGCGCAGTCATACCGGTGTTTGTGTTTGATCGTGCGTTGCTAAAGCATCCAGAAACGGGGGCTGCTCGAGTCGCTTTTATGGTGGACTGTTTGCGTCATCTGCATCAGGATTTGCGCCATCTTGGGGGGCGCTTAATTTTGCGTAGTGGTAACCCAGTGGATGTGTTGCCCCGTCTGATTAGGGAAACTCAGGCTGAGGGCATTTATAGCTATACCGACTGTGAGCGCATCTATGGTCGAGTTCGCGATGCCAATCTCCATAGAGTGCTAGCCGCTCAGCAGATGAAAATTCGCTGGTTTGAACCACCTGCTAGCCGGTCAGAGTTGATGGCCTATCCTCGGTACCGTCAATGGTGGTACCAAGAGATGGCAATGCCATTGGTGCCTGCGCCATCTTGGGTAGAGGTGCCTGCTGAAGTGGTCAGTGATGAGCTGCCTGATCTAGAACAGCTGGGGCATAGTTTGGATGATAAGCCGATTCCCATAGGCAGTACTCAGGCAGCGCGACGGCAACTACAGCAGTTTTTAGCCGAGAAAGCCGATCGCTACTATTGGCAACTGTCTTACCCCAGTGCGGAAATTACAACGGGGCTAAGCCCGCATATCAAGTTTGGGGTAATTTCTGTCCGGGAGTGTGTACAGACTATTCAACGGGCTGATGACCGGGGTGACCGCCGTATTCAACGTAGCTACCATCAGCTGATTTCTCGATTGCGTTGGGGAAATGGGTTTACCCAGCGTTTTCGCTATCTGCCTCAATTGGAGCTGCGATCGCTATACAAAATTTTTGACGACGACGGCTGGGACTTCGACGAGGACCTTTACCAGGCTTGGCAGCATGGGCAGACCGGATTTCCCATGGTGGATGCGGCGGCGCGCTGTTTGCAGGCCACTGGTGGGTATTTATCCCTCAATTTTCGATCGCGGGCTATTTATTCCAGTTTTCTCAGCAATCTGCTGGGCATGGACTGGCGTTATGGAGCGTTGCACTTTATGCGTCACCTAATTGATGGTGACTGCCCGATTGACCATTATCAGTGGGCTATGCAGTCGGGCGTGACCCACTGTGTGGATAAGACCTGGACGCGTATTTATAACCCTCAGCAGGTGGCCGTTGACCGCTGTGATCCAGAAGGGCTGTTTATTAAGCACTGGGTGCCAGAACTGGCCCACTTACCCCCAGAACAGCTAGGGACACCGCCGCCCACCAAGGGATATCCAGAGCCAATTTTGGACTATCGGCAAACGAGATCTCGCCGTGTACAACAATTAGAACAACAACGGGAAAAATTCTTACACAGCGATAATGTTGTGCCCTATTTAGGGCGTATGCCCAAAAATGTGATGCCTTTCGGCGTTGAACGCTACCCTAGTGAGACAGATTGGGCCGCTACTGAGGCCCCCAACCTGTTCCCGACCGCACTAGAGTTAGACAATTTGGACGCTCAGCAGTGTAGTGATTTACGTACATGGTTTGTCGCCCATGGGAACATTACACCCCCTAAAAAACGCAAACAAAAATCGTCGGATTCGCCGGATTTACAACAGCTACGCCTACTCTAGATCTAGCTACAGTGCTTATATAGCTGCGAGCGCCAGGAAAGTAGCGTATGCTTGATAACTTAACAACTGATGGTTGCAATTAATTGCAAACCTAAGCCGTGGTTAGTTCTCGTTCAATTGCAGTCATTAAAAGGCGATTGCAGATTTTGTTGGTTGTCTGTCTGTTGGTGGGCATTACATTGCGCTGCACTAATGCCGCCCACAAAGTTTACTGGCATGACGAAGTATACACAACAATTCGAGTATTAGGCCACTCAGGCAAAGCGCTTGAAAAGCAAGTGACTCAAGCGCCTGTAATATCAGCATCTGAGCTACAGGAACTGCAGCAATTTCCTCAGCCCAGACGTTGGGGCGATACCTGGTCTGCTCTGGTCAGCCACCCAGAACATCCACCCTTGTTTTATCTGTTAGAACGCTTGTGGGTAGGAGTTTTATCACCTTCCATAACATCGTTTCGAGCATTGGCTATTGTATTTGGTTTAGCCTTATTGCCGTTAACCTACTGGCTTTGTCAGCAACTTTGGCAAGATCACTGGGCTGGCCTAATTGCCACCTGTCTTATGGCGCTGTCACCCGTACAGCTGCTCTACGCTCAAGAGGCTCGAGAATATAGTCTGTGGGCTTGTTTGATTTTGGTGGCCAACGGCTTTTTAATCAGAGCAATGCGTTCTTCTGGCCGATACTCCAGCAGTGCTATCGTGGTCCGTTCTTCCTTGGCAACGGTTGTACGTCCGTGGGGGTTTTACGGTCTCAGTGTTGCATTGATGTTATACACGACGCTGTTGAGTATTTTGGTGATAGTAGCCCACAGCTTGTATGTGTTGATCAGTGGTTCACGACAACATTGGCAACGGTTTGCGATCGCTCTTGGTGGAGCATTTTTAGCCTTTATTCCTTGGCTATTGGTCATATTGAGTAACAGGGCCAAGTTAGAGTCAGCAACTGAATGGACCTCGTTTCGACAACCGTTAGGCCAGCTAATCAAATTGTGGGGACTGCATCTCAGCTCAGCAGTGATTGATCTGGGTTTGCCGCTGGAACATTCGTACACTTACTGGGTGCCCCCTATTGTGTTGGCATTGTTGTTGATGGCTCTATGGCAGTTGCTGTTGGTGACTCCGCCCCCTACAATGGCCTTCTGCATAATGACCCTGATGGTGCCTGCTTTAGGGTTGATTTTGCCTGATTTGATTAATGGTGGGCAGTTATCTATCAGTACCCGATACTTTATGCCATCCTTGCTGATGGTGACGTTAATATTGGCAGGTTGGTTACGACAGCTGATGTTGTCTGACCGGGGACTATATCGGTTTTGGGGGCAGGGTATTTTAGTCCTGTTGTTGGTTATGGGATTAGTCTCTAACACCCTCAGTGCAGCATCCTTTACCTGGTGGAATAAGAATATTAATTATCACGGTAATGTGATGGGAGAGGTTATTCGGCAAACTACAAAACCCTTGGTAATTGCTGAATTGGGATCGACGGGGTTAGGCAGCATGATTTCATTGAGTTATGCAGTGACTCCTGAAACTGACTTTGTTTTGTTTAAACCTGGTCAGCTACCTGACATTCCAGCAGGATATAGTGATTATTTTGTTCCCTATGCAACCGGGGAATTGTTAGATGCGATCGCATCTAAAACTGGCCGTTCTCCCGTACTAGCTGGAGGAGACTATCCTTTGTGGCGACTAGAATAGTTTTGTGGCTACTTTATTCTCAAACCGTAGCTATGAAAATAAACATCTTTTAGATAAGAGAATGTGAGGTTTCAAATAAGAGTTGAGTCTTAGCTGCTTCAAAAACAGGAATGGCAATTCTCTAATCACTGACACCACCAGAGAGTATTCATATCGATCGATACCTACTGTGTAGATGGTCTAACTCAATAAATGTTCCCCTTAGATCTTCTAGCGTCGATCCTCTAGTGCCTAAATAAAGCTACTCGGTGCTGATGCGAAATCCTGCCTGATAGTGTCCGGTGCCCGGTGCAGTGTCCGGTGCCCGGTATCAATGAATTCGGATTGGGGATTACTTATGCCGAGTAACTTTTAAAGCTTCTTTTTGGAACAAATAAAAGGATAGATGCTGTGTTTAAATAGCTCTTTAAAGGTTGTTTGAATTGGAACAATAATTCTTGATTTGTATGCCTTGAATTTGATAAAGAGATGGCAAAAATTCTACTAACTTTTGGTGAAAAGCACTGCTTATAGGGATTAAGTAGATTACTTTGAATAGAAGGTAATAGCAAGCTGTTTTATCTTATCCTCAAGATGAATTGTTTTGCTGACAGTTGATGCATAGCAACAATGAGAGATAGAACTATCTTCTAATTGAGCTAACGCTCAATAGTCTGAGTGAGGTATCTGAGGAATCATTCTACGTAGCAAAGATTATCTAATATGCTAAATAGCTCTCATCGCTCCCAGGTAGAAACAGTTAGCCATTTAGGTGATGTTTGGGCCGCACGTTATCGCCCTGATTTTTCTGCGTTAGAAGCCAGTGCAAGATCTTTGATTATTGGAGAGATATATCAATCATTGCAAGCACCGGGCTGTAGAAAAGTATCGGAAAAACTAAATGACCAAAGGGTTGTGGAGTCATGCAAGCTTGCTGCGGTCAGAGCTAAAGACTTCTATGTCCAGTTTGATGACTTAGACTTGCAGGAGATTACAAGCCTGGCTAGACTAGCGAGCTGTGTTTACCGGCAATTGCTGGAGTTTTATCAAGCCTATCCAGCTGTACTAACGGTCTCAGAGTGGGAATTAGAGCATTTTCCATTAGATCGTTTGGGCCAACTTTTTAAGGTTCCTAATCTGAATGAACTGTCGTGTATTTTAGAGCCGCTTCTCGATCGGTTTGGGGCTCAGAGCATTCGCTCAGATGGTGGGAAGAATTTGGGGTTTATGACAACACAGATAAACTTGACGAATACGTTGCTATTGCAAGATTTAGACCCGGTAGAGCAAGCTTTGATGAGTCCTTACCTTCACTTTTTAGAGGACCACATTGCTGTGCCATGGCGCAGGCTATGTGTTGCCGCAGGAAACCATAGGGTAGGCGGACCCGTGTTTGGGGTGGTTGAACGCATGTTGCCCATGATTTCTGACATTTCCAGGGCAACGTATACACCATGGAGTCAGGACTTTCCCTATTATTGTGGCCGTAGAGGTCGCCTGGATAATCCCGATGTGAGGCATTCTTCGCTGCGGGATTTCAACATGTTTCAGGTCTATCTATGGCTTAGCTTTTTGCAGAGCAATTCAAAAGTAATTGTAGAGGAGTTGGTACCTCTGTGTCGGGTGGTATATGGTCAAATCGGCATTTCTTGGGAAATGACAATGCAAGGAACAAAGCTGCTAATAGATAAGCTGCTGAGTTGTTTAGAGCCCCATGAACTTAGTTTGGTGAGCCCATTTGCATCCAATATGATCAATGCATTTATCGATAGTAGTGCTGTGGATGTTACACCTATCAGCGCGCTGCGTTATCCACTATTTAGGTGATGCTGGTTTCAGTTCTTGGTGCTCTTAGTTCTCGGTGCTTAGTTCCAGGTGCTTAGTTCCAGGTGCTTAGTTTTGAGTGGGGCATGTTCCTAAGGATAGTACTCGGAAGTAATACGAATTCGGATGTCTTAAACCTGATTAACAATGGACAATCCTGTCGGGGCATTCCCTTGTGGGGTTCGGCTGAGGCTTCGACGATGAGCTCAGCCGAACCGCTCACCGTCGAAGCTATGCCCTGCGATGACTAGCCAAAATTTCCTGACTTACGTGATACCCATTTAGTGCTGATTTATCCTTTGGCTACAGTCATTGCTTTAACTCGGATGTCACCTGTGAGTACCCGTGGTCGGAAGAGCGTTTTGATTAAAATCCAGAGGGATTGCAGCTCACCTGGTGTATTCCAACGTTTCCACTGACCGGGACGACAATACAAAAGCTCAACCATTTTGCGAGTTTCGGGTAGGGTGACATTTTGGAACTGCACGTTAACGCAGGGAAATTCCCCATCATTGCTCACACTGGTTAATACCCCGCGTAGAGAAATCAGGTCTTCGCTAATGGAGAGTTGTACTGGTCGAGTTTCCCCAGGTGCCAATTGGGGTAATCCTCGCTGAGTAAGGGTAATCTGAGCTCCAATTTCTGAAATAGCTGTTGTGGTGCCCCACCAGATGCGATCGCCAATTTGTAGACGCACCACCCGACGCAGATCAAACCAATCGTAAGGGTTAGGGCGAGGAACATCTAGCAACACCAGCAAAGCCGCACCCAGCATCATCAGGTTGTACAAGCTCCAGATCCAGCCGATGCCGAGACCCCGTAAATGGGCTACAGCCTCAGGCGTTACTTCCAATGCCCAGTTGCCGCGTGCCAAACATTCTCCCAAATTTAACCAGATGCTACAGGCCGTCAGCACAAACATGAGCATTAGAGGCCAGGCTAGGCTCCAGTTAAACCGAAAGCTTTGACTGGATGTGCCCTTGGGAGTGACCTTAAACCCTGTGCCAAAGGGTGACAGCAGTGCCTGAATGACCGTTGCTGCCAGAGGAAATGCTAGCACTAGCGAATAGACATCCGAAAGAATGGCGGAACGCGAATGGTGGTTTAGCCAGGAAAAAACGGTGATCTGCACAAAGTAATAGGGCAAGAAGAAATAGATAATTTCTTCGGGGGTGGAACGAATGGGAATCACACCGAATGCATAAAATAGGGGTGCAATTAAGAAAATAATCCTGGATATGCTGGTAAACCAGTGCAAAATACCTTCCAGGTGCCCCAGGCGTTGGATCAGCTTTAATCCTGGAATTGTCAGTGGATTCGTTTCAATAAAGAAAGATTGCAGTGTACCCCGAGCCCAGCGTAGTCTCTGAATGGCGTGGGCTGTAATATTCTCAGCCGCTAGACCGGCACTTAGCTTCTCATCCAGGTAAATAATTTTGTGACCCTTGGAGGCCAGACGAACTGCCGTAAAGTAGTCTTCGCTTAGAGAGTCGGTGACAAATCCTCCGGCTGCTTCCAGGGCGTTGCGTCGGGCAACAAAAGATGTACCAGAGCAGACGACACTGCCCACGCCGTCTCGCATCGGTTGGATTTGCCGATAAAATACTTCCTCTTCAGGCGTGAGAATATCTTCTAGACCCAGGTTACGGGCGATGGGATCAGGGTTATAAAAACTCTGGGGAGTTTGTGCCAAAGCTACGGTTGGATCTTGGAAAAAACCAACCGTGCGCAGGAGAAAGTTGCGGGTAGGGACAAAATCGGCATCAAAGGAGGCGATTAAGTCGCTGTCGGTGTTTGCGATCGCACTATTCAAATTCCCCGCCTTAGCATGGAGATTATTGGGACGAGTCTGATATTCGCAGCCTAGCTTAGCCGCCAATGCCTGAATCTCAGGCCGCCGTGTATCATCCAGCAGATAGACTTTTTTATTTGGGTAATCCATCGCCTGGCAGCCAATGATGGTGCGCCGCAAAATAAACTCCGGCTCATCATAGGTGGGAATAAACACCGCCACCGATGGCAGGAACGTCTGATCCATTACCGCCTGCTGCACTTGATCCGCCTGGGCATGGCGGTCTCGCACCCGCAGCAGCAGCACCAGTTGGATAATGCTCACTAGCAATCCCAGCATTTCCATGGCAAACAGCACCGTGCTAGCCAGACCATTGAGGGGATCATCAAAATTTAAGGTAGACAGGCTGCGCCACGACACATAGCGAATTACCAAGATGAGCAAGACAGCCACCACCAGGGTGCGTGACCAGGGTTTGGGTTGGGGTGAAATTCGAGTGATCGCTACTGCAAACAAAAACAGGGCGACCGTTGGAAAAATTAAATAGTGGCCTGCCACCATGGGGGCCTCTAGCCACATGGGTGGAGATTGCTGTAACAAATTAAGCTGGGCAAAAATCCGGCTGATTTTCCCCTCGCCTGTAAACCATGCAAAGGCCATGGCGAGAGCGATCGCAACTACGGCTACCATCACTACCGTCGCGTTAGAAATAGAAAGCGGTCGTTGCAAGGCTGGTTTACTGATCCGAACCATGGATTCTTCCACGAGTAATACGCATTAATAGAATTAAGTCTATGTAAGGTTACGAATACGGCACGAATTTGGATGTATGCCACGCTCAACTTACACATATAGGTGTTGCCCCAACTGTTCAATAAGTTGCATACTGGGCTGAAAATTTGCTGAGAGCTCAGTGAATTGTCATCTTTAAACTTTTCAGCTAGTCATCAGCTACTATTTTTAGTTTCATCATGCAGCGGGTTTCTAGTCCGTTTACAGTGATCCTGAAATTCAGAAATCCGGCACAGTAGTTTTCCTGAACTATTGCAAAATACTAGTTGTTATCCAGCAGACATTAACCAGCAAGTGAGAGAACGATGACCATCAACGATTGGCTTAGACTCATGCATCCGATACTGGCGGTAAGTGTGGTATTCCCGCTTATTGGTATGGTGTCCTATTTTGCACTTCAGACTCGGCAGCGTCGTCTAGCGGTGCAGGCAAAAGAAAAATCCAAAATTCCACCCGTAGTCGGTAAAGAGCATGTCAATTTAGGCAAGTGGCTAACGGGTGCTGTTGTGGGTCTAACCTTAGTTGGAGTAGGGCATCCAATCATCAAGAACATCGTTAAGAAAGCGGCGACAGATAGCCCAGTACCGCAGGGCACAGTGATATTTATCGCGATCATGTTTTTGTTCACCATAGGCTCATTAGTGTGTTTATACCGGGCAACAGCTCCACAAAAGCTCTGGCGTGGTCTGTTTGCTGCCCTGACCACTGCAGGCCTATGGATTTTGGGTAGTCAGGATGGCGTGTTTCGTCGTACCTATGAGTGGCAAGTGTCTCACTATTACTACGGCATGATTGCGGCGACGCTGATGATCATTTCGTTAGCAATTTTGCCAGAGATTTATAAATCTAAGACCTGGCGAAAAGTCCATATTGCTTTGAACTGTATTGCTCTGTTGTTTTTTATTGGTCAGGGAATTACGGGTACCAGGGATTTGTTAGAGATTCCCCTCAGCTGGCAGGAGCCCTTTGTGTTTGGGTGTGACTTTGTTAATAAAACCTGTGGATGATGGGGGCAGTAGGGGCGCACAGCAGTACACCCCTACCGAGCCATATGTGAAGCTACGGTCCTTTTTTATAAAGTTACGGTTTGCTGTGTGCTGCAATCTGGGGAATATCTCTAGATGGGTCTGTTAAACCCCTTGTGCGCTCAAGTTGATCTAACAGAATGGGACGAGTAAATCGGCGACTGGGATGGTTGGCAGGCTTACTAGTGCTAGCCGTGGGCACTAATCACCCTGCCCAAGCATTCTCGGATGATTGGTTTCTCGTCCTATTCTCCTCATCGGTTATCCGCTGTTTTCATTGATGGTCAGATTAGCTTTTGTCAGTGCTCTCTGGCTGAGATTATTCTGAAGGAGTTGGTTCAGGATTCCCGCCGGGCGATGGGTGTAAGGGGACGAAAGTTTACCTCTTTTTCTGCTATGGGCTTAAGTTGCACGTCTCAATTTTTATGGTCAAGAGATCCGATAGAGGAACTAACGTAGCTACATGAGTTGTTGATTGAGTCTATTGCCAAGTTGTTGCCTGGTGATCCGTAGGCGACTGTTGTTTTTATTTCTCAAGAAGAAGAGAGATTGGTCTGCGTTTACGTTGAGTGGGGCGAACTAGTGGGAGTTATCTCCACTGGCTACAGACGTCTTTCATGGCATCGACTACGCCGCGCATTGCTTCTTCGCCGCCGAGGTGGATGATGGCGGGATAGAGAGTGACGAGGTCTTGCATTAGGTAGCTGCGTTTGCGGTAGGCAAGGAGGTGGAGGAATGATTTCCAGTTGGTATAGGATAAGTTGGCAAGAGGGAAGTGGACGAGACTGTTGCTAAGAGCTTTTGCTGCTGTGGGTTTATGGGTAATGTCAGTAATTGCTGTTTTGAGATTGAGTAGACGATCGTTAGGAACTTGTTGCGCTAACTGACTTAAAATATCGGCCCGTCTGTTTTCACTCTGAATCTGACGGGCGGCTTCCAATGCCTCTTCAAAGTAAGCCTCATCCTGTTGCGCTAACTGGCTTAAAACATTGGCCCGACTGTCTTCACTCTGAATCTGACGGGCGGCTTCCAATGCCTCTTCAAAGTAAGCCTCATCCTGTTGCGCTAACTGGCTTAAAATATCGGCCCGTCTATCTTCATCTTGAATCTGACGAGCAGCTTCCAATACCTTGTCTAAATTAGCCCCACTCTGTTGCGCTAACTCATTCAAAATAGAGGCCCGACTGTTTTCACTCTGAATCTGACGGGCGGTTTCCAATGCCTCTTCAAAGTAAGCCTTATCCTGTTGCGCTAACTGGCTTAAAACAAAGGCCCGACTGTCTTCATCTTGAAGCTGACGAGCAGCTTCCAATACCTTGTCTAAATTAGCCCCACTCTGTTGCGCTAACTCATTCAAAACATTGGCCCGACTGTATTTATTCTGAATCTGACGAGCAGTCTCCAATGCCTCTTCAAAGTAAGCCTTATCCTGTTGTGCTAACTGGCTTAAAACATCGGCCCGACTGTATTCATCCTGAATTTGACGGGCAGCCTTCAATGCCTCTTCAAAGTAAGCCTTATCCTGTTGTGCTAACTGGCTTAAAACATCGGCCCGACTGTATTCATCCTGAATTTGACGGGCAGCCTCTAATACCTTGTCTAAATTGGCCCCATCCTGTTGTGCTAACTGGCTTAAAACATCGGCCCGTCCTTTCTCCCATCTATCCTCATCCTGAAGTTGGCAGGCAGCCTCCAATGCCTCTTCAAAGTAGGCCTCGTCCTGTCGCGCTAACTGGCTTAAAACATTGGCCCGACTGTATTTATTCTGAATCTGACGAGCAGCCTCCAATGCCTCTTCAAAGTAAGCCTTATCCTGTTGCGCTAACTGGCTTAAAACATTGGCCCGACTGTCTTCATCCTGAATCTGACGGGCAGCCTCCAATACCTTGTCTAAATTAGCCCCACTCTGTTGCGCTAACTCATTCAAAATAGAGGCCCGACTGTCCTTATTCTGAAGCTGGCGAGCAGCCTCTAATGCCTCTTCAAAGTAAGCCTCATTCTGTTGTGCTAACTGGCTTAAAATAGAGGCTCGATTATCCTCATTCTGAAGTTGGCGGGTAGTCTCCAATGCTTCCTCAAAATAAGCCTTATTCTGTTGCGCTAATTGGCTTAAAACAAAGGCTCGCCTGTCTTCATCCTGAATTTGACGGGCAGCCTCTAATACCTTGTCTAAATTGGCCCCACTCTGTTGTGCTAACTGGCTTAAAACAAAGGCCCGCCTGTCTTCATTCTGAATCTGACGAGCAGCCTCCAATGCCTCCTCAAAGTAAGCCTCATTCTGTTGCGCTAGCTGGCTCAGAACAGAGGCCCGTCTGTACTCAGACTGAATCTGGCGGGCAGTCTCCAATGCTTCCTCAAAGTAAACCTCGTCTTGTTGCGCTAACTGGCTCAGAACAGAGGCTCGTCTGTACTCAGACTGAATCTGGTGGGCAACTTCCAATACCTTGTCTAAATTGGCCCCACTCTGTTGTGCTAACTCACTTAAAACAAAAACTAGCCTGTCCTTATTCTGAAGTTTGCAGGCAGCCTCCAATGCTTCCTCAAAGTAAGCTCCATCCTGCTGCGCTAGCTTGCTCAAAATACTAATCCGCCTGTCCTTATTCTGAAGCTGACGGGCAGCCTCCAATGCTTCTTCCAAGTAGGCCTTATCCTGTTGTGCTAATTGGCTCAAAATAGAGGCCCGCCTGTCCTCATTCTGAAGCTGACGGGCAGCCTCCAATGCTTCCTCAACGTAGGTCTCATCCCGTTGTGCTAATTGGCTCAAAATAGAGGCCCGCCTGTCCTCATTCTGAAGCTGACGGGCAGCCTCCAATGCTTCCTTAACGTAGGCCTCGTCCTGTTGCGCTAACTGGCTTAAAACATCGACCCGTTTGTACTTAGACTGAAGACTAAGAGTAGCTTCCAATACTTTGTCTAAATCACCCCCATCCTGTTGCGCTAATTGACTCAAAACATCGGCTCGTATGTACTCAGTCTGAATTCCATAGGCATTCTCAATTGCAACTAGAAATAGCGATTTTGATAAGTAGGATGCTAATACCTGAATTGCTGTAAAAATTCTTGCTTCATTCTGCATCTGCTCTACATAGACCCATGCTTGTTCCACCGACCAAAAGCTTTGTTTTACAAACTCCGCCATTATGTCAATGGGCAAGTTCGCAATCAAGCTGTTAAGCGTTGCTGTCATTAGGGCATACCGACATTCCAGCTCAATTGAACGAGTTCTTTCCTGGTTGTAGCTTTGCTCCGTCAGCCGCCAACTCCGCGCCAAATCCTCTACAAAAATTGCCGGTTGTCCAATCCTGTCACATGCTTCAAACCATGCATTACGTCCCTTAACATCCGACATTACCATCAGTGAATGAATTTCATCAATCCAATCTCCCTGCTCCATGTGCCAGGTCAAATGACGATGAATATAATCATCCTTGGGTAAGGTATACCAGCATTTATTAGTGCAAGTGTCGCGATATCTTTCCAAGAGTTGCCGGTGGGCTAATGTAAGATTCTGTTGTTTGTTACCAGCAAGGTCACACTGCTTATCAACGGAGAGTTCCAGATTACCCTGCTCAATCAAATTGCGGGCCATATTGTGCATCAGGTCATGCACCCGATAAGTGGGTTCTCCCTCGCTCGTAGTAATCCCACTAGTCAAAAAGGAGCGCTCATACAGCGTTAATAAAGTCTCTTCCGATTCCCAATCCTCCGCATCCCAAAGCGTTGTCGCCATCTGCTGTTGGAGTATCACATCCTCTGGCAAAATTCCCAGCCATACAAACCGTTCAAAATACTCTAGGCTATCCTCTTTTAGTCGCTCCAAACTCACCTGAAAGCATGCCTGCAAGCTATATTTTCGCTGTTCCTCTTCCGAGAGATCTTTTAGGCGCACACTAGGATAGTCCAGTGCTTGCAGCCCCTTCGCAGCTTTTAAAAATGCCTTTTTCAGAGTTGCCCACTTCCGCCCCCGTGCCACCTGAACGGCCATCAATCGTACTGCCAATGGCAGGTATCCCACCATCCGCGCAAACTCTAGCGCAGGTTCTTCCATCTCTGCTGTCCACTTTGTTCCTAGTTCCCCTTTAACCAGGTTCAGTGCCTCCTGCGGCGTCATCAAATCCAAGCTGTATCGCTCTGCTCCAGCAATCACAGCCTCTCTTGTTGTTACCAACACCTGACAGCCAGAACCACCCGCCCGAAACCACTCCACATGAGCTGCATTCCACACATCATCCACCACCAGTAACATTCGCCGCTCAGCCAACAAATTTCCCAAATACCGCGAAGCCGCTGCCAACGTATTTGCAGAAAAACTCTCCCGCGACTTATCCAACTCTCGAATCCAATCCCCCAACATGGTCAACAGGTCAGGGTTTTGTCCTAACGTGACCCACAAAATCCCATCCGAAAAACGAGCCTGTATCTCTTGATCCAGAACTAAAGCCGTCGCTAAGACCGATTTTCCTAAACCCCCTAATCCGGAAATCGCACTTACCACCAGCGTGCGCTCATCCTCTGCCAGCAGCATGTCTTTCACTGCCTTCATCGCGTCCGGGCGCTCCACATAGTTCTCCGGTAACCGCACCCTAGGAAACGGAGCCCCCAGCTTTAACCCAGTCTGCGACCTTGCCAGTTCCGGCTCATCCACCTCCGTAAATGCATCCGGCCACAGTACAGGCATATCCGAATCACCCGCACCCTGTAGCTCCATCGCTGTTTTGCCAAACTCAAAGGCAAACTCTACCGGTCGTCCACTACCTAGAGCATCGTAAAACCCCACCGCAAACTCAATCGCTGCTTGCTCCTTCACCGCCCGACGCATACCAATCACATAGGGAACATGCTCAGCAATGGCAGCTGCCTGCTCCAGGGAATAACAACCGTTCAGAACAACACATTTGCACTCTTGTTTGAACAATTTGAACAGTTTAGCCAGTGCATCCCCAGTTACTAATTTGGCATTTCCCACCTCATCCTCAAAGACCAGACCAGCCGTCCCCTCACTATGGCCCGTAAAATGCACAATCTGCGGCGACTCATCCAACATGGCCCGCTGTAGATCGCGAGGTCGCACCGCCCACCGCTGTACAATCTCAAACTCATCCCGCTTTTTTGCTCGTTCCAGGCCCTCACGAATATCCCGAGCTTCCTCATCTAACCGACGGCGGGTGACATCTTTAGGGTTAGCTGCCAGAATTAGGATTTTTTTGCGCATTGACGGTCCAGGATCAGCAGTGAGGCTAAGTAACCTGCATGCTCAGTAGGCTTACTTTTTAGGATTGCTCATAGTCTAGCCATTCACAGCTGAATTCCAAGGATATTTCACAAAAAGTACCCCTGGAAGGTTGTGGCTGTAAGCTGCCCTAATTCAGGGGATTAGTGATGTAAATTCAAATTTTTTGAGGGGGCACGCTTCATAGCATAGCAGTCGCGTCAACACTACCATGGAGGATAGTTCTGCTTGTTTTCTTCCATGTCTCAGTGTGAACTTTGCCAGCGTGATTGCCCCAAACTAACGGAGCATCACCTTGTACCCCGTCAGCAGACTAAGCGAAAAAAGCAAGACCCAGGACCAACGACAGATATTTGTGCCCCCTGCCATAAGCAAATTCACACTCTGTTTACCAATAAAGAATTAGCCCAAGATTTAAATACGGTGGACCGATTGAGGTCCCATCCGAAAATGGAGAAATTTTTGGGCTGGATTCAGAAGCAAGATCCGTATAAGAAGGTGCGAACTTATCGTTAGTGGGGGATATAGCCTCAGGGCTTGTGAAGAATGAGTTTATCGTTCTCTCTAGAGCATTCAAGAAATATAGCTATCAAAACTGGTAAATAGGGATGGGGGTTGCTCAGGGCTTTCCTCCCTGAAACCCTCCATTCGTGGGGGAGTTTAGGCCCCCACACCCCCCGACAAGGTGATCGTTCGTAGCAAATATGCAGGTTTGGTGTGGGTTACGGTGAGGTCGATTATCAGGGTTCACTAGCATTCAGTGATGACCCTAATGAACGATCACTATAGCCATTAACTCCACCAAATCCGATTCAGTATCTGATTCAAAATGGATAATTTCGTAGGGGCTGTGCCTTGTGCCAGCCCCGCGATACCGAAGATTATCAACCAGGATTTAATATTATTGGTCTTCCGTTAAGCCGCCAACGCTGGATAGTCCACATAGCCCCTGCGATCGTGGGTATAAAACGTAGCTGAATCTGCTTCATTTAGAGGCGCACCTTGCTTAAAACGCTCGACCAAATCAGGGTTAGCAATAAAGGGAATACCGTAGGCAATGGCGTCTGCTTCATTATTCTGAAGGGCCGCTGCTCCCGTTTCTGCGCCATAGCCTCCATTCAGAAGGATGGGCCCCTTAAAGGCCTGACGCAGATGGGGGGTGACTCGCTCAACGCCGTCTGCGGCTGCCATAAAATGACCTGGTAAGGCTTCTATGACATGGAGATAAGCTAGATTAAATCGGTTCAAAGCTGTTGCCACATAGGTAAACGTAGCCAGAGGATTGCTGTCTTTCATGCCGTTGAAGGCGACATAGGGCGATAATCGCACACCGACGCGATCGCAACTCCATGCCTTCACCACAGCTTCTGTAACCTCTAGCAAAAACCGAGCCCGATTTTCCACACTACCGCCATAGGTGTCAGTACGCTGATTAGAGCCATCTCGTAAGAATTGATCGATCAGATAACCATTGGCTGCATGGATTTCCACACCGTCAAATCCGGCTGCTTTGGCATTGAGAGTGGCTGTGACATACTGCTCAACGACACCTGGAATCTCTTCTAACGTCAGGGGGCGGGGAGCGACATAGGGCTTTTTGCCAAGGGGCGTATGAATCTCTCCTTGCAGGGCAATGGCCGAAGCAGATACCGGTAACTCACCATTGGGTTGAAAGTCAGGGTGAGATGCCCGCCCAGTATGCCATAGCTGTAGAACAATCTTGCCACCTCGCTGATGGACCGCCTCGGTAATCTTTTGCCAACCGGCGATCTGTTCAGCAGTGTAAATGCCAGGGGATTGTTGCCAGCCAGCTGCCTGCTCAGAAATTTGTGTGGCTTCAGAAATAATCAGGCCGGCACTGGCTCGTTGGTTGTAGTATTCCAGCATCAGGTCGTTGGGGATGCGGGATACCCCAGACCGGGCGCGGGTTAACGGAGCCATGATAATGCGGTTGGGAATTGCGATCGCGCCCAGTTGCAAAGGTTGAAAAAGCACGGCTAATGCTGGGTCAGCTGTAGCGGTAACCATAAAAAACTTTCCTTATTCAATAGTTCGAAAGTTTCGAATAATCGAACTATAGCTTGCTAATCGACAAATCGGCAACTGTGATTCAGGGGTGGTTACTTCACAATTTGGGTTGATGGCATAGGAGATTGTCCTTGCCGACCGTAATGTCTATTGTGTAAAACTTGGGTCAATGCTAACCCACATCACCAGATCAAATTGCTCGGACTGAATCGATGCGTCCAAGATCCGCATAGTAATGCCGGACTCTTCCAGGCGACGTAGGCTCAGGCGATCACCCAAATTCTTGGTGAATGCCTCCAGCAACTGTTCTGGCGCTTCGCTGTCATTGACCGACATTTCCGGGTCTACCAAAATCAAGCGATGACCATTTTCAATGGTAAAGCCAGTCTGAGCCTTGATTTTTAATCCTTCCCCCAGGCTCGGCTCAGAGAGATCCAGCTCTAGCTGGAGGCGATTGTCGGGTAAAAAAGTTGCCTTAGGATTACTAAACTGATAGCGGCTAGCTTCACGGGACTGGGCCGCATTTCCTAAGTTAATTTCAATGTTGTTAAGCCGTTCTGTAAATTCCGGTGACAGCAGATACTCGTTGAGATCTTCTGGTGTAATTACCAAATGAAGTGCGCCATTTAAGGGCTCATCCAGGGCTACTTTGCCGCGTCTGAGTTTGTTGAAATCTAGATCAATGGGGTCAGTGTCCAGGTCTGCGATCGCAACCCGAAACCCTTCCACCGGATACATACCCCGCACACCCACCTGTAGCCGGTTGATCTTACCCTTCAGCAAGTTTAAATTCGAGCCATTATCCACCCGTACCTGAATATCTTCCACGCCATTGAGCCGAGCCCGCAGCGCATTTTCGGCCAGGGTATCCAGGCCCAAGCCAATGGGTGAACCGATAAAAATCAGGCTAGAAAGCAGGATTGAAATAAATTCCATGGCCTACAAAAATAATTGCCATCAAAACTGTAGGGGTATCCCAGGGTGAGGGAATCACCCAATGGCATCGTCAACCCATTGCTTGATGGTGCTGACCACCTCGTCTACGGCCAGCTCAACCGATTCGCCATCAGCCCGCTTGACCGCTTCTACCTTACCCTCTTTCAATGAGCGCCCGGTCACTACCCGGAAAGGAATACCGATGAGTTCAGAATCTTTGAATTTCACACCGGCCCGTTCTTTACGGTCATCTAGCAACGTTTCTACACCGGCTGCATTTAGCTCTTCGTAAAGCTTCTCAGCGGCGGCCATCTGGTCAGCATCGTTGATGTTGGGCACGACAACGACGGCCTGGTAGGGGGCGATCGCAACTGGCCAAATAATGCCATTCTTGTCATAGGACTGCTCCACCGCAGCCTGGGCCAGACGGGATACGCCGATGCCGTAGCAACCCATGACCAATGGCTGAGACTTACCACCTTCATCGGTGTACGTTGCGCCCATGGCAGTAGAATATTTGGTGCCCAGCTGGAAAATGTGGCCGATTTCGATGCCCCGTGCAGTTTGAATGGTTTGGCTAGGGTCGTGGACAGCGCGATCACCGGCATTGGCCTTGCGGATATCTATCACGATCTCGGGCAGGGTGAACTGGTCACCCCAGTTAGCACCGACCACGTGGTAGCCCTTCTCATTGGCCCCAGTGGCAAAATTCTTGAGGTCTACAGCCGTTTCATCCACCAGCCGCAGAAACTTGGGCGCTACATTGTCCAGCGTTTGAATGTAGTCATCGGAAATATCGGGGGCAATGTAGCCCAGGGGTAACGGCTTGGCCGCCCATTTGGCTTGGGCCTCGGGGTCGGGCACTTCTAAGGACAATAGAGTAGACGCATCATAATCTGCCGCCAGATTAGTCAGGGCATTTTGCAACTTAGTATCGTTGACGTCCTGGTCTCCCCGGATATTGATCAACACCAGTACCGTTTTGCCATTGTCATAGACCGCCTGGTACAGAACGTTTTTGACGATCTGTGTGGGCGAGCAGTCTAGAAACTTCGCCATGGTCTCAATGGTGGACGTGTTAGGTGTCTCTAGTTTTTTGTATTCGCTAAATTCTGAAGGAACTGCATCAGCGGCTACAGATACTGCCTTTTCTACGTTAGCCGCGTATTTGCCATCCTCGGTATATAGCACCTCATCTTCGCCAGCCTCAGCCAATACCATAAACTCATGGGATCCCGAACCACCAATGGCACCAGAATCCGCTTCCACAGCACGAAACTTAAGTCCACAGCGACTCAAAATATTGCTGTAGGCCTGGTACATATCCCCATAGGTGGCCTTGAGGCTATCCATATCCGCATGGAATGAATAGCCGTCTTTCATAATGAATTCGCGCCCCCGCATCAGGCCAAAACGAGGCCGAATTTCATCGCGAAATTTGGTTTGTATTTGATATAAATGGGTGGGCAGTTGCCGATAAGAGCGCACCATATCCCGCGCCACCATGGTGATGACTTCCTCGTGGGTAGGCCCCAGGGCTACTTCCTGCTGGCGACGATCCGTCAGGGCAAACATAATGCCTTCTGCCTTGGTGTAGGTGTCCCACCGCCCGGACTCTTGCCACAGTTCCGCAGGCTGTAGCTGAGGCAGCAAACACTCTTGGGCTCCAGTCCCATTCATTTCGTCGCGCACAATGGCCGATACCTTATTTAGAACCCGTAGCATCAGCGGCAAATAGGCAAATACACCACTGGAAATCCGTCGGATATAACCCGCCCGTAGCATTAGCTTGTGGCTGGGAATCTCTGCTTCAGCAGGATCCTCACGCAGCGTGACAAACAGCATCTGGGACAGGCGCATAATTCAGCAGGTTTTCACAACATCAACACAGTCTAATGTATTAGGGTAAAGGGTTGCTGCATTGGGGCGAAAAATTTTAGAAGAGGGTAGGCACTGCCCATCCTCCTCTGATTCGGGCATGCTTCTACCTCGGTAGTTGCACGGTAAATGTTGTCTTTTGCTTGGTGCTCTTAAACCCAATGTTTCCACCCAAATTGCTCACCAACTGCTTGACTAAAGCCAGACCCAGACCGCTACCGCCATAGTTCTGCTGGTCCAGTTCAGGGACTCGATAAAACCTCTCGAAAATGTGGGATTGATGATTGGCTGGAATCTGTACGCCTGTGTTTGCGATCGCAATTTCCACTGCTTTATCCGTTGCCTGGACTGCGATTTTGATGGTTTTTTTAGGAGGCGTATACTTGATTGCGTTGGTCACTAACTCGGTGATGGTACGTTCTAGCTGAGTGATGTCGCATTCCACTAACAGAGGTTCAGCAGGAATGTTGGTTTTTAGGGTTAACTCTTCTTGCTCTAATCTAGTCTCGAATGTGCGCAACAGTGAGGGTAGCCAATCGCTGAGGTTCATCAACATGGATTCTGATGTTTTCTGATGTTCAGGAAACATCAGGGTGATGAGATTGTCGACAAACTGTTTTTGTCTGCGACATTCTTGGCTAAGTAAGCTCAACACTTTTAGTACAGTGCTGCGCTGGGGCACCTTTCGCCATGAGACGTCTTTGAAGATTCTTTCTAAGGTTTGGGTGGAGAGTTGGATATTCCCTAGGGGAACAAATAGTTCGTGGGAGATGAGCTGTAGAAATTCATCCTTGGCTTGGCGTAATTGATGAATTTCTGTTTTCTGGATGTTAACTGTCTGGGTCAGTTGGGTTTGG
Source organism: Leptothoe sp. EHU-05/26/07-4 (assembly GCF_043421015.1). Lineage (NCBI taxonomy): Bacteria > Bacillati > Cyanobacteriota > Cyanophyceae > Nodosilineales > Cymatolegaceae > Leptothoe > Leptothoe sp. EHU-05/26/07-4. The sequence continues at coordinate 549,635 of NZ_JAXSQV010000004.1, forward strand.
TGCAATGCGATCGCAAGACAATCAACAATCTGTTGTAACTCCTTGATTTCAGTCTCATCAAAGGTTTCACCCTTACGGCGGATTGCCCAAACACTACCCAGCAAAGTTGTTTGATGTAACATTGGACAGCCTAGCCAAGGTAAAGACGTTGTTGCACCATTTTCTATGCCTAGTTGTTGAGTGTTCAGCAGCAAGGACTTACCCAGTTTGGAAGGCTTATAAAATTCCCAAACTTTGTCGAGGTTACGGGAATGGTTAAGTGGAATTGACCAACCAGTACCCACGTTGCCAACCAAGGTGGCAGTGCGTTGGTTCTCATCCACTAGTTCTATTTGGCAACCCTTCAGCTTGAAGTTCTCGGCGATGGCTGTCGGTAACCAGTGAATCAACTCTTCAAAAGTACCCCCTTGGAGAGTCGTGAATAAAATCTTTTGCATCAGGGTTTGATAACTGCGGGCAGTATGGGAACCTGCAAAAGCCACGTTGAACCGGTCTGAATCAATCGTTTCAGACTGCAATGGATTGCCTTCGAATCCGTTACTTATCAAAAGTCGACCTAGCCTCCTAAATCCAAGTCGCTTTCAGCTAGTAGCCATGTCATACCTACTAGCTACCTGTTATTAAAACATATGTAAAAGTTAGACATCCACAAAAGTCTTAGCTTCTTGGATAGCTAAGACATCATTGCATAGATTATCTAGTGTATTAATGGGGTGCTTTAATCAATAGTTATAAACCTGATATGAGTTAGGTATTGTCCTGGTCCATATCTGCATGGAAACGTTTATCGAGAAATCAGTTTACTAGAAAGTAGTACATTAAAAAATGGTGATGAATACCCCTATAACTCACTGAGCAATAATGTATCTAAAGACGTTCATCAATATGACTCTGTGGGCAAAATTAAGGGAGCAATCAACGGGCCTTTCAAGGTTAAAAAACTTAAAACAATAACAATTACTAGCCCTTTAACTAATCATTTAAACCTTTATTCTAACTTTCTAAACATATAGATACCAAGGCGACCGATTTATAACCTCGCATGAAACTCGCTAAAAGTATTAGACTCTAGCGCCTGGCGAACGTCGATTGAGCGACACATTAATTTAAAAATGTATCGAATTATTAAGGGCCTCTCTCATTAGTGAGGGATTAGGATTTAATCAGACCTTTCAAATGCTACAGTAGCTAACTAGTAAGACTTCATCAATATAGGCAGATTTAGCAAGATTAAGGGAACTTGGATGCAGCAAAAAAGTAATTAAGTCACTTTTAATTCCTCTTTGAGGAAAGTTTTTTCTTCGGTACTATGGCGTATGGGTAGGTATTATTTCCTTACTCATAGGTTAGTTATTTGGCTAGTTATTCATTGTTTATCTAGCTATCTACGAGTACCCCAATTGCTTTTGCCGATTTATCCTCCACGATGCTCCGAATGAGCAAAATTAACGCCCTGTGGCGCTCATTTTGCGGGGCTTTGTATTGAGGTTATATCAGGTGGGTAACTTTAAGGCTGTCATCCTAATTGCTGAGGATGAGGTTCACATCCGTAATGCTTTACAGCGAAATCTCATTAAGGCTGGATTTGATGTGATTCTGGCCTCAGATGGCGAGGAAACCATGGTTCAATTTAGAGCTAATGTGGTTGACCTTGTTGTCTTGGATGTCCTGATGCCTAAGTTGGACGGTTTGCAGGTGTGTCAGCTGATTCGGCAAGAATCGGATGTGCCGATCATTATGGCCACTGTCTTAGGGAGTCCAGCAGATCGAGTGACTGGATTAGATCTGGGGGCTAATGACTACATTGTTAAGCCATTTTCGAGTCGAGAGCTGATTGCGCGCATTCGATCGATACTTAGGCGGGTATCTCCAGGTGTTCGTGGTACATTAGCGGACCGAAGTGTTGATACGACTGTGGTTTCTGTCGGTGATCTTGTTCTCTATCCCCAAACTCGAAAAGTCTATGGGCAAAATGCATATATCCGGCTGACTGAAATAGAGTTTTATATTCTATATTTTTTGGTTCAAACTCCAGGTCAAATCTTGACGCGAGAGAATATTTTGCAACAGGTATGGGGATATACTGCGGATGCTGATTTGAATACTAAGGCCCTAGATGTTCACATTTCGCGCCTGAGAACAAAGCTAGGTCATAGCACGGTGCGGATTATGACTATTCAAGGACATGGTTATATGTTGCTTGCCCGGTAGGGGTGATTGATTCCTGGTTTGGGGGGCGTTGCATACAACGCGCCCCTACATCGCGATAGCTCCCACGGTGGCCTGGGTTGCCTTGATGTAATCCTGGGGAGTTAGCCATAGCATGGCCCCACGCATACCGGCGGATACGGCAATGTGGTCGTGGGCCTCAATCCATTCGTCTACGTAGGTGGGATAGTGCCTTTTGCAGGCAAGGGCGGTAACGCCGCCTCGGATGTAGCCGGTTAGAGGCTGCACTTCTTTGAGGGGAACCGGTAGTACTTTTCGGTCTTTGGTGAGTTTAGCTAAGGCTTTGAGGTTGAGTTGGGCATTGGCAGCCAGCACAGCTAAGCAAATACCGTTGCGATCGCCACGAATGACTAGAGTCTTAAATACTTGATCATGGGGCAGGCCTAGTTTGTCGGCTGTAGCGCCAGCCACTAAATTATTGGGATCTACCGGGTAGGTCAGGATCCCATAGTCAATGTCCAAAGCGTCTAGAAGACGAGCCGCATTGGTTTTCATCTTTGGTGTGCAATCAATGGTGCCAAATCATTGTTGCTGGGATATCTCCACATGTCCAATGGCAAATTGATTGCGACCGTTGGATTTTGCTTGATAAAGCCCCTGATCGGCGGCGGCAATGATTGCTTCGTAAGTGCCTTGGTCGGTGGATGTCACACTGCCAATGCCTAGACTGACCGTCAGCCATGGGCTAACGTCTGAAAGATGATGTTCAATGTGCAGTGCATGGACAGCCGCTCGAATTGTCTCTGCCACGTGTTGTGCCCCTTTCCCAATTGTATTGGGTAGCACGACCGCAAATTCCTCTCCACCATAGCGAGCGACAAAGTCAGGTTCGCGCTTGACAGCCGTTTTGAGTGCTTGAGCCACCTCTTGGAGACAGGCATCTCCCGCCTGGTGACCATAGGTGTCGTTGTAGAGTTTGAAATAATCGATATCGCAAAGAATCAGCGTTAGGGGGGTGTTGTTACGAGCTTTCCATGCCTTGTCGAGAAATTCATCAAAAGCCCGACGATTGGCGATTTGAGTGAGGCCATCTACCCGTGCCAGGGCTGTCAGTGCCTGGTTCTGCTGTTGCAGTGCCTGGGCATTCTCCTTATGGGCCGTAATATCTGTGGCTGTGCCTAGCAACTGTTGTGGCGTGCCGTCTGAATTCCATTGAAAAATAGTTTCTCGGCATAACATCCACAACCAATCGCCTTGTTTATGGCGAAAGCGATATTCATTCTCCACAATCTCACCCCGGGTTGACTTTGCCAGACGCTTGCGGGTTTGGTGAATGGCTTGGATAGTTTCAGCATGGGCCAGTCTTTCTAAAAACTGGGCTCCAAATTTTTGAATTTCTTCAGGAGAATACCCCAGAATATTCTTCATGTAACCGTTAATGTAGTAGTTTTCACCACTGGCAAAATCATTTACATACAGAATATTAGTACTGGCATTCAGGATGCCTTGAATAAAGTGCTGACTCTCATGCCAGGCTTGTTCAGCCTGCTGCCGCTCAATCATTTCGAGCTTGAGTTGACGTTTTTGTTTGCTTAAAAGTTTTTGTTTTTTTTGTTCGCTGGCGTGGCTAATGGCTAGAGCAATGAGACCAGCGGCTGCAATCATAAAATCCTTATGTGCTGCCTGCCAGACCCTGGGAGATTCTTGCTGATTACAGCAGAGAACGCCAATTATTTGGGTTTGATGGTAAATGGGAATTTCAATTAAGGCGGTAATGGTCTGCTCTTGACCGGATAAATAGGGGGGAAACAGTAATAGGGAAGCGTCTTTGTCCTCTGTTGACGATGGTTGCCCTAACTGCGTGCCTAACTGATTAGTAGTGGCGTCACCTGTGTTGAGGACTAGCCAATCTTGCTGGGTTAAGCAATGAAAATAGTCGATATGGTTGTCTACATGCAGCTGGCTTAGCGAGTTATGGGAAGCATGGGGACCGTAATCAGCCACTAATTGAAATAGGTTGCGGTCCTCGGTGTATAACCAAACCTGACAGTTGGTTGTACCTAGATTTTTAACGATGGCGTATGTAATAGCGGCAGTAGCAACCTCCACATCACCGCTGTAGATTGCTGCACTTTGGCTTAACTCTAAAAGTGCTTGAGATAAGGCATGGTGAGGTGAATGACTGTCTAAGAAAACAGGCGTGACCAATGGCTGATTAGATTGCTCAGGCGCAAGCGACATCCCAACTGATGAAGAATGGATCAAGCTGATGTGAACCTCCGATTGGGTTACATTCAACCGGAGTTGTACATACCAGACTTACTTCAATAAGGGTGCCTCAAATGGGCGGTGTTTTAACTATAGTTAGACACTACTCTTTGTGTCAGCTCAGTCTTAATCCGCTAGCTCAGCTCTCCTTAACCCAGATTCTCCAGGCTAGTCAAAAATATTGCCAAAGAACTCAATTGTGTCTTTGAGGGCAGTGACAAAGCTATCGATTTCATCGTAGGTATTGTAAAAATACAGGCTGGCCCGAGCAGTGGAGTCGTTGCCTAGAAAGCGATGTAGCGGCTGAGTGCAGTGATGCCCAGAGCGAATGGCAATTCCAGTTTGGTCTAGGAATGTCGATAAATCTTGGGCGTGGAGATTCTCAACGGTAAATGTTGCGATCGCAGCCCGTCCACTGCCATCAGCTTTGGGTTTAGGGCCATAGAGTTTGATCTTAGGCACATCGGCTAAACGTTCGTAGAGGTACCGTGTCAGCTCATGCTCATATTGGGCAATGCGATCCATGCCAATGCCTGTGAGGTAGTCGACCGCTGCCCCTAACATGATCACCTCAGCAATGGCTGGCGTACCTGCTTCAAATTTGTGGGGCAGTTCAGCATAGGTGGAATGATCCAGGTAAACATCCTGAATCATTTCACCACCGCCCAGGAAGGGGGGCATTGCATTGAGAATATCTAGTTTGCCGTAGAGGAAACCGGCACCCGTGGGACCACACATTTTGTGACCTGAGGCGACTAGCCAGTCACAGTCAAGGGATTGCACATCTACTGGCATGTGGGGCACGCTTTGGCAAGCGTCGATCAGTACCTTGGCACCTTGGCCATGGGCTAGCTTGATGACGTCTTCAACTGGGTTAATACAGCCAAGGGTGTTGGAGATGTGGTTAATGGCCACTAGGCGGGTGCGATCGCAAAGCAGCCCTTTGAAATGCTCAAAATCGAACTCTTGAGTATCCGTCAGCTGTACATGCTTGAGCACAGCGCCCGTCCGTTCAGCCACCAGCTGCCAGGGCACCAGATTGCTGTGATGCTCCATCACCGACAGAATCACCTCATCGCCTGCCTTGAGGTTACTCAAGCCCCAGGCATAGGCCACCAGGTTAATAGCTTCACTGGCATTGCGGGTAAAGACAATCTCATCGCGACTGGATGCATTTATAAAGGCTGCTACCTTGTCACGGGTACCTTCATAGGCCGCCGTTGCCCGAGCGCTGAGGGTGTGTACACCACGATGAACATTGGCATTGTCCTGGTGGTAATAATCTACCAGAGCATTAAGAACAACCTTAGGCTTCTGTGACGTGGCCGCATTATCAAAGTAGATGAGCGGCTTACCATTCACCGTCTGGTCCAAAATCGGAAAATCCGACCGGACTTCATCGGCGAGAGGTTTAGCCATAGTTAAAGTCATTGCCTACACTGTCCATTGCTGAATGTACTGATTCATGCGCTCTCGCAAGGGAGCCACAGTAATCGGCTCAATAATTTCCATTGCAAAGGCGTAAATTAATAGCCGCTGGGCCTGGTCACGATTGATGCCCCGACTTTGCAGATAAAACATCTCATCCGGTGCCAGTTGGCTCACAGTTGCACCGTGGGCGCACTTGACGTTATCAGCGACAATATCAAGCTCTGGCTTAGTGTCTATTCGGGACTTGGATGACAGTAGCAGATTACGGTTCAGCTGTGATGCATTGGTGAGCTGGGCCTGATGGGGCACATACACCCTGCCATTGAATACACCATGGGCCCGATCGTCCATAATGTTTTTCTGTAGCTGATTGGCAGTGCCGTAGGGGTGGCTAAGGGCAATCAGACTGTGGGTATCAGCCAATTGTTTGTCGCGAACAGCCGTTAACCCAGTGAGTTCAGTTTCAGTTTGGGGTCCTGTTTGATAAACCTCCAGGTTATGGCGAGAAATGCCTGCCCCAAAAATGAATGCCGTATTCCGATAACGACTATCCCGCGCTTGAGAAACCGCTGTTTTACCAATGTGGACTGCCTCCGATGACTCCTGCTGTAACCGCAGATGAGTCACCTCAGCATTATCATGAACCCACACTTCACTGACGCTGTTGGTAAAGCTAGCGCCACTGCCATGAAACTCCTCTACCAGCGTGACAGCGCTACCTGCTTCCGCAACTACGAGACACCGTGGCTGTACAAACAACCCATTACCAATGGTCAGATAAACAATCTGAATCGGCTGCTCAATGGCTGTGTTTTTCTTGATGTGGAGTACGGCAGCGTCGGTAAAGCCAGCTGTATTCAAAGCCGTAAAGACTTCATTGCTTCCCTGTATCTGAGCCAACGCATCAGGTGTAGCTTCTGCCTGACTTAGAACGCTAGTGCCGTCACCGACGTTAGAGAGACTATCTGCAAAGATGCCATTAACAAACACTAGGCGAGCTGTATCCCCCAGGCTGATGTTGGCCAACTGCTGTTTAGCCTCAGCAATCACCGAATCTTTTAAAGCCCCTGGGGCCTGAAAAGACATTTCCAACATGGATGACAGATCGGTAAATCGCCAATCTTCATCGCGGTTGGATGGAAATGTGCGTTCCTGTACGAGCGCACGAGCAGCGGCTCGCAAGGCATCTAACCCTAAGGGAGACTGCTTAGCGGAGAGGGCCGCCTGCTCAAGCAGTTCCCCTAGATAGCGATCGCGCTGGGTTACGGTAGCTACTTTACTCATGAAGCCACCACCTGCTCTTCTAAGAGCCATTCATAGCCTTTAGCTTCAAGGGCTAGGGCCAGTTCTCTGCTGCCGGTTTTGATGATTTGCCCACCGCACATCACATGGACATAGTCCGGCACAATGTAGTTAAGCAACCGTTGGTAGTGGGTAATCACCAAGTTAGCACTGTTCGGTGTGGCCAGCTTATTAACGCCTTCTGCCACAGTCTTTAAAGCATCAATGTCCAAACCAGAATCGGTCTCATCTAGAATGGCCAACGTAGGTTCTAGCAGTGCCATTTGCAGAATCTCATTCCGCTTTTTCTCACCACCAGAAAAGCCCTCATTAACGCTACGGTCTAGAAAACTCACATCCATTTTGACGATTTCAGTTTTCTCTTCGATTAAATCATCAAAGTCGAATACATCAATCTCGTCCTCCCCACGGGCCTTACGGTGGGCATTGTAGGCCACCCGCAAGAACTCACGGTTGCTGACACCCGGAATCTCCAGAGGATATTGAAAGGCTAGAAAAATACCTGCTGTGGCCCGTTCATGGGGTTCTAGCTCGGAGAGATCTTTACCATAAAATTCAATGGTGCCACCCGTAACTTCATAGTCGGGGTGACCGGCTAGCACCTTAGAAAACGTACTCTTACCGGAACCGTTGAGACCCATAATGGCGTGGACCTCACCAGCTTTCACTTCAAGGTTTACACCTGTCAGGATTTCAGTTCCATCTATGCTGGCTCGTAGATCTTTGACAGAGAGAATTGTTTTTGCGTCTGAGTTAATCATTGAAAGTGCGTCTGACGGTGTAGATTCAGGCGTTAGCCAACAGAATTTTCCAACTTAAGGGCCAGTAGCTTATCAGCTTCAGCTGCAAACTCCATGGGTAGTTTGTTAAACACATCGCGGCAGAAGCCACTGATGATCATAGAAACCGCATCTTCAGGAGAAATGCCGCGCTGGGCAAAGTAGAATAGCTGGTCCTCACCAATTTTCGAAGTAGAGGCTTCATGCTCTACCTGACCAGTGTTGTTCTGGACTTGAATGTAGGGATAGGTATTGGCGTTAGAGGTATCGCCAAGCAGCATGGAATCACACTGAGAATAGTTACGGGCGTTCTCAGCTTTGGGGCCTACCTTGACAAGACCGCGATAGCTATTTTTGGAATTTCCCGCAGAGATTCCTTTGGAAATAATCGTGCTGCGAGTATTTTTACCCACATGGATCATCTTCGTGCCCGTATCGGCTTGCTGCATATTGTTAGTCAGCGCTACCGAATAAAATTCACCGACAGAATTATCACCCACCAGTACACAGCTGGGGTACTTCCAGGTGATTGCTGAACCGGTTTCTACCTGAGTCCAGGAGATTTTAGAATTCTTACCCGAGCACAGGCCTCGCTTGGTGACAAAGTTGTAAATACCACCTTTGCCATCTTTATCACCAGCAAACCAGTTCTGCACTGTGGAGTAGTTAATCTTGGCATCATCCAAGGTAACTAGCTCAACCACAGCCGCATGTAGCTGATTGCTGTCATACATGGGGGCGGTACAGCCCTCTAAGTAGGTGACGGAACTGCCCTTGTCCGCAATCACCAGTGTGCGCTCAAACTGACCTGAATCTCCATTATTGATCCGGAAATAGGTGGACAAATCCATTGGACACTGAGTGTTTTCAGGGATGTAAACAAAGGAGCCATCACTGAAAACGGCTGAGTTTAGGGCTGTGAAGTAGTTATCGGCTGACGGTACAACGCTGCCTAAATACTTCTTAACTAAATCTGGGTACTCCTGTACAGCTTCAGATATAGAGCAGAAAATAATGCCGTGCTCTGCCAGTTCTTCTTTAAATGTGGTTGCGATAGAAACGCTGTCAAAGACAGCATCAACTGCCACATTGGTTAAGCGCTTCTGCTCTGACAGAGGCAGGCCGAGCTTTTCAAAGGTAGCCAGAATTTCTGGATCTACCTCATCCAAACTTTTCAGCTTTTCACTTTGCTTGGGGGCTGAATAGTAGATGATGTCCTGATAGTCGATGGGCTTGTAATTGACGTTAGGCCAAGTAGGCTCTGTCATTTTTAGCCACTGCCGGTAGGCCTTGAGTCGAAACTCAAGCATGAAGTCCGGCTCGTTCTTTTTCTCTGAAATCAAACGAATAATATCTTCACTCAATCCACGGGGGATGACATCGGATTCTACGTCAGTGACAAATCCGTACTTGTAAGGTTGGCTAACAACGGATTGAACGCTACTAGTGCTCATGGTTTAACCGAGAAGGTTGGGAGGGGCGATTGAACGAAATCTGGAAGTTTATCGGGGTCGGAATGGCAGGACTAAAGTGGAATGACCAGGGTGACAGAAATCGGCCTTAGACCACAATAGCTGTCTAATGTCTAATATTTATTCGTCTCTGTACGAATACGATCAAAGGAAATTTCCTGATCCTTACCAGCGAAGTCATTGTCTTCCGTTAAGAACAGCATGCAATGGCATTCTCTGCGTTCCTGCATGGGAACACAAGGACAATTCCAATAGGTGCTCTTGACTTCGGCTTCCTTATCTTCATAGTGGCGACAGGGACACAGGGGAGAGCCAAAATCGTCTTTATGCTTTGCCAAACCCTCAAGCACTACGGAAGTCACACCAAGGTCAGCACAAAAATAAGTGCCAGTGCGTTTGGCATAGCTTTGGGCAAAATTCCGCATCAGCTCAAGGTTTTTTTCTGTGGCCTGGGTCGGCTTACTTATGCTCATGGGTGAATGGGGATGCTGAGACAACCAGATGATTCTATAATTAAACAACACATAGGTTGCTTAACTCTTTTTAAAGAGTAATAGAGTTAGCAGACTTTAGCAACATATATGTTGCTAAAGTGGGATCAGATCAGGTTTACTGTTTACAGTCTGTAATATTGCGATCGAAACTTCAGGCCATGAAGTCAGTGCAGCCATCCACAAAGGACGATATACTCCAGTTTTTAATGAAGGCGGGTCAAGCGACAGCGCAGACTCTAGCTGAAAATTTAAGTGTGAGCCCCCAAGCCATTCGTCGTCACCTTAAAGATTTGCAAGCCGAGGAGCTAGTTGAGCACCAGGCAATGCAGTCAGGTATGGGACGTCCCAACTATATCTATCAACTCAGTTCCAAAGGGCGTGATCAGTTTCCATCTCAGTACGATCAGTTTGCAGTTTCCCTACTCGATACATTGACCGACACCGTCGGTTCTGAGCAGGTGGGCGTGATCTTGAAGCAGCAGTGGCAGCGCAAGGCTCAGCACTACTTTGAAATCATCGGTACTGGCTCATTACCTGAACGAGTAGAACAACTGGTAGAACTTCGCCAGGCGGAAGGCTATATGGCGGAGCTACATCAGGGCGACGACGAAAACACCTATATCGTCGCCGAATATAACTGTGCTATTTCCCAGGTGGCAGCGTCCTATCCATCGGTTTGTGGTTATGAGTTAGCCATGTTTGCCGTAGCCCTACCCGATTGCCAGGTTGAGCGTACACATTGGCTAGTACGGGGTGAGAACCTCTGCGCCTATAAGATTCAAAAGAAATAGGGTTTATTTAAATTTAGGGACGTTCCATGGAACGTCCCTAAATTATTGGTGCGCAAGATAATTAACTACCTTGAATTTTATGTTCGATCAAACCCTTCAGTTTTTAACGCCCGAAGAATCTGCTGAGGTAGACAAAGCTCTGCTAACGACACCAGAGAAGTTTCTCACTCGATTAACGCTTTCGACAGCAAAGCTGTTGGCGTTTATAGCTAAGGATATGGATATTTCTGTAGACGAGCTGACCACAGCCCAGATCATCGCCTGGTTTGAAGCAGATTCTAAGCGTAAGCAAGAGCAAGGTATAAATGCCTCGGTTCTGAAGTGGGAGGCCACAAACTTAGAGGATGTAAACCTAGAAAGCTAGCACTATCTGACTTTTCAGGATAGCCACAACGTCATAGCTTTACGAGTTTCTATTAGCATCTGGCCTATTTATAGTAACGGTAAAGGATTTCTCTCAAAGGAAACTGTCCTTAGCTAAGGACAGTCTGGGGTAATAAGACAGATGATTTGAAGCGTTTGCTGTAGGTGGATGTTTTAGGGATAAACGGCATTCTTGCTATGGATGCTGTTTATCAAGAAAACCCGCCCAGCATAGCGATTGTGTTATGCGAGGAATCTCCATGGGCTTTGGTTGTTCATGGAGGTCAGGTTTCTATGGCATGCGTTTCAGTCTGGCTGCTGTGTGAAGGATTATGGAATTTGAGTGAATATGATGATGCTATTTGATCGGGGCAATCGTTCAGCAGATAACCTTTATTTAGACGCTCGTAAGCGATGGACCAGAGTTGTGAGTCTCAGCATTCATGACAGTGAAGACATGCTGCATTCAGTGGAAAGATTGCTACAAAAAGCTAGACGACAAAATTCTCGTCACGTTCCATCACTGGTGTTACTGAGTGATGTGTTGATGGCGCTTGGGTCTACGCAGAATGCCATGGAGATTGTGGACTCGCTCATTGCCATTGAGCCAGGTAATGATACTCACGTTCAAAAAAAGGCCTTGCTTGAGCGGCTACAGGTGACTGCTAATTATGACAATCGTGAGGCTATATGGGAGTTTATTGAAGCTCGATGGACCCAAACTAGTGATTGGTAAGGGGGCTAAGCTACCTACTCGTGGATGTTGCCGTTGGGCATAATCGTGCCCGTTAACCTGGCGGCTGTCAGTTTGACCATGATTTTATCGCCATAGCCGATAATGGCTCCACTGAGGTCAGCCCCACTGAGGTCAGCCCCACTGAGGTCGGCCCCAATCAGGTTGGCCTCTCGGAGGTTGGCGTGACTGAGGTTAGCTTGTAGTAAGTTTGCGCGGAAAAGTTTTGCTTTGTGTAAATTTGCCTGGTTAAGGTTGACCTTATGTAAAAAAGTATCGCTAAGGTCAGCCCCTTCTAAATTCGACTTGCTGAGATTTCTACCTGAGAAATCTTTTTCCTTAAGATTGGCCCCTTTAAAGTCAGACCCTTCCAAATCGGTATCGGGTTTCTTGCGGGTCGGTGAATTTTGAGGCGGCGAATAGGTGGGTTGAGGGGCTCGGTAGATGTAATCTGCGTAGCTATTGTCGTTGGTAGGTCGATAGGCCGAACTGTAAGGCGAACTGTAAGGCGAACTGCGTCCATTATTAGATGCGCTGCTGCGGTCATTGCTGCTGCTACTGCTCGCGGCAGCGCCATTGGTCGCAGCACCATTAGCAGAGTCATGACTTCTAGCCGAGCTGTTTGAGCCGTTGGTAGAACCACCAGCTGTGCTATACCCATTGGATGAGGCTGGATTGGTAGTAGACGGCTTGGGCGCTGTAAAGCCGTTAGAGTTAGAGCCATTAGAAGTATGTGTGGGTCGGTTGCTACTGGCTGACCTATAACCATTCGTGGCTCGGTTGCTATTTTGGGCAGATGGACCACCATTTCTTGCGCTAGCGCCATTGCTCCTATGGTTGGCATACCCGGCTGCTGCGGTGTCGTTTGTTGACCCATTGCCGTTGCTAGAACTGTAGGGATGGGTATACCGGGTTTGGCTATAGGAACGGTAGCGGTGGCTGCCGTAACGTTCAGGGTTGTATTTATTGTTGGATTTAGAGGCTGTTGTTGTGCCGTGACGCAGATGCTGTTTGAGACGGCTACGAGCGTCATTAAGACGTTTGAGTTTGTCTTGGGCTTTATCGCGTAGCCGTGTGTTATCGGCTGGAATCCGATCAGGATGCCAGATAAAGACCAGGTCTTTGTAAGCCTGGTTTACGTCTGAGAGTGAAGCACCGGGCTCTAACTCCAGTACGGTATAGGCTTTCGCGATATCGTCCATAGGTAGAGTTATAACAACGGTGATGGAACGGCGAGTCGATTAAAACAAGAAATTTGTTTGTTCAGAAGGCGCTGCCGTACAATCGCCAGTCTAAATATGCTGGAAAATGATGAACCTATCAATCGGTTCACTAATGCATGGGGAGTCTTTAAGGGTATTAACTCAATTTCAAAACCGTATCTAAAAATGCAACTTTTATATTAAAAGTCTAATGTACGCCGATTATGCCTGGCGTTTTAATGACTGGCCTTAGAACCTCCAATTCCTTTAAGGCTCCGTTGCAATTCCTTATTAAAAAAGACTATTTAGTAACAAACTACTGTTCAGCTAGGCTCAGTTCGTAAATATTCCATAATGCTCCCAGGGGAGAGTATTTCACATTTTGGACCTTGTTGCGAATGGCTGCCATGGAGTACTGATTGATCAGGTAGATAAACGGCAGCTGCTCTTGAACAATACGCTGAGCTTCCACATAGATTTCGCGGCGTTTGGCTTCATCCAGTTCCTGGGCTCCTTTGATATAGAGCTGACCGATTCTTGCTTCCCAGTCGGCCACTTCACGACCTTCAATGGGGTCTTGACCTGGCAGTGGTTTTTGGTTAAATGCATGCAGGCCACCGTCTGGGTTCCATACGTTGGAGCCACCATTGGGTTCGAGTCCACCGACCAAGCTAATCATGTGGCATTCCCAATCAAGACTATCCCCTAGCTTTTCCACCAAGGAGCCCCAGCTGACGGGGTTAAAGTCCACAGTTATGCCAATTTTGCTCAGATCCTGTTTAATTTGAGCGCCGATGGCTTCGCGCACCTTATTGCCAGCATTGGTAATCAGGGTAAACCGCACCTGGTTACCGTCGGCATCCTGTAGTTGACCGTTGGCATCATATTGAAACCCAGCGGATAGCAGCAGGTCTTTAGCTTTTTCCAAGTTATAGTCATAGGCCCGAACACCATCTTCTTCAGGGCTTGCAGAATAAGGACTTAGGGGAAAAATAGATGAATTTTGCAGAACACCCAGCCCCTGATAGATGTTGTTTAACATCGTCGGTCGATCAATGGCGTAGGCCACAGCCTGTCGAAATTCTAGGGCATTAAACCAACGGGACTTGACGGGATCGACTAACGGCTTACCATCGCGGGAGCCTTTATTCAGGTTGAACGATATGAATAGGCTGCTGGGGGCCGGACCACCGTTATAGATGGTGAAATCACCCCGCTCTTCCTCGCGCTTGAGCAATGAGAAGTTATCGGGTTTGACGCCGGTTAAATCTAAACCGCCGGAGCGAAATTGTACGAATTCACTATCCTGGGACTCTACTACCTGCCAGATGACTTCCTGCAAATAGGGTTGAGGCTGACCCTGGTCATCTGTGCGCCAATAGTAGGGGTTGCGCTCAAAGACGACGCGCTCACCCGGAGTAAAGGCCTTGAGCATATAAGGTCCATTACAGACAATTTCATTGGGCGCTGTGCTGGTGCCCCAGGTGGATAAAAATAACGGGTTGCCTTCGGCATCTGTTTGGGTGATGGAGTTGGCCAGGGCGTGCTTCGGCAGAATACTGACCCCAGTGTTTCGTAAGAAAGGGGCAAAAGGTTCAGGTACTTCAAACTTAACCTGGCGCTCGTTCAGCTTGATCACCTTGGGCAATTTGCCTTCTTCTCCAATGCGGAGGACATCGCGAATTTGCGTGGGAATGGTGTCATTTAGAAAAACGTCATTGTAGGTAAAAATGACATCGTCAACGGTGAGGGGTTCGCCGTCGGACCATTTTAGGTTTTCCCGTAGGGTATAGGTCAGGGCAAGACCATTGTTGGAAAATTCCCACGACTCAGCGAGTTCTGGTTCAATTTCGCCAGTTTCGTAGTTTTCGGCGATCAGTCCTTTGTAGGTCATTCCAAAAATATTGGGGCGTTCGCTGTTAAGGGCGTAGTTAAAGGTTTTGGGATCGCTGAGGATGCTATAAACCAACCGTGATGATTCAATGTCTCTGGCTTTGAAGTTATCTATGGAGCAGCTTGCGATCGCAACCACCATCACCAAGCTCATCAGCAAGTAGAGCCACTTGCGCAACATACGAAAGGACATAGGACTATCCAGAACCAAGTCCTAGCTATTCTAGCGATTCATGCCCACCGATACATGCCATTGTCGGCTGGTCGCTGTGGGCATGGTCCACCTTGCTAACTTTTGGGATATCGGATTAGCCAGGGGGATGGTATTGGTTGAGGGACTTCGTCGCTAATGCGCTGACGAATCGTTTGGATATCCCGACCGGTAAGGCGAGCTAAATTTTGGGACTCCCGCTCAAAGCGAGCCATGAGGTTACGTACATAGGCCCGCCCACGGTCTTGGGCATCGTCAACAATTTTGCGGTAGTCTTCACCGGTCCATGCTTCCAACTCACGACGAGCCTCGACATTGGGGTACTCCTCCCGTAGGCGAGCTGGGCAATCGAGACTGCCGGTAAAGGCATGGCGAGTGACATAGCGCCCCTGGAAAAACTGCCGATTAGATGTAGTTTGAAACATCAGATCTTCCGGAAACTTATCGCGGTTGTAACGCACGTGGAGCCGGGAAATAAATATAGAAGGTGCTGCTGGTCTTGGCGGAGTGCCAATATTGGGAGACGGACGTCGCTGGTTCGCGCCTTGGCTGAGCCAGGTGACACCGGCTGCCTCTAGTTCAGACAGATTCAATACCGGAGCCGAGCATGGATCACAGCTGCGCATATCCCAGGCATATTCAAGAAACGCCACATTTTTATTTTCCTGCTCATAGCGCCGCTGAAACATCTCTGGATAAACATTGCCAAAGTCGTTCTGCACAAATAGAGGCAGGTCAACATCAGTGGGAATATTCACCGTGCGATAGTTCGTCAGCTCAATACGTCCTTCTGGAGAAAGAAGATAGACCAGCAGATCCTGATCACCATCGGCGTTCAGCATGCCCAGCCGTATCGGCAGCATAAATTTTGGTGAATCATAGCTGATTTGTAGCGGTCTCAAAGATTGATATCCACTGCTATCAAACTCCTGCAAATTGACCTTAGCCACAAAGAACTTCATGCCCTGACGAATGTAAGGGGCCAATACCTGGCTAGCGCCGTCGGGTAGCTGATATTGATTTTGTCTAAGCCAGGTTTCTAGTCCATCCGATTCACGGGCACTGAGAATTAAAATGTCATATTCCCCAACGGAAAATTGTTCCTCAATGGTGACACCTAAAGCTGCTGACGATCGGGGTGATGGGGCTGCCGAGGGAGGGGCACCATCGGCAAATCGCAGTGATTCTTCAGCTTCCAAACGGTACATAATTTCGCAAGGATCACTGTCGAAATATTCCACCAGACGCGGTGCACTGAAGGCATCAAGGCGGTCGAGCACCACTTTTTCGGCCACGTCCACCTGGTCTTCAGTAATGATGGTGGGCACAGGCACCACCAGGGCAAAGTCGCTTACCTCACCCTGATAGTCGTTACCCATGGTCAATACAGTGTGGTTCCCATCGCGGGCAATGGCGACCTGAGAGGCTTTGTTGTAAAGGCTAGTATCGGCCTTGGCAACATAAAAGCCACAGAAGGCGTGGGCAGGTTGGGGATGGATGATGAATGTGCCAATGGCAATCATCACCATCATGGCTATGCGCAACAAACTAGTCATACAGGGTTCCTTCACTAAAAACGGAAAATAGAGAGATAATGCAGTCCTTAATGCGAAGCCGAAACTCTTTCCCCTCCTGGGCTACGGTGTATACATAAGTCGGAGAGCTAGCTCTAGATTTCGAACCCACTCTGCGAGAAGAGCAAAGCTCTACATCCCCCAACCCCTTACTCCCTGAGGGCTACCGTGTATACATAAGTCGGAGAGTCGCTCCAAATCTCGAGCCCTCATCCCCCAACCCCTTACTCCCTAAGGGAGAAGGGGGGCCTAGCCTCAAAGTCCTTCGCCCCCAGGGAGAAGGATTTAGGATGAGGGCCAATTCAAGGCCAAGCCTACCTTTTGGGACATTAGCTTCTAGATGTGTATACCCTGTAGCCCGAGAGGGGATGGAATTTTTGCTGGTAGATGTTTCTGAACTAATTAGAAGAGTTCTGTTGAGGCATTTTTTGTCTATTTTGCAGACGATATCTCTACTCTCCCAAACTGTTTCCACTCAAATCGAGGAGACTCCCAAAGTTTGTCAAGCATAATTGTTAACGGAGCTAATACAAACAATGCCCAAAAAACTGCTGTAGAGAGATAAAAGTGATTACGTAAAACAAACGTCAGCACAGCAATTGCTAACGCCCAAATTAGTCTGGCTGGTCGGGCATTGGGAATTGACCTTGGATCCGTTACCATAAACAGCGCAAACAACAATAACGAGCCGCTCATCATGCGGTGTGCCCACACATCCCAGGTCCAGCCAAGATATAGATTACGCACTGCTTCTAGTAGGGCATAGCTGGCTAGAAACATGCCGGTGGTGTCCCAGCGGCCTACGCGCTTGAGTACCATGCCTCCAGCACCCATAAAAATTAGGCCGTACCAAATCTCATCCCCCCATTGTCCTGGTGATACCCAAGCGTCATTGGTGAGCGTCAGAGCCGCAATAATGCCAAGATTGGCAGGATTGAAAAAATGTTTGTCGTTAACCTTAAAAAGGAATTTGCTGGCAATGGCAATGCTGGCGGCTAGAGCCATAGTGGCTATGTGGTCTGTCCTTAGCAGTAGGCTGAGACCTAATGCGGTAATCAGTGGACTACGCCAGTTGAATTCAGCTGGAGATATTGTTTGCAGCTGGTTTGATGATGAATTGTGAGACATTAGCCAAGAAAATAACCCCTGGCTCCCCAGCGCTGTGATGATTGCTGTAGCGACGATGGCTGGCTGTAGTGACCAATCGCGCATGGCAACACCTAAAATTAGAAATAAGGCTAAACACAAGATCTGATAATCCCGTGCATCTTTGAAAATGCTCAGCTGAGCTTGAATGGTGGGGATAACCATAGGCCGATTTCCATACAGGCAACTATGGCCGCTAGTATGGCTGATGCTGAGCCCGGATGTCCTCTGAGTTACAAAAAACGAAACGAATTGAATCGCTGAATGACTCACTATGTCTTAGATTCAGAAAGACTACTGTATAGCTGGCTTATTTTTGGCTTAATTCTTGCTCTCTGTCACTCTGGACTAAGGCGTCTGCATGAAAATAATGTGGTTGGTTGTGACGTTCTGTTATAGATATTCAGTTCTGTTAGATAATTGTTTCCATCCCCGCAAGGGGAATTTTAATTCTGCTGGGAGTTAATTGTTGAACCTTTTGGTTGACTAGCGATTCATTGGCTATTTCCGTAGCCGAAAAATTTCTCAGCGTTAACGACTTAACTTTGATATTAAACGGACTGGCTGTATGCAGTCGGGTACTGCCTCCAGAAGCAACTTTATAGTCACGGATATCCCGCACACCAATCAGTGCAATTGACTGGGGAAACCCCAGGGGCCGACGGGGATAGCCATCCCGCAGCTGCCGTAACAGTGAGATTAAAGCTTCATCTTGCAGCGCATCCACCTCATCAATAAATAACACAATGGGGCGCGACGATTTTTTAGCCCACTGACTTAGGGCTTGACCAATACTTGCCCCGTCTTCCCAGACCGGTGGATGCAGCGCTGGCGGTAGCCAAAATGTAGCCGACTCTTGCCATGCGCGTAAAATAGCCGTTTCAGCCTGTAGGGGAGATTGAGCATAGGGGGCTCCCACCTCAGCCGAAACCATCACAGCCGTGTAGCGATCGCTAGCAGTAAGTTGCTGAGCTAAGGCCAGCATAGCGGTAGTTTTACCCGTTTGCCGGGGGGCATGGATAACGAAATACCCCTCTTGGTCAATGACGCGCTCTAGATTGGGCAGTCGCTCGGTTGGTGGCAGTGTGTAATGCTTATCTGGCTTGCAGGGACCAGCTATGTTAAACCAACGCGCCATGGGGAAAACGGTTACAAACGCCGTTATTTTAGCCTGTTGAGCGTTAGATGAGTTTGATTGCTGAAAATGATGAGGTGATATCTCGTTGTCCAGCCTCTTACAACCGTGTTTAGCTTACGTCACTGTGGCAGTCGATCCGCCATAGGGAAAACAGGCTGGAGCTACAGTCCATACTTAATCCCCAACTGGAAATAGCCATTTCCAGTCTTTGGCACTGATTCCGTGCGAGAAGTGAGGGGATGAGCCTGAATGCAACAGCTCGGACCTTGAGGCGTCTGCATGAAAATAATGTACCTCTTTGAGATATGTTTGAGGTTTGCTGTCCCCCTTACGGTTGACTTTCGAGGGTCAACGTTAATCTTTAGGCACTAATCGTATATCCGATAGGCTTAAAGAAAAGGGAGCCTCGGTTTCAAAGCCTAACGCTGTCAGCCTAGCCATATCTGCGCCAGCGTCTACCAGGCTACGTAAACTAATTTCTGTCTGGGTCCATTCTCCCAAAGACTCGGTCATAAATAGCTGAGTCATATCCAAATTAGCGCGACAGTTCTCGCCGCACTCTGCAAATAGTGTGACCGGTGCTTCTGGTAGGGCATCTACCCGATACTGTAGGACCAATGTCATACCATCGTAGTGGGATGCAGCGCTGTAGTCAGTGGCAGGTCCAGTGAGTACTATTGCAGCCTTTTCTTGCCCGTTCCAAATAAACTGTTTTGCATCTTCCTGCGCTACCCGATCAATTGAACGGATGGTGAGCACATTATTTAGCTGAGTGTGTGCATCCACGACTGTACTGGCGGTATCGCCTACAATACCTTGCAGACTCCAGGGTGCCATGGGTCTACCCAATGCAAAAAGAGCATTACTGGTGGTCTGTTCGCTGCCATCTAAACCTGAGAATTCAGGTAGTTGCGGTAGATTGCCATTGTCTTGATAGGTTAACCCATACCCATAGGGAAACAATGGATCGTAATTATCATCACCCCGATTTACTTTGGTCTGAATCGCTGTGCGAGGCCATGAGAAAGAGAGTTTGCCTGTAAAGTCAAAATTGATGTCACCATTGGGTTTGCGAATTAACACATCGGCTATACCCGCTCCCTCCGTGCCCGGTAACCAGGCAGCGACAAATGCCTGGGCAGCATTAATCTCAGGGGTGACCCATAGGGGCCTGCCTGAGAGAAAAACAGCAACTGTGGGAATGCCTGCTGCTTGGAATGTTTCAAGTAATTGAAATTCCTGATCGGAGGCAAAATTTAAGTTGTCTAAATCTCCCTTAAACTCAACATAGGGATTTTCTCCAAAGACCACGATGGCCACATCGGGTGTTTGATCATAGCTGCCATCTGAGCTGAGGATGGCGGTTCCACCACCGGCTTCAACTGTGTTGCGAATGCCTTCCCAGATTGAAGTGCCGTTGGGGAAGTGAGCATTGGTGTTGCCAGTGCCTTCCCATGATAGGGTCCAACCACCGGTCTGCTTGCCGATGGCATCAGCCCCGTCTCCCGTGACTAATACCGTTTGATGGGTCTGTAAAGGTAAAAGATTATCCTGGTTTTTAAGTAGAACAAGAGACTCACGTACGGCCTGTCGTGCTACAGCCTGGTGATTAGGATGCCCCAACAGCGAATAATGACCAGCAAGGGGACGCTCTGAGGGTTTAGGTTTTTCAAACAAACCAAGACGAAATTTTACCCGAAGAATACGGCTTACTGCATCTTCCAGGCGCTCACGAGAAATTTCTCCAGACTTGACTTGTGCCACCGTATTCTGGAGTAGCTGACGCCAGCTGTCTGGAGCCATAAACATATCAATGCCTGCATTAAACGCAGCGGGGCAACTTTTGGTGGAACAGCCTGGAATTTGAGCATGGCCGTTCCAATCGCCCACAATAAAACCGTTAAAGCCCATGCGCTGCTTGAGCACATCGGTTAACAAGGGTCCATGGCCGTGCATGTGCCGACCATGCCAGGCTGAGAATGATGCCATGATAGTTTGTACTCCGGCTTCGAGCGCTGGTGGATAGCCGGCACCGTGATAGTCTCGCAGGTTAGCTTCACTGTCGATGTTGTCGCCCTGGTCTTTTCCGTTATGGGTGCCGCCGTCGCCAATAAAATGTTTAGCTGTGGCCAGAATGTGTTGGTTGCTGAGAAAATCATCGGTGCCCAGTGCCCCTTGGAGGCCTTTGACAATTGTTGTGGCATATTGGGCAACAATCTCAGGTTCTTCGGAATAGCTTTCGTAAGTGCGTCCCCAGCGGTTATCACGGGCAACTGCTAGGGTGGGGGCAAAGGTCCAGTCCATGCCAGTAACAATTACTTCCCGTGCTGTTATCTCGCCAATTTGTTGGATCAGATCTAGATTGCGAGTGGCCCCTAATCCAATATTATGGGGAAAGACAGTGGCTCCAACAATATTGTTGTGGCCATGGATGGCATCTGTGCCCCACAGTATGGGAATAGCCTGACCGCCGTTGCTGGTATCCATGGAGGCTGCATAAAATTCATCAGCGAGGGCTAACCAATCTTCAACTGGGGCTCGAACATTTTCACCAGGAGCTGAGTTTCCACCGTTGAGAACTGAGCCTAGACGATATCGACGCACATCCTCTGGGGTGACATGATCAATATCTGCTTGAATGGTTTGACCCACCATTTCTTCAAGGGTCATTGATGCCATTAATTCATCAATGCGGGCTTCAATCTCAGGTTCTATGGGTGCGCCGCCATGGGTGGTTGGCCAATTTTCTGGAGTAATTTGAGGGGAGGCGCTGCTGTCTATCGATGGCATCCCATTTCCCTTAGCTGCTGTTCTCAAGTATGCAATCAGTGCACTACTGAGTGTGAATACAAACAGTAGGCCAATAAGGGTGACTTTCATATTGATCATAAGAGTTTAAGGGATGGGCTGCCATGGAAGATCGTAAAGTGAATTCTTCTCTGTGTCGGTGTTAAGTACGTTTACTAGGTCTTAGCTTTATGAGCGGCTGTTTAAATCATCAAAACCTTTAGATACTCTCAGGATGGGCTCATTTTGGTTATTTAGCATGGCTGCAACTTTTATAGCTCCAACCATGACTTTAATTCCCCGTACGGCAGCCTTTGTAACGGCTGGTCTGATGGCCACATCTATACCGCTTGTGACGACTGCGGCCTGTGCTCAAACACCAGAGCGGCTGGAGTTGATGACATTGGCTCGTCTAGAGCAAATCCTACAGTCGGAGGTTGATAACGTTGAGGGAGAAAATGGTCAGTGGCAATTTAGGGTTAGCGATCGCACCGTCATTATCCTGGCCGATGCCAATAACGATCGGATGCGGGTATTTAGCCCAGTAATGCCGGTGGAAGACTTGACGGCTCAGCAAGTTCAGGCGATGCTGGCGGCTAACTTCCATACGGCCCTAGATGCCCGTTATGCCGTTACCGATGGCGCTGTGGTTGCTGTATATTTACATCCCTTGAGCACTCTGCAAGGAGACAACTTTCGTTCAGCTCTGCGTCAGGTGGTGAGCTTGGCTGAGACCTTTGGCACATCTTACTCCAGTAATGAGCTGAATTTTGGTCTGCGCCAGCGTCAGCGTCGTAGCAATGTGGAAGAAATTTAGGCTTAGCCTTTGACGCAGATGACTTGTTTGAGGGTGGCGACGACTTCTACCAGGTCCCGCTGGTTAGCCATCACTTCATCAATGGGTTTATAGGCTGCGGGAATTTCGTCGATGACGCCTTTGTCTTTACGGCATTCTACGCCGGCGGTCTGTTCGATCAGGTCGTCCAGGGTATAGGTATCCTTTGCTTTGCTACGGGACATGACGCGACCGGCCCCGTGGCTGCAGGAGCAGTAGCTATCGTGGTTCCCTTTGCCCTTGACGATGTATGACTTGGTGCCCATGGAGCCGGGAATAATGCCATAGTCGGTGGTGCGTGCCCGAACGGCTCCTTTGCGGGTGACGTATACATCTTTGCCAAAGTGTTCTTCTTTTTCGGCATAGTTGTGGTGGCAGTTGACGGCCAATAATGGCTTAAAGGGTTTGCCGCCGCCGAGATGTTTTTCGATGATGTGCTTAAATCGGGCCATCATTTCTTCTCGGTTTTGTAGGGCGTAGGCCTGTGCCCACTGTAGATCGTTCCAGTAGCTACGAAACTCTTCAGTACCGGCGACAAAATAGGAGAGATCGGGATCTGGCAGCTTCTGGTTGGCTAGCTTTTGCAGGTTTTTGGCAGTACTGACATGATTCTTGGCCAGCATGTTGCCGATATTACGGGAGCCGGAATGGAGCATAAGCCAGACGGTGTCTTCGGTATCGATGCACACTTCGATAAAGTGGTTGCCACCACCAAGGGAGCCCATTTGACTCAGGGCTTTCTTTTCTAGATGCTGCACGCCCTTATGTAGGTCTTTAAAGTGACGCCAGCCTTGCCAGTTGTAAACGGATTTGCCAACTTTCTTGTTGCTTTCGAAGCCAGTGGGGATGGTGGCTTCGATTTCTTTACGGATTTTTCTGAGTTTGCCGTCTAGCTTTTTGCTTTTGTAAGGAGTCTGAAGAGCGCACATGCCACAGCCGATATCGACGCCGACGGCAGCGGGGACTAGGGCGTCTTCGGTGGCGACGACGGAGCCGACGAGGGCTCCTTTGCCGAGATGAACGTCGGGCATCAGGGCGACATGTTTGTAGACAAAGGGCAGTGAGGCGACGTTTTTGGCCATTTGGATCTCTTTGGAGCCGAGATCGTGGTTGGCCCAAGAGAGGACGGGTTTGTTGGTTTTGAAGGGGACGGATTGGTAGGGCATGGTGCGATCTTATTCGTGATCTGGGAGGAATGGTGAAGATGTGGGCTGGTTATAGCTTTTGTTGACTGGTTTATAGCGGAGTGGGTTGCTCAGGGCTTTCCCCCCTGAAACCCCCCGATCTGGGGAACTCAACTTCCCCAGGCCCCTCGCATAAGAGGTTTACAGGGGAATAGCTGAAGGTAGTTGCACTGGTTGCCGGTGAGGTGGTTACGCTGCTCCGCGTTCGCTCCACACCGTAAAAAAGAGGTGATCGAAACTTCTTAAATCGGAGGGGGTGTTTACCCCATATCTCTAGTGCGCAAAGTGAATATCTTCGTAGGGGTGCGGCCTTGTGCCCACCCGGCAGTATTGATGGCTGTTATGCAGAATTTTGTGTTAGCTCTTTTCAGGCCAAGCAATAATCTCATCAAGTGTCATTGAATCTAGTGGTTGGAACTTGGTGTCGGGGTATTTGCGTTGGAGTCGTCGTAAGGCTTTGGCTTGCTGGGCGGCAAAGGTTTCTTGTTGTTGGAATCGATAGCGAATGGAGCCGCTGACAATATCATCTAGGCTATCTTGGAATGCTTCGATTTCATCACGCCAGTGTTCAGCTGCTTGATCATCAGGAAAAGCTTGTAATTTAAGGATATGGATGATGATTTGACGGGTTAGGGAGGCAGTTTTGTTAAATTGCTCCCGACCCATATCGCTAATTTCCTCAATTAAGTTTGCTAAGTCTAGATTCCTGAAGTCCTGAGATCGCAATGCCTCGGCTTGATACTCACACCAAGCCATAAAATCAGTGTCGTACAGATTTTCTCGTGGCGCTGAGGCCGCTGAGGCATGCTCTGTTGTAGGTGCTTGATTAGTGGGACTCGACATGGCTATCTCTGGGAGATGGTCTCATTGGCTTGGTGACACTTCTACTACTTGTATACTTCGTTCATCCAGCTTTGGACAAAATCGCGACGTTCAACATCGGTCCAGTTGAGCCAGGTTTCTTGGGTAACTTGACTGGTGACGGCATCGACTAACGGCCAGAAGGCTTCGTCTAGTTCATGTTTAAAGCGCTTGGGTTGGGCATACATAAATTTAGACTTTTTGGGTGTCATCCTGGCTAAGAATTTGGTGCGCAGGTAATAGGGACTCTTTAATTTCAAGGCGAAGCTGCCGTCGCTGGCGAGGCGGATCATAAAGCCTTCGTGTTCAACGTGGTGGGATTTGGAAATGGCGTCGCCAAAGCTACAGAGAAACCAGGTGGGGCGTGGTGTTTGCAGCGTGGTTGCGATCGCATCCAACTCTTTTTCACCCATAAATCCATGGCCTAAAATTCCACCCCCAATCAAGTGAAGGCCATAATCGTCTGGTCCATACTGAATAATATGGGGGTCTTCTGGATGAATCGCTTCCCATAGCAAGGTGGTGTGCCGATTAGCCTTGAGCCAGGCTAAAACGCGACCATAGAGGCCATCTTTGTAAAGCAGTGACTTGGCGTATTCTACATAATCTCCTTGAAACGATCCAGAACAGGTCACAACAACCTGATGGGGATCGTAGGGATGCAAAAATGTGGTGACTAAAAAGCCATTGAGTTTTTCGACGGCAATCACGTCGGTTTCATGGGGTAGAGTGGTGTCTCGTTCTAGATAGTTAAATGTGCGTGGAAAGGGTTGACTGACGGGATTGCCATCCAGCCCGACCACTATGCCACGGGCCAGTTTTAGCTCGGGATAGTCGTCCCAGGCTGAGGGGGTGAAAAAGGCTTTGGAGCTGTACTTATATAGGGTGAGCCAACCTTCATTGACTCGCTTGACTAGCTTTTTCGGCACAAGTGCCTCCATCTGTTTGGCAAAGCTGGGTGGGCATTTGCTGTAGTCAAACTCGCAGGGGACGTCTAGTTGTTCTTGCTCGGGTAAACGCATGGCGGCTAAGGGGCCACCAAATCCGGCTCCTTTTTCTAAGGAGTAGGTGCGTTCGCCTGCTGAGGTGAGGGGAATGTGACCGCGAACGACGGTTAAATGACTGGTCTTGCGAAAAACACCATCGGTGTCGTGATTTTCGCCTAGACGGCAGCGGCCATACACTCGATCGTGGGCGGGTTGTAACACCGGATCAAACCATTCAATATCACCGTGGCACAGCACATAATCGCGGTATCGATAGAACGAGGGTAGGGATTGGATAAACTCTCGGATCCGAGCCTGGTAATCTTGGTCACGCTGCATGGCTTTGTGCAGCGTTCCCCGCGTAGATTTGCTTTTGATGGTATCGCCGCGTAATCCTCGGGCCAGGTTGTTGTCGTGGTTACCCCGCACACAATAGTGGCCCTGACTCACTGCCTGCATAACAATATCCAGGACTTCTAAGGACTGAGGTCCACGGTCTACCAAATCTCCTAAAAAACAAAGTTTGCGCCCTTCAGGATGGATTAGATTCTCGTCATACCCCAGCTTGTGGAGCATGGTCTGGAGGGTGTTGGCCAATCCGTGGATATCACCAATGGCATCTAGCTTGATAGTGTCTGGAATTGTAGGGATTTCCACTGACAATGTGATGTCGCCTTCGGTCAGGATGAAGGGCCATTGGGAGTTGGTTTGGATGCGATCGCAAAACTTAGCCACCACCTGCTCTGGCACCCTACAGCGTCGTTGCTTATTCTGCTGCTGTACCCGCTCCAACGGTGGATTAAAAATCACCACCTGCACAGGTACGCCCAGTTCTTCGGCAATTGTGGCCAGGGGTTTACGTTCTTTATCACTAATCAATGTGGCGTCCACAATGGTGGTTAGCCCCGCCTTTAGCCGCGCTCGAACGACGCTTTCCAGGGTGGAAAAAATCAGTCGGTCGTCGGTGGCTAAGGGACGGTCGGCCACCTGCCCATCCACCAGTGTTTTAGCGGTGCCAAAAAAAGTTTGCCGCAGCGCGTCACTGGATAGGATTAATGCCGATGGCAGGTGCTGACATGCTGTGGACTTGCCTGCTCCAGGGGCTCCTGACAGTAACACTAGACTACCAATTTGAATTGAAACCAGGTTTTTAGAATTATCCATAGTAGTTCTATTCAAGCAATCCCGATGGCATTTCGGCAGATGATACCCAAAAAAAACAAGAAAAAACCAGGAACATAAAGCGTTCCTGGTTGAGGTGTTTCCCTTATTGATTTGTATGCTGATGCACCCTGGAATAACTAGCGAGGGCGACGATTGCCGCGATTGGTTAGTATTTCCTGCAATTGCGCCTTTTGCTCATTGGTCAACACAGCATCGGCTGCGACTCGGGATTCTTCACGAATGACCTGCAGCTCTGCTCGTTGGTCTTCGCTAAGATCGAAGCTGCGCATCGCCTGTCCCCGCTCGCGACCGGTTTTACCCTCCAGTGCTGCCAGTTGCTCCTCCGTCAGAATTGCTTCCACTCGGGTGCGAGCATCTTCCTTAATGGCATCAAGTTCAGCCCGCTGCTCAGTGGTGAGATTCAGTTCTTCTGCAAACTCTTCACGGCGGTTTTTACGACCCTCTATGCGGTTAGCTCGCATGGCCTGGAGCTGAGCCTGTTGCTCATCTGTAAAAACCTCATCAGCAGATGCTCGGGATTCTTCACGAATGGCCTGGAGCTGGGTCCGTTGCTCTTCACTGAGATTGATACTGCGCATGGCCTGTCTGCGATCGCGACCCGTTTGCCCGTCCAGTTCCGCCACCTGGTCCTCAGTCAAGATAGCTTCAATCTGAGTGCGGGCGTTATCTTTAATGGCGTTTAGTTCAGCCTGCTGTTCAGACGTAAGATTCAGCCCTTCTGCCATATTTGGGGAGAACGCATTGGCGTTACTGGCTTTGAGAATAGCTGGGCTGGCTACTAAAGCGGTCAACATCAGGGCCCCGCCACAGCATTGTTTGATGGTTGGAAATTTCATAGGTTTTGTTTGCTTGTTGATGGCCTCATCTTAGCCAAGGGAGATCTTTGATGGCTGCTAGCGAGAGTCATCCGTAAGGAAGGACCGAAGTCATGGGAGAAGTGATGACTTTAGTCACTGGTCCAATAAAGTACCTGTATAAGCTTGAAATTTTGGGTAGGGTTGGGAAAGGGGTAGGGATGTAAGGTAAGCAATAACCACCATCCCGGTGTGTATCTTGAAAGGATTTTTGTCTATGAACCGAGCCATCCAGTTCCAAAATCATCCGTTTCGATTTTTACTCTATCTAGAGTGGGGCTTGCTGGCGGTGTCGATCATGGGGATCCTGACAGCACCACCGCTGCGGGATATGGCTCGTCGTAGCTTACCGAATGTGCCTGTGCGTATGTTTACGCAGTGGCCATTGGTCACGGTGGGTTGCCTGTTGTTATTTGGCTTTTTGGGCCTCTATTTGCCCACCAGAGGCTTTTGGCTGCGATTTGGCCATATTGCCCTGCAAGTGGCATTGATTTTAGTCACATCAGGGCTGATGCTGCGAGGGGCTAGGCTTTTCCCGTTTGTTTATTTGGTTCTGGTCATTCGTAGTTGCTTAATGGTGGGGGTCATGGGTCGGATTGCCGTGACGGCCCTCTCGTTTTTGTTATTTATGACCACACTCAGCCTGAGATTCAGAGGATTTGACGGGCAAATCCCTCGGCATATTCGACAACATTTAGTTGGTAGTCTCCAAATGAACCTGATTGTGTTCTTTGGCCTTTCTCTCGTATTTACATTGTTGTTGGTGAATGCATTGCTCAATGAGAGAACGATTCAAACTCGTTTACAGAAGGCGAATAAAGAGTTAAAGCGCT
Source organism: Leptothoe sp. EHU-05/26/07-4 (assembly GCF_043421015.1). NCBI lineage: Bacteria > Bacillati > Cyanobacteriota > Cyanophyceae > Nodosilineales > Cymatolegaceae > Leptothoe > Leptothoe sp. EHU-05/26/07-4. The sequence continues at coordinate 578,126 of NZ_JAXSQV010000004.1, forward strand.
CTGCATCACAGGTGAAACAGCTAGCAACCGTTCAAGAACGTAGCCGGATTGCTCGTGAGATTCATGATTCGTTAGGTCATTCGTTAACGGCTCTTAATATTCAGTTAGAAGGGGCTCTGAAACTCTCTCAACGAGATCCTCAAAAATCAAAAACTCTTTTAACTGAGGCAAAACGGCTGGGCTCTGTTGCTTTGCAGGATGTCCGCCAGTCTGTGGCAACATTGCGGGATGATGGCCAGTTAAAAGAGTCTCTGCATACAAAGTTAAATGTACTGATTGACACCCTACGCACCAGTGCTGGCATTATCCCTAATATCAATATTCAGCTATTGCAGCCATTGCCTGAAGCAACCAGTATGGCCCTTTATCGCATTGCCCAAGAGGGCATTACTAACATTGTGAAACATGCTGAAGCAACGGCAGTAGAATTCACATTGATCACTGATGAGTCTGGTACGAGACTTTTATTGCGCGACAATGGTCGTGGTTTTGACCTTAGTCAAACATCGACAGGCTTTGGCTTACAGGGGATGCGAGAGCGAGCCCAGGCCATGGGTGGTCGACTTACATTCAATAGTCGACCGGGGGAGGGGTGCGAAATTCGTTTAGTTATTCCGAGCTAGGGGCATCCCTTGTGGTTGCCCTAAACGATAGATACTTATAGCAATACAACAATGACGCAACAAGATTATCAACCTCATGCCATTCCTGTGATGCTGGTGGATGATCAGCAGATTATTCGCCAAGGGTTAAAGACTTTATTAGATTTAGAAGACGACATTGTGATTGTTGGCGATGCCGATAATGGTGAGACAGCATTAACCGTGCTGGGGCAGCTGGAGTCAACGGCTCAGCTGCCGGCAGTGGTGCTGATGGATATGCGCATGCCGGTGATGGATGGGGTGGCGGCAACGGATGCGATCGCATCCCGCTATCCATCAATTCAGGTTCTAGTGCTTACCACCTTTGACGATGACGACCTAATTGCCCAGGCCATGGCCGTCGGTGCCAGGGGTTATTTGCTTAAAGATACCCCGTCTGAAGAACTCGCCCAGGCCATTCGTACCGTGGCTAAGGGCTACAGTCAGTTTGGTCCCGGCATTTTAGAAAAAATATTAGCCGGACAGCAGGACCCTCCAGTAGATGTGCCTGAAGGATTTGATGAGCTGACGCCTCGCGAAAAAGATGTGCTGCGCCTGATTGGCACCGGGGCCAATAATCGGGAAATTGCCGAAGCGTTATTTTTGTCAGAAGGGACGGTGAAAAACCATGTGACTAGGCTTTTAGGGCGTTTGGGCGTTCGCGATCGCACCCAGGCCGCCCTGCTTGCCGCCAAACTATCCTCCAAATTATCGTAGGGGCGTTCCATAGAACGCCCCTACAACATCCATTCCATCCCAATACCTAGTCGACTATCCGTCGCCCCCGGCGCAAACTGCCACTCCACATCCGTTGCCAGCCGTAATCGCTCCGTCAGGCCATAGCCAAACTCCAACTGAGTAATCATCACCGAATCATTTTCCGTAGGACTCACCCAGGTCTGGGTATAGGCAAAATCAGCACCGCCCCCCCGCGATGGCACCACCTTTACCTGAAACCCTACCTGCACACCACTTTCGCTATAGTCCACCGCCTCCACATGGCGATAGCCCAAAATGGGAGCCACATTCACATAGCCACCTAAGGGCAATACGTAATAACGCAGGTGTGCCCCGTAGGCTTCTCGGTCCATATCCCCACCATCAAAATTAGCTACATAATCAGCATTTACCGTCAGCGGTAAATCCCCGACAAAGACATCTTCGACTCCGATGGATAAACCACGCTCATCTTGGCTAGATGGAAATAGCGCGTAGCTTAGCTGTAGCCTTGAGGGAAAGCTGGGCTGATTGCGGATATTGCTAAGCACATCCGGAGTTCCCTGCAACCACTCCTGTAGGACGGGGCTACTATCCACTGTGCCTGGTTCAAGTTCAAACTCAGACTCTATTTGTTCATTAATCGTGGGTTCTGCTAGAGCAACTGGAATAGAAATAAAGCATCCAATAATGACTGGGGCAACTAGTCGGCTGATTCGAGTATAGATATCAGCCATGGTTTATCCAGCCCAAGTTGGTGAGTGCTTGCATCGGCATAATGACTGTGACTGTAAATCTGGTAACGAGTACTGTCGCAAAAGATGTCTGTGCGCTTGTAATCTAGTTCTACAAGAATCCCATGGGATCTACCGGATTACCATTACGACGCACTTCAAAGTGTAAATGTGGCCCAGTTGAAAGACCAGTGGAACCTATTGCTGCTATAGATTGCCCTTTTACCACCGCTTGGCCCTCACGAACATTTAATCGACTGGCATGGGCATAGAGGGTGGTCAGCCCACCACCGTGATCAATAATCACCGAATTACCATAGCCACCGTACCAACCCGAAAAAATGACCTTGCCTGAGTCAGCGGCGGTAATGCGGGTGCCATAGGGCGCACCGAAGTCCACACCAGCATGAAAGCGACGATATCCCAGCACAGGGTGTATTCGTGAGCCAAAACGACTGGTGATAACGCCTGAGGTGGGAATGCTCATCTGGCCTGTGCCCAGTACGCTGCCATTGGCTGCGGCAATGCGCTGGCGAATTAAATTAGCCAAACTTTCAGAATCTCGCGCTAACTGAGCCTGAGCCGCTTCTAGCGCACTGCGATTATCCTTAAGCCTGGTGATCAGCTGAGTTTGCTGATCTGCTTGAGCCTCGTATTGATCCCGTCGGGCGAGCAGCTGTTGACGTAATAGGGCAATAGAATTCTTCTGAGCTTCCACCCCTTGCTGCTGCCGGACGATAAAATCAGCTTTTTCTTGAAGTTCCGCCATAAAATCGCGGTCTGCCTGGTAAATCTTACCAAGCCGATAGCGTCGCTCTAAAAACTCGTTTAGGTTTTCACTTTTAAGCAATACAGCCCAGCCTTCGGCATCCTTCTGTCTTTGCATAAACTGCAATCGCTGTACCGCGCCGATTCTGACCGTTTCATATTCGTTCTGGGCCATGGTCAGCGTATTTTCTAGACGCTTTAGCCGCTCTTGGGCTTGGGTGATTTGAAACTCCGTTTCTTCAATTTTGAGATCAGTAATGGTAATACTGTCCTGTAGGCCTTCTAGCTGTTGAGCTGCTTCGTTTTCTAGATTCCTTAGCCGGTTTTGTTCTCTTTCTAAATCTTGCTGCTGTTGTTCATTTTTTTTCTGTTGCTGTTGTAACTGTTCCAATGGCGCACTGTTTTGAGTTTGCCCCAGAGCTATGGGCACTAAAAACGACACGCCAATTATCACACTGGCAAAGAGGGATAAAAACCGCTGTGTTCGTTTTGCAGTCATTGGTTTTGTCAGGAACTCGCTTGATCACCAGCTGAACACACGCAGCACATGATAGCCCGACTTGGTGATTTAAAAAACGAAATTCATCTATAACGATTTTCAGTTTAAGGGTACTGTCCATCTGATCACAGTAATGGATTCTGCTGTACGAACTTAGGTGTTTTCTCAAGAAGGCCACACCAGCTGGAGGCCCCCTTAGCCCCTAATTCTGGGGGAAAAGATTCAAAGCCCCCAGAATTGCGGGTTTGGGGGCCTTGATAACTGGTAGTTTCTTTCCTAGAAATGTCCTTAAACTTCAAGGGGCGCGATACAATCAGCTAACTCATTGCGGGGGCTATTGACCAATGTGCTGACTGGATAAGCCTCCATGTCGTTGGCATTGTAGGGTTGCATTAATCCCTGTACTTGGGCTGGTGTTCCCGTTAGCCAACGGTCATAGTCTGCGTTAGGAATAATCACTGGCATCCGATTATGGATAGGCTCCATCAGTTCATTCGGTGTCGTGGTGAGAATTGTACAGGTTTCCAGGTAACTGCCATCGCCGCTTTCCCATTGCTCCCACAGGCCAGCAAAAGCAAATATAGGCCGTTCTCTCAGGTGAATATAAAAAGGCTGCTTCTTTTTATTGCTAGCCGTGCGCTGCCATTCGTAAAAACCATCGGCTGGAATCAGACAGCGCCGACGTTTGAAGGCTGCGCGAAATGAGGGCTTCTCGGCGGCGGTTTCAGATCTAGCATTGATCAGCCGATAGCCGATTTTGTAATCTTTAGCCCATGAAGGAACCAGACCCCATTGGAAGATGCGATAGTCAGGACCGGCAATGATCGCTGAGACAGGTTGAGATGGAGCGATGTTATAGCGCGGTGGTGGTTCCGGCTCTGTGGTGAGTTGAAAGGCCTCAGCTAAGTCTGCGCCGGAGTGGGTTTGGGTGTAGCGACCACACATGGGGAGTAATGTGAACTGAGACAATTGTACTAAAAAATTTTGAGAGGGAGGATAAGGCGATGGAAATGCTGTATCGCATTGCGCCAGCGGCTGATGTGCAGATGGCCGCGGCGCAGGGATGGTTTGAGTCAGCTGATTTAGCAGAGGAAGGCTTTATTCACTGTTCGTTTTTGCACCAGGTCATGGGGGTGAGCCGTCGGCACTATGCAGGGCAGCAGGGGCTGGTGTTGTTTAGGATTGACCCGGCAGCGATGGATTGTGAGATTCGTGTGGAGAATACGTCGGGTGGAACGGAGTTGTATCCCCACATTTATGGGCGGGTGCCCTGGGCGGCGGTGAAGCAGGTTTATAAGGATACCTATGATCAGGCGGGGGTGTTTCAGTTGCCGTTGGCGCTAAAATAAGCTTCCTGCATAAATCCCCGGTTTCCATTAGGCCCAGGCCAATTCTAGAAACCGAGGATCTGTCGGGGTATGGCGGAATAGTTATGGCGCGGCCATTACACGGCCATTCCACTTAAGATGCCTGACTGACCTTCCAACGCTAGGAAGGAGATGGATTCGGGGGTGTGGTTGAGCTCACTATTGAGGGACTTCTCTTCGTAGACACCGACACCAAAGCTCTGACGGGTGATATCGTCAATTCGGATGTTGGCGGTGTCTGCACCGTAGAATGACCCCAGTTTAGCGATCAGTGAAGGTGCCGTATCAAACCCTGCCTTGAAGTTGACCTGAGAACGATTGTGATCGTAGCTGCGGCTGGTGGTTCCCCCGTGTAATAGTGTGTCACCATCACTTGCTGTGCCCTGCTCAATGGCCAGCCAACCTAAGGTTTCAGTGGCATGTCCTCCCTGATTTAAGGCTTCTTCTTCTTGCATTGCCAGTTGGAAACCTTGGGAAGATTGTTGTTTGACACGGGTGGTCACCCAATCGCCACCGTTGGTGGTTTGTACCTGGGACAAGATTGTGGGAGTTTTGTCGAAGCCCTGTAGCTTCCTGGTATCAAAGCCTTGGGAGGTCAAACGGTTGGAGTTGTAAGTGCCAGCTGAGATGCGAGTGCCATCGTTAAGGGTCCAATCGCCAGCCTCCATGACGAGATAGGAGAGGGACTCATTTTTATGGATGCCGTCGCTGTAGTTGGGTTCCTGGAGCCTGATTTGGAAGGATTGTTTGCCCACATTGCGGAGACGTATAGCGACTGGGTCTGAATCATTGACTGTGGGGTCAGAAACAAGGACAACTGGGTTTTTGTAGGTGTCATCTAGGGAAACCGTTTTCCATCTATGGTTGAGCGTGAGATTGCCGTATTCGCCAATAGATTCTATTCGGGCTTTGGGAGACGTCGAAAAGGTGCCTTCAAATGCACTAATATTGGCGCGATTATTTTGTTGTATGCCACGTTGGTTGCCTGCGATCGCACCGGCTCGACTACCTCCATCAATGGCGGGGCTACCGGAGCGCAGCGGATGGATTAGGGCACCGTTGCGTTGTTTCAAGGGGGCTAGCTTGGGATCTGCAACCAGGCTGTTTTTTAGCACCCGCATGGACTTGCGATCGCTAGAAAATTCAACATTGCCGCCCCCATCAATGGCCTGAAAACCCACTTGATTCTGACGTTTATCTTTGTCAGCCGTATTAAAGGCAATGATGGAGTTCTTTAAGGTTACTGCATGGTTTCTGGCATACCAGAGGGCTCCATTGGCCCGACCTGCCGAGTTATAAGCAATGGTTGAATTGGTGATGTTGACAGGTGTAGAGCGATTGTTCAGGAACATGGCTCCGCCAGCATCCTTAAACACTCGATTGCCTGAGAAAGTGCTATTGACGATATTGGCGGGTAAATTGGACTCCAGCCATAGGGCACCTCCTTGTTGGGTGGCGGTGTTGTTGGCCAAGGTTACATTCTCCAGGTTTAGACCTATTTTGGCCCAGATAGCTCCCCCTTTGGCATCCCCTTTGGCATTGAAAGTCACTTTGTTATCGATGATGACGGTGTCTTTGATGATGGCTTTATCTTTGCCATAGCCCCAGAGGAAGAGTGCACCGCCCATCCCTTGTGCTTGATTGCCTTCAAAGCGACTGCCTCGGATGACAATGGTGCCTTTATTGCCAGGACCGGAATACCCGATGGAACTAACCCCATCTGTGAAAATTGCTCCACCGCCACCTCTGTTGACAGCAACGTTATTGCGAAAGACAGAGTTTTCAACCCGAAAGGCAACGGTGGAGCGACCGTAAATGGCTCCACCATTAAAGCCGCGATTATTTGCGAAGGTGCTTCCTTTGACGATTAAGTGAGCCCGCGATTCGTCATGGGAAATGGCCCCAGCACTAAAACCTGCATACTTGTTGGTGAGGGTACCATCATTGCCTGTAAAGCGACTGTTGATGATGTTTGCCTTGGCAAGATGCCCGACACGAATGCCACCACCTAAGGCTGAGGTATTGTTTCTGAGGGCCACATTGAATAGGTTCAGGGTACTTTCGTGGCGTGTGAGGATGCCGCCACCGCCACCTTTGGTTTTGCCATTGGCGATGGTTAGGTTCTTAAAGGTAGCTTTCTGATTTCGTTCCACTAGGAACACACGGCTAGAGTTATTGCCGCTGATGGTTAAGCCAGGTGCCTTTTTGCCATCAATTGTGACTGATTTATCGAGTGAGAGTTGTCCACTGGTCAAACTAATGGTTTTCTGTGAGAGTTTTTTGGCGAACTGGATAGTATCGCCTTTTTTGGCTTTTGCGATCGCGCTTCTAAGTGATCCTGCTCCTCGGTCTGCTGTAGAGGTGACAGTGATAGTGGCCATAGCGAGTTTAATAATGGTTGCAGATGATTTTGGCGCAGGGAAATTCCGACAGGTCTAAGCGCTGTCGGAAGCACAACAATAATGTCGGTTAGAGCTGTCTGATTTAGTGCACCGCCTGAAACGCGGTAACAATTAATACCCCGAAATCCAGATTATGGGTTGCGACCATATAGACCACTTACCTCTGAGTAGGGTATGGCCCGGATAATGGTTTGATTGAGGGTAAAGTCTTTACCGTTCAATATCTTTTCGTGTCGCTAAAGAATGTGTAGGGAACTAGATTTTCGGTAAGATGCATTGCCAAAGAAAGGTTTGTGCGGGCTCTACCCTCTTTGACTCCTTTGTAGTTTTCCCAGAATTTAATTCATTAAAACTTCTTGGGTGAGTGCTTGTCAAATCTATAAACAGATTCAAACCCACGAAACCCAACGATACCAAGCGATACCAAAGATATCCACAATCGTAGGTTGCGGTTGAGCCACCAGAATAAACGTTTTATGCCGGAATCTCAATCTTGCGAAACCCAACGAAGCCGATAATTCCAAATGGTGATTGTATAAAAAATGTTGGGTGTTGTGTTGGTGGCGGTTGGAAGTGTTGGGTTTCGTGCCTCAACCGCAACCTACGGTGTTCCGTCAAATGGTGATCGTGTTGGATAAACGCTTTATACCGGAATCTCAATCTTGCGAAACCCGACGAAGCCAACGATATCCGAAATCGTAGGTTGCGGTTGAGTTGCCAGAATGAACGCTTTATACCGGAATCTCAATCTTGCGAAACCCAACGAAGCCAACGATATCCGAAATCGTAGGTTGCGGTTGAGCCGCCAAAATAAACGCTTTATGCCAGAATCTCAATCTTGCGAAACCCAACATAGCCGATAATTCCAAATGGTGATTGTATAAAAAATGTTGGGTGTTATGTTGGTGGCGATGGTGGTTGGTGTGTTGGGTTTCGTGCAACAACCGCAACCTACGGTGTCTTGCGCCATGGCATTGGCAAACCCGCTACTCTGCTGGACAAAGCTCGATCAGGGGAATGTCTGTGGCTTGGCTAACCGCATAACATTGTTGTTGATACTCACTGACAGAAGTGTTGCGAATGCCATCGAGTGCATCTGTCATCCAACGCTGAGCCCGTTGCATAAGCTCTTCCTGGCCTAACTCTTTCATAATAAAAAATGCTTGTTGAAGAGTGTCCAGGGCTTCTGGATATCGGGCAAGTTCAACATAGACTGTACCAATTAAATAGGTTCTATATGCTTCACTAGAGCGCAGTCCTAATTCCTTTGCGATATTAAGAGCTTGCTGATAATAAACTAAGGCTTCTTCATCTCGATTTTCGTTGTCATAGACGCCACCAATATTGCTGAGGGTGACGCCTTCGCCCGCGCGATCGCCCACCTCGCGCCGAATGGCCAAGGACTGTTCGTAATAGCTGAGTGCCTCAGCATAGTTGCCTTGAGCGCGATAGACTAAGCCAATGTTGCTGAGGGTGACGCCTTCGCCTGAGCGATCGCCCACCTCGCGCGTAATGGCCAAGGACTGTTCGTAATAGCTGAGTGCCTCAGCATAGTTGCCTTGAGCGCGATAGACTAAGCCAATGTTGTTAAGGGTGATTCCTTCGCCCGCGCGATCGCCCACCTCACGCTGAATGGCTAAGGACTGTTGGTAATAGCTGAGTGCCTCAGCATAGTTGCCTTGAGCGCGATAGACAGCGCCAATGTTGTTAAGGGTGATTCCTTCGCCTGAGCGATCGCCCACCTCGCGCCGAATGGCCAAGGACTGTTGGTAATAGCTGAGTGCCTCAGCATAGTTGCCTTGGTCATCATAAAGGAAGCCAATGTTGTTAAGGGTGATTCCTTCGCCCGCGCGATCGCCCACCTCACGCTGAATGGCTAAGGACTGTTGGTAATAGCTGAGTGCCTCAGCATAGTTGCTTTGAGCGCGATAGACAGTGCCAATGTTGTTAAGGGTGGTTCCTTCGCCCGCGCGATCGCCCACCTCGCGGCGCATTGCTAGCGCCTGTCCATAAAGGTCTAAAGCTGTTGTATATTCAGACCGATGCCAATAAATACCTCCAATTAAATCTGTAGCCCTTGCCTCACCATGTCGATTATCAATCGACTGATGAATATCCAGAGCCTTTTGATATTCGTCCAAGGCAGAAGCATATTGTCCCTGAACGTCATATAACCATCCAATGGTCAGGCGCATATTGCCCTCGCCAGATTTATCTCCCAACTCTGCCAAATAATTGAGGGCTAAACGATAGTTGTCTAGTGCCGCATCATAGTTATATTGCTCAGCCCTAAGCTGACCCACACCACGCAAACTATCACTCAGACCTTTGATATCATCAGCATCTCTAGACAGTACTTGTGCATACTCATAGTCATTAAATGCTTCATCATAGTTGCCCTGGCGCTTTTTAATGTCAGCTATCTTTCTCCAGGTTTCTGCCTCGCCAACACTGTCCTGAGCAGCTTTAGCAATAACAATAGACTGTGCATACTGTTCCAGGGCTACTGCTGTCTTACCCTGAAAATCATACACATCCCCCATATAGCTACGAATCTGACCTTCTCCAAATTGGTCTTTAATGGCTATAGCAATTTCTAAACTCTCTTGATGGATTTCTAAGGCCTGATTGGGTTTGCCCGTAGCCAGATACACACGTCCCAGGTGCATTAATGCCTGACTTTCACCTAATCTATCCTTTGTTTCACGGGTGATTGCTAAATGTTGTTCATGAAATATCAAAGCTTCGGAATATTTGCCCTGGTTATAAAGCACTTCTCCCTTATTACCCAGGGCCTGTCCTTCCCCTTGCCTGTCTTGAATCTCTATAGCAATTTCTAAATGTTTCCCGTGAAACTCTAAAGCTTGAGGATATTGCCCTAAAACATTATGCACTTCGCCCAGGTTTCCATGCACATAACTCTCTCCTCGTTTATTTTGAGTCTCTTGAGTTTTTTCTAAACCATCATTGAGGAAGCGAATAGCTGTTTGTAAACCACCCAGTTCATAAAAAGTATTTCTAAACCGCTGAATGCCTAAAGAACCAATAGAAAAACGAATGGCTTCCCGAGCTTGTTCTCTTTGATTAACGGCAATATTGCGAGACTTTTCTGCACTTTCGCGTTCTTCATTAGCTTGGTCGCGTGCTCTCTGTGCTGTGTCTACTGCCTGTGATACTCGATTAAACTCGGTTTGAATACTAGAAAGTTGTGTTTGAAAATTTTCTAACAGGCTATTTTTATCCGCTAAATCCTGATTAAGCCCTACCACTTGTCTACGGATAGTTTCAGCCTGTTGTTTCGCTGTTGCTGCATCTGCTAAAGCTATGTTTGCCTCTTCAGTAACTTCTGCATTGGCTTCAGTTAACTGTTCATTTGCTTCTGAAAGATCTTCGTTATTTTCAAGTAGATCATTATTTTTTGTCTCTAATCTTTCGAGTGATTTTTGAGTCGTTAACAACTCTATTTCTGAGTCTTCAGCAATTTCCCTCGCTCTACGGGCTTCCTCTCCCTGGGCAAGAGCATGGTTCCCAGACCAAAATGCTCCTGCTAAAGCCATACTTACCAGGCCTATGCCTATGCCAGTAGTCCAACGGGCTTGTTGATTAATACGCTTGAGATCTGCTTTAGCATCTGCCAACTCATCATCCGCCCGCTGAATCGCCTTATTCTTTGTATTCAACAACTGCGTCTGCTGTGCCACCGTCGCCTGCACTGCTGCCAACTCAGCCCGCAACCCCAGTTTCTGACTCTCCACCAAATACTCATAGTCCTGTTTTCCCAAACTACGCGACTCCGACCAGTCCAGCGCATCGGTCAGCTCTTTCCCCTGCAACAACAAACTATCCTGCGGGTCCGCTACCCACGCCTCCAACTTCTCCCCATAGGGCCGAATACTCACCAACGCATCCCTTATCCAGTCCTGGGTAAACACCGTCTGGTAAATCGGGTTATACACCTGTAGCCTGCCATCCTGCTCCACCACCAGCCCTGATAACCGCAGTGCCATTTGCTTAGCACTGCCGTCTACTGGGATATGCCCCCGCTCCACAATCTCCTGATACAGGCTCAACAACTGTCCCGCCCGTGAATTCTCCCTTAACCGGTCCCGAATTGTCTTTAAATGGGGCGGCTCATCCTGCATCTCCCAGTTGTCAATAATGTGGGTATGCACCACCTGAGCCACCAGCTGATCAGCTGTGGGTTGTTCTGCTGTGCGTTCCACCGCCTGAATCACTAACTGACATACCTTCTGGGTTAAAAAAGGCTGTCCCCCCGTCCAGTGCAGCACCGCCCGCAACACCGCTTCTGGATCGCTCACTTTCTTGGTTAACCCCGGCAGCAGTGGAGCCGCTTCATCAAGCGTAAACCCCGTTAGCTGAATCGCTCGACCAATATTAAACGGCGTCCGTTCTTTTGCCTGGATCAAATTTGTCGGTGTGGCCACCCCAATCAGAGCAAATGTCAGCCGATTATAGTCAGGGTTATCCGCGCGATTGTTAAAGCACTCTCGAATGACGGCAAAAAAATCATCCGCATCAAATTCCAGGCTGAGGACGCTGTCAATTTCGTCTAGAAAAATCACCATGGGCTGGGCCACCGTCCGCAACAGCACATGGCTAAGAAACTTACCAAACCGTCGCACCGGGGGCAGATTATGGTTCTCCTCCCACCAATCATCCAGATCAAAGCCAGGATCTAGCCCATCGATATTAAACCGATCCACCAGGCTATCCATAATGCCGAAGTACCACTCTGCCGGTTCGATAGTAGTGGTACCCAAGCCGCTCACATCCAAAGACGCACAGGCCACCCCTTCCGCCTGCAATCGGTTAGACGTGCGCACCCGCAGGCTAGACTTACCCATCTGCCGTGAGTTTAGTACATAGCAAAACTCCCCAGCCTTAAGCAACCGGTAAAACTCTTCGTCTGCCGCACGCTCAACATAGGTTTGGGCATCTGGCGGCAGGCTACCGCCCACTTGATATCGATACTCAGCCATGATCTTTTAGGGGGTGTGCATCAGGAAAGTAATCGTTTAACGAACGCTGAATCTTGAATGAAGTCCAAGGTCTGGAAAATTATCACAATCGCTCATTTTGGCAACGGTTCCCCTTCGCAAGGCTACCGTGTACACATAAGTCCTGGAACCTAGCGTTCGCGGTTGTCTAACCCCCTCTAACTCCCCTTTACCAAGGGGGAGGACCGGAGTTTCCCCCCTTACCAAGGGGGGATTAAGGGGGGTAATGCAAGATTGTGAACTCCCTTTCGAGATGTATGTACACCGCCTTCGTAGGGGGAACCAACGGAGGGGCTTGGATAACTTGCGCCAACGATCGAAGACCCCTCCGCCTTCGGCACCTCCCCTTATAAAGGGGAGGATCTTACTCAACAATGTCCTATCAGGGATTTGCCGCATATTCAATTGTTTAACCTCACAACCGCGATTGGAAATATTGCCGGTATAAACCACATAACGGCACCACTGCATTGCCGTCATACTTCACCAGACCCATACTGTGGAGCTTAAAGGCTTCTGTGGAGCCAATCTGTACCGGTTGATAGCTGGGAATCACTTGCTTAAAGGCCCTGAGCAAAGCTGAATCCGCTTCCAGATTAAGTAAATGCCGCCGCAGATGATCGCTGTATAAACCACCCTCAGTGGGTGCTTCTTCCATCAGCTGAGTCAAACTCATGCGACCTCGCGCCAGCTGGTAAAGTGCTGCCCGCATGAGATATGGATGTCCCCCCACCAATTCCACTAGCTGCTGTTTTTGATGGGCAGAAAGACTGAGCTGATGCCGAGCAATCAAGGTTTCGATTTCGTCTGCGTTCAACTGCCGTAGTTCAAGGGGTAACCCCACATTAAAGGGGGAACGGTTAATGCTGAGGGGAACGTACACCTCTTTGGAATGGACAATTACCAGATTGAGCTTGCGCCATATGGGGTTGGTTTTACCTTCTTCGTGCCATACCCGCAACATGCCAAAAAAGTCTGTGGCGATTTCGGGATGCTCAAACACCTGATCCACTTCATCCAGGCCTAACACCAGCGGTTGCTCCAGCTCCTTCAACAAGTAGCGTTCAAAATAGCGTTGACATCGGCGGACGATGCCTCGCGCTCCTTTCCAATAGTCCGTCAGCCGATCTTCTAAATCCAGCTCTTCGGTAACGCTGCAGCAAAACCACTGGAGAAACTCATCCAGGTCGTTCAGGGTTTCATTGTCAGAGGTTTGAAAGCTTAAGCGCACCGTCTCAAACCCGTGTGCCCTGGCATGGGCCATGCTTCTGACCAGCAGTGATGTTTTCCCTAGCTGTCGGGGGGCCTTGATCCGAATCAGAGACCCCGGTCTAACGACGGTTTCATAACAGTCGGTTTCAATGGGTAGCCGTTCTATATAAAAAGGTGAGTCTAAGGGTACTAGTCCCTCTGGTTCTTCAAGGGTGATGGGTTTAGCAGTTTTAGCAACAGAACGTTGCTTAGTTTCTGGTTCAAGCTCAGGTTTGGCTTTATTGTTAGTCTTTGATGTTTGGGGCTCTGGAGACTTATCGAGTTTTTCGGTTAACCCTTTGCGTATTTTCAGAATGGGGGTGGCAACTTCATCAATGCCCTCTAACGCAATGGCTGATAGGCCAACTTCATAGGCAAAGGGCACCGGATGGCCATAGCCCAGGGCATCATAAAAACCAACGGCAAACTCAATGGCGGCCCTATCTCCCATGGCATTGGTCATGCCGACCACATAGTCCACATGCTCCACCACGGCCTCTGCTTGATGCTGCGAATAACAGGCGTTAAGCAGCACACATTCTACACTTGTAAAGAGTCGGAATAGACGCGATAGGGCAATGCTGCTGACGGGTTTAGTCTCGCCCGTGTCATTTTCTAAGAGCAGTCCTGCGGCTCCAGCACCGTGGCCTGAAAAATGAACAATTTGGGGTTGGTACTTGAGCAGGGCACGCCGCAGATCGTCAGGTCGGGTGGCCCATTGGGACACTACGTTAAAGCTGTCCCGTTCTGCGGATAGGTTTAATCCTGCTTGGATTTCACGAACTTCTTCGTCTAACCGCAAACGGCTAGTATCTGAAGGATTTGCCGTCAGGATCAGGATCGTCTTTGCTGCCATGGTACTTGGCAAAAGTGGGGGCTAATGGGGAGCAGGTATCTGTCTTTACTCTAGTCTCTGGAGAAAAAATATTTTCGACAGCTTAACTAAAAATTTTGATACAGCTTTCCAATGGTCGTCTATTACCCCCAGGGGTACTTTTACAACGACTCTGGATTCACCCCTAATTCCCGCAATTGTTCTTCTAATGTCTGAATCCTTTGCTGATCTGCTTGCCTGAGTTTCCGTTCAGCTTCTAGCAGTTCTCCCAGCTCCACGTAGGTCAAAAACCGTTCCCCATCAGGCCGATAAATTTCTAACGTTTCTTCCGTTAGCTCAAACCGGATACCTAAGGCCGGACTTACCCAGCCTCGCATATCACTAACTAACTGTAGTGCCTTTCCCGAACGTTGCAATCCGGTCAGTTCATTATCATCTGGGTTGTAAATGTAATATTCCTCCACACCATGCATCTGATAGAAATTCAGCTTCCGTAGCATTTCCCCAGAGCGATTCCCCGGTGACAAAATCTCAAACACCACCTGGGGCGTAATGCCATCTTCTAACCACTGCCGATAAGATCCCCGATCTCTTTTTGGACGACCAAACACCACCATTACGTCCGGTGCTTGACGTAGCTTTGGATTCCCCTCCACCGGATACCACAGCAAATCCCCGGCAACAAAGACATTTGCATTACCCGCAAATAGCCGCTCCAGATTTTCCTTAATTACTACGATCCACCGGAACTGCTTCGTATTGTCGGCCATGGGTTGCCCATCGCTGTCAGGGTATTGCTCAGGAAGCTGACTGTCGGAGATTAGCTGCTGAACCATAGGTCTGGCCTCAAAATAGTCTGTACTCTAGTTTAACTTCACCAGTTAGAGCTTAGCCGTTTGCTGGATAGACAGGAATTCTCAGCCCATCTAATAAAATGGAGCTGTTAAGCAGGGCGAATTTTGTGGCTTACAGTCAATTCAAAACCATTGCCAGTGTAAAAATGGCCTTTGACCTCACTGTGGTTGAAGGTAAGCGATTTTTACCAAAACTCGACGATATTACTCCATCTGCTATCCTTGCTGGTTATCTCCAAGAAAGCCTGCCTATTGTCGCTACATCCGGCAGCGAGAAAGCCCGCTCTGAAGGCATTATCTACCCTGTCCTATTAGAAGTACGTCGTTACCTGGATCGCCACGTCAGTCTATTTTCAGGAGAAGACTTTAATGTTGATGAAACCGTTGGCTTGAATGGCCAATGTGATTTCCTTATCACCCGCTCGACCGAAGTGCTTGAAATTGAAGCGCCTGCCATTATTGTGGTCGAAGCGAAGAAAACGGATCTTAAAACTGGTTTTGGTCCATGTATTGCTGAAATGGTAGCGGCCCAGCGGTTTAATCAAGATCAGGGAAATGAGATTGCAACCATTTACGGCAGTATCAGTAATGGAATTCAGTGGCAGTTTCTGTCCCTTACAGAATCCATGGTCACCATTGATTTGGCCGTATATGCCTTACCTCCTGTTGAGCAAATTTTGGCATCCCTAGTATGGATGGCATCATAGTCGTTGTTGTTTTCCTCGCCTTATCCCCGCCAGCTTAGGGCAACAATCCCAAACCCGGCAATCAATACCCCAAACACACGATTTACCCAAACCAATCGCCCAGGTGTTAGCCAATGGCGTAAGCGAGATACCCCACTGCTTAGAATCAGCCACCATAGAGCCGAGCCCAAAAATACGCCACCGACCATTACTACTGCCTGGCCATAGTCCAGTCCTGTCGGGGCAAAGCCAGCGAACAATAGCACGAAGGATAAAATCGTGGCTGGGTTTGTTAAGGTCAAACCAAATGTGGATAGATAGGCTCCGGCTAAGCCAGTGCGGCTAGTCTCTGTGGTTTTCTCGGCGGGTTTACTCAAAAATGTGGTGATGCCTAGATAACAGAGAAATAGGCCGCCGATGATGCCCAGCCACCGGGCCTGATTCGTTAGGAAATTGGAGATAAAGGCCAGGCCGAAGGCTGCGATCGCACCATACACCCCATCCGCCGTTGCCGCCCCCAAACCCGACAGCAAGCCTGTAATGGTCCCATAGGAAAGACTGCGCCGAATACACAACAACCCAATCGGACCGACGGGGGCCGCAATCGATATCCCCAACACTAAACCCCGCAAAAACAAAGAAATCATGGCAATACACCCCAAATTTATCGATTAATCCGTAGGGGCTCCCCTTGTGGGTGCCCTGCATCGCATAGACCCAATATCGAATGGTTTCTCAGAGGAGACATCCCTGTAGGGGCTCCCCTTGTGGGTGCCCTGCATCGAACCCCACCCGTCCTTAAACCGCCAACGCCGTTGTTTCCTTCACCGTCGATAACGCAATCGATGTCTTCGTCTGCAAAATTCCTGGCAGTCCCTTAATGTCCTCACTGAGAATCTGCTCCAGGTCAGCCATCCTGCCGCACCGCACCTTCAGTAGATAATCCCCATCTCCCGCCACGTGATGACATTCCTGGATGGCAGGTGTCCCCTGGACATAGTCCAAAAACCCCTGGCGATATTGCGGATGCTCCAATACCACCGCCACAAACGCCGTGATGTCATAGCCCAGTTCCACCGCATCAACCACCACTCGATAGCCCTGAATAATGCCGCGTTTTTCTAAACGCCGTACCCGTTCGCTAATGGCGGGTGATGACACCCCATAACGAGAAGCCAGGTCAGACCACGTCACCCGACCATCCACCATCAATGCCCCTAAAATTTTGCTGTCAAGGTCGTCCATTAAAAATGTATTTAAGTATTTTTTGATTTTACCTTGTTTTTTTAAGTTATAAATCTATTTTTTATTTTTAAATTAAGGCTAATTTGGATTTTTCTTAAATAATTTAAAAAGAGGTGGTTGCTAGTAGAGGGTCTGCCCCCCCATTGAGGGGCTGGATGAGTAAGAATTACTACTATCAAGACAGGGTGTAGTACGCAGGATTGCTTTACGCCTGGTCTGCACTACCCGAGAAAATATGTTTAAATTCCTTTCTGACGTCGTCACAGCTACGACGGTCTCTACCGACTGGATCGGTATTCGTGCCGTCAAAGATATAACTAAGTCCTGTGCTATCCGCGATTCACATCCGGAACGCAACACTCAACAATTTGGCCATGGAGCCATGGTGGAAGTGCTGGCTCAAGGGCAATTTGGCTACAGCGCCACCAATGATCTCTCGGCGGCTGCCCTGACCAGGGCTATTGAGTCTGCTTACCATCAGGCCATTGCGGCTAGTGTCTGGGCAGTCCACAGGTTTACAACAGCTGCCCGACCCAAAGCTACTGGGAATTATGTATCCCCCCATCGCAAAGGGTTGGATGCCCTATCTCCCGCTGAACTCAATCAAATTTTGCTGCAGGTTTGCGATCGCCTGAAGGTCTCTGACAAGATTGCTCAGACCAGTGCATCTGCTAGAAGCCATGATATTGAGACCTGGTTTGTCAGCAGCAATGGTTCAGAGATTTACCAGCGTGACTACTTAGTAGAGACCCACTTTGGCACCATTGCCCAAGATGGGCCGACCACACAACTGCGCACTGACCATGGCTATTTAGCCCATAGCTATCAAGGGGGTTGGGAGCTATTTCCAGATTTAGATCTGTGGCAGCGGGTGCAGCAGGTGGGAGAACAGGCGGTGGAGCTGTTGGATGCAGACAATTGTCCCAATGTGGCCACTACCCTGGTGCTGGCCCCCGATCAGATGATGCTGCAAATTCACGAGAGCATTGGGCATCCCTTAGAGCTGGATCGGATTTTGGGGGATGAACGTAACTATGCCGGGGGCAGCTTTATCAAATTGGAGGATTTTGGCTCTTTAGAGTATGGCTCCCCCTTGATGAATGTCACCTTTGATCCCACCGTGCCCGGTGAGCTTGCCAGCTATGGCTTTGATGATGTGGGTACTCGGGCTACCCGTGAGTATTTGATTTGTGGGGGTAAACTGGAGCGAGGCTTGGGGGGGCTGGAAAGCCAGCAGCGTTCCCAGGTGCCAGGGGTGGCTAATTCCCGGGCGTCCTCTTGGAATCGACCCGCCATTGACCGCATGGCCAATATTAATTTGGAGCCGGGGGATCGCTCCTTTGAGCAAATCATTGGCAGCATTGAGCACGGCGTCTACATGGAGACCAATCGTTCCTGGTCTATTGATGATCAACGCCACAAGTTTCAGTTTGGTTGTGAGTACGGCAAGCTGATCGAGAATGGCAAGCTGACTCGCACCATCAAGAACCCTAACTATCGCTCTGTCACACCGCAGTTTTGGCACAGTCTTTCCCAGGTGGGCGATCGCAACACTTGGGAAATGTATGGCACCCCCTTCTGTGGCAAGGGAGAACCCAATCAGCTGATTCGGGTGGGGCATGGTTCGCCGATGTGTGCATTTGACAATATTGAAGTGTTTGGGGGTGCGGTATGAGTAGTGTTGTAGCGGAAACAGTTGCAGAATCAGTGACGACTAAGGAATGTGTTTTTGGTCAGCTGGCTGATGCGTTAGCCTCCGCCCATGCGACCATTAATCATTACACCTTGACCATCAGCGGTGAAGATAGTCAGTTCACTCGGTTTAATCGGGCCCGGGTGCGGCAAACGGGGCAGGTAAGCGATGGCAATCTGACCTTGACCCTGATGCAGACCGATCGTATAGCGTCAGCGACGGTGCCCTTTGTGGGAGATTTTGAAACTGACTGGCCGTTGCTAAAAACGGCATTGGACGATTTGCAGGCCATGGTGCCTCAGTTGCCGGTTGATCCGTTTTTGGTGTTGCCTACGGGGTCAGCCAGCAGTCGCACCGTCCATCAGGGAGAGCTGTTGGCAGCCGATGCGATCGCATCCACCCTGCTCGATCCGGTCCAATCCCTGGATTTCACAGGTATTTATGCCGGTGGCCTCATCTTCCGAGGGTATGCAGATTCTGCCGGTCAGCATCACTGGTTTGAGAGCACCAGCTACAGTCTGGATTTCTCTCTATTTGATCCTCAAAATCGAGCTGTCAAAGGCACATTTGCTGGTAGCCAATGGCAGCAGGCCCAGTTCATCGATAAAATCAACCAGGCTAAACAGCAGTTGACCATGATGAGCCGTCCGGCCAAAACCATTGAGCGGGGGCAGTATCGCACCTATCTTGCACCAGCGGCTGTGGCTGAATTACTCCACATGTTTTCCTGGGGCGGTGTAGGGGAAGCCGACCTGCAGCAGGGCAACAGTGCATTTTGCCTATTGCGTCAGGGCGAGCGTCAACTTTCGCCTAAATTTAACCTGCGGGAAAATTTTCATCAGGCTAATACGCCTCGATTTAATACCTATGGTGAGGTAGCCCCCCTACAGTTGCCCATTATTGAGCAGGGGCAGTTGGTCAATAGTTTGGTCAGTTCCCGTAGCGCTAAGGAGTACCAGACACCCTCCAATTACGCCAGTCGTGGTGAGCATTTGCGTGCCCCCGAGATTCTGCCGGGAAAATTGGCGGCTGACAAAATTCTATCCAGCTTGGATCGAGGGCTATATCTTTCCAATTTGCACTACCTAAACTGGAGCGATCACCCCAATGCTCGGGTGACGGGCATGACTCGCTACGCTTGCTTCTGGGTAGAACATGGGGAAATTGTTGCTCCCATTGAAAATCTGCGGTTTGATGAAAGCCTGTATCAATGCTTTGGCGATGGTTTGATTGATCTGACTGATTTTCAAGAAACCATTTCCAGTATCGATACCTATGACCAGCGCAGTCTGGGGGATAGTCGTGTACCGGGTGTGTTGGCGGATGATTTTACCTATACGTTATAAAGGCCAGTAGACTAAAAACACTGCACCCTATTGCCACTTTATGGCCAAAGAATCCTGGGCCGAAAGCTCAGCTAATAATTCACCTCAGCGGTTAACCATCTCTGTCAGTAGTGTTGTGCTGTTAATAGCAGCCATTCCATTATTGGTTCTACTGTGGCAACTCAAAAGTTTACTGCTGCTGGTGATGATTTCAGTCGTCCTGGCCTGTTCAATTGCTCCTGTTGTTGACTGGGCTGAACGCTATCGAGTCCCTCGCTGGCTGGGGGTAATCTTGGTCTATCTCACGTTGATCGGTGGCCTGGTTTTGCTGGGGTTGCTGATTGGCCCAACGGTATTTGAACAGGTAGAACGGATCATTCGCCGCTTGCCGGTGGCGATCAGAGGGTTACTCAATGAAGCCGATGCTTGGCTGACGGCCTTTACGGATACTCAGGCCTTAACCACTAATGAACTTTTTACCCAGCTAATTGATGTCCAGGGCTTGATTAGCTGGACGATTAAGTCGAGTCAGCAGTTGCTGATTCGTTCCTACGGGGTAACCACGGGCATTTTGGGGGGCGTGCTGAGTTTAGTGTTGGCCCTATTTGTGTCGGGCTACATGGTGGCTGACAGTCGGACCCTGATCAAAAACTTGACCCGCTTGCTGCCGAGTCCATGGGATGAGCGAATTTTGGCCCAGGTACCTCCCATGGGGCAGCGGATTGGGGGATATTTGCGGGGACGGATTGTGGTGTCGGCGTTGCTGTCCGTTGCCACTGGTGTGGGGCTGAGTTTACTCGGTTTAAGGGATTTAGCAGTGGGGCTAGGTGCGATCGCAGGCATCACCAATTTGATCCCATTTTTAGGGCCAATTTTAGGGGCCGTGCCAGCTCTGTTAGTGGCTATTCCCCAAGGCGGCTGGACGTTTTTATGGGTGCTTTTGCTATATGTTGTGGCGCAAAATCTTGAGACCTATGTCCTTGATCCATTGCTCGTAGGCTCCTCTGTGGGAGTACATCCCCTGTATCAGCTACTGGCGGTTTTGGGCGGGGCCCAGGTCTTAGGCATTATTGGTGCATTAATCGTTCCTCCCTGGATTGCTGGAGGTGCTGTGCTGCTTGAAAACCTATATCTGCGTCCCAAGCTGATTGCTGAACGGCAGCAGCGCCGCAGTGGAGCTTTACCAGAATTAGCTGCGTTTCAGGCGGATAGCTAACTAAACCCTGTGTAATTAGTGTCGAACGCCATCAATTTTTGGAGCACCCTGTCTGTGAGGCTCTGATGAAGTTCCGTTGATACGGACGACTTGTGCTACAAACTCACTGTTCGTACATACGTCAGGCTCTGCTGACTCTAGGTGTGTGCCTCTGTAAATTCCTAGAAAATAGTGAATAAGCAGCTGGAAGTGTCCCTAAATTAGCAGCGGTCTACATTAAGTTAATGTGATGAGTTAATGTCGCCTGCAATAGTTTGTTTATCTTGCCGTAATTTAACCAAAGACCCTAACCTTAGGTTGGATAATTTGTCATGGTTACCCTCTATGGCATGTCAAATTATTGAGGGCATATGTTCCCTTAAGTCCTAAGGTAGAAGGGTTTTGTAGATTTTCTACTCCGTAGGGCTGGCTGATATATATTCTCGACTTTCTTATAGTTAAGTAATTTTTCACGCTAAGGCTTACTCGTTATTGGTCTGGCTAGCGATGTATGACTATTGATATTCAAATTCTTATGACTCTGGGGGTAACTGCGGTTGCCCTACTGCTATTCATAGTGGAATGGTTGCCAGCAGACATCACAGCCCTTGGTGTGATGGTGGCTCTGATGGTTCTAGGCCTAGTGAGTCCCCAAGAAGGTATTGCTGGATTTAGTAACTCAGCCACCATCACGGTAATGGCCATGTTTATTCTGAGTGCCGGCATTGCTCGCACTGGAGCGCTACAGCAAGCCAGTAATTGGTTGATTCAGTGGGGGGGCAAAACCTGCCGCCGTCAGATTTTTGCATTGGGCCTCATTGTGGGTCCCATCTCTGGTCTGATCAACAATACAGCGGTTGTATCCGTGTTTTTGCCCATCATTGAAGACTTTTGCCAACAGCATCGTATTTCCCCATCAAAGCTGCTGATGCCCTTATCGTTTGCCACAATCCTGGGCGGTATGCTGACGGTTGTGGGTACATCGACTAGCGTATTGGCCAGTGGTTTGTCAGACCAGTTGGGTTACGGCGAATTTTCCCTGTTTCAATTTGTGGAATTGGGAGCAGTCATATTTGTGGTGGGGTTGCTGTATCTCACATTTATTGCTCCGTTTCTGTTGCCCAATCGCGATGTTTCTGGCAATAGCCTGAGCCAGGAATATGGCCTTAAAGAGTACGTGAGTGAGGTGGTTGTCACCCCCCGCTCCAGTCTGGTGGGACAGACACTACAGTCAAGTCAGCTACAGCGTCGGTTTGACCTAGATGTCCTGGAAATTATCCGTAACGACAACCATTTTCCTCAGCCCCTGGGGGATAAGTCCTTATGTGCGGGGGATATTTTGCTGGTGCGGGCTAGACAGCATGATTTGCTGAAAATCCGTGATGGCGAAGGTATCGAAATTTTGCCCGATGTGCAATTTGGACAAAAGTCCTGGCAGGCAGACTTGAGTTCAGGGCAAGAGGGCGTCGCCGAGGCGCTAGTCATTGCCAATTCCAATTTAGTCGGCTCCACTTTGAAGGAACTGCGGTTTCGTCAGCGCTACAATGTGACAGTTTTGGCGATTCGTCGAGGTCAAGATCTGGTGCGTGAGCGTATGGGCAAGGTGCGGCTGAAGTTTGGCGATTTGCTACTAGTGCAAGGGCCTAAGCAGAGCTTATTGGGTTTGCAAACCAGTCGCGACTTGCTAGTCCTAGAGCAGCGCGATCTGGAAAGTCTGCGATCTGATCGAGCTAACTTAGCCATGGGGATTGGTGTGGGTGTAGTTGCCGTTGCAGCATTTACACCCATTAATATTTTGGTCTCAGCCCTGGCAGGGGTGATGCTGATGATCCTGACCGGCTGTCTAAAACCTGGAGAACTATATCAGGCAGTACGGTGGGATGTAATTTTTCTACTGGCGTGTTTAATTCCTCTGGGAACCGCCATGGAAAGCTCTGGTGCAACAGCTTTGCTAGCCCAGCAACTTATTTCGATAGGCGGGAGTCTATCAGGTTATGGGTTACTAAGCGCGCTATATGTGCTGACAACGGTGCTCTCTAGCATTTTGTCGAACAGTGCAGCTGTTATTTTGCTTTTGCCAGTAGGGTTAAGGGTGGCTTCAGAGCTAGGCCTTAACGTGTTCACGGTGATGTTTGTGATCACCTTTGC
Source organism: Leptothoe sp. EHU-05/26/07-4 (assembly GCF_043421015.1). NCBI lineage: Bacteria > Bacillati > Cyanobacteriota > Cyanophyceae > Nodosilineales > Cymatolegaceae > Leptothoe > Leptothoe sp. EHU-05/26/07-4. Next base: position 601,504 of record NZ_JAXSQV010000004.1, read on the forward strand.
TGCCTCCAACAGTTTTATGACTCCCATCGGCTATCAAACGAATACCATGGTGTATACGGCAGGAGGCTATCGCTTCTTGGATTTTGTTAGGGTGGGAGGACCTCTGAGTCTGTTGTTGGCTCTAGTGACACCACCGCTGGCAATTTGGCTCTACGGCATCTAGTAAACGAATGCGTTTACAATTTTGGGTGAGTAGTTTGTTATTTATACAGCTAAGAACCAAAAACGGATTAAGCTCTTATGGAGTCATCGTAGAGTCGCCAAAGCATGGAACGTTACTTAAGCTACCCCTTTATGAAGATTAGTAACGTATAATACGTTTGCATGAATATGGGTAGCGTTCAAATATAGTTTTTAGGAGTATCTTTATATGCAACATCGTGGTGTAACCGTTTGGTTTACTGGCTTGAGCGGCTCAGGCAAGACTACTATCAGTCAGGCTCTAGAGAAAAAATTACGGGCGGCTGGTGCCAAACTTGAAGTGCTAGATGGTGATATTGTTCGTACCAATCTCACTAAAGGTCTGGGCTTTAGCAAAGAAGATCGCGACGAAAATGTTCGCCGCATTGGTTTTGTATCTCACCTGCTAACTCGCAACGGTGTGATTGTGTTGGTCTCAGCAATTTCTCCTTACCGTGAAGTGCGCGATCAGGTCCGTCAGCGCATTGGCGATTTTGTAGAAGTGTATGCCAACACACCGGTTGAAGTGTGCGAACAGCGTGATGTAAAAGGCCTTTATAAAAAGGCTCGTTCTGGTGAAATTAAGAACTTTACCGGTATTAGCGACCCCTATGAAGAGCCACTAAACCCCGAGGTTAATTGTGAGACTGTTAACGAGACTCTAGAAGAGTCTGTAAATAAGGTGATGGCCAAGCTTGAAGAGCTTGGTTACTTATCTCCTGTAGCAGCTTAAAAATGTTCTTCGAATTGCTGTTTGAGTAAACAGCGAATTGTCTTCTTTGGGATAAAAAGGGATAAAGAGACATTATGTCTCTTTATCCCTTTTACTGTTTTTGTGTATTATTTTTGGCTCAGTTTTTCTAAAGCCCATTGGGCTCTTGCTTGTACCGCTGCTGTTTCGTCACGATGACTAAGCTGGCTAAGACATTGAGTGATTTGAGTGCTGTGGGTACTGTGGGTGAGCTCCATGGCTAAGGCCTCTAGCCCTACAACCGCTGCGTAACGTACCACCCATTCTTCGTCCCCAGTAACCTGCAACAATGTTGTTAGCGATCGCACCATCGCCACATTACGCTTATCCTCTTCTATGTCAGACCAACGAATGGTGCCTAGACCTCTCGCTGCAGCCCGTCTGACGCTGAGGGAAAAGTCATTGGCAGCGGCATCCAGTAATAGTTGTTGACCACGCGGATCGCCAATGCCCGCCAATGCCCGAATCGCCCAGGCCCTTGCGCCGTAGTTATAGTTATCCAATTTTTCCAACAGGTGTGAGACCGATGGAACACCAATTTGGACTAATCCTTCAACGGCGGCGACGGCGGCACCTGGATTATTAAAGCCTAATACTTGAATTAACGTGGGAATGGAGCGTTCATCCTTAAGGCTGGTTAGATCTTCAACGGCATCTAACAAGCCTTGGGCAGAATCCGCATCGTTAACCGCTTGTAAACAGCTATCAAAGGTTTTCAGTAGGGCGACCATTACAACAAGCTATCCATTAGTTCCATCACTTGACGGCTGTCGTCAGAAATGGGTGACGTGTCTTCCCCAGATTGTATTTCAAAACTAATTTGGTGCTCAAGTATGCCCCTGAGGGCAATCAGTTTCATGCTGTTTTCAGCTAGGGTGTTTGCGATTGCAGTTGCCCCGGCCAAATAACCGATAGCTCCTAAATCCATCAGTGCCGCTCGTCGTAGCTGTAGCTGATCATGACTGAGTACATCAACCAATCGCTCAGCATACTGGGCCTCTCCAGTAATTTGGTACATGGCTCTTGCAGCGGCGTTACGTACCTGAGGAACATCGTGAGTCAAAAAAGGAGCAATGGTGTTAGCTAACTTTTTATCGCCTAAGGTGCCCAAAGCTTCCAAAATAGAGTTATAGGGTTGTACCAAATGGGGTTTGTCAGGTGCCTGTACCGCTTTCTCGACACTACCATCCAGTAGCTCGACTAAAGGCGGGACCGCAACCGAGTCACCCAAACATTCTAGGGTCTGAGCCGCTTTTTCTCTCACGTAATAATCTTCGCAGCGAAGACTATGAATCACGGCAGGTACCACCCTGTCATCACCATATCCAATTTTTCCCAGTGCTGTGATTGCATTACGCCGTAAGGGATAACCACCATCTGGTGAGCGATTGGTTTTATCTTCTAATGCTAGAAGCAAAGCGTCTATGGCTACTGGTTGGCAAATACGCATTTTACCTAACCACCAGGCTGCGTAATAACGTAACCCAGAATCGGCAGTTTGGTTGATATTGATCAATGCCTGATCCAAGGTTAATGGCTTGCCGTCCGGATTGTGGGGAACGCCGATCACAAATGACCTCAAATTTGCAACATTCAAACATAACAAACCCAGAGATAGTGGCAAACGCTAATAAGCGCGATCGCAAATATCTCTGGGAATAATTGAATCTTAACCAGTGCGGCAACTTGCCACAGGCTAAAGATGCAACTAGCTTAGGGCATTGATAGCGTAATCGATGTAAGAGTTAGCTTCAGTAGCAGGATCACCATTCAAACCATGGCTAGCCTTGATATACTTCAGCGCCTCAATATACCAGCTAGGAGACAACTCGTAAGCACGGTTGATCTCATCTAGACCAGCTACCAAGTAATCATCCATAGGACCAGTACCGCCAACAATCAGGCAGTAAGTAACCATGCGTAAGTAGTAACCGACGTCACGCACACACTTTTCCTTACCACGCTGGTCAGAAGCATAGCTAGGACCAGGAGTGGAAGTGGTGTAAGGGAACTTAGTGTAAACGGCGTTTGCTGCACCGGAGCATAGGCTATCAGCCTTAGCAGTTAATGTTCTAGCAGCTTCCAGACCAGCAGTTGCCTGACGGAAACGACCAAATGCAGACTGTACTTCGGTGGAACTTAGGAAACGACCTTGCGAATCAGCAGCAGATACTGCTTCAGTCAGAGGGGTTTTCATTGCTTGAGATATCTCCCAAAGTTTCTAAATAGACGGACAGAAAAAGGAAGTTATTGATTAGAGAACTCTCTTGATCTGTCAAATACCAAACTCACTAAAGGCTGTCGAGCATTAAGCTCGCCAAAAACTACCTAGGGAGTTAGCTTAAGCAACAGCAGCAGCTGCGCGATCAAAGTAACCAGAAATCTCAGCCATTAGACTGGAGCAGTTACCAGGAGTAATGCCATTGGAATCATTAGCGATCGCAATAGCAGCTTCCTTCATCTTCTGAACGCCAACGGCAACCGAAGCACCGGGAGTGCCAAGAGCTAAATAAGTCTCGCGTAGACCGTTCAAGCAACGATCATCGAGAACGCTAGCGTCACCAGTGAACGTAGCATAGGTGACATAGCGCAAAATAATTTCCATGTCGCGCAAGCAAGCAGCGTTACGACGACTGGTGTAAGCGTTACCGCCAGGAGCGATCAGCGAGGGCTGTTCGGCAAATAGGGAACGAGCGGCATTGGTTACGATAGCGGACGCATTGCTGGTAATACGGTTAACCGCATCCATGCGCTTGTTGCTGTCAGCAACCATTGCAGATAAAGCGTCCAATTGAGCACTGCTGAGATATTCGCCTCTTGCATCAGCCTGGGAGACGACCTTAGCAAACGCATCAAACATAGATTGACTCTCCTAAATTTGATTCGTCGAAGTAAGTTTCCAAAAAAGTGGGGACGAGAACCCGTTAAGCAACTGCATCAAAAACAGTTTCATTATAGAGATAGGCGAATGCAGACAATCTGAAACGACTTTTACAGAAGTCATGAATCATCTCAGCAAACATCGCTCTCCTCAATCTGAAGATTAAAGCGAATAGGGACCGAATCTAACAAAGTTAAAGAAACTTCACCCTTGGCAACAGATGTTTGTTTGCCTTCTGCTTGTTTGCCCTCTGTAAAAAACAGCTACAAGCCTGTCTGCTAAAAGCTATCAGTCTATTTTATATACCGCGTCGGGGACACAATATATTACGAATTATAAGGGTTGTGGGGAGTTGATAACAGATGTAACACCTAAAAATATGCTAGATTTTTTGGCTGTCGTCAGAAATATTTTGCCAAGATAACTTGACCCCATGCATACATGGGGTTCGTATTCTGTCAATTAAAAACATTCAACCAAAAGATTAAGTGGTACGGAGTTGATCCGTCTCTTCCACTTACTTGTTAATTGCTTAGGCGCTGGCGCTTAAATAATCACCCCATTACCCCATCACTCATCCACCCATCTACAGCCCCAACCTGGGTCTTTATTTTTGGGCAATTCCCTGAGGTATCCTATGCGATTTCTTGTAAGGGCCTACGCAGTTTGTAAATAGCGTTCCAGGTCGAACAGAAATCCATGGATATATTCTTCAGTCCACTCAGCGCCGTAGTAGCGAGTTAACATGCCTCGGGCCGGGTCTTTCTCAGCACGATAGCGAATATAGTTAATTTGGGCGGTTTCAATGGCCTGAAGCCGTTCTGGGTCGGTTACGGGTTGCGCGGCTTCCACAAAGCCTATATAAGCGTCTAGATAGTCTTTAAAGGCGTTAAATACATGGGTGGTCACGTCTTCTAGTTCAGTGGGTCGGGTCCATAGAAACGCAGGGGAAAAGAAGGGTTGTGCTTCTGCTGGAAAATCACCGCCCCAAGGTAGCTTCTGCTGATAGCGCTCAAACATGGGCATAATCGGCTGGCTATAGCGAGCCTGATAATCTTTGCTATCGCGGAAGAGTGGTTGCATGTCAATGGCGATCAGGTGCCCGCCAGGTAATGTCACTAAATCTCCACCAAAAAAGGGCAGGTCGTATTCTAGCCGGGGGAAGATCACAAAGTTGAGGACTTGTAAACTGTCGCCTGCTTGAACATGGGCTGCCCGAATCTGTCGTAGTTTGGGAGAACAATAGCCGTGACTGGTGGTCAGTACAGTGACTTCGCGCTTGCCCTTGCCAGTGGTGGCTGTGTTGCTCTCAAAACCGGCGGGAATTGGGTAGGGAGAAAGCTCTAGGCGATCTTGGAGAGTGGCGATCGCATGGTCTAAAAACGGTTGATATAGAGTCATAGGAAAAAACAATTAAAGCACCTGCCATAGATTCCTTATCGTGTAAGGACGTCTCTAACAGGTGCCCTGAAATATCATCAGTTGGGTGGGGCTTATCTCACGAATAGGCTCAAACCTAATGAGCCTGCACAGCAAGGGGAACTGCGTCCTCAAACAGGAACTCATAGAGGAAGCGATCTGCCCACTCTGAACCAAAATAGCTGCTGAAGAGGCCATGGGCAGGATCTCGCTCAGCACTATATTGGTCATAATCAATCTGAGCTTTCTTCACCCGGGCAATCTCTTCATCCGTTGTTAACGGTTCAGCAGTTTCAAGAATTCTCCAGTAGAGATCTAGATAATCTTTAAATGCCGCTAAAACCCGTGTAGATACTGTTTCAGTGTCAGTTTTTGCAAACAATAAATACTTAGAGAAGTACTGATTGGCATCGTAAAACTTCATTTCCAGACCCTGGGCCAACTCAGCGTAGTTATCGCGCAACTCCTTGAGTGGCATCAGATACTTGGCTTCGTAAGCTTCATCCTGGAACAGGGGTTGAAAATCGAGAACAATTAAGTTCTTAACCTTACCAAAGGACAAAAAGTCAATCCCCAGTAGGGGCACATCGTAGCAATGATTAGGATAAAGGACACTATTAAATATTTGTGCGCCTTTACCAGCGTCGATATATGTGTAGCGAATTTTTCGTAATTCAGATGACTGATAACACCAGCTTTGAATCGATGCTGGATTCCGCCCTCGCTCGCTAATTTGGCACTCTAGTCCCTCTGGAATAGCCCGTGGCTGTAGTTCAAATCTCTCTTTTAAGGAGGCTTCTAAATGCTCTAGAAAAGGGCGGTACATGTGTCTTCGCCTTAATTTATAACGGTTACGACAGATACCTTCTGCCATTTGCAGCATAGGAGATATCTGAGGCCCATGTCTTGAATCTTAGAGACAAAGATACATTCCGTTACATCAGGCTGTGGGCAAGCGGGCGGCATTGGCTTGAACCATCGCTGCCAGGTCATCCTGGGTGACAAACCGTCGCTCTGAGCAGTAGGTCATCAGATTAATGCCGTTGGCGAGTCGGGCTGTGCTGACCCGCACGCGAAAGTCGTCGGAGAGAAACCAGCAGCGCTCTTGTCCCTGGTTTTTGTCATACTCGTTGTCAATGGTCAATACACCATCATCAGCAAATCCATAGCGTCCTACCACTGGCATATTTTCCACATAGCCGCGGTCCCTTAAAAGTTGGCCAGCGCGACCCTGGTCATTGTTGGGAATATCCACCAGGATGGCTGCATATTTAGAGTCATAGGTAAATTCTTTGGTATTAGACTGCCAGGAAAACTGAGCTCCCCCCGCTGCTTTCCCTGGATCCACCCCCTGGCTCTGACAAATTTCTACAATGCGCGGATCCTGCGCTTCGATGACATCCACGATCAGGTTAGACTCTCCTGATTCATCGGCCACCGAGTCAAAATGATGGACGGCCCGCTGAATAAACCAGATGCCTTCGCTTTTGCGAAAAAAATCCATCATGGTCATGGGAGATTGAAATGGCATGGGAGATTGTCCGTATTAAATAGGTTATTTGCTCAAGAATGTGTTCAAGGGCACTGTTACACTGACCTTAAAGAACACCTTTAAATCACTGCTTTCGTCGCTGATTCATCCCTGCGAGGCCCAGCGACGTTTCATCCTTTAGTTACAAAGTTTAGCTATCTATGAGCCATCCCGAAACTCTAAGTTTAGATGCGTCGTTGTTAGATCGTCTGGCAGTTCACCATGATTTGTCAGGAGCTGATCTCTCGGGTAAAGATCTGCGGGGCTTTGATTTATATCGAGTTAATTTATCAGCGACCAATCTGACCAATAGTTGTCTGCAAGGGGTGACCTTAATTGGTGCTAACCTCGCTGGCGCAAGTCTGAGCGGTGCCCAGCTACAACAGGCTGATTTGCGCGGTGTGGAGCTCACAGGGGCCGATTTAAGTGGAGCGGATTTGACAGGGGCCTTTGTTCATCGTTCTGACCTGCGTGGGGCTAACTTTAGCGGCGCAGTATTATCAGAGACTAAGCTCAACATTGCGCTCTATGATGATAAAACCCTTTGGCCAGAAGGATTTCGCTACAAAAGCTGTGGGGCTGTTGGCCCAGAAGCTGTCCTCAATGGTGCGTTTTTAAACACGGCCTATTTGCGGGGGGCCAATCTTCGCGGAGCAAAACTTTTAGGCGCTTACCTAAGTGGGGCCGATTTAACAGGCGCTATTTTGGATGATGCCAGCTTGAGTGGAGCAAATTTACAGAAGGCGTTTCTGACGGGGGCCAGTTTGCGAAATGCTCGAGTCAGCGGTACTGAGTTTCAGAAAGCGGATCTGCGGGCAGCAGACCTAACGGGTGTGGAGTTTGACATGGTGGGTAATATTGCCGGAGCCGATTTTACGATGGCTCAGGGGCTGACCCAAAATTCCAGAGGCCAGTTATTAGGCCGTTCGTCCGGTGAATTAGATGTATGGAATGGTCTGACCCGCAATTCGACGCGGCGGAGTTTAACGCTCGACGCTGAAGCAGAATAGACAGGTGGAATCATTTGGAGGGTGGACATTGCCCACCCTCCAAATGATTTACGCCCGTGTCTCTAAATATTGACCAATCATGATTTCCTGACCAGCTCTCGAAATGATGGTTTGGCGCGTACGGTGTTTGTCGCCGACTAGCTTAAGCTCTTCATCGAAGGCAGAACCACCGTACTCAGTGTGGAGCTGCATGGTGTTGAGATTGCGCATCTCATAGGTAGCTAACACAGGTTTTGTCGTAGCAAATCCGCGATCGCGATACAGGATATTGCCTTGCAGCCCAAAAACAGTAGAACCCGTGGCTTGTTTACGGCTGGGACTAATGTAGTTGCTTTCCCACGAAGATTTCACACCGCAAATGATCGGTGTGTCTAGGCCATGCATAGCTTCTAGAGCGACGAGTTCAGGGTGATTAGCCTCTAAAAACTCGATATTTAGGGCGCTCACGACTTCTTGAGCTTCACCATTCTTGAGTGTGTAGTAACGACGTTGGGAGGTCCATTGGCCAGCAGATTGCTCAAAGAAATTAGCCGCCAAGGCTTCCAAGTTTTCAATAGGGGTGGTGATCACAGGCAATGACATAGAATCTAGGACCTTAAAATTAAGCGATGCACTCGAAATCAAGCTATAGGTAAACAAGTTTATATTTATTTACATTAAAGGTAGCGAAAATCTAATCAAACAGCAATAAAGCACTTATTGAACGCGCCACGTCTCTCCCAGTGGACTCAACTAATCTTCCACTGAGAGAAAAGCTAACAGAGCTTAGCTCTGATGGCTGTAGCCATACCTACCGTTCTACGTCTGGCGGGGGCATTCGTAGGCTATGACTACAGTCTCATTGCCCAACTCTCCGTACAGAATTGTCTGTCCTTCAGGTGGCGTCACTGGCATCTATCAAGGTTCGTCCAGTGGGAATAGGCTGAGTGAGTGCCGCTTGTGCTTAGGGCACCAACCCTTCCAGGGCGGCGGCGACAACCTTATGTTGCTGATCCTGGCGCAGCTCTATCAACGCCTCTTTGGCTGCTGGCGCGTCGAAACGCTTAAGGGCATAGGCGACATGCATGCGTGTGTACCAGTTCTCTGCCGTTTTCAGGGGTAAGATTGCGGCTAGTGCTGCCTCTGCTTGGTGGGTATTTGCCAAGGTGCTCAAATGGTCAATGCCTGCGTTGATTACGGTCAGATCGCTGTCGATGATGGCCGCTAGACAAATGTCAAGCATATTTGTTGGGCTGTTGAGGTCGATCATGGCGGCTAGAATGCTACGCCGAATCAGCCAGTTGCTGTTGCCATGAAATGTCTTAACCAGATGGGGAATAGATGCGTCACCATACATTGCCAGGGAGTTAGAGGCTTCTGCCCGCACGTTAGCGTCTGGATCATTGTCAATCATTGCCAGTAGTGCCTCGAAGCCGGTGTCGCTACGTTTCCGCCCAAGGCCCATGGCTACGAATGAACGGACCAAGAACTCAGGATCGTCCTTTTTACTTAGCAGTAGCGGGCTGGCCGTATCAGCGTCATAATCTTTGAGAGCCACAATGCCCTTCAGGCGCTCCTGCGAATCGGGGTGTTCAAGGATGGCTTGAATATCGGAAAGTTCCATAGTTGATTGGGCCAATTGTCAGCAGCGGACCACTGATGAAGCGTTACATCTAGGATGATTTTACCTTGGTTGTAACAGTGTGTAACAATAATTAGAGAGTGTTAAAACAATCATGTCATCGTCCCTCAGTCCTCGGGTCAAAGAACTCATTTTTAAAGCACGAATTGTCAGTTTTAATGGCTGGCAAGACGAATTTGGAGAAGATGCGATCGCACAGCTCCAAACCGCCGATAACGAACGTGTCTACTTAGGCGATGCGTTACTAGACACAATGCCTGCTGGTCCCATTGCCCGTCACCTACGCGACCATGCCAGTGCGATTGTGGATTCTGCTCGGGCACAAGTCCTTGAAAAATTTCCTGGTATCACTGGGGCCGGTGGCAGATTATATCCAGCGATTCGTGCTGAAGCCTGTTGGCGAGATTTTTGGCATTTTTTACGCTGCATTACCTATGGCATCGCGGCCCAGCGACCTGACTATACCAATAGTACGGGACTGTCTTACATGGAGCAGCTTTACCAAGAGTTGCAGGTACCCCTCGATGCCATGGTATATGGCTTGCAGTCTCTAAAAACGGCCAGTAAAGACCAACTAGCAATGTTGGAGATAACGGCTAGCGATCGCCAGATTGACCCCTATTTTGATCACCTGATTCAGGCCCTGAGCCAGTTTCAATCTGCCACTTAGTTTTACGAACGCCATGTCATCTACCCATGAACCCTTGGTTAATGCCTGTATCCGTGGTGATGTGGCAACGATCAAAAGGCTTTTAGTGAAAGGTACTGATATTGAAGGTATCTGGCGGAGTTGCACAGGATTAATGTGGGCGGCAGCTGAAGGACATCTATCTATTGTTGAGCTGTTGCTGGACGTGGGAGCCAATGTCAACGCTCGCAACGAAGTTAACTACACGGCCATTCTGTATGCAGCTGAAGCCGATCAGCGAGATATTGTGCTCACATTGCTTGACCATGGGGCACAAACCGATGCCAGTGTCTGCAATCGCTATCAAGAAACCATCCTGCTGCTCATGGCTCGTCAAGGTCATGCCGATATTGTGGAGCGATTGGCCCAGATCGGGGATGATGTGCACCACACCAACAAGATTGGCGACACGGCATTATATCTGGCCGCTAGTAATGGTCATGCCCCTACTGTGGCGAGTTTAATCCGGTTGGGTGCAGCTGTGAATACTGCCAATGTAGGGGGGTGGACACCTTTGATGATGGCTGCCGCCCGAGGTGACATTGACATTATTGAAATACTTCTGGCAGAAGGTGCTGATGTGACGTCCCAAAACCGTTGGGGAGGTACGGCTCTCAGTGAAGCTCAGCAGTCATTTCGTTCAAGCCAGGCCGTTGCTATGCTGCGTAAAGCAGGGGCTGAATAGTGCATTACTGAGGGGATAAATGTAGAAATGTAAACTTTTAAGATCTGAGTTGCTAGAAGCCTTGAAATCTCGTTTGTGAAAATCCCCTGGTCTAATGCTTAATGTATACTTTTGTGTCTTTCGGGTTGCTAGTTAAGTCAAACTGATGGGTCATATCAAGGATATAGTCATGGAGGTTGAAGTGTATATATAGGAGGGGTTTCTGTTCCTTGTTTGGTGGCTGTGATGGGCGGTTTTATATCCCCTATCCCAGTCTGTATGCTGAGTTTATAATTCTTGATGATTAGAGGCTGCTTTTATATACGAAGATGGGTTCTAGTGAGTGTTTATGCCTGGTTTCAGTATGACTTGTCAGAACTTTCTAAAACTAGCTGGTTAGAGGCTAGTCAGCAGTTCTAACAATTTACATAGAAGGTTCAGCAATGCTTAGAGGTTATTGTTACCCCTGAGTTTCTTAACATTCCGAGATAAAATTATTTAGACCATTGTTGTCGTCTAGGAGATAGCATTAATGGCTTTTGGACCAGCTTCACGATTGGGCGTGAGCCTTTTCGACGAGACCCCTCCAGTCGAGTGGGTTCCTGGCCTTGATAGTGAGGGCCTCGAGTCTATTATCAAAGCCGTCTATAGACAGGTTTTAGGTAATGCCTACGTAATGGAGAGCGAGCGCCTTGCGGTGCCTGAATCTCAGTTTAAGCGTGGTGAGTTAACCGTTCGAGACTTTGTGCGGGCGGTGGCTAAGTCTGATATGTACCGTGCCCGTTTCTTTGAAAGCTGCCCCCGTTATCGCAGCATTGAGCTCAACTTCCGTCATTTGCTGGGGCGAGCTCCCAATAGTTTTGAAGAGATGAAAGCCCATAGTGCCGTTCTGGATACAGAGGGGTTTGGGGCTGATATCGATTCCTATATCGATAGCGACGAGTATCAGAATGTCTTTGGTCAGGATTTTGTGCCTTATATCCGTGGCTATAAGACCGAAGCTAGTAATATGGTTGGCTTTACCCATACTTTTGAGTTAGTGCGTGGTGCTTCCAGCAGTTCCTTGAAGGGTAGTGTTAGTGGTAAGAAGCCTCGCCTGAATGGGTTGGTCATCAACGCTATTCCGGGACCTGTTTTGTCGCCAATGTCTGCTGGTGGCACATTCCAGGCTCCCCCCGATTCTTCTCGCACTCGCCATGGTGTAGGAGCCAGTGCCAATGGCAAGATTTATCGCGTTGAGGTGACTAGCTACCGGTCTAACGCATTTAACCGTGTGTCTAAATTCCGTCGCTCCAACAAGGTGTACATGGTTCCCTTTGATAAGCTGTCCGATGAATACAAGCGTATTCATAAGCAAGGCGGTGTGATTGCTAGTATCACCCTTGTTTCCTAAGTATTCATTGCAAAACTGACTAGGGCCATTAATGCTCTAGTCAGTTTGTAGTAAATAGTGTTGAGACTTTTTTAATAATCACCAGTAGGAGATCTCCAATGGCAACGTTTGAGTTGTGGGCTAATAGCAGCAGCGAAGAAAAGCAGGCTGTTATTAATTCTGTTTATCGCCATGTTTTGGGTAACCCCCATGTTATGGAAAGTGAGCGTTTGGTGACTGCTGAATCTCAGCTATGTGATGGCAGCATTTCCGTGCGCGATTTTGTTCGTGCTGTTGGTAAGTCTGATTTTTATCGCAGCCGTTACTTTGAGAAGTGTGCTCCATACCGTTTTGTGGAGTTAAACTTCATGCATTTCTTGGGTCGTGCCCCTGAAAGCCAGGCTGAGCTTTCTGAGCACATTCGCCGCTGTGTAGAAGAAGGGTATGACGCTGAGATCGATTCCTATATCGACAGCGATGAGTATCAATCTCGTTTTGGCGAGAATGTGGTGCCCTTCTATAATGCTAATTTGACTCAGGTGGGTCAATCTCAGGTTAGCTACAACCGTATCTTTGCAATTGACCGCGGTCCTGCTCAGGTCAGCAGCTCTGTTAAGTCTGCCCAGCTAGTTGCTCAGGTGGCTGGTACTGAGAAGGGTAATAAGGTTAAGCGCGCTGCAACTAACTTGAACTCTGGCACAACTAAGCGCTTCAAGATTAAGACAACAGCAGCTAAGTTTGATTCTCCTCGTCGCGTCAGCATGAATGAGTACATTGTTTCTGCCGATAAGATGACACCTCAGATTCAGCGTATTCACCGCACTGGTGCCAAGATTGTGAGCATTACTGAGATTGTTTAATCTCTTTTGATGTGACTTGTTAGGGCCATCTTGTTTAACAAGGTGGCCTTTTTAGTTGGCTTTGTTGTCTTTAAAGTTGTGAAATATAGATATTTGGATTGCAGACTGAATGTTTGCGATTTCATTGTTTTATCTATCCATAATTTGTCATTTCTGCGAGATTTGTTGCGATATGCTGGATTATTTTGCGATCGCATAGCGTCATATTTGCTGGAAAATTGTTATGTTTATTACTTTTTGTGCAAAATACGTTGCCAAAAACATTAAGAAAAACAAAGTTGTTCTCATTTGACCCTCAAAATCCGATATCTGTCTAAATAGGGCACTGTTATCGAACATCGGTCTTAGTGGTTATAGGGCTATTTAAAGGTTCAGTTCAGATTGGTTGCTTCATCCATGATGAATAGCTGCCTCAGACCCTAATGCTTGATGATTTGAAGATTTAGTTAGCCCGCTATCCGTTATCTGATGAGCACTGATCGCTACATCAGCTCTAGCGGTATGCCCTTTAGCAAACTCAAATTTATATTTCGGAGGATTGTTCCATGGCACTTTGGGTGACCAATGCTGTGCCCGTTGAACTTCGCTCTAATGCAACCGAAGATGACCTGCAAACGGTTATCCGTGCTGTATACAAGCAAGTTTTAGGCAACCAGCATGTGATGGAGACTCAGCGTTTAACTAGTGCTGAGTCCCTGCTGCGTGATGGCGATATCACAGTTAGAGGATTCGTCCGGGCAGTAGCCCAGTCTGAGCTATACCGCGCCCTCTTTTTTGAGAGCTCTTCGGCTTACCGTTTTATCGAACTAAATTTCAAGCATTTGCTCGGTCGTGCTCCTCAGGAGCAATCAGAAATTGCTAATCATGTGGCTCTTTATAATGAGCGTGGTTATGTAGCTGAGATAAATTCTTACATCGACAGTGATGAGTACACTGCTCATTTTGGCGAAAACCGTGTCCCCTTTGTACGCGGTAGCCAGACTCAGCTCGGTGTTAAGAATGTTGGCTTTAACCGTACATTTGCCCTTGTACGCGGCGATGCAACTAGCGATAGAAGTAACCAAGCCAAGCTGATTAGTGATATCGGTGGTAACTTGGCGACTAAGATTTCTGCACCCCAAGCTGGTACGGGCCGTAGCAGTACAGGTAAGCGGTTCCGCATCACAGCGACGACTTCAACCGCTACGGCTGCGCTGGGTCGCCTTAGCAAGCAGGAATACGTTGTTTCCTTTAACCAGATGTCCCAACGTATTCAGACCATTCTGAAGACGGGTGGCAAGATTCTGAGCGTCACCGAAACCAACTAGGTTTAGATGTTGCATGCACCAGCAGAGAGACTATTCTCTGCTGGTGTTGTGTTGTGAAAAGTACCGTAACGTTAGGGTTACGGATTGATTAATCATCACTATTGTTTAGGAGAAACGGTTATGTCACTGTGGATCAACGACGCAGCTGTTGAACTGCGTTCCAATGCGACTGAAGACGACCTACAGGTTGTTATTCGTGCGGTTTATAAGCAGGTTTTGGGTAATGCTCATGTGTTAGATAGTCAGCGCCTCACCAGTGCTGAGTCAATGCTAAAAAACGGCGAAATCACTGTGCGTGGTTTTGTTCGTGCTGTAGCTACATCTGACATTTATAAGGATCGCTTTTTTAACAATTCATCTCCTTACCGCTTTATTGAGCTGAACTTTAAGCATCTACTAGGTCGTGCCCCCCAGGATCAAACAGAAATCTCCGCCCACGTGCAGACCTACAATGCAGAGGGGTATGAAGCTGAGATCGATTCTTACCTTGGTAGTGACGAGTATCTCGCTGCATTTGGCGAGAATGTTGTGCCCTATGCCTGCGGTGCTAATACTCAAACCGGTGTCAAGAATGTAGCGTTCAATCGTCTGTTTACTTTAGATCGTGGTTATGCAGCCAATGACACAGGCAAGTCAGCTAAACTCATTAGTGATGTTGCCGGTAATTTAGGCACTAAAATTAAGTCGCCTGCTACTGGTTCAGGAGCCTATAGCAATACTGGCAAGCGTTTCCGCATTGTGGCATCCAAGGCTAATTTTGGCTCTCGGGTAACTAAGAGTAACTACAGTGTAGAAGTTGGTTTTAGTCAGCTTTCTAACCGTATCCAGAATATGCAGCGCTCTGGTGCCAAGATCGTCAGTATCTCAGAGGTATAAGCGAATTCTCCTCTGATCATGGTTGGTTCAAGGTTGGCTTGAGCACTTAACCATTGGAGAGGAGATGTACCTAATGGGTATGTGTTAGAAAATTGGTTTTATTGCGAGGTAATGACCTATGGCAGGAATGACAACAACTGGTTGTGTTGGTGTGAGTGACTATGACTCCCGTGCAGTCACCATTGATGTGGCAAGTGTTGCTCGTCAGTCTGTTGCAAAATCTAGCAACTACCAGATCAAGGTTCCCTTTAGCCAGATGTCCCAAACAATGCGTAATATTGCTGAGCTTGGTGGCAAGGTTGTGGGAGTATCTGTGACCGGTGCTTAAGTTGGTTCTGATAGTTCAGATATCTAAATAACAGCTGATGATTGCTATTTCTTTTATTGCTGTGGCAATAGGGCGATAGCAAGGTTAGTCATTAAAGCCTTCAGGAATCGGTGGTGATGTAATGTACCTGCCATCCTGGAGGCTTTGGTGTAGGTACTGAATGTTTGCCAGCAAACGTTCAGGTCAGGCAAGACATCTTGGGGTGGTTACCTGAAGAGATAAAATTATAAGCTGGTTCAAAAAATGTTTTACCTCAATGGATATTGAAACCTTTGTCGAACGCTCACTAGGGGAATGGCGATCGCAACGCAGTGCCCATCATTTAGCATTTGGTCATTTTGAAGAAGTCCGTTCCACCATCAATATTGAAGCGCTAACGGTTGATGATCCGGGGGTGTTAGACCTGTGTCAACGCTATGAGATTGCTACTGATGCGATAGTGAGTCCCTTCAAAATGCGTTGGGAAGGAGAATCGGACTGGGACGAAGAGCAGGTGATCGAGGGCTCTACCATTTTGGTGCCTGTGCCTGATAGTGCGACTACAGGTAAATTATTGCGGGAGCAAGGATATGCGGAAACCATGGAATCAGCTGGCTCTTACTGTCTGACTGATGACGGTACGTTTATTTTGACAACGGCCTATGATCGGGCAGCGGCTGAAGAAAAGATTTGGTTTGCTACTCCCAATTTACGATTCCGAGTTTCGCTCATTAAAACCAGTAGTGGTAAGGGGGTGACCACTGCTAGTTTCTCTTCAGAGGTCAGACGCGGAGTTAAGAGCTAGGTATATGGCGTTTTAGCTTAAAACGTTCCGATATAGAGACATGCCAATATAGAGGCGTTCCATGGAACGCCTCTATCGGTTTTAATTGTCTAGACAAGCCTGTCCAATGATTTTTAGGCTTGAGTCATCGAATATTGATAATCTGTAGGGCGATGCTGTTGTAAATCTGGCGCTTTTGCCTGTTGCTTGCTTACACTAAAGCAGGTGCTAATTTGATTATGTGCGATCGCAACACCAGCCTTAAAACAGTGTTGTTCTAATATTCAAAAAACAACGTTAAAACCTTAACATTTTATTAAGAAATGATGCTTTCTGGCAATGCTAGTGTTTCTTACTCTCAGAACTTTATAACTCTTGCCCGTTGGATGTCTGGGGACTTTAGCAATCAGCATCAAGCGTTTGAAGATCCCACAAAATTTGCCCATATTCGCATCTTTTTTCGGCCATTACCCTATGATTTTTTTTCGGGGATAGGTTTATATTCTGAACAAACTCAGGACTACGACCTTTGGAGTCCCTATCGTCAAGGTGTTCATCGCCTGGTAGATAAGGGGGATCATATTTACATTGAAAATTATGGTCTTAAGGATCGGTTTCTGTACGCTGGGGCAGGCCATAACTTAGATATTCTGAAAACCATTACTCCTGACTGTATTGAACGGCGAGAAGGTTGTTCGATGGTCTTTAAGCGAGAAAAGGATACCTTTATTGGCGGCGTAGAACCTGGGAAAGCTTGCATTATTCCTAAAGCAGGCAAACTGACCTATCTCACTAGCCATGTGGAAATTACCGAAAACACATGGATGAGCATCGATCAAGGGATTGATGTCGAAACAGATGAATATGTATGGGGTTCAACGGAGGGAATTTTGCAGTTCCGTAAACGCGCCAGTTTTGATAATGAGTTACCTTTCTGAAGAACGTGAAACGACCCTTGATATAGACCCTGAAACGCTTCGGATTTCCATGCTGCCTCCCCAAGCACAAAAGAAAATGAAATCGTGGATCCGTAGTCGACACTTGATTCGCTCGGGTAACTTCTTCATCTTTGAAACTGTTGAATACTCAACGGTCGATAAATTTCAGGAATGCTTAAAATCCCTAGGTGGGACGCTAATCTGTGTAGATCCTGTCAAAAAAATCTGGATTGGTCAGCATCGCCGGGTGGTTTTGTATAGAGCTAAAGCGAGTTTGCACACTCCCCACCATGATTTGCAGCAATATTGGATCAAATACGGCAGCTTTCACACACGATTTGATGAACGTGCGTAGGGTGGATAATGCCCACCATCCGGAGCTTGACAGGCTCATCACACCACTACAAAAAGTCGGAAAATTAGAAAACTGTGTCTCTTGTAACGGAATGTTGCTTTGTTTTTACTAAATGAGACAGGGGTAACCACAATTTCCTATTGTTCTGATGGTGAGAAACGCAAACGAAACGAGTTTGGTTTCACCAACAAAAAGTTTTTAACAAAACAAGGAGAGCTCAATGCTTGACGCTTTTTCTAGAGCGGTAGTATCCGCTGATGCCAGCACTGCACCCGTAGGTGATCTATCTGCTCTTAAGGCATTTGTTGCAAGCGGCAACCGTCGTCTAGATGCAGTAAACGCCATTGCATCCAACGCAAGCTGCATGGTTTCTGATGCCATTGCTGGAATGATCTGTGAGAACCAAGGTCTTATCCAAGCTGGTGGTAACTGCTACCCCAACCGTCGTATGGCTGCTTGCCTACGTGATGGCGAGATCGTTCTTCGCTATGTAACTTACGCGCTACTAGCTGGTGATGCATCCGTTCTAGATGATCGTTGCTTGAACGGTCTAAAAGAGACTTACGCTGCTCTAGGCGTACCTGCAACATCCACTGTACGCGCTGTACAGATCATGAAGGCACAGGCCGCTGCTCACATCAAAGATGAGCCTAGCGAAGCTCGCGCTGGTGCACGTCTACGTAAGATGGGCTCTATTGTAACTGACGATCGTTGCGCTTCCTTGGTTGCTGAAGCTGGCAGCTACTTTGATCGCGTTATCTCTGCTCTAGGTTAGTCTCATTAGACACCTAAGCGAGATTGCTCTGACTCAATCACGATCAATTTAACTACTGGAGAAATACCAAAAATGAAATCTGTTGTTACCACTGTGATCGCTGCAGCTGATGCAGCTGGTCGTTTTCCTTCCACTTCCGACCTAGAGTCCGTACAAGGTAGTCTTCAGCGTGCAGCCGCACGTTTAGAAGCTGCTGAGAAGCTAGCAGGCAACTTGGATAACGTAGCTAAAGAAGCTTACGATGCATGCATCTCCAAGTATCCCTACTTGAACAATGCGGGTGAAGCAAACTCCACCGATACGTTCAAAGCTAAGTGTCTTCGTGACGTTAAGCACTACATGCGTCTGATCAGCTACAGCCTAGTCGTGGGTGGTACTGGTCCTCTTGATGAGTGGGGTATTGCAGGTCAGCGTGAAGTTTACCGTGCGCTTAACCTACCCACTGCACCTTACGTAGCGGCTCTAAGCTTTGCCCGTAACCGTGGTTGCGCTCCTCGCGACATGTCTGCTCAGGCTCTAACTGAGTACAACGCTCTGGTTGACTATGTAATCAACTCCCTTTCTTAAGGGACTCTTTCCTAAGGGACTCTTTCCTAAGGGACTCTTTCCTAAGGGACCCTTTCCTAAGGGACCCTTTCCTAAGGGACCCTTTCCTAGTCATCTGACTACGATTAAGAGCTTGACTACATTGAGTTAGTCAAAACCTGGAGATTCTTTGGAGTCTCCAGGTTTGTTGTCGTTTGTTGGCTTCGACTGCGCTCAGCCAACAAGATTTATAAAACGATTGCACAATGCTTCGTTTTTCTGGCCATTTTTCCCTGAGCGGAGTCGAAGGGAATGTTCACGATTTTTGTCGCTCAACCGTCCTATGGATAAGCGTTTTGCCAATATTTTTGGTTTAACAGAAGAACAATGTATTGCGCTGCTAGATACGCCTCCCGAGCAGTCTGATGATGAAAGTGAGCGCTACATTGCCGCATCTCAATTGGCAAACTATCCATCGGATGCCTCGATTGACGCCCTGATTCGTGCTGTGAATAACACGTACGATTCATTGGACAATCGCATTACTCGACGTAAGTCGGCGGAGACCCTGGGAAAGTTAAAGGCGATCCGTGGTTTAGAGGTCATTCGTACCTGTTTGGCAGATGAAGATCGCTACACCGTAGAATCTGCTGTATGGGCGATTGGTGAAATTGGTACCGAGAATGCCGAGATTTTGGAAGAAATTGCGCATCTGCTAGAAAAACCGGACCAGACCTATCGGGTGATTATCCATACCCTGGTGAAATTGAACTATGCAGCTGCAGTGGATCGGGTGCGGCCCTTTATGGATGCTGAGGATGAGCCCACAGCCAGTGCTGCGATCGCGACCGTCTGTCGGTTTACCCGAGACTTTAGCCAGATTAATCGGGTCGTTGCGTTTCTCCAAAGTGATAGTGTAAATGCCCGTCGGGCCTGTCTCGAAGATTTAATCAATGCTCAGTATTATCCGGCACTTCCTGCCATTGCCCGCTGTCCGATTTCGCTAATGTTCCGACTACGGGCAGTGCGGGCCCTGGCAGAAAGTGGTATGGCGAGTGGTGAGGTGAACCTGGACGAGGTTTTGCCAGTAATTGAGCAAATCCTATGGGATCATCCCAACGATTTAGAACTGGTCCATGAATACGATCAGCCTCCATCCCTAGAGTTTTTGGTGCAAGAGCTATATCAGACAGATTTTGGTCGCACCTACCTTGCCATTCAAACCTTTATTGAGCAGCAAGCGGGTGCTGCTCCGGCTGCACTGTTTGATACCTACGAAGCCGAAGCCCATAATGATTATGGGGCACATTATCACGTGATGAAACTAATGGGGTGGCTCAAACATGAGCCTGCCTATGATTTATTGTTAGAGGCCCTTGATAATACCTCGCCTCAATTTATGAAATCACGGACGGCAGCGGCCTTGTCCCTGGGAGAACTTGGGAATCCACAGGCGATTGCCCCATTGCAGGCCAGTGCCCACAGTAAAATTTGGATGTTGCAATATGCATCGTTAATGGCCCTGGAGAAATTAGGCGATTACAGTCAACATCAATTATTGGTAGACGCCAATGACTGGGCAGTAAGGGCCAAAGCCAATCGTTCAGGGAAGATGGCTGAAGTTTAATTGATGGCCCAATGTCTGTAAACGTTGGGCAATACCCACCCCCCTGAGGCTTACAATTCTCCTGTTTTTAGTAAATTCTTTTTTGTTTAATAGCCCATGGATTCCTTTTTTGAACAGCTAAAGCATCCCAATCCCCATATCCGTGAGCGGGCCATGGTGGATATCATTGACAATCGCGATGATGCGACAATTCCTCGACTGATGGCGGCTCTGGATGCTGAAGACACTACTTATCGTCGTGCAGCGGTAAAAACCCTGGGTGCGGTGGGTGCTGATGCTGTTCCTGCGATCGTTGAAGCTTTGGGTAACAGCGAGAATGTCACTGTGCGTGGCAGCTGTGCTAAGGCATTGGCACAGGTCGCCCTCAATTTTCCCAATGAACCATTCCCAGAGCTGGGTTTAGAAGGTCTTAAAAAATCTCTTAACGATCCAAATCCCGTGGTGCATATTGCATCTGCCATGGCCTTAGGAGAAATTGGCGATGCGGCTTTAGATATTTTGCTAGAGACATTACAAACCACTGAAAATCTGGCTCTCTCAGTATCTATTGTGAATGCCCTAGCTTCCGTAGGAGGAGACAAGGTTGCTGAGGTACTTCAAAAGCTATCTGAGGACGAATCAGTGGATGGCTACGTTAAAGAAACTGCCATCAGTGCCATATCACGCCTGGAAATGGTGCAAAACTTCTCTCGTCGCTCACAGTCAGAGAGTTAAGGTTCAAGCTGATCGAGTACATATCGTGTGTCTCTAAGAACAGTACGCCATTGGTAGGGCGGTGTCCTCAGTAAGGATGTCCAATGGCGTGCTTTTTTAGCGTTCTCAATTAAAGTTTTGATTTGATGAGTGTAGTGAAAGCCACCTATTTTTTCTAATTGAAAAACCTCATCAAGGGCTTGGCGATAGTTTTTCATATCGAATATCGCAGAGTCCTGAGTTTTTAACTAAGGGCATAAGTGTCCTATGCCTTCAGAATTATATCTGAGCTACCAGGGTGAACTAATGTGATGCAGTTTGCATAGCTTGCAATAGTAATAATCTGGTGCTGTTGAGACTGCAATTGTTGAGCAATGTCTACAGATGGGCAATGAATCACCAAACCATTGCTATGGGTATCCCATTTAAGCTCACAGCTTTGAATCTCTAAAATTTCAGCCTTAAGGCTGTGGAGCAGTTGATTAATGGCCTTAAATTTTTGAAGCCATTCTGAGTTACTTAGGTCATTTTCCAGCTGTGTTCGTAGTGGATTTTGATCGTCAATCCCAGTCATCATTATTAGCAGCGGTTGACTTTTTCTGGATTTGGCTAATAGCCAAATTAAAGATGGGTTTCAAACTATGATCGGTTTCCTTGGCCATGGCTGTTTGCAAGGCTTCGATAGTATTGGCTTGGCCGATTTTCATAATTGCCAAAACCGCTGATTTACGGGTTTCCGGGCTGGCATGATTTAATAGCGGCAACAAAGTAGGGATAGCTGGTTGATAGGCCAGATTACCTAAAACAGCTGCTGCTTCGCAGCGGACAACTTCGGCTTTGTCACCCAGGGCATTGATCAAAATATCGAAGTTGTCGGGGCTACCTTCTTCTTGGGCAACTTTTGCGATCGCACCCACCACGGCAGCTCGCACTGCTTCTGACTCAGAATTCAAGGTTTGCAAGAGCAAATCCTTAGCCTCAGACCCCATAAAAGCCAGTGCCCAAGCCGCATGCCCCTTAATGGTTTCAGGATGGCTAGGATCTTCCAAAATCTTCAGTAATTCTGGAGCAGCAGGACGCCCGGTTCTAGCCAAAGCACCCACCGAGGAGCCCTGCACCACCGTATCACTATCGTTGAGAAACGAATTGACCAACGTAGGAATGGCGGTGGGGTCCGCAATTAATGTCAAGGTTTTAGCACAGGCACGACGAACAACCTCATTGGGATGGTTTGCCAGGGCATTAACCAATACAGGTGTAGCTGGCTCACCAATTTGTCCCAGGGTTTCAGCAATACGTAGCCGCATCATGCCTCGTTTATCTGAGAAACTCTCTACCAGCTGCCGGAGGGTATCCTGGTCTGACTCATCAAATGAGAGCAAATCAATTTGCTCATTCACACGTTGGACAAGCTGGTCAGTTGCTGCCTGACGTGCTGTTTCACTAGTTAAATCAGTACTCATATTTGCCATTACTGCGGGTGACTATCCAAAAACCAATCAAAATAAGCACCAGGCTAGTCTGGTGAATGAGATCAACCAAGTTGTCAAGATCATCAACCTACTCGGTTACTTCTGGCTGTAGAGCGGCTAGTTGTGCATTCAGCTGTGTCAGAGCTGCATCAATTTTGGCTAGCTCAGGCTCCAACCGTGCCATGGTTTCCTTCTTGGACATTTTGGCTTTCTTGGCGGCGTCTAGGGTCTCAGTCATTAAGCGCTCACGATACTTTTCAAACTCAATTATTAATTCAGTAATTTCTTCAATGCTAGCCTGAGGAGCAGCAGTATCAGTCGAGCTAGTCATGGCAGTGTTTCTTCAAAATTAGGTGTTCTAAAAAACCGCGTCCAAGTTGAAACCCTTAGCGTCCCCTAAGGCAAAACTATAGTTCTGGACGTGGACAAGGTTTGTATTTATCTATTCTTACGGCTGATTTGCCGTTTGTCATTAGTTTGTCTGCTTCAATATCAGGTAAATGAGTTTTATGTAACGGAATGTTGCTTTGTTCTTAATATCAAAGACTTAAAGAACAGCGATTGATTATTGTTGTTTTGTCGTCAACCGAACTGCTGTGGCGGTTGACTGAAGAACTTACAAAATATGTTGTTGAAGTAAGGAGAGCTCAATGCTTGACGCTTTTTCTAGAGCGGTAGTATCCGCTGATGCTAGCACTGCACCCGTAGGTGATCTATCTGCCCTTAAGGCATTTGTTGCAAGCGGCAACCGTCGTCTAGACGCAGTAAACGCCATTGCATCCAACGCAAGCTGCATGGTTTCTGATGCCATTGCTGGAATGATCTGTGAGAACCAAGGTCTTATCCAAGCTGGTGGTAACTGCTACCCCAACCGTCGTATGGCTGCTTGCCTACGTGACGGCGAGATCGTTCTTCGCTATGTAACTTACGCGCTACTAGCTGGTGATGCCTCCGTTCTAGATGATCGTTGCTTGAATGGTCTAAAAGAGACTTACGCTGCTCTAGGCGTACCTGCAACATCCACTGTACGCGCTGTACAGATCATGAAGGCACAGGCCGCTGCTCACATCAAAGATGAGCCTAGCGAAGCTCGCGCTGGTGCACGTCTGCGTAAGATGGGCTCTATTGTAACTGACGATCGTTGCGCTTCCTTGGTTGCTGAAGCTGGCAGCTACTTTGATCGCGTTATCTCTGCTCTAGGTTAGTCTCATTAGGCACCTAAGCGAGATTGCTCTGACTCAATCACGATCAATTTAACTACTGGAGAAATACCAAAAATGAAATCTGTTGTTACCACTGTGATCGCTGCAGCTGATGCAGCTGGTCGTTTTCCTTCCTCTTCCGACCTAGAGTCCGTACAAGGTAGTCTTCAGCGTGCAGCAGCGCGTCTTGAAGCTGCTGAGAAGCTAGCGGGCAACTTGGATAACGTAGCTAAAGAAGCTTATGATGCATGCATCTCCAAGTATCCCTACTTGAACAATGCGGGTGAAGCAAACTCCACCGATACATTCAAAGCTAAGTGTCTTCGTGACGTTAAGCACTACATGCGTCTGATCAGCTACAGCCTAGTCGTGGGTGGTACTGGTCCTCTTGATGAGTGGGGTATTGCAGGTCAGCGTGAAGTTTACCGTGCGCTTAACCTACCCACTGCACCTTACGTAGCGGCTCTAAGCTTTGCCCGTAACCGTGGTTGCGCTCCTCGCGACATGTCTGCTCAGGCTCTAACTGAGTACAACGCTCTGGTTGACTATGTAATCAACTCCCTTTCTTAAGGGACTCTTTCCTAAGGGACTCTTTCCTGGTCATTACTGACTTAACCTAGTCATTTGACTGTGATTGAGAGATTAGTTGAATAGCTTACTCTGGGAGGTCTTGATGGCCTCCCAGAGTTGTTTTTATATAGATAGGATTAGGATTGCATTTGACGAACCTATTTGGTCGGCAAACTTGATGGCATCTTGTCTGTGCGGATGATGAAAATACCTGCGAGCCCAGTTATGATGAGTTCTCCATGGAGGCTCTTTTCAACAAAAAAAGAGCTTGATAATCTCAAGCTCCTTTGACATTAGGGGTATTTGAACTCACCTTTATCTCTATGTAGACACACTCTATGTAGACATAGGGTGCTGCTTATCGTCGCCACTTAGTTAGACGAGCATCACCAATCGTGGCTAAAGCTCGGGCTTCCATCAGCTCGCCCTGTAACCGTTGAATTAAAGCTGCCTTCTCATCAGTTGGTTGGGAGAGAGAATTATTGCCAGACAAGACTGTTCTTGGCTGCGTTCCTTTGTTTAGAACAGATGCCCCAATACTGGCGGAGGGACGCAGGGCAGCTAATTGCTGTTGCAGTTTGCTAATCAGTGCGTCCTGTTCACTTACTTGGGGCTGGGGCTCCGGAACAGTTGGAGATGTTGCAGCTGGCGTGAAGTTAAAGATTTCTGCCAGAATCTCTTGAGCATCGCGGGGCTTGCTCACTTTGATCGGTTGATAGGGCAGCATCGCGTTAGTTACGCGGGGGCGATTATCCGTTAGATCCTTATCACTGCCAGAGGCCCCCTTGAGCAGGTGCAACATATTGGTGAATTCCACCATGGTCTGTCCTGGCGCACTGTTATAGCCCCGATAGTAGGGCACAATGTTCTCGCCAAAGGCATTTTGATATTCATCGCTGTTGATATAACTATCGATGTCAGCTTCGTAGCCTTCGGTATCTAGAATGGCGCTGTGGGCCTTCATTTCGGCAAAGTTTTGGGGGGCACGACCTAAGAGATGTTTGAAGTGCAGCTCCATGGCTCGATAGCGATAGCAGTTTGTAAACCGAGACTGATAAAGTTCAGATTTAGCGACCTGACGAACAAATTCGCGAACGCTCAGATTACCATTTTTGAGCTGAGATTCAGGGACCACTAAACGCTCACTCTCCATAATGTGAGCGTTGCCCATCACCTGACGATAGATGGCCCGGATAACCACTTCACTTTCCTCTGTTGATGCACCTGGCAATAGTTCTACTGGTGATGTTTGACGGAAAGGTGCGTAACCCTGGAATGTTTGCTGGGCAATTTTTTCTTGCTCAGTTAGGAGTCTCTCGGGTTCTATCACAGTCAGCTGGCGCTTAGCGGGGCTATTAACCGCTTCGATTTCGCCAATCTTATTGGTCATGGTGGCCTGGATTAGTCGTGCTTGGGAGACATAATAAGCCGGGTTACTATCATTGCTCGCTCTGCCCCGCAGTAGTTTTAGTAGGTTCGCAAATCCGGCTACTTTTTGTCCGATAGGAGACTGGTGTCCTCGATAATAAGGCACTGTGTTGTCCCCAAACACCTGGAGATATTCATCGCTACCGAGGTAAGCGTCGATTTCGGTTTCATACCCTGCTGAATCTAAGATCTGGCTATGGTCAGCAATATCGCTGTAGTTATTGGGAGCACGGCCTAACAGGTGCTTAAAGTTCAATTCAATGAACCGACTGCGGGAGCAAGGTTCAAAAAAGCGAGACCGATATAGCTCTGACTTGGCGACTCTGCGAATAAACTCGCGCACAGTGATAGTTTGACTTTGTAGCTGTGCTTCCGCATCCGCAATGGCAGCCCGCTCACTTTCCATCACATGGGCATTGCCCAAAACCTGTCGATAGACTGCCTGAATCACCACCTCAACGGCTGCCAATGAATCGTTGGGGCGTAGTTCAACTGGGGCTGTTTCATCAAAGGCTTGAGTCCCTAACTCGATGGCAGGTCTAGCGGGTGAGAACCGTGCGGCAGCGTAAGCTGCATAACGTGCCTCTAACTCCTGGGTGGCTGGAGATTTCCAGAGTGTGGTGGGACGAGTGACAGGGGCGATCTTACCAATCTGATTCGCCATGAGGGCCTGATTTAACCGGGACTGTTGATTGTGGGCTAAGTTGTTGTCATGGCTAGCTGCACCGCGCAGTAGTTTTAGCAGATTGGGAAATCCGGATACCTGCTGGCCTGTCGGGGACTTGTGACCCCGATAATAGGGCACCATGCTTTCACCAAAGGTTTGTTGGTACTCATCGCTATCTAGGTAGGAGTCAATGTCTGCTTCAAATCCTTGTGCTTCTAAGAGATAACTATGGTCAGCAATATCGCTATAACTGTTGGGCGCTCGCCCTAATAAATGTTTAAAGTTAAGTTCAATAAAACGATTGCGAGAACAAGGCTCAAAAAACCGAGACCGATACAGTTCTGATTTAGCAATCTGACGAATAAATTCTCGGACGGTGATAGCATGACTTCGTAATTGTGATTCTGCGTCTGCCACGGTAGCCCGCTCACTCTCCATCACATGGGTATTGCCCAAAACCTGCCGGTAAACAGCCCGAATAACGACCTCGACGGTTTCTAAAGAGTCATTGGGCCATAGTTGAACGGGATCTGTTTCATCAAAGGCTTGGGTGCCCAAACTAATGGCAGAATTAACAACAGGATTTGCAAATGTGCTGACCATTCACCGTCTCCAATTTTTATAGCTGTATAAGTTGAACCGGGTCTGTGAGCCGTTTTGCTCAGTGAAGGCAATAATCCAGCCCATTTTAAACAGTGTGTATTGTTACCATTTTATTAAGATTAGGGTCTGTAAACTTTGAGGAATTGTTACAACTCAATGGCAACTCCCAGCGCTGGCGCTTCACATCTGTTTGCAGGACGTTTCATAATGTATTGGGTGGTCTGATTGGGTATTCCTTCAATCAGCTTTTGTGAGGCTAGCAGCATGAATGTGCAGAACAGGAACATAGAGACGCTATGGGATCACAGGATAGAGCTGCCGAGTGTGGATACTGGGGGTGCCTTACCCCAAAAGAAAACGCCAGGTGGTCGGACAACGGTTTTGCATATGAACTTTACGCGAGGCCAAACCGAGGTATCTGCCGAAACTGAAAGAGAATATTTGAGATTCTTTGCGAAAATAGCCAATGAGCTGGGGGTATACCTGGAAATCTTGACGGACAGTGGCTGTCGAGAAGAGATTCAGCAGGAATTCGCAAAAGATTGCTATAAGGCGCTTAACTATACAATTACCGAAAACCTAAAGCCTGTATCAAAGTGGGCTGAGGATAGTGTGGAATATCTGGCAAATGATTGTGTGGCCGTGCTGAGACAGTTTGATGATGATCTTCTGGCAAAGGCGATGACCGCAGGGCGACGACAACGGTGGCAAGGAAAACTGACCCCAGATATTTTGGAGGAAGTGCTACAGGATGACCACTTATGGATTCCTTTGGGAATCAGGGTAAATGAATTCAAAATGGCGGTGGAACGAGAGCTGGTTGCCCAGGTAAGGGGACAAACTGTCGGTCACATTCGAGCCTATATAGAAGGGGGAAATATGATTACGGGGGAGGATGCCACTGGCAAACCCTTGATTTTGGTTGGCAAAGATGCGATCGCAACCACAGCCCATCTCTATCAGCTCAATGATCATGAGGTGCGCCATGTGATCTGTGAGGATTTTGGGCTAGCCAGTATTGATCAGCTGGTCTGTGTGGAGCAGCCCGGACAATTCCATTTAGATATGGGCATGCTGTTTATTGGTAAGGGAGTTGTCATTGTCAATGACAACAGCCAAGCGCTTAAAGACGCCATTGAGATGGCAGAAATGGTGCCTTGTATGACAACAAAAACCATGGCAGCGAAGCTGAAACTGCAATGCAGTTTAGAAGAAGATGCAGCCCAAGACCTATTAGAAGCAGGGATGGAGGTACGACGAGAGAATCTAGAGAAGGCCATGCTCTATAACTTCTTCAATGGAGAGTTTGTGGAGGGAGCGGATGGCTGTTGTTACTACATTACCAATGGCGGACCCAGCGAGCAAGAGATGTTGTTTGAAATGTTGATGGTAAGAGACTGGCAGGTTGTAGAAAAAGTGTTCTTTAGCCCTCAAGAAGTCGCCCAAAAAAGTCTCCAAGATCGAGGAGGCGTCGGCTGCCGACTGAAAGGTGCGATGCAATGATTTTAGTTCTTGGTTATTGGTTATTCGTGTTAGAAGCCTTTTGTTATCAAGTGTTTTACTTTCTTTTGTAGGGCGACTACTTCTGATGTAGAAATCTTTTTCGTCAGCTGAAACTTTTCTTTGGCAACCACTGTACCTGTAGGGAAAGTTTGTTGATACTCAATGGTATTGTTGGCTCCATAAACAATTTTGGTGCTGCCACCACCAAGGTCGATGACTAAGGTGGTGTTCTGTTGTATAGAGGGCGCAAGGGAACTAACGGCTCCTTGAAGCGTACAACGAGCCTATAGACTTGGTGTCGATTTAGTGTCGATATCGATTGCAAGATGAGTGGTTGCGTTGGCCATGATCGATTTCTATCATTAATGTTGCGTCTAAACATAAAATGCAATAAAAGGCAATTGAACGCAATTAAAATATACGGGTCTTGTTGAAATGAAGAAAAATTTTAGCTTTCGGGCGATGCCTTGATTCTGGTTGGTTTGTCCGCAGACAAGCCAAGCTGGGGAGCGAAAACAGTGTTAAGGGTTTGGTGCCAAACTAAATTTCAGGGCCAGAATGTTCGTGGACTTGAAGCATTCGCATCAAAAATCTATGCGCCCGATTCGTACCTTTAACGTTACACCCACACTACCCGCTTCGTTAGCTCCTTTGCGTCAGCTTGCTGAAAATATCCATTGGGATTGGGATGTGGGGACGATTGACCTGTTTAAACGTCTGGATCCTGACCTTTGGGCATCTAGTCGCTACAACCCCATCTTAATGCTCAGCACCATTAGTCAGGATCGGCTCCATGCCGTTGCTGAGGATGGTGGATTTATTGCCCAGATGAACCATGCTGTCGAGCGTTTAGAGCACTATTTGAATGCCCAGTCATGGTACGACGTAAATCGGGCAAATCCTGTGGATAACGAGTGTTACGCCTACTTCTCTATGGAGTTTGGTTTGACGACGTGTCTGCCGGTGTATTCGGGAGGTTTGGGCGTTCTAGCGGGTGATCACTTAAAGACGGCTAGCGATTTAGGGCTGCCCTTAGTTGGCGTTGGTTTGCTCTATCAAGAAGGCTACTTTGCCCAGTATCTTAATGCTGATGGCTGGCAGCAGGAACGCTATCCTATCAACGATTTTTACAACATGCCCCTGGCTCTGGAGCGGGACAGTGAGGGGAATGAATTGCGCATTTCTGTAGATTATCCGGGGCGTAAAGTCTATGCACGTATCTGGCGGGTGACCGTAGGGCGTGTGCCTCTGTATCTGTTGGATACCAACATTGAGCCGAATGCCCCCCACGATCAGGACATTTGCGATCGCTTGTACGGTGGCGACATTGATATGCGAATCCAGCAGGAGATGATGCTGGGTATTGGCGGTGTCCGTATGCTCCAGGCCTTAGGGTTAAAGCCATCGGCCTATCACCTCAATGAAGGTCATTCAGCCTTTTTGGCTTTAGAGCGCATTCGTATGCTGATGGATGCCCAGGAACTCAGCTTTAGTGAAGCGCAGCAGATGGCCCAGGCAACTCAGCTATTTACTACCCACACCCCTGTCCCGGCAGGCATTGACCTCTTCCCCCCAGAAAAAATATTCCATTACTTAGGGCACTATGCTGCACGCTTTGGTCTGTCCCATGAGCATTTCTTGGGGCTGGGACGAGAGGATGATGTCGATCATGATGCTCCGTTCAGTATGGCGGTTTTGGCCATTAAGATGGCCTCATTTGTCAACGGTGTGAGCAAGCTCCACGGTGCTGTATCCCGTAAGATGTTTGGTGGTCTGTGGCCCAGTCTGCCAGTGGATGAAGTGCCGATTACGTCCATCACCAATGGCGTCCATGCCCGCAGCTGTGTGGCTAAATCTACCCAGGAGCTTTATGACCGTTACTTAGGACCGAACTGGGATAGCGTCGGTGTGGATGATCCATTATGGGACAAAGTGGCTGCCATTCCCGATGAAGAGATCTGGCGCAACCACGAAAGTTGTCGTTCTCACCTGGTTGTGTCTGTTAGAGACCGGCTACACAAAGCGGTGAAGGAGCGAGGCGGTTCTCATTTAGAAATGGAACGGGCCCAAGAAGTGTTAGACCCGGGTACTCTTACCATTGGTTTTGCTCGCCGATTTGCCACCTACAAGCGCGCCACACTCTTTTTGAGAGATGTTGAACGTCTGCGGAAGATTGTTTCTAACACCTTGGGGCGGCGGGTGCAGTTTGTGATTGCCGGTAAAGCTCACCCTAAGGATATTCCAGGCAAAGAGCTGATTCGCAACATTATTCACTTTACCCGTGATGAAGGCTTAGATCGCTCCATTGTGTTTGTTCCTAACTATGACATTCACGTCGCCCGCTGGATGGTATCAGGCTGTGATGTCTGGTTGAATAACCCCCGTCGTCCTCGGGAAGCATCGGGAACCAGTGGGATGAAAGCGGCAATGAATGGTCTTCCCAACCTGAGTGTGTTAGATGGCTGGTGGGATGAGGCGGATTATGTACGCACAGGCTGGCCCATCGGTTCTGGTGAAGACTACGATGATCAAGACTATCAGGATGAAGTGGAGGCCAATGACCTCTATGAGCTGTTAGAGACCGCCGTTGTCCCTCTCTTCTACGATCGGAATAGCCATGGCATTCCCCGTGGGTGGGTGGCGAAGATGAAGAATGCTATCCGGTTGAATACCCCGACCTTCAATACGGCCCGCATGCTACAGGACTATGCCAACCAAGGATATTTTGCAGCGTCGGATCGAGGGCGGCAGTTGGTCGCCGAGAGCTATGCTCCAGCTAAGGCTCTAGCCCAGTGGCAGTCAGACTTGTACCAGCACTGGCAACAGATTTCTATCGCCGAAATCTATCTATCCCATGATGTTGGTTTGCAGGTGAATGAACCGCTACAGGTAAATGCTCGCGTTTATTTGGGGCAATTGAAGGCCTCGGATGTTTCGGTGGAGTTTTACCAAGGGGGGATCGACATTGATGGTGAGTTGCAAGGTGGCCAAGCAACAGAGATGGTTTATCGCGGTCAAGATGCCGATGGCAGCAGCTTGTATAACCTCAATGTTGCGTACACCCAAAGTGGTCTTCAGGGCTTCTCTCTAAGGGTGTTACCTAAGCATGAATATCTGAGTAGTTCCTATATGCCGCGCCTCATTCTTTGGGCCGATCCAGACAATGTAAGCATTGTCATTGGCTATTTAGAGGCTATGGAAGCTACCCAGGTAACTGCCTAGCTGGATAAGAGGAGAAGGCAGGCAAACCCCTGTCTCTCTCCTCACGTTTTCGTTGAAGCATGCTCTTCTCGGGCGTTTAGCTGGCCCTGAGATTTCTCGTCTATAGGACTGCTTCAATGGTGGCAATCACTGATTGGCTCAGGGCCTGATAATCGTAGCCCCCCTCCAGTCCAAATAGGACTCGGGGGGCTACTTTGTGACAGGCTGCTGCCAAAAAGCCATAGTCTGCGGGCATTAAATCGATGCCTGCCAGGGGATCAGAGGCGTTGGCATCGTATCCCGCACTGACGAGTAATAAATCTGGCTGAAACTGTTGCAAAAATGGGACCACTTGCTGTTCAAACCGGTGTTTATAATCCTCGACGGTACTACCTGAGGCCATGGGAATGTTGAGCACATTGCGGTGCATCCCTGTTTCCCCTGCTTGACCAGTGCCGGGGTAGGCGGGCATTTGATGTAAGGAGCAGTAAACGATCTGACGTTGATTGCTGATTAGCTGCTGGGTGCCATTGCCATGGTGCACATCCCAGTCAAGAATGGCAACTCGCTCAATGCCAGGTTTTTCTAGGGCGTAGCGGGCCGCGATCGCAACATTGCTGAGCAGACAAAACCCCATACCCTGACCATATTCAGCATGGTGACCCGGGGGACGGGCGAGGACAAACCCAGAGGTACCATGGTTGTCCGTAACATAGTCCACCCCGTCTAACCAAGCAGATACCGCCAGTAGGGCGGTTTGGTAGCTGGCGGTTGACACCGGAGTATCGGCATCCAATCGCCCGCCACCCCGTTCAGCAATGCGTTGCAGGGTCAGGACATAGGCCGGATCATGGACAGCATTAATCCAGTCTAGGGGGTTGCGATCGCAGGGTTCTACCCACTCCAACTGGTTGCCCATGGCATGGGCTTTCAAGGCTGTGACCACCGCCGTTAATCGGCCGGCATTTTCAGGATGGCCCGGTCCTGTATCGTGGTCCAAAAAACGGTCGGAATAGATGATGCGAAAGGGGGCAGTGGTGGGTATCACTAATTTTCTCTCCAGAGTCTTTAAAGGCCATTGCAAATTACTTTTTTCGAGAACTCCTTTTATCGGAACATCCCCATGGATAATTCGTGGGGTTAGACAGTGACATAGGATCCACCTCAAACCCCCTTTTTTATTGGGTTACGGTGACCATCAAGAATGCCAGTAATGTGCTAAAATTTTATGCATTCTTAGTGAAAATTTCCCAGGAAAACTTTCCTAAATATCCCTAAATTTGGGACCTTAAAAAACCTGCTAAGAATTTATCAAGTTAGGTATTGTTTTTCCGGCATTTTTGGAGTCTCTTTTCCGTATGAGTAATCCCCAAGAGCGGATTGTATCCACTGATCTGCGCAACGAGATGTCCCGGTCCTACTTAGAATACGCCATGAGCGTCATTGTAGGGCGGGCCTTGCCGGACGCTAGGGATGGTCTAAAGCCCGTACATCGTCGCATTCTCTACGCTATGCACGAATTGGGCTTAACTGCGGATAGACCTTTCCGAAAATGTGCTCGTGTTGTTGGTGAAGTTTTAGGTAAATACCATCCCCACGGTGACACCGCTGTGTACGATGCCCTGGTGCGGATGGCTCAAGACTTTTCCATGCGGGCCCCGTTGATTGATGGCCATGGAAATTTTGGTTCCATCGACAATGATCCGCCAGCGGCCATGCGATATACCGAGTCAAGGTTGCATGCGCTGACCAGTAATGCACTGCTACAAGATATCGAATCCGAGACTGTTGACTTTGCAGATAATTTTGACGGTTCTCAGCAAGAACCCACCGTCATGCCTGCACGGATACCTCAGTTATTGCTAAACGGGTCTTCTGGAATTGCCGTGGGGATGGCGACTAATATTCCTCCCCATAATCTTGGTGAGCTGGTCGATGGCGTGATTGCCCTGATTCAAAATCCTGAAATCACTAGTCAGGAACTGATGCTGAATCATATCCCTGGACCCGATTTCCCCACAGGGGCTCAGATTATTGGCAGCAATGGCATTCGCGATGCTTATTTGACAGGTCGTGGTTCTGTCACCATGCGTGCTGTGGCCACCATTGAGACCATTGAATACCCAGGTCGTCCTGATCGGGAAGCCATTATTGTTACGGAACTACCCTATCAAACTAACAAGGCTGGTCTGATTGAGAAGATTGCTGAACTCGTTAACGATCGTCGATTAGACGGCATTTCCGATATCCGTGATGAGAGCGATCGCGACGGCATGCGTATCGTCATCGAACTCAAGCGAGACGCCTATCCTAAGGTGGTGCTCAACAATCTCTATAAGCAAACGCCGTTACAGAACAACTTTGGCGTCAACATGTTGGCCTTGGTCAATGGTGAGCCTCAGTTGTTAACACTGCGACAATTTTTAGAGGTCTTTTTAGAGTTTCGAGTAGAGACAATTACCCGACGGACTCGGTATGAGCTACGTAAGGCTGAAGAGAGAGACCATATTTTACAGGGATATCTGATTGCCCTGGATAATCTGGATGCGGTGATTGCGCTGATTCGCCATGCTGCCGATGTGGGCACTGCGAAACAGGAACTAATGGAATCCTATGAGCTATCGTCTGCCCAGGCCGATGCCATCTTGCAGATGCAACTGCGTCGTTTGACCGCATTGGAAGCTGACAAAATTCAACAGGAGCATGAAGCTCTCCAGGAGAAAATCGCCGATTTGCGTGATATTTTGGCTCGTCGTGAACGCATTCTGGCCATTATTGAGGAAGAATTACAGCAGCTGCGTAATAGCCATGCCAATGAACGGCGCACTGTAATTGAAGCAGCTGAAGACGAGCTGACGGATATTTCGTTAATTGCCAATGAGCAGGTTGTCATTCTGGTGACCGAGCAAGGCTACATCAAGCGTATGCCTGTGTCTACATTTGAGGCGCAGAATCGAGCGACTCGTGGTAAGTCAGGTACCCGGATGAAGGACAATGATGCCATTGAACACTTCATTACCTGTTGCACCCACGACCATATGCTGTTCTTTACCGATCGGGGTGTGGCCTATACGCTGCGGGCTTATCAGATTCCGGAGGGGTCTCGAGTAGCACGGGGTAACCCAATTGTGCAAATGTTGCCCATTCCTCGGGAAGAGAAAGTGACGTCAGTGCTGGGTGTGCAAGAGTTTGCCGAAGATGTGTACCTGGTTATGCTCACCCAGGGGGGCTTTATCAAAAAGACGGCCCTATCCGCCTTTGGCAATATTCGGGCCAATGGTCTGATTGCTATTTCTCTAGAAGAGGGCGACCAGCTGCGATGGGTCCGCTTAGCCCGCGCTGAAGACAGCATTATTATTGGTTCTCAGCAGGGGATGACAATTCACTTTAGGGCTGACAACGATCAGCTCAGACCCTTGGGACGCCCCACCCGTGGTGTGAAGTCAATGTCTCTGCGGAATGGTGATCGGCTGATTAGCATGGATATCTTGCCTGCGGCGGTTACGGCTCAGGTGGCAGCGTCTGATGTGGATGAGGAGGAGAATGATGCGGCGACTGTGGCCGAAGGAGATTGTGGTCCCTGGGTATTGATTATTGCGGCTGGTGGCTTGGGTAAACGGGTGCCTGTGGATAATTTCCGCCTGCAAAATCGGGCTGGTATGGGCTTGGTGGGTATGAAATTCCGCAAGGAAAATGATGAGCTAGTCGCCCTTCGAATTGTAAATTCCAAGGATGAGCTCATGTTAGTTACCCAACGCGGCATCATCATTCGTCAGGCAATTGATGCCATTTCAATCCAGTCAAGAATGGCAACGGGCGTGCAACTGCAGCGTTTGGATGGCGATGATGCGATCGCGGCGGTAGCTGTTGTGCCTGAGCTGGAGATTGCGGATGATGTCACAGAGGCTGTGATCGCAGAAGATGACGTCCCAGAGGCTGTGATCACAGCGGAGGCTCAAACTGATGAGTCCCCTGAGCCTGGAGATGAGTCTGTAGCTGATGCGGCTGTTAACGATGAATTAGAAGATGCTAATGGCGATGACGCATCTGGTGATGACGCATCTGGTGATGAATAGTCTGAGGAGTCAGTGTCTGGGGATCAGCAATGCCCGGAATAGCCCATGGACTGAGTAGTCTTCTGCATACGTGAAGTAGCAAAAAATGCCTAAAATCGGCTAATTGTTGCTTGACAACCCCAGGAAATCATGAATTATGGGCGGTTGTACCTAGAAATACAGGGGATTTATTACAAAGTCTGCTATTAATGTAGCTTCCGGGAAAAAAAATTGATATTAGGCGCTAACCTATGGGCAAACATGATTTTTTTTGCCCATAGGTTAGCGCCATGTTCGGCACATGTAGATGTTCAGTAGGCAATAGAGAACAATGACTCAACTCCACGGGGTGGTTGGGTTTGACTGGTTAAGTTTGAACCCTACATTCAATCTTGCTCAGACAAATTCGATTACTGAATTTACGAGTAGCATTAGTAATCAGCTGGGTACGTTTTTGCCTGGTTTGTTCGGTGCATTCTTGCTTTTAATTGTGGGCCTGGTGGTTGCCACAATTGCGAAAGCATTTGTTAAGTTTTTGCTCAGTAAAACAAATCTCGACAATCAGCTAGCTAGTAAGGCTGGGTTAGGGAATGATGTCTCTGTCGAGAGCACGGTCGGTAGCGTCGTGTTCTGGGTGGTGATGCTTTTCTTCTTGATCGCCATTTTGAATGCGCTCAAATTGGATTCGGTTTCACAGCCCATTAGCGGTTTATTGCAAACTGTCTTTGAGTATGTGCCTCGTCTTGCAGGTGCAGCTGTCATCCTATTTGTTACTTGGGTGATTGCTAAGGTAGTTAAGTCCGCTGTTGTTAACGGTCTTGGTCGCTTTAACCTGGATGAGCGGTTGTCTGAACAGACGGGCGTTGATTCTGAAGGCAATTCTTTCCAGGTAAACGACACCCTAGGGAATGTCGTTTACTGGTTTATTTTCCTCCTATCTTTGCCGCTGGTACTGAGTGCTCTACAGCTGCCCGGTTTATTAGGTCCTGTTGAAGAGCTGCTCAGCAATTTCCTATCGGCCATTCCTCAGATCATTACCGCCGGTATTGTCTTTGGCATTGGTTGGTTGGTTGCCAATATTGTTAAAGGAATCGTCACCAATCTGCTGATGGCAACAGGGGCCGATAACTTTGGCGCTCGTTTTGGTCTGGCCTCTCGGCCGGATGATGGCACGTCTATTTCTAGCCTGGCGGGTGTTTTGGTTTACACCTTGATCTTGATCCCAGCTGCGATCGCAGCCCTAAATGAGCTTAACATTGAGGCAATTTCTGGGCCTGCCGTGGAGATGTTGGAGCGAGTGCTCTTTATCATTCCTCAGGTACTTGCTGCTGGTGTAGTATTGGTGGTCTTCTACTTCATTGGTCAATTTGTGTCCGATTTAGTGGTGGGTTTACTATCGGGTATCGGCTTTGACAATGTTACTAGCCTGCTTGGTTTCCCTGAACTCACTGAGCCTGAACCTGAAGTGTCTACCTTGGCTGAAGGTGAGCCCATGCCTGCCGTAGAGCCACCTCAAAAAACCCCTTCTGAGATTGTTGGGATAATTGCTCTAGTGGGCATTGTTCTACTCGGTGCAGTGACTGCTACTGAAATTCTTGGTTTTCCCGTTCTAACTGAAATTGTTAGCAATATTCTGGCCGTCTCAGCCCGAGTGCTAACCGGTGTTCTTATCTTTGCCGTTGGCCTATATGCGGCGAACTTAGCCTTCCGTTTGGTTAGCGGTATGGGCATGTCTTCGTCGAATACCCTGGCCCAGACTGCTCGGATTGCCATTATTGCTTTAGTTGGCTCGATGGCTCTACAGCACATTGGTTTGGCCACTAGCATCGTTAATCTGGCCTTTGGTTTATTGTTGGGGGCTGTGGCTGTGGCAATTGCGATTGCCTTTGGTTTGGGTGGACGTGATGTGGCTGCTGAAAACCTGCGTGATTGGGTAAATACCCTGAAGCGTTAATCTGCTCAGGGATACAAGCATCCAAAATACTTGATAGGATGCTAACTTAATTAAAAACCCGCAGAGAGAAGCTAAAGTGCTTCCCCTTCTGCGGGTTTACTCATTAGGACGGTTCACCATAACGAGTCTGGATTTTTCAGTAAGGTAAAGATGGTGTGAAAAAAATATACCTCTGTCAGTGACCTTACCTTACTATTTGCGAGGGCAACAATCCTATGAACAGCCATGAGTTAGCAAAATATATTGAAGCAACTGACGGTATGAGTAAACCTTGGCTGCTTATACAATTACGGCTCAAAAAGCTTCAAGAACGTCGTCATGAGCTATCGGCGGATGACTATGCTAAGCAGGTGGCAGATATCCATGACGACCTCATGAAATTGGGCGAGTGGTGGGTCGGTCGTGAGCGTGATGTTTTCTAGAACAAGTCAGAAATAGACTAGGGATATCTACAAAAATGTTGGATAAAAGCGCTGAGAAAACGGCACCTAAGAGGTCGAAAGATGATGATGTCAATGGCCAAGCTAAAGCAGTATCCTCTGATATTGACTTAACCTCGCCTAACTATTACATCAGTCGAGAATTAAGCTGGCTCTCGTTCAATGAACGAGTGCTCCACGAAGCGCTAAATCCACGTACACCCATGCTAGAGCGGCTAAAGTTCTTAGCGATTTTTAGCAATAATCTAGACGAATTTTTTATGGTGCGCGTGGCGGGGATCAAAAAACAAATTGAAGCCCAGGTCAGTCGTCGTACTGCTGATGGTCGTACCCCTATGGAACATCTGCAAGCCATTGGCAGTAAGCTCAGGCCAACATTTGCTCGGCAACAAGATTGCTTTTTGCAAGTCAGAACTCAGCTCCATGAACACGGCATCTATCTGCTGGACTATGACGATCTCAGCAGCAAGCAAGTGGCTTACCTACAAGCCTATTTCGAAGATCAGATATTTCCGGTATTGACACCACTGGCCGTAGATCCGGGCCATCCCTTTCCCTATATTTCTAATCTGAGTCTCAATCTAGCGGTTGTGGTGCGGGAGGCAGATTCTGAAGAAACTCACTTTGCCCGGATCAAAGTACCTAGGGTTTTACCAAGATTTATCCAACTGCCTAAGTCACAACAACCGAAGGGCGCACTCTGGGCTGCTATACCCCTAGAACAAGTGATTGGCCAAAACCTCGCGTTCCTTTTCCCTGGCATGGTAATCGAAGACTATTACACGTTTCGCATTACCCGTAATGCCGATTTGTTCGTGGAAGAGGATGATGCTGATGATTTAATGTTGGCGCTGGAGCAAGAACTGCGTAAGCGTCGTCTGGGAGGTTCCTTAGTACGTATAGAACTCCAGGTAAATACGTCTCCTGAGGTACGTGCCACCTTGCTTTCAGAGATGGATTTGACCGAGGACGATATTTATGACGTCGAAGGTCTTATTGGTCTAGGTGATTTGATGAAATTAATTGGATTACCTCTGCCAGAGTTGAAAGATCCTGACTGGAATGCTGTGATTCCTTTGCCATGGCACCGCATCAACCATGATGAGACCGACGGTGAAGGCGATGATGTATTTTCAATTATTCGCCGTCGCGATCGTCTAGTTCATCATCCCTATACTTCATTTGCGGCCACCGTTCAGCAATTTATTACTCAGGCGGCAACTGATCCGGATGTGCTAACGATTAAAATGACGCTTTATCGCACATCCGGAGATTCTCCCATAATCAATGCGCTGATTTCAGCAGCTGAAAATGGGAAACAAGTTGTTGCCTTAGTAGAGCTAAAAGCTCGTTTTGATGAAGAAAACAACATTAACTGGGCTCGTACCCTAGAAAAAGCGGGAGTACATGTGGTTTATGGGCTCTTAGGTCTGAAAACCCACACTAAAGTTGCCCTTGTTGTGCGTAAAGAACACGATGGCATCCGTCGTTATGTTCATATCGGCACTGGCAATTACAACCCTAAGACCGCCCGGATGTACACAGATCTGGGCCTGCTGAGCTGTAGTGAAGATCTGGGTGCAGACTTAACCGATCTCTTTAACTACCTGACGGGATACTCGCGACAAAAAGCGTATCGTCAGCTGCTGATTGCACCCATTACTTTGCGAGAGCGCATGCTGGCATTAATTCATCAGGAAACTGCCCATGGTGATAAGGGGCGCATCATTGCCAAGATGAATTCTCTTGTAGACCCCGGTATTATCCAGGCTCTCTACCAGGCATCTCAAACGGGGGTAAGTATCGACCTGATTGTGCGGGGTGTCTGTTGTTTAACGCCTGGTGTCAAAGCTGTGAGCGAAAATATTCGAGTCATTAGTATTATTGGACGATTTTTAGAGCACTCTCGTATTTTTTACTTTCAGAATGATGGCAATGAGCAGTTTTACATTGGTAGTGCCGATTGGATGCCCCGCAACTTAGATCGCCGAGTTGAAGCTGTGACACCGATTCTAGCCCCGCATTTACGCCGAGAGCTGAGCAATATTTTGGATATTTGTCTTGCCGACAATCGTCAGGCTTGGGAGATGCAGTCAGACGGGACCTATGTGCAGCGTCAGCCGCAACCCAAGGAGGTAGAAAAGAGTACCCATCAATGTTTGATGGAGCAGGCTAGAGGTGTCAAGGTCTACTAAGATTCTCTGCGGAGTTGTTCTCCTTGGTCAAATATACCGATGTTTGTGAGACAGTTCGGCGGACACTTTCATGGCTGTTGAAGGAATATGTCCATGACACCTTGCTAGAAATGCACTTTTATCAGCAAAAGTGCGTATAAATATGGACTGAAAAGACCTGGTTGGTGGCTGGGTATTCTGTTAGAAAAGAGCCATCTACCTACGTATGTTTGGAAGTCCGTATATGAGGTTTACTGTAATTTTAAGGAACCGTTCAAATGCCTGAGCCTTCTAAAAACTAAGTCTTACATTGGATGTGATCTAAGCATGGCATCATTAAAAATACGATTTACGTACATATCCGGAAGGTGCATCAATTGAAACATCAAATTTTAAAATTTGATTTATATAAACTGCTAAGGCAAAACATATAAACTTTCGACCAGTTCCTACGAAAATACTTGCATTTCTAAAACAGTTGATTGAAATTAGTCAATATAACCGTGAAATGAATCGTTCAAGCTTGTGTTCTTCGATTGTCGTTAAGTTCAATTTGAAAGAAACTCTAGGAAAATACAGATTCTGTGCCTGGATCAGCTTGAGCTTAATTTCAATATAGGTGTATCTACTTAGTTGTTAATTACTTCTCATCTTTATTTATATCAAGAGAGTGCAAGGCAATTAATTTCTTTTTAATTGCTTGGATAACGACACCAGGAAGAGACTGCAATTTCGATATTGTCACGACTGTATCGAATCTGTTTCCACTAGTCCTTAAGTCATCATCCATCGCTGCTCTATCTGATTTTTACCCCTTCGAATACCGTTCTTTGACCGGAACTCTTCCCATGGTTTTAGCAGGCACTATTACACAAAAAACATTACATCCGCTCACGTTGCTAGCTCAGCTTGTCGGGCGTCAAGTGAGTGGCGAACTCTTGGTGGTTTCCAATGATGTTCGTTGGTCTCTATGGCTACAGCGGGGTAAGCTCCTGTTTGCAACGAGTTCTCAGAATGGATTCGATGCACTGAGATTTGAAGGACGCCAGCTGTTTCCTGACGCAATTTCCGATTTGGTTCTAGCCCAGCTGCAGCTCTACCATCGGCAATATACGCACCAGGGCAATGATTTGACTGCTGACTATCGAGCTATTCGTTGGCTCGTAGAGCAAGAGCACATCACTTTTGACCAAGCAGGGCAGTTTATTCGTGCTTTGGCAGTGACTACAGTCACATCGCTACTAAGGGTTAGCCGAGGCAGCTATGAGGTTAATAACTTTAGCAATATTGTTGATTACCCAGCTTTTTGTACGCTAGATATTCGTACATTGGTTGAGCAATGTCATCAAGAGGCAGAAACCTTTTCATCCAAGCGGAATACGCCACCTCCTGTTAAACAACAGGAGGTCGTTATGCCTGAGCCAGGAAACGTTATTGATCAACTGGTTCAGCCAAAGAGTGATATTGATACCCTGCTCAATCAGGCGTCGTCTTCCAGCACATTTGGGTCCTCTTTACAGGTACTGAGCCCTGATACGTTTAATCCTGCTCAAATGGTTGCAGGGGGTGGATCTCCTTCGTATCAGCTCGTTTGTATTGATTCTGATAGCCAATCCTTGCGGGAGCTGAGAGAGTTTCTAGAAGACACGGTCTTTTCCATTACATCAGTGGATGACGTGGCTACAGCCGTAGCAGACCTGGCAAAGTGTCAGCCTGATTTGATTATGCTGACCACTGCGATGGAAGGTTTGGACGGATTTGACCTATGCTCTCACCTGCGTCGGCATCCCCAGTATAAGGATGTACCGATTATTCTGATGGCTAGGAAAGCCAACCTTATTGGCCGTATTCGCGCCAAACTGTGTGGTGCTTCCTTTTATATCAGTAAGCCTATCAATCGTACAAAGCTGATGGTGAAGCTTTTCACCCTGCTGGTTTAGGCAAAAGCGTTGTAATGGAACCATAAGGGGGTCCCAGGTTAAAAATCAGAGTATTAAGGCCAGAGGGCATCAACAACAATGATGTCCTCTGGCCCTTTACTGTGAGGGGGCAAATCTTCAGGTATCAGGGGCACCTATTGGTTTAATGGGATGTCCAGCTGGTGAGTTGCTCTTGAGGATTTCGATGGGCTGTACTATGTTGTTCCACGGGCTCAATCGAGTGAAAATGATTGTAGTCCACGACAGAGCGACCTTTATCATTGGTTGAAATAATATCTACGAACTTATGATTCCAGTAGATGTCGTATGCACTGAAAGAGTGGCGTGCGTGGATTGTCTGGGATA
This sequence comes from Leptothoe sp. EHU-05/26/07-4, assembly GCF_043421015.1. Lineage (NCBI taxonomy): Bacteria > Bacillati > Cyanobacteriota > Cyanophyceae > Nodosilineales > Cymatolegaceae > Leptothoe > Leptothoe sp. EHU-05/26/07-4. Next base: position 644,222 of record NZ_JAXSQV010000004.1, read on the forward strand.
AAGTTTCATCTAAACCGGTGAGGGTAACAATAATCTCAGCTCGGTTTTGGCGTAATGTTTCTGGGGTTTCACCATAGAATGGGCTATCGCTGGTCAGGCGGTGCATGGCGGTCCAGGAGAGGCTAAATACGGGTGTATGGGAACGGACCAGGGGGAGATCGTGGAAGCGGCGAATGTACTCACCTTCTTCAGTGGTTTCATCCCGAACGAGGGTAACCCACAGCTGCGCCTCTAGTATGTAGTTACGGCGCTCATTGGCAGTGCGAAACATCAATGTGGGGACGCCATTAAAGGGGGCTACCACTGCGACACGACTATATAGAATTCGAGCGGTGGGCAGGGAGAAGCGGGCAAATACCAGCCCCGTAGTGACCGCGATGAAAAACACACCAAAAATTGCCTCGATCACCACTAGCCAGTGGGTGTATGTACTGGTGGGGTACATGGCACCGTAGCCGATGGAGGCCATGGTCTGAACGCTGAAGAAAAATAAGTCCTGAAAGTGACCATCTCGAATGTTTGCGATCGCATTCGCATCCAGACCATAGGCCATGGCAAACAGACTATTCACCAGTAGATAGCAACCGCTGACCAGCATGATAAAAGCCGGCCAGGAAATGGTCAGTAAGATGTGATAGAGGTCTCCCCAATGGGAATGGGTTACCCCAATCCGCTCAATATTGGGGTAACGTTGTTCTCGGTACAGCAGTAGCCGTCTTGAGGCACGACGAAGTCGAGGTTTTAGCATACGGTCTTAGCGAGATAGGACTAGGAGGACATCAGGATTTGTTACAGCCAGATACGACAAACATAGGGCATGGGACAACTACAGCCACATGTCGCAGGTTGAACAATATGGGTTAGCCCTATTTGCTGTAAGAATGCCAGGCTGGAACCAGGTTTTATTAGAGGTAACAGCTGGAAAATATGAGCATTGATGGCAAGCGCTTAAGCCAATTAAAATAGCTCAATCCGGAATGTGTTACAAATTTTCACGCTTTGTTTCCGCTTATTGTAGCTAAAACCGATTGCTTTCCCAGTATTCGTTTATCGATTGGTTCTAATCTTAGGACAAAACACCTGAAACCATAGGTGGGTGTCCAAGGATCACGCCAAGGCAAAGTTGCCCCCATACCAGCTTTAAATAGCTGATATTTTTACGTAATTATGCGTGCTGATATTGACGAAGGCTTATATTCCTTAGGCAGGTGATTTAATAGACATATCGCGCATATCGGAGAAAATCTGGGCGTAATTTCACTTAGCCGGATGTTGTATTTGTTAGAAATGATGACATTAGGACAACAAGCCATGAGCGTTTCGGTTTTTTTGCCCACCATTCGTCATACTGCTCGCCTCAGTGTCAAGCTGCTTGTGGGTGTCTGGTTGTTAAGCTGTGTGCCTGCTATGGCGCAGATTCCAACCCGATTTGATGGGTCTGTTTTAATTGCCCAAAGTCGGCTCCGTCTTCGGGAAGGCGATCGGGGCCCTGCTGTGCTAGAGCTGCAGCGACAGCTAAACAGTATCGGGTTGTTTCCTGTTGCCATCAATGGCGTATATGGTCCAGCCACTACCCAAGCAGTACGACAGTTCCAACGTATTCGCCGTCTCGATGTGACCGGCATTGCTGATGCGGAAACCTTAGATTTGCTCGGGGTTGACCTGTCGCGTTTACCTGTCGGCCTATCCCATCCTGTGCACGGGGCAATTAGTTCTGATCGCATTACGCCTGCTTCCAGTCGAGACGATGTGCGAATTCTACAGCGAGTACTCAGAACCTTTGGCTTCAATCTGGAGGCAGATGGTGTTTATGGCGCTCAGACTGAGCAAGCGATCAGAACCTACGAGCGAACAGCAGATCTACCGGTTGATGGCATTGCCGATCGAACCACCTTGATCGATATGGGATTTAGCGCCGGTACTACTGGGGACAGCTCTATTCGTGATGCTGACAGTAGTCGGTCTCCTCGGGGACGTTATGTTGCCGCGATTATTGCCGGTCCATCTCAGCTAAGTAAGGTTCAAGAAGATTTTCCCAATGCCACGGTGGAGCGGAATAATCTAGGCGAATATATCAGCATTGGACGCTTTTTCGACCAGTCCGATGCTGGTACTTGGGCTGATTTCGCCAGTGACCTTGGTTATGACGCACGGGTGCTGCGGGATTAAATGGGAGTGATTGCCACGCTAATCAGTACAATTTCGGTGATCATCCGCTAATATATACGCCATCCAGCTGAGCGGGACTGATATCCACTGAGCTGGCATGAGCGTATATGGCTGAGCAGCTGTTTGTACGCTGAGTTAGCATCTGTCGCATTATAGTCAGGGATTATTGTGATGCCTAAGTTACTGACAGCTGTCGTCGTTAGCAGTATTTTTCTACTTCTAGGGTCGCCTGGTAATGCTCAGCAGCGCTTACCACCCCCACCAGGACCACCGCCACTGCCTAGTCCTAGTGGGGTGCCTCGGTCCGTGACGACACCTTCCCTTGGGCCGGGTGATTCGGGCGAGGCCGTCGCTGCATTGCAACAAGCTTTGAATCGTAACGGGATTGAAACAGGTCCGGTCGATGGTGCCTATGGCCCCATGACCCAGGCTGCTGTGGCAGAGTTTCAGCAGCTGTACGATTTGCCGGTGACCGGTGTGGCTGGCCCACAAACCCTCGATATCCTGGGGCTCAACCCCAATACAGTTGATGTGGTCGTAGAAGATGGTCGCAATGGTGGCAATGAGCAGGGAGATGATACGCCCTATGTGGCTGCCGTTATCGAGTCACGTAGAAAGTTAGGACAAGTTCAACAATCCTTTGGCAATGCCACCATAGACTATGTACGTCAGGGTGAGTTTATTAACATTGGGCGTTATGGCAGTCATGCTGATGCGGTTGCCCGAGTGCGGGAAGCTCGCCGATTAGGATTTGAAGCTCGCGTGCTTTATCAGCGATAAAGCCTTTATCGCTGATAAAGGCTGCGATAAAAGCTGGGTAAGCTCCCTCCGGGCTTGATTCTACGCTGATTCTACGATGCCCAGTGCCTGTCCTAGGCTGGGTATGGGCGGGCATTGTTGTACGTAGTTGTAATACACCTCCTGGGATCGCTCTAAATTGAGATTGAGTCCCAAGTTAGTTCCCAAGACAATTAATCGTTTAATGCCTTGAATAGCAATTGGATTGACGGCGAGGGTACAGGCTTGATGCGTCGCATCAGTTTCAATCTGCAATGTTTGACGTAGAGCTTGTAAGATTAAGCCCTCTAAAATCGGTGTCGCTTGGGGTAGGGTGAGGTGACATCGCAAATGATTGGCTTCAATAGCGATACCCTCTAGCTCCCCTAGATAGCCTGTGCTGATGGCTAAAATGTGTTCGTCAATATCACTAAGGTCTTGTTCTAAACGTCGTAAAACGTCGATAACACGGTGGCTAAGGGTGATTTCGGCAGCTACCTGTAGTTCTCGGGGAACATCCATGCTTTCCCGATGAAAAGCCATGAGCACGCCATAGTTTTCCCGATAAATTTGGGTATACAGCTGGTTAAGCTGATCCAAGGTATTTTGGCTCAGCAGCTGCATAATGTGCTGTCGTTCTTCACTAAACAGCTGTTGCAAGTTAAAGGTGTACTCTCCAAACTGAGTCTGGATGGCATCAATTGTCTGGACAATGCTGCCCTGGGCAAAAATTCTGAGTACGGCTTCTTTAGCCCGGGCATAGGCAATTCGATTTTTGAAGGGGCGAATGCCACACAGGAATTCTTGGCCCCCTAGATGACATACGGCAAAGGTATAACAGCCCTTTGCCTGGGTGATTTCTGACACAATGGTCACCTGACCCAGGGCTAGGGTGAGGGCTCCCATGGTCTGTTTTTGATAGTCCTGGTGCGTTAGCGTATGGCAGTACAGACGCTGTTCGCGGTGATAGGTGTGAAACAAGGAGGACATTGCGTAGTGGGCCACCACCTGCTCGACACTGATGCGGGCAGGGCGTACCTGGGCTCGATAAACCCCAGCACCATCCCTAAATAGGGGGATATTGCTGGGGGCCAGGGCTAGCTTGGCAATAAAGTCTTCTTCTAGCGACTCACCGCAGATTTCTTCCGCTAGTTCAATGGCACGGGCTGCGTAACGGAGCACCTGGGTGCCTTCTGGACGGGAAATTTCTTCAAAGAACCAACCACAGCTGGTATACATCAGCATGGCATGGCGCTGCATCTCTAAGAGAGACAAAGCATCTGTGCGTTCAACCTGTGTCAGCTCATGGTGCTGATGTTTGGCGAAAAATTGTTCGATGGTGAGGGGGGTGCGATCGCAAATAATATTGATATAGCTATCCCGTGCCGCCCAAGCATCCTTAAACAGATCTTCCCCAGTAATTTCGTAAATCTCGATCAGCTCATCCCTCAGCCAATCTAGGGCCTGACGCAATGGGGCACGCCATTGTTGGTGCCACTCACCACCGCCACCGCAGCCACAGTCACTTTGCCAGCGCTCCACACCGTGGGCACAGCTCCAAGCCGTGACCGGTTTCAGTTCCAACTCCCAGGTGGGGGGAAATAGGCTGAGATACCGGGCATAGCTAATGACATTCCAACCCCGATCCATAAACTCATGTTGCAGCGCATAGGCTAAGGCACGTTCTGCCCCACCACGGTGGTGACCAAAGGTTTCTCCATCGGTGGCGACGGAAATTAACTGAGCCCCTTTGCGCTCGCCACGAATGGCCTGGCCGATGCGGTCTGCAAAGGACTGGGACGATTGCAAAATATCACTAAAGCCCATGTCCCCAGAAATCGGCCCGTCGTAGACAAAAATATCAATGTAGTTTTGCCCTGCCGGTAAACCTGGCACAAAACAGCGATAGGGACGGGTGGGATCAATCTGGCCGCCACCCACCTGATGCCATTCTCCGGCGGCCTGATCCCCAGTTGCCATCTGACGGCAACGCTGTACCTGGGACGGAGCCACAATGGTGAACTTAATGCCCTCTTGGATTAAGACCCGCAGTGTATCTTGGTCAATCGCTGTCTCCGCCAGCCACATGCCTTCGGGATCACGATTAAATCGCTTACGAAAATCTGCAATGCCCCATCGCACCTGGGTGAGCTTGTCACGTTCGTTGGCCAGGGGCAGAATGATGTGGTTATAGACTTGGGCAATGGCATTACCGTGGCCGTTATTGCGATCGCAACTGCGTTTATCAGCAGCCAAAATTTGTCGGTATGTTTCAATATCGTGGCGAGCTAGCCAGCTCATCAGCGTAGGGCCAATATTAAAACTAATAAACTCATAGTTGTTGATAATTTGCAGTATCTGGCCCTGGTGATCCATGATGCGGGCAAATGCATTAGGGCGATAGGACTCACGCAAAATCCGTTCATTCCAATCATGGAAAGGGGCTGCACCTGACTGTCGCTCAACTACTTCTAGTGAGGGATTCTCTCGAGGCGGCTGATAAAAGTGCCCATGAACACATACATATACTTCAGACGAGGGCACCTCAGATGAAAGTACCTCAGACGACGGCATCAACCCTTGATTATCAGAGAATGATGTCGTCACAGAATGGGAATTAACCATGTTATGTGACACTGCACTATAGACAAAAATCTTCTAAAAAGAGACTGGCGATAGACTTTCCCTGGGATTCACCATATCCAGAGTGATTAGCCTTGAAAACTCAGCCTACATACACTAGCTAGAGTAATCGCCTGCTACGATATCAGGACCATGTATAGTCCAATGACACTCTAACGAAGGTAGGATTTCTGATCCAGCGTCGTTACGTTTCTCAAGGCAGTGTTACGTAAAAAAATATTCTCTATGCCTAATTTTTTCTGTTGTTCATTTTGTTGTGACGACATAACACTTTTTTCATGAGAGTGAGAATTGTTTAGGCATTATTGAGGCTACATGACGGTTCCATTCCTTATTTAAACCAATAAAGAAACCTGAGCTTTCAACCGTTGCTTTTGAAAACCCAGGCGATTTGGACAGTGCTGATGGGATGCATCGTTAAGACAGATGTACACCCAAGTAAGTTTTAGATAGATAGTTGGCAAGACGCTTCACGTTATTCTGCACGGCTGGGCGTACACTTTCTCCTGATCTGATCCCTAGAAAATTGGCAAAATCTTCATCAGACAGGGTGCCATTTTGATGCTGTCTAAATGCATCAATAACTGACAGTAGCTCATCGTTAGAAAACTGGTAGCCCATGGATGCGGCTAATTCAATCACTTTAGGAGCCCGCTGGCTAAGGGCTAACGATTCTTCGGGATCAAGGTTGACGCTGGAACTAATGTCGCCGTCCCCGCAGCCAAGCAATTGCTCAAGCTGCTTCTGGAGTGCGGTATTGCCAGCGGTTTTCTGCATAAACTGCAGAACATTATGGGTAGTCATGGTTAGCATTAGGGTAGGTTGTTCAATTGATCTAGTGAAAAGTCCCCCACGAGTTAATACTCCAAAAGGTCTATTCACATCACTAGCTATAACAACTCTGCCCCGCAGCTAATGTTAACAAAAACAGAAATTTTACCGAGCACCGCCAGAACGTGTACGTCTGGGCTTGCCATTGGGCGCAGGAGCAAAGCGATGGCGGTTACGACGTTTGTTACGTTTGTTGTGAGCCAAATAAGCCATGGTGCAGAGTCCTTTAACTAATATTACAGGTGCTGTCAGAAAGCCAATGGCCAACGTGGGTATAAAACGCTGGTTGTGATTTCTCTGTATTGGTTTCTTCAGAGACCCTGTTCGGAATTCCGCACTTTTCTAATCAAATTCCCCTTAACCTTAAACAGTGAACTCGCTGCTTCACCCTAATATTTTTTTAGGATATGTAGGTGTGCATTGGGCTCACCGCAGCCCTATAAAATGTGATGGGATCAAACCCAGTGCCTAGCATTAATGGTTCCACACACTTAAAATCCTATCTATAATTAATTTCGTATAAGACCCTACTAACGATGTCATGCTCGATCTCGTCGTTCTTGCTGAGAAACTTAAAACTGGCGATCTCAAAGATAAAAAGCTATCGCTGGCAGCTTTGCGAGACGTACCGGGGCCGGATGCATTAGAGCTGATTAAGTTGGTTCTGGATGATGATAATCAGCAGGTTCGCTCAATGGCAATTTTTGCGTTGGGTGTGAAGCAGACTGACGAAAGTTTTCCCCTTTTAGTCAAAATCTTAGAGTCTGATCCAGACTATGGAATCCGCGCAGATGCCGCAGGTGCCTTGGGCTATTTGGAAGATCCCCGCGCATTTGAACCCCTGATTCATTCGTTCTATGAAGACACCGATTGGCTGGTACGTTTTAGTGCAGCGGTATCCTTGGGCAATCTCAAAGATCCCCGTGCCCATGATGCTTTGATTCAGGCTCTCCACAGTCCAGAGGTGATTTTGCAGCAAGCGGCCATTGCTGCCTTTGGTGAAATCGGTGACCTGGAAGCCCTGGATGAAATTTTGGCGTTTGCTCAATCCGACGATTGGCTCGTACGCCAGCGATTAGCCGAAGCCTTAGGCAATATGCCTAGCGAGAAGGGGACATCAGCCTTACGATATTTGGCCAAGGATAGCCATCCGCAAGTGGCTGAAGCAGCAGAAATTTCATTAGATCGTCTAGCTGGACGTATTGTGGGCTTGGAAGGCCGCATCTAGATTCGACGTTGAGCCTAGTTATGCTCACGTTGGTCATGCTCATGTGAACAAGGTATCTAGCTCGCTGTAGTCGGGTAACGTTGTATCAATTTGTTTCCCTTGGTGGAGTACTACTCGATCCCACTGGGCCCTGGCTACTAATTCATTCAACGTCCGGGCCTTAAAGCAAATTAGACTGGCCCAATTGCCGGGGGCTAACGTTCCCATATTGGCTAGACCCATGAGTTGGGCAGGGCGACTGGCTAGACTTTTGGGCCAGTGGGTAAATGGACGATCGAGGTGACCAATGCGAGCTGATTGTTTAAACACCTCTAACCCATCATGATCGCCATAGGCATAGAACGGATCTCGGCAGTTATCGCTAGCAAGTGCTACGGGTATGCCGTAGTGATGCAGTTCATGCAGGATGGTCACCCCACGGTAGCGAGGCGTGTAAGCAGGCCGGCGATCTTGCAGATACAGATTACACATGGGCAGGCTAACAATGCCGATATTGGCAGCTTTGACCAGTGAGAGGGTTTTTTCGACGACTTCAGGGGACTGAACCGATAGGCTACAGCAGTGACCACAGGTAATTGAGCCTTGAAAGTCATGGCGTAATGCGGCTTCTGCCACATAGCGCAGGGTTATATCCTCTGGGTCGAGGCTTTCATCTGTATGGAAATCGAGATTCAGACCATAGCGTTTGGCCAGGGTAAAGACCTGATCTAATTGGGCGATGATGTCTTTATTCATGTAGGCTACGCCGCCGAGGATGCCGCCAAAATTGGCCACTAGCTGAGCTAAAGGCTCACCGTCGGGGGTAAGGAAATAATCGAGGGATACGAGGCAGACAGCTTGTAAGGTGAGCCGATCGCTCCACTGACGTCGCAGCTGGTCAAATACGGTGAAATTGGTTTTGCCTAGGGGGCCAAAGCTGTCTAAATGGGTGCGAATAGCCTGGGTGCCGTGGGCATAGCTGCATTTCAAACCAAATTCCATGCGCTGATACAGTTCGTCAGGGTGCCAGTTGCCATGGTCCTGTCGTACAGTGTCTAAGGCTCCCATAAATGTGCCGTTGGGGTTAGGGCAGCGTGGCCAGATATGCCCCTTGTCCAAATGGGTGTGCATATCAACAAAGCCAGGCCAAATTAAACCTTGTTGTAGATCTACTTGTCGTTCTATGGCCGGTTGGGAGGGGAAATCTGTTGTGTCCGTTGGCCTGATACTTGCGATCGCTCCCCCCGCACCTCGACATCCACCGCCACTAGGTCTTCTTGATGCGGCACTGCCTGTAAAGATGGCATTGGCTTGAGGTCCGTATCATTCTCTAAAAAACAAACCGGTATTCGACCATTGGCTAACCAATAATGGTCTTCATCAGGAATAGCAACAAATCCAGTTTTAGGCATCATTCCGTATTCCGTTCCCCACTCCCTATTCCCCATTTTCAGTAGCTAATGTCGTTTACGTTAATTTTCGCGCCGAACCGCGCTCTCATGCCAATGCCGGAGCAGGCGATCAGACAGAACCGTTAACCCAACAAAAATAGCCACCCCTAGCACTGTCGTCATTAACAGAGCGGCAAACATGCGAGGAATTTGCAGGTTAAAGCTAGAAATTAGGATTTGATAGGCAATGCCAGAACGGGTGCCGCCAGTACCCGCCACAAATTCAGCGACAACTGCTCCAATTAGGGCGAGACCGCCGCTGATGCGCAAACCCCCTAGAAAATAGGGTAAAGCACTGGGTAAACGTAGATGAATTAGGGTTTGCCAGCGAGACGCTCCATAGATTTCAAACAGATTCTGGAGGTTGTGGTCAGCGCTGTTGAGGCCCAGGGTGGTGTTAGACACAATGGGGAAAAAGGCCACAATCCAGGCGCATACCACCAGGGCCATAAAGGTGTTGTTTTGTAGCCAAATGATAATTAGGGGTGCGATCGCAACAATTGGCGTTGTCTGCAAGATCACCGCATAGGGAAAAAAACTGCGCTCCACCCACTTGCTTTGGGCAAATAAAACAGAAATCAACAAGCCTGAAATCACAGCAGCTAAAAAAGCCATCACGGTGATTTGAACTGTGATCAACAGTGATGGGAACAAATCTCCCCATTCTTCTATGAGAGTTTTGATCACTAGCCCTGGCCCTGGTAAGAGATAGGGTGGAGTATGGGTGGCGCGGACAAAAATATCCCAACCAATGACGGCTGTAATGCCTACCAATGCTGGAGCTAGCCAACTCCACACAGCTGCTGGTTTTCTCTGCTTAAACACCTGTTTTTGATTCCCTCTCTGATGTACGCTATCCTACACTCACACCTTCTTCTTGCGATAGAGCGGCCATAATCTCGCGACAATAATGATTAAACTGTGACGATGTGCGAAACGAATCTGTTCTGGGATAGGCTGCTTCAATGGGAATATCTGCCACAATTCGTCCAGGGCAAGCGGCCATAACGATAACCCGTGTGGAGAGATAGACTGCTTCATAAATATTGTGGGTGACAAATAAGACGGTCCAATGTTTGGCTTCCCATAGATGCAGCAGGTCACTGTTCAAACGGCTACGGGTCATTTCATCCAGGGCACCAAAGGGTTCATCCATTAGCAGTATTTGAGGTTTAGTGATCAGTGCTCGGGCAATGGATACGCGCATTTTCATCCCCCCTGATAGCTGGCGAGGATATCTGTGTTCGCAGCCGCAGAGGTCAACGGTGTTGATGGTTTCTTGAATGCTTGCCCGCACAGAACGTAATGACTGCCCCTTTAGCTTGAGAGGGAGATGAATATTGTCCACAACGCTGGCCCAGGGCATGAGGGCGGGATCTTGAAATACAAAGGCTAGATGCCGCTGCTGGCTAGGGTCTTGCCAGTCTATAATGCCGCCTGTGGGGGCACCCAACCCGGCCACTAAACGCAGCACGGTGCTTTTTCCACAGCCCGATGGCCCCACCAGGCTAATGAATTCCCCCGGTTTGACATCTAGATTGAGCCCCTGCAAAGCGACTGTACCGTTTTGATAAACTTTATCGATATCCTTAAGGGAGAGCAGGGAGGCCGGCATAGGGGTTGTCGTGAATCGTCGAATTCTAGGGTAACGGCTTTGGTGCGATCGCATCGCTATTTTTGCTACTCTACAGAGGGAATGGGTGCAAACTTGAACCCTAGCCCCTGATTAATCATTGAGACAGCGGGTATTATGGGCCTAGAATTAAGCTGCTATATGGGTACTGACCTGTAGATATGAGCAATGGACTATTTGCCTGGCGTGTGGGTTTGCTGGGTATGCTCGGGTTTTTGGTATATGTTAGCCCTAGCTATGGCCAAAACGTAGTTTCCGATGGAACGGTGGGTACGACCGTTTCAGGCAATGCTTCTTTTATAGTCACTGGAGGTAGTCAGCAACTGACCACACTGTTCCATAGTTTTCAAGAATTTTCACCAAACACAGCTGATGTTCTATTTCAGTTAGATGGCACTCAGCGTACTGTAGATGTTGTTATTAGTCGCGTAACCGGTACAAATCTCTCTTTGATAGATGGACGATTACAGCTAACTGGTGGTAACAATCCAGATTTCTTTCTGATTAATCCCAACGGCATTACCTTTGGCGCTAATGTAGAGTTGTTGTTGCCAGGCTCATTTTTTGCCAGTACAGCAGAAAGTGTTTTATTCAATGGTGGTCTGAGTTTTAGCAGCCGTGAGCCTGGAGATGCTCCTTTGTTGTCAGTGAGTGTGCCAGTAGGCCTACAGTTTGGCAATGTTGCGAGGCCAATTACTGTGGAGCAAGGAAGTCTCATGGTTAATCCAGGAGAATCCCTAGGATTTTTAGGGGGAGATCTTCAGTTTACAGAAAGTCTCTTGAGTGCCCCTGAAGGAATGTTATCTCTAGGTAGCGTAGCCTCCGGTAGTCAAGTTGGTCTGGATTTAGATACTTTTTTGCTGGCCTACACCCAAGCAAACTCTTTTCAGGATATTACCCTCGACCAAGGCACCTATGCTGATGTCAGTGGTGATGGCGGTGGTAGATTCCAAATACAGGGGCGTAATGTGAGGTTACTTGGTAATGCTACTTTGGAAGCCTCTAATCTGGGACCAATCGATGGTGGAACGGTGACCATTCGAGCGTCTGAACAGTTAGAGGTGACGGGTACAAATAGCCGTGATATTACCAGTGCTATCTTCGTGAATGTTTTTGATGAGGGACGAGGTAACCATTTGGTGCTTGATGTCAGTCAGTTATTACTGAGTCAAGCCGCTTGGATCATCACCGATACTGAGGCTTCAGGTGTTAGTGGTGGTATGACCATCAACGCAAACGAGATTTTTCTTTTGGGTAATCCTGACGGAAATGAAGCTGCAACTGTTCTTAGTTCAGGCACGTTTGGCACTGGACGAGGAGGAGACATTGAAATTACTGCTGATCAATTAATTGCTCAGGGTATTTCACGGTTGACTAATGATGTGTTTGGAGTAGGGTCTGATGCTGGAAATGGGGGTGATTTAAAACTGAATGTTGGCTCTTTAGTCCTACGTGATGGAGCCCAGATAGGCACAGGACCGCTTCAAGGGGCAGGTGGTGATGCTGGTGAGTTAGTCGTGGTGGCAACAGACTTCGTGGAAATCACTGGATTTAACACATCTGTAGCGGGACCTTTGTCAAGTGGTCTATTTTCTACGGCTGAACCTGGCTCCACTGGTAATGCTGGCAACTTGAGTATCACCACGCCGCGATTAAGTGTTGTGCAGGGGGGTAAAGTCGCTGTCAACACAGTTGGAGATGGGGATGGGGGAAATATTACTATTCGAGCAGATGAAATAGACGTTGCTGATCCGATTATAGATTTTACTGGGGCAGTCAGTGGTTTAGTGGCCAATGCAGTGACTGGTTCGACGGGCAATGGTGGGTCGTTAGATATTGAAGCAAATCGCTTAACTGTGTATAACGGTGGGCAAATTACAGCGTCTACGGATGGAACTGGTAATGCAGGAAGCGTAACGATTCGTGCCGATGACATTGAGGTCATAGGACAATCGACAAATGATTTCCTGGGTAGCGCCATTATGTCTGGTTCGAGAACCAGTGCCGATGCGGGTTCAGTTAATCTCATCGGTAACCAGATTACGGTTCGTGATGGGGGCAGTGTCTCAGTCAATAGTCTTGATGGCGGTGCTGCGGGTAACTTAACGATTTCTACTGAGAGACTCTCTCTGAACAATGGCACCCTTCAAGCTAAGGTAACTGGAGGTAATGAAGGGGATCTCAACATCATGGCAACTGACGTTATCTTGCTGCGTCAGAATAGTCAAATTATTACCAGTGCCACGGGCATGGCAACCGGGGGAAACATTACCCTAACGGCTCCCGTGATAGTTGGTTTAGAGAACAGTGACATTGTTGCCAATGCAGTATTTGGAAGTGGTGGCAACATTGATATTACGACCAAGGGGCTGTTTGGGTTAGTGTTCCGTGGGCAACTCACCCCAAATAACGACATTACCGCAAGTTCTGAGTTTGGTCTTAGTGGTACGGTTGCCATTAGTAACTTTGATGTCCAACCAGATGCCGGTTTGGTAGAATTGCCTGCAAGCTTGGCTGATACGAGTAACCAGGTTGCTCAAGGATGTACGGGGGGGAGTAATCGGTTTGTTGCCACGGGGCGAGGGGGCGTTCCTGTGGTCCCGACTGAGAATATGAGTCAAGCTCTCACCTGGACTGATACCCGCGACCTCACTGCTTTTCTCAACCCCACCCAGGGTGACGTGCAGGTTGAGGTACCGGATGTTTCCACTGAGGCGACATTAGCGGAGGCCAATGTCTGGTACAAGAATGAGCTGGGTCAAGTTGAGCTAGTTACAGCTAATGCCACTGTTCCACCCAATTTCAGGGCTACCTGTTCATTATCGCCTCGTTAAATTATGGGAGAAAAAGGATGCTTTTATCTGCTTAACGCTATTGTTGCTTTAGGAAAATTCTGGTTGCATTAGGGCAAAAGTCAGGCTATGGCGCGTTTGTCTTTCTACTTTAAAGGACTCCGTTGGTTTGGGATTGGGGTATTGGGATTTTTGGGGGCAGTTGCGATCGCCCTTGGCCCCCTTGTTTTACCTGTTCCAGCCGTGACCGAAGATGTACCCGCTGCGTTGCAGATTGCCCCTGAGACAGACCCCCTGGCTGCCGGACGCACTTACTACCGCTCAGGACAGTTCGCCACTGCTGTTACACAATGGCAAATGGCAGTCCAGCAGGCTGCTCAGCAGGGAGATCTAGCCCGTCAAGTAATGGGCTGGAATGGGATTGCCTCTGCCCATCAAGCGCTCAATAACTGGGACCAGGCCCATCAAGCAATTGAAAATAGTCGCACGTTGCTAGAGCGCGCCTCCCTTGCAGAACCCATTCTTTGGGCTCAAACTCTGAATACGCAAGCCAGCCTGGTCCTTAACCATAGTGGGCAGGCTAAAACAGCTCTAGAGCTGTGGCAAAAGGCGGAGACGTACTATCTCCAAGTCGGTGACACAGCAGGTGTGTTGGGGGCTCGCATTAATCAGGCCCAGGCATTACAAACGTTAGGGTTTTACCGACGTGCCAAGCAACAGTTGCAAACCATTACGCAACAGTTGGATACGATGCCTGATGGTGAGTTAAAAATTGCAGCACTGCGCAGTTTGGGGCAAGCGTTACAGCTGATCGGTTCTCCCCAGCAGAGTTATAACGCTCTGGCCCAAAGTCTTGAAATTGCCCGCGATTTAGAGGCATCTCAATCTGAACTCAGTTCTATTTTCTTAAGTATTGGTAAATTGGCCGCCAGGATAGAGTCACCCCATAAGGCACTAGAGTACTTCCAGGCTGCAGAGGACGCGGCGCTCACTCCCCTCGATCAGCTCCAGGCTCGTTTAGATAAACTCTCCACCTATATTGAACTTAACGACACCATCGCGATTCCAAAAATCACAGAGCAAATTCAAACACAGCTTGTTACCCTGCCCCTGAGCCGGACAACCATATACAGTACGGTGAACCTGGCTCACCACCTGGCCCGCCTCCCCCGCGATGCTCAGCCCCTATCTGCACCTCAAATACATCAGCTATTGACCAATGGTGCTCAAGCCGCAAACGTACTCAAAGATCAGCGTGCAGAAGCGTATTCTCTCTTTCAGTTGGGACAGCTTTATCGTCAGAACCAACAATCTACCGATGCCCTTAATCTGACCCAAAAATCCCTTGCTATAGCCGAATCAATTCAGTCAGTAGACATCATTGCTCAGTCAGCCTGGCAACTGGGAAAGCTATTTGAGCAGCAGGGAGAATTACAATCATCAATCGAAGCTTATACCAAGGCTGTGGAAGCCCTTCAGCTTTTAAGAGGAGATCTACTAGCGATCAATCAAGATATTCAATTTTCTTATCGAGAGCAGGTCGAGCCCGTTTATCGAGATCTTGTTTCCCAACTCCTAATAGAAGGTAGTCAGGACTCTTTAGAAAAAGCACGACTCGTTTTAGAAAACCTGCAGATAGCTGCATTAGATAATTTCTTCCGGGAAGCTTGTATCGACATCGAGAGTAGTAACGTGGAGCAAATTGATCCCAACGCTACAGTTGTTTATGCCATCATTCTGGATGATCGATTGGCGGTCATTTACTCTCAGTTCGAGCAGCCGCTGCAAGTTTACGAAACCAAGATTGAATACACGACTCTTGAGGTAACACTGCGTTCATTTTTGGCGAGCTTACATCCATCTACCGATTTCCAGGAACAGTTAAGCTATGCTCAAACCCTGTATAGCTGGTTGATCCGTCCGGCAGAAGACGCTGGTATCCTCAAGTCGGATCAAACACTGGTATTTGTTTTAGACGGTCTGCTACGCAATTTGCCCATGGCCGCTCTCCACGATGGACAGCAGTACCTAATTGAAAAATATGCTGTTGCCCTATCCCCTGGTTTAAAGCTTCTACCTGCTAATGCATTAGATAGCCAAGATGCTAGGGGGATTGTTGCTGGTATTAGTCAAGCTCGTGGCCGTTTTGCTGCATTGCCTGCAGTTAAAGAAGAGGTGGCCAATATCAGTAAGCTATTTCCGTCATCTCAGCTATTAGATCAACAGTTTACGCGTCAAGCTTTACGCGAAAGCTTGGCCGCTCGCCAAGTCAATATTCTTCACTTGGCAAGTCATGGTCAGTTTAGCTCTGATTTTAGCCAAACTTTTTTCCTAACCTGGGATGGGGCGATCAATATCAATGAACTGTCGGAACTCCTGGAACGTAGAGAAGCAGACCGTAGTCAGGCGATTGAGTTGTTAACCTTGAGTGCCTGTGAAACTGCTACAGGGGATGATCGGGCCTTGCTAGGTTTGGCTGGATTAGCAGTGCGCTCGGGGGCCCGTTCCACGTTGGCCACACTTTGGTCTGTTAAGGATGAAGTGGCTAAGCAGCTGATGATCGATGTGTATAAAAATTTAGGACAATCTGGACTAACTAAAGCAGAAGCCCTGCGCCAGGCACAATTAAACCTTTTAAACAAAAAAGACTTTGCTGATCCCTTTTTCTGGTCAGCCTATGTACTCATCGGTAATTGGCTCTGAGGTGAGTCTGTTAAAAGAAGACGAGAAACTTCCGTGGATTTGCGTAAAAACTGCCCATGCTTTTTCACAACAGTCTTTCCGTGGATTTACGGGGAAAGCCCATGGCAAAGGTTTTTCTGATAATCTTTTTATTACTTTGCGCCGTAAGGTGCTGAAATAAATAAGGGTAAATGGTTTCTTTTTTATTAAAATTGACAAAGACCTGTCATGGATGACAGCGATATTGTTGCTAAATAGTTACAATTTCCATTAGAAATCTGTTTATTAAAGAATTGCTCTAGCTCTAGTTGACGTCTTGGTGCTTGCATATAATGCATATTTTTTGAAAGGAACCTTAAGCCTCCAATTTTGATGCGGTGTGCCGAAGGTCAGTCATGCTTTTGGTGCTTTCAGAAGGGGGCATCTGCAAGATTGTGTTCCTATGGATCATTACTTCAGAAATCTTACTGGGGGTTGAGTGAGGCTGATGACTATGAAGTGTGGCGTGTCGATACGTTTGGTCAGATTCGCTGGGACGGTTCTAGGTGTCTGGCTAGTCACCCTAGCGCCAGGCTTAGCCGTGACCTTTATTCCTCCAAGTGATAACACCGCCCCCCATCAAGCTGATGGGGGGGCTTCCCGTGGTAGTATTCGATTTATTCCGCCTCAAGATAATTCAGCACCTGCAAATGCAGATGGCGGTGCGACGCGCATTGGTTTTATTCCACCGCCAGAAAACTCTGCCCCTGACCAAGCTGCGAGTGGCGCGTCTAGAGTAGGGGATGCTGAAGATATTGCACTACTATTCTTGCCAAATGGTGGCACAGTAGATGAATTCGCCCATAACAACAATGGGACTGCTATGTTGGCGGTAACCCCATCAAGTCTTTATGGCCTTACTGTTTCAGCGCGACCTACAATCATGGCTTATTTGCCTGAAACTGAGGCTCATACTGCAATTTTTAGTCTTAAAGATGAGACGCAATCCGTCATTTATCGTCAGGTTGTTCCTCTGAATGAGGCTGATGGCATTTTAAGGATTACTCTGCCAGAGGGGGCTCCAGAATTATCCATTGGTGAATATTATCAATGGTATGTAACGTTGCAAACGGGCAAATATATTAATCCAGGTAGTCCCTATGTGACAGCTTGGATTAAGCGAGTTGATATGGCCTTGGTGCTGGCTCAGGCAGATTGTCCTACGCAAGATGGTTTAGCTAAAGCTAAGGCATTAGCCCAGGCTGGTATTTGGTACGATGCTGCTGAGCAACTGGCTGCACTACAAATCAACTCTCAAACCCAGGCTGATACGGCTACTAATTGGACTGAATTCCTTGGATCGGTTGGTTTAGATGTACTGTTAGAGCATTCTTTTCTTTAATTAACCCGCAGCGTATATTATCTGTTAAAAATGAAGTCTAAACTTTGCTGGTGAAGGGTGTGTGTCGATCATCATTGACTGATTGAGACAGCAAATCTTGAATACTTCATAACGTCTGCATGGAGTGTAATTTTGACAGATAGATTAATCAGTACGTGTTTTTAATTGCCCTGAGACAATTTATTCAACAAGCTAAGCCCATTTGGCTTGTGGCACCCAGCGTGGCAGCTATTGTGATGTTTGCTAATGGGTTTGGTCTACTAAATTTGCTGGAATGGACTATACGCGATGAGTTCTATCGTCGTCGTTGGTTAGGGCCTACTGACGAGCGGGTAGTGGTGGTCACCATAGATGAGCCAGATATCCAGGCGTTGGGGCACTGGCCGATTACTGATGAAGCTTTGGCCCAGGTGTTGAACAATATTCGAGCTCAACAGCCTCGAGTGATTGGGTTAGATCTTTATCGAGATTTACCAGAAGAACCAGGGCACCAACAATTATTGGATGTTTTTAAGACAACGCCTCAACTCATTGGTGTTGAAAAGGTGTTTGGTACGCAGGTAGCCCCTCCACCGATCTTGGCAGACTCTGGCCAGGTGGCTGTTGCCGATTTTGTGGTAGACAAGGATCAAACAATTCGACGTATTTTAATCGTTGCTGAAGATAAACGAACGTCTGTTATTAAAACTGGGTTGGGTACTCAAGTCGCCCTTAATTATTTAGAAAAGGATAATATTTTTCTTGAAGCTATAAATGCTGAGCGCCAGCACTTTCGGTTAGGGCAGGCTGATTTTTTGCCAATGGTGCGACGGACGGCAGGCTATACCCATAGTGAACTCGGGGGCTATCAAATTTTGATGGGTTGGCATGGTCCCAGTCAGCGATATCAGCAAATTTCAATTATGGATGTGCTGGCTGGTAAGATTCCTGAGAATTTGATGCGAGATCGCATTGTCTATATCGGTTCAGTGGCAGCCAGTACTAAGGACTTTTTTGGTACTCCCTACAGTAATAGCTTCATGCCTACGGATCAGCGTATGGCTGGTGTGCTTGTCCATGCCAACATTACCAGTTATCTATTAAACATTGCCCTGGGACAGCGACCTTTATTGAAGGGATGGACATGGGAGTATCAATGGGCCTGGATTATCCTATGGTCCTTATTTGGAACCGTGGGCAACTGGTTTTTGGAAACCTATAATCATCAAGAAAATCGTCAGCAGCGCTGGTTTTTAATGCCAAGCATTGTCACGGCAATGGGTACTGTGTTGTTGCTGGGGGGAAGTTATGTCAGCTTTCTGCTGGGATGGGTAGCCCCTGTGGTATCACCGATGGCTGCTTTGGTGGGTAGCGCGATCGCAACGACTAGTCGCTTTAAAAAGCATCGGTTACAGCTCACAAATCAACAATTAGAATTTTCTAACCAACAGCTTTTGGATTATTCGCTCACCCTGGAAACAAGAGTAAAGGAGCGCACCCAAGAACTGGCTCAAGCTAAACAGGCTGCTGATAGTGCTAATCAAGCAAAAAGTGAGTTTCTAGCCAACATGAGCCATGAGTTGCGTACTCCCCTTAATGGCATTTTGGGATATGCCCAAATTTTGCAAAACTCACGGACGTTAACGAACGAAGAACACAATAAAATTTCAGTTATTCATCAATGTGGCAATCATTTGCTTACTTTGATTAACGATATTTTGGACCTTGCAAAAATTGAGGCACGTAAGCTTGAACTGTTTCCCAAAGATGTGTATCTAGAACCACTTTTATCTGGTGTGGCTGAGATGTGTCAAATTCGGGCCAGTGCCAAGCAGCTGGCTTTTAACGTTGACTTTGATTACCCCCTGCCTCAGATCGTGCGGATTGATGAAAAACGATTTCGCCAAGTCTTAATCAATTTGATGGGCAATGCGATCAAATTCACCGATCAAGGCAGCGTTACTTTCAGAGTAGAACAATTGGATAATCTCCATTCTGGTCATTCACCAGAGCTACCTCACAGTTGTCGGTTACGCATATCGGTTGAAGATACGGGAATTGGCATCATTGCGGATCAATTGGAACAGATTTTTAGACCCTTTGAACAGGTTGATAATAGCCAGCGTAAGTCAGAAGGCACAGGTTTAGGGTTGGCGATTAGTCAACAAATTGTCAATTTAATGGGTAGCCAACTTCAGGTGCGTAGTACTCCAGGAGAAGGCAGTCTATTTTGGATGGACTTGGAAATTCCTGTATTGGACTATGGCGATGGTAATAACCCTATAGCTCTAAATCACACCATTGTTGGTGTTAAAGGGAAAGTCCCCAGTATTTTAGTGGTTGATGACAGTGCAGAAGACTCTAACCTGTTGTTAGATTTTCTTGATTACATGGGATTCCAAGCCCATAGTGTTGATAATGGTCTCTCAGGCTTAGAGTTTGTCAAACAGCAACCCCCTGATCTGATTATCACTGACTTGATCATGCCAAATTTAGATGGCATTGAATTTCTTCAGCAGTTACGCCAGACACAAGAACTCAATACCATACCTACTATTGTCATCAGCGCTAGTGTTTTTGAAGCTGACCGCCAACGAAGTTTAGCTGCTGGAGCTAATGTTTTCTTACCCAAACCCATTGATTTAGATGCTTTAACAGAAACACTAAAAACACTACTCAACCTACAGTGGATATATGATGAGAGCGATTGTAATAATCTTACCCTTGACACACGTCAGCCTGCTGACATAGGTGTCCATATACCTGTTTTAATTCCCGATGCTGTTTTAGATGAGCTCTATGACTGGGCGATGATGGGGAATGTTCAAGATATTGAACAAAAGCTAAAGACCCTAGTGGTGACAGACGCTCAATCACAACAGTTAATTAACACCCTAAAAAAGTTGGCTGAAAATTTTCAAATTTCAGAAATCAAACAACTATTGCAAGTTCACGTGTCATCGAGAAGATTTTTATGAGTGTCTCCTGTGATAAACCAGTGCGGATCTTGCTTGTGGACGATAAACCCACAAACTTAAAAATGCTGTCCGATGCGCTAAAAGGTAATGATTGGACGATGCTGGTTGCTACTGATGGAGTATCTGCCATTGAACAGGCTCAATATGCTCAGCCTAGTCTCATTTTACTGGATGTGATGATGCCAGGTATTGATGGTTTTGAGACCTGTCAGCGGCTAAAGACTAACGCTAAAACGAAAGCAATACCCATTATTTTTATGACCGCCCTCTCGAATTCTGACTATAAAGTGCGCGGGTTAGAGATGGGGGCTGTAGATTATATCACTAAACCTTTTCAGCAAAAAGAAGTCATCGCTCGCGTCAAACTTCATTTGCATTTGAAATTTCTGGCTCAAGAGTTAGAAGAAAAAAATAAATTGTTAACCCAGGAGATTACTGAAAAAACTGTGGCAGAATCTCGGCTGCAACAATTAGCTCAAGAACTTGAACATAGGGTTGAGCAACGTACGGCTGAATTGTCAGATTCCCTAAACAAATTGCAGCAGGCTCAGTTACAGCTAGTCCAAAGCGAAAAAATGTCGGCATTGGGGAATTTGGTGGCAGGTATAGCCCATGAGCTCAATAACCCCATTAGTTTTTTGCAAGGTAATTTAGGGCCCCTCCAAGAGTATATTCAAGATCTGTTAGCTTTAGTTGAAGCGTACCAAAAGACATTCCCAGAGCCAGGGCAGGCCATTCAAGAGCAGATTGAAACAATTGAATGGGACTTTTTACGTCAGGACTTAGAAAAGATTTTGTCTTCATGGTTCACTGGCATGGAGCGTATTCATAATATTAGCGATAGTCTTCGAACTTTTTCACGGGCAGACAAAGAACATAAGGTATTGTTTAATGTCCATGAAGGTCTTGATAGCACATTGCTAATTCTGAGGCATCGCCTCAAGGCCAATGAAACTAGGCCAGAAATCGAAGTTAAGAGACATTACCAGAATATTCCGGAAATTGAGTGTTTTGCGGGGCAACTCAATCAGGTGTTTATGAATCTGTTAGCCAATGCCATTGATACGTTGGATGATGTTAATCAATCATCCAGTTGTGACATGGGTCAATCCCGAGTAAATCTGATAACTGTCAGCACTGGCTTGGCAGTAAATAGTAATAATATTGTGATAAAAATTGAAGATAATGGCGCAGGTATGGATGAAGCGATCAAACCACGCATTTTTGATCATTTATTTACAACCAAAGAGGTTGGTCGGGGGACAGGTTTGGGCTTAGCTATCGTGTGGCAGATTGTAGTTGATAAGCACGGTGGCTCTATTGATGTGACATCTACTTTAGGACAGGGAACGTGTTTTACCCTGATGTTGCCGCTCCAATCTGGAATAATTTAGCTAATGAAAGCAGATTAACGTTGTTGGTAGGCGATATTGATGCCATTGGAATAGGTTCGTTGACATCGCTTCTCTGTTATTCTAGACCCCGTTATCAAACGCTCATACTGCTGAAACGTTGAAAATTATGCCACCAACGGGACACCCGGAGGCAGCTTATAGTTTCTAACTTTGCCGGATGGCATATCAATCGGATTATGGCATTGAGAGACAAATTCTTAGCTAAAGTATTGTTGGGGTTAGGGCAATGTGGCTGTTTACTCTTGTATTCGGCTATTGGCCAAAGGCCTGAAGGCGCTCTCATAGCCCAGGTATCGCCGCTCCCTCCTGATACCCCCCCCGAAATACCGCTCCCTCCTGATATCCCCCCCGACATACCGTTGCCAGATGAACCCTTGCCACCTTCGTTACCTTCGCCCGATGAGTTGCTATCGCCTGGTGGAGATACATTATCGCCGCAGGATGATTTAGGTGAGGGTGATGCTGCTTTCTATGTGGCAGATATTGAAGTTGTTGGCAGTACGATTTTTGATGCAGACGATTTTGCGGATCTGCTGGACCAGTACCGTGGTCGCCAGGTTAGTTTTAATGAACTGTTACAACTGCGTTCGGCCATTACTGATCGATATTTAGAGGCAGGATATTTAACGTCAGGGGCGTTTATTCCACCCCAAACCCTGGTCGATGATACGGTCATTGTTCAAGTGATTGAGGGTGAGTTAGAAGAAATTATTGTTCGGGGCACCCAGCGGTTACAGCCCGACTATGTGAGGAGCCGTGTGGGTTTGGTGGCCCAGCCACCGCTTAACGTTGATAACCTTTTAGCGGGTTTGCAGCGGTTACAGCTAGATCCATTAATTGAGACAGTTTCTGCTGATTTGCAGGCAGGTGTGAGCCAGGGCACTAGTTTGCTGGTTATCGATATTGTTGAGGCTGATTCATTTGCGGTGAATACGGGCTTGGCCAACAGCCGGTCGCCCAATATTGGGGGGACTCAGGTAAGTGTCGGTGTAGACGAAGGCAACTTATTGGGTATTGGCGATCGCATTACTCTGGGCTATAAGCACACTGATGGCAGTGATGGTGTGGACTTTAGCTATACTCTGCCAGTTAGCCCCAATGATGATACGGTGCGACTGGCCGCTGGGTATGCCGATAGCCAGGTGATCAATTCTGCCTTCTCAGTGCTCGATATTTCCTCTGACAGTGCCTATTATGAGTTGGGCTATCGTCGCCCTTTGATTGAAACCCCCACCCAGTCGGCGGCTTTGGGCCTCACACTCTCCCACCAAACCAGCCAGACCCGTTTAGGCCTTGATGATATTGGGCCATTTCCCCTGTCTCCGGGGGCCGATGAGAATGGCCGCACTCGCATTAGCACTGTGCGGTTTTTTCAAGAATGGACCCAGCGGAGTCAGCGTCATGTACTGGCATTGCGATCGCAGTTCAATGTCGGTGTTGATTTACTCGGTGCCAACATCAATACTGATGCACCTGACAGCCGTTTCTTTTCCTGGCGAGGCCAGGGACAATGGGTGAAACTGTTGGGCAAACCAGATCAGCTCTTTTTTCTACGGGGTGACATTCAGGTTACCACTGACGATTTGCTCTCCCAGGAAGAGTTCAGTTTAGGCGGTGCTCAAAGCGTACGGGGCTATCGGCAAGATGCTTTGCGACGGGATAACGGGGCGCTGTTATCGGCAGAGCTGCGCTGGCCCATCGCCAGGGTGCCAGAGCTGGATGGCCTGTTGCAAGTGACACCCTTTGTCGATGTGGGCACCGTTTGGAATGATGACGGGAGTTCACCGGGACCCGATACGCTGGCAGGTATTGGTTTTGGCCTACTCTGGCAACAGAGCAACAACGTGTCAGCCCGCATAGACTGGGGCATTCCCTTAGTTGATTTGGATACGGACGATGAAGGCCTGCAGGACAGTGGGATTTATTTCTCAGTGCAATATACGCCGTTTTGAGGTTGCTCCCAATCTAAGGTAGGGCCTCTGGGTTAACGAATCTGCTGAATGATTGTTATGCCATCCAGCAATGTGCGATCGCTACTAATGTGCGATAGTTTTACCTGGGCATCATCAGAAACCCCTGACTTTAAACGCTGCTGTCGTAGTTGTTTAAAGCTACCGGCGGCTAAAAGATTGAGCTGAGGGGAGGTAATATCATTCTTCTTACGCTTCAATGCATAAGACTCATTGGCCCGTTGCATATGGCGGTCAAATGTCCGCAAAAACTGTTGTGGCTCAGCGAGTTTTGTCGCTTCTGCCAATTCCATATTGAGAACGTAATAGGGATCAATGAGAGATTTTGAGAGAGTGACGCAAAAATCTTCGATGGGGAGATTGCCCTGCAAAGCTGCCATTGCCTGGGTAACATGATATTCAGTGGTTTTTTCTGAAATCGCTGAGAGGACTCCCCCCTGGCGATAACGAAAGACGATTACTGGCACACCTTGGTACATATCCACCACCTGTAGGACATCGCCAATGTCATAACGACAAAAACCTGAGTAGTTGGTGACGAGCACGCGATAATATTCACCCACTTCTAGCTGGTGAGGCAGTAACGTTTGGGGATTGCTCTTTTCCCATTGATCGGGAGGAACAAATTCAAAGAAGTTTGTTTTGATAGCTAAAATAGCCCCATCTGCATCAAGTCGACAATAGCTACCAAATGTGGCTTCTGAGGCGGCATAGGTGCCCCCAAAAATCGGTGTTTTGCCAAAATATTTGTCAAAACGCTCGAAGTAAAAATCTGAGGGGCCGCCACGGGCGGTGACCAAAAAAGATAAATTTGGCCAGACATAGCGGGGTAATAAACACCCATGTTGCTTGAGTAAGGTTTGTAGCTGTTTGGCCCGTTGCGGCTGAGGCGATAGGTGTTTTTGTAGAGTCTGACGCAGTTCAGGCTCTAGAAGAATGTCTTGGGAAATATCACCGCGGCCAATATCATCGATCAAGGCTGGCCCAAAACGTTCTAAGTAGCTGCAAAACTGCAGCATAATGAGCGGAAAGTTGGCAGCTATGGACGTGAGGTTTTCCTGACGGAGTCCAAATAGCAGACAGACATAGTTACGGGCAGCTGTGTCGCTCACCCGCATGGCGTCGTAGGGCTGGGGAAATAGCTGTTTGAAGACCCAAGGATGGGTGCTTCTTATCTGATTGCCGCTGACGTGGCCATAGGTAATGCCACCCTCAGTTTGCCCTAAGGGCGTAATCAATGTGGTTAGCAATAGCTGCCCCAAGCCTCTACCCTGGGCTTGAGCTTGCTCAAAGGCATAACCCATGGCAACCTGATTGGCATAGGAGCGAGTTTGCTGGACTCGTTTAGTGATGGGGATGAGCTTGCGGCTGCCGGTGGAGCCGCTGCTCATGTTAAAATCCTGCACCGGAAACGGCGACACCACGTTAGTTTCGCCGGCTGCCGCCCGTTCAAAATAAGGGGAATATCCGTCATAGCGCCAACAGGGCACCCGCTGGCGAAATTCCTCAAGGTTACTGATGCGGTCTAGTTTTAATGCTTTTCCCAGGACCGTGTCTTGCTGTTCTTTCAGTAATTTTTGTAGAAAGCGAGCTTGGATGGCTTGGGCCTGGGGCAGCTGACGGGTAAAGGCTCGTTGCTGCCACTGGGCGGCCATCGCAAACACAGTTAAGGATAAATGCATGGGGGCATGGGGCATGGGCAACTTCACAATCCGTCTTGTCTGCGTAAAAATCCTTCACAATAATAAGATGAAGCAGTAGATTTATTGGCGTGCCTCTGTGTTTGTCCTTAATGGAGTTATCAATGCCTCAGCCTCTAGTTTTTGTCATTAGCTTTGTAGCGGCCTTTGTGTTTGCCAGTTTTGTTGAGTATTGGCTGCATCGGCTAATGCATTCCTCCCCTCAAATTGGCCAGCGCCATCGCGATCACCATCGCCGCAATGAAGGCCAGGGTGTGGTGTGGGAGTTTCGAGATTATGTCGTGGGAAGTGCGATCGCAATGGCCATTCCCTTTATCTTTTCCCTGCTGGTGGGTTTAGGCTGGGCCAGCGGCGCGCTAGTGTATGCCGCCTTTTCTGCCTATGCCCACCAGCTACAGCATGAAAACCCTCGCAAGTGCTTCTGGATGAAGATGCCCGTCCACTACATACACCACAAGTACGGTATGTGGAACCACAACTTTGGCCTGGGCGTTGACTGGTGGGACCATATTTTTGGAACTTACAAGCCAGTCGAGTGGCCAACGGAAGACGATTTGCCAGAGCTACCCATGCTGGCAGTCAGATGGTGGTAGGTCTGTAGAGGCGTTCCCTGGAACGCCTCTACAGACGCCTCTATACACCGTTTCTACCGGCTAAAGCTTTCGTAATTTTCCTTAGCCTGTTTCACCTGAGGTGATAGCGCTAAAAGTTTGGATATAGCCGCATTTACCCAAGACAGAGGAAAATTAAAGGGGCGCTCAATATCTAAAAACAACACCACACGATAGCCATTGGTGTCGTTCCAAACCTGGTGGTAGTAGGTGTCATCAAAGATCAAGCTTTTGCCCTCTTCCCAATGGGTAATGGTGGTGTCCACCCGAATGCGACAGGCTTCCTTCGGTTCTGGCACCCGGAGACCCAGGTGATAGCGAATTAGGCCTTTGTGTTTGCCGCGATGTTCAGGGATGTGTTTCCCAGGGGCCAAAATAGAAAAGAAAGCCACCTTTAAGCCAGGAATATCCTGGAGCAGCTCCCAGGTTTGAGGGCATTTTTCACAGTTTTTAGTAGCAACAAAGCCAAACGCACAAAAATAATAGGTTTTCCATTTATTATCTGGGCTAATCCGATTCTGGCGCGGCATAATATCCTGAAAACTGGGCAGAGCATCCACATCAGCTAACACCTGATCCAGCTCTTGGCGAATGACAGTCCAGTTGTTCTCAAGTGTTGTTGCCCAAGGGAACGTTTCCGGTGGAAAAATAGACGCATTGCCGAGGGGAGATGAGTTGCCAAGCCACGCTTCAAATCGGCGATACCAGGGGCGGTCAAAAATTGGGTGAATAGGGGTGTCTGGACTTTGGGGCTGAGTGATTTGCATAAACAGCGTAATACGTTAAGACAAGCTAAAAAACACTCTAAAAACTGGGCAAAACCCGTGGTTACATCAGTGTAAAGATATAGTATCTGGTTAGGCCCACATGTCAGCATGCTCTACCCCTGCTTCCCTATGAAATCGTTTCTGCTTTTTGTCCTTGGCTCCGTAGCGTTCTATGGAACGCCGGCGATAGCCCAGGTAATTCCTGCTGAAAATACCCCTGAAGTAGCAGGTACTGTGGATCAGGATGGCTACTCCGTGATGTTGAATAACAGCGTTGATCGCATGGAGCTAGAGTGCCGCGCTTATCTGGCGGTGAGCTTTCCTAACGGGATTATCGACCCGGCTTACTTGCGAGAAGACCTGGAAGCCACTTTTTTAGAAGCCGGACGTCGAGGTGGCATAACCCCTGACACTCTCTACAATTCCAGCGAAATCATTGCCAATCGGGTGGGTGAGCTTATGGAACTCAGTGATCAAGCTGCTGATATCGAGTCAGGTCTCAAGCTACAGTTTCTCTATGAAGAGATGGAAGCGTTTGTTTGTGAACGATTAGCGAAGGGCTAGTTGATAGGTAACACGACCCATACAAGCTAGCTCAGCTATGGCGTAAACAATCGTTCAAATCGTTTCTGCAAAAATGCTGTTAGCAGCTGTACTTTAGGGGATAAGTGTCGATTGATCGGGTAAATCACACATAGCGATAATGCCTGAGGTTGATAATCCAACACCACTTCTTGCAGGTCCCAGCAAGCTAAACTTTGCTTAACAATGAACTGAGGCAATAAAACAATCCCCAATCCGCGAATGGATGCGTCCCTGAGCACTTCACCATTATTTGAGCACATTGACCCAGTGACAGTGACTCTATTTTCTTTATTACCATTTGATAATACCCACTCATGGCGACCTGACAATTCACCATAGGCCAAACAATTATGGTTACCCAAATCCTGTGCTGATCGAGGAATTCCTTGATGCCATAAATATTCAGGGGCAGCGCAGAGTAAACAATTGAGTTGAGCCAATTCATGCACCACCAACTGCAGGGATGTTTGGGGTTGGGCAATGCGTACCGTGAGGTCGAATCCCTCTGCTAATGGATCTATAAACCGATCTTCCAACGTTAGCTGTACTTGGACTCCAGGATATTGCGCCATAAAATCTGCCAGAATGGGGCCTAAATGCATGGTGCCAAAGGTCATTGGAGCATTGATTCGCAGCGGTCCGACCGGTTCAACTTGGGTTTGGGAAACTGCCAGTTCAGCTTCCTCTAGGTTTGCCAGAATACCCAAACAGCGTTCGTAAAAGGCGGTACCCGTCGCCGTTGGCGTGACCTTGCGGGTACTGCGTTGCAAAAGTTGTGCCCCTAATTCTGTTTCTAGGCTAATCACTAATTTATTGACTGCTGATCGCGACATCCCCATGTCCCGCGCCGCGGCGGCAAAGCCCTTAGCTTCCACGACCTGTACAAAGGCATGAATGGCCGCAAACTTATCCATGCTGACCTATCCTTTCAATCAATCTTGAATAGCTTTTTTCGTGAATCTCAAGTAGGTTCATTGTTGCCTAAAAAAGGACAATGCGTCAATTGAATTGATTATTGTCTTTTTTAAAGACGCAATTCATAATTGGATTAGTTCCACCCAATACACCACACGGGAGGTAGACCTATGATGACTGTTCGCCCTGCATCAGAACGAGGTAGCGCTAATTTTGGTTGGCTCGATAGCCGTCATACCTTCTCTTTTGGCAGCTATTATGACCCAGCCCATATGGGGTTTGGTACTCTGCGGGTTATCAATGAAGACAAAGTGGCTCCAGGGCGCGGGTTTCCTACCCATAGCCATCGCGATATGGAGATTATTTCCTATGTTGTGGACGGTGCTTTAGAGCATAAAGATAGTATCGGCAATGGCTCCATCATCCGCCCTGGTGATGTGCAGCGCATGTCTGCAGGTAGTGGCATTAGCCACAGTGAGTACAATGCTTCTAAAGAGAGTCCTGTACACTTTCTCCAAATTTGGGTGTTGCCTGACAAGCAAGGCATTGAGCCTGGCTATGAACAAACGTACTTTAGCCCTGAAGAAAAACAGGGCAGATTACGCTTGGTTGGTTCCCAAGACGGTCGCGATGGATCCATCACCATCCATCAGGATATGAATCTTTATGCAGCTCAACTAGGGCTCAACGAGCAAGTTGACTATACGCTGCAAGACAATCGTCTTGCCTGGGTTCAGGTGGTGCGCGGGCAGATTAACTTGAATAAGAATCTCCTTAGTGCCGGTGATGGAGCCGCAATTTCGGCCTCTGAAGCAGTCTCCATAGCAGGTCAAACAGATGATACTGAGATTCTGTTATTTGATATGGCTGCATAACCAGGCAAGTCATGCTCAATAGGAGATAGCCTGCAACCATGGGCCTACTTATGTAGGCCCATGGTTTGTCATTGGGATGTTTTTTGCAAGTGCTATTCTGACCTAGCTAACATTAGGGATAGTTTGATGATTACTCGTGGATTCCTAGCATCATTTCTCGGAATAGTTTCCATAGCTACTGCGGCACAGGCTCAGATGAGTGATGTACCCCGGTTTGATACTAACGGAGATTTTTTCTCAGCGCGTGTGCAGGGCAACCGAGGCATGTATCCCCACTGGCAATGGGTTGTTGTAGAGACGGATAACCTGGGCCTTAACTGTCGCAGCGACAACGGAGATGTCATCGTTGTACTGGCCTATGGTGCGGTTGTTGACTCTGTCTTTGAGGGCGATGATGCCATTAGCCTGGTCAACGGTCAACCTTGGCTCAAAGTGAACGCAGACTTAAGGGATGTGCAGCGTAGGGTGGTGGATGACTTTGCTGTTGCTTATACCTGTTATGTTCGAGCCAATAATCAATATATTGTGCCCTTAAATCCAGATACTCAGTGAGATGTGTGAGGTCTCACATGGCCGCAGACTGTGACCATTTTTCTTCACTTAATATCCATCGGTTAACAGTTTGCTGAAAGTTAATCCAGCCTGGAGTTGTTTCATAGGTTTTAACGAGCTCAAACCCCACTTTAGCCAAGGTTCTATTAGGGGCTGGATTCATAGCATAAGGCTCACAAACTAATCGTTTAAGTTCAAATGTCTGAAAGTATTTGCTAATGCTTTGCCCAATAAAATAAGTTCCATGATTTCTCTGGCGCGTTTGAGGTTCCCAGAGATGTAAATGCATGTAGGCTTCTTGACCAAATGTAATCTTATTAATGTTGGAATGACCGATGGCATGGTTATCCAATTCCCAGAGAATATAGTAAAAGTGTCTTTCAGATATTGGGCGGTTAAGGTCTTTGTTCAGAAGGGCTTTCCATTCATCAGCACTGGGTAACTTGGTAGGTTCAACTCCCATGCCTTTAAGGAACTTAGACTCTGCTTTCAGAAAGTATTGGATAATTTGGTCAATGTCATTAGCTTCCAATTCCCTAATAGCTCTATTCAAGAATCTTTACCTCAATCGTTTTGATTTGTAACCTGATTTTCATACTAAAAAAAATGATTCTAGTGGCTAGATAAATTCAGGTTGATTCTGTTATGAATTGTAGACATTTTGGCTGTACTCCTTGACCATTTAGGGTATGTGTAACATAGAATATAGATGTAAAGACCGTTCATCCTTTGATTCAAAAAGCTTTGAATATTGAAGGACGGAAGTAGGGATATTTTCCTGAAGGAACGCGCCTCTGCAATGTGTATTTTTAGGAGGCGATTCTCATGACATCTAACGCTTTAACCGCTACCGAGCTAATTACCGTACTGACAGTCTATTGCATCGTATTTTGTCCGGTTTTGTGCTGGACGATTAGTGGTTCATTACCTTTCAAGCAGCCTTCTGACTCATTTGACGAGCACTCTCACGCTTAGGTTTGTTTGCATTTGACCAATATGCAATCGGTACGGCCTTGCTGATCTTTATGATGCTGTCGTTAGGCATCATAACTGTAGCTTGGCGCATATCGTTCACAACAACAGTTATAGCTGAAAGCTCTGAATATCAGCGACTATGTGTGCAGTAAACTGCTGAATACATTCAGCAGTTTACTATGGGAGATAAAACACAAGCGTCAACGGTAACCCGTTGATGCCTATTTTGTGCACTGCTTAAATCTATAGCTTCCAAATGGGCCGCCGATAACTCTAGTAATACAAGATTGAGTTATTGAAATAGCCACAATTTAACACGCTTACATTTTGAGGCGTTATGTATAGGTTCTGACTCAGGGGATGATTCTTACGCACTTGAGCACTGAGAGTTTCTGAATTGCTTGTGAAGCAAACATTACCTGAGACAACAAAAAATGTGCCGCCAGTCATTTGTCCAATATCGGCTTGGGAAATTAAAACTGGTCCACTACATGTGGTGAGGGGCATGACCAGATAAGCTTCAATGTAATCTTCACCACTGATTTCCATTGTGTTAAATCCGACACTGGCAATGTCTTCGCCTTCATACACTAAAGCTTCACATAGTTCGCTGGCGAGGGCTTTGTTGCCCCACCATGGTTGGTTTCTAAGTACCTGGTCTGTAGCCTCATGATCTAACTCAACACTGTAGGATGAGCCGTAGACATCGACAGTCACTGGCTCGCTAGGAGATGCATAGGTTGATTTGACCAGTGCTAACAGTGCAATAAATCCTACAGCGGTCCCAGTGAAGAGTTTTTCTAACATTCTGGTGGTAGAGAACCTAGCTAGAATAATGATTCTGATGCTTTAAGTATTGCCCAACACTTTTTTGAGCTAAACAGAAAAAGTCGATTTGAAATAATGCTTAATACCTCTTTGTACTTAAAATAGTCGTTGCATTAGTGCATGCTTATAAATCTGAAACAACAGTATCATTCGGTATACGTAACCCTTACTCTTAACGACGTTTGATAAATTTCATCTCGCCTGCAAAGTCTCCATATTGTTCGACTGCGATGGGTGTCCAACCCAGGTGAAGATAAAAGCCATAAGCCCTCAAGTTGGGATTATTTCCAGTGACTAGCGAAATCTCATTAATGTTGCTGGACCATAACCAATCTTCAGCAGCTTGCATCAGCTGACGACCGGCACCCCGACCTTCAAAGCTGGGGCGTACAAACATGCCAAAAATATTTTTTCCTGTTTGATTGGCAATGGAGAAACCAATATCCTCACCATCTAGTTCAGCAATCCAGGCGCAGCAGTCGGTTTCAAGCATTTCTGCGATCGATGCTGGAGTAATACCTAGTTCAGCGATGTCTTCACGGGATTGATGATTTTCAATAACGCTGGTTCTGATTTCAAACAGCGTTTCAATATCTTGCCGCTGGGCAATTCGAATATTCATGGCGGATCTAAGCATAGTCTTATGGGTCAAAAAATATAGTGTTGCTGATCCTCGGGCAGCGTTAATCTGATCAATGCCAATGTAGGAAGATTCTGTCAGGTCAAGTTATTTCCTGGATCAGCAACGGTCAAGATATGAGGTCTTGTTAAGCATGTTAACGATTTACTTGTTTTTGTCTTAGCTCTGTTGTTCTGGGATGAGGTTGACGAAATGGAGCCAGGGCTAAATGGATAAGCCACATAAGCGGAGTGCTGCCAGTCCAGCAGGCTAATAGGCCGATAATGCCTAACCACCATGGCCAGCTGATGTGCAGGGCAATCCCTATACCGATAAATAAGCCCACCATAAAATTTCCGGCATGGAAATTAATTGATGCACCCATATAGTCAGACGTGTGATATCTGGAGTTGAGCCAATATGCCCACACATTAGAACATAGGGTGATGCCTGCGATCGCAAACAACACAATTGTGACTGTGTTCATGATGATTTGACTATTTGCTTAGCTTGACCTAATTAGGCTGCATAAAACTGCGTTTGTTCTTGGGGTAATTTTATGTGATTAGGCTTGAAGGATAGCTCCAGGCAGGTGCATGGATAGCCTGCATTGCTACCTTCAAATGTGTGGACTACCTGAAAGCCTTCGCTGGCGTAGAGCCTACGGGCACGGGTATTGCCACTCAAAACGACTGTCCAGGCTTGGGAGCCAGCGAGCTCTAACCCTAGCTGTAGAAGTTCTCTGCCAATGCCAATGCCGAAGTAATCTGGGTCTACATATAGCCAGGAAACTAAATTTTCGTCAATGCCGACAAAACCAACGACTTGGCCTTGAATGCAGGCAACAAATTTTTCTGAGCGATGAAAATTGTCGATATCTTCTGGGTCCTCTGCCAGGGGCAAAAAGCTATTGGCATCGCAAGAACCTGTTAGCTCATGGGGCCGAGCGCGATCATGGATGTCACATACAACTGACCAATCTTCATCGCAATAGGCTCGGAGTAAAATCGGGCTTTGTGGGATGAGTTGTGTAGACATAGACAGACACCTTGACTGCTGTCGCTTAAACAACAATCCCTTAAGTATGGATTTCGGATAAATCTCATACATGACCCATAGGGGGCCTTTATGTCAGGTGTAGTACAAACAGTCAGGGCAATGCTGGTAGTTGGCAGTCGTTTGTATCGTTGAGTCTGTTCAAGACTATGCTTGAAAAGCAACTGATAAAGGCCTTAATAGGACGATGCCGTTGTGATGGTTAAAGTTTAATGGCACTTAAAAAACAAGAATTAGAGCCAGTTTCTATGAAGATAAACTGGCTCTAATCACTATTTTGGTGCCCAGTTGACATTGTAGTTGTGGACAAGTTGATGTCGCTAGGGCTTTTCTCCCAGTTCATTCAGTAGCTTATATCTGAGCAATACATCAGACATACTAGTCTCAGACGCATTAGTTTTTAGCTTTTTCCTGGGCTCTTCTTTTTTGCCAAGGACGTCTTTGGAAAAAAGCAGAAAAACTGTAGCGAACACTATAATTGCGGGAAAAAGTGTCATGGGAACTCCTTGGTATAACGATCAACAAGATGGCCTAGGCTTGCCTAAGTCACCTCAACACATAAACTCCTCATACCTATCACTTGTCGGACTTGAATGATGATTAATGGACCAATCACCATCAAAGCGTTAATTATGTTCGCTTACCCAAGATAGTGGCTTGGTTTTTGAAAAGTAGGTAAAGACTCTTAGTTTTTCTTTACCTTTGCGATCGCATATCCTAAATGACAGACATAATCATGCTTAAAATTAAAGGCCAGCCGCTATTACAGCAAACTGGCCTCAGCTGATAAGTTGTGATCGGTTAAACCGTTAACACTGATCAAAAGTTGTCATATCGGGGAAAAACAAGCCGTTCGTTTGTGTGAACAACCGCCTAAACGAGAGAAGCCTCTTTCCCTTCAGCAATACCCCCTACAATCTCAGGGGCAATGGCAAAGTCCTCTGCTACTAAGCGGGCTGTCATCTTTGCAGACATCATCACACTGGGTGTACCTGCACCAGGCTGTGTGCCTGCACCGACCATATATAGGTTAGCAATGTCCTCACTGCGGTTATGGGGTCTAAAGAATGCCGACTGTATCAATGTGGGTTCAGGGCCAAAGGCATTACCAATGTGGGCCTGTAGCGTAGTCTCAAAGTAGTCAGGTGTGATGTAACTGCAATGGACTAGGCGCTCCTTGATGTTAGGCAAATATCCTCGTTCATCCATGAACGTC
Organism: Leptothoe sp. EHU-05/26/07-4; assembly: GCF_043421015.1. Lineage (NCBI taxonomy): Bacteria > Bacillati > Cyanobacteriota > Cyanophyceae > Nodosilineales > Cymatolegaceae > Leptothoe > Leptothoe sp. EHU-05/26/07-4. Next base: position 678,829 of record NZ_JAXSQV010000004.1, read on the forward strand.
AACACATTGTCTTTTAGTTTTTCACCCATCTCATCCCAGTTGATGCCAGAGGCATTATTAGGAACAGGTACAAGAATGTAGGCTGCATGGTGTCCTTCGGGGGCTAGAGACGGATCTGTCAACGTCGGTAAGTGAACGTATTGAGAATAGTCTTTGGGCATAACCTTGCGACCAAAGATATCTTTTAACAGTTCTTCGTAGCGAGGGCCTAAGATAATGCTGTGGTGTCGCAGTTTGGTGTTCTCATTGCCATCGGCCTTAAAGCCCAGGTACAGTACAAATGCCGACATGGACTGTTGAGTCACTTTTACCCGTAGGTCGCTATTCCAGAAGCGATACTTGGGCTCAATCATCTTGCCATAGGTGGTGGCCCAATCGGCATTGGAAACAACAGCATCAGCTGTCATGACGGTGCCATCAGCTAAGGTAATGCCTTTGACTACTTTCTTGCCGTTCTCTTTTTTGACATTAATTTTGTTGACCTTGGTGTTGTAAACAATCTTGCCACCCAGATCCTCAAACTTGTTGACAAAGCCACTGACCAAAGCACCGGTACCCCCCATGGCAAAGTGAATGCCCCAGGTGCTTTCAACAAAGTGGATCATGGCGTAGATGCCAGGTACTGAAAGGGGATTGCCGCCCACCAGCAACGGTTCAAAGCTGAAGACCTGGCGCAGTTTGTCACTCTTAAAGTACTTGCTAGTAAAGCTAAATAGAGTCCGTACAGCGTCTAGTTTCAGCAGTTCAGGCACTACCCGGAGCATGGAGCCGACGCTGCCAAAATGGGTATAGCCCAATTCCAAAAAACCCCGGTCAAAAACAGCTTTAGCTGCAGCGTGGAAACGTTGGTACCCTTCAAAGTCGCCGGGTTCACCCAGCTCTAGAATTTGTCGGCGAGTGTTCTCAGGGTCACTGTCGTAGTCAAAGAATGTGCCATCATCAAAGTAGATGCGGTAGAAGGGGAGTACAGGAACAATCTTGACGTAGCGACTGGTGTTGGGGCCACCGGAAATGCCGGACTTGATACGCTTGCTTTCATCGACAATTTCTGCCGGGAAGTCGTCCTGGGTTAGGGCTGCTTGATCACGCTCCAGAGAGAACAATTCTTCAATAAAGTGGGGCACCGTGATGACTGTGGGACCCATATCAAAGGTGAAACCATCTGCTTTACGCACGTAAGCGCGACCACCAGGGGCATCCAGCATTTCCACAATAGTGGTATCAAATCCTAAGCTTTGGAGGCGGATACCCATGGTAAGTCCACCAATTCCAGCTCCAATGACGATGGCCTGCTTGCGCCCCATAACCAACTCCCATCCAAATGTAACGAACACTTAATATTTCTAATATTGTAGCGTTCCAGGGCCGTAGCACTACCCCAACTCAAATGTAGTCACCCCAAAAATTCCGCTAAGCGGCAATTCTGGAGTTGTCTGGGTATACATCCGTGCGGTTTCAAATACGTAGTGCATGTTGTATCGCTTGGCTAGTGCGACTGCTGCACCATTGACTTCCGGTACATCTAAGTAAAATGAGTCCCCTGCTGGCACTTTGGCTATTAGGGCCTGAAAAATGCCATCGGCAACGTTTGCTGTGTCGGCAAATAAGGGGCCAATTTTGTATCCGCTGTGACAGAGGCGCAGAACGCCATAGCCTTTTAGGGTTTGTCCTTGCACCATGGCAACGGCGTGGCTGTTGGGTTGCGCGATCCAGCATGGGGTAAAGTGCGATCGCACCTCAGGAAAAAATCGTCCATCATATTCAATCACGGTTTCTACCGACAGATTTGCCAGCGGCACACAGCCCGAATCATCCGCTTGACCATTACCCACACCTGCGTAGCGAATATTCCGATACGCCAGGCTAAACCCAGACTTAACGTAGTTATCTTGCTGAGCAACTACGCCGTCTAGACCGACATTTCGTCCCTTTAAATATGCAAGTGCACTATGCCAAATGGCTAGCCCATACCCTTGCCCCCGAAATTCTGGCTTCACAATATAAAAGCCAATAAACCCAAAGGATTCACCGTATTTAACGGCTGAAATTGAAGCGATGGGTGCTCCATCTAGAAATCCCATCAGAAACCCTGTGGGGTCGGCATTATAAAAGCAATCGGCATCGTGCAGGCCTGGATTCCAGCCTTCTGCCGCAGCCCAGTCAACGGCGAGGTCGAGCTCACCGCGAGTCATGGGTCGAATTTGGTAGATGGGTGAGGTCACGGTGTTTTGATAGTGATGAGGGGAAATTTCAGGGATAAATAATTGCTGTCAGGGCTTTACTCAGAAGGCCAGCTTTCCTGACAGCAATAGCTCTGATACTAAGCCCCTAAACTCTGCAGCGCTAAACGAAACTGCTCCAAACGTCGACGGTTCACACCTAGATCTGACTCTCCTAACCGTGCCGCAGAGCGCATCGCAATGCTATTACCATCTTGCAGAAAGTAAAACTCAGCATCATCCACAAACCCCATCAGACGGCTGGTAAACTCCACCAAAATATAGTCATCAGTCTGTTCGATAATCTCAGTGCGGGGCTGATTGTTAATAATGGCCACCAGCTGATCGCGAACAGCGTCTTTGTCAGCCGTATACTCAATCGGTGCAATATAGTGCTCATCATCGCTGGCACTGCTGCTAACACAGTTAGGCGACGTAGGGCAGGCAATCAGTTGAGCATCATGAATGCCAATGTTAGTCGGCGGTGTGCCCGTAAATACACCCTGCAAGCCAGGTAAAACAGCTATGGGTGCAGCCACCGCAGGGGCACTGGTGAACACTAAGCAAACGGCAACTAACAGGGGAAGTAATACGCGAAATAATTGCATGGGGACTGGGTCTAAAAGTTCTGTAAGCTGCTATCAGTAAGGACTCATTTAAACCGAAAAATTCTGGTTAAGCCGGATGTCAGAATTCAGGAGTCAAAATCCAGCCCTTCGCTGACTTCTGATTCCTGGTTCCTGACTCCCCACGCCGCCAAGATTTGTCAGTTTACTTTGATTCCCTTCAGCTCCTATTGATTGTAAGGGCGTTACCAAGTTAAGGAATGATTCTGTCGAGGATATCTAATGGGTGCCGTGCGGTACGACATCAACCCTATCTGGGGGCTAAGCCTATGGGTAAGCTGCGTTATTTATGGTTAGTGCTGCTGACTGGAGTAAGTGCCTGTGGTCCTAAGAAGCCAGTCATTCCTGACGATGTTGAAGCGATTGCCCATCGCTGTTATGAAACCGTTGCTACCGCTGAGAAGACGCCAAAACTTGCTCCTTCAAAGGCCATGGAAGACGGAACCTTTTTGATTCCTTGGTCCATTGTAGAATTGCCTGATGAACGTGGTTCGTGCATCGTAGATGGTCGCGGAGCAGTGTTGCTGTTGACGAGCAATGCCGCTGACACGCAGTCTGAAGAGCAATCAACCGAACAACCTGCCTCTCAAGAGTAGTCGTGTTATCTGTGCGTTAAGGCGAGCTGATAATTAAGCAGTCCCGCAATCTTTAGGAATATGCTGAGTCTGAGCGGTAGTATTCGTCTATGCCCAGATATCAGGTTGCTATGGCAGACTACCTAACGCTTAAAAATGTTCTGAAGAGCAAAATATCAGCTCGTGAATCAGAGCTATCGCTAATTGATAATCTCTGTCGGTCGTATTTTTTATTTCATAGCGAACCCACTGAAAAAGTGTGTCTGTTTTTCCATGGATTTACGGCTGGTCCCTATCAGTTTATTCCCATGGCAGAAACCTTACACAAAGCAGGGTGTAATGTGCTAGTGCCCTTGTTACCGATGCATGGTTTGGCAGGTCAATGGGGGCCGGGTAATCCCCCGCCGCTAGCAGAAGACCCCCGCATCTATCTTAAGTTTGGGTTGCAGTGGCTTAAAATTGCCCAGAGAATGGGCTCGAAGGTGATTATTGGTGGTTTGTCTGGTGGTGCGACCCTGGCGACGTGGCTGGCCATGGAAAAAGCTGCTGATATCTATCGGGCACTGTTATTTGCACCTTACTTTAGTGCCAGCAGCAAGGTGATTGACTTATTTGTTAGGCATATTGATACCTATTTTGAATGGGAAAAATTAATGGGTCCCAGCTATCCAGGGTTTGAAATTTCTGCCCTGCGAGCAGTGTTACGAATTGCAAAATATAACTTTAAGCGGGTCAAAAAGTCTCCCATTGCCCCGATCTTTATGATCTCTAGTGAAAGCGATCGCGCTGTGAACAACTACGATCACCATCGTTTCTTTGAAGCAGCACTAGAACATCAACCCTATTGCTGGTACAACAGCTTTGATCGGGTGTTAGATATCCCCCATACGATGATGACTGAAGCGGAGGGGAATCGATTTACCAACTTGTTGAATGTGATTACGAAGGCCTACATTGAGAGTAATCTGACCTGGGAAGAGGTGGAGGAAATTGCCTATCGCATGACCAAGCGCCGCACATTTAATTCGGTGGTAGCTGATCTCGGCTGGCAGGACAAGGTATCTCGTGATATGCCTGCCATGATGACCCTGGTGGATAAGTGGGATATTGCAGTTAAGCGGGAGTTGAAGGGGCGTAAAGGATGGAGACGCCATAGACGGCGGAATGATTAAGACAACAGGGAATGTCCAAATGCCTGCTGGTAGCAAGTAGGAGAGTCAATAGTGAATAGCGGAGCCAGTCTATTGTTAGAAGGGACAGTTGCAGAAGCACTGTTAACGCCGACTGAAACGGCAGTTCTGTGGGGACTGCATCACCCCTATTGGCTGGTTGCGATCGCGATCTCTCTAATCATTCTGCTTCAACTTGGCATTTCCCTTGTTGGTCAGCTGCTGCGCCGTCTGCTCAAGTGGCTGGGGCGTTCTCCATTCTCCTTGGGGCGTTGGCTATTGACCAAAACAACAGCTGGAGAATCAGCTCAAGAACAACACGTTGCAACAATCTTGCAGCGATTAAACAGCCTACAGGAAGAGCAAGCAATATTGTTGGCAGAGCTAAAAAAGCAATTGCCCAACAAAGAAGAGTTTTAGGTTTTGAATTTTGAGTTGATGCGGTTTTTCTACAATTCCTGTTTTCGTAAAAATGGCACCACCGCCTCGCTCACCTTATCAGCCCAATCTTCTTGGGCATAATGGCCTACTTCTGTCATTTCGATATACTCGCCATCTTCAACTCCTTTGGCGAATGCTTTGGCGCTTTCTGCTGATAGCCAGGGGTCCGATATGCCCCAAGCCACTAAGGTAGGACGTGACCAGTTGGCAAACCCTTGGGAAATTTGCTCAGTAATTTGAGGCATTTTCATCGCGCGGATTGTCCACATCAATGAACGGCCCACATCAGAGCTTTTTAGAAATGGACGGCGGTAAACATCTAGATCGTCATCCGAGACCTGGTAAGGACCACCACCTTCCAGGGTGCGATCCACCAAGAGCGGGTCTTGGGTCACCATGTCACCTACAAAAGGCCAGCCCATCATTTTTACAGAGAAAGGTAGCTCTGCTTTGGGTGGGAGAGGTGTATTGAGAATAATTAATCTTTCGATTTTGTCAGGGTTCTGCGCAGCGTAGAGTAAACCAGTAACCCCTAAAAACCCCTGCACTACTAGGGAAAAACGGCTCAGCTCCAGAGTATCGATATAGTCGCTAAGGGCTTTGAGATAGGTGGCTTGGTCATAAGCAAACTGACGTTTATCTGGTTTTGAAGAGGAGCCGTGGCCAATCCAATCAGGGGCAATGCTACGAAACCCCTGTTCAGCCAACGCTGGCTGAACATCGCGCCAGCTGTAACTTTGGGATACCAGACCATGGAGCATTAAAACAGGTGGCTTATCGTTGGGGGTGTCGGGCACTAGCTCGCGATATACCCAGTTCAGATCCCCAATTTGCACATCCTTGAGCTCGATTTTGGCCATAGCTTTTTTCTCCCACCTGTGGGAAAAAGCTTACCGCATTATTGACAGCCAGGGGATAAGCGTCTAAGTAGCTCTGAAAGTAAGGGCGACAGGAGGGGGCGATCCGCCACAGATTAATGGACCAGCGTTCGAGGTCAGGGCTAATCACCCGATGGGGATTTTGACTGTTGAACACGATAATTGACCCCGGTGGTAAGCGATGGATTGTTTCCGTGGCCCGCTTTTGGTGGAGTTTATCGTAGCCAGTATAGTTCGGGGTATATCCCCACTGAGTTGGAACAGTTGACAGGTTAATACTGACAGCTGGACAGGCGGCATAGGGATCGTCGCGATGCTCACGAATGCCCACACCGCCATAGGCAACGAGTCCCACATCGGGGGTAAGTGCGTCCTGATCGGGTAGGGCAACTTGGCTAGCCCGTTGATAGATGGTGCGGCAGAAGCCCCAAAACTGGGTGTGCTGCACGGCGGATTGATAAGACCGACCACAGCTGCCTAAAATCGGCTGATGTTCAAGCCAATAACGCTGTCGTCCTATACCATAGCTAGACGTATCCAGTTCTAATAGGGATCGATGCTTGTTGAGATGTTTGCGGAGCTTATGCTGCTTGGCAGGAGGTAAGATGCTGACTATTTTAAGCATGCAGCTAACGGATGCTAGGGCTTGGAATTCGAGCGGATTAATGGTCCTGCACTACTCTACAAATCTGCTATTGGTATGGAAATAGATTTGAGTAAACATTAATGATTAGATGCGTCTGTTAATAATTGATCGTTATCCAGTTATATAAGGTATCCCGCTGTTGGCTGGGACGATTAAGGGTTGCGATCGCACCCGTCAAATTGTCCACTGACTGACAGGTACCCCCTTGCGCTCCGGCCATGGAGGTAATGTGCTCTTCCATCAGGGTGCCACCAATGTCGTTGCAGCCCCAGCGTAAGGCTTCAGTAGCACCATCCAGACCAAGTTTTACCCAACTAGGCTGATGGTTTTTGATCCAACGACCCAAATAAATACGCGCCACTGCCGTTAGTAATAGTGCATCTGAGATCACTGGCTGATCTCGACCGACTCGCTTCCGCAAGGGAGCTGGGGCATCCTGTCCCACAAAGGGCAACAATATAAACTCAGTGATGCCTGTGTCACCCTTTGCTAAAGAGCGCTGTTGCAGCTGACGTAGTTTTTCAAAGTGGCCAATTTGCTGCTCAATGGTTTCAATATGGCCTGACAGCATTGTGCTGGTGGTGGGCATGCCTAGCTCGTGGGCCTGGGTGACAATCTTGATCCAGGTGGCAGTGTCAATTTTTTCAGGACAGAGCACCCGTCGCACCCGATCATCAAGCACTTCAGCGGCGGTCCCTGGGAGTGAGCCGACACCGGCTTGGGCCAGTTCACCTATGACCGTTGCAAAGTCTAAATTGTCTTCGCGGGCAATAAACTGCACCTCCTGGGGTGAGAAAGCATGGATGTGGAGGTGAGGAAACGTTGTCTTGATGGTGGTGACGAGCTGTTGGTAATAGTCCAAAGAGCGACCATTAATTTTTGCCGTTGGGTGCAGGCCTCCCTGCATGCAGATTTCCGTTGCGCCTGTCTCTACGGCAGCGGTTGCTTTTTCTAGAATATTTTCCCAGCTGAGCCAGTAAGCCCCCGCCTGCCCTGCATCGCGACGAAATGCACAAAAGCTACAGTGCTGTTCGCAAATGTTGGTGTAATTTATATTGCGATTGACCACATAGGTGACGGTGTCTCCCGCTTGCTGTTGACGTAGTTGATCAGCAGTCGCTCGGATGGTTTCCACGGCTGCGGCTGTGGTCTGGCTCAGTAAGGTGATGCCGTCGTCTGGCGAAATATTCTCACCGTCTAGGGCTCGGTCTAAAATGTCGGCTATGGTCGGGACTACGGGGAGGGGCATTACACTCGTTGCGGTATAGATCTAATGGACTGTGGGAAATTAATTCCTCAAGAGATCGTCGATGATCGCGGGGTATCTAAAAGGGCGTGCCAACGACTTTCTATATTCTCCAACTATCACGTTAAATTTGACCTGATTTCGAAATCATTATGATGCAACTACTAGCGGGTGACATCGGCGGTACCAAAACAATTTTGCGGTTGGTGCAGTCTGGCACTAATCCCCAAGAAACGCTCCATGAACAGCGCTTTGTCAGTGGCGATTATGCTGATTTGGTGCCGATGGTAAAAGACTTTCTGGCAGCGGTTTCAAATGCCCAGCCCCAAGCGGCCTGCTTTGCTATTGCTGGACCTGTGGTCAATAATCGTTCCCAGCTCACAAATTTAGCTTGGTCTTTGAGTGGCGATCGCATCGCTGATGAACTGGGTCTCAAAACGGTAGAGCTGATCAATGACTTTGCTGCCGTTGGCTATGGTGTACTAGGACTAACGTCAGATGATGTGTGTACGCTACAGTCGGGAACCCATGATGATCAAGCGCCCATTGCCATTATTGGTGCTGGGACTGGACTGGGCCAGGGGTTTTTAATTAACTGCGGTGGCCAATACCAGGTATTTCCTTCTGAAGGTGGCCATGCCGACTTTGCCCCTCGCTCTGAACTGGAGTTTCAGTTACTGCATTACCTGTTAGACAAGCATTCTATTTCCCGTGTTTCTGTGGAGCGGGTGGTTTCTGGCCAGGGTATTGTCTCTATCTATCAGTTTTTACGCGATCGCAACTTTGCCACTGAGTCCGAAGAACTCGCTCAAGTGGTGCGCAATTGGGAGCAAGGCGCAGGCAAACGCAGCGAACTCCCCGATCCAGCCGCTGCCATTTCCAAAGCTGCCACCGTTGACCGTCTTGCTGGCCGCACCATGGAAATTTTTATTGATGCCTACGGGGCGGCGGCTGGTAATTTAGCCCTCAAACTTTTACCCTACGGCGGCCTTTACGTAGCCGGTGGCGTCACGGCCAAAAACATGCCCCTGATCCGCGACGGCAGTTTTCTCACAGCCTTTAGCCACAAAGGTCGCGTGGGCCCACTGCTGGATAATGTGCCCATTCACTTGGTTACCAATCAAAGCGTAGGGTTGATTGGGGCAGCGTTACGGGCGGGACAACTTGCGTGAGGCTCCCCTGTAGGGGCGTTCCATGGAATGCCCCTACAGGGGAGATTTTCCCATGGCCCATTCCCTATTTCTTTCCCAACCTTTCCAATTTCCTTTCAAAACTTCTCGCTACAATAGTGGGCTAGTGTATGACGACTAAGACGTTATGGCAGGGCATAGTAAATGGGCCAATATCAAACGCCAAAAGGCACGGGTTGATGCGGTTAAGGGCAAAGTATTTGCCAAGCTGTCACGGGAAATTATTGTGGCAGCAAAGCATGGTGGCGGTGACCCCGATGGTAATTTTCAGCTGCGGACGGCCATTGATAAAGCGAAGGCAGCGGGGGTGCCCAATGACAATATTGACCGTGCGATCGCAAAAGGGACTGGCAAATTAGGCAGCGATGGTGACTTAGAATCCATTCGTTACGAGGGGTATGGTCCGGGCGGTGTTGCTGTACTGGTGGAAGCCCTGACCGATAATCGCAACCGCACCGCTGCCGATCTGCGAGCGGCGTTTAGCAAAAACGGTGGCAACCTTGGCGAAACTGGCTGTGTCGGCTGGATGTTTGACCAAAAAGGCGTAGTTGTCGTCAAGGGTGAGTTGGAAGAAGATGCCCTATTAGAAGCGGCCATTGAAGGGGGAGCTGAATCTTACGAATTGACCGAAGTGGATGAAGATACCCCCGGTGCAGAAGTGTTGTGCCCCCCTAGCGATCTGGAGAATCTCAGCATTCATCTCAAAGGTGAAAGCTATACAGTGAAGGATATTGAGGTGCGCTGGGTACCGAGTAATACCGTTGATGTGACCGATATTGATCAAGCAAAGTCTCTATTAAAAATGATGGATGCTTTGGAAGATCTTGAGGATGTACAATCGGTGACTGCTAACTTTGACATGAAAGAGGAGATCTTAGCAGCGGTCTTTTAGAAGATTCTTTTTAAACGTTTGTTGGGTCGTTCCATGGAACGACCCAACAAACGTTTAAAAGAAAAATGCCTGACCCCATAAAGCCCCCAGGGTCAGACAGCTCACCTGTAAAACGCATGGATACAAGATTCAAATAAACCATCCAAATGCCCCCTCGGATGATTAGTCGCCTTGCACGCGTTCTTCAGAATTAGCTTTATTTTCCCCTGCTTATATGGGTAAAAGCTTCCTCGTAAACACGTAAATTAGAGCCAAAATTGACGGAAAATCTGAGCCAATTTACGTATATTTACCCCTGGTTTTTATGGGCGGTCTGAGCAGGAGGCTAGTCGTTATCAGTGTGTGTTACTCGTCATCACTGACAACTTTTTCTTTATAGAGGGTCAACAGCTTATCCAAGACGCTTTCAATGGCCAGAGAATCTGTAACAACTTCAATGGCATCATCTGCTTGGCGCAGAGGAGAAATCTCTCGCGTACTGTCTTTATGGTCACGCTCACTAATGGCTTGAGCCAAATCAGACAGCTCAGGAACAGGCTGGTTCTGGTTAGCCAAGTCTCTTTGACGACGACGAGCCCGTTCTTCAACGGATGCTGTTAAAAAGATCTTGAGCTCAGCATCGGGGAAGACATGGGTCCCAATATCTCGACCATCTGCCACGACACCACCGGTTAGGCCATATTGCATCTGCTGTTTGACCAGCGCTTCCCGCACAGAACTCTGGGCGGCAATCGTGGATACGTTGGCAGTGACCTCTGAGGTGCGAATAGCTTGGGTTACCAATGTATCGTTTACCCAGACTTCCGGGGGGTGAGGGCCTGCATCGGCAGGAGTTGCAACAAGCTTGATCTCACACTTAGGTAGCAGGTCAGCAACAGCAACTTCATCGTCTGGGTTGCATGCCTGGGCAAGAACGTACCAGGTAAAAGCACGGTACATAGCCCCAGTATCTAAATAAAGCAGACCCAATTGCTGAGCCAACTGCCTAGCCACCGTTGATTTACCAGCACCAGCGGGACCATCAATGGCAATGATGGGTCGCCGTGCCCGTAAAACGACGTTATCGATTAATCGTGTAGTCCCTACAAATGCTGCTACTGCCAACATACCAACTGTTTCAACTTTTTCTAAGGGGGCCAACGTATATGGATTTACCAGTTCGATGTACTGGGGAGCGACAGCGGGTGCCGTTTCTAAGTACTGAAAGACGATGCAAGCGAGAGAATGTTGCGATCGCACACCTGCTTTAAACTTCTCTTTGGCTCTCCTTAACCCCCGATAGAGTATAACTGCTTGTTGACGTTCCTGCTCGCTTAAATACTTATTCCTAGAACTAAGGGCTAATCCGTCCGCTTCTCGCACAGTTGGGCAACCAATAATGCTTCCTGGCAGATTTAAGTCCTTAACCAATCGGCGAATGATGGCTAATTGCTGCGCATCCTTTTGACCAAAATAAGAGCGCTGTGGTCTCACTAGGCTAATAAGTTTCGTGACGACCGTGGCGACTCCGTTAAAGTGTTCAGGGCGAAACTGTCCACACAGGGGTCTCGCCAATGCGGGAGGGGGCAAAACTGTAACCAGAGCGTCAGCGTCTTGAAAATTAGGCCCGTAAAGGTCTAACGCTGTTGGCGCGAAGATACAGTCAACGCCAGCAGCTTCACACATTCTGGCATCTAAGTCTAAGGTTCGCGGATAGGCTGCGAGGTCCTCATTGGGGCCAAACTGTAGGGGGTTAACAAAAATGCTGACAATGACCAACTCATTATCGCGTCGTGCCCGATGAATCAGACTGAGATGACCTTGGTGCAATGCTCCCATGGTAGGCACTAGACCAATGGAGCCAGACTGTTTGCGTAGCCAACATCGCAATCCTTCTATCGTTTTTAGTAAACGCAAGACAGTCTCCTGGCAACCGCCTTAGACACAAGGTTTAACGATAGCAGACGGCCTAGTTGTCTTACTAAGACAATCATCTAGGGATAGGCCCGTAGCCTGTCTCTAGATGATTGCAACACTTGGGTGTCGCCATGGCCACATAGGGTTAGACCTGATTGACCCAGACTAACGCAGCACTTCAACTTGTACAGGACCGACACCAGCTGCTTGCAGCCCAATGGCACTGGCCGCACCAGCTGAGAGGTCAATGATGCGCCCACGGCTAAAAGGGCCACGGTCATTGATGCGGACCACAACCTGCTGACCATTGTTCAAGTTGGTGACCCGAACTTGAGTGCCAAAGGGTAGGGTGCGGTGAGCGGCAGTCATGGCGTATTGGTTAAAGGATTCACCACTGGCACTCATCCGACCGTGAAATCCTGGCCCATACCAGGAGGCCATGCCACTATAGCTAGAACGGATGGCTGCCACTTGCTGTGGTTCGGGTCTACCGATGACTTCAGTAATGGGCTCTGTCGCACCATCACCGATAAGACGGCGTAACCGATTGGTAATTTGCAGAACGTTTTCTGCGTCATTTTCGGTGGCATCGGAAAGCTGCACTGTTTCACCCAAGGTGAGCAGCGGGCTGTCTCCAGCTTTGACCATGTAAGTGCCGTCATCCCAATGGGCGGTGAAATCTGTGTTGCGATCGCTCAATTGCTCCAGCTGTGCTGCCATTTGAGTTGCATCAGCAATAACCCTGTTGGTTGCGGCTTCTTCTAGGGGCACCCAACCAGATACAACCTCAGCTGTATCAGATGAATCGATGTAGGTTAATACGGGAATATCTTTAACGTAAACCGTTGCAGCTTGCCGACTTTCATGGGCATGGGCATTAACGCGAACGGTGGTCGTCGACCGATTAAATTTCTGAAGCGTATCGGTTGAAGACGACTCCAAGGACTGGTCGTTGACTGAAACCTCAAACGCTCCAATGGGACCTGTATCAAAGGTTTGGGCATGGACCCGTTCAGGAATCGAAACGGCAGTGGCAAGCAATGTGGCAACTGCTACACGACCAATAAACTTTTTGTTCATAAATCAGAGTGCACCAGGCATATGCGTCTACATCGCAGAGCGAGAAGTGGCAAATTCAATGGATTGAATAGGGTAGCTTCAAGATGACAATGCATCGCGGACAAAATAAAAATTGGCAACGCGAGCTAATCTATCACGAAGATTTTGCTGTTTGGAACCGCATTTTTGACCGGGAAAACAGACAATGGCCTAGCGGAACATCTTTACAATTTCTTCATTCGCCAGTTACAGGCTTCGACAGCCAAGGCTTATAGACGGTTTTCTAGCTGTCCTAGCAGACTAATTAGTTTTTGAAAAATTATGTATGGCTTTGCAATGATTACAGATTATTAATAGATGCCAAATAACCTTACAGTTCGTTTTTAGACTTTGTCCCCGTGGTAAGTCTAGTTTCCATGACCAATAATGTTCTTGTCAACGGACATATCATGAAGATTCTATAGGTTTGGGCATTGTCTTTGGGTATTGTCTTTAGGCATTGTCTACTGGAGGTATCGCCCATCTTCCCTTAGGGGCTGAGGCCCTTAGCGCGTAGGGTGGGCATTGCCCACCGTCCACAAGTATTCTAAGGGATGCTATTTCTTGTAAGGTCTATGGATTATCGACAGGCAGGGGTGGACGTTGAAGCAGGTCGTGCGTTTGTGGAAACTATTCGCAGCCTGGTGGAAGGAACTCGCCGTCCTGGAGTGTTGGGTGGTTTAGGTGGGTTTGGCGGTTATTTTGAGCTTCCCGAGGGATATTCTCAGCCCGTTCTGGTTTCGGGGACAGATGGTGTAGGTACCAAACTCAAGTTGGCCCACATGTTGAATCGTCACAATACGGTGGGCATTGATCTTGTGGCCATGTGTGTCAATGATGTGCTGACGTCAGGGGCGGAACCTCTCTACTTTTTAGATTATTTGGCCACGGGGCAATTGGCCCCTGAGCAGCTGACCCAGGTGGTAGCAGGGGTGGCCGAGGGGTGTCGTCAGTCGGGCTGTGCCCTACTAGGTGGAGAAACGGCTGAGATGCCTGGGTTTTATGGCCAGGGTGAGTATGACATGGCCGGATTCTGTGTCGGTATTGTCGAAAAAAGTGCCATTTTAGACGGTTCTCGGGTGCGCATAGGGGATGTCTTAATTGGACTACCCAGCAGCGGTGTGCACAGTAACGGCTACAGTCTGGTGCGCAAAATTATGGCGGAAGCGCCCCGGCAGGAGTCTTTGGGTGGGCAAGTCGTAGATCGATCGGTCGGTTATGGCTGGGATGAATGCCCGGAGCTATTGGCGAGTCAGTCCCTGGGCGAGGTGTTGCTGACACCCACTCAACTCTACGTAAAACCAGTGTTAGCTGCCCTGAAGAGTGGCTTAGAAATTCACGCTATGGCTCATATTACGGGGGGTGGTTTTCCTGAGAACTTGCCTCGTTGCCTCGGTGAAAATCAATCTATATATATAGAGGCGGATAGTTGGCCCATACTGCCGGTATTTAAGTGGTTACAAGCAGCTGGCAATGTAGCGACTGCTGAAATGTTTAAAACCTTCAATATGGGTATTGGTTTTGTACTGGTTGTACCTGCTGATCAAGCCGAAGCTACGTTGGCTCATTTTCAATCCGCCTATCAAATTGGCACTGTGATTGATGGAGATAAAGTGGTCACCGGGTTGCCAGAAGGTTAGGATACGTTGGGGAAAGAAAATTTTGTCTAAAAAAATTTTCCCCATCTACACTCGGAGGAACTAATTTTGAGCGCTCGGACGGGTAGCTGGCAGCCAGCTGCGATCGCACTTTTGGCCATTATTACCGGCCTGATTTTGACCAGCACTTTGGTCATTATTAATCCTGGTCAGGCCGGTGTCTTAAGCATTCTAGGGAAAGCCCAAAATGCCCCCTTGCTAGAGGGGATTCACATCAAGCCACCCCTGGTGTCTTTTGTGGATGTTTACGATGTTACGGTTCAGAAATTTGAAGTGCCCGCTGAAAGTTCCACTAAGGATCTTCAGGATTTACGGGCTCGATTTGCCATTAACTTTCGGTTAGATCCTAGCAATATTGTGGAAATCCGCAGAAAGCAAGGAACGTTGGCCAATATAGTTACCAAGATCATTGCCCCCCAGACCCAGGAATCCTTTAAGATTGCTGCTGCCCGTCGCACTGTAGAAGAGGCGATTACGCAACGAACGAAGCTAAAGGAAGATTTTGACGATACTCTCAGTAGCCGTTTAGAAAAGTACGGCATCATCATTCTTGATACGAGTGTTGTTGATCTCTCATTTTCAGAAGAATTTGCCCGAGCGGTAGAAGAAAAGCAAATTGCTGAGCAAAGTGCTCGTCGAGCTGTGTATGTAGCCCAGCAGGCTGAACAAGAAGCCCAGGCAGAAGTCAACCGGGCCAAAGGTCGCGCCGAAGCCCAGCGTTTGTTGGCTGAAACATTAAAGGCCCAAGGGGGTGAACTGGTGCTTCAGAAAGAGGCCATTGAAGCCTGGAAACTCGGTGGTTCCCAGATGCCCAGGGTGTTGGTTATGGGAGATAAGGGCGGTCAGGTACCCTTTATCTTCAACATGGAAAACGAATAGGCGAGAACGTAATTACGTTGTTGTCGATAATTACGCCTAATTACCAAACCCGGTGTAGAGACGTTCCATAGAACGTCTCTACACCGGGTCTCGTTTTATATGAGAGATCTCGGTTTTCTAACGCACGTGGATGTGAATAAACCCGTTATCATTGCGTTCGATGCTGCCGGTTAAACCGTTGTGCTCAAAGGGAAATTGATTTGCCTGACCGGTACGTACCTGTTCTAACCCCCCTTCAATCTCTCGGGTAGATTGTCCATTGAGCATACCTGCTAGCGCTGTGCGCATGATTAAACGATCGTAAGAAGGGGCAAAGACGGCCTCGGCTTGCTGAATAGTGTCACCAGCAGCATTGTATATATAGGCAACGGTTGCTCTATTTGGATCTAGCTCGTATACAGCCGTTGTGGCTGATGGAGACACAGACTGTCGTGTGGGTTCCCCCAGGCGATTAACAACAGCTGTTGCCGCTGTGCCAGGGGCAAAGCCAGGTACGGGTACGATACTGCCATTGCCAGGTGTAGCAGTATTGGGATTGCCACTGTCTTTTAATATTAGTCGTGGCGATGTGGCAACAGGTTTTGGCGGTGCGCTCTCAGCAGTTGTTGGATCCGGAAGGACTTCTGTTGGAGTGCTGGATTCTTCTGCTAATGTTTCCTCTGGCTCAGGTTGGGAGACTTCGGGAAGTCTAATCTCTGGCATAGAGACTTCAAAGTCTTCTGTCTTGTCCCTTACATTACTGACCGCTTGGCGAACAGCAATATATACGCGATAGCCTAAAAATCCTGAACCTGCTATCAGTCCCAGGAGCATAAGAGAAAAGAATGCTTTAATAACGCCTGGACCCTGTCGTTTCTGTTGTTGCTTCTCCTTAGCACCAGTTTGAAAATCATCCTGACCTGAAACATAGCCTGAAGGGCTGCCAGGGGCCACAACCTGGGTCGCTTGGGTGGTGGGTGGTTGTAACCCCCGTTTGTTGGCTGCTGGTAACAGCATTAGCCAGGTGGCAATTGACTGGGGGCGCTCAGTTAGTTGCAACGCCATGCCCTGGAGGATTGCCTGTTCTGTGCTGGGGCTGAGAGTGGCGTTGACCTGTCGAGGGGGAGTGAGGGGGTGGTGCGATCGCACCACAGAGGCTACCGGCACTTGACCGGTGACAGCAGAGTAGAGGGTGGCCGCTAAACCATAAACATCTGAGGCCGCTGAACGTCTTGCCTTGGGCAAATACTGCTCTAGGGGAGCGTAGCCTTCAGAAACTAAATTTGTATGGGTTTGGGTTTGACCACTCACCAGTTCTCGGGCAATGCCAAAATCAATCAAAATCGCATTGCCCTGGTTAACCATGATGTTTTGAGGTTTCACATCGCGGTGAAGCAAGCCTTGGGCATGCACGGTTTGTAATGCACTGGCAATTTGTCGAATATACTGTAAGGCTAGGTCTTCCTGTAAAGGTCGATTGGGAAAAATAAGCTCTGATAGCGGTTGCCCTGGAATAAAATCCATGACCAGATAGGGGCGCTCCGCCTCGATAAAAAAGTCAGTAACGTTAACGATATGGGGATGCTGGCACTGAGCTAAACGACGTGCTTCTGCCTGAAACTTTTGCAGTTGCTGATCGTTTTCTGCATCATTGGTTGGCCAACGTAGCGTCTTAATGACGACTACTTGATTGAGGCTTCGGTGCATAGCACGATAGGTCACCCCAAAACCGCCGCGTCCCAGCTCGTTCTCGATGACGTACTTTCCGTTTTGGAGACGGGTGCCCACCAAATTTATGCTGCTCACCGTGCCACTTTGTATAATTTCACACGATTACCTCTAACATAAAATTTCCTTGAGTGCATGATATTAGCGACAGCCTAAAAACTGTGCCATGGGTTGCTGTCAAGATAATCCTAGACAAGATATGACCCAATGTCTCAATCGTTTTAACCTCTTGGGAGCAAGGGGCTTAATATATCTGACTATCCGTGGTAGGTTCAGAATCATATTTTCATATCTTTTAAAGAAATCTTTAAGATTGGGACCAATTTATGCTTTAATGTCCGCTGGGACGGATATTTTCAATGTTTTCCGGAGTTCTTGTTCATGAAGTCTGAGCAGAAGCAACGTCTTTTAAATGCAAAGGAAAATATAAAGGCAGCTCAGCTATTAGCCCATAGTCACTTTTACGATATTGCTATTTCTCGCGCCTATTACGCCATGTTGTATGTGGCTGAGGCACTTCTCCTGGAGCAGACTGCAGCTGTACCTACTCAAAATGAAGCTGTCAATAGTCTATTTTCAGAACAATTTTCAGAAAAAAGGCCTCTATTTCAACCCTATAGTGCGTATCTAAACGATGGCTTAAACGCAAGACTGCGCGCAGATTATTCTCATACAGATAAAGCCACCCTGGCTGATGCTAAGCAACACATTAATCGTGCTAACGCGTTTTTAGATTTAGGTAAGCATTATCTCTCTACTGAAATGGCGCCAGCAGAGCCAGCGGAAGTTGGTGCTCGCCGACGCAGTTAGTGGTGTTGCCTACTGCTGTATTTGTTTACGGCGTTCAGCTAGCTTAAGTAGGGTTTCGGCATGGACTGCTTTGGTGATGGGATAGAAGTATGCCAGCACCATGCCACCCACGAGTAAGATCAAGGGCACAGGTCCCATAAAAAAGCGAATTGCCCACAGTGCAGAATCTGGCTGTGTGGCAAAGCTTTTGTCGAATCCTGATGTTTCTAGCGCTAAACTGACGAGAAAAATACCGACAGCAAGCCCTATTTTTTGTAGCAAAGTCATAAATGCATAGAAGGCCCCTTCACTACGTTGCCCTGTTTTGAGTTCATTAAGTTCGATCACATCTGGCAAAATCGACCAGGGAACAACATAGGCTGTGGCTACACCAAAACTGGCAAGGATACATAGTCCATACATGGTCATGAGTTGCCCTGGCTGTAGGGAAAATAGAGCAATTTGCACCATTGTCCAAACGCCAGCTCCTAAAAAGTAAAGCCCTTTTTTACCAATACGTTTAGCCAATAAGTTGCAGATAAACATCATCAGAATGGCCGTACCTTGTACCAACAGTGCGGCTAAAAAATAATCATCGGCTCCCATCCAAAAAGTCACGTAGAAGGGAATGATGGCGGCTGTAATCTGGAGCGCCAGCCATGAAAAAAGATAAATTCCTACGACAAATAGAAAGGGACCATTGCTTAAAACAATTTTTATCTGCTGTAAAAATGAACCGTTGTTGTCAAAATCGCTGTTTTTAAGCGATTTCCCGAGATAAGCTGCCTGTTCTTGAGAGTGCCGAAATGTGCCAAAGACACACCAATAGATCGTTGCAATTGAAATGCCACCCCCCAGGATGCCCAGGATGCGATATTGCTGTTGGGGATCTGTGGTAATTTGACCCACCACCAGGCCTAACGCCAAAATTAGCACTGCCCCTGCTAAGGAGAATGACAGTCGAAAGGATGTAAGCTCTGTCCGCTCGTCATAATCCTGAGTCATTTCGGCGGTCAGGGTCGAGTAAGGCAAGTTTGTCGTCGTAAAAAATATCTGAAATACCACAGAAACAAAAACGTAGTACCAAAACAGTACGTTTTGATTGGTACTCCCTGGAACAATCCAATTTAGGAAAAACGTAGCTCCAAATGGAATGCCCGTTAGCACTATCCATGGATAGCGTCGTCCCCAACGGGTGCGGGTGCGATCGCTCAAGATCCCGACAACTGGATCATTGACAGCATCCCAAATTTTGCCAATCAGCAACACGGTGCCTGCTTTGAGCGGGTCTAATCCAGCAACATTGGTTAAGAAAATCAGAAACGAAAACGCTAATAAATTAGAGGTTAGACCCGCTCCCATATCCCCGGCACCGTAGGCCAGTTTTGTAGACCAAGTCAGTTTTGGAGGATGCGATGGTTTGCCTGAAGTTTCCATAGTGTGGAGAGGTTGCTAGAAATTATTAAATCATCTGTAGAATGAGGCTCAAACCTGACTGTATCGTCACACCAAGCGTCACACTAGAATCTTTGTACGCTGCCATTGCCTGGTGGGGCAACGTTTTTAAGAAAAGACGCTGCTTTCAGGCCATGTAACAACGCTATATTATTGCCCTATTTGTGTCCCCCCTTTCCTCCGAGTTATCCATGTCCGTAACTTCAGATCTTGCAGCTACTAGGCCTTCTACCGATACTGATCTTTATGTGTCTTGGTCAGACTACTACCAAGCCGTTGAAAATTTAGCAGTCGCTATTCATCAGTCAGGATGGCAATTTAATCAGATTGTCTGTCTGGCTAAGGGCGGTCTGCGGATTGGAGACGTTCTTTGTCGTATTTATGGTCAACCGTTGGCTATTCTCTCCACATCGTCCTATGGCGGTGAAGGCAACCGGACCCGTGGGTCAATCACATTTTCTAGGGATTTGAGTATGACCACCACCAATCTTGGCACCCATGTTCTTTTAGTGGATGATCTGGTGGATTCAGGCCAAAGCTTGCAGCGTAGCATTCGCTGGTTGCAGCATCGATATGGGTTCTATATTGACGATATTAAGACTGCCGTACTTTGGTACAAAGCCTGTTCAGTGATTAAGCCTGACTATTATGTTGATTATTTAGAAACCAATCCATGGATTCACCAACCCTTTGAAAAGTACGAAGAGATGACTATCGATGACCTTGCGGAATCCAAAGAACGATAAATATTAAGCAATTTGGCTGAAAAATACTGTGGTTTAAACCGTATAGTCTGGGCTTTTATGCTGTTTTAGCAGAAGTTGTTTGTTTTTGTTGTTATTGGAGTGAAATAAACTAAAAATGCTTCAAAGAAATCAGCTTCTAGCCCCTTCTATTATTGTTTTAGTGGCGCTTGGCGTGATTGGAACAGTGTTTGGATTAATTTGGGGGAGTCTAAATCAGCACTCAAACTATTCTCAAACGACGACACAATCTGCGGATGGGTCAATAGCAGCGGCACCAACGCCAACACAGCATTCTCTGGCACAGCATACCGCCACGGTACTCAGTGTTGCCATGCAGCCAGAGGCAGCCCTTGTCGCTAGCGGGAGTTATGACCAAACGGTTAAGCTTTGGGATCTAGATACAGGTAAAGTACAGCGTACTCTCAACCATGCAGGGCGGGTGAATAGTGTCGCGTTTACCCCTGACGGAAAATATTTGATATCAGGTGGAGGTGACGGCAACATCGTTGTATGGAACGTTGAAACAGGATTAGAAGAACATATATTTACGGGTCGCTCTGGTCGAATAGTGAGTCTAGCAGTGAACGCTGATGGCACTCTTATCGCTAGCGGAGGCAGTAACGGCACCATTCGAGTTTGGGATCTTGACCTGAGACGTGAATTTACAACCTTGGTGGATTCTGGAGCACAGGTGAACAGTTTGGCATTCTCTTCTGCCAGTTTTCAGGAATTAGTGAGCGGCGATCAAGATGGAGTGGTGACTCTGTGGGATGTTGTGACCTCAGAATCAGTGCGAACTTACAAATCGGGAACGGATAGAATAACAGGTGTTGCCGTTAGTCCCGATGGTCAATATATTGCTAGCAGTAGCTATGATACCAATGTGCAAATTTGGAATTTAGCAACCGGCGTGGCTGAACAAACCTTAAGCGGACATAATTTTGTTGTCGCTAATGTTGTATTTAGCGACGATGGAGGGGTGCTGGCTAGCAGTAGCTTTGATGAAACTGTTAAGGTATGGGACTGGAAACAGGCGGTAGAACGCTGCACTTTGCGGGGCCATTCTGGATTTGTGTATAGTCTTGCCTTTAACCAAGAGGGCACTATATTGGCAAGTGGTGGGTATGATGGCTTGGTAAAGACTTGGCTACTGACAGATGAGAAGACTGGCTGTTTGCCAAGCTAAAAGGCTTATAGGAGGGGGTAAGGATTTTATAAATCCAACAATCGTGCTGACAATTATCTCTGAAGAAGCATGCTATAGAACGCTTTTGCGCAAAAATAGGCTCTAATTCAACCCTCATTTCTGAGTTTGAAATCAACTAAAGCCGAGAACTCAAAATTGAAAACCTAGCTGATTTTCTCTAGTTTGCATTTATCACTTGGCAGCCTGTTTGGCATCTTCAATCCAATCGTCAAAGGTGCCTTGGTTGTCGCGGATCCAGTCTTCTGCATGACGACGAATGTCTGCGGGAGTGTTTTCTCCATCACGCATACGCTGATTTTGCAGGCTGACGTCTGTGATGGGAATATTAACGAGTTCAAACCATCGAGCGATGTCTGGATGTGCTCGTAAAAACTGTCGATTGGCTAAAATTTCAATCTGATTAACTTCAAAGCCAAGATTTTTACCATCAATCACAGAGGCGTTTTCTTGAATACCGACAACGGGAACGTCTAACCAGACAACATCCTCATCGGGTACCAGCACACCACTTACCCATAGCGGAGTCCAGGTGTAGTAAAGTACTGGTTTACCTTCATTGTAGCGCTTGATAGTTGTCTCCATCAAGGCAAAGTAATTCTCATTATCGTGCTCTACAGTATCTCGCAGATTGTAATCGTTGAGATGAGATTCGATCACGTCTCGGCATCCCCATCCTGGTGGGCAACCGATTAAGTTGGCTTTACCATTCCCATCGGTATCAAATAGCTTAGCAAGTTCTGGATCTCTCAGATCTTCCAAGCTACCAATACCTTTTTGGGTCGATGTTTCTTTGTCAATTAGATAGCCCTGTAAAGCATTATCGATTAATGGGTTGACTCGTTTTAGTTTTTCATGGCCTCCATTTTCTTCAAAGAAATTCCGATGGAGGGGATTCCAATGAACGGCTGTGTAATCTAAGTAGTCACGGGAAATAGCCTGGTGAATAACGTCATATTCCAACTCAGAACCAGCGATTGGTTTATAGCCTAATGATTCTAAGCCAATATTAATTACCTCTGTTTGAAACAGCTCTTCTAAAGTTCCATAGGCTGAACGAATTACGTTATCTGAACTGACTAATGAAACATTCTGGCTTGTGTCGTTGCTGCAACTAGTAAACAGTGTTAGAGCGCTGAGGGCCGTAAACAGTGGGCAAAATCGTTTCCCTGGTTTCACGACACAACTTGATAAATTAAGCAATAAATCTCTCATGATTAGTCGATATATTCGTCAAGTAATAAAGTTATTGTTATGGGGGTTAATTATATGCTGCATTAATGATAAACCTCGAAAAAAACTCTGGTTTCTTAACTTGTTTTTAACCTTTTCGTTCGTCTTTAATGATAGTTAAGTGGCGTCATTTTGTAAGAGATAAACATCTAAATGGTTGCTGTTTATACTTGTTTGATACAGTAACTATGGCGATCTCTTTGATGCAAAGGTTGGGTTGATTTCGATGCTGAAAAATTGTTTTTAAACATACTTACCAAAACTACTAAATTCAGGAAATAAGACTCACAATCAGGATGAAGATTTTATTTGTCTGCGATGGAAACATTTGTCGCAGTCCGACGGCGGCCACCTTCTTTTGTTCTATTTTAGAAAATGGCAGTATTGAGGTTCGTTCAGCTGGTATTTATGCATCGGAGGGGCAACCGATGATTAATAAGATGCAGCAAACGCTTGCAGAGTATGGATTTTCTGTTGAACATTGTTCCCAGAAGATTTCGTCTGAAAATTTGGCCTGGGCTGATTTGATTTTTACCATGACCCGGCCCCAGAAGTTTCTTCTCATCAGTATGGTGCCAGCTATTGCTGATAAGGTATACACAATACAGGAATACATTGGTCATCCAGCCCAAGATATTCCGGTGCCCCATGGTGAGACATTGCAGGCATATCGACAATGTGCTGAATTTATTCAGCGGAGTTGCGTATTGCTCTATAGAGAATTGTGTCAAGCTGGATGCGATCGCAACAAATAGTGCACAATTTTGACAAGTTGTTGACTACTCAACCTTACTTAACCCCTTTGACCAGGCCAGGGCAGCTTCCCAAATCAAATCGTAAACCGGATCTTTAATGTCATAGTATGCATCAATATCATCGCCATGACGCTTGGCAATTTCTCGTTTAATCAGCTCTACAGATTTGGCTGAATTTGGGTGACTACGAAGGTAATCGCGAAATAACAAAGGATATTGTTGATTAGGATTGCCCTCAACTCTCACGTGGATGTTTGCACGCCGTTGCCCATCCGGTTGATGGAAGAATTGTTTTTTCCATAGGTGAGGAGTGGCATCTGCACCCAGGGGAACGTGATCACAGGTAATATGCTCCCGATGGTAATAGCCTGCCTCCGTTAGCTTTTCTGGAATGTTGGGTGTAAGGGCCTGTACGGTGAGCTGAATGTCAATAACGTCTTTTGCTCCCAAGCCAGGTACTGAAGTTGAACCAATGTGGTCAATACAGAGAGCCTGTGCTCCTAAAATTTTTGTCAAAGCGGCTTGAATCACTGCAAATTCTTGGGGCCATGTGGGTTTGTAAGAGTGGATAACGATCATGGTTTTTGTCAATTAATTAAAGCCGTTGAGTTAATTGTTCTGATGCTGTCGCTTTTGCCGCTTCATGGCTATGCGAATCCATCGCTGTAGTAGTTGTTTCCAAGCCTCGAAGTCGACATCACTGGGATTTGTTGCCTGCCAGGCCAGGCGAGCGGTGATGTGATTGTTCCATTGATTGAGGGCAGGATAATCTGTTAGCCCTATGCCCAGTCTGCAGAATAATGGCACCGTTGCACCCACTACAATGTCAGCTAAGTTTAAATGAGTGTCGCCAAAATACCCCCCTTTGCCCACGTGACTATTCAGAAATGTTAAAGCAGCATTGAGTTGTTGTTTGACATCTGCTGTCAATGGAACATGGTCTTGGTTAATTACTTTAGAGAGTTTTGAGACCAATTCATTGACGGTTACCATTTGAATCATTCTCATGGTTGTCCGTTCCCTATGACATGCCGGTACCAATGGAATATGGGGATGCTGATCCTCTAGATAGTCTAGAATTGCGATGGATTCAATCACGCGAAAGCCATTTTCAACAATCACAGGGATATGGTGAAAGGGGTTGAGGGTGAGGAAATCAGTCTGAAACTGTTCACGTTTACTCAGATCCACGATGACGGGTTGAAAGGGAATCTCTTTTTCCAATAACGCTAGCCAAACACGTCGGGAGATAGGCGATAGGGGGTGATAGTAAAACGTCAGCATCGAGTCCTCCTTAATCCTTAATAGAAATAAAATTTAAAAAAAAGACCGATCGGTCTTTTTTGAGGAAAAAGCAATGGTGAAAAAAATAACCTGAGGCTAGGTTGGGTGGCTCCCTACTCCAAAAGACCTAGGGGGGTGGAGTCATCTGTTTGCTGAAGGGTTGCAATGTATTGAAATAAATGCTGTTTAGCCCAGGATAGGTGGACGTGATCACCATAGAGATGGCTCATCATTAAAGCACCTTCCAAGGTGGAAATTACAATGGTAGTGGTGGCATCTGCATTGAGTGAAGATTTAATTTCACCATGTTTGATGCCGAGACTGATAATTTTGCGAATCATTTGCCGCCAGTTATCCATGGCTTGGCAGGTGCGATCGCGCAAAGTTGGATGGGTGTCATCGCTCTCAATTGCCGTATTCATTAACGGACATCCCCCTTTGAAAGCGGGTTTATCCACCATGCTGCAAAAGGTTTCAATAATGACCTTAAGACGTTCAATAGAGTGGCGCTTCCCTTGCAGAGCAATTTTGTATTGCTGTGCCACCAAGCCAACGGTAAAGTCAAAAGCCGCCAAGGCTAATTCATCTTTGCTGCTGAAATGGTTATATATGCCTCCTTTTTTTAATCCCGTCGTCTGCATGATGTCAGCCATTGATGTTCCCGCATAGCCCTGCTGGTTAAAAACAACAGCCGCTTGTTGGATAATATGGGCCTTTGTAGTCTGGGCTTTAGACACAGTCGCAACAGGTAAACAAGTTTAGAGCCTGAGAAAATCCTAAAAAGACCGATCGGTCTTTCTTGAAAGTATCAGAATAGCTATCGCCAAGTAAAGTTCACCTGCATAGGTATCTAATCCAATGGTCAACTTTTTCGTAATAGGCGCTTCAAACCAAAAACTGACGAATTTCATCAGCGAGTTGGGCACTCCCTTGATCAGCGGTCACCAGTTCTATTTGCTCGGAGCTAACGGCTCCTAAGCCTAAATCAGCTGCTCGCCTAATCTGAGCCTGATCCCAAATTGACCCACTGGATACTTCGCGAGTTGTGCCTAGCTTGCGTAGTATGGCAATGCCAACCGCATCAATGGCAATGCGATCTGTGCTGGCTAGCATGAGCCCTGCCTGTACCCGCCGTCCCTGT
Organism: Leptothoe sp. EHU-05/26/07-4; assembly: GCF_043421015.1. Taxonomy (NCBI): domain Bacteria; kingdom Bacillati; phylum Cyanobacteriota; class Cyanophyceae; order Nodosilineales; family Cymatolegaceae; genus Leptothoe; species Leptothoe sp. EHU-05/26/07-4. The sequence continues at coordinate 704,556 of NZ_JAXSQV010000004.1, forward strand.
TCAGGACCGCCGCCGACAAAGGCATCTACACCATCAATCATGATGAGCGAGGGGCGATGGGTTTTATTGACTTCGGCGATCATTAACCGTTGGCTGCCAGAGCGATGTAATTCACGCATATAGTCATGGTCATCACCCGGCACATAGCGAGCCACCATGCCGATGGTATTTTTCAGGGACAATGTAAAGTGGCCACCAAACCGATGGGTTTTAAGACAGCAGACATTGACAATGGCATCGGCATTAAGAACAGGCCGGGCCATCGCAAATCCCTGGGACCAGTTTGTGCCAGTCGCTGCAAAATATTGCCAGTCGTCTCGGCTCAACTCATCAAACACAAGGGTGTTGAACCCATAGCGCTGACTGAGATTGAAAACCTGCATTTGGGCCATAGCGTTGCGAGTGTTTGCCATGCCAGACCGGTCACCAACGGTAATAGCGCTTGCTCCAGCTACCTGAATTTCTTGCACCAAAGTTTCCAATACAACTGGATCTGTGGCAGCTGGGGCTGGATCGCCTGTGTTGTAATTAGGTTTAATAAATACGCGCTTTTGCTTAAAGCTAGGGGGCTGCAACAACGCTATGGCCTGCCTTACACCAGCTGCTCGATCCGTCGTTTTAACAAGAGCCACTCGGTGGGGATTAAGGCCAGCTGCTGCCAGTGGTTTAGCTAAGCTTGAAGATAGCTCTGGGGGGAAGCGAGATTGTTCTGACGTGGAGGCTGATTCTGCACTACATGAATTGAGAACAGGGGGTAAGGTGGCTGCACCTGCCAGAAGCCCTAAATATTTCAGTAGACCACGACGAGTTTGTTGTTGGTTTGATTGGGGGGACATGGCAAGCAGAGGCTTTTTGTAACTGGAGATAGATCGCCTCCATTTTGATTAGCGCATATGAGAATTCCCTGAACCCTAATTTCTTACTCACATAAAAATTGCATAACGACATTGATGCTTTGGCCCATAGAACGACATTGATTTCATTCTGTTCGATATACCCTACGTAGCGTTAGAGACCTGATGGATTGACAAAAATCCGAACAATGCATAGCCTTATCTCAGGTGGTCAGACTTTAGGACGTTGTTGGACCTCTTAAGTTTAAGAAATGTAAATATATTAAGTTGATCTTAAGGCCATAGCTAGATAATCAGTAACAAGTTCTGAAGTTTGTACTGAGTTCAGCTTGTCGTTCCAACTGACTTACTTGACTTGCGCAGTGATATGTGAACCGCGTTGATGATTGTTGTGTTGATAGGTAGGAGCTATGGGATCACTCGCTTAGCTGTGGGGACTAATGGTTTGCCGGTGATGGATCTTGTTGGCAAATTGTTTTATAAGTGTGTCAACGTTATTCCGAGAGTCTCGTTTGAAGACAATGTTTGCCGAATCTTCTATAGGGTCATCTGTTTCACAAGAAATTGACTTATCTAAAGTTAATCAATTAGACTCGCCGTCTTCATTCTCTAAAGCTTGGGCTGTTCGCTACATGCGCATGGTCAAGGAAGGAGCATCACGACCCGTCTTTTCTGATGAACGTGAATTGCGGGCTGCAGTTGCAAAGATGCTGCATCAAGATTTGCGCTCCATTAGTGCGAGGGCATGGAACAAAACCGAGCAACTTCTCTCACAACAGGTAGTACAACATCAGTTAGACCCCGATATTATTGACCCATGGGCGATTGCTGGTGATGTGTTTCAGATCTTTGACAGAGCGTTTGAAAGCTACGCCTCATTTGTTTACCCTGAGCGATTTGCCGTCAATATTGCCCCAGATTTAGGCATTATTCGAGCAAAATTTACGGCTGTAGATCCTAGGGTCATTGGCTTTGTCAGTATGCAGTTCCATTACACTGGGCAGCTATTGCTAGAATCAGTTGAACCATCGCAGCGGGGAATATTACAGCTTTATTTCAAAGCAATTGATGATCACCTCTATATGCCGCTGCAAAGAGCCTATGATGCTGCATCGTATTATGGCTATAATTCGTCGGAACTAAAGGTTGTGCGAACGCTTCTACCTCAGAGTAGTACCATTGCCCAGCATGTGGTAACTCAAGTTCTAGAGGTTTTCCCAAGGCACCAGTGCTATAGTGGCTCTTTGGGTTCAACAACTGTTAGGGCCTCTAGTACCCGAGATACAGAAATGTTTCAAATTTATCTTTGGGTCTGTTTACTAGAGAAAAATACCAGTGTTGTTCAGCAGGAACTGTTTCCGTTGTGTGTGATGCTATATCCCACATTCAATGTGAGATGGGAGCTAGTGCGCTATATGCTAAAGCTATTACAACGAGAATATGGTCAGCTGCTCACCTCCGATGAGTTTGCCCTATGTTTACCTCACTTTGATTTACTCCAAACCATATTTTCTGCAGAGGTTGTGGAAGCTGCCTATAGTTTTTAGGTTTTAGGTATTTTTACGTCAAATCTCCGTTGATGCAGAGATGGCGGATAGGTGTGATATCGGCATGGTTAATGATGTTCTGTAAGGCTCTATAGAGCTTTGCTGATACTGTTACGTTGATTCATGATTTGGTTGGCCTTGATGTGACGGAGTTTCAGAGGAATTTTTAGGTGGGTTCTGGAAAGTTTAGGATGGTGATTGTATAAAAAAGAGCCTCTATTTCAGAACAAGGAAGCTCCCATGACACAAAAAATTACATTGTCTGGAAAAGTTCGCGATTTTAAAGACAGCCATAATGATTTTCAACATGTGATTGCTGCCGAGAAAAATATTGTTGAATCTAAACTTGGCGTTGATAAAAAACCTATTTATAAGGGAGGGAAAGGTAAAACCACCACAGGTAAGGAGAACTTTGACCAGTGGTTCCGTGACGTTGTAGATGTTAACAAGAGTAAGCAGTTAGATATTCTTTTGGAAGATGCCGACAATGACGGTGTCTTTACCTATGAGAATTCGGAATTTTTCCCCATTGACAATGAGCTATTTGGCAATGAGGGACGTGCCCATAACTATCACTTTACCTACGAAATTCACGCTAAGTTTACCTATAAGGGCACTGAGAAATTTACATTTGTCGGCGACGATGATCTGTGGATCTTTATTGACGGCAAGCTAGTGATTGATTTAGGTGGTGTGCATCCACCCATGACCGATACCATTGATCTTGGTATTAGTGCTGGCGAAACTCAGTTTAACCAAGCTTTAGCAACCGGTGAAACTCTTGTTCTAGAAAAGGGCAAAGATTATACCTTTGACCTTTTCTTTGCTGAGCGGCACACTACAAAATCTCATTTTCGCATTGATACCTCTCTCCTTTTGGAGCCCGCTCCAGAGGTCTGCATTAAATCGCCCGATCCTAAAGCAACTGAACCTTACAAAGGTGAAGTTTGTATTGATACAGGCAAGTTCCTAATTTGCACGGAAGAGCCCGTCATGCAGGATACTGTAGTTTCCTACAGTGTTAGTGGCACAGCTACAGAGGGCAAGGACTATAAGGCAATTAGTCGCAGTGTCACGATACCCAAGGGTAAGAGTGAGGTCTGCATTGAAGTGAAGCCTCTAGCTGATGCCGTTGCTTGTGAAAAGGATGAAACGGTTGTGGTGACTCTAGAACCTGGTAAAGGCTATACAGTGGGTGACTGCAAGGTGGCCAAGGTTGTGATCGCAGAAGCCCCTCGGAAGATCAGCTATCTATTTATCTACCTGGTTTTGGCCTTCCTGGCCATCTGCGGCCTCTGGTACTTCCTGCATTAGTCCATTAATGTGACACGGTAACATTCAAATAGGTGTCTGTGATCCTTTCAACTGAGTGCGACTGATGTTTTCAATCATTGGAAACATCAGTCGCACTGTTTTCAGGTAGAGGTTTAACAGCCATATCCAATGACTGTTGGTTATATGGGGCTTTGCAAATACTTGATACCTGGCTTTAATTCTTCAAAGAGATGATAAGGGCTTTGGGTCATACCCAATGCTGCATAGGTCTCCTTGGCTCGCATATTGTCTTGTTCAACATAGAGACGAAATCCGCAAACATCTGGCTCCTGATGTGCAAGCTCTTTAATGAATTGGTACATGCGGCGATAAATGCCACGACGACGATAGTTGGGACTGACAAAGACACTTTGAATCCACCAGAAAAGACTGTTTCGCCAGTCACTCCACTCTGTCGTAATCATCAAACAAGCCACTACTTGAGTGTCAACCTTAGCAACGATGTAAAAGCCCCGGGATGGGTTGTTCAATAAAGAATTTACCCCTGCTAAGATCACTTCAGGAATCAGGTCTTTATTCTCAGTTTCCTGTGCCATGGCTCGGTTGAAGTTGGCAATGATTTGGGCATCACTTAGCTGAGCCCGACGTATTTTTATGGAATCCAAATGGTTCACCTTTTGGGAGTGTAAAATTTGGTGTCTAGTCTAGCGTGAGTGGGTGGGTGGGGAATAGGGCGTAGGGTGTATTTAGCACGATTGACAATTGCTATATTTATTTAATGTCTCAATAAAACTGTCAAGACAACAAGAGATTATTGCAGAGAGAATCAAAATAGGAGAATAAGGAACTACGGATTTGGTTCTGGTTACCGGCGCGAGCTGTGTAAACAAGGTTAGAGCCATGCAAGGAACCTCTACCCCTGTTAACCTAAATCTGATGATGACTTGGTCCCCATGCTGTCTGATATTCTGCAGAAAACTTTTCTAGGTAATACCCTGGAGGCCTATGGTATTTCGCTCCTTAATATTGGTGTAGGTATTGCGATCGCACATCTGCTTAAGCGTCTTATCCTCCGTCGTCTCAAACGCTGGGCTAAACGCACTGCCAATACCTTAGATGATCAGCTGGTGCGCTTGATAGAGCGTCCGACACTGTGGCTGCTTTACCTGGGGTTTGGCTACATCAGTTTGCAAAATCTGACATTGTATCCCACTGTTGCTGAGCTGCTGACCGTTGTGGGCGTTATCTTTGCCACGTTACTGTTGCTGCAGCTAGTGGGGTCAGTGGCTGAATATAGCCTGCGTATTTATGGATTTATCCATCGCGACCAGCCCAATATGCGCCAGAGCCTTAATGCTCTAATCCCAGCTGTGCGTGTATTTCTGTGGGCGATTGGAATTGTTTTTGTTTTAGATAACCTGGGGTTTGATATTTCTGCCGTTGTAACCGGTTTAGGTATTGGTGGCGTGGCCATCGCCTTAGCCTCCCAAGGTATTTTGCAGGACCTGTTTAGCTATTTTTCTATTTTGTTAGATCGCCCATTTGAGATTGGTGATTTTATTGTTGTTGGCGACATGTCTGGCACTGTACAACAGGTCGGTATTAAAACAACTCGACTGCAAAGCCTGGATGGAGAACAGCTGATTTTAGCGAATACCGATCTAACGGCTTCGCGCATTCAGAATTTTCAGCGCATGGCCCAACGACGGATTGCGTTTAACTTAGGGGTTACTTACGAGACTAGTAAGACCCAACTGGAGCTGATTCCCGATATTTTGCGTCACATCATTGAAGGAATCCCTCAGGTCACGTTTGACCGGGCTCATTTTGCTAGTTTTGGTGATAGCAGTCTTAACTATGAAGTTGTTTATCTCGTAGAAACTAACGACTACATGGTTTATATAGATGTACAACAACAGATGAATTTAACCATTAAAGAACAATTTGACAAGGCTGGAATTGAATTTGCCTATCCAACTCAGGTGTTGTACTTAAATCGACTCAACACTAAGCCCTAAGACCTCAAAACCCCCTAAACTGCGAGGCTAAAGCTATCTCGACGGTGGAAATCCGGTTCTTGGCCTGTATGGTCTAGAGCCCAGTGGGAAACACTGTCAGTTTTGATCACGGTGCTGATCCCCAGCTCTAGGGGTTGATCGATAGCAAGCCAGTCGTCTGTAGGTAACTCTAGGGTTAAATAGTAGCCTTTCGTCAGAGGCTGCCAGGTGCTAGCAATTTTGCTACAGGCGGGTTCGGCCACCATAGCTTGACGATAATCATCAAAGCGATATACATTCCAATTGCCATTGGGGGAAGCATTAACTTCCCAATAGCGGGATGAGTCCGGTATGCCAATAAAGACCTCGAAGCAGGTATTTTCCCAAAGATGATCGCGGCGGCTAGGGGTTTTGCTGTCAGTAGGGGGGAGCTTGAGATCTTCGACAGCACCGGTAAGGGTGTATTCGACCGTGAGAGAGGATTGAGCCCGGACTACCCGACCAGAAATCACTAAATTCGAGACTGGTTCGAAGGGTTTTAGCGAAAATGGTATAGCCATTGATGTCTCCTAAGGGAACAAACACAAGATAAATAAGGTCTACCAAGGGAGGAGCCACAACGATGTTGCTAAGCTCCTTTGCCCAAGGGCCTAGAGGCCTGGGGACAGCTACTGAGTTACCTGTAGAACTCAGTACGTACTAAATAGTTCTAAGCTACATACCCAACTTCAGAACAGTAATGGGCTTTTAATTGATTAATTACGGTTTGAATTAAGGGTTTCTGATGACAAATGCTTTCAGCCAACTGAAATTGAACTAACGCTCGTTCAAGGTTATGGTTCGGTCGCTGAGTCTTAAAATAAATGTCCCCTGCCAGGTGATCGCTAAAAAAGCGCAATCCTAGCTCAAACGTAATCAGCCAAATAGCGTCATAGATGTAGTCATATTCCACCGCATTCAAGAAATCACTAGCGCTGGAAAGATACCCCTTTAGTACAGCTGCACCCAGCTCCACATCAAAGATGACAGCTTGCCAATTTTGGGTTTCTTCCCCTAATGGGTTGCAACTAGAGCGTAGGCAATCGCCAATGTCATAGTGGACCAGACCGGGTTTGACAGTGTCTAGATCAATAAGGCTGGTGGCCTGTCCGGTGGTCGTGTCAATCAGGATATTGTTAATCTTTGGATCCCCATGAATCGAGCGTAGGGGCAAACGACCTGTGGCTTTGGCATCTTCCAAGACCGATAGTCGCTGGCGATGGCTATCAATCAGTTGGCAGCAGTGATGTTCTTCAAAAGATAGGGAAGCAGCTTGGGGCAGAATCGCATCGTACTGTTTCAGATAGTGAGGGGTGATGTGAAATCCAGGTAGGGTATCTGCCAGATTTGCACAGGGCAGATCGCTGAGCAAACTGTGGAAACAGCCAAGACCATAGCCAATCTCAGTGGCATGTTCCTGGTGTTGAATGGTGTTGAATGTGGTGGTGCCTTGTACAAAGCTCAGACCGCGCCAAATATTACCCTGGGTATCTATCCAGTGGTGCTGATTGTCATCTGTTTTAAGAACAGTGGGGACTTCCCAACGACGATTGAGGGGAGCTTTGTCTAAGCGCTGATGAGCATGGCTGACAAACTGGCACAGGTTATCCATAACCTGATGAGGCTGGGGAAATACCTCAGTATTGATGCGCTGGAGGACAAACGGCTGTTCTGCATCAACTAGATATGTATCGTTGATATTACCGCTACCGAGGGGGCGAATATCTCCTACAGTGCCATAGCCAATAAATTGTTGGGCAATGTGAGCAAGGGTGTTGTTTTGGCTTGTTGATGATTTAGGCAGCTCAGCCTCAGAGAGCATGGGATTGTCTAATAAAACTTTGGCTAATCATACGTTCATCCCTAGAACTAGGGAAACCGGATAGGCCATAAAAAGGTTCCATCAACGGTTTTAGAAGTTTCAATATGTTTAAGCTCCAGGACATGATTGATGTCGAGCCATGGGTGATTAAAAGAATATTCCTAGGACTTTACTGCAATGTCAATGCCATACCATTATTTAATAGCCAGTAGAGCGCCTAGTGAGATCGCAACTACAGCCCCAATCAGCGTATTAATAATGTTCACCACATCGTGGGTCAATCCTGGCAGCTTGTCCTCAATTGTTGCCCCGATCAAACTTTCAATGGTGGTGGCAACAAAGGCTGCAATGGCACAGATAACAACACCGACCACTGGAATCAAGCCAACACCCCAGGCTGCGACTGCCAAAATCAGAGAGCCGACGACTCCGGCCAGTGTGCCTTCCAGGCTGACAGCGCCTTCTGTACCCCTTGGTACGGGCTGTAGTGTCGTAATTAAAAATGTCCGTTGACCGTAGGCCTTGCCAATTTCTGTCGCGGACGTATCCGATAGCTTCGTACTCAGGCTGGCCACAAACCCCAGAATCAGCAGCTGGGTCACTTGGCCAGTGGTTAATCCTGCTAGGGTGGCAGATGTCAGGCCTGTAAACCATACCAATAGGGCACAGAGGGCCGCTGTCAACGCTGACCCCCAGACATTGCCGGGGCCTCGCACGCCGCCCCGATCTTCTGCAATGCCTGCAGCTGCTTTTTGGGCAAAGCCTACTCTAGTGACTGTAGAACCGGCTGCAAAATAAACCAACGTGACAAAATACGCCTGCCAGCCCAGGCACCCCCAGAGGATAACGCCCAAAACCCAAGCATGGATATAGCCCATGGGAGTTAAGAGCTTTTTGGGACTAGCAAAGGCGAGGCCGATGAGAACTAGGTTGAAAAGGGCTGCAACCAACCAAGGGTTTTGCCATGTCATGGGTCGGTTTCCTTATGCTTATAGTGTACCGGGAGCGGGCTGTTAGTGTTTTCTGTGGTGGGAGTGGCCTACTTCTAAGATGATATCGTTGTCGGTTCTGCCAATGGCATTTTGACTAACTTGTAGACCAAAAACAGCATTAGGACAGTCATGTAGGCTGTTAACGCTGTCCATAGCAAATAGCTGTTATGCCAGTAGACGGCCAACGATGCTAAGGGAATGAAACCGATGCCAAAACCTAGCAGGGCACCATCCCTTAACACTGCCCCTTCTTTTAAGCCAATAAAGTAGCCTTCTAACATAAAGGCAACGGACGTGATGCTGAGTAGGGGCACCAGCCAAGCGGCATAGCTGCCCATGGCCTGACTCACTTCTGTATGGCTGGTGAGCAGGCTGAATATCGTGTTGGGAAAGATCACTGCCGATAGGGCAAAGCCAAGGGAGATAACCAGGCTCGTTACAATGGCGGTTTTAAGGACGGGTACACAGTTATCTGTACGTCCTTGCCCCTTAAAGTTGCCAATCAGGGTTTGGGCCGTCATCCCCACTCCCTGAACCGTAAACTGGCTGAGTAGTGCAATTTGCAGCAATAAACCGTTTTCTGCTAAAGACACGGTACCAAAGGTGGCGCTCAGGTTAGTAAAGATGGAATAGGCAGAAATTAGGGCTAAAAAACGGACCAGGATATTGCCTTTGAGAATCAGGGTGGAACTGAGTGCTTGACGATCGAGCACTTGCCCCATAGCCTTACCTAGATAAGTCCAGTCTATGGTCAGCACAATGGCGATAAACCCGACTAACAAGCCCAGGTACTGACTCAGGGCAGTGGCTAAACCAGCTCCGGTACTTTCCCAACCCCAGCGGTTGATCATGATATAGTCCAGCAGCACATTAGAGCCGTTGGCCATGAGGGATATGAGAAAAACCACGCCATTTTTCTCACGTCCTAAAAACCAGCCAATGAGAACAAAGTTCAGAAGCACCGCTGGGGCTCCCCAGATGCGGGCATTAAAGTAGGTGATGCCCGCCTGTTCAGTTTCAGGGGCTCCGGACAGGATAGTGAAGCCTAGTTCATGGATGGGGTATTGGAACAGTAAAATGACGGCTGCGATCGCAAGTGCCACCAACCCACATCGCAAGACCGCGACCAATACGCCTGTCATATCGTCTTCACCGACAGCCTGGGCCGTTAATGCATTGGTACTGTTGCGTAAGAATTTAAGAATGCGATAGAGGTAATCAAATAAAATACTGCCTAGAATCACTCCAGCCAGATAATGAATATCAGATAAATGCCCTAGAAAAGCAGTATCACAAAGACCTGCTAAAGGCACCATCATGTTGGAAAACACCCCAACGATTGAGAGCCGATAAAACCGGGGCAAAAAGCTTTTGTACGATGCTGGGATAGCAGAAACCATAGATTTTGAGGCAGTCCAGCCGATTGCAGAGAGTTACACTACTGACTTAAATTAATAATGCTTAAGTAAACGTTAATATTGCATACTTAAAAGCATTTTTGCCAGTTTTTCAGGTCTTAGCTGACTCCTTAAAGGCTGACCCTACAGTTATTTCTGCGTTTTTTATGGATTCTATCGAAAAGCTCATCACCATGGCCGAAGACGAGCTGACTCAATACAGTACAGAAGCGCGAAAAATTGAAAAATTACGGCCTAAGGTTGGGCTGACGGTTCCATATCCTCAGCAAAAGCAGATTAAAGAGCAGATCCTGGCAGATATACCTCAAAATATGTTTGCCAAAATTGTTGAACGCGACCGACAGATGGTAGCACTACCTTTTTGGGGCATTGGCGGTTTAGGACTGCTGTTAGGGGTTGCCATGCAGCAACCCCTAGACTTCATGGCTACAGGCGTAGGATTCTACGTTGCGTATGGTATTCAATCATGGGGTTGGAAGCTAGAGGCCAAACGCTTAGTTGTGAAAACCCTGGATATGATTGAAAAAGAAATGCAAAGCGAGGTGTGACATCGTCAGTTATACCCAATTGTATTTTTAGCTATAGGTAAATGTTTGCAGCCAAAGAAAATTTAGTTGCCATCATTTGAGAGAACGCCTCAATTCAGAGGTTATGTTGATCAAACAAAACATAAATTTCTGAATCATTCAGATACATTATTTAATGTTTTCTTAAGTTTTCATAGAAAAAAACACTGTACAAAAGTGACCATTGATGGTCCAATATCTCTATCTATACAAGACTTTCGACGATTAGTAACAATTCTAATCTTGGCTTGATGTCTTTAAGTTGGTATTGCTGAGCGTACGTGGATTTTTATTATTGGCAGGCTGTCTTTTTTGTGAGAAAAGGTTCACAATAATAGAGCAATACCCTTTCGGTATTAGACTTTTCTTAATAAGATTGGAAGTACTAAAAGATTTTTATCAATACTGACAATAATTAAGCGTCAATGACAATTTCTGAAGACAATTTCGAAAGCGTTGTACTAGCTTCTCCTGTGCCGGTTCTAGTGCATTTTTGGGCTCCTTGGTGTGGGTTGTGTCGTCGAGTGACTCCCATGCTCAATAGGTTTCAGCAAGACTGGTCAGGTCAGGTAAATGTCTTTAATATTAATGCTGATGAAAATCTCAAGCTGGCAAATCTGTATCGACTGCAGACGTTACCCACGCTGCTATTTCTAGATCAAGGACAGGTGATTCAGCGGTTTGATGTGTTGCGCAATCGTGATGAGTTTGTCCGAGCGCTCAACTTATTGATGCGTCGTCATCAGTTAGAGGCTGGGCTGACTAAGGATCGTAGGACTGGTTGGTAATAGCTAGCGGTTTTAAGGTACTTATTTTTTACTTAATCCTTTAGATATCCCTCAATCAGCCAGTCTGGACCTATTTTTTGTAGCTCTATGTTGTTTAGGGCTAAGGCTTCAGTCATTTCTCTAAAGCCCATATCGCCGATTGGTGTTTGAGCGTTGCTGCCACCAATCAGCTTAGGGGCGATAAATGCCCATACTTTTTGAATAACGCCCTGCTGTAGAGCTACTGCACTCAAGGTGCCACCACATTCCCACAAAATTGTGGATAACCCCCGTTCAAATAAGTTATTAGCGACTGCTTCGGGTGTTAATGGATTGAGGGAAACGACGTCTATAGATGTTGGCAATATGGACTCTGCCTGTTTCTGATTGATTTCTGTAAATACTAATGTCGGGGCAATGTCAGTTTGCCAAAGATGAGCATTGGTGGGTAGCTCTAGGCTGCGACTCATCACTACACGGAGTGGGTTGCGATCGCATACTCCATGGCTAGTCAATCGAGGATTATCTTTTCGGACCGTATTGCCACCGACAATAACGGCATCGCACTGACCTCGCAGTTGATGTACATGTCGTCGTGATGCAGGGCTGGTGACCCAGGCACTATGGCCAGTATCCGTAGCAATTTTGCCATCAAGGGTCATGGCATATTTCAAAATGCTAAAGGGTTGACGGTGACGTATGCGATGGATAAAGGCTTCATTGAGGCGTTCACAGGCGACTGTTTCCACATCGGTAATAACTTCAACGCCAGCGGCGCGTAAACGCTCTATGCCGCCGCTGGCCTTAGGATTGGGGTCCCGCATGCCAATCACTACCGTAGCAATGCCTGCCTGTAACACAGCTTCTGTGCAGGGTGGGGTGCGTCCTGTGTGGTTGCAGGGTTCTAAATTTACATAGATTGTGGCCCCTCGGGCGGCCTCACCAGCTGCTCGTAGGGCAAAAACCTCTGCATGGGGTTGTCCTACTTGGGGGTGAAACCCTTCTCCAACAATTTGTCCATCCTTAACAACGATCGCCCCCACCATCGGGTTAGGCGCTGTTCGCCCGGCTCCTTGAGCCGCTAGCTCTAGACAGCGATGCATCATTGTGATGTGACTCTCACCTGTCGGTAGTGACGAATCGTTCTGTGAAATCATGGGCAAATTTATCTAGAATTTTGTATTAGAAGAAGAGTTATTAACATAACCCCATGACTACTGAGAACACTAGCGTGAACTGTGCCGTTGAGTGCGTTAACGGCTGCATTAAAGGCGATGCTTGTCCCAATGAGGCTTATACTCAACAGGCGTCGAATTTTATTGAAAACACGTCTCTCGACAAAATGTTAGAAATTGCTGAAGAGGCACTGCGTAAGAAGATTTTGGCACGGGCAACAGAACCGAGAAAGTGGGTGATGCCGGAGGAGTTGGGAGAATAGGGAGTAGGGTAAGGACCTGAAAAATCCGTTTGGTTTAACAGCGTCTTCGTGTACCTCCCGCTGCCCATGCCCTACTCACCAAAAAAATCTTGAATCCCTGCTACCAATCGATCAATGTCTCCCCTCGAATGGGTCGCCATTACCGTTGCCCTTAGACGACTGGTGGGGACAGTGGGGGGGCGCACTGCGGAGGCAAAAATTCCTTGTTTTTTTAGGTGTTGACCCAGTTGAAGTACTGTTGCTGCGTCTTTGACTTGGATGCAAACAATTGGGGATTCGGAGGGTAAGCGACTAATGTGGGACAGCTGGTCTAGGCGCTGTCTGAGGTAGGTGGCGTTGTGTGCTAGCTGGGTGAGTCTTTCGGGCTCTTGAGAGAGAATTGCGATCGCAGTCCTGGCGGCGGCGGCATCGGCGGGGGAGAGACCTGTTGTATAAATCCACGTGGCGGCACGGTTGCGTAAAAAATCAATCAATTCAGCGGAACCGGTGACGTAGCCGCCTAAGCTGCCCAAGGCTTTGCTAAGGGTGCCGACTTGTACCATGGGGCGATGACGACAGCCGAGAAGTTCTACGGCACCACCACCGGTTTTACCGAGTACGCCGGTGCCGTGGGCTTCATCCACCATGACCATGGTGTCCCACTGGTCGGCGATGGCTAAAATTTCTGACAGCGGGCACAGGTCTCCATCCATACTAAAGACACTGTCGGTGACGATGATGCAGCGACGATATTGGGGGCGCATCTGCGTCAAATGATGCTGTAGCTGTTCTAAATTGTTGTGGTCATATATGGCAATGGTGGCTCCGCTGAGGCGAGCGCCCATTTGTAGGCTGGAGTGATTGTATTGATCCGCCACAATCAGATCGCGGTGATCCACCAGGGTGGCGAGGGTGCCCAAGTTTGCTAAATAGCCTGAACTAAAGACAATGGCATCGTCGGTCCCTTTAAGTTCTGCGATGGCCTGTTCTAACTCTCGGTGGATGGGGCGCTGACCGCTAAGCAGTCGGGAGCCGGTGCTACCGGTGCCGTAGGTTGCGATCGCATTCGCAGCTGCTTTGGCTAATCTTGGATCGCCCGCCAGGCCCAGATAATCATTGCTGGCGAAGTTTAAGCAGGTATGCCCATTGACGCTGATGGTAGCACCACCTTTGCCATCAACAGTTTGAACCTGGCGGTACCAGTTAGCTCGCTGCAGTGTCTGCAGTGATTTCGTAATCCATCCGTAGGGATTGGTTGCTACCAAAGTCGTGATTGCTAGTCTAAGTTCGATATCCAGGTATGATACCGCCCAGATACACGCACCCGCCCAGTTTCTGAAAATCTAAGAACGACTGTGCTCGATGCCCCATTAGCATCACTAATTTCTAGAGAGCCATCGACCCAGCGATCAAAGTAATTGGTGGCACTGTGAACCCGAATGTCGTAAATTCCCGCTTCGAATTGAAATTTTTTGCTGCGGTTCAGGGTACGAGGGGAAAATAAGCGGCGATTATCAATGTACACATCGGCCCATTCATCGCCCTGGGCGACAATTTCTACGGTGACTTCTCGCGCTGCGCGGTCATGGTGATTGTCCTCGTCGCTATGGTCGCGCTCGTCAGTTCTTGACGTGGACGGGTAGTTGATAATTGTCTCACTAATAAGGGTTTCTGCAATAAGAGTTTCTGCTGTTATGGGAGTGGCTAAATGGTTGATTAAAGAAGGTGTAACTGCACTAACCAGCAGGGCTGCTAGCCCTAATTTGAGCCATTGTTTCTGTGTCATAGTGACCCTGGTTTAGTTGATAGGTACTCATTGAAATGATCTAAATTTTGCTGTGACGATAGGTGTAATCAAATTCCACCTATCAAATTTCGGAAATATCACACTAGCGCATTTAGATTTTTTCCTGAGACGTATCTCCAGTCCATGCTGGTAGTCTGTCAGGATTTAATTTTGGAGAGAGAGTTTCTCAGCAGAGTAGCTTTCATGATCGCAATCCCATTCGCTAGTCACGATTCACCCTCTTACGTCGAATTTTGAGCTTGACAAACTATTAGCGACGATGACGCCTTGAGGAGCTGCGCTCTGTGGAGATTGGAATCCAGGCATAGGGATCGCCGGAAACCCTTACGCCTCTTTCTGAAAAGCTGACGACAATAATGTTGGTATCATCGCGACCCACATCTAAATAGCCTTCTGCCCAGATATCAAAATAATCGGCACCGGTAATTTTGATTTCGTAGGCCCCTTCTCTGAAGTTGAAGCGCTTACGGCGATTGGCATTGCGGGGTGAAAAAATGCGACGACCGTCAACGTACACATTGGCCCATTCGTCGCCCCGAGCAATAAATTCCACGGTTACATCGTCTCTTGCAGGGTATCGCCGTTCGTAAATAGGATATCGATGGTGCCCGTGGTGGTCGGTGCGAATGATAATCTGATTCGCTTCAGCCAGTGGGGGAACGACGAGCGGGGATGCGATCGCACAGATCATTCCTAAAATTCCTAGCCTCAGCCATTTTGGGCGTGTCATAGTGGCCTCAATGTGCATTGCACGTAACGTTACAGGGGCACCTCTATTTCCATTTTAGATCCACGGCCAAAACATCCCTTGTCAGTGGTCAGTTCGTCTCAGTGGTTAGGTTTGCTTACATATTAAAACCTTCCAGATGCCTAAAACTAGGCATCTGGAAGGCCATGGCTCAGTCACGACTTAACCGCCGCTACGATTTTTGATTGGGCGCTACTAGATCAGACCAAACATTTTCTGAATCAACAGATTACCATCGGTGACCGGCTGAACCTTAGCAGGGTTTTCGTAGGAGAGACGCTTCTCGACCCGAGCTTTGTTGGAGCCTGCCTTGTCACTGGTGGAAACGCTGGTGAGCATATCGAACATGTTGACGTAGCCTAACAGACGCTTACCAGTCTGGGTTTTATAGCCACGGTAGTAAGGAACTGTATTCTCACCAAAAGCAGTTTGATATTCCTCACTGTCGATGTAAGCATCAATGTCAGCATCGTAACCCTGGTTGTCCACGACGGCACTGTGATAAACAGTCTCGTCATAGCTTTCAGGAGCCCGTCCTAACAGATGCTTAAAGTTCAACTCATGGCAGCGATAACGGGGGGCATTATCAATAAAGCGAGACTTATATAGGTCTGACTTAGCCAATACACGCACAAAGCCGCGTACGGTTAAGTCACCGTTGCGCAGTTGGGATTCTGCACTAGCCAACCGCTCGCTCTCCATGATGTGGGCATTGCCCAACACCTGCTTATAGATAGCGCTAATCGCCAGATTCACATCTTCATCCGATGCACCGGCGTTGAGTTTGATGGGATCCTGATTCGCCAGAGCGTTGTATTGCCCTTGCCAAATGGACGTACGTTCAACTGAAGCTAGAGGGCTTGTGGCCTCCAGGTTAAAGGAATAATCAGGGGTTATGACTGGAGCAGCGGGCTGAGTCTTAGGACGAATATCGGCTACCGGAACAGTCTGCTCGGAGATATCAGGAATACGGCTGGACTGGTTTTTGAGAATGGACTGATCAACGGCAGCACTACCATACTGGCTCAGTTGCTTATCGCTGCTGGAGGCACCACGTAATAATTGGAAGGAATGGGTATAGCTGGCCATTCCTTTCCCAGTTTGGGTTTGGTAGCCACGGAAGTAAGGAACGATGTTGGCCCCAAAGGTTTCAAAGTACTCGTCGCTATCCAGGTAGGCGTCAATTTCAGCGTAAAATCCTTCCTCAGCCAAGATTTGAATATGACGCGAGATCTCTGCACCACTCTCGGGTGCTCGGCCCAGCAAGTGCTTAAAGTTCAGCTCCACTGCTTTTAAGTTAGTGCAACGCTCATAGAATAGGGTGCGATATCTATCTGACTTTGCTAAAGCCCGAACAAATTCCAAGACAGTAATGTCACCGTTGCGTAGCTGTGACTCAGCGATGGGGAAGCGCTCGCTTTCCATTAGATGGGCGTTACCAAACACCTGTCTGTAGGCTGCTTCAATCACTATATCGATTTGAGCAGTACTATCACCCGCTATCAGTTCAACTGGTTGTTGTTCAGCAAATGAGTCAGTATAGGCTCCGATGATAGAAGACGTCCCCACATCCTGTTTAGAAACAAAGATGGGCGTACCAATGGCCTGGGCTAATTGGAACCCCTTAGGATTGAAAACGTTTTCTTGCTTGGATTCGAAGGTCTTGGTTAGGGCTGTTTGCAGTTGGGATTTCTGACTCGCTTTTATGGACTCAGAAACCGAGCGATCGCTGCTGGAAAGACCCTTAATCAGATCAAAGATGCGGTTGTAACCAGCAACATTCTTACCTGTCTGGGTGGCGTAGGCTACATAGTAAGGAACGGTATCTTTACCAAAGTTTTCGTCATACTCCGCACTATCAAAGTACGAATCAATTTCAACTTCGAGACCGCCTTCCGCCAGGATGCCAAGATGCTTAGACACTTCCTTGAAATTATCAGGAGCCCGGCCTAGCAAATGCTTGAAGTTCAGCTCGATGGCACGAACATTTGAACAGTTCTCAAAGAATAGAGAACGATAGGCGTCAGACTTAGCTAAGGCCCGGATGAATTCTTTAACCGTCAAAGCCCCATCCTTGAACTGGGACTCAGCCGTCACCATGCGCTGGCTTTCCATCAGGTGAACGTTACCAAACACCTGCTTATAGGCAGCTCGGATAACAATTTCAACATCTTCACCAGAGGCACCGGGGGACAACTTAACTGGCTGGCTAGCCCGAGAGGCTGGGAATGTGGCCGCCGCCTGCTTAGCGTTGTACTGTTTAACCCATTCATTGGGCGTGATCGGCTCCGATAAAAAGGCAGCTGACTTATAGACAGGAATAAAGTCTGCTTTGGTGAGTTGCTGCTGAGGCTGCTGGTATTCCTGTTCTGGAATAACAGGTGTGGAGAAGGGGAGTGTTGCTAGGGGCTTAATTTCAGTCGGTGTGCCACTTAGCAAACCTGACTGGATTTGAGGTGTGGTGTTGCTCTCAATGGATTTATCGCTGCTAGAGGCTCCCTTGACCAGCTGAGCAGAGTGGGTAAAGCCAGATACAGACTTGCCTGTTTGGGTCTTATGACCGCGATAGTAGGGCACTAAATCTGTACCAAACGCCTGGAAGTATTCGTCGCTATCCAGGTAGGAATCAATCTCGGCCTCAAAGCCATCTTCAGCCAGGGTTTGAATGTGCTCAGAAATCTCTGCGTTATTCTCAGGAGCCCGACCCAGCAAATGCTTGAAGTTTAATTCGACCGCTCTGATGTTGGGGCAGTTTTCAAAAAATACGGCGCGGTAGCGATCGGACTTGGCTAGCTGACGCACAAACTCCAGCACGGTGATTTCGCCTCTACGCAGTTGAGATTCTGCGATCGCAGAGCGCTCACTTTCCATTAAATGAGCATTACCAAATACCTGCTTATAGGCAGCGCGGATAACAACATCTAAATCTGTAACGGATGTTGTGCCGATGAGCTCTACAGGTTGACTGTCTGAGAAAGGACTTAAATAGTTTTTTTGAACGTCAAAATCAGCTGTTGGAGGAGTTGCCGCTTTTGCTGCTTCAGCTGCCTTTTTTTTCTTCAGAGCTACAGCTAAATCAAAACCCTCAGGATTAAATTTCTTTCTGTTAGCCTTTATTGCTGTAGGGCGAAACAAAGTGTTGTTAATCATGGATTTGGCAATACCTTCCTCTATTTGAAAACTTTGGTACACTCCACCGTTTAGAACGGCAACGCTTTGATCTAGCCAACTTTGACCGTTTATGAGAGCTATGCATAAATGGCTTCAACTTTCTTAGAGCTTGTGTAGAGCTGGGCTACACCGTAATTAACTGCGAAAACTCGTGCCCGGTCAACGTTTCAGATAATAGCTACATATCCGAGTCTGCCAGAAAACGGGATCCAGGTGTAAAGAGTTGTAATAACTTGAAAAGCTACATTTAATTTTGGCTGATCGTGATGGGGGGCTGCTCCTCGCCACCCTACAATCTGCTCCCCGCCACCCTACAATTAAATAGCCAAGTTTTTGCATGGCTCAGTTTTTGCATAGCTCAGTTTTCGCATAGCTCAGTTTTTGCATAGCCCAACCTCCCGTGCAGCATCCTTAATAAGGCAGCTCCTATGAAGTTCTTTGAAAAGCCCGGTCCTGACGTTGCTGATCGTGTACCTCCAGGTCAGCATTTAGCTAAAGGGTTTCCTGTGTTGACCTATGGACCTACGCCAGAGGTGACCCAGGACGAGTGGCAGCTAAATTTATCGGGTTTAGTCACCGCTAAAACCTTACGTTGGGCCGATTTAATGGCATTGCCGCAGCACCAGTTCACTGCGGATTTTCACTGTGTAACGACCTGGAGCAAGCTAGATGTGACGTGGACTGGCGTCAACGTTATGGACTTATTAGCGACGGTTGAGGTGGATGGGCGGGCTGCCCATGTGATGGCCCACTGCTACGGCGGTTACACTACAAATGTAGCCATGGCAGATTTTGCCCGACCTGAAAATTTCCTGGCCCATACCCTGGAAGGCCAGCCTTTACCCTCGCAGCACGGCGGACCCCTGCGATTAGTTGTCCCCCATCTGTATGCTTGGAAAAGTGCTAAGTGGCTCAGTGGTCTAGAGTTTTCTGTAGAGCCAGTGCTTGGTTTTTGGGAACGAAATGGCTATCACAAACGAGGTGAACCTTGGGCCGAAGAGCGGTATAGCGATTAGACGGAACACAAAAGTTTCCTGATCGTCTGCTTACTTATCTGTAGTCCTGAACAGGCCTAAACCAGGTTGTTCAGGTCAAACTTCCTGAAAATGTCAGTGCACTGTGTGATGCAAACCGGTAAATTACAGGTCGCATGTCTGCGATTAATGGCCCCCAAACAAAACAATTAATTCAATCTCTGCCTCCAGAAGCTCAACAGTGGTTATTAGGGTTGCCCTGGGTACAACGCCGCTACGTGTTGTCCCTATGCCATGTGATGTGTGCGACTCCACTGGAGGAGCAGATACAGTTCTTGGATGAGTACACAGCTGATGGTGTGATTTCGCGCATCATTCACGATCGCGATACGACGCAGCGCATTTATCATCATCTACAGCGTTTTCATATTGAGACCAAGCTGACTGAAAGTGTCCTGCGGCGCTATGTGCGTCAGTATTATGTCCACACTGCCCAGGCGCGTCATCATGAGGGTGAAGCCTACCTGGAATCTGCCATTCGGCTGATGATAGATGGCCAGGAACACAATCGCGTCCTCACCTACATCCTTGGATTTGAGCTACTCATATTGCTGTTTAGTATGAGTTGGGAGCAGCACGAGCGGTTTTATGGGTTGCAGCCCAATCAAGAAGACTTTTTTAACCTGTATATTCGACCGGTGCAGCGAGCCCATCGCCTAAATGGTGTAATTGTGCCTAAGGATGAAAATCGCTTTTTTGCCCGTCGCGAATATTTTATCCGTATCCCTCAGCTGAAGCCTGGACAAACGGTGGCGCTAGTGATGGCAAGCTTCTCCCCCAAACAGATTAGTCATTTGGGGGCCATTGTGATGCGTCATCAAAATGCGTTGCAATTTGACTACGAGCATATTTTTCAACAAAACTCCGATGCGGCTATTTTTGGCTAACGCCTATGCCAATATTCCACAGAGTTTCTATTCCACAATACGTATGCCCCCTGCTTGAATGGCATCGAATAGGCGATTAATTTGACGGCGTTCTTGCTCATCGACGGTGCCATCGGCCAAGACCATTTTTGAAAGGGATTGATATTGGGTGTAGGTAATACGCTTGGCCCTGATGAGTTGATCAACTAGCTGAACGACATTATTTTCATCCGTTTCAGCGTTTTCTTGCTGTTCATTACTGTCTGCAGGGTTCATTGCCTTGTCAGAAGGTTCGTTCATAGCTTTAAGATATGAGCGTTTGCCAAGAATCGATGTCTTAAATATTGGCATCCTACCGGAAAGCCTTTACTGATTGGCGGAATGACCCAATCTGAAACAAATGCTATCGAGTAGCAAACTATAAATTAGCTTCTCTTGTTCTGCAATGGGTTTATCATGCTGCCAGCGTAAAATACGAGGAAATCGGATAGAAATCCCTGATTTGTGTCGCTTAGACTGGGCGATTCCCTCAAAACCAATTTCAAATTAATCCTTCGGCCCGATGCTCACGGGATGTCTCTCTGAGAGTTTGAAGCTGCTCAAATCCAAATGCACTTTATAAAGTCTGGATAAAACCTTAAGAAATAATTAATATTTCATACTATTCTCAATATAACCAGTCTGCATGTTGCGGCATATCAGCTTCAATCAACTTTATGGAAAATAATATTGAACACAATGGGGCGACTCATTCTTCCCATGGCTCAAACGGTCGTATGGCACGAGGAGGGGATCTTAAGCTGTCGCCCATAGATGGCACATTGTTTGCTCCCTATACGGGCAATCATGTTGCTGCTAGTTGCGATCGCATGGCCGTCTTAATTGACGGCGCAAACTTATTTTATTCCGCCTCTTATCTGGGGATTGAAGTTGACTACGTTCGGTTGCTCAATGCGCTAGTGGGCAAGCGGCAGTTGCTGCGATCTTACTTCTATACCGGTGTAGACCCTAAAAATGAAAAGCAGCGTGGCTTCTTATTATGGCTTAACCGCAATGGGTATCGAGTCATTAGTAAAGATTTAGCCCAGGTCGCTGATGGCTCCCGTCGAGCCAATCTACATGTGGAAATGGCGGTGGATATGCTACGTCTGGCTGACAGTTGCGACACCATCACCTTATTGAGCGGTGATGGTCATTTAACCTATGCGGTAGATGCCCTGAGCTATCGTGGTGTGCGGGTAGAGTTGGTGAGCCTACAATCGATGACGAGCGATACCTTAATTGATCTGGCTGACCACTACACAGATTTGGCAGAGCTACAAGAGTATATCTGTAAGCTGTCCTAACTATAGATTGGTCCCCATAGTTCACACCATCAGTGATTGCTGACAGCGTATCTTGTCGGGGATTTGCCTTGTGCAAGCTCCCATGTGTTAGGGGCGATCAACCAGGGTTTCCACATTATAGATTCATTAAAAAACCAGCCGATCTAGACTCAGATCGACTGGTTTGCCTGATTCTGTAGAAGTTTGCTTAATTATTTCCGAAAGCGTCGCCAAAGACCTAAGGTAACTAGCGTTCCCAACGATAGGGCCCAGCCAATATAAGAGGTACCGCCGTAGTGGATATCGGTGTCACCGATATCGCTAATCAGTTCTGTGGTCACGCCAGTTTCATTGACGGGGACTGTCAAAATATCGCCGTGACCCTGCTGACGGATGATCACTTCCCAGTCACCTGTGAGGGTTTGGTCAGGGCTAAAGCTAAACCGACCTTCCTGGTCAGTAACGCCCTGGGTCCAGGGTTTGATCGGATTATTGGGAGAATACACGTTCACCTTAGCGCCCTTAAGGGGTGCACCGTTGCTAAAGGTGCTCTGCATTCTTAAAACCTGCTGGGATTGCTCGTTCGAAAACTGGTCAAGAAAGTAGTTAGTCTCAACCATATGGGCCGAAGCCTTGCCTGCGACTGTAAGCAGTCCGAATACGATGAACGGTGTTAGTTTTCGAAGAGTCATCCTAAAATCCCTCTAAATCTGATGCCAATGCTGACGGCACAATTTAACAGCGTTTTCCAATGGAACATCCCAATGCTACCCCTTTAAATTCAAAATGCGCAGTTAATTTTATGAGGAGTGATTGATAGATATTGTTGACGAGCAATTATTGTTGATGGGCAATGCATGTCTATCCTAGAGCCTAAGGACGAATAAGACTCCGTTCCACATTACGACGATACAGGGCAATAGCCTTGGCCTGCTGGATAGGCATATAGGTCAGCATAGTGCCGATGGCAATCACGTTAGCAATTAATCCGAACGTAATCCAAGGACCGCTAAGGGCCAGACCCTGGATCAGCCCTAGGCTGGTGCCCAATAACCCGGTTAGTAAGGTTAACCCAAGGGAAAATTTGGGTTGAAAGCCCCGTTGCCAAAAACGGTCGATGGTTAGACCATCGATTACCCCAATGACACTACCGCTGATGATGCCAAGACCCACAGTGATAGCGGAGGTAACGTAGTCGGTAGCGGTGATGTCTAGCAATAGGCATAGCGGTGCCACCAAGGCGACCGCGATGGCTCCTGCGATTGTAATAATGCGAGCTGCTGGGGATTTAAGACTGACTTCATGTAGCAGCCAACCACCGATTTGCATCCCCAGGCTATTGCCGAAGAGTGCCAGTAGTATCAGTACGTTTCTAATGCCCGGTGTAATCACTTCATACTCTGGGGCCAGTGCCGCTAAAACCCAAACCGTTACCCAACAGGTTGCTAATAAAACTAGCAGTGATGGATAGGGTGATCCTTGGGGCTTCAGTAGCGGCATGGGGGCCGTTTGCACATTTAAATTAAGGGAATAAATTGCTTCTTGGGCATTGCTTCTCAGTAATAGATTGCGCTGATAGGTTTGCCCCGACATTAACTGACTCGTATCAATCTGAAGCTGAGTTGTGATGTCATTGCCATGGAACTCAGTTGGGGAGAATTGAATCCAGCTATGGTAAGCGTTATCAAAATTGGGGTCACTGCTGTGGGGTGCAACCTGCCAATGCCCCGTTAAGGTGGTTTCGGGGACAGAATTGTTTAATGTGATTGCCGTTGTTAATAGCTCTCCCCGGTCTGTGGCGACCAGGTTGATAGTGGATTGGCTAAACTTTGCCTGGGGTTGGCGTAGACCATGTTCTGGGATATTGTCCAGGGCGTCACTGGCGTTTTCGAAGCGATCGCTCAGACGCGGCTGGACCATTTTTTCGAGCCACGTTATCCATTGGGGGCTTAAATAGGCTTTGAACTGACTAAAATCAACCTGGTAAGTGACATCGACTAATTTCCCTACGTGATGGGCGGGTGTGTTGGTCAGCAGACAGATCAGGGTCATTCCTAACCCATACAGATCTGAGGCTTCGGTAAGCTGCCGGTTAAAAATTTGCTCCGGCGGCATGAATCCTAGCGTTCCTTTAACAACGCTGCTCATGCCAACTTCACCATCACCAATGCGCGCAAAGCCAAAATCTACGAGGTAGACCTTTAAGTTATCGCTGACCAGAATGTTTGCAGGCTTAAAATCGCGATGGATAATGGGTGGGATTCGACTTTGTAAATAGGCCAGAATTTCTAAACAGGAGACGGCGATTTGACGAATTGCGTCGGGGCTAAAACTACGGGGCTCCGCTAAGCTTTTGGCATGTTTATACTCTTGCACCATGCAAAAGCCTTCTTCGGCTTTAAATGCTCCCAGATACCTGGGAATGCCTGGATGTTTGAGGCTTTTGAGAACTTGCCCTTCCTGGAGTAGTGCGTCATACCCTTGCCAATCAGAAGACTTAGCAAATTGAAATTGTTTAATAACTACTCGCCGTTTAGTTTTTAGATGAGTAGCTGAATAGGTAACTCGTCCCCCAGCTCGATTGACACCCAGCTCAGACTCAAGTTGAAAACCATATTTATGAAAATCAGGTAGGTCAGATGCTAGAGATGAACCTGTAAGGCTTGTCATTCTTACAATATGGGTAAGTATATCTCTTATCCAATAGCGTACAATGCTGCCTTAATCTAGAAAAAATGAAGCGTCTTTAAAGTGAAAACATCCGCCGTGTGAATAGTGTGTTGATATTTCCTAGCCCATGGCGTGTTGATACCGAGTATGCGCTAGGAAATACGTAATTAAGCCAGTATTGTTTTGCATGGCTGACTTAGAGACTGATCAACCACTGATCAACCATGGTTCTACTGTTATTCCCCTGTGATCGATAATTCATCAATCCATACATGAGGAGCAACACCACTAGGCGTCACTTTTTCGTCGGGGGAGACATAGATGATGGATTGCAGTAGCTGACGAAAATCTCCAGCAACCGTTGCAGATTCAATACTTGTGCGTTTGCCTTTTTGGATGAGCCAACCGTCAAAGGGCAGTGAGAAAGAGCCCTGCAGTGCATTGACCCCGGCGTGAAGTGCCTGTAAGTCGTCAATTAGAACGATATTATCATCAGCATCTTCCAGACTATAATTTTGTTTTGCTGGTTGTCCCTGGGTAATATGGAGAAAATTACTGCCGACGCTGACTTTGGCACCGATGCTAGCGTGACCTGTGGGTTGAGCCCCCATGCGTTTGGCGGTACCTGCACTATGTAGAAAGTTAGTCAGCACACCATTTTCAATAATGGGCAGTCGTCGAGTGGGGGTGCCTTCCCCATCAAAGGTTTCGGAGCTAATATTGCCTGGATGCAGGGCGTCATCGTAAACCGATAGCAGCGGTGATGCAATGGTGGTATTGAGACTCTCGGCAGTGGAGAGACTACGTTTGTCGAGAACACTCTGAGCGTTATAAAGGTTGCCAAAAGCCCGAATTAGGCTTAAGAATGCATCGGGTGAAAAGACAACGCGATATTTGCCTGACTGAATTTTCTCATAGTCTAAGTGGCTAAGGGTTTTATCTGTTGCTTCCTTGAGACAACCGTCGATATCAAGAGAGTTGGGACCTACACCCACCCGCATGGCATGACCAGAGCGGGGTTTGCGGCCTTCTTGTTCTGTTTTGGTGTACAGATAAACGGAAGCGAAGGTGCGTTCAGCACTACGTTGGGCACCGTCGCTGTTCACATAGAAGTTTTCGCTTGTGTTTTGGGCGATGCCGTTATACGGGACACTTGCGATCGCATCATGGGCATTCAATAATGCCTGTTCAGCGGTCACCAGCCGATCAATCAATGTTCCCACTGGAGCCGGATCAGCTAGGATAATCTCCACCTCTGGTAATGGAGCCGTAGCTTCAGGACTAAAATCAGGAATATTTTCAGTGGCCCCAAAGGCGCTGGCTTCAGCCGCTGTTTTTAAGGCTAGTTCTAAACCCCGTTCATCCAAATCGGTGGTGGAGGTAACCCCCAACCGGCCCTGGTCGTTCCACACACGTACGGTAACGCTGGCCCGATTTGATGCTTTAACTTGTTTAGGTTCGCCCTTATCCACCTGCACACTGGTGCTATCGGTGGTAGCACCGTAGATATCGTACTTGGTGATGCCGAGACGCTGGGCAATGGCTTGGGCGTTAGAAGAAATTTCGATGACTTTGGACATGGGTTAACAATAACAGCGAGATATTTGAAGAGAATGTCATTGCGTGGGGAGGGGGCATTGCCCATCCTCCGGGGATATCGGGGGTTTGGCCGGTGGCAATGCCTACCCTATTGGCTGGTTTGTGGTTTACCGGCCACCGACTGTGATGCTGTCCACCTTCAGGTGAGGCTGACCAACGGTCACATAAACGCTGCCGCTGATGGAGCCACAGAAACCAGGGGCTAAGCTCAAATCCTGGGAGCACATGGAAATCTTTTGCATAATGTCCACGGCTTCACCAATCAAGGTGGCACCCTTAAGGGGCCGAGTGACTTTGCCATTCTCAATTAAATAGGCTTCATCCACTGCAAAGTTAAACTGACCGGTGGCACCAACGCTACCGCCACCCATTTTCTTGCAATAGATGCCCCTGTCTACCGATGCAAACAGATCATCCAGACTGTAGTCACCGGTATCAATAAAGGTGTTACGCATCCGAGATGCTGCGGAGAACGTATAGTTCTGACGACGACCACTGCCAGTGCGGGGGTGGCCAGTGCGCATAGCCCCTGCCCGATCAGACAGGAAGTTCTTAAGGACACCATTTTCAATCAACAGGGTGCGCTGGGCAGGCATGCCCTCATCATCCATATCGATGGTGCCAAAGGACTCGCTAGAACGACCTTCATCCCAGGCGGTTAGATTTTCGTGGGCAATCTTTTCGCCCTTCTTATCAATGAAAGGTGTGGTGCCCCGCTCGATTTGCGTAGTCTCTAGCAGGTGGCCACAGGCTTCGTGGAAGATCACACCGCCAAAGTGGTTGGCCATGATAATGGGATAGCTACCCGATTCCACATAGTCGGCATAGAGCATTTTGCCTGCGGACTCGGCCAGTTCTTCGGCAGTGGTGCCATAGTCCCACGCGGTTAGAAAGCTGGGGTCGCTGGTGTTGCCCAAACGCTGACCAATGGAGGAGCGATGGTCACCGTCGGCGCAGAGGACGTTGGCCCCCACCGACTGAGTCAGGCGGATATCACGGGCAAAGGTGCCGTCGCTACTGGCCACCAAGACCTCTTGCCAATCTCTAAAGTAGGCTGTGCGTCTTGCCTGGAGGTGCTTGGCCACCTTTTCTACCGAGGCGTTGGCCCCCAGTAATACATCGCCCATGACCTGCATTGAGCTACAGTTAGCTAGCCAATTTTCCTTGGTGGCAGCATAGTCGCGGAACATTTCCAGGGTGACTTCTGGCACATAGGCGGAGTTCGCGGGTAGCAATAGCCCCATAATGGATAGCCCTTTTTCAAGGGCAGCTTTGAGGCCGTGGAAGCTGACATCATTAGTGCTGACGTAGCAGTCGGCTTTGCCTTTGAAAACCCGTACCCCTGCACCGGTGGTTAGACTGGGGGAAATGCTTGTGATAGCATCATCTTCGGCCAGGCAGCTAATGTAGTTGCGCCGCTCTAGAAAAAATTCAATGAAATCGGCTCCAGCCGCCCGACCCAGGCCCAGTAGTGTCGACAGGGGAGCAGCCCAAGAGGCATCAAATCGATCAGTGGCAGCCTGGTAGGTTTGATTAGGAATTTCCTGCAGGCGTAGGGATGACAGTGGCGGAGCAGCAAGAGTCATAGCGGTTGCCTAATTTCTCAAAACGTGGGTGAATTCCCATCAGTCTAACGCATGGGTTTAATTAGGGATCTTTGGGAGACCTAAGCGGCTGCTCATGGGATCCTTCGCTAATTTTCAGGATAGACTCCTAGGAACTTTGTATGATGGCCCCTAGGGGGGCTGACCCAGCATGGGGTTGGCCATAACATCAGTGGGCGTCTGTCATTATCGATGGGTATTAAATCTATGTAGGTAGCTATTTAGAGTGGTTGTTGTTGACCGTCACCATGGTTAGTGTTTTACAGACGTCATTGGGGTTACTCAAATCTCGCTTGTCTCGAAAAATTGTTGCGTCAATTTTTCTCAGCCTTGTTGTTATCGAATTTATAGTTTTTATTCCGTCCTATCGCCAGCGACGGGCGGACAAACTGAGGGAGCTAGAGACGCTCTCGCAAGAGGTGATTGCCACCATTAAGGCCAACGCGATGCTAGATATGCTGTCTACATCACTGTTGGTAGAGGCGCAGGCAGTCTTAAAAACTGACTCAATTATTCTAGGGGCTGCCCTCTATGATGAGGCGGGACAGTTTATTGATGGGTTTGGAGAAATGCCTTCGTTAGGGGTGCCAGCCACTGGGTTGACCCAGATTGAAACACAGCTGACAGATGCAGGTACCCGTTACGATGTGGCCTGGCCCAGCAAACAATTTCAGGATCGCTACATACTGGTTATTCGCCATGATGCGAACTCTGTTAAGCGATACATGGTGCAGTATTCGGCTCTAATTTTCTTTATTGTTATTATTATTGCTGCTTTTGTTACCCTGGTGACGATTTTTATGCTGGAGCGGATGTTGATTAACCCGCTACTGTTGTTACGAGATGATTTATGTCAAGCGGCAGATGTGGTTGATCAGCCCCAGTTAGCTGAGTTTAGAAGTCTTAAGCAGGCTCAACAGGATGAGCTTGGAGAGGTTATTCAGGCGTTTGCTTCGATGTTTGGTCAAATCTCTCAAGAAGTGCAGGAGCGTAAGCAAGCGGAATTGGCGCTGCGGGGTGAGCAGGAGAAAACAGAGGCATTGTTGCGTAATGTGTTGCCGGTTGCGATCGCAAACAGACTCAAAAACGATCTCTCCAACCGCACCGCCATTGCCTCCCGGTTTGAAAACGTCACCATCTTGTTTGCCGACATTGTTGGTTTTACCCAGCTAGCAGCCCACACGGCCCCCACCGATCTGGTTTGCCAGCTTAACGATATCTTTTCTGTGTTCGATGCTCTGGCGGAACGCCATGGTCTAGAAAAGATTAAAACTATCGGCGATGCCTACATGGTGGTAGGTGGTGTGCCCGCACCCATGACCAACCATGCCGAGGCTGTCATGGCCATGGCCATTGATATGCAAGCGGCTGTGAAACAACATCCCTTTAAGTTGAGGATTGGGATTAATACTGGCCCCGTTGTTGCTGGTGTCATCGGTAAAAAGAAATTTAGCTATGACCTATGGGGAGACGCCGTTAATATTGCCAGTCGTATGGAATCCCATGGGGTAGTAGATCGCATTCAGGTCAGTGCTGATACCTATGAGTTGCTCAAAGAAAAATTCCAATTTGAAGACCGAGGCTGTATTCCTATCAAAGGACGGGGGCAGGCCCACACGTACCTATGGTTGCCGTCAGTAAAAGGTATCCAGGGCACCCACAAGGGGATGCCCCTACAAGCCCTGCCATAGCAATGACTATTGGCCGATGGTGCTTGTATTCACCCATAACCAATGGCCAAATTATGGCGTAGGATATCGGGGTTATCCAGTAGGGGCAATAATTTTTGCTTGCGTTCTAATATATGAACAGGTGTTTTTGCGATTTCCTAAATTTCTAGTAGATGCCAATATCAAATGTACTTGTCGCAATTATTGCCAAAATAAAGTTAACGGATACAAATTATCTCCATGGCAGTTTTTAGGCATTGTCAAAAGCAAGACATGTTTCTTAACTAAATTGAACCTTGACCTTTAGGGGAATTGTTATCCACAAATCGTCATAATAAGCTGGCCTTTTGGTTAACAGTTAGCATTCCCCCTGCTTAAATAGCCGATTCTTGACCTGGTCAGCGTTTTTTGAACCTAACAGTAACCCCGCTGTTGATACACGCATCTGCTCAGAGTGTTATCTCATGTGTAGTACGTCTATGTCAGATTCTATTTACAGTCGTATCATTTTTGTGGGTCGCGAAAAAGAGCTTGCCTGGTTAACCCAAATGATGGAGGCTTCCCTAAGCGACCCTGATCCCCAGTGGATGCTTTCCATCCAAGCCGATGGGGGTATGGGTAAAACCCAATTACTTAAGCAGTTTGTTGAGCTGGCCCAAGCACCTCAAGGGTCTACAAATCAGCGTATCCTTATTACCCAGTATCCCATTGATCTATATCTGACCTCCCATCAAACGGAGCGAGGAATTCTCAGAAGTATCGCAGCACAACTAACCACGGCGTCTAAAGCCCAACCCTTTGCCCCATTCTTTAAAGATTTAGACTATAGCTTTCAAGCGACTAAGGACGATATTGAGCATTTACGATCAAGTTTTTTAGACTGCTATAACACGTTAGATACCGAACGAATAATTCTACTGTTCGATACCATCGAACTTGCCAATCAGGCCGTTCAACGTTTCTTTCGAGAAATGCTGCCCCAGCTCGGGCCGCAACAACAAAGAAAATTTAAGCCCTTAGTGATCACCGCGGGTCGGAAACCTCTTACTGACTATTGTCAACATCCCCAGATTAGTCCTCTAAAATTACAGGGCCTATCACCCAAAGAGATACGTCATTACTTTGATCGATCCTTTCAGACGCAGTCCGCACCTGAAATTACCCAAGAATTTATCGATCGCATTACCAAACTCTCCCAGGGGGCTCCAATTTTAGTAGCATTAACCATTGATTGGTTAAACTATGGCAGCCTACCAGAAGAATTAAATGCAGACAGTCCAGAAGAGTTTAAGCAGATGATGATTGAACTCATCAGTGAACTCCGTAACCCAGAAGATCAGACCATTCTGGCTATGGCTCAACTAAAGCGACGCTTTGATGCTGGGCTTTTGGTGGAAATATTAGGGGAATCGCTAGAAAACGCCTCAGCTTTGATTAAATCTGTTTCTAAATTTTCCTTTGTTAAATCTCACTACAATACCAACGGTGAACACCAGAGCTGCTTGCTACACGATGAAATGCAGCGATTAGTGTATGACTACATTTGGCAGCCATGCGATCCTGACAACCGTCTGCGGCGAGAATGGAGTGCTAAGGCCGTAGAATATTATAATCATCTGATTGCAGCAGAGAAAAATCAGGTATTTAAACAAAGTCTTCAACTAGAACAGCTTTACTATGCACTTTATGCTGATAAGGACCAGGGGTTAGACCGATGGCGTAGCCTCCTTAAGCAGGCCAATATCAACGGCTTTAAAGAAGCACTAAATGAAGAAGTTCAACAGTTTAAGGGTCAATTAAATAACCAAGAAAAACAAGAA
Organism: Leptothoe sp. EHU-05/26/07-4; assembly: GCF_043421015.1. Lineage (NCBI taxonomy): Bacteria > Bacillati > Cyanobacteriota > Cyanophyceae > Nodosilineales > Cymatolegaceae > Leptothoe > Leptothoe sp. EHU-05/26/07-4. The sequence goes on from NZ_JAXSQV010000004.1 coordinate 735,564, forward strand.
CTGGCATTGGCATGGGCAACGTTAGCCTATGATAAAGGTCAATATCAAGAAGCAAGGCAAGGCTTTGAAGATATCTTTGAGCAGCCGCTTTCCAAGGTTATTCAGAGCCAGGTACGTCCTAATTTAGTCTTTACCTATGCTCATCTAAATAATTTTGCCGTTGCCCTAGAGATAGGTCAGCAAAGCCTGGACTGGTTTCGGTCTGAACTCAACTTTTCCCAATGTACTCACTGGGAAAAGCAGCAGCTTCTACAGGACTTTGGTAAAACTCTCAATGCCATGGGATGGACCCATCGCCGACGGGAAGAATTTGATCAGGCTATTGACTATTATAAACAGTCTTTAGATAAGCTTAAAGACATTCCAACAGCCGACCTTGATCGGGCCTCCACGAAAACAAATTTGGCCTATCTCTTTCACGCTAAGGGAAAAAATCGAGAAGCGATCGCCCATAGTAAGAGTGCTCTAAAAATCGCTAAACGTTCAGGCAACTCAAAGCAATTGGGCTTAACTCATAATGTGTTAGGGATTATTGCTGCTAACTCTTTGCAGGAGCATAAGGCTACTTTGCACTTTAAAGCAGCCTTTGAACATTTTTCTGAAATTGACTATGACCGCGGGTTAGCCATGGTGAATATTGCCCATGGCAGGCTTTCTCGTCAAAGCGGATGGAATAAGGTCAAACCAAATCGCGCAAACGCTACTACAGTCCAAGCAGACTATGAAAAGGCGATGACGATGTTCGACCAGGCCATTGAATATTGCCAACAAAAGTATGAAAAGTTACTCATCGAAGCCTATAACGAAAAAGGTACCCTATTGCGAGAGCAAGGGAAATTTTTAGATGCTCTTGGTTACTATCAGAAGAGTCAAGTGATTGCCGAAAAGCTAAACGATCTTGTTTGGCAGATAGATAACTTACAAGATACAGGTGTTGCCCTCTATCTTCAGGGGGATTTAGAACAGGCTAAAACCATTTCTATCCAAGCTAAACAGCTGGCAGAGAAAAAGAAATCACCTCATCTGATGGGTCGAGTACAACGAACGTTGTCAAATATTCTATTTGATCAAGGGAAATATCCACAATCATTGGAAATGGCCCTACAGTCCTACATAAATATTCTTGAATTAGATCAATGCAGTTTAAATAACAGCAATAGCCCTGCCGTGCGGGAGCTACTAATAGAAGAGTGGTTAACGTGGTTAACAGAAGATCTCTTGGAAAAGATAGAAGACTCAACCCTAAAAAAGAAACAGTGCCAGTATTTGCTCGACTACTGGAGAGAACTCATAACCAATGATCATGTGCTTGTCGACCACTATCCAGGTTTCATCATCACCTTAGAAGATTTACTATCTGAGTTAAAAACCTGAAATATGGTGATTGTCGATTTTATAGAGTAACGATTTGAGAGTTTTCGACTTAACGTCATAGTGTGTTTTCAAAATGTCTACCAGTTCATCGAACCTCAGGTTTGCTTTTCACAATCAAGTAAAGGCCCTAAGCTGGGTCAACCGTTTTCGAGGGGAATTATTGGTGTTAGATGCCCTGCCAGGCTATGGTAAGACCGCCTTTCTTACTAAGCTGAAAACAGAGTATGAAACCCAAGAATGGCGCTGTTCTTTGATTTCGTTAAAGCGAGCACGAAGCAAAATGGATGCGGTAACTGCCGCCATTGAAGAAATTTCTGCAGAGTCCATTGAATCGCCGGAAGATTTACAGCATGCTCTTGATATTCTGCTAGAGCAACTGCAATCTAGGCAGCCTCAGGCATTGATGTTTGACGATGTCCATTATTTGGAAAAGGAAACACTAGATTGGGTAAAACGTGAGCTTGCCCGTGAGTTGAAGCAAGAGCTAAAAGATTTAACTGATGATAACTTCTTATTGATTTTTTCTGGTCATAGCATTTGTGGTCCTAGTCCATCCCGTTGGCCAACTGTCAGAAAACCCATTAAGTTGACTGCATTTCATCGAGAAGTTATTAATCATTTTATTGAAAAAAATAACATTCCTGTACTCTGGCAAGATCGATCACAAAACTATTGTCCCTCTGTAGTAGATCGAATTTTTCAATTTTCCGGTGGTCATCCTCGAGCATCTCTAGGACTGCTACAGGAACTCAAAAATGGTTGGATTCCTTCGCGTAGCTTAAGACGTAGAAAAGATCTGAGAGTCTTTAAGAAGCATGTAGAAAAAGAATTAAGTAGGTTTGTAGAAAATTTAGATCCTGGTTTTCGGACCTACCTATCACATTTGATAATTTTTCGTCGTGTTGATTTGGCAATTCTTAGATTTATTGAGCAAAAGTATCAAGTATCTGTTGAACAGACAGACTTGAAACTAATAGAAAAATTTCTTCAATGCAATTTGCTTTACTCTCCTCAGAATTCTCCAGGAATAAAGGCTTTAGATCCTGTTTTTCGTCTAGGTTCGCTGGCGCAAATGTTATTCAAAGATCCCGAACAGTATTCAGAACAACATAGATTTGCTCAAGAAATTTATCAGGAATGGGCTGCCACAAAAAAATGGTCCTATAACGATGTGATTAGATGTCTAAAAGAAAGTATTTATCATTGTTTAAGCCGTATGGAAGAGCAGGATCGTTTAGAAGAATCATCGGAATTGATGGATTGTTTGCATTACGGTATTCAAATTTTGAATTACAGACAAACAGAGATTATGGATTCACCGCGATCAGTACTAGAAACCTTACTAGACGATGATGAAGAGAGTCAATATTTGCTACAAAAGCTGGATGTAGATTGGATAAAATTACTCAAGTATGCCTTTCTTTCTTATTCAGATACAGTTGTTGAAGATGATATTCGAACATTAAATCAGACTGTTCAAGATCAATGTAAAACAATGACAACCGTCTTAATTAATGATATTGGAGAAGTCTCAGGCACAGGCTTTTGGATAACGCTGAATCAGCAATACTATGTAGTGACTTGTGCCCATGTGATAAAACAACTAGAATCTTCAGAAGGAAATTTAGTTAAGGTAAGAACTTTTGGTCCTAATGTTCAAGATTTAAATCTAAAAGTACTTTGGTACAGAGTTCCTGAAGCTCGGAGTGAAAAGGATTGGAGCGCTCGACAAGATATTGCTATTTTAGGGTTGGTTTCTGAAAAGGCACCTCGACTCCCTGTTGTCTGTTGGGATGATTTATTACCCCTCAGTTCTGACCCTATCAATCTAAACGAGCATCGACAAGCAATGACATTGTATAGCTTTGGATATCCCGCCTCAAAACATCTTAAAGGCGACAGTTTTTCATCTCTAGTGTTTAAGGAAAAAGTCGCGAACGGCTTTCTTAAACTGCTCAATCGTGGGCCTGCTAATGTTGAAGGGGGCGTCAGCGGTGCACCTCTCTGTCATATTGAAGGCAGAGAGTTAGTGGGAATGATTCACGCAAAGATAGGAACAGATATCGTTTACTGCATTCCTTCCACTACTATTTTAGGGATTTTAGGTGAAGTGAGGAGATGATTATAAGAGCAATAGCAGCCTACTTCTTGTTAGGTGATATGGAAAAAATTAGACGATGTAGGAAATAAGGGGAAAATCATTGTAATCAAATACATTGTGTATCCAGAAATTTTTATGAGGTAATATTATGAGTCAATTTCTATCGGTCGAAACACCAGGGGGGCCTATTTGGGTAGAAGTCCCCGATGGAGAAGATACTGAATCTGTAGAACTAGTGGCCAATAAAAGAGATATTCATCGTACCTTTGAAGCCTCTGCCCAGGCCTTAAAGAAAAATGCTCAGTATTTAATCAACTTAATGTCTAGTCTGGGGCCTCAGGAAGTAGAAGTCACCTTTGGGATGAGCGTAGGTGTAGAAGCCAGTGTCCCTGTGTTTGCTCTAGCCCAGGCTAATGGAGAGGCCAGCTATACCGTGACCCTCAAGTGGCAGTCTGGAAATCACTCTAAGAAAGAAGGGAAAGAGTCTTCCCAGGCTGAATCTGATATCAATAACAATTGAGGCGATCGCCGTGTCTGGCTTACATAAATCAGAAGATTTAGGCAATCAAACATTGCAGCCGTCTTCTAGTGCTTTGCAAACACCACAGTTGCTGACTAGCAAATCGGCTGACAATGTGGTCAATAGTGGTGAAACAGACTGCGACTGTGCTTGTCCTAACGCGCCTTTTACCATTACCACAACAAACCTATTAGACACTACATTCTCTACCTGGCCAGAAACCTATACGGTGTCTCTACGCCAGGGGTATCAACTGGCGTTTAGTCCCTTTGCTCCTGCTGGTCCCAGTGTGTTGAATCCAGCCGCATGGCAGCGATACCAAACCTTTCACCAACAGGCCCAGCCATTAAAAGAGACAATCGATCATGAATTGGTACAACAAAATTTATTGATTCCCACCGGGCATCAGCCTCAGATTCAACCCACTGCCCCCGATCAGCTGACGGCCTGGTTACATGTTACTAATGCCTGTAATTTGGATTGTCCCTATTGCTATGTGCGTAAATCGTCTGCCCATATGAGCTTAGAAACGGGCTTAGAAACTGTAGACAATCTTTTTACCGCTGCTTGTCGTCAGGGATTTTCTCGAATTAAGCTGAAATACGCTGGAGGAGAAGCCACACTTCACTTTTCCCTGGTTCAAACACTACATGAACGGGCCATGGCATTAGCCCAAAAAACGGGATTGGAGTTAAGAGAAGTGGTACTCAGCAACGGAGTTACCCTGACTTCTACCATGTTGAACTGGTTTGAATCGACGCAAGTACGTTTAATGGTCTCCTTAGATGGTTTGGGTGCCGTCCACGATCGGCAACGTCCACGCAAAGGAGGAGGGGCGAGCTTTGAACAGGTAATGCACACGTTAGAAAATTTAGTGCAGCCGCGTCAAATTGATCTACACCTGAGTGTCACAGTTACGGGGGCCAGTGCGCCCTATCTAGCGGATTTAGTACAGTGGATACTTGACCACAACTGGCCCTTTAGTCTGAACTTTTATCGCCAAACCCCGTTGAGTGCTGATCGTCAAGACTTTGAACTAGAACAGCAGACTATTATTGAGGGCATGCAAGCTGCCTATCGTGTAATTGAGCAGACCATTGACCAGGCAACGGTGCAGAATTTACCGTCGCGCCCCCTGGTCAATGGCCTATTGGATAAGGTGCAATCCCAGGCCCATACCCACACCTGTGGTGTGGGGCAAACCTACGCGGTGGTCACTCACACTGGGCAAGTGGCCCAATGTCAAATGCACCTGGATCAGCCGATTAGCGATCATCTCGATGCTCATCAGCTTTTGCCTACATTGGCCCATGGTCCGATTCAAAACCTATCGGTACAGGAAAAGCCAGAGTGCCAGACCTGTACCTATCGCTACCGCTGTACGGGGGGTTGCCCGGTGGAAACCTTTCGCGTTACTGGCCGTTGGGATGTAAAAAGTCCTAACTGTACTATTTACCAAACCCTTTATCCAGAACTGTTACGATTGGAAGGATTACGTTTACTTAAATGCCACGGTTATTAAATTGGGTATTGCCGACATTCTTGGACGTAGTTTATAGCGATTTTCAATCGTATTGAATACATCCTTTTCCCCACAATTCGCGCTTCACCACTCACTGTCATAACCAGAATTCTTAGCGTTGACACGCACTAATCCTGATAAAACATTTCTAAACTCTCTTGATTGCCCACATATCGCCAGTGCCAGGGCTCATAGGCAACATTTTGATTGTTGTCTTTAGTAAACGACATTTCAAAGCCGTAATACGCAGCATTCTCTTTTAGCCAGCGAAAGGCTGGAGTCTCTTCAAAAGAGGCATTGAGTTCAGTGGCAGGTTGTGAGAGGTCAACAAAATCAACTGCGTAGCCTGTGTGATGTTCGCTATATCCAGGAGGGGCGCTGACCTCTGCACGGGTTTGAGTCGTTTGGCCCCGTTCTGCCTTCAGGTCAAAAAACAAGTATTGCTGATCTTCTAAGGAACGAAACCCAGAGATAACACCCAAACGTACACCCACCGCTTTAGCATCGGTGATCATTGTTTCCACCTTTTGAGCGGCTTCAGGTTGGAGCCGCACCATGGCATTAGTCGATAATGGGGTCAGACTAGTGGCATCGGCAATATCGTAAGGACGATGGCCCAAAAGACTATTGGGCCTACCCGGTTCATTGCTGTCTGGAGTGGCTGCTGGTGTGTTGGCAGTGACATCCGGGGTCTCTGCAGCAACGGCAGAGCTGGTTGTGGTAGCGGGCGGTGCTTCAATGTCAGGTGCATCTGTCAGTGATGTACTGGGCCTTAGCCACCAGAACCCGGCACTGCCCAACCCTAAGACTGCCATCGTCAGGAAAATCCACGGTGTGATGTTTGCAGGAGAATTAGCTAACGCTGGCTCAGCGCTTGCCATCAAGGTTTCACGCCTAGCTTCAGGGATATCGTCAGTAAAATTTGCCATGGATTTGCCAGGGTCTGTGAATGGGTCACTCATACGTTCTGCGGCTAGTGTATGGCATCAATGTTTTTTTGAGGCAAGTTAACAAAAAAAATCCTATAAAAACCAAGAAAAAGTCTAAAACCTCTATCAATTGGGCCAACTTCCGTGGCAAACTTTCATCAACGAATGCTATCCATCAGGGAGCAACATGCTTAAGGCCTGTGATCACAGGCATTGGGCGTCTCATTGTGGGCGTTGCTGATCCTGAGTATGGCTCCATCTGTAAAGTCTTGGCTAATTGCCCGTCTTGCAGATTGATTCATCCTCTAAATCAGCAGCGGCTTATTGTTCACAAGTTATGGACTTGTTGAGGAACCCCCATGGCCTTTGAATATCCTGACAATTTGCAATATACCGATACTCACGAGTATCTAAAGATTGACGGTGACATCGTTACCATCGGCATCACAGAATTTGCCATTGACCAGTTGGGTGATGTTGTGTTTCTGGAACTGCCTGATTTGGGTGACAACGTAGAAGTTGGTGAGAAGTTTGGCACGATTGAATCGGTCAAAGCGGTAGAAGATCTAAAGTCTCCTGTGAATGGTGAGGTCCTTGAGCGCAATGATCAGCTACTAGATGCCCCGGAGCAAATTGGTGATGACCCCTATGGTGATGGCTGGCTGATTCGGGTCAAAGCTGATGATTTGGATGGTATTGATGACGATACGATGACGGCTGAGGAGTATACCGAACAGGTCGAGGGTCTGTAGGGGGACATTCAACGCCCCTACAGAGGTGCCATATTTGAAAAGCAGGCTTTGAATTGCAGGTGAAATCCCCAATGAAATAGGTAAGAATAAGTACTTGTAGCCATCAGCTTATGTCTGATGGTTTTTGCTTGTTGGTTCAGCTGGTGTTCAGCTTGCTGGTGTCAGTCCATAAAACTGCTTTATCTGGAGCTATTGATGTCCTACGAACAGTCTGAGTCGATGTCTGCAACCATTTCAAATACCTGGGCTAATGAGTTAGCTGTACCCAATGATTTTCCTCAACGGCACATCGGTCTTACTAAGATGGACATCGCTCAGATGCTATCGGTGCTGGGGTATGACAGTCTATCAGCACTGATTGATACAGCGGTGCCTGGTGAGATTCGATTAGCCAGTGCCTTGTCTGTGGGAGAGGGGATGAGTGAGCATGGGGCGTTACAGAGTATTCGTGCGATCGCAACCCAAAATCAGGTCCTTACCAGTTACATTGGCCTCGGTTACTACAACTGCATCACCCCGCCCGTCATCCAGCGCAATATTTTAGAAAACCCCGGCTGGTACACCCAGTACACCCCTTACCAGCCCGAGATTTCCCAGGGTCGTTTAGAAGCGCTACTGAACTACCAGACCATGGTCAGCGACTTGACGGGGCTGGAAATTGCCAACTCATCGCTGCTGGACGAAGGCACGGCTGCTGCTGAAGCCATGGCCCTGAGTCTAGGCGTGTGCAAAAACAAAGCCGCCAAGACCGCCAAGACATTCTGGGTATCAGCCAGCTGTCATCCCCAAACGATTGAAGTGATTCAAACCCGTGCGCTGCCCTTGGGAATTAACGTGGTGGTCAGCGAGGCTCCCGATTTTAGTCAACCTTTGTTTGGTCTGTTGCTACAGTATCCCGCCAGTACTGGGGCGATCACTGACTATACCGATGTGATTGCCACTGCCCACGAAGCGGGGGCGCTGGTGACCGTTGCCGCCGATCTACTGAGCCTGACTCTGCTAAAGGCTCCGGGCGAGATGGGGGCAGATATTGCTGTGGGTAATACCCAGCGCTTGGGTGTGCCATTGGGCTATGGCGGTCCCCATGCTGCCTACTTTGCCACCAAGACGGCCTATGCCCGTAAGCTGCCCGGTCGTCTGGTGGGTGTTTCCAAAGACAGTAAGGGCAGACCGGCTCTGCGCTTAACCTTGCAGACGCGTGAGCAGCACATTCGTCGGGACTCGGCGACCAGCAATATTTGTACGGCCCAGGTGCTGCTGGCGGTCATGGCCAGCATGTATGCGGTGTACCACGGTCCAGTTGGACTCAAGGCCATTGCCACCCGAGTACATCGGTTGACGGTGGTTCTGGCGGCAGGGCTGAGTAAGCTAGGGTTTGAGCTGCCGCAAGCGCCATTCTTTGACACGTTGGCGGTGGATGCGGGTGAGCAGGCTGGGGAGATTTGCGATCGCGCCCTCACCCAAGGTATTAATCTCCGCCGCATTGATGCCACCACCCTTGGTATTTCCCTGGATGAAACCACCACCCCTGAGGCTGTTATCCATCTCCTTCAGGTATTTGCAGGCCAGCTGCCGATGCCAGCCATAGAACTGCTTAAGTCTGAGCCCACTATCCCCACAGAGCTGGCCCGTACCAGTGACTATTTAACCCATCCAGTATTCAACAGCTACCACTCAGAAACCGAGATGCTGCGCTATATGTACGCGCTGCAAATGAAGGATCTGTCCCTGGCCTCGGCCATGATCCCCCTGGGGTCCTGCACCATGAAGCTGAATGCCACCGCTGAAATGATGCCGGTTACCTGGCCTGAATTTGGTCAGATTCATCCCTTTGCGCCTTTGGAGCAGACCCAAGGCTATCAGGTTTTGTTTGGGCAACTGGAAACCTGGCTGGCTGAGATTACTGGCTTTGCTGGCATTTCTCTACAGCCTAATGCCGGGTCCCAGGGGGAGTACGCTGGTCTGTTAGTAATTCGTCAATATCACCAGTCACGAGGTGACGAGCACCGTAATATCTGTTTAATTCCTCAATCTGCCCACGGTACAAACCCAGCGAGTGCTGTCATGGCCGGTATGAAAGTTGTCAGCGTTAAGTGCGATGACGACGGCAACATTGATGTGGCGGATCTGACTGCCAAGGCTGAGAAGCATAGCGATAAGCTAGCGGCCTTAATGATTACTTATCCGTCCACCCACGGTGTATTTGAAGCCACTATCCGCACTGTGTGCGACCTCATTCATCAGCATGGTGGTCAGGTATATATGGATGGGGCCAACATGAACGCTCAGGTGGGCCTGTGTAGCCCGGGGGACATTGGTGCCGATGTGTGTCACCTGAATCTGCACAAGACGTTCTGTATTCCCCACGGCGGTGGCGGCCCGGGTATTGGCCCCATTGGTGTACAAAAGCACCTGGTGCCCTTCTTGCCTGGCCATAGTCTGACGCCCGCCCTGGGCACTGAGCAGTCCGTCGGTGCGGTTGCAGCTGCCCCCTGGGGAAGCGCTAGCATTCTGCCCATTTCCTGGATGTACATTCAGATGATGGGGACTGCTGGTCTGCTCCATGCCACTGAAACAGCGATTCTCAGCGCCAATTACATTGCCAAGCGTTTGGCAAGTCACTACGACATTCTTTATAAGGGCAATGCTGGTTTGGTTGCCCATGAGTGCATATTGGATCTGCGTGGCTTTAAGAAGTCGGCCAATGTGAATGTGGATGATATTGCCAAGCGCATGATTGACTATGGTTTCCATCCGCCCACGATGTCCTGGCCGGTGGCAGGCACCATTATGGTGGAGCCGACTGAAAGTGAGTCTTTGGCAGAGCTGGATCGCTTCTGCGAAGCAATGATTGCCATCCGTGATGAGATTAGCCAAATTGAGGCGGGTGAACTGCCCCAGGATAATAATCCGTTGGTGAATGCGCCCCATACGACGGTGGATCTGACGGCTGATTGGGATCGACCCTACAGTCGTGAGCAGGCGGTACATCCCACACAGTGGACCAAGAACCGTAAGTTCTGGCCGACGGTGAATCGGATCGATCAGGCCTATGGCGATCGCAACTTGGTTTGCTCTTGCTTACCTATGGAGGCCTACGAAGCGTAGTTATTGATTGCCAATGTTTGGCTAGTTATCACGTTTATACAGTGCATAAAATATTGTCTAGCAATCTCTTTTTTGTTGGCTCGGTGCATTTAGTTTGCGATCGCTAACAGCTTTCGTCTGTAGCTATGTGCAACTCAAGCTGCCATACTACTGAATCATCTACAACCAGCAGACGCTGCCCTTTTAGAACAACTGCGGAACTAGCTGTCTACAATGAATCTAGAGAATGGATCTAGGCGGTCAGTGCGGCATTTTGCTCCCTTAAGAGTTGCTAAAATTAGTCTTTGTAGGACAAATGCTGCAATGAAACATCCTGATCTAGCGTTAATTTTAGAAAAAGTGAAGCAGTTTCTCAGCAACCTGTATCGGGAACGGCTGCAAAGTATTATCTTGTATGGCTCCCAAGCTCGGGAGGATAGTCGTTCAGATTCTGATATAGATGTTTTGGTAGTTCTGAATGAGCCAGTCAATCCTTATCAGGAAATTGATAGGACAAGCCAGTTTATTGCACACCTGTGTCTTGAATTTGATGTGGTAATCTCACGGCATTTTATTTCTGTAGAGAAGTTTCATACAGAGAATAATCCCTTTCTCTCTAATGTCAAAAAAGAAGGTATGACTGTATGACAGCTAGCCTGAACGCATTTATTGATAAGGCAAAAGAAAGTTTAGTAGCTTCTAAACTCCTGGCTGATAACGGCCTTTATGACTTTGCTGGTTCAAGGGCGTATTACACCATGTTTTACATTGCCGAGGCGTTCCTGTGGAAGAAGGGACTATCCTTTTCTAGTCATTCTGCCGTTATTTCAGCGTTTGGTAGAGAGATTGCTAAGCCAGGTTTGGTTCCCGTTGAGTTGCATCGTTATTTGATCGATGCTCAAGATAAGAGAACACAAGGTGATTATAATATTGATGATACTAATCTGAGCTTGGATGAGGTACGGATCCTGATTCAGCAGAGTGAGCAGTTTATTGCATTGGCAGAGCAGAATTTACTGTGATTATTTTGATCAGTATTGAGTTGGAGTTTTCGCTGGCTGAGCTTTATCGCGGTACTGATGCTACATGAGTAGAATAGGGGCGTGAGTTCCTCAGTTGCATCCTATGTCTTCGCCTGGAAATCAGCCCGATGATAAGTCTCTGGAAGAAAAACTTGCTGATGCTTTGATCAAGTTTTTGGTGCTGGGCGGTGGCGGTTATGGCCTATACAACCTTTATCTAGAGGACATTCCAAAGGCGGCTATCTCATTTGGGATTTCTCTGACGACCAGTTTGGTTACCAGCTTTGGGCAGCCGATTATCGACAAGTGGAAATCTGGATTGAAGTCTTCTGGTGAAAAAACAGCAGATGCATTGAATGAGGAATTCGACAAAGCGGCGTCAAGGGTACTGAATCGTGGCTTTGATAAGCAGTATTTGGAAGCTTTGAAGGTTCAGTGCGATCGCATTGAACTAGAAGGTTTTCAAAACTTACAGCCTCTAGCGTTGGATAAGGTTTATGTGCCGCTGCAGATTCAAACCCGTGACCAGCTGAATCTATCAGGCCAGAAAACAATTTGGGATTTTTTGCCCAAACGTTATCAAACGCCGAGCCAGTCACCCCATCGACGTATCGCAATTTTGGCAGCTCCGGGCTATGGCAAAACGACACTGATGCGCCATTTGACCCGTACCTATGCCATTGACCCACCGGAAGATACTCCGCAGTTTATTCCAGTACTGTTGCGCTTGCGAGAAATTTATGGACTATTACGGTGGATAGATGAGGACGAACAAAGGACTTGCTCCTTGAGTGAGCTGATTGTGGAGCATATTCCAAAACAGCGAGGCTGTAAGAACCTGAAGCCTTCAAAACATTGGTTTGATCAGGTACTGAAGGATGGAAAATGCTTGGTGTTGTTTGATGGGTTGGATGAAGTACCCAAGGCCCAGCGGCAGATAGTCCGGCAGTGGGTGGATACTCAAATGCAGGATTATGGCAATGTGCAGTTTATTTTGACATCACGACCCCATGGCTTTGACCTACGACCTGATGAGCCCAGTCATCCGATTGAAATTGATACTCGGTTAGAGGTGCTGAAGTTTAATAATCTCCAAAAGGAAACCTTTATCAATAACTGGTATCGGGCGTTGTATGAGCGGGAGTGGGGCAGTAATCAGCAGGAGCGAGGAGAGCAATTAGATCCTGAACAGGTCAGTGCGCACATTGAGGATGAGGTGGAGAAAAGTGCAGCTGATTTAAAGAAGCAGCTGTTTGCAGATATTCAACTAACGGCCATTGCCAGCAATCCTTTGTTGCTAACATTGATTGCTAATACTCATCGGGCGGATACATTTTTACCTAAGCGGCGGGTGGAGCTATACGAGCGGATTTGTAATTTATTTCTGGGAACGCGACCCTATGCGAAAGGAACAAAGCTGAGTTTGACGGCAACGGAGAATAAGGTGTTGTTGCAGTTATTGGCTTGGGAGATGGTGCAACGGGAAGTAACCCAATTTACCTTGATGGATGCTACCCCTTGGGTTGAGGAGAAGTTAGGACGATGCAATAAAGATCAAGCTATTGCACCTGGTCAGTTTTGGGAAGAGATTCGAGATATTTCTGGCCTGTTGGTTGAGAAAGAGTTAGGACTGTATGAGTTTAGCCATCAGACATTTCAAGAATATTTAGCCGCCTGCCATATAAAAGAATTGGGAGATGCTGGAGAGACAATATTGTTTGAGAATATGGATAATGCTCGATGGCATGAAGTAGTTTGTTTTTATGCAGCCCAGAAAGATGCAACAGGATTGGTGGATGCCCTAATAAGTCAATATTCCCAAGGTAATAATACTGAACTCTTAGCATTGGCTGATCGTTGTCGAACGGAAGGACGAGAAATCTCAGCACAAAGCATTCAACACTTGGATGATGAACTCGCTCTTATTACGCGCAAAGTAAAAACAAATATTACATCTACAGAAGAATTGCCAAATATTTTAGATATACCTAAAGTTGAGTCTGTTTCGCTTGTGACAGAAAATGATAAATTTCTAAGTGACTTAGACCAAAGAGAAAAATTTAGCCAAGTTATTCAACTTGATGAAAATATATCTATTCGTAAAACGTTGGCATCTTGGGGAGAATTTCAATTATTTTTGCAAGATGTCGCTAATGGGCAGTTTCATGCAACTGTGAATCCAGACAATTGTCCGCAATCTGTTGCGAATGAAAGTTGTTATTGCCCAATTACATGGGAGGAGGCACGTTGGTTTTGTGCATGGCTAAGTACTCAGGCTGACTTGGTTACAGATACAGAAACGTATCATTATCGTTTTCCGACAGAGGAGGAGTGGCGAAGAGGCGCTAGTGGAGATCTCCAACCTTTTACTCAATCTGCTAATACTCCCGGTAATGCTATATGTATTGTTCGCGAGCAGGTGCATCCTCGCTATGGGAATCTAATCAACTATCTGGCTAACGCCCAGTGGCAAGAGGCAGATAAGGAAACTGAAAAAGTGATGCTGGAGGTGGCCAATCGGAAAGAAGAGGGATGGTTGGATGTTGACAGCATTAAAGCTTTTCCTTGCGAAGACTTACAGCTGATTGACCATTTATGGCTGAAGTTTAGTGGCGGGCGTTTTGGCTTTAGTATGCAAAAAGAAATCTATCTGAACTGTGGCGGTAAGGCAGATTACAAGTACTATAAAGAAGCTTTCGAAAAGTTTGGAGTAGAAGTGGGATGGCGTGAAAACGACTCCTGGAAACTTCAGATGATATATGATTTGACCCAAAGCCCTGTTGGACATCTCCCCCTTCGGAGGGGGGGTAGGGTGTTGTGGGGGATTTCTTCTCTCTCATCCAGACTTGTGAACTGTAGTATGTAAGTGCTTCAGTTAGATCTAAACTTTCTTAAACACAGTCTCTACATACCAATCCTCGCTGTTTCGTTAATTCAATACCTGGCACCTAGCAATCTCTGGATTCAGTGTATTGGCTATCACAAATTTCTCTGTCATTGCCCGAATTTCTTCCATTTTGAATGTCATACAACAAGACTGAACGACATTCATAGCGTATCAGACGAAATTCTCGATTATTACATCGTGTGGTGATGTGATAACAGAAGTTATGGCGTAAGATTCTTGATTTACGAGCCATTCAATAAATCTCTGCAAGGTGTGTAATATCAACCTTGCCATTAATGGATTGCGATGTTTTGCTACGATAAGCTCATACTTGTTAGCCAATAACCAGGATGAAGTCGATTCCTATTCGAGACGAAATTCTAGCTCAGCTTAAAGCTCAGCAACCTGTTCTACAGGAGTTAGGTGTTTCCTCGTTGCAGCTCTTTGGCTCAGTTGCCAGGAATCAGGCTACTGCCGATAGTGACATTGATTGTTTAGTAGAGTTTTCCCGTCCTATCGGGCTATTTGGTCTGAGTAAAATCAGGTTATTTCTTCAAGATCTGCTTCAGTATCCTGTAGATAGGGTTTGCTGAAAAACTGAATAGAAATCTCAGGGGTTATCCAATAGCCCAGACAGGGTCAGTAGTCCCTTTCCCAGAGGCAAGGATTTTCAGCCAGTCCTTGCTTAACGTTTCTGTAAAGGGACACACATTCGCCTGATAGCCGCGTAGTAAGCGCATCAAGACTAGCAAAAACAAGACAATAAAACGGCGTAGCCGTTTCTCCAAGTTCATCACCAAACAGGTGATGGCAATCATGGTTTCGGCGGTTTGGGCGAGTTTGGCCATCACCCGTCCGAGTCCAAATCGTCGTTTACCCTGGCCAAACTTACCTTCGACAGCGACCCGAATACTCTCATCGTCTCGGGCTTGTTGTCGGAGGAGCGCTTGTTGAGCCTCATCAAGAGACGGTCGACCTAAAGGCGGTCCACTCAGACGGATGCCATGCTGTTTACACCACTTCAAATTATCCCGTGTTCGATAAATCTGGTCGGCATGGACTGAATCTGGATAGTGTCCGGTTCGAGCTCGAAACCGTTCTATCTGAGTAATCAAGTGTGTGGATTCATTGAAGTTATCCCAACTGAGATGGTCGAGGAACACATAGCCTGCCACACAGCTGATATCGAATTTAGCCCCAAATTCGACGGGTGTGCCCGCTTTACCCCGCACAATCGGACGCACATGGGGCTGTGAAATACTCACAATGCGATCATCAATCCGGCGCTGCTTGCGGTCGTACATGTGCTGTTGTTGCCGATAGACGTCATGAATCACCAACAGCGTCTTGTACTCCCGTGGATTCAACGCCGCAAGCGTCGCTCCTGCCTCGATTAACTGGTCAATGTGGCCCAGGTTTCGACGCATATAGTTGAGCTGTTGGCGCAGTCCCTTACGAATCAATTTGCGGGGCTTTTTGCGCCGTTTCACAATCCTGAGAAAGTCTCTGCGAGCGATATGACGATACGTTCGCGGCTTTTTAGGAAGACATTCCGCAACCTGTTGATACAACTCATCGATAAGACGTTCACTCTGTTCCCTGGCCTCGTTGAGCAAATCCAGGTCGGTTGGATAGCGAATATCGGCAGGCGCACAACTGGCATCCACAATCAACTGACCCTGATTGCCAATCGATGGCGGCGGGTTGGGTGGGTCTGAGTCATCATCATCGCTCTCGGATGAAGGCTCCTCAGGTGGGGGAGAGACTTGGGGGCATGGAGGCAGGCCTGCTTGAACCACCGACTCATTGACCGTTGACACTAGGTCGACACTGATTCGTTTGCGAAAATGGACCAGCATTGACGCATCAAAGGGGGGCGTGTCGCTGTACTCATGAAGCCCTAGAAAATATTGCAGATATGGGTTCTCCCGTATCTGGTCAATCGTCTCTCGGTCGCTAACTCCCAATTTCTCTTTGATAATCAAGGCCCCCAACGCCATCCGAAATCCTTTCGCTGGTGCTCCCATATCCTCACTAAACTGGCTAGCGTAGATCGATTCAAACTCATCCCATGGGATCATCCCAGCTAGTTTGACCCAACGATTCTTTTCCGATAACTTGCCCCCAAACGGCAAATAAAAATCTTGGAACGATAGCTGACCGGGCGAAGGTTGTCGGTACATTTCCCGAAGTAGGTGCAAGGGTTTTGAGCATTTTAGCTATTTTCCCGTGCACTTAAGCACGTCGCAATAGATTGAAACCCTTGCAGAATATGGGTGCCTGACTTTAACAGCAAACCCTAGATATTGGCACTGAAGATGCATTGAAAGAACACTTAAGACAGCCGGTTTTAGAGGATAAAGTTCGTGTCTTCTAGAACTTGGCAATTATGTGTCCGAGATATTCTACGTGCTATCGAAAGTGTTTTGGGATGTTGATAATGTTTGGTTAATCAGGTTGTTGTTTGCAGGCGAGAGATTTTGATGGGATGAAACCCAACCTACGATGGTACGATCGCAACCCCCTAATCCACCCTGACAGCTACGATTCGTTTAAGTATGAACCACACAGCTAAAAAGACCAACTAGACTACCATTGTTAGTTAGTGCCAGCACTAGCCTAGGAAACACAGAGCCCACCATAGACTCATCATCATCGTCACCTCTTTCGTCCACACTCACAAACACAGGAGCCTGTAACTCTGGTGTTTCATTAAACCATTTCGCTAGAGCTTGCCAAGCTTTGACATAACGTTCTTCACTTTGCCTGTACACTTTATCCCCATCATCTTCGCCATAGTCCAGGTCAGCATTGTCTTCTACCCGACTGACAATTCCGTCTAATGGCTCAACTGTGATTCTGGCAGTATAGTGAATGGTGCCACCAAAGGCCGAACGTATTAAGTCTTCTGTAATCTCTTCTGGAATATTAGAGCCACTATTCGCAACAATATAGAATGGTGAGAAGTCATGATCGCCTTCATCTCCCATCTTGATATATATGCCATCCATAATGTCAGCGGCTGCCTGGGATAGACGCTGACATAGCTCAAACTCGGTCGGATGGTGGTTGTGTTCTACAACATCTCCATCTCGACAAATGATCCCACAAGAATAAATAACCGTTCTTTTTGAGATAATATTCCAGTCCCACTCATCTTCTGGAACAGAATCAACTAACTCACTGATATCCATAATATCCATGCATTCCATCATGGGTTTAAGGCGGGTTGGATCGATTTGACAATTTTGGATCACACTAAATACCTCTTGGAATTCTTAGATGACAATCATTGATAAGCAACGGCTTTGTTTAGAACGTCTAATGAACAGAATTTAGATAGTTATATTGAGACTGCATCAGATAAATTTCCATAAAAAATGTCATCCACTGACATGACTGATCTCCATGGTGGAGTTGAAATGGCTATGCAGATCGTAGTCATCATGATTTTAGCTTCATGGGTCCATCAGTTAAAATCAGAAAATTTAACCTAGACTAATTCTACATTTATCTCCATTTTCCGGGATGCATCCCAACTTTCCATATGGCCAATGCGTAAGTTGGGTTGAATGTATGAAAACCAATAAAACCAACCGTTGTGTATTTTTCAACCTAATCCAACAACCATCAACCCAACAATGAGTTTCCAAAATCAGAAAAAATTAAAATACTAGCTTTTCCTCCTTGGAAATTACTGCTACAGGCATGTATCCATATTTAAATACAAGCCTCAAGCAACCCAAGGCAATCACCATGGCACCTGAACCCTCCATTCCTGGCAGTCAGTCTTACAATGTTCAGTCTGTTTCGACTAGAACCATAGAAGAAAAAGGCAGTCCCTATGAGATGCCTAAGATTCCCTCATCAGGTTTCACCTGGGATACCCATAACCACCATGAGATGATGAAAAAGCAAGAGACAATGAAAAAAGAAGACCTAGCCCCCGATTGGGTTTGGGAGTACGGCATTATGGGATAAAGGCTAACCTTCAATTGTTGCTTTCCCACAATATGACTAGCACGGGTATCAATAACGTCTGGGCTCGTAAGCTGCTGTATGGGATATGTTTTATCTTTAAAACATGATCCAAATATAATGTTGGCCCATATAGCCTTATGTTCAATCTGCCGAGCCAACTCAATCGAGTCAGCGGTCTTGTCGTTCTTCAGGTCTGTTGTCTTGGTTTGTGTCCCTCACTTTCCGCCAAGGCAGACGCCATAGCGGTTGAGGACTTAACCCGCAATGGCACCCAGCCCATTACCCAACTGCCGGTGGCAACAGCAACCGCCCGAGAAACCTATGTTGAAGAGCAGCGATCGCACATCCAACCCCACAACTACAGTCTGGTCCTCTATCCCTTTACCGAAGAGCACCAGACCCACTGGCAAAACCTCCTCTGGTCCACTGGCATTTTAGAACCACGGGCTGCATACATTGATGAGGCTATTGCATACCTGATGGGGCAAGCCAACGCATTTCAGCTATCGGCCAATCAACGCCAAACCATAGAAATGGCGTTTCAAATCGGTACCCAGCTGTATTTAAGCGCTCCAAATGCCCATCCTAAAATTCAGCAGTCTTTGGCGGATGCCGTTGACCAGGTGCACAATACCAAGTGGTCAGCCATGGCCTTATCTGCCCTGGCTCAAGGTGAAACGACGCCTCAACAGCGATATGTCCTCAGCGATCGCATCCGCCAACGCTTCCCCAACTGGCACCAAGATCTATACCTCAGGACTACTCTGCACGATGTTGCTGCCATCGATCACCCGATCGCCATGCCGCCCCTGGATGAGCTATTAGATTGGACCATTGCCCCTGAACAGTTGCATCTCTACGTGCTCTGTTCTCCTGACCGAGGTCAGCTGTGCCAGGCCGTACTCAAAGATCGCCAGGGCAAATTTGTACGCGGAGCAGACGGACAGCTTTGGTCTGTGCCGTTGGGGTTGCGATCTCTCCACACCGGTCTCTCCTGGAACTTCACCCGAGGCGAAACACCCCAGGGAATTTATCGCATCGAAGGCACCATTCCCCAGCCCGATACCGACTACTTTCGACCCTACGGTCAATTTGCCCTGGTGCAGCTGTTTGTGCCCCACGAACCCGGTGTAAAAGCCTTTTTACCATCCCAAACTAAGGCAGACCAAGCCCCCTGGAGCGGTGGACTGGCTGCCTACCAGGCGTTGCTGCCCCCAACCTGGCGTAATTATTTACCCATTCAGCAAACCTACTGGGCCGGCAAAGCAGGACGTAACTATTTCCGCATCCACGGTACCGGTGAAGATCCAGGCTTTTTTGCCAATAGCCGTCAGTACCCTGCCAGCGCAGGCTGGAATCCTACCATTGGTTGTCTGTCTGCCATTGAAATCTATGATCATCAGGGGCGGCTACAACGGGCTGATATGCCCAAAATTTTGGCCGCCTTGACGGATATTGATGGCGAAGATTTCGCTGGATATCTTGTCGTTGTGAACATTCCAGAAGCTGACAGGCTAAATGTGGAGGAATTCCTTTTGGGGCAGCAGGATTAACTATCTAGAACCTAATACCTTTGTTAACCAGTCCTTTATTTTTCTACTGCCCCCTTATTTTTTGTTGCCGAGGGTGAATATCAGGAATTGCTCCTGGTATGTAATGCTGCCTCAGGGCAACCACAAGGAATTGATTCTGTTCTGCCTTGTCGTTTCAGGGCAACCACAAGGGATTGCCCCTACTTCCCATTCCCTTTAACTCCCGTATGTTGAGTTTTTTAGATTTCATGACAGCACAACACAAGGCTGCGGGAAGCATCTAGACTCTAGGTTCTAGCCCAAAATACGCTATGTTTCGACACTTGCTCCCGCTTGTTGTTATTCCTTTAATTGCTATGCCTGTCTCAGCCCAGACCGATCAGCCCATGTCCACCTGGCAAAATCCACCTGAACCGATTACGTCGATGTTGGATGTGGACCCGCTACCGGCAGTGTCGATTTCACGAGATAACCAGTGGCTGGTAGAACTAGAACGACGGGCGCTGCTGCCAATTTCAGAATTATCAGAACCCTGGCTTGCGATCGCAGGTACAAAAATCAACCCTAACACCTGGGGACCTGCCCAAGAAGGTTCCTATAAAGGACTGACGGTTCGTCGTCTAGGGACCTTAGAGAGTACTCCCATCCACTTACCACCGGATGCACGGATCCGCAACCTGCGCTGGTCCTACGATAATCGCTATTTGGCATTTACGCTGACCCAGGCTGATGGCATTGAGCTATGGGTCTTAGATGTGGCGGAAGCTAAGGCAAGACCCCTGAGCGGTCCGCTTCTCAATGGTGTGTATAACAGCCCTTGTCGTTGGCTGCCGGGGGATGAGGGGCTGATTTGTAAAGTGCGACCCCAGGGGCTAGGTGTCCCCCCCACTGAGCCTAAGGTGCCTGTTGGACCTGTGATTGAAAGCAGCCAGGGACGGGTGGCCGCGACTCGCACCTACACTAATTTGTTGCAGAGCCCCCACGATGAAGCTTTGCTTGAATATTATTTCTCATCTCAGATTGCCCACATTAGCCTGGATGGAGAGATTACCCTGCTGGATGATCCCAGCCTGCTCCGCAATGTAACGGTTTCTCCCGATGGTCAGTGGCTGTTACGGTCCACCGTGCATCGTCCCTTTTCCTATCAGGTTCCCCTATCTCGTTTTCCGGTGCGTTACGAGGTGCTTAACCGCCAGGGGGAGGTGGTACATGAGTTAGCGGATTTACCCCTGGCCGACGATATTCCCATTGCCTTTGACTCAGTGCGGCAGGGTAAACGGGGCATCGGCTGGCGGACCGATCAGCCTGCCACCCTATTCTGGACAGAGGCCCTAGACGGTGGTGATGCCAGCAATGAGGCGGAGCATCGGGATGGGCTGTATACTCTGGCTGCACCTTTTGACGGGGAGCCAACAGAACTATGGCGTTCCACCCTGCGATTTCGTGGGGTTACCTGGAGCACAGAAGATTTTGCTGTTGTGACAGAAGCCTGGTACGACAGCCGTCAATTAAAAGCCTGGTCCATTAATCTTGGGCAAACTGCCTCGGAGCCAGTCTTGCTAGATGAAAGAGACTTTCAGAATGCCTATGCCAATCCAGGTAGTCCAGTTCTGATGCCAGGGCCCTATGGCCGTTCAGTGCTGATGCTCAGTGAGGATGGCAAGAGTATGTACCTTAACGGCGGTGGTGCTTCACCCGATGGAGTGTTTCCCTTTTTAGATCGTCTGGATCTGACTAGCTTAGAAACAGAGCGTCTTTGGCAGGCTGAAGGAGACGTCTTTAGTCGGATAACGCGTTTGCTAGATGCTAATGCTGAAAATATTATTGTTCGAAGAGAATCTCAGACTAGCCCAGGCAACTATCATCAGCTGATGCTGTCCAGTGGAGAAGAGAAGCCTCTAACGGAATTTGTTGATCCCCTGGCTTGGTATGCTGATGTACAAAAAGAAATTGTGCGCTATCCCCGTGCGGATGGAGTCACGCTGACAGCCACTCTATACCTGCCACCGGGCTATAATCCAGCGACCGATGGCCCTTTACCTACGGTGCTTTGGGTTTATCCGCGAGAGTTTAAAGATCGTGCAGTTGCTAGCCAGAATACTCGCTCAGAGTATACGTTCACTCGTCCAGGACGAGATTCGGTTTTGTTTTTGTTAACGCAGGGTTATGCTGTCCTCAACGGACCAACCATGCCGATTGTGGGTGAAGGGGATAAGCAACCGAATGATACCTACATTGAGCAGCTGGTATCGAGTGCTGAGGCCGCAGTTAACTTGCTGGTAGAACGAGGTGTTAGCGATGGTCAGCGCTTAGCCATCGGCGGCCACTCCTATGGTGCATTTACCGCCGCTAATTTGCTCGCCCATAGCGATCTCTTTCAGGCAGGCATTGCTCGCAGTGGGGCCTATAACCGGACGCTCACACCCTTTGGTTTCCAAGGAGAACAGCGTAATTTCTGGGAAACACCTGAGACGTACCTAACCATGTCTCCGTTTATTGCCGCTGAAAAAATTAATGAGCCACTGTTGTTGATCCACGGTGCTGAGGATAACAACCCAGGTACCTATCCGATTCAGTCTGAGCGTCTCTACGAGGCGATGAAAGGCCTCGGTGGTACGGTGCGCTATGTGTCATTACCGGCAGAGGGCCATGTATATCGCTCGCGCGAAGCCGTTGGCCACGTGTTGTGGGAAATGGTGTCTTGGTTAGATGACCATGTAAAAGGTGGTGAACCCTAACCCCCTTGTTGGTCACCTGACATCTCCAATATATGGAAACACCGTAGGGGTAATGCCTCGTGCTTACCCCGCGATATTGCTCGCTATTTGCCAGAATTTTGTACCACCCGAAAGAAATATGTTGTCCGTAGGAATTGGGGCAACCACAAGGGATTGCCCCTGCGGGGTATCTAATTTTTTATTGGTATACCGAGGGCAAAACCTTAATCCAACAATGACCCAACCAATAATTTTTGCAGCATCCAAACCAGGCTTACGGCCAGAGATGCGCTCCAGATAGTTGCGGCTAGCGTCAGCTTGCCATTCAGCACACAGAGACTACCGCTAATTAGAAGAGCGATCGCAACGCCACCCGATACCCGCACCAAAATCTGCACAGCTTCCGTTAGTTTGCGCAGACGAGTGGCCACATCATCGGTGGATACAGGCGAAATTGCTGATTCTAGTAGCGTTTGAAAGCTGTCGTATTGCTTGGAATCAATGTGGTAGTAAGTACCCAGGTCAGTATCCCGGAGCGCTGGGTTGGAACGGAGGCCGAACTGTTTGGCGGTTGCGATCGCAGCCCGCACCTGACGCTTGCTCGCCACCCCATTAAACGTATCAAACAGCGACTCGCGATACACACCTGCCCTTGCCATCTCTAAAATCCGCTGGCTGAGTTCCACCTCATGGAGCTTGGCTGGGTCAGACACTTGAGTCACTGGCTTTTTCCAATCGCTAAGTAAATATGTACTATTTAGAATATAGCCGATTAATATCCCTGCGCCAATCAATCATAAAAAACATAGGGGCGTTCCACGGAACGCCCCTACAAAATATGGCCTTAAAAAGACAGGATGGATGTTACATCATGCCGGGCATGCCCATGCCGCCCATGCCACCCATGCCGCCCATGCCACCCATGCCGCCCATGCCGCCCATGTCACCACCAGGTGCAGCAGCTTCAGGTTCAGGCTTCTCAACCACAAGTGCTTCGGTCGTTAAGACCATGCCAGCGATAGACGCAGCATCCTGCAATGCAGAACGTACAACCTTAGCGGGATCAACAATACCGCTAGCCATCAGGTCTTCGTAGGCACCAGTTAGGGCGTTGTAACCTTCATTAAAAGGAAGTGAACGTGCCTTCTCGACAACTACGCTACCTTCATCACCAGCATTGTCAGCAATCTGACGCAGAGGAGCTTCTACAGCCCGCATAACGATGTCGACACCAGTCTGCTCTTCAGGGCTGAGGCTAGCTTTAAGGTCGTCAAGCTTTTGCGCCAGGTGCAATAGCGTAATGCCACCACCAGGAACGATACCCTCGTCCACAGCTGCTTTAGTTGCGCTTAGGGCATCTTCAATGCGTAGCTTGCGGTCTTTCAGTTCAGTTTCAGTGGCAGCACCAACCTTGATTACGGCCACACCACCCGCTAGCTTAGCCAAACGCTCAGATAGCTTTTCCTTGTCATAATCAGAGTCAGTTTCGTTCAACTCTCTACGAATCTGACCGATGCGCTCGTCGATATCTGCCTTATTGCCACTCTCAGACACAATAGTAGTGGTGTCCTTGGTAATGGTGATCTTATCGGCAGTACCTAGCATTTCAACCGTCGCCATTTCCAGGCTGAGACCAATGTCTTCAGAAATGACCTGACCACCTGTCAGTACAGCAATATCCTGCAGCATAGCCTTACGGCGATCGCCAAAACCAGGAGCCTTAACCGCAGCGACATTCAAGACGCCACGAGCCTTGTTGACAACCAATGTTGCCAGCGCTTCGCCGTCTACATCTTCAGCAACGATGACGAGGGGCTTGCCAGCACGGGCGATGTTTTCTAGGACGCCTACCAGGTCCTGCATAGAACTGATCTTCTTATCGGTGATCAGAACCAGTGCACCTTCAAGATCAGCGATCATTCGCTCTTGATCGGTGACGAAGTAAGGGGAAATATAACCCCGGTCAATCTGCATCCCTTCAACCACATCGAGTTCGGTATTGAGGGACTTAGATTCTTCAACGGTAATCACACCGTCCTTAGTAACTTTATTCATAGCCTCGGCAATCATGCTGCCGATGGCTTCATCACTACCAGCGGATACCGTAGCTACCTGGGCGATCTCCTTACCTTCTACAGGCTTAGCGACCGCTGCAATCTCATCAACCAATTTGGCAACGGCTTTTTCAATACCGCGACGTAGGCTCACGGGGTTCGCACCAGCCGCTACGTTCTTGAGGCCTTCACGGATAATTGCCTGAGCCAACACAGTGGCTGTGGTGGTACCGTCACCAGCTAAGTCCTTAGTTTTAGAAGCTACTTCTTGGATTAACCGTGCCCCGGTGTTTTCATAGGGATCAGACAGCTCAATTTCCTTAGCAATGGTGATGCCGTCATTGACAATCTGAGGTGCGCCGAATTTCTTTTCAAGAACAACGTTACGACCCTTAGGACCAAGGGTAATTTTGACCGCATCGGCCAGGGCGTTAACGCCTTGTTCTAAAGCCTGGCGGGACTTTTCATCAAATACTACCAGTTTCGCCATAGTCAGCTCGTTTAGCTCTGCAATGAAAGACCTTAGCACTCTCTGAGTCAGAGTGCTAACTAAGCGTATATCACGACATGGTGTTGCTTAATTCGCGATAACCGATCCTTAGAACCGCCCCATGCTTGGTCTGCCTGCGCAGTATCCATCAGATGCCGCAATTCAGATGCCGCAATTCAGATGCTCCCTGTAGCTGTGCAGTGTGGCCATACCTGGCGTATCAACTTTTGTTGAGTTTATTCAATTCTCTAGAAGATGGTCAGCGTAGAGTATCAGGTTTGACAAATTTCTTGCCCAATGTCTTAAGTGCTTTACCCAACGGTAATCTGATGGGAACTGCCTAATGCCGCTGAATACTGACTAATATATTTACCGAGAGAGGTAATTATTGTTACGTCAATCTCGTAGGTAATAACTTTGGGAATCTGGGCAAGATGACTTTAGTGTTATTCCGTTCCCTAGTTTTCTACCAACGGCCTTGACTAAATTTGCAAAGTTTTTCTGAGGGGCTACGAGTATCCGGAAAGGTAAAGGTCAGATGCGTATCTTGCATCAGATTCTAGAAAATGTCTCGTTCGTAACACACAAATTGGGATCCATCTTCTAGCATTTATTTTGGGCTGAAATCCAGTTCAAATTACATTGTTTTTATAGTTTCCGTTCTTTATTAGACCTTTAGAAAACTTTCGTCAGGGTTATTATTCGCTTTACCTAGGCACAACGTTAATTGCTTACCTTAGAGGGAATTAACACACAACTCCTCAAGTCCTTATAACTCCATTGTCTGAACAGTTAGCGTTTCTAATAACTAAACTCCTTATAAATCTTCTATCTAAACAGTCAGCGCTTCTAACAATCTGTTCTCCTGAAAAATTAAGTCTTTCTTTCTAACTCATGTCTTCTGCCACTGCATTTCTGAAGAACCACGTTCTCCATGGCATCAAGTTCCAGTTCAAGCCGTTGCAGCCTCTTCGATTCTGGATCGATCTCTTTAAATGTTAAAGACCCTGAGCAAGCACGTTGGATTGCTCGCGTCGTTCCTGCTCAATGTCCATTTGAACGTGATATTGTCCTGTTTGGCCGCACAATCGCTCACATCCCTCCGATGTGTAAGCTTAACCCTTTATATGACGAGGTAGTGGGTTTACGCTTCCGGGCCCTATGTTTCTTGGCCGATGAATGCGGCGAAGATATTTCCGCTCTAATTTAGATGTGGGTTGTATCCACTCGTGTAGGGACATTCCCATTATGGTAGGGACGTTCCATGGAGCGTCCCTACATAGTTAAATTGCCTTGCCGACTTCCTTTAATAAGGTCATCGGTCCGATTTCTTTAAGTTTGTCCATTTGCTCTTGGTTTTTGACCAATAACGAACCGGCAAAACCGAGGGAGTTGACCGAGATGCCCAGATAGTCATCCTGACGTCGTGGCACGGCCATTAACCAGTTGCGTGTGCCCAGTAGGTTATAGGCATCTCGCTGGGACCCTTGCCATTGTCCGGTGGGATCATCTAGTGCCAGGCTATGTAATAGTCGTCGATAATGCTGAAGCCATTGCTGCGGTCCGTCATCAGGACTGAGTTGAACGATGCGGTGGGCATAGGGCAGCTGAGGCGACTGACCGATGCCATCAATAAAATTGGTGACGCGGATGGCTGCTTCAATGGGCAAATCCATGGACTGTTGGGGGATAAGCTGAAGGTGTTTATGGGGTTGACTGGCTCCAGCAGCGGATCCACCATTGTAGAAAAATAAGCCAGCGACTTCTTCTATACAGCGGCAAAGGGCTTCAAAATCAGCCAGGTTAAGCCAGTCGAGCTGAGACTCAAAGCTACGGGTGACGATCAGAAAATGATGGTCAACGACATTAAACTTGTTTAGCAGACAGACATGGGTGTCGGAGATGTCTGTGACATAAAGGTTGGGGTCGTAGGGTAAAAACGGATTGGTCTTTTTCTTGGCCTGAACCTTACGGGCCTGAGCTTTGCGGTTTAGGTTGGTTAAAATTCTTATAATAAACTCCACACACCCATCGGTAACAAGTTCATACTCGGTGTCGATGGGTTTTAGGGCTTCAGTAGTTAAGCCGTGCTCGGTTTGGGCTTGGAGTTTGGACCATAGGGTATGGGACTGCCAGGGTTTGCGAGGGTGTGAGTCTGTGCGATCGCACATATATCTATCCTGATAAACCGCTACTGCTATGCAGTTTTAACATAGCTCTGGTACAAATATGTTGTTACATCCCGACGCGTCATATCGTTTCTGATGCACGGCATAGATCCGTAATGCCCGAGTTGGTCATCTGTTTTGAAATTAAATGCACTCTAATTATTAAGGTGTTCGCATGGGTAGGAACCCCTTCGAAGTACTCAAATTCCGTACCCATGTGTTAGTTGCTTTTATTGTGAGCAACCTGCTGGTAGAAATTATCTATGGCATCCTTGATTATCAACGGCTGCTGCCCTGGCCCCTAAATGACAAACTGTGGATACCTGTCCAGTTCATAATTATTTTTGGATTGGTGTGTGTCGTTCTTATCACCACCGGGCAGCGAGCTGGTTTGCAGCTAACTCGTTTATTTGGGCCGCCGCCGCGTTTCCCGTGGGCCTATGGCATATTGTTAATTTCCAGTATGCTGATTTTCTCTTTCAGTAGCTTTTTATTGCTGTTTTACCCCGTCTCACTATTTGCTCCTGGGTTTGTGGAAGAACGACTGACGGAACAGCTGCTAAATGTTGAAACAGTGGCTCCTGGTCTATATCGCTACTTGATGCTGTTTGTTGTTCTGGTTTTTGCCCCCATCGCTGAAGAATTTGTATTTCGGGGTGTGTTATTACAACGCTGGGCTGTGCGATGGAATTTGCCTGTGGGGATTATCATGTCATCTTTACTGTTTGGCATGTTACACATCAACAACCCCTTGGGGCTCACCATGTTTGGTGTGATTATGGCGCTGTTGTATATTCGCACCCGCAGTTTGTGGGTGCCGATTATTGCCCATGCGCTCAACAATGTTGTCTCGGTTGCACCGGAATTGCTATCACCTGGTCCCCAAACATTTGATATTGGTGATTTTCAGCAGACTTGGTGGGTGGGCCTTATCGGCCTGTGTTTGGCTGCGCCTACGTTATGGCACTTCATTTCTAATAGTTGGCCCCATAAAAATACACAACCACCCTATTTTGGATAATAAACGAATCCGTTGTTTAGGAGCGTTCCATGCAACGCCCCTACATGGGGTTTTTACGAAATCTCTCCTTTGCCGATTTAAAGGCATCTTTCATGGCGGCTTGAATGCGTTCAGGGTCAGGCTTTTTCCCACCCATCAGATCGCCAAAGTAGATGCATGCACCTTCACCCAACGCCCAGGTATAAGCTGCTGCCCATGAAGCCGCAACAACGCTGCCGAAACCGGGGATCAATTTAATCAATTCTCGCCCGATGGCTTGGGCCAAGAAACCTCCAGCGATGGTACTAGCAACACCGCCTGCTTGGGAAAAGCTGAGGCGTTGACCATAAAGTTGCCCCAGGGCAACAATCATGGAAACTTGCAGCGCCGTAATCGCTGGCATCGTGGCGAAGGGTAGCGGCACCGCAGCTAATGTGGCCGCAATCACGGAAAAAGCTGAAATGTAACGTCGAGCCACATCTCGATAGATCGCCCCTAGTTGGGTGGTGGCGTCATCAGCCTGATCTAGCAGTTGATGGATAGCATTGGACTCTGCTTCGGGCAGCTGGTCAGATAGGACAGTGAGTAGCGCATCCAGCCCATAAAAAACAGGAGTGTAGCCGTCTTCTTCAAGGGTGAAGTCAACCATAATGGCACTGTCAAAGAGACCGTCAAAACTGCGTTTGAGTTCACCAAAGGCCCGTTGAATTGATGTTTGTGTAGGTGGGTAGGGCGAATGCTCAGCCCCGGTAGGATAAAGCTCGTGCAGACAGGTGACAACTAAAACCACTGGAATTGTTGGATGCTGGGCTCTAACACCACGCAAAATCTGGTGCAGACTCTCCACTGCAAAGTCATTGACCTTAACTGTCACCAGCAAGATCCGCGCCCCGCGCGCCTGCTGAGCAAGGTCATTTTGGAGTTCTTGTAGGATGCTGTCTACATCGCGGTCCACATCTCCTAGCCCAACCGTATCTGTAAATAACAGCAGTGGCAGATCTGCTGATGGATAAGCGTAACGCTGGGTGTGTTGGGTATGGGGCCGAAATCCCTGGCCAATAATATCTGCAGAGACTCCGGTTAACCCACGCACGATTGAACTTTTGCCCGATTGGGGTTTGCCGATCAGCCAAGCTTCAGTGGTAGGTAGTTCCGCCCTGATTTTTTCCAGGATATTGGCAACTTGGTCATCATCGACTGCGAACCATTTCAGCACTCGTTGGGTGACCTGATCTAGAGATATACTGGACTTGATTGCATGCCAAGTCGTTAGCCAGCGCTGCGTTTGTGATGACGGGATTTTGGGCTGGGGATTTTGGGCGGATGCTGCCATCGCATCTCCTCATGGAGCCTTCAATAGTATTGTATCGATCAGTTCAACGCTCTCTAGGAGGGAACCTCACCCCGATTAGGTGCTGATTTCACTACTCGATATGAAAGTGCCTGCGGAAGCAATTATTGCGATTTATTGTGTAATGTGTCGGATTTGATAAATAACTACACTAACTTTTGCTAAGCTAACAGGTGATGGTGCCGTAAGAGTTTATACCTATGCCATACACCACTGAAGAAGGTGGACGCCTTAACAATTTTGCTTCTGAGCCCAAGATGTATGAGGCTCAGCCTCCGACAGCCAGTGAAAAGCGTAACTACGTTATTTTGGGTCTTGCTGGTGCTGCCCTGGTGGTTGGCTTGATTGCTTTGACAACCGTAATTTCCTAAGACAGCTTTGAATTTTTGACTGGCTTGCCTGAGTAGCGGCTAACTGCTTATTACCTTTAGAAAAGGCTCGCATTATGCGAGCCTTTTCCATTATTGAGACGCTCTAAGGATGGGGACAACTGCCCAAAGGCCTAAAATTTAAGAACTGCTATTCTTTGCTGTATAAGGGTTTTATTACTCACAACTAA
Organism: Leptothoe sp. EHU-05/26/07-4; assembly: GCF_043421015.1. Lineage (NCBI taxonomy): Bacteria > Bacillati > Cyanobacteriota > Cyanophyceae > Nodosilineales > Cymatolegaceae > Leptothoe > Leptothoe sp. EHU-05/26/07-4. The sequence goes on from NZ_JAXSQV010000004.1 coordinate 765,610, forward strand.
TCACTCACAACTAATCACGAATATTAGAGCTACTATCAGATGTCATGGTCCAGGATGACGAGGCGGCTATGGTATCGATGTGGATTACGGGGCCTACGCGCAGTGGTAAAACCCAGCATTTGATAAATTGGCTATTGCAGCAGACGGCTACGGCTGAACGTCCTTGGTTAATGTTTGCTGCCAACGGTGATAACCGCATGGCTTTAGCTCAGCGGCTGGCATCTGCTGTGCAAGATCAGGTACCTTACACCACAACTACGCCCGCTGGTTTTATTCAGAATGAAGTCATTCTTTTCTGGCCTTTGCTAGTGGAGTCTCTGGGGCTTAAAGCTCAGTTTCCCCTCAAGCTGCGTCCTGAAAATGAACAGCTGTTGGCGTTGCAGCTATGGGAGCCACTTTTGGCAGAAGAGTTGCAAGTGGAAGGCTGGCCAGAATCCCAAACGGTGCGACGGGCTCTAGATTTATTGCAGTTGGCAGCTTCGGCAGGTATTCCAACTGAAGAAATTACCCTGCGACTGCAACAGGGAATGATGCCGAACCTGGTACCAGCCAACACCTGGGAAGCGATTGGGGCTGCGCTGTTGCAGTGGCGCATTTGGTGTTTGGAACGAGGGTTGCTTACCTATGGACTGATGACGGAGCTTTATTGGCGATACTTGTTGCCTTTATCTCAGTATCAGTCGCAGCTGCTAGAGAGATTTGCTGGGACAGCTGCCGATGATGTCGATGAGTATAGTGCGATCGCAATTCCCCTCTTCCAAATCTTCAAAACTGCCGGTCGCTCCCAGGCATTTACCTATAACCCCAGCGGTCAAGTGCGGTTAGGCGTAGGGGCTGACCCTGCGGCCACTCTAACATTGGCAACAGACTGTGAGCAGATACAGCTGCCCCACCCCGATACTGATAGCCTCGGCTACACCATGGCCGATGATGTGGTGCAGTGGGTGCAAGACCCGTTGGCCATCCCCGAATTGCCCGAGCAGGTGCAATTAATCACAGCCACCACCCGAGGCAAAATGCTGCGGCAGACTGCGGATTTTATGGCCGATGCCATTCACCGTGAAGTCGTGACGCCAGCAGAAATTGCGGTGATTGGCCCTGGTTTAGACGCCATTGCTCGCTACAGTCTAATCGAGATTTTGAGTGATCGAGGCATTGTTGTTGCCTCCCTTAAAGATCAGCGACCTTTAATTAGTTCTCCATTTGTGCGGGCTTTGCTTGCCTTACTATCTCTGGTTTATCCAGGGTTAGGACGACTGGTTAATCGTGATGCCGTGGCTGAAATGCTAGTGGTGCTCAGCCAAACCCCAGAAACTGAGGCCAGTTTGCCCTGGTTCGACCTGACCCGCATTGATCCAGTGCGGTCGGAGTTAATTGCCGACCATTGTTTTGTCCCCGATATTGAGCATCCTCGCCTGCTGCCGGTGGAGAATTTTCCCCGGTGGGATCGTCTGGGCCACCAGGCTACAGAGTCCTATAATCGTATTTTGGACTGGCTCAGCGAGCAAAAGAAACAACAGCAGCAGCGGTATCCCACCAGTCCAGTGATCATGCTGGACCGGGCAGTGCAAGATTTTTTATGGCGTGGTAACTATCTACCCATCGATCAGCTTTCAGCTCTGCGAGAACTGATGGAAACGGCTCAATACTTTTGGGATGTGGAGCAGCGCTTGGCTCTCTATGGCGGCATGCCAGGAGACGATTCTCTCAGTGATGTGGGGCGTTTTATCCGTTTACTTCAGCGAGGCACAGTCTCAGCCAATCCCTATCCGGCCAGATCGTTAGATGGAGAGCGGCAGGGAGTTACCCTGGCCACCGTATTTCAGTATCGAGCCCAGCGACTTACCCATCGTTGGCAGTTTTGGCTAGATGCCGGTTCTCCCCGCTGGCTGACGGGTCGTGATGAACTGTTTGGGGCTGAGATTTTCTTGAGCAGTTGGCCAGAACGACCGGTAACAGCTGCGGATACTGAGACCATGCACGAGGCCAGGTTAGAGAGAATTTTGAGAGATTTATTAGGACGAACAACAGAGAGACTTTACCTGTGCCACAGTGAACTAGCCCTCAATGGGCAGGAACAGATGGGGCCACTTCTCAGTCTAGTCAGCGCTGGCAATCCCATGGAAATGGATAATACCTAACTTCTGGAAAGGATTGATCAAGCTATTGGCTAATACCTCTGGCGATGTCTGGTGAATCCCTTTACTAGGGATGAGCATCGCGACTGGCTGCACCGGATGAGCTTCTGGTCTACAGTACAAAGGTAGGCGAGTAAGCAATTTATGAATTCAGCCGAGAAAAAAGTAATCGTTGTTGGTGCTGGCTGGGCTGGCCTTGGAGCTACCTATCATCTAGCCAAGCAAGGCTATGACGTTACGCTACTTGAGGCTGGCCCCCAGCCCGGTGGCCTAGTTGCTGGTTGGAAAACGCCGGGGGGACGTTCTGTAGAAGCCGGTATTCACGGTTTCTGGTATCCCTACAACAATATTTTTGGCCTGGTGGATGAACTGGGTATTCAACCGTTTACCCCCTATACCCGCTCGTCTCAATATTCCCCAGCGGGTCTAGAGGTGGAGTCGCCCCTATTCCAGGCAATGCCTTATTTGCCCAGCCCCATGGGCACCTTTGTCCATACCAAATTTAAGCGGCTACCCCTGGCAGATCGGCTGTCGGCACTGCCGTTGCTATACGCAGTGGTGGATTTTGATAACTCTGACGATGCCTGGAAACGTTACGACGGCATGACCGCTAGAGAGCTATTTAAGCAGTATGGTGTTTCAGAACGTCTATATAAAGAATCCTTTGAACCCATGTTGCTGGTGGGGCTGTTTGCCCCGGGTGAGCAATGTTCGGCAGCGGCGGCATTGGGCATGCTCTACTACTTTATTTTGGCCCACCAGCCTGACTTTGATGTGCGCTGGTGTCGAGGCACCGTAGGCGAGATGATCTTTCGTCCCTGGGTAGAACGGATTGAGTCTTTAGGTGGCAAAGTATTGGCCAATAAGCGAGTTAGTGATGTGCAGGTAAAGGATAACCGCGTGACAGGTGTAGTCTGCACAGGTATGGATGGGGATGAGACCTTTGATGCAGATGCCGTAATTTTCTCAGTCGGCATTACTGGGATGAAAAAGATTGTTGCGGCCAGTGACGCTCTACGCAATCGATCTGAATTTAGGGATTTGCAAAACCTCGGTGGTGTGGATGTGTTGGCGACACGACTGTGGTTTGATCGCAAAATTGACGTACCATTGCCATCCAATGCCTGCTTTGGTTTTCATCAGGCCACAGGATGGACCTTCTTTGACTTAAATGCTCTCCATGATGAGTATAAGGATGAACCCGGTAGTGTGATTGAGGTGGACTACTACCATGCAAATCAGTTGTTGCCTTTAAGTGACGAACAGGTGGTTAGCCTGACGAAAAAAGACTTGGCAGGCTGTATTCCAGAGTTTGCTGATGCCCAGGTTGTCGACCAAGCCGTTGTGAGAATCTCCCAGGGTGTTAGCCACTTTGCACCGGGAAGCTATCGCTATCTGCTGCCGGGAACAACCAGCTTTAGCAATGTGTTTATGAGTGGTGATTGGATTGTGACGCGCCACGGCTCCTGGTCCCAGGAAAAGGCCTATGTTACTGGCTTAGAAGCAGCGAATCAGGTAATTAGCATGCTGGGCACCGGAACAGCGGCAGAAATTACCCCCATTGTGCCCGATGAACCCCACATTCAGGCAGCACGGGCGATTAATAAGACGGTGCGACAAATGGTGAATCAAGTAGTGCCACAGTGGTGGTCTTATTAGTTGCCGAGTTGCATGTTGTTTTTATGCATATGCCTAACGGTGTCTAACTTTCATTGGCAATCATATGGATGCGTTCATTGACCTGGCTCACAAAGAACCCGGTGGGGCCTACTCATTTTATTGCCTAACTGGAGGCCATCAGCAATGCCCTAGGCAGTTCAAAATTTGAATGCCGTAGCCTTTTCAGAACTTTATATGATCTTTACGAGGGTGTCCCTGGGAGAAGCTAACCGCTGGCGTATGGGTAGCTAAGGTTTTGGAGAAATAATTATGAACACCCTTATGCTGCTTGCGACAATTGAAATTTGCAACTTTATGGGTTGTAGCTGGTTGGAGAGTGCGATCTCATTCGTTCAGGAGTGGGTATCTAAAATCACAGTCTAGATACTTACGTCTTATTGAAGCTATTTCAGCAGCCGTTGGTCAGGTGATTACCTGCTCCAATATTTAGTCTCATATTCTAGAAAGTACAAGCGTTTCCTTCTCAGGTGCTCCATTTCTTTATAGGAAGTGGAGCACCTGTTGTTATTACCAGATTTGCTGCCACACTCCTTGATAGCCCATATCCCCTTCTCAAAGAATATGCAGAGTTTATACCTCTGTAATGCCCATACATGGCCTAGGAGATTTTAAGCATTTCCACAAAAAGGTAGCATAGACCTGTCTCCTGGGCTTAATTTTGTAAGGTGTAGTTTGATACAAAATTTCAATTTTTATCAAGAATCCAGCGCTAATTTTTGGGAATGCTTGCCATTGTTGGTAAGAGTTCGATACACCTGAAAATGAGCCTATTGATAACTGGAGAATCTGGGCTAGTCGTCCTCTAAGGTCTGTATTTTATGTCAAGCTCTGATTTTCTCAAGAGAAAAGCCTATAGTGCTGCCCCAGACTATACATCCCCACTGTTACAGATTTCTTCAGAGCAACGACAGCGATTATTAGGACGACTGACCTTTCTCTATGGTGAAACAGATGCTACTCGAGCTCTCCCTGAGCTAGAGCGACTGATCAAGGTGCACGATGCCCACAAAATACCTGGGAAGAAGGCAGAGAATGGTCACTTTAATCCTGTCGATAGATTTACACAACAAGATATTGCCCTGATTACCTATGGCGATATCTTGATCAGCGAATCAGTCTCTCCCCTGGTAACACTAGCTGACTTTTTAGAATGCACGCCTGGTCTGCGCGGGGTATTCAATACTGTGCATATTTTGCCATTCTTTCCCTATAGCTCTGACCGTGGCTTTTCTATTACCAATTTTAGAGAGGTAGACCCAAACCTTGGCTCCTGGAAGGATATCGAGTCCCTAGGAGAACGTTATCGGTTGATGTTTGATGGTGTTTTTAACCATGCATCTTCTCAAAGTAAAGCTTTTCAGGAAATGCTGAATGGCAATCCGGATTATCATAACTTTGCCACCGCTTACCGTTCACCCGATGAGCTGACACCTGAACAGCGAGAGATGATTGTGCGACCGCGCACATCGGATATTTTGACCCAATATCAGTCCATTGAGGGTCCCATCTGGGTCTGGACAACCTTTTCACCAGATCAAATTGATCTGAACTTTACGAATCCCAAAGTGCTGCTGGAGGTAATTGATACATTACTGCTCTATGTTCGGCGGGGGGCCGATATTATCCGTTTGGATGCAGTGACCTATTTATGGGAAGAACCGGGAACGCCCTGCGCTAACCTGGCCCAAACCCATGAGGTGATTCGGTTATTTAGGGATGTCTTGGACATTGCAGCACCACAAGTTGCCTTAACGACTGAAACTAACATTCCCCATGAGGAGAATATTACCTATTTCGGTAACGGGTATGATGAAGCCCAGATGGTGTATAACTTCGCTTTGCCACCGCTGGTGTTATACACCTTTTACCGAGAAGACGCAACAGAATTATCCAAATGGGTACAGACTCTAGAGTATCCGTCGGATGCGATGACATTTTTTAATATTCTTGATACCCATGATGGGATTGGTTTATTGGGTGTCAAAAATATTTTGTCAGAGCAACAGATTAGCTTTATCATTCGATGTGCCAGAGAACACGGGGCCTTAATTTCCTATCGAACGGCTGAAGGAGGTGTGGAAGAACCCTATGAGATTAATTCCACCTGGTTTAGCGCCTTGAATTTGGATAGTGAATATGAGGATCTAGAGCTACAAATTAAACGTATGGTCGCGTCTCGCAGTATTGCATTAGTCCTTAGAGGCATTCCAGGAATTTACTTGCATGGTCTCGTTGGTACCCGTAACAATATTGAGACGGTCCTAAAAACAAAAGTGAAACGCGATATTAATCGTGCCGTAATTCACTACGCAGACCTGAAGCAAGAACTGAAAAACCTTGACTCTAGACCTGCTCAGATGATCACACAACTCAGTCGACTATTGGATGTGCGGGTCAGCAATAAGGCTTTTCATCCCAATGGTGACCAAAAAATAATTCAAGTAGATCCGGCGGTTTTTGCGTTGCTACGGATTTCGCCTGACTGTGAGCAACATATTTTAACGCTAACTAATGTGACATCTCAGCGCTGTCAGATTACGATTCCACTGGAGCGATTAGGGGTGGCTGGCGTCTATACCCAGTCATCAGAAAGGGTAGACACGTCCCATGATGGATCTAACAAACCTTTCTGTGCAATTCCTCAGGATAATTACTGGTATGACCTGATGGGGCGTCGCGGTTGGCGAATTGTTGATGATACCCTCAGTGTTACCTTGGCTGCCTATGATGTAGCCTGGCTAATTCCACTGATTGAGCTAGAGCAAATGATCGAGTGATAGGGAATGCTGTCTGCTGACTCAGCGTGGGACAGCATTCGTCACGTATGGGTTTAACCAGCTAACGGTAGTAATCTATCGTCATACTGTTTGGTAGGTGACGGTGGAGTAGAGGGAGAGTTGTCCGGAAAAATGCCATAAAACTTAGCAACAGCTTTTTTGACAGTTAGTGAAAGCAGGCTGCCGTTGTTGAGTTCATCAAAAGAACAAGAGCCTTCAGAGGGAAAGATGATTGGACTAGGAGAAACTCCCCATTCATCATGGGACCAGCACTGTAGGTAATAAAGTGCGCCCTCATAGGAAAAAGGGGTGTATTGAAAGCGAATATGTGCTAGTAACGGGCGTTGTTGACGATGCCTAAGTAGAACGCAACCCTGCGCAGCCAATGCTTTTTGAATAAATTCAGGAACGCTTTGCCAAGAAATTGGACCAGGCTGATTGGAGCATCCAGTTGCCTTACTGTCAACTTTCTTCATAGTGGCCTCACTCAATACTCGATATACATAGCATAAAGGATGACCTTGAGGATGTTATGAGGATCAGCTACGTATAAGTCCAACGATAACTTTGATAACTGGGCCATTTTGCCTGACATCAATGCTATCTGGCTCTCAAAAAGATTTTAATAAAGATTTTAGATTTTAGTCTAAATTGTTAATCAAAGTCTCCTTGTAGTTCTTAAGTGTAGGTGGTGCAGTAGTATGGGGGACAGTAAGGGGGGTCTAACCCATTGTGTTGTAATGTTTTAATGATGCGCCTGAGGCCTTTGTATTTGTTGTTATTTAGACATCTCAGGGATTGCTGACGCTTCTACATGTTTCTGAATGTATTGTATCTAACAAAACTCTTTTCGATTAAGTTTGTCTCTCTTTTGCAAGTTTGCCTGGTGATCTAAAGGTGGTTTTCGTCCTGATGTCACAGACTACTAGTTGTCAGGTGCAGATAGAATTGTGGCAAATGCCGCTTTCTTGTAGCCTTAACTGTCACCTCTGGGTCAAGGAATGAATTTGTTGGGATAAATGCGATTGCTGATTTAGGGGATGAACCGGTCTAAAGTCATTGCTACTTAACGGTGTCTCATAACTAAAGTCATCCCGAGGATCAGCAATGCTAGGTAAATAGTACCTTTGCTACCCATTAATTGCCTCTTCACTGCCCCGGCATCTAAATAGCTACTATTAGCCAACACATGTATTAATGTTGGGTACCCTGACCTTACCCACCTGCATTTTTTTCAACGGGGACCACTGGAACCATTGGTTTGTCCCAGTGTAGCGTGAAATTATGACATCTACTGAGCAATGGCAAATGAGCATCAATGGCACACCAGTTATTGGGTGCGTATCGGCTGTCTGGCCGTCTGTTTCTTTCTCGCCGCCCAGCTATCCACCAACGCGCTGAATATAGAAGCGACGGCTTCGCCCCTGTGGCCACCGGCTGGCATTGCCCTAGCTGCTCTGTTAATAAATGGCCAAAGCCTCTGGGTTGGCGTTGCCTTGGGTGCATTTTGGGCCTCGCTCGCTGATCAAGCACCCTGGGGAATGTCTCTGATACTCTGCTTTGGCAGTGCTCTGCAGGCGGTGGTGGGTAGTTATTGCTTACGCCGTCGATGGGAGAAAAGTTTGCAGCTATACGACTGGCAGCTGGATGATCTACTAACCTTTATCGGCTTTGGGGTATTGCTCACCCCTATTATTAATGCGGTATATAGCACTATTGTGGGCTATGGGTTTGGCGCAGTAACAGGGCAAGAGCTGGTCCAAAATGCTATCGTCATCTGGCTCGGAGATGGCATGGGTATTTTGGTGCTGACACCACTATTGTTAGCGATCGCAGCGGGTCGGCAACGGCAGATGACCCTCCGCATTGGCTCCCGGTGGGAGTTAGGTCTTTGTTTAGGATTGCTGGTGGCCGTCAGTGCCATGGTGTTTGGGGCACATACGGATAGTGCGATCGCAAAATACCCCTTAGAATACCTCCCCTTCCCCTTTGTCGTTTGGTCTGCCCTGCGATTGGGGTTGCGCGGCACTACCCTGGCCAGCTTCCTGGTGTCAGTCATTGCCGTGACAGGGGCCGTGCACCGGGGTGGGCCGTTTATTACGAAAGCGGACGGCAACCTAGAGGAAGCAATATTGCTACTCCAGACCTATGCGGCTGTGATTACCCTGACGGCGTTGGTGTTGTCGGTGGTTGTGACAGAACGTCAGCAAAGTCGAGCAAAATTAGCCCGGAGTGAAGCAAGCTTGGCTAACGCCCAGCGCATTGCTCAGCTAGGTAACTGGGATTGGAGCATCAGTCTGAATGAAAAAGCGCTTGATAAAACTGTCAATGCTGTGGTGACAAAAACGGGAGAAAATACACTGTCGCCTCACAATAATTCTCTCATTTGGTCCAATGAGCTATATAACCTTTTGGGCTACCCTATTGGTTCGGTCCCACCCAGTCAATCGTTATTTCTAGAACGGGTACACCCAGAGGACCAGCGGCGGGTGGGGTTAGCTTGGAATGTAGCACGGACCCATCAAAAACCCTACCGTTTAGACTATCGGCTGATTTTACCCGATGGTACAGAGCGTACGGTGAATGAGCATGTTCATATCGAAACCGATCGGATTACGGGGACAGTACAGGACATCACCGAGCGTAAGCGGGCAGAGGCCGCACTACGAGAAACAGAGACGGTGCGGGCTACTATGTATCGCTATTTGAGTCAGGATCTGGCTGAACAACTACTAGATAACAATAACACCACCTTAGGCGGTGCGCGCCAGTTTGTATCGATTTTATTTGCTGATATTCGCAGCTATACTGCACTGACTGAGCGGCTTGCCCCTGAAGAGATTGTTGTTCTCCTTAATCGTTACTTTGAGACCATGGTGGATGTGATCTTTGCCCACCGAGGTACCCTAGACAAATTTATTGGTGATGCCATTATGGCGGTATTTGGCTCACCACTTCCCCAAGAAGATCATGCCCAGCGGGCAGTTGCCACCGCCTTAGGTATGCAACAACAACTGACGGTTTTTAATCAACAACAACAGCTACAGGGCTTGCCTACTTTGCAAATTGGCATTGGCATTAATTCCGATGATGTCATTACGGGCAATATCGGTTCCAGTAAACGTATGGAGTTTACTGCCATCGGTGATGGTGTGAATCTCACCTCTCGCATTGAGAGTGCTACCAAGTTTTATGGTTGCCCCATTATCATTAGCGAAAATACCTATGAGCTATGCAAGGAGACAGTCTGGGTGAGAAAGTTGGATTATGTGTGCGTACGGGGTAAACGGCAGCCGGTGCACTTGTATGAAGTGTTGGGATTGCGGTCACAACCCCTAAACTCTACTCAACAAGAACACATTGCTCTCTACGAAGAAGGCCGAATGCTTTACGAGCAGCGTGAGTTTGATCTTGCCATTGAAACCTTTATGACGTTGCTCCGTAAAACACCTGAGGATCAAGCAACACGGATTTATTTAGAACGTTGTCAGCAGCTTCAGAAACATCCGCCTAAAAAGAGTTGGAATGGTTCCTGGCAATTACAGGAGAAATAAATACGACTAAAGATATGCAAGGCCTTCATCAGAGTCGTCCTTGTGAATAGACATTCGCTATAATTAATGCTGATGCAGAGGTTAGGTGGTGATGTTTCCCCTATGGATTTTTTTAGCGATCCTAACAGCGTTAGGCTTCGTCATGTTCGTGAGCATTCGTTTATCTAATGAATCCCTGGCTCACGAGGGGCTATGCCCTGTGTGCGGTGGTGCAGGCGGGCCCTGTGAACATTGTAATGGCTATGGAATTATTGTCGATGCGACTAAAGCCCATTCGCTTCCACCTCAGGTGAGTGATAGTTCTCAAAAAACACAGAAGAGCTTGAGATAATCCAACAGAAATGAGTACTTTTGGAGGCTTGTCTCCGATATTCAGCTTTATTTTTATCGCTAAAGAACAATTTTGATTGATATTCAGTGATTTTAGTCACACTATTTAACCCTATGGATGGCCAATGGATTTAAGCCAACTTACATAGGGCTTCGCCGCCATGCTCAATCCAACCGTAAATCATGCCAGATGTTGAATGGCCTACGGCACAGTTGCCTGCTTGATCGATCACGATGACCCCCCCTAAACCCTGGACTTTTTTCACTAAGTAATCAATGCCAGCAGTGGCTGCAGCTTGGGCATCCAACTTTTGGAAGTAAACAAAATCCGCAATCATTTTGCACAGTACCGTTCGTTGGAACTGTTCTCCATAGCCGGTGGCGGAAACAGCACAGGTGTCATTATCAGCAAAGACACCAGCACCAACGATAGGGCTGTCCCCCACACGCCCCCAGCGTTTGTTCACAATCCCTCCCGTAGACGTAGCGGCGGCTAGATTCCCGGCACTATCTCTGGCAACGGCCCCAACGGTGCCAAGTTTTTGGCTAGGTGTGGCGGCTTCATGGTCTAGCATCATGCCCCCTACCTTTTGAGCCTCACGCCATTGACGAACGCGAGTCTCAATCACGAAATAATCATTGGCCATGCGGGGTAAACCGCAAAATTTAGCAAACTCACGGGCCCCTTTCCCAATGAGCATAACGTGCTCACTTTTCTCTAACACCTGGCGCGCTAGGGCAGTTGGATTTTTGATTGAGGTGATGCCTGCAACAGCTCCTGCCTGGAAGGTTTTGCCATCCATAATGGCAGCGTCCATTTCTACTTCACCATATTCATTTAAAACAGAACCACGACCTGCATTATAGAGTGGATCATCTTCTAACTGAGCAGCGCAGTGTTCAACTGCATCTAGTGCACTGCCACCCGCTGTTAGAATACTGCGCCCACTTTCTAAAATGCTGCGAATACTTTCCATAAACTCTGTTTCATTTCCCTCACGCTTTATTTGTTCTAAAGCTCCTGCACCACCATGGATAATGAGAGAGAATTGATCTGGCATAGCTTAATAAAATTTCAAATAACTGGAACCCACTGTTATCTCACGCACTCAGTTATTAGCGCATTAGACTCGGTTACTTTGGCTACAGAAGTATCGCATAATGTAGTGGCTGAAGTCAGCATATCTAATTGCTAATCATGAATTTGCTCCAAGACTTGAGAGTGAGTGGGTTACCCGTATTAGAGCAATCCACATTAGATTTGGAAATAGCAGAGCTGGAGAGCTTGCGCATTAGGACAGAGTTAATGCTGGCGCTGCGGCTATATATTCAGGAACGACATTGGACATTGGATGAGGCGGCCCAAGCTTTTCGGCAGTCTTCTCCCCGTATGCAAAATCTGATCAATGGCGAAATTAGCCGGTTTTCAGTGGAAGATTTGATTCAGCTTCTAACTAAAGCCGGTTTGACCGTGCAGATGTCAGTTCAAACTTGATTGCTCCAACATAAGTAGCAATTAGGTCGTTTAACTGCTGCTACAGTCAGCAGTAGTTAGATCAAGCCCCATTGTTTTTTATTCTCTCCTGGCTTCTTAATGCCGGGAGAATGTTTTTTATATTTTAAAATCTTACTAAAGAGTTAAGTTTGATTTTGATCTTGGAAATCATTTGTTCGAAGAATATATAACAATTTTCTAAACAAAACAGAGTATTGATTTACAGTTTTTCTGTTCTCATGTCATGAAAACAAGATATTTTAAGGGCAAAAAAATCTGTTTTTTAGAGTGGGAGAAAAGAGCTTTGATTGGCTGATAATCGTGTCTTAATTGAGGTTTTTGCTGGATACGTTGAGTCTGAGAAGCTGGTAGGAGTGCCTGTGTGCAGTCGAGGCTTGTGCTCTAGAGATATTGATATCTCAAATTATTTAATATTTTACTATTGCATTAGTGATGCAGGATACTTCATGCTGATCCGTGGTTGGAGGTCGTGTTCTGAATCGATTTGTCTCTCAGACACTGGAAACATAGAGCAAGCGGGCAATCTTCGCAGTCTTACGTTAGTTATTTAGGTTCACTATCGCTCTGAGAATTTTAACAATGAAGATCTTTAACCATGACATCATGATGAGTACCCTGGACGCCAATCGGGGGGTTCATCTTTTTTCAGGAAGAGCTTTGGGCTTAAGCTCTCCAGGGGATAAAGTCCAGTTACATCCAGATTTGATGGCTGATTGGCCAATGTTGAGAGAGCACTATGCGCGCATTGGGTTAGAGCATAGTCACGATATTATTTGGGATGTTGCTTTTGAAGAGCTGGCTCAACAGTCTCCTGATGAAATCTCGGTCTATTTCTTTGGCCATGCGTTTGAATATGATTCCTCTGATCATAATCAGGGTTATGCCAGGATCCTAAGGCAGTTAGATGGCGACTGGTACAAAGTTGTTGAATACATGAATTCTAAGAATAACTTTGTCGCATTGGCTCATCAACTCGGTGTTCCTGTTCCCCAGACTGAGTGTTTTGAAAGTCGTACGCAATTAGGAAATCTTGAAGCTTTTTCCTATCCTTGCTATGTAAAGCGAGCTGTCTCAGATCATGGTGTTGGTATTTTTCGATGTGAGAATTCTGCGGATCTGTTAGATGCTGTAGAACAGTTTCCGAAAGACAAGCCTTTTCAAGTCCAGGTGGAGATCCAGGCCTCTGCTTTTCTCAATCTGCAATATCGGGTGACATCGGAGGGATTAACGCGTGCTCTGGTGTCTGAGCAAATCTTAGACGGTTGTGTGCATGGCGGTAATCGTTATCCAACATTGCATCAGCCATGGCATATTACAGATCCCATGGCTCAATGGATGTTTGAACAGGGGATGAGGGGGACCTTTGGGTTTGATGTGGCGGTTGCGGATTTTCCAACAGGGCCACTATATTTAGCGATTGAATGCAACCCTCGATATAACGGTTCCTCGTATCCCACTGAGATTGCCGCTCGGTTGAATGTACCAAGTTGGTGTAGTGAAACCTTGCATACTGACTGTCGACAACTGGCGGACTTGAGTTTAGATGGCCTAGAATTTGACCCAATCACTAAAACAGGTGTTGTGTTAGTTAATTGGGGGACTATTCAGGCGGGTAAGGTGACTGTATTATTGGCAGGCTCCCCTGTACAACAGATGGAGTTAAGTCAACAAATACGGCATCAGTGGAGTCGTCAGCCAGTTGCTGTTAGCTAAAGAGTAAAAAACGATAATGCAACATTCATGGGTGCTAGACTCCCTAACGTTGGAGCAGTGAATGTTGCATTATTCTTCCATAGGACTGATTATTATGCGATTCAGTCTTTGGCTATGGTTGGGGCGCAAGCATTAGCTTATGGGCTGCTTGCGCTGTAGGAAGCCGGTTAAAAGTGCTAAGGCAAAGGCTCCTAAAACTGCAAAAACTAACAGTAATCTTCCTTGCTCTAACACGCCTGCCCCAAGTGCGACGATGGGAGGGTTCGAGATGGCAATGCTCAGGATAAGGGCTGGAATAAATCGTAACCAGGGTGCTTTTGTGAGGCCAACACTATAGGCAACAAAGTCAAAAAAACCTGTCATTAGAAAGGCTGTCATTAAGAAGAAGTTGCGTTCTAGGTGCCTTTGACTGAGGTTATCAACGCGGCTGATGAATCTTTCGCCTATCAGGCGTTGCACAAAGCTACGACCAAATTGCTTTGATAAAAAGAAACTCAAGCTGCAAGAGCAGAGATCGGCCAGACAGATCACCAAAAGACCCTGGGAAAAACCTAGTAGGCCCCCTGCCAATACAGAGTAAGCGGTGCCTGGCAAAGCGGGAATAACAACACTGGTAAACCTGAGGAAAAATAGGGCTAATGGTGCCCAAACGCCAAAGGTTTCAACGTTGTCTCGTAGCTGACTAACGCCATAGCGTTGAATGAGCCAAATAACTGCGATGGTTGCGATCGCAATTACCACCAGTTTTAGCCACTTTTTTGTCTTATTCATGGTTTAGCGGGGTGACTAATAGGGCCATGGGTTTTCATAGCGAGTGGTTGTTGGCGTCTGACGCACTTTTCTCTGCCGAGTTTTGGCAGGGCTCTGGGACTTGCTATTGCCGTTGCTAGCATTAGGTCTGGGGACTTCTTGCAGCGCATCCTGAAGGATGGGTGAGATTTTTGTGGGTTGACTGGCTTGTTTTTGATTACGCTCCTTATTAATCTCGCGAATGCGCCGCGACAGGAGCTTAATAATGTTGACAGCGATGCCGGGGGTTTCGTCGATGGCTTCGTATAGCTGCTGCTGAGTCAGAACCAGACAATCGCAGGCATTAATGGTGGTCACTGAGGCGGAGCGTGGTTCAGCATCAAACAGGGACATTTCACCAAAACACGTCCCCTTATCTAGGGTGGTTAGGTTTTGCGATCGCAAATGTACCCGTACTTGTCCTGAGACCACGATATAAAGAGAACGGCCCTCTTCACCTTCCTTAAAAATTCTATGATTTGCAGGAAAAGACAGCTCATCCATGATGGATGCTAATCGCACTAGAAAGTCGTCCCGCAGTTCTTTAAAGATGGGGACACCCCGCACGAATAGTAAACGATCAACGCTGGTGAGCATGGTGAACTTGGTTTAGATATGCTATTTGGTCAAAACCACACAGTGAGCACAGTTGAGCGGTGGATGGCCGCTCAGTTATGGCAGTGTAACCCTCGGAGGCAGTCGATGCAATACAGGGTAGTACATTGACCACATACATTATCCAAACCTACATCTGCTTAACCCTGAACATACCCAAATCCCACCGCCTCAAACTGTGTATTTATTGAGTGGCCACATGCTTTTCCAGCATTTTCTGGACTTGGTCAGCCACCAGCGGATCAGAGTCTTTTTCCATTAACTGCAGCAACCTGGGAAGGCTGCTGGGTGAAGCCATGTCTAAATAGCTTAAAGCGGCTTCTCGCACAAAGCTGACCGGGTGGCGGAGCGATGCCATCACATGGTCACCGCTTAGGGGCCAGCGCTCGGTGCGGGCTACATGAAAGCAGCAGGCTAAGGCCCAATCCGATAGAAAATGCCTTAATTCCATGAGTTGGCGTAGACGTTCCTGGGGTTCCAGGGGCTGGTACGTGACCAGTGGATGGAGGGCGGCTAGCGTCGTTTCATTATTAGAATTAGATCGGTCAAATAGGGTGAGAATGGCGCGCTTTGCAGGAATGTTTAACGTATTGTCTAAAATCTCCAGACCTCTGGCTCGACTGGCGGCTGAGCCATCCAGGTTGAGCTCTGCTGCTTGAATCACTGAAGATGGGTAAAGAAACCGCAGCAGTAACAATATGCGTTGCATGGCATCCGCCTTCATATCCTGCAAAGCCCGTCGCAGCCATTCGCAGGTTTCTCCAGATGCCTTTTCTTCGGAACAGTCCTCCAAACAACTGTAGAGCTGACCAATAAACTGTAGCTCTTGATCTAACAAGGTTTCTACCCCTGGACGACCGAGCTGGTCAAGGGCACTATCAATATCCGTAGACCGGCGTAAGCCCTGCTCATCCAGGAGCTTTAACAAGATGCGTAAAATCCAGCGACGGGGGCCTCCCCATGCCGTCATCAAATTAGATGACAATAGGTTGAGGGCTTGTAGGGTGCCGATGCGGCCAATGACATTCCAAGCCTGGTGGCGTAAGGTTTCACTTTTATAGGGATCGTTGGCCAGCTTGACTAGCATCGGGAGGGCGTCATTGCCCAGTTCGCTCAGGGCTTTCATCGCTGCTTCGCGGGTGGATTTATAACTGAGGGCCTTTAGCAGTGAGGGATAGTGTTCTTCTAACCGTGTGGCTGAGATCGCTTCCAACATTGACCGTCGTACCCGCAGTGAATCATCCTGCAACAAATTGGGCACATGGAGCCGCAGTCCTTGCATGTACTCGGCTTCCCCTAAGGCGCGACAGCCCATCACCCGCTCCAGTTCCTCCTGGTGGGTGAGCATCTGCTGCAACAGGTATGTGGCCCGCGCCCGCTCTGCTGGGTTTCCATGTCTGAGCATCATGGAAGCAGCCGTGCCGCGTACAGCTGGATCAATGCTAGGTTTCAGATAGGGCTTGAGCTGATTCACATCGCCATCTTGCTGGGTCAGCCAGACATAGCGGAGGGCTAAGGCCAAAATGGATGGCTCTTGGGACGGGTAAATGAGAGCGTCGACATAGCCCGTAAATGTGGGATCTGGATAGACCAGCATGGTCTCCAAACTCTGCTGTTGCAGATTGGGGGAAAGCTCACTGAGCATGGGAGCCAACACTTCGCTGATGCTGCGAGGCTCAATCTGAGTGAGCAGCTCAATTAGGGAGCGCTTATCGGCTTCGGGGCCAGGTTTGTCTAAGGCTTCGATAATCGCCTGTTTTAATACCCGTAAACTGGCGTCGGAAAAGCTTAAAAGACCGCGTTCAGCTGTGAGTACAAGAAGATTGAGATATTGCGATCGCAACAAAAAAATGCTGCCTAACCACAGTAATGATAGACCGAGGGTGATGAACAAAAAGATGCTGCTCCCCTGCATCCAGCTAATGTGATTTGCTAGAGCCATCACCAGTAAAATCCCGATGCCCACTATACCAATGGCGATGGATTCTGCTACACCGACCAATGATTGGATCTTGGCCCGTGGCTGAGCGGGAACCGGTTGAAACAGGACTGGGCGGCTGCTAGCCACAATGGTGTAGCGTAGCCATTCATCAATAAACTTCAGCAATATCAGGCCGATAAACAGTCCGGTTGCGCCACCCACCGCCGGTAGACTTACCACTAAGCACAGACAGCTGAAGATAGCCATTAAGGCTGGCAATAAACCTGCTGTCATAAACAATCCCAACCGTTCAATTAAACGACTGGAGGTAAATAGCTGGGTAAGCAATTCCATGAGGCCCAATACCCCGGTGAAAATACCCAGGAATTTGGCCATGGCATCAATGCTGAATTCTTGGGCTTCCAACTGTAGAAAATACTGATATTCCACCAAATACAGAAGCATTTGGGCGATCACAAAAAAGCTCAGTAAAAGCAGCACATAACGGCGAATGAGCTTACGCAACCGTCTGGCTGAAAAATTGGCATTGGACAGTTCCACTGTCCGGCGTTTGGAGTCTGGGAAGGCATGTTCATAGGTTTTGCTGATGTAGAACAGCACGCCTGTTGCCACCAGCATGATGCCAAGTACCAGATAGACAACATTGTTGACATCTAAAACTGTCAGGAGGGCAAACAGGGTAAACCCGCTGAGGATGTCGGCCACCAAATTGCCACTGCTGATCAGGGGGAAGGTGCGTTTAATCTCGCGGATATTGAACAGCTGATTGGCTAATACGGATAAATTCAGCTCGTTCAGGTTAGTGATGGCCTCCATCCACAGACGCAGTGCAAAAATGGTGGGGGCGGCCCAAACCTCAACGCCTAACCCAATGCGAAATAGGCCAATGGGTAAGGTCATTAATAGGGCAATCAACACAATCACCTGGCGCAGGGGTAGCAGACGCTGTAGCCAAGAATAGACGCTGCCTAAACTTACCCCTACCAATGCCGTAAACAAATAGATCAGCGGTAGTGTTTTGGCTCCATACTTGTCTAGAAATAATGCTGCCGAACTGACCTCCAGCCACATAATCCCCATGGACATGAAGGTATAGAAGGTAAACAGCAGCAGGGTGCGATGGCCTTCTTCAGGGCGCAGGTTCAGTGCCGTAAAAATTTTCTGGAGCCACTGGGGCTGGGAATATGAGAAATCTGACTGCATGGTCAAACAGGACAGCTAAACAGAGCCGATGGTGATCATGCCAAAGACGCTACCGGATCATCTGGCAATCATCAATAGCAAATTGACGTGATCGATTGAACTATATTGCCCATACAGTCCAAATGAGGGGAATCTTTAAATGTCGATCTAGCTGTTGTAATAGTCCTGACCGTTACGACCATTGGGGACATGGGCAGGCAGTTTTGGCTGTTGATCATCAATGGGGGTTAACCAGCGGGGCAAGGTTTGCAGGTGCCCTGCAGAGCCTGGGTGGGTCATGGCCTGGGCTTCAATGGCGCACACATCTTCGTAACTCAGGGCAAGCTCACTCTGAAGATGCTGTAGCCACTTTTTTAGCGGTTTGCCCAAGGGGTTTTCCAGTTCTAAAGCGGCTAGCATGGCCTGTCGATAGCGATCGCAACTGTCCTTATGGTGGGCGTAGGGAGCCATCACATTGGCTTCAATTTCTTGGCTCTGGTAAACGCTAATGCCCAGCTGATGGCGTAGAAATTCTAAAATGTTGCGGCTGGCGGGTGGAATATGGCCCTGATGGCGGTGGGCATATTCCTCAAGGCTACTGCGATATTCCCGTTCAGGAGAATAGGGAGGAACGGCTAGCAGTGGGGTGTCGGCTGTTTCGTTGTGGGTGTAGAGAGCAATGGGAAAGATGTCCGTATGGCTCTCACTGAGTGCCCGCGCCAGGTAAGTTTGTAAGTCATCGATGGAGATACCCCCATCGGCATCCGTATCGGCTAATCCTGTGGTAATCCCCTCAATCAAATAGTGAGTGTAGAGAGATAGACCTAAATCGACGGTGGGCCAAGGGTTTGCGGAGCTAGCTAAGGCTGTGAGCAGGGCACAGTTGCAGTCTGCCAAATGGGGCATTGGTAAGTGACCGTTGGGAGACATTCCCCCTTGTAGCATAGTTGGATTATCAATGTTGCTTTGGGGTAAAGAACTCCAAAGACAATCTAGTATCATGACTCGATTAAGCCCCTCCTGTAGTGACGGTAGGGCCTGGCGAATATAGTCACTGGAGATGGCTGTGGTAGCAACGGCATGGGGGTCAGTGTCGCTGGCGGGCAGATAAATAGCCCCCGTGCGGGGATCAAGCACACCATAGCCAGTGTAGTAAATCAAACAGAGATCATCGTGACGGCAGCGATAGGTCATCAGCGCAATGGCATGGCGCATCTGTCGCAGATTGGGGTTGATTAGGGTGATGATCTGATCATCCCGCAGCCCCTCTAAATCAACTAATAGCGCTTTCCTGAGGGCAGTGACGTTTGCGATCGCAGGAGACTCTTCCATAGTGTCTATAGCCAATTCATCCGTGCTTACCGCGATCAGCAATATGTGTTTGCCCATATCTCCCAATCTCCCTAAAGGGTTGAATAAACAGCGTTTTAGGTCTGTTAGTAATGCTGTTATTTGAAATATTTCTGAAATGTTTCTGTTTAATTGCCTGTTTTGCCCGTATGTATAAAAATTTTCGAGGGACATTCTCACTTTCCGGGATGCTTCACCTTAAGAAACCTAGTTTCTTAAATTGGTTTCTTGAAGTTGATGTGTTCGAAGGTAGGGTTCTGGAATAAAATAATGGGCCACCCCCATTGCTGGGGGCTACCCCATGATTGGGGCTACCCCATGATTGGATCCATCTCCATCACTGTTCCTCCCATGAAACACACCCTTTCTGTTTTGGTCGAAGATGAAGCAGGCGTTCTGACTCGCATTGCTGGATTGTTTGCCCGCCGTGGTTTCAACATCGAGAGTCTGGCTGTCGGACCGGCTGAACAGGCAGGTATCTCTCGCATCACCATGGTGGTGCCAGGAGATGACGGTGTCATTGAGCAATTGACCAAGCAGCTCTACAAGCTCATCAATGTGCTCAAGGTGAACGACATTACTGAGAAGCCCTGTGTTGAACGCGAGCTGATGTTGCTAAAGGTCAATGCAACTAGCAGCACGCGGGCTGAGATTATCAATTTTGCCCAAATTTTCCGGGCTCGTGTGGTGGACGTTTCAGACGAGTCGCTGACCATTGAAGTGGTTGGCGATCCAGGCAAAATGGTGGCTATTGTTCAGGTATTAGATCGCTTTGGTGTGCGTGAGATTGCCCGCACTGGCAAAATTGCCCTCACCCGTGAGTCTGGAGTCAACACGGAATACCTGAAAGCCAAAGCACCCATGAGTGCAGTCATCGGTTAGATGGTGCAAACCGTAGGGGCGCATACGCCTATAACCTGCGCCCTTGCCCCTTGATTTAGGCAGCCAATAGCAGTTTTTTGAGCAAAATTTCAGCAATACGCTTGCCCGCTCCGGGAGGACCCATGCGGTGCAAGCCATTTTTATAAATGATAGCCTGGCGTTCTGGGTCATTTAAGATGGCGGTGAGCATTTGGTTGATCTGGCTTGGGTGCTCCACCAGGGTGACCGATGGGCCAAGGTGGCGAGCCTGGGCTTGGGCAAAACTTAGGGTGAATTGAGGGCCATTGCCCGGCAGGGTGAGTACGGGTTTACCTAAGCCAACAAACTGTTCGGTGGCCGTACCGGCGGTTGCGATCGCAACGTTAGCCTGATAGGCATAATCCACAAATAACCCCTGATCAAGCTGTAGCCTATGCTGACCTCGTTGATGGTCCTGTCCTGTAAACTGCCAACCATAATGAGTGAGCGTTTCCGTCAGCATTTCCATATCTAAGCTGGGCGCAGCGGCGGTCAAAAAAGTGGTTGGCTCATGTCTATGGCGAGTCAGGTCATCCACACCCTGGAGTAACCGCTGCCAATTTTCATAGGCTTCAGGTACACGGGAACCCGGCAATAACAAAACAGTTAGACCTTGTTGGTGGACCTGTTGACTGGTAGGAATGGCAAACCCATCCATCATCGGGTTGCCTGCATCATAGGCTTCTACGGCCCAGCGATGTAATCGTTGAGTGGTAATACCATCGCGGGGGAATACACAGGCACTACGTTTCATTAGCCAGCGCTCCCAAGGCATGTAAACGCAGGTCCGTTGAAAGTCCAGGACGTCAAGCAACGTTGATTTTACTAGGCATGTGCCCTGCTCGTCCCGCACGTGGTATTCAGACTTGGCAGTGCCAACGAATCCATATGAATGGCGGCTGAGCCAACCAAATAGTAGCGGCACGATATCCCCTACCGCCAGCACCACATCATCTGGATTCAGCCACTTTCCCATAGCCCGTAGCTGCGCAATCGTCAGCTGAAGCAACCCCCCCTGCAAATCCCGAGCCAGCTGCTGACTGTCCATATATATAAAGCCACCGGAGGGCATTTTCTTCGTGGGGCCAATAATTTCAATGCCTAATTTCTGATATTGCCGACCCTCACCCACAATGGGTAAGGCTGCCATCTTTAGATGAGGGGCTAACCCTTGCAGAGCCTGCAAAATTCTGATGGCGATCAGATCTTCCCCGTGCCCATTACTGATACAAAGTAGCCTCATGACAGCGACCAACCCTGAGTTAAGTCGGCTTGTCTGTGAGAAAACTTGTCAAAATTAAACATCAACCCTGGCATGTAATAGTGATAATGGAAACGAGAATGTTAAAACAATATTAAAATTGCATGTCTCCTTTTCTGCTTCGTCAACTTTGGTCTGTGATTGATGCCGCCCACAGCAACTATATTCTCAGCCTAGACGATCAGGGGCTGACCAACTGGGTGATAGAGCAGCTATGTCATCAGTCTCCTCTAGATACAGTTGAATTGAGCCAGGTCAACCACTACATTCGCTCTAAGCTTCCCCTAATTCGAGATATTGCTCAGAATGAATAAACTTTCAGTCATTTTTGTCTGGTAGGAATTAGAGATTCTCATAGTAATAGACTTCATTTCCTAGCATTATTTCTATCGTTTCGATAGATAACCTAAATAACACTGGTTAAGTAAGTCTTAAGTTTTACTCGATTTCAAAAATAGTGATCTGCAATACAAAGTGCTGCTATCTCTTTGAAATCAATCCTTATTGCCCTCATATTCTTGCCATAACTGCCGCGTATTATACGTATTAATTCCTGGTAGGCGATAACATAACGTCTTAGAATGCATAAAAATCCAGCCTAGATACATTACATAAGTCGTGGATCGTGGTTCTGAAAACTGCATTGGTTCTCGATTTACAGGCTGTGTTTTTCCACTAAGCTGACTTGATTTATTCCAATGGAGTGTGTGAGGTAACTATGGCAAAAAGGGGTTCTTCATTAGCAGCATTACTTGCTGTTGTCCTACCGCTAGCTGCATGCGGTGGTGCTCAAGATGCTGTTGATACAGCTACTGATGCGGCTGGTGATGCTGTCGATACGGTTTCGAGTGCCGTTAGCGGTGGTAGCCGCCTAGAAACTGTTCTTAGTCGCGGCACCCTAAACTGCGGTGTTGATGGTGGTATTCCTGGATTCAGCTTTGTTGACGAGAGCGGTACTTACTCCGGTTTGGATGTGGATGTCTGTAAGGCTGTTGCAGCTGCCTTGTTTGATGATCCTGAAGCCATTGAGTATCGCCGTCTAGATTCCACCGAGCGCTTTGAGGCCCTTAAGGGGGGTGAGGTGGACATGCTCTCCCGTAACACCACCTGGACCATCAGTCGCGACACATCTGTAGGTATGGAGTTTGCTCCTACTACATTCTTTGATGGTCAGGGCATGCTGGTACGTGCTGATAGTGGTGTTGAAACCCTTGAAGACATGGAAGGCCTATCCATTTGTGTTGAAACTGGTACCACTACTGAGCTCAACCTGACTGACCAGTTCCGCCAGCGTGGTGTTAGCTTTGAGCCCGTTGTCTTCCAAGATGCTGATGCTGGCTATGCTGCCTACGATGAAGGTCGTTGTGAAGGCTTTACCTCTGATAAGTCTCAGCTAATCGCTCGTCGCAGTACCCTCAGCGAGCCCGATGCTCATGTTCTGTTAGATGTCACCATGTCTAAGGAGCCTTTGGGACCGGTAACCATTAACAACGACTCTGCTTGGTTTGATACTGTCAAGTGGGTTACTTACGGTTTGATTCAGGCTGAAGAGTTTGGTCTAACCTCTGAGAATATTGAAGAAGCCGTTAACAGCGAAGATCCCAACATTCTACGTTTCGTAGGTGCTGAAGGTACTTTGGGTGATGATATGGGTCTGCCCAATGACTTTATGCTACGCGCTATTAAGCACGTTGGTAACTATGGCGAAATCTTTGAGCGCAACTTGGGTAAGGAATCCCAGTTTGAACTTGATCGTGGTCAGAATGCGCTTTGGACCGATGGTGGTTTGATGTATGCACCTCCTTTCCGCTAAATAACTGAAACTATCTAATGGTGTTTTTTAACAACCAGCATTAGATAGTTTTTAGGGGCCTAATAGGCCCCTATTTTTTTATTTCAAATGATGAAGTTAGTTGCACGGTAGCCCATCGTACTGCGGCACCTAAGCAATTACATTACGTTTACTAACAGTTTTTGTGGCCTGGGCAAAAAAGCTAGAATCTCCTATCGTCACCCCCCTATGATGATTGAACTTAGGTGTTGATGATAAGAGCTTTGTTCGTATATACATATGTCTTTCCCAGAGCACAGCTGAGAATCAGAGCACATTTGAGAATTTAATGTGCGATGTGGTTTCAATTTGCTTTTGCTAAGCCTTTAGTTGTTCCTATGTTATGACCAGTCGAAGTAACAGTCCAATTTCTGGTATCCAATCTCTATTCCGTGATGAACGCTTTTGGAAGATTGCGTTCCAAGCGCTGATTGTGTTGTTTGTGGTGAATTTGCTCTGGCATTTCTCAGCCACGCTCAATGACAACATGCTGGGTCGAGGTATTCAATTTGGCTTTGGTTTTCTCAAGAATTCAGCCGGATTTGGGATTGGTGAAAGCCTTTTGGACTATAAGGCGCAGGATACCTACACTAAGGTTATCCAGGTGGGTATCATTAATTCTCTGCGAGTGATGATTGTCGGTGTGATTCTGGCAACTACGGTTGGGATCACCGCTGGAGTAGCCAGTTTCTCTGATAATTGGCTACTTTACAAAATTAGTCGAGCCTATGTAGGACTGGTGCGTAATGTACCGCTCTTGCTCCAGTTGTTTTTCTGGTATTTGGCGGTTTTCTTTAGTTTTCCTGCACCGAGGAGCCCGTTTATTTTTCCCAATGCCAATGCTAGCTGGCTGGTACTGAGCAAAAAAGGAATATATTTGCCGGGGCCATCGTTTACACCAGCAACGTGGACTAGTTTGATTTTGTTGGCTGTGTCCTTGCTTTTGATTGGCGTGTTGATGCGCTCGATTGGGGTCATTCGTGCTGGCCGCTATCAGGGCGGCATAGGACCGTTACTCAACTATGGCTTTAGCATTCTTTTGATCCCTATTTTGGTATTGGCTGAGTTCTTTCTGCTGTTCAACTGGAATGCGGGTAAGGGGGTTTATTTTAAAGGTGCATTACCCGCGCTATTCTCTAGCTCTCAAGGCCTATGGGTGATTGTGCTGCTAGTGATGATTGTGCCTTTGGTATTGCTGAACCGCTGGCGGACACAGCTGATTGTAGAGCAGGGACAGTCGGGTAAACCACAGCTGATTGCGATCGCAGGTCTACTGCTCCTCGGCGTCCTCATTATTCTCTTTGCCCTCGGCTGGGAAGCACCCGTTGCTGGTGTCAGAGATGACGGTACATTTAGCGGCGGTGTTACTGGCGGTCTGAGGCTGTCGTTAGAATATTCCGCCATTGTGACGGGGTTAACCTTTTACACCGGAGCCTTTATTGCTGAGATTGTTCGGGCCGGAATTCAATCGGTTTCTCAAGGCCAGTGGGAAGCCGCCCGTTCTCTAGGGCTGTCATCAGGTTTAGCCATGCGTATGGTGGTGTTTCCCCAGGCATTACGGGTGATTATTCCCCCACTCAACAGTGAATTTGCCAACCTGGCTAAGAACTCCAGTTTGGCCTTGGCCATTGGTTATCCCGACCTATATTCCGTGGCCAACACCACCTTTAACCAAACGGGGCGACCGGTAGAAGTCTTTTTACTGATGATGGCCACCTATCTCATCATCAACCTTTTGATTTCAGTAAATATGAATCAACTCAACAGTGCTGTGCAATTTAAGGAGCGGTAGAGGCGATGACAACAACGTCACCTGATTCACCTTTGGTAGTTGACGCTAGCCCGCCGCCCATTGCCCAAGCAGGTCCGGTAGCCTGGCTGCGTAAGCATTTGTTCAACACCTGGTACAACGCGTTGCTAACAGTCGTATTGGTCGGCATCATGCTGGCAGCACTATGGGGCATGCTCAACTGGGCGATTCGACTGGCTGAGTGGGCCGTAATCCCCAACAACCTGGCCTTATTTATGTCAGGGCTATACCCATCGGAGATCCGTTCACGTATTTGGGTCATCCTTGCTGTCAATGTTGCCATGGGCGGTTTTACCTGGGGACTGCTAGCGCGTAACCAAAGCAAGCTCTTGGGTCGCAGCGGGCTGATCACCGTCGCTATTCTTTGCGCTGGCCTGATTATTTTGCCACTGACTCGGCCATCGGCCCTGACATTGATTGGTATGGTGGTGCTCACCCTGGCCTGTGCCTGGGGGGCTAAAACTATTGGCCAACGGAAGCTGACCCTCAGTCAGTTTTTGTCGGCGGGTTGGTTTTTTGCTTACTCTATTTCGCTGCTGATTCTAGCAGGGGGAGATATTCGCAACAGCCTGATCTTTTTGGTACTCACCGTTGGCGCGAGTATTTGGCTAGCCTCAATGGCACTTAAACTGTTAGCCAATTCTTCAATTATTGATGCCGTTAGCCTTAACCCGATTGGCATTTGGCTGATGCGCATTGTCTGGTTTGCGGGCAGTGTAGCACTGTTCTTGCCAGTGTATGGGTTCTTAAATGTGCCGCTACCCCTAAAGCTGCTTACATTGGTTACCTATATTTCCTTTGTGTCGCTGCTGGTGCCAATTTTGGCTGAGCGTAAAACCCTGACTACATTTGTCATTGCCGTCGTTGCCTTTGGCTTAGGCTGCTTTGCCATCAGTTCTATATTTGATCTTGCTGGCGGCTTTTTTGGGCTAAAGCCTATTGGCACTAACAACTGGGGTGGTTTAACCCTGACGCTGTTTCTTGCCATTACTGGTATTGCCCTATGTTTTCCCATTGGTGTGTTAATGGCCCTGGGTCGGCGCAGCAGTCTACCCATCATCAAGGGATTATCCGTTGCCTACATTGAGCTGATTCGTGGTGTACCTCTGATTTCCATACTGTTTATGGGGCAGGTAATGATTCCGCTGTTTTTACCTGAGGGTGTGCGACCAGACAACATTGTGCGGGCCATTGTGGGTTTGACCCTGTTTAGTTCAGCCTATCTGGCAGAGAATGTGAGGGCCGGTTTGCAGGCTATTCCCCGAGGTCAATTTGAAGCTGCAGCCTCGTTAGGACTGAATAGCCCCTTAACATTGGCCTTGATTGTCCTACCTCAGGCTTTAAAGACCGCAATTCCTGCGATTGTGGGCCAGTTTATCAGCCTTTTCCAGGACACCACACTGCTGGGCATTGTAGGTCTGGTGGAACTATTGGGTATCAGTAACAGTATTTTGGCTAACCCCAAGTATTTGGGAGATTACTCCGAAGTGTATCTGTTTATTGCCGTGCTCTATTGGTTCTTCTGCTATGCCATGTCCTTGGGCAGTCGACGAATTGAGCAGGCCTTAAACACTGAACGTTAAGTACTAATCGATGTTAAATCCCGTGTCGTCCACCACAGCGCCACGGGTAGTAAATGCCAAAATAGTCCTGGGGTTTTTCCCCACCATGAGGAACCATAACGATGACCCAAGCGGATATGTCCATGACCAATCATGCCAACGGCAATTCTGTCGGTGCTGAGGCAGTGATCGTTGCTAGCGATGTAGAGAAGTGGTACGACAACGGCTTTAATGTGCTCAAGGGCGTCAGCCTTGATGTGTATAAGGGGGAAGTGGTGGTCGTGATGGGGCCATCGGGTTCCGGTAAGTCCACCTTTATTCGTACGTTTAATGCTCTAGAGCCTTACCAAAAGGGCAGCATTGTTATTGATGGCATTGAGATTTCCCACGACTTGAAGAACATTGAGGAGATTCGTCGGGAAGTGGGCATGGTGTTTCAGCAGTTTAATCTGTTTCCCCACCTGACGGTTCTGCAAAATGTCACCCTGGCTCCGATTTGGGTGCGCAAGCAGAAGAAACGGGAAGCAGAAGAAATTGCCATGCAGCTGTTAGAGCGTGTAGGCATTTTAGAGCAGGCTAATAAGTTTCCAGGGCAGTTGTCCGGTGGTCAGCAGCAGCGGGTGGCCATTGCCCGTTCCCTCGCCATGCAACCCAAGATTATGCTGTTTGACGAGCCCACCTCTGCCCTCGACCCTGAAATGGTACGAGAAGTACTCGATGTTATGCGTGGTCTAGCAGACACAGGGATGACCATGGTCTGTGTTACCCATGAAGTTGGTTTCGCCCGTGAAGTGGCTGACCGAGTTGTTCTCATGGATGCTGGTGTGCTCGTGGAAGAGAACACGCCGGATGAGTTCTTTAATAACCCTAAAGAAGAGCGCTCCCAGAAGTTCTTGTCTCAAATTCTTTAGGAATCCGATCCTGTAGGGACAGCTCTTGTGGGTGCCCTAATGCCTTACAGTTGATGGATGGCAGTCAGTCCCCCTTTATCTAATACCTGACCATTGTTGATATGAGCGTATACCAATAGATGGCTGCCAATGGTTTGTTGACTGATGATGGTACCCTCTAAATAGGCTAGAGCATCAGTAAATATCGGTTTTCCCCCTTGTAAGATTTCGGTGTTCAGCTGATCTACGGGAATCTGACAGGATTTTTGATAGGAAAAATGGCGGCGGATACTACGTCCTTCTTTGAGGATGTTGAGAACAAATGAGCCCTGGGTTTGTAGACTTGAAATCGCATCATCCCCCATAGGTAAAGCCATCATAATCCCTGGCGGTGCGAAACTGGCTTGGGAAATCCTGGCGGTGAGAATCGCCCGATGGTGACTGTGGTGTTCAAAGGTAACTACGCATAGAGAGCCGATGATGCGCCCCAGGGCCTGAGCGGTACGGCTAGTCTGAATGTCGACCATCGTCTGACGCGGTACCTGCTGACGGGAACGCTTACGCAACTGCTGAGCAAATGCGGTTGCAGCAGTTTGACATATCTTGAGGGTAGTCGAATCGGGGCTAAACTGCACGCGAATTGGCTCAAAGCCAAACCGATAACCTGCATCCCGCAACTTTTGTTGTAATAAGTCAATCGCTTCACCACTCCATCCATAGGAGCCAAATACTCCCGTCAACTTTGTTTTAGGTATATTTGCCAGGATTGTACCCAAGGCAGTTTGAATTTGTACTGGGGCATGGCCACCCAATGTGGGCGACCCAATAATAAACCCATCACAGTCGGCAACAACTTTAGTGAGAGTCTCAGTGGGAGTATACTCACAATTAATAGCTTCCACCGCCACACCATTGTCTGTGAGACCTTGGGCAATGGCATGGGCGATGGTGGACGTACTACCATAGGCCGAGGCGTAGAGTACGGCAACCCGCAGTGTCCGTTGGGTTTGTTCCTGGCACCACTGTCGATAGTCCTGACGAAATCGACTCAGGCTATGACGTACTAAGGGACCATGGCCTGGCGCAAGAATCTTGAAAGAAAAGGCATCAAACTGATCTAGGGCGACTTCTACCTGTTTGGCCTGGGGGGCCTGGAGACAATCAAAATAGTAACGGCGGTCATCATTGAGTTCACGCCAGTGGCTATCCCAAATATTGTTGCCGCAAAAGTGGCTGCCAAATAGCTTATCGCTATATAAAATCTCACTGGTTGGATCGTAGGTGCAAAGTCCATCGGGCCAGCGTGGGGTTGGCACACTAATAAAGCTGAGGCGATGTCCCTGACCCAAGTCTAGCGTATCTCCTGTACGGACAGGGACCACCGACCAAACTAGACCTGATTTTTTTAGGGTACTGAAGGCAGGGTGAGAACACACCAGTGTTGCCTGGGGTGCTATCTGCTGTAGGCCCCTGAGGGTAACAATCCGATTAGAATTTACGTGGCTGGTGATGATGTAGTCAATGTTATGGGGGTTAATCTGTTGTTGTAGCGTAGCTAAATAGGTAGCTGTAAAAGACTCACCTGGCGGGTCGATAAGGGCGACTTTCTCGCTTTTGATTAAATAGGAATTAGCGGTGGTGCCCCGCCGCCGTCCATATTCAATTTCAAATTTGAGGCGATCCCAGGTGCGAGATCGTAATACTTGGGATTGTGTACCAATGTCTGCCACCTGCACATCCCGAGGACGGCTGCCGGTTGACGAAATTGTTGGTGTTGTATAAGTCATCGTATATGTTCTCTTGGTGATAGGTTAGAGCAAAAACTTCTGTGAGTACAAAATGAAGTGTCATGCATGGCAATGACACCCAAAAAGTTTGTTATTAGTCGCCATTTTTAGTAATGACTACCGGCTTTGCGATGATGGACAGCGGTGATACCGTCAGGGTGAGCCACCCGTCCACGATCGGCAGCGCAATACATTATCCAATGATCTCCTGCATCGGTACGGCTGATGACCCGACACTCCAAATATGCCAGTGCTTCAGCTAAAATCGGGGAACCGTTCTCCGCATCGTAGGTGGCAATGCCAATAAACCGATCGGCACCGGGGGGAAAGCGCTTGAGGAAATGCTTCATCAACCGCTGGTAGTTGCCCTCTTCCAACACATTTAGAACAAAATAATCCTCTCCATGCAGCAGAGATTCAATAGCACGTTCCTTAGCAACGGCCACCGCCAGCCCCAAAGGCTCAACGGTAGCCTGCATGACCCAGGAGGCCAACATGGCACTGGTGACATCTCCTTTACGGGCAGTGACTATATAAAGACCACTACTCAACCGCCCTAGAGCCTGGTCTAAGCTAGAGTCTGAGGCTTCTCTGCGACGCTGCCGATGGTTTTGACTCACCCACTGCCCCAGATCAGTGCCTGCTTCCTGACAGTGTTGCTTAGTGGCATCAGATGGGGTCGCCTTGATCAAGATTGGTGGAAATGCTTCTATTAGTCCCAGTTCTATAAACCGATTACGCAGTGGATAAATCGGTTCGTCGTGACCGCCACCCGTTTCAAATAAGCCAATGGCCTGTTTAGGATGGGCCACCGCCAAAATTGTACTGAGTGCAGCAGAGACGTGACTATTATTGGTTGCTTGAGGTGGCATCCCTACCACCAGGGCGGTGGCAGTGGTGGCAATTTCTCTCACATCGTGGAGATCGGTTTCGTTTAAGTCCACTAGCTCAACATCGGTGCCGGTTTTGTGAATACCCTGAGCAATTGCACGGGCGATATGATCACTATGGCCATACTCATCGGTGTAAATCAGCGCTACGTAGGGAGTCGCCTTAGATTGGGCTTCGCTCCAGGTGCGATAGTATTCGAGCCATTGCTGCTGGTGATGTTGCAGTAGGGGACCATGTCCGGTGGCCACCAGGGTCACCGTCAACTTATTCATCCGCTTTAGGGCTCCCAATACGGACCTGGCATTAGGCCCCATCAAACAGTCGTAATAATACTGAAAGTCTTGCTCTAGCAGCTCTGGTATCTCGTCGTAGAGAGCGTCATCGCAGTAGTGCATGCCAAACACATCACAGGTATAGAGCACCTGAGTCCCACTGTCGTAGGTGAAGATTGTGTCGGGCCAGTGAAGATTAGGAGCCGAAACAAACTCCAGACAGTGTCCCTGCCCCAAATTTAGCTGGCTGCCACTTTTAACCAATTGAAAAGCAAATGGACGATGCAGCTGATGTTGTAAAAACTGAATGGCTACCTTCGAGCCTACTATTGTCAACTGGGGCACAATCTCCAACAAACGGCCAATTAAGCCACTGTGGTCTGGTTCAGTGTGATTGACGACAAGATAATCAATTGTTGTTGGATCCACCAGACCTTCGAGAGTCTCAAAATATAACGCTTCAAATTTTTGGTGAGATGTGTCAACTAACGCAGTTTGATCACCACGGATGAGAAAAGAATTATAGGTAGTTCCATTTTTTAACTCGAATTCGATATCGAAACGGTCTCGATCCCAGTCAAGGCAACGAATTGCTGTAGAACCCAAGGCAATTTCAGCAGTTTGGATTGTCAGTCTATTTGGTGAAGCCGTTGTTATTGACGGAGCAGCAAGAGTAACCATAGGGTGAAAATCCTGACTGAAAATTTAATGGACTTGTCCCTATGGTGGCGACAGAATCAGGATCTGTAAAATGTTAATTCTCTAATTGTCTTATAAGCTTAGCTAATATTTTTTTAGTTATTTAATCTGCTTTGCTAATGCATAGGTATTGATCAATTTTAAAAAGCTTTGACAGCTCTGATGGCTTAGGCGCTTGCGCTTAAATAACCACCCCATTACCCCATTACTCATGCACCCATCTACAGCTCCAACCTGGGTCTTTATTGTTGTGCAGTCCCCTTACCCTTAGTGCGGTGAACCGTGTCGAGATATGGTCAATCAAGCGTTTGCCTAGATGCCTTTTAAATTCTCCCGAGGATTAGCCATGCTCGAACTTTAAACTTTCACAGGTTCCATTGCTATTTTCTGGGCCGCTTCGAACCGAGACTTAACAGTGGCCTCATCGGAAATCTGAGGTGCCGGAACTGGAATCACCTGCACAGCACAAGCCTTAAGCTCAGGTTCCAGGGAGATTGGACAAACCTCCGGGTGAGTCAAGGCATTAACTTCCATGTTGTCACCCCAGAGAAACCCCCAATGCATGGGCATAAAGATAGTGCCACGGGTAATGTTTTGCGTGACCAGAACTTTTAGCTGGGCAAAGCTGCGTTGCGATCGCACCTCCACCCAATCCCCAGACTGCACCTCCAGCAACTGTGCATCCCGAGGATTCACCTCCAGCAGCGGCTCCGGATAACGCTTTGTAATCCGCTCAATCCGTCCCGTCCGACTTTGAGTATGCCAATGCCCATACAGTCGACCCGTTGTCAGCACAAAGGGATAATCCTCATTAGGAGGCTCAGCTAGCCCTTTAATATGGAAGGCACAGAACTTAGCCTTCTGATTAGGCGTGGCAAATCGATAGTTCGTGTATAGTCGCTTGTCATGTTTGCCATAGGCGATCTCATCACTCTCCCCTGCCGGGCAAGGCCACTGAATGGGTCCCTTCGCCAGTCGCCCATGGCTGAGGCCTGTAGAATCGCATAGGCGATTGGCTGTCAGCGTCACAAACTCGTCATATACCTCAGCTGATGTGCGCTGAGCAAACGGTTTTTCAAAGCCCAATCGACGACCCACTTCAGCAAAAATCTCCCAGTCAGCCTTAGCCTCGCCAACAGGATTACGGAAGGCAGGGCAGTAAGTGACCACTCGCTCAGAATTAGTCATGGCACCGGCTTTCTCACCCCATTGGGTAGCGGGTAGAACTACGTGGGCAAAGGCAGCAGTTTCGGTTGGGTAATAAGCGTCCTGGCAAATGGTGAAAGGAGAATTTCTGAGGGCAGCCTGGGTGCGCTTAATATCTGGCATACTGACGGCGGGATTGGTAGCAGCTACCCAAAAGACGCCTAGATCCCCTCGTTCCAGGGCCAGCATCATATCCCAAGCCGCCAGCCCCGGTACCGGAGAAATACTGCCCCCAGGCACCTGCCATACCTTTTCTACTGTTTGGCGATGCTCTGGGTTTTTTACCAGGCGATAACCGGGCAAAATGTGGGCTAATCCACCCGCTTCTCGACCCCCCATGGCATTGGGCTGCCCTGTGAGAGAAAAAGGACCCGCTCCAGGCTTGCCAATATTACCTGTCATCAGATGCAGGTTGATGATGGTGCGACACTTAGCAGTTCCCTCTGTGGACTGGTTCACCCCCATAGACCATAGGGATAGCACTCGCTGAGATTTGCCCCACCAGGCAGCTGCTTTGGTAAGTTCACTCAGGGTGATGCCGCAAATCTCAGTCACTCGTTCGGGGGGATAGCTTTTCACCACCTGGGCATAGTCACTAAAGCCATCAGTACAGGAGTCAATAAAGCTGGGATCGATCCAGCTATGTCTCAAGAGTAGGTGGGCGATGCCGTTGAGCAATGCAATATCGGTTCCCGGCTTAATGGCCAAATGTAAATCCGCTGCCTTTGCAGTATCGGTGCGGCGCGGGTCCACCACAATCATCTTTACCTTGCGGTTTTTCTTGTGGTATTTCTTCAACCGATTAAACACAATTGGATGACAATCGGCTGTATTGGTCCCAATTAAAAAGGCACAGTCAGTTTGTTCTAAATCGTCGTAACAACAAGGGGGACCATCTGACCCAAAGCTTTGGATATAGCCCGCTACCGCTGACGACATACATAGGCGAGAGTTGGCATCAAAGTTGTTAGTACCTAAACAACCTTTCAATAACTTTTGTGCGGTGTAATAATCTTCTGTTTGAAACTGGCCAGATCCATACATGGCAATGGCTTCTGGACCTCGTTCATTCAAGGTTTTACGAATCTCATAGGTGATGCGATTGAGGGCATCTTCCCAAGAGACACGCTGTAGTGGCTGGTCGAGAGACTCTCTCATCATTGGGTGAAGCAATCGCCCCCGATCAAGGGAATCGCCGATGGTGCCCCCCTTGATGCATACCTGACCTTTGCTTGATGGGTGGTTGCGATCGCCCCGCGCTTGCCAAACCGGATTACCCTGTTCATCGCGATTTACAGCTCGCCCCGGTTGCGCAGGAGGTAATACCTCAAGGCCACAGCCTACACCACAGTATGGGCACAGTGTTTTTGCTCCATCAGCCATAGATCGCATCCTCCATCCACAAGAAATCTGTCTTATGTTAATTCGAAAATTAAATCTTTTTTAGACAGAAAAGGGGAGCGCAAACCGGCCCCCCAATCTGTTGAGTTGACATTGCTATCATCACTGGTTGCTATAACACTTGGGATAATGACAACCAGTATCGACGCTGTTTTGCTCGCTTAAGCGAACGTTGTTGTGGCGTTAGCCAACGTAGGAACCATCAGCAGGTACAGATATATTAGATATGTCTTCACCTTCGTGGGCCTCTGCAAAGGAACCTTTGGGCTCTTCGAGGATGAAGAAGCATAGGAAGGCAACAATAATTGCTGCAACACCTAGGGTCTGGAAGAAGATGATGTTACCGATATCTCCCTCAGGTACCAAGCTGTAAAGAGTCAGGTAAGCAACCGCACCAACGTTACCGTAAGCACCAACGTTACCAGCAATCTGACCAGTTACACGGCGCTTTACAAGGGGCACGATGGCAAATGTGGAGCCTTCACCAGCTTGTACAAAGAAGGAGCAAGCCATGGTTAAGATAACGGCGAGACCAACCATAAAGGTACCGCCGCCGCCGAGAGCATCACGAATACTAGGGATGCTGCTCATGACAAGGTAACCAATGCCCATAAAGAGGGTTAGAACCCCCATAGTTGTTTTACGGCTACCGAGTCTGTCGGAAATCAAACCACCGCTAGGACGAGCAAACAGATTCATGAACGCGTAGCTTGCGGCCAACATACCAGCCAGGGCTTTGCTCAAACCAAAGGTGCCTTCGAAGAAAGCGGGCAGCATGGATACTACAGCCAGCTCAGAACCGAAATTCACAATGTAAGTTAGCTCAAGAATGGCAACCTGCTTAAACTTATAGCGATCTTCAGCAGGGTAGCGCTTAGCACCAGACAATAAGTCTTTATTGACTGTCCAGCAGTTGTAAGCCTGGAAGAGATACAGGGCGATTAGGGCTGCGATCGCAAGACCAAATGTACCTTCGTTGAGGAAACCAACTTTCTTAAGACGCCAAGCCAGAACAACCAGAATGCCAGTTAGAGGTAGATTCATCAGCATCAGACCCCAGAAGTCTCTTACCGTAGTGACTTCCATACCGCGAGTGCTGGGGGGACGCTGGTAAACCTTACCAGGGGGCGTATCTTCCACGCTGAAGTAGTATAAGCATCCATAAAGGGCTGCAATGATACCAGTGGCAGCAATCACAATGCGCCAGTTGAGTAATGGACCACTGTCAGGGACTTGGAAAGCACCAGGAATGAAGTTGAGAGCAGTTGCCAGACCGACAAGAGTAAATGCAGAGAATGCAGAACCAAAGTTACCCCAGCCACCATAAATACCTTCAGCCAGACCAATCTCCTTGGGGGGGAACCACTCTGCGGTCATGCGAATACCGATGACAAAACCAGCACCCACAATACCCATGAGCAGACGGCCAATCACCAACTGGTTAAAGCTTTGGGCAGAGGCGAAAATAATACAGGGAATCGCTGCATAGATGAGCAACAGCGAATAGGTCAAACGAGGACCATATTTATCCAACAACATGCCGATGATGACACGAGCTGGAACTGTAAGAGCCACATTGCAAATAGCAATGGTACGAATTTGACCTACCTCCAGACCAAAATCCGCCTTAATTGCTGTCGCCAAAGGTGCCAGGTTAAACCAAACAACAAACGACAGGAAAAAGGCAAACCAGGTCATGTGGAGGATTTTGTAGCGTCCCCTAAAGGACCACATCTCTCCTAGCATCAGTTCTATTCTCCTGGACAGACAAACATTTCACTTTCCTTCTGAAATTCACTCATTAGTAGATTTCAGACTGCTGCTTTTTTAGAACAAAATCGCTAATGCTATGGATCCTGAAAGGACAACAGACAACGCGACGCAACAGATTTAATGGTGGATAGCCCTTAATCTCTCTAATCAACTCACTCTAAAAAACAAAAATCATTGACAAAAACTTGATGAAATCTGCCGATTTAAGATTAGTTGAACAGATAAAATCTAAAGCCAAATCACCATAGCGTTACATTATCGGTGAGCAACAAGTAAAAATGTGCCTTTCGCTACCGTTAACGACAAGTAATTCTTTTTTTGCATGTGATTGTTTGTTTTTTGCATAAAGCCGCCCAAGATGCTGAAGTGAAAGCAGTTTGGCCACACTATTGGATCACTCTTCTGCGGATGTCGTGGCCAGTAGCTACAAGATTCCTGGCGCTCGTTTCATAGCTTAAATGCAAGACTTTAGATAGTGACTGATATTAGAAGTTTTTTCAGCTAAAAAGCCTAACATTCCGCTCAGAGAATGTCAGGCTTTCAAGAGATTTTATCGAAAAACCAACTGTCTATGTTGCTCGCTAGCTTGTCTAGCTCTTGCTAGCTTGTCTAGCTAATCATGCAAACTACTTGCCAAGTTCAGACCACAATGTAGCCTGGTGAGGCGTAACGTTAGTCACATCTGCGGTTGTAGCTGGCTGAGCTAAGTAAACACGAACAGCGGTGTAACCAACCACAAACATGGAAAACGCTGCTAGAGCCGCCGCCAAAGTTCGATCTAGGCTGGAAACTTGAGTAGACATGGCACGAGTCTGGGAGTCCATATAACTAACCCTGAACTATAATGTCAGCTCAAGCATCCCATAATTATTCTGTAGCAAACAATACTGTTTACGAAATTTAGTCTTGAAACGAGTAGCTGACTGTTTCAGAAGCAGTGAATGGCTGTATAAATTGCTCGGTTAATGACATGGGTAATCCAGTCTGGTGCGAAATAATACCGTGGGCTACTCCAGCAGTAAGACCCAGGAAAGCAGGAAATATCAATGACTTTAGATTATTCATTAGTGAGAAAGCGTTTCTAATGATGCCAATAATGCCCATGGTTTATACGCCAGTTCTGTAACATTTTTAACGGCGTTAACAAACTGATTTTTATTTTGCATATATCAAATGCATTATTTGCATTTTACAGGTGTTTTACTGTCGTTTTTCCTAATAAAAACCCCCTTGATAGTTGATGCTGTCAAGGGGGTTTGCAATTGTCAAAATGATGCTTTCTTAAGCGTCAATCACTACCCGACCTTCCGCATGCGCGATACAGGTCAAAACTGCACCTTTCTCTCCAGCTTCAAGAGCCGCTGGATCGCCTTCATAACGAATCTTGCCCTCTATCAGAGGTAGCTTGCATGTGCCACAAGAACCAGACTGACAACTGCTTTCAACGTCTATCCCTGCTGCTTCAGCAATTGCCAAAATGGGTTGACCATCATCACAGTTAATCTCTTTGTCAGACTGAGAGAAAACAACAACGGCAGGTTTCTTCGTTTTAACAGGAGTAGCTGTTTCTGTTTCTTCAACAGGCTCGTCAATCACTACACCCGGTTTGAGGGTTGCTCCAAAGTTTTCAGTCAGCAGCTTGCGCACTACGCCGGGGAGTTCATCGCAAGGTACCTTTTGCATGACCCGCTCGCCCAGATGAGCGTCTTTGCCTACGGTGCCGCCCATATAGATGTCTACTGCAGGCACCATTTTGCCATTTTTGCGGGCTTTGGTGCCCATCATGCCAATTTGTGCCACCTGAGGCTGACCACAGGAGTTGGGGCAACCGGTCCAATGTATACGCACAGGCTCAGAAATATCTAACTCTGAGTCGAGGCGTCGCGCGAGGGCCAAGGATTGCATCTTGGTTTCCACAAGGGCAAAGTTACAAAATTGGGCCCCTGTACAAGACACCAAAGAGCGCACTAAAGAAGATGGCTGAATGGGGAACGTCTGAACAATAGGTTCTGCTAAAAAGACGGCTAACCGATTATCTGGAACGTTAGCAATAATGACATTCTGTTCAACGGTTAGCCGCAGCTCGCCACTGCCATAAACTTCAGCTACACGAGCTAAGTCCAGCATCTGTTCTGCCCGTAGACGACCTACGGGAATATGTAAGCCAATATAGTTAAGACCTTCCTGTTTTTGTTGAAAGACACCGACGTGATCTCGCTTATCAGCATCTAAGGCATCTTCAGGTGCGGCTGTGGCTAGGGGCTTGCCAACGCTTTTTTCCACTTCAGTGCGGAACTTGTCCATCCCCCATTCATCAATCAACCACATTAAACGGGTTTTTTGACGATTACCCCGAGAACCATTATCGCGATAAACCGTTAAGATGGCTCGACACAGTTCAACAACATCTTCTTTGTCTGCTGGAACCCATACATCTAGAGGGATGGCTGCCGCACATCGAGTGGATGAGAAGAAGCCGCCGACTAATACATTAAAGCCAAGATTGCCATCTTTGTAAGCGGGGACAAAGGCAATGTCATTAATCTCGGCATGCACCGAGTTGTCGGTACTTCCTTCGAGGGCAATGTTGAATTTTCTCGGCAAATTTGTGAAATCATAATTACCTTGACCACTGTTGGTAATCATGTCTTGCACGGCTTGAACCAATTCTCGGGTATCGATTAATTCATTGGCATCAATGCCAGCAACAGGGGACCCTGTAATGTTGCGGACATTGTCCATCCCCGATTGCATCGAAGTGAGACCAACGGCATGCATTTTGGAGAAAATATCAGGAATATCTTCTAAGTGAACGCCGCGTAGCTGCAAATTTTGCCGGGTTGTAATGTCAGCACTGCCATCGTCACCATATCGCTGAACAATTTCAGCTAGAACACGCATCTGTTGGGCCGAAATTAATCCGTGGGGCATGCGCAACCGCAGCATAAACTTACCAGGAGTAACGGGGCGGAAGAAAATGCCTAACCACTTGAGACGCTGGGTTAAGTCAGTCTCATCAACAGCTTCCCAACCCATTTCGGCAAACTTTTGTAGTTCGTCCTTAACTGCCAAGCCATCCTTTTCGGCTTTGTATTTTTCAAACTTATTGAGTTTTACCTTTTTCTCAGTAGTGGATGCGGTGACCACAGCAGCACTCCCAACATAATTAACAGAAAACACCTGAGCCCATCGGCCATCGGTGCAACCTTAGGCAGTTCATCGGTCTAGCCGAAGCAAAAAAAACGGGAGCAAAACACCAAGATTCCTAAGAATCTATGGCCCTGCCCCGCTAGACACACTTATAAGGAACCGCTTCAGGAGTTCATTTAGCTCGCTTGCTATCGAGTTAAATAAAGAATATTGAGAAAAACCTTATTTTTTTGTATAGAAAACTACCATTCCCAATGCACTCTTGCATGAATTGCATTGGGGTGATGCGTTATTTGGTGTTTTGATCTCTGTTTCTTACAGGTTTCAGTTGGTTTAATTGAGCGTTCTGGGTTTGTCTTGATAGTAGTCAGTGTCTAGCTTCTAAAGTGGGTGTGGCCCTCTGTAAATGCCTACAATTAATTATTGGGACTTTAATGAGATCCCATCTTAAGCAGTGATACGTTGGCAAAATAATGCATATGTTGCATTTGAAAAATCGATATATGCATGGGTAAATGTGCTACTAGCTCCTTTTCGCGGAATAATGGACGAGATGTCTGTGGAGTTCATGTATGCCACCATCGAAGGGTCTTAGCGGTGTGGAATCCTCAGGGTTGGAACGTCGAGTAAGTCACTGGCAGCACTTCAAAACGGGTGATTTTAAGCAGAAGTGGAACAGTGCCAAGTTGATTGTGAGAGAAGGGGATAGTGCGATCGCACCCCTCCTAGAGTTACTGAATGATCCTGCCGTTGATGCTGAAACCCACTGGTTTACCATTCGTGCCTTGGGGCATTTCCCTGGACCTGAGGTGATCGCCGCCATTGCCGAGCAGATTGATAATACGACTTACTATGTAAATCGTACGGCAGAGCAAGCGGCAGAGCTCAGTGCTTTCGCCATTGAGACGTTGGCGGCCATGGGGCCTGTTACCATTACTGTTCTGAGTCAGCTATTACAAAACCCCAGGCGACGTTTGCTAGCAGCAAAAGCCCTTAACCAGGTACGATCTAGCGGTGTTATTCCCGCTATGGTCAGTGTTGCCGGGGATGAAAATGCAACTGTCCGCTACTATGCCATCGATGCGTTAGGCAGTTTCCATAGCAGTGTTGTTACGCCTGTTTTATTGACTGCCCTGGGCGATCCAGCTACAGCGGTGCGTAAAGCAGCCGTGATGGCGTTGGGGCGTCGTCACGATTTGCAAGCACATCACCAGATCAGTCAAATGCTTCAACCGTTGCTATGGGATATTGATGTCAGTGTTTGTTGCCAGACAGCCCTTGCCCTGGGTCGTTTAGGTGATGAAGATAGTCTTGATGCGCTCCAACGGATACTATTGTCAATCCACACGCCAATAGCTCTACGCATCGATACAGTGAGAGCATTGGAGTGGTATTGCGATCATGTTGCCGCTGTCACCGAACAAAGTACACAGCGAGCTTTTGCCATCTTGACCCATGCGTTCAAAGAGTTTGCAACTACAGAGGCTGACGATAGCGAGTTGTTTACTGCTCAAGAAAAAACGCAGGTATTAGTAGCTATTGTTCGTGTGCTTGGGGACATGCGCCAGGTAGCCCTGTCTGAACAAGCCACCCACAGTTTGATTGAACAGTTACAAAACAAACCATCGGAGGCTGTCGTGCAGGCAGTGATTATGGCATTAGCTAGTTTGGGACTCCCCCAGGCATTTGATGCACTATTACCATTACTGAAGCATACGGCGGATGCTATCCCAATTCACACCATTGCTGCCTTAAAACGTTTGGAGCCTGACCATAGTTTGGAACGAGTTTCAAACTACCTTGAAGATAGCCCTGAACACCAGGCAGATGTTCTGAAGCTTTGGTAATTTACCCGATTAAGGCCTAGTCAGGAGTAAGGTCAACCTATAAGCTTAAGAAAATATTAAAATAAAGATAAAAATCTGATCTCCTGTTTCTCAATCCTTATTTTCAGAACCATATTTCTTTTGATAAACACTGACGGCATTATTTCAGTGCTTGTTTGACTGCTATTTTCAAAAAATGGCAGCAACCGGCCTACCCTAAGGGGGTTGTGAGGATTGCTACTGGTTGGAATGTATAGTGCAGTTTTAAAAATCTTTAGCAATATTTGCTTAGTTGGTCCGCCACCGGTAGCCAGACGCACTAAATATAATGTTAAGGCTGCCTAGAGTGGAGATGAACGGCTTCGCCATTTTTGGTGATTTTTAAGCCCCTAATCCTTGTAAGTCCATGCGCATAGAGCAGCTACAAGCATTTTTAGCCATTGCCGAGACCGGCAGTTTTCAGTCAGCAGCCCGTAAATGTGGCATTACCCAGTCCACCGTTAGCCGACAAATTCGTGGCTTAGAAGATGACTTGGGTATGCCCTTGTTTCATCGTACGGCCCAAGCCAAGCTCACCATTGGTGGAGAACGGCTTTTGCCCAGGGCCCGCCGGATTTGTCAGGAGTGGAAGCAGGCCACGAGTGAAATTGCAGATTTGCTGGAAGGTCGCCAACCAGAACTCTGTGTTGCGGGGATTCAGTCGGTGTGTTCTCACTTTTTACCGCCAATTATCACCCAGTTTTGTCAGCGGTATCCTAAGGTGCAGTTGCGGGTAACGGCCCTCGGTAGCGATCGATCTCTCAAGGTTTTGCGAGATGGCCTGGTGGATATCGCCATCGTTATGCACAATCCCATGCTGACTAATTCCCAAGAGATGTCGGTCACTCCTCTATATGAGGATCGGGTGGAAGTGTTGATGGCGGCTGATCATCCTTTGGCAACCTATAGCCCGGCTCCTTGGTCTGAAATTGCCCGTTACCCCCATGTGGTCTTTAAAGATGGCTATGGCATGCAGCGATTGGTTCAATCTCAGGTGCCTGAAACTGAGTTAAAAATGGCCCTCGAACTTAATACCCTCGATGCATTTCGAGGTGTTGTTCGCCAAGGTAAAATGATTGCCCTATTGCCTCAGTCGGCCCTGGCTGAAAGTCGTCGAGATCCTGGTTTAGCTGTTCGCAGCACAGCTGCACCTGTTCTGACTCGTCAAGTGGTCATGGTGACTACCCAAGATCGTCTGCGGTTACCGCCCGTACGACAGTTCTGCGATATGGTTCAGCGTTTAGCAGATGAAAGCTTTAGTCAGCTCAGTGAATTACCTAGCCTAGTAGCCTAAAGTTAATTGGCCTATCTAGGTCATTTTGATGGGTATACCCCCAATCTCTAACGTCCACCCCCAGTCTCATTATGAGCAACACCTTTCGAGATCTTTTAAAGAAGATCGGTAGTGGCACCCATACCTCAAAGCACTTAAGTCGAGAAGAATCTGCCCTTGCTACTCGGATGATGCTTGAGCAAACGGCAACCCCTGCTCAGATTGGTGCTTTTATGATTGCGCAGAGGATTAAGCGACCCACCATTCCAGAACTTGCTGGCATGCTAGATTGCTACGATCAAATGGGGGGAAAATTAACAGCACCGCTGACCGACTATCGGACGATGGTGTTAAACAATCCCTACGATGGTCGTGCTCGTAATGCTCCGGTGACACCTGTTACTGCATTAATTTTGGCTGCTGCAGGGGTGCCGGTGATTTTACATGGTGGCGAGCGGATGCCCACCAAAATGGGATTACCCCTGGTTGATATTTGGCATGATTTAGGTTTGACTTGGCGACCATTAACGCTTGACCAAACCCAAAAAGTGTTTGAGCTTACCCATGTGGGCTTTGTCTACATGCCTCAACACTTTCTTGCAGCCCATGGGTTAGTTCCATATCGAGAGCAAATTGGCAAACGACCCACACTGGCTACCGTAGAGTTAATGTGGTCCCCCTGCGATGGTAAACATCATGTTGTCAGTAGTTTTGTACATCCGCCTACAGAAACCCGTACTCAGGAAACCTATCAGCTGCGCCATACCGAAGAATTTACAACGGTTAAAGGGTTAGAAGGCAGTTGTGATTTAGCCCGCAGTCGGACAGCAATTATTGGCATGGGAAGTCTGAAAGATGGAGAACCTGTATTTGAACGTCTGTTGCTCCATCCAAGAGACTATGGGTTTGAAGGTGCGGATCCGAGTTTAGATGAGAATTTTAATCGTTATCTAGAACAGGCAATTTATGGGGAGCCGACGGAGTTAACCCGTTCAGTGATTTGGAATGGGGGGTTTTATCTATGGCGGGCAGAGGCGGCAGCAACTCTCACAGATGGTTTACAACAGGCGCAGCAGTTGCTGGAGTCTGGTCAGGTACAGGCTAAACGCCAACAAATTAGAGATGCGATCGCAACCGTACTGAATCCTCAACTCTCTGCTGTTTAATCAATGATTTCCATCACCGCTGCCAATCAGCCGCTAGGGGACTGAGAGTTCTTCTTCTAGCATCTCGCCATAGATGCGAGGCAGATGGCCGGACATAGAATTGGTTTCGATGCCATAACCTAGACTGGTCCAGGTGCCTGATAGCAGTTCTAATACCTGATTGATTTTCCCAGCCTGTAATTGCTGACTAATATCCGTTCCCCAAGCATCTGGATCAGCCAGCCAGCGATAGACAACAACATCCTGTGATTCAGGCGAAAAATCATAGACTTGCCAAAATTCAAACCAGTCCGGCGGATAGGGATGGTACTGCTCGGCTTTGGCTTGCCAGGTTGTTGTCAAAAACTGATATCGCCCCGCAGCGGTTGTGCAGTCACCCAGATTTGGACCGGTTTCGATCGGTACACAGGTATCAGGATGGTGACTCAATTGATCAATGGTCTTGCCACCATACAGCAGGCGATATGGCTTATCCATATTCGATTCGCTGGCTGAGATGGTCCGCATTAGGGCACGTATATATGGATCACCCCCCACCATGGCCAAAGGCAATGGGGATTCTACCCAATTAGCTGAGCCTAGGCCTAATAACCTAGATGGATCAAACCATGCTTTTGGTAAACGGTAGGGCCAATTCATTTTTGGGGATGCCCAGTGGAAAAGCACCCCAATAACCCCTAAAAACATCAAAATTGTGATGAGCAGAGGACCATAATCTGCCTTTTGCTGTGGGGCAGATTCTTCATCAAGAGAATTAATAGGAGGGCGGGAAGACAAGTTTCAGGATCCTAGACAGGTGAATTGATGGTCAATGAGTGATGCAAGACCCACGATCACGAAATACACGATAAGGGTGTCTAATTTCCGTTGCTTTTGATATTGACCCTGGAGTTGAAACGAAAAATCTTTGGAATCCTGATAAAGGCTCTAGATTATATCGCAATAGAATCGTGGCTATATTGCTATACATATGGCTTGGCGCAGCCTCTCCTTCAGAGATATGCAGCCTCTCCTTCGGAGATGAGATATGCATTCAGCAGTGTGCTATAAGTTTCGTGAGCATCTAGTATATCGAACTATTGAATTATCGCCACGGTAACGTG
Source organism: Leptothoe sp. EHU-05/26/07-4 (assembly GCF_043421015.1). Taxonomy (NCBI): domain Bacteria; kingdom Bacillati; phylum Cyanobacteriota; class Cyanophyceae; order Nodosilineales; family Cymatolegaceae; genus Leptothoe; species Leptothoe sp. EHU-05/26/07-4. Next base: position 810,036 of record NZ_JAXSQV010000004.1, read on the forward strand.
ACCTGTCTGTGCCAATATTCCCATGGGATTGTCCATCAACAACCATCAGCATTAAAGGGAGCTGCCTATTGGCAGCTCCCTTTATAGAGAGTTCAGCATATATATATGAAAGCAACACCGAGCAAATTTAGCCCATTTAGGGTTAAGCGACTGCTCGTTCTCGAGGTTGCTGACTTGCTGTGACAGATGTTACTTTCTCAACAGCCGGTTCATACTTGGTGTACCAAGCTTCGCTACCAGGTGTAGGCATCAATTGCAGTTGAGTTAACGCCTTATCAATCTGACGAAAATAATACTCTTGTTCTATGGAGATAGAACGGGGATGACGTTCAGACTTATGATCTGTTGTGGCATGAGACAGAGAGAGTAGCCAGCCGTGAACCCTACGAATACTTGTTTTGGCGTCAGCAATGCCATTAACAAATGGTGTAAATGTGGGGGCATTGTAAGCGTCGTCGTCGGTTAACCATGCAGCCGTTTCGAGACTTGGTAGATTCAGCAGCAGCTGATGCAGAGCTCTGAGATCGGCTAAATAATTGTTCCAGGGAATGACCTCCTGGGAGGACTGACGCTGAGAATACTCTAAATCGTACACGTAAGATTTGACTGACGCTAACGCATCACTAACAGCGTAGCGAACTGCTCGATCAAGCGGTAATCTCCAAGGGGATGTTGCCATGACTAAAGCCTCTAAATAGTATTGTTATTTGCCACATTGATATGAAACTGACTATCCCTGCCCTGGGGTAGGGATAGTCTTAGGAATAAAGTTTTTTTCAAACCTGATGCGTTGGCCTATTCCTGCAGACGGTGAGTGTTCTTCAGAACTAAACTGGCATGAATCTCTTAACGCACTTTCAGAGTACCCATGTCAGAGTTAGTCTTTCCACTCGGAAACGAATTTTAAAAAACCTGCAGCGAAAAACCCACGCTTCTCCTATTGTAGCTACTAGTTGTTCTGTTTTAAAAAAGAAATTCCTGAGAAAATATTAAAAAATAACATTGCTATCCGTTGAGCTAGGGAGCAGTAATGGGAGACTGACTGTCATCCAAATAGCCACGGGATAAAAATGGCAGATCTATTGCCTCAGCCGTAGTGTCTTCTACCTCTAAAGTTAGCCCCGCGCCTCCGGCTTTAGTACGCAGGTACCCTAATCCCCAAACACCAGTATCGTCAGCTACCACACTAGTGATTTTGCCCATGGGAGCACCTTCCAGGCTGAGGGCGGCATCAGCAGGTACTAGTTTGTCCAGCTTAAAGCCCCAAAGTTGTTTCTTCACGCCCTGATAGGTGTTGAGTCGAGCAATGGTTTCCTGGCCGATATAACAGCCTTTTTCAAAGGAAACTGTATGCCAGAGTCCAGCTTCCAGGGGGTTATCTTTATCGGTTAATTCTTTCCCAGGCATAGGGCGACCTTGACGAATCCGTAGTACTTCCCATTCCTGGGCGGATAGGCAAGATATCTGTTGCTCAATTAGCCAGTTTTGTAACGCAGGACCGTGCTCTTTAGCACCGATTAAGGTATAGCCAGGTATTCCCAAACCGGTTTCTCTGACAACTTGAATTTCAACGTTGCCAGCAGGCCAATTGGCCAGGATATGGCTGTAAGGGGCAGTATCGGGTTGAGGTAACTCAAGTTTGGTTAAAAGCTGGTCAGTTTCTGGGCCTAGGATGGTAATGGCAAAGGTTACTTCGGTTTGATTGCTGAGATTAACTTTGTCGGCAAAAAAGATATAGCGGTCCATCCAGGCGATCAGTTCGTCTGCCATGCCAGGAGATACCATCAGCAGAACACTACTGTTATCTACATAGGCGCTGACTAGATCCAGGGTGCGTGCTGTGGATGTAACCAGTACTGTTTCACAGCCCTGGCCGGGTGCTAATTGTTCAAAAGCATTCGTCGTTTGGTTATGGAGAAAGCGGAGTCGATCATCTCCAGTGATCTGAATCCGCCCCCAATCTGAGCGATCAATAAATGCAGTAGTAGAGACTTCGACCATGACAAATGCTGAGACACTACGTGGTGAAGTTTATACTTTAGAGCTATTTGGGGGTGATTGTGTCCCCTTGATCGGGAAATTAGTGTTTAGGTTTTGCTGGGTGCTGTCCCTTGCTGGTTGATTTGCTGAATAAAAAACGCCTCTAGGGAAAGCCGACTGAGGTCTAGAGTAATTAGACGGCCATTCATCAAGGTGACGCTGGCCATAAAGTCGTTGGGATTCCCTTGGAGATAACCTTGCCAGTAGCCGCCTTCGAAGGTGAGATTTTGCAGCCATTTTTCTAGAACATCCAGGCTGCCCCCCTGGCCTTTTACAAAATAGGCATCGGGAGCCCCGAGTAGCTCATGGAGACTGCCCTGGCAGATCAGTTCACCTTCGTTAAGGATAGCGATGCGATCGCAAATGACTTCCACATCGGCCAAAATATGACTATTAAAAAAGATCGTCTTACCCTGGTCTTTCAGCGACAGAATGACTTCCCTTACCAGGTAGCGACCCGTAGGGTCCAGTCCCGACATGGGCTCATCTAAGAAAATGATATCTGGATCATTAATTAGGGCTTGGGCCAGGCCGATGCGCTGCAGCATCCCCTTGGAATACTGGCGCAGCTGTTTTTTAATGGCCGCCTGTCGTGATAAACCTACCCGATCCAAAAGTTCAGGAATTCGCTCTTTATATATAGAGGCTGGAATATTAAACAAACCAGCAGAGTAGGTGAGAAATTCCCAGCCAGTTAGATAGTCATAAAAGTAAGGATTTTCTGGCAAGTAGCCGATTTGCTGCTTAACAGTTGGGTCGCCAGCAGGCTGATTAAGCAGCTGAGCACTGCCTGAAGAGGGACGGATAATACCTAAAAGCAGTTTGAGGAGTGTGGTTTTGCCAGCACCGTTTGGGCCTAATAATCCAAACGTTTCTCCTTGATATATCTCCAAGGAACAATGCTGTAGTGAGGTTATCTTTTGATTTAGCCAAAAACCCGTGCGATAGGTCTTACTCAGATCCTGAGTTTTAACGATAACCGGACGATGCACAATGGCAGACGGGTTAGCACCAGTGGGAAAAACGGTGTCCATTAACTCACAAAATACGACCCTTAACGGGGCGCTGCACACATTAGGTATGGTCTAGTCGGTATAGTTGAGAAGGGGGTAGATTCTCAATAACCTAGATTAGGTTATCAGAGCGTTTAAATAGCCCTGTCATACTATGCCAAAACGTTAGACTACCTCTTTTAATATGGATCGTTCAAAAATTGTTGCGATTATTACGGGTGCAATTTCATTAGTATTAGCCATTGCCTATTTATTACTGGTGCAGATGCTGGATTTTCGTGGCGAAATGGTGCCAGCACCGATGGGTAGTTTGGTGCTGGGTTGGGGGAATTTCTTGGTCAGTTAAAAGAAATTCTGTATTTTTCAAGTCCTTTTCCTTAGCTGGCATCCTTCAGCCAGGCCGACAAATCCCGTTGCAAAAGATCCTGGAGTTTTAGAATATCTTCGCGATAGTACTGCTGTAGGAGGAGCATGTCTTCCTCTGTGAACTTCGCTTTGTCCTTGTCTTGGGAATTTATGGAAATCAGCTTTTCACGCAACTGATGTCTCAGATCTGTGGGAACGAGCTGCATGATGCCAGTGGCAACCGTGCGGATGGGGTTTTGGGTTTTGAGTAGGCGATTGAGTGCTTGGTTCTTGGGAACTTTGGCTGTTTGGGCTTTTTTAGCGGTATTTGCCACAAAATCAGCGTTTACACCAATGGATTGATAGATGCCCTGCATAAAGGTTTGGGAGTTTTTGCGCAGGTCGTCATAGAGGAAGACATCTATGCGGTTGCGATCGCACACATCAAAAAAGTGCTTTAGGGATTCGTAATATTTTCCCTTTAGCAACACATAGGACGTGTCGCCACGGCTGCGGACTTGTTCCGCCAGAGGCGTCTGTTTGCCGATGGCGTCGCGCCTGTTCATTAAATAGTCAGAACAGGCCCGTTCTAAGGGATTACGTAGTATGGCAATCAGTCTGGCTTTGGGTAAACGCTGTTGAATCAGCTCAGCCGAGGTTTGGTAGTTGAGCATGTAGTTGGGAGACACCTCTCCCAGGGCCAGATGCTCATCGGTTGCCCCATCAAATAGTTGGGTATATAGATCCCAACTAACAAGTCCATTTTTTTTACGGCGTTTCATCTCAGCTGATGCATTGTCCCAGTCCTTGTTAAAGAAGTCTGTTTCTTTAACCGGGCTCATGTACACCTGGGGATGCTGCTTTAGATAGTTATATATAGATGTCGTCCCTGCTTTTTGCACACCAATAATCAGAAACGTGGGTGTGCGCTTGGCGACAGCTGACTTGAGAATACTGGGGACAGGCTGCGCGTTGTTAGCGGTCATTGTTAATCAGGGCTGAGTAGATTGGGGCTAGGACAATTTAAATATCTATTGTCGTTATCTCTAGGGTGTAGAGATGTATCTAATGGGCTTAAGGAGTATTAATCTGACGATGCCATCAGATTAATCGCTGTATCACCATTCTATGGACAAGTTTTCCTTATAGATAGTCATTTTTGGTAACTTCATCTCTGTTACATAAACCTGATCCGTAGTGGGCTCAGCAGTGGGTTCAGCTGCGAACAGAAGCGATGGCTTGCTGAATAAATTGTTGAACGATTTGGTCGCGACGGTTGAGCTGGTAGTGCTTTTCCAAAACGGCTTGCATACCGCCATCACCCCAATCCTGCTGGTTTTCAAAATAGTCCACAAAACTTTTGCCCGCAATGCGGGTTAAGTAGGCGGCGCTCACACCCTGTAAAAGTTTTCCAGCGACGGCTGTGGCCAGATTTGCCTGGAGTCCAACGGTTAATAGTTTGAGCGCTCCTTTAACCAGGCCCAAGCTACCCATGGTTTTGGCTAACGAGATCGCTAGGGTGCGGGCATCCTCGATGCTGACGGAGATGCCATAGACCTGCCCCAATTCCACTACCATTTGGGTATTCACGGCGGCGGTGGCTAGCATATCCACGACAGGTAGCGGTGTGGCGGCTAATACTCCTGCCCCAATCCACTGGTAGCGGTCAATAATGGCCTCAGCCTTTTGCTGACGTTGTTGGGTTAGCAGCTGTCGTGCTTCTATACTCAGCCGCTGGGACTGTAGCAAAATGTTGTTGGCAATCAGGTCGCGACCTTCGGCCCGAAGAATGGCAATGATGCGGTCGATGAGGGGCTGAATGTAGGGGGTGGGTTCGTCTTTGGGATGGGCTGCGATCGCAACCACATCCTCACCCTCCATCTGCTGTCCGATCCGCTGCCGCAGTCGACTGACCAATAGCGCCACCTCATCATCGGTGTAAAGATCAATCTTGTTCAGCACTAGCAAGGTGCGCTTACCCACTGCTAGCAACTGCATCAAAATCTCATACTGCGCCCGATGCAAATCATTGTCGACTACATACAGCAATAAGTCAGCCTGGGTTGCGAGTTCTCGGGTGTTTTGATCTGCCGCACCAACATCGAGTAAACCGGGACTATCACTGAGGATAATTTCCCCATCAATGGCCGGAATAGCTATCCGGTAATCTTGCTGTTGAGTCGTTGTCCCTTTAGTGACCGCTGTTTCTCCAGCCATTTCTCCCATTAGGGCATTGGCCAGAGATGTCTTACCTGCTGAGCCGCTGCCCACAATCACTAAATGCAGCCGCTGTTGTTCAAAGGCATGGGTTACGGTTTTCGCCCGTTGAACTAACGCTTGCCGCGCAACTTCATCTTGGATGTGGCTGAGCTGTTGATCCAGACTTTGCAGTTGGGCGACGGCAGCTTCGCTGGTGGTTTTGGGCAATGGTGGCGGCTGGGCACGATGACGCGGACGCAAAAACAGCCAGCCATAATAAGCAACTACCCCCAACGCGGCTAGCATAAGCACCACGATCAAACTAGTGATTGCCTGAGCCAACCATGGATGTAAGTTAGACAGGCCAGCATAGAGAGTCCCCAAGGTGCTGATCAGCCATAACAGCAAACCGAGAAAAATCAAAACTGCAATAGCGATGATTAGAGGTCGCCGCATAGATGGTGCTCGCTGTCGTTGGGTGACATCGCTGATTGAATATTAGACATATAGCCTAAATTCATAAAATGAAATTGCCAATTTTTTACCTGAGTTAGTGTAGCGTCCTACTATACACAAGGCGGATGAGTGTCGCCAATTGTTGCTAACCAAGGACATCTTTAATTCCCATGGGAATATTTGATCAAGTAATGGGAGCCATTCAGGACCCCAATCGTGAAGCTAGCATCGGTCAGCTTGGCCAAATTGTATCGATGGCGCAGCAGGTTGCTCAGTCAAACAACGCTAACCCTTCATCAACTCAGCAAGCTGCCTCTGTGGTGGGTGGCTTTGTTCAATCGGCACTGCGGGAAAAACAACAAACCCAGGGCATGGACGCTGTTCTTGACTTAGTAAAACAGGGTACGACAGATGGTGCTGGTGTACTCCCTCAACTATTTAGCCCTGCACAGCAAAGTGCGGTGGCAGCAGCCGTAGCTGAAAAAACGGGCCTTGATGCCAATCAGGTGCAGGCTATGCTGCCCATGGTGATTCCCATTGTGATGAAGTTTCTTAATCAGGGAGCTGCTAAGTCTGGGACTCAAGCCCAAGGCAATCCGCTGGTCACCGCTTTCCTCGATGGTGATGGCGATGGCGATGTGGATATGGGTGATATTTTGAAAATGGCCGGTCGATTTATGTAAATAGGCCTACTACGGGGAGTGAGCAATGGGCAATGGGGGGATCTTAACCGCTTATCAGCACCCTAATAATTTGACGCCTCAAAGCCCACTCCCTATTCATTACTCCCTACTCCCTATTCCCCGCTCCCCACCATCTGCCTTGTATAGTGCTCCTAGAGGGGATCCGTTTTCTGGAGCATCTGTATGGGCAGTAAGAAAAATGGCAAGCGATGGAGTTGGTTAAGTGCTGAAAGCTTTCTCCACGGTATTGATGGCATAGAAACTATTGTTTCGAAGCTGTTATCCATTGCCATGCTGGTGGTGATCTTTGTGATCATGGTCGATCTGGTTCGGTTTTTAGCGGTGGCATTATTAGAGCCCAGCCCTTCAGGCTTTTTTAAAAACACCCTCAGTGAAATTTTTGGCCTATTTCTGAGCGTCCTAATTGCTCTAGAAATTTTGGAAAATATCACCGCCTATCTAAAGAAGCATGTGGTGCAGGTAGAGCTGGTGATCGTTACCTCACTGACAGCGGTGGCGCGTAAAATTATTATCTTGGATCTAGAAAAGGTAACCGGTATTAGCCTTATTGGTTTGGCAGTTGCGATTCTCGCCCTGTCAATTAGTTATTGGATTGTGAGGAATATCCATAGCTAAATTTTTAGGGAGTGGCATTGAGTTGCCCCATGATTTAAATACGAGAGAGTACAAGAGTGCTAATCTCGTTTTGAGTTAGTTGAATAGGGTTATTGCGATTACGAGTTTTTGCCACGATTCGTTTTAAATCTGACACTTCGACGCCATACTCACTTAACTTAGGTATTTCAAGTTTCTCGGTCCAATTCCACAAAATCTGACACAGTGACTCTCCATACTCAGCTGGCTTTTTCCCTGGCTCGCCACCTAGGAAAGCCCCCAGCTTAACCATCTTGTCTACTGCTGGATTCTTCGGCTCTCGTTCTAAAAGCGCTTGCCAATTTGTCTGGTTGGCAGTGGCTAGGAGAGTGCCACAGACAACACCATGGGGTATGGGGAAAAATCCACCCAATGGTGAGGCTAATCCATGGACAATGCCCAGCCCCGCATTGGCTAGGCAAATGCCTGAGAGCATTGAACCGTAGGCCATGGCCTCACGCACGGTTAAATCGGCAGCACCGTCACCGCAGGCTGCCAATAGATTTGGGCCAATGGCGGTTAAACCACTCCAAGCCAAGGCATCTGTCATGGGGCTGGCGGTAGGGGACAGATAGGGTTCGAGGAGTTGAGTAAATGCATCTAAACCGCAGGCAGCCGTAATATGGGGTGGACAGGTAATTAACAGCTCGCTATCGACAATTACACCGTCAGGAATCAGATTTTCATGGCGGATAGATTTTTTAAAACCCTGGGGACCCACTTTGCTAATGACGGCGTTTTTGGTCATTTCGCTGCCCGTGCCAGAGGTGGTGGGCAGCGCTAGATAAGGGATTTTCGCTCCACTGTGGGCAATACCTTTACCCACGCCTTCCAGGTGATCCATGATGGAATTGCCATGGGGCAGCATGGCCGAAATTGCCTTACCTGCATCGACTACGCTACCGCCTCCAATACCGACTACTGCCTGTATCCCCTCATCTCTGTAGGTTTTGCAAATGCCGTCAATGAAAGCAGGTGTCGGTTCCCCGGTGCAGCTGATAATTTCGTAGGTTAGCCCAACTTGTTGGAGGCTTGCCTCAATTTGAGCTTGCTTGCCCGTTTTTTGCAGAGACTGCCCACCAATGACGAGCAACAGCCGCGACAGCCCTCTCTTTTTTAGCCAGGAAGGGATTAACTGTCGTTTGCCAGCCCCAAAATAAATTGGGGGCACTTTGGCAAAGCTAAAGTTTGCAAATACCATGGAGTTTCTCCAGTTGCCGTTTAAGGAGCAATGACGTTGTAAGGCTTACCCTGCCGAGGCTGAGCCATCCAAGGAGCAACGGTTTCACGCCAGGTTAGATAATGCTCGGTTTGCTTATGGGCAGCAGCCCCTTCTGCGGTTTCGTAAGCCTCGTAGAGCATAAATTTGGTTGGCTCATCTGGATCCTGCAAAAAATCGAACCTGATGTTAGCCATTTCTTGCACTGAGCCAATATGGTTTGCCTTTGTGGCCGCAATGAAATCATCCACATGTTCTGGTTTTACAAACACATGAACGCAGGTTACAACCATAGATGTCTCCTTATGGGGGTGAGTTTTTAGGGGTGAGCCGTGAATAGTGAGTCGTGAATAGCGAGTTAGATTAAGACCACTCACCGCTCACCGCTCACTGTCCTATCCAAAATTTTGCTCTTTATACCGATATTCAGCTGATAGCAGTAACCTGGTGCAACAAAAGTTGCAAAAACTTACCTGGCGAGTGCTGAGAACCTAAAACTTTATGACAGTGGCGTTTCTGCGTAGAGGCTGGGGTTACGATCACAAAGCAATTCTCATCGTTAGGTTTCATGGCTTCTCAACTCACCCTCAATCTGGTTCAAGGTTCGGTTCAGTTTAGTTTTTCCGTCGCGGCAGCCCAAGAACTGAAGTCAGCATTAGTGACCCTGACCCAAACTCTGAAAACCTCCGCAGCAGCTACGGTGGGTGCGGGTAGACCTAAGCCAGTTAAACCAACAGAATATCGCCACACTGGGGATGTATTTTTGGAAATTTTCTGTAACCCCAATATTTGGCCTAGCCCTTTTGCAGCCAAGCTTTTAATTACCGTGCGAGACGAACACATACGCCTGACGACCGAGGCTGAGCTCACACGCATTATTGAAGATGTGAATCTTTATTTAGAGGCGAATGATGGTTAGCCGCCCACTAATGTAAATGCCGCCCAATTAATGGGGGCAGGGTAGTTATCGAGCATTGATAGCATCGCCTGGCGTAAGGCTTGGGCGCTGTCTTCGCCCGCCAAGCGCTGCCCATAGAAGTGAAGCATCAGGGCTGAGGTGGCTTCATCGGGCACTTGCCACAGCGAAACCATGACCCTGGGCACTCCTGCTGCCAAAAATGAACGCGATAGGCCGACCACGCCATCGCCTGTGATCCGTCCTCGCCCTGTATCACAGGCGCTAAGCACCACCAAGTCGGCACTGAGCTGGCTGTCTAAAATCTCTCTGGCGGTTAGAAACCCATCGCTTCCAGGTCCAAGCTGATCATTGGTGCCAGGGGCCAGGGCCAGCGATCCTTCTAAAGGGTTGGTTTCATTAAAGAACCCGTGGGTGGCCAGGTGAATCAGCCGGGCTGATGACAATGCTTGCTGAATGGTGGGCTCAGTAGCTTGATCTCCGATGATGGCTTGGGTGTTGAAGAGATTGGCAATTTGTTTGGCCTCATCCCGTGCGTAGGGTAAGGGCTGTAGGTTGGCTGGCATGGGAGACGGATCGCCTACAATCAGAATATCGTCGGCTTGGGAGAGAGCGTTATTGGTTGGTTGTGCTCCTTGTAAAACTTGGATTGCAGGGGCTGTGAGAATTGTGTGATGCTCGATTAAATAACTGTTGTCTTCTGCCTGTAACGCTGGAAAAGGAACTAAAAAAAGTTGTTCTTGCGGTATAAAAAAGATTCTTGCGGTTGGTTCGCTGGGCAGCAAATCGGCAATGGGTTCAATTAATAAGTCATGCAATTCTTTCCAATACTGCCGTTGTTGCAGAACAGGGGCAAATGCTGAAGTTGTCACCTGATAGACGTCACTCAGGGGGACCACTGGATTGGGCAGGACAAAATCGGGGTGGCTGAGGGTAACGGTTTGAGCCTGGGGATTAATGGCGGTAACTTCATAGGGGGGCCAATCTGTGGGTTCTCCTTCACGGCGTACCTGATCACCGGGGCGAATTGCTGAAGATCGCAGGCCGCTGCGATCGCGACTCGTCTCAACCAAAGCTGCGATGGAAATATCCTTCCCTTTGAGGTCAACTTGCCGAAAAATCACCTTTCCCATGGGCTGTACTACCCAGATATAAAGGCTTTCCGCAGTTCCCCTTTGTTTGCCCTGCACCTTAAAACTAGCATCAGGGACTAAGGTATATTCCACCAGGGTTGCTTGCTGTTCCTGGGCAATGGTTTGAATCTCCTGAAGAGAAATTTTGGTGGTAGGAATCTGGTCAGAACGCTGAGCCAGTAATTCCACAAATGCCTGGGCCCGTCCCCGTTCAGCAATTTCTAGGGCTGCTTCCGGTTTGTTTTTGGCTACCAAAATCTGTTGCAACAGATTATAGGTGAGCACATGGGTATCAAATAGCGAGATATTGTACTGATCTTGACTGGGGCGCAGTGCTTCTAATGTGCGAATAGCGGATCGTAGTGTAGCCTCCGCTTCTGCTAGCCGGTTAGCCCCAAATAGGGCATGGCCTAGATTATTTAGGGTGCGACCCTGGCGACGTGGATCATCAATGGCGGTTGAAAGGCTAACGCTACGAGAGTGCAGTTCAATCGCCTGGCCATAGTCATCAAGTTCTTCATAAGCCAGTCCCAAGCCGCTGAGGGCGTCGACTTCCAGACCGGTATTGCCCACGGTGGTTGCCAGGGCCAGGCTTTGCTCATAGTTCTGAATGGCCTGGTCTAGCTGGCCTTGGGCATGAAAAGCTGTACCTAAATTGTTCAAGGCATAGCCGATGCGCAGGCTGTCATTGAGGGATTGGGCAATGGTTAAACTTTGTTGGTAAAGCTTAATGGCTGCTGGGTACTGCCCTTCTGTGGCGTAGGTAGCGCCTAAGTTGTTCAAGGCGGCACTTTCCTGTAGTGGATTGTCCAGGTCTTTTGCCAGTTCTAGACTGCGCTGATGTAAGGCAATGGCCTGGTCAAAATCTCCTAGGGATTCATGGGCGTTCCCTAAGAGTCCCAGTACCCTTGATTCGCCCAACTGATCGCCCTGGTCCTGCATCAGCGTTAGGGCCTGTTGGTACGTGGCGATCGCATCTAAATACTGCCCCAATGCTCGCTGTGCAATGCCTTGATTTCCTAAAGACTGAGCCTGGAGCCTGGCAGCCATGGCAGGTTCGTCTACCTGAGCTGAGCTGTCTAGAGCCCGGCTAGCTAAGGCAACAGCGGCTCGATTTTGGCCCAGGGCAAGATGGGCCGCTGCTAAACCATTGAGGGTGGCGGCTTGGTCTGCGGGGCGTTCGTAAAGGGCTAGGGCTTGTTGCCAGGTTGCGATCGCAGCCTCATACTGGTGATTCCCATACTGCTGCCGACCCAGGACAAAAAGCTCAGCAGGACTCTGCGCAAAGGTCACTACACTTTGAAATGTAAGTAACAGTCCTAGCAAGACGCCCAGCAATAAGCGACCTGTCCTCTTGAGCCGCCGGTTAACCAAGAACATCATGGTCTGCTAGTTACGCTATCTATAGATGTATCCGGTGATGATATATCTGGTAATAGATCTGGTGCCATATCCAATGACTGTTCAATCTGTTCAATGGGGATGCTGCTTTGATCTGTTTCCCCATTGTTTTCTTCTAAACAATCCCCCAATAGTTGGGTGACACCGTCCTCCTGAGTGACTGTATCTGCATCACAGTCTTCCGCAGTTCCCCGTAGCGCCAGGAGATTGTCAGCATCGCTCTCTGTTGCCACGGTTTCTCCGTCTTCTGTTTCTTCTAAATTATCTGTGTCCGCCGTGGAAAATTCTGGTCCAGACGGCTCCGTTGGCTGAGGTCCGGGTCTGGGTCCGGGCGTTGACCCCGATCCGGGACCGGGCACCTCTGGCACAAAGGGTTCATTGAAAAAGGCTGTGGCTAAGCTGCCATCACCTGTTAGCTGGGCAATAGCGCCATTGGTTCCACTGGCGTCACTGGGAAATTCAGTGTCGCTAAAGAGCGGTGTAAATCCACTCACCGTAGCCTGAAACGATGAACCCTCAGGGTTAATGGTGATCGTGACATTGTCGGCATCAGGTCCAACAAAAAATGGTGTCGACGTTACGGCTGCTGTCCCTGAAATGTCGTAATCATCGTTGTTTGTGGCTATGCCTGCGCCTCCATGGCGAATGCGAATGCGTCCCTGTTGTCCATTACCTGGACTCGTGGCAACACTCACTGGAATCAAAATCTCAATCTGCTGGCTTAAATCAATCTGGCTAAAGGCATCAGCATCAACCTCTTGTAAAAAGGCAATCAGGTCTGCATCTTCAACCGGATTAAGGGTAATTCTGACGGATGCATTGGAGACATCTGTAGCCTGAAACAGACCTGCTGCAGAGATATCTACGCCACCACTGCCAGCAGAGATGGTTTCCACCACCGTATTGCCCTCAGTGGATGTGAGCACCACCTCACTGTCGTTTTGAAACCCGCCACCTGCATTGAGCCGTCCGGTTGTTATTTCACTACCTGTAATCACAATATCGCCGCTATACTGCGCTACGGTATTGACATCTCCATTTAGCGTCACCGCACCAGGCGCTGAAAGAATGACCGGTCCCCCATCTGGCTGATTACTACTGGTATCAATGTCGCCATTGATTGTGATACTTGCCGGGCTGGTGCCTGCACCCGTTGCTACAAAATCAGTATTGAGATCGGGCAAGCCTAACTGAGGGACATTGGCCGTATTTTGCAGGCTGGTTTCTCCAGCTCTCAAAATCAAAGCTGGGGTTGTTGCCAAAAGCGAGTTATCAGAAATCAAAGTTGGTACGGGAAACGGATTTTCAACCAGCAGGAACGAGTTGCCAGATGAGGGATTCTGTCGCATTAAGCCAATACTCAAGGTATAGCTGCCATTGGCAGGAATCACAGTAGAAAATGTCTGGGCACCCGTTGACGCATCACTGGGAGAGATAAAAATCCGTGGGAAGTTTTCAAAATTGTTGGATGTTGGGTTTAAGCCGGGTGAGTCACTGGTTGCTAGTTCTGTGGTGGCGGTTCCAGTCAGCGCCACAAAGGCAAAATCGTCAGCCGTATCAAAATTCCCGGTTAGCCTGGTGACAAAGTTCCAATCAAAAGAGACTGTGTCTCCTGCCTCAGCATTAAAGGTGGTGGTGATGGCGCTGCCTGTACTGGCCGTACCATCGCCTAGTCCGTCTAAGCTACCAGCGGGTAACCCTAAAAAAGTTTCTAACTCAGCTTGGGTGGCTGCATTAGTCCCATTGGCAATATTGAGCGCTATCTGGGACGGAGCAATGTCAGGGCCAAAGCCAAACTGTGACGTTTCAAAGGAAACATCTCCGATGCTTTCCCACTCCAGGATCTGTGGCAATGTGGTGTCTGGTCCTGTGATCGTGATGTCACCATCGACGGTAATGCTGCCTGTGGCTTCAACCTTTAGCGCAGGCCCACTGTAGCTCCCAAAAGAGACATTGCCATCAGCGCTAATAATCGGATCGTAGAGACTGATAAAGTTTGCGGACTGTTGCTCAAGGGTCGTAAATTGAACATCGCCTGTGCTACCAATGTGGGCATCTAAAGAAATCTCACCATTGCTAGCTAGCACCACATCACCTCCGGTAATAGAGGTTTGATCGTTATACAGCGCTAGGATGTCGATGCTGTCATCCCCTTGGATGGTTAATCTACCGCCAGCATCCAGGTTGAGGGGCTGTGATGCACTGTCGGTAATATGAACGTGCTCTCCGATCAGGGTTGCTGCTTCGGCGGTGTTTACCTGGCTACCAGGGAGATGCAGGTTGTTCTGAGCCACTAGAAGAGCCGTTTGGCCGTTGACTTGGCGCAGGATGCTGTCGCCTGGTGCGATCGCAATGTTACCTAAAGCCACATTGCCCTCAGCATCAACGGTAATGGCAGCTGCTTGTTCTGCCATGCCTCCAGTTAATAAATCTGCCAGCGAAACCGTTGTGCCCCCTAACTCCTCAGGTAATGCTGCAGTGGTTAAGTCTAGTCGCAACAGACCATTTTGGAGGGCAACTGTCCCTGAATCTTGGCTCAAGACCTGCACAGCCCCATTAACCGATTGCAAAGACCCTAAATCAATGACTGTGCCTGCCGCTAACATTAAGCAGCCATCAACAGATAAATCTGCCAGGTTAACGATGGCACCCGATGCCTCAGAAAATGCTAAACCGCTAGGTGTACCCCCTAATTCCTGGATTGTATTTTCCCCGGTGATATCGAACCATTGATCGCCAAAACTAAGACCATGGGCCGTAGTTGCTGTAAAAGTAGCGGGTAAATCGAGGCGAGCATTAGGACCAAACAGCACACCAGCTGGGTTAATAATAAATAGATCGGCAGACCCACCCGTAATGGTCAATAGACCATCGATAGTCGAGCTATTACCGCCAGTAACGTGACCAATCACTCTCTGCACAGCTGGATTGGCTAGGAAATCAGCGGTGGCATCTGGGGGCACATTAAACTGCTCAAACCCATAGAATAAGTTTGAACCCGCCTGCTCACCACCACTAATGGTAATTTGATCGTTATCAACTTCCACATTAGTGGCACCCTCAGGGATGACTGCCTGAGCTAACAGGGTATCTGAGATCCTTGTTTCAACCTTAGCAACGTCTACCGGAGACGCTAGAGGATCTACCAAGGCAATAACGGGGGGCGGGGTCGCCAGGGGAGTGACAAAAACCATGGAGGCTTGATTTTCAAGTTACCCCAACATTTATAACCCAAGGCATCTAATTTCGTTGAATACCTTGAGTTATCACCGGATTTAACTATAAATTTTTAAAAAATTGCTACACGACCTCTACATCAATAGGGCCATCAGTAGCCGCCGCTTGCGGTGGCGGCTGAGGCTGGAACTGGAACATGGTATAAACCACATTACGACGAATGCCAGTCATCATGTCCAAAAAGACCTCATAACCTTCGCTCTTATATTCAATCAGCGGATCTTTTTGACCATAGCCACGTAAACCAACCGTTTCGCGCAGAGCATCCATCTGTTGCAGGTGCTCACGCCATAGGGTATCTATCTGCTGCAAAATAAAGAATCGCTCTGCTTCACGCATCAGACCTGGCTTCATCTTGTCCACCTGGCCTTCTTTGATGTCGTAGGCAATATGGACTTGCTCTCTTAAGAAGGTCTTGATTTCTCCCATGGAGAGATTTTCTAATTGGTCAGCAGTTAAGTCTTCGAGCAAGTAGATAAACTCTTTAACTTTGCCAACAATATTTTCGAGGTCCCATTCTTCTGAAGGCAACTCAGGGTTGATATAGGCATCGACAATGTCATCCATGGTCTGTTCGCCATAGCCGATGACCAGTTCCTTGAGCTTGTCGCCCTCTAGCACTCGACGGCGTTCTGCATAGATGGCACGACGCTGGTTATTCATCACCTCGTCGTATTCAAACACCTGCTTACGAATGTCGTAGTAGTAGGTTTCTACCTTTTTCTGTGCGCCTTCTAAGGAGCGAGTCAACATACCCGATTCAATGGGCATGTCTTCCTCTACTCGGAAAGCATTCATCAGGCCAGCAACACGGTCACCGCCAAAGATACGTAGTAGGTTATCTTCCAAGCTTAAGAAAAACTTAGTGGAACCGGGGTCCCCTTGACGACCGGCACGACCGCGCAACTGGTTGTCTACCCGACGAGACTCATGACGCTCAGTACCGATTACGTGTAAGCCACCTAACTCAATTACCTTGTCGTGCTCAGTGTCAGTAAAGGCTTCATATTCAGCCAAAATTAGCTTGTAGACATCCCGTAGCCTCTGAATGGCTGGGTCTTCTGTAGGCGCTTTCTCGGCAGCGGTGGCAATTTTATCCTCGGCACCCAGCTCAGATAGACTCTGAGGTCCGTAGGTCTTAACGGCAAAGGCTACCGCATCTTTCAATGCCTTTTCAGTTTCGTTAGACAGATCAGTGGGGAAGATTTCAGGCGAAGCCTTCCAGGTTTTTTGTTTCTTACCGTTGCTCTGGAATCCTTTGGCACTGGTTCTACTACCACCGGCGGCGGCCACCTTGGCCACACCAAATCCTTGTTCATCCTCAGGGCGGACAATCTTGGGCATGAAAAATTCTCGGATCTTGAGGCGCGCCATATAATCGCTATTCCCGCCGAGAATAATATCTGTACCCCGTCCTGCCATGTTGGTGGCAATGGTAACCGCGCCACTGCGACCTGCCTGGGCAACAATTTCTGATTCCCGTTCAACGTTTTCTGGTTTAGCGTTGAGCAGGTTGTGGTCTACATTGAGCTGTTGTAAAAGCCCTGATAGCAGCTCTGACTTTTCAACACTGGTGGTTCCTACCAGAACCGGGCGACCGGTTTCATGCATCTCTGCACATTCCTGGGCGAGCGCTTTCCATTTAGCTGGCTCTGTTTTGTACACAACATCCGATTTATCGTTACGAGCAATCGGGCGATTGGTAGGAATAATCGTGACTTCGATATCGTAAATCTTTTCAAATTCAGCTTCTTCTGTCTTAGCCGTACCGGTCATCCCCGATAGCTTGTCATAGAGCAAGAAGAAGTTTTGGTAAGTGATGGATGCCAAAGTTTGAGTTTCTGGCTGGATAGGGACATGTTCTTTAGCCTCAATGGCTTGGTGCAGACCATCACTCCAGCGACGACCCGGCATTACCCGACCAGTGAATTCATCGACAATGACGACTTCATCATTACGAACAATATAGTTAACGTCTTTAACAAATAATTCTTTTGCTTTTACGGCGTTAAATACAAAGTGAGCCCAGGGATCTTTCGGATCAAATAAATCCGTGACTTGTAGAAGGTTTTCTGCTTTTTCAAACCCTTCATCAGTGAGGAGAACGTTACGTGCCTTCTCATCCACCTCGTAGTCCACTTCGGTTTCTAGCTGGCGGGCCAGGTCTGCCGCTCGTTCGTATTTTTCTTGAGGACGATCTACCTGACCTGAAATGATTAGCGGTGTACGAGCCTCATCCACCAAGATGGAGTCAACTTCGTCAATGATACAAAAGTTAAACGGGCGTTGTACCACTTCCTCAATGGAAGAGGCCATGTTGTCCCTCAGGTAATCGAAGCCAAACTCGCTATTTGTGCCGTAGGTGATGTCACAAGCATAGTTTTTACGCCGTTCTGATGGGCTCATGCCCTGCTGAATCAAACCCACTGATAGCCCTAGGAAACGATGAACCTGCCCCATCCATTCGGCGTCGCGGCGAGCCAGGTAGTCGTTTACTGTAACGATGTGCACACCTTTACCAGATAGGGCATTTAGGTATGCAGGTAGGGTGGCTACCAGAGTTTTACCTTCACCCGTCTTCATTTCAGCGATCTGGCCATCATGAAGCACCATGCCGCCAATCAGCTGTACGTCATAATGACGCATCCCCAAAACCCGAGTACCCGCCTCACGCACAACGGCGAAAGCTTCAGTGAGGAGATCATCAAGATCCTCACCATCCTTAAGGCGCTGCTTAAATTCAGCAGTTTTACCCCGCAATTCCTCATCTGAGAGGGCCTTGATTTCCTCTTCCAGGAGGGCGATCTCTTTGACGTCAGGTTGATAGCGCTTGAGCTTACGGGCGTTTGGATCGCCTAAAAGTCGTTTCAGCATGTCTGGGCAGTAAACGGCGAGTGTGGGTACTATACCCCGATACCTATCTTATCTAGATATCCTAAGCCGATAAACCCCCTACTTGGGGACGGTTTACCTCACTCGTAAATACATTGATTTTGATTGTGTCAAGGCTGTGCTCAATAGCGCCATAGTTTCAGACACTGTGGCAAGCTAGGTCGAGGGTGCTCTGTAGGAGTGAAAGCAAGTGCGTTTTTGGTCAATTGGTCTGATCAGTGGGCTCATGGGGGTTAGTGCCCCTGTGATGGCACAGTCTATTGTGCCTACGGACATGACTCAGGTTGAGCAACGGGCAAATGAGTACAGCATCACGGGTGGCCAACGGTCTGCTGATGGTTTGAATCTGTTTCACGGATTTGAGAGTTTTAATCTGGATGAGGCTGAACGGGCTAGTTTTTGGGTGCCTGCAGGTGTTGCTAATGTTTTAGGACGGATCAGTGGTGGGGATGCTTCATTAATCAATGGCCAACTACAGCTTTTAGGCAGCAACGCCGATCTATTTCTGCTTAACCCTGCGGGCATTATTTTTGGTGAGCGTGCCACCCTGGCTTTGCCGGGGAGCTTCTTAGCGACCACGGCAGACGGGGTAACGTTCGATAATGGCACCTTTCCGGTCCTTGGTTCAGTGGACTATGGCTTGTTGGTGGGTGAACCCACCGGGTTAGAGTTCTGGGCTGGAGCTGCTGGCATTATTTTGAATAGCAGTGATTTAACTGTTGATCCAGAAGCTTCGCTATCCTTAGTCGGCAGTAGTGTGACTAATACTGGTGATCTGAGTGGCACCAGCGGTTCTATCACTCTGGCGACAGTGCCCGATAGTCACTACGTCCGTTTGAGCTCGGCTGGCTCAGTGTTGTCTTATGACCTGGCTGCGCAACACATTACCAGTGGTTTTAACCCGTTAGACTTGCCCACTTTGTTGACAGATGTTTCTGTGGCATCGGCAACAGGATTGGTGGTGAATGCTGATGGCAGTATTCAGCTGGCAGGGGCAGATATGGATCTCTCTCTCGGTACAGTGCTGTCTACCGGAGATATCAGCTTAGAAGGCGGTAATGTGCAACTCCTGGGGGAGCAGGTGGGGCTATTAGCAGGGACTGTCAATGTGTCTGGTACCCAAGGGGGTGGCAATATTTGGTTGGGGGGTAATCAAGAAGGCACAGGCCCCCTACCCAATGCTCGAGCTGTTTATGTTGCGCCAACGGTGGAGCTCAGCGCGGATGCTCAGGATAGTGGCTCCGGTGGCAACATCATTATCTGGTCAGAAGATAGTAGTCGCATTTATGGGGCAATTTCTGCAACGGGTGGCTCCCAGGCAGGGGATGGAGGGTTTATAGAAACCAGCAGTCGTGGTTTTTTGGAGGTGACTCAAGCCCCGGATGTATCCGTTGCACAGGGTCGTGCTGGTTTGTGGTTGTTGGATCCGTTTGACATTGAGATTCGTAATAACGGTGGTAATAATGTGAACCTCCCTGCCGCAACTCCGTTTGAAGCGACGGGGTCGGTGGCCATTTTAGACATTGGTGTGCTCAATGCTGGTTTAGCCAATGGCAATGTTGTTGTTGCAACCACCACTAATGGGGGGACAGCCGCTGGAAATATTACTCTGATTGATCCGTTGGTCTATTCAGCTCAGCCTGGAGCCACGTTGGAACTGTTGGCGGCTGGCGATATTAGGGTTCAGGCTTCCATTACGCCTGGTGATACCTCTGGTCCCCTCAACCTGCAGTTACGAGCTGATACGGACAATCAAGGCAATGGTGTTGTCGAGATTGCTAGCAATGTTTTAGTCGACACGTCGGGGGGCGCGTTATTGCTTCAGGGCAATGGTGAGCAGACTGTTTCAGCGGCGGGTGTTTCATTGTTGGCAAATAGTTCTCTCCAGACCCGTGGTGGCAATATCACGATCGCGGGACGGCACAGCAATAATTCAGGTGTCTTGGTTGGGGCCAATACTTCGATTGATACGGCTGGTACGGCTGGAAATGGAGCGATCGCAATCAATGGAGTGAGTCAAACGGGCATTGGCATTGATTTAGGCGGCACTCTGACCATTAGCGACCAATTGACCTTGGATGGTCAAACAGGCAGCTCGACTCAACCCGCTGTCCGCTCGACATTTGCGTTGATGGATAATCGGGTATTGGTGAATGCGGTCGGTAATGTTGAGTTGGATTCCATTCAAGCTGCAACGGAAATTGACATTACAACCGATGGATTGTTGCGGGTGACGGGCACTAATAGCGCTGGTCAAAGCTTAGTGACGACGGCTAATAACGGCAACATTCGTATTCGCCACGGGGGAGGAGGGCAAACGCCTTTTGTTGTGGGTAATGCGGCAGTGAATGGAACGGCAGGTGCGATCGCAACTAGCACCAATAATGCCATTACCCCCGTCAGATCATTCCTTGACAGCTTTTCCCAAGGCAATATCAGCATCGTGACAGCGGGCAGCACGAATCCAAATGATTGTGTGAATGACTGCAATGATTTTGACGATGACGATTTTGATGATGATTTTGGAGACAACGACTTTGGTGATGACGGTGCTTTAGACGACTCTTCTAGCCCCCTCAGCATTGCTGGCGATGAGGATGGCGACGACGTCCAGGACAATAATGATTTTGATGACGACTTCGAAGATGACGACTTCGAAGACGACGACTTTGACGACGGCGACTTTGACGACGGCGACTTCGAAGATGACGACTCGGAGGAGACCGCAGACTCAGATGATGCTGAGGATGAGGACGACGATGAGAACGACGACAGCGACTTTGACGATGATGAGTTTGCCTATGGGGATGACTTCTCTGTTGATGTTTTAGAGGATGCTGAAATTACCGCAGAAAAACTCGATGGCAAAGAGAAAGTTCTAAC
The DNA here is from genome assembly GCF_043421015.1 of Leptothoe sp. EHU-05/26/07-4. Classification (NCBI taxonomy): domain Bacteria; kingdom Bacillati; phylum Cyanobacteriota; class Cyanophyceae; order Nodosilineales; family Cymatolegaceae; genus Leptothoe; species Leptothoe sp. EHU-05/26/07-4. The sequence continues at coordinate 831,107 of NZ_JAXSQV010000004.1, forward strand.
CCAAGAATATTCTCAGTACTTGGGGGTGGAATCTGAGCCCAACTTACCCTTGCCAGAAGTTCAGCAAAAGTTGGGGCAGGTGGCGATAGAAACTGGCTATACCCCAGGCATCGTATACATCGACTTTGTGCCTGATGATCGCGCTCAAACAAAGCAGGTACTGGAGCTAAACCAGGATAATTATCTGTTAGAGCTCGTTTTAGTGACTCAGAATGGTCCCCCCCAGCGTTTGCTCATCGACACCACCAAGGCAGATGTGCAAAATATTGTTGCTCGATTTCATCGAGGGGTGACTAATGTGACATTTGGTCGTCGCTACCTGCGTTCAGCTCAAAAACTACACAACTGGCTGATTTCACCGTTGGAGAGTGCACTTAGTGAACAGGAAATCAGTCATTTATCATTTGTATTGCCCTCTGGGTTGCGATCGCTACCGCTAGCCGCCCTACATGATGGTGAAACCTTTTTGATTGAGCGTTACAGTTTAGGCATTATGCCCAGTGTCGGCTTAACCAATATTGACTACAGCGATATTAGGCCTGCTGAGGTTTTAGCGGCAGGAGCCTCCACCTTTTTAGAACAGCCTGCCCTACCTGCGGTTCCCTTAGAACTGAGGACCATTGCCGATACTCTCTGGCCAGGACGATTTTTCCTCAATGAATCCTTTACCCTGGAACAGCTCTTAGCCAATCGTCAAAGTGGCGACTACGACATCCTGCACCTGGCCACCCACGGAGAATTTCGTGCTGGTAATCCCAGTAATTCCTACATCCAGTTATGGGATCAGCGCCTTACCCTTGATCAACTTTCTCGCCTCAGTCTTGATAATCCACCGGTAGATTTGCTGGTGCTCAGTGCCTGTCGCACAGCCCTCGGCAGCCGAGAAGCGGAGTTGGGCTTTGCTGGCTTAGCAGTCAAGGCAGGGGTGAAAACCGCCATGGCTAGCCTCTGGCGAGTCGATGATGTGGGGACGGCTGGTTTAATGACAGAGTTTTACTCCAATTTACGCACCAGCACCATGCGCGCTGAGGCATTACGCCAGGCTCAGCTGGCAATGCTACGGGGCAATGTCTCAGTGGATGCCGGACAACTGGTCTGGACAGGTGGCACCTTAGTCATGCCGCCGATCTTGGCCGATGAAACGGGACTCGTTTTAAGTCATCCCTTTTACTGGGCTGCATTTACCCTCGTTGGCAGTCCCTGGTAGATGGTAATCTGTATTCCCCGATACCAAACTATTTGATGGTAAATATCAGTGGATTTGATGGTGGCTGTGCTTGAGTCTATGTATCGTGTTACCACCCCATTGCCTTAGCTTTTTGCGATTATAGCTTTTTTACTATTCCTGTTTGTCTTTAAAGACAGACTGGGTAGGTAATGTTCTTTTTTAGCTTCATACCTATGGATTTTCGGTCTGTTCAGTTTTGCTATACCGAAACGCTAGCAACAAAAGATTTAGAGCAACTTAGAAATCTCTTTAATCACTCTGCTTTTTGGGCTGCGGGGCGACGATTTGAGGATTTAGCTAAAGCCATTAGCTATAGTTGCCCTGTGGTGGTCGCCTGGCATGATGATCGGCTAATTGGCTTTGCTCGGGCCACATCTGATGGTGTCTATCGTGCCACTATTTGGGATGTGGTCATCCATGATGACTATCAAGGCGCTGGCTTGGGGCGTAAATTGGTGGAAACAGTTTTAAGTCATCCCCATATGAGCAGCGTAGAACGGGTTTACCTGATGACAACCAACCAAAAACAATTTTACGAACGTGTCGGGTTTATAAAAAATGAGACCACCACAATGGTGCTAGTGAATCAGCCCATTGATGGCAGTCTGTTGCGACAGGCTGAAGCGGCTGTCCAAAGATCTTAGCCTCGCGCTTACCCTCCTTCAGCTTCGATTTTTTCGCGGCTATCGTCCCAATAGGCGCTGTAGGTCCATTCTTCTTTGGAACCCTTGTCCAAAATTTTCCATCGATAGATGGCTTTATCTGGGTTGACGCCTACCTCAATTAACTTAGCGCCCATATAATATTCCGTCTGCTTTTTGGTGCGTGCTTTGAGAAATTCAGACTGACTTTTGGAAATGATCTTGGTTATATGGGCCTGTGTAGGTTTCTTTCTTACCATTTGTGGAGTTGATCTGCTTTCTAAGAAAAGGATGCAAAAACGTTAGTATTTGGCTGGGGGCTGCGGCGGTGGCGCATCGGGGCGCGGTTCAGAGGCACCATCGTTAGGGGCGGCGGGGCGAAAATCAGTATAACTTCCTTCGTTGGCGTCTGTAGGGCGAGGACGAACATTAAGGGGAGGACGCTCAGCAGGGGGGGGGCTGATTCCCGAGGCGGCTGTGGCAAACCACCTAAGCTGTGGCCAGCGCCATTACCTGCAGGCACCGGTGTATCCATGGGAGGGCGCTGTGGTGACTGTGGTGGGCGTTGGGTTGGTCGCTGTGGCCGACTGCCTGGACCTGAAGGCCCCCCGTTGCCATCATAGCGAGGGTTGTTGTAAAAACTGTTTGAACGATTCCCTGGACCACTATCGGGTCGACCCCGATCGTTCGAGTAGTTATCAAACTCTTCTCCCTGTCTTGGCTGCCCTGGCTGTAAGCGTGCTGGTGGTCGACGGTCTTGATATGGGGCTGGGGGCTGGGGCTCTAAAGGGCGTGGCTCGTAGCGATCGCCATAGCTATCATCCCGATAGCGATCGCTGGGGATACGAGGTTGTCTGGGTCCTGGTGTATCCCAGTCGTCCAATTCTGCACGATAAACCCGACGGGGACGTTCCTCATAGCGCCGTGGTGGTGGACCTTCACGCTCCCCTGACCTGACGCGGTTAGACTCTCGTTTGCTGATATCGTTGATAATCAAGGTAGTCAGCATCCCCACTAGCATTACCTGCTGAAAAGAAGCCAGCAGCTCCATATTTAAATGGGCTAGTAGGAAGACGCCAGACAGCAAAAGTAGGATTGAGTAAACCTTGTCAGAGCTGCGTTCATAGCCCGGCTTAAATTTGTCTAGAAAGAAAAGCCCAACCGCACCAAGAATGAGTATTAATCCAACCAGCAGCGGGACAGGAGTACCAAAATTCACAATTGCTTCCTCGTATTATGGTGGCCCTCTAACAGGCGTTTTGCCTGACATGACTATTCCATAGCCACCAATTCTATCCTAGCGGGCAGCTTTGGATTTGTCTTTTGATAAATCAGCTCAGAATGTGTCAATGGTCAAACTGCAGTCATAAAAAAGAGCACAGCATCGGCTGTACTCTCGGTTCGTTTACACAAGACATTGACCAGGAAATTATCGCTGCTCTTACCTATACTTAAAGACTTAAAGTACTTATGTTTACTTCAAGCCAAATGCAATAAGGTTTAGCGTCTGATTTTGTCGCGCTGACTGATAAAGACAAGAGCAACAGTTACTGGGATCACTACAATTGCAGCTCCAGCAACCAGGCTCAGTAAGAAATTAGTCAGTGAAGGTGTCATGGCTTTACTCTTTAGTTCCGCAAACGTTTGTAATGCTTGCTTAATATAGTATCGAGCAACGTTAACCTTGAGAAGCCTTTTCATTGGGGCAAAAAACAGGGTTAATGTGCTTGAAAACGCTAAATGCTTTTTACATCAAGGCTTTTTAGTTTTTTTACTAAAAAGATTGCGAATGTGCAGGCCATAGCCATCGAGCTAAGCTTTACAATCCTTAAAGTGAATCACTCATTTAACGAGGAACATTGACGATGTCAGGTATCACAATTGGCAATTGGATCGTTGGACCGCTGCTAGCGGTGATGACCTTACTGTTTATTTTCCGCATCGTTCTTACTTGGTACCCCGAGGCAGAATCCACCAAGTTTCCCTTCAATTTGGTGTACTGGCCGACTGAGCCGTTTTTGATTCCTGTACGTAAAATAGTCCCTCCGTTTGGTGGAGTAGATATTTCTCCCATCATTTGGGTGGCCTTTATCAGCCTATTGCGCGAAATATTAGTGGGTCAGCAAGGATTACTAAAGATGTTCTAGCTAACCTAGTTAGGACAAATGTATGCAGAATAGAAAGGCAATAGCCCCTGTCTACTAGAACGGATTTGGAGAGACCCTTAGTGCCTTCCGCTGCTGCTGCAACGACGCTACTAAAAGACCCTGAACGCTTAGCAACTCGTCTCAAGGAAATTCCCCAGGAACCGGGCGTTTATTTCATGCGAGATGGGGATGATCAAATCCTTTATATAGGTAAGTCCAAAAGCCTGCGCAATCGAGTACGTTCCTATTTTAGGAATGGACAACAGCACCACGCGCCGCGCATCAGTGTCATGGTGACCCAGGTGGTGGATATCGAATTTATTGTTACGGATACTGAGGCCGAGGCGCTGGTGTTAGAGGCTAACTTAATTAAGCAGCATCAGCCTTATTTTAATGTGTTGCTTAAGGATGACAAAAAATATCCGTATCTCTGCATTACTTGGTCAGAAGATTACCCGCGCATCTTTATTACTCGTAAGCGTCGAAAAACCACCAAGAAAGATCGCTACTACGGTCCTTATGTAGATACGGGTTTGCTGCGCCGGACGCTGCATATTTCTAAAAAAATATTTCCGCTGCGGCAGCGACGTCAGCCTTTATTTAAAGATCGACCTTGCTTGAATTATGACATTGGCCAATGTCCTGGGGTATGCCAACAGCTGATTACGCCGGGAGATTATCACAAGATTGTCCAAAAGGTGGCAATGGTTTTTCAGGGGCGGGTGCAGGAATTGGAGTCAATCTTGGCAGCCCAAATGGAAAAGGCGGCTGAAAAGCTTAACTTTGAGCATGCGGCACGACTGCGGGATCAGATTCGTGGCTTGCAAACGTTGAGTGCCCACCAAAAGGTGGCGTTGCCGGATGACACAATTTCGCGGGATGCGATCGCACTCTCCGGTGACGATCAGCACACCTGTATTCAGCTATTCCAAATTCGAGCAGGACGCCTTGTGGGACGTTTAGGCTTTGTGGCCGAGACCGAGTCAGGCACACCGGGGCAAATTTTGCAGCGGGTGCTTGAAGCGCATTATCCCACCGTAGATGCGGTGGAAATTCCCAGCGAAATCATGGTGCAGCACCCGTTGCCGGATGCCGATATGCTGGCGGAGTTTCTTACCCAGCAAAAGGGACGTAAAGTTACCATCGAAGTGCCCCAGCGGCAATCCAAGGCAGCGTTGGTGGAAATGGTGGAGCGCAATGCCCAGTATGAGCTAGCGCGCACCCAGCGGTTTGCCGATCGCAATAACCAGGCAATGCAGGATTTGGCGGAAATTGTCGATCTACCGGGCCAACCCAAGCGCATAGAAGGCTATGACATTTCCCACATTCAAGGCTCAGATGCCGTGGCTTCCCAGGTGGTATTTGTGGATGGTCTGCCTGCGAAACAACACTATCGTCACTACAAGATTAAAAATCCCAAGGTTACCAGCGGTCATTCCGATGACTTCGCCAGTATGGCTGAAGTGATCCGTCGTCGCTTTCGCAAATATGCAGAAGATCCGTCTAAGGAACGGATTGGCAATCCAGACTGGCCCGACCTCGTGATGATTGACGGTGGTAAAGGGCAGCTCTCAGCCGTGGTCGAAGTGCTAAAAGATCTCAACTTGCTCAGTGAGTTAAATGTGGTGAGTCTGGCGAAAAAACGCGAGGAGATCTTTTTGCCAGGGGAATCCATGCCATTGCCCACTGAAGCAGAACAGCCGGGAGTGCAGTTATTGCGACGGTTACGGGATGAAGCCCACCGATTTGCCGTCAGCTTCCACCGTAAAAAACGCACAGATCGCATGCGTCGTTCTCGTCTCAGTGAGATTCCTGGTCTGGGCCACCATCGACAAAAGATGCTGCTAGCTGAGTTTAGGTCCATCGACTATATTCGTGAGGCCAACGTAGAACGGCTGACAGCGGTATCGGGGGTGGGACCTAAGTTAGCTCAGCAGATCTATGATTACTTTCATCCAGAATCGTCTTAGGAAATTAACCTCTCAATCAGCAAAATGAATGACGATTGGCCATTCGATCAAGCTAAAAATGTGGCTGCCATTACGACTCGACAGGTTTTGGATGAGCATCATTCCATCTTGAGGGTTGTGCATTATTCAGATGATCATTCCTGGGCCTTTACCTGTGGTACGACAGATGACCCCAAGGATGGAAAAGTTGTGGGTATGGGCTGTATTGTGGACATTGATCCCACACTGAAAGAAATTGCTGATTTACCACCTGGTTGGGGAGCTTGGCGCGAAACAGTAGGTGGTAGTTGGACTCGCTATAGTAGTCTGGAGCTTTAATTTTTATGATTAAGTAGCTTATGGCTCGCTGGTTTAATACAACAGGCCCTTGTGTTCAGACTAAGCAAATCAAATCCATTGAAGTCATTAATCGTCATAGCTAACGCGACCACGTGATGCTTTGCGCTGGCTACGTTTGGTTTTGTTATCAAGACGCCTTTGCTTGGCTGCTTTACTAGGCTTGGTGGGTTTACGCTTTTTCTTAACCACCATGGCTGCTCTAATCAGTTGCTGTAGTCGTTCTAAGGCGTCAGTCTTATTACGGAGCTGAGTGCGGTAAGCCTGAGACTTAATATGAATTACTCCACCTTTGGTTATGCGACTATCGTTTAAGGTCAGCAGTCTAGTTTTATAGTGCTCAGGCAGCGATGAGGCCAATATATTAAAGCGGAGGTGTATGGCTGTGGCAACCTTATTAACGTTTTGACCGCCCGCACCTTGCGATCGCACCGCCTGTAGTTCAATTTCACTATCTGGAATGGTTACCTGGTTAGAAATCCTCAGCATTGCCCGTTTACTCCCATAGCCCCACCTTCAGCATAACCAACTAAACTCTAAAGAAGTTTTGAAGGCTGAATTTTGAAGTTTGAATAGGGCGTAAAGTTCGTAACTCAAACGCCAATCCTGCTCAATTAATAGCCTAGTAACCTTTATGGCTTCAGTTGTGATGTCTCTGCTTAAGTATCCTCAACGTCTAGTGCAAGTAATCCCGACGCTACTTGCCGTTTACTACGCTTACATGCTTGAGTATCGTGCTGAACTCATGTTTTGGGTGCTTTCGGGGTCATTTCCGTTAATCCTTATGGGGTTGTGGCAAGAAGCCGCTCGCAGCGGACAGTTTGAACTGAATCCCGATGATGTGGTGCGCTATTTTTTAGCGGTTTTTGTTGTGCGACAGCTGACCGTTGTTTGGGTTATTTGGGATTTTGAGCGTGAGGTTTTAGAAGGTAAGCTATCGCCGCTATTGCTACAGCCACTAGATCCGGGCTGGCGTCACTTTTCATCTCATCTAGCCGAACGCCTGGCCAGGCTACCATTTATTGCCGCTTTAGTAGCGCTGTTTTTAGTCTTATACCCTGTCGCTCGTCAAAGGCCTACCCATATTGTTTGGGGGTTAGTGGCGATTAGTTTGGCCTTTTGTCTGCGCTTTTTAATGCAATATACCTATGCCATGATGGCATTTTGGGTTGAGCGCGCAACGGCAATTGAACAATTCTCGTTTTTGCTTTACACCTTTTTCTCAGGCATGGTGGCACCGCTTACCCTATTCCCTGAGACCGTTCGCGCAATTGTCATGTGGACTCCATTTCCCTATTTAATTTATGTGCCCGCCAGTTTGATGGTTGGTTTACCTATTCAAATTGGTAAGAGTATTTTAATTACCCTGGCATGGTGTCTAATTTTTTGGTGCTTCAATCGTTTGCTATGGCGGCAGGGTTTAAAGCGCTATTCAGGCATGGGGGCTTAAGTAGCTGTTTTAAACACAGCACATACAGTACTTAAGTATGTGTAGAAAACATAAACTTAGAGATGGTTATGCAAAGTTAATATGTAGCCTGTTCGTCTTAACTTTAAAGCATGTCTAATCGTCTTTATATCCCCCATATTTTCACTGATTAAGTTGAACTTTTTTATTAGACAAAAGCTTTTATTGCCTATCTCTTAACTAACACTTTACGGACTACCTGAGGACCACCGACTAAAGTGGTAATGAGAGTTTTCTTAGGAACAACGCTCGGTTAGATGGCTGATGTTTGATGTTGGTAGCTTTCATTACACTGGTTGATGGGCTCAGTGATCGTCACGAAAGTCTTTGTTATTCCAGAGTCAGAACACTGCCATTATTTCTAACTAAATTTAGGTGTAAGACCTAGCCAATTCAGCCCCCGTATTAAACAACTTCCTGAATTGTTTTTATTATGACTACTATCCAACTTGACGCACGCGCTTTATCCACTGGAGTTCTTGATTCTGTTACTAAAATCTCTCCTTTTCAAGCTATTCAACCCGACAGTCAAAAACTGATTGCTGAGCACCTTAATCAGTTAGATCTAACCGAGTTAATTACTGTTTGTCAGCGTAACCGTTATCCAGAGCAGGCACCGTTTTCGGAGCTAATGCGTCGCTACAAATCCCATGTAGATCGTCAGCTTTATCATCTTGCTCCAGATTGGTCCGACCGAGCTGATCTAGCTCAAGAGGTTTGGATTCGTGTCTATCGCAACCTAAATCGTCTGCAGGCACCTGTAAAGTTCAAGGGTTGGATGAGTCGTATTACCACTAATTTGTTTTATGACGAGCTACGTAAGCGTAAGCGTCACGCAGGCACGTTATCTCTAGACGCCCCTAGGCATTTGGATGATGGTCAGGTTGATTGGGAGATTGCCTCAGAAGACCCTAGTCCCGTGGATACGATGATGACCCATGAGTTTTATGAGCGTTTACAAGCAGCTATAGCTGAATTACCTGAAGTATTCCGCACTACTATTGTTTTGAGAGAGATTCAAGGTCTGCCCTACGAAGAGATTGCTGAAATTACCGGCGTTTCCTTGGGTACTGTGAAGTCTCGTATCGCTCGGGCTCGCTATCGTCTACAAGGTGAGCTGAAGCGCTACATCGATGGTCAACATACTGCCTAGTTAGAAATCTTGTCCATTCTTCCAAGGCCTGTTGCTACGATGGAGCTGATGACTTGGGAGTTAATGACAGTGCGGCGCTATTTAAGGGTATTGCGGCTGTTTTGGGAAGTTGCGATCGCAGCTGAACTTGAATACCGCCTGAATTTTATAATTGCCACCCTCAGTAGCCTAACGGCCTTGGGTGGCAGTTTATTTGGTTTGTTTTTATTCTATCGCACGGGCTACGAGTTTCAAGGATGGCAATGGCAAGAAGCGCTAGTGGTATTGGGTGTTTTTACCATGCTACAGGGGTTTGCCGCTACATTTTTGAGCCCTAATCTGAGTCGAATTGTTAGGCATGTACAGGACGGCACCTTAGATTTTGTCCTGCTTAAACCCATTAGCTCTCAGTTTTGGCTGTCGACACGCACGATTTCACCTTGGGGATTTCCAGATCTGGTGCTAGGGGCTGTCATGATCCTATACGCAGGCAACCAACTGGGATTGGGTATGGGGAATTACTTGGCCGCCATGGTCCCCCTGGCTTTAGGCTTTATGAGTTTATACAGTCTGTGGTTTATGTTAGGAGCCACGAGTATCTGGTTTGTCAAAATTTATAACGTAACAGAAGTACTACGGGGCTTTTTAGAAGCTGGCCGGTTTCCGATAGTGGCTTATCCCGCTGCGTTTCGTATATTTTTCACCTTTGTGATTCCGGTCGCTTTTTTAACTACAGTGCCTGCCCAAGTGTTTCTTAATCGCATTGAAGTTACCTGGTTAGCGGGCTCTGGACTGCTCGCCTTAGGGTTATTTCAAGTATCCCGTTTATTTTGGCGATTTGCATTACGTTTTTACACCAGTGCATCCAGCTAGGGGGATTGCAGGCAATGCCCCTACAATGCGTAAACTAGCCAAGGTCACCAGGCATCGGATGTCATGAAATTTACCCCCCGTTCTCTCCACATTGTTAGTGTGTTGTCATTGTTGTTAACCGCCTGTAATGGCAACTCCCAGAACAACAGCAGCGATACATTAGTCATCTTAGGATCCTTAACTGGCGTAGGTCAGGAGATTGTTGAAGAGGCCTTTGCCCCCTTTACTGCCGAGACTGGAATTGAGGTGGTTTATGAAGGTACAGATGCCTTCTCCACTGTGTTACCCATTCGGGTGGCGGGAGGAGATGTGCCAGATTTAGCAATTTTTCCACAGCCTGGGCTCATGAGAGATCTGGCAAGAGAAGGAGCCCTGACTCCCTTAAATGATATTGTTGAGCTGCCCGCATTAACCGCTGCCTTTGGCCCCGACTGGGTCGATTTAGGCACCGTGGATGAACAAGTTTATGGATTGTGGATGCGGTCCGATCCAAAAAGTTTAGTTTGGTACAACCCTGATGCCTTTGAAGCGGCTGGCTATAACATCCCTCAAAGTTGGGATGAACTGATCGGTCTTACTGAGAGAATTGCAGCTGATGGTAAAACACCCTGGTGTTTTGGCCTGGAGAGTGGAGAGGCCACCGGATGGGTGGGTACTGACTGGGTAGAAGATATTTTGTTGCGAACGGCAGGCACTGAGGTATATGACCAGTGGGTCGCCCATGAGATTCCCTTTAACTCTCCCCCGGTTAAAGAGGCCTTCCAAATGTTTGGAGACATTGTGCGTAACGATCGCTATGTGCGTGGTGGCGTTGTTGGTGCCATCAGTACTCCCTTTGGAGATGCGCCAGCCCCCATGTTTGATCAACCTCCAGGCTGTTATCTGCATCGTCAAGCTAGCTTTATTACCGATTTTTTGCCCGATACCGTTGAGCCAGGGAAAGACACTCGGGTCTTTTTATTGCCGGGGGATGGGCCGCAATCACCTCTGTTAACGGGCGGTTTGGTAATTGCGATCACCAATAATTCCCCAGCGGCCCAAGCGGCCATTAACTATCTAACAACGGTGACTCCCCACGAAAGTTGGGCTGCCCGTGGCTATATTAGTCCCCACCAAGAGGTGGACTTGGCTATCTACCCCAATGATGGAGTGCGCCAAATGGCAGCCGTATTGACCCAAGCCGAAACCATTCGCTTTGATGGTTCTGACTTGATGCCAGCGGCGGTAGGCACCGGTACGTTTTGGGCTGAAATGGTCAACTACATCAGCGGCACAGACGTTGATACGGTGCTATCGGCCATTGATGCGAGTTGGCCAGAAGAATAGTTTGTAGATGCCAAACGATAAAGCTGCAAGGTGCGATCGTAATAGTCATCGGTAAACCCTAAGGCTTCCATTCCGAGCCGAGTCATGACCCGCTGAGACCGAATATTGTCTGGGGTAGTAACTGCATAAATAGTGGGTAGCTGTTTTGTGTGAAACCCATACTGAAGAAGGGTACTGGCTGCTTCAGTAGCATAACCATAGCCCCAACTTGCAGGACGAAAATGCCAGCCAATTTCAATTTTGCCACTGTCAGTTTTGTCGTTCTTAGGTAAAGGAATCAGCAGAATGCTGCCGATGGCTCGATCAATGGCTTTTTCAACAACGGCCCAAATTCCTAGGCCGTCAACACAGCGTTCACAATAGCGCTGTAGTCGTTCTTGGGTCATCTGAATAGAACTGTCAGACTGACCCTGTAGCCAACGTGTCACCCTGGGATCGCCGTAAATATCAAATGCTTGCTGAGCGTCGTAAATCGGACGCCAATCGCGAATTGTTAATCGATCAGTTGTCAGTCGCATAAAGTAGAGCCAATGATTATAGACTCGATATTTTAGCGATGGTGTCACAAAATCAATGGATGATTTTGTAATTATTGAAGATTTCGCCGTAGGACCCTTCCATGGAAGAACCCTACGACGAAATCTTTATGGTCGACTGACCAACGACCACAATGGATGGGAGGGTCCCTGTCGACGAATTTTAGCTAATTGGCTCTCTAAACGTTGGCGCTCGATAGGAGAAATACCTAAGACTAAATGACGAATTTCACGGACTAGTAGAGTGCTAGCCAAACCGACGCACAAAAAGAACCCCACAGCTCCTAAGAAGTTATACTTCAATCCGTAGTAGACAGAGGTCCAGGTGAAATAATCCAACAGTAAGCTGATTTCTGAACGCAGCTGCCATAGAGTTAACGGCCCAATTGTTAGCCATATACCCACCGTCAACCGCCACCAGGTCGTTAAAGAATGCTGTCTCAGAGCTTCAATGGCCCGTTCGGTGGCGACTGTGGTGTAATTGCTGTCGATGTTTTTAGAACCGTTGGAAGAAGTCACCTCTCTGATTAATCAATCTCCTTTGCGACGTATTTAAGATAGACGGCTTATAAAGTTACTCCGTGGCTGATGTCGCCATATCTGTATTAGAGCTAGAGCTAGATCGCCACAAAGCCAGCAGCGTACTAGCAATAAAGATACTCGAATAGGCTCCGGCTAAAAAGCCAACAATCAGTGCTAAGGCAAAGAACTTAAGGGTATCTCCCCCAAAAATCACGATGGCTAATAGGGGAAGCGCCGTTGTCATGGTGGTGTTGATGGAGCGCCCTAATGTTTGATTAACAGCATCATTCACCGTTTGATCAATATCCTGATCGGGCATCAGTTTGAAATTTTCACGGATGCGATCGTAGATGACTACGGTGTCGTTGACGGAAAAGCCAACAATTGTCAGTAGTGCCACAATAAATAAACTGTCTGCCTCGTACCCAATGGTGAGCCCCAGAATTGAAAAAATACCTAGGGTGATGACTACGTCGTGCAGCAGGGCTAGGAGTGCTAGCAATGCATAGTCAAATTTAAACCGAAGACTTAAATAAACAGTGATCCCAACAAAAGCAACCAATAGAGAGAGCAGACCAGCCACTAAAAGTTGTTCACCAATGGTTGGGCCAACGACATCGATTTTTGAAGCTGTTGGATCAATCTCACCGAGATAGCCTTCTAAGGCTGAGCGCAGTTCTGTTTGTTCGTCTACGTCTAAGTTGCGGGTACGAATGGATAGGGCTTGGCCAGAATCGCCCACTAGCTGTAGGCTGCTGCCTTCCAACCCTTGCTCATCTAAAATAGTGCGAATTTCGACGATATCAATAGGATCGGTGCAGCTTACCCCATCGCTGCAGTTGCGTTCTAGCTGTAGTCGTGTCCCACCAATAAAGTCTAGTCCTGGTTTAACAGGGCCATTAAACTGTGACCATGACAGGGCCATGGCCGCAAGGCTGACGACGACCAAGACACCAGAAACGAGCCACCAGATACCGCGTTGTTTAACGACGTTCAATTTCATGATTGGGACGGTTGCGAAGTAGAGGGCAGATCGGTGGCTAGGCTCGGGGCAAAATAGCCCACCTTGCGAAATTGAGGAAAGCTAATCACAAAGAAAAGAAGATTTCGGGTGCAGGTGAAGGCTGTAAACAGACTCACTGCCACACCGACTGCCAGGGTAAGGGCAAAGCCTTTAACTAAACCAGCACCAAACCAGAACAAGGCAGCACAGGCAATGATGGTGGTGACATTGCTGTCGAGAATGCTGGAGAATGCTCTATAAAATCCTGACTCTACGGAACGGTAGAGGGTTTTACCGGCTCGCAATTCTTCGCGGGTGCGCTCGAAGATAAGGACGTTCGCGTCTACTGCCATACCGATACTGAGAATGAAACCGGCAATACCTGGCAGGGTCATGGTCACACCCAAAATGTTGTAGGCCGCCCAGGTGAGCAGGGCATAAACTACCAAGGCAACGTCCGCCAAGAGTCCGGGTAGACGATAATAAACGGCCATAAAGACCAGCACTAAGATCAGGCCTGCAAGGCCTGCGTATAGGCTACGTTGAATGCTATCGCGACCCAACGTAGCGCCGACCGTGCGATTTTCGACCACTTCTACGGGCACGGGCAAAGCACCGCCCCGTAATTGAATTTCTAAATCCCTGGCTGCTTCGGCATTGAAACTACCTGAGATAGTGGCACTATTGCCGGAAATACCTGTGGCAGCATACTGTACATCAACTGTGGGGGCACTAATTAGTCGATTATCCAGGAAAATGCCCAAAACTCGACCTGTGCCTGCGATATTACGGGTCATTTCGGTGAAAAGAGTACCGCCTTCGTTGTTGAAGTAAATGGAGACTTGCCATGATTGACCGGTGCCTAGGGGACTGGCTAAAGCATCTGTGAGTTTGTCCCCAGTCAAATCAGTATCTTCGAACAGTTCCAACAATGTTTCACGGCTGGTTTGCAGGTTCGCTGTAACCCGGTCAAGTTCAGCCAGCTGCTCATCGGTGATGTTCTCATTACCAACAGCTAGGATAGTTGCCTGCTCAAGTTCTTGCTGGTTGACAATATCTGAGATCGCCCTCAGTTGACCTTCAGTCCCTGGTCTCTGGGAGCGAAACTCTAACTGGGCTGTGCCCCCTAATACGCGCTGAGCTTGGGCTGGGTCGCTGACACCTGGCAGCTGAATCAGCAGCTGATCTTGCCCAGAGCTTTGGACGATGGCTTCTGACACACCGAGGCCATTAACCCGGTTTTCGATGACCCGTTGGACAGCTTCTAACTCTCGTTCAGAGATTTGGGTGATCTGTTCATTGGTCAGTACTTGGAGGGTGAGTTGGGAACCACCTCGCAGGTCTAAGCCTAGCTGGGTGGGCAGTTGCACAATGGTAAACACTGCTGCGATCACAAGTCCAACAATGACCACCAACATCGAGCGTTGTTTACCCATGGCCCTTCTCCGTATTATCCATACACCGGTCCTTGTACGTGTGACTAGCTATCCGATCAAACATCCTATTATAGGTTGCCGTTATTGGTTCCATTAATCCCTTAGTAGAAATAAAAAAGCACAGAAGATAAGGCTATCCTCTGTGCTCATGATGTCTATTTAGTAATGAACTACACCCGTGCAGTCATCATTTTTTCCACAGCCTCAACAATTTGTTTGGGCTGCACAATGGTCAGACTTTCCAAACGACCATTGTAGGGAGTCGGAATATCTTGGGAAGACAGACGCATCACTGGAGCATCTAGTTCATCAAAGAACCGATCGTTGATCGATGCAATAATTTCAGCGGCAATTCCCCCAGTGCGCATGCACTCTTCGACAATGATCACCTTGTGGGTCTTACGAATTGATGCCCCAATGGTGTCGTAGTCGATGGGCTTTAGGGAAATCAGGTCGATGACCTCTGGGTCAAATCCCTGGGCTTCAATGCCTTTGACTGCCTGCAGTACATGGTGACGCATACGAGAATAGGTGAGGATAGTGACATCCTTACCGGGGCGAACCATCTCAGCCTTATCCAACGGCACCAAGTACTCATCGCTAGGCAAGTCTTCCTTGAGGTTGTAAAGCAGCACATGCTCAAAGAAAAGAACAGGGTTTTGATCGCGGATAGCTGACTTAAGCAGACCTTTAGCGTTGTAAGCCGTAGAGCAGGCCACAATTTTCAGACCGGGCACTGCTTGGAAGTAAGCCTCCAGACGCTGGGAGTGCTCTGCGCCTAACTGACGACCCACACCACCGGGACCCCGAATCACCATGGGGATATGGTAGTTACCACCAGAGGTGTAGGGCAGCATGCCTGCGTTATTGGCGATTTGGTTAAAAGCCAACAGTAAAAAGCCCATGTTCATGCCTTCGACAATGGGCTTTAGGCCGGTCATGGCGGCACCTACGGCCATACCGGTAAAGCTGTTTTCCGCAATGGGGGTGTCTAGCACCCGCAGGGGCCCATATTTTTCGTACAGCCCTTTGGTGACCTTATAAGAACCGCCATAGTGGCCCACATCTTCACCGATAACAAAGACGGTTTCATCCCTGCCCATTTCTTCGTCCACGGCTTCCCGCAGGGCGTTAAATAAAAGTGTTTCTGCCATTTAGATACCCTATTGATTTGCTAACTGCGATTAATTCAGGAGGCGGATTTCACATTACTCTTCCGCAAAGATGTAGCGATGAAGCTCAGCGGGAGAGGGCTCAGGGCTTTCTTCGGCAAACTTGACGGCGTCTTCGACGTGGGCTTCGATCCGCTTTTTAATCGCCTTAAGCTCAGCTTCGTCAGCTAGGTTTTGTTCAATCAAATATGCTTCCATGCGGACGAGGGGATCGCGGGCCTGCCATTCGTCTTTCTCGGCCTGCGATCGCAACTCATCAGGATCCGCCAGTGAGTGACCCCGGAAACGATAGGTCAAACACTCGATTAAGGTGGGACCTTCACCCGCACGGGCGCGGGCAATGGCCGTTTGGGCGACCTCGCGTACTGCTAACACATCCATACCATCAACTTCATAGCCAGGTATACCAAACACGCTGGCCTTGCGATAAATCTCGGTTTGAGAAGACGCCCGCTCGTGGGCCATCCCAATCGCCCACTTATTGTTCTCAACTACGAATAGAATGGGTAGATTCCATAGAGCAGCCATATTCAGGCATTCGAAAAACTGACCATTGTTCGTTGTACCATCACCAAAGAAGGCGGCAGTCACCTGGTCAGCAGAGGCATCACCCAGGGCATCACGGCGATAGCGCGACTGGAATGCCGCGCCCAGGGCTACAGGGATGCCTTCACCAATAAAGGCAAAGCCCCCCAGTAGGTTGTGCTCTTTGGAAAACATATGCATGGAGCCGCCCCGACCCTTGCTGCAACCGGTCTCTTTACCAAAGAGTTCGGCCATTACAGCATTGGCGGGCACTCCCGCACTCAGGGCATGAACATGGTCACGATAGGTGCTGCACACATAGTCATCAGGGCGCATCGATTTGATGACTCCGGTGGAGACAGCTTCTTGACCGTTATAAAGATGTACAAATCCGAACATCTTGCCCCGATAGTACATTTCGGCGCATTTATCTTCGAAATAGCGGCCCAGGACCATATCTTCGTATATCCTCAGGCCCTCCTGCTTATCGAGCTTTGCCGAAGTTGCTTGAAATGTTGGTAATGTCCTTTCCTGAACCATTGGCTTGCCAATCGCCTCGCCGCAATACAAATTATGATTATTTCAAAAAAGTGATCAATTCATGATCACCGCGCGCTTACGCGGATACTTGTTGGCTCGATTAAGTTAAAATCGACCGAACATAATTTTAGACGACAATCTCGCTTTCCCGGTGACCGATGTTTTTAATCTGCTTGAATATCCACTTAAATTGAGTAGTCGTACCTGGCAGATTAATACTTAGCATTTGCTTAGTATTGTAGATCTGAGGACTTTATTTTGAGGTTTCTTTCTGCGCCAGAACCAGCAAAGCAGATAGATTTATAGGGACTGCTACATGGGAAAATATCCACTAAAAACAGTGGCTTTATAACCTTAATTTCCTCAGCCAATTGCCTGAAAAGTTTGATTCATTGCTGTAGGCTTTCAAATATCAGCATTTCATCGCTATTATGTATGCGGTTTTAAGTAGGCAACTGTTTTACCCGGCTCAGGTAGTTTCTATCCATCCATATTATAGGGATGTTCATTAGTGCCTGTACTAGAGTTCTGCAAAGCCTCACACACAAGCTGAAGTTAACTTGAGTGCTAAGGAAGTCACTGTGCAAATTCCGCTAGATTATTACCGAATTCTGGGGCTGCCCATGCAAGCGACAGCGGAACAACTGGAGCAGGCTCATCGTGATCGTACTTTACAGTTACCTCGTCGGGAATATTCGGAGTTTGCAATTCAATCCCGTAAACAGCTGATTGATGCCGCCTATGTTGCTCTAAAAGACTCAGGCACCCGTCAGGTTTACGATGCTCAACTTTTGGCGGCAGGTGCTGAGCCCGCTTTAATTGAAATTTATGAGCAGCAGCTTATCGGAGCGTTGCTGGTGCTGTTGGAACTGGGTGAATATGAGCTGGTTATTCGCTTGGGACGACCTTACTTAACTAGCGGAGCTAGTGCCCTAGAAGGGGGGGATGAGCATGCCCTTGCCGATGTTGTCTTGACCATTGGTCTGGCTTGTCTGGAACTAGGGCGAGAGCAGTGGCAACAGCACCAATACGAAAATGCAGCAGAGTCTTTGGAAACGGGTCAGGAACTCATGCTTCGGGAAAACCTATTTCCCGAGATGCAGGCAGAAATTCATGCAGATCTCGATAGACTTAAGCCCTATCGGATCCTAGAGCTGGTGGCTCGTCCCCTGGCCGATAAAGCGGCCAGACAACAAGGTGTCGCTTTATTGAAGTCCATGTTAGAAGCGCGAGGGGGCATTGATGGTGCCAATGATGATGCCTCGGGGTTAAGCGTTGAGGACTTTTTGCGATTTGTGCAGCAGTTGCGGAGTTACCTGACATCGGCAGAGCAACAGGATATTTTTGAGGGTGAAGCTCAGCGACCGTCATCCGTTGGTGTTTATCTATCGGTGTATGCACTTTTGGCGAGGGGCTTTGCTAAGCATCAGCCTAAGCTTGTGCGTCAAGCTAAACAGCGGTTGTCCTTGCTAACAGAGCGCCAGGATGTCTATCTAGAACAGGCTGTGTGTGCAGTGTTGCTCGGGCAAACCGAAGAGGCCACCTACGCCCTGGAGCGCAGCCATGAGAATGAACCCATAGCGTTTATTAGGGAGCATTCTGCAGGCGCGCCGGATTTGTTGCCTGGGCTGTGTTTGTACACTGAACGCTGGTTACAACAGGACGTGTTTCCCTTCTTTCGGGATTTGGATCAAAGCAATGTCACCCTCAAAGACTACTTTGCCAATGCGCAGGTGCAAGCTTACTTAGAATCCATGCCCCCTGAGGATGCAGTGCCGCAGCCTCCCATTGGCCGCTTTGGCACATCAGATTATGGTGGGTCAGGCTATAGTCGTGTGCCTACAGATTATGAGCGTCCATCGTTTGGCTCGGCACCCTCTGTTGGTGTCGGTACAGCGGCCACGGTCGGCCTCGGTGCTGCTGGTGCCGCTGCTACTGCTGGCTCGCGTCCGATGGCCTACACAGCGGAGGAGGTTTCTAATCTATCTCCTGATGGCCAACTCGATGATGAATTAACTGCCAGTGTTGGGTTTGACGAGCCGGTTGTGAAAACTCGACGGCGTTCATCTCCTAAATGGGGGCGCTTAGCACTGGTGTTACTTTTGGCTCTGGGTGGCCTGATTGTACTGGGATTCATGATGTCTCAGCTATTGAGCTTGTTTGGCGGACTGTTTGGTGGGCCTAAGATCAAGGGCGATCCTTTAGATATTGATGTGACGCGTCCTGCTATTGAGCTGCCGACTGCAGATATTCAACCGACGGCCACCGGTGATGTACAGGTCATTGCTGAAGAGACCATTGAAAAGTGGTATGAGATAAAATCTGAGGCCATGGGTCCCCAGTGGAATGTTGATGCCCTGGCCGATATTTTGTTGGAACCAACGCTTGCCCAGTGGGTTGCTAAGGTAGAGAGCAACCAGCGGGAGGGTGTCCATTTAGAATATGTTCAAAAGATGCAAAATCTGACTGCTGAAGAGCTTGGCGATGACCAGATTCTAGTGACGGCTGACGTCAGTGAAACGGGGAATGCTTATCAATTTGGTGAGTATAACGGTGCATTCTCCTATGAAGATCAGCTGACGGTGGAGTATAGCCTCAGAAAAGAAGACGATAAATGGATGATTGAGTCCTTTGCGGTGCAGTAGGGATTGCATATGGGGTGTTTGGTGCTTTATAGAGACGTTCCACGGAACGTCTCTACGTTTTTAGGGTGAATTTTTCTTAGGATAATTTGGTCAATGCTGCCCCATTACAAAGCGAAGCAGGTTTCGGTAAATCGTCGTCGACATTACGAAATAGAAGGACAGCAACTGCCTGGAGTGACCACAGTCTTGTCAGCGACCAAGCCTTGGGAAGATAGAGAGCGTCTGTGGCGCTGGCGGGAGCGGGTGGGCGCTGAAGAAGCCAATCGCATTACCGCCAAAGCGTCACGATCTGGGACAAAAATTCACAAGGTGATTAAGGCCTATCTGCGTCAAGAAGACTGGGTGCTACCGGAGGGAACTGAAGGCTTTTGGGCATCTATTGAGCCGGTGCTCAAAAATATTGACGAAGTGCTTTTGGTGGAAGGAGCGGTGTGGCATCCACTTAAATTTGCTGGGTATCCAGATGCGCTGTTGGTCTATGGGGGGCAGCTATTGGTCTGTGATTGGAAAACTGCACGACGCCCCAAACAACCAGAGTGGATTGAAGATTATTTTCTACAGGTGGCGGCCTACTGCTGGGCTGTGAATTGGGTATATCGGGAGTATGACATTAAGGTGGAGCGGGCGATGGTTGCGATCGCACTCGAAGATGCCTCGCCGCAACTTTTTACACTTACCCCAGACAAATTAGACCAACACTGGGGACAATTTCAGCAGCGACTACGCCAATATTACCGGCTGAAATAGCCGTAATTAAAGGCATTGCTCTTAACACTCCTTTAATTACGCATAGAGAAAAATTTGATATACTTCAGGCGAAACTGCTACGAGTAAACACGGATATTCCGTTATTATCGCCTCTAAGGAGCCCTGCCATGGACGTTCTCGTTCCCTTTATTGTTACCTGGTTGATTACCACCATTGCTCTGGTAATTATTACTTTTTTGCCCACTGGTGTAGAGTCTGATAGCTTCGGGAAAACAGCGATTACGGCCCTCGTTTTTGGTGTGCTGAATGGCGTTGTCAATATTGTTGCTGGCCTACCAGTTTTAGGGGGTGTGCTGTGGTTAGTAACCCTGGGGGGCCTGCTGCTAAACCTGATTCTATTCGGTCTGTCTGCCAAGCTAGTTGAGGGGTTTCGCCTACGCTGGGGCATCTGGAGTGCGATTATCGGTGCCTTTTTGCTATCGGTTATCACCTCTATCCTGAACGCTGTCATCTAAATATTTGCGCAGCCCCAACATATCTGCGCGGCCCCAACAACTGAGCCTTTTGCTGGTTTATTTTTTTGAAGTTGAGGTGAAATAAGGAAGGAGCCCCTAGAGGCTCCTTCCTTATTGTTTGTTGATTAACTAGAGTAGGACTCGTTATTCTCAGAGAAATCTAAATAAAAATGTAGTTATCTATACTATGATTAAGACATTTACTGTTGGATAGTGGGGCAGAATTTACCCAATATCCACATTGCTTAGGGCGAAGGCTGATGATATTTATACCACCCAGGTGTCACTGTGCCTTCTTGACTGAGCGTTTGGCTTAGGAGATGAGACTGTATGGCTGAGCTTGAAAAGATGCGGCGGTACAATGCGGTTGCGATCGCAAACCACTATCGCTTTCGTCTTTGGACAGTGCTGTGGCGGGCACTTTCGGTGGTATTAATGCTTGGCAGTTTTCTCTTAGGACTGCTGTTTGATAAAGGTTTAGGGCGTCAAGACATCAATGAGCCCAAACGAGCATCTCAATTGCGACAGATATTAACGGATCTTGGTCCCACCTTTATCAAGGTTGGTCAGGCCCTCTCTACGCGCCCTGATTTAATCAACCCAAAATTTCTAGATGAGCTGATCAAGCTTCAAGATCAGCTTCCCCCTTTTGATAGCTATGTAGCGAGCCTAATTATTGAAAAAGAGTTAGGTCGCACCCCTGACGAAGTTTATAGCTACATATCGCCTGAGCCGGTGGCCGCGGCTAGTCTGGGTCAAGTATATAAAGCTCGCCTCTACTCTGGAGAAGAGGTTGCGGTAAAGGTTCAGCGCCCTGGATTAGTGCCGATCATTTGCCGCGATCTATATTTGATGCGTTGGGCTGCCGGTTGGATTGCCCCCTGGTTGCCCCTCAATCTGGGCCACGACCTCACCTTGATCGTGGATGAGTTCGGCTCCAAGCTCTTTGAGGAAATCGACTACTTAAATGAAGGTCGTAATGCGGAGGCCTTCGCGGCTAACTTTGCCGATGACCCCAGGGTCAAGGTGCCAGCAATTTACTGGCGCTATACCAGTACCAGGGTGCTGACGCTGGAGTGGATTGATGGCATTAAGCTAACCGACATCGAGCGGGTGCAAGCGGCTGGTTTAGACTCTGATGACCTGGTTGGCATTGGTGTTTCGTCAGGCCTTCGACAGCTGTTAGAGTTTGGCTTTTTCCACGCCGATCCCCATCCCGGCAACCTGTTTGCCATGCCCAATGGGGCCATGGCCTACATTGACTTTGGCATGATGGATCAGCTGAACCAGGATATGAAGGAAACTCTGGTGGACTCAGTTGTGCATCTAATCAACCAGGAATATGACAAGCTGGCCGATGATTTTGTCAAACTCGGTTTTCTCACCCCTGATGTCGATGTGCGGCCCATTGTGCCTGCTCTGCAAGCGGTTTTTGATGGTGCCATTGGTGCCAGTGTGAGTAACTTCAACTTTAAGAGCATCACCGATAGGTTTTCAGAGCTGGTATATGAATATCCCTTCCGAGTACCCGCCAAGTTTGCACTGATTATTCGTTCGTTGGTTACTCAAGAAGGTCTGGCCCTCACCCTCAATCCGGAATTTAAGATTGTGGAGATTGCCTATCCCTATGTGGCCAGGCGATTGCTAATGGGTGAAACCGAATCTCTGCGGAGGCGACTGATTGACGTTTTGTTCAAGGATGGCCGCTTCCAATGGCAGCGTCTGGAGAATATGATTCGCATTGCCCAAGGCGATCAGGGCTTTAACCTGATTCCCACCGCCGGGTTGGGGATGCAATTTTTAATGTCTGACGAAGGTCAGTATCTACGGCAGCAAATTTTGGCTGCCCTTACTGAGGACAATCGTTTGCACACCGAAGAGGTCGGGCGTTTGTGGGATTTGGTAAAGGACGATTTGCAGCCTGATCAGCTCTTTGATGCAGCCTGGAGTGCGTTAGCAGATTTCTCTCGCAGTCAGGCAGCGGCGCTAGTCCCAGCTGAGCTAACAGCTGTACTATCAGGCAATAATTAGCGCCACCATTGACTGAGAGAGCGAATATCTAAGGGTACTCCGAGCAGAGCTTGAGTCTGTCTCGCTGGTAATTGTTGTGTCAGTAGACATTAAAAATGGACAATCCTATAGGGGCACTCCCTTGTGGAGGTCGGCTGAGCGCACCGTCGAAGCCTGTCCTTCGACATCAGGCGCTATCAGTCAGGATTTTGTATAGGTTTTTAGAACGGTTAACAGAACGTTCTGTTATCTGACGTTCTGTTATCTATCGAACCCCTCTTATGCAACAGTAATAATTTAAAGCTCAAGCACGGGAAAATCTGTCGACCCTTGTTGTGAGCTTAAAATATTCTCCTCCATAGTTGTTTTTGGTGATGCCTATTGACCCTGATGATTCAATAAATTCGTTAAGCTACATAGGGGCATCAATACTGGCTTGTGCTCTAGTAATCTCGGTTATTACCACGGAGTTATCAGCGAGTGAAATGGTTTTTTAAGCAGCGCCCTTTGCCATGGATTGTTGGCGGTGTTGCGATCGCAATTATTGGTATTGGCGCAGTCACCTTCCGGCGCTATCGTGCCAATACCTACGATGTTGATACGTTGACTGTGGCAGTAGAGGCCGCAGAAGTCACGATTCGCATCAATGCCAGTGGTGAGGTAGAAGCCTATCGCACAGTGAACCTGAGCCCTAAGAACTCGGGCATTGTGGATGAGCTGTTGGTTGAACAAGGAGACATCGTTGAGCAGGGGCAAGTTGTAGCCCGGATGGATATCGATGATTTGAATGCTCAACTGCGCCAAAACCAGGCCAATCTGGCAGAGGTAGAGGCTCAACTACAAGATTTGTTACAGGGGACAGATCGCCCAGAGCTGGCCCAGGCTGAGTCAAATCTGGAGGCTGTGAGAGCCCAGCTGGTGGATGCTGAGGCGCGATTGAGCCTGGTGGAGGGAGACTTGGATCGCGATCGGGACCTTTACAGCCAGGGGGCAATTTCTGCTCGCGAACTCGACAATAGTGAGAATGCCGTCGAGAGTGCCCTGGCCAATGTGCGCCAGATTGAGGCCAGGGTGGTCGAAGCGCAACAACGGTTTGTAGATCTAGAAGATGATCCGGACCCGGAGGATGTTGCCCAGGCCACTGCCCGTGTCGAGCGCGCTAAAGGCCAAGTCTCAGCCGCTCAAACTCGCATCGACAACACCATTATCCGAGCCCCCTTTGCCGGGGTCGTGACCCAAAAATTTGCCACTGAGGGAGCCTTTGTCACGCCAACCACGTCAGCATCTGAAGCGGCTTCAGCCACATCTAGTGCTATTTTTGCGATCGCCGATGGTTTAGAAGTTGTTGCCGAAGTGCCTGAAGCCGATTTAGGTCAAATTCAAGTGGGTCAGGCGGTAGAGATTATATCGACAGCTTATCCAGAAAATCTGTTTAAGGGGACAGTGCGGCTGATTGCCCCAGAGGCCATTGAACGCCAAAATGTCACCATTTTTCAGGTGCGAATTCGCTTAGAGAATGGTCTAGAGCAGCTGCGCTCAAATATGAATGTCGATGTCGCCTTTCTCGGCAATCGCCTCACAGATGCTTTAGTCGTACCAGCGGTTGCTGTGGTTACCCAGGGTGGGGAAACCGGTGTGCTGGTACCTGGTGCAAACAATCAAAATATTCGTTTCCGTCCCGTCACCTTAGGGCCTCAGATCGGCAATCAAATCCAAATTTTAGATGGTGTCACGGCTGAGGACCGTGTGTTTGTGGATTTACCCCCTGGCCAAACCCTAGATAATCTCCGCTTTAACCGAGATGAGCAAGACTAGTTGTCGGTTCCACCCTCTTTTTCTCTACTTCCCACCCTTCGACAGGCTCAGGGCAAGCTCCCCACTGCCCTAATAAGAAAAAGGAGCAAAGACCACTAACGCTTGGCCTTCACTCCTTACTGTCACAGCAAAACTTGAAAAAATTGTCGTGGGTTATTTACCGAGCGCTTACATCTATCGACTAACGCAGAATATTAGCAGCAATCAGCTTCACAGCCTTGCTCGGGTCTAAGCTTGTGCCATAGGGACAACACCAGGCTTGCCAATAGCTCTGTACGCCGTGTTCTCATTGCTTTCATGGAAGATAGAACGATCATGGTGTTGTCCTCTGAACTCAAGATGGTGGGGGTTAGTGCTTATTCCAATGATTGCCCAGTTACTCAGCACTGCCTTCAGCGCTTGTTAACTCAATTAACAATTTTGTAGGTACGTCTTTTGTTTCCTTTTTCTTGGACTTAGGAGTTAAGACCTCAGAAAAGAGAAAGAAAGCGAGACAAACGGTAAAAAGTGGTAGAAAGGGCATTGCACAAGCTCCGAGAAAAGCAAAGGATGT
This sequence comes from Leptothoe sp. EHU-05/26/07-4, assembly GCF_043421015.1. Lineage (NCBI taxonomy): Bacteria > Bacillati > Cyanobacteriota > Cyanophyceae > Nodosilineales > Cymatolegaceae > Leptothoe > Leptothoe sp. EHU-05/26/07-4. The sequence continues at coordinate 856,208 of NZ_JAXSQV010000004.1, forward strand.
TGAAAAAGCGGCATGACCATCAGACATCTGGAATTAATGATACGGATGGAAAATCAGCTAGCCATGCAGGAAAGTAAGCTGTATCACTGATGCTTTATCGAACAATCACAGAATAGCTAAGGCTTCTTTTCAAAACAATTTGCTTTTATGCAGACCTTTGTGGGCTTTTCTTCAGGCCTCTCAGATCTTCTCTCCAAAGCCCTTTGAACTTTTCTACAACGTTGTAGACACTTTACTAAAAAAGCGGGGTGATTTCATGGGAAATCACCCCGCTTCTGTGATTTAAATCATTTCCTAATGTGGATAGTTAACGGCTGGAGCCGAAACCACCATTACCATCACCAGAGCGTCCTGCGTCCGGGGGGGGGACATAGTTGGCACTAGCTGCACTATCCAATACAGAAATGATTGGCATTGAAATCACTGATGCTATGACAATATGGAGCCATAGTCTTTTAGTCACTCTTAAAGTAGTCGTTTTTATCACCTCCTAAATGTTACTAAGTGACACCTCATAAATACGTTCCTATTGTGTATTGATCAGGGCTTAAATTCGAAGATAAATGTATTTAATTCCTAATCTTTATATGCTTACCTGATATTCAAAATCAACACTTTAAAAACGGCTTTTAATTATTAAATTAAGTAGATATAGGGAAGGTTAATTGACATAGAAATCCCTTAGGTTTGTTGAGTCTATGGATAAATTGACCTCTCGTTAATTTAGAGACTTCCTTGCCAATGCGTGTTCCTTCTCCTGTTTCCACTTCATCAAGTTTTTCGCAAGGTCCGTTATCAGCTACGGTCAGCTCATAATGACTGTCTTTATGTTTTCCCGTTACGACTAGACGAGTTGAACCAACTGCATGTTTGCCAACATTACCGAGGGCTTCTTCTAAAAATCTACATAGCTTGCGTTTAACTTCAATGCTTAATTTCTCGGACTCAATTGGGTCAAACGATATGATGGTGAACTTAAGGTTAGAAAACCCTAATAATGGCCTTGATAACATGGCATCATAAACCTCTTGAAATAATTCGTGCAGAGGTATACCTAAATCAAACTTAGTGCCAGCGTAGCTAACGTCGAGGGTATGTTTGCGATCGCTAGCGTCCTGTTTAATCGAGTCACCTATGTAGCGAATTTCACGGTTGAGATCTTCTAGACTTAAGCAAACTTCAGATAAATTAATAGTTTCGTCACGGGTTCGCCTGAGAAGATTTGCCAATGTTTGCAAGGGACCATTATGAATGGAATCAAATACATTCTCAATTGTTTTTTGGCGTTGAGAATCTAATTGCTCAGACAACTGACGTTCCTTTTCGAGAGCTAGATTCCGTTGCGCCATTAGTTTTTCCCAGCGGCGCTTATTCTGAGCATAGTTAATATAAATCAGCCCATTAGCCGTTGTAGATATCAGAGTCGCAGTCAGGGGCAGCCAAAAACCTAGATTTAGCAATAATAAATAGCTTAATAAAGTACCTGAAAAAATAACGATTGATAGGCTAATAATGTTGCTGATGACGTCCTTTGAGAATCTACTACAGCTGATACCCAGTATTGAGAAAATGATTAAAAATATATACTGCGCAGATTGATGGGTTGAAATTAAAGGTCTTTGGGATTCAACTGCTTGGACTAATTGACTAATAATATGAGCTTGAATTTCGATGCCAGTCACTATCTGATCGTTATCGTTATCATTCAAACTACTTCTAAATACCCTGGTGAGAGGAACTGCAAATCCCGGTGATAGGCCCTCTAAGTTGAGGATGATGATTTTATCTTTGATGAGCTCATCCTTGTTTGCTGATACCAGTAACTCCCTGGCACTGATCACTTTAAAAGGGGTGATCTGGCCTCTGTAGTTAATCAGGGTTTCAACGCCCTCTATTTCTCGCTCGGTATATCCATAAATAGGTCGGATACGCGGTATCTCAGCAGAACCAAAGCGCATGGTGCCTGTATCTTCGAGACCATTTGCCAACTCAATGGCTTCGCCTTCAGTATTTTGAACTCTGTTTTTGAAATACTCTCGAACTACTTGAACTGGAAAGGAAAATTTGAAGTCATTAGACTCTCCTTGAAACGAAGAGCCTAGTAAAGCTCGACGGACAGTGCCATCTCTATCAAAAATCAGATCGTTGAACCCTACCTGAGTAGATAATTGTTGGCTAGTGAGTCCTGGAATGGGTTCAGCAATGTTGGGGTCGCTATTTTCAACTGTGATCAAGTTGGAATGTTGATTGATAACAGATAGCAGTTCCTGGTGATCGCCTGTGATTCTATACGAAACAATATCGGTGCCAACAACAGCGGGGTCACTGTTGAAGATGCCTTCTAGAACGTTTGCCAGGGAGTCGGCAGTGATTGTGTAACCTTTATCAGCGGACCCTTCCACAAAGGGCTGACCAACTTGCACAATAGCAATTTTCTGATCTGGAGCTTCAATAGAAAGCCGGGTGTTGAGCGTAAAAAAACGATCTAGCACCATCAACTCTAGGGCGTGAAATGCGCCTAGAGTGCGGGCTCCCAAAACTGAAGCAATGATGCCAAAACCCCACAGGCTAGTTTTGAAGATATCTAAGACCCTGTCCCGGCGGCGTTGCTCCTCCATTAGTCCAGTAGCCCTCGCTCACGCGCCCGGATCTCAGTCAGGCTGCGCAAATTTTTGCCGTCTTTTTTATCAAGTTCAGGGTCAATTTCTAGAACGTCGTAGAGCTTGTTCCAATAGTGACGAATTGTGCTGGGTTGTACGTTTAATTTTTGGGCAATAGCCTTATCTTGCAACCCTTCGTGAAAAGCTAACGTAAGTACGTCTAACCACTCAGGTTTAAGTTCAATACCAGCCTGCAGAGCCTTGATGCCTCTAGTGTGGCTAAACCCTTTAAGGGCACCGTCAACCCGCTGAAAAATGTCCTGGCTGGACATGCTCTTATCGACGATGGTGAAGCCACCTTCATGACTATCGATCTCTGAACGAACTCTGACCAAAGCTTTAATGTAGGTACTTTGGACAGTAATATTTTGCTCTGGGTAATGTTTCATCACCTGCCTGAGCAGCTCAATGCCAGTTTCTACCTTGGCATCTTGTTGGTAGGCCTCAGGAATGGATAAATCTAAAACAACCAGGCTGAGGCGATGGTTGGCTAGCTGTTCTAGAGCTTCCTGGGCTGTCTTAGCGGTCAACAGCTCGTAGGTTGGATAGTGCTGCCGTAATATGTCGATGGTGCCGCTCAGTACAACCTGGTGGTCATCAACAATCAGGATTTTACCGGTAGTTGCTTCGTTGAATGTGGGGCCCATGGTTCATGTTCACTATCTATGGCTGCTGTAGATGCTAAAGCATTAACGGTCAATCGCCCCCGATCTCGGACTCGTTTTTGCTCGTTTAGGTGAGATGCACAAGGTTATGGCAAGCATTTCGTTGGTACCGATGACAGAGATCGTTCAAATATCAGAAAACCCTGTCTAATGGTGTATCTACACTAATTTTTCAGTAGCATTTTCGACAATAATCAAACCCTGCAATCTGTTTAATAAAAATTGCTATGAACCTTTGTAGAAAACTACAAAATGATGAAAATTCTTTGTTCGTAGCCACGATGACGGCGGGCTCCCCGCACTGCCATCCATCCAGAGGCAAAGGCTGCTTGGGGAACGCTATAAACCCTCCGGGCGAATGCTGATTAGACCCATGGTTGTCAGCGTTGTTAGCTATTTGCCCAATTTTCTAGTCTATGTCCGGTCAGCAAATAGATCAAATGATCTACTTCACGGGTTGCATAAAAGGTATAGATGAATTTAATCGATTTTATTGAGCACCCTAAGGCAATATTTAATATAGGCCGTATTCATACCTATAGTTTTAGACGACTTTAAGGGCTTTAACTTGGATGCGGTTTTAAGCATCGTCCAATTATTAGGTGCTCCATGGCCGAGAGCAATCCCAATCGACTCAAACTTTCCCAACTCAGGGCACTGGTGGCTATTGCTAAGACCGGTACTTTTAGTGATGCAGCGTTACAGTTAGAGCTATCGCAGTCGGCGGTGAGTCATGCGATAGCAACCCTAGAAACCGAGCTTGGTGTGATCCTTCTTAACCGAGGCCGCCAGGGGGCCGTCCTCACCCCCGTCGGCGAAGCCATCACAGCAGAAGCAGAGCAAGTGATGGACCGACTAGAAAAAATTTGTCAGCAGGCCCAGCTAGCGAAGGGGTTGCAATCAGGTCAGGTGCGCTTGGGGGGCTTCCGCAGTGTGGCCACCCACATTTTGCCAGCGGTGATCGAACGCTTTCGTCAGCAGTATCCCGGCATCAGTGTGACCATTGATGAGTTTAGTCATTACCACCTTGTCGAAGACTATCTACGCCAGGGACGTATTGATATTGGCTTTACTTATTTACCCACCAGTGCCGACTTTGAAGCATGGGAACTGCTGCGGGATGAATATGTGGTGTTATTGCCCCCTGCCGCTAAACCCATTGATGCTCAACTAACCTGGGAGCAATTATTTAAATATCCCTTAATTCAAACACCCCCTGGCGATGGCTGTCGCTACAACATTGAGCAATATTTAACCCGCCATGCTCAATCGATCAACTTTGCCTATGACGTGAGGGAAGATTCCACCATTGTCAGTATGGTAAGGCGGGGGTTGGGGGCAACCATTATGGCGAAGTTAGCCGCTGAACCTATCCCTGACGACATTACCGTTGCGCAGCTACCAGAACCCTTTGAACGGGTAATTGGGGTGGTAACCCTGGTGGATGCGCTACAGCCGCCTTCAGTGTTTGCCTTTTTGGACACCATTAAGGCTGTCTGGGGCGGCAAACCCATTGAACCTAAGGCTGCATAGAGGGATTGCATCTAGGTATGTCACCCCACAAAATGCCAAGAATTCAAAACTTAAAACTCAACATTCAAAACTCATCATTCATCACCGACAATGGGTAGGTAGCCAGCCTATCTAGCGTTTTTGTGGTTCCTTTAAACGACAATAATCCGACTCGCACAACGCCCTATGTGGTGTTTGTGATCATTGCCCTTAATGTTGCGATTTTTTTGTATGAGCTATCTCTTCAAGGCTCAGGAGAAGAGGCGCTTAATCAGTTTTTTACGGTATGGGCGATTGTCCCCGCTGAACTGACAGATAGCTTTGCTGGACGGGCTGCTAATCCCATAGGTGAATGGTTTACCCTGATTAGCTCTCAGTTTCTCCATGGGGGGCCTGCCCATCTGGGGGGTAACATGCTCTATCTATGGATTTTTGGCAATAACATCGAAGACCAAATGGGTCACCGACGCTTCATTCTGTTTTATCTGGCTTGTGGAGCGTTGGCAGGGTTGTCTCAGTGGATTTTCTCGCCAGGCTCGATGATTCCGACATTGGGGGCAAGCGGTGCGATCGCAGGAGTGATGGGAGCCTATATCATTCGCTTTCCTAAGGCCCAAATTCTCACACTGTTGCCTTTATTCTTTATCTTTACAACTGTTCGTATACCTGCGGTCTTTTTCCTAGGCTTTTGGTTTGTCATGCAAGCGTTTAACAGCATTGCTAGCCTGGGTGTCAGCGCAGATATGGGAACAGGCGGTGTTGCCTACTGGGCCCATGCCGGTGGATTTATTTTTGGTGTGGTTTTGGGACCGCTATTGGGTTTGTTTCCAGGGGGACCAGGGGGACGAGGTCCTTCAAACCAAAGCCGTCGTCGTTAGCCATTAGCTAGACCGTGCTTGTCTACAATTCTGGTAGGCCAAAATTAGGCAGCTCTAAATCATCCTTAGGTGCTTCATCGGTTCCTAGATCCGTTTCGTTGGAGCCTGTAACCGGCCCTACCTGAAACGGGTAGTCTACACCCAATCCTTCAGGTTTGCTCATGCCTTCATAGGTTGTTGTCACCCCATCATTCAAAATCGTCAGAGTGTAGGGGACTGCCAGGTTTTCATAGGCGATATTTGCCGCATTGATATCGTTACTGGCCAGATCTTCTAAACTACAGGGGATAGCCAGGGTAACGTAAGCCAAATACTCGCCATCGGGAGCACTGCCTGTGGGCCAGAAGATATTTTCAACCGGAGAGAAATTTTGAGTTTGGCAAAAGCCATTGGCATCTACATCCAGTTGACCACCTGAAGGCGATGTGGGAGAGCCAAAATCAACAATGCTTCCGGCTGGGTCAACGACGATTAGATCTAGATCATCGCTGGTATTCCAGCGCAACGTCACTTGCACATCACCAGTCTGTAAAACCGGTGCAACATTGCCGTCATTAGGGATGGTACAGAGTACACTCAGGTCATAAAATTCACCATTGCGATCTTGGATATAACAGCCGCTGTGGTCAATTTGGGCTAGAACGCTTGTGGTTGATGCTTCCCAGAGACTAAGACCTAAAAAGAGTGGGATTGTTTTAAGCGCAGTGGCACCGATCTGTTTCATGATGTGTTGCACTATTAATTTTTCTGACATAAAGACTGTCTTGAGTAGTGCCTTTTCAAGAATTGATGTTACGTGGAGAGCAGGGTATCTCAATTTCCCTACTGTACGCTAGACAGAAACTCAAAAGATGTGTTATCCATGAGCACATTCATCCATCGCCATTGCGTTTCGGTTCCCCATGGGCTCTTCTATTCTCGCTATCCTTTCATTGATCATTATTGGCTACTCGGTTGGTTCTGTGAGGGTTGTCAAAGAAGGCAACGCAGCTTTAATAGAACGTTTGGGTCGTTATCGCTCCACCCTGGAACCGGGGGTTAATTTCATCGTGCCATTGTTGGATGCTCTTGTGATTGAGGATACACTGCGCGAGCAAATTCTAGATATTGAGCCTAGAAGTGCAACGACTCGAGATAACGTCAATGTTGAGATAGATGCTGTCATTTACTGGCGAATTCTTGATCTTGAAAAAACCTACTACGCCATTGAAGATGTAGAAACCGCTATCCAAGAGTTGGTGGTGACAACGCTGCGATCTGAAATTGGTAAGATGGACCTTCAAGAAACCTTTTCTTCCCGAGAAGCCATTAATAAGGCCCTGCTTGATGTATTGGATGAAGCAACTGAGCCCTGGGGTGTAAAAGTCAATCGTGTAGAAGTTCAAGAGATTAAGATTCCATCTGAAGTGGAAGAATCCATGCGGCTTGAGCAAGCGGCTGAGATTGCTAAGCGGGCTGCGATTACTAAAGCCGAAGGTCAAAAAGAAGCCGCTATTCTCGAAGCAGAGGGCAATGTACAGTCGATGCGTTTGATTGCTCAAGCCTTTGATGGGCAGCTAAGTCAGGGCGATATATTAAAATTCTTGATTGCGCAACGCTATGTAGATGCCAATCAGAAGCTGGGTGAGAGCGATAACTCAAAAGTGGTCTTTATGGATCCTCGAGCATTGACTGAAGGCTTGGTGGACCTGATTCAAGAAAATCCTGAGGCAAATAATTAATTAATGACGTTGTCTCAAGGTTGAAAAATTGAGGGTCGACCTAAATCTTCTAAGATATAGTTCCAGAGCATGGGTCTGGACTATTTTTTATTGTGTTTAATCATGGTTTCTACCCTTGATGGTTCACTAACCAATGCGTCAGCTCAGCGTCCTCTTCTGGGGATGAATCAAGCTGAATTGACTGAGTGGGTACAATCCCAAGGGCAGGCGGCCTATCGAGGTAAGCAGTTGCACCAGTGGCTATACGCTAAAGGTGTGCGTTCTTTAACAGACATTACGGTTTTTCCAAAGGCCTGGCGTCAGGGTATGGAAAATGTATGTATTGGGCGTTCTGACATTCACCATCGTTCTATTGCTGCTGATCAAACGGTTAAGTTTCTGTTGCGCTTAGACGATGGGCAGATCATTGAAACCGTTGGTATGCCAACGGACAAGCGTTTGACCGTATGTGTGTCATCCCAGGTGGGCTGCCCCATGGCCTGCGATTTTTGCGCAACGGGTAAAGGCGGGTTTGTTCGTAATTTGGCAACCCATGAAATTGTTGATCAAGTCCTAACCGTACAAGAAGCGTTTGATCAACGGGTCAGTAACATTGTGTTTATGGGGATGGGGGAACCCCTAATCAATGTTCAGAATGTTGTGGGTGCAGTTAAATGCCTTAATCAAGATATTGGTATTGGTCAGCGCAGCATTACTATTTCGACTGTGGGTATTCCGGGGCAAATTCGCCGGTTAGCTCAGTATCGTTTGCAGACAACGTTGGCCGTCAGTTTGCATGGGTCTAACCAGGCGTTGCGCACTCAGTTGATTCCCAGTGCGCAACATTACCCCCTCACCGATTTACTCGATGAATGTCGTGAGTATATTGTTATGACGGGACGTCGCGTCACGTTTGAATATATTTTGCTAGCGGGTTTGAATGACTGTAACGAACATGCGGCTGAGTTGTCACAGCTGTTGCGAGGCTTTCAAAGCCATGTCAACCTAATTCCCTATAATCCTATCGATGAGGTAGATTACCAGCGTCCCTCACGTAAACGTGTTAACCAATTTACCGATAGTTTGAAAGCGGCCGGGATTGCCGTCAGTGTTCGTTACTCGCGGGGGCTGGAAAAGGATGCTGCCTGTGGTCAATTGCGAGCATCCAAAGTGAACGCTTAGCCCAAAGTTATACGGAAAGAGTTTTGCATTTTTTGTGAGTATTTCAAGACATTTAAAGCTCTTTTAATGTGCGATCGCAGCTGTAATCCCTGGTGCATAGGCTTCAATGACTTTGCCAGTTTTTTGGCAAACAATCATCAAGTAGTCACAGCCTGAACATTGAGTCCGAGTTAACTCCTGATCATTCAAATAGTGACGCTCGGCTGACCTTCCACAGTTTGGGCAGTGAATCGTTTGAATCACAGTACTCATAAAGATTGCTAAGTAGGTAGACAGGTCCTAATTATGACAAGTCTCCATGATCGCGACAATGTGTCAAAAGTTACAAGAAGCGCGGGGATCGCTTGATTGAAGGGCGATCCCCGCTGCCGCTAGAGCCTTTATTCTGACCTATTTTTAGGCGCTTAATACGACCTAAAAAAATAGATAAAACTTAGAGAATTTAAAAAATAAAAGTTATTAAACTTATGAAGAATGTGTTTAGAAGGGATTGTATTGGTGGAATTAATCTAAAGGTTTAATTTATATAATTAGCAGCAAACTATACTGTTTGCCGTATTTACTTGTGAATGGGTATTTTATCTCCTTGTGAATTTACATTTTCATAAGTGAATTTTTATTTTATGCGAAGAATTAATATTTCTGTGTAAATCAGTAAAAGTGACTAGCTAAGTCTAAAAAAGTAAACTTAAGCCCCTCTGCCGGGTAAAAGGCTACCACTGATACGTTTAATGACTCGATTGGCTAGATCTGCGTACCGAATTTCACCAGCTAGTAGTTGACCCAATCGTTTAGTTGCTGTCGGTCGTTTAATGCCAACGCGATAACCAATTTTTTGCATGCGGAAAAATATATTGGCGATCCGGTGACTCCATTGAATGTCGTTGCCCCACTCTTCATGAATAACTTGGCTGTAGTTGGCCAATGCTTTGTTATCGCCATCCAAAGCCTTATTAATGGCTTTAGCGGCCTGAATTCCGCTAAAAATAGCTGGACGAATACCTTCAGCTGTCATGGGATCGACTAAAGCTGCAGCTTCGCCCACTAACAGGGCCTGTTTTGTGTGGAGAGGAGTGTTGCCATTCCAAAGCTTAAGACCATGGGAATAAAGTTGACCTGCCTCAGCATCGTCACCCAGCCCCCTGGCAAAGGTTGCTAAAGACTGTTCGGGATCTTTAAGGTTGTCTCCCAAAAAGCGGGTAATGCCTAGGGAGTGACCCTGATGTTTAGGAAAATTCCAGAGACAACCCTGTTTAACTAACCCAAATTCAAACGCCATGGTTGGATGGGGCTCTGGGGTCGGTAAGTCGATTTCCAGCACATAACCTTGACGGACCTTTTCTGATTTGAATCCGAGCCACTTAGCCATGGGGCCATCGGCTCCGTCTGCGGCTATCAAGTACTGGCCTTCATAGGAGCCGTGGTCAGTGTTAACTGTCCACGTTTGATCTTTAAAGCTAATAGACGTAACAGGCGTGCCATCTTTAACGACGACGCCAACCTTAAGGGCCTGGTCAATCAAATATTGATCAAAGATATCCCGACGTACAATCCACATGGGTTCGTCGGTTTCGAGTTCTGCTTCGATGGGATCATCCAGCTGCCAGGTGTAGCGGATACGACGCAGCTTCTGATCAATCGCAGGGGTGATATCAAAGTCCAACCAGGTGGCAATACTGGGAGCTACAGCACCAGTGCAAGGCTTGTAGCGGGGCAGCGTATGCTTTTCCAGCAGTAACACCGACCGACCCCGCTTAGCCAATTGATAAGCGGTTGTGCTCCCTCCAGGTCCAGCACCCACGACGATACAGTCAAACATCATGCACACCCCATATGCTCCGCTTTATCTGTACTACTAATTGATTGTGTTAATCAGCCTGAAATCAGCCCAACTGATGAGCTGACTGTTTCAGGTGAAAGGCCTCAAATAGTAATGACGCAACTTATTCTAAGCGGCTGTGGTCACCAAATTTTGCATAGGTGACGATCAGGATTGAGATGATTAGGTGCTAAGGATGAACCAATATGGTGCGATTACACCTTCATAATTTCCTTTTCTTTATCGTCTAATGTCTTATCGATGTTCTTAATGTATTGATCTGTTAGTTTTTGTACCTGATCTTGTAAATCGCGGGCTTCGTCTTCAGACAGGTCACCGCTCTTTTCTTGCTTCTTCGCAAAGTCCATGCCATCTCGTCTGACATTACGGATGGCGACGCGACCTTCTTCAGCGTACTTACCAGCTTGTTTAACAAACTCCTTACGACGCTCGGTCGTTAGTGGAGGAATGTTTAACCGAATCACCGATCCATCATTGTTGGGAACTAACCCAACGTCAGACAAGGAAATCGCTTTTTCGATTTGACTGAGAATGCTGGCATCATAGGGCTGAATCATCAGCGTGCTCGGGTCAGGGGTGCTAATGTTAGCCATTGACTTCAGGGGGGTAGGGGCACCGTAGTAGTCAACAGAAATACGGTCTAGCAGGGATGCATTAGCGCGCCCGGTGCGGATGGTGTTAAAAGAGCGTTTCGTGGCTTCAACCGCCTTCTGCATCGCCTGTTCTACGTCGTTAATATCAGCTAACTTCACAAGATCCTCCCACAATTGTGCCAATTGGTTCCCCAGTCATGGCCCGTTGAATATTGCCAGCAACAGCTAGATTAAACACCATGATGGGGATGTTGTTATCTTTACACAGTGCAATGGCAGTACCATCCATCACTTTGAGATCTTTAGCCAGAACATGGCTATAGGTCAAACTGGAGTAGCGTTTTGCGTTGGGGTTAGTATTGGGATCAGAATCATAAACGCCGTCTACTTTAGTCGCTTTAAGTAGCACTTCGGCATTAATCTCAGCCGCACGCAGGGCAGCTGTAGTATCGGTTGTAAAGAAAGGATTACCGGAACCAGCGCCAAAAATGACCACTCGATTTTTTTCAAGGTGGCGAATGGCCCGTCGCCGAATATAAGGTTCGGCCATTTCCTGCATAGAAATGGCAGTTTGTACCCGTGTAGGGACATCAATCCGTTCTAGGGCATCTTGCAATGTCATGGCATTCATGACGGTGGCAAGCATGCCAATGTAGTCTGCCGTTGCCCGATCCATCCCGGATGCAGCGCCTTTAACTCCCCGAAAGATGTTGCCACCTCCGACAACAACAGCAATTTGAACTCCTTGAGCAGCAGTGGCTGCAATTTCTTGAGCGATAGCATCTACTATAGTTGGATCAATGCCATAGGCTAGATTGCCCATTAAGGCTTCGCCGCTAAGTTTTAGTAATACTCGCTTGTAGGTATTCCCCATGCGATAGCTTGTGACTGAATTTCCCCATCAAGATAGCAGTCTGAGGTTGATTGGGGAACCGCATTTAGGGAGGATCTAGTGTAGGCTTTACAATCGCGTTGAATGATTATGCGGATGGTAGTGCATGGGGCAATTGGAGGTGGGATTTACAGTCTATAGCTGGCAGGTTGGTTTGGTTTTGGCCTGGTTGTTGCTGATTGGTTCTGTTTCTGAAGGGGCACGGCGCTCGGGATTTGGTCCAGAGATTACCCGTAAGATTGTGCACATTGGAGCAGGCCATGTGATTTTGTTGGCTTGGTGGTTCATGTTGCCTGCTTGGATGGGGGTAGCGGCCTCCGTCGTGTTTGCAGGTGTGGCGTTAGTGTCCTATCGGGTGCCTATTTTGCCAGGAATTAACAGTGTGGGTCGCCGCAGCTGGGGGACTTTTTTTTATGCGGTCAGTATTGGAGGGGTGATGGCCTGGTGTTGGCCTCAAGGGTATCCCTATTTTGGTGTCATTGGCATTTTAATTATGTGTTGGGGCGATGGCCTGGCTGCTTTGGTGGGGCAGCGATGGGGGCGGCATCCCTATGAACTGTGGGGGGAGAAAAAAAGCTATGAAGGTAGCTTAACGATGGCGATCGCAAGTACGCTGATTGTGCTCATTGTCCTCGGCTCGCTTCAAGGGATGAGCGGGTCGCTGCTGTTGGTGGCCTTAGGCGTTGCGATCGCAGCCACTGCCCTGGAAGCTGTGTCTAAATACGGTATCGATAATCTTACGGTTCCTATCGGTACAACTACTGTATCTCTGATATTAAGCAGCCTGTTAGGCTAATCCCACACAAGTGTTCTAGATAGATTGTTTCAAAAAAAGTCATGGAATGCTTACCTGGGAATTTATGTAGGCCATAGGCCATGCTTTTCGTTCGCGGTGATTGTCTGTGCCTATAGACGAATCTTGCACCCCCCTGTATAAAAAACCAAGTAAACAAATAGCTTGAGCGACAGTCTGAATCAAAAACTGATGCTAGAGTTTAGGCAAGGAAAGGCTTAACTTTTCAGAAGCAGCAGTCTGCTTAGTCGTTGTCCAGCCAGTAGATGGTTAGAGTTTAGAGTTTTGATTGTATGGTTCAATAGCCAAAATTTAGCTTAAGTGTGCATCTGGGGGCCTTACCCCGTGGTAGAGCTTTCATTTTTTACTGCTGTCCAACCGTACGGGTACTGATTACTGTGTTTATGTTCAAGCGAAAGCCAGCGACTAGTTTTACCTATCTCAGCAGAACATGTGAATTAGAGGGCAACGTTCATGCCGAAGGCAAGTTAGTTGTTGATGGCATTGTTCACGGAATTGTTGATATACAGGGAGACCTGGAAATTTCTAAAACTGGCCTGGTAGAAGGCCAGGAGGTGCGTGCTCACGACATTGTGGTTCAGGGTGTACTGAAAGCGCGAGTATTTGCTGAAGGTAAGCTGATGTTAAGCGGTACAGCCCGTTTAGAAGGTGATGTAGTGGCAGGTTCCTTGGAGATAGAACCGGGGGCTTACTACACAGGATACATTGAGACTCGGGAATCACGGACACTACCACCATCACGTGATCTACCAGAACTTTACGGCACCACCGAACCTACTGAGAGTCGTACATCTGCCTAGGTGCAGTCAACGCAGCGCTATTAATAGCCTGAATGCCCAACTTTGCGTCCCTGTGACTACAGTTGGGCATTTCAGTGTTAGATAAAATAAGTAGTAAATATGATACTCTAACGCGCTAACCGCTTTACTTCTTGGTGTAGCGCTTGTAACTGTCTTATGTGATTGGCCGCATTTTTCAGGTTGCCTTGCTTAGCCAGCATCTCAAGCTTGGCAGCAGTTTTAGACATCCCAGTGGCACCAACGTTTGCGCTGGCCCCTTTGATATAGTGTGCTAGCTCTTGTACAGCGACTGGATTGTCCGTAGAGAGTGCTGTTGTCAGCTGAGTCAGACTATTTTCAGTATCCCCTACAAACATCCTCAAAAGTTCTTTTTCAAAGGCTTTATCTCCTCCAGCAAGCTGTTCTAATTGCTCTAAATCGAAGTTCTTGGCCATGGCTTGTGATGACGTGTTTATACACAGCTTTGTATAGAGAGTAGCTTACTTGCTCGGTTTAGGATTAGTTGCTTTGTTAGGGATTAAGCAAATGCTGTTACTGCTTCAGGAAATGAAGCGATCTAGAAAGCTTGCTCTACATTATTGTTTCCGATTAAATCCTCCTGAGGATCCGCAATGGCAAGTAAATTATCCTGTCTCAAGTATTTCTGCCATTAGCTATCCTTCATTAACCAACTCAATAGAATTGAGCCAACGATCAGCCACAGCCATAGTGGCATTGTTGACAGAGTAGGCGTCAAATGCGCTAGACCATCAATGGCAAAGCATAATGGCAGGCTGATCAGCAAAATGATTAGGCCGACAATGAATGGCATGGATGTGTGGCATGGAGGTTGATAGAACTACTTTCTAAGTCTATAAAATCGTGTGGAATTGTTGTGATTTTCTATTTCCCCAGCCATCTCTGTTAAATTCTTGTCATATTCGTACATTTAAATTTGTAAGTTTTGAGTAAGCTGGCTGAACTTACTGAATTTTCTGAGGTTGATAAGGGAGATTGACTGTGGCAATAACAATGATCCATGGAAACTCTGAGCAGTTTTACTATTTTGCCTATGGGTCATGTATGTGTCCTGTCGATCTCAAGCGCTCTTTGCGGGAAAACACCCATCCCTATGTGATTGGACCAGCCCAGCTAAAGGGCTATCGGCTTGGCTTTTTTCGATACTCGCGCCGTCGTCAGTGCGGTGTTTTAGACATTATGCACACCCCCGGTGCAACGGTGCACGGAGTATTGTACTCATTGCCCTGGCATTTAAGTGCGCTGCTTGATCACCGTGAAGAAGGCTATGTGCACCACCCAGTCACTATCGAATGTCGAGGTAAGACGTTCTCTAACACACGTACCTACACTGTGTTAGAGAAGTTGGGGCATGAGCATGCTCCCAGTGATTGGTATTTTGATGTGGTCATGAGAGGAGCTCTTACCTGTGGTTTACCAGAGTCTTACTGCTGGCAGTTGTTTGCCCATATGCATGGTCTGCAATTGCAGCAGCAGCAAGCAGCTTAGAATTTTAGCGTTAAGCATTACGCCATAGGGGAACGTCCTTCGCTACTATTAAACATGCTGCGGAGAAGTCGTGCATGTCTACTGAAGTATCTGGTGTTAGCTATCGGTCTGAAGTGAGGCAGGTCTTGCTAATCACCCTGCTTCTTAATGTATTGGTTCTGCTTCTCAAGGTACTGGTCGGTTTTTGGACAGGGTCCTTGAGTTTGTTGGCTGATGCGCTGCACAGTGTTACCGATAGTGCCAACAACATTTTGGGATTGGTGACCAATCAGTTAGCCTCTCCAGAGCCTGATCGAGAGCATCCCTATGGCCATCAGAAATATGAAGCTGTCGGTGCCTTAGGGATTGCGGCTTTTTTGGGAATTGCCTGTTTTGAAATTTTGAGGGGTGCGTTTGAACGTTTGTTGATGGGATCTGACCCCGTGATCCTTACCCCTATAGCTCTTTGGCTCATGTTGTTGGTATTGGGCATCAATATCATTGTGGCTGTTTATGAGCGCAGGGTGGGCATGCGTTTGGGTAGCAAACTGCTGATCGCTGATGCGCACCACACGATGAGTGACATCTGGATCACCATTGTTGTCATTGTGGGTCTGATCGGGGTGTGGCGAGGGCTGGGTTGGTTAGATATTGTGATGGCATTGCCGGTGGCAGTGTTGGTGTTGCATAGTGGCTGGGTGGTGTTGTCGGCAAATTTACCCTGGCTAGTGGATGAAATGGCCATTGCGCCAGAGGCAATCCATCGAGAAGTAATGCGAGTACCTGGGGTTTTGAACTGTCATAGCATTGCTTCACGAGGCCTCTTGGGTCGCCAGGTATTTATTGATATGCATTTGATTGTGGAACCCAAAGATGTGGTCAGTGCCCACGATATTACTGAAGTGGTTGAACAGAAACTAGAGAAGGTGTTTGGGCCAATTCGGGTCACCATTCATGTCGAGCCGCCGAACTATCGGGAAGATTATATTAGCTATCGGTGAGCCCCATGAATTTACCTACATGGATTACTGTTTCTCGACTGATGGCGATTCCCTTAGTGTTTGGCTTGCTGGCAAGTCCCTCGCCCTCGACTAACAATCGTTGGTGGGCAGTGGTTGTGTTTCTGCTAGCGGCTTGTACTGACTGGCTGGACGGTTATTTAGCACGACGTCTTAATCAGGTGACTGACCTGGGAAAGTTTTTAGATCCGCTGGTGGATAAATTATTGGTGCTGGCTCCGTTAATGGTCTTGGTGCAACTAGGAACGGTACCTGCTTGGGGCGTATTTTTGATTTTGGCCCGGGAGTTAACCATTGCCGGTTGGCGTGTAGGGCAGGCGACGATTACAGGAGCCAATATGTGGGGTAAGGTGAAAACAGTGGTGCAGATTGTTGCGATCGCACTCCTGATTTCACCCATATCCCAGCAATATCCTCTACCAGCCCTGAGTATATTCTGGCTAGCTGTAGGATTGACCTGGTGGTCCGGCCTAATCTATCTCACGGCTAGAAAAGTTACGGGTAAGTCATGAACTGATGTCTGTTTAGAAAACTATGGCTGCTGAAACACCTGAAGACACTCAAAATACCCAGGAATCCGACTCCTGGCACGTGATAAAGCAAACTGACGGACACTGTGAAATTTTTAGTCAGGCTGAACTTGCTCAACGAGGTGAGTCTCCACAAATGTGGGGACCATTTGCGAGCCGAGCTGAAGCAATAGCTAAACGTGTGGGGCTAATTCGAGCTGGTAAATGTTTGCCTAAATAGAGAGTGACAGCAGCTTTTAATTAACCGAAACTACTCCAGCATTCGCTGCTTCTCGCTGGCCACGAATGATATCGTTTAAGACTTCAATTGCTTTAGCGTATTGAGGGTCTTCTTCTGTCCCAATCCGTTCACGGTCTTCACTCAGATATTCCCTCTCATCATCACTCAGTTCAACGGTAAAGTCAGGTTCAATGCCCAGGGTATTGATATCGCGACCGCTGGGTGTGAGGTACTTAGCAATGGTCACTGCAATCCCTGACCCATCTCCAAGTCCCCGGACCGATTGCACTAAACCTTTGCCGAAGGTTTTCGTACCCACCAATACCGCTCGATTATTATCCTGTAGCGCTCCGGACAGAATCTCACTAGCACTGGCAGAGCCACCGTCAACCAATACAACCAGGGGCTTATCGGTTAGTGCGCGGTCACTGGCCACATTCTCATCAACGGTACCTTCACGGTTCACGGTTGAAACGATGGTGCCGTCGCTGAGCCACATGCGAGAAATATCAATACTGGAGTAAAGTAATCCACCCGGATTAGAACGTAAATCCATTACGTAGCCAGTCACATCCCGTAGCTCTAGTTCCTGAATCGCCTCACGCATCTCAGAAGCCGCATTTGCACTAAACTGCGTCAGACGAATATAGCCAACACCACCTTCCTGTTCAGGATGATATGCAAAGCGTACAGGATGAATCTCGATGCGGGCACGCACAAGATCAAAGTTTATCTGCTCACCATCACGGATGACCGTTAATGTCACCTCAGAATTCACTGGACCTCGGATCAAATTAACCGCATCGCTTAGATCCATGCCTTCGGTCGATTCTCCGTCAATACCGGTAATAATATCTCCAGAGCGGACTCCTGCCTCAAATGCCGGCGTATCTTCAATGGGAGAAACGACGATGATTTCTTCTGTTTCTTCCTCCTGGGAAATTTGGATGCCCACACCCGTTAGCTCACCCGAAGTGTCAATTTGCATATTGCGGAATTCTTGGGGATCCATGAAGCGAGTATAGGGGTCATCCAAAGAATCCAGCATCTCGCGGATGGCATCATAAGCCGCGGTGCTATCTGTGTAGTCACGGTTGAGATAGTCGTTGCGAATCGCTAGCCAGTCTTGATCGTTGAATGTTTCGTCGACGTATTCGTGATCGATCAGTTGCCAAACTTCATCAATAACCTCTTTCGGGCTCTCTTTAAAGAACGCCTGACTTTGAGACCAGTGAATGCTTGTTCCTGCAACGACAACAGCCATGCTTGCTAGCGCTGCTGCACCCAAAATCAGGCCATGCTTCTTGGTTGCCATAAAAAAGAGATCCAGAACAATAGGACGATACGAAACTAGTCAAACGGCCAAAATAACTAACTCACACCCCTTATCAAATATATAGGCTTTGCTCAACTGCCGCAGGGGGTATAGAAATATTTAGTTATTTCATGCAGCTTAGCAACTCCTCTCGGGAATCGGTAAGTAGATTTAGCAAGGAATCTTAGCTTTTGGCTGGTTAAATGTGCATTGGACTCATGCTCTATGCTCCAAGTTAACAAATGGATATGAGTTGGAGATGAAGTTTTCCTTGAACAGTACTTAAAACATATCCGGGGCTGTCATTTTTTCCTCAGGAAAAAATGACAGCCCCGAATGCTGTACTCGGTAATTTGTTCTACAGATATGTCACTTATTTGTCCGGCTCTACCCAGCGACCATCACTCTTGATCAGGTTAATTAATTCTTCTACGCCGCTTTCTTCAGGCACACGTTTGATTTCTTCACGCCCTCTATACAGGGAAATATATCCAGGCGTTTTACCCACATAGCCGTAATCAGCATCTGCCATTTCCCCTGGACCGTTAACGATACAGCCCATCACAGCAATATCTAATCCTGTGAGATGGTCAGTTGCAGCGCGTACTTTGTGTAGAACTTCTTCCAGATTAAATAAGGTACGCCCGCAGGATGGGCAGGCAACGTACTCCACCATGGTTTTACGTAAGCCCAAGGCCTGCAAAATGCTATAGCACACTGGGATTTCTTTTTCAGGGGCTTCGGTTAGAGAGACACGGATGGTATCGCCAATGCCTTCGGCTAGGAGAGTGCCAATACCGGCTGTCGATTTAATTCGACCATATTCTCCATCCCCAGCTTCAGTCACCCCCAAGTGCAGCGGGTAGTCCATGTCTAGCTGATCCATGCGTTGAGCCATGAGACGATAGGCGGCCAGCATGACAGGTACCCGTGAGGCTTTGAGGGAAATCACTAAATTATGGAAGTTTAGGGATTCGCAAATACGAATAAATTCCAGGGCCGATTCCACCATGCCTTCAGGGGTGTCGCCATAGGTGAACAACATGCGTTCTGCTAAGGATCCGTGGTTGACTCCAATGCGCATGGATTTGTTTTGGTCCCGTAGGGCAATGACCAAAGGCTCTAGGGTTTCTCTGATTTTTTCACCGATTGCATCAAATTCTGCCTGGGTGTACTCAGTACGGTCATCGCTAGGCTTTTCAAACACGTAAAGGCCGGGGTTGATGCGTACGTTGTCAACGTGTTTGGCAACTTCCAAGGCAATTTTCATGCCGTTGTGATGTACGTCAGCCACCAGAGGCACTGTTTGATAGGTTGCTGCCAGTTTCTCCTTGATGGTTTCCAAGGCTTTAGCGTGGGCTATGCTAGGAACCGTAACGCGCACAATTTCACAGCCAATTTCATGCAGACGGCGAATGGCGGCGACGGACCCTTCAATATCTAGGGTGTCCTCATTGATCATTGATTGCACAACGACGGGAGCTCCGCCGCCAATGATGACGTTGCCAACCGGCACTGGACGCGTTTTGCGACGAATAATTTTGGTATCGAGCAGTTCGTTTAAACCAGTATTTGAAGAAGGGGGCGTCAGGGTTTGCATACGTCGTGAAGCGAATTTTAAAGTTATTGCCTATTGTATTTTGTCAGGGTCTCACAAAATGCAAGTGGTTACTCGCAGTCTGGGCGACATTTCAAAAACACGGTTCACTAGACAGCAACTTTAGATCCACCAGCGCATCAGGTTAATTTGGCCGTACATTCCAAAATTAGCCGTTGATTGATTAAGGAGAACGGCTGAATATCTAGGGTGCGACGAAAGCATTGAATAGCATCTAGATAGTTACCGATGGATGCATGACATAGCCCTAGACCATGGAGTGCGCCAAAGTGGTAAGGGACGAGCTCAAGGGTTTTTTCACAGTCGTTAATAGCCGCTGGGTATTTGCCGAGCATGTAATTCAAAACGGCACGGCGGTTCCATGCTTCGGCAAAGTCAGGTTCAGTCACAATGAGTTCATCGAGAATGGCTTTGGCTTCATCATTCCGCTCGGCTTCTACTAGGGTCTGACTTTCAATCAAACGCTTGGCCCCTTGCATCCCTTTTTGGTGAAACCACATATGCCAGAACTCACCTGTTGCTTGATTGCGAACAGTTTCATCTGAATCTTTTAATGCCTGTAATAGGCGCTCAATGTAGGCAGAATCCATCAGTTAGACAAATCGAGCGGGGGCGAGTGGTCCTGTAAAACAGTGGGTCCTGTAAAGCAGTGGGTCCTGTAAAGCAGTGGGCCTGGCAAAATAGTGGGATCTCTGAATCAGTAAGTCTGGGAAAACAGACGGTAGCTCCTTAAGTAGTCGAAAGATAACGCTAAGCCTGAATAGTGCGGAAAGCACCTATTGGGTTATGAATAGGCCTAGGGAGGGGACAATAGAGAGTGATATACCCCACTGGGGAATGTTAAGGCAAATGCCGTTGCTCATCTTTGAGATGTTTTTGTAGGTCTTCTCAGTTATCTATCGGCACTTCCTACGTAGAAACATTTTCATAGGGATATCTTTAACAGCAGCATTAGCTAATCTTTATGGGCAGTGTACACGTTATAGCCCATACTCCACTTACAAGGGATCGGTGTCTTTGGTGTCCACGGTAATTCAGGTGCGCCCTCAGCAGTTTGTAAAGACTGCTGCACTTGGCCAGATTATGAAGCGGGCGCTGCGATATTTGCGGTCTGGCTATTCCATTCACTTGGAAGGTCCAACGGGAATTGGTAAAACTACGTTAGCTATGCATTTAGCGGACTGTCGAAAGCGTCCGATGCTGCTAGTTGTCGGTGGTCATGAATTAACTGTTTCTGGTCAGCAAGACTCTTGGCTCAGGCTAGCTTGCGCCGAAGGTTGGACGCTGATCTATGACGAATTTAATCGTTCTCGCCCTGAGCTCAATACGGCTTTGTTATCTGCTTTAGAGGAGCGGATTCTAGTGCTGACTGGTGACCATGGCTCAGAGTATGTTTCCATTCATCCTGAATTTCGAGTGATTTTTACTTCGAATTCGGAAGAATACTATGGTACCTATGGCACCCAAACTGCATTACTGGATCGTTTGATCACCATACATTTGTCGGAACCAGATGTTTTGACTCAGCAGCAGCTGTTAGTAGAATTAGCGGGCATTTCTAATGATGCTGCCACTTTGGTGATTAGGATTGTGCAGCAGTTTTTTAGACACGTGGCTCCTGAAGGGCAATTTAGCTTACGTCCTAAGTTGATGATTGCCCAGGTTTGTCAGCGTGAGAGGATCCACATTTCAGCGGATGATGCTGAGTTTCGGCAGGTGTGTCGCGATATTTTGCTTTCCCGGTCCTCTCAACCCACAACGGATGCTAATGAGGTGCTTTGGGAGTTATTTAATCAATTGTCTAAACCCATACCGGTGATTAAACCAGTGGCACCTCATTTGTCGCTGGAGCAAGTGGAGCGTTGATAGAGAAGTTTTTGCCTGGGCAAGTGCCACTCCCCATTACTCTCTATCCATTAGGCGGGTACTTTAATTTCTTGACTACCTGCTAGGCCAAAGGCGGTGTGCACAGCCTTTAGGGCATCAATACCGCTATCTTCAGCGACGACGCAGCTAATTTTGATTTCTGAGGTGGCAATCATCTGGATATTGATATCGCTATCGGCCAATGCTTGAAACATTTTTGCAGCGGTGCCGGGTTCGGTCATCATGCCGATGCCGACGGCGCTGACTTTAGCAATGGCCTTATCCAGAACAATTTCACTACTGCCAAACTCGGTCGCGAGAGACTGGAGAACGCCCCTGGCCATGTCCGCATCAGCCTGGGCTACTGTGAAGGCAATATCACGGGTTTGAATGCCGTTGAGTTCGCGACAGCGCTGGGCCTGGATGATCATGTCGACACTGATGCCTCGATCGGCCAGGACTTGGAAGAGTTTGGCTGCCATGCCGGGTTGGTCGGGTACATAGCGTAGAGCCAAGCGAGCTTGGTTACGGTCTAAGGCAACTCCACGAACAGCAGGGCCAGGGACGGTCGCAGTGGCATCTAAGCGGGCGGGTGACTGATTGAGGTCAAAGGCATTACAGAGGGCTGCGATGGTGCGATCGCAATCCTCAGCAGCAATGGTACAACTCACCTTGACCTCAGACGTCGCAATCATTTGGATATTAACCTCTGCGGCTGCCAAGGTGGAGAACATCTTGGCGGCAACACCGGGGCGACCAATCATACCGGCACCAGCAATGCTCACTTTGGCAATTTGGGTATCAGTGACCAAAGCAACCGTATCGCCATCCTCAGAGGTACCTCGCAATGAAGGAATCAGTGATGATGCCAGGTTTTTGGCGTCTTCCAAGACATCCTTTTCAACGGTAAAGGCAATGTCATTGAAGTTCCCTTCGTTGATGGACTGAATAATCAGGTCAACGTTGAGATTTTGCTGAGCCACTGTACCAAATAGCTGGGCCGCTATGCCAGGTCGATCTGGCACCCTGAGCAAGGCTACCTTGGCCTGGTTCGTATCGAACTCAATAGCGTCCACCGGGTGAGCTAGCTCTAACCCTTCTAAGGGGCGTGGCAGTCTGTTCGGGGCGGTAACCTTGGTCCCAGGATCTTCAGTCCAGCTAGAACGCACCACCAGGGTAACTCCGTAGTTACGGGCAATTTCCACGGCCCTTGGATGTAAAACCTTGGCCCCCAGGCTGGCCAGTTCTAACATTTCATCGCAAGTGATATCAGTCATCAGCTGGGCTGATGGCACCAAACGCGGGTCCGTGGTTAAAATCCCTGGAACATCTGTGCAGATTTCACATGCATCCGCTTGTAGGGAAGCAGCTAACGCTACGGCAGAGGTATCTGAGCCACCGCGACCAAGGGTGGTAATTTCTAAATCAGGGGCATCACTAATACCCTGAAAGCCAGCAACTACAACGACTTGACCCTGTTCTAAGTGGCGTTTGACTCGCTCCGTTTCAATACGCAGAATACGAGCATGGCTATGGCGAGCCTCTGTCACAATGCCAACTTGGGCACCGGTCATAGAAACCGCTGCCTGGCCTCGTTCTTGGAGAGCCATTGTCAATAACGCAATGGATACTTGCTCTCCAGTGGAGAGCAACATATCCATTTCTCGACGACTCGGTTGGCTAGAAATTTCGCTAGCGAGTTTGACCAGGCTATCAGTGGTTTTGCCCATGGCTGATACGACCACGACAACGGAATTGCCTGCCTGTACCGCTGCCTGTACCCGTTCAGCAACGGTTTGGATCCGCTCAACGCTGCCCACCGATGTGCCGCCGTACTTTTGGACGATTAAAGCCATAGTCTATCCCCCTCTCAAACCCACAAACTCAATTTGCCCTCTGAAATATCTGAATAGTTTGTCTCGTCTAAACCATCAGAAAAACATGCGCCTAGCACTGTTTTATAAACCTGGTTAATCAGATTACCAAGTCAAGCCCCGTCTTGGTGCTTCAGACTCATGAATCTGAATGATATGTATTCTTCCGGACGGAACAATGTAGAAGCATGTATGTAAATCCCATGACACATTAAAAAACATACTGAGAAGTAAATACGTCATCTGATTTTGGGACTGATTGTGGCAGTTTTCTCAGGCTTTTTTCTTAAAAAGGGAATCTTCAAAATAGGAAAAACCCCTATATCAGGCCTACTTCATGAGCTGATATATAAATAAACTTTGAAGAAGACCCTGGTTTAGGCGTTCAACTCAGAGATAGACGATATAAGATTGTTAATCATACGTAATAGTTTTTAATGCTATGACAGCAGCCCTTTCTGGTCAGGCTCCTATAGCCCAAAAAACCACAGCTCAGCAAAAATCTCTACATCATGTGGTGATCGTTGGTGGAGGCTTTGCCGGCCTTTACGCCGCCAAGTCTTTGGGCAAGGCCCCAGTGAGGGTGACGCTCATTGATAAACGGAACTTTCACCTGTTTCAACCATTGCTTTATCAGGTAGCTACAGGTGGACTGTCAGCTGGTGATATTTCTTCGCCTCTACGTTCTATACTCAGTCGTCAAAAGAACGTCAAAGTGCTGATGGGTGAGGTTGTGGATGTTGATCCCGATGCTCAAAAGGTTAGCCTCAAGCGTAATGAAGTCATTGATTATGACAGTCTGATTTTAGCGACTGGCTCTAGCCATCATTACTTTGGTAATGATCATTGGTCTGATGTTGCCCCTGGAATGAAAACTATCGAAGATGCCCTGGAGGTGCGTCGTCGTATTTTCTTGGCATTTGAGGCTGCTGAGAAGGAGACCGATCCCGAACGTCGTAAGGCACTTCTAACCTTCCTAGTGGTAGGTGCTGGTCCCACTGGTGTTGAGCTAGCTGGAGCTCTGGCTGAGCTGGCCTACGAGACCATCAAGGATGACTTCACCGATATCGACCCCCAGGAAACCAAAATTATTTTGCTAGAGGGTATGGACCGGGTGTTGCCCCCTTACCCTGCTGACTTGTCAGTTGCAGCTAAAGCTTCTTTGGAAAAGCTAGGGGTTGAGGTGCGTACACAGTCCTTGGTTACCAATATCGACGGTGACACAGTTTCCATCAAACACGATGGAAACGTGACTGATATGCAGGCTTGCACCGTACTTTGGGCGGCTGGCATCAAGGCTTCTCCCCTGGGTAAAACCATTGCAGAAAAGACTGGCGCTGAAACCGACCGCATTGGTCGAGTCATTGTTGACTCTGACTTGAGTGTGCCGAACTATCCCAATCTTTATATTGGTGGCGATTTGGCTCACTTTGCCTACCAGGGCAATGAAGGCAAGCCTTTGCCGGGTACTGCAGCTGTTGCCATGGATATGGGTAGCTATTTGGCTAATGCCATCAAGACTAAGTTGGCTAAGAAACCAGTTCCGGCGTTTAATTATAAGAATAAGGGCAGCCTGGCCGTGATTGGCCGTAATGAGGCCGTGGCCGACCTGAACTTTATGAAGTTATCTGGCTTCCCTGCCTGGTTTATCTGGATTTTTGTTCATATCTACTTCCTGATCGAATTTGATAACAAGCTGCTAGTGCTGTTGCAGTGGGGCTGGAATTATTTCACCTATCAGCGTGGTGCTCGTCTGATTACCGGAGATGATTCGATTCCAGCATTGTCAGAAACGGTGATGAATGAAATGGAAACCGAAATCGTTACCGTTGGTGACGGCGAGAAGAAAATGGTTAAGGCTTAATCATAATTACGTAGGAATTTCCGCTGTAGGGGCGTTCCATGGAACGCCCCTACAGCGGTTGTCGATAATGATTTGGAAATGACAAGAGGCCAGGGCCATCGGCTCTGGCCTCTATTTTTGCTTGAATACCGAACGGTAAGGCCGCATTGACGCCATCATGGCCAAAGGGCAGATTAGCGACGATGGGAATACCCAGGTCCCCCAGACGTTCTTGTAAAACTTCCTTAGCGCTGAAGCTAGGAATATTAGCTGGCGGTTCGCATTGGCTAAAGCGACCGAGGGCAATACCTGCTACCTGGTCAAATTTGCCTAACATCCGCCAGTGGGTGAGCATGCGGTCGAGGCGATAGGGTGCTTCGGTTACATCTTCAAAGGCCAGAATTGCTCCGGCAAAATTGGGTTCATGGGTGGTGTTCAGCAGGCAGGTGGCCACGGTCAGGTTGGCAGGCAGCAGTTTGCCTGTGGCGATGCCGCTGACCCAGCTATGACCTTTGAGTGGTTCTAGGGTTTGGTTTTCTAACCAGTTAAATAGCCGTTGCAGTGACCAGTGGGCTTCTTGGCTGATGGTGGTGAGTAGGGGGCCATGGACGCCGCCACTCATCTGACTGCTCCACAGCAGGCTGGTAATATCGGAAAAGCCAATGAGCCATTTATTAATGCCCGTTGGCCATTGAAAGTTTTCTAACAGACGGGTGCCACCATAACCGCCTCGAACACATAGTACGCCACGATAGCTAGGGTCTTTCAGGGCGTTAAGTAACTGCTGGCGACGCTGCTCGTCACTACCTGCTAAATAGCCCCAACGTGTGTCGTAGGTGGGGCTGAGTTCTACCCTATAACCACGTTTTCGCCACACTGCCACACCTGCCTCGAATTTTTCGGTTGCTCGTAAAGCGCCACTGGGAGCAATAGCGTAAAGCAAATCACCAGGAGCGAGAGGGGAAGGTAAGGGATGGACCATAGCTGTGGCAACTGACAGAGGAGATTCACAAGTTGCCTCTGATCATGTCACGGATCATGTCACGGAGTGGTTGCTCCGTTGCCATACGGTGACGGTTTCGTCCTGGCTGCTGCTGACAAGGGTGTTGCCGTCAAACGAGATCGCAACCACTCCCCATCCCTGCGCTAATTCAGAAACACACTGCCCGTTAGTGCCCTGATAGATGCGTAAAGCATTGCCATCGGTACCAACTGCCAGCAATCGGGCATCGGGGCTCAGGGCTAGGGCCGTAATCCCATCATCGGCACTGCATAGTCGATCGGGTTTAGCGAGGTTAGCTACATGCCAGACATTTACCTGCCCTTGGTCATTGCCAACAATCACATGCTGCCCGCTGGGGTGAAGGGCGAGGGCTCGGCTTGGGCCCATGGGTATGGTTTCCAGCAGACGCTGTTCGGGTAAAGACCATAGCCGCAGGGTGCGATCGCGACTAATGCTGGCTAATTGTTTGCCATTGGTTGCGATCACGCTAACCCAATCCTGATGTTGATTAAACCGATGGCAGGGTGAGAGCTTCGCCAAATCCCACAGATCGATATAACCTGTGCCATCGCTGATGATGAGATACGGTGGTGCGACGGCCAGGTCTGTTGGTTGCCAACCGGGTTGTTGCAATGTTTGCACAAGCTCACCACGGTTCAAATCCCACAGTTTGACGGTGCCATCACTACTGGCGCTGAACAGGATGCGCTGCTGAGGATGGAAGGTTAAGGCAGTGATGCGATCTCGATGGCGTCGACCCTTTAAGGTATAAACCTCCTCACCGCTAGGTAAATCACAAATGAGCAGACTGCCAGAGCTAGTGCCCATAGCCAGGATATTGCCTTGAATTGCTAAGGCCGTGGTGATGCCGGTTGAAAATTGGTATAGAAATTGCCACTGGAGTTGTGGAGAGGACAGGGCCGTTAGAGATTTAGAGGATGCGGGGGCTTTGCTTGCTTGTGGAGGCTGGGACCAGGTATCTATTGGCAATAGTAGAGAACGGGCTTTATCCAATAGGGAGACGGCAGAAGATTTTTTTAGGTCGCTAATCGCTTGACTGGCAGTGGCATAGCGAGTTTCAAGGGACCGTGCCAACAATTTATGGAGAACGGTGCTGAGATTCTTGGGTATCGGTGTTGCGACTAAATCGGGCCAAATCCAGCGATTGTCAGCGACTGAATAAAGATCAAATGGGTTTAATCCGGTCAGTAAATGAATGGCTACCAATCCCAGGCTGTACAAATCGCTAGCGCAGACTAACTGACCAAGGGCTTGTTCGGGGGCCGCATAGGCCGCGTCGCCACCAGTGACGTTGAGGGGCGTTTGCTGTCTGTCCAGACGTTTGGTGATACGCAGGTCAATGAGCATCGGCTGCTGACCTTGACGAATGTTGTCTGGGCGGATGTCACCGTGGATAAAGCGGAAACTGTGCAGATATTCTAAGACTGCCAAAAGGGATAACAACCAAACTTCCACCTTTTTTGCTGGCCAAGGCGGAGGCTCTGCTTGGGTGATGGCTGGGGCATCAATGTACTCAAAAGCTAGAAACTGCCCTGCCGATGTCTGCCAACTATCGACGAGTGCCGGTAGCTGAGGATGTTGGCCCACAGCTTGCATCCGCTTCGTTAAGGTATCGAGCGGTTCCTGGGGGCGATAAATTTGTTTGATGACAACGAGGAGCCGTTGAGCGGTCGGATTGGATTCAGGTGCTACAACATGGGCGAGATCGGTTTGGCCACTTTGCCCTCTGCCAAAGCTTTGGATGATTTCATAACGGTGTTTTCCGTTAACTGTCCTTTGACTCACCATGGTGTATGGACGGTGCCCACTTCGTTACCCATGGGCATATTATGTGGGGATAGCTTCACCGGGACGCAATCTTGCCCATTTGCCCATATCCTGTTGAAAACTGTCGCAGCCGACCACATCGTATTCAAAGCCAAAGTCGCCAGACTGCACAATCCGATCGCCTTCTACGCTGACAATGGGCGGGCTAATGTTGGCGTTAATTGTCGGATTTTGGGGGTCAAAATCTGGAGAATCTGTTAAGTGGGGCTGCCGATGGTTCGTTTCAACCGCATGGTAAGTGATACAGCGGTCAACATAGTGGCAGTTGATGCAAATACACATGGAATGGAAAAGGTGTGCTTAAGGGGCTGAATGGTTGAGAGTGAAAGCAGGGTAGGGAATAAATAATAAAAGTTGCTGCTGCTGGCACTTGGCAGATGATGGGGCGTACCCAGTGAGGGCATTCCTGCAGAATATATGCACTTTGCCACCACTTTAACGCAGCTAAAATATAGCCAGGGGAATTTGTTTCAAAATGTGCGGTTGCCCCTAAGTTTTAGCGAAAACCTAGCAGAAGCCTAAAATTAGGTTGCGAAATACGTGTTTACGGGCGACGCAATATAGGAAAATTGTAAGCCGCACTACGTTTGGAGCTGCATCGTTGAAGTTTGTGTCGTCTATGGCGTCTGCCTTAATTCCTAAAACTTGGCCCTTTGATAGCCGCCTGCTGCCGGAAACGGCCTGTGTTGTTGGGGGAAGTGTTCGGGATGCTTTGCTAGAGCGCCAGGCAGAATATTTAGACTTAGATTTTGTCTTACCAGATGGAGCAGTTGCGATCGCGAGTGCCATTGCTAGACGCTATCGGGCTGGCTTTGTGGTGCTCGATGCCGATAATCAAATTGCCCGTGCTGTCTTCGACCAGGCGACCATCGACTTTGCCCAACAGGTAGGCCCCACCCTAGAAACGGATCTGCAGCGACGCGACTTTACTATTAATGCGATCGCGTATCATCCTCCCAGTGATCGACTCATCGATCCCCTCAATGGCATTGCTGACCTGCGACAGCAAACATTGCGGATGGTCAGTCGTGAAAACTTGGCTGAAGATCCATTGCGACTGTTACGAGCGTATCGTCAAGCAGCTCAGTTAGGATTTACCATTGACAGTGATACTCGCGCCTCTATTCGTGAGCTGGCACCGCTGCTACAAAAAATTGCCCCCGAGCGTATTCGCCATGAGCTAGATGCCCTATTAAGTCAGCCTAACGGGTCAGCTTGTTTCAAAATGGCTTGGCAAGATGGCCTATTTGATGCCTGGCTACCCCATCTCAATGCTGGCCATGCCCAGCAACTGGCTAATTTAGATAGTGCGTTAGTCAACTTGCCCAACCTACCAGGTTACCTACAGCTGCTCCATGGCTGGAAAGATACAGTTCCCGCAGGGCACTATCGTAGCTGGATTAAGGCCGCTCGCCTATCTCGGTTACTGCCGCTGGATGAAGAGGCAGCTCACCGTTGGTTGATGCGTTTAAAGTACAGCCGCAGTGAGGGGCAGGCCATCTTTAGAGTGCTCCAGGTGCAGCCCTATTTGGACCGTATGGCTGAGCAAAATGGTTGTTTATCCAAAGCAGACCAATTCTTTTTGTTTAAGTTCGCTGGCACCAGCTTGCCCGCTGTCTCGTTAGTCGCCCTTTCCATGGGTATACCGGCCACCGCTGTTGGGGTGATGGTAGAACGCTATCAGACACCTGATGATCCGGTTGCCCACCCCATACCACTACTCAGCGGTAAGGATCTGATGCGTGGGTTAAATCTAAAATCAGGCCCTCAGATCGGACAATTGCTCAGTGCCATTGAACAGGCCCAAGCCAGTGGAGAATTGACCAATGCGGATGAAGCGTTGATTTGGGCAAAAGATTGGTTGGTTGAGTAGGGCAGTATAGCAAACTGCTGAATGCACATCTCCAAAGGAGAGGCTGCCTCAACAGTCGTTTGTTATAGGTATTATTCCTAGGCCAAAAATTGAATACCACCACCAAACATACGTAGGCCAATGACCACCAGCAACCAGCCAAAGATTCGCCGTAGCTGCTGCGGGGAAATAATGTGGGATAGCTGCGTGCCAATGGGGGCTCCGAGCATGGTGAACGGAGCCACTAAGGCTACGGCTGGCCAGTATATGTAACCCGTTGCCCAGGAGATATCTGTATATCCTTGAGAGAATAGTAGAAATGACAGGGTACCGACGATGGCAATTGGCAAGGTAAATGAGGCGGAGGTACCGCTAGCCTTGCTCATGGGAAGACCACAATAGAGGAGAAAAGGTACACTGATTGCGCCTCCGCCAATGCCTAGGATGCCTGATTTAAAGCCAATTAAAGTTCCAACTGTGGCGATCAGTACAAGGGGTGGGGAGCTGGTTTCTTCAAAGGCAGGTTTCCAGTTAAGCAAGATTTTGACGGACACCAATAAGAGAAATGACCCAAAAATAATTTCTAGCCAATGGGTGTCTAAATGATTAGAGAGTAGATTACCAATTAAGACACCCACTCCAATGGCAGCGATGATCCGACCAAAAATATCCCAATGGACGTCCCCGCGCATATGGTGGGAAAACGTTGATGCTGCTGAGGTAAAAATCATGATGCACATGGCACTGCCTGCAGCGAGATGCATCAGGCTGTAGCTAGGCAAGTCCATCAGTGAAAACAAATAGAACAGGCCAGGCACAATGACCATGCCACCACCAATGCCCAACATGCCAGCGAGAGTCCCAGCGCCAAGACCTAACAGGGCAAACAGGGCAAAATCAGCGAGGCTTACCATAGGAGAATGCAACATCAAGGGAATAGATTACTATTCTATACGTTCTCCTAGGGCCAAATTGTTTGAAATCGCTATAAATCCAACAAATTCAGGCTTTCGATAGGGCGCTCCTGGGTAATGTGTACGGTTTGCAAGCCAATCTGCTGTGCTCCGACTAAATTGTGGGCTGTATCGTCGAGGAAAAGTGTTTTTGCGGGGTCAAGGTTGTTTTCATCGATGACCCGTTGAAAAATGCTGGTATTTGGTTTGCGATCGCCCACCAGATGCGAATAATAGACCCGCTCAAACTGATCGGCTAGGGTGCCAATGTCGTTGCCCATGGCTTCGGCGAATTTGCGATCGCTCGTCGCTAAATGTAGTTCATTAATATTGGACAATAAAAATATCCGCTTCTGTTGGCCGAGCTGACGTATTAACTCCACCCGCTTTGGCGGAAAATCAAGAATCAGTGCACTCCACGCCTGATTAATTGCCTCATCGTCAGCTTTAAACTGTAGCAACTGCATCAGACTGCGTCTAAACTCAGCTGGTGTAATACTGCCAACCTCAAACTTGGAAAAAATGTCTGCTTGGCTCTGTTGACTATACTGCTGAGTGACGTCATAACCAGCCAACTCACTAAATGCTTGAATAGTGAGACCATAATCCAAATTGACAATTACCCCACCCAGATCAAAAACTATGCTTTCAATCTGAGCATGAGAGTATGGAGCCATTAATCTCCCTCCAAGCAAGCAAACACAATTACTCTACTTAATAACAATACCGTTTAATAACAATATCGTCCTCTGGCGTTAGGTTTTGGTTGCTCATGGGATTGGCGGATAGCACCCAATAGGGTGGACATTACTATACAGCTTTTTATGGATGGTGCCCTGCTGCTGGTGAACGTAAGCGTCCGTGTCTGTGAAGCTAACCGTCCCTTATAGTCAAAGCGTATATAGTACGCTCCATCGCGCTTATGCAAGGTGGTATCTGCCAGGTCAAGATCCAGAGCTTTATCACCCAAAGATGTCCAGTCAACAGGTACACCTGACAGCGGGTGCATGGCCCATTCCACCTCGCCCGCGAGTGATTCACGAATACTAAATTGCCAGGTTACGTGCTGATGCATTGCCATCGCTTGAGTTTTGCGAATTGCACTATAGGCGTTACTTTGAGCTTCAGAAACCCGCCATCGTTCTTGCGATCCATTCCATGTTGGTAATACTAGAGCACTTAAAATACCAACAACGACGAGAACTATAATTGTTTCTAAAAGTGTAAAGCCAGAGTCCCTAGCAACAGAATATTGAAGTCTGTGGAATTTACTCATAGTATAGCTAAGCGGAAACTTGCAACACTTTTAAAATTCCCAGAAATAGCCCTAAATTGGCTGTCAACAAGCTCGACTAATATCAAATGCTCAAGCCTTAAACTCTCATATTTTGTGAGAGTTGTCCTTAGTAAAGAGAAGCATCACAATCGTTACCATTCGCTTGCACAATGCCGCCAAGTATAGTCGGCACAATGATACATTTCGGTGTCTCACTCAGTTCCGAGGTGACAGACACAATATAGGGTAAATCTGTTGGATTAACGGGTTCAACTTCCCCTTTATAATTAAAAACAAACTCTTGAACATTCGCCGTTAACCGAATACTGCCATTTTGTTCTCCACCAACAGACTGTTCTCTACCAGTTGTTTCACCAGTTGTAGAGTTTACTTGTACTGTAGGAGCAGCTGATACACCCGCAGCCCCAGAGAATCTGATGACTCTAGTGGAGTTTTTTTGTTGTGCATCAGATTGAGCAGTTTGAATGATTTGGGCTAAATCGCTACGGGCACGACTCACACGTTGACGATTCATATAACCCAGCCAGCCAGGCGCAACAATGGCGGCCAAAATGCCTACCATAATGATAACCACCAATAGCTCAAGTATTGAGAAACCAGCTGTTGAAGAGATAGATTTTTGTGGCTTAAATCGCTTCATGATTAGTGTCCTTATCGCTAATTATCCATCTTTATTGATGACACCGCGCAGCTTGACCTGAGTTTGTAGTACAGGGAAACGGCTGCCGTCACTTGCTGGCCCTAAAAAGCGATTTTCCGATTCAACATCACCCCTGAGAAAAAGATAGACATCCTGGGTTGTCCTAAAATCTCCGTCAGCCAGGTTAGGTTGTCGTATACAAGCAAAAAAACCAGCTGCATCGGTCGCATTTTCAGGAGTCACGACATAGTCATATACATCATTAGTGTTATCGTTTTCTCCAGTTAAACGGCTATTGAGACCAAAGACTAAATTACGACAGTCAACAGCAGTCCCCCCTGGATCCGCTTGTTCCACAAAATCTACTAACGCGACGCTATTGCCGCCAACAGCATCAGGCGTTGTACTCGGCTCCCAGTTTTCAAAATCAGTAGCCTGGTCCGTAATAGGGTCCGCGTAACCAGGGGTTTCAGTGAAAGTGGCTAAGTTGGCATACTGGGGCAGCTCGTAACGTCTGAGGACGCTGGGACCCTTCCAAACATAGTCTGCATCAGTATCATCCCGATGCTGTTGATAGTAAACAATCAGGGAATAACTCGCTCGACGTGTTCTCGCAACTCGACAGATTTCCATCTCATCGTCATTGCCTGTACAAGTATCAGGCAACACATCATCATCTAGAGGCACTGTGCGCCAAAAGGCAAGTAAGGGAACCGCATCACCACTACCCTCCACACCAGTGCCCATCTGGTCACTTAAAATCTGGATATCGTCAACAATCTCCTGCATGCGAACATCGTTATAGACGTAGACAGCTTCTTCTAAATCATCAGCGATATAGTCTATGGCACGCTGCATATCCCGTTGAACCCGTTCCAGTGCAATTTCTCGACGGTCTATTTGTAACAGTTCAACCACTAAAAACAACAAGCCAGATATAATGATGCCAGCAATGATCATTGAGATAAGAACTTCCATTAAGGTGAACCCAGAAGTTCGATATTTTCGTTGCTGCAACAGCCATCGATACAACCAACTTTTAGAATGGTAATTAGCCATGGAGCTTTCAAAGAATAGTGCAGTTAACATTCAGAAGGCGTAGAAACAGTTGTTCCTTGAACACTGTTGATGAATTCGTAGTAGTCACACAGTGATTCTTCATCATCACTTCTGATGAGGCTAGTGTAGATAGTGGAGAGGGGGGCATTACCTGATTGCCCTTCACCGCTGGTCATAATCAGGCTGGCCTGTTCCACATCTGTGGGATCTAAACTTCCTATGATGTCAGCGCGATAAACCCTAACCCCTAGATCAAACGCGACGGGGATTGTCCCGCTTGTAATTCCGTCAGTTTTGAAAACCTGAACAGCGTAATCGGCGTTGCCATCGTTATCCACATCAATGGCCCGAGCCGCGTCAGTTGTTGTTGAGTATGTGTTGTCGTTAATAACATTTGGCGCAGGGACCGGAACAACATCAAAGTCAGCTACGCTATTTACACCCGTTGGTGTTGGCGCAATATTTAAGGTGTAGTTCCCACCCTGACTAACAATCAGCTTTATCCGGTCTACTTCTGCCTGGGCTATTTGAAAGGCTTGCTCTGCCCGTTGACTTTGAACTCTGGTCCCAACAGCCAGGATGACCATTGGCGTCATGACTGCCGTAGCGATGGCGATAATCACAATTGCCACCAACCCCTCAATCAGCGTCAGACCACTGTCATCGGCCTTAACAGGTACTTGCGACTTAGTACTCATTAGCTTTTTTAGTTGCCTATTTTTCAAAAACATTTTCGATTACTCCCTATTGGCAACCAACATCAGCACCGAGTACAAGGGCACCGGTCGAATCTTCTGCTGTACAGAGGTTAGCGATATACTCATCCTGTAGAGGCAGCTCCCGATAAAACTCACTTCTGGGTCGACCTAAGGCAACGAAACGACGGGCAATGGGAGCAACACTGGTGTACTGGAAACCGACATCGTAACCCCAAATACGGGTGGCGGCACCGTAGAAGCCGTTGTACACATTGTTACCACCAGTAGAAATAGGTGTAGTACCTGGTTCCCAAGAGTCCTGGTCAAATGGAGCCGTTGCCTGGGTACTAAAGTTCAACTGGAAAAAGCCCCCTGAAATAAACAAGTTTTTACCAGGCCAATACTCAAGCAGCCGTGGGAAGTTGTGTAACCCACCATAGTTTTGGCCTGCTCGCAGCGGTACAATACCCGAAACTAACAGTGCATTAACGCGGGTATTATCAGCTGCTGGAATCAGATTCTCCTGACGTTCAGCCTCATCTGAAAACTGGATATGGTTTGCACGGCCACCATTAAACGTAGTGGGGAATTCGGTGTATGCAGAACTTAAGTCCCCTTCAGTCTGTGCTTTAGCTGCAATGCCGTTCCGATTAAATCGGATTGGCAGCGAAACATTGCTATCACCCTGTTGGTCTGCTAAATCTTCACGCTGCCAGTGGCGTGGCTCCCATGTAGCATCATCCTCCCTAAGCGGTCGATCCGAATTTAGATATGAGGATTGAGCACTATTAGCCCCTATGGTAGTTGTACTACCGTCAGTTTCATAAATATAGGCATCTTCAACGTAACCATCGCGGAACTCACTGGAGAGAATGCTGACTGCATCAGCAAAAATTTCGGCAGGCCTCCATAGGTCTTGGCCGCCCTGTGCAAAGTCCTGGTCCAGGGTGCTACGTCCATAGAAATCGTTAAAGGGGTTGCCTGCTCCGGTGGCAAAGTCTGTGCCTAGCTGTTCTTCAAATTCTTCGAGAATATTGCCAGAAGTATCTTGGTGGAGATTGAAATTACCATAGATATAAGCTGGATTATCGGTGACAAAGGTAACCCCTGCAGCCTTGTCGTCCCCTGAACGATGGATAATCGCACCATTAATTAACCGGAACCCGTAGGGGCGTCGATCAGGATCAGCATACATATCAACCGGCTTTGGACTAATTAAGTTGTCTGCCAACGGTGGATCGTAGGTTCCTTGTTGATTAGGGCCATTTGGCACAACATCCATTGGACAGTTTTGTCCGTTATCCTGTAGATTTGCAAAATCTTTACAGGTAGCCCAATCTGCCTGGCGAGGGCGAACGATATTGTCTTCTCTCACAGTATCTTCCCTGGCGGCATAGAAAATACCATCGTCTTCTGGAATCCAGGCAATTTGCTCGGTGCCAACGGTAAAGTATGAACGAGCGTCCGCAGTAATATCCGTCAGTTTATCGATATCTAAATCAAGCACGCGAATATTTAACAACTCGCGTCCATCCATCATGGCTTTGTCAAGAAATGCAAGTTCTGTGATGGTACCGTCTGCATCAATTGCATTTGTTTGCAGGTCATCGCGGGTGCTGAGGCCAGTACCCGCACTGATTGGCTGTCTGAAATTGGCAAGACTGGTCCTGGGTGCTAGGGCAATAGTATCTGGCCCAACTGTTGTAAAGAGTATGCTGTCATCATCATTTACACCACCAATAATTTCATCGTCAGCCGCATTTGCAAGGCTCCCTGTGGTACCTTTCTCATCAACCTCGACAACAAAGGGAGACGCGGTGCTTCCTTCATTCAAAAGTTCTTCGGCAGTTGTGGTTACGGCAGTGGGATAGAAATTATCCCTGTAGGGTTGACGATAAGTTGAGTTATTTAAGTCAAGATAATCGTGGTCCGTGACTGGGAAAAGATAATGCAAGCTTGGATACTTTGGCCCTTCAGAAATGGAACAAAAGGCCATTGTTAAACCAAGTTGGGCGTCTTCAGAGTTACCACCAGTGGTGGCAAAGCCAGTTGGGTCACAACCGGCACCAAAGATTTCACCAGCAAAAGTTCCGCCAGACCCTTGATAGGTATAGGTACCTGTAGCTGGGTTATACCCTGTCCCTGAGCCAGCAATCCCACGGGATGTTCCCGCAGGGATAAAGCCCATTGTGCGGTCTCGTAAAACCTGTTGTAGTCTGCCAATTACTTCAGCTCGGGCTATGGCTGTATCAAGGTTTGCACCCAGAGCACCATCATTTTCAAGGGCGTTGAGCCATTCCTCTTTTGTAAATTGAGTGTAATAGCTTGGATCGTAGGGACTGGGTGGACAACCTGTACTACCTAAGGAAGTTGTACAAAGGTTAGTTGTTGTATCTTCACCAATCTCACCATTGGCAACATTTCCATCCATTAGTTTGGCCAGCTGCACCCCAAGAGCATTTAAACCAGCACTTCCATTGGCTGGAATGTTATCAAACTCAAGCTGTAAACTCTTTAAGTTATACGCCAACATCCCTAGCGTACAAGCCGCAGAATGAAGGGTAGACTTATCTGCTGGGCTCAAATCATCGTATTGGGCATCAGTGTTGACCGTGTAGTCGTCAAAAATACGTCGGAGCACTGAGAAGTCTCCCCACATGGATAGATAGGGATAGGGATGAACAAATTCGTCAGCCTGACCGGCTTCTCCTTGAACTGGTGGAAACGATGGCGCACCACCCTGAGGGTCCCCGGCAAAATACGCTAGATTACGGAGCGCCTTGCCCATGGGTTTGTCATCGGCAAATTCATCGGTGATGTCGCCGTTACTATTACTATCAAAACTACTAAAATTAAACTCCCAGCCGTTAGTTCCTGTTCCTGTTAGGAAATCAATTTTCCAATCATCTGTTTCTGGGTATTTGGTAAAGGTACGGCTATTTATTAAAGTATCCAAAGTACCTGGATGCACTGTAGACGCTGAACAAATATAGGGTAAGTTTCCATTGTCTTCGGTATAGTGGTAAACCACCATGCCCTGCACAGCTGCTAAGTTATCCCGCAGAGACTTTTGTTGCTTAGCTTGAGCAGGTGTCTTTTCTATGTCACCTCCACTACGAGTTAGATTCTGAACTGTTGTGGGTGGATAAAGTGGATCATCAGCTTCCCATCCAAACTGATTACCTAGCTCTAACCGTTGACCAACAACAACACGTAAACCCTGAGAAATAGAGCGTCGTTCCCAATACCCATCTAGACCGTACTCTTGCTCAGCCGCATTATCACTAGCTAACACTGAGTTGTCATTAATTTCATCACCAATTTGGTGAGGTGTAGAGAGATATACACCATTAGCTTGAGTCAAGCTATTTTCAGAGTCGTAACGGGGCTTTGGCCCATAGCGATTGTCTGCTCGAAACCCATCATCTACAAATGGACGAGCCGCATCGGGAAAGACGCGTACCCGACTGCTATTACTTAACAGTTGAACTTGATCATTGGGCTCTAAAGGATTTGGAGATAACGCATCTTTGGCAGCCTCAGGATCCCACGATGTATCATCCAAATTAACAGTAATGTCTTCTGTAAGAATTAAAACTGGGTCTACAGCAACATCTGTGACATCAGTTCCACCAGTTTCATCAACTGAATCGGTATCATCTTTCAGATTATTTTTGCCAGGGTTAGTGGGGGTAGCATTATTCTCTTTGTGAAATTCTGTATTTCCCCCAAAATCGTCATCCCTTGATGCACCTGAAATCAAATGCCCTTGGAAAAATTGATCATCAGTGCCATCGCCATCGGTATCGTAGCCACTCACACTGAGACTAATTTCCGATGCATCGGTACTGAAAACACAGGACTCTGGAGAACTGACTAGATAGGCCTCTAGATTCTCAAATGCAATGATGTTTGACTCTGAGTGCATGGCTCCATTCCAGCGAAAATCTCCACCTGGGAATATTTCCATGTCGTAACGGAACCAGGCACCATATACATTCCCCTTTGGAATAGTGCGTACTTGCTGATATTCTGCGGAGCTAACCGTTCGATTAATATTGTTGGGGTTAGCAATGTTTAGAACGTCAATTTGAAAGACTTTTTGTAGAGTACCGCCAGCATCTTGCCAGCCATCACCGGCCAGGGTACTTACAGGGCAACCATCAACCGACTGTTGTGTATTAATAGGACCGTTGCGCGTAACCAGGTTATCTGCTTTTTCGTCTACCTGATTAGAGGTTAGGGTCAGTTCATTACCATCTGAGTCTTGAATAATGTCACCATCTGAATCTCTTGCTTCGTGAGAGGTGAGGATTGAATAAACAATGGTATTGCCATCACGGGATTCAAAGCTCCACGCAGGGTCAGGATTACCATCGTCGTTGATGTCTAACTGGGTTTCATCTGGCAATGTGTATGGATCGTCATTGGCTTGATTTGCAGCCCCCCAGATTTGGCCGTAACCTCCGTCTGCCAATGGCCTTGAATACTTTAAAAGTGAATTGATTAAGTCACTGCTAGAGGGTGGTCTCTTGTTAATGACTTCTGGATCTTTTGTAAATAAGTACTCAATTTTAGCCTTAGCCCTGTCAACGGCGGGCGCAGCAAAGTTGTCAATCTGTTGTTGCTCACGATATGCGATTGTCTGAGCAGCCCGATTGAATGAGCGGAAACTTAATCCCCCAACAGTTAAGGTGAGTACTAGAAGCAGCATCACGGTTGTTGGTAATACAAAGCCAGCCTGTCGAGTGCGACTGAAGCGAGCACCCATAAAAGCCAGCCTTAGCACCCAAGCCATAAACTGCTTAGGTATTCGACCAATATAATGATTTAGTGAATGACGATTAGGGACAGGAACCCGAAAGCGTTTCATATGTATCCTTCTATGAGGCAGGATACTTTAGACTAACGACCTTGAGTTCAAAGATGGTTCCCAGGATACACTGATCTGTTTAGACAACTACAACATTTCAGGGCTAAGGGTTCCCAGGATGTACTGAGATATTGAGAGAGTTGAAACGTTTTATGACTGACAGGGTACATTAACAAATCTGCCTGCTTTTACAGCCATTATTCTGTTTATCGTATTCTGTTTCTACTCATAAAGAGCGGCATCGCATTCATCACCTTCTGCTTGAACAGTCCCACCTAATAATGTTGGTACTATGATGCATCTTGGATTATTACTGAACTCAGACGTTACAGAAACAATATACGGCGCACCCTCTGCTTCACCACGGTAGTTAAACACAAACTCTTGGTCGCTAGTTGTTAATTGTATGCTGTCGTTTTGTTCTCCACCGACAGAACGATCTCTACCCGTTGTTACACCAACTGTAGAATTGACTTGCACTGTTGGAGCACCAGGTATTCCAGTATCTTCTGCAAATCTGATAACTCTTGTTGAGTTTCTCTGCTGTGCTTCGGTTTGGGCATTTTGAATGATTTGAGCTAAATCACTACGGGCACGACTAACTCGTTGACGATTCATATAACCCAGCCACCCCGGTGCAGCAATGGCGGCCAAAATTCCAACCATAATGATCACTACAAACAGCTCAATTAAAGTAAAACCAGCTGTTGCATTAGCAGAATTGGGTAATCTAAATCGCTTCATGATGAGTGTTTTGGTTGCTATTTATCCGTCTTTGTCAATGACACCACGCAGCTTTACCTGGGTTTGCAGTGCAGGGCGAATGCTGTTGTCACTTGCAGGTCCTAGAAAGCGACTCGCAGACCTGGTATCACCTCTGAGAAAAAGATAAACATCCTGAGTTGCTCTGAAATTTTCACCCGCTGGCTCAGGTGCTCGTACGCAGGCAAAAAATCCGGTTTGCTCAGTTGCATCTGTAGGAGTAAGCACATAGTTGTACTCATCGGCTGCGATGTCTACCTCTCCAGTCAAAGGGCTGTTAAAGTCTGCAATTAACGCTCGACAGTCAATAGCACCAGCGCCATCTATATTAGCTTCTTCTACAAAGTCGACTAGTACTGCACTTTCACCCCCAGAGATAGCAGTCGTTACTATATCGGTCCATTCTTCAAAAATAGTTTCCCCATTGTTTAGATCAATGGGCTCTATATAGCCAGTTGTTACGTTCAGTGTGCCTGGGTTGTATTGTGGAAGCTCATAACGTCTGAGAACGCTTTCACCTTGCCAGGGATAATTCGCTGCGCCATCATCTCTATGCTTTTGATAGTAGACAACCAGTGAATAACTAGCTCGACGTGTTTTCGCAACTCGACAGATTTCAATCTCCCTACGACTGCCTGTGCAAGTATCGGGCAAGACATCATCTTCGATAGGGACCGTGCGCCAGAAGGCAATTAAGGGGACGGCATCACCACTACCAGTAACACCAGGGCCTTCTTCATCACTTAACTCCTGAATATCGGCAACAATATCCGGTAAACTGCTGCTGTCGTAAACATAAACAGCTTCCTTTAAGTCATCAGCAATGTAGTCCATCGCCCGCTGCATATCTCGCTGGACCCTTTCCAAGGCAATTTCTCGGCGGTCTATCTGTAACAGTTCAACCACTAGAAATAACAAACCAGACACAATGACGCCAGCGATGGCGATTGAAATTAGCACTTCTGTTAATGTGAAACCAGAAGCCTTATATTGTCGACGCTGCAATAGCCATCGATACAACAAAGTTTTAGAACGATAATCAGCCATGGATGCTCTCAAGGGATGATGCAGTTAACAATCAGCTGGTACTGAAGCAGTATTATCAATAAATTCGTAGTAGTCACAAAGTGATTCTTCACCATCACTTCTGATAATGCTTGTATAGATATTGGCAAGGGGACGACTCCCTGCTTGCCCTTCACTGTTGCTTACAGAAAGACGAGCTTGTTCTACCCCTAAATTAGCGCCAGGTGCTAAAGCATTAGCTCTATAGACCCTAACCCCCAGGTCAAAGGCAACTGGTCGACCGCTTCTTTCAACCCCTGCAGTTCTAAAGATTTGAACGGCATAATCATCGTTGCCATCGTTATCAAAGTCAATGCCCCGAGCAGAGTCAGATGTCGTGGAGTAATCATCCGCAATGGTGGCAGGCGGCGGCATTATGTATTCAGGAGGATCTGAGCCTGGTACTTGTGTCTCAAAATCAGCTGTACTAACAACAGTAGCTGGCGTTGGTGCAATGTTTAGGGTGTAAGCCCCGCCCCGCTCAACAATTACCTTGATGCGATCGACTTCTGCTTGAGCTATTTGAAAGGCCTGCTCTGTTCGCTGACTCTGAACTCTGGCTCCGACTGCCAGAATTACCATTGGCGTCATGACAGTAGTGGTAATGGCGATAATCACAATTGCTACCAACCCCTCAATCAGCGTCAGCCCGCTGTCATTGGTCTGAGTAGATGGTTGTGACATTGTCCTAGCCATCTTTTTTAGTTGCCTACTCTTCATAAACATTTTTCGCTCACTCCCTATTGGCAACCAACATCAGCACCGAGTTCGAGATCACCCGCATTATTCCTTGCTGTACAAAGGTTAGCGATGTACTCATCATTGAGCGGTAGCTCTCGATAGAACTCACTTCTGGGGCGACCAAATGTAATAAATCGACGGGCAATGGGGGCAACACTGGTGTATTGGAAGGCGACATCATATCCCCAAATACGGGTGGCGGCACCGTAAAAGCCATTGTCCACCTGAGCACCATTAGGATTTGCCCCTGGTTCCCAGGCATCTTGGTCAAATGGAGCCGTTGCCTGGGTACTAAAGTTCAACTGGAAAAAGCCCCCTGAAATAAACAAGTTTTTACCGGGCCAATATTCAAGCAGTCGTGGGAAGTTGTGTAACCCACCATAGTTTTGGCCTGACCGCAGAGGCACAATACCTGACACTAGCAGTGCATTCACTCGGGTATTGTCTGCAGCCGTTATGAGGTTTCTCTGACGCTCAAGCTTTTCGTTTAATCCGATTTGATTAGCATTAGCACCACCAAAGGTAGTAGGAAACTCGGTGTACGGAGAACCTAGATCAGCCTCATCTTGCGCTTTAAAAACTCTCCCATTGCGGTCAAACCAGATAGGGAGTGTAACATCAGTATCACCTTGTGTAGCTGCTAAATCTTCACGTTGCCAATCGTCAGCTTGCCTAGCGTTTGTACCCTTACGAGGCCGATCCGAATTTAAATATGCGGAGCTAACAGCTGCAGTACCTTCAGCACCGTCAGTCTCGTAAATATAGGCATCCTCAACCCAACCATCACGGAACTCGCTGGACAAAATGCCGACGGCATCAGCAAAAATTTCAGATGGCCTCCAAAGATCTTGACCACCCCGAGCAAAGTCTGCATCCAGGTTTGTGCGGCCATAAAAATCATTAAAAGGATTACCTAATCCTGTTGCAAAATCTATACCCAGCTTTGTTTGGAACTCTTCCAGGATATTGCCAGCAGCGTCCTGGTGTAAGTTGAAATCACCATAAATATAGGCCGTATTGTCGGTAACAAAGGTAACACCAGCTGCCTTGTCATCTGCTGAGCGATAGATAATTGAGCCATTGATTAATCGAAAACCGTTGGGGCGTCGATCTGGATCGGCGTACATATCAACTGGCTTCGGACTAATTAAGTTGTCGGCCAATGGTGGGTCAGAGGTTCCTCTCTGACTTGCATCAGCCGGGTTGGCAACAACCATTGGACAGTTTTGCCCGTTATCCACAAGATTTGCAAAGTCTCCGCAGGTTGCCCAATCAGCCCGGCGGGGACGAACAATACTATCTTCACGTACAGCATCTTCTCGGGCCGCATAAAAAATACCATCAACTTCAGGGAGCCAGGCTACCTGGTCAGGGCCATCCATGAAGAATGAACTTGCATCAGCAGTAATTTGGGTGAGCTTCTCAATGTCTAAGTTGAGTACACGGGTGCTTAAAAGCTCACGTCCATCCATCATCGCCTTGTCTAAAAAGGTTAGCTGATGGAGGTTTCCATCAACGTTAAAGGTAGTGCCACCGACATTAATGGTGCTTCTTTGTAACTCGTCACGGATATCTGCTTCAGGGGCTGCAATATTTTCTGTTGGTTGTTGAAAATCAGCAACGGTATTTGCAGGAGCAAGTGCAAGGTTACTTAAATCAGTAGGATCTAATGCATTAGCGGGGTCAATTACTGCATAGACAACTTCACTATTTACTCTTATGTTTCCTGGGGTTACGTCATCAAAGATGTATCTGTCGGCAGCTAGCCCTTCAGTATTGTATTCATCTGTTTGAGTTGCAGCAACACTGCCAAGAGGACCACCAGGCACACCTGCAACTAATGAACCATTCTGGTTATGATCAAGAACCGGAAACAAATAATACAGAGATGGATAAGCTGGATTTTGAGAC
Organism: Leptothoe sp. EHU-05/26/07-4; assembly: GCF_043421015.1. NCBI lineage: Bacteria > Bacillati > Cyanobacteriota > Cyanophyceae > Nodosilineales > Cymatolegaceae > Leptothoe > Leptothoe sp. EHU-05/26/07-4. The sequence goes on from NZ_JAXSQV010000004.1 coordinate 900,216, forward strand.
GATGAACAAAAAGCACCAACCAACTTTGGGCTCCCTGGAAAGTCTGTTGCACAGTCAGTAGGAGCAACCCCTGTGGCAAAACCGTAGGTTCTATCGCGTATAACTTGTCGGTACAGAGCTATGAGTTTAGCTTTTTCTAAATCATCGGCGGAGAGTCTCATTGCCAATTCATTATTGAGCCATTCCTTTGCTTGCTTCGGGCTTCCCAAAGGCGTTGGTAACGCGGCCTCAATTGCAGCAACTACAGGATCAGCTTGAAGCAGATTATATTCAGCTTTAAGCTTCTCTATGTTGTCAGCCAGCATCCCCAGAGTACAAGCTGCGGAATGTAGAGTCGATTTATCAGCAGGACTCAAAGCATCATATTTGGCCAACGTATCAACTAAATCAGTCTCAATACCGTTTAAGTAGTTGTGCTCAAACAGAATTCTGCGCAAGATTGAAAAATCACCCCACATAGATAAATAAGGATAGGGATGAACAAAATCATCATCAGGATCCAGAATAGGCCCTACAGCATCACCCTGAATCCCTTGAACTGGAGGAAAAGAAGGTGCTCCTCCCTGGGGATCACCAGCAAAATGCGCTAGATTGCGTAGTGCTCTACCTAAGGGTTGATCCGGCATCACAGCAGCGCTAAAAGCAGCAGAGGTTGCATACCTGCCTTGGAAATCAAACTCCCAACCGTTAGTACCATTACCGGTCAGAAAGTCGATGCGATTAGCAGCCGTCTGTGGATAGGTGCCAAAGGTTCGACTATTTGCGAGGGTTTGTTCAGTCCCTGGATGGACAGTTGAAGCCATACATATATATGGCAGTTCCCCATCGTCCTGGGTGTAGTGGTAAGCAACCATGCCCTGTACAGCTGCCAAATTATCGCGCAATGACTTCTGCTGTTTAGCCTGAGCAGCACCTTTATCGGTTATGGCCTGAACTGTTGTTGGTGGATAGAGTGGATCATCAGCTTCCCAACCCAATCTGTTACCCAGCTCTAGTCGTTGTCCAACAATAACTCGTAAACCCTGGGCAACTGAGCGACGTTCCCAGTAGCCATCTAAGCCATATTCCTGTTCGGCTGGATTATCACTGGCTAACAGTGGATTGTCATTAATAACGTCACCAATCACGTGGGAAACATTATTGGTTTCACTATTAGCTTGAGTCAAACTATTTAAAGCGTCATAACGTGGCTTTGGACCATAGCGATTATCCGCACGAAACCCATCATCTACAAAAGGACGAGTCGCATCGGGGAATACACGAACCCGAGCGCTGTTGGTTAAAAGCCTATCATTCGCAATATCTGCTATGGCATCTTTACCAGCTTCAGGAGCCCAGTCGCCAGGATCCAAATTAGCAGTTACGTCTTCTGTAAGAATCAAAACTGGATCCACAGCGACGTCTGTTAAGAATGCTGCACCCTCATTTACTGAGTCAGTATTAATTCTTAGTCTATCAATACCTGGGTTAGCTGGATTCCCATTGTTTTCATCGTGGAAATCTGTACCTCCCCCAAAGCTGTCATCCCTGGAAGCCCCTGAAACTAGGTGGCCCTGGAAGAACGTATCGTCATTTCCATCTCCGTTAGTATCATATCCACTTAGGCTAAGAGTAATTTCCGATGCATCAGTGCTGAAAACACAGGATTCTGGAGAACTTACTAAGTATGCCTCCAGTCCTTGGCTAGTAATGATGTTAGATTCCGAGTGCATTGCCCCATTCCAACGGAAAACTTCACCTGGAAATATTTCCATGTCGTAGCGGAACCAGGCACCATACTTATTACCTTTCGGAGTACTGCGGACCTGTTGATATTCGGCAGAATGAACCGTCCGATTAGGACTGTTAGGATTAGTGATCGTTAAAACATCAATTTGGAAGTTTTTCTGTAGATTACTGCCAGCATCTTGCCAACCATCACCTGACAGGATGCTTACAGGGCAACCTTCTGCTGATCGTTGTGTATTTATAGGACCGTTGCGCGTAACCAGGGCATTCGCTTTTTCCTCTGTTTCATTAGAGCTTAAGGTTATGTCATTACCACCTGAATCTGTTCCTTGATGAGAGGTCAAAAGCGAGTACACAATGAGACTGCCGTCGTCAGATGGAAAACTCCATGCAGGGTCGGGGTTGCCATCACCATTAATATCTAGCTGAGTTTCATCAGGTAAGGTGTAGGGATCCTGCTCTGAATGATCTGCATCTCCCCAAGTACCTGACTTAGCTAAGAGCGCATTGACCAAATCAGTACTTGATGGCGGTCGCTTATCGATGATGGCCTTATCTTTTGTAAATAAGAACTCAATCTTTGCCTTAGCCCTATCCACTGCTGGAACAGCAAAATTATCGATGCTCTGCTGCTCACGATAGGCAATGGTTTGGTTTAGTCGACTAAACGAACGAAAGCTGAGGCCGCCGACGGTTAGAGTCAACACCAAAAGCAACATCACTGTTGTTGGCAAGATAAACCCAGCCTGGTTTGTGCGACTGAAGCGAGCGCCAGCAAAAATAAGGCGCAGCAGCCAAGCCATAAAATGCTTGGGTAATTGCCTAACGTGAGTCAAAGATCGACGAAGATTAGAAACTCGAGAGCGTTTTGGGGTAGACATCGCTGACTTCTAAAAAATAAGCGTTAGATCAGATGTGGCATGTGCCAACATGACCATCGATTTGCAGTCTATTTAAGACTTAAAGCAATTGAACTCTCAGGGAACGAAAACTTGCGTGGTATCTACATGTCCCATAGTAGATTTACCCAGCCTAAACCTTTAATTACCAAACTGGTAATCAGTATAAAGCCTGAATAGTTTACTTGAACTTTACCCATTCCTTATGACGAATCGATCAGATCGTGATCAAAACAATCCATAGATATCTATCTCTACATCACGATCAGTTCGACATAACTAAGGTTCTGCAAGATCCTGCATTTGAATATCATCGACTATACATACAGTAAATCCCCTGACTTTGCAGCCAGGGGATCTATCCGTGAACATACCAAAACTTTAAGCTTTTGATAAAGCTAAGTAAGCAGCATTAAGTTGTATCAACTCAGGCAATTGCAAACTCAATAAATTAATGCCTGAACCAGTGCCACAGTCTCTAATACTTACTCAAATCAATGCCTGCCTCACGGGCCATTGCTTCAATCCCTTTCTTTTCAAGGGTTTTAATCGCTTTAGTGGATAAACGTAGCTTTACCCAACGTTTGCCTGTGGGCCACCAAACCCGCTTGTCTTGAAGATTTGCCTGTTGTAGACGCTTGGTACGTCGGTGAGAGTGAGAAACAGCAAAGGCGTTATTAGCCTTTTTATTCGTCAGATCACATCTGCGGCTCATGGTACAGTCCTTGGAATACAGTCCTTAATCCTTACATGGTTGCACTCTTAAATGCAACCCCCTCATATTTTAGGGCTGATTCTCTAATCAAAAGATATTTCCATGATTGAGTAACAGGCCAAGGGGTTTCAGGGGGGGCAGGTCCCCTACCCCCCAATTCTGGGGGCTTTGAGTCTTGTTTCCCCAGGATTGGGAAACCCCAGTATTCCTAATTTGGAAAAGGTGGACTATTCCATCAAAAGGGCTACGGTGTACACACATCTCGAAAGGGAGTTCACAATCGTGCATTACCCCCCTTAATCCCCCCTTACCAAGGGGGGAAACTCCGGTCCTCCCCCTTACCAACTACGGTGTATACACATCTAGAAGATAATGTCCCAAAAAGTAGACCTGACCTTGAATTGGCCCTCATCCTAAATCCTTCTCCCTGGGGGCGAAGGACTTTGAGGCCAGGCCCCCCTTCTCCCTTAGGGAGTAAGGGGTTGGGGGATGTAGAGCTTTGCTCTTCTCGCAGAGTGGGCTCGAGATTTGGAGCGACTCTCCGACTTACTCCCTGGGGGCGAAGGACTTTGAGGCCAGGCCCCCCTTCTCCCTTAGGGAGTAAGGGGTTGGGGGATGTAGAGCTTTGCTCTTCTCGCAGAGTGGGCTCGAGATTTGGAGCGACTCTCCGACTTATGTATACACGGTAGCCCTTACCAAGGGGGAGTTAGAGGGGGTTAGACAAGCGCAAACGCTAGTTTCCAGGACTTGTGTGTACACGATAGGTCAAAAGGGGGAGCCTGCAACCGGTATAGCCTTTTCTAAGAAACACCTATTAGGTCTTCAAGAAAACGGCCATTGCCTATGATTTGGTTAAACCTGTTAGCAGGCTATTGGAGCGTTCCACAAACGACTTCATGCCATCGGCATCAAATCCTTTCTGCGCCATTAGAGCCAGATCATAGACATGTTGACAAATCATATTAGCCATGGCCGCTGTGGGAGACTCGCCACCGTCAGCTTGTACAATTGCGCCCTGACTCATGTCTAGCAGATTCTGGATCAGTGGATGAGCCGTATTCACCAGCAAGGTATGTTCCTCAGGAAACTGAGCTGTTTGCTGCTGCATCATCGCCATCATTTCCTGCATGCGGCGCATTTCTTCGGGAAGTAGCACAATGGCAGGTGGTGCACCCTGGACATCGTCAGACTTAAGGGCATCGGTTCGAATCGTAACCTTGGGCTGATCGAGGGCTTTTTCAAATAGCTCCTTCACCCGCTCACCCTTAGTTTTATTAGTGGTTGGGTCGACAATGTCACTACCCGCTGATTCGTCGATGAGGGTGTCATCCAGGTCAGAGTCTACACGGGAGAACTTGACATCAGAATACTCCCGTTCTAGAAACGGTACAAAGTGAGTGTCGATAAAGGAGTCTAGATAAAGGACTTCCAGTCCCTGACGCTTGTGCAGATCGATATAGGTGGCCTGGGATACTTCGTCCGTTGTATAGAAGACTCGGTTTTCATGCTTCTCCTTATTCCGCTCTAAATATTCTTTGAGAGTGGTGTAGGGATTACCCTTGGCATCAATGGCTGCGCTTTCCTCATCTGTCGACTGCCAGGCATCGTCTTCTGCCGTTTGCACTTCAACTTTCGGCTGATCGCTGACGAGGTTTGCCGTGGTGCGGAAAATTATAAAATCGGCGATCTGCTGCTTGAACTTGTCGTTATTGAGGGAGCCAAACTTAACAAAGGTGCCCAAATCTTGCCAGCACTCAATGTATTTTGCTTTATCAGTGCGGTATAGCTCTTTGAGACGATCACCTACTTTTTTGGCAATGTAGTCAGCGATGCGACGGACGGTGCGATCATTCTGCAAAAAGCTGCGGGAGACGTTTAGGGGAATGTCAGTACTATCGACGACACCGCGCAGGGGCAGTAGAAACTGAGGAATGATTTCCTCGCAGTTATCGCTGACAAAGACTTGATTGCAGAAAAGCTTAATTTGTCCTTTGGTAACGTCGACGTCGGGGCGGAGCTTTGGAAAGTAAAGAATGCCGTTAACGACAAAGGGATAGTCCGTATTTAAGTGGACCCAAAGCAGCGGCTCCTCTTGGAACGGATAGAGATAGCGATAGAGCTCTAGATAATCCTCATCGGTGAGGTTACCGGGGGATTGCTTCCAGGGAGCATTTTGTTTATTGGCAGATTCCCCATCTAATTTGATGGGAACAGGCATAAAGTCGCAGTAGGTTTTGATCAGCTGCTGGATGCGAGTCGTCTCCAGGTATTCAGCCTCTTCCTCCATCAAATGTAGGGTGATGGTGGTGCCTCGGTCAGTTCGTTCTGAATCAGTCAGTTCAAAGGAGGTAGTGCCATCACAGGACCAATGGACAGCAGTGGCTTCTGCTTGATAAGACAAGGTGTCGATTTCGACTCGGTCGGACACCATAAATGATGAATAGAACCCTAGGCCAAAGTGACCAATAATTTGCTGGTCAGTATTGTCCTTATACTTAGATACAAATTCTTCGGCACTGGAGAAGGCCACCTGGTTAATGTATTTCTTAACCTCATCAGCGGTCATGCCGATGCCATTATCACTAACACTGAGCGTTTTGGCATCCTTATCGATAGCGATGGTAATTTCCGGCTCGCCGACTTCGCCAGTGAAGTCGGAGCTTCGGGACACCATATTTAGCTTACTGATGGCATCTACCGCGTTGGAAATTAACTCCCGCAGAAAGATTTCATGGTCGGAATAGAGCCACTTTTTGATGATGGGAAAAATATTTTCAGTATGGATACTGATGTTTCCCGTTTCTTGAACAACTGCCATGACTTACGATTTACTCTGACTCATTAAGACTTGCTAACGGTGTTGGCTTTATACACTAATTTATACGAAATCCTGACTGATAGCGCCCGTTATCGAAGGGCATCCACAAGGGAGTGCCCCGACAGGATTGTCCATTTTTATCGGATTTGTATGAAACGTGCATAAAGCATGCCGCACCATATACTGATACATCGTAAGTTAGAACCCAATTGTAGATTTCCGCTAATGTAGTTCGGTTTCCCCTACACCTTTTATAAAAATTAGGGGTAAGTGCGTTACGCGTTAGCTATTGTGTTTCGAGACGTTGAATTCCTTCCAAATGCTATTTGGGTGGAAATAGAAAAAACTTTAAGTTGGCAAATTAGTAGTGTTTCGGTTTACCAGTTAAAATACCTGTCCGTTAATTTGTACAGTTCTTGATTGTAAGGAGCAAAATAACAATTTAAGGACTCATAAACTGAGGGCCTAATGTTGACTCGATTAGATGCAATGTTACGAGGCCTCAATTTTTTGAATTTATAATCTGTATCAATATCAATGAATTGACAAACCTGATGTAGAACAGATGCTGGGTTTTGAAATAGTTGTTCAGAGCTTAGGATTAATACGTTTTTCCTAGGAAAGTACTCTAGAAATCTCTTGAGTTGTTCTGCATAACGACCACGGCTCTTGTAAGACAGATGGATAAAAAAATCATTCTTATAATCATGGTTAGCCCATGCTGGTGCGAGTCGTTTTTCCTCAGCTGCTATTGCTTCAACAATATTTAGTGGTTCACGTCCGTAGCGCTTTTCATGGAAATAATGAGAGATAGCGCGCTCAGTAGGATTACGTAAAATGGTGATAATTTTAGCCCCAGGCATTAGGTTAAACATTCGCTTGGCTGCTAAAGGATTAAACATATAAAGCGGTGAAGCTTCAAAGGTATGTTCCCTTGGTTGTATCTGGGCTTTAAGTGGAAAATGTGCCCGATACCATTTTTCTCCTTTGGTGAAAGTGTCAATCTTGGGTGCTAATCCACCATCAAAGAAATGAACTTCCTTAATATAAGCAGGCCATAACTGGGGGTGCTCGGTTAAGTAATGATATAGGCTGGTTGTTCCAGCTTTTTGGGCTCCAATAATTACAAAACTTGGTAAGGCTCTATGACGTGATGTTGCGTACCGTGCTTGCCAAATAAATGGGCGAGATGCCTTGTCTAGATAGCGCGAAGCAATTCCATTCAGTCTGTGTAAAGTGCCTGACATAGTTTTTGCTTCTATTAACCTCAGTACGGGATAAGAAATGGAGGAGGTGAGCAAGCTGGAAATACCAAAAATAAACCATACAGTTAGCTCCTCCTATATCCAGTTTAGAAGAGCTGTTCTACCCGATGGATGATTTTGCCAAATCTTTGAGCCTCAATGGCAAGCCATGCTTATTGGCAATAGGTTGAGCCATCGCCATCGGCGATAGTCGATGAGCTTAAGTGAAACCATGAAAATTCTAGTGAGCTTCCATCAGCAGTTGCATCCTGTCATCAGCCTCAAAAGCCAGCACTTAATCTGGAGTAAGCCTGCTGTCTGAGGCTTATTCCGTAATGACGTTCTGACGGACCAATAGCCTTAGGCCAATGTTTGTGTTGGTAAAACTGGCAAATTGACTTGTTTCACCAGGCTCTTAACGTGATTTTGCTGTTCCCTGGTAAACACTGATAAAAATTTCTGAGAATTTGTATTCTGTATATTTTTTTGAGTTGAGGCTTTCCACGTTTCGCGAGATCGGATTAATTGGCTCGATGTATTCCGATAGTTTTCGAGCATGTGATCATCAAAGGGGACACCAATAAAATTACAGAGGCGTTTGACTTCATCTGTTGGATGGCTAACCATCTGTTCATAGTGAATCAAGGTATGGTTAGGCTTATCCAGGTACTGATGCGTGATGGCAATGTCCTCAGTCCAACGTTGAATACAATTATCCAGGGTTTTAAAGGTGCGTCCCCAATGGTTGGGATGACGCTGAGCTAGGTCATATATAGAAGCAATGACATCCATGCCGCTTCTAACAATGTGGATCACTTTGGCCTCTGGCATGTAGTGCTCGATATATTTCAGTCGGTGTAAATGTTCAGGGGTTTTTTCTAGCCAGATAGATTTTTTCTGTAGATGGGTCAATTCGCCCATTATTTCTTTAAAGCTACGAACGTAGGCCTGAATGAGGGGTAAACGCGGAAGTTTATGGGTGAGTTCTGGATGCCCAACTTCATGCAAAAACGATTCCATTGTGTTGCGCATTTCCTTAGAAACTAGACCTAAGGCATAGCGACGTGAGCGTTCTTCTGGCATCCAAACAAGATCTACAAAAAATTTGGACTCTGGGAATGAAGCAATATCGGGATGACTGGCTAGCAGGCTTTGCAGAAGAGTGGTGCCCGAGCGAGCACAGCCAACAATAAAGATAGGAGATGCTGTATATGGGTGCTTGTGCTTTTGAGTCATCATATGAGGAACACAGATAAAAATTAATAGGTGGTTTTATTAACTAGGTGACTTTATTAATAGTGGTTAATTAGTGCAAAGGTGATTTCTCAAATTTATTGCAATAGTTCTTGGTAAAGTTGCTTATAGGATGCTGATTGGACTTCAAATGAAAACTTTGTAATTACAGTTTGTCGAGATTGTTGAGAGAGTTGTTGTAGACGCTCGGTATTTTCAAGAGTCCATTCAATACCTTTAGCTAAGTCTTCAGCACTAAAGCATGCGGCACGATAACCATTCTTTTGATGTTCAACAATATCGCGTAAGCCAGTGGCATCAAAGGATACCACTGGTGTGCCGCAGGCCATGGCTTCAATGGCGGTTTTACCAAAGGCTTCTTGAACAGAAGGGACTACCATCACATCAGCGGCTGAATAGGCGAGTGCCAGTGTGACATTGTCGTTTAGGCGTCCCAGCATAGTGTGAGGGATATTGAGTTTCATTGATGGTGATATTTTGTTCGCACCAAAGATGACAGCTCGCAGAGGCAAGGTATTGTTACTTTTTAGTGTATTTAGAGCAGCTCTTAAATGGTCAAAGCCTTTGCGCTTATCAGTGGTTGCACTTAACGCACCAAAAAGGATGAGTTTATCCTGTTGAGGCAGTTTCAGAATGTCACGGGCGATATTTTTGTCAATAGGACGAAAAATATCAGTATCTACGGCATTGGGGATGACTTGGGCAGGATACTGGTTTAATAGAGCGCTTTTGCTGGCGCAGTCAGCTACCCATTGGCTAATGGGTACTAAGGTTAGATTCAGGTTTTGCCAGGCATGATATTTGCGTTGCCAAACTTTTCTAGATAAGTCTTTTTCTTGAGTGGAGCCCAGCATAGGACAGCGGCCACATTGCTGTTGATATCGAGTACAGCCTTGGGTGTAGCAGCAACCTCCGGTAAAGCTCCACATATCCCGTAATGTCCAGACGATGGGCTGGGTAAATGTTTTGAGTTGTTCTGGCCTGAGCAGCCCTAACCCAACCCAGTGTAAATTAATGATGTCTGGCTTAATTTGTTGGATTTGTTTGATAACTGGATTGGGGTAAATAGCCGGGGAAAAGAGGCCCGGTAATTTGTGGGGATAACGTTTTAAGGGCCAGTATTCGACGGTTTGACGAATACCGTTAAGAATTTTTTGTCCTCCTGTAATGCCACTTGGGCCAATTACTGTTGAGTCATCAGTATATTTTTCGGCCACGAGCATGTGGGAATCGACGCCAGCTCGTTTGAGGGCCGTATGCATCCAATAGGCACCCCGAGCCGCTCCGCCATTCGCATCTGATGTGCTGAGATGTAATATTTTCATCGAAACTCAGCTATTGCAAGACAGATTGCACAACGTCGGAGGGCACGTTATGTTTTTGGAAATAAGCTTGAACATGTTTGTGGCGTAACGATGCGGGAATGAGGGCGCTACTAACGAGTTTTATGAGTTTTTTGAGATGAAAAATAAGGTAGATCCAGCGGGGTACATGGTTAGACTGCCGATGGATGCTGTTAACCATGTGCTCGACGTTATGGGGCGATTTTCGATTAGTTAAGCTTTGGAGAACCTTGAGCTTATCCGTAAAGGTTTGGCTGATATACCATTGAATCCACAGGGGCATGTAGCGAATGACGTCACTGGTTTGCCAATCAGTGCTTGCGTTTAGTTGATTGGACAGTTGCACTTTGTACCCTGCTTCCTTCGCTCTGCAGATATATTCGTAATCACCGCCGTAGTGGCGAAATCGTTTGGCATTGGGGAGGTCAATGTCTGCTATCAATGCAGTGGGTATGACGGCAATGTTGCCGTTTAAGGTATCTACTGGAATTATTGGACTATCGCTAAATTGCTCCAGGTTATTAATGGGTTGGCTGGCAATCACCCCGCCAAATACAATCCAGTCTGGGTGAGATTGAGCACATACGATGCCGCCGGTGATTACTTTTTTATTTAAATTTTTCTGACATACCTGGATTAGTTGGGATATAAAGTCGTCTGCTAACGTGATGTCGTCGTTAAGCCAAACGACATAGTCTGTTTGCAGTTGCTGCTGGGCAAAGTTCATGCCGGTTGCGATCGCACCCGTCCACCAAAGCTCGCCATCCCCTTGTAGTAAGTGAACTGCTGTAAAGGTTTGGCGAATCAACTCAGGTGTCCCATCGGTAGACCCATCATCCACCACTATCACTTCGATGGTATGTGCACCTGAGGACGCAGAAATTTGAGCCCTCAGCTGATGCAAAATGGCTGATGTATAGGCTTGACGATTTCGAACGGGCAGGATGAGTGCAGCACTGACACAGGTCATAGGTATCAAATAAACATAGCCTTGGAGGGCTGACATCAGGAGGCGCAGAATTATGCAGTCCCTACGGTTCTATATTCCCAAAGTAGTTGAGATAATTGATATCTCAAGATTTATTTTTTAGAAACCTAAGCAATAGTAAACGCCAGATATAAAGTGGGCTGACCAAGCTGCAAAGATAGAATTCTAGCTCACATGCCGGGACAACCTTGGTTTGGAGTAGTGTGCGGTAAGTCACCACATGGTGTAGGGCTTTAAGCAAATCGCTGGCTATAAACACCCAAAACATAAAGGGACGCTGCCAGGAGGGCATGTTGAGCATGCGAGTCACGTGGCGGCTGAGGCCAATGCCTCGGAAAAATGGCAGCAGATAACTGCGCTGCAAACGACGGGCTGGGATCTGATGCCAAACCTTCATGTCGGGGTTGTGCCAAATTTCCCAGTTACCTCTGCGGATGTGGGCGATGGCTTCTAAATCTTCGCCCGTGAGCATTTGTTCGTCATGACGCCCGGTCAAAATGAGTTGACGGGGGACGTTTTTCAACCAAGCCTGCCGCCGCACCACTAGACCTGCGGAGGGTGGCAAGACTCGCTGGCGAGGCTGATAAACATGGGCTTCATCACCTCGCTGAGTTAGGGCGAAGAATGACTGGATCCGATGAAAGTCATCGGGGAGCGTGCCTTCAAACTGGCCATAGATTTGACTGCCGTAGGCCCCAACATGTGGGTGCTGCTGGCCAAACTTATAGGCCGTTGCTACCCAGTTATCAGCCGGTAAATTATCGTCATCTAAAAAACCGACAAGCTCGCTCTTAGCCGTTTCCATGGCTAGCTGGCGAGCGTAAGCGGCCCCTTGACGACCCTCAAATAAATACCGCAACGGAATGTCAGACGACCACTTCTGCTGGTATTCCTGGACGACTGCAGCTGTAGAATCGCTGCTGTTGTTGTCGATTACAAAAACTTCCCAGCGCAGTATTTGAGTATTAAGCTGCTGCTGTAGTCGATCGAGAACAGCCGGAATACGCTGGGCACCGTTATAGGTGCAAATAGCAATCGTGAAGTCACATGGCCGCTGCACTGTCTCTGTTAATGGAGAGGACAACACTACTGAATGGCTCATGGTCAATGGGTTGATTCACAGCATTGGATACAGGGAAGTAGAACTAACTTCGGAAAAACCCGTAAAAGGAATTGAGTTAATCGTTAAGACAGGAAATCTTTACCAAACACCACGAGAATGCTATATGGAGCATTATGTAAGCCCAGTGCCAATTAGAGTATCTATAACCATATATTCTTTAGGTCCTCTATATATGGCTACCCTCACATTGCAGCTTACCGGTCAACCTATTTAATAACTTTAGTAATTTGACCACTTTTTAAATCGCACCTGGCTCACAACCCTAAAACTGAGCTTTAAAAAATAGCCTTGATCCAATGGAATCAGGCCTTGAACGTTGCTTGGATGTGGATGTAAATACCCCTGGGTCTTGCAATTAATATAGCCTGACAACGGTATATCGTCTCCCCTTACGTCATCTTGCTAAATCGTCGATTAGTTCGTTAGTTAGGATTGACGGCTGTTTAGGGGTTTTAGTTCACGTAATGGATAAAAAATTTACTGATCGCTACATCTAGCGTTCGCCCTAAAGGCAAGACGCTAGATTTTTTTTGATGGTGGTGTTAGGCTTTATTTCCATGTGCCATAGCACATTTAGAGTGTTAACAAGTATTGGGGACATCATTGGCGCTACATGTGCTGTTTCCCAAGGTTTGATGTATATCCCCATCGTTAACGACCCTATTTCACTCACACCCTTAGATTCGTAAGGAAGTCCAGACGAATGGTTCAAGAGTTAGAACGACTACGTACAAAAACGCCTTTCCCTGGAACTGCGCCAGCGGCCTATCCAGTTTTTTATCGTACCTATAGCCGTCGTTTGGACGATGGACAGCGGGAATCTTGGTATGACGTTTGCGATCGCACCCTAGGCGGTCTGGTGGAACTGGGTAAGCTGACGGCGGACGAAAAGGCCCTGGTGCAGCGAATGCAGCGGGAATTAAAGGCGCTGCCGTCGGGTCGTTGGCTCTGGGTCGGGGGGACTGAGTGGAGTAGGCAGCAGAAAAATTTCTCTGGGGCCTATAACTGTACCAGCACCAATGTGGTGGACTGGCGTGCCTTTGGTCTGATGATGGATTTAGCGATGATGGGCTGTGGCACCGGTGCGATGCTAGAGCCTAAATACATCGATCAGCTGCCAGTGATTCGTAATCGGTTAACGGTGACCATGGCTGGCGATGTGGGGGCTACGCCTGTGGCTCAGCGTCGTGAAGAAACGGATGTCGTGGTGGATGGCAACCGTGTTGAGATCCGTGTTGGTGATAGTCGTAATGGCTGGGTGATGTCGTATCAGACGATTTTAGAGCTTTCCAGCCGTGATGATTTCACAGGGGATGTAGACGTTATCGTTAATCTGAGTGATGTGCGTCCTGCGGGGGAAAAGTTGAAGGGATTTGGCGGCATGGCCAATCCGGTGAAGCTGCCGGGGCTATACAATCGCTGCGCCACAATTTTAAATAAAGCCATTGGCCGTAAGCTCAACTCTGTGGAGTGCTGTCTGTTAATTGATGAAGCTGCGGCCTGTGTGGTGGCTGGTAATATCCGGCGGTCGGCGGGGATGCGTCAGTTTGACAGCCATGATGAGCAAGCGGCGGCGGCTAAAGATAATCTGTGGCAACAGGATGCTGACGGCAACTGGCGAATTGACCCTGAGCGTGATGCGCTGCGTATGGCTAACCACACGCGGGTGTTCCACACCAAGCCATCCTTGGAGGAAATGACCAATGCGGTGCGTAAGCAGTTTTACTCCGGTGAAGGGGCGATTCAGTGGGCGGGTGAAGCAGAACGCCGTGCCCAGGGCGAAGGGCGCTATGGCCTAAACCCCTGCGGTGAAATTTTGGGCCAGAACTTCCACTGCAATCTGGCGGAAATTCACTTGAACCAAATTGATCCAGAGAACCTGCAAGAACAGGAAGATGCCTTCCGTGCCGGTGCGATCGCAGTTGCTGCTCTGCTCAATCACCAGTTTATTGAACCCCGCTATCAGCAATCACGGTTGGATGATCCCATTGTCGGCGTGTCCTTTACCGGACTATTTGACTTCTTTGTGCAGGCCTTTGGAGTGGACTGGCTGAAATGGTGGGAAGCTGGTCGCCCAGATACCATGCAGGGACTACAGTTTAAGGCCAAGGAGCAAGAGTATCTAAGCCGTTGGAAGGCCATTGTCCATGGGACGGTTTGGGACTATTGCGATCGCCATAACATCAAGCGTCCCAACCGCTGCACAACTGTGCAACCTGCTGGTACGAAGAGTCTCCTCAGCGGTGCGTCTTCTGGTTGGCATCCACCTAAGTCCCAACGCTTTATCCGTCGCATTACCTTCCGCAAGGATGATCCGGTGGCCCTGGCTTGTATTGACTATGGTTATGCGGTGGTGCCATCCCAGTCTGATAAAGATGAGAACGGCAACCTGCTAAACGATCCTTTTGATCCCCGCTGTACTGAGTGGCTAGTGGAAATGCCTGTGGAGGTGCCCTGGGCTAATTTGCCAGGGGCAGATCAGATTGCCATTGAGCAGTTCTCTGCCCTGACTCAGTTTGATTTCTACATGCAGGTACAGCGGCACTATACGGCGCATAATACCTCGGCTACTATCGAATTTCGTGAAAATGAAATTGAGGTTCTAGCAGAACGCATTCACCGGGCGATTCAAAATGACGAAGGCTATATTTCTTCGGCCCTACTGGCACGCTTTGATGATCTGCAAACATTCCCACGTTTGCCGTTTGAACCCATTGATAAAGCACGCTACGAGGAATTGTGTAACGAGGTTCTAGCCCGTCGTTCCACCGAGAATTTCCATGCAGCGTTAGAGCGTTATGATGCGGGTGAACTGATTGAAGCTGGTCCGGCAGGCTGTGATTCTGATAAGTGCCTGTTGCCGGAGAAGACGCCTGGCTAGGGGCAATGGGGAATAGACAGTGGAGAGTGGGGTGATTTCTTAAATAGTCACTCACCTTACTAGGGTTTGTTCTATAAACCAGGGTTCTCTTGCGCTGGTTTTAGATAATTACATCTGAGGGGGGATTCACAATTTTGCGAATCCCCCCTCAGGTGTTTAATTTAATTTTGAATTGTTGTCTTATACAACATCCTGGTTATCTGCACCCAATATCGAAGGGCAACCACAAGGGATTGCCCCTACGGGATTGTCCCTGATTAATCGGAGTGACTGAATTCGGATTTGGTCTTATACAACATCCTGGTTATCTGCACCCAATATCGAAGGGCAACCACAAGGGATTGCCCCTACGGGATTGTCCCTGATTAATCGGAGTGACTGAATTCCGATTGGTATTAGAACGGGTTAAGAATGACGGATGATCATTGCATGGGGTTGACAAACAAACGTGAGCCCATGGACCTTAGTCTCTAAAGTCTCAGGATTTTTTCTTAGGGCTGATGGAGACGCCGCCGTCGCCGCCAACGCTGACTATAAACTCAGATGAGTTACCGGATCGTGTTTTGGACTCTTTTCCCTGATGTTTGTTGCCATTGAGCAGCATAATTAAACCGGCAAGAGTCAAACCTAGAATCATTGACATATCCATATGACGATTCTCCTTGGTAAATGCTACGGATAAATACAGTTTTGAACCTATCGATTCCAGAGCAAAGCTGCATGGGTTCTCGGATAGTTGATTTAATTGTCACCAAATGTCCATAAACGACCTCGGTGATTACACGTAGTCGACAAAAAAATGTAGGAGACTTAACGTTCCTTTAATCAGGAACTAGGGTAGATAACTGAGCTTGGTATAGTTAGCTACTGTTGTTGTTGCGGTCTTCACGCAACCCGTTTTTATGTTTTCTGTGTATGGTGCGTATACCCACGCTGCGGTTTGATCGCGGCACATTAATTTTGCACCCGCCGCCGCGAGGTAAGGGGTGGATTGATCATGCCGTGTGGGATGACCGCATTGAACGGTTTCGGATCCCGGCCCACTGCTATCGCCCATTGTTAGAGACGCTGCGTCGTGAGCAGGTGGAGGTGAATGATCAGGCGTCTGACTTTACCGCTTTGGAACTAACGCCTCGTCTGACGTTTAAACCTTATCCCCATCAAAGCGAAGCTCTCCAGGCTTGGCAGCAAAACAGGTGGCAAGGGGTGGTGGTTTTGCCGACAGCGGCGGGTAAGACTTACCTGGCTCAATTAGCGCTACAGGCTATTCCCCGCAGTGCTTTGATTACGGTGCCCACATTAGATTTGATGCATCAGTGGTATGCCCATTTAGAGACGGCATTTCCCGATGCGGATATTGGTTTGTTGGGTGGGGGCAGTCGCGATCGCACCGATATTTTAGTGGCGACCTACGATAGTGCGGCGATCCATGCAGAGAGTTTGGGCAATCGCTATGGCCTATTGGTGTGCGATGAATGCCACCATTTGCCCAGTGACTTTAATCGGGTGATTGCTGAATATGCGATCGCACCCTACCGATTGGGGCTAACCGCTACCCCTGATCGGGCTGATGGACGCCATAGCGATCTCGATCAGCTACTGGGGCCAGTTGTCTATCACAAAACGGCGGCTGAATTGTCTGGTCAGGCGTTAGCCCCCTATCAAATTGTGCAGCTAAAAGTCTCTTTGTCAGAAATTGAGCGGCGGCGGTATGCAGAGCTGATTCAACGACGCAACGACTTTTTGCAGCAGTCTCGGATTTGGCTCGGCAGCCCTGAGGGATGGAAGCGATTTGTCACCGCCAGTGCACGTTCGCAAACGGGGCGTCGGGCAATGCTGGCTCATCGCGAGGCTAAAAATATTGCCCTGGGCACCGCTGGCAAACTGAGGGTATTAGAAGATCTGTTGGCTCAGCATTACCCTGAACGCACCATCATTTTCACCAATGACAATGCCACAGTGTATAAAATCTCCCAAGATTTTTTGATCCCTGCCATTACCCATCAAACTCCGGTAAAAGAGCGGCGTGAGGTTTTGCAAAGCTTTCGCACAGGAGACTATAAGACCATTGTTGTTTCCCATGTGCTCAACGAAGGGGTGGATGTTCCTGACGCGAGAATTGCAATTTTGTTATCAGGCAGTGGCTCTACTCGGGAATATATTCAGCGTTTAGGTCGTGTGCTCCGTAAGGGAGATGGGAATAAATTAGCGATCTTGTATGAAGTGATTGCAGAAGAGACTACGGAGGAGAATATTGCCCGTCGACGCAAACAGTCCCCACGTAAACGAGAACCAGATCAGCGGGATAAGGGGTATCGTACAGATGTTGGACAGCTGCCCTTGGTGGCGGAGTCCAGTCCGGATTGGCAGTCTGAAGATCTACCCTATTAACTTGCGACTCTGGCGGATTTGGCGATGGCTGGATCAGCGGGTAATACGTCGATGGGTAAGGTGATAAGAAACTCAGTCCCTTTACCTACCTTAGAGCGTACTCGGATTTTGCCGTGGTGCTGTTGAATAATCCTAAAACAAATGCCTAAGCCTAGACCTGTCCCTTTACCCACTGGTTTTGTTGTGAAAAAGGGGTCGAAAATCTTTCTGCGGATCTCGCGGGGAATGCCGGGACCTCGGTCACAGATAATAATTTGAACATGCTTGTTATCAACCCTGCGGGTGATGATTTTTAGCTTTTTGCGATCGCAATTAGCCTCAAACATGGCATCTAAGGCATTGACAATTACGTTAGTAAATACTTGATTAAGCTGAGCGGGATAACAGCGCACCAGGGGTAGCTCACCATATTTCTTTACAACGGTGACTTCGTGTTTGATGCGGTGATTGAGGATAAGTAATGTGCTATCAATGCCCTCGTGGATATTAACATCTTTGACCGTGGCCTCATCCAGACGGGAGAAATTGCGTAACGACTGGACAATTTCATGGACTCGTTCTGTTCCCACATTCATTGAACCCAAGAGCTTATCCAAATCTTCTAATAAAAAGTCAAAATCAATTTCTTCTAACTTTTGAAGAATTGCTAAGGACGGTTCTGGATACTCTGTTTGGTAAGTTTTGATCAGCTCTAGTAAATCCTCAAAATATTCCTTTAGAGGCTCGATGTTACCTTGAACAAAACTAATGGGATTATTGATTTCATGGGCAATGCCAGCGATCATCTGGCCAAGGCTAGACATTTTTTCAGTTTGAATCAGCTGGGTTTGGGTCGCTTTTAGCTCCTTTAAGGTGTTGGATAGTTTTGTTGTTCGCTGTTGTACTCTGCTTTCCAATGTTTGGGCCGCTACTTCTAGTTCATAGGTATAATGGCCAACCCATTCAATCAGCTGATTGACAGACAGGGCTAAAATACTAATATCGTCTTGCGTACTGGCAGGTGCCCGTAAATCAAAGCGACTTTCTCCGGCTACTTGTTGTGCTATCAGAGTAATATCTTGAATGGGTCTGGCTATTCTTTTTGCAATCCAATAGCCAAGGATAGAGGTAATAAATGACCCACCTAATGTGACAATGGCGATAAAAAACCAAAGTGCATCTTTTGCCTGAGTTAACGACTGTTGGGAAATCAGTAGCACTAGCTGAAACTGTTCACCATCGAAGCTAGCCAGAGAAATAGACTCCGCTAAGAATTTCTGACGATCGATAGTAATACAATCCTGGAGATTACCGAGACTTAGTTGATCTAAATGGACAGTGTCAGATGAAAATGTGGAGGCGACAATTACATCATCTGATAAAACAATGATCTGTTCTTGAATCGTTAAATTAATTTGATTGAGAAAATCACTATCAAGGGCTGTACCCAGTAGAACGCCGCCGATTACCCCTTGATCATTTTTAATGGGTGCAGTACCAATTAAAACAGGAGGTCCAAAATTATGGCTACTGACAACATCAGTAATCTCTGATCCTTTGATTAGTAGGTTATTGATCTCTTGGTCGTTAAGATTGAAACTCTGTAGTTTAGTATCTTTGTCGTGAAATAGTTGTCTTTTATTATGATCGATAATATTAGTAATATCGGTCTCTAAAATCCCTTCGAGGGGGAGTATTGTTTGCTGGAGTTGATTGATATCTTGATTGATGATTGCCTGAGTTATGAAGGCTTCAATGGATAAAAAACGGGCCCCTTGCCGTAGAGAAGCCATTTCTCGATAAATATCTCTCTCAACCAAAGCAGCAAGTTCTTCTGCC
Organism: Leptothoe sp. EHU-05/26/07-4; assembly: GCF_043421015.1. Classification (NCBI taxonomy): domain Bacteria; kingdom Bacillati; phylum Cyanobacteriota; class Cyanophyceae; order Nodosilineales; family Cymatolegaceae; genus Leptothoe; species Leptothoe sp. EHU-05/26/07-4. The sequence goes on from NZ_JAXSQV010000004.1 coordinate 919,418, forward strand.
TGCTCCTTTTTATCTTGTTCTAACTTATGTGAGAAAAACTTTCCTACTGTAGCAACGCTGACTACCCAGAAACCTAGAAACATCACAATGAAAGGCACGCTAATCTTTAGTGGTAGTGATGCTCTCTGGTATTTAAGTAGCAACCTTTTGAAGTACAGCAAGCCCATGGGTTAAAACATTATTCCAGACTAATTGGTGTTGATTGGAAGATAGTCGCTATTACCTAAAATTTGTTGTCCTTCAAGGTATAACGCATCCAGGTTTTGCTCATAATACGTAGATGCTGAAGTCAAATCCGTCATAAATTGGGCTGGTCCACGAGTCTTCAATTCTCTATTCATCAAGTACCCCAGGTGTTTAAAGTTTGTGAAAAATCTTCAGTTGATTGGCAACTTTATTGGATGATTTTCGTCTTGGAAAGATGGGATAACATCAAAATAAAAAAGACACCATTATCTATTTCTTTAACGCAATAACAATGTCTAATGTCTATTGAGGTCCGTGACTATGACAGTATGCGTGGGGCATTGTTGAGTTAAGGTATGGCGGCATTGAGCCAGCTGCCACCATTAATGGGATGCTGGTCCAGAATCATAGGTCGGTCACCCACGTTACACTAGCTACGGTTGTTCTGCGTTGACTAATGACTCTGCTGGCTTTACGGGACATAAATAAGGACTTTGGCATTAAGGAAATTCTTCGGGATGCCAGCTTTAGTATTGAGGAAGGGGACCGGGTGGGGCTGATTGGCACCAACGGTTCGGGTAAGTCAACGCTGCTAAAGATGATCGCGGGTATAGAACCCATCGATAGCGGCGAAATTTGGAAGAATGCCAGCAGCAAAATTGTCTATTTGCCCCAGCAGCCAGACTTGGATGAAGACCTGACGGTACTGGAGCAGGTGTTTGCCGATAGCGGTGACAGTATGGCGCTGGTGCGGGAGTATGAGCTGATTTCTGCTCGGTTGGCGGACGCGACAGGAGATACGAACCAGCTGATGGCGATGCTATCACGGGTATCTCAGCAGATTGATCAGGCGAATGCGTGGGAGCTAGAGACTCAGGCGAAGGTGATATTGACCAAGCTGGGAATTGAGGATTTTAATGTCAAGATTGGAACGCTGTCGGGGGGATATCGGAAAAGGATTGCGATCGCAACCGCCCTCCTCTCCGAACCCGACCTTATTCTTATGGATGAGCCTACCAATCACCTTGATGCCCTGTCGGTAGAGTGGCTCCAAGACTACCTAGGCCGTTATCGTGGTGCCCTATTCCTGATTACCCACGACCGCTATTTCCTGGATCGAGTCACCAACCGCATTCTAGAAATTGATCGAGGTGAGCTGTATCCCTACTCAGGCAACTATAGTTATTACCTAGAGAAAAAAGCGGCTCAAGAAGATGCAGCCGCCAGCAGCCAGAAAAAGCACGCTGGAGTGCTCCGACGTGAGCTAAAGTGGCTACAGCGCGGTGCCAAGGCCCGTAGCACTAAACAAAAAGCCCGCATTGATCGCATCCGCGATATGCAAAACGCTGAGTTTAAGCAAGTCCAGGGCAATGTGGAGATTGCCACTGCCGGTCGCCGCATCGGTAAAAAAGTCATTGAGCTAGAAAACGTCACCAAAGGCTACGATGACCGCATTCTGATCAAAGACTTTTCTTATTTATTTACCCCAGAAGATCGCATTGGCATCATTGGCCCCAACGGTGTGGGCAAGTCCACGTTGATGAATATTATCACCGGGCGCGAGCAGCCTGATGCTGGCATCGTTGAGATTGGTTCTACTATTCACATCGGCTATTTTGACCAGTATTCCGACGATGTGAACATTAATGAAGACCAGCGGGTGATCGATTATCTAAAGGACGTGGCTGAGCTGGTAACCACTGCCGATGGTACGGTGATTACCGCTTCTAAAATGCTGGAACGATTTCTCTTTCCGCCCGATCAGCAATATGCGCCGATCCATAAGCTTTCTGGTGGTGAGCGACGACGTCTGTTTTTGTTGCGGGTGTTGATGCAGGCTCCTAATGTACTGATTCTGGACGAGCCTACCAATGATTTAGACGTGCAGACCTTAGGCATTCTAGAAGACTATCTAGAAGACTTTAACGGCTGTGTGATTGTTGTTTCTCATGATCGTTATTTTCTCGATCGTACTGTTGAAAACGTGTTTTCGTTTGAAGGGTTAGGTAATCTCAAGCAGTATCCTGGAAACTATTCAGTCTATTTAGACTATAAAGAGAAAGCTGAACAGAAAAAGAAACTTAAACAGGAAGCTGCTGCCAAACCACAGAAAACTCAAAATTCAAAACCCAAAACTCAAACCTCATCAAAGCCCAAGAAAATCTCCTATAAAGAAAAGCGTGAGTATGCCTCTTTGGAAGAGAAAATTCCAACTTTAGAAGCAGAAAAAGGAACCCTAGAAAACCAGCTGTATACTAACCCACCTAGCGACTACAACGAAATGCAGGTACTGTCTCAGCGATTGGCAGATCTGACAACGGAGATTGATACGGCAACAGAGCGGTGGATGGAGTTAGCGGAGCTAATGGAGTAAGTTTTGAGTTTTAAGTTTTAAGTTCTTATTTTGGGTGGACTGCCTAAAAATTATTAAGGCAACTTGATGTATTCTCTTAAACTCAAAACTTACTTAACTACGTTTTAAAAACTCTACCTGTGGCACTAGCGGATCGTTAACGACTCCTACCCCCTCATAGCCCCAGCGCTCCATCATTTGCTTAAGCTGTGGCCCACTGATGGGTTCGACGGCAAAGCGATTAGCGACTTCAGCTGCATGCTGATTAACATAGCTAAGGGCTTCATAGTCAGCGTTAAAAAGCATCAAAAACCCTTTTGAGGTTTCAGTATTGCGAGGTTTCGCAGCGAGATATTGCCCGTCGTGGGTGGAGCGTAGTAGATAGTAAGATTTGGTGAACATAGTATACGAATTGCTTTATCCTTACGCTAAGAGAAAAATTCTCAATCGCCTACGTTCCTGTTGCGAAGCTTAATTGATCTAGGTGGGGGTGGTTGGCTAGAGACCTTTGTTTAGAAGTCAAACTAAAAATCATAGTTCATTCCTTGAGGGGGGTAGACAACTTTTTCATCAGAAAGAGAACGAACGTTGCTGAAGCTACATACGAGATTTGAAACAGTTGATGCAAAAAGGTATGCCACAAAAAGGGTTGGTACTTTGTGGATATTTCAGCGGACGGACAGCGTGAGCCGGTGAAAGTTGAATAACCTATTAGTGCACTGTTACTGGACAGCATGCCTTGATGACCTATCGCCACTTGCTATTAGTTATCCTTCTGCTGTCCACTATGGTTGGATGCCGCATGGGAGGACTATTTCCCCAGCGCAGTCTTGTCGCCGATCTGCAAGCCAATGATCGTGAATTGAGCCTGGCTTCCATTGGCCCTAACACTTGGAATCGCATGTGTGTACTTGGGCCATATACCACCAATAATATGGCCCAATCTACCCTTGGATTTCCTTGGGATGTAGAAGTTCGAACCGGTATAGAAAAGCGTGACGATATCTATGTGCTTGTGTTCGTCAACGAGGACCAAGTAGCCATGTATCTTAAAATGCCACGCCACGGAGGGGATTTACTCCACTCAGAAACGTTGTGTTTTGAGTTTTCTGATGAAACACTCTATCGAGATGAGCTTGGCAACTGGACAATTCAATGACACTAAAATGCAGTTGTATTGTCCAAACCAGCATTACCAAGGACAGTAAGCTTTAATGCACGCTGCCTTCGCATGACCGTACCTGGGGGAAGTTGAATTTTTTCTGGAGAAACCACAGCGTACATGTTTCAATACCGTCCGTTAAACTCACGGAATACATACATGTTAATAGCCGCTACCACAAAGCAGATGATAAAGATTAATACACGAATGCCGTAGATGGGTTCATTCATCAGCTGGCCATCAGCAAAGATCGGGGTAAATGAAGGTTCTATTTTTGCCATGATGAACCCGGCAACGAAGGCCGTAATGGTAGAGGTGGCTTGAGAGAGATTTTTTAGTTCATTGCTGGTGTTTGGAGCGACCAGGAACCCTACTAACCATCCCCCGGCCCAACCGGAAACGGCAATTAATATCGTTTGGGCAAAGCCTGGGTCGTTTAATTCACCGTGGACCCGGTTCGCTAACCAAATCACGATGCCAAATACTATAAAGCCGACAAGTAGACCACTGTAGGACCTAAAAGGCTGCATGGTCTAATTCATCTTTGAGAGTTTAATGCGCGGGTCCACAAAGGACAGCGCCAGGTCAGCCAGCAAGTTACCAACGATTAGCATGGTGGCTCCCATCATTAGACTGGCCATAATCAAGTACAGGTCTTGGGACTGCACTGCTTGTAACGTTAATCGTCCCAGACCTGGCCAGCCGAAGAAATATTCAGTAATAAATGCACCACTCAGTAAACTTGCAAATTCAAACCCTAGCAAAGTAATCAAAGGATTGATGGCATTGCGCAGGGCGTGGGTATAAATGACTCGCTCTTCTGGGAGACCTTTTGCGCGGGCAGTACGGATATAGTCCTGTCGCAATACGTCGAGCATTTGGCCCCGCATCAGTCGCTGTAGGCCTGCAAAGCTGGTAATGCTGAGGGCCAGTGTCGGCAAGATCATGTGCCAAGCCACATCTAGCACTTTGCCAATCCAGTTGAGGTCGTCATGGTTGATGCTGGTGCGTCCGCCCACTGGAAATAGGGGAGTGGTGAGCTGAGCAAAAAATAGCAACAGCAGACCCGTAATTAGGGCGGGAAAACCTTGGCCAATGTAGCTGAGTACCCGTAGGATACGGTCGGTGAATTTGTTGTGATTAACGGCCCCAATGATGCCCAGAGGAATTGCAATGGCCCAGGTAACGATAATGGATGCAATGGATAGCAGCAACGTATTGGGGATACGCTCTGCCAAGATTTCTACCGCTGGGCGTTGATAGGCAAAACTCACACCAAAATTGAGCTTGGTGACCACCTGGTAAATCCACTGAAAGTATTGCTGCCAAATGGGTTTATTGAGTCCAAACTGTTCTTCAAACTGCTGGATAGTTTCAGGAGAGATCTGTGGATTTTGTCGCTGAGCATCTAAAAAGTCCCCAGGTGCTAGCTGAATGATAAAAAAGCTAAAGGCTGAGGCCAGTAGAAGCGTCAATAATGCCTGCAAAATGCGCTTGAGCACATAGAGCGTCGTCTCACTGGTGAGCACCATCTGCAGTGTTTGCAATGGTGAACGAGATTGGGTAGAAGTGGGCTCTGCAGTCATGGGCAACGAAATTAAAGTTGGGTGCAGAATTTCGTTGTAGGGGCGCAGCATGCTGCGCCCCTACAGGCGTGATCTCAGTATGACAGTAGCGTGGTTATGGGAATTCCGTCAGGGAGTTTTTGGCGACCATTCAATTCGCTTAGCTCAATTACAAAACTAAAGCCTGCAATGGTTGCGCCAGTCTGCTCAATCAACTTTGCTGTGGCTGCTGCTGTGCCGCCAGTGGCCAGTAAGTCATCTACGATCAGGGGGCGGTGACCGGTATCTAGAGCATCCTGGTGTACTTCGAGGCTATCTTGCCCATATTCTAAGGCGTAGGAAACTTGGTGGACAGCGGCGGGGAGCTTGCCGGGTTTGCGGACGGGGATAAAACTCAGACCGAGTTGGTAGGCAAGGGGCATGCCAAAGATAAAGCCTCTGGATTCAATGCCGACGATGCAGTCTGGCTGATGGTTGACGGCTTGTTCTGCCATCAGATCAATAGTGGCTCTCAGGCCGTCAGCATTTTGTAACAGAGTTGTAATATCTCGGAAAAGGATGCCAGGTTTGGGAAAATCGGGTATCTCACGAATCAGTGCATGGATATCTGTGGTGGACTTCACGGTGGGGGCTGATGCAGGACGGCCCTATTTTATACTCTGTGGGGCTGTTGTTGTGTCGGTCACGTGTGGGACTGACCAACCTGTCAGTTTTGCCTTGCCTTCCGGTGAGATTCCAGTAGGATAAGGGGCAGAAAATGTCCGCGAGGCTGTGTTTATCTGTGAATAACGTTCCTCAGTCGCCAGCTGCCCCTGCTAAACGTCGCTGTACCGTTACAGTATCTGCGCAGGCCTGGCACGGTTCAAAAGCGGCGGCGCAAGCGGTGGGTTGTGGCAGTATTTCAGAGCTACTGGAAAAACTAGGCAATGGTGAGCTGGTTATTGTCACTGCCGATGAAGTGGGACCGCCTATTGATCAAGGGAGCTCTCCAGTCAGTGATGAGCCGTGGGGAACGTTTGCAACGGATATTCCCACAGCCCAGGCTCGGACAGTCACAGCATGGTCGTCAGATTCAGTTAATACCCAGGTAAAGCCCTATCCTACTAATCAAGGAGCGTCTCAAACTAATCAAGGAGCGTCTCAAACCAAACAGCTTCGATCTTCCCTTGGCAGATTGCCAAAGCTAGCCCTGACGGCAACCTGCGCGTCACTTATTTTGTTGCCCATTCTCTATGTGTTAGACCTGCGGCTGTCAGGGCCTAAGAGAGCCATAGTTGATTTTCAGAGTGCGTTGACCCTGAAGACGGGCGATACGATCGCAGGTTATGACGTCACTGACCATATGCGCATCCGGCCTGTGCATCCGGTAACAGGTGCCATTAATGTGCCCCATAATGGTGTGGATGTGGCGACCCCGTCAGGTACCCCAGTGTATGCGGTGGGGGTGACGGGAGACCAGGTTACGGTGGAATGCTGGTGGGATGTGGATGGCGGTGGCTGGGTTGCCAATCAAACTACAGAATCCTACCCGAAACTAGTGTTTCAGTCCCTGCATTTGCTAGAAAATGAGTGCCGTTCGGGCCAATTTACTAGCGGCGAAGTGATTGCCCTGACTGGCAATAGCGGTCTGGGGTCAGGCGAACACTATGATTTTCGAGTCAAACTCGACGGAAATTATATTGACCCTCCAAAACAGTTTCTAGAAGCGGCTCTGACGGGTAAAACCTTATCTCGTGACGGTCAGCTAGCGGACCTGTAATACCAGTTTTTATTGCAATGGCTGATCGGGACTGCACACTGTAGACCAAAATTCTACATCTGTGCGAGAGTCGAGAACGCCTGTGAGTTGGCTGCGATAGCCGGTTAGACGCTCTCGTTCTAGGCCCTCAGCATAGGGGATAAGCTCATCGACAGTGGCGGTAACGCAGACCCAATCTTTGGTTTGAGCTGCCAGGTTTAGCCGGGCTTGAAGGGTATCGACCTCTGCTTGAATAGCGTCAAGGCGATTACGCTTGATGTAATACTCCATGTTTGCGATCGCATTCAGGGCATAAACATCATCTGGCCGTTCCTCTAAAGCCCGGCGAAAGATAATGAGTGCTGTCTGATAATCAAATTGATTTGCATAGGTATAGCCCAGGTTCATTGCTTGGGTATAAGCGTCTTCTGGCTCCGGCGTCGTTTCAATTTGCGCCAGGGCCACTGTCCCAGGCAAAAGCATCGACAAACCTAAAAGTGAGCTCCATAACCACTGCTTTGCCATTAATCGCCTAATTGACCTCTGTTATTTTCGATATTGTTACCACGGATTGCTACGAAGCAACCCCATCGACCATAAGGTTTATGGGATGAAGTTACGTGAACCGGAGTTCAACATAATTGAAGGAAACTGAAGCATTAGGCTACCCCGCCTGTATTTCAATGTTTCATGATGCAAAGGGCATTAGCCACAAAAACTGAGGTTGCGTCGTGTCTCGTAAATTGTTACATTAGTTTACGTTAATATAAGTTTACAAAAGCCTGCACACTTTCGGTGCTGTACTGACAAGTTGCTGTTTTGGGCGATGTAACCCTATCCGACTCTGCACTAGCGGTTGAGGAACCACCTTTGGAAGCATCTCAGTTAATTAGACGATATAACATTGGTCAGCGTCAGTTTGATCGAGCAGATTTGCGTGAGGCCCATCTGCCTGAAGCGACGCTGAATGGCTCATGTCTGAATTATGCGGACTTAACATGGGCTAACTTGAACCAGGCGAATCTGGAAGCAACTCAATTGGTGGGTGCGATGATTTGGCGAGCCCATCTAAGCTGGGTCAATTTGAAGCGAGCCGACTTGTGTCGAGCCTTAGTATTGCGCAGTTGTTTCACATTTGCCGATTTATCCGATGCATCACTACAGCGGGCGGACTTACGTTTGAGTGATTTTAGGCAGGCAAACTTGCAGGGGGCAAACCTACAGGGCGCTAAGCTCTGTTTTGCTGATTTGAGTGGTGCTGATTTATCCTATGCCAACATGAGTGGTGCTGATTTGACTGGTGCGATTGTGCGGGGTGTTAACTGGTCCAATGTGCGCCTGGATGGAGTGATTGCCAAATCAGTTGAACCGCCTGCCTTGGTTTAGTGCTGTGTGGCGTAAATTTATCCACTAGGGATGTGGATGAGGGGATGCAATAGCCGCTACATTTCGGCCATCGGGTTGCTAGTTTATAGTCCTCTCCTTAGGCCCAAAGCCGTATTTGAGTGATTTCTGGTGCGACAACCACAGCTGCTGTATATCCGTCGCAGGGAGTAAATATCTGTAGCTGCCATGGTTGACCTGTTACCTTTAATTGCGGTGTTGGTGACAGGTCAACTTCAATGCCAGCTAGCGATTCGCTGATCCCCTGGCCTGTGGCTTTGAGGTAGGCCTCTTTGCATGTCCAATATTTTAGAAAAGCGCTGCTGTGCTGTGTGGGTGAAATGCTGGCAAGGGACTGTTGTTCTGATGGTGCCAGGCAACGCTTGATCAGGCCGTCTAATCTATCCATAGAGCGCAATTGCTCAATATCTACGCCAACAACGTGTTGGGCAACACCACACAGGGCATATTCACCTGAGTGAGAGAGATTAAATTGCCAGTCACAATGCTTGTGCAGGGATGGCTTGCCATGGGTCCCATAGTTAAAAATAAGGTCAGCAGGACTGGTTTGACAGTAACCGGCCAAAATCTGACGTAGACTACTGCGGGCAACTGCAAATTTACGCTGATCGGCGGCAAAACGATAGCGATTCATGCGGTTGAGCTCATCTTTTGACAGTAAATCCACTTGTGCTGGTCGATCCAGGGGAATGCGCCATAGATCCATTGTGCTGTGGTCTATGGTTTGGTAGCAATCAGCTGGAGCTTGCCTCCAAGTTCTATGCTCAAGATTGTCTTGGATTGCCTTTGTCATAGTCTTGGGAAGCTGCCAGAATTAACCATAGGGCTTTCATTATCTTAATCCTGAGGGTTGCCGAGTCAATCTTGTTGACCGCAAGGATTTGTAGCCCAAGACTGCAGCGACTGTGGGGGATGCTGCGTTGGTGACTATGTTGGCTTCTAAACAACTAAACGTTAGAGCACCCATGGTCAGAATTATAGTCAATCGCTTTATGTAAATCTGGAAGTATTACTACCGGTTATTGCTATTAAATAAATAGTCCATATGGCCCTATCTCCTGCGCAAACGTCTTATTCCGGTCGTTCCATTAACTATTGCCCACGTATTGTGATTGTTGGTGGTGGATTCGGCGGTTTGTATACGGCGTTATATCTGCAGAAATATCGTCATCTTAGGGACAGTGCCATTACCCTGATCGAGCCTCGCGAACGATTTCTTTTTACACCACTGCTATACGAAGTTTTGACTGAGGAGTTGTTGCTTTGGGAGGTCGCGCCTGCTTACCAGAGCTTGTTAATGGGGACCAATGTCCAATGGCAGCAGGATTGGGCTGACCATATTGATCTAGAACAGCAGCGAGTCATGCTGCGTCAGGGTGACAGTCTCCCCTATGACTATCTAGTGGTCTCTACCGGTGCTAAGACGCGACCATTGCCAATTCCTGGTATTCGTGAGCATGCCATTACGTTTCGCAGCCTTGATGATGTGGTGACTGTTAAGGCTCGGTTAGATCAGCTGGTCCAGGCTGCACACCCGGTTGCTGTCACCGTTATTGGGGCTGGAGCGAGTGGTGTTGAATTGGCGACAAAGGTCGCTGATCGTCTTGGTCAAAAAGGGCAGGTGCGGTTGGTGGATCGTGGTCATCAAATTCTTAAGCCCTTTCCTAAAGGACTGCAGCGTCAGGCCATGGATGCCCTGTTGCAGCGTAATGTAGACGTGCTGTTACAAACCCAGATCAATCAGGTAGGGCCTACTACAGTGGGGTTAGACGAGGGTGATATGCCCAGCCATCTCACCCTTTGGGCTACGGGAACTGAGCCGGTTGAATGGCTAGGTACCCCCGTGCGTACTAATGATCAGGGACAGGTGTGGGTGCGTTCTACGCTACAGCTAGAAGACTATTTCAATGTTTTTGTGGTTGGAGATGTGGCGGCTCAACCAAAGCCGATTCCCAACACCGCCCAGGCTGCCTATCAAGCTGCCGCTGCTGTGGCTAGCAATTTGGCCTATATGACGCGACAGCGACAGCCCAAATCTTTTCGCTATTTGCACCTGGGTGACATGTTGGCCCTTGGCAAGGGAACCGCTGGGGTATGGAGCTTTGGCCTTAGTTTGGGTGGAAAACTAGGTGGCATTATTCGCCGAGCTGTGTATATTCATCGTCTACCCACCAATCGGCATCGATTGAAGGTGGCCCGTCGTGCCCTACAACAGATTGTCGCTGGACTTTGGCCGTTTAAGAAATCGTAGAATTGGTTTGGATGATGGGGGTTACTGAACTGGCCTAAGTGTTTCTGGGTGAATGGTTGCTAAATTACCTTTGCGTTGATTTTTTTGTGAGGTGGGCACTGCCCACCCTACGTGCTCCTTTGTTACCTGTTTTCTGCCATGATTTCTCGCTGGCTTAAACCCCTTGAACATCGTTACGGTCTCGATTTACGTTCCTTAGCGCTGCTGCGTTTGGGGCTGGCGTTGGTGATTCTCTTCGATGTGTGGTTCCGCCTGGGCAATGTAGTGGCTGATTATACTGACCAGGGGACATTGCCTCTTAGTGCCCTGGGAGCACTTTGGCTGCCAGGGTACTGGTCGATTCATGCGTTAAGTGGCTCAGTGGTGTGGCAGTGGGGGTGTTTTGCGATCGCAACCTTTAGTGCCCTACTTATGCTGATCGGCTATCGTACTCGCTGGGCTACCATCGTGGCCTGGCTCATGTTGATCTCATTGCATAACCGCAACCCTCTGATCGTATCGTCAGCTGACGATGTGCTGCGAGCCATGGTTTTCTGGGCCATGTTTTTACCGTCGGGCAGCAGCTACTCAGTGGACCAGGCATTAAACATGGCCAAAACTCCCCAGCCGAAACGTATTGTGACCATGGCCACCGTGGGGTTGATGGCTCAACAAAGCTATATCTATATAGCGTCTGCCCTGTCTCAACCCCTGAGCGGTGGTACCGGGGTGGGTATGATGGCCATGGTGTTGGCATGGGTAGGCCCCCTGCTACTCTGGAGCCCAATCAAAACTGATGTTTGTCGCCTGTTGGCCGTTGTGCTCTTGCTGCTTTTCCACATTGGCGGGGCACTTACCTTAAACCTGGGCTTACTGCCTATGATCAGCTGTATTACCTGGTTAGCCTTTGTGCCCTCATCGGTGTGGGATAACTTAGCTGAGCGCACATTTACCCCCAAACACCTAGGACTCAAAATTTATTACGATGCGGAGTGTGGCTTTTGCAAAAAAGTTGTGCATCTGATTCGGACGTTTTTAATTTTGCCGCGTCGAGTCCCATTGCAAATTACCCAGAGTGATCCGGTGATCCAGACCGCGATGGAAACCCACAACTCCTGGGTGATTGTCGATTGGCAGGGACAGCATCATTACAAATGGCATGGCATTGCCTATGTGGTTAGTCTCTCACCTGTGTTTCGTCCCCTAGCCCATGTACTACGAGTGCCTCCGCTGATGGCCGTGGGTACTCGCCTCTATGAAACCATTGCCAGTAATCGTCGCTTTGCTGGTAACTTTACCAAGCCCTTTAAATATCAGTCGTTTACCGTCCGCTCCCACCGTGTTTTCAGCGTGCTCGCTCTGGTTGCGCTATTGTTGATTACCCTGTTGAATTTGCGCAGTATTACTGCCTACGATGCCATGGCTACGAGTCAACAACCGGCTGTGGCGTTACTGCGTCAGGTAACCGATGGTCCGATAGTGCGAAGTCTAGCCCCTTTAGGCCAAGCGGCCCGGCTGGATCAGTCCTGGCACATTTTCTCCCCTGATGCTGATGGACAAGAGAGTTGAGTGTGATCTCAACCCTACCCAAGACTCCCCATTCCCCACTTCCCTGGACTTGATACTATAGTTCTGGCATTCCAGCGCACCCCAGTATCTCCATGCAGCTTCGCGCATTTTTTCGCAACGCAGGGCAGTGGCTTTTTAAGTCTCCTGACCAATCACTTGATCAGGCCTACGGAGCTGCTTTAGCTATCAAAAAGATAGAAGACGACTACTTCGACGGTAAACCCATCACTCAAGACAATAGTGAGTACGGGGACAGTGCCTATCGCTACATCGAAGGAGAAGTTGAGCGTAACATTGCCCTAATTCGGCAGCGAATGGAGGAATTTGAAGCTACTCGATCCAGCCTTTCTCAAGGGCGGCAGATGGAAGTGCAGTCCTACGACGATCAGCAGGATGAATATACCCTCGATCTAATTGATCAATCTGCCATCATCTTCAAGAAATTACGGTTTATTGATGAGATTTTGGGGCGCTACAACGACCTGTCTGCTTCGCTCACCTTGAGCAAGGTCAATGACACCAAGACAACTCAGCAAAATTCAAATAATGTCGCAGGCAAAACTGAGAAGAGCCGAGCCGGACTAGCTGCTCGCAGTAGCGTGTTACCACGCTCCATCTTGCGTACGGTCGATCGGGTTAAACAAGATCTCGATCCTAAGGCTGAAGCTGACGTGATGCGCGGTTTTCGCAAATCTCAGAATAAGACGAAAATAGCCTTACGCTTTATATTGCTGCTGGTGATTGTGCCCCTGCTTACCCAGCAGTTGACCAAGCACTTCATTGTTGGCCCTGTGGTGGACTATGTGCGCGAAACCACAGAAGCTGAGGTATTTCTCAACGATGAGATGGAAGAAGAAGCCCTACATGAACTACAGCAGTTTGAAGAGCGACTGCGGTTTGAGGTGATTTTGGGCAAAGTGGCTGCCCTGAATGAAATTCAATTAGAAGAGCGAGTATTAGCCAAAGCCTTAGATATTGAAGAAGAGTATCGTGAACGTAGTGCCGATTCAGTCAAAAATGTTTTTGCCGATATTTTTGCGGTGTTCGCGTTTTCACTATTGTTGAGTACCTGCAAACGTCAGGTTGCCACCCTCAAAGCCTTTATCGATGAAATTGTTTACGGCTTGAGCGATAGTGCCAAGGCATTCATCATCATCCTGTTCACGGATATTTTTGTGGGATTCCACTCTCCCCATGGCTGGGAGGTGTTATTGGAAGGTCTATCGCGCCACCTGGGGTTTCCGGCCAACCGCGACTTCATTTTTCTATTCATTGCCACGTTCCCGGTGATTTTAGACACGGTGTTTAAGTATTGGATTTTCCGTTATCTCAATCGGATTTCGCCATCCGCCGTGGCCACCTACAAAAATATGAACGAATAGGGGGAGGCCACTGGTAGAGACGTTCCATGGAATGTCTTTACCAATGGCCATAAAAAAAATTAAAGACGGTGGTTGCATCCGTGGGAAAACCCACTACACTGACCAATTAGTCCCGATACTGGTAGGGGGATACTTCCCCCGATCAACTTTTAGTGGGGCGCACACTCACCTGTGAAGGAGCCGATCAATGAGCACACCCTGGGAACCTGGCACCCCGTTGGGCGCACGCTATAACGTACTGCGAGAACTGGGAGAAGGGGGGTTTGGTCGTACCTATTTATCTGAGGACCTACATCGGTTTAAAGAGCTTTGCGTGTTGAAAGAATTTGTGCCCCAAATTGACGATCCGGGCTTATTAGCCAAGGCGCAGGAACTATTTGAGCGGGAAGCCAAGGTACTTTATCAGTTGGAGCATTCCCAGATTCCCAAATTTCGCGAGTTGATGCGGGAAGGCGGCCAGCTATTCCTGGTACAAGACTATGTGGCAGGGACTACGTACCGTAGCTTGCTAAAAAATCGTCAGGACTATGGCGGTCATTTTAGTGAAACGGAAATTACCCAGTTGCTGTATCAGCTGCTGCCAGTGCTGGACTATATTCACGGCTTGGATATCATTCACCGTGATATTTCCCCTGAGAACTTGATTTTACGCACCCAGGATGGGCTGCCAGTGCTGATTGATTTTGGCAGCGTTAAAGAAATCGCCGCAACTGTGGAGCAAGAGCTGTCAGCGGCAGCCAATAAGACCCGCATTGGTAAAGCTGGCTATGTGCCGCCAGAACAGTTTCAGTCTGGTTCGGTGGATGCCACCAGCGATCTATACGGCCTGGCGGCAACCCTGGTGGTTTTGGCTACTGGAAAAGAACCTCAAGAACTTTTTGACATTTACGAAGGCGTCTGGAACTGGGAGCGTTTTGTCACCCTGGGTGAACCCCTAAATCAGGTGCTCAAGAAAATGTTGGCTCCATCTCCAGTACAGCGCTATGCTTCTGCTGCTGCGGTGATGCAGGCTTTGCAAGGAGAGATGTTTGGGCAAGAAATGCCAGCAGAGGCTGATCTACCCTTTGATGAGACTGAGCTGCCGCCTATATACACTGATGGTGGTAGTTCTGTCGGTGGCAACGATGCTGACGTCTATCCCACCACCGAGGCAACTCAGGTTGTTTCTCCCTCATTAACGGCAACGACGCTAGATACACCTAGTGCTGTTAGTCCGATGAAGCAAACTGGCGATAGAAGCGGGTTTATTCAAGCCACAATTGGCTTGCTAGCGTTACTGGGCATCACGAGTTTGATCCTGGCATTGGTGGTGGGATTGGGGTTCCGCCCGCGCTGGCCCTTTGGGCAAAGAGCATCCCAGCCTGATCCTGTTGAGGATGTGCAAAATGGGATCACCCCAGATGAACGTGCTCGTAAACAGGAACTATTAGAGCGGCGTCAATCGTTAGGTGTGGGCGAAGCTTGGCTCAATCTTTGGGTAAATCAGCGTTTCTATGAGCAGTACCCAAACCTCCGGGGGCGTCCCTTAACGGTGTCGGTGGAAGATGCTCCGTTGCGACTACGCTGGGACAACCTATCGATGGATACTCTTGATACGCTGGAGCTGCATTTGAGTATGCCAGCGCGACGTGGATTGGGGGCCTATGGAGCTGACGATCGTGAAAGCTGGCGCAGAACGGTAAATCAGCTCAATGTCAGCAGTCGGGCCCTGGATGATTTGGCCGATGCAAAGTTTACGGCTATTTTTCCTCAAGAGCGACGCGATGGGATTTTGGATCAGCCCATTGGTCAAGTATGGTATGCCCTGGCTCAAGATGGTGTGGATGATTTGAAGTCTGGCGACACCTTGGAACGGGTAGAGTTTGAACCGGGGACGTTTAGAGAACGGTTAACTGGGCAGCTACCCCCTGGTGAAGGGAAAGTATTTGTCTTGGATCTGGAAGCCGGGCAAAATTTGCGGCTCAATTTGCAAGCACCTCAGGAGAGTACGTTAATGTCTCTCTATTTGCCGGAGCCCACCCAAGATACGCCGTTTTTGCTGTCTGATTCATCTGAAACTACCTGGTCAGGACGGTTGCCCCAAAGTGGTTATTACGAAGTGGTGGTGGTATCTAATTCTCCCAATCCTCTCAACTATGCCCTGACAACGGCTGTTGACAACATTCGCCCCACACCTCCCCCAGATGAGACGGGTGAGGAGGAGGCTGAGAGTGGTGATACGCCGCCGACTAATGAAGGCTCAGCCCCCGATGGAGATGAGGCGACGGATGAAACTCCATCTGACGGTGGTGACTCTACAGCCCCTGATAATGAAACGGATGATGCTGACGCAGAAACCCCAGATGGCAGTGACCAGAGTACTGATACCGATACCTCTGATACTCCCATCGTTGATTTTTAGTGGCTCTAGCATTGGCAAGTCTACAGCTCGTTCACGAAGGGTAAAAGTGCATCAATAAACTCAGCTGTTGATTCATAGGGCAGCACATTACGTCCTGGAATAAAGACGCCACGGGCGTTGGGAAAATGGTCAGTGTAGTCATCAAGACGCTGTTGGGCTGTTGTGTCTTGAGCGGTTCGGTCAATGGTGGATGCGGTTTTGCCCATGATGACAAGGACGGGCTGTTGGATGGCTGCGATCGCAGCCCCATAATCCTGTCGCCAAAACCCAGCCAAAAACGAATACACGGCATAGCGAGTGCCCATATCCCGCGAGCCGCCCTTGAGCATGGCTAACCAGACATCAGTGACATCCTCTGCTCGATCAAACAGCTGTCGTTCAGAAAATGACTTGAGAAATTTTTGAGTGCGGGCGTATTGATAAAAGCCCCAGCCCAGGGGCGATTTAAATAGCGACCAGTTCAGCCGTTGTCGCCACTGCGGTGTCGGTGCAGTGATCAAGCGCCAGGCCGGTGGTCCCGATAGGGCCGCTCCTGCGACCGACTGAGTCATGGTTTGATCTGCCATCAGTTCCAGAGCCACCGGTAGCAGCGCCCCCTGCACCACAATGATGACGGGCCGTTGAATGACTTCCGAAATAAAGTAATGCAGCTGCTCCGCCCAGTCGCGGGGACTATAGGAACGACTGGGTAAATCACTGTCGCCACAACCCAATAAATCGGGCACATATAGGGATCTCCCTTGCCACTGTTCGATCAATGGCTGCCAAAATTTGCCCGCTAGCCCCACACCAATGGGATGAATTAAAAGCAAAGGCGTTTCGGTGCTTTCTGTATTGTGTGTCTCATAGGCGCAGGTATACTGCTGCCAGCGATAGACTGCCATGGTCCTCGTTTCATAATGAAGTCGGTGCCAATTTTATCCCTGTCTGTGGCTATAGGTATAGTGCAGTAACCATCTGGGACATAGGCAATAAAAGAGGTGATAATAAGCCCATGGGGCAAGAGGTGTGAAGTATGAAAACCAATACAGTTTCAGCTTTGCCGTCTGTGCTGGTGGACAGATTGAACTTGACTGAGTCTGAAATTATTGATTTTTGTCAACGCTGGCATATTAAGGAACTGGGGCTATTTGGTTCTGCTATCCGAACAGATTTTCGAGAGGATAGCGATATTGACGTGTTGGTCGTCTTTAATAGCGATGGGGATTATTTAAATAGCGAGAACGTTCAGTGGGAACTGAACCAGCTAGTTAGACGTGAGGTGGACCTAACCCAAAAACGGTTACTACTGAATCCCTTTAGCCGGGCAGAAATACTGCGCACCTATTGTGTGCTTTATCCGTCAGAGCAAAGGAATTTTACGAACTTGATAGAGTGTGAGCCCACAATGACCGAGACAGCCCGAAATAATGCTGCGTTGCTTGACATGGTAAAAGCGATGGAAGCCATTGCTCGGTTTCTAGTAGGACGCACCTACGACGATTTGTTAGACGATGAACTGTTTCAAAGTGCTGTAGAGCGTCAATTAGAGATTATGGGCGAATCGGCGAATCGTTTGAGTGCTGATTTTCAAGCGACCCATGGAGATGTTGATTGGAGTGGTGCGATCGCATTGCGAAATATCATCATTCACAAGTACGACGACATTGACTATGCTCGCCTTTGGCAAATTGTGTCAGACGAAGTTCCGCAGATTTTAGGGCAGGTTAAGCCGCTCGTTCCACCATTACCGGAAGTGGATGAATAAAGGATTTCGATATCAGTAATTCATCACTAGAATTTCGTCTACCTTGCCGCGCTTTGTTGCGTTTGAATTAATGGCCCGAGTGGCGCTGACCCGTACGCAGCGATAGTCCCGATACAGGTCCTGAATAAATTCTGTGTAGGCGTTGCTCAGCAGTACTTTGCAGTGCCGCATGGTGAGGTTGTCGACTACGCTTTTTAAGCGCTGCTGTTCAGTGCGATCAAAGCCGTTTCTGTAGTAACCCGTAAACGATGCTGTGGTAGACACCGGATCGTAGGGCGGGTCGAAATAGACAAAATCATCTGGGCCTGCATCAGCAACGGCGACGGCAAAGTCTGCTTTTTGGATGGTGACATTGGCCAGATTTAGATAGGCGCTGACGTTTCTTAAAACGATTTCATCGGCAATGGTAGGGTTTTTGTAGCGACCAAAGGGGGCATTAAATTGACCTTTGGAATTGACCCGGAATAGGCCGTTATAACAAGTTTTGTTAAGAAAAATAATGCGGGCAGCCCGCTGGGTTGCAGTTTTATTGATAAAGTCAGTCTGACGGTCCCAACTACGGACTTCGTAGAAATAGGCCTTCTCGTTTCGGTGTTGCTGTAGGTTTTGAATTAGGTCATCGACGGAGCCTTTGACCACCTGGTAGCAGTTGATCAGTTCCTGGTTGCGATCGCTAATCGTTGCCCGTTCAGGCCGCAAGGTGAGTAGCAATGCCCCACCGCCGATAAATGGCTCATAGTAGCGACCATAGGAATCAGGCGCATACTTAAGTAGTTCCGGTATTAACTGTCGTTTACCCCCAGCCCATTTTAAGAATGGACGTAGCGCTACAGATGGGGAGGATAGTTGAACCATAAACTCTTAAGAATTTTCCTCTCAGGAGAAGCAAGCACCTACGGTAGGATAGATAGAGCCTATAATAAGCTGCTTAACTCCAAGGGCTGCTGCCGAGCCTTAATTTAGACGATGCAAGACTTTTTTTCCAATGTATCGCGGTATCCGCGTTATTTTATTACATTTACCCTGGGCGTACTCTACAGCATTGTTAAGCCCCTTCTACCGTTGTTCGAAAATCGCGTGACTGCAATTGCTTTGGTAGGTGCTATAGTGGCTGGCTTTATGTTCCTAACCTTTACCCTGAGAGCAATGCTGGGTTTAGCATAGGGCTCCCCACAAAGGAGGCCCCCAATAATCGGTGGACGAGTGGGCATCGCCTACGTTCAAAATCCCCACCATTCATAAATAGGAGAAAATCATGGCAACAAGTCGTCGAGTAGCAAAGGTATCGGCGTCGATTAAGCGTGAAATTAGTCAGATGCTGGTGTCCGATATCAAGGATGACCGTGTCGGAGCGGGTATGGTGAGTGTCACTGCTGTTGATGTGTCCGGTGATTTGCAACACGCCAAGGTGTTTGTCAGCATTTACGGCACTGACGAAGCTAAAGCCGAAACAATGGCAGGCCTAGCAGCAGCCACACCCTATGTGCGCGGGGCATTGGGGCGGCGGTTACGCTTGAGACGTACACCCGAAATTATGTTCAAAGAGGATATTTCAATTGAGCAGGGCACTGACGTGCTCAACTTACTGAGCCGGTTGAAGCACGAACGCAATAGCGTTGATGAGAATGGTATTCCGACTGTGGTACCCAGTGCCGTTGAAGATGAGGATGGTTTGTAAGAACCACAATTTTCATCAAATTTAAGCAAATTAGCATGATTCCGTAGGAGCGCACTGCTGTGCGCCCAATGCAGGATATTGGTAATTTGCCTAGATCTTGAAAAATGCACATTGGTGCAAATCAGATATTGATAATTTGTCTAATTTGTCTAGATTTCGGAGGGCGCACGTCGGTATGCCCCTACGGCGTAAATGCTAAAACCCATTCTCCCCGACCCAGATAGCCTGTCACTACAGCAGCTCGTCGCCCAGATGATCGTGGTCCGGACCACCGGGCATCTGTTTGATCATGAAATCGCATATCCCCAATGGGAAGCCAACCAAGAACAGTTAGCACACTACATCACTGATCTGGGCGTAGGTGGTGTCATCCTGCTAGGCGGTAGCGGTGCTGAAGTTGCCCTACGTTGCCAGGCACTCCAAGCCATGGCGGATATTCCCCTATTGATGGCAGCGGATATTGAAGAAGGTGTGGGTCAACGGTTTAGTGGTGCCACCTGGTTTCCACCACCAATGGCTTTGGGGGAAATTGCTCGAACGGATTTATCCCTAGCGAAAACCTATGCCTATCAATTTGGTCAGTGCACAGCCTGCGAAGCCATGGCCATTGGTCTGAACTGGGTATTGGCTCCAGTGGTGGATGTGAACAATAATCCAGTAAATCCGGTAATTAATGTACGGGCGTTTGGAGAAACACCGGAGATTGTTGCTGAACTGACCCAATCATTTATTGAGGGAGCGCAGGAGTATCCAGTACTGACAACGGCGAAACATTTTCCGGGCCATGGAGACACGTCAATCGATTCGCATCTGAGTTTGCCAGTTATTGACCACGATTTAAGCAGGTTAGATCGGGTGGAACTCTTGCCATTTAAGGGCGCGATTTTTACTGGGGCAGGTAAGGCCGTAGATAGCGTGATGACGGCCCACATTTGTTTGATTGCTTTAGATAAGCAGTATCCTGCCACGTTATCTAAAGCAATCTTGACGGGGCTATTGCGTCAGGATCTGGGGTTTGATGGGTTGATTGTCACCGATGCGATGGTGATGGGGGCGATTACGGAAACCTATGGCCCGTACGAGGCAGCGGTGCTGGCAGTGGAAGCGGGGGCAGATGTGATCATGATGCCTGCGGATGCGGAGGGTTGCATTCAGGCAATTTGCGAAGCAGTACGGGTAGGTCGCATAGATGAGGACCAGATTCGGGCATCGGTGGAGCGCATTTGGCGAGCTAAGTATAAGGTTTCGGGGCCTTTGGGGACTGGGCCGTCCTGTCATAATTGGGAGCCTGCGGAGCCAGTAACTCAGGTGCAGCAGCTGGCACAGCCTGAGACGTTAGGGTTAGCAAGGTCTATTTTGAAAGCATCAAGTCGGCGGGGTGGTGCTGAGTTTAGGCCAAAGGGACCGGGGCAAAATGTGATCCTCGTAGACGATGTTTTGAATTGTCGGTATTTATCGAGGACTGCTCCGGCGATTACTGAGCCGATGGGATGGGACTATGGGCTGACGCTGTTGGATAGTCGGTTGTCACAGTTGCCGAGGACAGGTTTGCCGACACTGGTGCAGTTGTTTGTGCGGGATAATCCATTTCGGCGTGGGGAGCCTGTGGTTCAGTTGGCCCGCAAGTATTTGGAGATGCTTGCAGGGGATTTGCAGGCGGTGGTTGTTTACGGCAGTCCTTATTTGTTGGAGAGGTTGTCGCTGACGGATGATGTGCCCTGGGTGTTTAGCTATGGGCAGATGTCGATGGCTCAGACATTAGCGTTGACAACTCTAATGGGTGAAGCAGTTGCTGTTAGGGCGGTGGATCAGAGTTTTACAGATTAGCGGATTTGCGTTCTGTCAATTAGGTTAGGGGGAGGGCAGATAAGGATTTTTGGGATACAAGCGTATTAAATCGACCGTTTGATGACCAAACGCAACCTCGTATTGCCTTGGAAACCCAAGCATTATGTCGACTCTAACAGTGCAGCAATCCAGTCTTTGTCAGCTTGAGAAAACCTAGGGGGTGGCAACGGCTGCAAGTAGTCAATGCGTAAATCGTAACTGGCTCGCTCATATACCCCTGCAACAATAGTTTGCAAGTTTACCAAGACCTTCTCGTTAGCGACTTTTAGCGGTACTGGAAATTCCGGTAATGGATCACGGATGGTGGCTGCATACAGTGTTGCTTGAGGGCGTTGTTCTGCTCTGCTGACCAAGACATGGTAATGGGCAAGTTGTACGGCTCCCTGCATTGGCATTGGAGAGTCGCTACGCAACAAATCGATTTCAATTAGGTGAGAAGCGCTACCTAAAATGGTTTGTCGCTTTTCTTCGTAGACATTGCGACCTTTACCTTTCCGCTTATTTTTGGGAGACAGCACTTCTATCACTGTAATAACGGCATTACTACCGACTTCACGCACCTCTAGATAGCGTTCTTTGATTTCCGCTGGCATGGGTAGGGTAACGGTTTGAGGCTGAAATTGTCCTTCTATGCCAGGTGTTGATGGGGAATCTGGTGGCTTCGGATTATTTTGGGCGATACCGGCTAAAACTACTGCATCTGGAATGCCTACTAGTAGCTCATCGTCAGGAATATCTTTGTAAGTTCTGGTTTCAACTTCAATGAAGTAGTGGGGACGAAGTTGAGGGGCTAGGGTATCGGCAATCGCTACAATTAGTCGACTATGAAAAGACGACCAGAATGTTGGCTGTTCTAGATATGGATCCATCCCTGGAAATGGTGAGGGCATGGTGGCTGTGACAGTTTAAGCTTGCAGTGTTCAGATTAATCATAGCTCTGCTTCCCCTTTCCTTGTTCCCAGGCTCAGCCTGGAGAAGACTACTGTGGCTCTGCCACACTAAAACGAGACTGAGTGGAGCAACAGCAGACTTAGGTGCCGTCACAACATCAATTGATTCGCCCAGGACATGGAAGATTTCAAGGATTTAACCTTCTTCGATGCCTTCAGTATCGAGGACAGTATCGATCCATAATTTCAATCAATGCTTGCAATATTGTTAGCACAGAAGGGCTGTGCCAACATTGTATGGATTATTGTTGATGGCAACACGCTAAAACTTACCCGGTGCGGCAAATGAGTCATTGGCTTTCAAAATGCTTCAGGCAGGCGATCCAAAATACCGTTGCTGATTCAGGGGATGAAGCGAGCTGGCGGGCTGGCCCGATATCAGCATTTTTCAGATTAAATCCTCCCGAAGGTCCGCAGCCTCCCCAAAAGTATGATCCTGTCAGGCGTGTAACTCCCAAGGGGGTTGGGCTCAGCCTGCTGATCATTTCAGTTGCAGTACTCAGTCCTACGGCTGCCCAAGCTGCCAAGCTTACCCTGGGCGAACGGGCCGTCATTGGTCTATTTCGAGGGGCCGGTGGCTTACTGGGTTCTTTAAGTGGTGATTCTGGCCCACCAGGTATGGATACCCTCGCCAATCGTATCAGCACAGCCTTTCCGGACCATAACTTGACCGTTCAAGTCTTTGATTCTTACGAGGGGAATATCTTCAACTTTCAAGAAGTGGGCAGTGCTCAAGGGCTATCCTTTCTTAACCAGTTTGACGATGTTGGTGCTATTGGTCTAATTGGCTATAGTGGCGGAGGTCTGTCCGCGATGCGAACTGCTACCGGTCAGTCGCCTTCGCCGATTGATCTGCTGGTACAGATTGATTCCTATGAGCCACTGACTGGGAGGGACCAAGAAGATGAGGTTTTGCCCCCTAATGTGCAAACTGGCATTAATTACTACCAGCGTCGTAACCGCTTTAACTTTTTTAGGCCTGGTTGGGACCTGTTTGATTTAGGGGGAGCAAGCAACGTTAATGGGTCTGAGAATATTAATGTGGAGGAGTTATTTGGCGATCGCAACATCACACACCGCACCATAGACGACGATACAAGATTGCATGATCGCATTGTGCAAGATATCGCCACCCATGTGTTGCCTAATCTCACCCTCCCATCCCTTCCTCCTGAGGTCGCCACAGAAGATACTCCTCTTTTCGCGACATCCGCCCCGGTGCCAGTGCTATCAGGTTTGGCAGATACAACAGATCTAAGCAGTTCGCCCGTAACTCTATTAGCTCAGTCTGATGCGAAATCTGTATCAGAACCCAGTTTGTTGCTTGCCCTTGGGGTAGTCGGAAGTGGGTTATGGGCGATTAGACAACAACATTAGACATCGTTGTTTAAAATCTACTCAATCTCGGTGGTAAACGGGAGTCTCATGTAGACTCCCTGGGGATCGTTGAGAGTTTTTAACAATGTTAGATCTTCTCTGAGTTTCATCGCTTCTTGAGAGATCGGATCCTGAGCCCAGGGTAACCTGGTAACAACGCCTACACCAAAGAGACTTTCAAAAAGTTGTTCTTCAAAGCTGGGAGGTTTGGGCAGTTCTTCCACGTGCCAATCATCCAATTCGGCAGCTTCGGCGGCAGCCGCGATCGCATCATTTAGTCCGCCCATTTGGTCCACCAGGTTGGCACTCTGGGCATCGGTGCCTGACCACACACGTCCTTGCGCCACCTGGTTGATTTTTTCTTTGGGGAGTTCTCGCCCATCTGCCACCAGACTCACAAAACGGTCGTATAAGGTGTTAACAAACCCCTGTTGCAGCTTCAGTTCATCCTCACTTTGGGGACGGCTAATGGTGTTAATATCGGCCAGCTTTGCAGTTTTAATTACATCCCAGGTAACGCCATTGCGGTTGGCAATTTCTTTGAAATTGAGCCGCAGGCCATATACTCCAATGGAGCCGGTTACCGTGCTGGGGGTGGCAAAAATCTGATCGCCAGGGGCCGCAATCATATAGCCCCCTGAAGCAGCGTAGTTACCCATGGAGACAATCACAGGTTTTTCCGCTGCTAAGAGTTCCACTTCACGGGCAATGATTTCAGATGCGATCGCACTGCCCCCTGGGCTATTGACCCGGAGCACCACCGCTTCAATATCATTGTCATGACGTACTTGGCGCAGCGTATCCGAGAGACCGCCGGAGGTAATGGTGCCAGGTGTGGTTCCCTCTCCATCGATAATTTCCCCACTGGCATACACAATAGCAATGGTATCCTTGCCAATATCAGGGCTTAGGGTCTGGCTGTAGCGATGAAGGCTAATCTGAGTGAAATCATCTTCATCCTCAACCCATTTTTCATCGGTTTGCTTAGTTAATGCCCTCAGCTCACTCAGCACATCGTCATAAAAAGCGACATTATCAATCAGTCCAGCTGTCTGGGCTTCGGCGGCTGGCAGTAAGCCTTGGTTCTCAGCAATTGCCTGAATGGATTCCGGTGTGGTTTCTCTAGCTTCACTGGCGGTGGTTAAAAACTCTTGCCATAGGTCAGTTAGCAGTGCTTGGGTCTGTTGCTTCTCTTCTGGGCTACTGGTGGTACGGGTAAATGGCTCGATGGCAGATTTGTAACGGCCAGCTCGCAACACTTGCACGCCCACACCATATTTGCTGAGCGCGCCCGCTAGAAACTGAATCTCGGCTCGAAAACCATTGAGTTCAAGAATACCTGCCGGGTTTAGATATAGAGAATCGGCTACCGAAGCAAGATAGTAGTCCCGCTCGCTCCAGACAGAGTTGTTTGCCAAAACCGGTTTACCGGAGTCGGCTTTAAATTTTTCCAGGGCGGCCCGGATCTCTTTTAATGTGCCCAGCCCAGCATTGGTATTGCCAGTGAGGTAAATGCCAGTGATATTGTTGTCGGTGGCAGCAGCCTCAATGGCTTCTAGGGCGCTATGCAGAGACATGGACCGATAGGGGTTACCGTAAAGCGTTTCTTCGAGTACGACACTGGCTCCTGAATAGGGCACCGCATCCACAATGTCGGTGGCCAGGTCAAAAACTAAGATCGAATTTTTTTCAACCTCAGGTTCTGTGTCACTGGACGCGGAGGTGATAAACAAGCCTGCCAGCCCGATTGCGCCCACACCCAGTAGGGCAATTAAACTGAATAGACCAACTAAAGTGCCAATGGCACTAGCTGCCATATATTTAAAAAAGTCTCGCATGGTGGGATGTGGGCAACGTTTGGAAAATCTGGGTTTGGAAAATCTGACTCAACGCAGATTACTCTATGGTATGCGCTGTAGAACTTGACTGTGTTTCAGGTCTTTAAGATTCCCTTGACCCGTACAAAACAGTGCAGTCTTAAGTTCGGCTATCAGGATATCGGCCAGGGTGTCCAGGGCTTCTTCGGAATTGTCAGCTGCTTTGAGGAATGGTAAGGCCATGCCGGCAATGTCAGCACCCAGGGCTAAGGTTTTAGCCACATCTAGACCGTTGCGCAGTCCGCCAGAGGCAATTAGGGGAATTTTGGGTGCGATCGCACGCACACTCACAATGCAATCAGCCGTGGGTATACCCCAGTCCGCAAAGGTTTGCCCCAGGCGACGTTGTTTAATATCCTGAGCCCGCTCACTTTCTACCCTGGCCCAGGATGTGCCACCAGCCCCAGCGGTATCAATGGCCGAGATACCTATATCAATAAGCTTTTTCGCCAAACCGCCAGAAATACCGTTGCCCACTTCTTTAGCAATGACCGGCACCGGCAGCTTTGCGCAGAGAGTCTCAATTTTAACCAGCAGACCGCTAAAGTCAGTGTCACCCCGGGTCTGCACACATTCTTGAAGCGGATTTAGATGCAAAATCAGGGCGTCGGCTTCCAACCAATCCACCACCCGCTGACAGTGTTCTAGCCCATAGCTATAGTTTAACTGCACCGCCCCCAGATTAGCCAGCAGTAGAGCACTCGGCGCATATCGACGGATATTAAACGTGGGCGCTAATTCTGGTTTTTCCACGGCCACGCGCTGAGAACCTACCCCCATGGCTAAGCCAAATTTCTGGGCGGCGACAGCCAGGCGTTGATTAATGACCCGAGCCTGTTCTGTGCCACCGGTCATAGAGGAAATCAGTAACGGTGTGGCCAACTGTTTACCCAGGAATGTGGTGCTAATATCCACTTGGTCATACTTCAATTCAGGTAGACCACAGTGGATAAAGCGATAGTTTTCTAGACCAGTGGTGATCTGATGACATTGCACATCATCTTCGAGGCAAATGCGCAGATGATCCGCTTTGCGATCCTGAATAATTGCAGGATTGGTGTTGTCCAAGCTAACGGTTTGGCCCACGGTATGTTTCTATATTTTTGCTGATCTTGCTTTATCTAAAGTAAGCCCTAGGTTGAACCAATTATTGTTAGTCAACGTTTATTCACGCGTCTGACCAAGATACGTAAGATACATTGGGCGAACTCATGGCAAAACCGGAGTTTTCCTGGGGACGCATTCAAAGACTTTGTAAAGAACTGATAAAGGCGATTTGTCTTTAACTAAGAACTATAAGCCCAAACAGAGAGTTCACACTAGTTTTGGAACAAGATGGCGAATTAAGCATCTTGATATTCCAGGGTATTAAAGATGATTTGACCCGATGGGATAACTATGGGGTGAATACCGATGTGGCCCTAGATGTTTAATCTGTCACCGATATCAGGGTTAAAAAAACTATCTAAAAAGCTGTTGTTGGTTTTGTGGGATGGTTTTGTCTGTTTTGCCCATGGCATTACGGATTTACTGATTCCAAGGGTTAGTAACGCCCAAAATTCTTAAATAGGAACACTTATTGGAAAGGACTATGAGGGATATCGCTAGGAATTTTCAAGCCCTGCCGCTGGTGTCTTGGATGGTATGGATAGCCATGGCGGTAATTGCAGCTCCAGTGATGGCCTTACCTGTAGAAGCACTGCCGGAGACAGCGGAGACAGAAGAGGTTACCCTAGTGACGTCACTACCGGAATCTACTCCAGACGAAGCATCTGAGGAAGAGGAAGCGTCTGAGGAGGAAGAAGACGAAACGGCTGAGGCTACCAATGGGGCTGAAGCTGAGCAGATTCTTTTGGCCCAGGAAAATGCCAGTGATCTAGCGGAACCTGCAGACCCATTTTTCTTTGATGAAACCTCTGTTGAAGCATCTGAAGATGGCGTGCTTGCTCCTCTCTCGAATACGGAGTCAGAAATCGATGATGCAGTCACTGGAGAAGATGTCGACGTCGAAGGGCCCCTCACACCACCGTCTCTCAAACTTCAAACCGCTGCGATTGTAGAAGATGGTGATTTTTCTGCCCGAGCGCGTGTCTATGGTCACTACTTCTTGGAATCTAACGTTGCGTTTGTAGGTGCCGTTGACTTATCCACTGGCGATGCATTCTCAGACACGGATTCCACTGGTTTTAACGTCAGCGAACTTTATGTCGTTGCGTCTCCAACAAATTTGCCCAGTCTGCGAGGAGCTGCTGGGCTCATTGAGCTGACGTCCTTTTTTGATCGTAATAGCTTTGCTAAAGATAGTCTGACCCATTTCATTAATCCTGTTTTTCAGACGAATCCTGCCCTCGCGGCAACACAGCTTGAGTCCCAACCAGCAGCACTGATTCATTGGCGGCCCATTGATGAAATTATTCTCAAGGCGGCAACATTTTCGTCCGGTGGATTTGATGACTTGAACTTTGATGCCTTTGCTGGTGAATTGGGTATTAATGTCGGTAATTTTATTGTGCGTGGTACCTACGTGACAGCCACTGATAACGGTGATCGTGATGGTATCCCTGAGAGTTTTCAGCTCAACCGCAATGGCATTTTTGGCCCCCAGGAGGGGGATCGTGAAGAGTCCTACGGCATCAATGCCGAGTGGTTTATTCCTCAGCTCAATGCCGGACTGTTTGGTCGCTATGGTCATCACAGAAATACTGATTTAGATATTTCAGGCAATACCTACAGTTTTGGTGTTAATTTCCTAGACCTGTTCATGGAAGATGACCGTTTTGGCATTGGCTATGGTCGTGACCTTAGCGATGACGATCGACGTCAGGGAGATCGTCCTGATGTTTTAGAAACGTTTTATGACATCCGACTCGCCCCCAATGCTAGAGCCGCTGTTAGTTTGCAGCTGCGGGATGAATTCTCTGATGCGGTGTTTGGTGTCCGTGTTCGTGCCGATTGGGATTTATTGGAGCTTTTGGATTGATTCTGATCGGGTGGGCCGCCCACCCTTCTTTTTTGCCCTCCTTTTTGATTGATGTGTAGGCAGAACGCCATTCCCGAAGAAATATAGGAACCCTTATTGTTATGAACTGGTATCGTTGCACTTTAGGTCTATGCCTCGGTTTTAATTTACTGGCTGCTACGCCACTGATGTTGGCTCAGCCGGTGTTGGCCCAATTGCCCAATGCCCAATTGCCGGACTTAAATAATGAACCTGCCTTAGTGCAAGAAGGGTATGACCTATTTGAGAAAGGCTGGACTGATCAGGCCCTTGAAAAGTTTCTACAGGCGGTACAGCAGTATCCAGACTCTGTTCCAGCTCAGTTAGGGGTGGCTCGGTCCTATCTCAAGTTAGGTCAGGATGCCAATGCATTTGAAGAATTTCGTCGTTTGACAGGGCTTGATCCAACTAATATTGAAGCGCTGGAAACGTTGGGCTTTTTGGGGAGCTATCGCCCTGAATGGCGGACGGTTGGCATTGATGCGCTGACTACGCTATTGGAGCAGCCGGGGTATGGACAGAATGGAGAGGTGCGATCGCAACGCGCCCTCCTCCTTTTTTATGATGGCCGCCTGGCTGAAGCCGTTGCTGACTACGAAATTGCCCTGGAGCAGTCCCCCCCATTGGCCACTCAGGTGGGCGCTGCCCAGGCCTTTGCCTATGGTGGACGCTCTGCCCAGGCCGTTGAATTGTTTGAAGGTTATATCAATGCTGGTCAAACTCTAACGGTGTTTGAAGCCCAGGCTTACAGTTTTGCCCTCCGCCAGCAAGATAATCCCAGGGCAGCAATCGAGGTGCTTACGCCGTTTCTCGATGCCAATGGCGATTCCATTCAACAGGCTCAAATTAAGGCAGAGCTTGCCACTTCCTATGCTGCAAATCGTGAATATGAGCGTGGGTTAGCATTACTAGATACCATTCAAGGCCAGCCGCTAGTGGTGGCTCGTGCCCTCAGAGGGATGACGTTCTACACAGATGCCCCTGTCGTGCAACGTCGTGCGATCTCAGCCTATCAAGGGGTCTTAACCAGCTCCAGCCTGACGGTGGGGGCCGCTCGTGAAGTGGCGGCTGCCCTGGGCGCTTATCCCAGTAGCCAGCCCACCACATTAGCGACCTATCGCCAGCTGTCGGCTCAATACCCCGATGACGTCAGCCTCTATGTACAGACCAGCATTTGGGAGCGACAGCTGGCTCAAATTTCGGCCTACGAGCTGCGACAGCGTCTGTTGTCGATCAACTTACCGCAAAATCCCACCCAGCTTCAGTACATTGCCACCAGCCTGGCCAGACTTGATCCCCCCGATGCAGAGCTAATCACGTTTTATCAGGATGTGCTTGCAGTGACTTCTGCTGAGCCATTTCTCCACTATCGTCTCGGCCAAATTTATCTTCAGAAAAATCAGTTGGACCTGGCCCAGGAGCAGCTGCGTCTTTATGCCGGAGATGATCCGGCTGTTTTTCTATTCCAGGCGGAACAAGCTCGTCGTCAAGATGATATCGACACGAGTATTGCACTATATCAGCAGCTGATTAATGACCCTACCAGTAGCAATGAGGTAGTGACCGGTGCTCTGCAAGGTCTGGCGGGTATCTATCAAGGTCAAGGTCAGTACGTTGAGGCCTTGGCTCTTTATGAAGAAATCATTGCCCTCAATCCCGGTAACGATGCCAAAATCCTGGGTCAAACCAGCCTGGCCTATCAGGGTAAATTTATTTCAGTCGAAACGGCGGAATCAGTTCTAGAGCAGTGGCTTGCCAATCACTCTACCAATGAAAACCCGCCTGAACTATATAGTCTGGTGGGTGCACTACCCGCGGATCCAGCCCGCAGCGAGCTGTATGAAGCGCTGCTGATAGCTAACCCTAATTCCATTGCGGTGCGTCAGCGTCAGATCCAGGTGCTGGCGATGACCGACCCCGATGCGGCTAATGAGGCTGCGGCGCAGCTCGTGGCTGATAACCCAGATGCTCCTGAAGTTTATCTGCTACAGGGACAGATTGCCCAAGACACCGATGATTTATCGACGGCGGCTAATGCGTATAACACTTTGCTAGAGCGAAACCCTGAGCAGTTTGATGCAATGGTCGGTTTGGCTGGGGTTCGTTTCCGGCAATTGCGCTATCAAGAGGCGCGCCGTCTATATGACCAGGCCATTGAACTGGCCCCGGACGATATTAATTTACGCCAGACCTCCATTAGCTTAACGGTGGCTCAAGATCGTCCTTTACGAGCATTGGAAGAAATCAATGCGCTGCAAAGTCGAGTCCCTAACAATCTTGGTCTGGAGCGCCAGGAAATTTTAATTAAAGAGGGATTACTACTTCATCGCGGTTTTCAACCTGTTTGGGAGCGTTATTAACCGTTTCTACATTTAGAGCCGTAATTTTTGGGTAAGACGTGAATCCAATCGCTCAATTTTGATGAGTTTCAGAGTGGTGTGGCAGGATAAGGACGTTTGCCGACAGCTTGGCACACTGGCTGTATATCGGTTTATATCAGTTTCCAGTCGATTTTCTATGGTGCAGGATGGACATCCTACACCGGATCAGCAAGCGATCACACCGTAAGTGATCACATTGTGCATCACACCGTAGTCAAAACTGAGCACTGATATACGTGGCAGCTAATTGAAGTGGCAACTAATGGGATATGTCGCGGTTTTAATTTGTTAGGACATGACTACAACGCTAGACCATATAAAAAGGATGGGACAAACATGTTGTCGAGAGCGGTTTTTAAATGGATACAGCGTTGGGGCTGTCTAGTCCTTTTGGGTCTTGTGCTTAATGTATGGATTACTGGTTGCCTGGTATCTGTGCGATCGCAGGCTATTTATAACCTACCAACACAGCTACCGGCTTCTATCACAATAGCTACGTCGGATGGTGCAGCTCAACAGTCTTTTTTTGAAACCACATGGCAGCGTTATCGCGATCGTTTTATTCAGGCTGATGGTCGGGTGATTGATTGGGAAAACGACGATCAGCGCACCACGTCTGAAGGTCAAGCCTATGCGATGTTGCGTGCATTGCTGATCGATGATCCTGAGACCTTTGATCGAGTACTGCAATGGGGCGAAGAAAATCTAGCGCGTCTGGATGAAGACGGTGAACTGCTCGACCATCTTTGGGCCTGGAAGTGGGGGCCTGATGCCGCACCGGGTGAAGCTCAGACATGGGGCATCCTTGACGAAAACTTTGCCACTGATGCCGATATCGATGCAGCGACAGCCCTGATTATGGCTGCCCGTCGTTGGAAAAAGCCAGCCTATTTGACCCTAGCAAAGATCAAACTCAAGGATATTTGGGACTTTTCGACAGCTGATATCGCCTTAAAAGATGATCTGTCTGGACATTATCTTTTGCCTGGCCCCATGGAGGCCTTTCATCCCTCCCCTGAAACCTGGTACCTAAACCCATCCTATGCAGCACCCTATGCTTTCCGGCTTTTTGCCCAAGTCGATCGACGGCGCGATTGGATGGAACTTGTCCATACCAGTTACAGAATGCTGGAAGAGAGTGCAAAAATCTCAGAACTAGGACTGCCTAGCGATTGGTTTTTGCTGCACAGTGAAGCCCCTCACTATCGAAAATTACCAGCCTCAGCCCCGCTTAGAAGTATTTATGGCTTTGATGCCTATCGAGTGTGGTGGCGAGTAGCCCTTGATTTGACTTGGTTTGAGGCTCCTCCAGCGGGCCACTACCTGAGCGAGCATCTCACACCCTTACTGGAACTTTGGCAACAATCTCAAAAGCTACCAGCCCAGATCGATCTGGCGGGTGAAGCGATGGTTGATTATGGGGCCACATCTCAATACGCCATGGTTTATCAGGCTGCTCGTCATTTAGATCCCAAGGCAGCCGAGGCGATTCGAGAAAATAAGTTGGCACTGGCAGACCCCAATGATTTTTGGGATGGAGATTCTGCCTACTACACGCAAAACCTTGCTTGGTTGGGGCTCTATCCTCCGGAATGGGTACCCGAATCCTGGTTCAGATCAGTTCGCTAGGCGTTTGTTAGGTCGGTTTCAATAACTCAACCGTGTCCTTGGGATCTACAGGCATAAGCTGTACATTGACCAACTCTTCGCGGGCAGTGGGTAGAGATTTGCCAATAAAGTCCGGATGAATAGGAACCTGCCGATGGCCCCGATCTATTAGCACAGCCAGACGAATCATATTGGGTCTGCCATAGTCCAGTACGGCATTGAGGGCGGCTCGAATGGTGCGCCCGCTAAAAATGACGTCATCCACTAACACAACTTTCTTCCCTGTCAGATCACAGGGCATCTCACTTTTTGCAGGTGTACGAGTGCTGATTTTATCGAGATCGTCTCGGTAAAATGTAATGTCGAGTTCTCCCACAGGAACTTTAATGCCTTCAAGCCGTTCCATTTGCTGGGCAATGGTATGGGCCAGGGGAATGCCACGGGTGTAAATGCCGACTAAGACTAAGTCATCCAGAGCATGGGTGCGTTCAATGATTTCAGAAGCCAAACGGTTTAGAGTACGGCGAATCGCCTCTGCGGATAGAATTTCAACAACCTGATCGGCCATAATTAAGGCGAGAAGTGAAAGCAATTTATGCCGTTGCTGATCAAGAGATACTTCTATCTATGTTGCCAGCGTACAATTGGCAATTCATAGATTAAGGGATCTCAAGGTACATTAACGCTTAGTTTAATAACCATAACGAAGACTTTCGACTTAGCAAGCCTTAAACCATAAAGTTTGTATCTTCACCTTGGGCCGCTTGCCAACTACGCGCATCGTAATAGAGTTCTTCTAGGGAAATTTTATAAAGCGTTTCTCTTAGTTTTTCCTGCAATTTTCGCCATAGGGTAAGTGTGACCCAGTCCTCAGCTTTTTCAGGAGATGCTAGCTCCAAAGGCGTAATTGGTTCGCCGACGGCATCTAAAATTTGGCCTAGATATATATGACTGGGCGCTTTTGCTAAACGATAGCCACCACGCGAGCCTCGAACTGATTCAACTAAGCCCGCTTGACGCAGTTGAATTAGCAGTTTTTCTAAGTAGGGAGCTGGTAGATTTTGTCGCTGAGCAATGAGTTTAACGGACGCTAAACGGGGTTGCAAACTCAGATCGAGCATTGCTTTAACACTATAGTGTCCGCGGGTTGTCAGTTTCATGGTTAAGGCGGATACTGGCTCGACTTTGAGGTTTAGAAAAAGGTGAATCTAGCCTCAGGTCAACAGGATAGATTAGGGAGAATTAGGGAAAAGTTAACATAAGAAGTTTCCATAATGATTAGACCCTGGACAAATTACTAGGTAAATCAACTCTTAATACAATTATCAAGAAATAAATGCAAACAGCGTGCACAAACGTATTTTAATCATGTATGATTCTGCTCGTTATCTACTGCGCAGTGAGTAGGTAATGTTTAAAAATAGTAATGGGCTGGGTGCTTCAGGGAGTTTAAAGCAATTTAATTGAAGCATTACTCGTGGACTCCTTCCCAAATATCTATGATTAGCTTTTGATATTGCGGACCAATGGAATGAATCCTGTATGAGGTGATAATTAGTTGATCATGTCTCCATTCAGAACGATGGTTTTTCTCGGGGAAAATATGAAGTTTACTCAGACATGGTTTAACAGTCACAGCAAGCAGAATCATTTCTTTAAGCAGTAAAAGCAAACTTCCAAACGTGTTCGTGTTAGAGATGTGGGTGAATGGCTAAACCGTCAAATTCAAATCCATTAACTGGTAAGACATTACTTAAAAAAGTAAAGGACTTAGAACATCTCTCTAGAGAGGAAAAGGCTAAAGCCTGTGGCTATTACACGGTGACAAAGAATGATGTTGTCCGTGTGAACATGATGAAATTTATGAATGCGCTGATTGATGCCGAAGGTATTCAATTGGATAGTATTCAAACAGGTAATGGGCGAGGCGGGCGTAGTGCAAGCTATCGAATTACTGTGCAATCTAACGGTAATTTGTTGATTGGAGCTGCCTATACCAAGCAAATGGGGCTAAAACCCGGAGATGAGTTTGAGATTTCTTTAGGTCGTAAGCATATTCGCTTAAAGCAGCTTAATGTCGATAGTGATGACGATGCTGACGAATAATCGTTTGTAATTGCGTCATCGTTAGTTGGCTCAATTCTTAGCTTTAATTCAGAAAAATTATGGGGTTGCCAGTAGTTTTAGATGTTGCCCTAGGGCTGGTGTTCGTTTATATGGCCTTGGGTTTGATTGCCAGTGAGGTGCAGGAAATTGTTAGCACTATGCTGCAATGGCGGGCTGAACATCTTAAGTATTCGATTGAGCAGCTGTTGGCAGGGGGACAATCTGCCGATCATCGTGCTGCTCGTAGGTTAGCCGACCAGATTTACAGTAGTCCCATGGTGCGTGACTTGAATTATGAAGCCCAGGGAATCATTGCTCGCTCGGCTCGGCAGATGCTCCATGTGATAGGTAGTGTGTATCGATTGGTGAGCCGTACCCGTAATGTATTTGGCAGGCAAACGTCCGGCCCTTCGTATATTCCGTCAGAAGCATTTGCAACCACACTGATGGAAACCTTGCAGTTGGAAGGGGTGCAAAAAACAGTAGTCGAAGCTCGCCTCAAGCGATTGTTGCAGGAGCGCATCATGCTTCCTTTAGGAGATACGCTGCATACGCTACGAGCAGCCGTTGGTGATGGTGCGCTGCTTGATGTCGAGCTGCGAAATTTGGAAGCGTCCTTAGAGAAAATATTCATAGACTATCGGACGGGGCGCACTGGTTTAGCCCAAATTGCCGATCGGGTCATGGCCGAGCTAGATCATTTTGCCGATCAGGGAGCTCAAGTTTTGCCTGAGAGCTATGGGGCAACCCAGGCGTTTACTCGGCGGCTAGGATACTTGCGATCGCAAATTGCCGGCGGCATGGATATGGCCGAAGGTTTAGTCCATCAGCTACAGCCAAATTTGAAAGAATTGCTGGCGTTATTAACGAGTTCAGGTGAGCAAGCCGACTCCCGTTCTGAACTGGCCTATATCCGTCAAACCCTTGATGGCAGAATACCTGTACGTCTTCAAGAGAGTCTCAATATATTGGCTGAGCGAGTGAGTCGTCGCACCGGTGCCGCAGAGGATCAGTTTAAACTTTTCCAGCAGGAATTAGAACATTGGTACGACCGAGGTATGGATCGGGCCGCAGGGGTATATCGCCGTAACTCAAAAATAGTTGCCATTTTAATTGGTGTGGCGATTGCAGCTGCCGTTAATGCAGATACGTTTTACATTGTCAATCGTTTGACGGTCGATCAAGCTGTACGTAATAGCGTAATTCAAACCGTTAACCAGGCATCCCTAGACACTCTCGTTTCCCCCTCTGACGATGCTAGAGCCCTAAGCGATGACCTACAGTCCTTAGGGACTGCTGTACAAACCACACTTTCGGACTATTCGCTGCCCATTGGCCGCTCTCCTAAACTGTTGGCGACTCAAGCGGTGCTAGAAGCTGATTGGCCCCTACCAATACCGCGCCATTGGTTTGGATGGATTGTGACAGGCTTGGCTGTTTCTATGGGATCTAACTTTTGGTTTGATGCTCTACGGCGGATAACGTCAGTCCGTTCAGCGGGGGCTAGACCTGCTAGTTCAACGGCTACTTCGGAGCGTCCATAATCGGTAGCCACACAATAAAAACTGTACCCTTATCAGCAGGTGATAGTTTTTGATGTAAGGGTACAGGTATCCATGGCGGTACTGCTGTTTGAGTCCAAATGGGGCTGATCAAGTCTATGGTCCCTCCCATTTGGATAACCAAATCTTTTGCGATCGCTAAGCCCAGGCCCGTACCACCAATGGCCCCCTGGGACTGAATCCCTCGGTAATGTCGTTCAAATAAATGAACTTGATCCTCTGCTGGAATTCCGGGACCATTATCGCCAATGACAATGCCTACGTAATTTTCTTTGGTTAATCCTCCCAGAAGCCAAACCCATGCTTGATGAGGTGCATACTTGAATGCATTGTCCAGTAAATTCGCAATCACTTCCTGTAATGCTTGGGCATCAACGCCTACGAGTGTTTGCGGGAAACCATCCAAGGGAGAATGCCAAAACTGTCGATTTCTTTCACTAGCAGCAGCTACCGTCACCATGATCAAGGGGTGAATCACATCTTCCAAACGTTGGGGGGTAATTTCTAAAGAGCGACCTAATGCAGGCAGCAGTGGCTTTTGACTAGTGTCAATGTTATCTGGTGGCAGCAGGGGAGGTGTGACTTCTTGGGCAATATCAGCATCCCCAATGTCAACTGCAGCGTCAAAATCAGTAACCAGTTCCTTCAGTCGTTGACTTTCACGTACAATACCGTCTGCCAATCTATAGTTGGGGTCATCTTGGGTTAATCGCCGCAGCATTAGCTTCCCAAACGTACCAATAGCGGTTAAAGGATTACGAAACTGATGTAGCAGGTTATGAAAAACGTCAGATTGTTCTCCTTGTAACGCCTGTTTGGTTTTGAGACGTTGACGTAACCATTGATTTTGCCGATCTAAAAAGCAACCGGCCGCTAAGCTCGTCGAGACCGTTTGTAAATACTGCTGTTCACTCGCTTGCCAGGCGCGGTCCGAACGCATGGTAACTAGGACGCCCATAACGATTTCCTGATGCATTAATGGCATAACCAGGCGTTCACCCCCCAAGTCTGGACCTGATGGTTCAATTCCAGTTAATTCTCCAGGTGAAGCACTATCTAGGTCTGATGGCGGTAGAGCATCGCGCTTAGTTCTAGGATCAAGCAAATCTTTGAAGTCGCCAGACTCTGGTAATTGAGCTATGGGAACCAGTATGGGTTCAGATTCTTGATCCATACCTAAGGTGAGATAGATGACAGACGATACCTCGCCGAATGTCCGGCGCAATAATTCGAGGTGAGCCTGACATAAATCTACTAATTCGGCACTGGCTGGCATGGTCTGGCCTTACGTTGATCAATGGAACGATCCCTTGGGTATTTCACAAATCCGGATAAAATTATCTAAAGTTTAATTTTTATCAAGATAACCAGAAAAATTATGGGGTCTATATTGTCCCCGATTTTTTAGATGATTGTCACCAGCACACTTTCAGCCAGTACGCCACATTTTTAAAAGAAGTTGAAAATCTAAGGCACAACCGATATACTTTGCTGGGTTAAGTGTTTTTGTAACTATCAATACACGAAGCCGCTATTCAATAAATGCATGGGAGGTCAATTAACTTGGCACGGAGACGTAAACGCAAAAGCCGTCGCCGCCTCGAAGGGCGTCGTATTTTAGAGTCCGTTCCTCAATACAGCATAGAGAGTGGAGAAGCAAAGCCTGTGACTGCGGCTCGTAACTTCATTCATTCTGAAGGAATTCAACCACCTGCTGTACTACTGGTCAAGCGTAATGAGCATACCACTGACCGGTACTTTTGGGCAGAGAAGGGGCTGTTTGGTGCTCAGTATGTTGAAGAGAACCACTTTTTGTTTCCTAGTCTTCGCGCCTTAATTGGTGAAGAGGAAGAAGCAGTTCTGGGCTAAAAAGTAAAGGTTAAGTGCTTTGGTCAGCACTTAACCTGTTCAAACAAAACCTATAAAAGATTACCAGGGAGGTGTACCATTTGTGCCTCCCTTTTTGGCGAGTATTTTGATGCCACAAGCAGGCTGTTGTCCGACGTTTTACAAGAGTTGAAAGGGAGCATGGGCTTTAAGCTGAATAATTTCATCCCGATGACCCCTTACAGCTAGAGCACTCCCCTTATCTGTGCTGCTAATACGGAAAGCAACTTGTTCTTCACGTTTAGCCTGTTTCCAATAGGCAATGGCAACAACAGGGGATAACAAGACTAAGACAAAGAAAACTGGCCCATAGTTACTAAATAGAGTCGCCAATACCAAAGAAAAGCACATTAACGCTACAGCTGCTAAAAATGCCAAAAAAATAGCCAAAAAGATGCTAGGTCTCACTAAGCCAACTAACTTAACCCAAGTATCTTCATCAGATGCTGATACTTCGGGCATTAGGTGGTAGGCACGCTCCTCAAAATAGTCAAGTAGCTTTTGGTGTAATGTCTCTGGAGACTGATCGGTCAAAAATTCAGCGATCTCGGTACGATCCTTAGTAGCTGCTTTGATAAAAAAGAACAACCCTACTCCTAAAAGCATAGTTAGGAAAAAGGTTGACTGACTGACTGCACTTTCCACAACAGCTATCCCTGCAAAAACAACAACTACTGGAATCACATTGACTATACCCCAGTAGCTGTTGCTTATGCGGTTGACTGATTGCTAGATAGCTATCGAATCTAAGACGCATCCTTGAGACGATACCTTAAGAGCTCATTGCTCGACGCCTAGGTGTAGTATTACGCTGACCTAAAATATAACGCTGCCAAAGCTCTGCGAGCTCTCGTGCTTTAGTCTGCCAGTCAGGGCGTAGGCGGTACATTCTACGGGGACGGCCACGACCCTCAACCTTCTTCCAATAGCCCATAATCGCACCCTGATTCTCTAGGAATTTCAGAGCACTATAGAGCACTGTATCTGACAAACGATAGTCAGGGTACTCATTTTCAATCGCGTGAATCAGTTCAGTACCGTAAGAATCACGACGTATGAGTACCGAAAGGACGTAACAAACAGCTAATTCCTTATTGAGGTAGAGAGGCGGCGGATCTTCAAAAAATTGATAAATGTCCTCAAATTTCATGGTTTATTGCTCCGGCTGCAATAGGGATGGGTTTAAGACAGCTTGGCTATTGATGATTTGTTAATGGAGCATTGAAAAAGTGTTAGGTCCAACCTAACGGCTTTATAAATTAATGTTCCAAAGGCCCTTGAGTAGTTCAAGCTCAAGGGCTGGTGATGGTCACCAAACTTGGTAATGGTCACCACTATTTGGTGATAGTCACCATTACTTGGTGGAGATCACCAAATGAGAGGGCTTCTCAAAAGCTGACTGAGCTATTCAAGCTAAATGGTGACTATGACCTATGTTGCGTGTATACCCTTGTCATGGCAATAAGGAGCAAAAGCTACAGCCTCAACCTTAGATATTTCGCCAACCTAGATATTTCGTCAAAAGATTTTATTAAAAAATCTAAGCTTTATTTTAGACGCTAAAAAATGCTTAGTGGGATCGCTGCCTTATATAGTTACTATCCGCAAACAAAATATAAACTAGCTTGAGATTTTGATAATAAAAAATGCCTGATAGTCCTTTCTCCGTTCGCTGTTACTGATTTAGAGGATGAATCGATCCGTAAAATTTTCACCAGCCTAAATTTGGCAAACTGTACTAATAGTCAGAAATGCCATTTGATATTTTTCTAGTTCAAGGGCCTTGAGTTATGGTTCTTGTTCGTCCCTTGGTGAGGGTGATGAAGAGAGTTGGGTTTGGAATAGACGTTGACCGTCACGGCTAGCAACGAGTTCTAAAGCCAAAGGGCCTGTGGTGAAAATTTGCTTGCCTGCAACGGCTTCAATTTCCAGAGGAGCGCCATAGTTTTGCACCTGGTTAAGAAAATCGATAACAGGTTCACTAAAACCGCCAGCTACGCGAGGGTTATCTACGATGATGATGCCTTCTAAACTCGCTCTGATTTGAGCACTGGTAACCAGGGTGCGTAGGGCCTCTACTAAAGAAGGTGTGCTAGGGTAAGCTGCCTCGATAGGGACACGGGCTATGATTTCCCCCTGTTCAAAAACGATACGGTTGAGCTTGGCTTGCAGAGTGATTTCTACACATGGGGGAACTTCTTGCTGTACAACGCAGGGTTCACCGACTACATAGTTTCCCGAGACGCCAACGCGAATTACATATTGCTGACCGTCGGTGATATTCCTGGCGATTCCTCGAATGATTTGGGGATTAATGCGCAAAATTTGCACTGCCTTATTAGGGGCATCGGGCCAGATCGCATTTAAGGCTAATCGGTTGGCTTCTGATAAGAGTTGTTCGATTTCTGCTGTGGCGGCTGCAATGGAGGATGGCCGAGTGATTAGCAGGGCCAGGGTTTGGTTCCGACTAATGGCAACATTGCCAGCGCGTAATTTGAGGAACTCTGATTCTAAACGCTGGATCTCGTCCTCTAGAAAAGCTTGCTCAGTCTTCAATCGCTCCAGGGCTCCTTCTCGCTGGGCAATGGCGCGATCTCGCTGTAGCAACTCTTGGTCTCGCTGAGCCAGTGAGCGGTCTCGCTGGGCAATTTGTCGCTTGACCTCGGCCTGCTGACGTTGTAGAAGTTGACGATCCCGCTGTAGTCGGCTAATTTCTCCCTGGAGCTGATCGGCCTGTTCAGAAACAATGCCAAGCTGATTTTGAGTTTGACCAAGACGTTGTCGGATGATGGTTTCTCGTTCAGTGGCCTCATCTAAAAACGTAATCACTTCGGTCAGTTCACCTTCGGCATTAATTTTTTGACGAGTGACTCGATTGAGGGCTTGTTCTACTTCAGATTTAGCGATTTGAGTTTCTTCTAAGGCATTGCGGGCCTCTGATAAATTAGCCTGGGTTTCTTCAAACTCAAAAAGGCCTTTGCGTAGTTGCTCACTGGTGATCAGTAATAGACTCAAGGTTGAAGCCGAAATTACACTGCCCGTCAAAATACTGACAAGGGTGGCTGTTTGTCGGGGGCGAAGATTGAATAACGATAGACGTGCCTTTCCCACACGCATACCAATTCGGTCGCCCAGTGTGGCAATAAGGCCACCGAGGACGAGCACGGTCGTAATCAGTATTAGACCAACGTCCATCTAACGTCTATCCAACGGAGCAGAAGCACCTGAGCAGGCTCTCGTATAGGTTACTTGATTGTTTGTCACTGTGGTGAGTAAACCGACGATAACCCTAAGCAAACTGCTGGCTGAGAGCGACGGGATCGTGGACAGTTATTTTCTTTTTGTGAATAGATATCATCGTGTCTTGACGCAAATCCCCCAGTAGCCGTGTGACGGTAACTCGTGTGGAGCCAATGGCTTCGGCGATGGCCTGATGGGAAAGTTTGAGGTCTATAGTAATGCCGCTGGTGCTGGGCACTCCAAAATCGCGACAAAGAATGAGAAGAAAGCTGACAAGTCTAGAACCCATGTCCCGATGAGCCAGTGTTTCAATCATCATCTCAGTTTGCAAAATACGAGAGGATAACCCTTGGAGCAGCATAATAGAGAGCTCAGGATGTTCCTCAAGTGCCTGTTTCACTTGCTCAATGGGCATGGACATTAGTTCGACTGGTGTAAAGGCGACGGCATGGTAAAACCGATCTGACCGATTGCCTGTTAGCAGTGAAAGAACGCCAAAAACACTATTTTCCCTAAGCAGAGCTACTGTAATTTCTTCGCCAGCTTCATAGACTCTAGAAAGCTTAACGGCACCCTTCAGTAAAAAATAAACTCGTTCAGCCGGATCGCCTGGAAAGAAAATTGTCTTACCGCGCTCGTAGGTTTCGGCTACAGGGGGGAATGAGCCTGTGGATAGCTGCCGTAATAGGTTGGCAAGAGGTTTCTCTGTAGTCACGGTAGTGGGAGTATGCGATCTCAAAGCTATAGCAAATATTTGCAAATAAGAGTAGCTGAAAGCTGTAGTGGCAAACTGAGCCTTCAGGTTTTAAACCGATCAGAAGCGGAGATGCCGAAAACAATTTAGCAGCGTTTCTAACCAATCAGTGCCTCAGTAAAAATACTCAACCAATCGGTAGAAAACCTCCAATTGGTAAGATTTCCTGACTTTAGACCAATAAAACCCAAGTTCGTCGAGGCTTTTGTATAGCAATATACTAAACTTTGTTTTCCGGTCACCTTAATGACTAGCCTCAACGTTAATTGGGCTAACTCGCTGGCAAGGGTATTCATGGGAGCCATTTTTCAGTATGCTCCTAGGGGCCGTTCCGGCGGCATAGCCTTAATTAACTAATTTCGATACAGCTCCACCCAACTAT
Source organism: Leptothoe sp. EHU-05/26/07-4 (assembly GCF_043421015.1). Lineage (NCBI taxonomy): Bacteria > Bacillati > Cyanobacteriota > Cyanophyceae > Nodosilineales > Cymatolegaceae > Leptothoe > Leptothoe sp. EHU-05/26/07-4. The sequence goes on from NZ_JAXSQV010000004.1 coordinate 961,803, forward strand.
CATGTTAGACCTGACTGGAAAAAATGCCTTGGTAACTGGTATTGCCAATAATCGTTCAATTGCCTGGGGAATTGCTCAGCAGTTGAGTAAGGCTGGTGCGAATATTGGTGTCACTTATCTTCCTGATGACAAGGGGCGCATGGAAAAAAAGGTTCGGGATTTAACCGAGCCTTTGCATCCTAGTTTGTTTTTGCCCTGTAATGTCCAGGATGATGAGCAGGTCCAGGCTACGTTTGATACCGTGAAGACCGATTGGGGCAAGTTGGACATTCTGGTTCACTGTTTGGCATTCGCCAATCGTGATGATTTAGCGGGAGATTTTAGCGATATTTCCCGTCAGGGGTTTCAAACTGCTCTGGATATCAGCGCTTACTCTCTGGTGAAGCTTGCTCAGCAGGCAAAAACTTTAATGATTGAGGGCGGCAGCATCCTTACCCTGACGTATCTGGGGGGTGTGCGGGTAGTGCCTAACTACAATGTAATGGGTATTGCCAAGGCGGCTCTGGAAATGAATGTTCGTTACCTAGCGGCAGAACTCGGGTCTAACAATATTCGAGTAAATGGGATTTCAGCCGGTCCGATCCGCACCCTGGCATCGTCAGCGGTGGGCGGAATTCTAGATATGATTCACCATGTAGAGGAAGTTGCTCCCCTGCGTCGTACAGTTACTCAGTCGGAAGTAGGAAATGCCGCAGCGTTCCTATGTAGTGATTTAGCCTCCGGTGTGACTGGGCAAATCCTTTACGTTGACTCTGGCTATGAAGTCATGGGAATGTAGTGGTCTTTGCAGCCATTAGTTCTTTGTTTTAGTCCATATCCCCCATGGCAAATTGGCTTGAACATAGCGTGTACGTTGATGTGGAGGCCCCCATTGAATTAGTGTGGGCTCTCTGGTCGGATCTAGAGCAGATGCCCCAGTGGATGAAGTGGATTGATTCGGTAGAACTTTTAGACGATCAGCCCGAACTATCTCGTTGGAAGCTAGCTTCGGGCGTTTGGGAATTTACTTGGATGTCTCGTACAGTTAAAGTGGTTCCCCATCAGATTTTGCAGTGGGAATCGGTAGATGGGTTGCCCAATCGTGGTGCAATCCGGTTTTATGGCCATCATGCTGGTAATAGCACAGTTAAGATGACCCTTTCCTATTCGGTGCCAAGTGTATTGGCCCGTTTTATGGAAAATGGCTGGTTGCGACAAATTGTCGACTCTACGCTACAGGCTGACCTGGAGCGATTTCGCCAAAAAGCTGAACAGGATGCTAAGGCTGGCTGAAGGGCATTTACTAGACCCTAGTGGTGATTGTTGATTACTTCGACGGGTGCTCATGAGCTTCGACATGCAGCAGGCAGAGACATGCTTGCAGTCTCTAGACCTGGTTATGTTGTTTACGGATGTGCTAGGGTGGGTCACTCCGGCTAATGGACGTGCGATCGCAATCAGAGCGTTCAATCACCCTTATCGTGCCCACTGCATCGCTCAGCGAGGTGATGCCCGAGTTTGGGAAATCAAGCTCAATAACCCCGAAGTTCTGACTGCAAAGCTAAAGACAAAACTCTATCAGTCCATCCATAAAAAATATCCGCATCCTTTAATTGTCTTTATTGATCGTCAGCGATGTCGGAGTCTTTGGTATTGGCAAAGCGCCTCTAAAAGTTCTCACTCAATGGTCTTTATCCCTCGGCAACCCTTAGCCGCATGGGAAGCTCGATTAAATTATTTGGCCGATTATAGCCCTGACTCAGGGTCCCTCGATTTACAGTCACAGTCTGTCAGCTGTGCTGAGTTTACTGAGCAGTTGCGACAACAATTAAATCATCTGAGTGACGGGATTATTGGGATCCCTAACAGCCATGATCGACGTTGGTATGCGGCTATATTATTGCAACGTTTGATTATTATCCACATACTTCAGCGGCGTGGATTTCTAAATCAAGATATTTGGTATCTGCATAATCAACTGGGGCGTAGTCAGCAACAGCAGCGAAATATCTTTTTTCGACAGGTGCTTCAGCCCCTGTTTACTCAAGGGTTATCGCTGCCTCCTCTTGAGCGTCCTCGACGGATTAGTTGGGCCGGTCAAATTCCTTACTTAGGAGACGTTTTTTACACCCATCCTCTTGAGCAGCAATATGGCGAGTTGGACATAGCTGATGCGCTGTTCGAGTCAATCTTAGTGTGGTTTGAGTCCCCCTTATGGCAACAGTTGACTCATTGCTCTCAAATCAGCACCATTGGTCTGGCGTTTGAACAAGTACTGATAGAGGGGCAGACTGATCATTCGGAGAATGTGACGGATGCTCTCGGTGTTTGTTGTGAGCTAATTCTTAATAAGTTCATGCTCTGTCATCTTGAGGTTGATCAAGGGCAAGCTGTGCCCGATTTCTGGGATATTCTATTTCGTGGACATCCTAGGCATCTACGCCAGCTAGTGCAGGACATTTTGCCGCAGTTTTCCGTTCTAGATCCAGCCTGTGGTGCTGGTACTTTGCTGCTGGCATTACAGTATCGGCTCGTTGACGTTTACAGTGCACTAATTGGGCAATTGGCCCATCAAGTTGACAGTCAGCTTGATATTTGGGTTAAAGGAGTACACACAGAACACCCTTCCTTGCTACAGACCATCTATCGCCGCGTCTTTAGGTATGGTCTTTATGGTGTGGACCTCAATCCAGCAGTGATTGATATCGCCCGTCTTCAGTTGCTGCTGGGATTGGTGACCATGGCGCGGCAACCGCAAGATATTGAACCCTTACCCAGTCTCGATTTCAATCTTGTTACGGGGGATAGCTTAGTAGGATTCATTCGGGTAGATGAGGCTGGATTTGATCGATTAAGAGCTTCAGAAACTCTGCTGCAGGGCAATTTGTTGCAGCCTTTAGCGGCTGAAAGCTATCGCACGATTCTCTCAGAGAAAAATATTGCTCTTGAACATTATCGGTCTCAGTCCTATGTGTTGGAGGAATTAAGTCAGGGTATCCCCCATTATGCTCGACTCGAATTTTTTCGAGATCAGATTAGTCGCCTTGATGTTAGAGCCCAGACCAAACTGAACGAGCTGTTGCTCACTGAATTTAGTCAAACCCTAGGTATCCAATTTAGAGAATCTCAATTACTGGAAGCTCCACGGCGGCGGTTGCTGCGTATTGAGGATATGACAGTCCTACGTCCTTTCCATTGGGGATATCACTTTAGCCATGTGCTGGAACAGTCCCATGGGTTTAACGTGATTTTATCTAGGCCTCCCCAAGGCTCGTTTCGACCCACTACCCAAGAATTTTTTCAACGCTTTTGTGACTTGGCTAAACGAAAAAATATTGATGTTCATACGTTTAAAACAGCTAAGCGTTCGCTGCTCAATACGGATGCTGAAATTGCGAATGCCTGGTTGTTGTACCAAAGCCAATATTCGTTACTAACCGATTATTTTTATCGTTCCCCACAATATGATCACCAAAGCCCTTTGCTTAAGGGGCAGCGGCAGCGGACTCAATTGCGTCGACACTGGCTTTTCATTGAGCGATGCTATCAGCTTTTGGCTCCTCAAGGCATCTGTGGCCTGGTCACATCCAATGACATCAAACATAGTCCTAGGGGAGTTGCTCTTCGCAGTTTGTTAGAGAACCAAACGGATAGTGGTTTATTAATGAATTTAACGGGTGCACAACTTTCTTCTGACCAATGCTTTCTTTGGTTTTGTAAGCAGTGACCTTGGGGTGAACCTATTTTGAGTATTCGACGGTTACACCTAAATCTTTTTCTAGGGTGAGGCAATTACGCCCATCTCCTACCCTGAGTTGATAGTCCACACGATCCATTAGCTGGTGCAGGATCAACCAGCCATAGCCTCCTTCTTGAGGGGAATTGGGGTTAGGCGTGCGATAGTTACGCATATCAAAACCATGGCCTTCATCCCAGACTTCTAGGGACAAGAAATAACCTTCAATACCGAGGCGTAGAACAACGGGAATATCAGGACGGTCTTGATGGGCATGGCGCACAATATTCGAATAAACTTCAACAATGACCAGTCGCAGTCGGCTTTCAACTTTTTGCCAATCTAGATCGGTATCGCTGCCTATTTCGGCTTTGAGTGAACTGAGTAGCCAATCTTCCACTACAGCCAAAAACTTTAAGTCACTGGGGATAGCAAGTTCAGTTTTCATAGCTAAAACCCTACCTCCAAAGACAAGATGGTTTGATCGTCATGTTGTTCGTTGGCTGCGGTATTCAATTGAGCCAGCAATTGCTCAAGATTCAACCCAGTGGTCTGTTTTTGCAGTAGCTGCCACAGGCCCTGTTGACCTAGCATCTTGTGCTGGCCATCAATGGTCACTAAGGCCTCAGTAATGCCATCGCTGGCCAATAGCAGAGCATCCCCATCCTTTAATGCTAGTTGGCCTGCTTGAGTCTGCCATTTCGGTAAAATTCCGAGGGGAACGCCGTTACCTTTCCTTAAATAAGTAGGTTCTGGTGGTGGCGCAGTGCCTTGCATTAAGAGTTTTTGGGACCACACCACTGGATAAACGTGGCCTGCGTTGGCATAGACTAGCTCCTTACTGGTGGGGGTGTATCGCACCAACACCATGGTAATCATGTGTTCGTTATTGACCAGATCAGCGTTGAGGGCCTGATTCAGGTTTGCCATGACGGTTTCAGGCCCCGGTGGTTGGCTGGCCGATAGTTCTCGACGCAGCAAGGAGATAGCACTAGCCATAAACAGAGCAGCAGGAACTCCCTTGCCAGAGACATCTCCGACGGCTAGCCAGATATCGCCTTGGGGATGGATAAAAACTTCGTAGAAATCACCCCCAACGGCTCGTGCCGCCTGACATTTTGCTTGAATTTTAAGACCAGGGATATCGGGCCAAACTTGGTGGAGCAGTTTATGCTGAATCTGCCGTGCCACCTCCAGCTCCGTACGCATCTGTTCAGTTTGTCGCTGGATATGATGGTGAAGTTTCGCCTGGGATATAGCCATCACTACTTGCTCAGTGATGCTGGTAAATAGGCTGACGGTCGTACTGTCCCATGTGCCTGCGATTTGGTACAGGGCAATCGACGCTAAGGGCTGATCTCGATAGGTAAACCTTGCCGCTAAACGAGTTAGGGAGGTATCTCCATGGGGGAACTTGTCTAACACGAGTTCCTGGCAGGGGGCACCTACTTCTGCCAAGTCAGCCATGGATTTTTCTGATTTAGCATAGGTGACCGGTTTGGGTGCTTCTCCGACTTCGACTGAATCCACGGGATATAAAACGGCATAATCGGCCTCAAAGGCTTTCCCTAGGGCCTCTGCCACAGTTTGGAGGGTACTGGCATAGTCCAGAGAACTCCGAATCGTTGTGGTAATTGAGTTATATAGCGATTCTTTTTTGAGGGACTGAGATAGGGCGCGAGTGCGTTGCTTGACAATGCGATATGTGTTGGCGGCTTGGTCAATAACTTGACGTAACTCGTTAGGTTTCCACGGTTTGGTAATGTATTTGAAAACTTTACCCGAGTTAATTGCATCCACTAAGTCTTCAACATCGGTGTAGCCTGTGAGGACAATACGAATGGTGTCGGGATATTGATCGGTGGTGAGGCTTAAAAACTCCGTACCATTCATTTTGGGCATGCGCTGGTCGGAAATAATGATCGCCATTTCACCGTACTGTTTAAGGCACTCCAGGGCGTCTTGACCACTACTGGCCCGATAGACACGATAGCTACGCCTAAAGGTGCGGTGCAGCAGCTCTAAGTTATCGAGTTCATCGTCGACAACAAGTAACTTGAGCTGTTCATGAGTGGTGGAACTCATACTATCCTGTGGGATATCTGATTCTCGGGGCATATTAGGGCCAACCTTGGGAAGATAATCACCAATTCACCAATATTTACCAGTCAATCTTAGTGTGCCCAGGGAAATCCTAGGGAGACTGTGCCCATTCCCATCAAAATTAATGCATTTCGCGTATATATAGGTGATGGACGTTCGGTTAGCTTTAAACTATGGTCTACCTAGAGATTTCTGCTGGTCGTTGATAACTATGGCTAAACATTCCTCAATTTGTTTAGGGCTTTCTGCAGTTTTTTCCATGGCGATTGCTTTATCGGGTGGGTGGGCTTATGGTCAGTCATCCCATCGTGATTTGGTTGAGGAGTTAGCGCAGCTAGATCGAGCAATTTGTCTTCAGCAGTGGGACCAAGCGATTAATATCACCAGTAGGTTGATAGCTTCTGCCTCTGTGTCATCTAGTTATCGTCAGGAATTGCTGAGTTTTAGACATCAGTTACAGGCATGGCGCATCAGTGAAACGACTCCTATCGTGCAAGTCAATTGCGATCGCACCCTCCCCATGTACCTCACCCTTACGGCTCCCGAGCCTGCTCAACCTCAGCCCTTAGATTGGAATAGCGCTTTAGCTACGTTTCGCAATCCTCGCCCCATTGTTCAGTTTGATAGCGACTTTGAGCCAACTGACACCTTAATTCCGCCTGAACTAACGGTGAACAGCCCTGACGCCCTAGTGGATTTTGCGATTCCCGTCGATACGACTGATGGTTTTAGTGTGGTGGGTGGCAGCATTAATAGCAGGCCGCAGGTATATAACCTGCTAGCTCGTTTAGGCGATCGCATATCCCTGGAGATAGATGTTACCCGGGCCTATATGGGGGGGATCCCCATCTACTCCTATTCGATCACAGAGGGCGTTTGCTTGTGCAAAGCGAGATTGATGCTTTGCAGGCGTCAATTCAAGATTTTATGATTCCTAGCACGGATGTCTATTTTGCTGTGGTGAGTCCCCAAGGTACCAGCCCTATTCTGGATGCTGATGGTCTGATTGTGGGCTGGCAAACTAGTCAAAATAATAGCTTTGACTATACAGTGACCCTGACAGGCGTGACACCATATCAAGCGTTGTTGCCCTAGATTTGTTAACGGGTTGTGTTTTAGGCATAGGCTCTTTGAAGATGTAGAGCCCATGCCTAAATACGTTCTGCTAGCCGTAATTTTGCAGAGCGAGCCCTGGGATTGTGCCGCAATTCTGCCTCGCTAGCAGTAATCGGTTTTTTAGTTAAAACCTTGAGCTGTTCATGGTTCCGTAAGCCATGTTTGACCCGTCGATCTTCAAGGCTATGAAAGCTAATGATGGCTAGCTTGCCTCCTATTTTGAGCCAGTTAGGTGCTGTTTCGATTAGCTGTTCAAGCACGTCTAACTCTCGGTTAACGGCAATACGGAGGGATTGAAAAACCCGGGTGGCAGGATGAATGCGACCATGACGATATTTCCCTGGGACGCTAGCTGCGATCTCAGCAGCCAGCATGGTTGTGGTTTGAAACGGTCGACGCTCCACGATCCGACGGGCAATCCGGCGGGAGAGGCGTTCCTCACCATAGTGATAAAAAATGTCTGCCAGTTCACGTTCTGAACTGTGATTAACCAAGTCAGCCGCTGTCAGGGGTTGGTTGGGGTTCATACGCATATCCAATGTCCCCTCGTGGCGAAAACTGAAGCCTCGTTCAGGTTGGTCTAGTTGAGGGGAGCTTACGCCCAAATCTGCCAGCACGCCGTCAAAACCTTCGTCAGAAGGCTCAAAATCCGCAAAGTTACCATGCCAAAACGTCACCCTGTCCCCAAATTCCGCCAGGTTCCGTTGAGCGGCCTCTAAGGCCATAGGATCTTGATCTAGAGCCATCAAATGAACCGTAGGATCAGTTTCTAAAATCAAACGACTATGGCCCCCACCGCCTACTGTGGCGTCCAAATAATAACCATGGGGTTGAGGGGCTAACCCTGTCAAAACTTCCTCTGCAAGGACAGGTTGATGGTCAAAGGGCGTAGCTGAATTTAACGGGTCATCATTACTGACAGTATTCACGGATCGTCTCGTTGCAATTGGGACTGCATCATACCGCAGTGATGAGCTTGGCAAATGAGGTGAATTAATCGCTATATCTTGCTAGCGCAGAAAAATTAGGCAACAATCAGATCTACTTAATTGAGCTATTGCGCTTTTATTCAAACTTTCAGCGAAGAATCTTGCTAAAGTAAATCAGAGAATAATACGGCGTAGTTTCTATGACACGGCTCGAAACCAGAACAGAGCCCATGGTAATCAACCTGGGTCCTCATCATCCCTCAATGCACGGTGTGTTGCGACTCATCGTTACCCTCGATGGTGAGGATGTGATTGATTGTGAGCCCGTGATTGGCTACCTGCATCGCGGCATGGAGAAAATTGCCGAGAGCCGTACAAACGTTATGTTTGTGCCCTATGTTAGCCGTTGGGACTACGCGGCTGGCATGTTTAATGAGGCAATTACTGTCAACGCTCCTGAGCAGCTGGCTGACATTGAAGTGCCTAAGCGGGCCAGCTATATACGGGTGATTATGCTGGAGTTAAATCGCATTGCGAATCACTTGCTCTGGTTGGGACCATTTTTGGCTGACGTTGGTGCTCAAACCCCCTTTTTCTATATTTTCCGTGAACGGGAAATGATTTATGACCTGTGGGAAGCGGCTACAGGGGCAAGGTTAATTAATAACAACTATTTTCGCATCGGTGGTGTAGCAGCAGATTTACCCTACGGTTGGGTCGATAAGTGTGAAGACTTCTGTGATTACTTTTTACCCAAGGTTGATGAGTACGAAAAGTTGATTACCAACAACCCAATTTTCCGTCGTCGCGTTGAGGGTATTGGAACCATTACCCGTGAGGATGCTTTGAATTGGGGACTTTCAGGGCCTATGCTGAGAGGCTCTGGCGTTAAGTGGGACCTGCGCAAAGTTGATCATTATGAATGCTACGACGACTTTGACTGGGAAGTACAGTGGGAAACTGCTGGAGACTGTTTTGCCCGTTATATTATCCGCGTACGTGAGATGCGGGAATCCATCAAAATTATCCGTCAGGCCTTGAAAGCGTTGCCTGGTGGTCCCTACGAGAACCTTGAGGCCAAACGTATGGCAGAGGGGCCTAAGTCTGAATGGAACAGCTTTGATTATCAATTTATTGGTAAGAAGATTGCTCCCACATTTAAGATTCCAGCAGGTGAACACTATGTTCGCTTGGAAAGTGGGAAGGGAGAACTCGGAGTCTTTATTGTTGGCGATGACAGCATCTACCCGTGGCGTTGGAAGATTCGTGCACCTGATTTTAATAACCTTCAGATCTTGCCTCATCTATTGCGGGGTGTGAAGCTGGCCGACATTATGGCAATTTTAGGAAGTATTGACGTGATTATGGGCTCAGTAGATCGCTAAATCGTTTTTTTATGCGGCCCTGAGATTAAGCCGCTGTTAGGGATGGTGTGTAAGCAGCATCCCTGTTTTTATTCTGAACTACTTGACTCATCATCAATATTGCAGTCAGTAGCCTGATTTACTGAGTTGATATAGCCTTCGTGAGCAGTTGATCCATCGGGGTAGGTGACAAAGGCCATGTCAGCCTGATCAAATCGAGTGTTGCGAGTAATGGCGTTGTACATGTCGGCGTAGCGCATATAGGCCTTTGTAAAATTAGCTCCGCTCATATCAGCTGCCCGTAAGATAGTGCCATAGAGACTGGCGCTTTCGAAGTTGCTGTTGACTAACCGAGCGGCACAGAGGTTAGCATCACGCAGTTCTGCATTAGTCAGGTCTGCCCGCTCTAAATTGCTATATTCCAAGGTGCCCTGGAGGATTTTGGCATTGCGTAGGTTAGCTCGTACTAAGCTGGCCTCCTCTAAATCAGCTCCTCGCATGTTGGTGTAGCTCAAATCCGCTTCATCCAACTTGGCTTCTCGGAAAACAGTATTAATCAATAAGCTATTACTAAAGTCAGCTCCCCGTAAATCGGAGCCAAAAAAATTGGCTCGACTCAAATCTTGATTGCTAAAATCCTTACCGCGCAGATCACAGCTAACACAGGTATAGTTTGGATGCTGTGGATCGGTCATAGCATCTAACGAATTATCCCGTTGAGTAACCGCTGCAGCAGGGTCGCTTGATTTTGATAGCGCCTTATTGACCTGTGGTAATCGCATAAGTAGTGGGGTCATGGCTGCAGATAAAATCAACAGGGTTAGCAGAAAGTTAAGTTTCATAGGCCATGCACTGCCGATAATAAAAGTTATCTAAAAAATCAAAATTATGGGCTCGTTTTAGAACCCAGAGTCAGAATAAAAACCTCTACCATTTATACCTGTCCTAATCCAAAGGACGCACACCAGAACATTCAGACCATGGTTATAGGTTTTACCTATCTAATAATCAATAAAAATTGGTTTTAATTATGCTTGACTCTAGTGTGTGTATTGATACCCTGAAGTTGAGTTCTTGTACCATCTGTTTCCATTATTCTTTATGGGATGTCGGCAACAGATGAGTCTGTTCTTATGGCTTTCTTAAACGGCCTCCTGACGTCAACGGTTTTGGATGGATTGTTTAAGGGGACCCTACAGACGGTAGCTCAACCTTACGTTATTATTCACCGATTACAGATTGAATTCCATGGGCTCATCTCCCTTTCGTAGTATTTTCTTACCATCACTAGTGTCATCCGGGTTGGCATTTGTCGTTATTACGTTACCGTTGTCAATGGCAAATTCAGTACCCACTTGGGTGTCTCCTAGTCAGGCTCGGGGTGATTTAGTTAGCCCTCTAGATAATTCGGCTAAGCCAATTATTCGTTACATTGGGTTGGCCATTCTGGGTAGTGTGGGGACTGGCATGATAACGGCAGACGTCTTGCGACGTCTTTACCGACGCCAACGTGCTCTCGCTGCAGTGCCTGCTCCATTTGAAGCCCCTTTAATTGAGCCAACTACTTCTTCAGAGGAGAAAACGTTTACTAGTTTCGACGATTCGGTGTCGCCTTCTATGGCGGTGGGTAGCTCAATGACATTAAATGGGCAGAGCTTATTGGCGACAAAACTGGCCCCAGGTCAAACAGTTGTTCATTTTAGAGGATATACCCAGAATGGTACTATTGACGGTCTTGAGTTAAAACCGATTTCTCTGGATGAGTTGATGCAGTTGGATGCCGATGTCACTCCAGTCGATATTCCTATACTTACGTTTCTAGAGCAGGTGGATCCGGCGCATTTAGATACTGGTGATGCCATGGTGTTTGGTGTACGTTATCAAAATAAGTACTACTGTTTATGGCGCAGTACATCAGACCAGGAAAAAGTGTTGGGATGGGCGAGACGTCTCATCCGGCAACATAGAGATGTGATTGTGACTCAGAATAGTGAGGCGCAATATTCGCTATGGTATGTACCCCCCAAACATCTTAGATAAATTAGATGGATATCAAGTGCCCACATGAGGGGCATACGTTAGATTCTTATATTTATTTCTGTTTTTTATACGTAATGAAGTATGGCTGACTTATCTTCCCAGGTAATTGCCGCGTATTCTCAGGGACGACGAGATTTTAGCTACTGTAAGATGCCGGCTATTCGGATGTCTCAGTATGAGCTAACTGGGATTGATTTATGGGGCTGTAATTTAGCGGATGCTCATTTGGCGGATGTTGATTTTAGCCAAAGCAATCTGCGGGGTGCTGATTTACAACGGGCAAATTTACGACGAACGAATTTTCAAGAAGCTGATTTACGGGGGGCATGTCTCCTGGGTGCTCAGTTAGAGGATGCCAATTTTCAGGATGCGATCGCAAACTATCAAACCCAATTTCCGGAAACCTTTGACCCTGCCCAGGCTGGAGTTCATTATTTGGGGTCTAAAGCTGCATTAATTGATTGCAACTTGAGTGAGCGTGATCTAGGTGGTATTGACCTTAGCCATAGTAATTTGGCTGGTGCTCAACTAAAAAAGACAAATTTGTTGGGAGCCTGGTTAGTCGGTGCACAGCTTACCGAAGCGAACTTAAGCTATGCAAATCTGAATTCCAGCAATCTCTCCAACGCCAACTTGCAACGGGCCAAATTCAAAGGTACTGATCTGACTAGGGCGAACTTATCAAAAGCCATCTTATTTGGTGTCGACTTAATTCATGCAGAGCTAAAAGAGAGTTGTTTATCCGGAGCTGTGTGTGATCCATCTACCCAGTGGCCCGAAGACTTTGATTGGGAGTGGGCTGGGGTTTATTGTCTAGGACCCAATCAATCTTTGTGGGCAGCTGATCTAAGTAATCTGGCGCTCGTTGGGGTTGATCTTAGCGGAGCTAACCTGGTCGGCGTTAATTTTACAGGGGCCGATTTATGGGGAGCTAATTTGCAAGGGTGCGATCTGCGAGATGCCTGTTTAGCTGGTGCAAATTTATGGGGTGCGAACTTGGTTGATGCAGACCTGACAGGAGCCGAAATCGACACCGCTAACCTTGAAGCTACCATGCTTTCCTAGGTGGTTTGAGCACCCAAATTGTCTCTAATATAAGAATTCTGTAGGTTCCGCAGGACGATTTGTTTGCCGTTCCTTAGGAAAGTCGACTTGATAAGGCAAGGGTGGTTCTTCAATGAGAATATGCCGGGTGCCCCAACCATCGTTATAGAGCTCAGGGCGTGCGCCCACCAGATTATCTACAGGTATATCTAGCACTTTTTTCATTTCTAAATAGCGCCGACCTTCAAAGGTTGTCTGGAGCAGTTCAGGGGATACCTTGAGACCTTGTTGCGCAAGAATGCGCTCTAGAGTGGTGAGCTGATCTAATGGAGTGTAGGTAGCCATAACAACAACTGTGTCAAGGGGTTCCACATCCATATTCAATTCTGACTGATCAAGCTGCCAAGTTTCTTTTCTGCTGCCATCATCAGCCAGCTGTTTGAAGGTCAGTTCTCCTTGCCAGCGACCATTTTGTACGTTGACGACCTGATAGTCCAAGATTGAATAGGTGGGTTTAGGTTCTACATTGTCATCAGTCGGCGAAAGCTGTCGCATTGCCAACACATTAAGTTCCGTTTGGTTAGGAAAGTTAGCTGTTCCTTGTAATTCATAGGTATAGTTATTCCTGCCTGGTTCTATGGTGAAGTCCATTTCAGCCACAGGTAACCGATTGATTAAAACAGGATTATTAGGTGTCTCGATTGAAAAACCGCAGCCGCTTAACACACTACCTAAGCCGCCAAGCAGGAAGAATAACTTTAGTCTACGAAGACTAGATGGCGTCATTATATGGAAAGACATAGTCAGTAAATAGTAAGTCCGGATAAATTACGTGGCTGTACTTTTGTCAGAATTTTTGTCAGAGAACAGATAAGAGCCTTCTCGTAGGGAGTCTTTGCTTGAAGCTTTAGTAATTGGCTACTGCCATAAACAACGGTTACAACAATTTCTGTTGTCTAACCGGAAAGAAACTTCCGTTATCTCCGTCAGAACTAGGTGAAATAAGTCATAAAAATCACTTTATATGACTTATAAAATCACTATTGAATCCATAGATCAATTTTGGGATGGGGTTGTTCCTAATGAATAGAATTAGGCCTTTTCACCGAAAAAATATACAAATTCTAGTGTTTTTAATGATTCCTTTATGCGTGAATTTGCCCATCATAGGTCAGTATAGGTATTCGTTAGTTCGTAAAAAACTTAATTATGAATAACAAAATATAGTAGTCACCTTAATCGTATCTTGATCTATTTTTGCCGGATTGTGGCGATTAAGCTTGATATTTGATCTTGGAAGACTGTAAAAAAGCTTCTTAATGCATTATTCCTTAAACAAAATAACACTAACCTTTATAGAGTTCTCAGGGTGAAGACTGATCTATGTGTAAATCAATAAGCTACAGAGCAAACCCTTGCAAAGAATTTTCTGACTGGGTAAGACTTGATTGAGACCCGCCTAGGGTTCATCAGGGTTTGTATATGTTTTGAAAGGGCAAAAGAGCCAATAATTTGATTATTTTGACCTAGGTATGTATCTGGGGGGAGTGCTTACAGCAGTGTTTTTAAGGATAATCAGAAAACGCTTATTTATCTCGCTATTTTTATCTGTTCTATTAATTGTGACCACCTTAGGGCCTAGTATGGCTCAGGTGACGTCATCTCCTGGAGCTTCTGATGATCCAGCGGAGGCAGGTACTGCTGTTGATCGTCGTAATCGTAACGAAGATGGTGCAACATTAGGACGAGATCTTCTGCAAGATGCTCAAGCGGCTGAATTAGAACAGGAAGATGGCAGTCAATATATTCTTGAATTCAATCGTAGTCCGGTCGTAGGTACACGCCTGCGTCTAGAGGGTATTTATAATGAGTCTCGGTTAAGGTTTACACGGCCACGTAACTGGTCGGTTAAGTCTGTCAAGATTCTGTTGCGTTATCGTCATTCTGGGGCTCTTTACGCAACTCGCTCCAATCTGAACGTGATTGTTAATGACAATAATGTTGGTAGTGTACCGCTAAATCTGAAACAGGGTGATACGGGCACCATTGTTTTTGACATTCCTACACGTATTCTAAAAGATTACAACGAGCTCATTATTGCGGGTTTGCAGAATAACTCACCCACCTGTACCCAGGATCCATTTGACCCATCACTTTGGACAGAAATTTTACCGGATTCAAAGCTGGTATTTAACTATGACGCTGAACCGTTCCAACTGGATTTCAATAGCTATCCCTATCCCCTGATTGACGTGCTCAGTTTGGAAACAAACCACATTGATTATGTTGTTCCTACTGAGCAGGATCAAGCTTGGTTAACAGCTATTTCACGGCTACAGACATCTTTAGGACGTATTGCTGACTATCGCCCTTTAGAAACAGATCTAGTTGAAAAGTTTGATGATGTAGCTGATGGCAACCGAGTCGTAATAGTTGGGACACCTAGTCAGCAACCCATGTTGGAGAACCTTAATTTACCACTGACTCTCAAAAATAAGCGTTGGTTGGATAACAAACAGACACTAATTTCTTCTGATACTGGTATTTTGATGTGGACTGTGCTTAAGGATAAACAGTCCCCTGTATTAGTAGCAACAGGTAATGGATCTACTGCTGTAGATAAGGCAGTGCGGTTCTTAACACAGTCTCAAGATCGCAAAATTGGTGCCGGTCAAATTGTTTTGGTAGATGAGGTGGAAGAAATTGAGGCACCTGACATTCGTGATTGGCCTCGTTATCTGCCCCTATCTGATAATTTTGAGCTCAGCGATCTAACAGGATTTAATAATGAGCCGATTGATGATGTGGTGATTCGAGGTGCTCATGCGCCACCGTTTGAATTTGATTTTAAGGCGTTACCGGACGATCGCTTTTTGCCAGGAAATGTGATGACTCTGCGGTACACCTATGGTCCCCAGGTAAACCCGCTCACATCTCTAGTGGAAGTGCAGTTAGACGGTATTACCGTTGCTGGTCGCCGTCTCGATTCGATTGACGGTAAGCGGCGATCCACCTTGAAAGTGGAATTGCCAGAACAGCACATTACACCTCAGTCACGTTTAAAAGTTTATTTGAGATTTGATCCACGGGAACGTCGTTCCTGTAGCCGTGTTACAGACCACCAACTATGGGGCACCATCCACAGCGACAGTGCCTTTAATCTCAACCGTCAACAGGTGGCAAAACTACCGGATCTAAATCTATTAAAGGCTGGTTATCCGTTTGCAGCACCTCAAGATTTGTCTCGTACTACCATTGTGTTGCCCAACAAACCCAGTATGACTGAGTTATCGTTGATGCTTGAATTAAGTGAGCGTCTCGGTCGTTTAAGTCGTTCAGAAGCAGTACGGGTCCAGGTTTATCCGGTTGGCAAACTGACCCCGGAAATACGGGAATCACAGAATCTGGTGGCTATTGGATTGCGATCGCAATTTCCCTTGGTTGAAGCTTTAGAAGCTGCGGAGTTTAACCTGAAAGATGGAGCCCGCCAATGGGGTGACAGTCAGGTTCAAACGTTGCCTGATGCAGAGGGTGTTTTACAGCAGCAACTATCTCCGTGGAATGAATCACGAGTATTGTTGACTATGACAGCTCAAAGTGAAGATGGTTTGAAGCAGCTCCGCGATCTCTTAGAACTGGATTCCCTATTTTTCCAGTTGCAAGGGGACACGGTGTTAATTAGTGCCAATGACGAAACGCCATCTCCTTATGACGAAAACGCCTATAATCTAGAGTTCTTACAGCGTTCTGCCCAGCAAGATATTCAAGAAAAGAGTGCGTTTCAAAGAGCCATCACCGTCATTCAGGGTAATTGGTTCCTCCTGATTCCCGGTATCATTGTGCTCTCATTGTTGCTCTATGGTGTTCTCCAAGCATACTTAAAACGAAATGATGCTCTGACGGCTGCCCAAGGTGTTATGACCGATCCATCTGCGCCAGGAGAACTTTAATTATGGCTGAACGAATATTCATTACCCATCGATTGAGAGACTTTCAGTCTGTCTTCAAAACCTATCTGTCTAAAAGAGTTCGGCCTTTACTGATTGAACTGCTGATCATTACGCTCCCCGATTGGTTTGATCAGAGTTTGCAGTGGCTCAATAAACAACAGCTATTGGTGTTGGCATTGTGTTTAACCACATTTGCCTGGCCTATCATGACAGCGCGGCCAACAATTCTGCAGCAGGGACTGGTGGCGTTAGCCCTATTGGGTGTAGGTCAGGTATTGTTGCGGTTAGAAGATCGCCAGACTAGCCAACGAGTCAGTGAATACTTGCATTTGCTATTGATAGCTGTTAGTACCATCACAACCCTGCGGTATCTGTACTATCGCTCTAACTACACGCTTAACTTAGGTTCTTGGCTGGATGGTTTCTTTTCAATTTTGCTGTTTACGGCAGAGCTTTATGCAATTGCTACTCTGTTATTGTCCTATTTCCAGACCTTAAGGATTCGCGAGCGTAAATCTATTTCCCTCGATCGTTGGCCACAGGAGAAATGGCCTAAGGTAGATATTTATATTCCTACCTATAACGAAGATGTTGCCATCGTCCGTAAAACCGTATTGGGAGCCCTCAAGATTGATTATCCGGCAGATAAAAAGGTTGTTTATGTGTTAGATGATGGTCGTGCTGAAAAATATCGGGAACGTCGCCTTGCCCTAAAGGCCATGTGTGAAGAGTTAGGATGTATGATGCTGACCCGTGACAACAACGATCACGCTAAGGCTGGTAACATCAATACAGCACTGGACAGAACAGACGGTCAGCTAGTGCTTATTCTAGATTGTGACCATATACCGGTACGAGGGTTTTTGCAGGAAACTGTTGGCTTCTTCTTTGATAAAAAATTAGCTCTGGTACAAACTCCTCACTGGTTCTATAATCCCGATCCATTTGAGCGTAATTTACTTACTCAAGGGCAGATACCCGTTGGTAACGAGCTATTTTACAAGGTGTTGCAAAAAGGTAATGACTTTTGGAATGCAGCCTTTTTCTGTGGCTCTGCAGCCTTGATTCGTCGTAAGTATCTGGTTGACGTTGGAGGGATTGCAACCGAGACAGTAACCGAAGACTGCCACACATCTTTACGATTGCACTCTCTGGGTTATCGCACTGTTTACTACGACAAAATTATGGTGGCTGGCTTAGCCCCTGAGAAATTTTCCTCATATGTAGGTCAGCAGGTTCGTTGGGCCAGGGGGATGGCTCAGATTTTACGGATTGAAAATCCCCTGTTTAACCGCAAACTTAATTTGCGTCTATCTCAGCGATTTTGCTATTTCAGTGCCACTTCCCATTTCTTTTTTGGCTTTCCCCGGTTGATGTATGCAATTGCTCCCAACCTGTTTTTGCTGTTTGGGATCAACCCTGTAAAGGGTTTAGGTATTGAGACATTGTTCTATGCATTGCCGCACATTGTGCTCTCAATGCATGCGAATCATATTTCCTACAAACATGTTCGGTTTTCTTTCTGGAATGAGATTTATGAATTTGCAATGTCATTCCAGGCAGGTATTGTGACATTGCTAGCGTTGATCAATCCACATTTAGGTTCCTTTAACGTGACTGATAAAGGAGTCTCAGTAGAATCTCGTAGCTTTGATATCGATAGTGTGCGCTATCTTGTGGTTCTAGGAGCGATTACAGCTGCGTCTCTACTGACTGTACCTATCTGGCTAATTCTCAGCCCTTTGGATACTCAGGCTGTACTGATCAACACCCTATGGTGTGTGTTTAACCTTTCTCTGGTTTTAACAGCGTGTCTGGTGGCATTTGAACAACCACAGCT
The DNA here is from genome assembly GCF_043421015.1 of Leptothoe sp. EHU-05/26/07-4. NCBI lineage: Bacteria > Bacillati > Cyanobacteriota > Cyanophyceae > Nodosilineales > Cymatolegaceae > Leptothoe > Leptothoe sp. EHU-05/26/07-4. Next base: position 979,904 of record NZ_JAXSQV010000004.1, read on the forward strand.
GCGACAATCTCACCGGTTACCGCGTGAGCTAATTGCTCGCCTTTACAGTGATGATGGTCAAGTTTGGGAAGGTACAACGATTGATGTTAGTGAAACGGGCGCTCAGGTGCTGCTTGATGTTTGGCCCAATGTTTCTGACCGGGTACAGCTAGAGATTTTGGGTGATTATGGAGCGATCGCCTTACTAGATGCAGAAATTGTCAGAGCTACTGCAACAGATGCCTTGCAGACAAAGCTAGCCATTAACTTTGTCAATATGACTCAAGCACAGCAAGATGATCTCGCCATTGTGATTTTTTCTGATGTGCGCAGATGGTATTCCCAAATTCGTGAAAATACTGATAACCCATGGCAGTCCCTCAGCTTTATTTTGATGAGTTTGAGGCGAGCTTTCCAAGAGTTACGCCCAGCTAATAGCATTAAGATGCGTAAACAAGTTGAGGTGATGAGTGACCTTAGATGGAAAGGGTGGGGTAGCAATGTTCAAGCTGCTATGATCACTGAGCTGGGGTCAAGGGACATGCGGCTAGAGTTGTTGGGTGATGCTAGTACGGCGGCTATTGCCCTGCAGGATAATCACCCCCTGTTACATTTGCAGGTCTATCCACAAGTGGATAGCGTTCATTCCTATGATTTGATGGCTCAGGTTGAGCGTCTTGAACTCGTACCTAAGCTTTCAAGTACCTATAGTGGCTCGGTTACAAACGCAGATTTAAATAATCCCAGTCAACTCTCGGATTATCGTGTGGCTTTGGAACTTACGTTCCCTGCATCCTTGGATCAGCAACAGCAGAACCAAATTAAAACGTTACTCAGACAGGTTGCCTAAAGATCACTGCTCGTGTGATGGGTTTCTAAAGCTCATTTGTTCTAGTTCGCAACTGCGATTTTCATTATTATTTCGTCATTCTAATGGTGTACGTAGCCTGGTAATGTCCTGTGATCCTGGGTATAGGGAATTATTACCGTAGTTCCTTTTTCTGTTACCTCTTTTATGAAGACTTTGTTTGGGCGTACGTAATTTTACTGGTATTCTCAAACTAAATGTACAAACTTACAGTGCTATATGTTCCTAAACTAAGGGGGATATAGTGGCTTATTGCAGGGTGATTAAAATTTTGATAAATGTGACCTTGAAACAGGGTTCTTCCAAATAGATGGTCCGGACTAGGGAGCAAATAGTGGAATTTCTTCATAGTGAAGTTGTCGCATAAATTTATTTCTATTGCCGCATATATCTATTTCCATAGGAAAGAAACCATTTGTATGGTTATTGAGTCGAAAATGTATATATCTATTCGTGGCCGTGTGTAATAGGTGTACTACCCATTGCTTTGGTCTAATTTAGCCCTAAAGGGTTTTGGCTTTTTGCTGTATCGTTAAACATTCAGTTATGAACAGTCGTTCGATTGTGGGTTATGGTGCAACCCAGAAGTTACATCCTCTAAGCTTTTTGGCTCAGTTGATCAGTCGGCAGGTGAGTGGTCACTTCAAGTTGTACTCGGGGACTAACTCATGGTCGCTTTTTCTTAACCAAGGCAAGCTTAATTTTGCTACAGATACTGATGCGCCCTTTGATCGCTTAGATCGTCATCTTCAGGACTTGAGTAGTGAAATTTCTACTCTAGTAGGTGCTGTGCGAGTTCAACTACGGTTGATGTTTGAGCAGTCACCTAAGCAGGCTCCCCTAACGCCAGATTATCAGGCGATTAGTTGGTTGGTAGAGCAATCTCATCTAACGCCGGAACAAGCGAGTGGGTTGATACGCGCCATGGCGATTGAGGTAATTGAGTCCTTTTTGGGTGTGCAGGAAGGTAGTTATGATTTACTTGGTTTAGAGGATATTGGTGAGTATCCGGTTCTCTGTCAGTTAGATTTACGTCCTATTGTTGAAATCTGTCAACGAAATCGGCGGCAGAGCTTACTATCATCCCCCTCAGCGGTGGCAGCTGGAGCGCCAGTGGTTTCTGTACAGTCTGTAGCTGCCTCTGTGCCGTCTGTTTCACCTGCTGCTAATAAGCTGGTGGATTCTGAATCCACTGCACAAGCTGGGGCTGCTGTTGTTAATCCTCAGGCTCGAGATGGAGGCGCTAACATTTCAGCATCTTCTGATGCTCGCAGGGCTGTTTACACAATTGCCTGTATTGATGATAGTCCAACTGTTTTGAACGCAATTCAAGAATTCTTGAATGATAGGAGTCTGAACGTTGTCCCTATTAGTGACCCGGTCAAGGCGTTGATGCAGGTTATGCGCTGTCGTCCAGATCTGATTCTGTTGGATGTAACCATGCCTAATTTGGATGGCTATGAACTATGCTCTTTGTTACGCAGGCATCCAAGCTTTAGAAATACGCCCATTGTCATGGTGACGGGTAATACGGGCTTTATTGATCGCGCGAAAGCCAAGTTGGTAAGGTCTTCTGGTTATTTGACTAAGCCATTTAGTCAGTCAGAGCTCTTGAAAATGGTATTCATGCATTTACCGGCCGTGGGGCCGAGACAGTAGTGAGCTAAATTGCTCATCTACTTCAATGTTTCAGATTTTGTGATAGTTACTATTATGAACACTGAGGGCGGTTGGCCACACATTTGGGGGATGACAGACAGACTATGACGGTAATTAAAACGGCTACAGTGCTAATCGTTGAGGATACACCCTCTGAACGAGAATTAATTAGCCATTATTTACAGGAAGAAGGCTACAGTGTCATCCATGCTGTGACAGCGCAAGAGGGGTTAGATAAGGCTATTTCTAGTCAGCCGAGCGTCATTGTTACGGATGTAGTGATGCCTGGAATGAGTGGCTTTGAGCTGTGTCGAAGTTTAAAGCGTGCGCCTGAAACAGAGAAGGTTCCGGTGATCATTTGTTCATCTAAGGATCAGGCAATTGATCGCCTGTGGGGTATGCGACAGGGGGCAGATGCCTACATCACTAAACCCTTTGAGCGAGAGGAACTACTGAAGGTAATTAAATCAGTATTGTAATTTTTTTAGTGTGCGATCGCATATCGTTTGTGAGGTCACTATTTTGTCTGCTTTATCTCTGAAAAAAGACAGGCCTGTACTGGCAAAGTCATTCTTAAAGTTCCAGTTGGCTCCTAATGTTGTAGCCATGTTTCCTGCCCGGGCTGTTCAGGAAGCGGTCGTGTTACCCACACGACGAGTGATGGCGATGCCCAATATGCCAGCAGCCCTCTTAGGGTTAACTAATCGCCGTGGCCGTGTATTTTGGGTTGCTAATTTAGTGCGCCTGTTGGGGCTGCCAGTGCCCGATCACCACAGTCAACAATATAGCTTAATCGTAGTTCAAGGACAGTCAACACCCCTAGCGTTACAGGTTGAAGCTATTGATGGTATGGTCAGCTTTCCACCGGAAGCTATTCATCCCCCTCCAAATAATGTGAGCAGTATTATTTTGCCGTACCTCATAGGCTGTGTTACTCACAACGATGAAACTATTTTTATATTAGACGTTGAAGCCCTGCTACAGTCTCCAGTGCTACAGGCACCCTAGGCTCTTCCCTTGATTAAGGTTGTTATTATCTTTTGCTGATTTCTATAGTTATCTACTCTGAGTCATTCGACGAATTGTTATTGAAACGCTATCTAAAGGAAACTTCTTATGGGTATGGATGTTGGTACGAACTCAAATGCTGAGTCTAACTCTGAGGTAGATGCAGTGGATAATACCCCTAACCAAGAAGATAGTTCTCAGCGTGATCGGTTATTGGATGGTGTTGTAGTGAAATCTGTAGACGATATTCAAGAAAATAATAATGGCTTGGAGGATGCCCGTGAGCACAATCCAAATCAAGAACTAGCTGCCCAATTAGAAGAGATTGCGGCGGTTAGTCGTCGTAATGCATCTCCTCCAACCTCGTCTAACGGTGTGTCAAAACCAATGGCCAATGTGCAAGATCAACAAACTTTATCTTATCGAGGCGTAAAATATCCTTCGGCAGAGGAGCGGTATGCCCCTGAGAATCTTAAAATTTCTCGTGGTAGCGCTCTACTACAATGGTTTTATGACTTACCTGTTAGCAGCAAGCAGCTAATTGGTTTAATCTCCTCAGAGGTTATCTCCGTTATTGGCTTGGTTGGGGCAGGCTCACTCCTAATTATTAGCGGTGCCCGTCAGCAGTTATTAAAGCAAGCTGAGGCGGAACTAGCGGTCACGGATATTCAATACAACATTAAAGTCAACCAAATGGGGTTTGGTTTCCGGGGTCAATCCGAAAACACAGCCATTGTGACGCTGGCTGAGGGAGTAGCTAATGGTTCTGATATTAGTGCTAATCAGCGCGCAGTTGTTCGGGAGATTTTGCAGGGAGAAGTTGAGGCTCGCGATATTGAGTATTCTACGCTCATTGGCATAGATGGGAAAATCATTGTCAATGCCCAAACTGATCGCACTGGAGAAGAGTTTGATCCTTATGGGTTAGTTTCCCGTGTTGTTTCTGAGCGCCAGCAGATTAAGGCCAATGGTTTGGTTGAGCAAAGTGAGTTGCAACGCCAGGGAGTTGAGCTAACAACAGATGGAGATAAGGCGCTCATTCGATATGTAGCGACTCCTGTGTTTGCTCAAAACCAGACTGACCAATTAGTTGGGGTATTGATTGCGGGTGATCTCGTTAACGGTAAAACATCGATTGTTGAAGGCATTGTTCAAGCATTTGGAACTGGCTATGGCGCTATCTATTTGAGTGAAGGCTCCGATGATTTTCAATTGGCTTCCTTGGCTAATTTAGATGAAGGGGCCACTGAAATCGAAATTGGTGAAGAAGTTGAAGTTTATGATCAGAACCTGTTAGTAGGTGCATTAGACAGCCAAGGTGAAACGATTTCCCAACGTCTGGTGGAGTCCGAGGGTGATGCCTACGCTATGGCTGCAAAAACCTTGAGTGATATCAACGGTGAGCCGATTGGGATTTTAATCCGTGGGACTTCAGAGGCACGTTTACAGCAGTTAATTAATAGAAGTCTGCAGATTCAATTTTTGATTGCATTATTGGCTATTTTAGCTGATATCTTTTTAGCTCAGTTGTTGGGGCGTTCAATCGCTAGTCCGATTAAGCGTCTACAGCGTGCAACCGAGGCGTTTGCTGAGGGAGATCGTCAGGCAAAAGCCGATGTTTTTGCCAGGGACGAAGTCGGTCAGCTAGCAACTGCTTTTAACGACTTAACGAATACGGTGCTGCGTTCGGAAGGCACTCTACTGGATCAAGCGAGTGTCCAGGCAAGAGCGGCTCAACGGGCTAATCAACTAGCTAGTTTGACGAGTGACTTACGCAAAAATAATATCGATGAGGAGCGTTTGTACAGCATTGCTGTCAATGGTGTTCGTAAGGCGATAGAGACAGATCGAGTGATCTTTTATCGTTTTAATGAAGATTGGAGTGGTGAGATTATTTCTGAGTCCGTTGGCATGGGATGGCCTGCGGCGTTGGGGGCTACTATTAAAGATCCCTGTTTTGCTTCTGGCTATGTTGATCAATACCGTCGCGGTCGTATACAGGCAACCAGTAATATTTTTGAAGCCGGGTTGACTGAGTGTCATTTAGGTCAACTGACGCCATTTAAAGTTAAGGCCAATTTGGTTGCCCCCATTTTGGACAATGGAGAATTGATTGGTTTGTTGGTCGCCCACCAATGTTCGGGGCCCAGAGAGTGGAGTGAGTTGGATATTAGCTTCTTTAAGCAGGCTGCTTTGCAGATCGGTTTATCTATTGAACAAGTTAGTCTGTTCAATCAGAAACAGCAAGCACAGTTAGAGGCAGAGGCACTATCTGAGGAGCGGCGACAGCGCCAAGAGACTCTTCAAATGGAATTACTAGGTCTCTTAGACGATGTTGAAGGCGCTGCTCGTGGTGATTTGACGGTTCGTGCTGATGTTTCAGCTGGAGAGATTGGTACTGTTGCTGACTTCTTTAATGCCATTATTGAGAGCCTGCGACAAATTGTGACTCAGGTTAAAACTTCAGCGGTGCAGGTGAATACATCTTTGGGAGCTAACGAGGTTGCTATGCAAGTGTTGGCTGATGATGCCCTACAGCAGGCAGATCGCACAACGCAGACGCTTGATTCTGTAGAAAATATGACCATGGCCATTACCCAAGCAGCTGATCGGGCCCAGCAAGCGGCCGTTGTGGCTCGTGAAGCCTCCCAGACTGCTGAAGACGGCGGATTAGCTATGGATCTGACGGTACAGAATATTTTGGATCTGAGGACAACCGTCGGTGAAACGGCTAAAAAGGTGAAGCGATTGGGTGAGTCATCGCAGCAGATTTCTAAGGTCGTTTCCTTGATTAACCAGATTGCTACCCAGACCAACTTGCTGGCTATTAATGCGGGTATTGAGGCGGCCCGCGCTGGTGAAGAAGGTCAAGGTTTTGCTGCTGTTGCTGAAGAAGTGGGTGAACTAGCAGCCCGTTCTGCAGCTGCGACTCAGGATATTGAGCGCATTGTAGACAGTATCCAGAGGGAGACTGCTGATGTGGTGGATGCCATTGAAAGCAGTACTTCTCAGGTGGTTGAAGGAACTCGCCGAGTGGATGAGGCAAAGCAGAGCCTGGCGCGTATGATGGAAGTATCTCAGCAAATTGATGCTCTAGTGCAGACAATTTCTGCGGCTACCGTTTCCCAGGTAGAAACAGCAGCCAATGTGTCCACACTGATGCAAGAAATTTCCCAGGTGTCTGAACGTACATCGATTTCTTCCAAAACTGTATCGGAAGCGCTACAACAGACGGTTGCAGTGGCTAAGGAGCTAGAACTTTCTATGGCTGCCTTTAAGGTGGATGATCAGGAGGCTTCAAGAGCATCTCAGGAGCAATAGCAGGTCATTATTGAATAGATGCAGAGCGAATAGTTTGATCGATAGGCAGTCACATAAGGCAGGTATCCAATAGGTGCAGCGTCATGGCGGTTGATAAAGAACTTGAAATTAAGCTTCAGTTCCTGGATGAAGCTGATGAGTATCTACAGACTTTAGATGGAGCCCTGCTGGATTTAGCGCAGAAAGGTGTACTGCGTAACGATATTGACGCAGCATTGCGCTCATCCCACTCGATTAAAGGTGGGGCTGCCATGATGGGGTATGTGCTGCTAAGTGACTTTGCCCATCGCCTTGAGGACTCATTGAAGGTCCTCAAACTGCAGCGCGATGGTTTAGTGATTGATGATGATTTAGAGCGATTGCTACTGTCGGCGGTGGACATTTTACGTCGAGTCATTGAGTGCGATCGCAACCAGAAACCACCTGACGAAACATGGCTGAACGGTACAGCCATGCCTATTTTTGAGCAGCTTTATGAGATTCTAGGAGAAGCTGATCCTGAAGACGAGAATATTTTATTGTCTTCAGATGAAAATCAGGATATTATTCCTGTTCTGTTTAGCACTGAGGTTGAAGGCTGTCTTAATCGATTAGAAGCGGCTATTTCTAGTCAAACGCCTCGGCTGCGTGAAGAGGTAGACATCCTGGCTCAGGAACTGGGCGGTTTAGGGGAAATGCTACAGCTCTCTGCTTTTTGTGAGCTGTGTATGTCAGTTGGACAGGCTATTAAGATGGCGAGTGATGACCAAGTTATGGAAGTGGCTCAAGCCGCTCTCACGGCCTGGCGACAGTCTCAGACTTGCATCTTAGATGGTCAAGTGGAACAGTTGCCCGTTGCTCTGTCGGGGTTGAGTTTTGAAGTGCCTGTAGTGACAGCTACCTCAGATATCTTTAGTGATGTCGATCTAAACGTCAGCGATCCGTTGGCGATGGACGATCCCATGCTCAATGATGGTCAGGGAGTAGAGGATGATTGGGCCACTATATTGGCTCAGGCGGAAAATGCACCCGTTGACCAGGATATTTTTGCGCAAGCCGCAACAGATAACTCGCAACCTACGGAATTTCTATTTACTGAAGAGATTCAGCCAACAGTACCTATTCAACCTGAAGCAGCAGATCCAGCGGTAGAGTCCGAATTATCAGGAGACGCTGTTCAACCAGTCAGACCGTTTGTGGAATCTGGTTCACCGTCTGTCGAGAAAGAGTCTGCTGCATCGCAGACTGCATCGCAGGCTGCAGAATTTCGGTTTTCTAGCAAGTCCGGTAATGAGTCTAAGGTCGCTCCGGATGCACAGCAGGATACGACTGTAAGGGTTTCGGTGCGACAGCTGAATGAACTCAATGATTACTTCGGTGATTTAACCATTGAGCGTCATCGACTTGACAGTGAAGTAAAACGTCTGAGGACGTTGGTGAAACTGTTGCACGAGCGGTTGCGTTCCTTAGAAGAATCGGAAGAGGATCTGCGCGATGTCTACGATAAAACAGCCAGCAATAATCCACCGATGCTACCAGCTGCTGGTAATAATGGTTCTGTTGCCCTGGTCTTGAACCAAGGGGGGGGCAATGGCGTTACAACCCCTGGGTTTGATGCCCTAGAGATGGATCGCTATGATGAGCGACATCTGCCCTTCCGCGACATGATGGAAACCGCTGTCAGGTTGCGAGAAGTTGCTGACGATATTGAAATTAGTGTTGATACAGCCGAGCAATCATCACGCAATTTACAGCGTACTACTCGTCAGCTACAGCGTAATCTCAATCAGCTGCGCATGCGGCCTTTATCAGACATTACCAATCGCTTTCCACGGGCCTTACGTGAGCTGTCGCTAGAGTTTAGTAAGCCTGTGGAACTCAAGGTTGAAGGCGATAAAACTTTAGTTGATCGCAATATTTTAGAGTCCTTAAATGATCCCTTAATGCACATTCTGCGTAATGCCTTTGACCATGGTATTGAGGCTCCGGCAGAACGCCTAGCGGTAGGTAAACCAGAGCAGGGCACCATTACCATTAGTGCCCTACAACGTAGTAGCCGGACGGTGATCACAATTCAGGATGATGGTCGCGGTATTCCCTTAGAGAAAATTCGTGCTCGTGCGAAAGATATGGGATTAGATGAATCCCTATTGGCTACCGCAAGCGAAACTGACCTGTTGTCACTCATTTTTGAGCCTGGATTTAGTACGGCTAGTCAAGTGACTACGCTATCCGGCCGTGGTGTCGGTATGGATGTGGTTCGCAACAATCTTGAAGAGATTCGTGGTGATATTAGCGTAGCGACCAAAGCAGGGCAAGGATCGACGTTTACCATTTCGGTGCCTTATACGCTTTCTGTTACTCGGGTGCTGCTGGCCGAGAGTAATCGTCTCCCCATGGCTATTCCGACCGATAATCTTCAGGAAATCACAGAGGTTGCAGACGACGAAATTTACGACGATGCTGGGCGTGAAATGTTCACCCGTAATGGTGAGCCAATCCGACTGATCCGCATGGCTAAGTGGTTAGCATTTAACTGTGCTCGGCATATTGAAAGTTTGGAAATGAGCGCTAACGTGACGGTGCCGACAGTTTTGGTCTTCCGATATAACGATCAACTATTTGGCTTACAAATTGACCGCTCATGGGGCGATCAAGAGGCGGCGCTGCGTCGGGTGGAAGGGAATGTTCCTATGCCTACAGGATTTAACAACTGCACTATTTTGGGTGATGGACAAGTTGTGCCTTTGCTCAATGCTCCAGAATTTCTCCGTTGGGTGTTGAGTTGTGAAGGGTCCAATATCAAAGAAGCGTCAGTTCTATATGGTAATCCTCTACTCAGTGGCAAGCTGAGTGACCTGCAACCTGATGTAGCCGCCAGTGTGTCTAAACAACCGACAATCATGGTGGTGGATGATTCGGTCAATGTGCGACGGTTGCTGGCCCTTACGTTGGAAAAGCAAGGGTATCGAGTGACTCAGGCTAAGGATGGCCTAGATGCGTTGGAAAAACTCAATGCTGGCTTAGATATCAATGCGATTGTGTGTGATATTGAAATGCCGCGTTTAGATGGATATGGCTTCTTGGCTAAACTGAGGTCCCATAAGCGTTGTTCCCATATTCCAATTACGATGCTGACGTCGCGTACCGGTGATAAACACCGTCAGTTGGCGATGAAGCTGGGGGCCAATGCTTATTTCTCGAAGCCCTATCGTGAACAGCTGTTGCTGGATACTTTGGCAAATGCTGTGTTTAATGCGCCTTTGAATTAGGTTTTGGTGAGACGTTGCATGTAACGTCTGTACATTAGCCAAAAGACAGTTTATTCCCGTATATTTTAGGATCTATGGAGATGAACGATAGGGTGGGCAACGGGAATGATTTCCATTACCTTAAAGCTGTTTGCGGTATATCAGGATGTTTTGGGGTGTCCTGAAATGACAATGGAGTTGCCTGAGGGGATAACGGTTAGGGAATTGTGCGATCGCATCTGCAATCAATACCCGGATCTAAAAAAATGGCAAGGCCTCACGCGTTTTGCCATTAACCTCAATTTTGTTGAAGCCGATACTCCCCTCAGCAATGGTGATGAAGTTGTTTTAATTCCACCTGTTAGTGGGGGTTAGGGCTGTGGAAAAGACGTTGCATGTAACGTCTGCACATTCCAAAATCATTAATAGTTACTCGGTAGCGTGTTTTTGCAGAATTTCAAGGGAAACTATTTGTAAGGCAGCTTCATGGGTTGCGGCTAACACCACTTTGGGAGCCACACCGGCATCATGGGCTTCTTTCCAGCGGCTAGCACACAGGCACCAGCGATCGCCGGGTTTGAGGCCAGGAAATTTGTACATGGGCATGGGTGTACTCAGATCATTACCCTGAGCCTTGGTGTAAGTTAAAAACTCTTCTGTGACTTCAGCGCAGACGACATGAGCGCCTAAATCATTCGGTCCTGTATTACAAGTACCGTCACGATAAAATCCTGTCATTGGACTGGTGCAACATATTTGTAGATTGTCACCCAGAACGTTTTTTATAATCGCCATAGCCTTAGATCTAAATTTCAGCAACAGCTCGCTCAACGAGCCGACGAGTGAGGGTCTGAACACCCGTGTGCTCATAATAGTTGATGGAAATATCTAGAAAGGCACCAAAGTAGTCCATTTTGTCGTCAGCTATATCCACAAATGTTTTGAGATTAGCTGCTACGCTTTGGGGTGTAATGCCTTTAGATTCAACAAAATTGCCCATCCAACCTTTGACTGACTCAAAGCTCGCACCAATAAATGTGAGCTGGTCAGCTGTTTTAGCGCCAGGCACCGCTTCCTTAATGGCTTTGAACGCTGGATTGTTATCCAAGTCTTTAGGGGTGAGATTTCCTAAAACAGTTTCGGTTTGCTTAATAAAGTTAGGACCCAGGGGAACAAGACCGTCAAAACATACCAGTGCGGCCATCCGGATCAACGACTCACCGCCATAATCTCCCAGTGCTTTAATAAAATCACCCACGCTGTCGCCAGGGATGCCATTGATTTTGCAGAAAGCAACGATTTCAGTCACTAGCTTCATGCACAGATCGATGGTCTGAGCTTTGTCAGCCTTGGGTGTGAGGCGATTGACAATGGACAGAAAGCGGACATTTTCTGTCATTTTATTGGCCAAAGCCGCTTGGCCTAAAGCCCGCCCTGTGGAGTCAATGGTTTGATAGAGCCACATGGCTCTTTGGTATCCTTCAGACTTATCGTTATAGAGCTGAATAGCCCGTGCCCCAATTTGTTCAATTAGAGCCGTGTCACTCTCCCCAGTAACCTGTCGGATAGTATTTTCGAAACCGACAATGTTCTCCCATTCTCCAGGTAGTACCTTATCAAGGGAACGGAGGGCAAAAACCGTGAGATTTTTCTGAGGTAACTCGTTGACTAGCTCATAAATCGACTTGCTCATGTTGATGTCCTTGTATGATGGCGCAGGCGATATTAGTTGACGAGTTTAGCAAGACCATCAAGATCAAACTTTTCTAGCCAAGCTTCCCGATCAGAGGGGGTGAAATCGGTGTCTCGAGAGAGGACTTTTACTTGTAATCGATCAGATACTAGTAGGCTGCTGGCGGTACTGCCAACTTCGACTAAAGGATAGCCTGCAAGGGTGCGATCGCTATTTTGATATTTAAGGGTGGCGCTTGGATTAGAGGCGGTATCTGATACCGATAGCATCGCCAACGTATTGCCATCTTGCTTCAGCTTGGCTTCAGCAAAGCCGTCTTTTTCTTGGGTGTAGACCCGCTCAAATCCATTAGCTGTGGGAAAGAACTTGTTGAACTCACCGCCGTTAATAACAGCTTTCTTGTCAACAGCGACTGCGGGTGTTTGCTCTTCAATTTGCTCCCATTTAGCAGTGTCGCTTGGTAAGGATGCTTTAGATTGGGTGAGCTGACAGCCACCCACAACAAGTAGCCCGATGAGCAAAAGAGCACCGATGGCTACGGAAACTTTACGCAACATGAAGTTTAAAGAGTATGGCTATTTATGGGACAGAACCAGGACCAAAAATACAGATAAACTCTACCGCCATTTATAGAACACCAGAGAGTCGACCAATATTTTGTAAGTATTCGTATCGTTTTAGATGCAATTTTTGACAGCTGGAGGTCCATAATAGGGCGATGATTTAAATCGACGAGCCGTTATGCCCAGGAAACCAAGCGAATTTATTGTCCATCTACTTTTTGATGGCGGCCATCATGAGGAAGTAAGGTTTTCATCGATTCAAGATTTTCAAAAGTGGTATAGCAATGAGCTAATGCCCAAGTCCTCTTCGGACGACTTTATTAAGGTGCCATTGCCAGAGATTAATCCTGGTGAATATATGGTGATTCGTCCCTCTAGACTAGTGGCAATTCGTGTAGAACCACAGTTTAGTTCTAGTGTCGAGCGGTTTTAGGTGGCAGACAGTGATGCTAAGTGGGCGGTGGCTCCGTACGGTTCTGGTCACGACTGTGGTGTGTGCCCCGATGTCGGCAGCGGCAGTGCCGTTAAATTTGGTTAACTGCCATGTCGAGTTTTTACCGGAGCTATGTTTGGGGTACGACGCTCAGTTTGGCCAGGATCGTAGCCGATTACTTCAAGCTGTTGACTATAGCCTGGATTATTTAGAGACAGAGGCTGCAGTGACAGCCTATGAAGAGTATCCAGTGTTAAGTATTACTCGGGAACGGGTACAGCGTAGTTTGGTGCGTTTCCGTGAGTTGGTAGCCACTAGTCATTCAGCACAGCAGCTGCAGCAGTCTGTTCGACGAGAATTTGACTTTTATCGGTCGATTGGGAGTGATGACAATGGTCAGGTGGACTTTACCGGTTACTTTGAGCCCACATACAGGGCCAGTGCAGTGCCCACAGCGGAATATCGCTATCCCTTGTATGGCCGACCTGCGGATCTAGACACCTGGCCATTGCCCCATCCCACCCGCTCTGATTTAGAAGGAATGGATGGCTTACAGGGAGAGAAGGGGCCTTTAGCGGGTCTAGAGTTAGTCTGGCTGCAAGATCGTTTGGAAGCGTTTTTGGTGCAGGTGCAGGGGTCAGCCCGACTACAGTTAACCGATGGCTCAGTCATGTCAGTGGGCTACGCTGGCCGTACGGAGTACCCCTACGTGAGCATTGGCAGGGCTTTGATTGATGATGGCATTGTGGCGGAGTCAGAGTTAACTCTGCCGGTGTTGCTTGACTATTTTGAGCAATATCCAGAGGCGCTTGATCGCTACTTGCCCCAGAATGATCGGTTTGTATTTTTCAAGGCGACTGGGGGCTCCCCTCCCATGGGTAATCTGAACGTACCTGTGACGGCAGGTCGTTCTATTGCTACAGACAAGACACTGATGCCGCCGGGGGCTTTGGCTTTGATTAGTTTAAACCTGCCGGTGCCCACCACCACGGATAGCTGGCAGTCCATGGCGATGAATCGCTATGTGCTGGATCAGGATACGGGTGGTGCGATTCGTGGTCCTGGTCGTGTGGATATTTTTGTGGGTACGGGCACTAATGCTGGAGAACAGGCTGGATTGATTAATACGAGTGGGCAGCTATATTACTTGCTGCTGCGTGAGTAGGTGCTGAGTCACTGAAAATAGGTGTGGGAACGTGAATGGAGAGGTTGCGATCGCAAATTTGTTGACGCAAATCATCGTCGTTGAAACTGCCAATAAAACAAGTATTCTGAGCCTTGCGATACTCAATCAGCTGAATCAGACGCCTTTGATTGTCTCGATCTAGATGATTGATGGGCACATCAATCACAATCACGCTGTAATCGATGGCAAAGGTACGAGCCAGATTAACTTGATGTAGTTCAGCTAAGGTCAGGTGCTTAGGTGCTTGGTGCCACAGCCGTCGAGGTAAACCCACCCAATCTAAAACATGTCGACTTTGTCCTTCGGCTTGAACGCGGGAAAGTCCGAGGTTAAGGAATGGCTTGGAGACACAATCCATCACGATGGATTGTGTCCGTAGTGTTTCGCTGCACCCTAGATGGCCGATAGTGCGGGCTTGAATTTCGCCCGTTTGCCGCTGAGATAGTTGGGATAGGTTTAACCATTGTCTCTGGTGATCAACCCAAATGGCCCCAGCATCAATGCGAAAATGACCACTCAGCGTATCGAGTAATAATCTGTTGGCGGACGGTACGTAACTATGTAAGTGAACACATTCTCCGCCTCTGAGGGTGAATGAGATATCCTCTAGGCCTGGAAAGTGTTGTTTAATGGTTTGATCGGCGCTTTTGTAAAGTCTTTCTACCTGTAGCTTGATATTGTTATAGCGAATCTCAAAAGGAGTTTCCATAGGGCTTGGGTGTTTTGAGGGGTGGGAGTTTTGAAATTGTTTAAATTGTTAAATATCGCCCTAGTAAATACTGGGCGAGAGCTTTGTCTCAACCAAGTTTGACTTTGGCGTTAGCTGACAAGCCTGTGCCAAAGCTAAATTTGGCAAAAGCAAAATTGAGACGCTGATTTTAAATGGGGATAACGTTTGACTATGAAAAAACTTGTGAGCTAAGTCGTAAACCTAGAACTCTATTAGCGGTCTATCCAAGAAAGCTGCCAATAATCTCGATGCAGATAGACCTCTACTGGTAGTTAATGTGTAGCACCTGTCTAAGGAGAATACCTAAAAAGTTTGGATTTCGGGGTCAAGCTATGGCGATCTTCTTAAAGCCTTCAAATAAGGTATCCGGACTTCTGTCGTTGTTTTAGGACTTCTGTCGTTGTTTTGATGGATTGGGCCATCGATTTAGGTCAACCCATGTGATTAAGCTGCAGCGGTGATAGTTCACAATGGAGGAACTGGAAATATTGATGTTTCCTTCTATCCTTAGATGTCAGGGATTATGACCTACCCACTCCAACGTTTGTTGACCTACGGTCGTCGCTATCGCCGACGAATTTGGCTGGCCAGTTCAGCCTCAGTTCTCAATAAACTATTTGATTTGGCCCCGCCAGTACTCATTGGTCTAGCGGTGGATGTGGTGGTTAAACAGCAGGATTCACTCATTGCCAACTGGGGTGTGGCGAGCATTCGCGGGCAGTTTCTATGGCTGTCAGTACTAACGGTGATTGTTTGGGCTTTAGAATCAGCGTTTGAATATGCCTATAACTGGCTGTGGCGCAACTTGGCCCAATCGATTCAGCATGATCTGCGGTTAGATGCCTATACCCACCTTCAGTCCTTGGAACTGGCCTTTTTTGAGGAGCGCAGCTCGGGTGGCTTGATGTCTATTCTCAATGACGACATCAATCAGCTGGAGCGATTTTTGGATCGCGGGGCAAACGAAGTTCTGCAGGTGGTGACCACTGTGCTACTGATTGGTGGAGCCTTTTTTGTCATGGCTCCTAAGGTAGCGTGGCTGGCGATGTTGCCCATGCCGTTTATTGTGTGGGGTGCGATCTCATTCCAAAAATATCTGGCCCCCCGCTACGCTGAGGTACGAGAGCGTGTAGGTTTATTGAATGGTCGTCTGGCCAATAACCTAACAGGCATTGCCACTATTAAAAGCTACACAGCTGAGGCCTATGAAAATCAGCGGGTAGCAGCAGATAGCGAAGCCTATCGTCGGAGTAATCGTGGAGCGATCGCACTCAGTTCTGCATTTATTCCCCTGATCCGTATTCTGATTTTGATCGGATTTACGGCCACCCTGCTATATGGAGGTTTAGAAGCAGTGGCTGGCAACCTGGCTGTGGGTACCTATAGTGTGTTGGTATTTCTGACGCAGCGGTTGCTGTGGCCTTTGACTCGTTTAGGCGAAACCCTGGATCAGTATCGGCGTGCCATGGCCTCCATCGAGCGGGTGATGGATTTGCTGGATACGCCTGTGGCTATTCGCCCTGGGGATTATCGGTTGCCCGTTAGTAATGTGCGTGGCGATATTGCATTTAAGGATGTGACCTTTGCTTATCATGATCGCCTGCCGGTGGTAGAACACCTAACTCTGAAAGTGCCTGCCGGTAAAACAACGGCGATTGTCGGTGCGACGGGTTCCGGAAAGAGTACCCTAGTCAAACTTTTGCTGCGCTTTTATGAAATCAGCAATGGGCAGATCATCCTTGATGGTCACGATTTGCGGCAGCTACATCTAGATGATTTACGTCGAGCCATTGGTTTAGTCAGTCAAGATGTGTTTTTATTCCATGGAACGGTGGCTGAGAATATTGCCTATGGCAGCTTTAGCGCAACGTCCGCTGAGATTGAGAAAGCGGCCAAACTAGCTGAAGCCAATGATTTCATTGAGCAGTTGCCCCAAGGGTATGACACCATCGTCGGTGAGCGCGGCCAGAAACTCTCAGGCGGTCAGCGTCAGCGGTTGGCCATTGCCCGTGCGTTGCTAAAAGACCCACCGATTTTAATTTTGGATGAGGCCACATCGGCGGTGGATAACGAAACTGAGGCGGCCATTCAGCGTTCGCTAGAAAAGATCACGTGCGATCGCACCACCATTGCCATTGCCCATCGGTTATCAACGGTACGAAATGCCCACTGTATCTATGTCATGGATCGAGGACAGTTAGCAGAATGGGGAACCCATGAGGAACTCCTAGCTCGTTCTGGCATCTATGCCAATCTATGGCGCGTTCAAATGGGTGAGCGCGTACCGATGTAACGAATAGCACCGCCCTAATTTACCTGATTTCAGTATGTGTAGGCTCAATGTGCATCTAAATCTTTAATTTATAGACTTCCATAAGCCACCTAGAAATTCCGGGCTTGGCTATGCCACTTTGGATAGTGGATTAACGCTAATCGTTCTGTACGCTTGCGTCATCAGTGTTTTCCCCAAACTATCCATGGAACGAAATAGGACTCAATCTAAAGCGGTCACTCGTCGTCCAATGCAACCTCAGCAACGACCCCTTTATTGGTTACCTACAGCATCAGGTATGTTAGCGCTAACCGTTGGGGTCCAAGGCACTGCCAATGCCCTGGGAGAATGGCCAGGGTTTTTAGGGCAGTCCAACACACCGATCAACGAGTTGGGAGAGACAGACAATACCGCTACAGCTGTCGATACAAATGGGACCTCCTCTGTAGAACCTGCTCTGCTCAGGCCAAGGTTTTCTCAAGCGAGTCCACAGGCTCAGCAAGTCCGTCAGGCTGAGGCCCCACCTTCTTTCCCAAAACCTATTACAAATTTGGAAGACTACCGTCGAGATTTGCATCGTCGTTCGAATGCCGTCGAATCTCAGTTATTAGGTTTGCAGCAACTGTTATCCATCCAGGCCTATGGCACAAGTTTTGCTGATCGACTTTTGGTCGAAGATGACGCCTATCAAACTAAAATGCGTCAACTGAAGAGTTTAGAGGCGGAACTACTCCAAGCCGCTATTGCCCAAGCAGATACAGCCACATTCAACCAAATTTATGTGCGTTTGTATAACACTGATCGAGAGCTACGACGGATCGCTCAGATGCAGTTACAGCGCCATATTGAACAAGCTCAGACCAATTCAACCCTGGGGTTATGGCAAGAGCCGATGTATGTTCAATCACTGCGATGGTTGATGGAACATACCCATGAGCGTCATCAGCTCCAAGCGCGTCAGCAAACCTTTACTGCCACTATGGTTCAACGGACGCAAATGAGTGCTGAATCTTTTGAAATTCAATCTTAAGACAGGCATCCATGACCACTTGCCAGCCATGATCAATGGCTTGTTGGGCAACACCTACATCATAGATATCTAGCTGGGTCCACAAACATTTCACCTCAGACATTGTCTTGAGTGTCAGGAGTTGTTCCATAAGGTCAGGGAGAAACTCACTACGGCGAAAGACATTCACGATGTCAATGGGGCCAGGAACATCGGCTAGGTGAGCATAGCAACGATGGCCGTCAATCTCTTTAACGGCAGGGTGAATGGGATAGACAACGTAGCCTCGCTGGCGCATGTATTGAGCCACTTGATAGCTGGGGCGTTGGGGTTTAGGAGAGTGACCCACAACAGCGATATACTTCGTTTTGGCCAGAACATGCTTAATGACAGTTGGATCTTTATACAGGGTGTTCATGGCTTGTGACTGTTAATGGATATCGCGAGCTCATGCAAATTGTTTCTCACTATCTACTATTTGACACGGCTGACACTATTGATATCCTAAACATTACTTCAGCGATTCAACAGCAAGTGACCGTCGCTAAGGTGAGTCAGGGCCATGTGGTTATTTTTTCTTGTCACACTACGACAGCCTTAACTGTCAATGAACATGAAGAACGGCTATTGGTGGATATCAAAACCTATTTGCGTAGCCTTGTTCCGCCGCAGGATCGCTATTTACACAATGACCTGCATTTACGAGATGTGCCCTCTGATGAGCCCATTAATGCGCACTCACACCTGATGGCGATGACCCTGGGCAATAGCGAAACGGTGCCAATTGTGAATGGTCAACTGGCTTTAGGGACCTATCAATCGGTGATGTTGGTGGATTTGGATGGCCCTAGACAGGGACGGAAGGTCTTAATCCAAATTTGTGGTTCTTAGGGATCTCTTCGAAAAATCCCCGTTTTGTAGAGACGTTCCATGGAACGTCTCTACAAAACGGACGAGGTTAATGAGGGATTAGGGGATACGAGGATCTTCCTTGTCCGAATGCAGGGTTTGACCAGGGGTGAGATACATAAACTTTGACCCATTAGGTGCGCCAGGCTTATGCCAGATTCCCTTAGGCACCACAAATGTTGAACCAGCTGAGGCAACAACGTGTTGCGGCGTTTCTCCATCCAGCAGCGTCATTTCAAATTCCCCTTCAAGGATGTAGAACCATTCATCCGTGTCTGGATGCATTTCCCAGACCGGTGAAATGCCGGTGATGCTACATGCGCCCACATGGTTGCCGTTAAAGGGTACAACGTCGACAAAAGATCCCTCAGAGTGGGCAGTGAGTTCTGCGTAGACGTTTTTGATTTCCATATTGGGTGGGGAATAGGGAGCGGATGTTCAAGGGGAAAGCATTTGGCTGATGGCTGCTTTTACCCCAAGATTGGAGCGTGACAAATCAGTGATAACACATCAAAATAGTTTATGTGTACTATTTGGGGTGGTCAGATTGTGGGAGTTTCTCCGGCTATGGTTTAAGTCTCATTTTTGGGTGAGTCTTTGAGCAAGCCTTTGAGTTGCATATGGCTGAGTAGCCAGCTAGTCATGGTGGCTCGCCGGGTTAGGCGGGGGACTAGCTGATCAATGCTATAGCCTTTGAAGCCTAGATAGGTTTTAAGTAATTGCTTATTGGATTTAGGAATTGAGCGGGTGAGTTGCACCGTTGCAGGGCGACTCTCGATAAAGTTGGGCGGTTCAGGAAACTTTTCTTGCAGGGGTTCGATGACGTTACTGGCGTCCCACTCCTTGGTAGCCTCGTCATAGCGATAGCCCAGATAGTGCCAAACTAAGCGATTAACGATATCGTCCTCAAGTTCTTCGTTAAGAATGGCCCAGAGGGTGGTTTCGGTTAGAGGGGGTAACTCGGTCATGACAGGTAGCAATGCAATAGAGCATTAGGATAGCAATCTGTTGACCGGTAAAATTAGCTGGTTTGGTCTAGCAAGCGGTTCCAGCGTTTTGGAAGAACGACTGATCTTAGACGATTTTAATCGGGATGCGGTTAATCAAGCATTGGCGATATTGCCGATGCCTGAAACGCCTTCATTTTTAAAGGCTGTACGGCCCAGGTTTGATGTCCATGTATTTGGGCAGGTGGCATCGACGAATGCAACCCTATGGGCGATGGCTGGTGCTCAGGCAGGGACGGTTGCGATCGCACACACCCAAACCGCTGGTAAAGGTCAGCGAGGCAAACAATGGGAGTCTTCATTAGGCGGCGTCTATCTATCGGTGATGTTAGAGCCCGACTGGCCTGCTGACCGAGCGGCCCAACTTACCCTCTGTAGTGCATGGGGCATTGTCAGCCAATTTAGATGGTTAGGCATTCCGGCGCAAATCAAGTGGCCCAACGACATTGTGGTGGCTGGTCAAAAGCTGGGGGGGATTTTGAGTGAAAGCAAGCTGGAACGGGGAACTATAGCTCGTGCCGTGATTGGAGTAGGGATTAATGTCTACAATCCAGTCCCGGTAACCGGTGTCACTTGGCACAAACTCACTAAAGTCAAGGGTAAAGAGGCTGTTGCCAGCTTGAGTGAGGTGGCTGCGGCTGTGCTGCTAGGTATCTGGCGAGGTGTTTTTTATAGGAATCATACAGATGGCAAAAGTTTCACGGATGCTTATCAAAGTCTGCTGACCAATCTAAATATGCCTGTAGTTCTGGAAGGAAAGACGTTAAGGGTAGTTGGTGTTACGGAAGCGGGACACTTAACTTTAAAGTCTTCGTCACAGGTCTCAAGGGATGTTAATCAGACAGTTGATCAACTGGTCTACATCAAACCCGGTGAGCTGTCCCTCGGATACTCCCACACTGATATTGAATAGCAAGCACCCGTATTGGGTGGCGTGACTTCGATTCAGTTTCCTAATAACTTCATTTATTTTGTTCTTCTTACACTAAATTCCTTAATCACTAATCTAAATCGTCACTCGAACTATTTATTTATCTTCCTATGGCTGATTTTTGCCCATCTCCTTCGGCATCGTCTAATTCTGATGCGTCCAATACTAGCTCCAGTAACGTTACGCCTAAGATAATTGTTGCTAACAAGCAGCCTGGACAGTTGTGGAAAAAAATCGGCATAGTCGGTTCCGTGGCTGTGATGGGTAGTCAGCCAGTACTGGCTCAAATTGATATGCCTGCGGGTGAGATGGATGCGCCATCTGTTACCGCTGAAGCAACTCCTTTTATTGCTGCTACGCCAGATGCACCGGAAGTGTCTACTTTAGTAGCGCCGCCGCTTGTAGTGTCTCCAGAGGCGGCTCCTCCTGAATTTTCCCCCGCTCCTCAGCCCGTGCCATCTAGTGCGATAGACGCGATTACATCCCAGGTAGACATTGAGATTACTGCCCCCGTCCCTGAACTGGCCTTGGAGCCAGAATTGCTTGAATCGGAGCCTGCAGTCGAATTAGAAGACGGAAAAACTGCTGATGCTGACGCTACGGTGGCAGGAGCAGAAGAGGCGACTGACACTGATGCTACGGTGGCAGAGGCAGAAGATGTAACAACGGCAGAAGAGACGACTGACGCTAACGCTACGGTGGTAGAAGAAGCAGAGGATGCGACTGATGCTGATGCTACGGTGACGGCAGGCGAGACAATATCTGATGGGGAAAATGTGATCCCTGCCGTGGAAATCGTTACCCCCAGTGACGTTGTCCCTGGAGCCATACCTACGGTAGAAGACTTAGCATCTGAATTTGGGGATGTCTTCGTTGATCCAACTGAGTACAGCGAAGGGGAGACTCTGGATTCAAATGCGCCTGATGTCGTTGTTTCAGAACGATCGACGGGATGTGAGTATACGGTTGATGCTGAAACTCTCAGTGGCTGTGGCGCTGGCGAAGATACTGCAACGGTTGCTAGTGGGCCTGGAACCACTATTTCCGAAGCTGCCATCAATATCGGCCCGGTGAGTATTAGCCGCTCGGGCGTCCGCTTCTCTGGTGGTGCTACCACTGTGGCAGGGCGTGAGTTTTACAACACGGTTGCAAAGCCACTGGTTGAACTACAGGCGGGTGAATCCTTTATCTTTCCCCTGGCGGCTCCATCTCCCATTACATCGTTGTTTGGCTGGCGTTGGCACCCTATCCACCATACCTATCGCTTCCACAGTGGAACAGACCTCGGAGCTCCTCAAGGCACGCCCATTCTAGCCACTCAATCGGGTCAGGTTTCTGTGGCTGATTATTTAGGAGGGTACGGTCTGACGGTGATTTTGCGGCACAATGACAACACCTTAGAAAGCCGCTATGCACACATGTCTCATATGCTCGTGCAGCCAGGTGAGTGGGTAGAGCAGGGAGAAGTTATTGGACTGGTCGGTTCCACAGGGGATTCCACCGGACCACACTTGCACTTTGAGCTACGTCAGTTGACCCGTGAGGGATGGTCGGCGATTAACCCTGACGATGTATTGAGATATGCGTTGGCTAACCTCAACAACCGCATGGATGGTCGGCCACTACAGGCGCTCAACATTATTCCTTCAGCTCAGGCAGCTGCAGTTCAGGCGGCTTTGCCCAAGGGCGTCAAAACCGAAACGATGGTGAAGGATGCGCCCCACTTCCGCCCAGCTCAACCCCATGCCCAGTAAAGAGCCCGGCAACAATAGGGATGTTTTATTTACCTATCGCCGCACTATTCGTTTCCATGAAACGGATGCAGCTGGTGTGGTGTACTTTGCCAATATTTTGACCCTTTGCCACGAAGCCTATGAAGCGGCTCTAGCTGATGCGGGCATCAATACTCGAGAGTTTTTCGGGGGAATGGCCTTAGCAGTACCGGTGGTCCATGCCTCTGTGGACTTTCGGCGACCGCTGCACTGTGGTGATGAGGTTGAGATCGCGCTCACACCTCACCGCTTAAACGAAACCACCTTTGAAATTCGCTACTGCCTCAAGGGTGCCGCTGAGAAAACCGTAGCTACCGCCCTTACTCGCCATGTCTGTATTGACAGCACGAGTCGCCAGCGTCATCCCCTGAGCCCCGAACTGGAGCAATGGATGCAGTCAGCCACTCCATCACTACCGAACGATTAACTTTGCCTTGGGCATTGCGGGGCAGCTGTGCAACCCAGTGCCAATGCTTGGGATGTTTGTAGGCGCTGAGCACAGGTTTTAGAGCTGCCTTGAGCTTTTGTGGAGTGGTTTGACTATGGGGTGCTGGGACGCATAATGCTGCCACTGCCTGGCCCCATACCGGGTCGGGCAAACCCACGACGCATATATCCTGTACTAACCCCGTTGCCAATATGGCGGCTTCCACCTCTACAGGAAAGACATTTTCACCACCAGTAATAATTTTCTGACTGTGGCGTCCGACGATGTGTAGGTGGCCTTGCTGATCGATATAGCCAAGATCGTCTGGATAAAACCAACTTTGGTGTGGCGACAACGGTATTGCGGGCCAATAACCCAAGCCCAAAGAGGCTGTCCTTAAAGCTATTCGACCCATGGTGCCTACGGGCTGAGGTTGAAATGATTTCAGTTCGTGGACGGCTAGGGTGACATGGGGCAGGGGTGAGCCGTTACTGCGTACCCCCTGTTGAAAGTCTGTAGGCAATAAGGTGGCTACCTGGGCCGCTGTTTCACTCATGCCATAGGTAAGGGCGATGGGTAACTGAGCTGTTTGTGCAAGTAAAGTAGGCCAAGCGGGAGCCCCGCCTAGCAAAATGGCTCGGAACTGGGAAAGCCAGAGCAGGGTGTTGCCGTTCTTTATCAACCTCTGTAGTTGGGTGGGCACAAGGGAGATAAACCAGGTCTGATTGGGTTGAACTAATCGCTGATCTGCGTCTAAGTCTTTGAATGGCTGGATGATGAGTTGACCGCCGGACAACCATACGCGCATTGCCTGCATGAGACCGCTGACATGGTACAGCGGTAAAACGCAATAACTATTGACCGGTGTTTGGTCAAAATGGGTTAAAAATCCCTGGGCTGCTGTACTGAGAGTTGCCCAGGTATGGATAACAAATTTGATTTTTCCAGACGTTCCTCCGGTGGCAATGAGGATCTGTCCTGGCTCTGGTTGCTGGTTCGATAAATTAAGAGATACAGGAGGAGGTTGGCCAAGAATTACATCGGGTTTTAGCTGTGCTGCCACCTGCTGCCATTCCTGTTGCTGCCAGTTAGGATTTGCCAGCACTAGAGTGGCTTTAGCCAGCAGCCCGCTCCAAAGATATGCCAAGAACTGTGTCGGTTCAGCCTCGTTAATCAGCACCACAGCATCCGTTGGAATTTGCCGAATGCGATCGCACCAGGGTTCGTTTAGGGTATTCCAAATATCCCAGGGGCTAGGGCACTCATAACGGGGTGCTCCTAGGTTTCCATTGTTCATTGTTGTCCCTATGTCTGGTAAGTGTTGCCTATTTGCCGGGACTATCCCAATCTTTGCCATAGCTGCTGCCAATTGGTCTGGCTGAGACCATCATTGGTAAACCACTGTTCGGTACCCAACCCCAAGGCTCGGTGGGGAATATCAGGGTAAGCCATGGCCAAGTCGATGGCTAGTCGAATCAAGGCCTGACGACCAACGGCGGTTTCAAATACCGATGAAATTACTAGATCGATCGGATACTTGTGATAGAAATGCTGTAATCGTTGGGGTGAACCCATGATGGCTGCTTTGATCACATAGATGCCATCCCAGCCTTGGTGAAAGTGAGCCTTAAGTTGTTCTAAGCTGGCAATGGATTCATCTAAGGCAATGGGGGTTTGATAGCGATAGCTGAGTCGCATCAGAGTATCAAAGTCTTTAGGGGGCAGGGGTTGTTCTAAAAATTCGATGCGTTGGTTATTGCGATCGCACCAATCTAACCACTGTCGTGCTGCCAATTCATTTAGACCCCCATTAGCGTCTAAACGCAGTTTGGCCCCTAATGGCAGCTGACCCAGCAGCTGATCGAGCCAATTTATTTCTTCAGCCACTGAGCCCACACCAATCTTGTACTTAAAGACGCGGTAGCCCTGTCGCCATAGCGTTTGCCACTGTGCTAGCGAAGCTTGACCCCTAGCCAATAGAACCCCACATTGAGCATTGGGTAAGTCGATTGGGCGTAGTTTGCGCTCTAAGCTAGCAAAGACTGACTCCAGACCAAACTGACAGGCAGGTAGTGTGGGCAATAAAGAAGGCACCCTATGGTCCGATAATTGAGTCGGCAGTTGCTGGCAGAAATCTAAAGCCTGCTCAAAGGTTTCAGAGCCAAACCAGGGGAGCGGTGCCACCTCACCAAATCCACTGCGCCCATCTTCATCGGTCAGTTTAAGAATGAGTCCCTGACGTACTTGCCATTCCCCATGGTGGGTGCGTACCGGCTGTCGAAACCGACGATTATAGGGACGAAACTCAAACCGGTAGGACATGGTGATAGGTACTGAGTCAATTCAATCGGGAGCCGCTTGACTAGCGTAATTTAAGGGTGATCGGCAGCAACAGTCCCAGGCATACGAGTATTCCACAACAAAACTGGAAACGTATGGCCACGAACTTAGCATTTTGTACCAACTCGGGCTGATTGTGATAGCGCTTCACATGGCGACAAAGTTGGATGGCAAATGGGGCACTGACTAAGGTCAAGATCAGGCTGCTGGGAAACACTTGCAGAAGCATGCCTCCAAGCAAAATCACAAAAATGCTGCCACATAGCCATGGTAAAAGTGTTGCCCCCCCCAGGGTGCCCAGGCGGACAATGGGAGAGCGTTTACCGGCAGCTATATCATCATTGACTTGATGGAAGTGGGAGCAAAATAGCACTAATGTAGTCGTCATGCCAATAACAGCCCCTAATCCCCAACAAGCTAGGGAAAATGTCTGGGCTTGGGAATAGTAAGCCGCGCCCACGCCGAGACCAAAGCTAATAAAACATAAAGGTTCGCCTAATCCTTGATACCCTAACCGGAAAGGAGGTCCCTGGTAGAGATAGCCCAGGGCACAACAAATTAAAATCAGCCCCAGAATGGTCATATCTTGCTGCATGAGAGCAATGGCGCTTACGCCAGTAATCCCTAGGGCCAAACTGAGATTGCCAAGCCAAAAGATTAAAGCTTGGTTTTGGGTCAGGTTTACCAGGGAATGATGTTTATTTTTATCAATGCCAGTGTCGGCGTCGTAAACGTCATTGCTGAGGTTTTCCCAGACTAAAAGCAGTATTGCTGACAGCAAAAAAATGGCCAGGATGCGCCCGTTTAACTGTTCTGTTTCTAGACGCGCCAGTAAGCTACCCACCAAAATGGGAATGATGGCAACGCTGTACATCGGGGGCTTAATGGCGGCAACCCAAAGAGATTTGGGAGCGGCAGGGTTGTCAGAATCTTGAGTGACAGACGCTTGATCAGAGGCTTGACCAACTGTAGGGATGACCATTTGGACGTAATTTCTTTGCAACTATAAAACCCATAGTTAGCATAGCGGTTGGCATGTCAGTCTTATTTCGACCATGAGCGCAAGCGAGTTTCCTGAACATCAGGAAACTGGGAAGAATACACCTGAGGACGGTGACTGGCACCAGGATATGACTTCACGCGCTGTTTTACTGGCACAAGCTCAACAAGGTGACCCAACTGCGATCGCAACCTTGATCAATCAATCTCTCAAAACTAAAAACGTTACTATCCAGGTGCGTCAGAAAGGAGAGTTATATCAAATCCTTGTACAGGCTCCTGAGGCCCCGAATCAAGCGAAAACAGTGCAGTGGTTAACCAGGGGATTAACAAAATTAGAGATTCCCAACCTGAAGCAGGTGGTGATTTGGGGTAAGGCCATTAACGCTCCTAAACCAGCTTGGCAAGAACGTGTTGACTTTGCCTTGTCTGCATCTGACAATTCCACCACCGTTCAAACGCCTGCCGAGGAACCAGCCCTTGACCTCAGCAGCTATTGTTTTACTCGCAATCAAGCTTTACTCACGGGTATATTAGCGGCGCCACCCCAGTCAGTTGCCCAACTAGTCCTTGATTTTGAGACGCTCACCAACCCACAGAAATTAGAGATATTGCCGCTGCTGAATGAGGCCTTTCGAGATGGCCAGCGAGTTACTGTTCAGGCGCTTGAGGAAGCCTCTCAACAATGGTTGCAGCAACTCTCGATCCTGGAAAAAACAAAGCAGCGTAAGCTATCCATCTGGATGAGTCGATACTGTAGGGACCACGGGGCCACCCTTGAGCAATTACGCCCCGTTGCTATACCGGTTGAACCCCCTGGGGAAACTGCTTCAGCAGATTCATCCCCAGGGTTACTACAGGAACCAAAAGAGCTATCCTCAGTACCTGCCAACACCCCCATGGAGCGCTCAGCCAATATCCCCCGTAGGGCTGCTGCTGAGGAGGAGGCGTCTTACTTCCGCCCCAAAAACCGCCCAGCGTTTTCTCGAGGCTCATTACCCGCCTGGACAGTGCCAGTGGGATGGTTGGTTTGTATGAGTCTTTTTATTCTGCTGGGCATTAACTCCGCAACCAGGAGCAGTTTTCCCATTTGTGCCAATAGTATGGGAACGCCCGAAGCCTGTGAGCTGGCCGTACAACTAGCAGGAGAAGATACCATCGCCACGGCAATTGACGAATCTGTCCCTGTCACGCCTCTATTGCAAGAGTGGGCGATTAAAGACTGTGTGCAAACAGCAGAACTCCTGGTAACGGCACCCGATCTGTTGCAAGGGGATGGCAAGGAGAACAAAGTCATTCCCATTTCTAAAGAGACCCATGAAATTTTCGAAGGGGTGCTGCTAAGTGACATTTCTGTACAAAAAATAGTCAATGACCCAGATGGGCAAGACCAAAAAAGTTTCCGGGTGGTGTGTGTCCAATCCACCTATGACCGGACTAAACATGAACCAGATTCTGAGGCTTATATCCACAAGCATATTGTTGGCGAACTTGCAGCTAGACCCATTGCCCTCAACTGGCCTGAAGAACCCTACAGTGAAGCTGAGGCCAGGGTGAGCGCGTTGAATAAAACAGCCAGTGTTTACGCTGTTTTTATTCGCTTGGGGGCTTACATGCTCTTTTCTGTAGTGGGGGTTTTCCTCGCTGTTCTTTTCTGTTCCTGCTATACCTGCTACACCTTGGAAGGAATCTATAAAACAGCATTTGTGTTAGGTCTGATAGAAACCGTTATCTTTTATATTCCGTTTTTAGGTGGGTATCTATACGGCATCATTGCGGAAATCATTGCGGTTGGCCTGACCAGCCTTGTGGTTAAAGAGTTTAATGTTGACTGGCGAGATGGATTTGGCGCTCTAGCGATGGGAGCGGCGGTGATTATTTGTACACGGTTGGTTTTGTCCTTTGTCCTCTTTGCGGCCATTGCCTATTTTTTCCTGTTAGGCCTTTAACAAAAAGGGCGCATTACTACGGACGCAAAACTAAGCACTGATCTTAAACCTGGGCTACGGTCACCCCTGTACCACCATCTGCCTGTTCAGCGTTGTCAAAGCTCTGCACCTGGGGATGTCGCTTGAGAAACTCGCGGACACCGCGTTTTAATTTGCCAGTGCCGTGGCCATGGATGATCCAGATGGGGCCAGTGGATTTGGCAATAAAGTTTTCCAGGTCGGCTTCGGCTTCAGCCACACGCATGCCCCTGAGGTCAATGGTGTTTTTTGAGGTGCGTACGGCTGGAGCCTCTGGTTCCTTTTTGGCAACTTTGACCGTTGTGCGGCGTTTCTCAGGTGCTTTTTCGGCAGCGGGTTTAGACGTCGCTGTTTTTTGACCCGTGAGGGATTCAATGTCACTGAGATCGACAATGGTTTTCATCAAGCCAAAGCGCACGGCCACTTTACCGTCACTATCGGGTTCACCGACGACTTCGGCAGTTTGGCCCCCCAGACCAATCAGACGGACTTTTTCACCCAGTTTAGGCTTGTAGTCGGTGATTACTTTTTTGGCAGGATGGTTGCCCTTGGGTACCTGTTGCTGCTGAGCAATGTCTTCGACTAACTCGGTTGCCCTTTGGGCGGCCTGGGCGGTGGGATTTCCCTTTTGCAACTGGCGAATAACCGTGGCAATTTCAGCTTTAGCTTCGGCCACGGCTGCTTGAATCGCTTTTTCCTGTTCTAGCTTTTGACTGCGTTCCCACTCTTTAATAACGGCAGCCTTGCGTTCGATATCTGCTTTGAGGGCTTCGGCCTGGGCAACGATTCCGGCAGCCTGTTTAGCTTGGTCCTCCTGCCGCTTACGCTGGGCTTCAAGGCCAGCGATGACCTGGTTGACATCATCTTGTTTACTCACGCCCACATAGGTTTGGGCTGTATCAATTACGTTGGGATTGAGCCCTAACCGTCGAGCAATGGTGAGGGCATTGGAGCGACCGGGAATACCCCACAGCAGCCGATAGGTGGGAGACAGGCTGACGTCATCAAACTCCACTGAGGCATTTTCAAAGCGCTCATCCTGATATTTGAGGGCCTTGAGTTCACCAAAGTGAGTCGTAGCTACGGTTAGACGAGTGTGGTTGGCTAGGTGTTGCAGGAGTGCGATCGCAAGCGCACTACCTTCTGTCGGGTCAGTCCCCGCCCCCACCTCATCCAAAAGCACCAACGAATTTGTGTGGTGGGCACTACCCACCGCTGCCGTATTGTCCGCATCGTCTATCCCATCCGCCCCAATCGCATCCAAAATCTGACCAATACGGCGAATATGTCCTGAAAACGTCGACAGACTTTGCTCAATCGATTGCTCGTCACCAATGTCTGCTAAAACCTGATCAAACCAGGGTAGTTCTACAGGTTCACGAGCAGGCACAAATAGTCCCACCTTGGCCATCAGGGCTGCTAACCCCAGGGTTTTCAGCGTGACTGTCTTACCCCCGGTATTGGGGCCTGTAATGGCTACTACCCGAATATCGGGGTGCATGGTGATGTCTGTGGGAACCACCGTGGGGCCTTCTTCATGGCGCTGTTGCCACACTAATATGGGGTGACGTAGCTGCCGCAGAACCGTGCGCTCATTGGTTTCACTAAACCGAGGGGGATTAGCCTCTAACCAGAGGGAGTAGCGAGCCCGGGCAGTGGCCAAATCCAACGTTGTGACGATGGCCATGAGCTGCTCCAGGTCCTCGCTGACTGCGGCCACTTGTCCAGTCAGGCGCTGCCGTACCAATTCTTCTTCGCGGGTCTCTTGACGCTCTAGCTGACGTAGACGGTTGCCAAATTCCACCACACCCTGGGGTTCTATATATAGGGTGGCACCGCTTGTAGACACATCATGGACAATGCCGGGAATAGACTCTTTCTGAGGGGCTTTCACTGGTATTACAAAGCGTCCGGCTCGCTGAGTAATCAGGGTTTCCTGCAAGGCCCCTGAATGCCGTTGCATGATGCGCTGTAACTTGGCATGGAGCTGATCGTGGGTACTTTTAAGGTTTTTACGAATGCCGGCCAGTTTTGGATTGGCCCGGTCGGTAACCTTACCCCGATCGTCGATGCAGTGGTGGATTTCTTTTTCTAATTCTGGATAGGTACGCAGCTGACCCACCAAGGCCTGTAGCACTGGGAAAGCCTCTTCCTCTTGGGCATCGATGGTGCGGCGTAACTGACGGGCACCCGCTAGGGTGGTGGCAATGTGCAACAACTCGTCCCCAGACAAAATGGCTTGACGCTTCGCCCGTTCAAGGGCATCACCCATGTCCTGAACACCCCGAAAATTAAGGGGGGATTTCTCTTCTAGTCGGTAGGCTTCACGGGTCTGAGCCAAAAGCTGTTCACTTTCGCTTTGGTGCTCGGGAATGCGCCCGTGGCGAGCGGCGAGGGCACCCAGCTTAGTAGCGGCAAACGTGGCCCACTGCTGACATAAACGGGGCCATTCTAAGAGGTCTAAGGTTTCGGACTGGATCAAGGGTTAGAAGGGAATATGTAATGCTCTGGGTGGGGAAATTTTTGAGTTCTTAGTTCTTGGTTCTTGGTTTGAGATGTCTCTGACCAAAAAGGGCTTGAGGGGGACACAACTCAAAATTCAAAACTCAAAATTCAAAACTCAAAATTCAAAACTCAAAATTAATTGTGCTCTTAACTAACTATATAGCCTCTATCTTAGGAACATGCTTCCTTCTGACTTGCTAATCCATCGCCCTCGGGGTGACTCCATTGATGCAAAACAGCTGCCGCTGAGTAAAGATTGGCTTGCGATCGCAACTAATCTCATTTCTCTGTTCCAGGCGACAGTGGGCGATACCCAAGGGAGTCTGAACCAAAAACTACAAGAACTTGAAGGTGAAGACACTGACTACCGGATCAAACGAGGCTTAGCCCATATCCTCCGCAGCAGTTTCAGCACATTTGAGATTGTTAGCCCTCTAGAGCCTCAGGCATTAAGACAGCGTGTCTTTGCCCTTGCCGCTGCGAGTGTGCCATCCCCTACAGCAGCACAGCAACATCTGAAAAACCTGGCTGGCCAGCTGACCCAGGAACTCGACAAAGATGTTGAACCCATTCACATTCAGCAGGGATTATACGCTGACCTTAAGGAGAATCGTATTCTTACCCAGTTTGATGCCCCTACATCAGAGGCATTGCTCCATCGCTATAACCTATCCCAAGTACAGGGCATCTTTTATCGAGCCAGTCATGTGGTCTTAAATCTGCACCGTAATGATCCCGGTGAGTACAAGCTGATGTTCCGGTATCTAAAGCTATTTCGGTTGATGGCCTACATTGAAGGGGAAGCAGACCAGGGGTTTACCGTTACCATCGACGGTCCAGCCAGTCTTTTCAAAGCCAGTACTCGCTATGGCCTCGATATTGCCAAGTTAGTACCTGCTATTTTGCATGTGACACGTTGGCACCTCAGCGCCACACTGCAATGGAAAGACACTTATACCAAGGCGCTGTCTGCAAAAAGCTATACCCTTGACTCTGAATGTGACCTGGTAAGTCATTACCCGCCGGGTAAACCCTACGACAGTATGGTTGAAGCCGCCTTTGCCGACCGCTGGATGACCCTTGTGGAGAAGGGGAAAACTCCGTGGCAGTTGGAACGAGAAGTTGATTTAATCCCAATCCCTGGCAGCGTCATGATTCCTGACTTTCGGTTAGTGCATCCCGACGGTCGTGTCTATTTATTGGAAATAGTAGGGTACTGGCGACCAGAGTATCTGCGCAAAAAGTTTGCCCAGGTGCAAAAGTCCGACTGTCAGAATTTGATTCTGGCTATTTCAGAACGGCTAAACTTAGCAAAAGCCGGTATCGATATAGACAATGTACCAGCCAAGATTGTTTGGTTTAAAGATAAGCTACAGCCTAAATCTCTACTGAGCCTGCTGGAAGAGCTATGAATAATAGGCAACTGACGTGACGAATGCTTCTTATCTTTTTCGTATAATTAATAATTAATACGATAGGGATAGCTAGTAAGGCCACATTTCTAAATTAGAGCCGTCTAACTGTTTAACTATCGCTCGTAGTAAAAGTCATTGCTTGAAGTCGACTGAATTCGTATTATTAGCTGGTTACGTTTAATCTAGCCCTCTGATATGGGCTAACTAACACTTGAGGAACTCTACCTATCCCCTGCATTATGACCACGGTTTTGATTGTGGATGACAGTTCAACCCTACGGGAGATGATCTCTGGTCTCCTGATCAAAGCGGGTATGACTGTTTTAGAAGCTGAAGATGGCGAGAAAGCAAAAGACATGATTTCGTCAAGGCCACCGGATCTTGTGGTGCTTGATATCGTTATGCCTAATATGAATGGCTATGAGCTGTGCCGCTGGGTCAAGAACAACGGCCCCACAAAGGACGTGCCAGTGGTTATTTGTTCATCTAAAAATGAAGAATTTGACCGTTATTGGGGGATGAAGCAGGGGGCAGACGCCTACATTGCCAAGCCGTTTCGCCCGGCCGAGATGGTGGAAACGGTTAAACACTTGCTGCGGGGGCGATAAGTATAGGGGGCTTATGGCCTAGGGAGTGGGTAAAAAGTCCAGCACCTAAACCCTAGACCGCCTCGCTATCAAAGGCGTATGATTGGGCAGATTTGAGCCCATCTTACTGTCTCTATTAGCATTTCCCATGGCAATTCAGCTGCGGATTCACGTTCCTCCTCACCCATTAATCAAACATTGGCTCGGTGTGTTACGGGACGTTAACACACCGTCTGCTGTATTTCGCAGTGCCATGACTGAAATGGGGCGATGGTTAACCTATGAAGCAATTCGTAATGATTGGTTACCCACTGTGGATGCCACCATAGAAACGCCGCTGGCTCCTAGCCCTGCGACATTTATCAATCCTGAAATGCCGCTGATGGTGATCCCCATTTTGAGGGCGGGGTTGGCGTTGATGGAAGGCGTCCAATCGGCACTGCCTACGGCTTCGGTGTATCACCTTGGCTTTGTTCGCAATGAAGAAACCCTGGAGGCCAGCTGTTATCTGAACAAGCTGCCGGATCAGATTGGTCCCAATACTCGCATCTTGATCAGTGAGCCAATGTTGGCGACGGGCGGTACAATGATGGCCACTATGGCAGAGTTAGTGAAGCGTGGTGTGGACCCGTCTCTGGTTAGGATTGTCTCAGTAGTAACGGCTCCCCCAGCGCTACAGAAACTTGCTGAAGCGTACCCCCAACTAGTTATTTATGCAGGCATTATCGATGAAGGTTTGGATGAAAACGGCTTTATCGTTCCAGGTCTAGGCGATGCCGGGGATCGCACATTTGGTACTAATTAATCACGTCACATCATGAGTCAATCGAGTAACTTCACTGGTGGATTTTTTCTAGGAGCTCTGTTGGGTGGGCTAGTTGGTGGTGTGGCTGGAGTACTTGCCGCCAATCGGATTAATCGTGTAGAGGATGACAAAAGTACAAGTTTTAGTCAATTGTCAGAAGATATTCGCCAAAATTTGGCTGATATAAGTGACGATGAACGCATGGAAATTGCTCGTCGCGGTCTTGAGGATAAAATTTCTGAGCTAAATGCGGCCATTGAGGATGTCCGTGAGCAATTGGGAAGTACTAATGGTCGAGCTGCTGACTATGAAACATCGACCACCGATTAATGCGGTCGGTTTGCTGCTATTGACT
The DNA here is from genome assembly GCF_043421015.1 of Leptothoe sp. EHU-05/26/07-4. Taxonomy (NCBI): domain Bacteria; kingdom Bacillati; phylum Cyanobacteriota; class Cyanophyceae; order Nodosilineales; family Cymatolegaceae; genus Leptothoe; species Leptothoe sp. EHU-05/26/07-4. The sequence continues at coordinate 1,013,874 of NZ_JAXSQV010000004.1, forward strand.
TTAGGGGACGCATGGATTTAGCAAAATTGCGCTATATCCGTATCTTTCAGATAGAACTGTTCTGAAGATTAGCAACACTGTCGGTTTATATCGGCTTTCAACACTCTACTAAGGGGTGAGAGGTACCGTAAACTCAAGTTGTAATGCTTTGAATCAAACCCCTTTTAGGTTGTAGAACTCATCGGTTACACTAAACACCAGGCCCTAGAGTTATTCTCTATTTTCGTAAGGTAGGATACCTATGCTTCAAGTCATTCCTGCAGCGTTAGCCCAGTTTATCAGTATCTATTTAGCTCTGCTGTTGGTACGGGTGCTGCTTAGCTGGCTACCAAACTTAGATTGGGGAAACCCTCTCCTGTCTGCGCTTAGTCAGATTACCGATCCATACTTGAATCTGTTCCGATCGGTGATTCCTCCTTTGGGTGGAATTGATTTTTCTGCGATTTTGGCCTTTATTGTGCTTCAGTTTGTTCGCAGTGCTCTGGTGCAAGCAACCTATGCGTTGGCTGCAAGTGGTTACATGGCTTATTCGAGCTTCTAGCGGGTTGCATGCAACAATGTTTCCAGAATGGGCAAAGTTTGTTTGAACAAAAAAGGGCGATGCTAACAGCATCGCCCTTTTTTGTTCTCAAAGATTTCAATTTAATCTATTCGACCCTGGCGTCTGACTTTGCCTACAAATCCAGAGGCCTTAAAGTTCTTTAACTTGAGTGGTGGGGGTTGATTGGCAGCGATGGACACACGGATTTCAAAGTCGCTGCTGCCAGGGGGAACATAGTCTACGCCACCGAGTCGACCACGATTTTGCATGACTGGATTGTTGTTTTTGTCGTAAATACGACCAAAAATATCAGCATTGAGAATGGGCTTACCAGAGTTGTTGGTCAATGTGCCTGTGACCAAGTAGCAGGTAGCTTTGCCAAGGCTGCCTGAGTCAACGATGCCTTCTGCATATTCGGCTGGGCACTCAGCGTAAGCGAGGTTAGACACGTCTAACGGTGTCATTGCCTGGGCTGGTGATGCCATGAGCCCAAAGCACATGATTAAAAAGGCGACAATGGTTGCACGAAAAGCCATGGAAAAAATCAGGGTAGGTTTTAATTATGGTACCGGGTCTATGGTGCCAAAAACATACCCTGATGGCACAAGTGCTTCTCTAAACGGTTTGCTGACGATTGGGCAATACCCACACGAGCACTGGTGTTAGCAAGATCATTGCCAATGAAAAGCTCAGGCAAATCCAAAGTCCTTGAATTTGAGCAGGGTTCATGGGAGGTTTCTCCAAAACGGTAAGATAGTGTGTCAGGTCAGCTAACGGGTATGTCAGATCAATGGACTCCTGTGTCCAAACACCTGACGCGTCAAAAAGTTGTGAGCAAAAGAGCAAGTACTCAACGTTACAGAGCTTTTGCAGAGAATACCCGAAAACACCGTCTGTCTGTTAGAAACTGTAAGATCCGCTTAGTAAGCGTTTACATAAACTCTTGGAAAAGGCCGCTCTCAGTGTTGTTGCCCCCGATAGAGTTACATCTTGAAAGATTTACTTAACTCGTACAAATCGATCGGTCGCCATACAACGCAGTCTTTGGATATCTTCTCGACGAGAGATCGATAAAGGAACGGTTGTTTTAATGGCTTGAACCAGTAACGGTGTATCGAGTGAGCACTGCTCGTGTATGGATTGATATAAGCTTGATACAATAATTTGCTGAATTTCGGCACCGCTAAAGCCCTCGGTAGCCTGAACCAGTTCGGCCATGTTGAAATTTCCGGGAGTTTGGTGGTGGCGATTGAGATGAATGGTAAGAATTTTGGCGCGATCTTGTGCATCGGGTAAGTCCACAAAGAAAATCTCATCAAAGCGCCCCTTGCGTAGCAGTTCAGGCGGCAGCTGTGAGATATCATTGGCTGTGGCAACAACAAAAACTTCTTGGGATTTTTCCTGGAGCCAGGTTAAGAACGAACCAAAGAGGCGACGGCTTAAACCACCATCCGTATCCATGCTCTGGGTACCCCCCATGGTTTTTTCGATTTCATCAATCCACAGAACAGCGGGGGCCATTTTCTCAGCTAGAGAAACAGCTTGGCGAAAGTTCTTTTCTGAGCCGCCCACATACTTATCGTAGAGCCGCCCAGCATCCAGCTTGAGCAAGGGTATTTGCCATTCACGGGCAATGGTTTTAGCCGCTAAGGATTTTCCACAGCCCTGGATGCCTACGATTAAGATGCCCTTCGGTGGTGTGAGATTTAGTGCCTGAGCCTGGGGGCTAAAGCCTGTGCGAGCACGATTTAACCAATGTTTTAAGTTGTCGAAACCGCCCAGCTCAGCCGTGTTTTTTTCAACCGGTATATAGTCAAGTAAACCGCTTTCACGGATAATTTGCATCTTGCGCTCTAGGACTCGACTAATGTCCTTGGCTGTCAGGTGACCGTCTTCTAGGGCGGCGTAGGCAATCACTTTTTTGGTTTGGTTTAGCGTCATTCCCTGGGTTGTGCTGACCAGGGTACGCATTTCCTCTGGGCTTAGTTTGACCTTGATGCGTCCCCGTAATGCCTGTACGGCTTCCACAATGGCTTTATGCAATTCATCCCGATCAGGCAAAGGCATATCAAAATAGACCGCCTCATGTCCGATCTCCCGTGATAGAGATACTTGCTCACCTGAGATCAGGAGAGTGGACTGGTTGTGGGCAAACTGCTGGGCAACTTCGCGGAAAAGTCGGGTGACCACCGGGTCGTTAAAGTGGGTAGAAAAATCTTTGAGCCAATAGATGGCGCGGTGGGCAACGGCTTGCATGTGCCGCAGTGCATCAACGGGCTCAGCCGTATCATGATCCACAGCAGCACGACTGGCTCCAGGTGGTGCATATTCGTTTTGCCAGCGGTTATACTGGTTACCCTCAAGTCGGACTAGCCCTTGAGCAATACTCCATTCATAGATAGGGAGTTGCAAATCCAGGGTGGCTTTGTTGATTAGTTGCTGTATGCGTTCCTCTTCAACTGTTTCCACCACAATGATGGGATGAAACGACATGATTAAGGTTTGCAGGTGACGAACGCTGGCAGCAAAGGGCATAAGGTAACGATCCAGGTGTAGCTGGGCTCAGGATGCCCAGATAGTAATAGAAAGGAAAAGTAACAGATTAGCCGTTATTTATGGGACTACCTGTCTCCTTAACTTCTTCATTGGAGTCCGGTGTGATTCCAGAGAATGGTTCCGGTTGATCAAGAAGAGATTCTGGACTGTCAGGTCCATTGGCTACAGCTACTTTCCAAGGAGCAAAATTAGGAACCTCCCACTGGTCAAGAATATCTTTGATTACGAGTTCCTGTAGCCAGATTTTAGCGACAACGGCAAGCGGTAGGGCTAACACAAGACCGAGAAAACCAAATATGAAGGCAAAACAAATTTGGGAAATTAGGGTGAATGCTGGTGGCAAAGAGATTTGACGGGCCATTACCGTTGGCGTCAACCAGTAGCTTTCAATCTGTTGGATGATGACATACCAAATAATAACTGGAACAATCTTTAAAGGGTTGGTGGGGTCTTGAAGGGCCACCATGGCTGGAAAAATAACGCTTATGCTGGGTCCGACGTTAGGTATAAAGTTGAGAACGCCTGCTAGTAGGGCATGAGTTAGCACAAACTTGATTTGTAATACCCACAGACCGACAAAACTTAAAGAGAAGATAAAAACTGAATTGAGAACAATACCTCCCATCCAGTTGCATAGGGCGATTTCGCAATCTTGTAAAATGCCATCTGCTCGTCGGCGATAAAAGGATGGTATGAGACGTAGTAAAGTGTTGCGGTAAATGGTTGGATTCCCTAAGAACATTAGGGATAGGATTAATACCAGAAGAAATTGGAGTAGAACTCTCAGTGAGGAGTTGAAAAATGTAAAAAAGTTGTTGAAAATATCTAAATTGTTAAAAGCATTGAGTAATGCTGAGTCTGGAGAGGTCGCCCAGTTGATAAATTCCTCTAATTCGGGCAAACGAAACTGATCGGGTAAGTACGTTTCAAGTTGAGCCAGCGTTTCAGGGAGCTCGCGAATAGCATCAATGATGAGAGCGATTAACAGTTCAAATTGTGCGACAAAGGGGGGGACTACTAAAACTAAAAAGAGGGTAACGACTAAAAAACTACTCGTCAGTACTAGGGGGACGGCAAATCGTCGGGGAACGCCTGTTTTCTGTACACGACGTGCGAAGCTGTTAAGTGCGATCGCAAGCACCACTGCCATAAACACCAACAGTAAAATTGCCCGTAGCGCCCAAAGAATATAGAAAGTCGCTAAGATGCTGATCAGGCCAATCCATTCACCAAGCTTCACGAAATACTCCTGACTATCACCACGGCATACTGTGCTTACTGGTTATCGGATTTGCTCCAATACAGAACTACCTCACCATAACCAGACGGAATTCCGCCCATTTTAGCTAACCTACTACAAATAAAAATCTTTCAAAAGAAAAACTAGCCTATTCACCGTTATTTTGACCACACCCACTCCTCAGTGGCAGCTCCCCAACGACGAGACGATTTCCACCGATTGGGTCGAGACTGTCCAGACGATTGCGAATTCACCCAATCCGCCAAAGCGAGCGGCGGAACTACTGTGGCAACGTGGCATTCGCACAGCCGAGCAACTAACAGCGTTTATTGCCCCTGATACCTATCAGCCTACTCCACCAGCTGCTTTTGGCTCAGAAATGAAGCAAGCTGTGGAACGCATTCTTCAGGCCGTGGAGCATCAAGAAACCATCACGATTTGGGGAGATTTTGATGCGGACGGTATTACCTCTACGGCGGTGTTGTGGGATGGTCTACGCCAGTTTTTTCCAGATGGACAGCTCAACTACTTTATCCCTAACCGGCTGACTGATTCCCATGGTCTGTCTATCCATGGCCTTGAGGCCCTGGCAGATGCAGGGACAACCTTAGTGATCACCTGTGACAATGGGAGTACTAACCTCCAAGAAATCGATCATGCCCGGACACTGGGGATCGATGCGATCATTACCGATCACCACACCTTGCCGGATGAGCGACCGAACGTGGTCGCCATCATTAATCCACGTTATTTTGAACCCGAGCATCCCCTGGCTAACCTGTCTGGTGTTGCGGTTGCCTACAAGTTAATCGAAGCACTCTATGGCTGTCTGACACCCACACGGCCTCTGGCAGAGCTGACGGATTTAGTGGCCATTGGTCTAATTGCAGACTTGGTGCAGCTGAGCGACGACTGTCGCTACTTAGCACAAATTGGTATTCGTCAACTGCAGACCCATCTAATAACAGACGATCCAATTCGTCCTGGGGTGGCTCAGCTACTGAGGCTGTGTCGTCGAACCGGCGATCGCCCTACGGACATTTCCTTTGGCATTGGTCCCCGCATCAACGCCGTTAGCCGTATCCATGGCGATGCCCGATTTTGCGTTGAGCTGCTGACCAGCCAAGACCCAGACCGTTGTCAGGAGCTAGCAGAACAGACGGAAATCGCCAATACCCGTCGTAAGGCCTTGCAAAAGGATGTTTACACTCAGGTGAGCCAGCAGCTGAGTGGGGTAGATATGGCCACTGCCCAGGTAATTGTGCTAGCCGATGCTCAATGGCCAACGGGTGTATTGGGAATTGTTGCTGGTCAAGTGGCTCAGGAGTACGGCAAGCCAACAATTTTGCTCACCATTGATGGTGAGGTAGCGCGGGGCTCAGCTCGGTCAGTGAATCAGATTGATCTGTATCAGCTAGTGACAGACCAGGCGCATCTATTAACTAGCTTTGGCGGGCATCCCTTTGCGGCAGGCATGACGTTGCCGGTGGAGAATGTCGGTGTGTTTGCCGATGCCCTGAACCGGCAGCTGCGGCAGGTGGGAGTCACCTCTGGTCCGATGATTCAGGTGGACTTGGACGTGAGCGTATGTGAGCTGGGTAAGGAGTTATTTCAGCAGCTAAATTTGCTAGAGCCCTATGGCATGGGCAATCCGGTGCCCCGATTGTTGATTCGCCATGCTTGGTTTGATAATACTTGGCATCAGAAGATTAAAGACCCAATCTCGCATCGTAAGCTGAGATTTATCAAAACCCATTTTTTGATCAAGGACGATACGTCGACAGCTGGATTTCCGGGACTGTGGTGGGGCCACTATAAAGATGACCTGCCCGTGGGTCGTTGTGATGTGGTGGTAGAGATAGATTTTAATGCCTATTCTCGACGGAAACAGCCCCAGTATGGCGGCTATGAGGTGCGGTTGATCGATGTGCGCTCTGTGGAGTCTGAGACTGCTGTGTCGGTGGCCATACCCAAGCAGCAGGTGATTGATTGTCGTGCCCAATCTGCTGCAACAGATGTATCCGATGCGCTGGTGGTTACCCAGTGTCCGACGACATGGCAAGACCTGCGCCCCTGGTTTCATCAGGCTAACCAGCAGCATGCGCCTTTGGTGTTGGCCTATGACAAGCCTGAGCCGGTGCCTCCGATTGAGGTGTGGAAGCGGCTAGTCGGTATTGCCAAGTATCTGGCGCGCACGGAGACATGTGTGACGGTGGCAGAACTAATGACAAAGCTGGAGCTGGGAGAGGTGGCGTTAGGAGCTGGGTTAGCTGCATTGGGTAGTTTAGGGTTTCAGATCAGAGAGACTGATTTGGATGCGCCTATGGAAGTCGGAGGGCTTCCCCCATCTCCTTTACTATTTTCCTCTATGGCCATCACTCTCCTATATGATGCGAGTCTGGCTGCAACAACAGAACAACAACAGACTAAGCTACGGTTGTTCTTAGCAAGTTTACGAGAAGAACAGTTTCAGCGAAAGTACTTTTCTGATGTGCCTGTAAATGTTGCTCAAACGGTTATGGAGCGATAAGCGTATGAGTGCTAGAACAATCCCAAGCCTGAGTGATGTCTTAACGTTTCATGAATGTCTGCTGAGGCAACACCGTGGCGCTGTAAGCTGAGCCTGAGCTAACAGCGCCGTGCTTCTATTCTGATGAGAATTAATAAACAGACTGATTTAGAACTTGTTATTGTCAGTGCCAGCGATCGCAACGGGTTGATTTTGCCACTGATTATTTTGAGCCTAACAGTATTGGGATGTATCCTTATCGTTTCTAGTGGAGAAGTGCCTGCCTATGGTTTCTGGTTACTGGCGGCTTTGGGAGCCTATGGCCTGTATATGCTCTACCTGGCGCTACAGTCGGAAACGCTAACCTTGGATAAGACGGTTGATGCAGTTAGATGCGATCGCAAAACCCTACTTGGCACTAAACGTTGGCAGCTGCAATTCTCCACACTACAGAATGTCAGTGTAGGTACCCACAAACGTCGATATAAAAAGCGCAATGGTAACTATGGAACGCATTGGTTCTACAACCTAACGTTTGCAACCAGCGATGATCAGAAAAAAGAGATGCTCTACTACAATGATGGTGAGGGTGTAGATGCAGCGTTGCAAGCCATCAAAGAGTTTTTAGGTGAAACACCCTTGCAAGGTGATAATCCGCGCGAACGGCAGTTCAATGCCTCCAATCACCGCATGAGAATAACACCGGATTATCAAACCTGGCGCGAGGCTATTTTTAACATTGATGCTGGCCAGGCAGGGGGTTCTGACAGTGCTATTGATCCAGTGTATGCTGTGCTGATGGACGTTGGTATGATGGATGAGCGCACATCGGAAAAATGGGCGATATCGTTGACTGCGTTTCTATCTGGCGAGGCTTCTTTTCGACCCACATCAGGGGGTGGCATGGTTGGGTTGGGGGCTGACCTCAAGGTGGCCCAAGTCGCTCAAGAAATTGTTCAAATGGCTCAAACGCTACTGCCAAAAGCATCTCCCATCGAGGACCATGCTCTACCTGAACCTGACCTGATTCAGTTTCTCTTTCTGACGCCCGATGGAGTTTATGGCGTGGCAGACGATCTACACCGGTTACAGAAAAAAACTGACGATCCTTTTAATACCATGTTGAACAAGTTCGGATTTATTCGTCAGTTTGCCGATCAGCGTATAGATCAAAGATAGGCCTCTCTTCTCACACATTTACGTATGACATATACGATGTTGAGGGCAAAGAGAACGTTTTCTCATTCTATTTTTATGATTAGGGAGCCTTTAGAATTAAGCTCAATGTACTCTGCTATCTTTGTGTTACGTAGGGTTTGTTATTAATAATTCTCTATGATCATCGGATACCAAAAACCAGCTGACGGTATCTTCTGTTTTCTCTCTGGCAAGGTAGAGATCAAATGGACCAGATTCTTTTTTTTCTCGACTGGTTAGCTGGATGGTAGCTTGGTAGGTGCCTTGAATGTGAAATATATCGTCATCTTGAGGTTCGCGTAGGGTTACTTCAACCTGACGGAGTTTAACGTTGGGCAGTTGAGGTACTTTGGGCGCTAGATGAATGATTAGTGCCTGCTGGGTTTGGGCCATTTTGATGGCTAGGCCTTGTTCTATGACTGATTGAGGTGGCATGGTGCCAAAACTGCTACAGGCTTGTAAGAGTAAAACTAGGCTAAGCAGACATAACCAATGTAAACGACCCATAATCCTTTATCTACAGCAACGCCCTAATTTTAAAGTTGACCTACCAGGATGTGAAGTAGAACATGGGGATTGTGATTTCCGTTTGTGCTTATACAGGCTACGGAAATAGGGGCAATGCTGCAAAACTCTGGCTAAAGTTTGGGCCTGCAACCAGCCTAATTCTAGAAAACCGCCCAGCATACTGGCTATGATGGACCAGGATAGCCTCTGCTAAATATTTCGGATATTCGGCTAATATTTCAGTCAATTGAGTCTGTAGGAAGAGATTGGTGAGAATCTTTTCTTTAACAGGGTTGGGGATGTCCGCACTTTTGTGGCTTAGGACTTAGTTGTCCTCCATCACTAGGCGGAACCCAAATAGGATATGTCGAGATTCTACAGGCCGATCATGCTGGTAGGCGGCGCGACAAAAACCGGGGAAATCGTCCCAACTGCAGCCCTTGAGGAAAACCTCAGCGCCACCTCTAGTCAGAGTGCTGGTGTACTCAAACACATTTCCTGCCATATCCTCGATGCCGTAAGGACTCTGGCTCAATGGATAAGTCCCTACATCACTCGTCCCATAGGGACCATTTTTGGCCCAATTTGTCCCATCATCTCGCCACTCACGACCCCAAGGAAAGTAGCGTCCATCTGTCCCCCGCGCTGCCTTTTCCCACTCCAATGCTGTCGGTAGCCGATAGCTGACGCCATCTTGACCAGAGCGCCACTCTGCATAGGCCACCGCATCTCCATAGGAAATCAGCACCACCGGATGATTTTCCTGCCCTGCTGGATATTGGTCTTCATGCCACAGATAAGGTTCCACCTCATTGTAGTCATGGACTAAAAAGCCCTGTTCCTGATAATCCGCTGCCGAAATCCCTGGTGATCGATGCTCTGTTGTTAGCACGAATGCCTGGTAGTCCGCATTGGTGATCAGGTTTTGGCCCATGCAGAATGAAGGCAAGGTCTCTGTGCGTCTGTCTGGTTCCCGCTCAAACCAACCCCGCTGGCGGTAGCCCGCTTCGGCTGTAGCCACATCCTCGGGCGAATCTGCAAACCCTTCTGCACTGATGCGATAGGCGTAGTCGCGTTCGGTGCGATCGCTACCTGCAATAAAGTCACCACCCTCCACATATGCAAATCCTGGCATTGCCTCACAGTCCGCCTGTGTCATCTCAGGCGTAGATCCAGACGTGACATCCTGACAGCCGATCAGCATCAACAGCGACAACAGACTCAAGTTTCTATGGATTGACCTTGTCATAGCTGTTCCTCTCACCAAGACGTATGACATCTTAAAGCGTTAGCCTGAGAATGGGCTGTGAATATTATCGGCATTATGTCGAAACGGATGCCTGTACTACGCCCGGCGGTCCCAAACCCAGACCAAACTGTTGAATGCCCTCAACCCTAGCGGTCTCGACAACAATATCCCCAATAAAAATAGACGATCTAAAAGTGGCTGTGCCTTTTGCCATCCCTGCAAATTACAATGCGAATCACGTATTACCAAGCTTCTCAGGGCGGTATATTTTATCTCCTACATGCAGTTAACCTTGCGCCTCGAACCTATCTTCTTTCAGCTTAGCAGTACCATCAGCCTGCAAAACCCATAGCTCTTTATGAATCACTCCATGGGCCTTGTTCATCTTCCATTTCGAAGATAAAACAGCTGTTGTTGCATCCAGGACTTCGATCTTAGGTTCGATGTACTCCACATCAGAAAAACCATCATCAATCAGTTGTTGCCAAAATGCTTGGATCTCAGCGTGCCCTGTAAAAGTACCGAAGGGAATAGCCTGCATGATGGCAGATGCCTCATATTGAGCTGTGCAGCCTGCGGCATCACCTGTGTTAAATGCCATTTTCCATCTTGAACTAGCTTCATTGACAGCTGTTAACAAGGTTGAATTTTGAGGGACCTGGTTCATTGTTTGGATTCCTTTGCCGGTATACATTACCCAGGTTAGTGATACTCAAACTGGAAAAACAGTGTCAAAATCGACTTATTTGATGTCATTTCTGACAACCTATGGTTCAGCAGATAACGATTGGTCTCCTGATGTATCCTGGTGCACAGCTGTCAGCGGTTTATGGTCTGACGGACCTGTTTTTTACAGCTAATCGGATAGCGATGGAGCATACCCCACGAACTGTGGAACCATTGTCAGTCAGCCGTTGGCAGCTAGCCCCGAAGTCAGGATCCGTAGAGGTTCTGGATAATACTGACTGCCCAAATCAACTAACGGTAGTCATTATTCCCCCTAATCTTGAAAGCCAAGGAACAGATGAGCCAGACGTTGTGCTATTGGACTGGTTAAAAACACAACATGACGGAGGAGCTGTCATTTGTTCTATTTGTACAGCGGCCTTTGTACTGGCTCGTACTGGCTTGCTAGATGGCCGACCTGCTACCACCCATTGGGCTTTGAAAGAGGTGCTGGCAACTCAATTTCCTAAGGTGCGAGTGCGGACCGAGCAGATGGTAATTGAGGATGGCGATATCATCACCGCAGGAGGTGTGACGGCTTGGATTGATTTGGGCTTGCGTCTGATTGACCGATTTTTAGGCCCTTCAGTAATGCTAGAGGTGGCCCAGTTTTTTCTTATTGATCCTAACGGTCGAGAACAACGGTTTTATAGCAAGTTTGCGCCTCAGTTCTACCATGGTGATGAGGCGATATTGCGAGTACAGCATTGGCTTCAAGCCCATTACAGTGAGTCCATATCTATTGCTGATATGACGACTGTGGCCGTATTGGGAGAACGCACATTTTTACGTCGTTTCAAAAAAGCGACTGGCATGAAACCCATTGAATATCTTCAGGCTTTGCGGGTAGGTAAAGCGAGAGAAATGCTAGAGTTTTCTCAAACCTCGTTTAGTGAAATTGCCTGGAAAGTTGGATATGAAGATCAGGGTGCGTTTCGAAAAGTCTTTTATCGGTTGATCGGGCTGCAACCCAGTGAATATAGACGTCGATTTTCTGTACGAGTGATAACTGATGTGACTAGCTAACTTTGAGGCGCAGTTGGTTAAAATTATTTAGAGGCTTTACTCCAGCCCTTTTCCATAGCCTCTGCCTCTGTACAAAACCACTTTTCACCCTGTTCTGGACTGATTACGGTTGTTTGATAATCTGCCATATTTGGTAGGTGATAAATCTTTTTGCCCGTATTGATGGAGATGTTACCTTTAATGGTGCAACCTGGTTTGGTAATGGCAGTAATCAGGCCAGGAGAACGGCTGGACCTAAACTCCAGAATGATTAGAGCCATGGCAGATAGCATAATCACGCCGATCATAGTTTGAATTCGCCCACTTTTTTTTTGCTTAGGGAAACTGGGTTTTGGTGATTTAGGTTTGATGCCTGCGATGGATGCTTTCGCCGCCCGGACTTTTCCTTTTGGAGTGATAACTCGCTGATACAAAATAGTATCGCCCACCTTAGGGTGAGGACTATTTTCTGGAAGCGCACTGATATGGAGGAAGACGTTTTTACCTCCATGATGGGCTTTGATAAAGCCAAAGCCTCTGCCTTCTTTCCAGGTGATTAACTGCCCTTTCGTCAAAATAGGTTTCATGGACTGTTCCCTAAACTTGATGCCTATTTTGTAGGCTTACTAGTCTGATTATGGGATGACAGGACAGTATAGTTAACGCTTTTGTGAGGCTATGTAAAATAAAGTCATTGCGGTTCAGGGGGGGGCTCTAAGTGATTTGTTATCCCCAACTAACTTGATGGCATCAAGAGACTGTATATCTCTGACAACCGTTTAGCTAATGAAGTCTTCTTGGCAGGTGCTTTCGGCAAGCTGGATATGGACCCTCAGTCGTTGACCGGCTGAACAACGAAACGGAGGAATCTGGATGTAATCATCATGCGCCCCAGCTTTTACACTTTTTAGCAGTTCCCCAGTTTCTGATAGCTCTAAGGCGAGCATGACATTGTTAGGCAAGATGGTGTCGCTAGATGGATAAAGCTGAATCCGAATATTACGACGTTTGTTGGCCTCAATATCCACACTAAACATCAGCAACAGATCATCGGGAGCAGTATTCAGAAAGATCTTTTTGCCACAGGTGAGAACAGCTGTTCCGTCAGCATCTGAGCGCAACCTCGATATTTGAGACTGAGGAAGCAACACATCTAAGCTTTGCCAGCCTTGCTCAAAGATATTTTCTAGCCAGTCTTCGATGCTGACGGTAGTGGCATTTTGTCTCTTGATATATAAAGCTTGTCGCCACTGGTCGTTGCTAAACAATGCACCCCACTGGCTAAAATTGATTGCTAGCCTAGGGTCAGGTACATGCGCTAATTGTTGCACTAGGCTTTCCGCTTGAGTGGCGGATAAATCAGGCAGCATATCTATTGGGCTAGATTGGACTTGTTCCATTTGCTGGGCGACCCAAAAGGTAGAAAAATCCTGTACTAAATCTATCTCCTTAAGGCGGTAGACACGTTCAGCAGAGTCGTAGTCACTCTTAAATTGAAGCTGTCCGTAGGTCGTGTAGCCCCACAACACCAGGTGTTGCTCATCAACATCAACGTAGGCAGCAATGTAATAATCTGCAGACCAGCCAGGTAGATCAACCCATTCTTGAGGTACTCTTAATTCCGCTGCATCGATTGTTTCGGCAAGAATTACCACAATTCGGTTGTTGCCCAGTGATAGGGGTAAGCCCTCGACAACATGCCAGATGTCAAAGGGGGCTGCATGGGGCCATGAACCCACAGCTTGGTCAAATTCTTCCTGGAACCATGACATGAGTGCCTCTAGCCCCAAAGAGTGTAAATAGATACGCCAGCGAGCAGCTGGATCGGAAATGGACGTACTATGCTGCCACTTGATCGGGTCGGTTGGTACTTCCAGAACAGGCTGTACGGGATTGTCAAATAACACGCTCATTCCAATACCTTTGGTAACTCTGGGGAATAGTGACGCTGCAACCACTCATGTATTACCTCACTAACACTAGCTAGTACGGTAGCTTCATTGGGGATATGCAAGGTTTCTTGACTCCAGGTTGTAACACTGAGAAGTAAGCGTTGACGGATTCGACTAAGCTTACGAGATACTTGATATTGCTTGATATCTAGCTGATTGGCAATATCATTCTGGGTAAGTGCTTGCTGATAATACAAGGTTAACAATGTTTGACTAGGTGTATCTAAATTTGCCACTTCATTTTTCAAGATGGCTCCAATTTGCTGTGCACGTAGTTGCTGTTCTTTATAGTCTTCAGTAGCGAGTAGCTCTGTCATTGGAGTGTCATGGGTTTGTAGAGCATCTAGCTGTTCTTCACCGGAGTCATCATATTGAGGTTGATTGAGGGATGTTATAGAAGGTGTCAAATAAGATCTCGCGATCGCAGCTAACTGGGTGAGCTCTCTCAAGAGTTCTTTAGTACCAACATCTATACTTATATCTACACCGTTAGAGTTAGGGATCAGATTGTAACGAAGTTGGTTATAGCGTGCAGAGATGGCCTGTAATTGTTCTTTGTTTGGAGGCTGTAATCCGCGAACCAACCGTCCTGGCTCAGGGATGCAAACATCTTTAAAACATTTCCAGATCAAGATTAAGGGGTCTAAGTGGATGTATCCGGCTGACTGTAGGGAGTTTTTTAACTGCGTTTGACTCAGTCTGCGTAATAATCCCCAGTCGCTACTGATGTTAATGGCTTGTTGCTGGCGCAGTTGGTCTCTAAGGCAGTTGCCAAATGCAGTGCGGGCATAGGCTCTGAGATTGCTGCTGTAGTCAGGATTGTAGCCATTGAGAATTCGATCAACGTGTGCGATCGCAATCTGAAAGCCATCTGCAAGGGAGCACTGAACCATGGGAAACCGACGGGTCACATGATCGGCTGCCCAATAGCAGGGTTCTTGCAAATAGGCCCATAGATGTTTGGTGGCGTCAGGAGTCTCCTCTCTGAGTCGATACCAATATAGGACCCAATCCTTTTCTGAATGCTCCAATGGTCTATTTTGAAGCAGTTGCTGTTGCATGTTTCTGGCCAGACGTGGCTCAGATACCCATGCATCAAACCGATCTCCCTCGAACTGGATAAATGTGGAGAAAATTGCCAAAATGTCAGTCCGGGGACGCATTGTCTAATTACAAAATTGCACAGCAGTACGTTGACAAATCCTGTGGGTCATTAGTTCTGGCTCCATTCAGGGTTAAGGGTTACGATACTATAATGCGTTCGATTCTACGTAAGATCACGGTTAACTTATAAATTGACGTACTTGATTTAGCCGCAATGCTTCAAAAGACGACTCTGCCATAGCTTTAGTCCTAGTATGGTCGTTTTCCATAATGGCGATAATGCCAATAGCCTTAGCACGGTCGTTTTCCATAATGGCGATAGTGCCAATAGTCTTAGCACGGTCGTTTTCCATAATGGCGATAATGCCAATAGTCCTGCAGAATCTTGTCATGATCAAAGCAGAGACTATCAGGCAGCTCCCATAGATCGAACACCTTAAAGTTTTTGGCATCGTCCCCCGCAGTGGGTTCTCCAGTAGCTGTCGCTAAGAAAACAATACTAATGGTGTGTTTACGTTGGTCCCGGCTGGGGTCAGAATACACATGAAATTGCTCTAGTAGCTTGATATCTAACCCAATTTCCTCTTTCGCCTCGCGAATTGCTGCTGTTTCCACCGACTCGCCGTAGTCCACAAAACCACCGGGAATTGCCCAACCCAATGGTGGGTTCAACCGCTCAATCAAAATAATCGGACGATTTGGTCGATCGATTAATTCAATAATGATGTCGACAGTGGGAGCGGGATTGCGATAGGCCATAGGGTCGCTAACAGGTGTTCTTAACAGGACGGTCTTGCATCAAATAACCATGCTAAAGTCAATTGGCTTGGATTAAGGCCAAGACATTGTCAAAGCTTAAGCTCTTAGACTTTGCTTTGGTGAAGAACGGCTGTGCGACTCCCTGTCTTTACATCCATGCCTTTATAAAACAGTGGGCATTGCCCTTCAACTAACCCAGTACCCTTTATTCTTCACCCTTCGTCATGGCATTCACCCGAGCTAGTGGTATTTTGTTGCACCCCACGTCGCTACCCAGTCGTTATGGCATTGGAGATTTGGGACAAGCGGCCTATGGTTTTGTGGATTTTTTAGTGGAAACTAAACAGCAGCTTTGGCAAATTTTGCCCCTAGGACCAACGGGCCACGGTAACTCTCCCTACATGTGCTATTCGGCCATGGCCGGTAATCCTTTGTTGATTAGCTTAGATGAATTAGCAGAGCAGGGGCTATTGGAGAAAGCTGATCTGGGAGAGGTGCCTGAGTTTTCCGCTGAGCGGGTGGAATATCACAAAGTGATTCCCCATAAGCTGGAATTACTAAAGAAAGCGGCTCAAAAATTCCAGATGAAGGAGCCTCAAGAGTTTCAGGAGTTTTGTCAGGCCCAGGCCTTTTGGCTAGAGGATTACAGTCTGTTTATGGCGCTGAAGGATGCCAATCAGGGGGCCAGCTGGACTGATTGGGACCGGGCAATTGCTAAGCGGGAACCAGAAGCGTTAGACCTGTGGCGAACTAAGTTGGCGGATGCCATCTTTTTGCAGAAGTTTTTCCAGTTTGAGTTCTGTCGCCAGTGGTTTGCCCTCAAAGCCTATGCTAATGAGCGACAGATTCAGATTATTGGCGATATGCCGATATATGTGGCCCACGATAGTGCGGATGTATGGGCATTCCCCGAGAACTTTATGGTGGACCCTGAGACACTGCTGCCGTCTCAGATGGCAGGGGTGCCGCCGGATTATTTTAGTGAAACCGGTCAGCTGTGGGGGAACCCCACCTATAACTGGGAAGAGCTAGAAGAAACCCAGTTTGATTGGTGGCTTAAACGAATTAAAACGTCCCTATCCTATGTGGATCAGATTCGCATTGATCATTTTCGTGGGTTTGAGTCCTATTGGGCGGTGCCTGAAGGTGAAGAAACCGCGATGAATGGTCAGTGGGTTGAAGCACCCGGTGTGCCGCTGTTTGAACGGGTGGAAGAAGTATTGGGTAAGCTGCCGTTTTTAGCAGAAGATCTTGGCATCATCACCCCTGAAGTAGAAGCTCTGCGGGATAAGTTTGGTTTCCCAGGTATGAAGATTCTCCAGTTTGCCTTTGGCTCGGACCATCGTAATCCGTATTTGCCATTTAATTGCGATCGCAATTTTGTTATTTACACAGGCACCCACGACAATGACACCACCGTTGGTTGGTATAGCAAGGCCAATGATTATGAAAAACAACGCCTGATCGACTTTGTGGGTGGTGTGGCCCCGGAATCAGTGCATTGGGCGATGATTCGTTTGGCCCTGTCTTCTGTGGCTACTCTATCTATCGTTCCCCTGCAAGATTTACTCGGTCTAGGCTCCGAAGCCCGCATGAATACCCCAGGACTCGCCGAAGGTAACTGGGAGTGGCGGTTTGATGCTGCCATGTTGAATCCCACTGTATGCCATCAATTTAGAACCCTCACAGAGTTGTACGGGCGCGCTACCCATCAATGGCCCTAAACATCGTCAATCTTGATGGATTTACTTGATATTGATCGGGCAATGACGTAGCCATTGCTTAAGTTTTGTCATGAAAATCTCTATTAACTTTGTCTGTGTTTGTAAACGAAGTTAATAGAAAAATTTCGAGAAGATAAAAATTTAGTTAACGCTCCAGAATGATTTATGGGTCAAGTTAACAGAGGTGGAAGACTGGTTTATAGCTTGTGGAGTTTCCCCTACACAACTCGACGTGTAGTCAAATTTACTGAAAATGATCAGTTCAAACAGGGGTCTTCCTTGCAATATCCCTGATAGAATCCAACCTAGAGGTAATTAAGGCGACATGTATGGCCATGGTTTCTAGCGGGCTAGCTCCTATCCAGTCCTCGCTGCGGGTAGGTTTAGGTAGAGTGTTAGTCGTTGAAGACGAAGAGCTGATCAGAGAGACAGTAGCGCTGGCCTTAGCTGAAGAAGGATTTGAAATTGTCGTTGCCGCAGACGGCCCAACAGCGTTAGAGAAATTACTGGGTTCGGCTGATGGTAGCAAAGATGCAATTCCAGACATCAGTCTGGTGATTTTGGATCTGATGTTGCCAGGAATGAATGGATTAGATCTTTGTCGATTGGTACGGCATCGAGGTCTGAATGTGCCCATTTTGATCCTCAGTGCCAAGGGGACAGAAATGGATCGCGTTGTCGGTTTAGAAGTGGGTGCCGATGACTACCTGTCTAAGCCATTTGGCATGCGTGAGCTGATTGCTAGATGTCGGGCTTTGCTGCGCCGCTATCAATCTACGGCTAAGTCAGAAGATAGTTCCGCACTGCGCTTTGAGGGTATTACGCTACATCCCAATGAGTGCAGGGCATTTCTCAACGATGTTGAACTTAACTTGTCGCCAAAAGAATTCAAAATCCTAGAGCTGTTTATGGGACGACCTCGTCGGGTGTGGTCCCGAGATCAGATTATTGATCGTGTCTGGGGGTATGACTTTATGGGGGATAACAAGACAGTGGATGTGCACATCCGTTGGTTGCGCGAAAAATTGGAAGAAGATCCAAGTAAGCCTAAGTACTTGAAGACTGTGCGTGGGTTTGGTTATCGATTGGGTTAAATGATTAGAATGCAAAGTTGCAGTACTTAATACTGCAATTGGTCCGAATCCATAGCTGACTGATTGTTAAGATATCTATGCCCTTAAGCATATCTATGCCTAAGGGCTACAGGATAGTGAATTGTTATGGGGCGTAGGATGGATACTGCCAACCCTCTTCGCTATGGTCAAAATCCCCCATGAACCGGTTGCGGTAAATCGTAAACAGTTTCTCCACGGCATGGTGGTTTCACCCCACACGGTTGCCGCCAAAGCTGGTGAGACAATTTTGCAGCAGGGTGGCAATGCTGTCGATGCAGCCATTGCTGTCAGTGCTGCCCTGTCAGTTACCTATCCCCACATGAATGGTCTGGGTGGGGATGGTCTGTGGTTGATTTATGATGCGTCCACTCGGCAGGTAAACGGCTTGAATGGATCAGGTCGTTCGGCTGCCTGCTTGAATAAGCCCATGGTGCTCTCGCAGCGAGGGGCCGCCGCTGCCATAACGGTACCTGGAGCTGTTGATGCTTGGTGGGAGGCCCATCAACGGTTTGGGCAGTGGCCCTGGGCATCTCTGCTGAAGCCTGCTATAGAGCTGGCCCAAAAGGGCTACCCGCTGTCGTCATCCCAGTTTCGCTGGACTCGGAAAGATCGAGACCTATTGATTAGGGACGCTGGGGCAGCAGCCACATTTTTGGCCCCTGAACAACGTCCTGGTTGCACGGTTAAAAATCCAGCATTAGCACAGGTACTGGAAACCCTGGCTAGGGATGGTGTGGATGCTTTTTATCGTGGGCCTATTGCCCGCGCCATTGTTGATTATGTTGCGCCCCTGGGGAGTCCCCTGAGCTTGGGAGATTTTGCCAATCACCAGAGCGACTGGGTGGAGCCGATGACGACCACCTATCGAGACCATACCATCTATCAGCTGCCCCCCAATACTCAGGGGCTGTCAGTGTTGCAGATTCTGAATTTAATTGAGCCCTACGACATCGCTAATTTGGATGAGGTCAGCTATTACCATCTGATGGTGGAAGCGACTAAGCTGGCGTTTTGCGATCGTGACCGTTGGATTGGCGATCCCTCATTTACCCATGTCCCACTAGAGCAGTTAGCCTCAAAGGCCTATGCCGATCGGCTAAGAACTCAAATTAATTTATCCCAGGCCCGAGTTGAAAACCCCTTGCCAAAGGGGGGCGATACTATCTATGCAGCGGTTGTAGATCGCTACGGTAACGCTGTTTCCTGGCTGCAAAGTTTATATTTTGACTATGGCTGTGGCGTTGCGCCCCCAGAGCTAGGCTTTGTGCTTAACAATCGAGGTGCTATCTTTTCCCCTGATCCAAACCATGCCAATGGAGTAGCTCCTGGTAAACGCCCCCTCCAGACATTGATTCCTGGGATGGCTTTGCAACATGAACGACCTCACCTGGTTTTTGGGACCATGGGTGGGGAAGGTCAGCCTCAAACCCAAGTTGCCCTGCTTACCCGTGTCTTAGATCTGGGCGTCGATATTCAAACTGCCATCAATATGCCCCGCTGGCGTTGGGGCCGTACCTGGGGTGAAACGTCTGCTCGACTGGCGTTAGAAGGACGTATTAGTGATGACATTTGCCATGGGCTACGCCAGCGCAAACATCAGCTTCAAATCGAGGCGAATTGGTCCGAAGCCATGGGCCATGCCCACATGATTCAGGTGCAGAAGACCCGTCTTTTTGGGGCCTGTGACCCCCGAAGTGACGGTTTAGCCATTGGCGTTGGTTAGAGTGAAATCGAGCAGACCCTTCAGATCGGTTCACAAAAGATAAATAAAGGCAAAATAAAAATTTTTTAGAAAAAGGTTATTTGGCTGGCCAGGAAATAGCTAAAACCTTGGCAACATCTCTAACCGGCTGCGGCAACAACTAAAGGTTGCCGCAGCTTCATCCCTGGTTTCACTTCAAATCTTACAAAAATCCTTGATGGAAGTTTGTTAGAGTAGTCGCGCACGTAGTTCCATGCCCCCATGACTTCGCCTAATACAGATAGACCTCCTAAAGGGCGGCTATTTTGGAAAAAAGTAGCCATTACCCTAGGGGCAGGTACCCTCATACTTGGCACCGCTGCCGCCATAGGGGCTTGGGTTTTTATCAATAGAGGATTAACGCCGCTATTGGAACGGCGACTCTCCACTCTTTTAGAACGTGAATTAGAACTCGGTGACCTACAGGGCCTCTCTTGGAATGGTTTACGGGTAGGGCCTTCTAAATTAAATGCTACGGAAACCGATCCCACCTATGCGACGGCGCAGACTGTAGATGTGGGATTTAATCCACTGCAGGTGCTATTCCAACGGGAGCTAGAGATTGACCTCAGGTTAGTCGGGGCCGAGGGCTATGTTGAGCAGCACCCAGATGATGGCTGGCTAGGCATTGATGTACCCACATTTGAACCGGTGGAAGATCCGCTGATCAAGGTGCGGATGGATGATATTGATTTGGTAGATAGCCAAATCACTGTGGTCCCCTTACCAGCGGATGGGGCAGAGCCGACACCGTTAACGTTGGTCGATCTTAATGGCACTGTGGCGATTGAGCCAGTGGACGTTAATGGTCAGGAGGCACAACGAATAGAGTTTGCAGCCACCATCACACCGCCCAACGAGGGTGATTTAGAAATCACTGGTGCTGTAGTGCCGACACCTTCTGGGAATGATGAACAGCCTATACAGCAAGAAATTAGGCTGAATGTCAATGCTCAAGGAGTCGCTGCTGAGACGGGTTTGACCTTTCTGTTGCCCACGTTAGGACAACAGGATTTGCCCCTGGCAGCGACGGCTGGCCGGGTTAGCGGTAACTGGACCGTTTCATTCTTGCCAGACCAACCGGTAACCGTGGATGGAGCCGGTAGCCTTGATAATGGTCAGCTACAGTTGACATCCCTGCCAAATACGGGCCCCTGGGGTAATACTATCGAGGATATCGATGCTGAAGCTCGATTTAAGGGCACTACGATTACGGTTGACAGCGCCAGGGGAAACTATGAAGACTTGGTGGCTACGGCCACGGGTACCGTTGACTGGAATGGCGACTATGACCTGACTGCCCAGGTTGCAGATGTGGACCTTGAACAGCTGTTAGAGCGTTCTGAGGTGGAGTCGCCCATTGCTCTAAGCGGTGTTTTTGACAGCAACATCGCGATTACGGGGCCAATTTTGCAGCCCCAACTCTCTGCCAGGGTTGTGGCTGATGGCCCAGTCACCGTTGATCGACTGGTGCTGAATGATGTCAATGCTGATGTGGTGCTAGAAAGCGATCGCATTGAAAATTTATTAAACACGGTGACGGTGGCTCAAATTAGTGCCACCCCCGAGCTTGGGGGGCAAGTCACGGGTAGTGGTGTTTTGAATCTGGCAAATTTACCCGATGGCCCACCAGAGTTGGACTTTGAGGCTACGGCGACGAATGTGCCAGGGGATGCGATTGTTGCGCTCTATGATGTTGAGCAACTGCCAGTCACCCTGGGCGCGATTGTTGCGACAGCAACAGTTACCGGTCCCATTGCTGCCTTAGAAGCCCGAGTTAATGTCCAGGCCCCCACCCTTGCCTATGGCGGTCAGGTTTATCCAGCCAATGCCACGGCAGTGTTTGCCGATGGCGGTTTCTCCATTCCCCAGGCATTGGTGCAGGTGGGTGCAGGTACTCTAACCGGTAGCGGTGACGTCGGGACAGATAGCTGGCAGGCCAATATCGCCGCTAATAATATCGATTTACAGGCATTGGGCATTGCCCAGGCTCTCGCGGGTAATCTCAATGCCGATGTTGCCCTGGCAGGTCCGGTTCAAGGGGCTTCCCTGGAAAACCTGCTGGCCATGGGAGACTACAATCTGCAGTTGGCCGATGGGTCAGTACAGGGCAATGCAGAGCTGGTAAACGGTCGCTGGCAAACCGATGCCAACCTCAACACCATTGGCCTCAGTCAGTTTGCAGCACAGCTAGGGGGCACCACCAGCGGCACTGTAACCTTATCGGGGGATGTCAACGCGCGTACCCTGGCGGATCTGCGTGGGCGTGGCGATTTAAGTTTCTCCGCTGGCCTGGCCGGATTCTCGCCGCAGCTAGCGGGGTTAGATGCCCCCCTCACCAGTCGCTTTGCCTGGACCGGCCAAGACCTACTCATCGAAGACGCTAATAGTGCTCAGCTCCAGGCACGGGGGGTAATTTCTCCCCAGTTTGAAGGCAATCAGTATCAGGGGATTCGTGGGTTTGAGTTAGATTTAGACGCCCAGCGCTATCCGTTGGCACTACTGCCTGTCCCTGTCCCCTTATCCGGTTTTGCTTCATTATCAGACGGACGGTTAGTGGGCACCCTCGATAACCCCCAGTTTAGCGGGACCCTTCTACTGGAAGATTTTGCCGTCAATCAGGTCGCCTTTGATCCAGTGCTATTGGGGCCGGTCAGCTACCAGGGTCCATCAGGACTGATGGTGGATTTAGATGGGCAAACGGGGCCAGCCACCCCCGATGGTCTAGCCGATGGCATTGCGGTTAATTTTCAAGCTCCCCGAAACATAAACTTTGATGTCAGCTGGCAAGGGGCCCAAGCCTCTGGCCGCACCGAGGGAGATATTTTACGGGCCACACTCCAGGATCTGCCGCTGCAGGCCTTAGGCTTACCAACGGTAGAGCGTCTGGGGGGAGGCCTTAAGGGCACCCTGTCTTCCCGGGGTGAATGGGTCGTCGACTTGAATCGTCAAACCCTGGTGGGCGATGTCTTTATTGCTCAGCCAGGGGTGGGGTATCTCAATGCTCAACAGCTTACGGGGCAATTGGCCTATCGGGATCGGCGGGTCTTTGTGGAACGGGGTGAGCTCATTTTCAACCCATGCTCCAATCGGCTGAATGGTCAGGCATTGCCCTCCTACTGTGGCGCTCCGGATGTGGCTGACAGTATCTATCGCTTCAATGGCAATGTGCAGCTGGATACCCTGGCTTACAATGCCAATGTTTCTGTCGAAAATGGTGATATCAAGGACGTATTCACGGCCCTTGCGATTACAGACCTGGATGATTTAATCCAAACATTTCAGGCTCCAACGTGGGTAGAAAATCAGCCATCTCCTGAAGAGATTCCACAGGTATTAGCTACCCAGGCGACGGGTAATACCGAAGCAGCATTATTAGACCAAATCCGTCGGTTGGCGGAAATTCAAGATATTCAGGAGCAAGAGGCTCTGGCTGAGGCACAGAACCCGATTCCGCCCCTAGATGAGCTGGAAGGACGATTTGATGCGACTGTTCGCCTCAGCGGTCGCCCCCAGGAAATTCCCGAAATTATGTTTGACGTTGACGGTCGTTCCTGGACTTGGACCAGGGACTTTGTGGCCGATCGGGTGGTGGCGCGGGGGCAGCTGGCCAATGGCAACCTAACGCTACAGCCTGTGCGTTTAGAGACCGCTTTGCCACCGGACGGAGAAGGGAATCCACGTCAGGCATTTGTTAACCTGGCCGGTAACCTATCGCTGGTGGAAGAAGATGCATCCAGCTTGCAGTTGGTGGCTGAGGACCTGCCGGTGGCAGCGGTGCGTGATATTTTCAATTTGCCAGTGGGGCTAGAGGGGCGATTGGATTCGATCGCAAACTTTAGTGGCGGTTTGGGCAATCCAACGTTGCGAGGGGATGTTGTCCTGACCGATGGCAGCATTAACGAGCAACCCATTGAGCAGGCGGAAAGCCTATTCCTATATGAAAATGCTCGCCTGCTGTTGCAAGGTGAGTTGCTACAAGTCGATAATCCCCAGCCCCTGACCCTGGTGGGAGATATTCCCTATGCCTTTGACTTTATGACCGTGCAACCCGCTGATGATCGGATTGCATTGACCCTGGATGTGGCTGATGAGGGATTAGCTCTGCTCAATGTTCTCAACAATCAGGTGATATGGGAGTCTGGCAAGGGGCAAGTCTCCCTTGAGGTGGGGGGGCGATTGAGTCGACCCACCATCAGCGGTTCGATGAATGTGCGAGAGGCGGTGTTGCGATCGCCATTGCTACCCGATCCCCTCACAGACTTTAACGGAAGCGTTGTTTTTGAAAACAATCAGATCAATGTGCTGGAGTTGCAAGGACAGTACGGTAACGGTCGGCTACAGGCCGCAGGGAGCTTCCCCCTATCATTTCCTTTTATTATCGATAGCGCCGATCTGGCCCTTTTAGGAGCTGACGACCCAGGCGATGTCGCCGAGGACAACGATGCTACACCTGCTGTTACAAATCCTCCCATTGCCGATGCTGCCATTCCAATGCATCCCTCTGGTGCCCTGACGTTTACCCTGGACGACATCGATCTAGACCTGCGGGGTATTTATGAAGGAGGCGTTAACGGCCAAGTGGTCGTCGGTGGCAGCCTCTTATTAGGTGGCCCTCAGTTAGGTGGTGTGGTAGAGCTTGCTAACGGTCGTTTGTTTTTACCTGAAGGGGGTGACGCCGCGCCCACATCAGAATCCGAACAAATCTCCAACTTTATTCCTCGGTTTGAAAATCTCAAACTTACGTTAGCGAGAAACATCCAGATCCAACAAAGTAATTTACTGAATGTAATTGCCCAAGGAGATTTGCGCGTTACCGGTCCCCTCAGACCATTTCGAGCCATTGAACCCGAAGGGACTATTCGGTTACGGTCTGGCCGCATTAATCTCTTAACCACCACATTCCGATTAGCCGGTCGTGATAACGTGGCGCGATTTGTGCCGGAGCGAGGGATCGCTGATCCACTCCTGGATATACGATTGCGTACCTCGGTGACCGAAACCCAACAGCTGAGTCCTGGGGTAGAAGCAACAGCATTTGCCTCCTCAGAAGTGGCCGATACGTCTGTCGATCCCTTCCAGGGCACTGCGGGCATCGAAACGATTCGTATACGAGCTACCTATCAAGGCAGTGCCAGTAACCTCCTCGAAAGTTTATTCCTCTCAGACATCAGTGATTCAGTGATTGAATTTTCTAGTTCCCCCCCTCGCTCTAGACAGGAAATTGTTAATTTACTTAGCGGTAGCTATATTGCTGCATTACAGTCGGGGCAAGGGGTGATTAACTTCTTTGGAGGAGCGTTGCTAAATACCGTGCAGGATTTTGTGATCAGCAGACTCAACCTGAGTGAATTCCGTCTGTTTCCTGTAACTGGTGCTTCTCGATTCTCCAACGAGGAAAATAGTGGTTCTGCCCTAGATGTTGCCACTGAAGTGGGATTTGATGTGACTGATAACATCACCCTATCACTGTTGAAAATTTTGACCGATAGCACCCCTGCAGAATTTAACGTGCAATATCGCCTGAGTGACGAATTTTCCATCCGTGGCACCACT
Source organism: Leptothoe sp. EHU-05/26/07-4 (assembly GCF_043421015.1). Taxonomy (NCBI): domain Bacteria; kingdom Bacillati; phylum Cyanobacteriota; class Cyanophyceae; order Nodosilineales; family Cymatolegaceae; genus Leptothoe; species Leptothoe sp. EHU-05/26/07-4. Next base: position 1,039,355 of record NZ_JAXSQV010000004.1, read on the forward strand.
AATTTCGACGATCGCAATCGAGTTTTGCTAGAGTTTGAAACACGGTTTTAGTCTAGATACTTTCTACCTGGACATGGCTTCTCATAAATTTATCAAATTGCTGATAAACGCTGTGGGTGGTGTATCTATACTGATAACTAGTCTCAGTAGACGAAGTCAACCAAAGGCAGCTCCCACCACACACTTGGCTTGATTGCTATGCAATCGTACTGAGCGCACCTCCCGGATCATTTCCTAATATTTAACCATCCGTCCACTTCCTATGAATCAGCTCATATCTCGGCTTACTCGCCCTGCCCTAGCGGCACTTCTGGCTTTGTTTGGTTGTGGCTGGACGGCACAGGCTGTAGAGGCCCAAGCCCTGCTGCCCTATACGCTCCCCCTAGATGAAGAACGGCTGACAGCAACGGGGCTCACCTTGGCTCAGGAGGCGGCTCAGCTGGCTCAGTTCCAGCAATACGAGGAAGCCTTGGCGCGGATTCAACTGGCCGCTCAGCTTGCGCCCCAGGACCCGCAAATTCTGGCGTTGATGGGAAGCTTGCACCTCCAGGTTGGCGACAGTGCTGCAGCGGTGACTGCCTTAGAAACTGCCAAATCCATCAGCAACGACGATCCCGTTATTTGGTTTACCCTAGGGTCCGCCTACTTTAGTGAAGGAAAGTATCTCCAGGCGTCTAACTCCCTAGAGAAGGGGCTGAGTTTAGAACCCGGCAATCCCGGAGCTCACTTTGATTTAGGCAATGCCTATTACAAACTTAACCGTTATGATAAAGCTATTGAGCAGTACGAATCTGCCATTAGCTTTAACGAGTCTTTCTGGCCAGCGGTTAACAATATTGGTCTAGTTCTGTATGAAATGGGGCAATTAGAACCTGCTATTGAGCAATGGGAGCGCTCTCTGACTCTTTCTGATGAAGAGCCCGAGCCGACATTGGCCATTGCCGTTGCTCGTTATGCTGCCAATATCAATCGCCCTGCTGCCATTGAATCGGCCACTGCAGCACTGGAGCGTGACAGTCGCTATGCTGACTTGGCGTTCCTTGAAGAGAATCTTTGGGGTGATCGTTTACTGAGCGCAACAGAAGCTATGTTCAGTACACCCGGAATCCAAGAGGTTCTGGCTGGACTGTAGACGAAGCCTGACTTAAACCAACAATTTAGATCCTCCAATAAATATACTACCTAGGCATTTAGGTAGTATATTTGATCTAACTTAATTGTTCTATAGAGGTTTAATTTTTTCGACTGATTGCATCTGCTATAGCTAATCGCTAATCATAGCCTTAACATCGTCCACAAATTTTTGGTGGTCAACAATGGGTTTAGAGATATAGCCATCGGCTCCGCTTTGCTGTAAAAAGTTTTCGCGATCGCCATCCATAGCATGGGCTGTCACCAAGATAATTGGTAAGGCTGCAGTGCTACTATTTGCTTTCAGCATTTGGGTGATACGGATGCCATCTACCGGTTTCCCTTGATAAACACTATGGGATAGGGAAACATCCATCAAAATAACGTCTATTTCACCGCTTTCTGCAATCTGTATGACTTCATCCACGTTTTCTGTATGTTTGACCGCTAAGCCGCCGCGCTTCGTCAAAATCTTGGAGAAAACGCGTGCGTTGATCATGTCGTCTTCCACAATTAAAACTGTTTTCATAGGCGGTTTTGTTAACACAGCAAAGTTACTATAGCCGTTGTTGGTCATTGACCTGGGTTCAATAGGTCAATTCAGGGCTTGTTGAAAAAACACTGACCCAGTGACGCAGGCGTTATCAAGTCTATTGAATTCTTGATCGATTTGGATTTGAACTATTGCGGATCCATAACGCTTGTGTATAAGGTACAGCATTGGTAAGGCTAATTACTGTCTTTAGGACGGCTTTCAAGGATACGAAATCATGGCAAACCAGCTAAATGCGTTTTCGGATGAGCAAATTGTTGTCACTTCTCTTCATACAGAGGTGCAACGATCATATCTGGAATATGCCATGAGCGTAATTGTGGGGCGGGCCTTGCCAGACGTGCGTGATGGCCTGAAACCAGTGCATCGGCGCATCCTTTATGCAATGCACGAATTGGGTTTGACACCCGACCGGCCCTTCCGCAAATGTGCCCGTGTAGTTGGGGATGTGCTGGGTAAATATCATCCCCATGGCGATCAGGCGGTTTATGATGCGCTAGTGCGTATGGTTCAGGATTTTTCGACTCGCTATCCGCTGCTAGATGGCCATGGAAACTTTGGGTCAGTGGATAATGATCCCCCAGCGGCCATGCGTTACACAGAAACGCGGTTGGCCTCTGTAAGCCATGAGTCTTTACTGGGTGAAATCAGCGAAGCCACTGTCGATTTTATTGATAACTTTGATAGCTCTCAGCAAGAACCAACGGTATTGCCAGCCCAACTGCCTAATTTATTGCTCAATGGCAGTTCTGGTATTGCTGTGGGGATGGCAACGAACATTCCTCCCCATAATTTGGGAGAGATCATTGATGGTTTGATCGCGATTATTGATCGGCCCACGATTTCAGATGAAGCACTGTTTAAGCTGATTCCTGGTCCAGATTTCCCGACGGGAGGGGAGATTACGGGTACCAAAGGCATTCACGATGCTTATCGTACTGGTCGCGGCAGTATTCCGGTGCGAGGGATTGCTGGCTTTGAGGAAATTCAACCAGGTAAGGGACGACAGCGTCGCAATGCCATTGTGGTGACAGAACTGCCCTATCAGGTAAACAAAGCGGGCTGGATTGAAAAGGTGGCTAATCTGGTCAATCAAGGCAAGCTTGATGGCATTGCGGATATTCGTGATGAAAGCGATCGCGATGGCATGCGGGTAGTGATCGAGTTGAAGCGAGAAGCTCATCCCCACAGTATTTTGGCCGCCCTCTACAAGATGACGCCCCTGCAAAGTAATTTTGGGGCCATTATGTTGGCACTTGATGGGGGGCAGCCGATTCAGATGCCCCTGCGTCACATGCTCCAGTCTTTTCTGGATTTTCGTGAAGAGACACTAGTCCGACAGTACACTAACGAACTCGAAAAAACTGATCGACGCCTGCATATAGTCGAAGGTCTGTTGACGGCCCTCGATAGCATTGATGAAGTGATCGAAATTCTGCGGGCTGCGCCAGATGGTTCCTCGGCAAAGCTGGAGATTAGTGAACAATTTGAGTTGAGCGATCGCCAGGCCGATGCAATTTTGGCCATGCCCCTAAGGCGCTTGGTCGGCTTAGAACAAGACAATCTGCTTAACGAGTTTGATGAGCTATCGACGACAAAAGAAAACTTAGAGCGTTTACTCTCGGATCGCAAAGAACGACTCAAGGCCCTCAAGAAAGATCTTCGAAAGCTCAAGAAGACCTTTGGTGATCAGCGTAGAACTCGTTTGCAAACCGCTAGCGAACGGGCGGCTGAGGAAGAACGGTTGGCTAATCTTGTGGCTGAGGCCCAGGAAGAGGAAACTGTGGTGGAGCTGACTCGTAAAGGCTATGTCAGACGTTTGTCGCCGCGAACTTATCAGCGACGACAGGGCAAACAAGAAGATCTGCCCATTAAGCTGACTGAGCTTGATGATGTGACAACCCAGACGGAGTTTGCATGGACCACCCATAATTTGTTGGTATTTTCTCGAGATGGTAAAGCCTTTAGTCTAGCGGTGGGGGATATCCCCCTGGCTCAGCGACAGCAGTCTAAGGGGCAACCTTTGGTTAATTTGTTGCCCGATGCCATTGGGAATGATCCGGATGCTGTGCTTCCTCCTATTTTGATGACGGATGAGGTGATGACACAGCAGATTATTTTGGTGACCGCCCAAGGAAAAATCAAACGGTTGCCGTTGACCGAGTTTGAATCGATTACTGGACGTGGGTTAGTGGCAATTAAGCTCAAGCCCGGGGACCACTTAGCCCATGCGGTGATTGCTGATTTAGAGCAGGATCTGATGCTGGCTTCTTCTGGAGGACGTCTTTTGCGATTTACCATTGATCGTGAGCAGTTGCCGGATACTAGTCGAAATTCCCAGGGCACCCAAGCTATTCGGGTACTCAAGGGAGAATCTGTTGTCGGCTGTGTGCCGATTCACAATAAGAGCAAGCTGTTGCTGATGTCGACGAAGGGCTATGCCAAACGGATGCAGGTGGCTGCGATTAAGCGCAGTAGCCGAGGGGGGATTGGTTCTCAGTCGTTTAAGTTTAGTCAAACTGGTGATCGCCTGACGATATCGTTAGAGGCTCCTGACTCTGCTGACTTTATTGTCATGACCAGTGAAGAGCGAGTGGCTGGTTTGGCCGCCGAGCGTGTGCCGTTGCAGGGACGAAGTCAACCGTGCGATCGCATGTTTACCCCTGCTCGCGGTGAGCTTATTACCGATATTCTGGTATCTGTAGATTGCGTTGCTAACTAAGCTGCGCCTAATTGTCCTGATACCTAACTAGGAATCCAACGTGGCCGAAGTTGTTATAGACAACGTTTATAAGACATTTCCGCGTCAATCCTCCGAGGCTAAGTCAGCAACGGTGCTCAAGCGGATCCATCTAGAGGTCGAAGACGGTGAGTTTATGGTGCTTGTAGGACCGTCTGGCTGTGGCAAAAGTACGCTACTGCGTCTGATTGCTGGGTTAGAAAGTATTACTGGCGGCACCATTACCATCGGTGAGCAGCGGGTGAACGCTTTGCCTCCCAAACAAAGGGATGTGGCCATGGTGTTTCAAAGTTATGCCCTCTATCCCCATCTCAGCGTGTATGACAACCTGGCCTTTGGTCTGCGGCGCACCGCTGGTGATTTACCGACAATCGCCCGTTGGCAACAAGCATTATTCGGGGTGAGTCGGCTACTGCCCCCAGGGTTTCACTATTGGCCAGAGCGGGAACAGGCCATTGCTAAACGGGTAAAAGCCATTGCAGAGATTTTGCAAATTACGCCATTGTTAAAACGGTTGCCCCGCCAACTCTCCGGTGGGCAAAAACAGCGTGTAGCCTTGGGGCGGGCCATGGCCCGTAATCCCCAGGTGTTTTTAATGGATGAACCCCTATCTAACTTGGACGCGAAGCTGCGCACCGAGACCCGTGCCAAAATTGTCACTCTGCAGCGTCGGCTCGGGACCACCACGATTTATGTCACCCACGATCAGGTGGAAGCCATGACCATGGGTGACCGGATTGCTGTGATGAACCAGGGGGTGATTCAGCAGATCGCTGCCCCTCTAGAGCTATATCGTTCGCCGGTTAATCGGTTTGTGGCCGCGTTTATTGGTTCACCACCGATGAACTTTCTCACGGTACAGGTACAGGCTCCCCTAACCTTGACTCATCCTGCTTTTCGAGTGACATTACCGAGCCATTGGGAGCCGATTTTGACGGCCTATGGCAATCAACCGTTAACCCTGGGCATTCGTCCCGAACACCTCCGCCTCACAGTGCCTGCCCCTAAACATCTGGCCGTTACTGTGGTCCGTGCTGAGGCCCTGGGGAGTGAAACATACCTCACGGTAGCTTTGGCGGATGGCATGGGAGTGGGTGCTGCCGGGGACGCATCGGAGGAAAAAACACTGCGAATGCGTCTTGATGGTGTTGAAGAGTCGGTGCCTCGCCCCGGCGATCAGCTGACCATCGGGATTCGAGTGGAGCACGTTCATCTGTTTGATCCAGAGACTGGGGCAGCCATTAATGTAGCTTGACGCCCATAGTTCACAACATCAATCGCAACCGTTAGTTGCCAGATTTTAGTTATCAGATTTGTGGCGTAAGCGTAACCCCAACCCTGTCAGGATTGCGATCGCAACACCTGATGTGGGTTCCGGTACTGAGGGTGGATCAACAATGTCTGGTTCTTTAACCATCACCTGGAAATTGCTAATGGTCACCTGGGCCCGCCCCCCGCGATTATCAGCTGTGCCAATTTCAAACCCAAAGATTTGATTGGCGGCAACCTTGACCAAACTGCTGCCCGATTGCGTTGCAGACCCATTGCGATCGATAAGCTCGGTAAAGACCCCATCCGTCTTGAGAGACGTGGGGGGGAAATTGCCCAGAGCAAATCCAAAGGGGTCAAAGGCAGGACCAAATGTATCAGCTGTGGTGTAGTCCCAGTCAAACGAAATTATGCTGGTTTCTGGCACAGTCACAAATACAGTTGTGAAGCTGGTGTCGCATAAAAACAATAGGTTTGGCTGAACGGTGTCGCATGCCAACCCAAACTCATCCAAAATTGAAGCTTGATCGCTACCCAGTAAAGTTAATGAATCCGGGGAATTTGTGAAATCTACCGAGCCATTAAAGGGCGCTAGCGGAACACCCTCGATCGTGATTTTTGAATTGTCGATACCTGGAAATGCTGGACTACTGTTGAACAACTCCCAGTTTTCGGGAGCAAAGTTGTCCACAAAACCCTGGGCACTCACTGTCTGGGCTGTTGTGCCAATGACAACAGCAGATGTAACCAATGCGCCTAAAACAGTATTTATAATGGCTTTTGCCATCGTATTCCGCAGTAAAAAACCTTAACCTTATTGCTTTAACAAGGGTTAGTAGACCTAACCGGAAGATGACCTGATATCCGTACAAATCAATACGTGCCTAAAGACGTATTTCCGATTGATTTGCCATTACGCCGAATATAATCTTCCTAAAATTGAAATGCCGAGATTGGCGATGGGCATTTACATAAACAATATTGTTGCTTTGGCTTTGTTAAGGTTGGTTGATGGCAAACTCACAAGTTTCAGTAAAGACCAATTAATTGGCAATAAATTCTGAGATTGGCATCAGTAATTACGCTGTTTTTTGTAGGTCAACTTGCCTTTTCTAGAGTACGGACATGTGGTGTGTTGAGCGTGAAACGTCTGATAATCCTTGATATAGCATCAAATACCGTAACTATGCGATACAAAAAAGTTGCGGATTATATCTTCCTATCAATAATTTTTCAGAATACGGCCCTGGCCCATACACTTATTACTCAAACGCTGTAGCTTTAAAGGCGCGACTTGATAGCCAGCGTGAACATTATGGGACAGCATTGGGACAGAAAAAAAATTGGCTTACTGACAAGTGGTGGAGACTGTGCAGGTCTCAATGCCGCCTTACGAGCGGTGGTGCACCGAGCCAATGGCTATGGATGGGAGGTAGTCGGTATTTCCCGAGCTACCCAAGGCTTAATGGCCCGCCCACCTGAGTATGTGGAATTTGATGTATCGAGTACCCATAACTTATTACTAGCGGGTGGCACCGTTCTGGGGACTACAAATAAGGGAAATCCGTTTGATTTTCCTTTGTCCGATGGATCTACTTGCGATCGCTCCCAAGACATTATCGACGGTTACCATCTGCTCGGGTTAGATGCCCTGATTGGTATCGGGGGGGACGGCAGCATGGCCATCCTACGTCGCCTCGCCCAGCAAGGAGGTCTAAACTTAGTCGGTATTCCCAAAACCATCGACAATGACCTTGGCTGTACCGAGCGTTCCATTGGGTTTGACACGGCGGTAAATATTGCAACCGAGGCCCTGGATCGGCTGCATTTCACTGCGGCTAGCCATTCTCGGGTGATGATTTTAGAAGTGATGGGGCGAGATGCCGGTCATATTGCCCTCAATGCAGGGATTGCCGGGGGAGCTGACATTGTCCTGTTGCCTGAAATTCCCTACACAATCGATAATATTTGCCAAACCATCAAAGGCCTAAAGCGCAATTTTGCCACCATCATTGTGGCGGAGGCGGTGTGTACCGAAGCTGGTGAAAAAGTTGTTCAAACCAATCGTTTGGGGCAGTGTCGCCTGGGCGGTATTGGTGAATATTTAGCAGAGCAAATTACTGAGAACATTGGTGCTGAAACTCGTGTGACTGTACTTGGTCATGTGCAGCGGGGGGGGACACCGTCACCGTTAGATCGAGTTCTAGCGACGGCCTTCGGTGTAGAGGCCGTGGATTTGATTGCTGCTGAAAAGTACGACCACATGGTGAGCTGGCAAAATCGTCAGGTGGTGCATGTGCCCATTACCGAGGCGATTGCTGAATATCGGGCTGTGAACCCCCAGGATACGCTGGTTAAAACGGCCCGAGGCATGGGTATCTGCTTGGGAGATACTAACTGTCACGCGGTCAACACCCATATTCGCCGTGACGCTACGGTGTTTGCCTAGGCCCTACGCTTGTCAGCGAGATTCTGGGCTTTCCAGGGCTGGTTGCTCTGAAGTTTTAGCTTGAATCTTTAGAACAGCCAGCTATCCTGTTGCCTACGTAGACAGCTGGGTGAATGTAAGCTTCTGTTAACCAATGACATGATTGCGCGGGTGACGATAGACAATAACCCCATGTCTTCAGTCATTGTTCGTACCTATTAGCACACCACTCTATGCAATTTGCTAAATCGTTGACGTCGACCCAAGATGACACCCAAGAAAAAATTCTCGGGGCGGCCCAACGACTGTTTGCTCGCAACGGGTATGGTGGTACGACTACTCGAGATTTAGCCCAAGCTGCTGGTGTAGCTGAAGGCACGCTATTTAGACACTTTGAAAATAAAAAGGCGATTCTAATTGAAGTTGCCACCCGAGGTTGGGTAGATTTACTGACTGATTTACTGACTGAGCTCAGTGAAATGGCTAACTATAAGGCCATTGCTAAGGTGATGCGTAAACGCATGTTGAACCTGTCTGCCAATACTGACATGTTGCGCGTCTGTTTTATGGAAGCTCAGTTTCACCCAGAGTTACGGGAGCGGGTGCAGGCTGAAGTCATTGCCAAAATGACCGATGTTGCCGAAGCATTTTTCCAAACGGCCATGGATCGAGGCACCTATCGCCCCATGAACCCTCGGGTTGTTGCTCGGATTTTCCTGGGTATGTTTACGATCGCAGGGTTTAGCCAGGTTACGCTGGCTGATGAAGCAAACTCCCCCCAGGATATGAAAGAGCTGGCGGAAACCCTGGCGGATATTTTTCTCAATGGAGTATTGGCAGCAAACTCTGAGGCCTAGTTCTGCCGTCTAGGCAATAGGCTATTGAGATCATCCGCATTCACTCGATAGGCTGCCCCAAACCCCATCACGAACTGTCCGGCTTGGGGCTGTAGTTGAAAGACTTGAAAATCCGGTAGTCCTTTCATCAGGCCGATCACGTGACCAAACCGTTGTTCAAAGCGATCAATGAGCGTTTGCCATTGGGGGGTATCGCGGGGCAAGGGGGTGGCAGCGCACTCATAGGTGAGCCGACGTCGTGCAAAAATTTCCTGTGTTGCTGCTTCATCTTCGATAAAAAGAACGCTGGCCCGACAGGTTTGTTTGAGGTTGGTGGTGTGGGTTGATAACCCACTGACATATAGGTAAAGGGTCTTATCCCCATCCATCAAAAACGGTGCATAACTAGCCTGGGGAACACCCTCGGCGCTGACGGTGCTCAGGATGATACTGCGAAACTTTTCAGGAAATTCTTGATAAATCTTAGTCACACGGGTTAAGTCAGCCATAGTTTCATGAAAGGGGCCTGTTTTTCTGGTGCGCTTTAAAAAGTAACACCCGTAGCGATGGCCCCATGGAGTTTCTATCCTTCCGGTAAAATACTCAAGCTAGTTATCTAATGTCCCACTATGGCTCGTCGAATTATTCAAACTGATCAGGCTCCCGCTCCTGTTGGTCCCTACAATCAGGCCATTGTGGCTTCAGGGGAAATGGTGTTTGCCTCAGGGCAGGTAGCTTTAGACCCGGCCACTGGAGCTTTGGTGGGTGAAGGCGATGTGGCGGCCCAAACTAAGCAGTGTTTAGATAATCTCACTGCTGTTTTAGCGGCGGCAGGAGCAACCATGGCCGATGTAGTTAAGACATCGGTTTTTCTCAAGGATATGAATGACTTTGCCACGGTAAATGGTGTTTATGCCAAGTACTTTGACGAAGCGACAGCTCCTGCCCGAGCCTGTGTGGAGGTGGCTCGTTTGCCTAAGGATGTTTTAGTGGAAATCGAGTGTATCGCGGTGACATAGGTCTAAAGGGGCGTTGCATGCAATGCCCCACCGGTTGACGGTTTGGGTTTCGCGCGTTAATGTACAAATATCTAAGCGCAAATTGCTTAGGCCGCTATCATTTGTAAAAGTCTTAATCCCATGCATCACCAATTCTTCTATTTTTGGTTTAGCCAGGTTCACCGACCATGAACCCGAGCGCTAGCATGGGATGTCGGTGAACCGCAGGGCAAACGCTCTGCGGTTTTGCTTTATTCATCAGTACCCGTTTTATTTTTGACACCATGACCGTTAGCTACAGCTGGCAATTTACTTTTTACTTTTTTACGCCACCACCGGGTAGGTAGCGTTAGCGTTTGCTGTACTGACTTGCCCGGAGCCCAAAAGGCTGCGGGCTTTTTGTTTTTTTGCTGTTATTGATTCCCTAGACCCATGAAAGACGCCAAACTTGTTGCTAAAAGTCGTGCTAATCACATTAGTGAAATTGAGATTGCACCTGCCTTAGCGGGGCAGGCCTCACCGATCACCGTCGGTGGCAAAGACCTATTTATTGTTGGCGGCCCCTGCGCGATCGAAAGCATGGCTCAAATGGAGGCCATCGCCCAGGCTCAACTGCCGATCCAGGGATTGCGAGGGGGGATTTACAAACCGCGCACATCTCCCTATTCATTCCAGGGGTTGGGGGATGTCGGCCTGGATATTCTCTCGGCCATCCGCAAACGCTATGGTTTGCCTGTGATTACTGAAGTAATGGCGATCCATCAAATTGAAAAGCTGGCTCCCCATGCAGATGTTTTGCAGATCGGTAGCCGCAACATGCAAAATTTTGATTTGCTCAAGGCCCTTGGGGAGGTCAATAAGCCCGTCTTGCTGAAGCGAGGTTTGGCAGCAACGGTGAGCGAGTTTGTCATGGCCGCAGAGTATATCGCTAGCCACGGTAATCCCAACATTATTCTCTGTGAGCGAGGTATTCGAAGCTTTGATAGCCACACTCGCAACGTGCTTGATCTGGGAGCTGTGGTTGCCCTCAAGCAACTTACCCACTTGCCTGTGCTTGTTGATCCTAGCCATGCCACTGGCAAGCGAGAGTTGGTTGCGCCCTTAGCTCGGGCTGCGATCGCAGCTGGTGCCGATGGTTTGATCATTGAATGCCATCCAGACCCCGATCAATCCGTCAGTGATGCCAGACAGACCATTAGCTTAGAGGCCATGGCTAACCTTGTAGACAGTTTAGGCCCCATCGCTCAGGCTGTGGGACGAGCTGTGAAACCCTCAGCGTCACTAAAGCTAGTGGCGTAATTGAGGGAGTGGTTCTTCCAAAATTAATGCACATCCCTGGAACAACGCCTGAAAGCGTGATGTCAGTAAAAGTTAAAAACATATCAGGATGCTATCACCAAACTTTAGGCTGTCCATATCTACAGATCTAAGTATGGCTGAGACACTGAACTCCATTGGAGTCAGGGGTTGGCAGGCCTGTAAGGTTCTATCACAAGTTCCGGAGGGATGTGCTCTTTTTATAGGATGTTCTGACGTCTAAGTTTTTAGTAGTACAACTATTCAGAGCTACTTAGTTAGCTTTTGGTTATTAATACATAAATATTAGTCAAGATGTGGTCATCGGATACTAGCCTCTTGACTCCTAGGATTTAATCTCGTCGTGTAGATGAAATTCAAACATTGGTTATTACGGTTCATGTTGCGCATTCAGATCTCAATTAAATAGTCAAAACATTTTATTTGAATTTCTAGGAGAAATCTGAGGTGAGACGAAAGCACTTTTTAAAGGGGATACCTGCTGTCGCTACACTCTCAGTTCTGGCAATTCTAGGCCTTAAAAGTGTTGCTGTAGATTTTGATCAATATCGGAGCTACAGCGCGTTAATTTCGGATCAGCTAGTTAACGAGGCGGCGACTCAACTAGCCTTACAAAATATTCGCTTTACCATTTCACAAAATGGTCAATCCCTGAATACGGCTTTATTAGAAGCCGAAAAAGTACAGGCTCAACTGACGGAAAGCATTCCGCCGTCCATATCGCCCAAGGATGAAAGCAGTTTGCAAAAACAACTGGCGTTTAATGCTGAACTGTTGGCAGAAAAACGACAGCTTATAGGGCAACTGGAAGTCCACCACGCTGAATTGAGGACAGCGTTAGCTCAAGAAGCTAATTTGCTAAATGGGTTGAATGGCAGTCTCAGGCTTGAGGTGGGGGCTTTACTAGATGATTTGTCTCTCTATGTCGTGACCAGTGATGAGAAACTTGTTGCTGGTATAAAAGCAAAACTTAGGCGTCTAGGTACTCGAGCAGGCACGAGCGCTGAGACTCAACAGCAAATGACTCAGCTGGTGCAAATGGTGTTAGATAACAAACCGGCTGCAGATGCGTTAGTGGCGCAGGTATTTAATTTACCATTAACCAATAATATTCGAGCTCTAGAGGAGCAGTTTGATGACATTCATCAAGCAACGCGATCGCGACTGGCCCTTTATCGCAACCTGGTCTACATCCTGTCATTTGTCAGTTCAGGCATGATGGCGTTCTGGGTGATCAATCGCCTTCAGCAATCAAGTCAAAAAACAGTGCGAGTGCTAGAAAGCATTACGGATGCCTTTATTGCTGTGGATCGCACTTGGTCAATTACCTACGTCAATGCCCAAGCCGCCGATATTCTCAATTGTGATATTCCAGGGCTGCTGGGCCAAGACTTTTGGAAAGTTTTACCAGAGTCTCTCGGCAAACGATTTACCGAATATTATCGCCGGGCTGTTGCCACCAACCTTGAGGTCGTTAGCTTTGAAACCTATTACGAGCCCACTGAACGCTGGCTGATGGTGCGTGGTTATCCTGGTCTAGATGGCTTATCCATCTTTTTACAGGATTTTACAGAGCGCAAACAGGCTGAAGAGCAGCTGATTGACCTTAATCGCGATCTGGATAACCGAGTCAAAGACCGCACAGCACAGCTAGCCAATGCCATGGAAGAAGCTGAAACAGCGCGGGTAAAAGCAGAAGATGCCAATCGCTCAAAGAGTGAATTCTTGGCCAACATGAGTCATGAGCTACGTACGCCGCTCAACGCCATCATTGGCTACAGCGAAATGTTGGAAGAAGATGTCACTAGCATCGGTGAAGAAGACTTTGTTCCTGATTTACAAAAAATTCAAGGTGCAGGTAAACATCTTTTAGGGCTGATCAACTCAGTCCTTGATCTATCCAAAATCGAAGCCGGTCGAATGGAACTCTTCTTGGAAGATATCTGTGTGAAGACCATTCTGGATGAGATTATAGGCACCATTCAACCCCTTGCTCAAAAGAATGGGAATCAGCTGCATATGTCCTGTCCGGATGATATCGGCATGTTGCATGCAGACCAGGTTAAACTCCAACAGAGTTTAATTAATTTACTCAGTAATGCCTGTAAATTTACCGAAAATGGTGAGATTACCCTGGCGGTTGAACCAACGGTGTCAGTTGGCTCTCAGGCAAATGAAGACAATTGGCTACAGTTTACCGTTACAGACACTGGAATTGGTATGACCCCTGAACAGATGGATAAGGTCTTCCAGGCCTTTACCCAGGCAGATACCTCAACCACTCGAAAATATGGAGGTACTGGTTTGGGTTTGACAATTACCAAACAGTTTATCTCCATGATGGGAGGCAATGTATCGGTTGATAGCACCTACGGAGAAGGCACAACCTTTACCATTGCTGTGCCCAGAAACGTCCAGCTGGAAGAATCATCCCATGAAACCTTCTTTGCCCCCCCGGTTCACTTAATAGATAGGGAGTCTATTTCAGCGCTCCATGAGTTATCAGGTCGCGCATTAGAAAAGACCATCTTGGTAATCGATAGTGATATCGAGGCTTGTGAGAGTTTGCATAGTTGGCTGACAGATGCCGGTTACAATGTTGTGTCTGCGGCAGATGGTCAGCAAGGTCTGGCGCTAGCTGACGAGCTACTTCCCGATGCCATCATTTTAGACATGATGTTGCCCGATCAAGATGCATGGTTAATTTTGCAAGACTTAAAAACAATGCCAGCGGTCTCCCAGGTCCCGGTTATTTTGCTGTCAATGACTGAAGAAGCTGACCGTGCTCACCAGTTAGGTGTCACGGATTACATGCTCAAGCCCATTGATCACATTCGTTTAATCGACCTTTTGAATAACCAAATTCCTGAACAAACATCCCCCAGGATTTTAGTGGTCGATGATGATATCAATGCTAGAGAGATTATGGCGCGTTTTTTACAGCAGTATGATTGGACTGTGGTGCTTGCGGCCAATGGTCAGCAGGCGTTGGACTATCTCAATAGGGCTGTCCCTGACTTAATTGTGCTAGATCTGATGATGCCTGGTCTGGATGGTTTTGAGTTTGTTCAAATTTTGCGTCAAACACCTAGCTGGCGAAATATCCCTGTCATTATTGTCACTGCAAAAACACTGACAGCTAAAGATCAAAAGCGTTTAGAAGGTGTTGTTAGAGTGTATCAAAAGGCTGATTTCAACCGTCAGGATCTGTTGAACGAAGTGCGCTCCCTAGTATTTGCTGAGGTCGACAGTACACCGATAGCAGGATAATAGCTGTTTTCTCTTCTAGACAGCTGGGGGGGCAGAGATCGGTAAATCTACTGCCTAGTTTGCGTGATGTTGCCATGAAGGCTGGTAAAAATAGATATAGTGTCCGTAACTAACTACGTGTATTTTCCGGAACCCATTGTAATTCTGGAGCATCTCTATAAAGATGTTTTGTCGTTGCTAAAAAAATGTGACGGCAGTGCAAATTATCCCTGGTACCTATCTTCATCAGATGTTTAAAGGGCATCATAAACTAATTAATGAAGCCTTGATACCTTATAAGTAAGTATCCCGTAGATTAACTCTTTATTTGTTAAAACAAAATAGGACATCAGTTTTAATTGATAAAAATTGCTCGACTCCACTATTGTTATGTTGAATAGATTTATGAGGACTTCCTGATGAGGGTGTCCGTATTCTTATAAGTAACTAGTCGATTTCTCTATTCCGTTAATTCGGCCCTTCACCCATTCTCATTTTTCTCATTTATATCTAATTTTTGCAACTAGCTTGTGATTCAAATCAACAACCGTTCTCCTTATATAGATAAAAATTTTAGGAGGTTATTCTAGTGAATCAAGAGTCTCTAACCAAAGGGGCAGGTGTAGCTACAGCTTTTTTCCTCCTCATATTTTTGGGTATTAAAGGAAAATCTGTTAATGTCAGCCAATATCAAGAATATGCTGATTTAATCTCTAGTCAGGTCGAAAGTGATACAGAGGTTGAACTAGCATTACTAAAAGAACGCTACAAGCTGTTGAGAAATGATGAGCCACTAGCCGAAGCCTTGGCCGAAGAGCTGTCTATTCAGAAGGAGCTAGGTGAAAACATACCTAGTTTTATAGGGAAAGATGAGCAGGGTAAGCTGAAAAGCCTTATTAGTGGCAATGCTCAGGATCTAGAGAAAAAAACTGAGCTCGTTGAGCGGTTTCAGACCACTAATAACAAGCTACAGAATGCTCTTGAGCAGTTGCCTAGCCTGGTTAATGAATTAAAAAATACTGGTGATGCGGATCTTGAAAAACTCATCGATGATGTTTTGATCTACATCATGGCAACTGATGAGCAGCTGGTTGCCACCATTGAGGCAGAACTCAATACGGTCAAAGCAAAGCTCAATGCCGGTGAATTTTCGAGTGCGGAAGATGTGGCTCAGGTCGTAGAGCTGACTCAGACAGTTTTAGACAGTAAGCCTTCTGCCGATGCTCTGTTGGATCAGGCTGTTAATTTACCCTTGACGAGCAACATTCGCGAGCTAGAGAGTACTTTTGATGATGCCAGTCGCGCTGCCTTTAGACAGGTCGCTATATACAGAAATGCAGCCTATCTGGTTACGCTAGCGCTCATTGGTGTAATTGCCTATGGATTGGTTGCGCGACTGCGGCAGTCTACTCAGCGCACCACTAGTGTCCTAGAAAATATTACGGATGCATTTGTGGCTGTTGATCGCGCCTGGAAAGTTACCTATGTGAATGCTCAAGCTGCTGAGGTGCTTAAACGTAATATTCAAGGTCTTTTAGAGCAGGACTTCTGGAAGATTTTCCCTGAATCCTTGGGAGCTCGTTATGAGCAGCAATATCGCCGTGCCATGGCTGAGCAGACAGTTGTCAGCTTCGAAACCTACTATTCTCCTACTCAGCGTTGGTTGCAGGTCAGGGGGTACCCTGGTCGCGATGGGCTGTCCTTGTTTTTGCAGGATATAACGGAGCGTAAGCAAGCCGAAGAGCAGCTGATGGAGCTGAATCGAGACCTGGATAGCCGTGTGCAGGACCGGACAACCAAGCTGATGAAGGCCATGGAAGAGGCTGAAGAAGCTCGGGTAAAAGCAGAGGATGCCAATCGCTCTAAGAGTGAATTTTTGGCCAATATGAGCCACGAGCTGCGGACGCCTCTCAACGCCATCATTGGCTATAGCGAAATGCTTGAGGAAGAAGCCGCTGATGTCGGTGAGGATGATTTTGTCCCTGATCTACAAAAAATTCAAGGGGCTGGCAAACATCTGTTGGGGCTCATTAACTCAGTGCTAGACCTCTCTAAGATTGAAGCAGGTCGTATGGAGCTATTTTTAGAAGATGTTTCCATTAAAGATATGGTGGAAGACATCTCTGGCACGATTGTTCCTGTTGCCCATAAAAATAACAATCATCTGTCAATTTTCTGCCCGGATGATATTGGTAAATTACATGTAGATCAAACAAAACTGCGTCAGAGCTTGTTTAATCTGCTGAGTAATGCATGCAAGTTTACTGAGAATGGAGATATTACTTTAACAGTTGAGCAAATTTCTACGGTCGATAGTTCTGTATACGATGGCCCTTGGTTCCGTTTTATCGTTAGTGATACGGGCATTGGTATGAAGGATGATCAAATCGAGAAGATCTTTGATGCCTTTACCCAGGCAGATGCCTCCACTACCCGTAAATATGGTGGTACAGGTCTTGGCCTGGCGATTACTAAGCAGTTTATTACCATGATGGGGGGGGATATCTTTGTGGAGAGTGCCCATGGTCAGGGAACAACATTTTCTTTGGTCATTCCTCAAACGGTAACGTCGCCTAATCCAAAGGGTAAGCCCTTTTTTGCGCCCACAAGATCGTCGTCTGAAGGTGAGTTGGCTACAGTCAGTAATGCTCTGACTCATCAAACATCGCGCCAAACAGTTCTAGTGATTGATGATGACGAAGATGCCCGTGAGATCTTGCGTCGCTCCCTCAATGAGGCGGGTTACGAAGTTGTCTGTGCGGCTACTGGTGAACAAGGTCTGGCTCTAGCGGGCGAATTGTTGCCTGATGCCATTACGCTGGATGTAATGATGCCACAAATGGATGGCTGGTCAGTGCTAAGACAGCTCAAAGAAATGCCAGGTGTTGCGGAAATTCCGGTGATCTTATTGTCAATTGTAGATGACCGTCCTATGGGACATAGCTTGGGGGCAGCTGACTATCTTACTAAGCCTATCGATCGCAAGCGGTTACTCAGTGTTTTAGAAACGCATCTTTCGGACCAAACCTCTCCTACTATTTTAGTAGTGGAAGATGATGTCAACGCTCGGGAGATTATGGGGCGCTTTTTACAACGACAAGATTGGACTGTTGAATTAGCGTCTAATGGACGTGAAGCGTTGCAGTATCTAGATGACAATCTACCCAATCTAATTGTGTTGGATTTGATGATGCCTGAAATGGATGGCTTCGAGTTTATCCAGGTGCTGCGACAAAATTCTGAATGGCAAAATATACCTGTCATTGTTGTAACAGCGAAAGCGTTGACCGCTAGCGATCAGCAACAGCTAGATGGTGTGGCTCGGGTGTATCAAAAGGCCGATCTCAATCGTCAAGAGCTTTTGACTGAGCTACAGGCGATGGTTTCGACTAAGGCAGTCTCGATGCCTAATACAACAGATTCAGTCTCTAGCACCGATAGGGTGTCTAGTGCATCTGATTAACCCGGTAGTGATTGTAGGCTGAGGTTAATTGAGGGGATTATGGCAAGAATCTTATTGGTTGAAGATAACGAACTAAATCGAGATATGTTAAGTCGACGCCTTCGTCGTCGTGGATATGAGCTGGCGGTTGCGGTAGATGGTGCTGAAGCGATTGCGATCGCATCTGCTCAGCCATTTGATCTGATTCTTATGGACATGAGTTTGCCCGTCATTGATGGTTGGGAGGCGACCAGGCGTTTAAAGGCCCAATCCCATACACAGGATGTTCCCATCATTGCTTTGACGGCCCATGCTATGCGGGGTGATCGAGATCAGGCTCTAGCCGCAGGCTGTGACGACTATGACACCAAACCTATTGATCTAAAAAGGTTGTTGGGAAAGATCAAGGCATTTTTATCTGCTGAACAATTATCAACCGCTTCAGATACTCCCAAGGCTAAAGTCGTTACCGAAAACACTGCTGCACCCGTTATTCCCATTGCGCCCGTTACCCCCATTACTGCGCCTGCGGCCTCGGTAACGCCGATTACACCAACGCCAACGACTCCAGCTGCGCCCATTACACCCATTGCTCCGGTGACGCCGATTGCCTCACCTACAGCTTCGGTGACGCCGATTGCACCAACAACAACGACTCCAGTTACTGATAATGACTCAGATCAGTCTGATGCTACGCCGATCGCGCCGGTTACTCCAATCACGTCTGATGTTGCCGTAACACCGATCGTGCCGGTTACTCCAATCACGTCTGATGTCGTCTCTGGAGAGCCGGTTACACCTGTTATTCAATCGACAGATGACGTTGAGCAACCAGTGACACCAGCGGCTGACAAACCCCATAATGCCTTTAGTGGTCTGCCTATTCTGGTGGTTGACGATAACGAAGACAACCGCGATATGCTGAGTCGTCGCCTTAACCGTCGTGGTTATCAATCAGTAGTCGTGGATAGTGGTGAGGCAGCTTTAGACTACATTCAAAGTCATCAAAATGTAGCTCTAGTCTTGTTGGATATCATGATGCCGGGTATCGATGGCATTGAGACCCTACGTCAGATCCGGCAAACCTATTCTCGTAATCAGCTACCTGTGTTGATGGTGACAGCAAAGGCCCAAAGCGATGACATGGTGAGGGCCTTTGAACTAGGTGCCAACGATTACATTACTAAGCCCATCGATTTTGCTGTCACCTTAGCGCGTGTTGAGACACAGCTAGCCATTATCAAAGCCACACAACCAGTACCCCAGCCATCTGAACCTAAACCTCAGGCAGCTGAATTAAACCGTGATGTTCAGCCCCTTAAAGCGGTCGACTCACCCCCGTTTGGCATGCAACCAGCCGCCGCCAATATTTCACTGGTGCCTAAAACGGCCTTCTCAAGATTTGCGGCACAACGCTATCAAGTTCAATATTTTCTGCGCCAAGAACCTTTAGGGCCGATTTCTATTGCCTTAGATAAACACACTAATTCTTTAGTCCTATTGCAGACGCTACGGGCGTACTCCCCAGACACCGCCGACCTTTTAAAGCGGGTAATGGAAAAAGAAACGGAAAAGTTTGAGCCCCTGCGTTCCCTGTTTCCAGGCTATACCTACGGTCAAGTAGATAATACGTTCTACATTATCCATGGCCTGGGAGATACCTTCAATCAGGACCAACTGCTCCAGGCAAAGTTGCAAACCCCCTGGCCCATTGAGTCAGTTCTACTGTTAATGGATCGTTTATTAGAACAGGTTGGAATATTTCATCGGCATAAGCAAGTCCACGCTGGCTTAAGGGATGACTCTTTTATTCAAAGCAGTAGTCGAGAAAACCTAGACCAATCTATGGTGCTTGTTGATAGTGGCCTTGGCAAACGCGTCATGATTGGTGTTAGTCAGCAGTCTGCAGAATATCGTAAGCAGTTGTTAATGCAGCGAGACTATCAACCATTAGAGCAACGTATTGGTCGTCCAGCCATGAGTAGTGATGTCTATGCCCTTGGTTTGATTGGTTTGCAGGCGCTGACTGGCCAATCTATAGATCAGCTCACGCTACCAACAGTTAGTGGTGATTTGCAGTGGCGTCAGTTTGCTTCTATCCCAGAGGCTGTAGGCGATTGGTTTGATAAACTCATTCAACAGAACCAGGGCAAGCGATTTGAAAATGCTATGGTTGCACGTACAGCATTGCGTCCCCATTTGCAGCCCTACTTGGCTGAACCTGGTTAGATCCTGATTCTTTCAGACTTAAAAAATTAGGTATAGCGCTTCTTTCTATAACTGAGGTGGCTTTTCGGCCTCCTCAGTTTTTGCTGTATGTGTGCAGCAAAAGTTAGTGAACGTTCAGTCGCTGTTGTTGCTTTTTGTAAAATATTGCAGACGGCTGCAGAATCTTTGAAATTTTATCTGATGAATTTACAGCTATGTAAATTTGATAGATGGGAAAATGCTGATGCGGGCAATTCTCAGATGGAGTAAACCAGATCTATCCATGAATGACTCCCCAGATGAATTACGTCGGTTGGCATGTGAAGCCTGTTGTCACCACTGTGGTAGTGCAGAACGCCAGCGATATTTAACTCAGCTAATTCGTTTGGTCAAACCTCGTCTGTGGTATGACCATAGCGCATACTATCAAGATGCCCTCCAACAAACATGGATCTATCTTTGTCAGAATCTATGTGAGGGTAAAACAGCTAAGCCGTATGATCCAGAAATTGCCAGTGTAGTGACCTGGTTAAATGCCTATCTCAAGTTTCGTTTACTAGATTTTGAGCAACTTGTTCAAGCAGACCGCAAGCGATACATTTCTGCTTATAACGAAGAAGGCGGCACTACCGCTATTGTTGAAAAGTTAACTGCTAAACCCGAGATCCCACCAATTTTAGAGAGGGTGCAGGACTGGTTAGAACAAAATATGGATGAACTATGTCGGATTCACATTGCTAATCATCCGACCATTAACTGCTATGAGATGATCCGCAGACGACTACCGCCAGAAACACCTTGGCATGCTTTAGAAAAAGAGTTTGATGTTTCTTATAAAACCCTTGAAAGCTTTTACCGCCGTCAATGTAAACCTCGCTTACGCGAGTTTGGTCGTGCTGAGGGGCACTTGAATTCTTAGTAACATTTTTTATTTAAAACAATGACTGCCAACATATATCGGAGACTTTACCTATGAGCTATATGCAACAGAGTGGTAACGCAGCTAGTCTGATTTGGCCGATTACACAACAGGGTAAAAGAATTGCTCAACAGTTTGCTCAAGAACATACTCAAGCAAGGATTTCTGAGAGGGTGAGACGGAATACCCTGGCAGTTTGGGTAATGCATGATTTTTTAAGTGCTCTAGGTGTCCCCACTGATTTGAACCACAGTGATAGTTGGAATCCAGTACTTCAGTTAACAGAAGATGTTGCTGATTTAGTGATTCCCAGGGTAGGCCGCCTGGAATGTCGTCCCGTTTTGTCAGGGGATATTACCCTGCCTCTGGAAGTTCTCACAGAACGCATTGGTTATGTGGCTGTTGCACTGGATGAAGTAGCAGGTGAAGCTTCACTGTTAGGCTTTGGTACTGAGGTTTCGTCAACGTATCCGTATTTGAGATTAGCCCAGCTTCGATCCATGGATGACTTGCCAGTACATCTTGACCAAATTGGTCAAAGCCAATCTGGTCAACTGTCATCTCAGCTAACTTGCCTTGGCCAGTGGTTGGAGGGGCAGGTTGAAGATGGCTGGCAATTAGCAGAAGATTTATTAGCTCAATATCTATGGGTACCAGCATTTAGGCAAGGCGGGCAGACAGCTCAGAGAGAGACACCTGTCCAGGTAAAACGGGCTAAACTATTAGACTTAAATTTAACCTTGGGTACGGAACAGGTTGCGCTGGTGCTTGATGTGCAACAAGAAAGTGCAACAGTTGTGAATATTGCTATGCGTCTCTATCCCATGGGGGAAAACGTGTATTTGCCTCAGGGACTTATTGTAACGGTGCTAGATGAGGCAGGTACTGTATGTTTAACGGCTCAGGCTCGTAGCGTAGATAATTACCTTCAACTTTATTTTCGAGGCTGTCCAGGAGAGCCTTTCACAATCCGCATTGACTTGGACGATGCATCGGTAGTGGAGAACTTTTTGATTTGATTGCTACTCAAATTACACCATAGTCAACTCTGGTTTTTGAATAAGATATGAGCCAGCATTCTAATACAGAATGCTGGCTCACCGATACTTTGTTGTCAAACAGCTTATTAGACAGCTGCAGTGGCAAAGTAGGAGTCTTGTTCAGATCGCAATTTGTCGCAGAAACGTCCTTCTGGCAAGATAATATCGTCGTAGGTTAAAACGGTATCCTTGGCAACAGGACGCTTGAGTTTACAGCCTTCTGCAAGACCCATGGGCAATAAATTTTCTGATAGAGCTACATCAGAATTTTCGCACTGACCGTAGGTCATGTAGTAGCCGATGCCATCCAGAGTTTCCCCTTCTTTGAGGTCGATTTTGGCTGTCGCCACGACATCCACCATGGGTTTTCCTAGGGGAGCCATGACGGCATCGTTAAATAGGGCAGCACGGGCCAAAGAGAGGGGCACCTCAAAATGGCAGATGTGATAAGGGGTATAGAAGCTATATAGGGGACCCTCACCACGTTTGTAGTAGTTTAGATAGTGCTGATGTTTGGGATCTTCGTTGGTGGCATAAATAAATACACCAGCTGCAGGCTGAGCGCCAACAACATAATCAACTATTCCCCCTAGAGACTTCAGCTGGTCTACATCGTATAGGTGGGTCATGTCATCCACATGGCCACGGAAGTCATAGCCTAACATTCCACGCTGGGCGACTTTCATGCCGGTAGCGTTGGCTACAATTGCCTGCTCAAAAGAGATTTTAGTACCGTCTGCAAAGCTGGTTACCATGTAGGCTGCCTGCTTCCACTTGGCGGCAAAACTCGCCTGAGTCGTAGGGTTCCGATAGCGGTCTTGGAGGCCTTTAATATTGCCACAGAGGAGAGGCGTAAAGCCAATGCTCTTGACATAGCGATAGAGGTTCATCTCTACACCTGGCTGGTCTCCATCACAGTTAGATAGCACAACACCAGCTCGGTCAGCGTAAACCTTAAGCATTGGGCCCACAGTACCATCAAGCTCTGCGTTCATTAGAACAACATGCTTTTTGTTGTTGATGGCTTCCATCACAATCTGAGCACCAAACTCAATTGTGCCGGTGACTTCTACCAATGCATCGATGTTTTCTGCTTTGCACAGCAGAGATGCATCTTCGGTGACGGCGGGCTTGCCTTTGTTGATGGCGTCTTCTAGCTCGGCTACCGTTTTAACGGTCTGAAAATGATCAAGGCCAGCTTCTTCGTAAGCGCGCTTAGCACCGTCTAGACTGCGGTTATAAACAGCTACTAGTTCCATGCCAGGAACGGAGTGGATAATTTGGTTGGCAATGCCGCGTCCCATAAAGCCTGCACCGATCATGCCCACGCGGACAGGATTGCCTGCTTCTGCACGGGCTTTTAGGGCTGTATCGACAATAATCATGATGGGGCTCCTACTGAAACGGGTTGATCACTTTGCTGGTCGGTTAACAGCGGCCAGTTGGCATCTTTGTTAGAAATAGTTGTTACTGGTAAGGGCCAGTCAATGGCTAGTTTGGGATCGCTGTAACGTAAGCCTCGCTCGTAGCCGGGGGTATAAAATTCGGTAACCTGGTAGGTCACTTCCGCATTGTCGGTCAGGGTTTGGTAGCCGTGGGCGAACATTTCGGGGACGTATAGCGCACGTCTGTTGTCGGCAGTTAGCTCCACACCGACATGGCATAGGTATGTGGGTGAATCTTTGCGCAGATCAACGATAACGTCATAGATTGCGCCTTGAGTGCAGCGTACCAGTTTGGTTTCCGTAGCAGGGGGAATCTGGAAGTGCATGCCCCGCAGGGTGCCTTTTTTGTAGTTAAAAGACATATTGCACTGGGCTACGACTGGTTTGAGACCCCGCTCTTCAAACTCTTGTGCACAGAAGGTGCGGGCAAAAAATCCTCGATCATCTTTGAGGAGCTCAAGGTCAATAATATAGACCCCCTGAATGGAGGTTTCGTTAAAAATCATAGGTGTCGACTATCTGTGAACAGATACTTATAAAAAAGGTTAGAGCAATGCATGGGAGGATGGCTGTGGCCCACCCTCCAGATTTATTTAACCTGCTTTCAGTGCTTCATAGCGTTGAATCTGCGCTATGGTCATCTGATGCATGTCATCTTCCCTGATGTATCCGTGATACCATTCAACGATCCAATCTAGAGTTGTTGCTAGATCTAGTTTTGGTGCCCACTTGAGACGACTTTTCGCTTTGGAGCAGTCTAACTTAAGATACGTTGCTTCGTGGGGATTAACTTTGGTGTCTAGTTGCCAACTAGCACCATCTCCCCACAGTTGAGTTAACTGTTCTGTAATCCAGGATACGGGGCGGGCATCGCTGTCGTTAGGGCCAAAGTTCCAGCCTTCTGCTAAGTCAGTGCCACTGTCCCACATCTGCTCCGCTAGGGTCATGTAGCCGTTGAGGGGCTCTAGCACATGCTGCCAGGGACGAATTGCATTTGGGCTACGGATCAGGACAGGCTCACCGGCGATAATGGCGCGAATAATATCAGGAATTAGGCGGTCACCGGCCCAGTCTCCACCACCAATGACATTACCCGCTCTGACGCTGGACAAACCGACGCCGTGCTCAGCGTAGTTGTCTTTGTTGAAGTAGGAATTGCGATAAGCAGAGGCAACTAACTCAGCACATCCCTTACTGTTGGAATAAGGATCGTGCCCTCCCATGGCTTCATTTTCGCGATAACCCCAAACCCATTCCCGGTTTTCGTAGCATTTGTCGCTGGTAATGTTTACGACTACACGGGTACTATCGGTTTGCCGTACAGCTTCTAGCAGGTGAACGGTGCCCATGACATTGGTGGCATAGGTCTCTACAGGATTTTTGTAGGAGTAGCGCACCAGTGGCTGAGCCGCCATATGGAAAATAATCTCGGGTTTGTGGGATGCGATCGCATCTTGCAAACTCACCAGATCTCTCACATCGCCTTCAATGGACATCATGCCATTGCCCACCTTCGCCACCTCAAACAGACTCGGTGAGGTAGGAGGATTCAACGCATAGCCAACAACTTCAGCACCGAGTTGTTGCAACCAGAGAGATAACCAACTACCCTTAAATCCTGTGTGACCAGTTACAAAAACTCGCTTACCGCGCCAAAAATCAGCATTCATAACTGTTCCTTCAATACAGTAAAAAATCTAATGTTGCCGACATACGACAATGAAAAACTCGTGCAGGAGCGCTAAGTCGTTAGTAGACTTAGGCTCCTAGGTAAGAAAGACTGATATCTGGTGTAGATATCAGTCTTAGATATTTATGGGTTACCAGCTCTTCCAAGGTGCTTCATTAGCCTGCCAAAGCTTTTCTAGGTAGCGCTTGTCCCGCAGGGTATCCATGGGCTGCCAGAAACCATCATGCTTATAGGCCGAAAGCTCTTCCATGTGGGCTAGCTTTTGCAGGGGCTCCTTCTCCCAAGAGATTGAGTCATCGTCAATGTAGTCAATGACTTGAGGATTAAGGACAAAAAAGCCACCGTTGATCCAGGCACCGTCGCCTTCAGGCTTCTCATGGAACTTGGTGATTTTAGTTTGCTCTTGACCTAGGGAAATAGCACCAAATCTGCCAGGAGGCTGAACAGCTGTCAATGTCGCCAATGTTCCCTGTTGCTTGTGGAATTCGATGAGCTCAGTCACGTTCACACTGGAAACGCCGTCCCCGTAGGTAAAGCAGAAATCTTCACTGCCAAGATGCTCTCTTACCCGCTTGAGACGACCACCGGTCATGGTGGAATCACCCGTGTCCACTAGAGTTACACGCCAGGGCTCTGCTTTACCTGCATGAACATTCATTTGGTTAAACCGCATGTCAAAGGTGACATCTGACATGTGGAGGAAATAATTAGCAAAATATTCCTTGATGACATAGCCCTTATAACCACAGCAGACAATAAAGTCATTAATCCCGTGTTGGGAATAGATCTTCATGATGTGCCAAAGAATGGGCTTACCACCAATCTCGACCATAGGTTTCGGTTTAATAGCGGTTTCTTCGCTGAGACGAGTCCCCAAACCACCAGCTAGAATGACAGCTTTCATATAGTTAATAGTTAATAAATTAACGAACACCTTTGATGACATTAATGGCGTACTGACATAACAAACACCATTGGCAAGTGGGCTTCTTTAACGAAACTCCACATACAACAGATCATCCATAAAGGAGTGATAGAAAAATGCCTGTTCAGCACTTTATGTTTAACTCCTGAAGTCCTGTCTCGTCCGGAACCTTATGTAGCTTTACCAGTCCCTCACTTTCCCTAGGTGGGTAAATGTATTGACTGATGAGCTGCTCGATATGTACTTTTATCAAGACTTGGGTTCTGATTGTCTGACCAACTATCCCTGAAGACTTGGTCAAGAAAAAATCAATGTATCTCCGATGTATTGTTCACTACACTGATACGCCTAATTCAAGGGTTCCCCGAAAATCAAAGAATTCTTGATTCTTTAATAAAGCAAGAACGTATAAAGAATAGTTGTTTAAACACCCACGAGGCGTGGGCGGTGACTCAGTCACCGCCCACGCCTCGTGCACTTGTTTTTTACTAGTGCTCAAAAATATTTGGATACTGGTGTAGATCCAACTGGATAAAGGTGGGCAAACACTGGAAACAGGCCTCGGCCAGGTGCCACCGTTCTTCCCGCTGGAGCATTAGCGTGAGTTGCTTTGACAGTTCATGGAGATAACGAACGTCGTTAGCGGCATAGGCTAACTGCTCATCGCTTAGATCCTGCACATTTCCCCAGTCAGAGCTTTGGGCACTCTTATCAAGTTCTACACCAGCGATTTCTTTGACGAGTTCCTTCAAGCCGTGTCGAGGACTGTAGGTGCGAGCTAGTTTGCTGGCAATTTTGGTGCAGAATACTGGGCTCACATCAATGCATAGATGGTGTTTGAGTGTGGCCATGTCAAACCGAGCGAAATGAAAAATCTTGAGAATACTGGAGGTTTCGAGCAGTAATTTTAGGTTGGGGGCGCTGGTTTGTCCCCGTTCGATGCGCACCGCTGATGTGTACCCGGTAGTATCACAGAGTTGCACTAGACATAGCCGATCGCGTAGGGGGTTAAGCCCCATGGTTTCAGTATCGATAGCGATGGCATCGGATGATAAATAACGTTCCAGTAGCGACTTGGGAATGTCGCGATCGCAAACCTCAAAGTTTTCCAAGTTAAGAATTTCCTGTGATTACATCAGCATTTAGAGTACTGGAGTGTTGAGTGATAGATTTGCGTTACGGTGCGCCGCTAAGGTGTTAGCCAGCTAAACCCCTAACATTCAAAATCCACCACTCAACACTCAAACGTTCTCTAACTATCAAACTTCAGCACTTTAGCGACAGTCTGCACATCCTTATCGCCTCGCCCAGAGCAATTAAGCACAATTTTTGGACTGCCGTCTAACTGGGGGCAGAGCTTTTCAAGATAGGCAAAGGCGTGGGCTGTTTCCAGGGCTGGAATAATGCCTTCCCGTTGCGACAGTAGCTGAAAAGCATCCAGGGCTTCTTGATCGGTGACTCCGTAGTATTCTGCACGGCCAATTTCCTTCAGATAGCTGTGCTCAGGACCAACGCCGGGGTAGTCAAGACCGGCGCTGATGGAGTGGGGTTCGATCACCTGGCCATCGCCGTCTTGCAGTAGGAAGCTCATGGCTCCATGGAGAACACCCACCCTCCCTGCGGTAAGGGTGGCTGCATGTTTACCTGTGCTCACCCCTTCACCGGAGGCTTCTATGCCAATCATGCGTACAGAGGGCTCATTGATGAAATCATGGAATAGCCCCATGGCATTGGAGCCACCACCGACACAGGCAACCAAAATATCGGGTAGACCCCCCCATTTTTCCTGGCACTGGGTCCGGGTTTCTTGGCCGATGATGGCGTGGAATTCGCGCACAATCATGGGATAAGGGTGGGGGCCAGCCACCGAGCCCAAAATGTAGTGGGTGCTCTCCACGTTGGTAACCCAGTCGCGAATCGCTTCAGAGGTGGCATCTTTGAGGGTGCCGGTGCCGGAGCTAACGGGCTGTACCGTGGCTCCCATCAGGCGCATACGGAATACGTTTAGGGCCTGGCGTTCCATGTCATGAACGCCCATATAAATCACACATTCGATGCCAAACCGGGCGCAGACGGTGGCTGTGGCCACACCATGCTGACCGGCACCGGTTTCAGCAATAATGCGCTTTTTGCCCATACGCTTGGCTAGCAAAACCTGGCCAAGGGCGTTGTTGATTTTGTGAGCTCCAGTGTGGTTCAGGTCTTCGCGCTTGAGATAGATCTGCGGGCCGCTGCCGTCGGGGCGGGCATAGTATTCGGTGAGGCGCTCTGCAAAATATAGGGGATTGGCTCGACCGACGTAATCCTTTAGCAGTCCGTTGAGCTCTGCCTGAAAGCCAGCTTCATCGCGGTAGGCATAAAACGCTTCCTCCAGCTCCACTAGGGCAGGCATCAGAGTTTCAGGAACATACTTACCGCCAAAGCGGCCAAAGCGGCCTAATTTATCGGGGCGCACCTCAGGTGCGGTCAGTTCGGCAGAAACGGAAGAAGAAAGCGGAGTGGCTGTCACGGTGGTTGCAAGTTAAATCGGGTGATTGGTAAGCAGGCTTGAACCTGGTGAAAACGTTGGGAAACGTCAGATTTCTTGCCAGGCAGCAGGTTTCATTATAAGTAATTGGGAGCGCTACGCATCTTAGACGATTCACAACGTAAACCTGTGGTGATTAAACCGTTGACTGTTAAGGGGACAACTCAGCTACTTGGTGTCATTGGCTATCCAGTCAAACATTCGATGTCGCCAATTATGCATAATGCTGCGATCGCAACCCTGGGTTTAGACTATGTCTATCTGCCATTTCCCATTGCTCCCGACCAGCTAAAAACAGCAATCGATGGCTTTGCTGCCATTGGCTTAAAGGCCTTTAACATCACCATCCCTCACAAGCAAACCATCATGCCCTTGCTGACCGACGTCTCAGAGGTTGCCCAGGCCATTGGGGCGGTCAATACCGTGTGGTGGAGTGATCAAGGTTGGTGCGGTACCAATACGGACGCCGCTGGCTTTATTGCACCGCTGAAAGCCCTGAGTCGGGATTGGAGCCATGCGCCAGCCCTCATTCTGGGTAATGGTGGGGCTGCCCGTGCTGTTGTGGCCGCTTGTCATCAGCTCGGTTGCCCCAACGTGTTAGTGGTGGGGCGCAGTGCCGATAAACTGGCCGCATTTGCCCAAAGTTGGGAGATGTCTCCGCTACAGCCCAATCTATCTGTTCATACTTGGGATCGATTAGACGAGCTTTTGCCAAAGGCCGGTCTGGTGGTTAATGCCACACCCATCGGTATGGCTCCTAAGATTGAAGCTTCTCCCCTAACGGACGGGCAGATGGCCTTACTCCCCAGTCAGACCATTGCGTACGATTTAATCTATGTGCCACGGCCTACACGGTTTTTACAACAGGCTAGTGCGGCTGGTCTGGTCACCTTCGATGGGTTAGAAATGCTCGTGCAGCAGGGGGCTGCAGCTCTAGAAATATGGACTCAGCAATCCCCCCCTGTGGATGTGATGCGGCAGGCGTTGTTAGAGCACGTGTTCTAAATTCGGCACTAGCCCTCGGCACTAGATAAAGATACGCAACCCACTAGGGTTGGGTTTGATTGTGATTTGGACTGAATTACCGACGGCAAAACGGGACGGGGTGCGAGCTTGCAAATTGCCCTGGGTAGGGTGGGTGAGGGTGTATTTGTATTCACGACCCAGAAACTCGCGATCGCAAATAATCAGAGCAGTTTCATTCGTCGCTACCGAGCTGAGATGCAGCTCTTCTTGACGCAACATGAGTGTACCTGTGTCAGCCTCAGTCGGTTGCACCATGGACTCGTCCACCAGCCCCAAGGCCGTTTGCCAGCCGCCTGCTGAGCGATGGGCCTCGATAAAGTTAGCCTGGGTCACAAAATCTGCAACAAATCTAGAGGCAGGCTGTCTGTAAATTTCTTCAGGACTTCCCAGTTGCTCGATATGCCCAGATCGCATGACAGCCACCCGATCAGCAATGGCTAAGGCCTCTTGTTGGTCGTGGGTGACAAAGATGCCCGAAGCGCCCACCCCCTTAAGGATGTTGCGGACCTCCTGACGCAAATAAAGCCGCACCTGCACATCCAGGTTGCTGAAGGGCTCATCTAGTAAAACCAAGGAGGGGCGAGGGGCCAAGGCGCGAGCCAAAGCCACCCGCTGCTGCTGTCCCCCAGATAGTTCATGGGGATAACGGCGCTCAAACCCATTCAAGCCTACGAGGCTGATGGCCTCTTGGGCCAAGGTTTGCATTTGTTTTTTAGGCATGCGTCGATGACGCCTGAGATGCTTAAGTCCAAAGGCAACATTGTCCAGGACGCATAGATGGGGAAATAGGGCATAGTCCTGAAAGACAATCCCCACATCACGACGTTCGGGTGGCACCACTACACCTTGACCACACACCGGTTGCTCTGCCAGCTTAATCCACCCCTGATCAGATGCTTCAAACCCTGCAATGGTTCTCAACAAGGTGGTTTTACCACAGCCTGACGGTCCTAACAGGGCCAATAATTCTCCCTGGCACAGTTCTAAACTGACCTGATTGATAGCCGGTATTGTCTGCTGTGGATACTGTTTTGTGACCTCATGCAGTTGCAATACGGTGGACAAAGCCGTTGATGTCAAATCAGAAACCTGTGAAGCCGTGGGCATAAGGACTAGAGCAAAAGAATTAGCGATATTGGCGGAAGGCACTATTGAGATTAGAGCGCAATAACACCCCCGGTAATCATCATATAGCTATGCATAACTTCTGCCTTATTTCCTATTATTTATTCCCCATTAATGAATGCCGACATTGCTGGGCCTCGGTATGACTATTAGTTGTGAAACACTGTCAAATAGCAATCGCTTTAGACCAGTGCATTCCCTAAATTAGCAATCGCTATACCTGAAATTTATTTATTGCATGACTGGCTTATTCAAACTGGGCAATAACCACAGTTTTTTTTATCAAAGAATCGAAAATGTTGGTTTGTAGGCAAAATTACATTTGGTGAGTTTATTCACCCCAATTAAAACGGAGATAGCAAAATGAAGATTCGTGCAATTCAGTTATTTTTGAGCCTGGGTGTGGCTGCAACAGTTGCTGCCTGTGGTGGTGGCACTGTGCAAGATGCTGGCGATGCCGCTGGCGATGCGGTCGATGCTGCTGGTGAAACAGTAGATGCTGCTGGCGATGCCGCTGGCGATGCCGTAGATGCTGCCGGTGATGCGGTCGATGCTGCTGGTGATGCCGCTGGCGATGCGGTCGATGCTGCTGGTGATGCCGCTGGTGAAGTTAAAGAAACCGTCGAGGGTGCTGTAGAAGACGCCAAGGATGCTGTTACTGGCGAAGGCGGCGAAGGCGGCGAAGGCGGCGAAGGTGGCGAAGGCGGCGAAGGTTAAGCGTTGACGCCAGTTTATCGCTGGGTGCCCATGGTTCACAATATTAGTGATGATTACTGAACGCTATAAGTAACATCAGCTATGGGTGCCGCAAACGGCTTTTGGTGCGGCTTCTCCTTTGGAGAGATGCATTCAGCCGTTTGCCATAGCTGTTAGGGAGTGTCTACCAAACGGTGTTGGAGAGGGCTGAAACCCTTGATTTTTTATTAAAAATTAGCGATTGACACAAAACTCTGGACATTCCTACTCAGTTGCCTCCAATTAACTCTGATAAAAATGAAAGGGTTCTGACGTTAGCGTTGGCACCCTTTCATTTTTCATGGGCAAAGAATGATGGATATTGCATGTCCGTTTTGTAGTGCATGCCTGGCATGAATCCTTACAGCAGTGGCGATTAGATACCTCCTAAATTTAGGAAATATCAGCCTATGATTGATGCACATTGGCCATTATGGCGGGTGGTTTGCTCTAAAGATGGTTGAAAACTCCTGCAAAATCTCCGCCTTGGGTGTGAAAGAAAGCCCTACAATGATTTGGATTTGTTGATCCGAGTCCTGAATGATAGGACTCTCTAATTTGTTACCCTCGATTTTTCCAACGCTCGCTTATGCCTCGCCGCAACGACCTCAGCAAGATTTTGTTAATTGGTTCTGGCCCGATTGTGATTGGTCAGGCTTGTGAGTTTGACTATTCGGGCACCCAAGCGTGCAAGGCTCTGCGAGAAGAAGGCTATGAAGTGGTGCTGATTAATTCCAATCCGGCCACCATCATGACTGATCCAGAAACGGCGGATCGCACCTACATTGAACCCCTCACCCCTGAGTTGGTGGCTCGGGTGATTGAGCGGGAAAAGCCAGATGCACTCTTGCCGACCATGGGCGGCCAGACTGCTCTAAATATTGCTGTTAGTCTTGCCAAGGAGGGTGTTCTAGCGGCCCACAATGTGGAGCTGATTGGAGCCAAGTTAGATGCCATTGAAATGGCTGAAGACCGCCGCCTATTTAAGGAGGCCATGGAACGGATTGGTGTGGGCATCTGTCCGTCTGGGTTGGCTGAGACCATGGATGAAGCTCAGGCAATTGCTCAAGAGATTGGTACTTACCCATTAATCATTCGACCTGCATTTACCTTGGGTGGGACCGGTGGGGGGATCGCCTACAACCAGGAAGAGTTTGAAACCATTGCCAAGTCCGGTTTAGATGCCAGCCCGGTATCACAAATTTTGATTGAGAAGTCGCTGTTGGGTTGGAAAGAGTATGAGCTGGAGGTCATGCGTGACCTGGCTGACAATGTCGTGATCATCTGCTCGATTGAGAATTTGGATCCCATGGGAATTCATACCGGAGACTCGATCACGGTAGCGCCTGCTCAAACCCTGACTGATAAGGAATATCAGCGGTTACGGGATGCATCTATCAAAATTATTCGTGAAATTGGTGTGGAAACGGGCGGTTCCAATATTCAGTTTGCTGTGAATCCAGATACGGGGGCTGTGATTGTTATTGAGATGAACCCCAGGGTGTCTCGTAGTTCTGCCCTTGCTTCTAAAGCTACGGGGTTTCCCATTGCAAAGTTTGCGGCCAAACTAGCGGTGGGCTACACCCTGAATGAAATTTCCAATGACATCACGAAGAAAACACCTGCTAGTTTTGAGCCCACCATTGACTATGTGGTAACTAAGATTCCCCGGTTTGCCTTTGAAAAGTTTCCTGGAAGTGCCCCCTTATTGACTACCCAGATGAAGTCGGTGGGAGAGGCGATGGCCATTGGCCGTACCTTTCAAGAATCGTTCCAGAAGGCTTTGCGCTCCTTGGAAACGGGGCGTGCTGGTTGGGGCTGCGATCGCAGCGAAAATCTTCCCACCATTTCCAAGGTGCGCTCCAGTTTGCGATCCCCTAATCCAGACCGCATCTTTGCGCTGCGCCATGCGTTGCAACTCGGGCTCAGCGCTCAGGATATCTATGAACTCACCGGCATCGATCCCTGGTTTATTGATAAATTACAGGACTTGCTGATCACTGAAAAATGGTTGAAGCGTACAGCCTTAGGGGCTATTACTGCCGAGCAAATGATGGCGGTGAAGCAGCAGGGCTTTAGCGATCGCCAAATTGCCTATGCCACCAAAACCGATGAAGATCAGGTGCGGGCAAACCGTAAGGCCTTGGGCGTGACACCGGTCTATAAAACGGTAGATACCTGTGCCGCAGAATTTGAGGCATACACTCCCTATTATTACTCCACCTATGAGGCTGAAAACGAGGTCAAACCTTCTGATCGGCGAAAGGTAATGATTTTGGGGGGTGGTCCCAACCGCATTGGCCAGGGTATTGAGTTTGACTACTGTTGTTGTCATGCCTCCTATGCGTTACAGGCCCATGATTTTGAGACAATCATGGTGAACTCTAACCCGGAGACGGTCTCCACTGACTACGACACCAGTGACCGGCTTTATTTTGAGCCCCTCACTAAGGAAGACGTGCTCAATATTATTGAGGCGGAGAACCCAGAAGGGGTCATTATTCAGTTTGGTGGTCAGACCCCCCTCAAGTTGGCTGTCCCTTTGCAAGCTTATTTGGGCAGTGCACCGGAGGTTGATGGTCAGCCGATCCAGACAAAGATTTGGGGTACGTCACCTGATTCTATCGATACGGCTGAAGACCGTGAACGGTTTGAGAAAATCCTGTGGGATTTGGAGATCACGCAGCCACCCAATGGCATTGCCCGTAGTTATCAGGAAGCCCTGGAGATTGCCCAAAAAATTAACTATCCAGTGGTTGTGCGCCCTAGTTATGTGTTAGGTGGTCGGGCTATGGAAGTGGTCTATTCCGACCAGGATCTAGAGCGCTACATGACGACAGCGGTACAGGTAGAACCGGACCATCCAATTTTGATCGATCGCTTTTTGGAAAATGCCATTGAGGTGGATGTGGATGCCATTTGCGATCGCACTGGTCAAGTTGTCATTGGTGGCATTATGGAGCACATTGAGCAAGCGGGTATCCACTCGGGTGACTCGGCTTGTTCATTACCGACCATCACCCTTAGTGATAAAGCCCTGGGTATCATTCGTGATTGGACCGTCAAATTAGCTAAGGCCCTAAAAGTGATTGGCCTCATGAATATTCAATTTGCGGTTAAAGATGATGACGTTTATATCTTAGAAGCCAACCCCAGAGCTTCTCGTACAGTGCCATTTGTTTCTAAAGCAACGGGGGTGCCCTTAGCTAAGACAGCGGTTCTCATTATGTCTGGACGAACCCTGACTGAGGTGGGGGTGATGACAGAAGTTATCCCCACCCATATTTCAGTAAAAGAGGCCGTACTACCCTTTAGTAAATTTCCGGGTACTGACACGTTGCTAGGGCCAGAAATGCGGTCTACCGGCGAAGTCATGGGGATTGACGTAGACTTCGGGCGTTCTTTTGCCAAAGCCGAACTAGCTGCTAGTCAGGCGCTGCCTTTGCAAGGGACAACCTTCATTTCTATGAACGATCGCGAGAAGGAAGCTGTGGTTCCCATTGCTAAGGAACTTGCAGAACTAGGTTTTCAACTGATGGCGACAGCTGGCACTCGGCGGGTACTACAGTCCCATGGATTAGATGTGAGATTGGTCTACAAAGTGCATGAGGGTCGGCCCCATGTGATTGATGCCATCAAAAACCAGGAAATTCAGCTGATTATCAACACGCCCACCGGGGCTACTGCCCAGGAAGATGATCGAATGATTCGTCGCACAGCCCTTGATTACAAGATCCCAACGATTACAACCCTGTCAGGTGCGCGAGCAACCATTGAAGCTATTCGTTCCTTGCAGCAACAAACGCTAGCGGTTAAAGCCTTGCAAGACTACCTTGTTTAGGCAGTCTTGTTTAGGCAGTCCTGTTTAGACAGCGCTTAACCCCGAATAAAAACTTGCCATGGGCTGATCCCCAGGGCGAAACATTTTATGGGTGAGGCCTTGTAATGCGTCGGTCAGCAAAGCGGCGTGGTTGAACTCAACCACGCCGCTTTGTTACTATGCCAGTGACTAAGAGTCAGGCTTTGAGCTTCAATTGCTTGCCCTAGTCTCTATTATTATTGCGATTACTGCGATTGCGGCTCCAACGCTTTTGACGATGTTTTGCGATCGCCTTACGCTTAAGTTTTTCAGCAGGTGTCTCAAAGTAACGGTGCTTTTTCATATCCGAAAAAATACCGGCTTGCACAACCTTCCGTTTAAATCTTCGCAGTGCTGATTCAATACCTTCATCATCCCCAAGGATAACCTGGGCCATAGTATTCTCCTTTAACGACAAAAATGGGGCAGACCAACTGCCCCATGATAGACCAGGGTTGTGTGCAAAACACGTAACCCAAAGTTAGGCAGACTTTTTAATTTAGAAGCGACCGCCACCACCGCCGCCACGCTGTTCACGGGGACGAGCCTTATTAACCCGCAGGTCTCTGCCCATCCACTCTGCACCATCTAAAGCCTCAATTGCAGAGGCTTCTTCGTCTTCCGAAGACATTTCTACGAAGGCAAAACCACGAGGGCGACCAGTTTCACGATCTGTGGGTAGATGGACACGCTGGACTGTTCCATACTCGGCGAAGACGGCATTAATGTCCTCCTGAGTAGCATCATAGGACAGATTTCCAACATAAATGGACATAGAGAATCTCCTAGGTTAAGTATGCAACGAGTTATACGGAGATCCCTCTAGTAATCAAATCGAAGTCGAGATTGAACTGGTCGAGTTGAACTGTGAGCGTATCGTACCGAAAACTGATTGTTACCCAATATAGCAACGCATTGCCATAGAACTCTAGCATACCTTGCCAATTGCTGATTTCAATTCTTAAGAATTGATTTTGGGCCTGGCTTCAAAGGGGTACACCTTACTAATAAATGAGGGTTAGCGCTGACTACATGCCCGCAGGATAGCTTTGTCTATTAGGAATCAAAATATGTGTCTAATTGAGTCTTCAGGTCATCTAATGAACTGGATAACAAGTTAAAGACTGATAGCTGTTTAGGGTAGTAATTATCAACGAGATTTTGAATTGTTTCATCTTCAGAAGGCATGACTCCGCTAATGGTGTTAGCTACGGCATCTGCCAATCGGCCACTGCCGGCAATAATCGTTACGTGTCTGCCCAACTCAAGGTTCAGCCTCAAATCTTGAAGCGATACTTGACCGCCATTAATCAATAAGGTCATAGATGGAAAATGTCCCGCTAAAACCGACGAGAACCTGGCTAACCAGCGGGATTCACTCCCCCAATTTTCACCGGGTACTAGGAAGAAATGGGTGTGATGGGGTTCCAGTTCGACTGGAGGATAGTTGGAATCATCTGAGGGCGGAGGTGGAGTTGTGCCGACTGGAAAAATGACTCTGTTTAAGGGCGCAACGCCAATTAGATTAAATTGGCCACTAACATAGTGGCGTGCCTGGCCCATCATATGGATAACGCCAGCATCGGTGCCGCCGTCCAATACAGTAATCCCGATTCGTTCTGACAGAGTTGCTAAGGTGTCATTGAAAAATTGAAGCAGCTTTGCCTGACTCTCAGCCGTCATGTTACTGGCACCGCCGATGACTAGCAATGTCGGTCTTGGGCCTGCTAATCCTACAAGCGATAAAGCTTTTTCGTAATCAGTGTCGTCTGCCACCTTGAGTATTTTCGCAAGCTGCCCATTGGAAAACGTATGTTCAACGAGTTCGTCAGCTGAAGTTCTGGGCATTTTGTATATCTCTTATCAAAGGTGGCCAGATGGCCTGTGCTTCTAACCCAATTACATCCCCAAAATACCCCCATCCTGTAAAAATTGTGCAATTTGATCTTATAGAATGACCTGATTTTTAGGTATACGAGCAAAGTATATGCGTAAAATCGCGGATCTTGAAACTGCAATGAGCTCTGAGTAGACCCGATGCTTCTATTTAATTGGGGTGAGTTCTGGTTACAGTTGGAACTGTATTTTTTAGCAGCAAAAAACTCAAGATCGACCTGCTACGCCATCTATGCTAATTGAGCACGGGCCCGCTCAACATATTTCGAAAATACATCCCAGCCATGGTAACCGCCATTCACTAGCTTACGAACACGACGCCAGTCGCCTTCGCGAGCAGCTGTAGCCACGCCACGCTCTTTAAAGTAGCAAGCGAGTACCTGGGCGGATATTTCGGGATCCATGGCTAAATCGGGATTGCCCTCTAGGTCTACACCTAGTTTTTTGCCGTAGGTGCTGTAGTTGGCGCGCCCGGTTAGTTGGATATAGCCACGGCCATGATATTTAATGCCATCACCAGGATTAACGTTACCGAGGTCTGCACGTTCTTCATAGCGTTTCCAGTAGCTCTCGCCTCCCCACTCGTGGACTGGTTTGAATCCGCCGGTTTCAATGCGGATAGTCGCTAGCAAACCAATGAGTACGGAGTTGTCGTAAATATCGTACTTTTTCATGGCAGCCAAGATCCCGGGCAGATAAACTTTACAGTCTTCCAACGGGCATTCCAAAATCTGGGAAACTTCATCCGGTGTGGTGAGTTGAGGTCCACTGACCACCGCAGTTCCACCAGAACCGCCATTGGTCTGACTTTCCACAACGCTGTTTTGTTCAGTTAAAATTGTTTTTAGAGCCTGAAAGTCAACAGTCTCTTCCCATTCCAGTGCATTTTGACCTAAAGGCGGTAGATTACTGGTGGAGGTAATGGTCTTGCTGGATGATTGTCGGGCGGGACGTCGACCAGACGTTTTGTTTGAGGAGGACAGCAGGGACTGGACGCCAGTCATTGGTTCAGCAGGACTGCTTTCTTCAAAAGTTTCTCCTTCGGAAGATGATGGCATTTGGATATCCAACAATGATCCTGAATAACCGCCATCTTCTAGACCCTGTGGCTGACTGCTGACCTGTTGCTCAGCTAAGCGAACTTTTTCTAATTCCAGTTTCTGAGCTCGCTCTTCTAACTCCTGATTGAGACGCATTAGTGCTTTCTCGGCATTGTTAACAGCCTCGTCAGCGTCTTGCTTCTCCTCATCTTGCTTCTCCTCTAAACGAGCAACGAATCCCTCTACATCTTTCTGGATATAGGACTCAACCCGTTGGGCAAATATTTTATAGGCGTCTGAATGTACTTTATATTTGCGATAAGGGCCAGCTAGCTGCATAAACTGCCAGCCCTCGATCTTCATGCTTTCTGCTGTACTACGATAATTACGATACTTGTCACCGTGCCCAAAAAACTCTTCCACAGCAGCAGAAATGGCTACTGCTTGACTAACAAAAAAGGCAGTTGTAGCAACTCCCACCTGAAGATCATCATTATTACTTCTAAAACCCACCATGGCTGGGACAAGTACACCCCCAATAATGGTGATCATGCGGAGCCTGAAGTGTTGGTTACGCTCTTTAGTGGCACGTCCTTCTAGCCACATAACCTGATCTAACCAGCGATTTTTGAGAAACTCCTTACGTAGGTCTGAAATCTCAAGCTTATCTATCAATCCACCCAGGGTTTGCTTGAGATAATCATTGTAAGCATTTTTCTTGGCCATTTTATTTGATTAGATGCGATTTGAGATAGATGCGGTTTTGAAGGCGAAATTATTAATTCAAACAGCGCTCTCTAGAGGCTCTTGAATTATGTGGAATCGGGTCAGGAGATATTTGCACTATCGGAGTGGCATTCCCCCTCCGATAGTGCAAATATCTGAAAAGCCTCAAAATTTTGACAATCGTGGAACTAGCGTGGTGTAGACCAACTGCTATTGGATTGTCTAGGACAGAACGCAACTCAAAGGGTACACGGTTTAGCTTTATAAGCTAGCTTCCTAATTTATAAAAATTAACTTACGAAAATTTATCTCGTTTATTTTCCCAGAGCACCATCGCTAAAGTATAAATTCGTTTATTTAGTGATTATTTGAGATGATATAAAATCTTTATAAATGTTACCTGTTTAAGTGTCTTGGTTTGATGTGTGCAGAATAGTGTTTAAGTTATTTGCCTGTAAGGGATTAAACGAACCTTAGAATGGGCTCCTGAAAGGGAAATTGCTGATATTAACTTGCTTTTTGCTGTCAGTATATTCCGCAGACTTGATTTGACTTCTCTTACGATTGGCTGTCTATCTCTGTTGTTTCATCTACTAGCTCTATGGATTTGACTCTGAAAAAACTTGAGGCAGAGTATAGGTCAGCGTTTGAGCGTTGTGCGCTTCAGTCGGATGTGGAGCCTACGGTTAGGGGCATTGTGGGCCGTATGGTGCAGTTGAGATCGCACTATGAAGTCGTTGAAAAAGCTACGGGTGTGCCCTGGTGGTTTGTGGGGATCTTGCACTACAGCGAATGGAACTTTCGCGAGCCAGCGCAGTTTGAACGCCAGATGATTGATGTCCTGATCTCTAAGAAATTTCATCAGGCCAAGACCCGTACCCTGGGTGCACTTTTGTGGGGATTTGACCTCTGGAACGGATTCCGTGGTGGTGTAGGCAAAGAGTCTACCTGGGTATGGGGGGGAACCAATATCCTTGATAAAAAAACATCACGTGTCGGTGCTGCAGCCATTATGCGCTATATGCAATCGCAGCAACTGCTGGATATGGGAGATCCTCAAGGATCAACTGAGATGCTGGTGCTGGCTGACACCCTATTTAAGGTGAGTCCAGAGCAAGGCTTTAAGTTGTCTGACGGTGACAAGATCTTGGTGAGTGCGGGTACCCGCT
This sequence comes from Leptothoe sp. EHU-05/26/07-4, assembly GCF_043421015.1. NCBI lineage: Bacteria > Bacillati > Cyanobacteriota > Cyanophyceae > Nodosilineales > Cymatolegaceae > Leptothoe > Leptothoe sp. EHU-05/26/07-4. The sequence goes on from NZ_JAXSQV010000004.1 coordinate 1,079,648, forward strand.
TGCAGTTGCTGAGTGATGAGCCTGATCAAGGAAATCACGTTAAAGTCCGCATCCCAGATGGGGTACTTATGGGGCAGAATGATCGCGTTGATTGGTTCGTATTTGCCCAGCATATTCAGTTAGAAGGCACAGAGCCCAATAACAAACCGCAAGATCCACCTGTTGAACCTGAAACAAAAATTGCCGAAAGAGATCGCGGACGATCGATCACTGTCCCCAAGCTAGGCAAGGTTTATCTTGGTGATCCCATTTTGACCAATGGTCACTTTAGTTGGGCCGAAGCCACTAAGAATGGTAATCGTATCCCTGTGGACGAGGACGTGGTCAACGGTATTCTCAAAATTGCTGAGGCCATGGAGGAAGTGCGGGACTATTTGGGAGGACGTCCCATTACCGTGAACTCTTGGTATCGAGATCCGGCTTCAAATCGTAAAGCTGGTGGAGCAAGCCGTTCGCGCCATCTGTCAGGCGATGCCGTGGACTTTGTGGTGCAGGGGATCTCTCCGCCAGAGGTCAACCGAAAGCTAGAACCCTGGTGGCGAGACCGTGGAGGGTTAGCGAGTGCCTCGGTGTTTACTCATCTTGATGCACGAGGGTATCGTGCCCGCTGGAACTATGGCTTCTAAGCTGTTTTTAGGCTAGCAGCCCATGTCTGGATTGCAGTCTGGGCCTAAACTGATTATATGATGCATTACCCCTGGGGCTTGGTATAGTGTCTTAGCCATGGGGGAGATGTAAAGCTGATACTGGGAATCTCATGGCGCTACCATCTTCTTCTCTGCAAGACGTCTTTATTTCCTATGGCAGGGCAGACAGTCGGTTATTTGCAAGGCAAATTAATGATCGTCTTGTGGAGGCGGGGTTAGAGGTTTGGTTTGACTTTGATGACATTCCCTTAGGTGTGGACTATCAAAATCAGATCAATGACGGTATTGAGAAGGCGGATAATTTTCTATTTATTATTTCTCCTCACTCCGTTAATTCTCCTTACTGTGCCAAAGAAATTGAGCTGGCTTTGGCATGCAATAAGCGAATTATTCCGCTGCTACATGTGGAGGAAATTGGCTATGAAACCTGGCAACAGCGTAACCCTGATGCCAATATCAGCGGTTGGCAGGCCATTCAAGAAAAGGGGGTGCACAGTAGTTTTCCAAACATGCATCCTGCAATTAGCAAAATTAACTGGGTGTACTTTCGTGAGGGCATTGATGACTTTGAGACCGGCATGGCTGGTTTGCAAGCTATCTTGACCCGTCAACAGCCCTATGTCCATCAACATACTCAGCTGTTGGTTCGTGCCCTTGATTGGCAGCGCCAACAGCGGCAGTCTCGCTACTTGCTAACTGATGAAACGGCATTAGCTGAGGCACAAGCATGGTTAGATACTCGCTTTAAAGATGAGCAACCCCCGTGCACTCCCACCGATTTGCACTGTGAGTTTATTACGGAGAGTCTGAAGTTAGCGAATGATCAGATGACCCAGATTTTCATATCTTATAGCGAAGAAGATATGGAGATTCAGGAGAAGGTGCGTAAGCGCTTGATGCGTGAGGGGTTTGCAGTCTGGATTAATACCGTTGATATTCCAACAGCTGAAGACTTTCAAGTCGCTATTAATCAAGGCATTGAGAAGGCTGACAATATTGTTCTGTTGCTTTCTCCCAATTCTTTGACCTCAAAGTATTGTCAACAGGAGTTGGCCCATGGCCGTCGCTACCACAAGCGGATTATCCCGCTGCTGGTGCGGTCCATGGATGTGGCAACACTGCCTAGTGATCTGCGGATGCTGCAGTTTATTGATTTCTCGTCGCTAGCGTCCGATATTCACTTTGACCGGGCAGTGGATGAACTCATCCGTACCCTGCGAACGGCGGCAGACTATGTAGAACAACATAAACGGCTATTGGTTAAGGCCCTGGCTTGGGAGCGGCAGAAGCGCGATCGCAAGTTTTTGCTCAGGTCTGGGGATTTTGCCATGGCCCAAGCCTGGCTGTCGGAGCCTGGTCCCCCTGGTAGCTCTCCCACCGATTTGCACACCGCTTATATCCAGGCGAGTCAAGGCATTAATCAATTCTACGATGCCTTTATTTCCTATGGTCGAGTGGATAGTAAGGCCTTTGCTACGGACTTGTGGCAGCGGCTGAATGACCAGGGGTTCCAAGTCTGGTTTGACCAAAATGATATTCCCCTAGGCGTAGACTTTCAGGAGCAAATCAACGACGGCATTGAAAAAAGCCACAATTTTATTTTTATCATTTCTCCCCACTCCGTTCACTCTCCTTACTGTGCCAAAGAAATTTCTCTGGCCTTGAAATATAACAAGCGGATTATTCCTATTTTGCAGGTGGAAGAGATTAGCTATGCTACCTGGAAAGACCGTAACCCTGCAGGCAGTGAAGAACAGTGGCAGGCGTATAAATCTACAGGCAAGCATTCCAGCTTTCCCAACATGCATCCTCAAATTGGAAAGATTAACTGGATCTATGCCCGTGACGGTATAGATGACCTCACCGCTGCAATTGACGGCCTTGTGGGACTGTGCCATCGCCATGAAGACTATGTACATCAGCACACTGAGCTTTTGATTAGTGCTCTCGCCTGGGAACGGCATCAAAATCAGGTCTCTTATCTATTGATGGGAGAAGATCGTTTAAGGGCTCAAAACTGGTTACTAACGGAGTTTTCGGCTGAGCAGCCTCCCTGTAGGCCCAGTTTATCCCAGTCAACGTTTATTACCGAGAGTATTAAAGCTGCCGATGGCGGCATGACCCAAGTATTTTTGTCCTATGCCCAAGAAGATTTAACCTCCAAGGAGCTGATACGTTATAACTTGCTCCAGGCAGGCGTCACTATCTGGACCGACACAGTGGATATCCACATGGGGGAAGATTTTGAGGCTGCTATCCAGCGTGGAATTGAGGAAGCTGATAATATCGTCTACCTGATATCCCAAGCATCCCTGGCGTCGGAATATTGTCAGATGGAGATTGACCAGGCGTTGGATCTCAATAAGCGTGTGATTCCCATCTTGGTGGAAGAGATTAATGTCAGCCTGTTGCCCGATAAAATTCGTAAGATTCAGTTTGTTAACTTAACGGACAACCAGACGGCGGTTGATTTAGAGGAGGATGTGGCAGAGCTGTTACGCACGATTCGTCAGGATGCCCGATATTTTAATCAACACAAGCGACTTTTAGTACGAGCGCTTAAGTGGGAACGCCAGAAGCAAAATCCTAGTTTGTTGTTGCAGCACCGGATGCAAGATACTTTCCTGGCCTGGGCGCAAACGGCTAAAGATCGAGTGGTTGGTGGAGTGCTGCCGCTACAGTTGGCATTTTTAGAAGCTAGCCAACTGCAATCCCCTGATCAAACCCTGGGGGTATTTTTTATTCACCACATTGATGATGTGGACTTTTCCCAGCGGCTCAATGAAACCCTATTAATTCAAGGCAAGAGTTCTTGGCTCTCTCCAGAAGGGGCAGCAGGGGAGATGGAGCACTGGGACGATACTCAGCAGCTGATGGACAATGCTGAAAATGTTTTGTTTATGTTGTCGCCGAGTTCGGTGCGCTGTGAGGCTTGTTTAACTCAGTTGAGCTATGCACAGTCACAACAAAAGCGGATTTTGCCAGTTATCTATCGAGATGTGGTCAAGTCCACTGTGCCAGATGGTCTGGAGTCGATACCTTGGAGTGATTTTCGACGGCATGGTGGAGATTTCTTAGTGAATTTTGGCGAGTTGTTTCGAACGTTGGAAAGTGAGCCTTTTCATGTGCGATCGCACACTCGACTCCTGGTTAAAGCAGCAGAATGGGATGCGGCGCAGAAAGATGACAGCTTCTTGCTGCGGGGCAATGATTTGGCCGATTCTGTAAGCTGGCTACAGCAAGCAACCGATAAAACACCGCCGGTTACGGCACTGCAAAAGGCCTATATCGAGGCGAGCCAAGCCTTGCCATTTAAGAAAATTAAGACCCGCTCCGTGGCGTTGACGACGATGGTCAGTGCCTTAGCTGTTTCTGTTATAAGACTATTTGGTGGGCTTCAACCTCTAGAAACTCGCGCCTACGACCAGTTTCTACGGTGGCGACCCAATGAGACTGAACAGGATGAACGACTGCTAATTGTTAAGGTGGATGCCCCCAGCGGCGAGTGGCTACGGGAACAAATGATTGATGGGCAGTATGAACCTGGTATTGGCACAATTCCTGAGAATGCGCTTTCAGAAGCAATTCGGGTGCTCAATAGCCATGATGCTCGTTTGATCGGTCTGGACTTTTTCCGTGATTTTCCAGCGCAGGGAGATCTCGCCAATGATCTGGCTTGGGTCGATAATCTGTTTGGTATTTGTCAGACAGCCAGCGATCAAGTGAGTGATATTGGTAACGAGATGCCTGAGGCACGGGTTGGGTTTGCCAACTTTCTACAAGATGGAGGCAAAATTGTTCGCCGTCAGTTTCTATTTCATTGGGTTGGCGATGATAGCCCTTGTGTTTCAGAAGAATCTTTTACTCTGTTATTGGCTAAGACCTATCTTGACGCTGAGGGTATCGCCTCTGAAGTTATTATAGGCAGTGATCAATGGGGAGAGTATATTGATTCGGTTGTTGTAGGAGATATAGTTCTGCCTAATCTTAGTAGTGGAAATGGCACTGCATATCATACTGATACTGGACAGCAAACATGGCAGAATTGGGGAGGACGGGAGTGGAGTGATCTGGGTGGAGCACAAACTCTCCTCAATTTTTGGACCTATGAGGATCCAGACACTCAAGAGAGGTTTGGGGCGCGGATTAAAGACTTTGCTCAGCAGGTTTCGCTTGAAGCTGTGATTAAAAATGAGGTAGATCCTGGGCTAATCCGCGATCGGATCGTACTGATTGGCTACACGGATTTTAGCGATCGCAACTCCGATGATTTTAATACTCCCTATGGCGATTCAGTTCCCGGAGTTTACCTGCACGGCCAGATGATCTCTCAGCTGATCAATGCCGTTTTAGAGGACCGCCCCCTGATGCGCTGGTGGTCATTTGTTGAGGAGGCGGGTTGGATCCTGCTTTGGTCTGGCATGGGCGGTGTGGTCTTTTGGCGATTTGTCAAACCTGTGCCAGTGTTGATAGCGGCTGTTAGCTCGGTCGGGGTCTTGACGTTAGCTTGCTATGGTTTCATGGCAGGTTTCGTGATCTGGGTACCTTGGGTACCAGCACTAGTTGGCTGGGGTCTTACCGGCAGCGTAGTGGGCTATATGACCTATCGCTTACGTAAAGGGTAATTACTATGTTTAAAGACATATTGCGAAGCTTAGACATCAGGCAGCCCAAAATCATTGGCCGGAAATTGTCTAGCTTTTTCGCAGTTCGATATCAACGTCTGAAGCATAATTTCAAGTCATACCGTTATCCACTACTTGCCCTAACAATTGTTTTAGGCATAGGGGTAGTTGAACCGGCGCTCAACCCACCTGTAGCGGATGCCTGTTTTTTTTGGCAGGCCTGTGCCCGACGACGGGGAACTGCTTCCAATACTCGGGCCGGGGGCAAACGCACTGGACGTATCCTTGGCGGTAATGATGCTTCTGTTCCCTATGTGATCTCACCGCGTAATGCCTGGATTCAAGAGCCAGGTCCAACTCAGCCTTACACGATCCGTTGGAATCCTGTGGAGGGAACCAGGCGCTATACCGTGAGGATTTGGCGTTGGACATTTGAGCGAGATCAGCCTGAGCTTGCCCTGTGGCAGGAGACCACCCTGGACAACACTCCGAGTCTGGATTTTCCTCAATACGTGTCTCTAGAACCCGGACACTATTACTCGGTTGAGGTGGTGACGGATCAAGGAATATCGTCTGATCTAGACGAGGGCTACTACGAGTCAGGGTTTCAGCTGATATTTGAAGAGGATTATGAGGAATTGCGATCGCAACTCACTGATGTCACTCCCATTACGCCTGCGGACTCCACATCTGACAATAGAGAACTCCTTGAAGAAGCCGCATTAGCCAGGGCAGGTATTTTCTTTTTAGAAGAGATGTACGCAGATGCGCTGACTATTTTGCAATCGTTGGCGGATAGCCCTGAAGCCTCTGATTTGGTATATACCGCCCTGGGCGACACCTACAGCAAAAGTGGTCTCAATCAGCTGGCCATAGAGTCTTATCAACGTGCATTAACCCTGGCTGCGGCGAATGCTGATCGTCTCAGTGAAGCCACGACTCGCGTTAATTTAGCTAATGTTTATGCCACCTTAGGCTTATTCGACGATGCCCTGGAGCAGTTATATCAGGCCCGTGATGCCTATGAACAGCTCAATGAATCAACAGAAATTGCCAGATTAGACCGTCGCATTAATGTCATCTCTACTCTTTTAACAAGACAACGTGAGGAATCACATACCCCTTGAGGCTAGTTAACAAACCTATTTGGGGCTGCATGTATTAGAGAGACAAATCTTTAATCATCTTAGTAAGTGATGGCAGGAGCGCTGCGGGTGTTTATAGTGGAACTTGGGTTCATCCCCAGCAGGAATGGCCAAACTTAATTTTTTTGGAGTCGTTATTGAGACCTAATCAGCAACGGCTTGTTTGGTTATCCCTAGCGAGGTTTTCTACTCATACCCTGTTATGGTCCGTCTATTCAACCGCCATCATACTGCTGCGTTTTTAATCACGTTAGTAGGGTCTACCGCATTGACGACGACTGCTCAGGCCCAGTCCATTACCCCAGCAGATCCAGCCACTACGGTGCAGCAAGCGGGTAATCAATATCAAATTGATGGGGGCAATTTATCTGGCGATAATACGATACTGTTCCATAGCTTTGATCAGTTTGGTCTACTTACCGGGGAAGCTGCACAGTTTAGCAATCCAGCTGTTGTTGAAAACATTATTGGTCGAGTTATCGGTGGTGATTCGTCTATCATTGACGGATTGTTGTCCGTTGGTGGAGACGCCAATCTTTATTTAGTCAATCCAGCGGGTGTTCTTTTTGGAGAGAATGCTCAGCTTAATTTAGGCGGCTCATTCTCAGCGTCAACCGCCACTGGATTGGCCTTTGGTTCTGAGGTGTTTGACGCCCTAGGCACCAATGATTTTAATCTCTTTAGTGGTGCACCCACTGGCTATGTATTTGCCAATGAGGTGGCTAGTGCAGTTGTTAATACAGGTAACCTCGCCGTTACGGCTGGACAGTCCCTGACCTTATTAGGTGGGCAGGTCATTAATACAGGACAGCTGTCGGCCCCCAATGGAGAAATTTTGGTGATGGCGGTGCCTGGAGAAAATCGGGTACGTTTAAGTCAAACGGGATCGCTTCTAGGCTTGGAATTGGAAACATTGCCTGAGACAGGGGAGCCGCCAGGCGTTGATTTTGCAATTGCAACAATCCCTGCTTTGCTTACTGGTGCGGCGGACTTGGGTATGGCAACCGATATCACAGTAAACCCTGATGGTACGGTAAGTTTATCGGGCTCTTCATTACAGACTCCTGTGGAGGCGGGCACAGCCCTTGTCAGTGGCCAGCTAGAAGCAGATAACGGCGGCAATATCGGGATTCTGGGTGAGCAGATTGCGCTTGTGGATGCCTCTGTGGACGCTTCAGGAGAGACGGGTGGCGGCACAGTTCTCATTGGTGGCGATCAGTTAGGGCAGGGCAGTGTTCCGAATGCAACCACCACATTCATTGATGAGACTTCTGTTGTTAGGGCCGATGCGCGAGACAATGGTGACGGTGGAAAGATTGTTGCTTGGGGCACGAATCTTTTGCGGATAGCTGGCCAGTTATTTGCTCGTGGTGGCAATAATGGCGGAGATGGCGGCTTTATTGAAACCAGTGGTTTGACCCTGTTGGATATTCGCACCACACCAGATATTACGGCGGCGAACGGTGCAGGTGGCTTGTGGTTATTGGATCCGGCTAATATTCGTATTGTAGATGGGACTGGTGCGACTAATGTGAGCCCTACCAATCCCTTTGAAGTTGGGGCTCTAACCACTGATGCCACATTAGGTGTAGAGCTGATTGAAAGCGCTCTTGCCGAAGGGGGAAATATTGAAGTCCGCACTACCGGTGATACACCAGGGGAAGGCAACATTATTTTGGAAGTGCCTCTGGATTATGACAATGCTGATGCTGACAGTAGCTTACGTTTGATCGCTGAAGGTGAGATCCAAATTTTAGCTGATATTACCGATGGTCAAGCGACTAGACCTGAGATCCGCATTGGCCCTGATGAAGTACCCGAGACTTTTGAAGTGCCTGATCCCAATGATTTAGATCTCACTCTTGAGGCTAATGAACAGATTACGGTTGACGGTGATATCAGTCTTGGTGATGGGACGCTAATTATTGAATCGTTTCAAGGTGATATTAATGTCACGGGTAATCTCATTACATCGTCTGGAGATGTGGATATCCAAGCTTCAGAAGGCTCCGTCACCATATCTACACCGATTCAAACAGCACAGGCTCGATTAACTGAATCGGTAGAATTCCTGACATCGCCTCTAGGAGGGGGAGATATAACGATTCAAGCTGATGGTGCTGTTAATATAAACAACATTGTCACGAGTGCTATTAGTGCCGGTGGTGACATTTTTATTGAATCACAAACATCTATCCAAGTTGGTGAGATTGATACAAGTACCTTGAATGGTAGTGAAATAGCTCAATTGGCAGGCAACGTTGACCTGATTGCGGACAGCGATATTGTTTTTAGTTCGATTGATGCTAGCAGTGCTACTGCCGAAGGTGGAGAGGTCAATATCGAATCATTTGACGGCTTTGTTCGAGGTATCGGAGTTTTGTTGCCTTCGTCCACCACAATTTTGACAGAGGGCGGCAACACTAATGGCAATATTACCATTTCCCATAATGGCGGTAGTACGGAAACCCCCTTTATTATTGGTGGTGGTAGCGCAGTCAATGGTACTGAAGGCGATATTACGACAGGAACGTTGACTCTCTCTGATGTGGTGATAGAGGAACCATTTGATGGAGGTGAGGACATTGGCAATATTAAAATTCTGACAGAAATTGCGCCGTCACCGCCACCGCCGCCGCCAGAAGAAGAGCCAGAAGAGCCAGACAATGTTACTGACCCATTGGTGGATGAGGATGTGCGTTCCAATCCTTTACCAGTGGATGTGGGGCAATCTGGCACCTCCACAGTGGAGCAACAATTTGCACAACTTGAAGACCGCCTCACCTCTGAGTTTAATGACTATCTGCAACTGGATTTAGATCCGTCGACAGAAACAGTAGAGTTGGTCAATGCTCAACGTCAGCTGTTGACAATACAACAGCAAACGGGTAGGCGACCAGCGTTGGTTTATGCCGTTTTTGGTCTGGATGGAGAGACTGATGAAGCGGGCAACGTCCTAACGATTCCCGATCCATCAGCTCCCCTGGAACTGTTTTTGATTACGGCAGAGGGAGACCCAGTGTTTATTGCCCTGGATGTCACACGTCAGGAGATTCTGACGATGGCCCAGCGCTTGCGCCGTCAGGTGTCCATACCGACCCGTGCTGGTCGAAGGGATACTAGCTATCTCAGGTCTGCCCAGCAACTTTACCAATGGCTGATTGCGCCTATGCAAACTCACCTAGAGGCACAAAATATTGACACGCTCAGTTTTGTGACCGATGCAGGGCTGCGTTCTTTGCCATTAGCTACCCTGCATGATGGTGAAAATTTCATTATCCAAAATTACAACATTGGGCTGATGCCGAGTCTGAGCCTGACGGACTTGACCTATCAGGACATTAGTAATGTCAGTGCGCTGATAGCTGGAACGTCTACGTTTGTCGATCAGGCGGCTTTGCCAGGGGTGCCGGTGGAGTTAGATGCGATCGCATCTGAATGGACGAGTAAGGTCTTAGAAGGTAGTGCCTTTAGCGTCAACCAGCTGAAGGGGGAACGCCAGCAAAGTCCCTATGGCATTATTCACCTAGCCACCCATGGCGAATTTAACGTAGGAGACTTATCCAAGTCCTATCTTTACCTTTACAACGAACGGTTGAGCTTAGACCAAATGCGTACCCTGGGCCTCAATCAGCCCCCGGTGGAACTGCTGACCCTGAGTGCCTGTCAAACTGCTTTAGGCAATCGTTCTGCTGAGCTTGGGTTTGCCGGTTTTGCGGTACTGGCCGGTGCTAAAACCTCCATTGCCAGTTTGTGGAATGTGAGTGATGCGGCTTCAGCAGCCCTGATGATTGAATTTTATCGGCAATTGCAAGAAAGCCAGCCCATCATTAAGGCAGATGCCCTGCGTCAGGCGCAGCTAGCCATGATCCGTGGTGATATTTTCGTGGATGGTGATCAGCTCAAGGGCCTGGGTGAGGCCCAAAAACTACCCGTTGAGCTAGTGATTGAAGGTCAGCGGGACTTTAGCCACCCCTACTATTGGGCTGCATTTAGTCTAGTAGGGAGCCCCTGGTAAAGCATTGTGGGTATACAAGGGGTCTGAGCCCACATATAGTAAGTATAGGTATACGAGCAAGGCGTTTCTTTATATGTGTTAACTCACCTTAGAGATTCGCCAAACAGGGTTTCATTTACTTGTAAACAAGCTATTAATGTAAAAAACAGCACCTGCGTATAGACAATATACGGTTATGGCGCATCAGCACATCTACCACCTGTTGCTGATTGGGTGAAATCTTGAATAATTCTTGAAATTCCATGTCATCAGCTACATTTGCTTTACAGGATGCATTTATCTCCTATGGCAGAGCCGATAGCAAAATATTTGCAAGCAAGTTAAATAACTGTCTCGTACAGCAGGGGCTAGAAGTCTGGTTTGATTTTGACGACATTCCCTTGGGAGTGGACTATCAAAATCAGATTGACGATGGCATTGAGCGCAGCCAAAACTTTCTATTTGTAATTGCCCCCCATTCGGTCAATTCACCTTACTGCCGTCTAGAAGTTGAGCACGCGTTGCGGTTGGGGAAGCGCATCATTCCCCTACTCCATGTGGAAAGCATTGATCGCGATACCTGGCAGTCGCGCCATCCCAACGGTACAGAGGCCGATTGGCAAGACTATCAGGCAAAGGGGCTGCACTCTAGCTTCCCTAACATGCACCCAATTATCAGCAAAATTAACTGGGTATACTTCCGAGAGGGCATTGATGATTTTCAAACATCGTTCCAGGGCCTGCTCGATATTTTTGAACGACAGCAGGACTATGTGCACCAACATACTACACTGCTGGCTCAATCCTTAGCCTGGCAGCGCCATCAAAGACAATCACAATACCTGTTAATTGGGCAAAACCGGCAGCAGGCCGAACGTTGGCTAAGGCAAAAATTCAACGCAGAACAACAGGCCCCCTGTGAACCCACAGCGTTGCACTGTGAATTTATTACAGAAAGCATCAAAAATGCCAACGGTCTAATGACCGATGTTTTCCTCTCCTATTCTGAGCAAGATCGGGAGTTAATGGATAGACTACGGTTGGCCTTAATGCGAGAAGGGTTTACCACCTGGATTAACCGCACTGATATTCGAGTAGGGGGTGACTTCCAGACGGAAATTAATAAAGGCATTGAAGAGGCCAGCTACATGGTCTATTTGATGTCTCCCAAGTCCCTTGAGTCTAAATATTGCCAGCAAGAACTGGACTATGCTCGCAAATTAAATAAGAAAATAATTCCGCTAAGGATGCGTGAGTTTGATCTAAACCTGATGGCTGACGATTTGCGGGCCATTCAATTTATTAATTTTGTCAACGAAAATGATATTGATGGCAGTGCCTATGGGAGAGACATCGCTAAACTGGTCAAGCAGTTGCAGGAGAATGGCGACTATTATCAGCGGCACAAACAGCTACTGGTAAAGGCCCTTAAGTGGCAGCGTAATGAGCAGAATAAAAGCCTATTACTGCGGAACCATAGCTTACGTCATGCAGAGGCCTGGCTTAAGGTTGCCCGTAAACATGGCCAGCAAGGACTACTACCGCTGCAAGAAGAGTTTATTAAAGAGAGTTTACAACAACCTCCCAATCAATCCATTGATGTCTTTATTTCTTACTCCAGAGCAGATGCTGACTTTGCCCGTGAGCTAAATGAAGAGCTCCAGGTCCATGGTAAAACCACCTGGTTTGATCAAGAGAGTATTGTGGCTGGTGCTGCTAACTATAAAGAAGAGATTTTCAATGGCATTGAAGGTGCCGATCACTTTCTGTTTATTATTTCTCCTCGTTCGATTCAGTCTCCCTACTGTGCTGATGAAGTCGACTATGCCCGGAGTTTAAATAAACGTATGTTGACGGTGCTATATGAGCGTGTCAATACTAAGGAGTTGCATCCTGCCCTGGAAGCCATACAGTGGATTGATTTCCACAGTAAAAAGAAAGACTTTAAGACAAACCTGAGTACATTGCTGCGGGCATTAGAAACGGATCCAGCCTATACTCGCTTTCATACTCGCTTGTTAGTGCAAGCTCTAGACTGGGATCAGCAGGATCGTGATGAGAGTCTTTTGCTCAGGGGTAAAGCCCGTCGGGAAACAGAGACCTGGCTATTAGAGGCTGAGGGAAAAACACCGCAGCCGACCCGGCTACAGCAAGATTTTGTGACGGCATCGGCGTCTGAAGAGATTCGTCGGCAGCGTTCTGCAATTCGCTTGCAGCAAATTGGTATGGGGGTAATTGGTTGTATTTCTTTGGTTGCGATCGCACTTGGTATAATCGCCAATCAAGCAAGACTAGAAGCTAAAAGAAACCAGCAAGAAGCCCTGGCACAGCGAGCGCGAGCCGAAGAACAACAAACAATAGCTGAAGACAAAACGGTATTGGCCCAGACCGAAACCTCATTGGCCCTGTTCGCCTCCCATCAGCCCTTTGAGGCACTTCTAGAGGCGACACTGGCGGGCATTGCCATTAAAAATAATGAGCGAACGCATTCCGATAGCGCCCTGGTGGTCACCACGCTACAGCAAGCTGTCTTTTGGGTGCAGGAACGTAATCGATTAGAGGGCCACGATGGCATCATCTGGGATACCGCCGTTAGCAACGATGGTCAAATGATTGCCTCCGCCAGTGCCGATGGCACCGCTCGTGTTTGGGGCATCAATGGCAATCAGTTAGCAGAAATTAAAGTGGATGATACCCAGGTGCTCAGTGTGGCCTTTAGCCCCGATGGAGAACGATTGGCCATGGGTCTAGAAAATAGCCAGATTCAGATTCGACAACTAGGCGCACAAAATGAGTTGTTAACCACTCTGGAAGGCCATACTGGACCGATCACATCCGTGGCATTTGCAACCGATGGACGCACATTAGCATCGGCCAGTGAAGATAAAAGTGTCCGGCTTTGGCAACAAGACGGCATGCCCCTTAAAGAGCTCACCCAGCACATCGCAGCGGTTCGGGTGGTTAAGTTTAGCCCCGATGGCAAATTACTCGCATCAGGGGCAGATGACCGTAGCATTCGTCTGTATACCCCCGATGGTAAACCACTTAAAACCTTGCGGGGCCATAATGCTGAAGTTAAAGGACTGGCCTTTAGCCCGGATAGTCAAACCCTGGCATCAGCTAGTTGGGATGAAACCATCCGTCTGTGGAGTGCAACCGGACAACCCATTCGAGAAATCCGGGGTCACAATGCCCTGGTATACGATGTGAGCTTTAGCCCGGATGGAAAGTTTCTAGCCTCTGGCAGCTGGGATAAAACGGTTAGAACTTGGACGTTGGCTGGGGAGCCGGTTGCCACCGTATTTGGCCACAGTGCTCAGATCCACAGAGTCCATTTTAATGAGGATGGCTTGCTAGTGTCAGCCGGTGGCGATCGCACCATTCGCCTATGGGAATTAGATAGACCCCTGATTACCTCCCTACGGGATCACCAGGCCAATGTCTACAGCGTTGTCTTTTCCCCTGATGATCAAGTGATTGCATCGGCGGGGGCTGACAATAATATTCGATTATGGAACCGTAAAGGTGAGCCAATCAAGACCTTGTCTGGCCATGACTCTGTAATTTGGGAGTTAAGCTACAGTCCAGACGGAGAAATTCTGGCATCGGCGAGCTCAGACTACACCGCTAAGCTGTGGGACCGCAATGGTAAATTACTAACCACTTTAGAAGGACACAAAGGACCTGTTTATGCGGTCACCTTTAGCCCCGATGGTCAGTTTATTGCCACAGGAGCGGCGGATCGTTCGGTATACATTTGGCGACGGGACGGCACCTTGGTCACCAAGATTGTTGATTTTCCCAAGGATGTATTGAGCATCGCCTTTAGTGACGACAATAAAACCCTGGCCACCTCTGGCTGGGCACACTTTGTCAACCTGTGGAACCTGGATGGAAAATTGGGAGAGAACGCGGACAATGGCAAAGTCTACGAAATCATTTATGATCCCGACAACAAAATTAATGCCACAGACAGATTTGAGGGACAGGTGCCCAGGCGCATAGAAGGGCATAAGGGATGGGTGCATAAAGTCGCCTATAGCCCCGATGGTAAAACTATCGCCACCGCCAGTGCGGATGGTACAGCAAAGCTTTGGAGCACAGATGGAAAATTGCTCAACACCCTGGAAGGGCATAAAGATGGCGTTGTATCGATTCAATTTAGCCATGATGAACAGAATGACTTGATTGCCACTGGTAGCTATGATCATACGGTAAAGCTATGGTCGTTATCTAAAGGGGAATTGGTTACCACTCTGCGAGGACACCAAGATCGGGTAACCAACCTGAGCATGAGTCGAGATAAAACGCTAATCGCCACTGTAGGAGAAGACGATCGATTATTGTTGTGGGATTTAGATTTAGATATTAGTGGGGGTAAAACCCAGCTGTTGGATAAAATGCTGAACCAAAGCTGTAATTGGCTAGAGGGCTATTTAGAGACCCATGACGAGGCTCCTGAAGAGATTCAGAAGTACTGTCGTCAGGCATCGTAGATCAGGAGAGTGTATTGATTTTTGTGTAAGCGATCTATCATCCATATACATCAAGAGATCGCTCCATGGCCCGTAAGAAAGAGAACCCAATCGTGTCTCCGATTAAAAATTGGCGAGCTGCTTTGTCGCATTTTGCTATCCTGTTCCCAGAACGCTTTTATCTCTAAACAAACCGCGTTTATACAAAATTCAGATCACTCTCCTACTAACCTTAATCAATACCTCCTACTTGAGAGGCGAGAGGCGAATGGGAACGCATCGTTTTAGTTCTTGCATCAGGCGATGGGCCTGGTAATCATAAAGGGACAGCTGTAGCGTATTGGGGAGAGTTTTCATCAGTTGGCGACACTTGTCTAGCTGCACATTGGATAGCTTTGCTAGCAGGCTACCGGCTTCTGACAGCATGGTGGGATTTAGGGGGGAATCTACTTCTAACAGCCACTGACGGGGGGGGGTCATTTCTCCTCGTTCTATACGGCGTAATCCATTGATGGAGGAGAGTACATACAGCTTATCTCCGAGATGCACTCGTAAATCATCCGAGGGCATTGGATAGTCTTGATACTGTTTACTAGGCTGACGCTGACGCAACAAGATCGGAACAACACCATAGCCATAGGCAATCTCTGCCAAGGGTTTTCCATTAAGGGTATCGCCATACTCGATGGCATATTCCGTAATCAGAATCGTCTGTTGATTAAGCCTAAACAGACCTAAAATATTTTCTCCAAAGGCAGCCCCGGCAAAGGCTTCTGCCGATAGGGCATAGACTGAAAACGAGCGGGCCTGGGGTAAAAACGCTTTAATATTGTCGCTAAATAACTGGCTCAGGGTACGAATGACCGGTGTAAACGGTCGTTTCTCATTTTCTAGAGCTTCTGCTGCCAGTAGTGCCACCTCAAGGTTGAGGACCGGATCATCAGTGACCGCGATGACGCTCCGGGCTGTGGACAGATGGGCCTCTTGCAGCTGTTGCAGCATGGGTCCCTCTAGTAGGGGAATTTGATTACGCAAAGCCGGGCTGTCTAAATGATGGGTGATGGCCACTAGAGGCTGGCGTAGATCCTGCAAAATGCGGACCACTCGTTTGCCCACCCGTCCCAGCCCGACCACAATGACATGGTTTTTCTTAGGTACTTTGGGGCGACGCTGTAGAAATTCAAAGCGAGAACTGAGTAGCTGGTCTGCCAATAAACCCAAAACACCGATCACCATCAATAAACTGACTGTGGCAATGAGCAGACAGGTCAGTAGCACCCACCCTTGGGCACCGCTGTCTTCAAAGCCGCCGAAGACATCGCCATAGCCACCGAGAATAAGAATGGCTCCTAAGACAATGGCTTTGGTAAAGCTGATGGTGGGAATGTTGAAATATAGCAGCAGAGTGCCCGTAGTCCAGAGAACTAGGGCGGTGGTGAGTGCGATCGCAACCACTCGACGCAACGATTGCTGATTGGCACTGTGCCAAAACCCCCACAGTCGCCTCCGCCATTCACCATCGATCACATCCCCAATGCCCTGGCGTAACTTTGACCATGGCCCTGACCGTGTAGGCATATGCTCAATCTGGCTGTGGGTGAGGGTTTTCACCTCCACATACGCAACCTGGTCGCCAGCCTGTACCCGTACATGGGGCTGCCAACGATGAAACATGGATGATGCTGTGGTTGCCCAACCAATGGGCTGATGGGGATTGCTAAAGGGCTTTAAATTTAGCAGTCGCACTTGCTGGCGATGGAGCCGATGCACTGGCATATTGCAATATTGCGGGTCCCTGGCAGTAATCTGCCGCTCCACCACCCGAAACTGAAACGTATCAATATTAAAGACACTGAGGGTATTGTCCTCTAACCCAGCCAGGGCAAAGGTCATGGCTGGCAGTTCCGTCGCATCCAAGGCAACGAACCGACCCAGCTGACGATTGAGTAACTGATTGAGGCCATGGCGGGACGAACGCACAATAATGTGGACTTGGGGATTTAATCGTCGTACTGCGATCGCTGTTTGTACGTTGGTGCTTTCATCGCTTGTGACAATTAAGATGGCACGGCATTGCTCAATGCCAGCTTCCTGTAGCACATGGTCGCGGCGACAGTCTCCCACAATCGGTGCCTGGCTGAGCATATCCGGTAGGTTCTCCACTTCCCACTCTGTCACCGGAGCCCGATCAATGCCGGCGATTTGGACCTCAAAGGAATCAAAACTAAACTTGGTCAAATTCAGAATAATCTGCTGACCTAAGCTGCCCAAGCCACACACAATAAAGTGATCTTTGTGGACCTCCGCCGAAGGCGACAAATCGGGGATGTAGGTTCTGGGGCTGAGCTCGCCGTTATCACCGACCATGAACTAAGCAAGATGCGTATAAGGTTCCGTTATTATGAACCACCGTGAGGATACTAGCGTGATTCTGATACGGTGATTTTAGATATCCTAGTGCTGGTCTGATGACTGTTTCTGAAAACCCCTTACCTCCAGGCTTACAACGCGAAATTCGAGCAGAGCGTAAATTTAGTCTAGGTGAAGCCATTGGTCGCGAGGGAGGCTCGTTTCTCAAGGGCAGCCAGGCGATGGTACCGCGCCCTTTACGAGCGCTAGCGGCCATTAATGAATGTATTGAACAATGCTTAAACGATCCAGACGGGGCATTGCAGCCTTGTTTGCAGCGTTGGGTTAAAACCGATGTGAGAGTGGGTAAATACTTAGATACTCCGCTGGTGGCACTGCAAGTAATTGTGACTGATATTGTTGAGCAGCCCCAGATACTATATGAGTTTTCTCGCCAAGTGGCGGTGGAGTGGGGACAGATAAATGGAGAGCGCCCTTCTTTTCAGCAACCAGGTTTAAAGGCTCATTCAGAAGCTGTCTATTCCCATGAGAGTATTCAAGGAATTTTAGCTAACTTACTCTATAAGTTGCCTATGCCCCAAGCCGACTAAATTTCAGAGCAGAAAATCACTTCACAAAAATGCCTATGGCAGGTATCATATTGCCTTCTAGTACTCGAAATTCAAGTTGAGCGCTACATATAGTGCTTATAGTGCTTAATCTAAAATCCTGTTAGCTACGTCACTCAGGTTTGCCTGACGCTGCTGATATGGTTGTGTGCCTGGGCACGCTACCAACAAAACGTATCGATTGCGATATATTGTCAGCGCCCGTTCGATTAAAATGAATCCACTAGAATAAGCGTACTAACGTACTACTCGGCATATCTTTGCCCGTATCCCCATGGCTCAATATCAGTGTTTTATCGATTTAGGTAGTTCTGGCACCAAGGCCGTTCTTAATGATGGTGAACGGTTTTACTCCTATCAGTGTCCTCCCCTGGTGGCAGATATGCCTCCGTCTGAGTTGACCATTATTGAGGCCCAGGGGGAGCAGATAGGTTCAGGTCTAGAGTCGATTAGCTATCTGCAGCTTGATCCAGAAACGCCAGCCTATGCCCTTGGTATTGATGCCCAGGGGCGTCCCAATAAAGCGACAAGTAGCTTGCCTAAAAGTGCCTTAGCCCATATTCGTGCCCTCGGGATAATTGGTGAGTTTGCCCACCAGCATGAGTTAGAACGGATCACCCTGGATGTGGGAATTGCTCTTCCCTTTAACGAATATTTGACTGATTATAAGGCCCTGACCAGTGAAATTTTAGGTCATAAGATGTTCACCTATCGTGGCCAAGACATCTTTCTGGAGTTTGGCAACGTTAAGGTGTTACCTGAGGCGGCGGGATTAGTGCAGTGGCGTAAAGTGCAGCGATCGCAACAAAAAGAACGCTCTAAGAAAACCTTTGTGGTGCTGATGTTTGGCCATCGAGACCTGAGCTTTTTGTTGTTTAACGGGGGGCGTCCACCCCAGGGAGAACCTAGCAGCACCGAACGTCTTGGCTATCAACAGCTTTTGAAGGCTGTTGCCCAAGATCTGCCCTGCAACTCGGACGATCCATTTCTCTATGATGCGTTGATCAACAATTCAGCCCGAGTGGTTTTTCCCAATCGCCCTAGAAAGGGATATCCCCTGGCTGAGCGTCGAGAAAAGGCAAATTCTTATTATTGGGAGCTGGTGCGATATCGTCTGAATGAGTGGTTGGCCGCTGTCAGTGTCCCCAACTATGAGGTGCTAGTCAGTGGTGGAACAGCGGCCCAGCTGCGGGATGAGTTAGAAGAGTACTTTGAAGAACGCTCCACATTCTGTACGGTGAATTGGTTGGAAGATTTGCAAGAAGAAGTTGCGGCCAATTTAGACCTGGAGACAGATATTGATCAGCTACGATTCTGTGACTGCTATGGCGGCGCGAAGTGGCTCGCGCTAAAATTCCAAAAACTCGCTGTAGGGAGGAGTCGTGGCTAAAAAGAAAAGTACACCGAAGAACGAAAACCCTCCTTCCAGAAAGCGTGTTTCTTTTAGTATTAGCTCCGACCCCGACACCGTTGAAGGTCGTATTGTTAATCATTTGCGCGACAACAAAATGGTGAATATGCGAGAGTCCGTAATTCGAGCTCTTAAGGCCTATTATTTACCCTGGGCCTATGAGGATGAGGTTTCTAAAGAAGAGGCGCAAGTGCTGGCTCGTAATGCCATTGACGAGCTAGAGTTCAGAATTTTTCAAATTCGTCGACATTTTCTGGCGGGAGAAGCCTACGGACCAAAATTGAGTGAGGCTTTGGGGGGCAGTCCTCCACCTGTGGCTAGCAATGGCAGTTCATCCAATGGCAACGGGTCCCTGGCACCCAACAGTATCATCGAAAAAATAACACCGCCCAACCCTAAGCCTGGTGATGCCAATCCGTCATCGTTGACTGACATTTTGGAGGATGAGGATATTGATCCGGATGTATTGGATGACTTTTAATTGAGTTATTAGTTCTTTATTCAAAACTATTTATCCATAGGTTGTCCCGGTTGACCCAAACCCACCTTCACCGCGTTGGGAGTCGTTTAACTGCGCTGTCTCTACAAACTCAGCTTGAAGCACTGGGGCAATAATGATCTGGGCAATGCGCTGACCTGGGTTAATCTCAAACGCAAACTGTCCCAGGTTAATCAGAATTACCTTGATTTCTCCGCGATACCCGGCATCGACGGTACCCGGTGTGTTGAGTACCGTAATGCCATGTTTAAGGGCCAGGCTGCTTTTGGGTCTCACCTGCATTTCATACCCCTGGGGGATTTCTGCGGCTAGACCAGTGGGAATGGCTAACCGCTGGAGTGGTTGCAGCGTGTGAGCGCCGATGGCCACTAAATCTGCACCAGCATCACCGGGATGGGCATAGCCGGGAATTACGGCTTCAGGGGTGAGTTTTTTAAACTTGATAGTGATGATGGGACTGGTCATGAAGGCTTGAGCGAGTGGAAGGCAGAGAGGAGCGACTAAACGGTTTCCGCCGCTACTGGTGTCTGAGGTTTTAGATCTAGGGTTAGAGCTTCCATGGGCCGTGGGGTTTTAACCTCTGTGGAAAGATTGGCATTGGCAAGTTGCGATCGCACCACATCTGCCCCTCCAGATGCCGTTAAAAATTTAGCCAGTAGTCCTTCATAGCCCACATCGCCACCATCGGCTGTGGGCAATAGCCACTGGGGTTTTGCCTTTTGGGCTAGTTCTAGGGCACCCTCTCCGCCCCGAATAACAGGACCGAGTACGGGTAATGTCAAACTCACCAGGGGGGTAATAGCCACATCGACCGGAGGACGCGTAGCCAGGGCAACGTCAGGATAGCCGTGGGGCTCATAGTATAGGCGCAGCCCTGTATCTAAGACAGTGATGATATAGGCATTTTCTTGGGTGAGAGGACCAATGGGGGCTCCTGGTAAGGCCTCAATGAGTAAATCATCACCGAGACGATGGCTTTGCCCAGGGGGCAGGTTGATGACATCGGTAAACCCTTTCTCTTTGGCTACTTTGGCGGCAGCGGCTGAAGCAACTACTGGAATTGATTTATCGAGTGCTGCCAACGTTTCTGGATGGGCATGATCAGCTAGGCCCTGGGAAAGCAGTAATAGGTCTACTTGTTGGGGAATGGGGATTGGTCGGGGTCTAATGCCACGAATCAACCAGCCTGCGTTGTTAAAAACCAGGTCTCCTATTAACCATGGATCTACTAGCAGGGAACGCCCTGCCAGGTTGAACTGCCAACTGTTCACATCTAACCAGGTGATGGTGTCTGACCTTTTTGTTGACATAGCTCCTCTTAAAACTGCGCTGAAAAAAACTGCTGGCTGTTATAGTGATGCCGAACTGCGGAAAACTGTAGCTACAAACTCTACCAAGTGGTTAATCTGCCCCTGTTTGAAAAAAATGAACGTTAGTCCGGACAGATTAAGTTATGAAGGTAGAGTGAACTATTAAGTTTTACTTATGTTCTTTCCCTACTTTATACGTTTCTTCAAATTGTTTTTCGTTTTCTTGATGTGATCCCCGTATAATCAGGCTGTTTATCGTACAGATTGGTACAGCGTTCCAAAATATTGGCTAAATAGCTAATATTTTTCGGTTTAAGCGCTTAAGTTCAATGCCTATGCGTCGGCAATTGCTGAAAAGTTACACAGTTTTAGTTACTCGTACTGGGCAGACTCCCGTTACGATTACGTTTACCCCACTTGCCGGAATGATCGCTGCATTTGTCCTGCTTGGGGTGCCCTTAGGTTGGCTGGGGGCTGTTATTTTTTCTCTTTTCCAGAGTAATGTTCAGCTGGCGGATCAAAACCGGCAGCTTACGGATCAGGCTCATCAGGTTCTAACTGATCTGAATACGTTAGATTCTGAAATTGAAAATCTAAAAGAGCGAGCTGGGTTGCCTGAGTTGAGTAACCAGAATAGTGTGTCAGATGACGGTATTCCCCGAGGTGGGGAAGCTGTGACCGTTGATGGTGTTGAGCTCTATGAGAAAGCTAGCCAAAAGCTGCCTAAGCTGAGTGATCTTTTGGATGACAGCATTAAGCCTGCGTTGGAAGAAACGCTTGCTGAAGAAGAAGCGAAGATAGCCGCCTACCCAGATGGAGTTCCCATTGGCGGCCCGATTGATATTTCGTCTGAGTTTGGGTTGCGTCGTAATCCCTTTGGGGGTTCTTCCTATGAAACCCATGAGGGCACAGATTTTGTTGGCCCCTATGGCACCCCTATTGTGGCTACTGCGGAAGGTGTGGTAGGCCGGGCTGAGTACTATGGTGGCTACGGTAATACCGTCACCGTCAAGCATGGCTACGGCTACGAGACTCTGTATGCCCACATGTCAAAGGTCGCTGTGGCGTCTGGGGCTAGGGTCAAGCGCGGTGATGTGCTGGGGTATCTAGGTAATACTGGTCGTTCTTCTGGGCCTCATCTACACTACGGTGTCTATTTCAAAGGCACGGCCATCAACCCGCGTAATGTGATGAAGATGGATCATGATATGACGTTGGTTGAGTACTGGCGGTTGCGTTAGTCAATGGCAATGGACCGTCCTCAGAGGGGCGTCCTACGGTAGGATTGAAAGGCTTTCAAACACCTTTCTTGAAACCTATGGGCAATACCTTCGGTCACCTATTCCGCATTACTACGTTTGGCGAGTCCCATGGCGGTGGTGTGGGTGTTGTTATTGATGGTTGTCCACCTCAGTTAAAAATTTCTGCTGAAGAAATTCAGGTGGATCTGGATCGACGACGGCCAGGCCAGAGCAAAATCACCACACCCCGTAAGGAAACGGATACCTGCGAGATTGTTTCTGGGGTATTTCAGGGCCAGACCTTAGGCACACCCATTACAATCTTGGTGCGTAACAAAGATCAGCGTCCCCAGGACTATGGGGAAATGGCAACGAAATATCGTCCTTCCCATGCGGATGCTACCTACGATGCTAAGTACGGCATTCGTAATTATCAGGGAGGTGGTCGTTCTTCTGCGCGGGAAACCATTGGTCGGGTAGCGGCGGGTGCGATCGCAAAAAAAATTCTCCGTCAGGTGGCTGGCATCGAAATTGTTGGCTACGTCAAACGGATTCAGGACATAGAGGCCCCCATCGACCCCGATAGCGTCACCCTGGAACAGGTGGAAAGCAATATTGTCCGCTGTCCGAATCCTGACTTTGCCGATGAAATGATTGCCCGCATTGATCGGGTGCGCAAAGACGGCGATTCCATTGGTGGCGCAGTGGAGTGTGTGGCCCGCAAAGTGCCAAAAGGTCTTGGGTCCCCCGTTTTTGACAAACTTGAAGCCGACCTCGCCAAGGGTATGATGTCCTTGCCTGCCAGCAAAGGGTTTGAACTGGGCTCCGGGTTTGCCGGTACCTTTCTCACCGGCAGTCAGCACAATGACGAGTTCTACACTGACGCTGACGGCAATATTCGCACCCGCACCAATCGCTCTGGTGGTACCCAAGGGGGAATTTCCAACGGCGAAAACATCATTATTCGCGTAGCCTTTAAGCCTACAGCCACTATTCTCAAAGAGCAAAAAACCGTAGACCAGCAGGGCAATGAGACCACACTGTCCGGTCGCGGTCGCCACGACCCCTGTGTATTGCCTCGGGCGGTACCCATGGTGGAGGCCATGATGGCTCTGGTGCTGTGCGATCATCTGATGCGTCACCAGGGTCAATGCAAGCTGCTTTAGGACCCTGGCCTACGCGGGCCATAGTTGTTTTGTTTTGGATTGCCGCTGGCGGTATTGGCTGGTACTACCTCTTGTTGCCAACAGCCAATCTGACTACGGGTAGCCCTACCATTGCTGTTGCCCTCATCCTCATATGTATCGACCAAGGGCGCATGGCTTGGGTTGATCTTCACAATGTCTATCAGGTTTCCCTGGCCGAGCGTCGTGTAGTCATCTTCTATGGCGTCACCCTAATTACGGTTGCCATGGAACTCATTGGGTTTTATCTGGCCTGGCAACATCTGGTGCTGGGCATGGTAATTTTTCTCATGAGTCAGTTCTTTTTTAATACAGCTGCCAATATTCAGCTATATCCCCAAAGCCTTGAACCGATTCGGCCATTTCCGATGCAGGCCCGTTGGCCCGTCTTAATAGCCAATGGTATTGCTCTCGGCCTGATTACCCTATGGCAAGCCAATTACCTGCGTCAGCTGACCTCTGCCCTTTGGCTAGGCATGGTGGTCATTTACCTGACAGTCAAGTATCTGATGGTTACCAACACAGCCGCAATGGCAGATGGGGGCGAAAGTCCATAGTTTGTCCTTGGTTTTCTACTTGCCCTGGATGGATATTGGGTGGGCCTTCTACCAAGCCAAATTCCATCAGTTTGTCGGCCTCGGGGGCTCCTATTTTGTTGGTCAAAATAAAAACGTGATCTAGCTCAAATTGCTTGCTCATGGGCGATATTCAGAGATGGGAGTCCAGGATACTTAGCCAGCTATGGTGATGCTTAAGACTTATTCAGATCCGTATCAGGAATAATTCAGATTCATAGATCATGATTTTAGTCAAGTAAATAAATCATCTGATGTCGTTGCTGATGGAGGGGATTTTCCGATCTACCTACCCATCGGTAATAGGCATCTTACTTATAAGGATCTTGACTCATGAAACGCTCTTTTTTATATGTTTTGACCGTTTTGATTGCAGCGACTGCTGTGACGTCTGCTGCCCAAGCTAGAACAACTTTTGATCCAAATCATCAGGTATCGAGCCCTTCAGAGCTCTCTGAAGATGCTACGTTCCATGACCTCATTCGCCACAATCGTGGAGTGCGCAATAAGAACTAGTACTGCTTCCAGCTAAAAATTGAGGATGGGTAGAGTCGTGACTGGCGAATGCCGAGGCACGGACTCATATCCCAAGCACTACAACAACCATCTCTGCCTAAGACAGCAGGGGTGGTTGTTTGCTATTACTAGACAAGACGCACGGCCCAACTCATGCAAAATCTAGCAGTGGAAAAAACGACCTACCACGATTCTTTTTTTGACCAGCTTTTTATTCGTCTGTTTGCTAGCAAAATGTCTAAAGCCGTTGGTGAATGTAGCAGTCGGTCTGGCTATGACGGCTTTGTAGAACTCTCGCAAAAGATTATGCAAGGTCGCAGTTCGCAACAGCAACAGCAGCTGGTTGCTGTCGTTTTGCAGTCATTGGTGCCAGCACCGGTCCTGTGGGGGATTCGTACGTTTTTCTCGCCTACCCAGTTGGTGTGTGAACTCAATGCCTGGTTTGCCACCCAGCTATTTGAATGGCTAGTGGGTCCTTGCACGGTGCAGCTGGCTGAGGTCACAACCGCCTCTGGTGAAAAACGGCAGCAAAAAAGTGCGGTTCACATCGAAAAGTGTCGTTATTTAGAACAAAGTGGCTGTGTGGGCATGTGTGTCAACATGTGCAAACTACCCACACAGCAGTTTTTTACTGAAAAGTTTGGTATTCCTCTGACCATGACACCTAATTTTGAGGATCTCAGCTGCGACATGGTATTTGGCCAAACGCCGCCGCCGCTGGAGACAGAAGACGCCTATCAGCAGCCTTGTTTGCAAGATTGTGCTGTAGCCAGTGAAAGCCCTGCCTGCCCCAAGGTAAGAACTTGAGACAGGGGGGCTCTGGCATTACCAGGGACTGCTAATCATGGTGAATCCGGCCCAGTAAAATGGATGAGATAATGAGCCTAAGCTTTCATTAGCCAGGGCTTTCTCTCCATATGATTTTTGTAGTTGGCTGAGATCAACAGCGTCAGTTTGATCCTTGAGTAGTGCCAGCTGAGCCTGGCGCAGTGCTTCAGCCTTAGTGGCTGTTTGGGGGATCTGGTGATAAAACTCACTCATCAAGGCCAATGTGCCTAAATCACTAACATCCCAAAGGCTAGCTACGGCTGACTTAACTCCGGACCTTAGGGCTAGTCCCGCAAAACCCAGCTCAGCATTGCTATCGCCTACGGCTGTTTCACAGGCACTCAACACCAAAAGCTCTAAGTTGGGCAGCTGCCAGTCTAAGTTGTTCACATCCTCCAGGGTGAGTCGCTGGTCCCATAGTTGGATGTAAGAGTTCTCTGGTTTGCCGGGCTTAAATTCGGCATGGGTGGCCAAATGAACAATGTCGTAGGATTGACGACTGAGTAAGGTATTAAAATTCTCCAGGGTAAAGCTTTGGTTGAGGAGGGAACGGTCTTGCCAGTTGCGATCGCTACCCTCAGCCGTCCGTAGCTGCCAGGCAATATTTGACAGTTCAACCGGTACCGCAGGTAGTGGAGACAAATCCTGAAATTCAGAGGCTCCCACCGCTAACAAGTTGCCGGGTTCAATGGCGTCATAGTCGGTATCGATCAGGTTGAAGGCAGGAATACTAGCGGTATTGTATTTCTCCACCAAAAATTGTTCACCATCATAGAGTGCGGGTAAGGCCAGCCCCCTGAGCCCATCTCCAGAACACACCAACAGAGTATTGATGCCAGCCGGGGTGAGAAACTCATCCTCATAGGGGCCAATTATCCAGTCGTATAGCTTACGAGCTGCTGGCATATAAGCATTGCCGGAGGGGCGACTGATATGCCGATGAAATTGCTCCGTGGTTTTTGCCAGCAGGTCTTTAGGGACGTCATACAAATCACGCACAATGGGCTCACCATTAGGCATAATCAGCACCAGGTGCAGGTGATCTTCTCGTGGCATGGCCCATAAAACAGCGGGGGATGTTCCGGTTTCTTCTCCAACCCGAGCTAATGCGATCGCAATTTCTTCTGGTGATTGAGTCACCTCAGCTAGATCTTCACCAAAATACGTTTCATATTCTGACTCCAGCATCAGTTCCATATTCAGAACTTTCTGGCTTAGGGTTAGTTCCTGGGTGAAGGCTGGTGTAGGCGCTATTATCAGTAGGCAAATCAGGGGAGCCAAAAGCCATCGCAGCGGTTTATGGCGTCTCGATAGGGCGCGAGATAAAAATTTCATATTGCTACATCCTAAAGTGTGTAGGTGCAACTACATAGAAGTTGGTCTGACTCCGCATCAATGTTGACTAAAGTCTAGGGTCAGTAAATGTCTGTAGGGTAGAGCGATAAGGTATTAAGCTTAGGCGCGTCAGTAGTTTTGCGCGTTTTTAACAGTCACAGGTGGTAAATGGTAGTGGGGGTAATTCCAGATATTTACCGACCTTTTGGTGACAAGGTAGATGACCCATGGATGTCCCTATTTGCGCATCCATTGTCTATGCAGCCGACCCGATTTCCGTCATGCTAGATCCCGAAGATGAGCGGTTGCTGATTGAGCCATGAGTTATCCATGGTAATAGCCATCAGTCTTTTTCAGATTGATTTAGGTTAGCCTCAGCAACATCGTCTTTAAAGACAAGTAGAGGAGTTATCACACCATGGGAGATATGGACCCAGTTAAGTTAATGAAGCAAGAAGTGGGTCGCGCCGCTGCTGCCCAGGTAAAATCTGGCTCAATTGTGGGTCTGGGCACGGGTTCCACCACTGCATTTGCCATTCAGTTTATTGGCGAGCGTTTGGCGGCTGGTGAACTTACTGACGTTGTGGGTATTCCCACTTCGTTTCAGGCGTCAGTACTGGCTAAAAAGCATGGTATTCCGCTAACTACGCTGGATGAAGCGCCTCGCATTGACATTGCCATTGATGGTGCAGATGAAGTTGATCCTCAGCAGAACCTGATCAAGGGTGGTGGTGCCGCCCACACTCGCGAGAAGGTTGTGGATGGCTTGGCCGAGCGCTTTGTGGTTGTGGTTGATAGCTCTAAGCTGGTTGATAAATTAGGTTCCACCTTTGCTTTGCCAGTAGAAGTTCTACCCATGGCAGTTGCGCCTGTCACTCGTGCGTTGACGGCATTGGGTGGTACGCCTGAGTTACGTATGGGTGTGAATAAGGATGGTCCTGTGATTACTGACCAGGGGAACATGGTGCTGGATGTGAAGTTTACCGGCATTGATAACCCTGCTGAGCTGGAGAAGACCGTTAACAACATTCCTGGTGTTTTGGAGAATGGTTTGTTTGTTGGCTTAGCCGATGAGGTGTTAATCGGTGAAGTGATTGATGGGAAAGCGTCGGTTCGGACAATGTAGGTTGGTTTGCATTGGTAAACCCCAACAATTTACGAATTGAATAATTGAGGTGTAGGGGCATCCCCTTGTGGGTGCCCTGTATAATCTATGCTTCACAAATTGGCTCGATGCTCATAGCACAATTGTGATGAGGCGATTGCGATGCAGGACTGGCACAAGGCCAGCCCCTACGAGGTTATCCGTTACATCAACGGCAGAATCGACTTAAATCTTGCATACTAATCAATGAACAATGTCACAGCAAACGAATGCAATATCGTCGATTTGGACGCACAGAACTGCAAATGCCGGTGTTCTCCTGCGGCGGCATGCGGTATCAGCACTCCTGGAAAGATGTCCCGCAATGGATGATTCCAGAAAAAAATCAACAAAACCTCGATGCGACAATCCACTGTGCGATTGAGCTAGGTATCAATCATATTGAAACTGCCCGTGGCTATGGCACATCAGAAATCCAGTTAGGTAAAGTATTGCCAGCGTTTGATCGCGATCGCATCATTGTTCAAACCAAGGTTACACCCCGTCAGGATCCTAAAGAATTCCTCGCCACCTTTAACAAGTCCATTAAAAATCTGCAGCTAGACTATGTAGACCTGCTGGGTATCCACGGCATTAATACCCACGAACTGTTGGACTGCACACTACGTCCGGGCGGCTGCATGGAGGTTGTGCGTGAACTTCAACGCCAGGGTCGAGTGCGCTACGTCGGTTTTTCCACCCATGGCCCCACCGATGTCATTGTCGACACGGTGAATACCGGGCAGTTCGACTATATGAACCTGCACTGGTACTACATTTTTCAAAATAATTGGCCTGCCATTGAAGCGGCCCAAAAGCACGATGTGGGTGTGTTTATCATCAGTCCATCGGATAAAGGCGGCCATCTGTATGCACCACCACCCAAGCTGGTGGACCTGTGCGCACCGCTGAGCCCAATGGTGTTTAACGACCTGTTTTGTCTGAGCCATTCCCAGGTGCATACTTTAAGCCTGGGGGCTGCTAAGCCTAGCGATTTTGATGAGCACGTGAAGGTACTGCCATTGATAGATCAGGCGGATGAGGTACTACCACCGATTCTAAAAAAGCTGGAGGAGAGTGCGATCGCAGCCCTGGGCGAAACCTGGTACAAAACCTGGGATGTGGGGCTACCCAAACCAGCCGACACCCCCGGCAATCTAAATATCCCCATCATTCTCTGGCTTGGTAATCTAGTGGATGCCTTCGATATGACCGAATACGCCGCTGCCCGCTATAACCTACTGGGCGGTGCCAGCCACTGGTTTCCTGGTTCCCGTGCCGATAATGTGAACTCTTTAGACCTGCGTCGCTGTCTTCAGCACAGCCCTCACCAGGATGTTATCCCTCAGCGATTGATGGAAATCCACACACGTCTGGCTGGAGCAAAGGTCAAGCGTCTATCAGAATCCTAGAGCTTGCGTAACCATAAATGAAATTGGTGTTGGCAACCATGGTTGCACATTATCAGCTGGAGTGGGTTGATCAAACACCTGAAACACCCAAACGTCGGGGTGTCACCCTAGCTCCAGCTAATGGTGTCAAGATGAGATTTAAAGGCAAACGATTATAGTTATCTTCTGCACTACGCTGATAAACCTGCCTGAAAAGTTTTGAGTGCCTCAACATGGTTGTCGATGAGAATACAGCGACAAAATAAATCTAAATCCATCTCTGGAACAGCTTTACTAACGCTGATTTTTTCATAGTAGGCTTCATCGTTATTATCTCGTAAATGATAAAGCTTGAGAACTCCATCTTCCCAAAACCAAACCTCAGAAATTTTAAGGCGTTTGTAAGCGTCTAGTTTGTCAATGCCACCGCTAGAGAAAACTATTTCGATAGCTAAGTCTGGACGTTGGCTACTAGGCGTCAGTTTATACGACTCATCAGCTTCTCGTTTAACATTTCTGGCTTCGTTTTCTAATGTCATAGAGCCAGTTGGCTTAAAGTCAAACCCAGCCATCAGCAAGTATAGTTCCAGTAGGGCTGCGATTCGCTTTTTGATGGTTTCATGGAGTTCTCCAGGCATTTGCTGTATCTCTAAGGTGCCATCTAGAAACGAAATTCGATACCCTGGCTGCTCAAGGAGTTGCTCAACCACTTTGAATTCACGCCAAGTCAAGCCTTTGAAAAGTAGGCGATTTTCTTCAGGGATTGGGGGAGCCGTTGTTAATGTCATTGGCGTTGCCTCAATCAAAAGTGATTTGCTTCCTATCATAGGACAGCTACTAGTGGCTATGCCACTGGTGGAAAGCCAGAACCTGAAAGGTGTTGACACATATGTTGATTTGGGTATTTCTCAACCCTCAAAGAACTTGTCGATAATTCGCCCATAAACTTGGTGTAGCTCATAAATATGGGCGATGGGAATATGCTCACCAATCTGATGCATCGTATTGTCCAGAGGGCCATATTCCACCGTCACACAGTGAGGTACGAGATAACGAGCATCGGTGATCCCACCCTCTGTACTCAGTCTTGGACGACGGTTGGCAATCTCTTCAACTGCATCTTGCACCAAGGCAACAAAATCATCGTTCGGATCAGTACGAAACGCTTCACCACTCACCCGGAAGCGAATGTCGTACTCGTTTCCATGCTCGCGAGCGATGGGATCAACCGTTTCACGAATGAGCTGCTGTAGCCCGTCTCCAGTTTGTTCATCATTAAAGCGAATATTGAACCGTAGTTTCACCTCAGCCGGAATCACATTCTCTGCACATTGTGCCGTCTCAAACTGGGTCATCTCCAAGTTGGATGGCTCAAACCACTCATTGCCCTCATCCAATGTTAGCTTTTGCAAAGCTGCCACCATTGCCACCGCAGCAGGTACCGGGTTCAGCACATTGCGCTGATAGGCCACATGCCCTTGTTTACCCTTCACCGTAATAAAGGTGTTAATACTGCCCCGACGACCAATGTGAACACAGTCTCCCATCTCCAACGGGTTAGTCGGTTCCCCCACCACACAGGCATCAATTTTCTCACCCTGCGCTGCCAACCATTTCATCACTGGCTTGGTGCCATTGATCGCCTCGTGTTCTTCGTCGCCGGTAATAATAAAACTAAAAGACCCTTGGAAAGTCTCTTTGTTCTTCGTTAACCAGGATGAAACAGCCGCAATAAAGCAGCCAATCCCCGCCTTCATATCGACCGTGCCCCGTCCCCACAAAATACCGTCTCGAATCTCTCCTGCATAGGGATCAATATCTCCCCAGCGTTCCCGATTGCCCTCAGGTACAACATCGGTATGGCCAGCAAAAGCCAGGTTAGGCCCTTCAGTGCCATAGCGGGCGTAAAGGTTATCGACTGCGTAACTGCCCGGCTCATTGTGGAATGTCATACGGTGGCAGGTGAACCCAAGCTGTTCTAGATGACGTTGGACAACATCGAGACCACCCTCGCGATCGGGCGTGACGCTGGGACAGCGAATCAGTTCTTGGGTGACTTTGACGGGATCGAAAACGGGAGTCGTGACGGTAGTGCTAGCGATCATGGAAATTCGTTTGTTTTCAGCATTGTACAAAACCGACTAACTGTTTGCCGCTGTTTGCTTTGTAACAAAGTCCTGATCGACTAACTGTTTGCCGCTGTTTGCTTTGTAACAAAGTCCTGATCGACTAACTATTTGCCGCTGTTTGCTTTGTAACAAAGTCCCGATAGGCCGCAATCAAACGCATCGTGATCGGACCAAACGCCTCAAACTGCTGCTCATCAATCTGGCTAATGGACTCAATCTCACAGGTTGTCCCGGTCAAAAAGACCTCCTGGGTCTGGGCAAGTTCTTCGGGTTTAATATGCCGTTCTATCACTTCAATGCCCAACTGCTTGGCCAGTTTGATGATGGTTTGGCGAGTAATCCCATCCAGGAAACAGTCCGGTATGGGTGTGTGTACAGCCCCATCCATAATCAGAAATACATTGGATGCGGTGGATTCAGCGATCAGCCCACGGTAGTCCAGCATCAGGGCATCATCAAACCCTTGCTGGATTGCCTCATGTTTGCTCATAAAGCAGATGGGATAGAGACAGGCCGCTTTGCTGACTGTCGGTGCAGTTGTTGGATCAGGCTTCCGCCAGGTGATACGGCTAGTTAGTTTTAAGGGTTTTTTGGTTTCGATGTTAAACAGAGTAGTGGGAAATGCCCAGGCGGCAATGCCAAGACGGGTTGATGGGGTCGGTGTATAGATCCGTAGCTGCTCACTGCCGCGCCAGGCAAAGTGACGAATGTAGCCGACATCAATCTTTTCTTTAGCCAGCAAGTCGTGGGTGGCAGTAATGATGTCATCCGTAGAATAGGGAATTTTAAAGCCTAGAATTTTGGCGGACTGATGCAGCCGTTCGATGTGTTCGCTGAGCAGAAAGGCTTTGCCATTGTAGATACGGACACCTTCGAAAACGCTACTGGCGTAGTGGAGGCCGTGGGTGAGGGGATGGATAGTGGCATTTTTCCAGACAACAGTTTTGCCGTTAAGCCACAGATATCCTTCCTTTTGGTCGAAAGGCAACAGAGACATGGGAATTCCTATGGATGATGGAGTTGGAGAAGCGAGGAGATTTGTGGAACGCTGTGGATGGAACGTGGTGACTAAAAGGACTTTGTGTCCTTGGATTTTGCCCTCACCCTAAATCCCTCTCCCTGGGGCTACTGTGTATACACATCTAGAAAATAATTTCCCAAAAGGTAGACATAGCCTTGAATTGGCCCTCATCCTAAATCCTTCTCCCTGGGGGCGAAGGACTTTGAGGCCAGGCCCCCCTTCTCCCTCAGGGAGTAAGGGGCTGGGGGATGAGGGAACTAATCCCGCAACAGGTCATTGATGGATGTCTTAGATCGGGTCTTATCATCCACAGTCTTAACAATCACATTGCAATATAGGCTAGGTCCAGGCGTACCATCTGCCAGAGGCTTGCCAGGCAATGCCCCAGGGACAACAACAGAGTAAGGAGGAATTTCACCGTAGGTCACTTCGCCTGTGGCCCGGTTAACAATTTTAGTGGACTGACTCAAGTACACACCAATGGCCAGCACCGCCCCTTCTCTAACAATAACGCCTTCGGAAACCTCGCTCTGGCCACCGACAAACACATTGTCTTCAATAATGACCGGGTTCGCTTGCAGGGGTTCTAGTACACCACCAATGACCACACCTGCTGAAATATGGCAATTTTTACCGATTTGGGCGCAGGAGCCGACGGTGACATAGCTATCGATCATGGTGCCACTGTCCACATAGGCACCGATATTAGTAAAGCTGGGCATTAGCACCACATTACTGGCCACATAGGACCCCCGTCGCACAACGCAGTTGGGTACGGCTCGAAACCCAGCTTCGGCATACTTTTCCTGGCTCCATCCGGAAAACTTAGAAGGCACCTTATCAAACCAGGGGGCGTCTCCCATGTCAGCGTATTTTAGACCGCTGGAAATAACGGTGGAGTCATTGAGGCGGAAGGACATGAGTACAGCCTTTTTCAGCCATTGGTTGACGACCCAGTCATCGCCTGACTTTTCACAGACGCGATACTGACCGCTATCGAGGCCGTTAACTACATATTCGATGGCATCACGGGTTTCGCCTGATGTGCTGGAATTAATCGAACTACGGTTTTCCCAGGCGGTGTCGATAATTCGGATCAGGTTCTGTGTGTCCATATGTGGTATGCCCTTTGGGGTTGCTGTTTGCACTAAAGTGGGTCAATTAAAAAACGTCAATCTTTAGATGCTATCGCTAAACCTTGTCTAAGTTAAATGGGCATCAATGTAGGCGGCTAACTCTGATTTAGATCGGACGTCAGGAATCAGGCACCAATTACTAATAGCGATAGTGGATGAATGTCCGTAACTATAAAGTTGTGCCTACTAAGCAGCTCTGTGGGATTAAGCTTTGTGATTGAATTGGCGGCTTTTACTGACCAGGTTGTCAAAAAATGAAAGCGTAGATATGGAATCAGTTTTATTCGTTGATTTTTTGTATGGATGTACGGTTTCTAAGGTGTTACAGAGGGGGGCATCAGAAAAAACTCGACCTTTTGGTGAAGGTTATGGAGTTGTGATGTTCCATGGCATTAAGTAATTCATTTTTGTTTAATGTCATCTGTGTAGAATCCTTAGACAATGCACAAACCATTGATTTCAGTTGTTCAAGAATGTGACGTTTTTATAACGCCCTTACGTCCATGTCCAGCGATCTTCCTACCCCTAGCCGAGGACAGCGTGCACTAGCCGCTATTGTTGTTACTGATGCGGTTGGCTTTAGTGCCCGCATGTCAGTTGATGAGGAAAATACATTACAGCTGATTCAACGTGACTTAGCGTTGATGGCAGAGCAATGCACAGAATTTGAGGGCCAGGTTCTCAAATCTACTGGCGATGGCTTGTTGATGTATTTTGTTAGCGCAGTGCAGGCGGTGAGCTGTGCGATCGCAATCCAAAAAGCTTTTTACGCTCAAGAGAAGCAGACCGATAGTCTCTCCCATCGCATTGGTATTCACATGGGAGACGTCTTCTTTAATAATTCAGACGTGATGGGCAACAGCGTGAATATTGCTGCTCGCCTACAAACTCAGGCTAAACCCGGTGGTATCTGCTTATCTAAACTGATGTACGATCTGGTTAAAGTACGCCTGTCGCTGGATGCAGAGTTTGCTGGGCCGCTCAAACTAAAAAATATTAAAGAGCCGATTACGGTTTACCACATTAATGTGGCAGGTATCGACACGGCGGCGGTAGCCAAGTCTGCTCCCGATCCTGATCAGACAAAACATTGGACCCATCAAGAATCTAAACAGACGGCGTCTAAACAGACGGCAAAAAAAACGCCCGTCCTGACAGAAGGCACTAAAATTGGGGGGCGCTACGCGATCAAGCGCATGCTGGGTCAAGGGGGTTTTGGTTTCTCTTACCTGGTGGAAGATACCCAGCGGTTTGGCGAACTGTGTGTGCTCAAAGAATTGCGACCGGTGCAAAAACAGGGAAAATTTTTGCAAAAAGCGATTGAGTTATTTCAGCGGGAGGCCAAAACCCTCCATAGCATCGATCATCCGCAAATTCCTAAGTTTATGGCCTGTTTTACCCAGGCTAAGCGACTGTTTATCGTCCAGGAATATATTGATGGGGTTACCTATCTAAAGCTATTGCAACGGCGTAAGAAACAGTCCAAGCTGTTTACTGAAGGTGAAGTTGTCTTCTGGCTGGCCCATATGCTGCGGGTATTGGACTATCTGCACAGTCTCAATATTATGCACCGCGATATTTCACCTGAGAATGTGATGTATTCCCGCGATCGCAACCTGCCCGTATTGATTGACTTTGGCCTAGTCAACAACACCATGTCTGACTCATTGTCAGAGAGCCCTACCCAGAACGAGAATCTACAAAAAGCTGTCACCGCTGTGGGTAAATTTGGCTATTCTCCACCGGAGCAGATGTTTGGAAAATGTACTCCCTCCAGTGATTTGTATGCGTTGGGAGTGACGGCACTGGTGCTACTGACCGGGAAACATCCTCGCGATCTAATGGATGTCCATACGCTGGATATGGACTGGCGACCCCATGCAGAAATTAGCCCGCTGCTGGGGGACGTTTTAGCGACAATGACCCGACAGCAGCCCCAGGATAGATTTCAGTCGGCCCAAGCGGTATTTGAGCAGTTGGCTCCTTTATTGCCTGTCGGCTTTAGTAAAACGCTTAATCCGAAGCCAGCTTCTACTTTGCCAGCAGAGATGCCTGAGCAACCTGAGCGTATTTCGCCCGATCCATCCTTTATTGCCCAGTGTCGTGATGAACTGAGCCGCTGCATTGGTCCCATTGCCGATATGGTGATCGAAGAAACGCTGGAAGATCACCCGAACGC
Organism: Leptothoe sp. EHU-05/26/07-4; assembly: GCF_043421015.1. Classification (NCBI taxonomy): domain Bacteria; kingdom Bacillati; phylum Cyanobacteriota; class Cyanophyceae; order Nodosilineales; family Cymatolegaceae; genus Leptothoe; species Leptothoe sp. EHU-05/26/07-4. Next base: position 1,115,414 of record NZ_JAXSQV010000004.1, read on the forward strand.
TACGCCCCAGGAGATTGTTGATATTCTTGTCGGGCAAATATCTGATGCTGACCAGGCTACGGTCTTTTTAAGTCACATTTGTATCCCAGACGAGGCTCTGGCATCAAGTGATACCATGCCGGAGATTAGTACGGTAATTCAACAACGTCAGCAAACCTTAGATCTTGCCTTTATCGATCGTTGCCGTCAGGTGTTGGCTCAATGTATTGGGCCGATGGCCAGCATGATTGTGGAAGATACGTTAGTGGATTATCCCAACTTGAATCCGCCTGCTTTTGTTGATCGACTCGCCAGAGAAATTCCTGATGGCGAGAAAGCTCAGGAGTTTCGATTGGAGTTACGCAGCGAGATTAGCGTGAAGTCAACGTGAGAAGATTCCCCCGTAGGGGCGCATGGCCATGCGCCCTCTGGGATGTGGACCCATCGTCAATTGGTTGACCTGCGATATCGGACGCCCTTAACCAGCCCCCTGGCTGCCTTTGCGACTACGGCGATGGCGCTCTAATCGCTGCATGGCCATTTGTAGGCTGAGGCGCATACGGTTAAAGGAGTCGGTGAGGTTGCCAACTTCATCGTCAGACCATTTGATAAATTCGGCTTTGGTATCACCGGTACTGACGGCTTCTGCAGTGGCGGCCATGCGGTTGATGGGGCGGACGACGTAGCGCTTGAGCCAAAGATTGACGAGGAGGATTGCGATCGCAAATACCCCAGTAAAAACTGCCAGGGTAATAAACAATGACTTATTAGCCGTTCTAAATACAGTTTTTGCAGGTACCGAGATAATCTGAGTACCGATAATTTCGTCCAGCTGCCAGCCAAACCCATTGTCGCTGCCATATTTCTCAATCATACTCTTAGGGGCCTGATCTGGAGTGCTATGGCATGATAAGCAAGCCTCCTGCTTAATTTGAATTGGTCGAGCGATGTAGAACAGTTTGCCGCCCGGTGTCTTTCTAAAACCGTGTAATTCTTCGCGACTGTCAGGCCGATCAAATGAGCTGACCAGTGATGCTTCAAACTCATCCGCTTTGTCTTTAATATTAGTGGGATTTAAGACAGCTTCTTTATAGAAAAAATCTTTATAGTCTGGGCTTGCTTGCAGCGTTTCGAATACTCTATGGGCTGAGTAACTGGGCACAGTTTCTGGCAAAAATTGAGTTTCGCTACGTTCTGCCAGTTCCGGGCTCACCTCATCAACAGTGTACTGACGCACAGAGTTCATGGTTTCCATCAGCATCAGTGCTTTGTTGGTGAGCTCTGCTTGGGCAGTGTGGTTAAGTAAGCGTTCTAGGGCAATGCCACTCATTAGAATGCCGCCTATAAAGACGACCATTAGCATCAGCGTAAACTTTTGGCCAAGTTTCATTTTCGAAAGCGTCAACATAACTCCAAGCAGAAGAGGTTTAGTGAGGTTGCCTGTATCTAACGTATCCATTTCGCCCAGATAAAGGCTGTGAGTCAAATCAATTGGCAATATTTCAATACAAACGCTTTCAGATCTTCAGTTCTAGATCCTGATTTCCAGGTTGGATGCCGTGAAATGCTGGGGTGATTTTTCTTTTTTACCCAGCACAGGACTATACGAGGCTCTTGTGGGGAGAACTGGGTTGGGTTTATGGGTTGGCATTATAATTGGGGAGAGTACGGCTATGGCGCAACCTGTTTGACTTGTGGGAATGATGGATAGGCAACCAACGTCCAACAACATTATGGGTAAAGTCGCCGTTACTTTAAATCTGATCAATTGGGTTGATCAGGTTTTAGCAGAACGAGGCTTTATTCCAGCTGCTCAGGTTCGTTCGATAACGGTGGATAACGCTCTTGTGGATACTGGTGCTACTCGCCTTTGTTTACCTACTGAGGTTATTCAAAAACTAGGTCTGAAGTTAACAGGCACTATTGGCGCTCAAACTGCGACGGGACCACAGACGGTGAATGTTTATGAAGGTCTCAAGCTGACTGTTGAAGGACGGGAAGGTCGTTATGACTGTGTAGAGCTACCTGCTGGGCAAACGCCTTTATTGGGACTGATACCGCTAGAAGATTTAGGCTTAGAGCCAGATTTACAAAATCAGCGATTACGACATTTACCAGTCACAGGCAAAGAGACTTACATGACAGTGCTTTAAGGCAGCTTACCTGGTGGCCAAGCCTCTGACTGGGCACTCTATCAAGTTGTCTCATAAGACGGGGCAGCGTTATCAAATGTGGCAGGAGGGGTTTCATCCAAAGATGATTTGTTCGGATGAAATGTTGCGACAGAAGCTGGATTATATTCATAACAACCCGGTGAAACGTGGATATGTGGATAATCCGGCCCACTGGCGTTATTCGAGCTATCGGAATTATTTGGGAGAACCTGGATTGTTATCAATCACTCCCGTCTAGCTCCCACCACCTCGCTCCCAGGCTCTGCCTGGACCAGCGAGCGTGGAGGCTCTGCCTCATGATGGTGGCGGAGCCACGGGGCTGCTGGAGGACTTCGGTGCATCGAATACGCTCAGCGCTGAACAGGTGCAGTTGATCACCATTGGCGGCAAGGGTTGGACTGATAAACTCTGGGTATCTGTGACGTTTGCCGATGAGCTGCAAGTCGGCGTCACGGTAGAGCCGCATCGTCCAGATGGTGGGAAGCTCTACATTCGCTTCCCTAAGCGTCCTGTCCTTCGTGTAGCTGCATAGGGAGGGCCTACTAACGATGATCACCTTCACCTAAAACGCCACCTTTGGCCAGCTGTACGCGGAGTGTTCTGAGGCTGGAGTAGAACTTTATCTATCGGGTATTGCCAAGGTGGCCTGTGCATTGGGTGTGGATGGGTTGGGGGCGATCGCAGACGTTCCCCTATCCGAACACCCGCATGGGTAGCAAAGCATTAGCGACAGCCTTAGAAGCCGAGTACAGACAACGACAGGCATACTGGGCAGCCAAGAAAGCCAAGAAGGGCCAGGCGAAGAAATCAGTTTTTGATCCACACGACGCAGCATCCTCTGACAGTTTCCCAGGGGCAAAGGGCATGGCAGTGGTAAACGATGGATTTCAGATTCCAGGTGCTTCAGTCGCAGGTATTGCTAAAACCGTTGGGCGATCGCAATCTACCATTAAACGACGACTTAATAACCGATGGCGGATAGACCGAAACATTGAAGCTATCCAGAAGAAGAGAGTGGCCACTGAACTCAATGATCCTGAGTTGTTATTCAGACTCAAAGAATCGGGGATTGGCTTTGTGGTGCAAGAGAATGCATTGGGTTGTACCCGTGTGCTCAAGGTGTTGAACGACGGACTCTCTAAGGTTGTAGTGCTGGTTGTAATATCTATTCCCAGGATTACGAGCTTTTGAATTGCCGGGGCACCAGAGCTAGGGTTCGGAGAAAGTTGAGAGATGTGGGAAATTAATAGGTGTCAAGTATGGGAATTAGGACAGAACGTTAGTTTCAGTATGCGCTAGATCACAGAACGTTGAGTAGTGGATCACTCAGTCCTATCAGACCTGAATAAATCTGAACATTTACCTGAATAAACCTGAACATTTCGGTCTTTTCCCTGCCGTGCATTTTTGCGATGGTAATACCAGAGGCGAGAAAAACTCTCCTTTAACACAATGCACAAGACTAGGAGAGGCAAGAACAATGGCTGAATTCAATAACTCAGATAGCTATTACAACAACCAAAATAAGACTTTCGATCTTAACGATAGAACTCTCAGAAATAATAACGGAACCTTTGACAATAGAGGCGGAACCTTTCTTGGTTGGGGTGACATATACAGCATAGACGGAACCTTTAACAATGAAGGCGGAGACTTTGACGCTAGAGAAACGACAATTGGGATGCTGGGTGGTACTTTTTCCAACGCGAATGGAGGCTTTTTTTACAACTTTGGTTCTTCTTCGGTAAATTATGCTTTACCACTCTTTTTCACAAACTGGGGAGGCACGTTTGATAATTCTGGTGGAACTACATATCTATCGGATTATTCACTTTTTAAGAATAGTTTTGGTGCTACGTTCATTAACAGCAGTATCGGCCACGATGGCTCATCATCAGCCAGTAGTGGATTCTTCGACACGCCGGGACTGTATCTGTCCTACTCCAGGTTTATTAATGAGTCTGATAGCGAGTTTAATAACTCCAATGGTTTGCTGTCACTGTATATAAGTACCTTCGAAAACTCTGGAACCTTTATAAACTCAGGAGGAGAACTGCTACAAGGTGGTCTGAGCCACACGGGAGGATGGACCGTAATGGATGGCAGAACAGGTCGCCCCGTGCCAGTTAAACCAACAGGATTTTATAATTCTGGCATATTCGACAATTCTAATGGCTTTGTTGAGGCTTATGGCATATTCGACAATCAAGGCGGCACGTTTAATAATACTAACGGCACTTTCAATGGTAATTTTTCCAATGGGAGTGGTACTTTTGATAACGCCAATGGTAGGTTCGATGGCTCCTTTTCAAATGGCGACGGAACGTTAAAAGGGGCGGGTAAATTTGTCGTTAACAATTTATCGATTCAATCCGGTCTCTTTCAACCAGAAGAAATGATGATTGAGGGTAAATTTACCCTTAACAATACTGGAGAACTTGAGTTTTTAGATCCTGGTAATACACCTCTGCTCTCAGTGACTAAAGATGTCGCGCTTAAGGGCGGCACAATCAGTTTTGGAGATCTATCGACATTGACAGAGGGTGAATTTACCCTGATTGATGTGACCACGAACAGTAGTCTTACCATCGATACCGCCTTGATGAATGAGGCAGCTGCCGTGGTAGATAGCTTTGATACAACGAGTCAAAACTTTGAGCTAGTGCAGCAGAATAATGATTTAATCTTGACTGTTGATCACCTAGACTCCGTTACCCTAACGGGCACTTCAGGTAACGATATCCTAACCGGAACTTCAAGTGACGAGATATTGAATGCCTTAGACGGTGATGACATATTACGCGGCAGGGGTGGTAACGATGTGCTTAAGGGTGGTCTAGGCCGAGATACCTATTATGGCGGCAATGGCGCTGATACGTTTGTCTTTACCGAAGCAGACATTGTGGAAGGCTTAGGTCAGACGACAGGAAACGTCATTAAGGACTTTAATGCCAATGCAGGTGATGTGATTCAGTTTGACCTTGGCAGTTCTTCGGGTGATCGTCCTCATCTGTATTTTGATAGTGCAAATAGCAATCTTTTGCTTGTTGTTTCGTGGGGCTCTGGTGCCGCAGGCTTTCATGTGGCAACTTTAGAAGGTGTCTCGAACTTTGATGTCAACACAGTAGAGATTGTCTGATTTTTGCAGAGAGCAGGGGAGCTATGAACATTGAAAACCTTGCAGTAACACCTCGGCAACGCATTACTGGCATCAGTAACGCACCCAACCCCGCAGAGTAGCAGGGGACTAGAAGCAGGTTCTGAATAATAAAACCCCTCTGGCCGATTGGTCACCAGAGGGGGCAGGTCAACTATACGTTTTACTCTTAACTGCCATGACGTACTAACGTACATTGTAGTTCCCACCCATCAACATCAGCCTTAGTACAGATGAGGTGAGAGCAGGACAGTTGCCCCTGCCCTACTCTCTAGGCAAATCCTTCACGTACAAAAGATGCCTAGAGCAAACTACAGTCAATAAGTCCATAACAGTTAGGGAATCGAACCCCTGGTGCATAGCCCTGGCAACGAATCAGTGATGTTACGGTTGCGTGTGACATTAGTGTAATATCTGCATTGTTCAGCGCCCTATCTCGCCTCGCCCTCAACTTCGCTAAGCAAAGTCCCAGGGGGCAAAGCAAACTGAATTTCCACCCTACGTTGGTCTCGGGTGCGGGTAGCCCGACCAACGTAGAGCCAGGCTCCATCCATGAAGACAACATAGGCCCAAACAGTGGTCCCTTCTGGCGTAGACCGGCTGAAACTTACCCGTCCTGTCGCTGAACCATCGGTATTGATCTGAAGCACTTGGAAGGTTGCTAACTCATCTCTGGCAGGGGTCTTGGGCTCATCATCATCAGTCGGTGCAGATCCATCCACACATATATGGCTGAGATCGATCCGCTCGCCTCCCATATCCATGTAGCAGGCACGAACGGAGGTGTGGGGTGCAACAGTGAGCACTGACAACAAAGCGATAACTGCCAGGGTTCTTATCGTAATGCCTTGTGAAACTGTATCCAAGGGTACCGGAGTGTGTTCAACGAGCAGGCCAGTCTTGAGTATTCGATACTTTCAGCTAACCCCCTCAATACTATCTATTGAGCATTCCTTTGCAACTTTTAAAAGCATTCGGTAGTCAATGTTACATATTAGGGTGTTCACCGGACTCTATCTAAATGCACTTATTCATGTCCTTTGTGTCCCTCGGCTGGTAATGACCGAGGGATTTTTCTATGAAAAAATAACGCCCTAACGGATAAGAGCGTTGTGTGCTAATACATACTTTATGGAGCAAACGCCAACCTGTATTAAACCCCACATTAAGTCCCTTAGGAAAGAGTCTGAATGATACTTGACCATATAGTCGTTCATGTCGAAAGCCTTGAGGAAATTAATACCTTGAAAGCTGAGTTAGATAGGCTGGATATACCGTTTGAACCTACTTGGGGCAAGGCGGCAAAAGGCTTTCAAGTCTCGAACATTTGGGTGGGGCAACAATACTTCGAAATTGTCAATATTCTTAGCTCCAATAATCTCTGGCAACCTCAGTGGGCTGCACGTCATGCCCAAGGTGAACGAGGTGTCTACTGCGTCTTCTTTAAAGTCAATGAAGACATCCATCAGCTGTACAAAAACTTGAAAGGTGCAAATATCCTTGTCAACGAGCCTGAAAGAACATGTTTTAAGTGGATGTTTGGTTTACTTGAGAAAAAGCTCCCCTGGCGATTCATGCTTTTACCCAAAATTCCTGGAACGCGGATCGAGCTTGGTATCATCCAATATGACAAAGGAGCAGAAAAGAAGTACGCACCTTTTATGGTGCCAAACACAAAAGACAAGGGGATCGTCGGTTTAAGGAGTGCCTGTATTTATACCGACCAAGTTGACGAAGCGGATGCTTATCTTGAAGAAGTGGGTCGACTAGTTAATCAGACAGTTCCAATCCAGCTAAATAAACAGGTTGGTTCAGCACCAGACCTAGTTCTAGAACTTCAAGCAGAGCTGGACGCGGACGTAAAATTTTCGGGTTTCAATGTTTCAAATGTTGCCGTTGTGTCGTGAGTCAACTGGCTGATCTAGTTGACTGACCCACGCACAGAAAAAACACCCAGCACAGGACCGGGCGTTAGATCTAGCTAAGTGAGTAAACTGATCGTACTATAGGACATAGACTAGTCGGTTGGGTAGGCTAGTTGCAGCCGGAGTGACTTCCCTGCTCTGGCTGCTGTAACACACACTGTGCTTGGGGGTTGTTGTTGGAGAGAGCAGCCAAACACTCAGAGATCGATCGCCTGTTGCGACTGCGCTAATGTACGCAGCTTATGGACCATCCAGTTCAGCGACCAGGTTAAGTCTGAATGCCTGTAGCCTTCTTTGATCCTGATCAGCTTTTCGACTTCTAGCCAGTTGGCAACCAATTGCAGCTGTTCCGAGCTGAGGGACTGCACCAAAGTCTGTTCGATTGAATTAGGCTGCTGCTCAAGCATATGAAACCACGATCTACTGCCATGGCCATATCCTAGGCAAAGCTGCCCGCAGTTTCCTGAGGCTGAGGACCCAACCCACATAGGACTTTGGACACAAAAAACGCCCAGCGTGAACCGGGCGTTGACACTGTAGATGGTAAATGACTGTCATACTATAGGACGTATAGCGGGTTACTTTGGGTAGCCTAGGCTACGTAGCCAGGGGTGTCACCGCGCTCTGGCTGCATGTTACGCATTTCGCCTGGGGGTTGACTGGCTCCCAGGTTTTTTGTGGGTGGGGTGGGGGTTAGCCTTTTTCGCTGTCGTCAGTGGACTGGTTGCGATCTCGCACCTTTTTATAAACTTCAGGCTTGGTGTACTTCTCAAATTGCACCGCCAGGCCATCCAAAAAACAATCTCTATATAAGTCGCCCTTGCTAAGCCCCTGATCGTTGGCGAGTGCGTCTGCTTTGGTATTTCTGAGCTTTAGTGGTTTTTACAGGTTTAACTTTTGGTGCAGGAGCAGGTGAAACGTCTGGTGGCTGAGTCAGTTGCTGTTTTAACCCATCACCTAAAATCTCTTTCTCAGTTGCCAGCACATCTTCATCCCGTAAGTTCAGCTGACGCTTTAGCTCCTCCAGTTCCTCAATCGCCTCATCATCCAACGGATAGGCAAACTCTTTTTCTGCGATCAGCGCCTGTTTATAAGTTTCCAAATGCTTAGCCTTTTCCCGATAAGGCTTTAACACCTCTTCTAAAATTGCAGCCGCATCCTCATCAGAAACCCTCAGTCGAATTTGTTGCTGTTTTAAATTCGCAAGGGCTGCAGGGCGAATTCGACCGTTTCTCACCTTGCGCTGTACCTGTTTCCGATAGCGCTGTAAACTATCCACCTGTATTTTGGCGATAGCAATTTTTGTCCCGTCCAAACCATTAAAAATTGCAGGCTCCATGGCTGGTGCAGCTGCTTTTACCTGGGTTTGCACATAGCTATGTAAATCCTTGATATAAATCCGCTCCTGTTCATCGGAGGCTGCACCGCCGGTTCTAATCCCGTCTACCAAATAACGGGTATACACCGACAAATCTTCACCCTCTTGCTCCAGAGCATAGCGAGTAGATTTCGATGCCGTCATTACACACCAGCCTTTACCCCCCAGCTGGGTCTCCACATCAATGCTATTATCGTCCATCCCCGTAATGCCCTCGGCAAAGGCGGAGGCAAAGCAACAATCTAAAATCACCACCTTACGCTGAGCATACGAGCCACGAATCACCTGTTTAACAAAGTCTGCTGCAACAGCTGTACCAGGGTTTAGGCTGCCACTCTTAAATAGCTGAGTTTGTGTTGTTGATAGATAAAAGTTGCCAGACATATCCTTAATGCCATGGCCCGTAAAATAAAACAACACCAGGTCATTTTTAGACAGCTGACCAAACACCTCACCAATGCGAGCCTGCATCGTTCCCACATCCGGATTAATCAGCGGCACCACCTGGTCAAAACCACCAATCTCAGGATTTTCCAGCAATTCTTGCATTGCATTCACACCATTGGCCGGACATCGCAATGGCTTTAGCCCATTGCCATACTCCCCAACACCAATCAGCAATGCAATTTTTCTAGCCATTCACCCAGCAGTCAGCACCTTCCAGTTCTTTCAGCCCTAAACCAGCCAATTCCCCACTGTTTTGATTAACTATCCTGTAATTTCTGCGCCGCTGCAACCAGTTTTTCAAGCGTCTCATCAAAGTTATCCGGGCGGACATTCTTCGCCCCAATGCTGGCTTTCTTCCCATCGACTTCCAGGGTAAACTCAATCGGTTTGCCAGGCAGCCGTTCATAAGCATCCTGACACACCTGCTTAATCCCCTCAACAGTTATTTCTGCCGTCAAAACACTCCACAGCCAGTTAGCACCCATGCTCCCGTCGGGCACCTCCGGGTCCGCCACCCGCTGCACATCTTCCACTTCATCTAACGCCCGCAGTTCCTAAAACACCGTTTGGGTTAGCGTTTCCTGCTGCTCTTCGGGCATATCACTATTTGCCTCACGCCAGTCAATCGTCAGCAAAATCGTATCAGCCATAGCGGGGTATCTTGGTTGCCACCGCAGTATTCTAGCCAAATCAAAAGCCGCTATTCAGATTTGTAGCATTGCCTTAATAGGCTATCCACAGAAGGTCATGCAACCAACCTCGGGAAATCAATCCGCATTGCAGCATATAGCAGGCAAGCTTGTATATCAGCTGCCTCTAAATCAGGAAAATCTTCTAAGATTTCGCTAGCAGTGTCCCCTTCTGCCAACGTTTCTAAAATATCCACCACCCGAATTCGCATATCCCGAATACAAGGACGTCCTCCACATTTACCAGGCGTTTGAGTAATTCGTTTCACTAAGGCTGTCCGATCCACCATCACAACCACCTCAACACGAGATCCGTACTCAACCTTATCCAAGTTTAGCCATTGCCGTTGCTCCAACCAATTAATAGTAACTAAAGTCAGGACGAAGCATCAATTTTGCACCACAATAGTAACGACAAAAGGTAGTCATTTGTTGTCTGATTAATATATGGCCGTACCTTGAGCGAAGTCGAAAGGTACGCTGGCAGGAAACATAAAACTGCAAACCTTCACCCTAATCATTGCCGATAATAATATTGAGAGTCGCAACTACATAATCAACAAACTCTTCCGGCAATCTCTCCCCCGTAGGCTTCCACCAACGCTTACTCAGATCTAACGTCCGAACCTGCTCAGCAATAATAGATCCCTGAATTTTGTAACCTTCAGGGATAGTAATCATCGTCTTAATCTCGGGCCTAATCGTGCTCGTAATCGGAGAAACAATCACAATTCCTTTTCTCGCCTGATTAAACTGAGTACGGCTAAGCACCAAACAAGGACGAGCATTACCCGTTTGCTCACGCCCCGTAGTCGGATTTAGATTAACGCAAAGAATATTACCCCGCTGAATATCCATAATTGCTACACCACATTAAAATTCATACCCCCCAATTCCTGTAGGGGCACTCCCTTGTGGATGCCCCGCGATACCATTGACCATTTGCCAAGACTCTGATCAAATCAATTCTTGTCCCGTAGGCTCACCACCTATAAAATCAACCACATCGTCAGGATAAGCAAAATCATCAGGAATACTGGCAAGCAAAATATCTAAACTAGGCGGGCTACTCTTTTTCTTGATCACCAACGTATTATCCACCTCAAGAACCTCCAAGGTAGAGTTTTCATCCAGACCAAGGCGGGTGACCAGCTGATGAGGAATTCGAAACCCCAAACTATTGCCCCATTTTTTAAGCTGAATTTCCATAGCGTAAAACACTTTATAATTATACTTTGTATAATAGTAGTTCGACTAATCAAAATTAGACCATAGCCATAGCGCTACAATAACTAACGCTGTCGCCGCTCCCAACCATGGCCGCTCAACCGTCGGGAAAAAAATACCAGGGTCAATCCTCCCTTCTTTCCAAACAACTGCTGGCCTTTTACCGGCGGGTAAGCCAATCCACCCTGACTGTTGTCGATGTCGAAACCACTGGCTCTGTCGCCTACAAGTCCAACGTCATCGAAGTTTCCGTCATCAAAGCCAATCTGACCGACGGCATCCTCCAGCAAGAAACGTCCCTAATTAACCCCACCGGTAAGGTGCCGCCTTTCATTACCAAAATTACCGGCATTACCACCGCCATGGTCAGCAAGGCCCCCTACCCTGAGGAAGTATGGGCCGACTACGAACACCTACTGCGCCAGGATGTGCTCACTGCCCATAATCTGGACTTTGACTACGGATTTCTCCAATCTGAATATAAGCGTTTAGACGTTCACTATTATCGTCCCCCCAGCCATCGCTTTTGCACCGTCTTACTGTCCCGGCTATTGCTGGCAGATTTACCCTCCCGCAGTCTGCCCAATTTAGTCAAACATTTTAATTTTGATGTGGGTACGTCTCACCGGGCGAAAGCTGATACTAAAGCCTGCTGGCTCCTGGCCGAGATATTGTTGACCCTGATTCAGCAAGAACCTGAAGAGAAGATCTTAGGGCTATTTCGCCAGCAATGGATTCGTCTCCAAGATGCGGCGGCGATTTTGGGGAAACGCAAAAAAGATGCGTTGGATTTGCTAATTAAGGCAGGACTAGAACATCGTTTATCTAAACGTCAGCAGCAGCCCCTGTTTCGTCGCGGTGATGTGGAAGATGTGTTCTATGCTCAACAGGGTGAACAATTGTCGATGTTAGAAGAATCTTGAAAATCAAGCTAAGGCATTCTCTCGTAAACATTTAAACTAAATCTGTCTAATTCCATGGTGCCCACAAGTTCTTGGTTGCCTACGGGCTGATAGTCAATGCTCAAGAGTTGTTCAACATCTTGCCGAATCTTTGTGGTCTCTGCTGGGTCTTTTGGTGCTTGCCATACAGGTCTCGCCGCTTCTAGCCATACAACTCTTTCATAGGTCTCATTACCATCAGCGAGAACCGTCTCTAATGACTCAGGTAGCATCGCTGGGTGGGTCGCTAACAGTTTTACAGAGGTGCCCTTGGGCAGATAATACACCAGCCGTAACACATGGCCCCAGGCTTTAGAATTCATAGCTATTAGGGTAGAGTCTGAGGCTGTAGCTGTTGCAGCAATCTGCTGAAATACCTGACGGTTACGGCCAGCCATATCGCCGACATTGAGGCCAAGATACATAACTAAGATGGTTAGCAAAACTGGCTTTTTCCAGCTGGTGGGCAGATTTATGACCCAAGCAGTAACCATCAACAACAGACCTGGCAAAATGAAAATAGCACTACGCCCAAACCCCCAGGCTAAGGTGGACTTGCCTGATAAGATGTCGGACCCTAGCATCAGCAATAGGGGTAAGCACCCTAATATAAGAATTGTGATCAGTAATGCGGGAGACTCTTGCCTCAATAAACGCCATAGGTACCAGATAATCCCGGCTAACAAAAAGATTGCGATGATGCCCATGGCTAAAACAACAGCTATGGGTAAACTGGTTGCCCAGTCTCCCACTATTAGTTGAATGCCTAGAACTTCTAGTAAACCTTGAATATGCTGGGTGATGGTTTCTACTAAAGTACTTTTAGTGGAAAATCGATTGAGGTCTACATTTCTGAGCTGTTGTGGTAGACCCCAATAGGCCCAGGGGATTGCTAAACAAAGGGCACCGAGGCCGCACAGTCCATACTGCCACCAGCGTTTACGGTCTTGGATGAGAATCACGCAGCCCAGGGCCATAAACCATAGGGCTGAGAGATAATAGGTCAGAACTCCCGCTGTTACCGACAGTGTTAGTAATAGATACCATCCGCATCGTGCCGGGCGAGATAAACGCTGATTGCAGAGCTGTAGCGCTGCCCAACCGCCCAGGGTAACCCACAACACTGTTGGGCAATACATGCGCACATTTAAAGAATGAAACCAAAAAAATGGGTTTAAACCCAACAGTGCTGCTAGTATCAGACCTCCTCGATGGTTAAAGAGGGCTTTGCCCATGCCATAGGCTCCTAAAATTGCGCCCAGGCTCAACAACAGATTGAGGCTGCGTACACCGATTTCCTGTGTGCCTGTCAGGGGTAGCCACAGGTACTGAGATAAAAAGAAAAGCGGGGGATGGGGTTCGCGCCCGACTAACCCTTGTAATAGGGGTTTAATGGCTTTGATGAAATCACTGGCACCACTGAAAGGTGGCAGCTGTAGCAGATTGCCATAATCGGCCAGTGCAATGGGGATATCGGGCGGGTTGCTATAGCCGGTGCGCTGGGAGGTGGATAGCAGCAATGATAAGACTTCGTCGTACCAGAATTCTCGCGCACCCACGTACATAACTCGAATCAGACATGCGATCGCAATTGCCGTAATCAATATCCATTCAATCCGTATCTGTTGGCTTAAACCCGTCAGTCTACGAAGAGAATTAGTTTCTGAAGACATAGGACTCTGTGACACAGGAAGTCTCCTTCAAGGGGTCCGATTCTGATTGTTGGTTGAGCTGTTAGCTGGGACGGTTGGCACTGCCTTGGGCACTGCCCGTCGCCTTCGATACCAGGTGGCTCCACCCACCAGCATGCCAATTAAGGTCAACGCTATCACTAGAGGCACCAAATCCCCAGTTTGGGAAAGTGTGAGGCCAGAGCTGCCCAACAGCACAAAGGGTAATACCCCTGGTAGTGTGCCCAAGGTTGTTCCGACCACATAGTCTTTCCAGCTAATGGATGTAAGACCTGCAGCAAAATTTACCAAACCATAGGGAATGACTGGCAGCAGTCTAATGGAGAATATGTAAACCATGCCACCATGGCGAATTTCGGCATCAAGGGTTTGCCAGTAACCAGCCAGTCGTTTTTCCACCAGCTCTCGCCCCACGGTGCGGGTAAAGCCGAAGGCGACCATGGCGGCTATCAACGCTCCAATGGTTGTCCATAGCGAGCCTAACCAGGGACCAAACAACGCTCCCCCCGCCAGGTTGAGCACAGTAGACGGCAATATCAATACCGTTGCCACCGTGTAGATCACGATGTAAAAAATAGGTCCCCACAGGCCTGCCCGGTCGAGGCTGGTTTGTAGCCACACAGGATCTATACCTCCTAGGGAGAATATGGCAACCCCAGTTGCGGCAATGCAGACTAGGGCCATGATTAAAACCAGGCGTTTGAAGTTAGCCATTGATCGCCCATCTATGGTTTTCTAACCCCGTGGCCAATTGTAGCGACGTTCCATGGAACGTCGCTACAATTGGCCACGGGAAATATTCAGGGTTTATTTTATTTGCTCTCCATAGAACTCCCGTACTAAATATAGGGGGCGCTGTTTAACTTCCTCATATACGCGACCTAGATACTCGCCAATAATGCCGAGGCTAACTAACTGAATGCCCCCCAGAAACAAAATTGCCACCATGAGCGATGCATAGCCCGGTACATCAATGCCTAGCACCAGGGTGCGGATGACTAAAAACGATGCATAGACAAAGGAGATAACAGAAATCATCACCCCCAGGTAGCCCCATATCCTCAGAGGTGTGGAGCTAAAGGACACAATGCCATCAATGGCAAAGTTCCAGAGTTTCCAATAGTTCCACTTACTGTTGCCGCTGTGGCGCGGGTCACGGTCGTAAGTAATATACGTTTGCTTGTAGCCCACCCAGGCAAATAACCCTTTCATAAATCGAGTACGCTCGGATAGCTGTTTGAGGGCATCTACAACCTTACGGTCCATGAGCCGAAAATCCCCGGTGTCTTGAGGGATGGGCACCTGGCTCATTTTGCCGATGACTCGATAAAACCCATTGGCTGAGAATTTCTTCAGCCAGGTTTCTCCCTGGCGATGGCGGCGTTTTGCATAGACAACGTCATATCCTTCTCGCCACTTTTCCATCAGGTCCTGAATGTACTCGGGAGGATCTTGCAAATCGGCATCGATGGGGACTACGGCCTTGCCTTTGCTGTAGTCAATGCCCGCAGTGAGGGCGAGTTCTTTGCCAAAGTTACGGGCTAGGGCCACAACTTTAATGGCAGGGTTACGGTGATGGTGATCAATCAATCGCAGCAGGGTATTATCCTTGCTGCCATCATCAACACAGACAATTTCGTAATTTGTCCCTAAGCCATGGACGACATGCTCTAGCCGTGCAAACAAATGGTCGACGTTAGACTCTTCGCAGTAAAGCGGGACAATAATTGATAGCTCGGGGCATAGCTCGGGGCTTGGTAGCTCAGGCGGTAGCTTGGAAGATCGCTCCGACACTGTGACGGAATTTATGGAAACTACGCCAGACGCACTCTGAGTGTGGGGCATGGGCATTGCTGCAATGGCATAGAAGCTAGTATAATCCTCGGCATGGCTTCTGCTATCAATGTGCCATGGCAGCAAGCAGGCACTAGCTACTGTTTACAGTGCCGCTGTTTAATCATCGCTAATCTTTGATATAAGCCTTGGGTGTCAGCCCAGCCGACAAACCCAGCAAAGCGACAACGCTGTTGAGCATCGGCTAGAAAAACATGGTGAATGCCCAGGGGATGACGCCAGATGCGCAGGGAGAACCCATGGGTTAAGGTAGCCCAGATAGTAGACCGATTAAAATTGCGGTGGTGGGCGTCAGTGATGCCAGGGATTGCTTGCATCTGGGCGATAATGGTGTCTTCTAACGGATCCTCTGGCACAGTTGGAGCCTTGGGCAGTATGCTCCAAAAATTTTGGATGGCTGTGGTGACGTCGGGATGGTCTTTGGTATTGTCGTGGCGAATTCCTTTAAGCTGGGTGTAGTGGGCATGGCGAAACTGAGAACACTGCAGGGGAACTGTGCCATCGCTGCCACCATCGTAATCGCTGGCAATGGTTTGCATTGGGATGTGACGGGCCAGATTTTCAGCCATTTGACGGCGGTCAGTGCCTAAATCTCTAGCGATGCCAATACCCCATCGGAATGGGTCAAAAATGCGCCCCAGGTCAGCACCTCCAACCGGTGAACTCACCAGGCTGACTGAACTGACGTGAGACCACCATTCGGGATGGCGCTCGAGCAACTCTAGCCAAATTAATCCGCCCATGGAGTGACCAACAATGCGCCAGGGACGGTTGGGGTGGTGCTGATGGGTTGCGATCGCAACTTGTTCTACTTGATCAATCAGTGGGTCAATGCGCCACCAGGTTTTAATTAACCCTAGATTAGGTGCGATTACCTCTGTGTTTGGATCGGCTAAGGAGAGCCCCAATCGATGAATACGACGATGGGTATCGTGCCAACCGTGTTGGACAAAAAGAATAAACGGCAAAGATTGAGTATCCACCATGGCTCAACCCCATCTTGTAACGATTTTCAGTCAAACGATATTTCTGGTTCCAAACACAGCAGAGTCCGCCTCAGCCACTGATCCCCAATCCCAATAAGGCTTGGGGGCCAGCAAATGCGCTGGAATTGTAATTAAGCCAACACTCAGATTCAATATCTATCCCTGAGGTATGCTAGTTGCGGAGCGCAAGTTAATATATACGTCACATTTTTAGCAAAGACTCTATTACGTTGTTGCCAATCTTACTGGATGGTTCTGTTATGACATTTGTCGATTGTGCCACTTAAGCCACATCCCAGCTGATACATAACATGTTCGCTGCTAGGAAACTCTGATTCTAGATGGACAGGTGTCCTACATCTTCAACACATACAGCGATTTAGCAACGCATTAACACCTTTGAGGACGTCTACGTGTTACAAACTTTTATTGCCGATTTTAAAGTGGTTTTTGAGCGGGACCCAGCTGCCCGTAATGCACTGGAAGTTCTGTTTTGCTATCCGGGCCTGCATGCTTTATTGCTTTATCGCCTATCCCATAATCTGTGGAAGTTGGGACTACCGTTTCTACCGAGGTTTGTATCCCATGTAGCGCGTCTGATCACGGGTATTGAGATTCATCCAGGAGCCACCATTGGCTGCGGCGTCTTTATTGACCATGGTATGGGTGTGGTCATTGGTGAAACAGCTATCGTGGGAGATTACTCTCTGATTTATCAAGGAGTCACCCTGGGAGGAACCGGTAAAGAAACCGGCAAGCGTCACCCCACCCTAGGTACCCAGGTCGTCGTGGGGGCAGGTGCTAAGGTGCTTGGCAATATTCAAATTGGTAATAATGTTCGGGTGGGTGCTGGTTCTGTAGTGCTCAGGAATGTTCCTTCTGGTTGCACGGTGGTGGGTGTGCCTGGGCGTGTTGTACACCGCTCTTCTAACCGTCCCGGCCCCTTGGAACATGGTCAGCTACCTGACTCTGAGGCTGCTGTTATTCGCACCTTAGTCGATCGGATTGAAACCCTAGAGCGTCAGATCGCTCAACTACAGCAGCCGCCCAAAGCTCCAGCTTTGCCGGTGACTATAGTAGCGAGTGCTGCTCAGCCGAACGACCAAGATGAGGGTGACTGTTGTCGGCTAAAGGATCGCGCCATCGAAGAGTTTTTAGACGGCTGCCCTAAGGGCTAGTGGGTCAGACCTTTCATTGTCCAAGGCTCACGCTGCCATTACTTAAGGATTAACTGCTTGGACTGTCCATTCTCCTGCCCCTCGTTCGTAGATATGTCGATCTTGGGGATGGCCGCGTAGGGCTAAATGGTCAACATGTTCAGGGGTTAACAACAGTACAGAGAAACTATCGGTTGGGTGTTCCATGGATACAGTCGTTGGTTCAAATGCGTTTGCGTTTGATCTGTTTTGCCCTGGCTGGGGCCAATAAAACTGTTGGCGGGCCTGATCGGACATTGTCTGCCAGGCCGTTTGGCGTAAATCTCCTGGATCGTTGTCTGGGCCAATCAGTGTGAGTTGACCTGCCAAACGAAATTGTTCGCGAGTCACGGTGAAATACCAGCATGCTTCGGCCCAGGGATTCATTTGTATTTGCTGGACTTTCTCACTACGCCCATCGGTGACCATTTGTAGGGCTTCTTCAACAAATCCCCGAAAAACTACGGTACGATTAGAGGGTTTACCCTCTGTATTAATGGTTGCTAGCTGTAAATACCGACAATCTGCTCGCGCACGATTGCGATGAAGAGCTCGAGCTAAGGCGGGTCGCCATGGGGCTAGCGTCATAGTAGATGTGTGGATTCGTTGGCAAGATTTACAGCGATTATTCGTTTGTGCCATTGCTTAGTAGGCGGCACAATAATGATTGTTAGGTAATTATTCATACCTGTAGGTACATTGATTAGAACAAACTCTCGGCATAGTATCGAATAAAGCCGGTACACTCAAATCGATGGCCAGGGGGCCGGTTAGAAAGAATAAATTAACAGAAAGACGTATGAAAGGAGATAGCCTGTAGGGCCATGACTGCCACTGTATTTCTCATACTGGGGATAGTTTTCCTGGTGGTTGGAGCAGATTTTTTAGTTAGGGGAGCTTCCAACCTGGCGGCTATGGTGCGCATCTCTCCTCTGGTGATTGGTTTGACAGTTGTTGCCTTTGGCACCAGTGCGCCAGAGCTTGCTGTGAGCTTGCACGCTTCATTTAATGATCAGACGCAGCTGGCTGTAGGGAATGTGGTTGGCAGTAATATCTGCAATGTGTTGCTGATTTTAGGAGCCTCTGCCCTGGTTGCCCCTCTAGTCGTTGCCCAGCAGCTAATCCGCCTGGATGTACCGATTATGATCGGGGTATCCGGTCTGGTTTTTTTGTTTAGCCTGGATGGATTTATTGACACATCTGACGGTGTTGTCTTGGTGTTAGGTGGTCTCAGCTATACGTTTTTTCTACTTTTTCAAAGTCGTCGTGAGCAGAACCCTGAGGTTCAGGATGAGTATGCCCAAGAGTACGGTCCTCGAGAATTTGCCTGGTCTAAGGTTGGTATAGAATTCCTGGCTTTTTTGGGAGGGATGGCTTGTTTGGTGGTGGGTTCACAGCTCTTGGTAAGGGGGGCTGTGACCATTGCCGAGGCCCTGGAGGTGAATCCCATCATCATTGGTTTAACGATTGTGGCCTTTGGGACGTCGTTGCCTGAGCTGGCTACATCGATTGTGGCGAGTTTGCGTGGAGAGCGAGATATTGCCGTGGGTAATGTTGTGGGCAGTAATATTTTTAATATTTTGGTGGTGTTGGGCGTTACAAGTGCCTTATCCCCCAACGGTATTGCCATTGAGCCATCGGTTTTAGCCTTTGATATTCCAGTCATGATCGGAGTCGCGATCATGTGTTTCCCAATTTGTTTTAACGACAATTTGGTGAGTCGTTGGGAAGGGGTATTGCTGTTGGCTTATTATTTGGCCTACACCTTATATCTGGTGATGAAATCAACCGAGCATGGCAGCACTGTGATGTTTGGCTCTGCCCTCAAATATGTAATTGTGCCGCTGACAATTCTTGGTTTAATGGCAATTACGTTGCGATCGCGCATGAACTCTTCCAAATCAAAGGGCCTGTAGGAGTGTTATCACCAGATGGTCAACAATTATTTGTTAGCTAAATAATTTGCCAGAGCGGGATCTAAAGACTGGGCTAGCTGTAGTGGATCCACCCCTAGAACCGTGCGTTGTTGCTCAGCATAAAGACCCGCTTGCGCATGCCACCAGACTGCGCCTATAGCAGCCTCTAAAACAGCATCGGTCGAGTTTGCCGGGGTACTTTTCTGGCGTTGCCCACGGTTGACATCAGCTATTTTCTGAGCCATTAGCCCCCCCATTAAGCCTGTTAAAACGTCCCCACTGCCTCCCCGTGCCAGGGCTGGGGTGCTGTGGGGGTTAAGCCATAACCGATCGCCGCTGGCAATGGCCACCTTAGCGCCCTTAAGAACGACCATCGTTCCAGTCTGCTGGGCCGCCTGAAGCGCACCATCATGACCGCTAATAAGTTCTGGGAAGAGTCGTCTAAATTCGCCGGGGTGTGGGGTGATCACAGTTGGTCCCAGGCGTTTTGTTAGTTGCTCAGTCGTGGTGCTATTGAGCCCATCGGCATCCAAGAGCAGGGGGGAGAACTGGCCAAAATGTCAGATAGCCAGTCAACCTGAGCCAATCCAGGTCCGCAGGCGATGGTGTCATAGCGGTCCAGGTCTAACGGCGGCAGCGTGGCTATTTCACCTGTTGCTGTTTCCTCCGCTCCAATTACCAAGGCTCCTGGCAACTGGGCCACCATTGAGGGACGGATAGTCTCTGGCACAACCAGGGTCACCATGCCCACACCACTGGCCATGGCTCCGTGACCCGTCAACAGTGCAGCCCCTGCATATTGTCTGGAGCCAGCGATGGCCAACAGTTGCCCCACAGTATACTTATGGGCCACAGGAGACCGTTGCAGGGGTAAGGTCCGCAGTGCCCGCCCAGGTGTTAAACGCTGTACCTTTGGTGTAACCCCCAGCACAGCTTCAATGTTTGCCAAAGGAATGTCGAAGTCAATCAACTCCGTATGTCCCAAATAAGGTTGAGCTATTTCCTGTAAGCAGGCACGTTTCCAGAGTCCCAGGCAGAGGGTAATGTCCGCTTTAACAGCTATTCCTAATGCTTCTCCACTGTCGGTGTGGATGCCAGACGGGAGATCAATGCTCACAACGGGCATATTACTGTGATTAATCCTGGTGATCGCTGTGGCGACCTCCTCGCTAATGGGGCGACTGAGGCCAAATCCAAACAGACCATCAAGCAGGCGACAGCGCTGGCCCAGGTTAGCCTCCAGTTCACTCCATGTTTGGTACCAGGGAATCCCTAAGCTACGACAGTAACGACCATGGTCCATGGTCAGCGATTTGCATCGCTCAAAAGGACCATAAATTTTTACCCCATAGTCTTGCAGGTGTAGCTCACGGGCCACCACCAAGGCATCGCCACCGTTGTGACCGGGGCCTACCAAAACCCCGACTTCATAAGAGCGGTCCCAGTGCTGTGCCCAATAGTCGGCAATGCGTCCCGCTACTTTTTCCATCAGGGCTGCCACGGGAAAGCCTGCATCAAAGAGCTGAGCCTCAATGGCCTGCATCTGTTTGGATGTAACGCAGAATGAATGGCGATGGGGGCTGCTGCCTTGTTTTTTCATTTCATCGGGATATGAAGGTTTCATGACTGTATGTCTTGAAGTGAATGTCTCAGTTTTTATTGTCTTGGTCATAGCCCCCGCCTGAGTTCAAACGCTAAAAGTGATGGCCAGTAATCACGTATTTGTGAATGGAGTGTTAGCCTAAGAATTGGCAATTTTGATGAGTGCGATCATCTATGGGTATCTATGGGTAAAGTTGTTGTAGGTCTGTCTGGGGGCGTAGATAGTTCGGTCGCTGCAGCCACATTGCACCAGCAAGGGCAAGATGTAATTGGCCTGACTCTATGGTTGATGAAGGGTAAAGGGCAATGCTGTTCTGAAGGGATGGTAGATGCCGCTCAGCTCTGTGAAGAGCTGGATATCCCTTATCATGTTGTCGATACCCGTGAGCTGTTCGAAGAAAAAATCATCAACTATGTGGTTGAAGGTTACAGCCGAGGGGTAACGCCCTTACCCTGCTCCCAGTGCAACCGCAGCGTTAAGTTTGGCCCTATGTTGGATTATGCTCGCCAAGAACTGGGGGCAGATACCATTGCCACGGGCCACTATGCTCGGATTGCTTATAATAGCGATACAGGGCGCTACGAGCTGCGCCGTGCGGTTGATCGCAAGAAAGATCAGTCCTATTTTCTTTATGATTTAACCCAAGCACAGCTCAGTGCTACCCAGTTTCCCCTCGGTGAACAAACTAAAGTTCAAACGCGGGAAATGGCGACAAAATTAGGTCTTCACACAGCGGAAAAGCCTGAGAGTCAAGACTTATGCTTAATTGAACAGCATGGCTCTATGCAGGCTTTCTTGGATAAGTATCTAGCGCCTAAGACGGGGGATATTGTTGACACTAACGGCAACGTACTGGGTCAGCATACAGGTATTCATCATTACACTATCGGTCAGCGTAAAGGTTTGGGCATCGCTGCTCCAGCTCCTCTTTACGTAATTTCTTTGGACGTTGCTCGCAACCAGGTGGTTGTGGGAGAACGAGATAGTGTTCATCAGCCTTACTGCACTGTCGATCGGGTTAACTGGGTTTCGGTTCAAGCCCCTGACTCTCCCATGGCAGTGACAGTCCAGATTCGTTATCGTTCACCTGCGGTAGCTGCCACCGTGTTTCCCTTAGCAGATGGTTCTGTGAAGCTAGTCTTCAAAGAGCCTCAGTTTAGCGTGTCTCCGGGACAGGCTGCGGTATGGTACGACGATGATGATCGGGTGCTAGGCGGCGGTCTTATTCGACCGTTCGTTCCAGAAGATGAACATTAACGCAGTTTCTATAGAAGAAAAGAGGACGTTTTGACATTAACTAAAGATGGTATCGCCCCCCACGGCGGCACGCTGATCGATCGTTTAGTATCTGATGAGCAGAAAGCAGAATTTTTAAGTAAAGCTGATTTTTTGCCCCAGGTTACTTTAGATGATCGGGCTCTGTCGGACTTAGTCATGATCGCCATTGGTGGCTTTAGCCCTTTAACTGGGTTCATGGGCAAAGCCGACTACGAACCTGTAGTAACTGATATGCGTTTGGCTAATGGGCTGCCCTGGTCAGTACCTGTGACCCTCTCTGTTTCAGAAGAAGTCGCTACTCCCCTCAATGAGGGCATGTTGATTCGTCTTAACGATAAGACGGGTCGCTATGTTGGTGTACTTGAGCTGACTGAAAAG
This sequence comes from Leptothoe sp. EHU-05/26/07-4, assembly GCF_043421015.1. Classification (NCBI taxonomy): domain Bacteria; kingdom Bacillati; phylum Cyanobacteriota; class Cyanophyceae; order Nodosilineales; family Cymatolegaceae; genus Leptothoe; species Leptothoe sp. EHU-05/26/07-4. The sequence continues at coordinate 1,138,233 of NZ_JAXSQV010000004.1, forward strand.
TATACCTACGATAAGAAAAAAGAGGCGATTAATGTTTATCGTACTGATGAGGATAAGCATCCTGGCGTCAAAGTTATCTATGAACAGGGAGCTGTTAATTTAGCTGGTCCTGTCTGGCTACTAGAGCGTGATCCTCATCCTTTATTCCCTAAGTACCAGATTGATCCAGCGGCTTCTCGCGCTATGTTTCGTGAGCGTGGCTGGAAGACCGTGGTTGGTTTTCAGACCCGTAACCCTATTCACCGGGCCCATGAGTACATTCAAAAATGTGCTCTAGAAACTGTGGATGGTCTGTTTTTGCATCCCCTGGTCGGTGCGACTAAAAAGGATGACATTCCAGCAGATGTCAGGATGCGGTGCTATGAAATCATGATGGACCGCTATTTTCCGCAAGATCGGGTAATTTTGGCAATTAATCCATCGGCTATGCGTTACGCTGGTCCTCGCGAGGCAATTTTCCACGCTTTAATTCGTAAGAATTATGGTTGTACTCACTTTATTGTGGGGCGTGATCATGCTGGAGTGGGTGATTACTACGGCACTTACGATGCTCAGCACATCTTTGATCAGTTTGAACCGGGTGAAATGGGAATTACACCTATGAAGTTTGAACATGCCTTCTACTGCACCCGTACAGGTACTATGGCAACTAGTAAGACTAGTCCCAGTAGTAAGGAAGAACGTATCCATCTATCGGGTACAAAGGTGCGCGAAATGTTGCGTCGTGGCGAGCTTCCCCCCCGGAATTTTCTCGCCCAGAAGTGGCTGCTGAGTTGGCTCGTGCCATGCATGCCTAAAGCTAAAGCTAATGGAGTAATCGGGTCGTGAAGCGACGGGAGTTTTTGTCAGCGACAGGTGTCATCTTGGGAGCCTTTGGGCTCAGTCAGTCCCAGCTTCTAGGCTGGCAGCAGGCACTGGCAGATCCTTCCCGTCGCAAACTAGCCTTGCTCATTGGTATTAACCAATATCCCAATGGGGTTCTAGGAAAAGATGTGGACCCTTTCAAGGGCTGTCTGACAGATGTTGAACTGCAAAGACAGCTGTTGCTTTATCGTTTTGGATTTGATCCGAACAACATTGTTACGTTGGTGGATGCCCAAGCAACCCAGATCGGTATTCTAGATGCCCTCTATCAGCTGACTCAAACGTCGAATACTAGTGATTTTGTGGTTGTTCACTTCAGTGGTTGTGGTAGTCAGCTAGCCCTGGGCGAAAAACGCATTAAAACTTGGGTGCCTGTGGATGGCTATTTACCTACAGCTGCTCAACCTCTGTCCAGGGATGTGCCAGTATCCTGGGTGAAGCAAATTTTGGCTAAGCTCAAAACTAAGCAAGTATTTACGGTGGTAGATGCTGGGTATAGTCAGCTTGATGAGATGTTGTCCAGTGGCTATCGTGTGCGTTCTCGCCGAATAATACCGACGGTTGAGGATGTGTACTGTCCTCCGTTATCTATGGATGGTACGTCGGAGGTGGAAAAGCTGCAAATTGCGGCAGAGCCCTCATTTTTCCCTGGTGATTTGCTCATGGCTGCCCGTGATGGCCAGCCGGTGATTGAACGTCAGTGGTCTGATTTTGGAGCGGGCTTATTTACCTACGGTCTTACCCGTTATCTGTGGGCCACCCAACTACCGGCTAAGCTTTCGGCTGTTATGCGGGGGGCTCAAGAGTCCATTTTGCCTCTGGTGCCTAATCAGACACCTTATTGGACTACGCAAACCGCCGATGAGCATGCTGTTTATGGTGATGCAGATCTACCGTGTTTGGATGCGGTGATTATGTCTGTTGAAGGGCGTTCGGCCACGTTGTGGTTAGGTGGCTTACCGGCAGATGTGGTTCAGTGCAGCGAACGGTTGGGATTTGCTAGGCAGTTAGATAGTGATGAGCAGGTGGTGATGGTGCGATCGCAGACTGGTTTGTCTAGTCGCATCAAATTACCCGATGGGGAACCCTGGCCAGTGGGTCAGCCCCTATACGAAACAATGCGGGTTTTACCTAAAGATCTGCCCCTGGTTGTTGCTCTAGATTCCAGCCTGGAGAGAATTGAGCGTGTTGATGCCACCAGTGCCCTAGCTGCACTGTCCTTTGTCGATTCTACAGATGACATCCATCCGGCGGACTGTATGTTGGGCCAGGTTCGCTCAGAAATCGCAGATAGAGGCGATTTACCCACTATGCCAGTCGTGAGGCAGGGGTATGGGTTGTTCACCCCCACCCGTACCCTGGTGGTGGGTACCTTAGCCAAGCAAGACGAAGCAGTCAAAATGGCGGTGGCTCGTCTTTCGCCTAAGCTCAAAACCATGCTAGCTATGAAGCTGCTGCGGTTGAGTGACAATCAAACATCGTCCCATTTGGCGGTTCGGCTGAATCTGTTATTAGCAGGGGAGACTGAAAAACTCTTACTCCAGCATGAGACTCGTCAAGCCTCGGGTAGGGCTTCGAAAAGTCGTTTAGCTGATGCTGTCAGCCGTCAAAATCGCCCGGTGGAGTTTTCTAAGGGGGCTCAGCTACGTTACCAAGCCCTGAATTTTGGTTCAACTCCTGTATATGCTATGTTGTTGGCTTTTGACGCTAAGGATCGGATGCAGGCGTTTTTCCCCCCAGTGATGGTCAACCCTATGCCATAGAGTCATTACAGACTGCTTTGACCTTATTGCCTGGAACATCGACCAGCCTGCCCACTCAGAATGCCTGGGTCGTTGATGATTCAGAAGGTAGGGTTGAAACCTATCTGGTCTGTAGTACCAATCCCTTGACTAACTGTTGGAAAGTATTGCTGTCCATGGCCAATACGGCCAGTAATCAGCGGGTGACCCTTGGCGATAATGCCCTGCCGCTGGTACAGGCTTTACTGGATGATATCAGTGGTGGTGAAGACGTCGATGATGATAGCTATACCTTAAGCGCAGCGCGTTGGGCAACAGTTGGGTGTCACTACAGCATTATTTAGTCGATGGCGGGTTGGGCAACGGTTGGGTGTCACTACAGCATTATTTAGTCGATGGCGGGTTGGGCAACAGTTTTGAATTGTGAGTTTAACGCCTAATCATTACCATTACTTTAGCTGGTGACTTCCGCTTCAGTTGAAGCCGCCTCGTTATTGCTAACTTCTTGGTTGGAGAAGCTAAAGGCACGAAAATGTTTGGCTTGTTCTTCGATACGACTGGCGATGCGATCGCAAACCAAGCTGCACAGCTGAAAACTCAGATCGTCAGATACCCGATAAAAAGACGATGTGCCTTCGGTTCGCCTAGTGAGGATGCCTGCCTGCATCATTACTTTCAGGTGTTTAGACACATTAGCCTGACTGGTTTCGGTAACATCAACCAGGTCCTGCACGCATTTCTCACCACTTCCCAGCAGATTCAAAATTTTGAGCCGCATGGGCTCGCTCAAAACGCTGAAGTAATCGGCCACCTGCTGAATAACTTCAGCGGAGATAGGTTCCATTGCGGGACCTCCAAGACCCTAGGGAAACAGACATATCTGCATATCAAAACTTGATGGGTATTGTAACAATATATTCATCAATGGCAATAGAGTGATTTAGTTTTTCACTAAAAAAATAAAATTAGCTACGGCTACTGTTGGGCGTATGAAACGGGGGCAGGAGCTGCTTAGATCTAGGGAGAGGGGGTAGCCCTTCAGTCGACTTTATATTTTTCTCGTCGCGTAAAAAAGATTTTATAGATCTATTTAATTCCCTTATGCGGGAGAGTTTTCTAATTCTAGGCAACCATTTGCCACGGTTGTATCAGCGTTTTGGAATTATGAAAGAAGTATAGGGTTTCCCTCAGAACTCAAAACGACAGCGTTAGGATGAGGTTACTTGAAGTCGTTGGATCTACCGCTTTTCTCTCGGTAAGCATATTGAAAAATCAATGATTAAATAAACATTGAAAATAGTTGTCCCAGACAATCTTTATAATTCATTTGATTAGGCTGTTGACCATTTATTTGCGTCTGTAGCCATGGTTTTTAATCCGTCACTATGCTTTTGGTTTCCAGCTAACGTTAGTGATATTTAAGCTTTAGGGATCAATACTGGTTTTATCGTTAAGGAGTTGAGGGACCTTAAAATGCTGGTGATATGTTTTCTAGGCTTGTCAGAAGCTAAAGGTTCTGGGGCAAGCCCTGCTTAAAGAAACATGGTTTTTAGAAAACTATGTTCACTGTTTTTCACAACAGTATCAGCTTGGTTAAATATGTTTTCTGATCCATGTTAGGAGGTGTTTACTCTTTTTAGAGAGTAGTTAATAACTGAGCGTATTACAGCATTATGACAATGATAATAGTCAGAACAGATTTGCTTATGGGAAACACCATTGTAGGAGATCCTGATGTGTGTGCTTTGCTTTGTGGCTATTTCAGTCGTTTCCAGGTTATCGCCCTTACAAATAGTCAATAACTATGTCTGGTTTCTCCTCAGCCTTAGAGTATCAAAGCATACCGCATCATGTTTTTGAACAGGTGCGAAGGAGTCTCTCTGGGCTGTTGACAGACGATGAATATTATCTCTCTGAGCAGGATTTAGGCAATGGTCAATTGCCTGTGGAAGCTGATATCGCCAAGTTTTCGCTGTTTTCGGTAGGGCAAATTAATGGTTTGCTCATAGCTCAACCTGGTGAAGTAAATCATTATCTAGTTTGCCTTTGTACCGATCCGGTGGCGATTGATCGTTTTTTATCTCTGCCTTGGCTAGTCCAGGGATTGAGTGGTTCCAGTCAAGATACCATAGGGCAACTGCAGCAGCGGTTAAATCGGTCTGTCGCAGAGCCATTGTCTGAAACCTATACCTTTGAGAGTCAGTACCTTATTAACTTAATGAATCAGCTTGTGCTGGATGTGAGTGATCTAGCGCAACGTTCTCCAGATCCGTCCCTATCATCGGCTACTATTCTGCAGCGTATTGTTACCCGTTTACAGCAGTCAGAACCACTGGCATCCTTGATTCAATTAACTCTAAATGAAGTCTGCGAATGGTTGTGTCTTGACCGGTTATTTGTTTATCAAGTTGCTAATCCCCCTCCCAAACCTGAACAGTCGTTGTTGCAGAATAAGGAGGGTAATGTCTCGTCTTGCATTACCTACGAGGCACGTGGGCATCCATCTACGGAGTCTGTTCTCTATCGTTCCGACGCCCATTGTGTGTCGGATGCGTCCTGTGCTGAGCGATATGCCCAAATGTCTCAGGCAGCAGGGTATATCGCGATTGAAAACATAGAAAAACACTATCAAAATCACCCATGTTTGCTCAAGCAACTCAAACACGTTAATGTCGCATCTCAGTTGGTAGTGCCTATCTGGCTGGGCGATAGATTGTGGGGGTTATTGATCGCCCATCAGTGTACCAGTGAGTCAGAGAGGTCATCTCAAAAGCTGCGCCATTGGCAACCATGGGAAGGGCAGTTTCTGGTTAAGGTTGCAGAACATATCGCCATAGCGATTCGTCAAAACGATTTGCAACAACAACTCCAGTATCAAAAACTGATGCTTGAGGCGCAGGTTGAGGACCGAACCCAGAACCTTAATGATACATTGATGGCTGCTGAAGCTGCTATCAAAACTAAGAGTGAATTTTTGGCCACCATGAGCCATGAGCTCCGGACGCCATTGACCTATATTATTGGTATGTCGGCCACCTTATTGCGCTGGTCTTTTGGAGAGTTGAGTCCTCGTCAACGTGATTATCTCAACACCATCCACAGTAGTGGAGAACAGCTATTAGACATTATCAATGACATTCTGGAAGTCGCTAAAATTGAGGCGGGACGTACTGTCCTTGAGATCAACAATTTTTCCCTATCTAATTTAGCCCGCAGCAGTCTAGAGAGTTTTCGGCAACAGGCTCAGTCTAAAGAGGTAGATTTACGAATAAATTTAAGGCTGTCGGAAAGTGAGGACAATTTTTGCGCTGATCCACGTCGAATACGTCAAATTTTAGCCAATTTACTCAGTAATGCTGTTAAATTTACCGATGCCAATGGGCGAGTTAGTTTACGGGTTTGGCGTGATCCACAGAATGTCATGTTTCAGGTGGAAGATACTGGGATTGGTATTCCTGAGGCGCAGCAGGCGGTTTTGTTTGAAACATTTAAGCAGTTAGAAGCGGCCCGTCAGCGTCAGTATCCTGGTGCTGGTCTGGGGTTAGCGCTCACTAAACAACTTGTTGAACTGCATAATGGCTCAATTCAGGTGGTTTCCACACCGGGTAAGGGGTCCATGTTCACCGTGCGGATTCCGCTACAGCATCCAGACGTTCCATCTCACTCCTATCAAAGTGTTGAACCGATTACTGGTCGGATTATTCTGCTGGAAGATGATGAAAGTAGTGCCAGTTTAATTTGTGATTTATTGACCGCTGCCAACTATCAGGTAATTTGGGTGATCGAAGGGTCGCGAATTGTCCACCAGGTAGAGATTTTGCAGCCTGTAGCCATTATTCTCAACCACCATTTAGTCAGTGGGAATAGTCAATATATTGTGGATGATCTCAAGCACTACGTGGCTACATCCGGAATTAAAGTGATTTCGTTGATGCAGGCTGAGGATATGGCAGCCGAGGGTGAACTTTCTATGGATGGCTTTGATGATTACTTGGTGAAGCCTATCCATCCACCAACGCTGCTCAGTAAGATTCAGGCTTTACCTGGTTAGGTTGCATGGCTGTCCCAGGCATCGTTATTTGCCCTAGGTACAGCCAGTTGAACTGGTATGGTTATTAGGCTTTCGGGGAATATGCCAGGTAAACTGTCTATACTGTTGGCTCCATAATTCAGCCTGGGTATACTCTCCAAAATTGCTGGATAATGGGACGCGCAACTATCCGAATGCTGCGGAAGATTTACTCCAGCAAGCTGTTCAGGGGCTGCTAAAGCTGATGCTAGGCCAGGTTCTTAAGGAACGCTATCAATTAGTCAGAGTGCTGGGGGCAGGTGGCTTCGGGCAGACCTATGTGGCTAGGGATTTATTTCAGCCCCAAACACCTGAGTGTGTGGTTAAACAGTTAAAGCCAGCGAGCAATGATGCCACTTTCCTCAAGGTTGCGCGGCGGCTGTTTGATACGGAAGTGTCTACGCTCAGGCGTTTAGGTACCCACAGCTGTATTCCTAAACTACTAGATTCTTTTGAAGAGCAGCAGGAGTTTTATCTGGTTCAGGAGTTGATTGATGGTGAGTCTTTGGGAGATGAAATTCGTCGTGCGGGACGGCTAAGCGAAGACCAAATCATTACCTTACTACAGGAAACCTTAGGGATTCTTAAGTTCGTCCATGATAATCGCGTTATTCATCGTGATTTGAAGCCTGATAATCTAATTCGACGTAAGAGTGATAATAAGCTGTGCCTGATTGACTTTGGAGCCGTCAAAGAAATCCGTACCCAGTTGGTCAATAGTGAATTGACGAGTCTAACGGTCGGTGTAGGCACACAAGGGTATACCCCCAGTGAGCAACTGGCCGGTAAGCCGCGTTTGAGTAGTGACATTTTTGCCTTGGGAATGACGGCCATCCATGCATTAACTGGGCGAGCCCCTACAGACTTACCGGATGATATGTCTTCTCTGGAGCTGCGTTGGGAAGAGTATGCCAATATCAGCCCGGGGCTCAAGTATTTATTGAAAAAGATGGTGCGTCATTATTTCTATCAGCGCTATCAATCTGTTGCGGAAGTACTCTACGATCTGGGCCATTTAGATGAATTGGCTGAAAAGGCCGATCAGCTGACAGTGGCAGAGACGTTTTTGCCCCAGGCAACGGTCTGGCAGCCATCCCGCAAGGAGAGTATTCGGGCCGTTGCGATCGCAACGGCTGTAACCAGTGTCCTAATTCTCGGTTTTCGTCAGCTTCAAGCTTTTGTACCTTTAGAACTACAGGTATATGACGGTTTGGTGGCCTATCAGCGGGATTTAGGCCCCGATCCCCGCATTCTGCTTGTTGGGATTAACGAACAGGATCTCAACAATCAGCAGCGTGATAGTCCGTCCGATCAGTCAATTGCCGATGCCCTTGAGATTATTCAAAGCCATCAGCCAGCCACCATTGGTTTGGACCTGCACCGTAATTTCCCCATCGGTGAGGGACGAGCGGCGTTGGCTCGTAGTCTGACCGCTGACAACATTATTGGTATTACCAAGTTAGGGGACTTTCAAGGCGAGAGGATTCCACCCCCTCCGGAGCTGAGACCTGAACAGGTGAGTTTCAATGACTTTCCTTTGGATCCGGACGGTAAAATTCGACGTAATCTTTTGTATGCCAGCCTCAGCACTGACGAAGACGCCGAGGTCCATATATCATTTGGCCTCCTGGTGGCCATGCATTATCTAGAAAAGCAGCATGGTTTGCAGCCCGCACCCGGGGACAGGGAAGATGAGTTTTTAAAGCTGGGTGACACGGGGTTCAAGCTAATGAATTCCACTTTCGGTGGCTATCAATCGGTGGATGCAGCCGGATATCAAATACCGATTACCTATCGTTCACCGACGCAGTTGGCCCAGCGAGTTTCATTGACTGACATTCTGACAGATGCGGTTGATCCTGAGTTGATTACTAACAAGGTGGTTTTGATTGGCACGACAGCCTACACCAGCACTGACAAATTTTTTACCCCCTATACCCTGCGTAGTGATATCAGCGATGAGAATTATTTAATGTCAGGGGTGGAGGTGCATCTTCACATGGTCAGTCAGTTTTTAAGTGCTGTTTTAGATGATTACCCACTGCCCTGGGCCTGGCCGGACGGTGCAGAAATTGCCTGGATTATTGTTTGGGCCAGCGGCGGCAGTTGGCTTACCTGGCAATTGCGTAAGCGACGTTATTTACTGCTCGCCTATGGCATTGGGGTAGTTGCGATCGCAGGAACAACGGTTCTGTTCTTTTTAACCAATGCCTGGGTGCCAGTTGTTGCGCCCTTAGCAGCTTTTACTGTCGCCAGTGGCAGCCTCTTAGCCTATCGTCGTTATCGCCAGCGATATCCCCGCTTAAGATAGACCGGAATCTGCGTTAGGATCAATGAGTAGCTGTAACCGACTTTCTGAGTAAAAACATGGTGGAGAAAATTCAAAAAACAGACGCAGAATGGCAAGCACAGCTCACCCCCGAGCAATATCAAGTGGCTCGCAAGCACGGTACAGAGCGAGCGTTTACCGGTAAGTATCACGACAACAAAGCAGCCGGTATCTACAACTGCGTCTGCTGCGGGGCCGAACTCTTCTCGTCTGAAACCAAGTACGATTCTGGTACAGGTTGGCCTAGTTTTTGGGCTGCCAGTAAGGCCGAAAATGTTGCCACAAAGCGTGACTTTAGTCTCTTTATGGTGCGCACCGAAGTGCTATGTGCTGTGTGTGACGCCCACCTGGGTCACGTTTTCTCCGATGGACCTCAGCCCACTGGAGAGCGCTACTGTATGAACTCAGCCGCCCTTGATTTTGTGCCGAAGGAAAACGCCTAGTTTCCCTTTGTTTATGGAGTTAGCGGTTGACTATTGTGGTCGGGGCATGCCCATCGTGTGCCTCCATGGCCATCCCGGCACGGGGCGCTGTATGTCAGTGTTTGCGGACTATCTATCGCCTCATTTTCAGATTATTGCACCAGATTTGCGTGGTTATGGTCGCAGCCGTGCCACCCAACCCTTTACCATGGAGCAGCACCTGGATGATTTATCGGTGCTGCTAGACCGTCTGGATCAGCCCTGTTTGTTGTTGGGATGGTCCCTTGGCGGTATCTTGGCCATGGAGTTAGCCCTGAAACATCCTGCACAAATTGCCGGTTTAGTTTTAGTGAGTACTGCCGCCAGACCAGCGGGTCGTCATCCATCCATTAGCTGGCAAGATAACCTACTGACAGGGATTGCGGGGGTAATTAACTGGTTAATTCCAGGCTGGTCATGGAATATCTCCACCTTTGGTCAACGCTCACTGTTTCGCTATTTGATCTCCCAGCATAGTGCTCAGGCCTATCGATATCTCGCTAGGGAAGGCACACCCGCCTTTATCCAGACATCGACCTTGGCAAATCGAGCTTTAAACACCGCGCTGAGGCAAGGGTATAACCGTTTGGGAGAATTACACCGCATTTCTCAACCTTGCCTGATGCTAGCCGCGGCTAATGATGTGCACATCACGCCAGAGTCTAGCCAGGAAACAGCCGTTATCTTGCCGAATTGCGAATGTCGTTTGTACGATAATGTTGCCCATTTAATGCCTTGGGAAATAGGACCGCAGCTGTGTAACGACATTGGTCAATGGCTGCAAACCCATGAATTTTGGCAGGCTTGACGAACGCTATACCTGAATCGCGGATGGCGCTGTTATTTTGAACAAAAAGGCTCGTTCCCTCATATGTCAGAATATTTTGACTAACAACAAAAGGTGTTTGGTTACTGCTCCAAACACCTTTTGTCAAAACCTACTGAGCAAATTTCTTGTAGTTTTTTTAGCCTAACCCGCTAGTTGTTATAAACGGGAGTTACATTGCTAGGCTCCGTATATTCCACCGTCAAGTGTGCGGGTTCGGCACAGCACTTAATGGCAACGTCAATTTGTTGTGCCCCTTCTTGCTCTAGATCTTCAATGTAACCCCCTTGATATTGGGTTGCCTCACGTTCTGTATCAAATGGACCAAAATAATAAAGACAGCGAGGTTGGGATGTGGAAATCTCAACCCACCAAGGCTTTGAAAATGAGCTAAAAAGATTACTCAAAAAGCTTTTCATAAAATGAGTACCTGTTGTTATTAAAAATCCAGCTTACGAGCAGCCTAAAATTGCGCTTATAACATTTATACAGTGTGATTTTGATCCCCGCCAAGATTAATAGTCGGTAATTTTTCTAACCATCGCTGTCGATAAATCTCATACAGCACCATACCTGTTGCGACTGAAGCATTCAAACTGGGAGTTTTGCCAGCTAGAGGGACAGAGACTAAAACATCGCAAAGATTTTGAATCGATAGGCTGAGACCCGGACCCTCTGCACCGATGGCTAGCACTATCGGGCGATCAAACTGGGTTGTATGGACTGCTTGCCCTGCTTCAGCAGCTGTTCCATACACCCAAAACCCTGCATCTTTAAGTTGTTCTAAAGCACGTCCCAGGTTAATAACTCTGGCAACGGGTAATGTTTCCAAGGCCCCGGCGGCAACCTTTGCGACCGTTGGCGTGATCCCCACGGCGCGTCGTTGGGGAATGACCACACCCTGGGCACCTAATGCTTCAGCTGTGCGAATAATGGCTCCTAAATTATGGGGATCGGTAATGCTATCAGCCGCAACAATGACTGGTTGACGGCAGGCGGCTTTGGCTTTGGCCACCAGGTCATCCAGCTCAATGTAGCTGTGGGAAGCAATTTGCGCCACAATGCCCTGATGATTTGCCCCCTGGGTGAGCTGGTTAAGTCGTTGGGTATTGACCTCATCGACGACGGCACCGTTGGCTTTGGCATCTAGGATTAGCGGGCGAAAGCGAGCATCAAATACGAGTCTGGCATTGACCCACAGCCGATTGATGGGACGCTCATTTGCGATCGCAGCTTCTACTGAATGACGTCCGTATACTAAATCTGGGCGTTCCTCTTGCAAGGTCTCTGCTGGGGGGGTGGAACGAGGCTTGGGTGGTCGCCCTGATGCATCCTTAGGACCGGGTCGTCGCTTTTTAAATGGCTTGCTGGATGTCTGCTTAAAGGATGGTTTAGCATGTCCCTTCCGCTGAGGACGAGATTTGCCTTTGGCCGGACGTGGCCGATCGGACGACGGTTTAACCATGGGTTAGGAGTAGAAGCGGAGTCACATCATACCGCTTAGTTGTTGTTTGGGGGAGTGGGGAATAGGGCGTGGGGCGTGGGGCTATAGAGGAACTGGCAAGGGATAGATGCTCCTAAGGCAATTGCCTTAGGAGCGTGAGTTTCGTAGCTTTTCACGTTGAGAGACTACTGAAGAGTAGAGGTAACGCTTAAGTTCTTGAGTAACTCACGTAGCCGAGGTTGGTCAGTGATGTAGAGATAGCCAACCAGGGCTTCGAATGCAGTTGACTGTCGATATATTTTTGCTGACAAACGTCTTGGGGCTTTAGACGTAGCATTGCGTCCCCGTCGAACAATGTCAGCTTCCACATCGCGTAAGTGAGGCGTTAACTGTTCAAGATATGCAGCCTGCTGTTCAGCCTTTACCTGGCTTACCACCTGCTGATGAAACATCTGTATCCGCTGGGGTGGCCATAAAAACTGCATACGAACATAGAGCTCGAACACAGCATCACCGATATAGGCCAAGGCTATCGGTGGGACAGACTGCACCTGCTGGAACTGGAGAGCACCCGGTGAGAATATCTCTGTCAGTTGACTTGAAGTAGGTAGCGGGACCTTGATGTCGTTAGCGCCATCATGACTGTCCATCAAAACCTCCCGCGCTTAAACACTCTAATGAGTAAGCACGCCATGGGTCTATGGCGTTCCAAATCGAGCCCACGGTTGCGATCAAGAATCCTTGAGATTCTCAAGGGCAGTGTCAACGTTGGGCTGTAACGAAAGAAACTGTTCCAGACGGACAAGCTTTACCGTCTGAGTAACGCGAGCATTCGTTACCACTTGAACACTACCGCTTTCACCCTTTGCTTTTTTCACCAGCTGCACTAGGGCACCTAGGCCCGAACTGTCGACAAAATCAATCGCCGATAGGTCGAGGATAATATGGGTGGGGCCTTCTTCAATGTACCGATTCAGAACCTTACGAAATGTGGGTTCTGAAAATGCATCTAATAGACCAGTGAGGCGAAATATTTGACATTTCCCCCTAACATCACGGGTGCCTCTCAAACTTACGGTTAGGGTCAGCGACTCAGCGATAATAACCTCCTAAAGGCAATAGATACGGCAAAATCAGACGTTTAATTTTAGGTCAGGATCTTTCCGACTGCAAGGAAATTAAGTGAAACGTAAATGCACTTATCCAGGGTTAACCGAGGGCTAATTTCGGACTCATCTGGGGCTTTTCTGTCACTTAATGGAAAATATAGATTACCCTACACCATTGCTGCGATGATCAAGCATAAGGGTAACGAATTTTTCAAATAAATAATCTGCGTCATGGGGTCCGGGACTGGCCTCTGGATGATACTGCACTGAAAAGATGGGCAAGGTTTTGTGCTGTAGACCAGCGACAGTCTGATCATTGAGATTCAAGTGGGTTACTTCAACCTCTGTGGCTGGAATTGTATCAGCATTGATGGCAAAACCATGATTCTGACTTGTAATTTCTACCTTTTGGGTGAGACCACAGGGTTGATTTAAACCTCGATGTCCAAATTTGAGTTTGAAGGTTTTTGCGCCAAGGGATAGCCCTAGGATCTGGTGTCCCATACAGATGCCAAAGGTGGGCAACTCGCTATCTAACAGTGCTTTGACTAGAGCTGGAGCAGATTCTACAGCTGCCGGATCGCCTGGTCCGTTAGACAGGAAAATACCGTCGGGTTTATGCTTAAGAATCTCTTCTGGCGCTGTATCAATAGGGACTACGATGACGCGACAGCCATGGCTGGCTAAGCGGCGCAGGATATTACGTTTGATGCCAAAATCAATGGCGACCACCGTCAGGGGTGTAGCCGTTCCATCATGGGCGGTAGATGTGGTAGATGTAAATTCCCAATGGGTATCTGTGGGCTCTGTCCATTCATAAACTTCGGTGGTGCTCACCTCCTTTACCAGATTTAACCCTTCCATACTGGGGATGAGTTCAAGTTGCTGTAGTAACCGTTCAGGGTCAAGAATTTCACTGGAGATTGCTCCATTCATGGCACCTGCCGTTCGTAGTTTGCGGGTGAGGGCACGGGTATCGATGCCATAAATGCCTGGAATGTTGTGCTGTTTTAGGTGGTCAGGTAGAGATGTGGTGGAGCGCCAGTTGCTAGGACACTCACAAATATTTTTTGCGATCGCACCATTCACCTGAGGAGTCGCTGATTCATCGTCCTCATTATTAATTCCGGTATTGCCCAATTCCGGGTAAGTGAAGGTGACAATTTGTCCGCGATAGCTAGGGTCGGTCAATACTTCTTGATACCCTGTCATGCCTGTATTGAAGACAATTTCGCCCACTACTGTACCGGTGGCTCCAAAGGACCAGCCACGAAAAACTGACCCGTCAGCTAATACTAATAGGGCTGGTTGTGAGCTAGTGGAAAAAATAGACATGGGTTACAACAGGGAAATAAACGCGGTGCCTTCCCACCCAGAACACGTTGGAACATGATGGGGACCCGTACCATCCTAGAGGCCATGGGGAACTTTTGAACAATGCTTGAGAAAAAATGCATCAGAATTCTTCAAATTCTCTGTCTAGGGACCCTAGCGGCCTGTCAGATTAGTCCAGTATCAACCGACACTTTAGAGAGAACAGAGAGGGAAACAGCCTCCGTCCCGGTTCAAATGAGTGCTTCGGTGGAGTCCGATGAAACTAATAATAAGGCTGGTATTGAACCTGATGCCGCTAATGCTGCAACTGTTCCAGCGAGCGCAGCGGAACTATCCACAGCCTATCAAGATGCCATTAACCTGGCATCTAGTGCTTTTAAATTAGGTCAGCAGGCCACATCTCCAGATGATTGGGATTTAATCGTTGGCCGTTGGGAGCAGGCAGTTCAAAAACTTCAGGACGTACCGGCAGGCGAGCAAAACTATGCAGTTGCCCAAACTAAACTGAAAGACTATGAGCGTAATTTAGCTCAGGCAAAGCAGCGTTTGGCCGATCTCAAGCAACCCCCAGCCGAAATAAGTTTAAACAGGCCCACACCCATTGCTAAGGATTCTACGGTGGCAGTGGCGACTGCTCCTGCAGCCGCCACTGCCACCGGGGTAGCACGTGTGCCGATTATCCAGCGTCGTGGGGGTACCCCCGTCATTGCGGTGAACTTCAATGGCAGACGATATCCTATGATTTTGGATACCGGAGCCAGCCATACGCACATTACCCGATCCATGGCCAATGATTTGGGTATTAATGTGGTTGGTCAGGCATCGGTGGCAACGGCCAGCAATAGTCGTGCCGTTGTTGATGTGGGCTATGTAGAGTCCATTAGTGTTGGCAACATTACCCATCGCAACCTGCCCGTGAGTATTGGTGATGCTGTGCCTATTGGGTTGTTAGGAAATGATGTCTACAAAAATTTTGATGTCATTTTGCAGGTGAACTCTGTAGAGTTTCGGCCCCGTTAATTCTGCAAAGGCAAAGGGGTCTGCCCCCTGAGGGTAGATTCCCATGTCATGAATGTTAGAGCTGATATAACCTGAGTGTAGGAATATAAGGACAATGATTAGATGCCTTCATATTCCATCACCCCACCCGATACATTGATTCTCCTTGTAGCTTTTCAAAAGCTAATTGTTTTACCAACGCGCTGCCATGTCTGAGCTTCGCATCGTTTCGCTAATTCCCAGCGCTACAGAAATTGTTATCCACCTAGGATTTGGAGAGTCACTGGTGGGTCGTTCCCATGCCTGTGACTTTCCGCCGGAGGTGCAGAAATTGCCAGTGTGTACGTCCCCGAGTTTTGATCCCACTGGCAAAAGCCAAGAAATTCATGACCGGGTCAGCGAACTGCTGCATCGAGGGCTGAGTGTCTATAACGTCAATGTGGAGAGGCTACAGGAGCTGCGTCCCACACACATTTTGACCCAAGACCAATGTGAGGTTTGTGCTGCCAGTCTGTCCGATGTGAAAAAGGCGGTTGCCCAGATCATTGATCCCCAGCCTGAAATTATTTCTTTAAAGCCTCAAATCTTAGCCGACCTGTGGGACGATCTCCGGCGGGTGGCAACATCATTAGATGCAAACAATGGAGATGCGATCGCAGATCTCACCATTGCGCAACTCCAGGGGCGACTCCAGGAGTGCTTGGCAAAGGTGCCAGCCAAGTTACCCCAACCCACCGTTGCCTGTCTAGAGTGGACCGATCCGTTGATGGGGGCAGGCAACTGGGTGCCAGAATTAGTGTCCATGGCGGGTGGTCATCCTTTATTTGGGAAAGTGGGGCGTCATTCTCCCTGGCTGCCTTGGGACGATCTCAATGCGGCTGAGCCAGATATATTAGTGGTGATGCCCTGCGGTTACGATCTGCAACAGGGCCGTCAATCGGTGGATCAACTTACCCAAATGTCTTCCTGGCAAAATCTAAAAGCGGTTAAAGATGGCCGTATCTTTTTGGTGGATGGCAATCAATACTTCAATCGACCGGGACCCCGTTTAGTGGATTCTCTGGAGATTTTGGCGGAGATTCTGCACCCGGATGAGTGTTCCTTTGGGTATGCGATGAAGGCGTGGAAAATTTATTAGGGTCGCAAGAGGTATTTGTTATTGGTCCTTGGTTATTCGTTAGTTGCTGTTTGTTAAGTATTAGCCTAATTGCGGCAATCAACTAATAACCAATAACTAGGAACTAAGTACTAAAGTGCTGATATCCCTGCCCTTGATCCAATCGAATATTAGGCCCATGGTTCACATCGTCAATGAGTCGAATTTCATTGGCCGTAGTGGTCTGACCAATAATCTGACTGCCAGGTAGTTTGTTGACAAAAGCCTTGGCAATATCTGGTGGTAGGCTCAGCACCAGCTCAAAATCTTCGCCGCCGTAAAGGGTCCAGTTTTCGGCGGTCGATTGCCCGACTGCTTCGGTTAAACCAGGGGGAATCGGTAGCTGCGATCGCAAAACTTTTGCCCCCACCTGACTCTGATGGCAGATTTGAATGACAGCGTCTGCCAGACCGTCGCTGGTGTCCATGGCAGCGATATTGCCGAAATCTTGTAGCTGTAAGTGTAGGGCTGCGATCGCGTCAAACCTGGGCACAGGTCGTTGGTGGGCTTTAATCCATGACTGGGCTGCCGAGCCTGATCCCTTGAGTTCATCTAGTTCATCTAACAGTAGGGCTAAGCCTGCACGGGAGGCCCCATGAATACCGGTAGTCACAAGGGTTTGGTTGACTTGGGCGCGACTGCGATAAATAGCTTGATGCTGGGGGACGATACCTAAGGCGGTAATGGCTAAACTGCGCTGGTTGCCTCGGCAGAGGTCGCCACCGATAATGGCACCGCCGTATTTTTCTAAACAGTTATGCATCCCCTCATATAGCGCTTCGACCCAGCCCCAAGATGTAGCTGGCGGTAGGGTGAGGCCGATAGTGATGCCCATGGACCTGGCACCCATGGCTGCCAGGTCCGACAGGTTAACGGCGACAGCCCGCCAGCCGAGGGCATTGGGGGATAGGGTGCGATCGCAAAAATGTACCCCCTCAATTAAGACATCTGAGGTAACCACTAGCTGTTCACCAGCCGGTAACGACTGCACAGCACCGTCATCACCAACGACGGCTGCGCAATACTGACGCAGCCGTTTGAGGATTTCGTGCTCACCTAGTTGAGCAAGGGTGATGCCAGCGGTGCTCAAACCTTTGGTTCAACCAAATTATCTAAACCATTCACCACCTTAGCGGAGATGATTTTGCCGCCCTGGCGGCCCATGTGATCCAGGGCATCCTGTCCTTCAATGGTGTAGCCAAATACCGCATAGCGACCATCCAGCAGATTGAGCCCGGCGGGTGTTAACTCTGGCTCAAATAAGAAGAAAAAGAATTGGGACGATCCTCCATCTGGCTCAGACTCAGGACGGGCCATGGCCAGGGCACCAAACGAGTTAAACGGTAGTACAGGCTTCTCTAGAAAACGTCCTAGTTCTTCCAGTGTGGCTCCATAGGTGGGTTTTTCATCACCTTCCACCAAAATTTCTAGCGGAATAGCACGATATTTCTGGGTTTTTGGATCAATAAACCCAGCTTCAGGACCGTCTGGGTCACCCGTTTGTAACACATAGTTTTCTTCAGCTCGGTCAAAGGTCATGCCGTCATAAAAACCCCGCTTCACCAAGTCCACGAAGTTGCCCGCAGTAATGGGTGCACTGTAACCGTCAACAACTACGATTACGGGGCCTTCATTGGTCTTAAATTCGATGGTGGCGCGACCTTTCAATTGAGGAAGGTTGTCATACTCGGTCGGTACTTCGTAGGGAAAGCCCTTCACCATTAAGTATTCCAGGTCACCGATGGTATTGAGGGTGACTCGTCGACTTGCCCACAGGGTTTCTAAGTCCTTGGTTTTGACCGCCTTCTCCATTACTTCCAGTTGACTATCCATCTTTTCCAGCAACGGGTCAGCCATGGAGCGCCGCTCTTCAGGAATTGCTTCGACAATGGCCGCACGCTTACGATGAATTAGCTTTGACGATTGGTAAATATCCCGCTTTGCTCGGCCCCACTGTTTTGTACGTAATGCATAGTTCAAACCTTCTAACTTATCCTGAACCTTTCGAATCTCAGGACTATCAATGGGTAGGGCATAGCGTAATAGAGCATTAGGGTCAGTAATGGCATCACCAGGGGGTAGATAAGCAACTGGTAAGGCTACTGAAGGGATGGGACCAGCCTGGGCAGACGGCACTAAAAACCAACCCATGCTGAGGAAAAAACTAAAACCGACGCCTAAAAGACCCGCAAGAGCGGCCTGAAAGCTGTATTGAAAACGAGCCATAGTTGTAAATTAACGACAACGGCGTGACAAACCTTTACGATCTTGCCATAGTGTGGCTCGTCTCAGATAGTTCCTGTTAGGGAGCTAAACGTCTTGTACCCCCGACTGCATTGGCCATACTATTCAACCGTACGGGGAAATGACCACTGGGCTGTACAATAAGGGCCGACTATCAACCCCTGACTATCAACTAACCTACTGTCTGCCAGCACCATGATTTCTAGTAACGATTTTCGTACCGGCACTAGCATTGAACTTGATGGCTCCGTGTGGCGAGTGGTGGAGTTTCTCCACGTAAAACCTGGGAAAGGGGCAGCATTTGTACGCACTAAGCTGAAAAATGTGCAATCGGGTAGCGTTGTTGAGCGTACCTTTCGCGCTGGGGAGACCGTTCCTCAGGCTATTTTGGAAAAAAGCGTGATGCAGCACACCTATCGCGATGGTGAGCAGTACGTGTTTATGGATATGGAAACCTATGATGAAGCCCAGCTCTCGGCAGAGCAGATTGGGACTCAGGTGAAGTATCTCAAGGAAGAAATGGAGGTTACCGTTCTGCGCTGGAATGGCCAGGTTTTGGAGGTGGATTTGCCGAACTCGGTCGTTTTAGAAGTGACAGAAACGGATCCTGGTGTGAAAGGGGATACAGCGACTGGCGGTACCAAGCCTGCAAAAGTTGAAACCGGTGCCCAGGTGATGGTACCTCTGTTTATCTCAATTGGTGAACGCATCAAGATTGACACTCGTAATGATTCCTATCTCGGTCGAGAATAGGTTTGGGGGGTGCTCAGTGCCCTATGGTTAGGTTTTGCAATTTTTGTGTCTATTTCAATGCTAGATTGCCTTAGTTAGGTTCTGTGGGTTAGGCGTCTCTAATCGTTTATTTGGAGTGTACATAGTGGATTTGGATTTTAGTGAGCTTCGTCAGCTAGTTGCCGCTCTCGATCAAACGGATATTGCTGAGCTGACGCTTAAAAATCCTCAGTTTGAGCTCACCCTGCGTAAAGCGACTGCTCCCAGTCAATCGGTGGTACTGTCTTCGGATGCTACTGTATCTGCTGCTGCTATACCGTCCGTTGCACCAATGATGGCATCGCCACCTGCTACAGGTGCTGCTGCTACAGAGCCCGCTGCACCACCTGTGTCTAGTCCATCCGATTTGTATGAGATTACGTCTCCCATGGTGGGCACCTTTTATCGTTCTCCAGCTCCTGATGAGTCTCCGTTTGTCGACACAGGCGATCGCATCAAACCCGGTCAAACAGTTTGCATCATTGAAGCGATGAAGCTGATGAACGAACTGGAAGCTGAAGTATCTGGTGAGATTGTAGAAATCTTAGTTCAGAACGCTGAACCGGTTGAGTTTGGTCAGCCCCTGATGCGAGTAAAGCAGAGTTAATCGGCGGGGGGTGGGACGCACAGCACCTGGATAGGGTTTTTAATAATCATGGGCGTTGCTGACCTCTGGGTTGGCTTTACCGGTGGTGTGCTTCTTAACAACCGAACAGTTTATAGAAATATTTTTGCACACAGTAACTTAATAATTTGTCTAAGGTGTATGGGGAAATCTCTTGATTTTCTGCCTACTTGTCTGGATTGCTATGATGTAGACTACCTAGAAAGGTTCTGCCTTTAGTAGACTTGGGCATTCTTTACACAGATGCCGGTCTATTGCAGGTACTTAGTTTATGCCTTAGGCAAGCCACTAAACTAGCTCTATTCAATTAGTTTTTCGTTCAAGAAGGAGGTGTGCCCTCGGTAGAGATATGCCAGATGTCCAGCTCTAAAGCCGCTTAGTTAAATGGGTTTAACAACCGTCGTTAAACAAACAGGTGGTACGTGTACGGCATTGTGTATTGATCAAAAGGAGAGAAGCATGCAAGATACCCCTCGACAGCTCATTCAACGTGAATCAGAGTCCCGCGCCTGCAAAGCTCCGAAACAAACACGGCTCTACAAACGCTTAGAAGAAGCTCTCCACAGTGGTAGTGAAGTCTGGTTTCGAATGCCAGGCACACGATTAGTCGGCATTCCTATTTATTTAGATAGTGACTACGTGGAAGTCGTAGATGTGGATGTCGCAGAAGGTTATGAGGATGATGAATTACCAGATGATCCTTATCAACGGACGGTGTGGCTGATTCGTTTAGCTGAGATTAGTGCTATTTCCTACGCGACAGATCGCTGGTCGAAGGATCGATTTGAGCGATTATTAGACCAAAGTGACTCTGAACAATAGCTTTAGGACCTTCTAAGGAGAGAAGTAAAGGTATTGCTGATCATCGGGATGACCTTTAGCAGTAATGGCTCTAGCTCGGTTCATCCCCTAAATCAGCAATTGTGAAGTGAATTGGTTTGAGCTTTGGTTTTTTTCAACTACCTCTAAAGACCTGAAGCTCAAACCTTGTTTATGCTTAATGGTTATTTGGAAAATGTTTTGTGCTAGGTTTCTTCTCAAGCTGATGGAGAAACTGATGTAGTGTGAGAGTTTTTTGAATTAGTTGGCTGATTGAGAGTGCGGAAATAGCGGCTACCTATGACTAGCCAGAACAATACATAGGCGAGTAACTGTAATAGGTAGATGCGATCTCGATAACCCAGCAGCACTTTCAAAACAACGCCTGGAAATTCTTTATCTGGCAAGATTTGGCTAGTGTTCCAGATTTGAGGCCCCAATACACAAGACTGTTGAAACCCAAGACAGAGGTCAACCGATAAGCTGTTGAATTGACTAATAGTGGCAAAGGTAATATCGATGTTGCGGAAAACTGAAACTACCAGGCCTGAGATAATGAACAACAGCAATACACCCATAACTTGAAAAAACAGCTTCAAGTTAATGCGAATGCCCCATTTAAATAATCCAAAGCCAATGAATGTTGCTCCCAACAGCCCCATAACAACTCCTAATAAGTTGTCAGTTAATGTTTGGGATTGGGTAAACAAAAATAAAACTGTTTCAAATCCTTCTCTTAATACCGCGATACAAACCAAACTAAAAATACTGAGACCTGCAGATTCATTGCCAAGGGCATTGGTGACAGTTTGATTAATCTCTGTTTTAAGGGTTCTGGCCTGGCGGGTCATCCACAGCAGCATCCAGCTCAGCATAATAATGGCGATACTGCCAAACAGAATGCCCAGGATCGGTTTCAATAGAGCTTCAGCATTGGGCATAACATACTGCACCTGCTGCAGTCCTAAGCCTAAAAATGAGCCTATTAAAATGCTGCCTATTATCCCAGCGGCCACGCCTCCAAAAACCCATTGATTTAGGTCCATTTTGCCAGCCTTATTCAGGCAGGCTAATACAATCCCGACCACTAGTGCGGCTTCTACGCCTTCACGCAGGGTGACGATAGCGACTGGTATAGCGGAGGCAATGTCCATGGGGTAGTGGAAAATGTTGAGCATAAAGCTTGGATGGTATCTATTATGCCGTGTTGCTGTAATCTGCCCATGCCTGATTGTACTGTCAGGCTAATCCTATTTCCTGAAGGCGTTGCTGTAGATATTGCCCGGCTGTTTGGGTGGGAAACTTAGGTGTGCCGCCTGTGCGTTTGATGCAATTGGGGAGCGGTGTGAGATCAAAGTCTGGTCGTGGATGCATAAAGAATGGCAGAGAAAAACGACGATCTCGACCATCCATATTGACCACTCGATGCGTTGTGCTTTTGAACACGCCATTACTCAAGGCCTGCAGCATATCTCCAGTATCCACAATAATTTGACCTGGCAAGAACTCAATGGCAAGCCAGCTGCCGTCTGCTTGCAAGAGTTCCAAGCCAGGTTCGGTGGATTCACATAGCAGGGTGATCAGATTAATGTCCTCATGGGGAGCCGCCCTCAGACTTTTGGGAGGGATAGGCTCTGACAATGGTGGGTAGTGCAGTATTCGTAAAATGCTTTTTCCTTGCCTAGCCTCTTCATCAAAGAAGTTTGCGGGCAAGTCTAGATAAAGGGCACAGGCTTTTAATAAGTCAGCTGCGCAGGCTTCTAGCTCTCGATATAGCGCTGACATTAACGGCTGAAATGTCGGTACTTCTTGGGGCCAGGGGTTTGCCAGTTCTGCTTCGCGCCCCACATGCCAGAACTCTTTGAGATCAGGGGCATCGCTATCTTTTGCATGTTCTTGACCAAAGCGAGTAAAACCACGCTGTTGATTAATGTCTGGTCGTTCGTAGTTTTGTTTAGTCGCTTCTGGCAGTGTAAAGAAATTAGCTGCCGCACCATAGGCAGATTTAATTAAACTGCCCTCAATGCCATGGTTTTCTAGAGCAAAAAAGCCCACAGTTTCTAACGCTTGGCCCAAGGCGAGGACGAATTCCTGCTGTTGGCCAGGTGAACCATGGAGGAACGTTTGTCGGTCTAAGGCAGGCAGGATGGCGGTGGTCATAAAAACGGAGAAGGCAGAAGGGCACAGAGTAAAAGCATAGAGGGTGAGCACTGCCCACCCGGCTAGGACGCTTAACTATAAAGGTCAGAATAAATTCTAGGAAAAAGGCTCTTAGGTAATGAAGTCTAATGTGGGGAAATATAGCCTGGCGATAGATATTGCGCCAGAAACATAGAACATTTAGCTATGAAACAGCGACTCAACCTATTAGGTCTATTGAGCATTGGCGTGTTAGGGGTTAGTTTATTCGGCCTAACCTCATCAGTCAAAGCTCAGTCCACACTACGTTTGAATTACGATACGTCATCTTTTGAAAATCTACAGCTGACAGGGCGCGATATTGGAGTGCGAGTTAGCTACACCCACCACAGTGAAATGGATGAGCAGGATGAGAATAATTTGAGCTATCAGCTGCTTTATGAGGGTGAAGAGCAAGAGGCTGTGGATACCTTAGCTTGGACATTTGCTGAGTTTCAGTTGCAAGATTTAGATAGCGACGGCACCGAAGAAATTATTGTGCGTAACTATTCTGGGGGTGCCCATTGCTGTACGAATACAACAATTCACCGCTGGACAGGTGAAGCATTTGCCAGTGTAGAGACTGGTTATCTAGATGGGATAGGTCCTGATATTGCAGATGTTAACGGTGATGGCTATGTGGAAATGGCTGTGCCTCATCAGGCGTTTCTCTACAGGTTTGGCAGTTACGCTGAGTCATTCCCACCGGTGATGTTTTTCACCTATCGAGATGGGGAACTGGTAGATACTACACGACAATTTCCAGAGCAAATTCGAGAACAAATAGAGACTTTTCAAAGCGTCTTTGTGAGAGTTCGAGAAGAGGATGATTATGTTTCTAACAGTTTGTTGGCTAGCTATGTGGCTCAACATGCTGTGCTAAATGAAGATTTTGATGCTGCCTGGCAGTTTATGCTCGACAACTATGATCGTGAGGCTACCTGGGGGTTACAAATCTATGAGGAGGGGGAACAGGTGGGTACACATCCGGATTTCCCGACAGCATTACGGGCATTTTTAATTGAAATCGGTTATTTGGGTGAGGATGGATTGCCGATTAGCGATCGCTAATCTGGCTAACGGTTTTTCATTGCAAGCATTTGATATTCCGGGGTAAGCACAAGGCATTACCCCTACGAGCTCGTCCACCAAGGGCGCGGGGGTACTGAATTCGGATTTCATATCTTATGTAAAGGATTGCGCCATACTCATAGAGTCATGATCTAAAGGTGGGTGATCCTGTGGAAACGTCTTTGCGTAATCTCAGTTTATCTCTCTTTCAACCCAGTTGAGCAATGACCCCTGATTATGTGGCTATTATTCTTTGACCAAAGCTAGGCGATTCTTAGCTCATGACATTCCAACAATTCTTTCCTTTCTTAAATGAATTCTCCCTGCGACGAAAGCCCTGATTGATAAACTGTTACTCGAAAAATTTCCATTAGCTGGGATTGCTCGAGTGGTGGATGTCTCAGAACCTTGGTTACAGCAATACGTGAATGCCAAATATCAGCGAGTCCCCCGCTAGACAAAGGTGAGCAAGGTAAAAAGGGGCGGCTAACCCTAGAGTGTGATGAGGCGTGGTCATTGGTGGGCAATCAAGGCAACAAACAGTGGATTTGGTTGGCGATTAACCGAGAGACCCGTGAGATCGTGGGCATGCATGTGGGAGACCGCAGCCGCGAAGGGGCCAAAGCGCTCTGGCAATCGATACCGTCTGTCTATTGTCAGTGTGCTGTCTGCTATACCGACGTTTGGGAGGCGTATGGGACCATTTTGCAAAGCAAGCGACATCGAGCCGTAGGTAAAGAAACCGGGCAAACCAGTCATATTGAGCGATTCAACTTGAGCGATTCAACTGTACCTTGAGACAACGAGTGTCCCGACTAGTTAGAAAAATCTTGTCGTTCTCCAAAAAGTTAGAGAATCACATTGGGGCTATCTGGTACTTCATTCACCATTACAATGCATCCTTACCCGTTTAGGACTACCTTATTACCTACTGTTCCCCACTGGAATTGATATCTTCTCCAAGACTTTGTGATTGCGCTTGGATCGGGGGATCTAAAAAAGATCGAGAATTAGGAGATTTGTTGGTGGGAGCAGATTTAGCTAGCGTCAAGAAGAAGAAAGAGAATTGAAGAAGTCCAGTAGCGACAACAATCAGAGATACTATATGGAACATATCAGTCACTTTACCTAAACTCAGCTCACTAGAGATAAGGTAAGCTAAAAGGCCTATAGCTACAGTGTATCCAGCACGGAAAAACTTTTTTTCACCAGGAGACTTTAGCTTTTTCATGTGTTGAGCCTCAAGTTAATCTAAAAATCAGGATAGTGATATCGATCATGAGCCAAATAGCAAACATGATCGATATAAAGAACATGAAGTAAGCTATCCCAGGCTCTGCTTCTTTAACCGTAGGGTACGCAACTCCCAAAACAGTGCTAATTACAGGCTTGAGAACCCACTTAAAAAGGGCTGATTCAAATATTCCTGGCATTGTTGTAAGATCTCCTAGCAAACAGGTGTTTAAGTGCGGCTCTCTTGATCTTTAGTCTTGTCTGAACACAACTCTCATGATGGCAACCTCCGATGCTGACCAGAGCCTTGTTATTAGCATTTTTGTGGATCTAAATATTTCAGTGTAGTGTAATTTCAACTTACTCTTGCTAAAGTCTTGAAATATGTTCAGGCTTTGGTGCGTGAATAAAGAAGTTGCGGAGCCGTAGGTGCCGGTAAAGTGTAGTTACCACACAAACACGGTACCGATGAAACGCACCTACAAACTCCGCAACTGGTCTGAGTATAACGCTGCTCTGGTAAAGCGAGGAAGTCTGACGTTATGGCTCAGTGATGAGGTGATTGCCGAGTGGAAAAACACTCAAAAGACTGGTAAACCAGGGGCATCGAAAGACTATAGCGATTTAGCCATCCAAACACTCTTGACCTTCAAAGTGCTCTATGGACTGGCCTTACGTCAAACCATTGGCTTTGCAGGGTCTATCTTTGAACTGATGGATGTATCGGTAGACTTACCGGTGCATACAACATTGTCACGTCGTCAACAGACATTACCGATTGATTTACCGATTCAGCCGACCTCTGGCAGTCGTCATGTGGTGGTTGATAGTACGGGCATTAAAGTGTACGGAGACGGGGAATGGAAAACCCGGCAGCATGGGGTGAGCAAACGTCGCACTTGGCTCAAACTCCATTTGGGTGTCGATGAGCAAACCGGAGAGATTCTGGCTGCCGTAGTGACTTCGAACGCCATCACTGATGGCGAGATACTCCCGGACATCCTCGACCAAATTCCCGATGAGATTGACCAAGTGAGTGCCGATGGGGCGTATGACCGCACCTACTGCTATGACGCCATTGATGAGCGTGATGCAACGGCAGCGATTCCCCCTCGCAAAGATGCCAAAATTTGGTTTCATGGCAATCGCAAACAGGCCCCGCATCCACGAGATGAAAACTTACGAGCGATTCGCAAACAGGGACGGTCTACCTGGAAAGAAGAGATAAACTATCATCGACGGTCTTTGAGTGAAACCATGATGTATCGACTCAAAACTATGTTCACAGGTGAGGTGTCTGCACGAGGGATTGAAAATCAAACGACAGAATTACTGTTGGAATGTTCTATTCTCAATCAGTTCACCCACTTAGGAATGCCCGATAGCTATCCTATTGAAGCCTAAGATCGATATCCTAGAGGACCGATCTGTCTACCAAAATATTCACGCACCAAAGCCATATGTTCATCAAATTGGTGGAAGCATTGTACTCATCTTGTTGCTGCTATATCAGTTGGAACGAAGAGTTGGGTCGTATCGACCAATATTTTGACGTACAGTATAAATGAACTAACTCTACGATTCGACTATATATTCAGCGTCAGATCTGGCAGATGGAAGCTGTCAGAGAATGATAACTTTCTTCCTCAACACACTCTTTCTATCCCATAAAAACACTCTAGATCTTGCACACGAGTGCTGTTTTTGCACAAAATTGCTATCTATGAACTCCCAAACTTCTTAGGCGTCACGCCAGTTAACCCTTTGAAATGACGGTTTAGATGGCTTTGATGTGTAAAGCCACAAGAAATTGCAATACTAGCAATCATCATTTCGCCTTCCAACAGTAGTTGTTTTGCACACTCCACTCTTTGCTGAATAATATACTGATGAGGGGTAATTCCCATTGATTGTTTGAATGCACGCGCAAAATGATAGCGACTGAGTCTCGCCACCTTGGCCAATTCGTCTAAGCTAAGTTCTCGCTCTAGATTATCGCGTATGAGTTCTTTAACCAGTTTTAACTTATGAGGAGATAAACCGCCTGAGTAAGGTTTGATAGGTTTTGTCCGTGTTGAATAGTTCTGTAGCAGATGAACAGCCAATGCATCTGCCATAGATTGCACATAAACTCGGCTACCAGTTCTGTTGTACATCAGTTCATTTTTAATTGCCAGGCCAATCTGTTGAATGAGTAAATCTTCGATGGAAGCAACTGAATACATGAGTTCAATCTTATCGTCGTCAAGTAGTGCTTGTGAATGACCAGATAACAACGTTGGATCTAAATGAAGGTACAAGTGATGCAGGTCCTTATCCCAGCAACTCCACATGGGTAACTGAAATGGGAAAATACCAATACCTCCGGTAAATATTTGCGCTTCCTCATACTTTCCATCGGTAATCTGTTCAATACGATGGCTCTGTCCAAGATTAATTCCGATTGTGTAATTATCTAGAATAATTTCCTGATGAACTTCTCCTTGTGGCAGGTTTAGAATTTCTACACCAATACCCTCGCCATTTACTTGGTAGTTTGATAGTATTGTTGACTTATTGAGGTCCTCTGGGGAAGATTCTTCAACTTTCGGAGTGATAGCTATATCTTTATTATGTGAAATGATAGCGATGTCTCTCTCATCAGATTTCATTTTTAGAGATCCCCTGGAACTATTTTGCACAAACCTGTTATGACTTGAGAAACTTCTTAGGCGTCACACCAGTTAACCCTTTGAAGTGACGGTTTAGATGACTTTGATGAGTAAAACCGCAGGCGAGTGCAATATCAGCAATCGTCATTTGATTCTGCAACAATAGTTGCTTTGCGCGCTCCACTCGTTGCTGGATAATATATTGATGAGGAGTAATTCCCATTGATTGTTTGAATGCGCGCGAGAAGTGGTAGCGGCTAAGCCTCGTCACTTTCGCAAGCCCATCCAAACAGAGTTCATGAGACAAGTTGTCATTTATATAGTCCTTCACCAGCTTTAAGTTTTGCGGTGATAGCCCACCTGAGTAAGGTTTGATAGGTTTTGTCCGTGTTGAATAGTTCTGTAGCAGATGTATAGCTAATGCATCTGCCATAGATTGCACATAAACTCGCGTTCCATTTTTATGTCGGCTATGGGCTATTTCGTTCTTGATTGCTATGCTCAGTTCCTGAATCAGTAAATCTGTATTAGCAGTCAGTGATGGGATTAGTTCAACGTTATCGTCATCAAATAGCTCTTGTGAATGTCGAGATAATAACGTGGGTTCTAGGTGAATGTATAAATGTTTTATAGCTCTATCCCAACGGCTCCACAGTGGTAGCTGATATGGAAAAATACCGACGCATCCATTCAATAGAGAAGCTTGTGAGTAGCGCCCATCAATCGTTTGCTCAATCTTGTGACTCGGGCCAATATTAGTACCAATTGTGTGATTGTTTAATGTAACTTCTTGGGGAACTTCTCCTTGTGGAAGGTTGAGGATCTCTACACCAATCTCCCATAGATTCTTCTGAATGTTTGGTTCAGGAAAGCCTACTGGGAAAAAATCTTCAATAGTTGAAACACTTATCGAGTCATGACTATGAGATTTCATTGCTAGAGCCCTCTACATCACCTAAACTAACGAAGCGGCTACTAGCTAGTATATAAGCCCTAAAAGCCCCGTAAGCAATAGGTTTGCAAAAGTTTTGAGTCTAACCAGAGTAAGTGATTTTAGCGATTTCCTTTTCTTAAAAGGCTTGATTGTTATACGTTTGAGCAATCTGAGGGCCAACCTAGCTGCCCTCAGATTCTCCTTTTTCATCCCGTTCAGGTTCATTCCGTCCCGAATCCAATCCCCCACTCCTCACCACCTCTATACTATAAACTTTTCGCTATGAGTAGTACCCTCAAGGGTACTTTTTCCTTTTCAAATCAAGGTGCATTGTAAATGATCGCTCCATCCTCCCTGGTATGTCCGTTGGCTGTTGTTGTATCGAGGACTTCAGCTAGGAGCTGCATCGCTCCAATATTCTCAGATTTGGTCGAAATAGTCCTCAGCCAATCAATACCTGTCGGTACAACTAGAGTACATCCGAGGACTTCGGCAATGAGCAACAGCAGGTCTCCTGCCGGAGCTTTTTCGGCACTTATAGAATATGTCATATCCGGCGATGGCTGTCCTTCACCACATGAACTACATCCACATCCAGAACTTTTTGGATAGCTGAAAAATCCGGAATGTAACTCCGAGCTTGTGAGTAACTCTTTTGTTCCGACGACAATAGATCTACCGCCTTGAATCATTGCTACTGAGTTCCTTTCACCGACGGTCTCACAAAGCTGGGAAACCGCTTCCAGCGGGTTCGCGAAACGAAGAGTACAATTGAGTTTGTCTTGAAGAATGCCGCCGACGGAACGGATTGGTGTTTCGGTGCCGTTTCCAATTCGTTCCAACGCCAACCATGCAAACATGTTCTTTAGCTCATATTTCATGGGTGCGAATGGTGCATGCATGCGATAACAAGTACCACCAGCGCAAATGCATCCACAAGGAACGCTGCCGGAACAAGACCCACAAGAAAAGCACGTACAGCCTACCATTTTCAATCCTCCTCCAAAGTCGGTGATTAGGTGCGCGTAAATCGAAAGTTTGATTTGGTATCAGCAGTCTTTTCTAGCGAGACGGCAATGGGCATTGTGAATTTTTCTTATACCGCCGCATCGGATTGCACCGAGCGATGTGTGCGTGTGTGGGAAGCCAAGGCATACGGTGCGTCGCTGTACACTTCGATCTCGCTCATGAATAGTATGGATAACTCGATGGCGTAGTACAACACTAGAAGTACTACATAAGACCCACACTCCTAGATCTTATCTATTACTTCTGCGTGGTACCCTTCTATTCACAGAACTTATGACAAAATTTTGCTTTTATAACCCTTAAATTCCGTCTCTAATAGCGCAGAATCCTCGCTAATAACAGTATCCTTAGGTATACTTTTTCTTTTCAATCCAGACCCTTGGCCTTTATGGGTACTGTAAGATGTTAAACTTTTGTAGTATATTTGAAAAAACTTGCTAAGGTTACATGGAAACGTAAGCTTGGCAAACATGTTACTAGTTGCCATATGATTGCTCAAACGTAGAGCAGTCAGGATTTTTCAGGGGAAAACCCGAAAATCGCTGGAATGGCGTGTTCTGGTTAGCTGTAGCTACAGGCCTTTTGGTTTACCCTATCTCTGGTGAGCTGAGTTCAGGTAAAGTGACTGATGTGTTCCATATAGTATCTCTAACTGTTGTTGCTATTGGGATTCTTCAATTTTCTTTCTTCTTCTTGACGATAGCTAAATCTATTCTTACTACCAAACCTCCTAATTCTCAGCTTTTTCTGAGTCTCCCGGCCCAAGCACGACCACAAAGCCTCGGAGAAGATATTATTTCAGTGAGGAACAGTTGTAAGAGAGCGAGAGTCCCCCAAATCTATCTTTAATACCACACGCCCATCTCAAAGCGTGGTACCCCAAGGGTACTCTTCTCTGCACACTCCAGATTGAAGGTAGAAGTTTGCGCTGTTGCACGACTTGATGTTGGAGTGTCTGGTGCGAGGTTGTATGCTGGGTGGTAGGGGTGTGTGGATGATAGGCATAAGGGAAGGGTGTGGATAAGGATCAGGAGGAGGAGGATAAGGGAGAGAGTGAGAATCCCCTTACCTGATTTTTAGATCGAGATTGCTTACTCCAAAGAATCCATAAGTATAGTGCGGTTCCTAAAACACATCGGTGAGGCATTAAGAGTCACAACAAGCACCGCACTCAACCGGAGAGGCGATCTCATTCCAGTTTCCGTACGAACCGCCTTTCCGATGGAGCAATTTGTTATTTGACTATGCGTGGTAAACCACTACAGAATCAGTACTCGCTGTTTCTCGTATTACCACAACATGACAGAGCTCTCGCCGCTAGCCCATTCGTAGTACATACGAATCCGTAGGACGTAGCGACGGCCTGAGTATAGACGCACTGATAACTGTGCATTTCGATCCCAGCCGCTATCGTCATCACCCGCCACGTAACGATAATCCCCGTTTTCTTCCTCGAATAGGACCATCACGACGTCCGAAGAGCCAAATGTCTGGATGGTGTACGTGCGTGTTGCCGTCGGTGCTATGGAAAAATCCCTTTGCTGCCCGGGAGCGATTGATAATCTTTGCAGTTCAAATGGCTTCAACTCCGTGAAGATTGGCGTGTTGGGTGGGTAAAATCGCCGCACTTGTTCCCGGTCGGTGTCTGATAGACCCGGCTCAGGTGTCAGTCCGTCCTGGTATTCTTCGGGTTGGAGTATCAACCCCGCTTCAAAGGCATAGTGCATGATCGAATTGGGATCCCACTCGGAACCTTCGACTTGACTACGCGGAAGTTTATCCAAAATGTTCCTTTCGATTGTTTCAAGCGGCCAGTTGTTTGGTGGGCCGCTGAATTCCTTGATGACAGCTTCGCGATCCCAGACAATGCCAGCAAATGGGTTCTGATGTCCATGAGGAAACCCCAGGGTGTGGCCGATCTCATGAACGGCCACATTTTCTCGCCGCGGATCACGAGTCAAATCCTGCCCAAAGTTCATCGTGCGTTCCGCTTGTCCAATTCGCAGCACGTAGGTGCCTAAATACGACCAGTATCCGTCACCGCGCTGGAATCCGATTCGGACTTCTGCATCGTCGGGCGACGAGACTTCCTCGAAGCTCAATCCGATGCCAACGTCTTTCCAGATTTCGAAACCCTTTCGAACAAGGTCTTTTTGGTCACTATCGGCACCCCAAAAGTCATCTTCAAAGAAATAGTAGTGCAACTTGGTGCCGTTGACCCATTTGTTACCGGTCAACAATATGAGCTCAGCTCGTTCGGCTGACACATTTGCGTCAAATTCACGTGGCGGTACCTTGGGAAGGGAGCAGTAGGTCTCCCGCTCTTTGCCACGACCTTTGTAGCCCTTTTGCAATATCAATGTTGCTAGTTGTCTTTCTACGTTAGCAAGGCGCTTTTCAAGATCATTATCATTCTTAGCCATGGTGTGTTCTCCAATCGGTGATGGGACCAGAAACTAAACTAAAAAACCCTTCGCGACATCGCTAGCTCTCCAAAGATGCAATGGACTCGCGATGCCCGTTACGTTAGGAAACTCCTTCTTCCGTTAACAAAACGAGTGAAAGCGGTTCACTGCAACATCCTGACACCATATAATTACGAAGTTCAATCGTTTCCAACTCATCGGCTCTGTAGTTTCCCGATAGCTAAAAATTATTAGACCCAAAGTTCTCTCCTACTCTATCGGTTGGAATGAAGAGTCTAGAGCGTAGCGGTCAATATTTCCGCGCATAGTGCAAATATACTATATTTGCTGCGATTTAACATGTAATCCAATGCCAGATCTGCTAAATAAAGCTCACGTTTCTAAATCCTATCCATTACTTCTGCGTGATAACACCCTTATTCACAGAACTTATACTGCAATTTTGCCTTTTCAGCCCTTAAATCCTATCCCTCATAGCGTAGAACTCTTGCTGAAGGTAGTATCCCCAAGGGTACTTTTTCTTTTCAATCTTTCAATCCTCAAAGTCCACCTCACTACCACTCCGTTGTTGAACCATCACTATGCACTGCAAAGCCAAAACCATGAGTAACGGCAAGCTTCTGTGTTAATAACTCTCACCAAATGTCTACTAAAACTCACGCAGAAGAAACTTGCTATCAAAGTCTAGGATTTCTTAGTAGTATAATCTATAGTATCTTTAGAAAGATTTCTCTTTGGTACTTGGCCATGTTTCCCGAGAACAAGCATTTAGAAACCTATCTAGTCTCAAACCAAAAAACTAAATCTTCTCCTCCCGTAGCTAATATAACAGTTATTCAATATATCGGGATAGTAGCAATTTCTATCCCCATTTCTGTAGCTGTCTCATTCACTCTATTTAAAAGATTAATAGATTTTAGCCCTATATTTGAGATGGACCCTCCTAGGGTAAATACAATTCCGACTAACCTTCCAACTAGGCCCCCTGAAGATCAACTACCTGAAGAAGACTCTTTCCCTTCTGAGTTGCCTGTTCCTACAAGTCCTACAGTGATTCCTGATAGAACGGATGATTCAGGCAAGATTTCTTCTGATTCTATTCCAACAATTTATATCGATGGGTATTGGATTCGTATTCCTTCATCCTGCAACGGCTTTCACTCCGGAGGGGCTAATTTCCGGGCTAGCCCATCACTGGATGCATCAGTAATCAAGGGTGTTGTTCCAGTCGGAGAGCGCGTATTCTTAACCGGCGAAACAACTTATGGAGATGAGATTATATGGCACAGAGCTTTAAACGAAGCACTTCTTGATCGATCTATAGAGTATGGTGCGCTGAATTTTTTAGTTGCTGATCAAGAAGGTTGGATAGCTAACTGCTTTGTTGAGCAGCTGTAGATGCAGCATTAACCTGCTAGCTAATTGTTGCCGAGCTTCTTTATATGCTTCCATATTTTCCACTTTCCTGTTACTCATTCAGAGTATGAGGCCCTTCTCTTTAAGGATATGGGTATACGACACTACATAAGACCGAAAAGTACCCACAGGGGTACTATCTAAATCTCGTCATAAATCCCACACTTTAATCAAAGCTGAAGTATAAAGGCATCTACAAGACCAACTGGCTTTTTAGAGGGGTGTGGTGAATGCTCCTAATTTTTTGTGGCGTAGTATGCAATACAGCATAAGGCATCCATCTTAAAATAGGAGCAGGTAATTTGAAGGATCTTGTAAAAACTTGGCTAGACCGTCAAGGCATTTGGTTCTACGTTACGCTTCTTATTCTTTCCGCACTCAGCGGTGGAGGGGTTGGGGCGTATCTAAGCAAGCTACCTAACCTACTCAACAGATTAGGGGAGTTAGAAAGTGCACTTGAGGGCATTGCAGCAATTTCAATTCCTAACATTCTGTTGAACACTTCACCGAAAGAAGAGCTTTATTCCTGGGGAAGTCCAATACCCGAACAGGTTAGCGCAACTATAAAAGAATTAGAAGGAATGAGTGATATATCTAAGCGAATAGTATCCATATCTAGTGAGAGAGAAGATGGAACACTAAATTTAGAGTTAAAAATTCAATCTGGAAATTCGCTTTCTCCAAAAGATATCAAGGAATATGATTTCTCTTGTGACAATGCTGCAACTGTCGGAGCGTGCAAAAAATGGACTCTAGATGAGATTGAAACACAAATTTCTTTTGAACAAATTTCTGACCCTGAACTTAAGAAAAAAATTATCAATGAGTGCAAAGAAAAATGGCGAATTCTTCAGGCAGAGTCATCTGTTAGATATGATTCCGGAGGGCAGCCAGATAAAAATGCTACATATGAAGTAATCTGCTTAGCAGAGGACGAGTATTGGTTTGCGCAGGAAGTTATTGTAAGTGACGGTAATACAGAAGTTGTGAGGATAGTAGATTAGAAGTCTTTTATTGACAAAATTTTAGAGTAATCAATTCTCTACCCACCTTCCCCTCCATAACCCCTCGTCTAAGGATCCACAGCTTTTGTCTAAAGTG
This sequence comes from Leptothoe sp. EHU-05/26/07-4, assembly GCF_043421015.1. Taxonomy (NCBI): domain Bacteria; kingdom Bacillati; phylum Cyanobacteriota; class Cyanophyceae; order Nodosilineales; family Cymatolegaceae; genus Leptothoe; species Leptothoe sp. EHU-05/26/07-4. The sequence goes on from NZ_JAXSQV010000004.1 coordinate 1,173,065, forward strand.
TCTGAGCACGTTCGACAATCTGCGCCAAGTCACTTAGTTCAGCTCGGAGTCAAGCGGCTAGCGAGATCGCATATGTATTCATAACTCTTGATGTAAACGCTCAATCTCAGCCATAACATTAGGAGAGACATCCTCAGCCATTACTAAATCAATTTTTAATCGATTGTCCAAAGTCAGTAACCTACCTACCGCAGAGTATAGAGCATCGTCTGAGAGTCCCCAAACCGCTAGGTCAAGGTCAGAATTTGCATGGGTAGCATGCCAGTCCACCATCGTAGAGGCACCAGCACCAAGGAACACCAAAAAATGTTTGCGATTCAAACTCATTAGGTCTTGCTTCCTCTCTCAAGTATTAAAGACCATTGTTCTTTTGTTGGTCCCATCTCATTGAGTAAGAGTATGTAAAACATTGAACAGTGCCGTAATCCAGGAAATAGACAGTAATGTCCTTATCTCTCTTGGGGTATAAGAAGGAATTATTAGTTCGGATGTTTCCCCTTTTCCGACATTGATCCTCTGCTTAAACTAGAAAAAATGATGTGGTAAAAGACGATGGTACAGCTCAAACGATGGCAGTGGATTGTGCTGGCGCTGCCGCTGGTGATGGTTGTCGCCTTTATGTTGATTGCAGCTGGATTTCAGCTACGTACCTGGGGCATCACCTGGATTTGGGCTGTCATTCTATTCGTGTTTGTGGGCTGGCGTTGGTTGCTGGTGCACTGGACCAAGCCCCGTGAGATTGATCGCATTGTTACGGCTGTCCGGTCAGAGCTGAAATCTGTGACGGTTGATAACGCAGCTAATCAGGTGCTGGAATCTGCACTACAGCCAATTTTGACCGGAGCCCGCGAAGATCCGCCTGTATGGGACGATTGGCCTGCTTTCTGGAAGCGATGTCAGACCGTCGTGGCAACGGTGGCCCACCACTATCATCCGGAAGTAAAGTACCCGCTACTCAATATCTATGTGCCCCAGGCCTATGGCTTAATTCGGGGGACGGTGGATGATATGGACCGGGCCATGACCCAGCTGGCTCCTGTGTTGAATCAGGTGACCGTTGGCCAGGCCTATGAAGCTTACGAAATATATCGCAAATTGGAACCCTCCATGGGAAAACTGTGGCGGGCGTGGAACTGGGCGCAGTGGTTAATTAACCCAGCGGCAGCAGCGGCTAAAGTGGCCAGCCAAAAAAGTTCTAACGAGGCAAATCAGCAGCTATTGGTAAACCTGAGCCAGCTGCTACGGGAAACGGCATTGCGCAATCTGGCTCAGCAAACGGCTAACTTGTACAGTGGCGATACGCTACCGGCAATTTTTGCAGCAGAGCCGTCCAAGACTTTGGGTACTGAGGCAAAAACGGCCACACTGCGGTCAATTTTAGAAACGGCTAGCCCGACTGAAACCATTGAAAAGAAACCGGTTTCTTTGATGTTAGTAGGTCGTACGGGGGCAGGAAAAAGCAGCCTGATCAATACCCTATTCAAAACCGAGCTGGCAGAAGTGGATGTACTGCCCAGTACCGATAAAATTCGCCAATATAGCTGGCAGCTAGATACGGGAGAAGTCTTGACTCTGATTGATTCCCCTGGGTATGAACAAATTGAGCGTGGCGATTTTCGCGATTTAGTTCTCGATCAAGCGGCGGATGCGGACTTGCTGGTGCTGGCGACCCCGGCTTTGGATCCGGCGTTACAGAGCGACAAAACTTTTTTGCATGACCTTAAAGCAGCGGAGCAGCACCCGCCAACGGTGGTGGTGGTAACCCAGGTTGATCGACTGCGGCCTATACGAGAATGGCAGCCCCCCTACGATTGGCAAATGGGGCAGCGACCTAAGGAAGCGTCTATTCGTGATGCCGTTGCCTATCGGGTGGACACCCTGGGGCAGTCGGCTGAAACTGTGCTGCCGTTGGTGACCTATGACAATAACAGAGCCGCCTGGAATGATGACGCTCTGGCCCTCAAGCTAGTGGAGACGTTGGGGAATGCTAAGCAGTATCGCCTGGCGCGGTTTCTGACTAATCAGACGGCTTTAGCCAAAGCGGCGGCCAAGCTGATTGACCAGTACACGTTTCAGATGACTACCACCCAGGGGGTAACCGAACTGCTGAAAAGTCCGATTCTGCGTTACCTCTCACGCATGATGACGGGCTCAGATCTGCTGGCTACGGCTCTGATGGAAAAGATTCCAGTTGAGCAGGCCCCAGTGGTGATTGGTAAGCTGCAGCTGGCCTATGAGCTGTTTAACCTGCTGGCTAAAGAAGGTAGTACCTTTGATTTGCTTACCCTGTGGCCAATGCTGTTAGACAATGATACGCCACCAGAACAGAATGCCTGGGCGTTTGGCCATGGGCTGACGGCCTACTGGTTGGGGGAGACAAATCGGTTAGATAAAGCGTTTGAGCGATACTTGCAAGACTATGAAGCCGTCAGGAAATAAGCGGGGTAACGTAGAATCAGGGTATTTATTGCTATTTTTAAGTTTATTTAGTAACACCTATGGCAGCAGCAGTAAGCCAGTGGCGACAGCGAATTCGTGAGTATAAGAATGACTTGGTGCAGAATTATTTTAACTATCGCATTGAGTCGGCAAATCAGCCCTATGGCGTAGCGTTTCGGGCCAAACCCTATCGGTTTTTGCTATTACTCAGCCATATGCGGTCTGGGTCTTCGCTATTGACCCATTTGTTGACAACGAATCCTGAGGTGATTGGCTACGGTGAAACCCACACTAATTATGCTGATGCCAATGACTTTAAGGGGTTGCTCAAGAAGGTCTATTGGCAAGCCCAAGACTTTCGTAAGTTGGGAGATGTGCAGAACCTACGCATGAACCATCAGTATGTGATGGACAAAGTCTTGCACAACAAAAAGTTTTTGAACCATGACTGGTTGCAGTCTGAACAGGTATATGCCATTTTTTTGTTGCGAGAGCCAGAGCGCAGCTTAGCCAGTATTGCCGACCTCAAGCCCCATTGGAATCAGCAGGATACGATTGAGTACTATGCTGAGCGTATGGCTATGCTGGTGGACTATGCGCGGCTGATCAACAACCCAGAGCGGATGCTGGTGGTTACCTATGAGCAACTGCTGGATAACACTCCAAATGTGTTGGCAACACTACAGCAGTTTTTGCATACACAGGCACCGTTTACGGAAGAATATAAGGTGCTGAAAACCACTGGCATGAAAGGGGTGGGCGATCCAAAGGGAAAAATTAAGGCGGGAAAAATTGTGCGATCGCAACGCCAACTCACCCAATCTTTCCCCACAGAACTAGTAGAGCGTGCCAAGCAGATACACCATGACTGCCAGGCAGCGTTAATTGAGTTGTGTCAGTCAATATAAGGGCTAATTCATAGCAAATAACTGTACCGATTTGATAGACTTGCCTCTTTGGTTGCTTTGTTGCCAGATCTCTCGATACTGTTGTTCCTCGATCTGAAGTTCAGTTTCCAAGGGCGCATCCTGGTTTCGTGAAACTGTTTTCATCACTAAACAGGGTTCAAACTGACCATAGCGACGGGATGTCTCTAAAGGTGCAGACTCATTATCTAAACCAATATGTTGTAGCCTGAGGCTGCGCCGGGGGGCGTCTAGCAATAGCCAGTAGGGATATTCAAAGGAGATATTTTCAAAAACCATGCCAACGTTTGCACAGCTTTGGTTGTTAATCTCGTTAGCAGCGTTAGTGTAAATTTCTTCTAACACTGGCTGACTTTTAAAATACTGGCTCGGGCGTGATGCAGCAAAAATATTGTTTTCACCCGTTAGTGGTCGAATGTCGTTGCTCAACACCCACTGAAATGAAAGCAGTACCAGGAATATGCCTAAAATATTAGCAACCCTGCGATTGAGTGCATTGCCAATGACGGTGCCTACTAGGGCTGCAAAGAGAACAAAAATGGGTAAATGTAGGCGACAGCGTGACGTGGACCAGGTCAGCAACTGACAAAACAGTAGAAAGGTCGCTGTTGTGGTGAGCCAATATAAAAATAACTGCCGTCGCTGTTGTAGGCGGCCATTGATTAGCAATAGCCCAGAGGAGGCCAGAATAATCAGCAAGTGTAAGGGATTTCCTGCTTTGTCTTCATTAAACGAGATGCTAGGCACGTAGAAGCGCGTTTCCTTTGCACTTGTAATCAAGGGCTCGCTAACATCTACGCCGATAATGTTGTGAAAGATGGTAATTGCTTTTTCGGTAAGCCCTGTGGTTGGTGTAACAACGCTGTCTAAATGCAGATTTCTAACAATGTCGGCATGGAGAGCCAGGTTGCGTACTACGTTAGAAATCAGATATGTTAACCCAAAAGCGGCTCCGGTTTCGTCTCCAGGGGACCCCAATGGAGTGCCAAATAGACCAAAGTTACGTAGATAATGCCCGGCATTGATGGCAATGGCAATGGCGAGCAAGCCGACCATGGGTTTTACCATGCGTAAACCTAGATTTTTGATGCCCCACAGCAATAGCCAGATGCAAAAGGGAAAAGCATAGATATAGGCTGTACCCTTGGTGAGAATTGCCAGGCCCAGGCTGGTGCCTAAACACACCAGCAGCAGCGGTTTTAATCCTTGCCGCATGGTCGCCAGGGCAAAGTAGACAAAACAGACTATCCACAGGGTTACTACATGATCATTGTTGGTGCTTGAGCCCTGTAGTATTGCCATGGGCATGGTGCCAGCAAAAATTGCAGCCAAAATTTGACCGTTGCGTTTTGCCCCCAACTCCTTAGCGATTAGGGAGACCCCCAGCATGGAGCCGATCATGCTGATCCATTGCACAGTGTTACTGAGACGGTCGCTGTGGCTGAGGATTTGGAGATGTGCGATCGCAAACTCAGACCAAGGATTTTGATAAAGCTGAAAAATATTGTGGCTAGGATAGTGGGCTACACTGCCATTCTGCATCCAGTGCATAATGCGACTGAGATGGTACTCCATGGAGTCAGAATGGTTTGGGGCCGCTAAAACAGCCGTAGCACCGATTGCTAGCAATGCCAGGGTCATCCCGATGGTCGATAGCTTGAGTGTTACCGGCAAATCGATAAAAGGATAGGGACTCAACCATTGTTTAGGTGCGGTTTTGAGCAGCCTTGGCCCATATGCTTTCCATAGGAAAAAGGTTATGCCTGCTGTTACTATCAGCCAGGACAGCGTTAAAAAGATAACGTTAAATCCTCGAACCAGGCTCAGAACTTCGGTTAAAACGGTGACAATAATTCCCCAGCACATCAGCGCACCTAGCAGTGCTTCTCGTTTGAGCTGAAAAATCTTTGAGTTGATCAGTATTAACAAGATAAGACTTGCTATGGGAAGAATAGCTAGCATTTTGAGTAGATCAGGTGGGTTAGAGCTTAACTAATGCGCTGAGGAAGCTTTAGGGACTATTCCATTCCACTATCCTACCCATAAGTAGCAGCGCGTGAGCTTCCTTGCCAATGAGCTTACTGTAGGTTACTTGACAGAGGATTAAAACATTAGAACGCTATTTTTTGTTACGGAATTGTGTTGCAAGAAATATTGTCGCACTTGGCCAACCGTTGAAGATTTCATAGAAAGATAGACTCTCTACTCAGGTGGGGAGTTGGATGCTTTTGCACTTCAACCGAAATATTGACTGTCATTGATGAAGGAAACCTTCGTAAGCAGATACTAATGTAGTACCCCCACTATGACTGTCCCTTGCAAACGGTTGCTTAATGTTGGTTTTTTAACGTTACTTGCGCCAGTCGGTCTAACAGTGGCCTTGGTTGTATTACATTTACTAGGTGCTGTTAACGCCTGGGTTTTTCCCCTGGTTCAGGTAGGGGCGTTTTGTCTATTTGGTGGCACTGGCTGCATTGTAGCTGCTCAGGTTCTGAGTAGAAGGCCGGTGCCGGTTTCTAGACCGATCAACCATCAACGACGGCGGCAGCTGTGCTGGGGGTTAGCAATTTTGCTTTTTAGCCTTAACTTTCCACCCTATCTGCTGGCCCACCACATGACCCATGTGCGTTCACCGGGACAGATTGGCCTCGGTGTACCGAAGCCCAGTCATTCCCAGACTCCCTCAGATCGGGGGGTATTCTATGGCACGCGCACTCTTCCCATTGGTCAATCCAGGTGGCTAGAAACTTGGGAAATTCCTGCTCAAACTGCGGTGCCTAGAGGAACGGTGATTCTATTCCCAGGTAATTTGGGCACTAAAAGCAGTCAACTGATTCCGCCTGCCCAGAGCTTTGCTTCCCTGGGGTTTAATACGGTTTTAGTGGATTTTCAAGGGGTGGGCGGTTCCAGTGGCAATACTGTGACCCTGGGCATTGCAGAAGCTCAGGATGTTGTCACTGTTTTTAACGATGTAAAGCATCGAAATGTTGTTCAAGGGCATGGGGATTCGCCCATTATTCTCTATGGTGTTTCCATGGGTACGGCGGCGATTTTAAGGGCGATCTCAACCCATAACATCATCCCCGATGCCATCGTCCTAGAACTACCCTTCATCCGTCTGATTGACGCTGTTAAAAGTCGTTTGCGCCACCACAAAATTCCCACAGACCCGACGGCAACCTTACTTATTTTCTGGGCTAGTATCCAGCACGGTATCAATGGCTTTAGCCATAACCCCATCAACTATGCCAAAGCAGTTAAATGCCCCACCCTGGTTATCCATGGGGCGCAGGCTAAATGGACTCCGGTTAGCGATATTGAAGCATTGGTGCAAACTATTCCAGCGACAAAACAATTAGTGGTGTCAGCGGATGCTGGGCATCATCAGTTGATCGGTGTGGATCGTCCGCTGTGGGATGCCAGTGTTAGTAATTTTTTGAAGGCTATTTAAGACGGTATACCCAATAGCTGCCAGGTTTCAAAGATTTCTTCGAGGTTAATTTAAGTTAATTTAAATTTCTAGGGCTGTGATGTCGCCAAGGGCCATTCCCTTGTGGGTGCCCTGGGATAACCTAATGCTTACTAAGTGCGAGAGTTGAAGGCGGCATAGGGAGATAAGGGCGGTACTTCCCATTGGGCATACCAGTTACTTAAATAGGGAATGAGCTCTGCTGCTAGTGCACGATAGTTGTCTCGGTTGGGGGCGGCTTCAAGGTGTTCGGCAATGGTTTGTCCAACTGCTTGTAGGTCAAAACCGGTGGGTGTGCCTGATTTTAAGACAACTTTGCCATTGACTAACACAGTGTCCACATCGGTGGCTTTGGCCCGCATCAGCATGACATGGAGGGGATTGGCCTCAGGAGAAACCCAGGGCCAGGTGATGCGATCGCAATTTACCAACACCACATCGGCCCGATAGCCAGGGGCAAGTTTGCCAAGCTGTTGCTCTTTGCCCATGAGCTTAGCACTGCCGGTTGTTGCCAGCTGAAAGATATCGCCATAGCCAGGGGCCGGGCTATTAATTTGAGGAGACCGCTGCAGCCGCGCCGCTAATCGCATTTCAGCAAACATGTCCTCATCATCGCCAAGGGTAGTGCCATCCATGCCTAACCCGACGGTGGCCCCACCAGAGAGCATGGCTGTCAGCGGAGCCATGCCCGCCCGCAGTCGCAGATTAGAGCTGGGGTTGTGGCTGACCGCAGCTCCAGTTGTCGCCAAAATTTCAATGTCAGCTGGGGTTAGCCAGACGCCGTGGGCAATGGAGAATCGAGGGCTCAGTACCCCCAGTTGGTTTAAGTGAGCAATCACAGATTGACCATAGAGACGCGGCCCCATCAGTTTTTCATAGAATGACTCCAGGGCATGGGTTTGAACATGGGTATCTAAGCGCTCAGCGGCATCCACCATTTGCACCAGTAACTCATCGCCCACCCATTGGGGGCCTGGTGGACCAAACCAGATATCAATGTGGGGGTGAGTCTGATACTGTTGAACAAAGTCGGTAATCAGCTCTATGTGTGCTGTTCTGGATAAGGGCTGTGCCATGGGCACCAGGGTTTGCAGCCGCTGTCTTAAGTCTTCTGGCAGACTGGTTAAAAAGGCGTCATCTTCACCATGGACAAACATATTTTCATAGCGAATGCCCGGCGTTAGGGCGACGCGCATGCCAGCTTGCCCATAGGCGGCCAGTCGTCCCTCAAGATTGTCCCGACAGTCCTGGGCGGTGCCACCAAGGCTGGCCACATCGACAACGCTGGTTACCCCGCTCTGCAATAGCTGGGCAATACTCAGTAAAGTTTTAAGTTTAGGATCTTGCGATCGCAAGCCAATATTGGCAAACAGCCACAGTTCTAGAAAATCATCGTCCACACCCTGGAGAGAATTGGGCACCCCATTACTGTGGTGGTGGGCATTGATTAACCCCGGCATCACAGCAAACTTATCAGAGCCAATCACCGCTGCCTGGGGATAGGTCGCCTGTAACGTCGCCCAGGAATCGATCGCCACAATAGTATCGTCCTGGATTGCGATCGCGCCATCAGTTAGCGTAGTCTCACCCGTAAAAACCCAGCGACCTCGAATTAACCGAATATCTGTCATCGTTGCCGTCCACTTAGAAAACCATGTAAAGCAACAATTTATTTTGAAGCTTTTTTGATGTTTGTCAATTAGTTCAGACTAGGGTGCTGAAAATCTTTCCGTTGCTTAAAATTCTGTGAATTAATTAAATTTTTGCTATAGCAAGTGATACAAGGGAATTAATGCTGAGAAATGCTGCTTTTTTACCATGACGACCCAGTTTGATCCAAATATTCATGCTCAACGGGTCGATACCGAAGTCGGCGCAATCGGGTCTATCCTGCAGCGTCTGGGACAGACCATACAGCGTGATCAGCTAGTGCAAAAGACGACTGAGGACCTGCGCACCTTTCTACAGGTTAATCGAGTCGTTATCTATTATTTTTACAATCAATGGGAAGGCCAGGTCACCTTTGAAGCCCTAAGTGCCGGGGAATTCTCTATTTACGGTTCGACCGGGCCAGACCAATGTTTTAACGATGAGTATGCTGAGCTTTATTTGGCTGGTCGCATCAGAGCCATTGAGGATATTGAAACAGCCTCCATTGAGCCTTGTCACCGTGACTTTTTGCGACACTTGCATGTGCGAGCCAATTTGGTAGTGCCCATTTTGACTAACCAGGGGCTATGGGGTTTGCTCGTAGCCCATCACTGTCAAGGTCCCAAGACCTGGTCAGAGATGGATGTTAAACGTATGCAGGCAGGCGCTTTAACCCTGGCCTCGGCTCCTTCTATTAAGGATTATTGAGGGGGGCTGTGGCCAGGAGCGACGGCTGGTCCCCTACAGCAGATCACGGATGACTACTGATCGAGCCCTGAATGCTACCTTTAAAGCACCCTCTGAGCGGTGGCCCCCATGGAAGTTCTATACCGAGAAGGCCAAAAGGCAGATAGCAAGATTCTGGCTGAACTAGAGTATATCGCCTCGGATGGAGCCGTCGAGTTTCTTTTCCACGATTTGGTGCCAGGGGTTTCCGCATTGCAGTTTGTCGCATCTAGCCTGGAACAGGATGTGTATCCTCACTCTTATCGCAGTGCCATTGTGGCCGAATTGAATCACCACGTCATTGGCATGGCCCTCTCATTTCCGGCCACCTATCATCAAATTACCCCGGAAATGCGTGACTTTTTCCCAACAGACCGGCTGGAGCACTTTCAAGATTTTTTCTCGGCCCGAGTGGACGGCAGTTTCTTTCTTGATGCCCTCTGTGTTTTAAAAGACTATCAGCACAAAGGGATCGGCTCCCGGCTGATTGAGCTCACAAAATCCAAAGCCCAGACAGAAGGCTATAACAGTTTAAGCCTGATCGTATTGGCAGATAATATCGGAGCCCAGCGGTTATATCAGCGCCATGGATTTGAGAGCGTCAGGCCCATCGAACTCCAACCCCATCCTCTGATTCCACACCAGGGAGGGTGTCTATTGATGAGGGCTAACCTGTAGAACTCAGTTCGGATCAGCAATGCCCAACAAATTATCTGATAGTGTTGTGCTTTTCCCTCTTGATGTTTGTGAACGGTCGAGCATAGAGTAATGCAATCTTCCAAACGACTATGTATCCATCTGCTAGGTCATTTTCGATTAACGTTTGAGCACCAACCGGTCGAAGGATTACAGACAGACAGATATCAGTCGTTGATCGCTTATTTGGTGCTAAATGCGCAAACACCCCAGCCGAGGGCGCAGCTGGCCAGTGTATTTTGGCCAGATACCACCGATAGCAAAGCAAAAACGAGTCTGAGGCGAGAACTGCATCGGCTGAGACAGATTTTGCCAGATGCGGATCAGCTATTGGCGGTCACACCCCAAACGATTCAATGGCGACCTCAATATTCATTCTGGTCGGATGTGGCGGCATTTGAAACCAAAATTGCCCAGGCGGCTGAGGCGGTGACGACTCCAGCCAAGGCCGAGAGTCTCAAGCAAGCTATTGAACTGTATCAAGGTGAACTACTCCCCACCTGCTATGACGATTGGATTGAACCGGAGCGCCATCGTTTGCATCAGCTTTTGATCAATGGGTTGGCTGACTTGAGTTCGGTGTTAGCTGAATTGGGAGAGTATCGGGATGCGATCGCAACTACCCAACGCTTACTCCAGCTAGAACCCCTGAATGAGTCGGGCTATCTAACCTTGATGCAGTGCCATGCCCAGCAGGGAGAACGAGCCAATGCCCTACAGGTGTACCACCAGTGCATGACGCTGCTGCGGGATGAAATGGGCATTGACCCCAGTCTAGAAACACGCCAGTTTTATGAACAGCTGCTTTTAGATGAAACACCAACACCCACCCCTAGACAGGCTGAGCCATGGTCGGGGCAATTGACTACTGAGGCGGTTGCCATCGGTGCTCCCAAAACAAAACCACAAATCGACTGGGGAGAAGCTCCAGATATTAGTTTTTTCTATGGCCGCTCAGAGGAGTCAGGCCAGCTATATCAATGGATTGACCAAGACCAGTGTCGCCTGGTGACTGTGGTGGGGATGGGCGGCATTGGCAAAACCTCCCTGGCGGCCAAGGTGATTCATGAGCTGCAGACAAAATTTGACTTCATCATCTGGCGTTCGCTGCGTAATGCACCGCCGCTCAATACGTTGCTAGAAGATTTAGTGCCGTTTATATCTAACCAGCAAGAAGCGACCTGTTCCCTGACTCGATGGGTGCATTGGCTACGGCAAGCGCGATGTTTACTGATTTTGGACAATGTGGAAACCCTGTTTAAGGGGGGAGAACGGGCTGGTCAATATCGTGAGGGCTATGGGAACTATAGTGAACTATTGTCAGTTGCCGGTCAGACTAACCATCAAAGCTGTCTGTTGCTAACCAGCCGAGAAAAACCGGCTGAGGTGGCCACGATGTCAGAGGCAAATCCTGCGGTGCAGGTGTTGCAGTTAGAAGGTTCGCCGGAGGCAGCGCTAGCTCTGATTGAAGCGAAGCAACTGGTGGGTAGCCAAGATGATAAAAAACGGCTTTGCGATCGCTACGGTCATAGTCCCCTATCGTTGCAGATCATCAGCAGTTCTATCCGCGATGTGTTTGATGGCGATATCTCCCTATTTCTAGAAGAAGACACCTTGCTCTTTAATGGTGCACGAAAATTGTTAGATGTTCAGTTTGACCGTCTCTCTCCCCTGGAACAAACGGTCATGACCTGGCTGGCGATTAATCGTGATTGGACCACAATTACTGAACTCAAGGCGGATATTTATCCGTCCTGCCATAAGACAAAATTAATTGAGGCCATCGAATCACTCTGTTGGCGTTCTCTAATTGAACGACGGGGTAATACTTATACCCAGCAGCCGGTGATTATGGAGTATGTCATCGATCGGTTGATTGAACAGATCGGTGAGGAATTAACTGATCCTGAGTGTTTTAGCAGCCAGCCCCTAAAATCTCTGGCAACAGTTACCTATGCCTTAATTAAAACGACTGTCAAAGATTTTGTACGAGAGAGTCAAGAAAGGCTGATCTTACAGGTTGTTGCTGAGCAGTTGAAGCAATGGTTATCGCATCCAGAACAGACTATTTTGGACCATCTCAAAATATTGCAATCACTTCAGAAGCAAGCCACTGGCTATAGCGCTGGCAATCTGATTAATCTTGCGTGGTCCCTGGATATAGACTTTACAGAGTTGGATTTATCGAGACTAACAATTTATCACGCCTATCTACAGCATGTGCCTCTGCAACAGGTTGACTTTTCCCATACTGTATTTAAAGAAGCGGCATTTAATCAACCCTTAGATCCTGTTGCCAGTGTTGCCTATAGTCCTGATGGCTCACTTCTGGCCACCGGTGAAGGGGATGGGCGAGTTGTTGTCTGGCGAACAATTGACCAGAGACCGATCTTGATCATAAAAGAAGCGTCAACCAGCTGGGTGATTGCTGTGGATTTTATCCATAATGGTAAACACTTAGCGACTGAAGGCAAGGCTGGAGAAATAAATATTTGGGATGTCGCTACAGGCCAATTGATTCAGGTGCTAAAAGAGCATACAGGGATTGTCTGGACCATAAATACTAGCCCCACCGATAATTTGCTAGTGAGCGGTAGCCTTGACACTCATTTGATCCTGTGGGATTTAAACACCTACAAACCTCGACATCGATTAACCGGACATACTCAACAGATTAATGCAGCTGTCTTTAGCCCAGACGGCCAACAAATTGCCAGTGTTAGCGTTGATAAAACCCTGCGTATTTGGGACACCCAAACGGGAGACGTGATCACTGTCTGGCATTGTGAAACTGAGCCTAAATGTGTCAGTTTTAGTCCAGATGGGCAGTATTTGGCTATTGGTGAAAATGATGGTGGTATTCGCATCTGGAATTGGCAAACCCGACACATTGAACTGATATTCCAAGCACACAAATATTGGGTTTCATCCGTGGCGTTTAGCCCCTGTGGTCATTATCTTGCTAGCGGTAGTGCTGACGCTACCACCAAGTTGTGGAACCCAAAAACCGGTCAGCTGCTGCGCATTGCAACCGTTTATACTAGCCTCGTATGGGCCCTGGCCTTTCGCCCCGATGGTCAACAGTTGGCCGTTGGCAGCAATGATCACACCATTAGACTATGGGAAATACCCCAAAAACGGCTTTTCAAGGCATTGCAGGGTTTCTCCAGTTGGGTTAATTCCGTTCGTTTTCATCCTAATAAACCTCTCTTAGTGAGTGCCAGTAGCGATCACAAGGTGAGACTTTGGCATATGGATACGGGTGAGCTGATCAAAACATTTGAAGGGCAGAGTGACGCTGTCTTAGGGGTGGCGGTTAGTCCCGATGGCAAGACGATAGCCGGTAGTGGTGTTGAGAACACTATCAGTCTATGGGATGTGGCCACAGGTCGGCTTTTGAGGATGCTACATGGGCATGATTTTGCCGTATATTTCGTAGAGTTTAGCGCCGATGGTCAACTGCTGTTGAGTAGTGGATTCGACCAAACAGTGCGCCTATGGGATGTGCCCTCTGGACAGTTGATTAAAACCGTTGATGCCCATGACGGTTGGGTGTTTGCAGCTCGCTTTAGCCCAGATGGTCAATACTTTGCCAGCACGGGTATGGATGGGGCCATTAAACTGTGGGATACGGCAACGGGAGAATTGCTCACTGTTTTGCAAAGTCAAAAAACTGCCACCTGGACGTTAGGGTTCCATTGTGATGGTCAACTGTTAGTGATCGGCGGTGATGATGGCACAGTACAACTGTGGAATCCTAAGACGGGTAAGCTGCTAAAAACTCTGCAAGGGCACCAGTCAACTGTTTGGGCGGCTGATTTTAGCCCAGATGGCAGCACCATAGCCACGGGTGGCGACGATCAGACGGTTAAGCTTTGGGATGCTAACACAGGCAAATTGTTACGGATTCTAGATTTACATTATGGACGTGTCAATTCACTATCCTTTACCGCCGATGGTCAAATACTGGCCAGTGGCAGTTCGGATCAAACGATTCGACTTTGGACTGTTGCTACGGGTGAATGTTTGAAGACTCTGATGGTACCCAGACCTTACGAGAATATGAATATTACCGATGTGCAAGGGTTAACCGCTGCTCAAAAAGAGTCTTTGAAGGCGCTGGGAGCAGTTGAGAAGTAAGCCGTTGCTGCTTTAGAGGCTACTGTGTACATAAGTCCTGAAAACTAGCGTCTGCGGTTGCTTCACCCCCTCTAACTCCCCCTTGGTAAGGGGGAGGACCAGATTTCCCCCCTTGGTAAGGGGGGATTAAGGGGGGTAATGCAGGATTAAGAGCTCCCTGTCGAGATGTGTGTACACCGTAGGATTTAGAGGATGAATCGATCTGGCAGGATTACCTGACAGCAGTATTTTTCAGATTAGAGCCTGGTCGAGGATCGGCAACGCCTTAATCTAATAACGGCCTAAGGGCTGAGAAGAGAATAGGGTTTCTAGGATTGCGATCGCATTTCCCACACCATCCTCAGTCCGAATTTTCTCACCCAATGTCTCAGCATTGTGTCGCATGGTTTGGTTAGAAACCAGGTCATGCATGGCCTCAGCCAGCTGGCTGGTGGTCAGCTGTTTTTGTGGAATGGGCTTTGGCCCCACCCCTAGGGTGTAAATCTGTTTGCCCCAAAATGGCTGATCGCCAAAGAAAGGACAAATCAGCGTGGGACGTCCGGCTCGTAACCCTGCGGCAGTTGTACCCGCACCACCATGGTGGATGACAGCTGACACTTTTGGAAACAACCAGTCGTGGGGGGCTTGATCTAGCTGAAAAACTGTTTTAGGTAAGTCGCCCGTTTGCAGGCCACCCCAGCCCGTGGCCAGAATACCCCGTTGATGGGTGGTCTGTAATGCGTCAATAACAACTTTAGCCAGTCGCTGGGGCTGACTGCCCGAGATACTGCCAAATCCAATATAGATGGGTGGTGCCCCCGCCTCCAGAAATGCTTTTAAGTCATCTGGTGGCTGCCAGCTATCGTGTTGATCCAAGAACCAATAGCCATTAACATGGACAGAATCTGGCCAGTCGGTTGGTCGGGGAACAACATATTGGCTATAGCCATGGAGCACGGGAATCGGACTGCCATCCGCCCGGTGCAACAGGTCCATACCTTTAGGTTTGGGCGGTAGCTGCAACACCTTGCGACGAAATTCATTGGGAATCCCTCCATACAAACCAATGGCTGTGTGCACAATCCAATAGGTGAATCGGTTATACCAGCGGCCCAGGGGCCAATCTGGAAAACCCATGGCAGGAGATTGAGCCGTAGGCACAAACTGGGGAAACGGTAGGGCGATAACCAAAGGAATCTCCTGTTTGTCGGCAATGGCTTCAGCCATAAATGCGGCTTTAGATGCCAAAATCAACAGATCAGGTGCAACCGATTGTGTGGTTTGCCAGATATCCTGAAGGGTCTGGCGGTACATTGACTTCACCTGGGAAAACAGTTTGATGTTGGTGCGAATAGTCCCCCACAGATTGTTGGTATTTTCCATCGCATCTCGACCTGCATCTGAGTCCATCAGCTGCATCAGCTGATTATTCATATGGCCGTAATGCAGACCCTGTTCAGTGATAAAGGCTTGAAACAGAGTACTGGTGCAAACAGTGACCTCATGGCCAGCGGTCTTTAATCCTTGGCCCAGCGCAACGTAGGGTTGCACATCACCGCGAGAGCCCAGGGTAACGATTAAGACTTTCATGATGTATTGACTCCCCTAGGAGATTCTAATGTGCCTGCACTGTTCTATTTCCAATAGTAGGCCATGGGCTTAGATATGTGTGTCACGGCGATCCCTATGGGCTTGGTTGTGGGGACGGAGACGCATTAGAGACGAGTTAGAGACGCCTGTTTGGTTACCTTTGGGGTAGTTGAAACACATAGAACGTTTTCAACCGCCACAGTTTAACTCCACAACCACACATTAGGGAGGCCTCGAAAAATGTTGCAAGTATTACGCCCCTATCATCTTGCTTTTGAACGGCTTGCGATCGCATTTCTCTTAACCTTTATCGTGGCCGATTTATACCCCCATCCATCCCTGGCACCGGGGTTAATTATGTCAGCTGTGTCATATTTGCAATCCGATGCGACTGAGTTAGTGGAGCATGACACCACGACTTTGAATCAATAACCTAGCAGCTGCTTGCTGCTAAAACGATTACAGCACAAGGGTTAGACGCTCTGGAGACGGTCTAGAGACGCCGACTTAATTAAGGTAAAACCATGGTAATAGGACAAAATAACCATGGGTAAAGCACAGGCTAACCTCTCTCTAGTTGGAAAAATACCGGCCCTGGTGCCGGATAGATTAGACGAAATAAAAGAGTTGTTTGCCGATGATTTTGTCTGGCACTACATCAATGCTCAGCTGCCACAGCTTCACGGTGACTATCAACGTTTTGAAGGCTTGCAAGGATTTTTTAGAAAATTAGGTGAGCTGACTAACAACACCTTTAGTGTGCGGATTCACCAAGCCTATGCTGTGGGTGACGAGTTTGTCGTGGCCCATGCCTGCCCGAGTATGACCCTCGACGGTAGCTCTTTTGAGACCGATGCTGTTGTGGTTTGGAGAATAGTTGATCAACGCCTCAAGGAGGCTTGGGATATTCCTAGCCTGCATTCGCTGCGATCGCAATCATCATAATAGTCTCCTCAAAAGCAAAATACCATCTAATTTTATTTGGATAAATCACCATGAAGCAGGTTCTATATCGCAACTTTGGCAATCCTGCAGACGTGCTGGAAGTAAAAAAAAGTGATGCCTCTATGCTGACCGCAGGGCAGGCACGGATTAAGGTACTCAGAGCTCCTATAAATCCATCCGATGTCGCTCAAATCGCAGGGCAGTATGGGGTGAAGCCCAACCTCCCAGCAGTCGCCGGTCTTGAAGGTCTAGGCAGAGTGGTTGAAGTCAATGGCAACGGCGTTGATGAAGGGCAGCTGGTACTGTTGCCTTCGGTGGGTACCTGGACTACAGAGATGGTCGGTGCCATTGATCAGCTTGTGCCTTTACCAGAGGCCGATCTAGATCAGCTGTCTATGCTCCGGGTGAACCCAGCCACCGCATATTTGTTGCTGACCGAGTTTGTGGAACTCAAACCAGGGGACTGGGTGATACTATCTGCTGCCAATTCAGCGGTGGGTAGCTATATTTTGCAGTTAGCCAAGGCGCGAGGGGTTAATCTCGTATGTGTTGTGCGCCGCGAGAGTGCGGTGGCAGCCCTGAAGCAAGCGGGCGCAGATATCGTTTTAGTCGATGGAGTAGATCTGGCCAAACAGGTGCGTAAAGCAACGGGTACCGAGATGACGTTAGCCCTGGACGCTGTGGCGGGCGACACGTTTGGTCGACTGGCAGAAACACTTAAGGAAGCTGGAACCATCGTTCTCTACGGTGGTATGTCCAATCAACCAGCCTCGGTCGAGGTTGCCCCAATTCTTTTCCGTGATGTGCGCGTGCGAGGATTCTGGTTATTGCCCTGGTTACTGAAAACCAGTAAAAAAGAACAAACCAGAGTTTATGGTGAATTGACCATGGCTGTAGCTGCAGGCATACTACATGCACCAGTTGAAAAACATTTCTTGCTAGATGAGATTACAGAGGCCATCACCTACACCATGGCCGGAGAACGCAAGGGTAAAGTTCTGTTGGCTCCCAATGGCCTGTAAATTAATACCCTTGTCCAAGGTTAGAACACCTGATTTTATCTGGCCTTAAATTCATCCCCGACCACCAGAAACTCACATCGATCCAGAACACCATAATCGATCCTGCCGTATCCCCTTTTAACTCCCAATCAACACCATTCTACGCTTCCTAAACAGCCTCTATTGATGGAACTTCAACGTTTGACTCGCTTGAGCGATCTCATTTTTGCTGTAGCCATGACCTTGATGGCACTTACATTTGATCCGCCCCCTGTCAGCGGCATGACATCGCAAGAAATTACCGCATTTTTACAGGCCCAGCTGCCATCATTTGGGGCCTATGTCCTAACGTTCTTGGTGATCGCATTTTACTGGACGTCCCATCTCCATCAGTTTAAGTATTATCAGAAAACAGATCCGATTCATATGTCGCTGGTTCTGTTATCCTTGCTGTTTGTTGTTTTCTTGCCCTATGCCAATGACCTGCTGACGTTTTATGACGATGTTTTTGCTGTTCAAGTTTTTTACAGTCTTGCAGCTGGAGGTGTAGGTATCTTTAGCACGGTTACCTGGATCTACGCTACGTACAACCGACGGCTAGTCGCTCCCAACTTGTCCGATAAAATAATTCGAGAAATTCGACAGGGCAGCTATGCTGAACCCACAATTTTACTGTTAGCGATTGGGGGAGCATGGCTACATCCTCTCGGTTGGACCGTGACATTGGTGGTTGGTTTTCCATTGATTTTCCTGAGTCAGTCATTGTTACAGGAGCCAGAGCATAAACTACAGTCAGACGGAGAAAATACATGATGCAGGATGTATTAGTGATTGGTTCAGGGCCTGCCGGATTAGCGATCGCAGCCGCCTTAGGCACTCAAAATCTCAAGGTGCATGGCCGAGCGCCGACAGGCCCATCTATCCCCTGGTCCACTACCTTTCCCGGTCAGCGTCCCCTGAGCGGAGTCGAAGGGGACGCTGACAAATCTGGCAAGTAGATGGTCTCAATAGGAATCATTGATGGTCTGGCATACGGGCAACAGCGCGACGACAGTCAGCTGCGGGGGTAGACATCTTCTTGCAGGTTGCTGGGATAAACGATATAGTAAAAATTCGTGGTCGTTGTTGCCGTTTTACGAAAACAACGGTGCTTAAAAGGAGCGTTCTTACCACAATCGCTCATCTGGAATCACAATGATGGGGTTATCAAAATCATGGCTGCCGATATTCATCGACATGATAATGCTACTTCAATAGTCTCTTCAAACCCAGTACGCATTGTCTCTCGACACTGGGAAAGAACGATCAAGCAAAAAAAGCTGCTGTCACTACGCTAAAGTAGCCTTTGCTGTCCCTTATTTGCGCAGGGATGTGAAGTTTTCTCCTGACCTTAACTAGAGGTTTTAATCTCTAGTGAGTATCTATAGCCATGTCCCTTATTTGCAGGGATGTGAAGTTTTCTCCTAGCCTTAGCTAGAGGTTCTTGTCTCTAGTTAGTATCTATAGCCATGGGCACGTCCACTTCAAGCTGAAGTGGACGGTATTTGTTCAGGTTTCAAATTCCTTGGTGCTAGGCAGCCCTATGCCGAATTCAGCCTTTCGATGATCGTGATTATGGAATCCGCATCTGAATCGATCAGGCAGGCGTTTTAATACCCTTCAACAACTCTCTATTAGTCCGTCATGTCATTGATTATCTCGATGTCCGTCTTTGGTATAGCTACCTATATCGCCAACACTGCCAAAGAAGAAATGATTGGAGTTTTTGCAGCTATCTTGGCATTGCTCAGCCTTCTTTTGAGCATTGTTTTAGCTCCCTGGTTTATACAGGTGATCATCTTACTTTCTGTCTGGTCTTGGCAGTTTTCTCTTCGCGATCGCAGTAACTATTCCGAAAATTAAATTGCAACAAGATATTTGAACGCCATCATGCCTCAGCACTCTTTTCTGGTCATGACCTCACCATACGATTTTCAGGTACTTATTTCTGGTTGCGCTGTTGTTGAGCTGATTTTTCCGCCCTAGCGCAGCGTCAAACTTAAAAACAATAGCGTCTGAAACTTTTGAAGTGTAAAGCTTCAAAAGCTCGTGCATGCCAATTTTTAGGCTTGACGAACCACTGTCTTATCTGTTTTTTGATTGCCGTATCTGTCATTAAGCGACCACAAGAGGAAAATTTCATGACTGCTCGATTTCGTAAAAAGAAACGAATTAAGCCTATTCTGCAGCTGGCACCCGGTGAAGCAAAGCGTGAGCTAGAAAAGCAGCTTGTCATTGATGTGCAAAACCCAAAATTCGCAACCCACATGATTCCAGATGCGAAAAGATTAAATTTAGATATCTCAATTAGAGACATTCCCAAAGACCAGCCGATTCTAATCACCTGCCTCAACGGCCAGCGAAGTAGTATGGCAGCCCGGCAGTTGATTAACCGTGGCTACCTCAACATTTGCGTTTTGAAAGGTGGACTTGCGGCATGGCAAAGTGCAGGCCATACCCTATGGCGAACTAAGGCCCCCATCTAATTTCTCCATCGTTTATTGCCTACGCTCTATCGCGAGATAACTCGAACTTATGCTCGACCAAGTTTTCAATTCTCCCTTTAACATCGGCATCGAAACGCTGCTTCAGTTAATTGTTCTAGTTGCTATGGAAGCGGTGCTCACTGCCGACAATGCGATCGCTCTAGCCGGACTGGCCCAAACACTCCAGCAACCAGAGCTTGAACGACGCGCCTTGAATATTGGATTGGGGCTGGCCTATGTCTTCCGAATGTTGTTGGTTGTGGGTACTGCCTGGGTGCTACAGTTCTGGCAATTTGAACTGGCCGGGGCCCTTTACCTGCTGTGGTTAGCTGGGCGCTATTTTACAACGAAACCACCAGACAGCAGCCAGTTGGTGCAAGCGAGCTCCCATTGGCAAATTATTCCACTGATGGTGTTAACCGATCTGGCCTTTTCCTTAGATAGTGTGACGACTGCGCTCGCCATCTCTCAAGAACTCTGGTTGATTATGCTAGGCGGCACGATTGGGGTTGTTTTGCTGCGTTTTCTCGCTGGGTTGTTCATTCAGTGGCTGCAGGAGTTTGTTTATCTGGAAGATGCAGGCTATTGGGCGGTTGCCTTAGTGGGAATGCGTCTGCTGCTGCGGGTGGTCAATCCTGAATGGGTGCCGCCTGAGTGGGCGATGATCAGTTTAATTGCGGTATTGTTTATCTGGGGATTCTCGCGACGTACCTCAGAGATTCCTGTGGAATCGCAATCATCGAGCGTGGATAAAATGAGCTATGAATTGGTTGAATAAACTGCCGTGCTGGAGATGGTTTGGGCCGTAGGCTTTTTGCAACTAGTCGTCGATGGTTAGCTGGCGCTGAGAGTATTCGATTTCTTTCATCCTCAGCTCATATTTTTTTGACGGCCATACTACTGTCGTTGGACAAACAACCGTAACACTGGGACTGGTCACCGCGATGACAACCGTGTTTTTGCCCATGAAAGTCTCATTGGGTTTGTTGCTTGATCTGGCAGTGGGCGTCATGACGCTGTTCTCTTTTAGTGAATTTGTAAGCATTGCAATTACCGAGGTGTTGGCAGTGCTGAAAAGTATTTGGCTGGGCGTACGAGTGCTTTGCTGGACTTATTGTTGAACAAATTTTAGCCAATGCGATCGCTCATTGGGGACATTTCTGGACTAAATCCATCCTGGATTTAGTCTCTTTGTTGTTTTGTTCTAAAATTTCAGGTGTTTTGGGTCGAATTCTGGCGTCACCTGTCGCTAGCTCTGTCACGAAGCTAGTGGTTTTGTCTTTTATGGTCGACAACTTGTGTTTATTGATTGTTGTAAGAGGGTGGGAGTGTTTGCGAACTTTCCTCTTTCGACAGAATTTATTCAAAAATACTTCGAAGAGGATTGTTGAATTCTGTTGCATAGGTTATAGTAATTATGTCAGCCGAAAAACAACAACTTCTTGCAAAGGAATGCAAAGCTTTCTTTTAGAAGTTTTTAGTTTCCTGGGATTTTGTTGTTTTGGCTGTCTTTTTACTTAATTACCCAAGATTAATAATGACTACTACTTTGCAAAAGCGCCAGAGTGTGTCGCTTTGGGAACGGTTTTGTCAGTGGGTTACTAGCACCGAAAATCGCCTCTACGTAGGTTGGTTCGGCGTGTTGATGATTCCGACGCTGCTCACTGCTACTGCTTGTTTCATCCTTGCCTTCATTGCGGCTCCCCCTGTAGATATGGACGGCATCCGCGAGCCGGTTGCTGGTTCATTGTTGTATGGCAACAACATGATCTCTGCGAGTGTTGTTCCGTCTTCCAACGCGATTGGCCTCCACTTTTACCCTATTTGGGAAGCTGCCTCTCTTGATGAATGGCTTTACAATGGCGGCCCTTACCAACTGATTATCTTCCACTTTCTTATCGGTGTATATTCTTACATGGGTCGCGAGTGGGAACTCTCCTACCGACTAGGGATGCGTCCTTGGATCTGTGTTGCTTACTCTGCGCCTGTCGCCGCCGCAACTGCAATCTTTTTAATCTATGCAATTGGCCAAGGTTCATTCTCTGACGCAATGCCTTTGGGTATCTCCGGTACGTTCAACTTCATGTTGGTGTTCCAGGCAGAGCACAACATCTTGATGCACCCCTTCCATATGTTGGGTGTGGCGGGTGTCTTCGGGGGGTCTTTGTTCTCCGCAATGCACGGTTCTCTGGTAACGTCTTCCTTGGTTCGTGAGACCACTGAGACTGAGTCCCAGAACTATGGATACAAGTTTGGTCAAGAGGAAGAGACTTACAATATCGTTGCCGCCCACGGTTACTTCGGTCGTTTGATCTTCCAGTATGCTTCCTTCAACAACAGTCGTTCCTTGCACTTCTTCTTGGGTGCATGGCCTGTGATCGGTATTTGGTTTACCGCTCTGGGTATCTCTACGATGGCGTTCAACCTCAACGGTTTCAACTTCAACCAGTCCATCCTTGACTCTCAGGGGCACGTGATTAGTTCTTGGGCAGACGTCTTGACCCGCGCCAACTTGGGTATAGAAGTGATGCACGAGCGTAACGCTCACAACTTCCCGCTTGACTTGGCCTCTGGTGAAGAAGTTCCTATTGCACTTAGCGCACCTTTAATTGCTTCGTAATCGGCATTTGATAATGACATCGCCATGAGCTTTAGCTAGCTCGCAAAAGCCCCCCGTACGCCGTCTTTTGATGGCAGTGCGGGGGGCTTGCTTTATATGAAAGTCTAGACGCATATTATCTTATTCTGAAATGCCTGAATAACAAGGATTAGACGTTCTATAGACGGCCTGAGACGCTTTGGAGACGCCCATCTAACTATTGTGGAACTAGCCAAACAGATGACGCCCCATCATCTGTAGCTTATCGTTGACATCACACCAGTTCCATGAATGATGAAAACCCTAAGTCTCAATCTCCATCGTCTTCTCAGAGTCTGGAACGCGTTCAAGAAGTTCAGCCGCCTGACGTAGAACAGCCGCAGGATGAAAACGTTCCACCTGCTAAACCTTCTGCATGGACACTAAAAAAGCCCCTGTGGCCAGTGATTACTTTGGCCATGTTGGTGTTAGCTGGCTTTACAGGTTGGAAAGTGTATCAAGGGTGGCAACAACCATCGTCCATTGAAACGGTTGAAACCAGCCCAGCTCGGTTGCCGGTGCGAGTCACCCGTGCCCAACAAGGTCTTGCCCAGGCTTGGGTCTTTGATGAAGGTATTTCTCTGCCGGTTCAGCTCAGGGTCTTGAACTTCTATGCCAACGGCGACATTACCTATGTGGCAAAAAATAATGGCATTGCCCTTAAGGAAGGGGACTTTGTTTCCCGTGGTCAGCTGTTAGCCACGATAGATGACCGCCGACAGACGTCCAGTATGGTGACATCGGAGGCTGATATTCAGGTAGCCATTAACCAGCGCGATCAGTCACAAGCTTCGGTCTTGCAAGCTCAAGCCGAGCTGGCTAAGGCTGAATCTGACTTAGCGTTGGCCCAAACTGAATACCAGCGTTATCAATCGTTATTTGCACAAGGGGCAGTATCGGCCAGCTCACGGGATGTGTATCGAAATCGTGTGGATCAGGCCCAGGCTGCCTTCAAAATTGCTCAGCAAACGATTGCATCTGCTGAAGATAATGTGCGTGTGGCCGAGTCCTCTATTCAATCCGCCCAGGCTCGCCGTAATCAAACTGCAGTGGATCTCGAAGATACTCAGCTAGTTTCTCCCATTGATGGTGTGATTGCCTATATCAATATTCAAGAAGGAGAGTATTGGAACTCTCAATACCTCAATGTGAGTGGTGCTCAAGAGTTAATTGAAACGGCTCCCATTGTTGTTGTCGATCCATCTACTTACGAAGTGGAACTAGAACTTCAGGCTGATGATGCCAATGCTGTGCGCTCTGGTCAGCGGGCCTATGTAGTTTTAGAAGAAGATGTGAGTGCTGCTCAAGCCAGCGGAGTCAGTCAGCAAGACTTGTTGACAATTGCTAAACAGCGGGGTAGTGAAGGGCGCGTCTTTGCCATTAGCCCATCCCAGACGCCAGGCAGTCGCGGTACTAAGATTGTTATTCGAGATTTCCAACAGGTGCGTAATCTCAAAGTGGGTGCTCGGGCCTACGTTTGGATTGAAACAGAGGCCAATTCAGATGCAACCGTTCTGCCCTTAGGGTCTGTGCTTGCTCGGGGACAAGACTTTTTTGCATTTGTTGTTAGCGAGGACGGCACTGTGCAGAGACGACGGGTCACCGTAGGTGTGGAGGGTCTAGCTGGGACAGAAGTGTTGTCTGGTGTGGAGCCTGGCGAACTGGTGGTGACTGACGGCCAAAACCGTTTGGTGAATGGCACCCCGGTTGAAATTATTAATCAGGAGGACATACAGTGAATCCTCAAGAGTTGTCGAACATCCCATCAGATAGCGTGACCAGTGTTGCATCCGATCATAGAGGTGAGCAGCCATCAGTCCCTGCCTGGATGACGTTCTTTTTTACCCGCCAGATTTTTGCCATTCTGCTCTGCTTTATGTTGATGATGGGCGGTTTGATGGGGTATTTCTCCATGGTAAAGGAGGGAGACCCTGATATTAAGATTGCCCGTGCGCTGATCACCACAGTTTGGCCGGGTACCGATGCAGAAACTATCGAAAATCAGGTTACCGATAAAATTGAAGAAGAGATTAAAAGTCTCCAGGGGTTGGATGATTTCACCAGTGCCACCTTTAATTCCTTCTCGATTATTAATGTTGCCTTTAAGGCCGAATCCCCTGTGGCTGAGTCGATTCAGCAACTACGCGGTAAGCTGGATGATTCTGAGCCTGAACTGCCGTTAGAGGCTACTGGGCGAGAAAAGCCAGAATTTGAACAGCTTTCACAGCAAGATGCACCCGTTCTCTCTCTAGCCTTAACCGGAGAGAATCTGGATATTACCATTCTCAGCCAGGTTGCTGAAGACTTACAAGAACGGCTGGAGTCGGTTAAAAATGTGCGCGAGGTCGATCTGTCAGGGCGACGTGAAGATGTTATCCATGTGCAGATGCTACCCAGTCGTTTAACAACTTTAGGGATTTCTGCCACCCAGGTGGGCAGTGCCATTGAAGGGAGCAATATTGACACCTCCTGGGACTTAGTGCGGGATGACAAAATTGGGGCTCAAGTCAGGCTATATGGTCGCTTTCGCACGTTGGAGGATTTGAGCAGTCTGCCGGTTGCTCGGCTGAATGATAATCGTGTGGTGCGCTTAGCTGAGATGGCTGACGTTTATCAGGGTCTAGAGCGAGAGACCAATCGAGCCGATGTGAGCTGGCAAGGGGCTGAATTTTCACCCACTATCGTGCTGGATGTGGTAAAAGTGGCCGGTAGTGATACGACCCAAGTGGTTAATGGTGCCCTAGCGGCCATGGAATCTGCCCGTGAAGACCCTGAGCTATGGCCCCATGGCATGGACTATCGCGTTCTCAATAGCGATGCGGACAAAATTCAAACTGAACTTAACGACCTCGGTAGCAACGTTTTTCAGGCGTCACTCTGTGTCTTTGCCATTCTCTTTGTGGCCCTCACCTGGCGCGAGGCGCTGATTGCTGGATTAGCCATTCCCCTGACGTTTGCAGGGGCGATTTTCTTTCTGTGGATGATGGGGTATACCCTCAACACCATGGTGATGATTGGCATGATCCTGGCGTTGGGGCTGCTGGTGGATGTGTTTATCCTGATGCTGGAGGGCATGCACAATGGTCTATATATTGAGGGGCTAACCTTTTCCCAAGCGGCGATTAAAACCGTGAAGACCTATGCGGCTCCTGCGTTTTCAGGCCAGCTGACGACCATTTTAGCCATGGCTCCGTTGATGGCGATCGCAGGTACCATGGGTAAGTTTGTGCGCCTGATTCCCATTAGTGCCATTACCTGTTTGGTGCTGAGCTATGTAATTGCTTTACTAGTTGTTGTGCCCCTCTCTAAATTCTTGCTAGATAATGTGCAGGGTAAGGGCGATGCTAAAACCTTTGTGGACCGCCTGACTGAAGAAGTCTCTAAAAAGTTTACCCAATGGAGCTTAAAGGTCACGGTGCCCAATCGGCGGGTGGCCCGTCTATGGACAGCTAGCACAATTGCTTTGTTTGTGCTAGCTATGGTGTTGTTCACGGGGCTACCATCTGCCCTATTTCCAGATGCGGAGGCCCGCAAGCTCAGCATTAATGTGGAATTACCCCCAGCTACCACGCTGACCCGCTCCCAAGAGGTGGCTGATCGCATGGGTGAATTTGTTCGTAACTATAGTGACCCTAACGGAGAAAAAGTCTTTGAAAGTGTGGTGAAACTGGTGGGTCAGCGCAGTAATTTAGTCGCGTCTAGTGAAATCAAACCCACCAATGCCGACTACTTTGTTGGTTTATCGACAATGTTCGTCGAGCGGCCTCAGCGAGACCGTGACTCCTTTGAGTATGCTCGCGATCTCAGGCGAGAGATCAACAACACCATCCTACGGGATTATCCAGGAGCCATCTTAGCGGTTCAATATGAGCGTACCGGGGGCGGTGAAGACCCTATCCAAGTAGAACTCTATGGTAAAGATCTGCAAACCCTGCGGGAGATTTCTGGTCAGGTGCAGCAGGCCTTGCGAGAGATTCCCGGCACGATGGATGTGCGGGATGACCTTGGTAACTTACGGGAAGATTACAAGTTTGTGCCTAAACGAGAGGCCTTAGATTTCTATGGCATTAGTCAAGAAGATTTGGGGATCCAGGGGCGCTATCTGATGATTGACAATGAGGTGGGTGACTTTTCTGTGGGCAGTGGCGAAGAAGATCTGGAAATTCGTTTGAGTACTCGATGGCCCTCTCAAAATGGCGAAGTGGGTGGACCGGCTCGGCTAGATGAATTTGCCACCATGCGGTTTATCACCCCTGAAGGTGAGGCGTTGCCCGCCAATGCTTTATTGGAACCGGTCCAGGGGGCTGTTCCCCTTTCCATCACCCATCGCGATACCCAGCGCAGCGTCACGGTGTTGGCTAAAGTGATTCCTGGCCAGGGCTACTATGACAGTCAGATCTTGGCTGAACTTGTACCCTATCTGGAGGCCATGCAGTACGATTCCACCGATCCCAAGAATCCTGACCGCTGGCCTCGGGGCTACACCTATAAGTTTGGTGGTGACGCCGATACCAGTAGTGAAACCTTTGGTTCGGCAGGGCAGATGTTAGTGGTGGCCATCTTTCTGGTGTTTGCGGTGCTGGTGCTCCAGTTTGGTTCCTACACCCAGCCAGTGATTATTATCCTCACCATTCCCTTTGCCTTGATTGGGACAATCTTTGGCTATGTTGTGCTGAATCTACCGTTTTCGTTCCCAACGGCCATTGGTATTATTTCTCTCACAGGCATTGTGGTAAATAATGCAATTGTCATGGTGGACACCATGAATGAGCGCCGCAGAGAGGGCTGGGATGTACGCCATGCGGCTGCTCTGGGGGCTAGCGATCGATTACGCCCCATTGTGACAACGTCGATCACAACTGTGATTGGTTTGATTCCGCTGGCGCTGAGTGATGCGAAATGGTTCCCGTTGTGTATGGCGATCATTTTTGGATTAATGTCGGCGACGTTGATTGCTCTGTTGGTTGTGCCGGGGCTTTACTTGCAGTTGACTCCCAGGACCCCGACAGAGTCTGGTGCGTAAGACATTCTATGGGTGACATTGTGCCTTAGAATTTCCTCTCCTTGAGAAGATCGTGCCGGTGAACTCAGTGTTTAGAAATATTGGTAATGATGTGAATGTTGTCCAGGTTCTCAAATTCCCCAAGATTCTTTTTTGAACTATGATTCTTTCTTCATTTTCTGTTGTCACGAGTTCTGTGCTTACTCCGCTGCTGGCTTCAGCTGTCGGAGTTGAAAGCGAGTTCTATGCTAAAGCGTTAGCCGCAGCAGTTGCATTGGTGACCGTTGTCGTTTTTCTGTTTGCTCAGCTTTTTGGCGAACTTGCTATTCGCTTGAGTTTGCCTGCAGTTCTAGGTGAACTGATTGCTGGTTTTATTCTGGGTGTTTCAGGTATTCATTGTATTGTTTTGGGTAATGGGGGGGAAGTTGCTGATTGGACCGTGGCTGCTGTTCAGCTAATTTCTGGTAGTGACACGACGACAATTCAAGAAGTCTTTGCGGGTCCGATAAGGATTTTACTGAATCAATATGCCGAGCTTGGTGTGGGGGTTTTGCTCTTTAAGATTGGTCTGGAAGCTGATCTCGAAGAGTTAATCAAGGTGGGTCCCCAGGCGGCATCAGTCGCTGTGGCAGGGGTGATTCTCCCGTTTGTAGCCGGGTTTGTGGGTCTGACTTCGATCTTTCATCTATCTGCGATCGCATCAATTTTTGCAGCGGCAGCACTAACGGCCACAAGTATCGGCATCACCTCTCGGATCATGCAAGATATGGGAGTATTGAACACCAAGGAAGGGCAAATTATTCTCGGTGCTGCCGTTTTAGACGATATTCTTGGCATTGCCATTTTAGCCGTGGCCATTGGTATTGCCGAGCATGGAACGGTTGAGATTTCTAGCGTCATTGGCACCATTATCAGCGCTACACTTTTTGTAATATCAGCCATTGTCCTGAATAAATTTTTTGGTCCCCGTTATATCAACTTTCTGGACAAATTCAGTAACCCGTATAGTGTGCTAATCGGTTCCATTATCTTTCTATCGTTGATGGGCACGATTGCGAATGTGATTGGCTTGGAAGAAATCCTTGGCTGTTTTGCAGCCGGTATAATTCTTGGCAATACAAAAGCAACGGCAGCTTTAGAGAAGGCCTGTGAGCCTTTAGTTGCTCTATTTGCAACGGTATTCTTTGTGTCCATTGGGGCCAAAACTGACTTGAGTGTCCTGAACTTGGCGAATCCTGAGAGTCGAACTGGTTTAGTGATAGCAGCATTCCTAATTGTGATTGCCATTTTGGGCAAACTAGCCGCTGGATATTTTGTCTTTTCTAAAGAGAATGTGAATCGGCTAGCCATTGGTACTGGCATGGTGCCACGGGGAGAAGTGGGTTTAGTATTTGCAGGTCTGGGGGCCGCCACAGGGACATTAACCGGTTCCTTGAATGTTGCCATTGTGTTGATGGTGATTGCCACCACCTTTGTGGCTCCCCCCATGCTGCGATGGGTATTTGCTAGTAACCAGACTGTAACTAATCAGGAGCAACAGCCTGTTGCGAAATAAATCTGAAATTCGGCTTGGTGACATCTGTGATCCCAAGACAGGTGCAAGCCCCTACTATCCAATAAACTGAGACAACTATCATGGGTTTTACAACAGGTTATCTCAAGGTGATTCGACGGTTAGTGCAAGCTACGGCTTTAGGTATCCTTTCTGGGATAATGAGCCCCTTACCCGTTCGCTCAGCGGATGAACTTTACTTTGACTACGGTGTTTTAGGGCGACAGATTTCGATCTCATCCCTAGAAGCATTTGCCACAGAAGGCACCATAGACGATGAACTAGCCCCTTATTTGGATAGGGTTTCACCGGAAAATCGTCAGGCGTTTCAGCGGACTTTGAGTACTCCCTTAGTGGCTTTAAATGACGGTATTCCTGAACAAATAGCCGATCCGTTTGTGCTGTCTCAGTGGCTGTATTCTCCCATCGGAGAACTTGTTTTAGCGAACGCTGGGCAGCTGATTAAAACTGAGGGACGTCACAATGGTCAGCGGGCGATTCGAGCGGCGATGGTGTTGGCGGCGGCTGATCCGGCGGGTCTATCGCTGATTAATATCCTCCGGTTCTACCCGACGAATGGTATCAGGCTGGATTTGCCACAAATTTTGGCGCTATCTGAGGCTATTGAGACCAATATTGAAACTACTGACAGCTTAGTGCAGGCGACCATTCAACAGTCTGTTGCTGTTGCTGCCACTGAGCCGATGTTGGACTATCAGGCGCTACCCATGCTGGCAGATGTGCCTCGGTTTGATGTGGTGAAACAATCGCTGATGTTGGAGGATCGCGATCGCAACCGCACTTATCCTACCGATCTCTATCTCCCCACTGACCTCAGTGCCGTTCTCGGACCCATCCCAGTGATGGTGTTGTCCCATGGCTACGGAGAGACCCGCACCAATCCAGATGCGGTAGCCGCTGCTCGCAGCTTAGCCGCCAATGGCTTTGTGGTCGCTGTGCCCGAGCACATTGGCAGCAACGCAGTCTATCAGGATGATTTGGCCCTGGGACTAAACCGTGAATCTTTTGATGTCATGGAGTTTATCAATCGCCCTTTGGATATTCGGTTTCTCCTTGACACTCTAGAAGAGAAAAACAAAACTGATTTTCAGGGACGGCTACAGCTCGAACGTGTAGGTCTGGTCGGGTATTCGTTTGGAGGGTACACCGTATTAGCAGCCGCTGGGGCAACCGTTGATGTGGACCTCCTGGAGCAACAGTGTGATCTAGACGCCGATTTTGTGCCTGACAATGTCAATATTGCCCTGCTAATTCAATGTCGATTGCTAGAGCTGCAATCTGCTCCCCAGGTGTTGCAACAGTTGCTCGATGGTAGCCTGGCCGATGAGCGCATTGGCTCGGTGTTTGCCCTGTCTCCCTTAAGCAATCTGTTTGGAGACAAGGGCATGAGAAATATTCAGATTCCGGTAGTCATTGTGGGTGGAGCCTATGATATTGCCACTCCCATTGTGCAAGAGCAGCTAGCTGCTTTCCAGGGGCTTACCACCTCTGAAAAATATTTTTACCTGGCTGAAAATCTATCCCACACCTCTGCCCTGACGCGGGCGATCCTGGACCTGGCGTATCCCAGAAGTGGCATTGTAGAACGCTTTAACGCCAGTGAACAATGGCTGTTTAATCTGATGGTGACGCTGTTGATTGCCCATGGTCAGGTCTCTTTAATGGGGGATGAAACCTATAATCCCTACCTCACTGCCGCCTATGTGGAGACCGTGAGCGTAGACCCCACCAGGCTGCATCTGCTCAGGTCGTTACCCCCCTGTTTGTCTGGGCGTCGGTGTGCTGAAAATTAACGTTAGCGCATTAAATCCATGACTGGCAGGGGTTCGACGCTTTAGGGACGCTTTAGGGACACTGGTTTGATTACAGTTAAACCAGTGAAAAACGACAAATTCTAACGTTCATTTCGAACCGTAACTAAGGAACCTGAATCATGAAAACGTCTGGTGTTGTACAACCGCAGCCATCATCTGATGTTATCCAACTACAGCAATCACAAGTTTTAGATGCTGGTATGGTGGCCGCTAAGGCATTTGCAGACGATCCAGTCTTTACGTATATAATCTCTGACGATCGAGAATTTCGGCTGCAGTCTTTGACGTGGTTGATGCGCAAACTGGTTGTGTATTCTACTCAGTACAATCATGTTTATACAACCCAGGATTTAGAAGGAATTGCCGCCGGGCTACCACCGGGAGAACTCTCTAGTAATCCGCTTGAGTTATTGAAAATGATCTGGGAGCTCCAGCTGTATGCCTTACCCACAAAATTTCGCTGGAATCGCTTGGGAAGATGTCTAACGTTGTTATCGGCTGTTGAGCAGGCCCATCAACAAGATATGGGCGATTGCCCCCATTGGTATTTGGGCTTGATGGTAGTGCATCCCACCTGTCAGGGACGAGGCGTGGGCCGTCGGTTACTACAGCCGATTTTGCAACAGGCAAGCCATGAAGGGGTAGCCTGCTATTTGGTGACGTTTACGGAACAAGCCGTACGCTTTTATCAGAAACATGGATTTGAAATTGTACAGATCCAGAAAACAGCCCCCGATGCGCCACCCTTCTGGACACTCAAGCGCAACCCATAGCGTACAAAAGTTAAGACGATACTAGAAGTGGGCGGAGCCTCATTTCTAACTGTGTATAGTTGGCAATGGGTCCGCCTTGGCAGCATCTACAACTCAATCCTTCAATTCCCTGCTGTGCCATGTCTTTTGCCAAGCTACTACGAACTATCATTCTTGGGCTAATTAGTTTGTTGGGGTTGCTGATCGTGATTGGTGTGGCAGCCTGGTGGCAGGATTGGTGGTACGGAACACTCAATCCAGATCAGGTAAGGCCAATTGAGAACTGGGTATTGGGATTAGTCATGGGCATGGTTTATATCCAGATAGCTCTAGCGGTAGAAACCTTGCTCATCAGTCTTGTAACCCGGTTTCGATGGATAAAATTTCAGCGAGGCAGACTCTTAGTCGGACTATTTAGCCTGATTATGCTGTCATTCGCGTTACCCTTATTGAAAGAAATCACTTTAGTTAGACCTGGCGATAGTGTGTCATTTTTACAGTATTTGTTATACCTGATGCTGCCTGTGATACCTGCTTGGTGTTTATTGTGGTTTCGACGTGCCTAGGGATTGGTTGTTGCGACCTTAAAAGAGCCTATCCTACCTCTAGTCCCAAATGTGTTAGAAGACCTGGGATTGGTGACTGATTAAGGCTGTATAGCTGTATAACAGCACCTGATTATCTTGATTTTTCTGACACCGCTGATATCTATAAATACGGCATAGAGAAGTTAAGATACCCTGATATTTAAAAGATGCATCTTTATTCCTGAAATCTCTGAAATCACCTCCGTTATTGATGATTGTGACGCCAGCCACAGACATACAGCCTTGTTATTGTATATCTCTTCTTTCGAAAGGTGAGGGTAATGAAAGAAAATATTCTGCTTTGATGAGAAAGATGAGAGAAAAGTGATTGAATCTATTTAGAAAACCTTAAATTCTGTTGGAGATAAGGCAATGTTATTGCATGGGTTCATTGAGATTAGTTTATTTGCTTGATTGAGTGCAGTCGTTTTGCTGATCCGTGTTTACACTTGGTGTGTTGCTATGGTTCAGAGTGAGTAAAATGATATCTTGTTGGTCGTTGTTCATTAATCTCAGACAAGTTTGAATCTTTGCTAACGATTTGTTTTGTTTTCAGTAAGTAGACCAGAGCTGATGTACTTACTTGTTATTTGGCTGGTGTATGGCTTAATGAACTGAAAATTATGGTTTCAAGATCTCCTTAGATGCTCTGTTCAAGATTTTGCTCCAGCTAGACTTGAATATTACTAAGTTTTTTAAGTTTTCTGTTTCGCTTCAAGTAATAAAAAATACCATTTTTGTTAAGATATTTAGTCCTTAGGGTGTCCATCTTTTAGCCCAGAGTGTTTCTTATGCCACAAACTCTCGTTCGTTATTCTAAAGTAGTTGAGATCGTTGGCGACATCATGCGGGTGCAAGTGCCTGAGAGTGCTTACCTGAAAGATACTGGGCCGCGCTATGGCGACTTAGCTGTGGTGGAAGGCGATGATGAGGATAGCCTATCTCTGGCTCAGGTTATTAACATTAAGCATGATACGGTTGCTCTTCAAGTGTTTGGTGGCACGAAAGGTGTGGCGACAAATTCGTCTGTTCGCTTTTTAGGGCATCCCATGGAGGTTACCTATTCTGACAACATTCTAGGGCGGGTATTTCGCGGTACCGGGGAGTCCATTGATGGCAGACCCGATCTATCACAGGATTCTAAAGTCCCCATTGGTGGACCGTCCGTTAATCCCATGCGGCGGGTGTTGGCATCTAAGATGATCCGCACCGATGTGCCGATGATTGATGTGTTTAATTGCCTGGTCGAGAGTCAGAAGATACCCATTTTCTCTGTCGCTGGCGAGCCGTTTAACCCTTTCCTAGCTCGCATTGGCATTCAGGCTGATGCAGACATTGTGGTCTTTGGCGGACTCGGTCTCATTTTTGATGATTACCACTTTTTTCGCACCACCTTTGAAGATGCCGGTGTTTTCTCTCGCACTGTGATGTTTGTTAACCTGGCATCTGATCCCATTGTGGAACGTACCCTGATTCCCGACATGGCCCTGGCGGTAGCGGAACGTTTTGCTGTGGAACAAGGGAAGCGGGTGTTGGTATTGCTGACAGACATGACCGCCTATGCCGATGCCCTTAAAGAGATCGGTATTGCCATGGATCAGGTACCGTCAAATCGGGGCTATATGGGTGATCTATACTCCCAGCTGGCTCGTCGCTATGAGAAAGCCTGTGATTATGCCCAGGGGGGATCAGTGACTATTCTTAGCGTGACCACAATGCCTGGGGATGATGTCACCCATCCAGTGCCAGACAATACGGGGTACATCACCGAGGGGCAATTCTATCTCCATGATGGGGTGATTGATCCTTTTGGTTCGTTGTCACGACTTAAGCAGCATGTTATTGGTAAGGCGACTCGCGAAGACCATAGTCAGATTATGAATACGATGGTTCGCTTTTACTCCAATGCCAAAGATGCTGAACAGAAGCAGGCGATGGCATTTGAACTGTCTGATTTTGATCATAAGCTCTTGAAATTTGGTGAGCTATTCAAACAGCGCTTCATGGACATTAATGTCTCTATTTCCCTTGAGCAGGCGCTTGACCTGGGGTGGAAAACGTTAGCCGAGTGCTTTGAACCTCAAGAATTGTTGATGAAACAGGCGCTGATTGACAAGTACTTTCCAAAAGAGATGCAGTAATAGGAGGCGACCATGGCAAGGTTGGCATTAAATAAGGCGTCTCTTACCAAACTTCAACGACAACTCAAAACCTATAAAGACGTCTTGCCATCTCTCGACCTGAAACGCCGTCAGTTACTGGCTGAGCAGGCCAGAGCTAGACGCAGGCTCATGGATGTTCGCCAGCAGCTGGGAGAGTTAGATCCTCTGATTGCCAGCGAGCTGTTGATGCTATCAACTCAGGAGGTAGATCTGACCGATATTGTTAAGGTCGTTGGGGTGCAGATAGTGGAAGAAAATGTTGTGGGAACCCGTCTGCCTAAGTTGGAGAAGGTTGATATAGAAGTGCGCCAGTATGCTTTCTTGGGCAGACCTCACTGGGTCGAGCGTGTGGTGGACGCCCTCACAACAGCGGTGGAATTACGCCTGCAATTACAGGTGGCTGAGCAACGGCAAGTGTTGCTAAATCAGGCTGCTCGCAAGATTACCCAGCGAGTCAACCTGTTTGATAAGGTGCTGATCCCAAGAGCCCAGGCAAATATTAAAAAAATCCAGATTTATTTGTCGGATGCCGCACGGGCCGCTGTGGTGAACTCAAAGATTGCCAAGCGGAAGAAGGGAGTGGCTGCATGAGTATTGTTCCCTTAAACAAAGTCACCCTTTGCGGGGTAAGTTACGATCAAGAGAAGGTACTTGAGGGCCTACAGCGTTTGGGATGCCTCCACTTGATCCCACTCCAGCCCCCTGCTCAAGAATCAGAGGCAGAGCTATTTGTGCGGGATGAAGATGCCCATGAAGCGCTGCTATATCTGATGGATGTACGGCGTAGGCGACATCAGGTGTTGAAGCATGTGGATTTTGACTTTGATCACGTGTTAGCAGCGGCTTTGGCCAATAAACAAAACCGTCGGGAGGCCGAGGACAGGCGATATTTTTTAGTGAATCGCATCCGAGATTTAGAGCCCTGGGGTGATTTTACCTTACCCGATCTCGGCCAGCTGGGTGGTTACCGACTCTGGTTTTATCGGGTGCCCTACGCGAAGATGAAATCTCTCCAGGATTTGGAGTGGCCCTGGCAACAGGTCTCTGCGGATCATCGATTTACCTATGTTGTAGTCATTTCTAAACAGGAGCCTCCCGCTAACGCCCTGCCCGTTGCTCGCACGTACACCGGGGCAGTGCCGCTAACGGATTTAAAGCATGAGTTACAACGGGTTGAGATCCAGTTAGAAGACTTGGATGCTGAACATGAGGCCCTAAGTCGCTGGATACATTTATTCTCTAAGAATCTGGCGCGGGCTGACGATCGGGCAGCGATTCAGTATGCGAGTACCCAAACCCGTAAGGAAGTTGGCATCTTTATGGTCCAGGGTTGGATGCCTGCCCGAGAGTTAGAGCAATTGGAAGCGTTTGCTGAACAACAGGAACTGGCACTCCTGGTTGAACCGGCCCGTCCTGACGATGCCCCACCCACCCTGATGGATAATCCGCCGGAGCTGAGTAGTGGGCAAGATTTGGTCAGCTTTTACCAAACCCCCGGCTACCGTACCTGGGACCCGTCGATTGCGGTTTTCTTCTCGTTTGCCGTCTTTTTTGCGATGATTCTCTCGGATGCTGGCTATGCCCTGGTGCTGGCAGTCATTGTGGCTTGTTACTGGCCGTCCATGGGGAGCAGTGCAGGCGGCCGACATTTCCGGATCCTATCGGTAATGGGATTGATAGCGGCCATCATCTATGGTGTTTTGGTCGGTAGCTACTTCGGTGCCGGGCCTGAGCAGATTCCGCGCATTGGATCATGGCTCACCCGTTTTCAGGTGCTAAACATCAACAATTACGATGCCATGATGCAGCTTGCGATCGCAATTGGCTGTTTGCATATTACGTTCGCGAACATCATCGCCGCCCTTGGTGCCGGTGGATTTGCCGGAAAGGCGAAACCACTGGGTTGGATTGTTGTTATTGCTGGCGGATTAACCTTGTCACTAGGGCTGGGAGAAGCCGTCGGGCACCATCTAGGCATTGGCTTACTACTGGGCGGTTTCTTAGTGATTTTCTTAGGCGGATTTCTCGGCAGTCGCCAAAAAAATCTGCCCTTACGGTTGGTGGCTGGCCTGGGTTCGTTATCCCAGATCTCCAAACTGTTTGGGGATATTATGAGCTATCTACGATTATTCGCGCTAGGATTAGCCAGTGCCTCATTGGCCTTAACCTTCAACCAGCTAGCCCACCAGGTGTATCAGTCAGTGCCAGGATTAGGGTTGTTGCTCAGCATTTTGATTCTGTTACTGGGCCATGGCATTAATTTAGCCTTGGGGATCATTAGCGGGTTTGTCCATGGTTTGCGGTTGAATTTTATTGAGTTTTTTAATTGGGGTATCACTGATGAAGGATATCCCTTTCAGGCATTTGCAAAAAAGGAGAGTAATCCGTGAATGAATTTATCATTCTCCTGGGGTGGATAGGCATATACGCTCCTGTGTCATTGGGGGCAATTGGCAGCGCCCTTGGCTGTAAGATCGCTGGACAAGCGGCCATTGGGGCAATGCTTGAGGTTAAAGGTGGATATGGTCGCTTTGTTGGTTTATCAGCTTTGCCCTCTTCCATGTCGATTTATGGCATTGTGGTTCTGTTTTCCCTAAACCGTCTTGTGACCGTGGATAATGCTGCCGGGTTATTTAGTATTGGTGTGGGATCCGGTCTGGCGTTTCTGCTATCGGCGATCTATCAAGGTCAAGCCTGTGCCTCTGCGATCGCAGGAGCAAAAGCCAAACCTGAAATCTTTGGGCTTTCCCTGGCACCTGCCGCCATTATTGAAGGTTTTGCCGTGTTTGCCTTTGTCTTCGCTCTGGTGGCGGCAGGTGGTCTGCCATAGGCAGATGGTCTGCCATGGGCAGGTAGTCTGCCATAGACAGATGGTCTGCCATAGGCAGGTAGCCTGCCATAGGTAAAAAAGGGGGAAAATATAACCGTGCGAAACAATAAATCTCACCGATCAGATATACCCGCCGCCCATGGGGTTGATGCCCTAGTTGCACGACTGCGAGATGAAGGCGTTGCCAGTGGTCGGGCTCAAGGGGAACAGATTGTAAAAGATGCCCAATTACGAGCCGAGTTAATTATTGAGCAAGCCCATGAAAAAGCGAGTGAGGTTCTGACTAAGGCCAGACAAGAGGCAGACAGTTTAGAAAAAGCGGGTCATCAAGCGCTAGAAGTTGCCGCCCGTGATGCCATGCTCTCTCTCAAAATGGAGTTGAGCCAGCGATTTGCCGGGGAGGTGCGTCGCTTAGTCGGTGTCGAAGCTCAGAAACCAGAACTCTTACAGCGACTTATTCTAGAAATAGCAGGCCGAGCTCAAGACGAGATTGACGATGCGCAATCAGTGGAGATCTTGTTGCCTCGTAATGTGGCAGGGTTTGAGGAACTCAGTCGTAACCCTGAGGAATTGGAACAGGGGATATTAACCCATTTTATCCGTCTGATTAGTCAAGAAGCACTGCAAGAAGGCATCACCTTTGGTGTGGCTAACGATAATCATGGGGGTCTGAGGATCCGACTGGTGGATCAGGAAGTTGTGCTAGATGTTAGCGATCGCGCCATTGCCGATGTACTTCTTCAGTATCTTCAACCCCGTTTCCGCGCACTTCTAGAAGGCATTGTCAAATAGGTATAACAATGTTTAAGGCCAACCAGTACGTCACCCTGATGGCAAGCCTGCCCTATCTTGGCGAACTTTTTGAAGCCCAGCAGACGCCGTTGTCGCGATTTAAACTGGAAGCTCGTCTGAAGATGCTGAGTGAGGAAGATGCTGTACGCCTGCAGCAAATACAGTCCTTAATTCGTTGGCACCATGTGCCCATATCGCGAACAGATGCGGAAATTGTAGCAGCAGCAGAGCAATTCTTTCAGCAGGTCAAAAATCCGCTCCTGCGAGAAGTCGTCGCGTTTCGCTTAGAGCTACACACGATTGTCGCCGCCCTACGCCGTCGTCAGCGAGGCGAGAAAACCGCACCGGTGGGAGAACCCTGGGGGTATGGGCGCTGGGTTAAACACATTGAACGTCATTGGACAGAACCCGCCTTTCGACTACAGGGGAATTTCCCCTGGCTGTTAGAAGCCCAACAGTTGTTGCATGCCGATGAATCAGTGGCGTTAGAACGTGTGTTATTTAGCTACGTTTGGCAGCGATTAGGTCAGTTAGGAGCAGAGCACTATTTCGATTTTGAAGCAGTGGTAATTTATGTAATGCGTTGGGACTTGATTGATCGATGGGTTCGATACGATGGCCCGTTGGCCGTAGAGCGGTTCAAGAACCTGGTGGACGCTGGGGTGGGCGAATTTGATCAGCTGTTTGTATGAGGAGAGTCCGATGTCTGAAATGTACAAGCCAGCTAGGGTTGTTGCTGTTCAAGAAGATATTGTCACCATTAAAATGGCCCCGACGGACGGGCGTCCCTTGACCAAGAATGAAGTGGTCTACATTTCTCCCCAGCGGCAGAATGACGGTCGGACTGAGAGACTCAAGGCTGAAGTGCTGCGGGTACGGGGATATGAAGCCGATGCCCAGGTCTTTGAAAGTACGCGGGGAGTGGGAATTGGCGATCCTGTGGAGCAAACGGGCCAGTTACTCTCTGTCAGCTTGGGGCCGGGGTTACTCGGTCAAGTGTATGACGGTCTACAAAATCCGCTAGATCTGTTGGCAGTATCCTACGGTACGTTTCTACCTCGGGGTGTCGATGTCAAGGCCCTGGATGAACGGAAGAAATG
Source organism: Leptothoe sp. EHU-05/26/07-4 (assembly GCF_043421015.1). Classification (NCBI taxonomy): domain Bacteria; kingdom Bacillati; phylum Cyanobacteriota; class Cyanophyceae; order Nodosilineales; family Cymatolegaceae; genus Leptothoe; species Leptothoe sp. EHU-05/26/07-4. The sequence continues at coordinate 1,212,401 of NZ_JAXSQV010000004.1, forward strand.
GTCATTTGTGCCGACAGTACATTTGGGTGCTCAACTCAAGGCTGGAGATACTCTCGGTACGGTTCAGGAAGGTCGATTTCGCCATAAAATTATGGTCCCTTTCGATCAACCGGGTGAGGTGGAGCTGATCTGGATCCAACAGGGGAGTTTCACCGTGAACACGCCGATCGCTCGCATCCGGGAGGCCAGTGGTCGAGAGCATACCCTGGATATGACTCAGCAATGGCCTGTACGGCGATCGGTGCCACAACGGCTGCTGACACAGCGATTCTCAGAACGGCTTTACCCTGATGAGCCGCTGATGACAACCCAGCGGATTATTGATACCTTTTTCCCGATTGCCCGTGGGGGCACTGCCTGTATCCCAGGGCCTTTTGGGGCTGGCAAAACCGTATTGCAGCACACCCTGTCTCGATATGCCGCCGTTGATATTGTTCTGGTTGTTGCTTGTGGTGAGCGAGCGGGTGAAGTGGTAGAAACCATTACTGAATTTCCGGAACTGAAAGATCCAAAGACAGGGGCCTCACTGATGGAGCGTACCATCATTATTTGCAATACGTCTTCCATGCCAGTGGCCTCCCGCGAGGCGTCCATCTATACCGGTATCACCTTAGGTGAGTACTATCGTCAAATGGGCTATGACGTTCTCCTCCTGGCGGATTCCACCTCTCGCTGGGCTCAGGCCATGCGAGAAACCTCAGGGCGGATGGAGGAAATTCCTGGGGAGGAAGCGTTTCCAGCTTATTTAGACTCTTCAATTAAAGGAGTATACGAGCGCTCTGGAGTGATTCGCACCAATGATGGCAGTGTGGGCAGTCTCACCATGGTAGGCACTGTTTCTCCGGCCGGAGGAAACTTTGAAGAACCGGTCACCCAATCCACCATGAGCACCGTTAAAACCTTCTTAGGTCTGAGCTATGATCGGGCATACAAGCGTTTTTATCCAGCTATCGATCCGTTAATTTCGTGGTCGCGCTACCTGACCCAACTCACACCATGGTTAAAAAAGGAGATTGCCTCTGACTGGGTTGACCAGGTCCAGGCCATGAACAGTCTCTTGAAACAAGGGGATAGTATTTATCAGATGATGCAAGTCACGGGTGAGGATGGGGTGACCCTGGATGACTATGTGACGTATCAAAAATCCCTATTTGTGGACATGGTCTATCTACAACAGGATGCCTTTGATGCCGTTGATTCCAGCACACCCCTAGCCCGTCAGAAAGAGAGCTTTAACCTGGTCAATGACCTGGTGACTAGATGTTATAAGTTTGACAATAAATCGTCAGCCCGAGATTATTTTACTCACCTGATCGGTCTGTATAAGAACCTCAACTATTCTCGAAGAAAATCTTCTGAGTATACGGACTACTTGAAGCAAATTTATGGTCTAGCGGATGCCGTTACCCTCAGTGAGCTATCACAATTAGAGTGATCTACTAGAGTGATCTACTGAGGTGGTCTGGCCCCGTATTGCAGGCTACCCTGACCATCCAGTTCAACTGGGTTAGCCTGTCCTCGAATGAGGACAGGCTAAGGACGCCTTCTTTCTCACTAACCCGGCGAGACGACGACATCCTTTAGGGGGCTAAGTACGTTTCTGAGCCAGCAGAGTAGCAAAGATGGATTCAATAGGGTTGCCGTTGCTATCTTTGCGATGAAATTTGCCCACTTGTTCTTGATACTCACAAATATGCCAGTGCTTGTAATAGTCATGCAGTTCCTGGGGCACCAAGGTAGTCGGAAATTTGAGGGGACAGGGAAACTCCGACGATGAAACTGGGGCAATAATAAAGTTATAGCCCTGGAGCTTCGTTTGAGCCTGCATGTTCTCAATCACATGGGATAGAGTTTTGTATCTCAAAAACTGAAAAACAACCGTGGAAATAATCAAATCGTAGTAGTCATCAAGAGCCGCTGATTCAATGTTGTGCACCCGGGCTTGAAATCTATCCCCAACCTTTTCCGTTTGAATAATCTCCCGAAGATGCTGAATAGCACTGGTATTTTTATCCAATGCTGTCACCTGATGCCCCTTAGCGTATAAATAGGTAGAATTGCGACCTTTCCCGCAACCTAAATCTAAGATGTTCATCGCCTGACAGTCTGCCAAAGGTCCTTGAATGAGCGCCTGGATATCTCGGTGAGGCGCTGCAAAATGATATTTCTTTTGAAAGTAGTCTTCGGAGCGACAGTAAAACTCAACAAAACACTGTAGGGGTCCTAGAGGCTTGACCCGATGCCAGGCTCCTGGTGATACAAAGAAGTCTGTGTGCTGTGGGGTGATGATGTCGCTAGACAGGATCTCTCCAGCCTCATTTAGGGCCTCATACTGCAATTGGCCTGCTAATACTGTGATTTTTCCCCAGGTGCCTGGCTTTGTATTGTGCTGAGTTTGAAACGATTCTGGTAACGTTGTTTCTGCCCAGATAGGTAGGGTTTTGTATTTAACCAGTGGGTCTATAGTTGCTGTTGTCATAGGTTATGTCTTCGGTTATATCTGCAGTCCTTCACTGCTCTCTATACTCACCATTTAACTAAGGCTTCGACGGTGATGTTTCAAACCCAGCTTCAGCCGAACCATTTACGTCAAAACCTACTTATTTTCATAGTGTTAATTCGGTGGAAATTTCCCAAGGGGGCAACACCCTAGCCTTTTTTCATATTCTCTGGAGTCCCTGCTTGCACCATCTTCATCTGCTCTCCACAACAGATTTCTGAGTGGGGCATACTGTCCGAAGGACAGGGGCATGGCTTTTCATAAACCAACTGGGCTCCACACTTATCACAGGCATAACGATCACCGACTTGGCGTGACATATTCTAGTCTCCTTAGATACACGTATTTAGCCTGACTAAGAACAACATTAAAAGAAAAATCTTTTTGTGCCTTTAGACAGTTGCCTCTGTACCTGATATAGCTTATGTTCCGATGATAGGTCGATAGACCTAGATATGCAAGTCGTTCTGCGGCTGATTGGGGCCTATAAATTAGGGGTATGAACTGGGGGGATCATCGGTAGATAGAGGCACAGGCGTTGTTCCAAGTCACCCAATGTAGCTATGGATGCAAATCTTTAAATTTAGTTATAACTACCTAAATTTAGGTAGCACTGTTGTCTTGTATAAAAGTCTGATCATGCAGGCTGTAGCTAAACTGTGTTACTCGGTAACTGCTTAAAAGAGAGTTGTCAAAAGACAACCTGTCAGACAACAAATAATTACTACATAAATCTAAATTAAATCTCCACTTGTGAGAAATGACTTGTTTTAAGCGCTTACACTGAGCAGAATTCGTGGGTAGGGGCATTCCGGCTGCTGCAATTTACAGACGATTGCATTTTTTACCAATAGAAATTCTCATTGAGTCGTTCACTGTTGAGCTTGGCAATCTTCGTATCGTGTTTCAGTTTTAGTCAGCCCATGTTATCTAATCAACCTGATGTCAATGCGTTGACTCGGCTGCGGTCGATACTATTGGGCCTGGGGACACTGATACTGGTGTTGGGGGGCTGGCAATGGGGCTCGCAGCAGTACAGTCGCGTGATCTTGCCTGCCCCGATTGAGGTGGCCGTTGTTTTGCGATCGCTTCTCTTAGAAAGACGACTGTGGGCTGCGATCGCAGCCACTAGTCTGCATGTCCTGGTCGGATTTATCCTGGCCTTGGGCATTGGCGGTCTGTTGGGACTGGCCGCGGGTCGTCAGTCCTGGGTTCGTCCAGCACTCACCCCTGTCGCCATTGCCCTGCTAGGTACACCCCCCATCGCCTGGTTAATGTTGACAATGGTGTGGTTTGGTCTGGGCCACGCCAACTCAATTTTTACCGTGGCAATTACGGTGGGACCCATGGTGTTTGCTGGAGTAGTCAATGCAGTGATGACCCTTGACCCCAACCTAGTAGACGTCGCCCAGGTGTATCAGCTGTCCGGTACATCGCGATTTCAGTCACTCTATTGGCCCCATTTGGTGTCGCGGCTATTACCGTTACTCGTGACCGGATTAGGCCTCGCCTGGCGCGTGTCGATCATGTCTGAGGTGTTGGCCACGCCCACCGGCATTGGCGCTGAACTCAATACCGCCCGCGCCAATCTAGATACAGCGGAAGTGATGGCCTGGATCGTGATTACCATTGGCTTGGTTCTGGCCTCCGACACACTGCTGCGACGACTGCAACAACAGCTTCTACCCTGGCAACAACCGGCTAAACCCCTGGGATGGTGACAATGATGCAACTGCTGGATAACATCTATCGCTCTTATAGATCCCGGCTAATCTTGGAGGCCATTCATCTGAGCGCTGGGCCTGGGGAAATTGTGGGGATTATGGGGCCTTCTGGCTGTGGTAAAACCACACTCCTTAATGTGTTAGCAGGCTTGCTGTTGCCAACAACAGGGACCGTTGGCAGCATATCCATGGCGACCGCCTATGTCTTTCAAGAACCCCGGCTTTTTCCCTGGTATACAGTCATCGAGAATATTGCCCTGGGGTTAAAAGCTAAAGGCATCAGTCGACAACAGCAGCTGCAACAGGCCCAACAGTTGGCAAAAACTGTCGGGTTGTCGGAGGCTATGTTCCTGTACCCACCTCAGCTCAGTGGCGGCATGAAACAGCGGGTAAATTTGGCCAGGGCATTTGCCATCAACCCCCAACTGCTCCTGCTAGATGAGCCATTTAGTTCCCTCGATATTGGCACACGTCAGCAGCTACAACAACTGGTGGTGACTTGGGTACAACGACATCGGGCAATGGCTATTTTAGTGACCCACGACCTGGCGGAAGCGGTGACAATGGGCGATCGTCTCCTGGTGCTTTCCCGATGTCCGGCCCACATTGTCTATAACTGGCACAATGAGCGCCCACCCCATCAGCGGGATCCGGCTTACATCTACCAAACCCTTTCAGCGCTACAAACTCTGCCTGAAATTGCCGCTAGTTTTAATCTCAAAACCGTCAATCTCTCAACCATCAGGAATGTTATCCCATGACTTACAACCGCCGTCAGTTTTTCCAGTTAATGACAGCTAGCCTCGGCCTGTCAATTGCCGCTGGCTGTGGACGACCCACCACCAACGGCGGACTGTCATCCCTAGGCATCGGTGGATCGCCAATTTTGTTAACAATTCCCCTGGCCTACTTAGTTGAGCATAGTCGCTTGCGGGATGCGATCGCAGACATTGATTTTTTTGCTATACGCAACCATGACCAAATGAAGGCATTACTAGCTTCGGGGCAGGGACAGATCACTGCCAATCCCACCTTGCTCGCAGCAGGCCTCTATCAACAAGACATACCGATTAAACTACTGAACGTAATGGTATGGGGTAACATTTATGTGCTATCGGCTGATGGAGGACTTAGCCAGTGGGAAGACCTGCGCGGTAAATCAGTGCTGATTCCATTTAAGGGGGGAATGCCAGAAATGATCTTCCGCTTTCTCTCTATCCAATCAGGATTAGAGCCGGACCAGGACCTCACCATTCAGTCCACCCAGGACTTTCAGAGTACTGCTCAGCTGTTATTGACAGGTGCAGCCGATGTGGGAGTATTCTCTGAGCCCCATGCCAGTAATGTTGTTGCCAAGGCCCAACAGCAAGATTTAGAACTCTTCTACAATTTAGACTTTAAAGAAACCTGGAGTCAGGTAACAGGACAATCGGCCCGTTTTCCTCAAGCAGGAATATCTGCCCTCAGCAACTTTGTGGATAACAATCCTGATGTGGTGACATTGATACAAACAGAATTGCGTGATTCCCTTGATTGGATTCAACAAAATCCCACTGATGCTGCAGAGCTGGGAGCTAAATACATGGACACCCCCGCTTCTGTAATCGCACAATCCCTCAAAACCAATCAGTTTGAATATGTACCTGCGATGGAAGCCCGCCCCGAGCTAGAGGTATTTTATCAGGCACTCATGCAGGTCAATCCTAAGTTGCTCAAAGGTCAGCTTCCGGATGTAGAGTTTTATGCAGAGAGCTAACTTCAATGATAAAGATTCAGACAGATGTTGATTGTAAAATGTACCTCACTTCATAGTGTTTCACATAAAAATCATTTTAATTTTGCCATTAACATTTACTTGACATGTATCAATAAAAAGGATGACAGCTTATTGATACGGATCATGCATTGATTTTGAGCAAAAGTCGGATAGAGAGACTATTTTTTATACCTATTACTACTTAATAAACATCTTTTCAAACTTTATTTTTTTTTATAAAGGTTCTATAAAGCCTCCGGGATACTATATATTTAGCTGTCAAAAGCTTTAAAGTGATAGCGTAATCCTTGCCTTATTGTTTTTTAGGGCATTATTGTCGTCTGCTGAGTACGTGTATCCTCCCGAAAACCTGGGGGCTTTATACATTGGAACCGCTCAAAGCGGCAATGGAGATGAGAGACAACTATCTCGATCTCTTTGTATCTTAGGGCTTATATTCTGTGAGTTTTGAGATGTTTTAACTTTAAGACTGATTGAACTATTAAGCTGGATAACTCTCCTGGCTCTGCTGGGAGGATATGTTAATTAAATTAGAGACTACTTTGAAACAAGGAGAAATCTGGATATCAAAGCCTACCTTATAGTAATAAATGCATCTAAAGTGACCATAAACTCGTTTGATTTTAAGCGGATGAGATAATTAAACAAGGCTTCAAGGACTTTTAAAGCAGCCTCTTACATAGCTTTTCTGAAGGATAAAGCGTCTACAAAGTCATTTTGATAGTTTACAGAGCGTGCTTTAGGATGATATTTGATTTTCAAGACTTTCCATCGGGAAGCAACATTGATTGTGACATTTGCATTGTAGGGGCAGGAGCAGCTGGTATTGCACTGGCCTTAGAGTTGGCTAAAACTTCATTAGATATTGTCCTTTTAGAAAGCGGTGGACGCTTTTCTGAATCAGACACTCAGGCCCTATATGACAGTGAAATTATTGGCCTAACCCACCTGGGTATTCATCAGGGACGCCACCGTATTCTAGGCGGTTCAACCGTACGTTGGAGTGGGCAAAGTTTACCGCTAGAACCAATTGATTTTGAGAGAAGAGACTGGGTGCCCTTTAGCGGTTGGCCCCTCAGTCGTCAAGAGCTTGATCCATTTTACCGGCAAGCAGAAGCGGTCATGCACCTTGGTAACTACGAATATGGTCAAGATGCCTGGCAACGATTAGGACTCAACCCTCCTAAGTTTGAACCTGACAAAATTGGGACCCTGGTTTCTAAATATACGTACAAGAGTAATTTTTTTGAGACTTATCGCCAAAAGTTACAACAGTCACCTGGCCTTCGGGTGTTACAGCATGCCAATGCGGTGCAACTGGTGACTAATCCCATCGGTACAAAAATAGAAGAAGTACAGATTCGGACATTGACAGGTAAGACTGGAACTGTCCGGGCGGCAACAACCATTGTTTGTTGTGGAGGGATTGAGAGTGCACGGTTACTCTTAGTTTCTAATCAGGTTTGTCCGACAGGGTTGGGCAACCAACATGATCTAGTTGGACGATTTTTTCAGGACCATGTGGACTGTTATTCAGCAGAGATTGTCACTAAAAAGCCGCGTCAGTTACAGAGATTATATAGTTGGCATCGTCGACGAGATGCTTATTACTATCCTAAAATCCCCTTAGCAGAAGCTGTTCAAAGAGAAAAACAAGTTTTAAATGTAATAGGTGATTTATTTTTTCAACCTTCACAGGATGATGGCTTGCGTGTTCTGCTGGGTCTATTAGGTAAGGAACCCAGCCTGGAGACTGCTCGAAGGAGTCAGCTAAAATCACTGCTACGAGATTTGCCGTACCTTGCTTTCAATGCATATCAATACGGTGTTTTACGACACAATCCAGTTTATACCCGGAGTCGTATTTTATTGCGGTGCCATAGCGAACAATCACCTGACCCAACCAGTCGTATTACGCTCAGTGCTGAGAAAGATGCCTTAGGCATCCCTAAGGCACAATTAGATTGGCAGTTGACAGATAATTGTCGAGAGAGCATTTATGAGTTTACAAAAACTGTGGCTGGTGAGTTTCTCCGTTTGGGTTTAGGAGAAGTCAAGGTTTTTGATTGGGTAAGTAAGGCAGAGGAGCAATGGACTGAGAATATTTGGGACACATATCACCATATGGGAACAACGCGGATGGCTGATAATCCGACGATGGGGGTGGTTGATCGAAACTGTCAGGTGCACGGAGTTGAAGGGCTGTATGTCGTGAGCAGTTCGGTATTTCCCACATCTGGATCATCGAATCCGACTCTGACGATCTTGGCATTGGCTATACGATTGGCAGATCGGTTGAAGAGCTTACAATCCAGATGATAGAGTCCCACTGAGTTGTAATTATCTGAGCCTCTTGAGCATCTTGAGACTTATATTTTTGGTCATATACTTTGCTTAAACCTTTGGCTACCCCACGATAAAGCTTGAATAAATCCTGATACCAACCTGCATCAAATCCACCCATATATACTTAGATGAAAATACTTAGATGACAATTAACTAGGGTGGTTCATTTATGAGATTGATTTGAAATGTTTCAGCCCCAAAAATTAAACCAAACTTCTATTTTTTCAAAATTAAAAAACAGCCCAAAGAACCTTCACAGTATCCTGACAATTATCGGTCTCTTGATTGGACTCTGGTATCTCCCTGCATGGTTCTTGGGTTTCCTGGATAAAGGTCTGCAAAGCACCTATGGCTTCACCCTTGCTGCTTTCTTTGTGTGTTTTGGACTTTACCATCTATGGAGACAAAGGAAACAGATTACTCAGCTTAAAGCCACTCATACAGAACGTCGTCTCGGGCATTTTTTAATTCTGGGTGGTGTTCTTTTGTTTCCAATTTGTCGATTTGCCCTATGGTCCCAAGCTATCCTTTGGGCCTCCATCCTCATTGGAATTGCCCTTTCTAACTGGGGCTGGCAGTTCTATCGGCAGCAGCCAATTATCGTATTATCCTTTCTGGTCACGGTTTACCCCCGACCGGCAGCAGCGGCTCGTAGCCTCTGGGAAGCCTTCACCCCTTACGAATATTTAGAGCGAGTCATGGCTCATGCAGGAGCTTGGGCTTTGCGATTGTTTAATTGGCCTGCGACCGCCTCAGAATCGTTTGTCAACGTTCCCCAAGGCTCAGTGGATGTGTATTGGGATTGCAACGGCTTTGACATGGCCCTGACCGTCATCGCCGCTAGCCTAGTTATCGGTCTGCTTAGGAAACAAAGCCGCTTACAAATTCTCAGCTTCATGGGGGTTGGCATCGTGACTGCCCTGCTATTCAATATCCCTAGGGTTATGCTCATGACTATCGCCCTGGTTCATTGGGGAGACCGGTGGCTCAACTTCTGGCAAGGTCCCTTGGGCAGTCAACTCTTTTCTGGTTGCGTCCTTGCAGCCTATTATTTGATCGTCACTAACATCACTCCTAAAACTGTCTAAGTCTTTACTAACCGAAACGCTACGCCTAATCCATCTCCTGAAGAAAACCTACGAGGAGAGTTTTACCTTAACTTCTTAGGCAAGACTACGACACATATTCGCTGTACTGTTCAGTAGCTTCATCATCAAGCATAGCAAGGTTATTGCCAAGCGATATCTCCCATGCCCAACCTCAGAACAACAGATTGCGAGACATTGTTGATCTTCGGTAAATTTAATCTGAAAAATACAGATGCAGTGTAATCCTGCCAGATCGATTTATCCCCTAAATCAGTGGTGACTGACGATTGAGAAAAATCAATATCCATCGCCCCAGGAAGCCGCAGGCGTTGAAGCAGCTGCTTCGTTAATGCTAGGTGCAGCTTCTCTTGCCTCAACAAATCTGTTGGTAGAAATGGATTCCACATTTGCCGGTAAGACGACATCAGATTTATAGAAACAAGCAAACTGCCCATTAACTAGATTAGAAAGCCTGCTAAAGTCAGCATTCGCTACTTCTATTCTCCGCTCTCCATCAGCAAAGATCGCACCGTGAAAACAACCTAAATAGGCAAACTTTTCACCGCCTAAGCAGTAGAATCGTGCCCCCACTAAGTAGGTATGGCTAAAGTCCGTTGCCTCAGACGTCACTGTTGAACTGAAGTCAACGCCAGACAAATTGGCTCCTGTGAGGATAGCGTTTGACAAGTTAGCACCGTTGAAACTGGACTTGGCTAAATTCGCTCCAGTAAATTTACAGTCCTTTAAATTCGCTGCTGTAAAGTTAGCACCTTCTAAATTGCAACCGGTAAAGTCAGTCCCTGTTAAGTCGGCTTGCTTAAAGTTGGCTCGACTTAAATTTGCCCCTTTGCCAACAGCGGTTGGTTGATATTCCGTTATCGGTTGCTTAATGGGGATAACAGTCTGAAATTTATATCCTCGTCCTTCTACTAGAACAAAACGGCTGTTATTGATGACCGTTGGGTGGTTATCATCCAGGGCATCAGCGTTTAGGCCAGGATAGTGGCCAATAAATGTGGATGCACTTACCTGGGCTCCAGACAGTAAAACACCCATATGCTCACTATCGGTCGCAAACGATGTATTCATTGGATCTCTATCCAGATGACCACCAACGATCAGGTTTTGAGTTAATGAAGCGCTTATCAGGCTGATATTCTCAGTTCCTTCGATAACAATAACCTTTTTGGTTCCATAGTTGGCCTGTGGCTGCGAATGAACTGCATTGACAGGATTTAGCTTGAGAGTTTCAGGGTTTTCCATTTGATTTGCTGGCGGTAGCTACAGCTATGTAGAGGCTAACGCGTAGGTCAGCCCGCTAAGCGGATTCCGTATCCCCGGATTTTAGCTAGCAAATTTGCGTAGTAACACCCATATTCACAGAACTTATATCTGATATGGATATGGTTTGAATTGAGATAGCCGAAACTATAGGCGTAGAGCGATATCTATTCATCAAGTGTCACATTGAAATCAGGTCGTACCCTTGGAAGCTGCCAGTAAAGTCCCAGGGACTCGATATTTCTGCCATCGGGTACTAGTCACTCAACGCTGAACAGCTAGTTATATAGTGAGCGTATTTTCAAAAGGAAACGGCAATGTCACTTTTTGGAGCAATCGAGGCGGGCGGTACCAAGTTTGTCTGTGCAGTGGGAACGAGTCCTGACGATCTGCGAGCAGAGATGCGGATTCCAACGACAACTCCAGCAGAGACTATTGCTCAAGTGATCGATTTTTTTCGTCAACAAATATCGCAACTTGGACCGTTAACAGCAATTGGAATTGGCGCGTTTGGTCCGGTTGATATCCATACTGATTCACCTACATTTGGCTGGTTTCTCGATACCCCCAAGCCAGGCTGGCAACAGATCGAGTTGGCCGGAGTACTAACGCGTGAGTTGGCAACCCCGATTGGGTTTGACACAGATGTTAATGCCGCAGCGTTAGGTGAGTACCACTGGGGTCATGGTCAAGGATTTGAGACTTTTTTGTATTTAACCGTAGGGACAGGCATTGGCGGTGGCGCAGTCGTCAATGGTCAACTGGTGCACGGGCTGCTGCATCCTGAAATGGGTCATATTCGGATTCCCCACGATCTATCTGCCGATCCGTTTCCGGGAGCTTGCCCGTTTCATCAAGATTGTTTAGAAGGATTGGCCTCTGGATTTGCCATTGAAAAACGTTGGCAACAGAAGGCGGCATCGCTTCCAATTGACCACCCAGCCTGGGCACTAGAAGCCCACTATTTGGCGGTGGGCTTGGTTAACTTTATGCTTATGTTCTCACCGGAACGGATCATCCTGGGTGGGGGGGTGATGGAGCAAACGCAGCTGTTTCCGCTGATCCGTTTGCAAGTGCGTCAACAGATGAGTGCCTATCTCAAAGTGCCAAGGATTATGAATGACATTGATGCCTACATCGTTCCGCCAAAGCTTGGTGGCAAAGCGGGTATCGTGGGTGCATTTGTCCTTGCCCAGCAGGCGGCCAAAGTATCCAGCTAGCGTGTCGATGATACTTTGTACACCAGCAGGCGAATCTTTCTTATGAGCACTAATGATTGGATGTGAGGGGTGTCCTTCTAGGCTACTGTGTATACACATCTAGAAGATAATGTCCCAAAAGGTAGACATAGCCTTGAATTGGCCCTCATCCTAAATCCTTCTCCCTGGGGGCGAAGGACTTTGAGACTAGACCCCCCTTCTCCCTCAGGGAGTAAGGGGTTGGGGGATGAGGGCTCGAAATCTAGAGCCAGCTCTCCGATTTATGTATACACGGTAGGTCCTTTTAGGAGGCCCTGTCCCAAACAACAAAGTGGTTACAATTTTGTAAAATCCCAAAGAAGCTAGTTTTCTTGTTCTCTTGGGAGCAGACCATCTTGCACATGAATAATACGATGGGTTTGTGCGGCGATATCGGGTTCATGGGTCACAATGATGACGGTAATTCCTTGGCTGTTGAGTTCGCTAAGGAGCGTCATTACTTCGTAAGACGTTTGGGTATCGAGTGCACCCGTGGGTTCGTCAGCCAGGACCAATGCTGGTCGATTGACGAGGGCTCGTGCGATCGCAACCCGCTGCTGTTGTCCCCCAGAGAGTTGGCTGGGTCGATTACCCATGCGATCGCCCAATCCCACTCGAGTCAATGCTGATTCTGCTTGTTTTCGCCGCTGGCGACGACTCACCCCTGCATAAACCATCGGCAGCATGACATTTTCTAATGCGGTTGAGCGAGACAGCAGATTAAACTGCTGGAATACAAAGCCAATGCGCTGATTGCGAATATAGGCCAGACCTTCGTTGCTTAGCGTGGTCAAGTTTTGTCCTTCTAGAACATAGTGGCCAGCAGACGGACGATCCAGACAGCCGATAATATTCATCAGGGTAGATTTCCCGGAACCTGAGGCTCCCATAATCGAGACATAATCACCTTCTTCAATGGTCAGATCAATCCCCTTGAGTACGGGGACATTCACTTCACCCAACTGATAGGTTTTGCGGATGTCTTCCATCCAAATCATGGCGGCCATAGTGGTCACTCTTTTACTAAGAGAACAAAATTTTAAGCTCTACTATTGGACGTACAGATGTTCCATGGAACGTCTCTCCAGCATTACTTTTTGGACCTGATAAAATCCTTATCCCTAATCACTTCTTAAGGCAATAATCGGGTCTAATTTCGCAGCACTGCGGGCGGGAATCACACCGGCTACGATCCCGATCATAAAAGAAAGACCCACCCCTAAAACAATCGCCCAGAGAGAAATTACAAAGGGAAAGTCAAATAGTGTGGCGGCGATCCGGGCAATCGCTACCCCCAGCCCCACGCCTAAGCCTCCACCCACAGCCGAAATTGAGATTGCCTCTGTCAAAAACTGACTCAAAATCGCCTGATTTGTTGCCCCGACTGCTTTACGAATGCCGATCTCTCGGGTGCGCTCTACCACCGATACCAGCATAATGTTGGCAATACCAATGCCGCCTACGACCAGGGAAATGGCTGCGATCGCAACCACCATAATCGTAAACAAACCCACCGTGCTGGTCAGTGTCTCCACCAAATCAGCAGCACTCACAATCCGAAAATCATCTTCATCCCCCCTGGCGGGATAAATGTTATGACGCACTCGCAACAAGTTTGTAATCTGGAAATCAGCCGCTTCTAACTGGTCTTGCTCAGTCACTTTGATCGAAATACCCTGAACGGCAATCCCGCTCAGGGCGTTGTTGCCAACCAACCGAGCGGACATATTGGTAAGTGGCACATAGATCTGTTCGTCAGGATTCTCTCGACCCTGGGCCCCCTTCTCATTGGCAATCCCAATCACGCTATACCGCTGTCCTTGAATGCGAATGTTTTTGCCAATAGCAGTACCGCTATCAAATAATTCATCCTCCACCGTTGGCCCCAATATCGCCACTGGCTGAGCGGCTGTCAGTTCATCTAGGGTGAAAAAACGTCCCGACTGCAGTGTAATGTTATTCACCTCTGCATAATTTGTATCCGTGCCCAAGACGGTTGTAGACATATTATTTTGGGCATAAACCACTTGAGTCGTTTGCTGCAGATAGGCCGTCACCGTTCCAGCAGATAACACCTGGGACTCAATCGCCTGGGCATCGCTCCAGGTGAGCGTGGTGGCACTGCCACTACCCTGGCTGACGTTGCCGGTATTTGCAGCCCCGGCCCGCACCTGCAAAAGATCTGCGCCCAGCCCCTGTAAATTTGCTTCTGTAGCAGACTGCACCCCTTGCCCTACGGAGGTGACCGCAATTACGGCGGTGATGCCGATGATGACACCTAACATGGTTAAGGCCGTGCGCAATTTGTTGCTCCAGAGAGCTGCGATCGCTATTGCCAAGATTTCCGCCATAGAAATTGATGGCAGGTAGGTTAAACGTGCTTGAATCTTAACCACCAGGACCTCCTCTCGGCGTAACGCTAGGGCCATCACCAGAGCCTCCCCCCGGTATCAAAGGTGGACCGCCCCGATTTTGTCGATTTTCAGGTAATCCCTGAGCCGCACTCAACACAATTTTTTCATTCCCCGAAAGTCCTGCAATCACCTCCGTTTGCTCATCGACTGTTAATCCAGTTTCAATCGGCTGAAATCGAGGCACCCCCTCTGCTGTCAGCACCAGCACACCTTCTCCCTGCTCTTCTCTCACAACGGCAACGGTTGGCACCACCATTACATCAGTCAATTCACCGGCTTGAAATTCAATATCTACATTCATCCCAGGCCGTAGCTCTCTCTGAGCGGCTTCAGAAAGATTGACCCGCACCTCAAAACTGGTCACATTAGAACTGACCGTTGCCTGCTCTGCGACTTGGACTACGGTCCCTTCAAACCGTCGATCTGGGTAGGCATCGGCTCTGATACTGGCCAATTGCCCCGATTGAATCTGAGCAATATCAGTCTCTGCTACGTTAGCAACAACCTGATAATTAAAGGCTAAAGAGAGAATCGATGACGACGATGATGACGATGTTTCACTGGCGGCAGTTGATGGAGAAACAAAATCTCCTGGGTCAGCATAACGGGCAGTGACAATCCCGCTAAAAGGGGCCCGAATCACCGTATCTTCAATCTGAGTCTTGATCGTGGTCAAAGCACCTTCTGCTTGTATCACGGCTGCTTCCGCCTGCGCGATCTCTTCTTGACGACTGCCTATCTGACTGAGATTCAGCGCCTGCTGTGCACTTCTTACCTCGGCCTGAGCCGTATCGCGAGCCGTTCGGTAGCTCGTTGTTTCTTGCGCAGAGATTGCTCCCTGGGTGTAAAGGGACTCATAGCGGCGTAGCTCTTCTTCCGCCTGATTTAAGTTGGCTTCGGCACTGGTCAGGGTAGCCTCGGCCTGGGCAATCTCTTGGGGACGGTTACCAGCGACGAGCATAGCCAAATTCGCTTGGGCCGAGGCGAGCTGTCCCTGGGCCTGCATCAGTTGCCCCTGGAGATCAGAATCATCCATATAGGCTAAAACTTGGCCTATTTCTACCGCGTCACCCTCAGCAACAGTCACTTGTTCCAGACGTTCTGAGGTTTTAGGGCTGACATTGGTCAGTTGCTCAGGCTCAACAGTTCCGTTGGCCACCACTGTAATTGGGAGCGTCGCGGTTTCAACGGTCACTGTCTGCGTTTGCGTCTGTTCCTGCTGCTTTGGTACCAGCACAAACTGTCGATAGAGCAGATAACTACCCCCTGTGAGCAAGCTGAATATGAGGAGGCCTGCGGCACTTTGGGCGAGGCGATGTTTCGCTGGATGCTTGAAAGTGGTTTCTACCTGAGGGAGAGAAATACACTCAGAGGATTGGGGCAACTGCAAACTCATGGGAGTAGCTCTAATTTATACCCCTACGTTATTAGGCCTAAGTCTATTTGCAATCTATCGAAGGTCACCATTGAACCATGTCGATGGTCACGTGATCTATCCAACTAAATGACCGTAAACTCCACCACCATATCGTTAAAGTCCCGATCACCCAGACCGCTCAAGTCTTCAAAGCCAAAGGTGTTATCTCCTAGTAGTCTGGCATGGTCATTACTGCTGTCATTCGCCCCAGCATGGCTAAAGTAAACGTTGTTTGTGGTTGGATCACCGCCACCCGCCACTAAGAAGATTCCTAAGAACCCACCAGCGGTAATCTCTACAGAGAACATACTTGCCTGGCCATTCTCACTGGTAAGTTCCACGTCCAAACGATTAGCTAAAGCCGCTTCTTTATATCCAGCCTCTCCCGGTCGCAGAATATTGCTGGTTAACGTGTCGCGAATACCGCCATCAATTAAGTCAGTAGCATAAAAACCCACCATATTATCCATCGCTGCTTCACGATAGATCGAAAAGTCAACGTTGACTAACCCTGTTTGGCCAGTGAGATCAATGGCAGCGGCATCATTGACTAACAGATTTGTTGTTGCGGTTTGGGTGAATGTTTCCACCGTGAATTGGGTGCCTTCACCAAAATCGAGAGAAACTTCCGTAGCGGTGATTGTTGTTGCTGTTGCCAGATGGGTTGTACCATTGACCACTAACTGAAACTCTAACAACTGTCCCTCGTTCACTCGGTTCGCATCAATACTAAAGGCAGGCATGTAGGCTTCAGGCAATTGGCCACCTTCCAGCAGAAAAAAGCTGCTTATTTGGGTACGGTTGGTACCCTCTACATCAAAGATCCGAATCTCACCCACCTCAGAGATATTCACCTTGTCCACATGCAGGCGTATAGTATTGTCACTGCCCAGTCCAGTAATTTCTAAACCTGATACCGGCGTCAACAGCGGAGGATTATTGGGTGTTGTTGTATCATTAGTTAGAGTGTACGTCTCATCGGTCTCAGGCTCAGTGGTAGGCAATGCATTGCCAATGGGGTCGGTAATATCTTGACTAGCCGAGAGATCTAGCCCAACAGTACCGTTAAAGTTGGCAAGATTCCCACCAGAAACAGTAATGTCATAGGCTGTGGCGCTAATAGCCGTAATACCTGTGACTGTCGCTGTAGAGCCACCCGTAACATTAAAGTCAGCAGCCGTAATATTTTGAATGCTCTCACTAAAGGTGACACGAAACACCAGACTATCTGCATCAGTTGCTGGCGTAGCTGGCGTTTGGCGTACAATGCTCAACAAAATTGGAGCCAGGTCTCGATCAAACGCTGTCAAGGCAGAATCAGCCGCACTCACCACAAAGACTTGCTGATTGTCAGGACTAACAGCAACGCCAATAGCGCCTGCTAATTCATCAGCACCATTCACACCATCTTGATCCTGAATCACTTGATTGACCGTTAAGCGACCATTGGCGTCACGGTCAAAAATTGTTATGGCATTGTCACCATAACTAGTGACAAATACCTGCCGTCCATCGGGGCTGATGGTAACACCCGTAAACCCGCTAACACCAGGAATACCAGTTCCCTGGGTGCCACCAAATAATTCAGCACCATTGTCACCATCAGTGACCACTTGCGCAAAGCTCAGGGTGCCGTCGGCATTGCGATCAAAGACAGTGATGGCGGCGTCCACAGCACTGGTAACATACACCTGATTACCATCAGGGCTGACGACTACACCTGAGGCCCCAAATAGCTGTTCGGCACCGTTTTGACCATCCTTAATCGCTTGGCGAAAGGTCAAATTACCAGACGCATCTCGATTAAAAACAGTAATGGCAGCATCATCTCGACTGGTAACAAAAACCTGACTGCCGTCTGGACTAATGGCCACACCTGACGCTCCAAACAGTTCAGCCGCTCCCCCAATACCGTCGGCAATGGCTTGGCGAAACGTCAGATTACCAGTCTCGTCGCGGTCAAATACGGTAATGGCAGAGTTCACTAAGCTGACCACAAAGACTTGGCTACCATCCGGGCTAACCGCTACATCGATGGCCCCTTCCAAGGTATTGATATTGTCACGACCATCCTTCAACAGTTGCTGCTCCGTGAGATTGCCATCACCATCACGGCTAAACACCATTAAGGAATGGTCTCCAGTGCTGGCAACAAAGACTTGACTGCCATCGGGACTTACCGTTACCCCAAAAGCGCCAAACAGTTCCTCCACCTCAAAGCTATCTCGGATAACCTGGCTAAAGTTCAGATTGCCAAACGCGTCCAGATTAAATACGGTCAGTGAAGCATCAACTGCACTGGTGACAAACACCTGGGTACCATCGGGGCTGACGGTTACTCCAGATGTACCAAAGAGTCTATTCAGGTTTGGATCGCCATCGCCAATGTCACCATCTTTAATATCTTGCTGAAATGTGAGCACCAGGGTAGCTGCATAGGTGTCAAACACCTGTTGCTGGAAGGTTTGTGCAGCAACAGGCGGCCATTGCCCATTGCCCACTGTCTGGGCTGAGGCAGTGACAACAGCGCCCGTTAATGCAGCCAGTTTGCTGACAAACTCCATACCAGCGTCGCCTGCAGCCACCTGACACGCTAATAGGGTTAGCCGTGAAGCATCCGCATTTCTAAACCAGCCTTGGAGATATCGAGCATACTGGCCCAGATTGCTTAGCTCCAGTTTGTCTGCACCCAGCTGTAGCTCGCCGGGAGCACCGTGGGCCACCAGGGTGAGCGCTGCCGTTGGCCGCTGACATATCAGCTCACTGATCTGCTCAATGCCATCACGGTCTGGGTCAAGTACGTGGGCGCTAACACCGGGTCGCAGACCAGTTAGCAACAGTGACAGGTCATCCACACGACTGTCAAAAATGACAATCGATGTCTCATCCATGGGGACCTGCTGCCCCATGGGCTGACGGTTATCAGACTTGGCGTTAGGCAGAGAGGAGGTCATAGGGGCTTTTTTACAAACTGAAGGCGATAAATTTAAGGAGAAATATAGGTTTAGGCTGGGTTCACTGGGGCACCTAAAAGAACGATGTTTTCCTTATCAAGATGTCCAGTGATCACAACAGTCGTCAGCATCCTGAATCATGTGCTAAGCAAACCAACATTAAAGATTCATGGGCCTTTACGAGCCCCACAAAATTTCGTTCTGAGCGAGACCAAAGGCCTGGATCTTGTGCTGAATACAGGTAAAAATTCGTTCAATATGCCAATCGGCTGATTTTCCTGATGTATCAGGCTATTTGCTATATGATGTAGCCTGATCAACGGGACTCGTTCACCATGTTCTTAGATAGCGCTTTGCCTGTGCACAGTGTTTTGGCCACTGCTGCTACCGCTGTAGACCTGGTAACTGAAAATGAAGCCATCGAAGAGAATCTACGCCAGTTTTTACTGGTGCTCTCAGTATCTTTAGGGGTGGCTACACTGTCGCGGGTAGTCAGTTGGCTGCGGAATATTCCCTACACCCTACTGCTGTTGCTGGTCGGTTTAGGGTTGGCGGTCCTTAATGTGCGCCTGGTTAACCTGTCCCCTGAGCTAATTTTATTTATTTTCCTGCCGCCACTCCTGTTTGAAGCGGCCTGGAATATTAAATGGGAAAACCTCAAGCGCGACTGGGTACCCATTGTGCTCTATGCCGTTATTGGTGTGGTCATCTGCATCGGCGCACTACTTTGGGGATTGATCAACTTCGCAGGGGCCTCGTTGGCAACGGCGTTACTGGTAGGAGCAAGCTTATCGGCAACAGATCCGGTTTCGGTGGTTGCTTTATTTAGAGAGTTAGGGGTTAATAAACGACTCACCACACTGATGGAGGGAGAAAGTCTCTTTAATGATGGTGTGGCTGTTGTTGCCTTCAATCTTGTGTTGGGTATTGCCCTGGGTATAGAGCAATTTGATCTATCCGTTACGATTGCTCAGTTTTTGGTATTCACCGGTATTGCCGTGAGTACCGGAGCCTTAATTGGGTTTGGCATTTCGTTTTTAACTCAACGTTTTGACCTGCCTTTGGTGGAGCAGTCGTTAACCCTGGTATCGGCCTATGGTACCTACATCATTGCTGAGGAATTGGGGGGGTCTGGCGTCATTGCAGTAGTGACCACCGCATTGATTTTAGGCAATTTTGGCTCACGTATCGGCATGAACCCCCGCACCCGATTGGTCGTTTCAGAATTTTGGGAGTTTTTGGCATTTTTCGTCAACTCAATCGTCTTTTTACTGATCGGTGATCAGGTCCAGTTCAGCAGTCTGGGCAATTACTTAGACTCGATTTTGATTGCGATCGCATGCATGCTCTTAGCTCGTTTAATCAGCGTGTTTGGTCTGAGCTTTTTTAGCAATATGGTTACCCCCGACAACACAGACATTAGTTGGCAGGATCAAACAGTCCTCTGGTGGGGCGGGTTACGGGGCTCCGTATCAGTAGCATTGGCCCTGAGTGTCCCAACCATACTCGTCGAGCGAGAAGAGATTATCTCGATTGTTTTTGGGGTCATGCTATTCACGCTGTTGGTGCAGGGGTTAACAACAAAGCCTCTGTTAGAAGCCCTTAACCTGTTAGGAGATCAGCCCCTACGGCAAGAGTATATGCAAGGGGTGGCCCGACGAGTAGCCCTAAACCGAGTCATTAGCCGCATCAAAGAACTGATGGAACGACAAGAAGTTGATAACGAATTTGGCCGTTATCAATTAGCCCTAGTGGAAGGGCAAGTAAAAAAACTGCAAGAAGAAATGAAAAAGATGCAAACAAAGTATCCTGAATTACAGACATTTGCAGCGGAACAAGTAAAGGAGGAGCTATTGGCCATTGAATCAGATACCTATGCAGAGTTAATTCGGGCTGGGCAACTTAAGGATGAATTAGCACCATTACTCCAAGATGTTTTGACCGAATAGAATGATAGGCATTACTGAATTTTGGCAGGAGTTCAAACGACAAATGGCGTAGATTCGTTCCAGGGAATGGATGCTATACATTTCTAGGAACCATTTACCTACGGTGCCATCTGTAATTATGTATACTGCCCCCCAATAATTAAATTGAGTAAAGCAATAAATTTATAGTGAAACGGATCATGAGTCGTGAACTTTGTATATGGTTCTGGTGAATAGAATCGTGAAAATTATTGGCTAGGGATTTGCGCCATACCCGTGCTTTAAACAGATACCGCCTAGACTTGAAACATCTAGTCACTTCGGTAATCCCTGCTCCAGAAGGGCATTATTCAATATCCAGCCAGTTTATCCAGATATAGGAGTTTTTATGAAAGCGTTTGTAACTGGCAGTACCGGTCTGCTTGGGAGCAACCTGACAAAATTATTATTGAGCCAGGGGTTTGAGGTTATTGCGTTAACACGCGAGCTAACTAAGGCCAGTAAGGTCCTGGATGAGCACCCTAGTCTGAAGGTGATCCAAGGAGATATGCAGGCAGTTGATGAATTTTCCCATTACCTACAGGGATGTGATGTCGTCTTCCATACAGCCTCATATTTTCGAGAATCCTTCGATTATGGCGATCATTGGAAGCAGCTCAAAGCCATTAATGTAGATGCAACCATCAAACTGCTTGAGGCGGCTGATAAAGCAGGCGTCTCCAAGGTGATATATGTCAGCAGTGCCTGCGGCTGTGTCGGCATTATTCGTGGTGGCGCTCCCAGTAATGAATCAACACCATTCCAGGAGTTTAACCATAAGAACCCTTATTTTAAGAGTAAGCTACTGGCTGAAGAAGCCATTTCTAACTTTTTGAAGACCCATGATTTGCCGGTTGTGCTGATTTTGCCCGCTGGCATGATGGGACCTTACGATGCCGCACCGACAGAAATGGGGCGCTTTATCCTTAATTACTTGAAAGGAAAGGCTTCACTGATTCCCAGTGGTGGCTTTCCCATTGTGGATGCCCGTGATGTAGCCATGTCCATGCTGTCGGCTGTCTACTCAGGACAACCCAATGAACGCTATTTGGTGACCGGGGGATATTACTCGGTCAATGAAATTATGAGCAACCTATCTGAAATCAGTGGGCAGCCTGTACCGCAGAAAAAACTACCTCGGTTTGCCGTCCGTATCTGGGCATTTATAGAAAACCTCCTGGGACGCCTTAAAGGCCAAAAGCCCTTTATTCCAGGGGATATGATCAGAATAATGCTGTCGAGACAGTGGTTTGATGCTAGCAAAGCTGCTAAAGGTCTAAAGACGTCCTATCGCCCATTTAAAGAAACCATCAACGACACGGTTCAGTGGTATCAACAAAATGGGTACCTGCGTGACGTATAAAAAGCCTTGTTCCTCACATTGATACCACGTAAGTTCACAAGGCCCTCATATAGTTGACCAGGGACATTCCGGTAAAATCCCGGAGTGCGCCGAAGATTGTCATGGTGTGAGATGGCCTAGCTGGAGGCGTGAACTATGGCACATACCAAAACTTGTGCAGCCCTCATCATCGGTAGTCTGTTGATGGGGGAGAGCCATGTTTGGGCCCAGTCCATTGTGCCTAATGGAGCTGGTACAGCTGTTACCAATGTAGACGGTGAGTACCAAATCACCGGAGGAACTGCCTCTAACGATGGAGAGAACCTATTTCATAGCTTTGAGCAATTTGGGTTAACCGCTGCAGAAGCCGCCAACTTTATTACCCAACCCAATGTCGTGAATATCATTGGGGGAATTAACGGGGGTAATGCATCTGTTATCAACGGTCAGCTAGCAATTACTGGTAGTACGGCCAATCTCTTTTTGCTAAATCCTGCGGGGGTTATTTTTGGCGAAAATGCTACGCTGGCGCTCCCCAGTGATTTAAGCATCTCAACCGCTGATGGTTTAGCTTTTGCTGACGCTACCTTTGATGTCTTGGGTACCCCTGACTATGCCAGCTTAGTGGGCGGTCCGACGGGGCTAGTCTTTCGGTTTAGTACCCCTGGCTCTGTGATTAACGCAGCGGATCTCAACCTGGGGGAAAACGGCACGCTCACCTTGGCAGGTGGCACCGTCATCTCCACGGGCACTGTGTCGGCTGTAGAGGTTGCGATCGCATCTGTCCCTGGAGAACAGCTGATTCGCCTCAATCCAGATGGGTCCATCCTTAGCTATGACATTGCCCCCAGCGACGATGGCTTATTCTCACCCCTCACCCTGCCCGAGCTATTAACGGGCGCTGGTGATGTCGCCAATAGTTTAGAACTAGACACCGATGGCAACGTTCGCCTGGTGAGTTCTCCTGATCTGGCCATTTCTAATACATCAGGCAATACACTGGGGACAACGATTGTTAACGGCACTGTTAATGCCGACGATATTACCGTACTAGGCGACACCATCGGCATCGTCAACAGTCTTCTCAATGTCAGCGGACCCGATGGTGGTGGGGTTATTCGCATTGGCGGCAGCTATAAAGGACGGGGACCATTGCCCAATGCCCAGATCACCTACGTTAGTGCCGACTCCGTCTTGGATGCCAGCGCCACCGTCAATGGCGATGGTGGTGAAATTATTATCTGGAGCGATCAGACAACCAATGCCCTGGGGCAGTTTTTAGCGTTGGGGGGGCCTAATGGGGGGAATGGCGGCCTGATTGAAACTAGCAGTCGCCAAGGGTTGACCCTGGGTAACTATACCCCCGATGTATCAGCACTTGCAGGGCAAGCGGGACTTTGGCTGATTGACCCCTTCAATGTGGAGATTGGAGATTTTCCCACCACCGAATTTAGTGAAGGTGAGGCCTTTAGTCCGTTATCTTCCCCAGCCCGATTAAACGTCAACCTGCTAGTTAATGCTCTGAGAAATGGCGACGTCACCGTAACAACCGGCACTGAAGGAAACGAAGCAGGTAATATTACGCTGCTCAGTGATTTATTCTTTGACAATTTTTCCAATGAAGGTGGCCAGACCAACGCCCTCACCCTAGAAGCGGCTGGCAGCATCTTTATTAATGCCAGTATTGCGCCCTTATCCTTTAGTGCTCCCATTGATGTTAATTTGCTAGCGGACACTGACAATACCGGTAATGGTCAAGTTGTGGTCAGTAGTCCAAATGCGGCTGCCGGGCTCTTTACCGAAATCAATACGGCGGGGGGCGACCTTGTTATCGAGGCCAACAGCACAAACCTGGCTGGAGCAGATTCATCGGCTATTACTTTAGATAGCAACACTAGCATTTCAACCGTTGATCTGTTTTCTGAAGTAGTCTTCTCAGGTGGGTCAGTGACCCTTGAAGGCATCTCTGGTACTGACAATGGCGTGCAATTAAGAGACAACTCATCTATTCGAACCGGTGACGGTGTCTTCATCACAGGTGAGAGTGCCAGTGATGTCGGCGTGTTAATAGATGGTGATCTGAATGTTCTCAATGGATCTTTAGAGATTACGGGGAATAGTACAGACAACGCTGTTGGTATCTCCATCTCAACGCTTCTCGACGTCAACGATCGGCTGACCCTACTGAGTGACAACGATATTCAAGTTGATGCTTTGATCGCCAACAACAATGTCACCGTTACAACACCTGAATTGTTTAGGGCATCAGGTATCTTTTTTGACGAAGGTGGAGAAGGCGGAGGAGAAACGATTGAGAGTAGCGTTCGGAGTCGTGCAGGCCAAGTTACAATTACCCATGGTGGCAACGGGGTTACCCCCTTCGTCATTGGTAATGCTGAGGTGAATGGTACAGCTGGAGCCATCGTTGTCAGAGATAGTGAGCTACAGCCAACTCAGTCATTTTTAGAAGATGTACGAGCAGGAGCCATTGCCATTTTAACGGGAGAGGCTCCAGTCGAACTGCCGCCGGACCCGGACCCCGATCCGGACCCGGACCCCGATCCAGACCCAGACCCAGAAACTGTGGAACCTGACCGGGATAATTTCCCGGAAGTCGATGCTTGTACCGTGGACTGCAAAACTGACCGTCCTGGCCCCGATGTATTTAAGGAAGATGATCCAGGGACCTTAATTGCCGTGGATCCCCAGCTGCTGTCTGGGGTACAGCAAGCAATTTTGCGCAATGAGAACAACTATACCGACGAATTTCGAGAGTATCTCAACTTAGAAACAGACGAATTGACTGTGCCCGATCTGCCCCAGGTGCAGATGGAGCTATCCCTCATTGCTGAGAAAACGGGCAAACCTCCAGCCATTATCTATATTTCCTTTGTCCCAGCGGACTCGACGGGTAATTATGCTGACGTATTGCCAAAGGCAGATCAAGAAATCCGGTCTACTGATGTGCTAGAGCTGGTGGTCATCACCCCCGATGGCCCACCCATTTTAAGAACGCTGCCAGTCCCACAGGAAGAAGTCCAGAAAACCGCTGACCGCTTCCGCAATCATGTTGTCAACCCTGGTCGGGTACGGACACGCACCTATCTCAGCTCAGCTCAGCAGCTCCATAGGTGGATAATTGAGCCCCTGGAAGAGGCATTAACCCGCCGGGGGATTACCAATCTAGCCTTTGTGATGCCGCCGGGGTTGCGATCGCTGCCCGTATCCGCCCTCCACGATGGGGAACAGTTTCTGATCGAACGCTATAGCGTGGGTCTGATGCCCAGCGTTAGCCTCACCGATCTGCGCTATGTAGATGTACGCAAAGCCGAAGTCTTAGCCATGGGAGCTGCCAAATTTGCCGATCAGCCTGAACTGCCGGCAGTCCCCATTGAACTCAGCACCATTGCCGAACAACTGTGGCCCGGTGATTTTGTTATTAATGAAACCTTTACCCCCGATTCATTGGTAGCCAATCGAGCCCGCAAACCTTACGGTATCGTGCACTTAGCCACCCATGGTGAGTTCAAAGCAGGCAGTCTCGACAATTCCTACATCCAATTTTGGGATCAGCGGCTCACCCTGGATCAGGTACGCTCTCTGGGCCTAAACAACCCGGCTGTAGAGTTGATGGTCCTGAGCGCCTGCCGCACCGCCCTGGGCAATGAAGAAGCTGAACTAGGTTTTGCTGGTCTAGCCGTACAAGCTGGTGTGAAAACAGCCATCGCCAGTCTTTGGAAAGTGGACGATGTCGGCACCGCAGGGCTAATGACCCAGTTTTATACCAGCCTACAAACCGAGCCTATCAAGGCCGAAGCCCTACGCCAGGCACAGTTAGCCATGCTCAAAGGCGACATTACCGTAGAAAACGGTGAGCTAAGTTGGTCAGGCGGGACCCTGTCGTTGCCAGATGACATCGCCAGCATCGACAGTCGCCTCTTTTCTCACCCCTATTTTTGGGCCTCTTTCACCACCATTGGCAGTCCCTGGTAAGAAATGCCTTGATTAACAATGCTTTTCAAGCTTCGAAAAATCCATGGCTTAAATGTGGCTTCAATAATGGGATCCCCACCCCCCGATCGCGCGCCTCGCTGAACTGGTCGAGGGCTACTGTATTTGTTTCATTATCAATATTCTGCATTCCCATCTGTCACAAAGCAAAGCCACCCCTGAAGCATTGAGCACCAGAGGTGGCTTTACCAATATTCACTCACCTACGAGACACCCAATACAATAGGGTCCCGATCGCGTCATTCTTGCAAAAGATTCGACTGGGCAATGATTGACGGTTATTGCTGAGTCTTGCGCTTAAGGGAGTTGCCGCCAAGCATAGAGATTCCTACTAAGGCAAAGAGAGAGACCGTGGGCTCTGGTACATCAGCTGATTCAGATGGGCCAATCTCAATCAAATCAATGGTAGCATCGATTTCTTCAGGACCGGCAATCGCTAGCTCAATGGCACCCACATTGGTGAAATCAGCATTGCCAACAAAGTCAGAAAAGAGGAATCCTGCGGTTAAGGGAGAGGAGCTGGAAACAGGTGTGTCAAACAGCTGGGCAAGGCTTGAGGTATTGTTATTGGTGTCATAGACTGTAAACGCAAGCTCTAAGCCAGCAAGATCAGCGGAGAGAATATCTAGAAAAATCCCGTCTAGGCCCATACCCCCACTTTGGGTAATGTCAATCCCACCTAAGCCTGTTGAATCAACTGTAGTCGGATCGTCATTACCATCCCAAACAATTAACCCAGCTCCAAGAGTGCCTACATTATTACTAAAACTGAGTGCACCATTATCTACTCTTAAGCGGGTTTCCAGAAAATTGTCTGCATTTCCTAATGCTTCTAGATCCCGAAATTCACCTAAAATACTGCTACTAGGACCAGTCTGACTGCTAGAGGGTATAAACCCAGAAATATCTAGAAGTCCAACATCTTGTGTGACTGAAAAGTCATCTAGTATGATTGTTCCTGCCTGAGCATTACCTGTTCCGACTAGTATTGCAATGATTGGGCAGCCCAGAAGCAGCCTAAAGCTGTTACGCATATTATAAAATCTCCAAGTGCCTAACGACTGAAACATAAATAAAGACGCCATTAACTCAAGGGATGAGATAGATGTGGGAGCGTATCTATAGTCATCCCTACCTTACGTGGGGATATTTTGATTGCCGATATTTATACCCATCGTAGTGTGATCTTCTAACTGTAGACATCAGGAGATTCACGATTTCTCTAGAGGGTTGTGTGGTTTAATCTTCACCAAAAATTGACATTGGCGGTTTGCTGGCCATTTTCGGAAGCATACACATCATCCCTTAGCTGCCAAAGACGCCTTCAAATCCCTGACCAACTGCTCTAAGCTTTTCTGATATGCATCATGGTCCTTCCACTTCAACCCACTGAGCAGGGGATCCGTAAAACTTTCGACTTAAAGCATCTCCAGATTCGGCAACGTCCTATTCAAACACAAGCAGGTTCCTGGAAAAAACGGATAAACCAGATGTAATCTTCTGTGCTAATCCATTCATAGGACATTGCGATTTCCTCGCTTATGCAATAAGTAACCGTATGGAGTGTGCCTTGCAATGATCCTGGTTGAAGTATTTGTCGGTAAACAGGAGATGTAACAGGAGGGCGATAACCAAAAATAGATTCAAATACATCATCAAAGATATTCATTGAATGATCTGAAGGCTCGAATCGCTCTAATGGAATATTGAACCCTGCACCATCTTGGTGGATGCGAACACTCACTGCTTGATCATTGATAAACCCCACTGACAATCTTAAGTCTTCTGCATTGTTGAAAAAAGATCTTATTTTTCCAGGGCTGTAAGTATACGTTACGTTGAGCTCGCCTTCGGTATGCCCAAGGGTCAAGCGAGTCCAATATTGACCAAAGTAACGCTCAATATCAGGGGGGCTTTCACCAAAGATTGAGCGTTCGCCAGATACGGCGGAGGACTGCATACCAGTGACTAGAAATGTGCTCAATCCCAAAATTGCGAGAGCTTTAATGGCGTAACATCGCCACATTTTGAAAACCATCAGCCACACCACAACCCTCACCTCAGCAATGCAGACGACACACGCATAAGCCCCCTCTTTATAGAAGGATTCCACGGCCATCTGGTACTGCAACTGTCGATCTCCTTCTGTAACTGGGCTGAATAGCGACTGACATCACACACGTATGGCAGTTCACTGGATATCTCATCTGAGTCTAGATATTGCACCTGGTCCAATCTAGCCGCTAACCTCAAGACCTTGCCCCAATGCTCCATAAGAGCAGAAGAAGAAAATGTCATCAACGCCTCAATCAGATGATCAACGCCGCATTGTTGTATCCTGTCGTAGTCGCTTTGGCCACCTCCAAACGTCAACTTCGTCAGTATGGCATTGAGCTCGACTTCTCCATGTTCGTGAATGGCTTCACCGACAACGCCTGCAATCGATATAGCTCCATTTTGAGCATTGATCATCAATGGAAGCGGTTCCTGTGGCGGCTCGAAGTTGTAGCGATGGACTCGCCCGGTTCCGTCAGGATTGATTCTGACTCCATTGATCACGACGCCGAAAGCCGTATACAGGCAGCAGTGGCTAGCTTCGTGGATAGCGGTTAGAGATCTTTTTGTTGGAATCATTTCCCCATCCTCACATACAAATTCACCGTTAGTCCAGGGGACAACTGCCCTAAATTTCCTGGGCTTCGTGTGGTGGCATGGGGAGGGCATAGCGCCATTGGCAGTCCCTGGTAAGGAATGCCTTTATTCATGGGGATTTTGAAAAGATATTCAATTCAATAGCTTAACCGTAGCTTAGTTAAAGGATTAAGGGATGCAGCTAAGTAAAATATGACGGCTTAACTTAAGCAACTCATATGGGGTTGAATAAGTACCGGTCCCAGGCAATGGGAGAAGTTGGATTAATCAGCTCATAAGGGCTGCACTTTGTGCAGCCCTTATGAGACTCTTTATTTTTAATCGAGGATTAGGGATAACCCTATCGCTGTGGAATCAATACCGTATCAATGGCATGGATAACACCATTGTTTGCAGTGATATCCGCTGCTCTAACAGTGGCATCATTGATTGTTACTTGTTGTCCCACATTTACTTGTAAAGGTAAGCCATTTTTACTATCCACTGCGCCTGAAGCAAGCTGATCAGAGGTAATACTACCACCGATCACATGGTAGGCAAGAACGTCGAGTAAAGTCTCTCTGTTTTCAGGTTTATAGAGACTTTCAATGGTTCCCTCAGATAAACGACCAAAGGCATCATCGGTGGGGGCAAAAACAGTGAATTCTTTCCCATTAGAACCATTAAATGCCTCTAAAATACCTGCATGGTCCATGAGAGAAACTAGAACATCAAAGGAATCGTTTGAGCCAGCAATCTGGGTAATGCTTTGACTACTGGTACTTTGAGCGGTTACGGGTAATGCAATCAGCAAACTAGTGAACCCGATACCAGCAACTTTGAGACAGTGTGAAGTCAGTTTAGAAAGACGTGTCATGGTCTAATGAATTCCCTATGGATAACATTGCATTAGCTCAGCTGCCGTGAGTTATTCAGTGTCTCAAATTGTCGAAGACAACGCCTCAGGCACGACACAAGCTTTCCATAGAAGCAGATAGTATTTTTGAGGTCAGAATAAATCTTTCTTGAATGTAGGTTTAAAACTATTAGAAATTGCTGAGCGTGTCTGTCTAACAACGTCTATTCGCAATCCTCAGCGATACGGGTGATTCTGAAAAATGCGCCCCTAGCTTAGAGAAGATATTTTGTTTGTTATCTATAACGATACTGAATACTTAACCCAGTTCCTGGATCTGCTAAAGTAGCCGTTCAGTTAAGCATTTAGTGACTTCAAGCATTAGCGAGCTGAGCGTTATGAACTCAAATCTATTGGCAAGATTACGCAGTACTTGTCACGATGAAGCTGAATGGGAGCAAGTCCAAGCACTCCTAGGTAAAGAATTTCAAGCGTTGGAGCAGCAGGTTCATCAAGCGCATTGCCAAATTGATCAGCAGCAAACTCTATTCCGCTTGATCACTCGGCTTCGGGAACCTCTGGATCTAGAAACCATCTTTAAATTGACGGCAGCTGAAGTTCGGCAACTGCTGTCCGCAGACCGAGTGGGGATGTTTCGTTTCTACCCTGATACTAACTGGAATGACGGGGAATTTGTTTCTGAAGATGTAGACCCCGAATTTGACTCTGCGATCGCACAAAAAATTCATGATCACTGCTTTGGGGATCAGTTTGCTATTCATTACCAGCAAGGTCAGATCCAGAACGTCACAGATATTCATGATGCCGGGTTGAGCGATTGTCACATCCAGATCCTGTCCCAGTTTCAGGTGCGGGCAAATTTGGTGGTGCCCCTCGTGCAAGGTCGTCACCTGTGGGGATTACTCTGCATTCATCAGTGCCAGGCCCCGCGCCAGTGGCAGGAAACGGAAATCGAGTTTGTTCAGCAAATTGCGAGCCACTTAGCAGTTGCACTCCAGCATGCAGAACTCTTGACGGGTCTCCAGGCAGAAGTGGTCGAACGCCAGCAAGCCGAGGAACGGGCGCAAGCGCTGAACCGAGGATTGCAGCAAGCCATTATTGAACTAAAGGCTGTCAATCAAGAACTGGAAGCCTTTAGCTATTCCGTTTCCCATGACTTGCGCGCCCCCTTACGTAGTATTGATGGCTTTAGCCAGGCACTGCTAGAAGACTGCCTGGAAAACTTAGACGAAAACGGCCAGGACTATTTACGCCGAATCCGCTCGGCCACGCAACGCATGGGGGCATTGATCGATGATTTGATCACCCTATCGCGCGTGACCCGTAACGATATGCACAAAAGATCGGTTGATCTGAGCCGATTAGCCCATCGCATTTGTATCGATTTACAGCAAGCGTCCCCAGAACGGCAAGTAGAGTGGGAGATTCAACCAGGCATGCTGGCCTATGGTGATCGGCCGCTGCTGCAAGTGGCATTGGATAATTTATTGAATAATGCCTGGAAATATACCTCTAAGCAATCCCACGCTAAGATTGAGTTTGGTGTAATTACTCAGGAAAACGGTATCCCAGCCTACTTTATACGAGATAATGGCGTGGGCTTTGATATCTCCTTTATCGACAAATTATTTCGACCGTTTCAGCGATTACATGGGATGCATGAGTTTTCTGGCAATGGCATCGGCCTCGCTACGGTGCAGCGAATCATCCATCGACATGGGGGACAAGTGTGGGCTGAAGGCGCACTGGATCAAGGGGCCACATTCTATTTCACGTTAACGGAAGAGTGAGGTTGGGGTATGAGTGGACAGGTTGATCACAAAGTCATTCTCTTGGTAGAGGATAATCCCGATGATGAGATTTTAACCATCCGTGCCCTCAATCGCAATCATATTGGCAATCAGGTTGTCGTTGCCCATGATGGTGTCGAAGCACTGGATTACCTGTTTGGTACAGGTCCGTATGCAGATCGCGATGTTAGCCTTAAACCAGCCGTGATTTTGCTGGATCTTAAGCTGCCCCGCCTGAATGGCCTGGAAGTTTTACGTCGCTTACGGGGGGAAGCACTCACCAAACTTTTACCCGTGGTTGTCTTAACCACATCCAATGAAGAGCAAGACTTACTCGATAGCTATAACCTGGGATGTAATAGTTACATTCGCAAGCCAGTGGATTTTCTCCAGTTTTCCGAAGCCATTCGGCAGCTTGGAATGTACTGGTTATTGATGAATCAATCCCCGCCTGTTTAGGAAGGTAATCGCCTGTGACTACCCATTTGCAAGTTTTAGTTGTTGAGGATGTAGAAGACGACTTGCTCTTAACGTTGCGGACGCTACGTCGCGGCGGCTACACGCTAGATTACGTTCGGGTAGAAACGCCAGAGGAGATGCAATTGGCCCTCGATCACCAGGATTGGCACATCGTCATTGCTGATTACACATTACCTCGGTTTAGTGCACTAGAGGCGTTAAAGCTGCTGCAGGCCCAACAGCAAGATCTGCCGTTTATTATTGTCTCCGGCACCATTGGTGAAGAGACAGCGGTTGCGGCAATGAAAGCGGGGGCCCATGACTACATTCTCAAAGGGAATCTTGCCCGGTTGGTGCCGGCTGTTGAGCGGGAGTTAAGGGAAGCCGAGGAACGACGGAAACGACAGCAGGCAGAGCATGCTTTGCGAGAAAGCGAAGCCGCACTGCGCCAAAGCCAGCACCAATATCAATCCTTAGCGGAAACCTCTCCCGTTGGCATCTTCCGTACGGATGCCCAGGGAAATTATGTTTATGTGAATCGACAATGGTGTGACATGACCGGGATGACATTGGAGCAGTCCCGCCAAATGGAGAATCATGTCAACGCTTTGCATCCAGACGATCGTGATCATGTGTTAGCCACCTGGCAAGCGGCATTGAAAGACGGCATTCCTTTTCGTTTAGAGTTTCGTTTCCAACATCCCGACGGAACGAGCATCTGGGTCTTTGGTCAGGCATTGCCAGAGCGCAAGCAGGGGGAAGGCATCCGGGGGTATGTTGGCACGATTACGGATATTAGCGATCGCAAATTCGCCCAGCACCGGGTGCGAGAACAAGCTGCACTTTTAGATGTGACCACAGATGCCATTCTTGTCCGGGCCATGAATGGACAAATATCATTTTGGAATAAAGGGGCCGAAACCCTCTATGGCTGGTCTGCTGAGGAAGCACTCGGCCAAGATGCAAATCAGTTGTTGTATGCGGACGCACCAGATGACGATGAGATTGACCAATCTTTGATCCGCGAAGGCAGCTGGAAAGGCGAACGAAAACAAGTGACACAGGCGGGCCAATCCATCACGGTGATGAGTCGATGGACGTTAGTAACCGATGAGCAAGGACAGCCCAATGCCATCCTGACCGTTAATACTGATATCACCCAGGCCAAGCAATTAGAATCTCGATTTTTGCGAGCTCAACGACTAGAGAGCATTGGCACATTGGCCAGCGGGATTGCCCACGATCTAAATAATATTTTGACGCCGATCTATGGCGTGGCCGATCTCTTGCCGATGCAATTACCCGATGTGGACGAACACATTCACCATGAGTTTGAGATATTGAAAAGCAGTGCCAAACGCGGCTCTGAGATTATTAACCAGATGCTCTTGTTTGCAAAAGGTGTAGAGGGTGACCGGTCGTTATTATCCATCAGATATTTAATTAAAGAAATCAGGAGCTTTGTCCATAAAACATTTCCGAAATCTATCGAGATTGCTGTTGATGTACCTAAAAATATTGACTCTGTAAAAGGTGATGAAACCCAGCTCCATCAAGTATTTATGAATCTCTTTGTCAATGCTCGTGATGCGATGCCCAATGGCGGAAAATTGACGGTGTCGGCCATGAATATACAGCTTGATCGGGCCGTTGTCTCCAGCCATCTAGACGTGGAAGCAGGTCCCTATATTGTTGTCATAGTGACCGATACCGGCACTGGCATTCCCCCGGATAAATTGGCTTACATTTTCGATCCTTTCTTTAGCACTAAGCAAGCTCAGGGGGGAACTGGATTGGGGTTATCCACGGTTCACGGCATTATTCAAAGTCACGGTGGATTTATCACCGTTGATACCGAAGTTGGTCGGGGTACTCAATTTAAGGTGTACTTGCCTGCGATTGAGGCAGAAGAGAGAGTGGAAGCAGAAGTCCTTTCTTTCCCGTTGGGCCAAGGAGACGGGGTTCTGGTTGTAGAGGATGAAGCCCCTATTCGTGACATCGCCCAAAGCATTTTAGAAAGCCATAACTATAAGGTGATAGTGGCAACGGATGGGATTGATGCAATCGCCAAATATACTCAACATCAAACCGATATCAAGGTTGTTTTGATGGATATGACGATGCCCTCTTTAGGGGGGGCAACGGCCATCCAAGTGATGCAGAGAATTAATCCTGACGTTAAGGTGATTGCGGTCAGCGGTTTACCGAGTAATGAGCAAATTGCATTATCCCTTGGGGAAAACGTTAAAGCCTTTCTCCCAAAACCTTATAATTCTGCTGACTTGTTAAAAATCATAC
The DNA here is from genome assembly GCF_043421015.1 of Leptothoe sp. EHU-05/26/07-4. Lineage (NCBI taxonomy): Bacteria > Bacillati > Cyanobacteriota > Cyanophyceae > Nodosilineales > Cymatolegaceae > Leptothoe > Leptothoe sp. EHU-05/26/07-4. Next base: position 1,246,515 of record NZ_JAXSQV010000004.1, read on the forward strand.
CTAATGTACTTCAGACTGACACGGAACCCGTGTCTAAGACTGTGGAAACGTAATTTGCAATGATTGACGTACTATAATTAGCTGGGTTTGATACTGTGTCATTGCTGATTCAATTCAGCCACAGATTAACTTCATTAGGAGGTATTGCTGGTATGGAACGGTTTCGATCACTAGCACGGTCGATGGTGGGAGTATTCTTGGTTGCGATCGCAACCCTACTCGTGAGCTGCAGTTCTGGTGGTCAGGCAACTGCCCCCCCAACCTATTCTGCGGACCAGATCGCTCAAATTTCTATTTACGCTGGCCGTATTCAGACTTCCAAAGATCGTCTGCCTGAGCTAGCGGGTTACATCCGTGATGAAAACTGGGCTAATATCGACAACTTCATCCACGGTCCTTTGGGTGAACTAAGAGAACGTATGAATCGCTTGGCATTTCTATTGTTACCTAACGATAAATCTGAAGCTCTGGCCCTATCCAACGAGATTACAGAGGATCTTGAAGCCATGAGTGCTGCAGTTACTGCATTTGATAGTAATCGCACCAATCAGGCTTACATTAGGTTTGCTAAGGACTTAAGTACGTTTCTTAACCTGGTGCCCACCGAAGAATCAGTCTAAACAAAACTGCTAAATGACACGAATTGCTATTGTTGGTTGTGGAATTGTCGGCGCTACCCTAGCGTATGAGCTGAGTAGTCATAGCCAACTTGATATTCATGTCATTGATCAAGGCAACCCCGCCCAAGGTGTTACCCAAGCGGCCTTGGGCGTTTTAATGGGTATTATTAGCCACAAGGTTAAAGGTCGTAACTGGCGACTACGTCGGGACAGTATTGAACGCTACAAAACATTACTGCCTGAATTAGAAGCATCGTTAGGACGATCTATTCCCCACATACAGGGTTTAATCAGCTTCTGTTTTGATCGAGAACAAATCCCACGTTGGCAATCGCTGCAAGCTAAACGTGCCAGCCAGGGATATCCATTGGAAATTTGGTCACCACAACAACTAAAGGACCGCTGTCCCCAGGTCAATACAAAAGCTGTGGCAGCGGCAATTTATTCTCCCCAAGATGGTCAGGTACATCCAAAAGAACTAACATTAGCGTTGGTTGAAGCGGCACAACAGCGCGGCGTTACCCCACACTGGCAGAGTCCAGTTTTAGGCTTAAATAAAAACGCTGGTTATTGTTCTCAGCTACAGCTGCCTGAAGAGATCTTAGATGTGGATTGGGTGATCCTCTCAGCTGGTCTGAACTCAGCAGACTTAAGCCAGCTGGGGGCAGAACCATTGCCGATGATCCCAGTGCTGGGTCAAGCCATGGAAATTGAGCTGGATCAGCCCTTAGATAACACCTCGTTTCAACCAGTGCTTAATGGACATGATGTGCACTTGGTACCCTTAGGAGAGAAACGTTACTGGCTAGGGGCCACTGTGGAATTTCCCCCCGGCGGTAAGGCCGTTGAATTTCCCCTGGGCGATGACCTTGAGATGGTGCCTAATTTAGAGCGATTAGAGCAGATGCGCCAAAGCGCCATTAGCTATTGCCCAGCCGTTGCCCAGGCTAGAACCCTGCGTCACTGGAGCGGATTACGCCCTCGCCCCCAGGGGCAGGGTGCCCCAGTGATTAAACCACTGGCGGGCTATGAGAATGTGATTTTGGCTACAGGGCATTATCGCAATGGCATATTGTTGGCACCAGGCACAGCAATTACTGTGGCGGAACTACTGGGCTTAACACCAAAAGTCGACTCTGAAGACCCAGATGCTTAACCACGAATAACATTGATATGCCTGCCTTGGGGACTCATGGTCGACTCTGTTGTCGTGCGTTCAGCAATGGGGGGCAGCTCACTGCGACGGTCAAAAATCACGAGCCAGCCCTGGGTGAGTCCCAGCCCTGCAAGATAGCTATCTAATTGTTCCAACCCTTTTGATAGGGGATCTGAACAATGATCTCGCCAAACTTTTAGTTCAATTGCTAGGGTAACATTGCCATACCGTAAACATAAATCCATGCGACCGCTACCAATGGCATATTCTCTTTCCAGGGTACCGCCACCATTGACAACTCTGTGTAAAAAGGCCATCATCACCAAATGAGGCGCAATCTCATGGTACGGGGCACTTTTGAGCAATGGCTCACCATGTTGTTGCCAAAAGCGAAGAAAAGCATCCAACAACTTTTTAGAATCTAGCTGATTATCGTCAGTTAACCAGCTGGGTTGAACAATCGGTAAACCTGCTTGGGGTCCGCTGGCCAAGGCCCTGGGTAAGACTTCTCGATAAATTGGATTAGCAATGGTTAGCCCACCAGCAGGATGATGTACAACCAGACCCAGATCAACTAAAAATTGACGATCATCTGCTGGCACAACACCCAACTCTTGACCTGCTAGCATAGGTTCCACAATAGAGCGCACTCGGTCTTCCTGGAGTCGTTCTGTCAGGCTATCCAGATGAGTATCCTGCCGCCGAATCAAAATTTCCTTAGCTCGATTGATAGTTGCTACATCAATTGGCTGTTGAGAATCTGGCACCAGTTCTTCTACCGCTTCTTTTGCTAAAGCGTTTACTAACCAGGGTTGTCCCTGGGTGAGCTCAAACGCTCGGGCCACAGCAGCTTCTGTAAACAGTTGACCCGTATCAGCCGTGTGCTGGCCATATAGCTGGGCTACCTCAGCCGCCGTGAAGTTATTCAGTGTCAGCGATTTGACCTTAATGTTAAAGGGGCTAGATGTATTCAGTCGAGAACTGCCACCCGCAGCTACTTTATAATCTCGTACATCTCGCAGACCGGTCAGTGCTAAGGCATGGGGAAACCCTTGAGGGCGATTGGGGTAGCCATCTCGTAATTGGCGTAATACTGAAATCAACAACTCATTCTGTAGCGAATCAATTTCATCAATAAATACCACTAAAGGAAGCGATGAATGCGCGGCCCATTCACTAAGAGCGGCACCAATACGTCGCCCTGTGGGAACATTATCTGGCCATGGCGGTGGCTGTAGGTCACTGGGTAAGCGAAACCGAGCAGCTCCCCGCCACGCATCTAAAATGCTAAGCTCTGCTGCATCTACATCATTCAGTAAGGCAGAACCTACTTCCACAGAAACCATAATGGCCGTGTAGTTTCCGCTAGCTGTTAGTTCTTGGGCCAGCGCTAACATAGCAGTGGTTTTACCGGTTTGCCGTGGAGCGTGGATCACAAAGTATCCCTGCTGATCGATAATGCGCCGAAGCTGGGGCAGCCGCTCTACTGGTGAGAGCATATAGTGAATATCAGGTTTGCAGGGACCTGCCGTGTTAAACCAACGTGCCATGGCAAGGATTAGTTGGAGCTGGGTTATTCTAACAGGGTAGATGGGGACAAGAGCATGAGGCGATATGATATTGCCCGGAAAATTGAAACGATGGATCCGGAGCAGGATGCGATCGCAATTTGTCATCTTCTGGCGGGCTATGAGTTTCCCTGGGATATGACCCGAGCGTTAGAAATTGCCCTGCTGCGGACATTTTGTGTGCCCAGTATTGCCAAACTGCTGGACCATACGGGGGAGTTTCAGCACCATACCCAAAAGCGCTATGACGACACCGGGATCATCGTCTCACAGCTGCTTAAGTGGGGCTACCGACATCCAAAGGGACAGGCATTTTTAGAACGGATGAATGCCATCCACAGTCGGTTTCCCATCGGCAATAACGATTATCTGTATGTGCTGTCCACATTTATCTATGAGCCTGTGCGCTGGTGCGATCGCTTTGGTTGGCGCGCCCTCAGCGAGCTAGAGAAACAGGCCATGTATCACTTTTGGTATGGCGTTGGCGAACGCATGGGCATTACCGATATGCCAGACTCCTATGGGGCATTTGAAGCCTATAACCTGGCCTATGAGCGGGAGAAATTTACCTATGCTGTGGCCAATCAACGGGTGGCGGATGCGACGCGGGCAATGCTATTGAGTTGGTTTCCGGTGGGGGTGCGATCCCTCGCCAACACAGCTGTACCTGCATTGTTAGATGCCCCACTGCTCAATGCCTTAGGCTGGCAACCTGCGCCCCAGCACCTCACCCGGTTGCTAAAAATCAGTTTAAAAGCTCGCAGTCGACTGCTACGTAAACTGCCGCCCCGTTCTTTACCAGACTTCTTTGCCGATCAATCCATTCGTAGCTATCCCCAAGGCTATGATGTATCAAACATCGGTCCTGAATCATTGCTGCCAGAGCTCAATCATCCAGAGCTCAATCATAACGACCGCTAAACAACATCCCACATCAACCCCCTTCGGAATCACCTATGGCCGTTCAGTTAGATAGCGTAGTCCCCTTTGGTCGATCGTTGGATGAATACACCAAAATGTTCAACCTAACTGAGACGGAACTACAAAACCCTATCCTTTCTGTTGCCGATGGACCCGCCAGCTTTAATGCAGAAGGCACTCGGCGAGGCTATCAGATCAAATCCGTCGATCCGCTTTATTGTTTTAGTGCTACAGAGATTAAACAGCGCTTTGATGCAGTTGTAGATAACATTATTCAACAGGTCGAAAACACCCTGGATGACTGGGTTTGGAGCTACCATCATTCGCCCAGTGATCTGAGAAAAAACCGTGAGGCTGCGATTCGACTATTTTGTCAAGATTTTGCCTCAGGCAAAACTGAAGGCCGTTATGATCTAGGAGAATTACCCCAGTTAAGCTATACAGACGCTAGCTACCAGTTGGGGTTATGTTCTCATTTCCTATTTCTCTATTCTGAACAATTTGATCAGATATTTCATCTCAACTCTATTTGTGAACTGTTGCGCATCTGTCAGGAAGTACGCATTTTCCCCTTAGTTGCCTTAGATCTACACCCCTCACCGCACCTGGAGTTTGTCATAAATGCTCTGACTACAAGGGGATATCAGTGTGATATTCAGACTGTTGCCTATGAGTTTCAACGCAACGGCAATAAGATGTTAAAAATCACCCAATAATTTTAAAGAATTTCTCTCTTGGGGCACAAATTGCATATCGGGGATGACCATGATCACAAGACGACAGTTTGTTCAAAATACTTCGCTATTTGCTGGAGGAATGCTGATGGGTTGCGCGAATTCTCAAGTAAGCACCCAGCAATGGTATATGCCCGATGAAGCTGCACCCCATACGCGAACCTGGATGGCATTTGGGGCAAGTGCGCGCATTTGGGGGCGACAACTACTGCCAGAAGTGAGACGTAACTTAGTTACCCTTGCCCAAACAATTGCCCAGTATGAGCCAGTATCTATGCTGGTCAGACCTGAAGAGTATGATCTCGCCAAAGATCTATTAGGTGCATCTGTTGAATTGATTGTGTCGCCCTTAGATGACCTATGGATACGAGATACGGGTCCTCTGTTTGTGTTTTCTAAGCAGGGTCAAAAAGCTGGCATTGACCTTAACTTTAATGGTTGGGGTCAGAAGCAAGTTTTTCAGCAAGATGCTGCAGTTGCTGCATTTGTTACCCAGCAATCTGGGGCTGAAGTGGTCAATACTAATCTCGTTTTGGAGGGAGGGTGTATTGAAGTAGATGGCGATGGTACTGCCATTATTACTGAAAGTTGTGTGCTCAATGACAATCGTAATCCAGGGGTGAGCAAGTCTGAGTTTGAAGACCAGCTAATGCCGCTTCTCGGTCTAGAGAAGATTATCTGGCTACCTGGGATTAAGGGAAAAGATATCACCGATGGTCACACCGACTTCTATGCTCGGTTTGCCAGACCGGGGGTTGTGCTGGCTGGTTATGAACCCGATCCAAGCTTTTTTGACCATGGGGTGACTCAACGGCATCTAGCAATCTTAGAAAACGCAACGGATGCCCAGGGTCGACCGCTTGAAACCATTGTCCTCGAAGCACCTGGCACAATCCGAGACAGTTATGAGACGCCAGATTTTGCCGCTGGTTATGTCGGTTTTTATGTCTGCAATGGTGCGGTGATCATGCAGGAATTTGGGGATGGCCGCGCTGATCAAAGGGCGCAACAATCACTACAACAAGCCTTCCCAGATCGCGAAATCATTGCCCTGAATATTGATGCTATTGCGGCTGGAGGTGGCAGTATCCACTGTGCCACTCAGCAAGAGCCTGTAAAAAATCTTACGACATAGCTGTTTTTAAAACATCTACGCCCTATAGTTATAGGCTGAAAACACAGTTCTGGTTCTGAGCCCATCACCATGCGCAATATTACAGCCGGTATCGGTTTCTTAGGGTTAATCCTGATTGCAGGAGCTGCCTATTTTTCTCGTCAGCAGGCCGTCGCCCAGGCAACTGGACCCACAGGTTTAGTTGTTAAGTCTAGCCCTTACAGCGTTGGGGAAACAGAAACTCGATTTAAAAAGATTTTGGAAACTAACGGATTGAATTTATTTGCCACCGTTGACCATGCCCAAAATGCCTCTGGGGTAGGGTTGGAGTTACGACCTACCCGAGTCGTTATTTTTGGTAACCCCAAACTAGGAACGCCTCTGATGCAGTGTCAGCCAACCATTGCCATTGATTTACCGCAAAAGGTACTGATTTGGGAGGATGACCAGGGTCAGACGCAGCTAGCCTATAACGACCCGCAGTATTTGGGGGGGCGTCATCGTTTGGATGGCTGCGGTATAGAGGCGATTAAGACAGTTTCAGGGGCGCTGAATAATCTAACGAATGGTGCGATCGCACCTTAAAATCAATTCGGTTTTCCCCCTGACTTATCCAGCCAATACAGTCGGAGCCATCAGCTGGAGTTGCTCTTGGCTAACCCAGCGGGTTTGTTGGGCATTCGCAATTTTGCACAGGTAATAGTTACCATCGTCCAGCAATACTTCAATGGCCTGAACAGTCCATTGTTGGTCAAGATAGCCAACGGTATCCCCCACTGAAGGCACCCAGCGAGGAGCCGTTACCGCAGGTTTACGGGCTAGTAGATAGTCAATATCTTGCCACAGACGGGCTAGGGCTCTTTGTAGCAGAGGCGTAACGGCATCGGTAATGGCAGCGAGGATTAAGGTGCCGAGAATCATTAGGGGAAGTGCGATCGCATACCTGACCTCATCCCCCTTCACAACCAGACCCAGCGTACGATCCACCACAAAATTATGAACCAAGAAAAAGCTATAGCTATATTGACCTAGCCTCAGCGCCAGATAACGACTAAAGCGAACTGCCGTAAGCCATCGGCAAATCACCACACAAACCAGGGTTAATCCTAGAGGTACCAATAGGTCACAGACTATCCACCCCAATTGATAAAACTGACAAACAAAGCCAATGGCATAAAGACCAAGACCCACTCGCAACGCCTTAAACTGGGGCCAAAAAAGCACACCACGACCGTGCTTATAGGCTTGAGCCACCACCATGCCAATCACAAAGGTGCTCAGTTTAGCCAGCAACACATAAAACGGCAACGGTCCATTGGGAGTCGCTAGAATCGTATATGTGGGCTGTCCTCCAAAGGTGTATATAGCCAGTGCTCGATAAACCAGAGTAATGACCAGGCTCACCAGCAACAGATTGCGGCTACCCCAGCGATACACCAGTCGATGTAGCACCGGAAAACACAGGGTAAAACTTAGAATTAATGGAATAAACCACCATGGACCGCTGATGGGCAACAAGAGACTAGCGCGATGATCGATTAATAGCGGAAAAGTAAACGCTGCAAAATAATTCCACACTGGTGGGATATAGCTTTCAGTCGCAGCGCCAATCATCCATAAAACCGGACAAGACAGCAGGGCAACTGTCCAAAAAGGCCATAGCAGTCGCGATAAACGCTTTTGCCAAAAACCTAACCAATCAAAAGAACGATGCCGGGCGGCTAGCATTAGGCTAAACCCACTCAACAAAATAAACACATCCACAAACTGAAACCCAAATAATGTTGGAATTCCTAGCAACTGTATCCATCCCGAGGGCGTTGCCAGAGAGTTTGTCTCAGCAATCAGCTGTTGCAGATTATGGATTAGGCCCGTAGGCTGTGGCGTATAGCGATATTGAGTAAACAACAGCTGGGCATGGTAAAGCAGGATCATGACGGCGGCAAAGATGCGCAATCCGTCTAGCCACGCTAAGCGCTGTACCGCCGCTGACCGATTAAAACGACGTTTCATAGAAGATGGGAAAGTAAAATCTGTTTTCTAAAAGGGTGTTGAAATTTTCTCAAAAGACAAGGTTATAGCCTGGCTGTTTCAGGTAATCCATAGACTTTTTCCAAATTAGCCACAGCAGGTGTCGCCTCTCTCGGAGTAACGACCCACTCGGTTTTTCCATGGAGATGATCGTAGAGTGCAACAACCGCAATCATGTTTTTCAACAATGAGTAAACCGGTGTCAGTAAGGCATATTGCAAAAAGTAGTACCTGGGATAATGGTGATACCCAATTTTTGCAGTAACCAACAGTTTGTAAACACTACTCAAAAACGTAATAACTGTTGCCGACAACAAAAATGCATTGTCTGTGAAATTAATGGTTCCTGTTAGCAGCCAACTACTGAAAACAATTGGCAAAATCTGTACCGATAAAATGGGAAACAGTTCTCGATAGTAGAGCAAATGGGTCCAAATTAGCTTTTGCCCAAAGGTTAACTGGGGTGACTTCCAAAACCGTTTTTGATAGCGCAAACTAACTTCTAGCCATCCCTGGGACCATCGTTTACGCTGTGACCAAAAGGCGCTGATGTGGTTGGGGGCCAATTCTGTAACCGTAATGCTGCGGTCATGGACGATGCGATACCCATGCAAAAGGGTGCGTATCGACGCATCAATATCTTCGGTCAGCATCGTTGGGTTAAAACGGACCTGCTGTAGCACTGAGGTGCGCCAATAGCCATTGGAGCCACCAAATAAAGCCGTATCTACCATTAACGACTTGGCAGAATGGCTGACGCCGTAAATCGACTCAAATTCCACCGCCACCAGGCGAGTGAGGAGATTTTCACTGCGATTACGGATCATGTTGCGGCCTTGCACAACATCGTACCCATTGGCGATCCATCGACCGGCCCGCTCAAAACAGTCTGGGGCTGGATGATGGTCTGCATCAAGGATACAGGTGATCTCCCCGGTCACGATATTGAGGGCAGCGTTAATATTTTCGGCTTTTGAATGGCTGCCTTCAACTCGATAAGGCCGAAAATTAGGATACTTTCTGGCCAATCGCACCAGGGTTTGCTCAATGGGTAGCACCACCGGGGTGTTATAGGCCAAAATCACTTCTAGACCTGCCTCAGGCTGATGTATCCGATTTAGCAGGTGATCAATGGTTTCTAAAATGATGGTTTGTTCATTGGGTAAATAGGCCGCCACAATAAACGAACAGCGTGGCAAGGGCTGACCCTCTGGCAGTTCTGCTCCCTGAACGCCGAGGCTCTTTTTTAGGCGACGCTTAAAGCTATTAGGTTGAGACGGTGAAAACCTTGACTGGCTAGCAAATCGTCGCGAAACAGCGGCAGTGGATTCAGCAATGAGCATCACTGCGCTGGATAGATAGAGCGCCACCAGTGAAAAATGCAGCCACGTTAAGGAAATGCCGCCTAGCTGCAGGCTGTAGTAGCAAATGATGGTCGGTAGACCAATTAAAAGTACATTTATGAAAATCAGCTTGCTGGCAGTCTGCCAGCGATCACTCAGATTGAATACTGATAAGCCAGCATTTGTGCGATCGCATTTTTTATTCTTTGTTTGCATATAGCAACCCTCGTCAGGCCCTTTGCAGGCGTCGGATCAGATGTTGAAGCACAAACACGCTGCCTAACGGCCATGCAAGGACATGACCAGCGGTCTAGTAACCGCTTAAAATTCAAGTCAAACAACTATTGCCATACGTTGCTGGTAAACCATCGAATCAACATTCGTCGAAACATTCCGTAACTTGACGAACAATTTTAACTCAATGTTAAGCCTGTGTTAATTTTCGTATGAGCGGACGTCATTAAAGCAGACGCTAGGGTTATGGATTTTAAGCTCGGAAAAATGCAGGGCATAATGTCTGGTGTAAAGGCCTGAGCGAGCTATGGAAACAGATTATTTAGAACGGGTGAGAGAGTTGCCGCAATGGTTGAGGCGTTGATAACGTAAGGCCTATTCATAATCTTTTATAAAATGCAAATCAGCTGTTTAACCTCTTATCCGAAATTCTGACTGATATGCTCGGTATCGAAGCCCACCTCCCCAAGTCTGGGTAGGCTTGATTCAAGCGTTACATTTTAATTTTTTGTATCTGCAAATATTTAGACTAACCTAAGCTCGCCCATGCTTCGATAAATAAGCACGTATGCTGACCACTATCGAGATATTTTGGGAGACTCTATGGTTAAGTCAAACACCCATAGCACAATGAAGAAAGCAGATGTTAATTCTTCAAATGAAAAACCCAAAGTGACTAAAAAGAAAGCTTTAAAAAAGATCACCTCAAAGCGAAAAGCTACCGAAAAGAGCGCTGATAACAAACCTTTAGGCCAGATCGCTACAATTCCGATGGCTAAATCAGTAAAGGCAACTAAGAAGACTGTTAAAAAACAGGATGATACCCACAATAAATCTACCCAGAAGAAAAAGCACTCGAAGACGAAGAAAAGCCTGAAAAAATCTGTATACCAGTCTGAACTAGAGCGTTTGCAGCTTGAGTTGGTGAAGATGCAAGAATGGGTAAAGTATGCAGGCCTGAAGGTTGTTGTGATCTTTGAGGGGCGAGATGCTGCCGGTAAGGGTGGGGTGATTAAACGTATTTCTGAATGCTTAAATCCTCGTGGTTGCCGTATTGTAGCGTTGGGTAAGCCCACTGATCGAGAGAAAACCCAATGGTATTTTCAGCGTTATGTGAACCAGTTACCGGCAGCTGGCGAGATTGTTCTCTTTGATCGTAGCTGGTATAATCGCGCCGGTGTAGAGCGCGTCATGGGCTTTTGCACCCACAATGAATATACCGAATTTATGCGCACCTGCCCTGAATTTGAGCATATGCTCCAACGCTCGGGCATCATTCTGGTCAAATATTGGTTTTCTGTCAGTGATAAAGAACAGGAAAAGCGGTTCCAGGACCGGATCAAAGATCCAGCTAAGCGTTGGAAGCTGAGCCCCATGGATTTAGAGGCCCGTGCCTGCTGGGTTGAGTATTCTAAAGCGAAAGATGACATGTTTGCGATGACCGATACCACTAGTTCCCCCTGGTATGTGGTCGACGCCGATGATAAAAAGCGTGCACGGCTTAATTGTATTAGTCATTTACTAACTCTGATTCCCTACGAGGAGCTACCTTACGAGCCAATTATGTTACCTAAGCGACAGGGGGCGATTCATTATCAACGCCCGCCTAAGGAAACGCAACGCATGGTGCCTAACAAATATTAGGAGGGAAGAGGGAGGGCGGAGGACGGAGGGCGGAAGAGGGAAAAGAGGGAAGAGAAAGGTGGAAGAGGGAGGAGGGAAGAGGGAAGAGGGAGTGGGGGATGTGTTTTTTACTTATTTCGTGCTTTTTTAACGCAGGAGACAAGGATTGCTATTAGTTGATCGGCTTCGTTGAGTAGGTTTTGTAGATTTTGACTGTCTACAATTTTGGCTTCTATAAGAAGTTCTATCCAGTAAACAGTTTCTTCTAATTCTTGTAATCCGACTTCGATTTTGCTGATGTATTCTGCATTAGACCTGGCACGATTCGCTTCTCGGTAATGGGCACCGAGGGATGTTCCGCTGCGAAGCATTTGTTTTCCTAGTACCTGTGCTTCGGTACTTTTTGGTAATGATGTGTATAGTCGCACAATTCTGAGGGCAAAGGTTTTTGTGCGATCGCGTAGGGTTTTGATGGGTGTTTCGGTGGGCGTAGGCATAGTTTGGGTTAAGAAAAACTATGTTTAGTGTGCCCAGGGGGAAGGGGAAGGCGGAGGGCGGAAGAGGGAGGACGGAAGATATGATGCGTAAGGGTTATTAAATCTGGGGATTCTTAACCTCGATTCTTCGTTCTTCTATCTTCGCTCTTCCGTCTTCCAGCCGTTTCCGTCCCCTTGCGGGGTAATGGAATTGGCAACACGTACCTGCTTCGTTCAGTCAACACGCCACTGAAGAATTTAGAAGTTTCCGTCCCCTTGCGGGGTAATGGAATTGGCAACCCACCGCCAACGGCAGATACGATCGCGAGCACTTGCACGAGTTTCCGTCCCCTTGCGGGGTAATGGAATTGGCAACCATTGAGTCAGTTTACGGCGAGAGAATTATCCTTAAGGACTTCAGTTTCCGTCCCCTTGCGGGGTAATGGAATTGGCAACTGTTTAGTAGATTTCAAATTGAAGAAGTTGTAAAAAACAAAGAACTGTTTCCGTCCCCTTGCGGGGTAATGGAATTGGCAACTTGACGTTGTTGCGGTTGTTGGTAGTCGAAAATGGCGTTTCCGTCCCCTTGCGGGGTAATGGAATTGGCAACCAGATAGAATACGAGCATGTGTTGCTGTCGATGCATCGGTTTCCGTCCCCTTGCGGGGTAATGGAATTGGCAACAGCACTGATGCGATCGTCAAAGTCGCAGATCCATGGCATGTTTCCGTCCCCTTGCGGGGTAATGGAATTGGCAACCAATACAGAGCCCAGCAAAACGGCTCGACCCTTTTCAGCGAGTTTCCGTCCCCTTGCGGGGTAATGGAATTGGCAACCTGGAAATGCTAACTGGCGTTCTACTGTTCTTGACCTAGATAAGTTTCCGTCCCCTTGCGGGGTAATGGAATTGGCAACCTCCCTTTTGAAACCATTGTAACCAGGGGCTTCTAGACACCCAAATCTAAGGGTTCCAAAAATGACCGACTTAATCGAGAATAGCTCCCAATAAAGCCCTGGAAAAACGTCTGAAAGTCTTTCACAGTCACTATTCGAGGGATATAACGGAAGAATCAGGTTTTCAAGGTTCGGCTGAATCCCTCGGAAAATTAGGAATTCATGCCTACCATAACTAGCCCAACCAGGAATGTCCAGGCATGCAATCAATTTTTAATGATTTTTGCTACCCACCCTGTACCGCACAAAAACCCCTGGTATCAGAGGGGATCTCCACTCAAGGCAAGGGGGCGTTAGAGGGGGTGAGGCAACCGCCAACGCTAGTTTCCAATACTTGTGTGTACACGGCAGCCTTACAAAGGGGCGCAATAAACCAAGTAGGGGCACTCCCTTGTGGATGCCCCATAGGCCTGAGGCCAATTAATGCGCAGGAATGATCGTGCCTAAGGCATTTTAGGCCAGGCCATTTATGACCCAATCATTTGCGATCCGGACACCCACAAGGGGAAGCCCCTACTGAGAACGATATAACACCTGCCAACGACCGGCCCATTCCATTTCAGGATAATTAATTTTTACCCAGTTCCAACGGTCGGGCAAATCCCCTGGAATTACCAGTACCGATGGATCAGTCATCAGCCGACGTAAATAAAGATTATCCTCGGGGTTCCCTAGCCGAATCCAGCGGGGTTCCCAACCCTGGGTGGTTTGAAAATAGGCCTCATTGACAATGCCATCGTTAATGGTAATGGTGTCTTTATTCAGGGCAAAGGCCAGGGAGGGGAGCGCTTCGTTATAAACCAAGACCGGTAAACTCTCTAACCGCCGTTGCTGAATAATCTGAGAGACAACATTAGCACTCTCTTTCCACGGTCCATTGGCCTGGGTGTAGTAACCGCCATATAACAACAACATAAATGATGGCACCAGCACCATAGCCACCAGCCGAATTCTGACCCCCGCCCGGATAAATCGGTATAGCAAAAGCACTAAGCCTAACGTGCTCAACGCCGTTATCACCATGGGCCAGGTGCTTTGCAATGGCTGTCCAAGAATTTGATAGCCCAGGGGTACCATGAAGGCCAGCATACCCAGACAGCCATAAATTTGGGCAAACCAGCGGCTGTAACGCCACACTTGTTGTTTCGTTAGAAACTGCACCCAATAGCTGACAAGAATCGAGAACCCAGATACCAGGGGCAACAATGCCGCCAGGGATGCACTACCGGTCAATGTGTAGAACCCCAACGGCAGGGCTAGCCAGGTGATGCAGACTGGCAACACATTGGGGTTTTGCCAGACCGGGCTGGCAAGGTTGGGCAACACCAAAAACCACCAAGGCAAACTGCCCAACAGAAATGTGATTGCATATTGCCAGCGGGGATGCCTGGGTGGCCCGAAAAAGGTGTCTTGCCAAAATGTCTGGCGGATAAAGGCCCAAATATCGGGGAGGTGATGGCTGGCATGCACAAACCAAAAGCAGGTGAGCCCAACTGCCATGATCAATGCGGCCAGGCCATGACGCCAGTGAATCCCATAGTTGTGAGGCCCAAATGTCAATACATAGGTGCCCACGGTGATGGGCAATAGCAGACTATGTAACCCGCCGCATAATAGGCCACCGGCGAATGCGATCGCGAGTCCATAGAGGGCAACTGGTAGTTTTTCCAGATGGTAGAGCAGAATATAGTAGATAGCTGCCAGCTCGAAGGTGGCCAACAATATATCGGCGGATAGGTAACGGCTACAGGCCAACACCAGGGGACATGACAGATAGATCAGTCCAGCAAACAGACCGACCTGGGACGACCCAAATAATCGCATCGCAATGCGGTAAGTAAAAATTACCTGGACCAAAATGCTGATCTGGATAAAGAAGCGAGCCCCAAATGTATTGATGCCCCACAGCCGCATTCCCAGGCTGGTCAACCAGAGGGGCAATGGCAGATGGCTAAAATCGTTTACCCCCAGCAACCGAGGATGCATAAAATTTTGCCGGGCCAGCATATCCCGACTAATCTCAGCAATACTGCCCTCGGGGCCTGTGGTGATGACCCACAGATGCAGGTTGAACAGCAACACAATCAACACCACTGCCAGCAGTAGATATAAAAAACGGTCAGGTCGCATGGGGACAGACATACGTGCAGCTAGGGCGTGTTCAAAACATTACACCACGCGGTTTATGCTCCCGAAACCGTCATCCGGCCTGTTATACCAAATATATGGGTTAGCACACATAGTTGACAAAACGATACAATTAGAATTAAAAGTACATAAATGCGTAGCCAGTCGTCGTATTGCTAAAGCCGCGACTGATTCTCGCGCTTTGGATCCATCTTTGGTTTCTATGAGTAACTGCTATGACTATTGGCTTTTCAAATGAGCCCCTGCTGCGCTCAAAGCAGCATGATTTAGATTTGCAAGATTTACGCGGGGCCTGGCACTTTCGTCACAGTGTCCTTGGCTATGCATTTTCAAGTATTTACACTCGCGTTGATCAAGTGTTTGCGTTGTGGGGGGCCCTGGCAGTATTCATGTTTGCCTCAGTTCAGGTGTCCCACGCTAGCTGGCAGCAACTGGCAATTGCTTGGTCCGGCCTTACGGTAATTGCTGTTGTGGGTATGGTGTCCATCGTGCGCTTTTGGGCACGGGTAGAACGACTCATGTGGCTAGTATACAGCTGGGCTACATTAATGTTAGTCGGCACTGTAATCACCAATTGGGGCGTGTTTGGCTATGTAGGGCCAATATTGATAAACCTCTGCCCCTTGTGGTTAGGGCTGTGTGCCATTGGCCATGGCCTGACGGGTTGGGGCATTCGCTCGCGTACGTTTTTAGGGCTGACGGTGGTGCATGGGGTTGCCGCGTTTACCGTGACCCAGCTAGGTACCTGGCAATACGGGGTGACCGGTGCCATCATTGGCGGCAGTCTACTATTACTGACTCAGCTTCAATGGGATATGCGTCCTCCCATTGACTATGCTGTACTGACTAATGAACAACGCTCCTTTAATCATCATCAGCGAAAGCTGAGGCAGACTAGCTAACAAGCGAGAGGTATCTCCCCCAAGATAGGACTACCAGCCAACAACCGTTAGGGTGGAGTTTCTTACTTTAAAGCCGCTGTTTTTTCAAAAAACAGCGGCTTTCTGCTTTTTTGTTGAATATCTGTTGAATAGTTATTTTGACAACATCCTGGCAAGGATAGTTGTAAAATTTCTCGAAACCGATCCATTCATCTTGTTATCCAAATCCGAATGTATTAAACCCGATTAAAAATAGACCATCCTGTAGGGGCACTCCCTTGTGGATGCCCTTCGATACCGGGTGCTATCAGTCGGGATTTCGTATTAGAGACAATTTATCCAATATTTCTATCTAAAGCTACTGCTAACTCTCTTTTCTAGGTAGTGCCACAAAAAATAATACACCTGTGAACCTGTCTCCTGCCATGGCTTTATCCTTCCAGAGGAGAAAACATTTAAATATTAACTTATGTATACAAAGCAAGAAAAATTGATTAGTGAGTTGTTGTCATCTATCTACTCGCTACGCAGCGAGATAACAAACAACAATACTACACACTAGGTAAGGAACTATGGCTAACGTACTCCCCAGTGAGTTAATGAATTCCGTTCTAGGAAAACTCTATGATGCACTGTGCAGTGGCGATGGTGCTGCGCCTCCCTCCGAAGACAATTATCTGGCCTGGGTTACCCCTGGCATTCCCTTTCCGCCAGACGAATTTGATTTTCTAACCGAGGGTCTGGGCGGCGTATATAAAAATGTCAGGGATGATTTTAACGCCGATAAACCCAACAATAATGGTGAAACTGAAGAAGTCGATGAAGACACCAGTGTAGAAGAGCTCAACAGAATGTTGGCTGATGAAAGCCGCCGTAAGTACATCCATGCCGAAAATCTGGCACGGTTATGCGATCTCATTCCAGATACATCGGGCACTGGCACCAATTCTTTCAATGTTTGGAATGTTGAAAATACCCTCTCTCAAGCTTACGAACAAGTTCTGAGGTTTAGTCAGGTTGCAGATGTTGAACCCGATGAGCGTACCAAGGCCAAGCTAGAGAAACTGCGGAGCCTGATGGTTTCTAAGAGAATCGAAGTCGATTTTCTGACCGATGAAGAAAGAGTCATCGAAGAACCCAGTCCACTTGTTCTTAAGTATGACCAGTACTTGGGTGAATGGGAGGCGGCTAAGCTAGCCTACAATACCCTGCGTATTGAGGCTGAGGCTGGGAATGACCCCAAAGCGGTTTCGGCCTGGGCCATCAATGGCCCCATTCTTCGTAGACGGGTGCAAGCGGCTGAGCGCAAATGGTCAACCTTAGGTTATCGCGAACAGTTTGATCGTATTAGTGCCTTTATCAAACAAGTCGAAGGTAGAAGCATTGCGTTACTCAAGCAACAATACCAGGAGTTGTTTGAAGAGGGACAGCTCAACAGCATGCTAACGGGGCTGCCGTTTCATCCTGTTACCTTTGTTCCCGGTGGTTTTGCCCGATACGAAGACGGATGGACCCAGTTCAAGTTTGACAGTTCTGACTACGCCAGTAGTTATGACTACTCCAAGAAAGGGTTCGGTACTAAAGTCAAAGCTGGCTTTGGCCTATGGCGGGCTAAGGCTGAAGCTAACTACGACAGAACTGAAATTGAGCACAAGATCAATACTTCGCGGTTTAAACTGCGCTTTAAGATCGCTCAGGTTCCCATTATTCGACCCTGGTTTAACGTCAACTTTCTAACGAGCACCTACTGGAGATTTGACGAGGCCGTGCCTGATTTTAATAATCAGATGGTGTCTGATGGAGCTGCTCAACCTGAAGGTATGATTCCAGCGTTCACCACCACGGCGATTTTTGTCAGAGACTTATTTCTAGAGTTTGGTGAGTCTGAGTACAGCTACGATTCTTTGAAGAAGCACTTTGATGTCAGCGCTGGCGGTGGCTGGGGTCCTTTCTCCGTGGGTGGTAGCTACAAGCAGGATAATTTTGAAAGAAATGTGAACTCTCACCGAGAGGAGCAGGGCATTCGGATTCCTGGCATGCAGCTGATTGGGTTTAAGTGTCACCAGATGCCCAAATCTCCCAATCCAAACCCCAGTATCAAAAAGTGGATTTAGGATTGCTTTTTCCCTTTATTGATACCGAGTAATTCTTTTTAAGAACAACTCATTACGGGGCTTAGGGTTGCCCACGGACTAGACATACTGTTCTAGTCCGTGGGCCATGCGCTCCATTTTCAAAATTCGCCTTAGAACGTTCATACAAACTAAAAACGTTCATATAAACTCAAAATGAACAGAATTAGCTTAGCCTTAATGGGCAAACTCGCTAAACTGCATCAGGACAGTTTAGCCGAAAAAGATACATTTGTTGCCATCAACAAACTGGCAGAAGCCTATACGCTATACGATTTTGAACAACCTCAACATCCCCAGGAATTTGCAGAAATCACCAATTTTATCGTTCCTAGCAAACGGTTTTATGAGCCTGATACTACTAAATTTATTTGGGATGTTTATAAAGACAGTTTGGGTAAGGCCTTTGCTGCCAGCGGTAATTTTCTAACCGCCGAAGAAGAGGCCAAACTCCAGGAAGCACTCGCCTATGTTGAGGATCCTGAAAATCGAGAAAACTATTACACCTGTCAGGATGAAGCACTGGCGGCGGCGGCTGAACTTGCTAGCTTGATTTCTCAAAAAACAGCTGCGGAACGTGATGATGATACCGATGCTGTTGCCTCCCTCAACGATTTGATCGCCATTGCTAGACAACGAGAAGAAGCTGCCTCGCGTAAATGGCAGGACATCGGTAACAAGCTAGTGTATGAAAATCATCAAAATATCAAGTTTCAGCTGGAAGCTAGATATCCATCCAATATCTTAGAGCATTACAAGTCAAAGCTCTCGGGAGCCGAACGGGAGAAAATTGGTAAAGGAACGTCCGGTTACTATTATCCAACCAGTTTTGTGCCCAGTAACTTCTTTAAGGAAGGGGGGAGTGGTTGGGCCAGTATCGCCATGGATGCCAGGGAAGTCGACGAATATTACAACTATGCTAAAAACACTGTATTCAAAGACTACCAAGACTTTTTCAGTGATGAACAGGACGAATTAGAAATCGAAAAAATTAGTGTCGACATTGGTATTCTCTCCGTTGTCAGAGATTGGTTTAGCATTGATCTTTTCCATCAACGATTCTGGGATCTGCCAAAATTCATTGCCCCTCTCAGTGATGGTGAGTCCAGTCCCACCGGGTCCCTATCGGTGCTGCCGGTCAAAATGATCTTTTTGCGGAATCTAGACGTAGAACTGAAGGAAGATTCAGCCAAAAACAGAAACACATTCAAAAAAACCATTGGGAAGAATCTGCCTATTTTTGTTGGTAACGTCATGCTCAATGCATCACCTCAGTTAAAATCAGGTTCTGTGAACATTCTGTCCACCCCCAAAGCTCTAAACTATCAGGCCGTCAAAAAGGATAGACAAATACTACACCGGCAAATAGACAATCAGTCAGGCGTCCAGATACTCAAAGGTAAAAACCTTAATGCTCTCAAAACTCAACTGACGGCATCTAGCACTGTGCAACCGGTTGCTTTTACCAATTTCACAGGGAGTACAAAAATCGCCTTAGGCAGAGCTCGGGTCTTAACCCAATCTGCTGGGATGTATCTGATTAGCCACAAGGCGGTTCCAACCAATATTTCAAGCCATATCACCAACATTAACAATGGTGTTACCAATGGCAACCGCAATTTCTTGTTGTTTACCACCCAAAAGTATGGTGTATATAACACCCATGAAACCGGCGTCTGGTTCAATGGCAGCCAATGGACTGTGTATAACCAGAATCGAAAGCCCATGCCTAAGAATAACCAGGTCAATGTTCTAGCGGTTAATCCAGCCTTAAACAGAAATGTGTTTGTTCATACAACCACGAAAAACAACACAAGTGGCCATATCACCACCCTTAATCATGGGCTAACCAACAACCAAAGTAATGCTATCGTGCTCGTTACCCAGCATTACGGGAAATACAATGTTAGCCAGGTAGGTGTGTGGTTTAGCGGTGGCAAATGGAAAATTTATAACGAAGACCTGAAGCCCATGCCAATTGGCACCAAGTTTAATATTTTGGTCTTAAAACCAGGGGCTCCTATTCGATTTGGTGGCTTAGAAGGTGTCGCTTTCCAACATAAAGTAACTGATGCCACTAAACAGGGCAGCATGAAGCATGTCAGTTACATTAATAACGGGTTTAGCAATGGTGTTCCCCAGGGCATTGTCTTTGTTACCCAGCGATGGATCAACACCTATAACCCAAATCCCATAGGCGTTTGGTACTCCAATAATAAATGGACAGTTTACAACCAAAACCGCAAACCTCTTCCCAACAACGTCACATTTAATGTGTTGGTGGTCAAGCCTGCCCGCGCTGCGGTGCCAAAACCTCGGCCCAGACCGGTACCCCGTCCCGCACCCAAACCCCGTCCCGCACCGAGCAAGCCTGTGGAGAAAGATCCTGACAAGGAAATTGAAGACCTATTCCCAGCATTCTGGTTAGCTGGGTTCGTCTGCAAGAACTTGCCCAAAGCGCCTAATCCAGATCCCGATTTGGATTGGATATAGCGTTGTCACCTATTTTGCGATCGCTGATTTAGGGGATGAACCGGTTAGAACTATTGCTATTTGACGGTATCCGACAGCTCAAGTCATCTTGAGGATCAGCAATGCCCCCATTTATATTCTTTCGTTTCGAGAACACCCATCATGGTAAACAAATGTGGTGGAACGCCTGAACCACCTGATAAACCTGTCAAACCCCTCAGTCATGAAGAGCAAGTTTTGCATATTGCTATGGATGAACTGCTCAAGATCATGACTGAGCATCCCATCAGGGGCCTGGATGAAGACTTCTCTCAAATGGATGTCGATACGGCCATTCAACTCATCTTAGAGACAACGTCCTATGGGCTTGATTACGCCGAACTGAATCCCCCAATACAGGACCTGGTAATAGCCATGGCTAAATATGTCATTTTATTTCAGCGAGTTATGATGCCGGGCTATTCATCCCTATTGGTTGACCTCCAGGCTTTTCTGGGGGCACTTATTGAATTCAATGACCTAAAAATTAGGGGATTAAGGGGCAGTAATCCCCTTGATGTATCGAGATGGGCCACCCATGGTCCCAGTCTACGACGTTCCCTTAGCTCTAAAAAACGAGTGTTTCTGAACAATCTGTCACAGTTTAGGGCAATTAACTTCCAACAATAGTCAACACACCTACTAGGAGACTAACAATGCAGATTATTAATCACCTTCTCTACCATGATGATGGTACTCCCTATCCCTTTGAGGAGAGTCCCAACTCTGGTGGCACATTGCGCCATGAGTATTTAGTAATGCATTTCACAGCGGGTAGAACTGCAAAATCGGCTGTACGATGGCTCACTCAAGCTCAGGCCAAAGCGTCTGCCCACCTGGTCATTGGTCGAGATGGCAGTATTACCCAGCTGGTGCCGTTTAATGTGAAAGCCTGGCATGCCGGTCGCAGTTCTTGGGAGGGGAGAACAGGTCTCAACAAATACTCGATTGGGATTGAGCTGGTGAACGCCGGTAGGCTAAAGCATCAAGGGGGCGAATGGAAAAGTTGGTTTAATCAGGTGTATGACGACGTTGATGTACTCGAAGCAACCCACAAACATGAGTCATCCTCCAGTGGTTGGCATGTTTATACCGAAGAACAACTAGAGGCGGCGATGGACGTTGCCAGCCTGTTGGTCGACGAATATG
Source organism: Leptothoe sp. EHU-05/26/07-4 (assembly GCF_043421015.1). NCBI lineage: Bacteria > Bacillati > Cyanobacteriota > Cyanophyceae > Nodosilineales > Cymatolegaceae > Leptothoe > Leptothoe sp. EHU-05/26/07-4. Next base: position 1,268,110 of record NZ_JAXSQV010000004.1, read on the forward strand.
GTTTGCAAGATGTCATCGGCCATGATGATATTGCCCCCCAACGCAAGAATGATCCAGGCCCCGCTTTCCCCATGGATAGTTTTCGTGCCAGGGTAATGGGCCGTGAGGATTTAGAAGAGTTCTATGAAACAACAGGTCGATTAAATATTCGCACGGGTCCAGGCACTCAGTATGAGAAGTTGCCAGAGAGCCCGCTACCTGCCCACACACCCGTTGACATTCTAGACACTAGCAATAATTGGAAACTAGTCACTGTGCTAGAAACCATCAATGACAATATGGATATAGAAGGGTGGGTTCATGGTCGTTATTTGCAACGTCAGAGCTGACGGCTTGTAAACCGGATTGAGAATCAAGGCAAGACGATTTGCCAGCCCGTACTCTCGAAAAGAAAGAAAGTTAAAGAAAAACGGGTGGATAGCCCTTAGAGTTATCCCCCCGTTTAGCTCCCTGTCAAGGACTAATACAATCTGTTCAATAGGCGGAGGTGTTTCTCCCCCTAGACATGCTTCCACTAACTAGTCTAGACGTACTTAAAGGTACTGCTGTTGAGGTTGAGATTACCCGAGCCGCGAATCACGGCAATGAGTTCATCTTTTTGACCAGCCGCATTATCAATGAACAATCCACGGCCACGATCAGCACCTTTGGGAGACGAACCCAAACGGTAGTCATGGTCATTACTAAGCTGGATCATATCACCCTGACTCGTATTCAAGTCCGTGATCAGAGCGTAGTTTGATATCCCCATGGAGCGTATTTTACCGTCATCGTAAAGGGTGCCAGATTGATTACCCAAGACAAAGGTGTCACGCCCTCTACCTCCAGTCATCACGTCTTTTTCGGCAGCCGTTCTACGCCATGCTCCCTGCAGAAAATCATTACCATCTCCACCAACGAGCCTATCATTGCCCCAGCCACCTAGCAGTCTGTCATTGCCCGAGCCACCGTTAACACGGTCATTGCCCGAGCCACCATGAACATAATCATTGCCTGAACCACCAAAGACTTTATCGTTACCTCTTTCACCAAACACCTTATCAGCGCCTTGATCGCCGTAAATGGTGTCGTTACCGCCTTTACCACGAATAGTATCGTTACCATTCTTGCCAGAGATACGCTGTTTTTTTGACCCGCCAGTAATGGTGTCAATGCGGCGAGTACCCTGAATCACAGCGTTGTTACTTGTGATTCGATTCGGTCCTGAAGGTGGTGTGGGTGCTGGCGGTGTGGGTGCTGGGGGCGCTGGCGGTGTGGGAGTGGGCACTGGGGGGGCTGGAGGTGCAGGCGTTGGACTATTCCCATTCTCACCTCCAATTAGCAGCAGGTAAGCATCGTCTCCACCGCCAGCATTTCTCTGGACCGCGTTTGCCGTCACCAGGTCAGCCCCTGGTTCAGCCGTCAGGGCTAGTGCGGCTACACCACCACCGACACCAATCGCATTGGCGTCTCCATCGACAAAGGGGGTCCAAACATAACGCGTCTTTAAATCAGGACTCATAACAGCCAGAAAGCCTTCTGACCCTGAGTACCCAGGTACTCTTTGACCCTCAATAGTTTGGTTATCGCGATTGGCTAAACTTGCATTAGCCTGACCCACAAGGTACACATTGCCCTGTTGATCAGCCGTAATGTCGGTTGGTTTAACACTGTTTCCTCTACCGCTGCTTAGCCGGGTAAGCAACGATTGTCCCTTTTTAAGATCACCTGTAGCTAGATCATAACGACCGTAATAGGTCATTTTGACTGAACCGACATTGGTGGCTTGAGTGTAGCGATCTGTTTGTACTGTGTCAGGCCCCGATGACTGGGAAAAATTGAGTGGGTCCCGGGAAAAAATAGAAAAGCCGGTGCCTCCGTTAATTGAATAAGCGGCGTAGAGTTCACCGTCATCACCAATGGCAATGCTTTCACCACGCGTATCGGCCATCAAATTGGCTTTGCGGATGTTGGCGGCGCTTTCGTCATAGCTTTTCCATTTCTGTTTTCCGTTGTAGTCCCAAGCTTGGGTAAAGGCTACTTGCAAGTTCGATGACTTTTGCTCATAGCCAGTGGCGATCAACGTGCCACCGTTTTTATCGGTGATGGCCACATCGTTAAAGCGGCGATTGTTCTTGCCAGTGGAAAACTCTTCTTGAACTTTACCCTGGCTATTATATAGTTTGATTTGACTACTACCCTGTATGGCAACAACTCTACCGCTGTCAGAAATGGAGACCTGACTGGCTGAGACGCTGTTGTCACTCCAAATAATGCGGTTGCCATCTGCACTCAGAACGGCTACTCCAAAGTCACCAGCAACGGCTATTTCTCCTTTACTGTTGACTTCTAGATCGTCGACCTCACTGGGGAGATGAGTCACTGAAAGGACTTTGTTAGTCTTGTTGTTGTAGCGAACAACGCTGCCTTCACCACCGCCCAATAAGTTGATTTTCTTTGCACTGGAGCTATATTGAGAGAGTGCGCCACCAAAAACGGTGATGCCATTTTTTGAAACATCGACTGCATTGGCAGAATCATTTCTGTTGCCACCCAGATAAGTAGCACCAGAGACATCCAGGTTGTTAGTCTTTTTGGTAAGTTCTTTGATGGTCATAAATAGTCCCCGTTTGACAGATAAATGGATGAATTAGTCGGGCGTAAAGAACCGATAACTTTGCGCACATAGTTCATAACAGTGGTGCTCGCTGAAAGATTTAGACAGCAAGAGCTATGGGCGGTACAAAAGGCATGAATACATGTAGCCTTCTGCGTTATCGAGTGTCGCGTAAAGTATCTAAAAAACTTTCTTGCAAGAACGGTTTATGTCAGCACGATTTTGCTGCGAATAAGCGAGACGATCTTTTTGAGTTGTTGTCTACATGAAATCTTGAACAAGTAATCCATAATCTTGTTCTAACTGGACTGGTAGCTGTGTTTAATACCTGGTCTGCGGCTGCATCGGGAACAATCTGCAAGACATATAACCTTTGGTACTAAAAGGTACAGCTATCGGTAATCATTGCCCTTCTGAACAACCTTTTCGTCACGGGAGTTTTAAGTTTACTCAAATGTTCAGAATACAAAGATATTGCGGGCTCCGGAGAGTCTCTAATTAATGTCCTTGGAAATCAGCCGATGTGGTAGAGTCATTGCTTCCTTGAAAAGAAACAGAGCACCTTGGTGTGCATAGCCGACTTATTTTACTAATGAACGTTACTGTTTGTTAGGACTCAAAACATAGCCGAGTGTACCCTTGATGCTCATTTAAACAATTTGTTTAGGCATTGTCAAGATTGGTTCACACCAGATAAAGATTAGCTATAGATAGCGTCTGTAGCTTTGCGCACACAGCTCACTGCCAGTCTCTTTTAAGAACAATAGCCATGGATAGGTGACAGCACGCAATAGATCGGTGTCAGACTCAGTCAACACCTTGGCGAGATCATCCATTTCGGATTGAGAATACGGAATTCGGGCTTTGTATAATATTGTTCTTAGCTATTCTCCAAGATTCCGTAATACTCATCAAAAGTATTCACCATGGAAAGAAACGGGCTCGGTAATTGTAAGAAACGGGTAGACAGTTGGTGACCATCTACCCATTTGACTCTCTGTCAAGGTTTTTAAGGAGATTTTTATTTAATAGTAGTTACCAATCTTGCGGTGGTGAACAGCGGTCATTGATTCATCCTTCGAGACCTTGCCATCCGCAACGGTGCAATACACCAGCCAGTGATCGCTAAGTTCCATCCGAGTTGTTACCGTACACTCCAGGTACGCCAGAGCATCGGCTAGAATCGGAGACTTGTTGTTGGCAGGGCGGGTACGAATACCAGCAAACCGGTCAGCACCGGGGGGAAACGCTTCAGGAAGTGCTTCATCAGTGGCAGATGATTACCCTCTTCCAAAATATTTAGCACAAACGTGTCACCCACCTGCATCAGGGATTCAATGGCTCGGTCTTTAGCAACTGCGATGGTAAAGCCCAATGGCTTGAAGCTAGCCTGGGAAATCCAGGAAGCCAACATCGCGCTAGTCACTGCGCCTTTGGCAGCAGTGATGATATAAAGACCGCTACTGATGCGACCCAGCGCCTTTTGTAGATCAGCATCAAGCCCCTTAATTTTCTTAATTTTCTTTGCTTGAGCCAGGTCTTGACCCAGGTCAGTCCCGGTCTCGTCGCAAAGCTGGTAGAGCGCTTCAGATGGTGTATCTTTCACCCGAATGGGGTCAAACGCAACCTTTAGATCCAGGTCCTGTAGCTGACTCTGCAGCGTATCGATGGGCTCGTCATCCCCACCGTAGGACTCAAAAAGACCATAGGTTTGCTTATTATTGACAGCTGCCAAAATGGAACTCAGCGCCGTTTGCACTTCTTCGGCACCCTGACCTGAGGATGGGGGCATGCCCATCAAAATACCTTTAGCGCGACCGACTAGTTCAGTGACATCATGGGGATCTGCCAGACGCATATCCATCATTTCGACAGCGACGCCGGTTTTAGTAATGCCTTTAGCCAGGGCTTGGGAGATGCGATCGCAATACCCATAGTCCGACACATAGAAAACCGCCACCATATTCTCGGCCTTGCTTTTCTCATTACTCCAGCGGCGGTAGCGCTCGGTGAGTTCTTCTAGATTGTGACGCAACAGGGGACCATGACCGGTGGCGATGGTGCTAATTGTGCCCAACTTATCCATGCGCTTCATGGCAGAGAGCACCGAGCGGGCATTGGGAGCCATCAAACACTCATAGTAAAAGCGAAAGTCAGGCGTCAGCGCATCCAGATCTTCATCAAAGGTATCGTCACTACAATAGTGGGCACCAAAAGCATCACAGGTGTAGAGAATGCCAGTCTTTTGATCGTAGGTAAAAATGGTATCGGGCCAGTGGAGATTGGGCGCACTTACAAATTCCAAAACGTGGCCATTGCCTAAATCCAGAGTGTCACCACTTTTCACCAGCTGCGACTCAAAGGGCTGATGAACCAGATCCTCCAGGAACTTCACCGCCACCTTAGCCCCAACCACAACTGCCTGAGGTGCAAGATCCAACACATCCTTCACCAGGCCGCTATGGTCCGGTTCAGTATGACTAATCACGATATAGTCAATTTCCTTAGGATCAATCAGCCCCGTCAGCGCATCCATATAGAGCTGCTGAAACTTAGCGTGGGAGGTGTCTATCAGTGCTGTCTTTTCCCCACGCACTAAGTAAGAGTTATAGGTCGTACCGTTCTGCAACCCAAACTCAATATCAAACCGATCTCGATCCCAGTCCAGGGACCGGATAGTCGTAGTATTTTCAGCAATCTCACCAGTAGCGATAGTGAGACGCTTTTCAGCTGGTTTGGCAGTGTTTGGAGCAGCTACAACCATAGGTACCTCTAAACTGGTCTGACTAATATGTCATAACGCGCATGCGCACGACTTTAGCAACACGAAGGTTGCTTTAGTATTATTGTGTCTCAAAACATTAATTTTTGCAGTCTTTTTTCCTAACGTAACTGATAAGCATAAGCAATACTAATAGCGCTTAAGGTGGTGGGGGCAGTTCCCAGGGGTGGGTGGGCCCACAGCGCCGTTCTTCCCATGGACCCAATCAGGGTTTAAGCCTTTAAGACACTTTAAATAAGGCTAGATGGGTGAGACCGTAGCGTTTAGTGCGGGAGAGTTCTAGGCCAATGAGAGATTTGGGCTGCCAATGTTCTGGGGTATATTCTGTAGCAACTATTGCCCCTGGAGCTAATAGAGATTTCTCAACCAGAAGAGCAAGCACTTTGTCGTAGAGTTTAGCAGCGTAGGGTGGATCTAAGTACACCAGATCAAAGGGGTCTAAAGTTAAAGTCTGTAGCTTTTTAGTCACCTCTCCACGAATCACTTGAAAGGATTGTTCTGGTTTAGCAACAGTCTGCCAGTTGGTTTGCACAATCCGACAGGCAGCCCCCGACTGCTCTATGCCCACCACCACGCTGGCCCCGCGACAAAGGGCTTCTGCCCCCATGGCACCACTACCTGCACATAGATCTAACCAACGGCAGCCACTGACTCGCCCCTGCCAAATATTAAACAACGCCTCGCGTACCTTAGCGGGGGTGGGGCGAGTCGCCTGCCCCGGCAACGTTTTGATGGCACGATTACCGTAGATACGAATAGACATTTGGCAATAAACAATGGGTTATCTCTATAGGGACCCTTCTCTGGGGCACTCCTTTGTGGATGCCCGTGTCACAAGGCATACCAATTCACAGATAAGAGCACCAATCGCTCCAGCCACCGGGATAAAGCTTACCCATGGGTTTACCGGCCACAACCTGGGAAAATAAATTAACACAGGCCGTCACACCAGACCCACAGTAGACGATAACTTCATCAGCATTGTCCACCCCTCGCCAATATTGCGCCAATGCGTCTGGCGCTTTGAGCAATCCGGCGTCAGTACTAAGATCTTTCCAAAAGTAGTTCACTGCCCCAGGCACAGAACCCGCAATCGGATCAATGGGTTCACGTTCACCACGGAAGCGATCGGCGGATCGAGCGTCGATTACCACCGTGCCAGGGGTGTCTTTGTGTTGACGCACATAGTCAATATCCACAACCCAATCAGCCTGGGGCTGGGGCATAAAGCGACCTACCTGAGATGGTGGCGTTTCACGACTAAGGGGTAAGCCTGCCTTAATCCAGGCATCTATACCCCCATCCAACAAAGCTACATTGCCGTGGCCTAAATAGCGCAACATCCACCAAAGGCGGGCGGCAAACGCAAACCGGGAGGCATCGTAAATCACAACGGGTGTCTGAGGCGTAGACTGCATGCCTAACAGGTTTAGAGTGTCGACAAACGTTTGCCAGTTGGGCAACGGGTGACGGCCCCCATGGTCTTGAACGGGGCTAGAGAGATGTTTGTTTAGGTCGAGATAGTAGGCACCGGGGATATGACCAGAGTCGTATTGCTGTTGACCCAGTTCCGGTTCTGGCAGAGAAAATCGGCAATCAATAACAAGCAAGGCGCTATTGAGATGTTTTGCCAGCCACTGGGGACTAACAATATAAGTAGTGGTCAGATCAATAGGCGACTCTGGCGGTAAAGACAACGTTTGGATCCGTAGCAAAGACGATGTTAATTATAGTTTCGTTAGGATTGGTAGCTCATTAATGGCTGATGACGACTATAAAAATTCATCTAGTGGTCTGACGATAGAATTAACTGGGGATGGCTCAGCCACGTTTTACTCGGAGGAATTTGGCGAGCATTTTCACTGCCGTCATGGAGCCTATACCGATGCGCAGCGAAATTATGTCGATGCGGCCAATATTCCGGAGCTGGCCAAAGCGGAACGGCTATCTATTTTGGATGTTTGCTATGGGCTGGGATACAACACAGCAGCGGCCCTGGATACGATTCAGCAGGTCAATCCTGACTGTCAGGTGACGATTCGGGCCTTGGAAATCAATGTAACGGTGGTTCGGGATGCGATCGCAAATAACCTCATCCACCACTGGACACCGCACACCCAGCAAATCCTGAAGACCCTGGCCACCGAGCAATCTTACAAAAGCCCCACACTGGATATCCAGCTGATTCTTGGCGACGCCCGGCAAACGTTGCAACCCCTGGCCGCCAAGGGTTGGCAGGCTGATGCCATTCTATTTGACCCGTTTTCCCCCCCACGCTGCCCCCAGCTTTGGACGGTGGAATTCTTTAAACTTACGGCTCAATGCCTGGATGAGAGCGGCATCCTGGCCACCTATTCCTGCGCTGCTGCTGTTCGTTCAGCCATGGGATTAGCTGGCTTAACCATGGGCTCATTGCCAGGAACCGGTCGCCATTGGCCCTGCACCGTGGCGACCAAAACTCAGCGCCCTTTACCAGACCTGTCGCCACAGGAACAAGAGCATCTGCAAACACGGGCGGCCATTCCCTATCGTGACCCAACGCTGGCAGCAACGGCTGAAGCAATTATGGCCCAGCGTCAGCAGGAACAGCAGGAATCTAAACTGGAACCAACGAGTGCCTGGCGACGACGTTGGTTAACGAGGCAGAGGGGCTAAAAATGCTTGATTTTGAGTTTTGAGTTTTGAGTTTTGAGTTTTGAATGAGTGACTTGGTTGACCTGGATAAAACCAGAGACCAAGAACCAAGAACCAAGAACCAAGAACCAAGAACCAAGGACTAAGAACCAAGAACCAAGAACTTAAACGTCTATCTACCCTTTGGCTTTCCTGACATACCCTTTACCCTAAGTAGCCATCATACTTGGGAAGTCCAACCGCTGCGCGGTATACTCCTCCCGTAATTTTTTGATGTTCTTACGCTAACGTTTACTCTCGTAATTCCTATGACTAACCCATTGGCAGTGGCAGTATTGGCAGCAGGTAAAGGAACTCGGATGCGATCGCGTCTGCCTAAGGTGCTTCATCCTCTAGGGGGTCGCACCCTGGTGGAAAATGTGCTGGCTAGCTTGGAACACGTACAACCCGAACGCCAAATTGCCATTGTGGGGTATCTGGCCGATGACGTACAGACTGCATTGGCCCACGTATCTGGATTGGAATTCGTTGAGCAAACTGAACAGCTAGGCACCGGCCATGCCGTGCAGCAGGTAATTCCTGCATTAGAAGGGTTTGAAGGTAACCTGCTGGTGCTGAATGGGGATGTGCCCCTACTGCGCCCCGAGACCATTGCCAAAATGGTGCGGACCCATGTTGAGAACAAGAATGCTGCCACCATTCTCACGGCCCAGTTTGAGGATCCGACCGGCTATGGCCGAGTCTTCTGCGATGAGAATTATATTGTCTCTGAGATTATTGAACACCGCGACTGCACCCCTGAACAGCGTGGTAACAGACGCATTAACTCCGGCATTTACTGCTTTAACTGGCAAAAGCTAATGACGGTGCTACCCCACCTGAGGTCAGATAACGATCAGAATGAATACTATCTAACCGATGTGGTCAAAGACCTTTCACCGGTAATGGCCTTAGATGTAGACGATATCGAAGAGATTTCTGGTATCAACAACCGTAAGCAGTTATCAGACGCAGCCACGATTCTGCAATGCCGCATCAAGGATGAACTGATGCTTTCTGGGATTACCATGATCAATCCTGACAGCATCACCATTGATGCCACCGTCAAGGTGGAGCCCGATGTGGTAATTGAACCGGAAACCCACCTGCGTGGTAACACCACCATTGCTGCCGGTTGCCACATTGGTCCCGGCACTCTGATTGACAACAGCACCATCGGGGCAAACACTACGATCAAGTATTCAGTCATCAATGACAGTAAAATTGAAGGTGCAGGCCACATTGGTCCCTACACCCATCTGCGTGGTGAAGTGATAATTGGTGAAGGCTGCCGCGTTGGCAACTTTGTTGAAGTCAAAAAAACCACCATTGGCAACAACACTAATGCTGCCCATTTGTCTTATCTGGGTAATGCCACCTTAGGTGACAAAGTCAACATTGGTGCAGGCACTATCACGGCCAACTACGATGGCTATAAAAAACATCCCACGGTAATTAAAGACAATACTAAAACAGGCTCCAACAGTGTTTTAGTGGCCCCTGTCACATTGGGTAAGAATGTGACGGTGGGTGCAGGCGCAGTGGTCACAAAAGACGTGGATGATAACTGTCTGATCGTCACCCGTGGTGAGCGGCGTGTGCTTAAAAACTGGAAACCCAAGTTTATGAACAAGGATACTACTGAGAAATAAGCCCCAATCCGAATTCATTAAACCCGATTAAAAATGGATACTCCTGTAGGCTAAACAGTTAAATGGCAACGTAAGACGCAGGTCTAACCAGTAGCTCTCAATTTAGTCTATGGGGTGTCTCAAACAGCAACGTCTATCCCTGGCTAATCTCAAAGCCAAACGGCGGCAATGTCATGGTGGGACCATTAGGTAACCCGATATCCACTATGAACTGCTCTTGCCAGTAACCAATGACTTGAGTGTACAGATAGGTAACTGACGTCTCTTGGGTAAGTGTAGAACGCGACAATATCTCCTGCTGATCACTCACCATCAGCTCAATGCCAACCGGTAGGGTCTCTCCTGGTGTCGGTCCTAAAATTAAAAACAGGCTCCACTCAGGCACATCATCCACCATCAATGGCCAAACCCACGCATAAAGACGGCAAGGAAAGCCCGCTAAATTAATCTTTTTACAAGCACCCCTTGCCCGTATAGGGATTTCAATGCCCTGAGATGTGAGTTCTTCTACAATATTTTCTATTTCTTCTTTAACAGGTCGCAAGCCATGGGCTGGCGTCAAGGGTGGCAGTAACTCCCAGGCAAGCTGCTCAGCCATGGTATCTAGCTCACCCTGTAGCCATCTCCCCACATTAACCACACCTGTGGTTATAGTCTCAGCGATCGCACTCAGCTGACTAGACGGAGCAGTCTGGATAATTGTCTCTGGCTCTAGACAATTGAGATATAACAAAAGTTGTTCTGGAGTGACCACAAACCGATCAAGGGGAACCGTATAAGCCTGAGTATCTGTAGGGGTATGTTGTTGCACATATTGCTGTAGCTGATCATGGCGTAAACCTGTCACTACACGCACCTGGTTCACTTCTTCTTGCACTTCCGCCAGGACATATAAATGGGCTGCCTGATCCCCTGTTACAGCGGCTGTTGGGATGCTCACGGCATCATCAACCACTGAGCCCATGGGTAACACCCATAGACGATAGTCTCCGACATTCAAATTAGACGATTGGGTGAACGTTGTCTCTTGTAAGTCAGCAGGAAGTAAACCAGTATCTTCAAGCCATTGTTTTACCCCTGCCATAGCCAATGCTCTCAAAAAAGTTTGCCATTGGCTATCATCATCCGAAATATCTTGACAAATGTCTGTAGCCCATTGTGTAGAGGTGGTAGATAGCATAACTGTTTCTGTTGAGAGGGGAATTATATCAAATTGTTGAGGATCGAGGGATGAAGTATTCATGGCGTGAAAAAGCGCTGTGACAGTGTGGGTTAACTAGAATGAGATCAGCTTACAGGGAGTATTTTTATAGAGGGGCTATTCATCAGGAGGCGTAGAAGATAAAACTGTTTCACACAGACGACGGGAAAATATGCTATTTGCCGTACGATTCTTAGGGATTTGTGCCTCTGAGGCAGCTTCTGCCATCACTGTTTCTGTTTCTTCAGTCAAAATGTAATCCAGTTGCTGGGCAATTTTGGTTAGCCGGTCAGCAGAAACATGCTGTAACGCATCCGCCTGGACTTGCTCTTTAAGTTGATTTAACCAGTAGATACAAACCTTGGCTCGAAATTGCTTAAGCTGCAACAAACGGGTTACCTTTACCTGATTAGTTAACTCTAACTGTTTCGCAATCACTCCCATGGATAATCCCTGACAGTGAAATAGTATTAGGGCCTTTCGATAAACGCTATCCTGGGGTGGTTTCCTCCTTTTATAGTGGGTGCTATAGCTTTGCACAATATGGTGAATTGCCTGGTCGAGAGTCGTAATAAAGTGAGTCCGATAACGCTTTAAAAAGTCATCTTGAGCTTTCTCTGCGTCATCAGAAGTCGGTGCCGAGAGATTGGAAAGACCTGTCTCAGTGTTATCTAAAGATTGGGTCAATGGGGTACGTCGACGCACTGCAATCCGATATTGTCGCAACTGATCTGCCAGCTCATGTAACTGGGCAAATACCAGGTTAGGAGCCTCATTGGGTACAATCTTTTGGAGCTGTTCATCGGTGGGGTCAACACAGCGACGGGCACGACCCTGGCGCTGTTTTAATCGGTCATTACGATACACCCGATGATAGGCACTGAGTAATTGGCTAGCTGCAGTCAACTCACTTTGACTGAGGTGGGGCAACGCTCTGGGCAACTGCGATATGCGGGTATCGTTGAGAATTGCCCATGGGCTAATGCGATATAACCCTTGTTCCATAAAGAAACGGTTGAGATTCGGATGACTTTTAGTCAGTCGACTGGTCCAGGTACTCAAGGCCGACTGCCTGGGATCGTATTTAGCTAGAATTTGCATCGCCACAGCAGGGTAGGTTGCAGGAACCTGACCATCGTCATCCAAAATCAGGGGCCATAGATCTGCGCCTGTAAAGTTATAGGTCTCACCAAATTGACGAACTAACTGGGTACAGGCAGCTTCAATCTGGTGGGACAACCAACAGCGCAAACACAGTTGAGCTATGGCTGCATTCTCTGCATCGGTTTGGGTTAACTCCCACAAAGCTAACTGACAATCGCGTTCGGACAGGATTTCAGCTTCTAAACGCTGGCCAAATTGGGGCTGAAACCAGCGTTGGGCATCGGGGAATTTCTGTCGCTGTAGTCGCCCTGCAGCCGTTAAAACCATCATTTGCCAATAACGCGATGTGTTAACCATGGTGAATGCAAACAATTACCTGAAATCAGTCTAGAACGGTCGTTGCAGTAGTCAGATAAATTTGAGAATTTATTGAATAATTGCCAGTCGATCCACCGGGTATGGGGGTTGGAGCCAACATACGGTAAAGGATAATGGCCAACAGTAAGGATATGGCATGAAGTAGTTTACTCATGGAGCAAGGCCTCCTCAATGTTCTGTGAGAACTTATTGCTTCATAGCCTTGACTTATTCAAGGTTGTCTTGGGTGTATCTAAGCGCACAATAGCTCAAGAAAAATCTGAGACGGACGACCTCTTATCACCATGGGTAAATGCACTGACGTGTTTTATCAAGTAGAACAGTTTTTGTGTTCTACGGTAACAATCCTAGTCATAGTTTGCTCGGTGGATCTACGACTAATCCCCAACTTCTTCAAAAAAGATGTATGAAGTTGGGTGTTAGCACCATGGGGATGGCCATGGGCCAAGGGATAAAAAAGAACAGTACGGCACGCACCGATCCGAAATACGTATAAAAATGGCTACATTTGTTCAGCAGTTTCTCGCGCTCGTTAATGGTGTGCGCGTTAGGGCAGGCTTGTCTCGACTCACCATCGATCAACAACTCAATCATGCTGCTCAGCGGCATACTTCTGATATTGCTCATAATGATTTAGTTGTTGGCCATAGGGGTTCTAATGGTTCAAACCCAACCCAAAGAGCGAGAGTTGCTGGTTACCAATCTCGAACAGTTGTTGAAAATATTGGTGCGGGGCACTACACAGTGAGAGAAGTGTTTGATGACTGGATGAGCAGTCCAGGCCATCGCGCTAATATTTTAAATCCCAATGTACGGCAGCTAGGGGCAGGCCATGTCTTTTTAGCCAACGATACTGGTAACCATAATTATTTTGATTATTGGACAATTGTCTTAGGCACCAGAATTCCAGGTACTGAACCGGCTCCTCCAACACCACCAAGGCGTCCGACACCAAGGCCCACACCCCCTGCGCCAGCGCCAGCACCCGCACCTGTGCCAGCGCCGACTCCAGCACCTGCGCCAACTACTCCTACTCCAGCACCTGGGCCAGTGCCGACTCCAGCACCTGTGCCAACACCGCCTCCAACTTCTCCTAACCCTACTCCAGCACCTGTTCCCACACCTACACCCCCTACACCTACACCCCCTACACCTACACCTACGCCTATTCCGGAGCCCCCTACACCTACACCTACACCCCCTGCTCCCACACCTACGCCTATTCCGGAGCCCCCTGTTCCGCTACCCCCTGCTCCCACACCTACGCCTATTCCGGAGCCCCCTGTTCCTACGCCAGCCCCTCAACCCGACTTACCGCAGCCAGACCTGCCATCACCGCCTATACCCGCACCTTCTCCTACACCAACACCTTCTCCTACACCAACACCTCAGCCTCAAGAGCCCACTCCTAAGCCAGAGCCGCAGCCACCCATAAACAACCCTGACAACAACACTTTAGGTATAGGAACTCCTGGTAATGACAGTATTGAAGTTCGTGATAATACTCAACCCACTGCGGGTGGTTTAGGTGATGATCAGATTTTAGGTAGTGATGGTGATGACATATTGCGCGGCGATCATAATCGGAGAGATCCGGGTGGTCGGGTTGGTGGCGATGATGTTATCTGGGGCCGTCTTGGTAACGATCGCATTGGGGGCAAAGGGGGCAATGATACTCTCTTTGGTGGCGCGGGTGATGATTTGATCTGGGGTGATGATGGCGATGATCTGTTACGGGGTGGCTTAGGCAACGATATTCTCACTGGAGATAACTTTTCTGGAGGTAGCGGTGCGGATAGGTTTATCCTGGCTGCTGGAGAAGGCAGAGATATTATTCGAGATTTTGAAGTCGGGATTGACTTGATTGGTTTAGCCGATGGACTAACCTATGCTGATCTTTCCTTAGGGCAGAGCGGTGATGCCACAGTGATCTCTGTAGATGGAGAGACCCTGGCTCAGGTAAATAACGTGGTTGTCACTGATATGACGAGTGAGATGTTTGTTTTGGTTTAAGTGCACATTCCGATGTCAGAATCCAGGACCTCACTGACCCCTGACCTCTAATACAAAATCCTGACTGATCGCGCCCGGTACCGCAGGGCATCCACAAGGGAATGCCCCTACCCTGGATGGCATCAGCCATCTCAACAGACTTTTCCAACTCTACTTCTGTTTTTTAGGATCAATGAGTTGCATGGCTTGATTAAAAAACTGTCGCTTGATGGCATAGGCAACCAAGATGGCAGTGGTGAGTGTTGCAAAGGCCAACATAAACATAATCAACATCTGGTAAAGCGCGGCATTCAGGGGGTCAGCTCCCCCTAAAATTTGGCCCGTAATCATGCCGGGTAGGGTGACCAGACCAACAACCATCATGGAATTAACTGTGGGAATCAGACCGGCTTTAATGGCCTCCCTGCGATAAGTTGCGATCGCTTGACTTGGGGTTGCCCCCAAACTCAGGTGGGTTTCAATCTCACCACGATGGTTACGGAGGGCACTGACTAAACGCTCCCCCGTCAAAGACGCCGCTGTTAGGGCATTACCCAGCACCATACCGGTTAGGGGAATAAGATAGCGGGGTTCATACCAGAGCTCAGGACGCACCACGACCGTCATGGTATAGGTAATCGTCAGGGCCGTGCTGGTTAAAATGGCCCCCCACAGCCATAGCATCAGCCGAGGAATGTCTTTCCCAATGCGGTTGCGGGCAGTCAACGCGGCAACCGTTGTCATCACCAGCAGTACCAGGATAATCAGACCCGGACTGCGGAGGGTAAACACAATGGATAGAAAAATCCCAACCGCAAACAGCTGCACCACGGTGCGCAGGGTGGCCAAGGCCAGGGTACCAGCCAGGCCCAGCTGTTGCCAAAGGGATAATCCAATGGCGACAGCGGCTAACCCCAAGGCCCAGGCAATGCGGATCAGGTCAAGTTCAATGGTGGTTGGGTTCAACGAATCACTCCCGCAAAACGTAACCCACACCGCGCACAGTCTGGATCAAACGCTTTTCGCCCTCTGCCTCTAGCTTCAACCGCAGGTAGCGAATGTAGACCTCAATGATGTTGGAATCCCCCATGAAATCATAGCCCCAGACTTTTTCTAAAATCTGGTCGCGGGTCAGTACCTGCCGAGGATGGGCAATCAGGTAATCTAATAAGTCAAATTCTTTTGCCGTTAGCTCAATGCCACGGTTACCCCGAAACACTTCGCGAGTTTTGCGGTTGAGGGTGAGGGTTTCAAACTGTAACGATTCTGCTTCTTGGGGATCGTTGCGGCGCAGGTGGGCCCGGACGCGGGCCAGCAATTCTTCAATGCTAAAAGGTTTAACGACGTAATCATCCGCTCCGGCATCTAGCCCAGCCACTCGATCGGCCACGTCGTCTTTCGCTGTTAGGAAAATGATCGGCATCTGCGCACCGGTGCTGCGCAGACGGCGACAAACCTCTACGCCAGCCAATCCTGGCATCATCCAGTCGAGCAAAATCAAATCTGGCATGTTGTCGCGGGCGGCCATGAGACCGGACAGGCCATCGTTAGCTACGGCCACATCATAGCCTTCGTAAGAGAGTTCCATTTGCACAAACTTGGCAAGTTGGGTCTCATCCTCTATGACTAATATTTTGGCTGAAGGTTCTGTCATGATGATTGACTCCAGGGATAACCTGACTACGAAGGTAGGCTGACGGTGAATATACTACCTTCACCTGGCTTGGACTGTACCTTAATTTTTCCTCGCATGCCTTCAACTAATGTTTTAACGATGGATAATCCAAGACCGGTACCTCCGGTGGCCCGTGAACGGTCTTCATCCACTCGGTAAAAGGGCTCAAAAATTTGACTGAGGTCAGCCATGGGAATGCCACGACCGCGATCGCAAATCTGAATCACTGCCCATTCGTCTTCCTGCCTTAATCGTACGGTAACCACCGTACTGGTTTCAGAGTATTTGACGGCATTACTAATCAAATTGATTAACACCTGCTTCAAGCGATTGCGATCGGCCCTGGCATCGATACCTGAGCTTTGAATATCCGCCTTGACCCGATCGCTAGAATAACCGCACATTTCAATGGTGTTCAAAACCATGTCCTTTAGCGGCAACCGTTCAATGTGGAACCGCATATGGCCACCATCGGCCCGCGCCAAATCCAGCAAATCCTGCAGTAGACGAATTGTCCGGTCCGCTTCAGCCGCCGCAATTTCCAGCCCCTCTCGCTGGGGTTCAGTCAGGGTATTGCAACGACGTAAGGTACTTTGCAAATAGCCATGGACCAGAGTTAAGGGAGTGCGCAGCTCATGGGACACATCGCTGACAAAACGACGCTGCTGATCCCAGGCTGCTGACAGTCTGCCCAGCATCATGTTGAATGCCTGGGCCAGATCCCGCACTTCGGTTGGAGCCCGGTCAAATTCCAGATGTGTATCTGCCAGATTGTCAGGGGACACATTGGCCGCCAGCTCATTCATCTTACAAATCGGCTTGATGGACTGGCGCACATAAATGGCAATCACAATGGCAGATAGACCAATGACCAAAATGCTAGCCAGGGTCAAATCACGATTAACCGCCGCAAAACTGCGCTGGTTTTGGGTAATGTCATCAATTACAAACAGATCTCCTACGAGATTCCCCCTCACCTCCAGGGGACTAATGCAAACAATTAGCTGTCGGCCCTGAATATTGACACTTTCCAGTCGACTTTGGGGGGGCAGATCTAACACGTCTTCTGCCAGGCCATCTTTCTTCCAAGACCCCATTTCGAGGGTATCGGACTGGGCAACGAGCTCTCCTTCTGGGGAACGAATCCAAATGGCTGTATCCGCAGTTGAGCGGTAGTTGATCACCTTTTCCAGGGCCATGGTGGATGGCATTGTTTCGTCCATCCAAGCAACATCCTGGCCAAAGCGCTCGGCAATCTCCAGGGCATTTTCCTTATGCCCCTTAATCAGAATTTGCTGCATTCTAAAATTGCTCCAGGCGGTCATACCACCAAAGCCAAGGATAGATGCCAATACCATGCCAGCAGTGAGGCGAAATTGAATGCAACCTGGATCAAATTTCATTAGAACAACGCACAGAGGGTGACAGCACAGATTAGAACTTTTTTAACTGTCATGACTGTATCTAGGCAAGCTGAGATAATCCTGATAAATCCCCCAGATGACGCTAATAGAAATGGCTGAAAAATGGGTATCGACTTAAGCAGGAAAAACTAAGTTGGGCCAGGAGACAGGAGAAAAACAATTAATATCTCATTACTCTATGGCACCAATCAGGGTAAAAGCAGCCCAGGCAGCCGGATCTTTATACTGTTCACGGGTTGCCAGCATTGCCTGGCGCAGGGCTTGGGCGTTGTCTAACGCCTGGCGCTGTCGGTAAAACTCAATCATCAGCTGGGCAGTGGCATCATCGGGCACCTGCCATAGGGAAACCATGACATTATTGGCTCCAGCTGCTAAAAATGACCGAGATAGACCAATTACGCCATCGCCGGTAATTTGCCCACGTCCAGTATCACAGGCACTGAGCACCACCAAGTCAGCCTGTAGCGATTGCCCGAGTATTTCTTCGGCGGTGAGGAAGCCGTCCTGGTTAGCCGTGGGGGCAAAGGCCAGCGAGCCTTGCAAAGGATTGGATTCATTAAAGAAACCGTGGGTGGCCAGGTGAATCAGCGATGCGGTGGACAACTGTTGTTTAATTGCCGTTTCTGTCGCTGCCTCACCGATCAGTGCCGATGTAGACAACAGATCAGCAATGCCATTGGCTTCGATACCGGCGTGGGGCAAGGGCTGTAACCGTTGGGGCATGGGGCTAGGATTGCCCACCACCAGGGGTTGACTAGCAACCGCCTCGTTATCGCTGTCACTGGTTAACCCTAGAACCTGGATGGCTGGAGCTGTGAGAATGGTGTGATGTTCAATTAGGTCGCTGCCATCTTTTGCCTGAAGGGCTGGAAAGGGCACCAGGAAAAGCTGCTCTTGGGGAACAAAAACAACTCGGGCATTGGGGTCGCTGGGCAGCAAATCTGCCATGGGCTCAATTAATAGCTGGTATAGATCTTGCCAATGCTGACGCTGGGTCAAAACAGTTGCAAAGGCTGAGCTATTAACTTTATAAACTTCGCTTAAGGGCACAACCGGGTTAGGCAGGGCAAAGTCTGGGTGATTGAGGGTGACCGTGCGGGCACGAGGATCGATGGTAACAACCCCATAGGGAGCCCAATCTTGGGGATCGCCTTCACGGCGCACCTGATCGCCAGGGCGAATTGCCAAAGAGCGACTGGGTTCAAAACCACCACGAATGCCGCTGCGATCGCGACTGGTCTCCACCAGCTTCACCAAGGATGTCCCCTGGGTCTGTAATGACGCCTCCAAGTCCACCTGTCGCAGATGCATGTCTCCTGTGGGCTGCACCACCCAGATATAGAGCTGCACATCCTCCGGTTCCACCCTGGTTTGCACCGATGCCCCATGGGGCGTATCTGCCACCTGGTCCCGAATAATGGTGTATGCCACCAGGGTGGAGTTTTGAGCCCTGGCGATTTGCTTCATCTGCTCAATGGACGGCGGTGTGATCGGCCCGGCCTGGTTGGGATTTACCTTACCCCTGGCAATCAGCTCAACAAAGGCTCGGGCGCGACCCCGCTCAGAAATTTCCAGGGCCGGCTCTAGTTTGTTTTGGGTCACCAAAACTTCTTCTAAATTGCGATAGGCCGCCACCTGGGTTTCAAAAATTGCCACCTTAAAGGCATCATGGGTGCCCAGACCGGCCCGCAGAGATTCCCAAATCGTGATGGCATTGCGCAGCACGTCTTCTGCCTCTGGCAACCGGTTGAGATATAGCAACGCATTTCCCATATTGGTCAGGGCAATGCCTTCACCCAACCGTGCCCCCAGCCCTTGGGCAATGGCCAAACTCTGTTGCGCATAGTCATAGGATTGATCATAGCCTTGCTGATAGGCATAGGTCGTACTCAACCCCAACAACATTTGAGCTGTCTCCAGGTGATTGTTCAAATCATCGGCCAGGGCCAGACCCTGCTCATAGGCAGCAATCGAACCGGCAAAATCTCCTTGGATCGCATAGGTATGGCCAAGGTTGCCATAGGCCTGCATTTCACCATAGGTATCCTTGATGCCGCGAGAAATATCCAGACTGGTCTGTTGATAGTCAGCAGCACGGTCATACTCTTTTTCGGCAAAGTAAGCGTTACCTAAATTACGGTAGGTCAATGCTTTCCACTGGGGTGCTGTTTCAATGGGCATCTTATCCAGGCTGCGCTGGTAGTAGTCAATGGCAGTGGCATAGTCGCCAAGGGCTCCATAGACTGCGCCAATTCCCCCCAAGGCAATGCCCTGTTGGGTCGCATCATCCAGCTTGATGGCTTTTTCTAGCTGTTGTTCATGAAAATCCAGGGCGGTTAAATAGTCCCCCACCACAAAATGGGAAATGGCTAAATTATTGAGGGAATAGACAACCCAGGCGGAATTATCTAACTCAATAGCTTTGGCCAGGTTTTGCCCATGGCAGTGGATCAGCCCTTCGTAAACCGTCTGGGTACGGGCTGAAGTCATGGCAATCTCTTGCGCCTGGGCCTGACAGCTTTCTAACCCTTGGGGAGGACCCACAACAGTATTTGTATTGAGATGAGTGCCCTCTGGCGTATTGTTGTCTGGTCGTCTGGCCAGGGTTTCCGACCCAGGCACCCCGGGGTCGGGGGACGTACCCGGTTGACCCGGAGCAGAGGGCTCAGGTCCGCCTGGGTCGGCAGGCACATCGGTAAGCTCTGGATTTGGCAGAATAATCGGAAAAATATCGGTTGTCGTGCCTGGGTCACCGGGGAGACTGGGAAGCGGATCATTGCCCCCCGGCGTAAATTGCAACCCTAGGTTGGGCAAAAAGCCAGGATTAATGGTGCCGGACGTGGGTACCCTGTTCTCAGGTAAAATCGACAAATTTCCGACAATCAACAAGGAAGCTTCTGGCAGAACGGCTCCTAAAATAGTCAACTCTTCCAAAAGAGGCGATTGGGCCAGCGGCATGCCCAGCACAAAGGTTTGTTCTTCAGGTGCTAAGGCGGGTAGTGAGGGGGCTTGAGCCACTCCTAAGGTGGGATCAAGGGGAAGGTCGATGGTTGGAGGAATATCTGTTAAAGCGACAGAAACTGGCACTGCGGCTGACTGAGAGACGCCATCACTGGCACGCAGGGTAAAGGCCGTAATTTGTCCGGTGGCATCAGTGGGGGGAATAAATTCTAAGGTATCGGTGAGTGCGATCGCATCCCCTGGTTGCACTGCCACCCCGTTCAACAACAATGTCCCCGCTGCAATCGACGCTATTTCGAAAGTGATATTGTCGCTGTTGCTGTCGGTCACCGCTGGGTTTAAGTCAGCTAGCGTGAATGTTAATGCTTGATTAGCAGGCGTATCTGGCAGCTGAATATCAGCACTCAGGGTGGGTGGAGCATTCACCGACGTGACCGTTACCCCTGTGGCTGGATCAATATTGGTATCGTTACCCCCATTGGGTAAAACCGGGGAAGAGACTCCACTGAGAACACCATCGGCAATAATATTGCCCGCAGTGCCATTTTCAGAGGCATCTCCCACGGTAAAGGGCACATTGTCAGGGCCGCCATCGTGTTGAATTTGTACGGTGCCGTTCCCCGTTAGCCCCGTGGTTTGAATTGTCGTGCCAGGGGTGACTTCGCCTGTTCCTTGCACCGTACCGTTGGCCGTCAGCGTCACATCCCCACCAGCCCCAACACTCGTCCCGGTACTACTGGCATTAATGGCTTCAAAGGTAATATCACCCTCAGACGTTACATTCACATCTCCACCGTCTGCAAAGGCCGCTGTAGTATCGATATTGGCCAATTGCACCTCAGCCCCGGTGACATTAGCAGTCCCTCCATTGGTGATCAATTGAGTCCCGGCGATGGCGGTGACACCACCGGTACCGTCACCATTGGCATCTGCCGTCACAATCAGGTCTCCACCATTGGTGTCAATAGTGCCTACTTGGACCGCTTCGCCAGAAATGTTGGCATCTCCACCAAAATTTTGCAGCTGAGCCCCCGGATTGGTAACCACTGAGCCGGTGCCATCACCATCAGTGTCAGCCCCAAGGGTAAGGCTACCGTCAGCGGTGACATTGCTATTGATATTGATGTTGTCTCCAGCCTGAAAATTTAAGTCACTGTCAGTGACAATGTTGCCGTTAATGTTGATGTCATTATTTGCGATCGCACTTAACCCCACATTAGTGTTGACATCAGTACTAAACGTGATGTCGTTACTCGCCTGGAGCTCAATATTGGCATTGGCATTGTCTAAAGCAGCAACATCGATCCGGGTGGTATTACCTGCCCCCAAGTCAGGGTCGCTAACGTCATCCACATCCCCCAGATTATTGGTGTCACTTCCAGCCGCCACCACTTCGATATTGGTGGGGTCCAGCAAGAGTGTTCCTGTAGCGCCGTTGGGTGC
This sequence comes from Leptothoe sp. EHU-05/26/07-4, assembly GCF_043421015.1. Classification (NCBI taxonomy): domain Bacteria; kingdom Bacillati; phylum Cyanobacteriota; class Cyanophyceae; order Nodosilineales; family Cymatolegaceae; genus Leptothoe; species Leptothoe sp. EHU-05/26/07-4. Next base: position 1,289,991 of record NZ_JAXSQV010000004.1, read on the forward strand.
TGAGGCGTCTACCTGTCCCACAAATACCAGCGAATTACGGCCAGAAATCTCAACAAAACCGCCATCACCTGTGGCACTGGTAACCCTGGCCTCACCTGAGAAATGAGTATGGTCATCGGCCCACACAATAATTTCGCCAGCATCACCGATACCATCAGCCTGGAGTTGAGAACTGCCATCAACAAGGGTACGAGATGCATTGGGTACATTACCCTGCCCCTGGAATCCACCTCCAACCCGCACATTTCCTCCAACACTACCGGAGGCATCGACATCAGCACCCAGAAGAGACACACGCTCACCCAGCAGCGCAATGTGTCCACCCTGGTCACCGGCAGTGCTCACTTGCCCTGACACTACAGTACTTCCCGAAAGCAAGGGTACTGTGCTAGATGTCGTTTGAATCTTGACCGTACCGTCAACATCTGTCACTAATGCTAAATTGTTTGCTCCCAAAGAACCACCGGTCAATAATTCTGGCAAACTCAGTGGGTTTAAAGATTGTGAAGTATCTGCCGTGGGCAAAGCAGAAACCTCTAAACCCAGCAATGTATCTGCTTGATTAATGCGGACCAGCTTTTCTCCCGGCACAGCCAGCAAAGTAAGGGTGCCATCGGCTGCCGACAATTCTCCTCCATTGACCACCGTCCCCCCCATGAGCGTTATATTTTGCCCGGGTGTAACCGATAACGTGCCCAAATTCACAACGCTGCCCGGTTGCTCAGCACTAAACCCAAACTGGTTGGGCGCACCCACCAGAAGCGGGTAATCCCCGGTAGAAAGCGCATCCAGCCACTCATCCCCAAACCCAATGCGATCCGCCGTAGTGGCCGTAAAATCACCATTGAGATTTAGCGCTGCATTAGCGCCAAAAACAATCCCTGCCGGATTGATCAAATAGAGGTTCGCATCGCTGCCACTGATCTGTAGTACACCATCAATCAAGGAGACATTACCACCGCTCACATTGCCCAGGATATTTTGAATCTCTGGACTAGCAATAAAGTTGGCGATCTGGCCTTCCGTGAGGCCAAATTCTTGAAAACTATGGAATAGGTTGGCACCATCGCCAGACACCTGACCACCGGTAATGTCGATCTGGGTAGCACCAGGATTGACAACAGTACCCACATCGGCAGACCCAGGCGTAATTGCCTGAGCCAACAGTGTGTCTGTCCTTACCCCATTGCTAAAGACGGGTGATGTGGAAGACGTTTCTGCATTGATCGGTTTGACATCAGATAGGGCAGACTGTCCCAATTCGAACAGAAGTGGGGGGTGCGGAATGTTACCTGGCAGTAGAACAACTGGCAACATGGGAGAAATCTCCAGTTATGAAGAGAGTCTTAGGAGAAGCTATTGATCAAATCCGAAAGTAGATATTGGAGAGACGTTGCATGCAATGCCTGTATATCTAAGCATGGAATCTGATGAATTTTGTTTCCTTGAAAGAGTCGTTAGGGTGTGAGTGATGGGTAAAGTCTCAATGGGAATAAATGAGTAGATAAACAGAGAGAAAGCAGCGGGCCTTTCTCTAAAGAGATGTGGATAAGTCTAGTTCTGTATCCGTATGGGGGCAATCGGCAGCTAAACAACAATCGATCGGAGCCGCCTCCATCAGATGATCGAGCTGTACCATAGGATGGGTTAATAAACTCTGCCACTGCGCCGTCCAGGTGTCTGTTTCAGGAAATGTCAAACGCCAGGTGAGTAGAGCATCAACCGTGTCATACCAGAGACCATTGGCCGCCAACAGTGATGGCTTTTCGTTATCTGATGTAGCAGCTAGGGCTGTTTGTAGCTCGTCACCAGGGGCACGATGCACAATCATACCATCCGAGGTTCTCATCCCCCGCTGTGGAACTTGCACCGTACTAAACTGCTCACATTCCAGGCTCACCTGCCAGCGATAGGGACGATTGACTTCCAGAGCTGGTGCCGTATCTGGCAGTGTGTAGAGACTAATTCCTGGCCCTGCAATCTGTTCAAATGTTGCCTGATGAAGAATCTCTCCTGAACTCTCGTCTTTAAGTTCAAATTTTAAATGGGTGGCGGGGGCATTTACGTAAATGCCAAAGGTGGGACGCGCCGCTAACGTTTCTCCCCAGTTAGTCTGGGTGGGTTGTACCGCAGTCAGATCCCCACAGAGTCCAGCCCGGCTCAAGGCATTACGCGTGTGTGACGGTGCACCACGGTTGGGAGGATTATAATTAACAGCGGTAAGCTCAGGCTGAAGCACAGACTGACCCATGGCTGGAGTAAACAGACTCAGTGCCGCCACAGGCGCAGCAAACAAACTGATTAAACGAGTTGAATACTGTTGTTTGGCCATGGGTAGATTCTCTCTCTGTATACGTTTTAACTACGATGGTTTGGGTGCTTTTCCGGAGTTGTTTAAAGTATCGTTGTTATGGCTTGCTGTTTTGGACCCATGGGCTAGGGCGATCGCACCCACATTTGTCCCCACTAACCCTAGGGCCGCTGGCACTAACGGCACCCACAACCCCATGGCAAACAGGCCCCAGCTCGTGCCATAGAGCACAATTACGGCCCCGCCCAGACTGAGTAACCAACCTGGCCAGACTCGCGGTTTAACGGTTAGCCCTATGCCTGCAAGCGTCCACACCGTGATCCACAGTCCGTCACTCCATGCGGGCAACGTTTGCAACACCGATAAGTCATCCAGTGCTGCCGCTGTCACATAGTTGAAGATCTGGGCATGAATATCGATGCCGGGTAGAGTTTCTTGGGGCCATTTTCCTGCTCCAATCGGGGTCAGAAAATACTCCGTCGGATTGGACGTCGGCGCACTCATACCGAGTAATACAGCACGAGTCTCTAAACTTTCTAACGAAATCTCATCCGAGAGTACTTCCGTCAGGGTTATCCGCTGGGCAATATCAGAATTAGGTGAGTACTTTAACAGCGTTTGAAAACCACGACTATCAATGTCTTGATAGCCACCGCTACGATCTTCTAGGGGCGTAAAAATAGCCGCACCCAGCTGTAGCCGATCACGATCCAGATTTTCCGGCTGAATCCCCAAAGCATCTAAATAATGTAACGCTGTGAGCATGGCCAAAGACATCCGACTCGTACAGAGGCTGGTGGTATCTGGCTGGGCAAACAGCAGCTGCCGCCTCAAAATACCATCCGGATCAGGCACCACATTCCCAAAGCCTACTCGGTTTTCCGGCATACTAGATGGGGGGCCTATGCCAGATTTATTGGCGTCACCGGCCTGGCCAAAACTACAAACAGCCACCAGATTATCCTGTTGCTGAAAATGCTGTCCTAAGGGCCCTGATTCCGGGGTTACCCGGTTACGAGCAATATCAAAACCGATAACGTGTGGTTGATACGGCAGCAACCGATCAATCACCTGCGCCAACACATCATCGGGAATGGGGTACCCATAGGTATTGACATCAGCTTCTGTAACCTCGACAACAAGCAACCGCGAGTCATCAATGGTTTGGGTCGGCTGCTGTCGCATGAACCGATCGTAGGCCAGCAGCTCTGCCCGTTGTAACCCACCTGTCCAACGCAGTAGGCCAACGGCAGCGGTGACTACGGCACTGATGGTCAACAGAGTTTTAATCGGCAAACCACCTACTTTAGGGATAGTCCTAAACCGATGGGGCTGAACAGGCGCAACATCTGCCTTGGCCAGCTGCGACCAGCGTTTGGGCAGAGTTGGATTGACCTGAAAGATAATTGGTAACCAGCTAGCACAGGGAAACCGATCTTCCAGCCCCTGGAGTCTTTCCCTTGCCTGACGAGCCGCTAGGTAAAGGGATTCACCCGCCACAAAAGCATCTAAAAAGTATTTCAAAAATGTTTGAGCAACCCGATCAGGTACAGGTTCACGCATCAGAATCATTTGTGGCAAACCGAGGGGGGCCAGGGCTGACGCCAGACCTAACCCATCGCAAGCGTTAAAAATCGCTAGCTGTAGTCCCTGTTTAATCGCCTGGCGTAACCCATACTTCAGCTCATCTAATGTGAGACTTTCTTGAGGGTTAATATAAATCGTGCCTGCCCCCGACTCAGTGCGACCATGACCGGCAAAAAAAAGTAAGTCCCAGGGTTGTTCCCACAGCTGATCGGTAATCTGTTGTCGCTGGGGTTCCACCAAAAAAGTCACCTCAGCCCCAGGAATCGTCTCCAATAGCTGACGATCTGCGTCTACATCAATGCCACTGCTATCACCGAGAATGGCTAAAATTTTAACGATCTCCTGTGGGGTTTCACGGTCTTCGCATCGTTTAATCGTGGGCGTGCCCAGGGCCATCTCCACCTTCGGATAGCGATCCACTAACTCCCACAAGTGCCAGGGTAGATGGTGCAAATGCCCATTGGTTGTACGCATTACCATCCGCACCGTATCCGTTGGGCTCAGCTCTTCTCGCAGCGGTTGATCAATCGAGGCAAACGTGGATGATTGTAACCAGGTTTTAAACTGCTGATCCAGATGTTTAGCCTCCTGCTGACAGGCATCAACCGTATGCAGAGACCCCACATAGGTGATTTCTACTGGCTGGATGCGCGAGGGTGTATCTAGGAGACGATAGCTATCTTGCCACTTTTGCAGCTGTTGCAACAGCTGGGGATTGGCAGGCAGAGAGCCAATGGCTTCGATATCTGGCCGAGCACCCTCTTCGCCAATCTCTAGAAGCACGTGAAATCCAGTGGTGGCGATATCACCCTCAAGTTTTAGAGTTACCAGTTTTTCGGTCATGGGTCTGGGAGAGGGATGGGCAGGATTCTAGCGAAGGGAACACAGGAGAGGGGGAGTTTTGGGTTCTTAGTTCTTAGCTGTTTGGTAGGTACTCCCAATTAGCTATCAGATATCCAGGCCCCCTTCCGTTTCCAAGACGTTAAACGGTTGGTTCATATCTTATAAAGGATTGAGCTAGCCTACTTAATTTTGAGCTAATAACTATTTGGTAGGTGCGATCTAAGTAAACAGCTCGAATTCAAAATTCAAAATGCTCAGCAAGCTTAGAAGAGCAAAGCTCTACAAAACTCAAGACTTTCTAAATAATGAAGGTCTCAGCAAAGCTGGCATTTTGCAATGCGACTCTAAGGCTAAATTGTTCGCCGGGGCTGCCGGTAAATTTGAGCTGAATTGCTTCCGTGGCTCTGGCTTCGGCCTGCATCACGTCTTGGTTGTCGGCATCTAGAACACTAAGTTGTAGCTGGGGAGGCAGGTAAGTTTGTTCTTGCGTACAGTAAACCTGCACCTGAATCTCTGTTGAAGATTCGGATAAGGGCAAAAGACCCAGGGCAAGGGTGACATCTTGGTCATTGAGACTAATGCGTTTGCAACGGCCAATTACGCCTTCTCCCAAACCTGTTGTTTGGTTTCTGAAGGCTAGGCTGGCTGGGTTAACAAAGCTGTCTAACGCTTGCCAACTGTCATCGGCCAGGTTTTGTAACCACTGGCTGAGCTGGGTAATTTGTTCGCTGGCCTGTTGGGTCGCTCGCTGCATCCTCTGTTGAGCCATAGACGGTGTGAGCAACTGCGAGAGATCTTCCATGGGCTGCAGCTGCGCTAGGGGAACTGGCTCAGTGGCTTCGCTAACAAATCCAAGCAGGGTGGCCAAGCGTAAATTGTTGTCGAGTTGTACAGCGACATAGCCAATGCGATCGCAACTGACCTCAGGGGCAATGGTCAATTCAGTTTCACCCGGTAGCACCGGGCAACATTCCAGCTGCCCCTGGTCGGCCACTGCTAACCCCGCTGTTCCCAATAACATTTGCTGCACCGGGTTAAGACCATCGCTAGCGTCTATATCGGGCTCGAACCCCAGACATTCCAAGTAAAAACGAGTGGCATAAATAGCCAGCGTATTGAGATAAACCTGCTTGCCTTTCTGCGGATTTGACTGATTTTTGCGGAATTGTTCGGCCTGGTGATGAGGTTCTAAGGAGAGGGGGACTGTAAAGTCCGAAGGAGGAGGGGAGGTGTTCATGGCGTGTGTCTCACAAGTGGGCAAGCGTTTAAGCGAGTTGTTGAAATAAGTCTGGTAGATTGGGTCTAAAGCAGCTCCCGGAATTGATCCGAAAACTTGTCACAGCAGCGCTGAAAGAAACTGCTAAGGGTGGGGATTTTGATATCAAACTGGGTCGAAATCTCTTCCCAGCTTTGGTCAGCGAACCGAGCTAGGGCAATGGCTTGAAAGCTAGCATCCGGTCGCTTACGAATGTGTGTGGATTTGAATACGTCATCGCGGTCGGCCGCGATATAGTCCTGGACATCCTTCGCCAGGGTGGATGTCGGTTCTGGCTGAGAGAGCCGCTCCAGGTCGTTCAGGTTAGGCAATTCATGGGTGTTGCGATCGCTAAATTGCCGTCGGCATTCGATCACCATGCGGTCTAGCCGAAAATTCACCCAGTTCATAAACTTTTGCGCCTGACCCCGCTCTGGGTCGTAGGTGTCAATTTTTTGACACACATACACCAAGGTGCGGTTGACGGCTTCTTCATAGAGCAAGTCATAGAAAGAAGGCGAAAACTTGGCCCGGTGGGGATGGGCCAGCCTACCACTGGCCCGAATAGCCTCCACTAGCTGGAGGAGGGCATGCTGCCGTAGAGGGCTAGGATTGGGCTGGCCTTGGGCTTCTAGGGCCAGACCTTTGAGTAAGGGGTCAGTTAGGGCATCTTTAGTCGCCTGGGCCCGCAATTGATAGCCCCAGTTGGGGTCAGTGTCTAGAAGGCTCTGGTCGAGGCAATCCTGTAAAGCCTGGGTGAGCTGTTGGTGAATGCGATCGCAAATTTCCTTATAGATACCGGTCAGGGGCTGACCTCGGGGGGGGCGTCCTATTTTTCGCGATCGCATCATCGTTTCAACCAAATCAGAGAATGCGCATTCAGCCTCCCCTGGTGCTTGCCCCTGGAGAACCAAGATAAGTTGCTTAAAATGCGATTCCATAGACGATCTTGGTGAAATGTAATTCGAGGGTTCATGTAACCTCCTCAAGATTATCGACTCGTTTCTCCATAACTCGTTAAATTCGATCATTTTTTATGCAAAATGCAATATTTTTCGATGATTGCCACCCTTACCCATCGAAAAATATTTTCTGAAATCCATCAAAGCCTTGCATAGCAAAGGAAATGGCGATCAAGAAAAAACTAATTTCAAAAAAACTAATTTTTTTGCATAAAACCCATTGCAACGCCACGAGTGACTACTGAACGGAAAGAAAACAGCACCAAAACAAACCTGTCAACTTCTTTCCAAAATCTTGTAAGTCTTCACCATTCAGGAGAACCCTTCCATGGCTTTAATTAACGGCACCCCTTTTAATGACAATTTAGTGGGCACAAATCTAAATGACATCATCAACGGTCTCGCAGGCAACGACAGAATTCGTGGTCTCGCAGGTAACGACATTATCTTTGGTGGCTTAGGCAATGACTGGATCGACGGTGGCCTAGGCCTTGACCGTATGGACGGCGGTGCTGGCATTGACACCCTAGATGTGCGCTTCTGGAACGGGGCCTATGTGCTTAACATGAACACAGGGGTGACCAACTACGCTGGAGAAACCGCCACCAACTTCGAGAATGTTTTCACAGGGGCAGGTAACGACACCATCACCGGTACTGCTGGCAACAACGTCATCAGCACTGGCGCAGGCAACGACCGTGTATTTGCAGGTGCAGGCAATGACACGATCTACGGTGGCCCTGGCAACGATGTGCTCCGAGGTGAAAATGGCAATGACCGCATCTTTGGCCAAGCCGGTAACGACTGGATTGACGGTGGCCTAGGCCTTGACCGCATGGATGGCGGTGCTGGCATTGACAGCTTAGATGTGCGCTTCTGGAACGGGGCCTATGTGCTTAACATGAACACAGGGGTGACCAACTACGCTGGAGAAACCGCCACCAACTTCGAGAATGTTTTCACAGGGGCAGGTAACGACACCATCACCGGTACTGCTGGCAACAACGTCATCAGCACTGGCGCAGGCAACGACCGTGTATTTGCAGGTGCAGGCAATGACACGATCTACGGTGGCCCCGGCAACGATGTGCTCCGGGGTGGGCACGGCAATGACCGCATCTTTGGCCAAGCCGGTAACGACTGGATTGACGGTGGCCTAGGCCTTGACCGCATGGATGGCGGTGCTGGCATTGACAGCTTAGATGTGCGCTTCTGGAACGGGGCCTATGTGCTTAACATGAACACAGGGGTGACCAACTACGCTGGAGAAACCGCCACCAACTTCGAGAATGTTTTCACAGGGGCAGGTAACGACACCATCACCGGTACTGCTGGCAACAACGTCATCAGCACTGGCGCAGGCAACGACCGTGTATTTGCAGGTGCAGGCAATGACACGATCTACGGTGGCCCTGGCAACGATGTGCTCCGAGGTGAAAATGGCAATGACCGCATCTTTGGCCAAGCCGGTAACGACTGGATTGACGGTGGCCTAGGCCTTGACCGCATGGATGGCGGTGCTGGCATTGACACCCTGGATGTGCGCTTCTGGAATGGGGCCTATAACCTCAACATGATTACAGGGGTGACGAACTATGCCGGTGAGACTGCCACTAACTTTGAGCGGGTCTACACTGGCGCTGGTAACGACATTATCACCGGTACTGCTGGAGCTAACTATATCCACACAGGGGCAGGCAACGACAGCGTCTTTGCGGGCGCAGGCAACGATACTGTGGTTGGTGGCCTTGGCAATGATGTGCTACGCGGCGAAGCAGGCAACGACTACCTGTTGGGTGATCGTGGTAACGATATCCTAGTCGGTGGTCTCGGCAACGACCGCTTGAATGGAACAACTCTTGCTGCCGAAGGCACCGGTGAACGCGATATCCTGTTTAGCGGCAGCACCAATGACACTGACGTCTTTGTTCTAGGTCAAAATGGTCGCGTCTTCTATAACGACCAGGGCAATACTGACCATGCCGTTCTGCGTGACTTTGATGCCTACAACTTTGTTGGAGATATTGCTGACAGAATTCAGCTAGTTGGTAGTGCAGCCTCTTACTCCCTATCTAACGTCTCAGTGAATGGCGTAGCCGGTGCTGGCATTAGCTTTGGTGGAGACCTAATTGGTATTGTCCAAGGTGTCAATGCCGCTAGTCTCAACCTAGCTAACACTAACCAATTCACCTATGTCTAAGTTCTCCTTGACTGGTGTGTGACGAGTTCAACCCATAAGCGTTGACTGTAACAGCCGATCGGTAGCTCCGATCGGCTTTTTTTGTGTCAAGCTAGGCATCTCTCTAGGCGATTTCTCGGTGCTGTGTGCGGCTGGCTACAGATTTTCTCACGCTTCAGTCGTATAAGAACCCATAGAAGGTGAATCAGTAAAGAGCATATTTCTAAAGCTAGGACTAAAGCTAGGAAGTTGGGGCTAAAACACTCAATACAGGGAGTCAAAAAGAATGAACTACATCATAAATGAAAGCCAAAAAAGGAAAATCATTGATGCACTTAGGTTTGCAGCTGACATAGGCAATGCTAGAGCGGCACAAGATTGGAATAAATTGGCCGACTACCTAGAGGTTTTAGAGTCTGAAAAACCCCAAACCGACCAATTACTATCTGTTTCATCCCCCTCTAAGCCGCCAGTCGCTACACCCCAGTAAGTGACTGGCGCTTGGCAATTGTCTGTAGCCATTTTCTACCAGGCGCGATCGCATCTTAGAAACCACTTAGTTTCCATAACGCCCCTGACCCTCTCGTTTTGGTTTATCAGGGGCTTTTTCATGTGATTTAAAATTGCGCTCTGCTCCACAGCCATACTTGTGTTGAACTCACTTTACCCATGTTAGTGCGATTGTGAGCCTGAGAATCTCCCTAGAAACCCAGGGCTTGTTGCAAACGGACGTGGTCTACAGAACTAATGTTAAATCGCCCTTTTTCGACATCGCGCACCCAACTCTGACTCTTGCCAAGGCGCTCGGCTAGAGCACGCTGAGAAAAGTTTTGGCGTTGGCGGGCTGCTTTGATGGCATGACCGGAAAGCGTCCCTAACGGGTCTGATTGAGACTTCTTGCGACGACGTTTAGGGGCACGGCGATGTACTGTTTGTTGCCAGTCTTCTGATAGCTCAAACCCTGCAAGTCGTGCATTGATCAGCCGCTGCCACTTATCTCGGGGAGCCGTGTCCGTTAAGCTCCGGATCTGGTTAGCATCATTCACCCAAAACTCAAGAGCATCGTCAACATCATCAGGAATGTCAACCGCTTTGGCCCATAACGGCTGAATATCAAAAGAATAAGTCTCTGGATCAAACAGGGGGGTGAGCCCATAATAGTAAATGGCTTCCAGATCGCTTTCAAAGGTTTTAAGCAGACGCTTATGGGCACCCCGTACAGTGGTTGCTGCCACTAATCGATCTGTGCCATAGGCAATGCGCAGCAGGGTGCGAACGGTCAGCCGATGATCACTCCCCAGCCGCAACTTAAACAATAGCCATAGAAGCAAACGGACGGCTCCTTCATGCTGTTGCCAATTACTAAGGACTTCTGTAAGCAAAGATTTGGGTAAGTTGCCGTACTGGTAAAAAGCCGTTTGGTTACGATAGTCTCGCTTATTGAGAAAGTGTTTAGCCCAAATACCGGCTCGCACAGTAAAACTCAGACCAATCAGATGGCGATCTCCCTGGGCATCTGCTTCAAAATAATATTCGGTGTCAAGCAGATGCCATATGGGGTGTTCATCCAGGGAGAAGGCATGGACTTTGCCCTGGCGAGGCCAGTCGACTGCGACGAGCAGTTGACAAGCTTGATACACCAACTGTTTGATTAGAGTAAGCTTATCCAATTTGGTCAGATCTTTACGCTTATCAAGCCCCAAATATTGCTCAATGTGTTGGTTGTTCAATACGAAGGAAGTTTCCCAGGGACAATCAACCGTGACCGCATAGGCAGCAAAAATTAAATGGAGACAGGTGGCACGAATATCGAATTGAGTGATGGCAGCTGTTGCCTCATACTCAGACATGGGAACAGGAGAATGACTTTCGGGGTTTATGGTCAGTCGAAATCGCATTTCTCCTCGATCGCGGTGCACTGGACGGCGATAGCAGAGTTGGCCATCCGCATCAGTTTGCCACGACAGATGCTGGCGCTGCGCTAAAATGTTGCAGGCCTCCCAAATCACCATGGAAGAAGCAAACGGTGTGGTTTTGCCATTGAGAAAGATGTCAGGAATTGCTGGTGGCAATAAGCTACTTTTGTAGCGCCCTTTTTTGGGGCGCAGTGGAGCCAGTGCATCAACGTCACAGGCTTCTACACAGCGTGGAATGTCTACATCTGGGCAACCATCGCAGCGGGTGGGATCAATCCAATAGCTTTCGCCGTCATCTGTAGACTTAATTGCTCCATGGGGGCACTGCGGCTGGCAAATATTACACGCAATACAATTGTCTTTGACAGTGTAGACCATAAACAAAATGCATCCACTGATCAACCCATTAGATTGGTGGCGTCCTATAGATTTTGATCTTTATTACTGAGGCTTGAGTGCAACAATCCTTGTCAACAAAACCTTATGGGTAGAGGGCTCAAAAAATAGGAAGTTGTTACGAGGCGCGGCTCTATTGTTTCTCACTCACATCACTAGATATAACAGCTTAACTGATACCTTGGTTTCTATGTGACCTGGATGCGATTTAACAATTTTTTTAGCAACTATTGAGAAGATGTTTAGGGCGGACCTTTGCCGCTAAAAAAATGTTACTTAAATCACTGTTTTCTAGACAAGAATAACCCATAAAAATCATGGATACTACGCCCATGGTTCGCTGAAACGAACTATCAGATTTGAGTCTTCAAAATACATTCTTCTGTAAGGCCTAACTTTGACTGACACTGCTCTTAAGGGAAGTCTTCTGGGATTTAGGATATGGACTTTGGCTGGAAATATTCCAGGGGTTTCCTGCATAAATTAATCGGTTATATTGTTCTTTTTATAGGTATAGATATTCTTATATGCCAACCCCCAGTCAGTTCGTTATACCTGAGCGTTAATGAAAATTTATTTTCTTGACACCCTATCCGACGTAGAACAACGGCGATGACTCCCCTAGCTGGCGAATGACAACTCAGTAATCGATGGAGACTTGAGTGAAAGATGGAACCTAGCAAAAAGAGAAGCGTTGCAACAGAGCTAGATGATCCAGAATCGTTGTTCTTGCTCTCGGAGTCAGAGAAGATGAGTGAGACGGATGCTGGCGCAGGATGATATAGAAATTGAATGATGTAGTATGGCTAGGCAGTGCGATAGCTGCGATTATTGGGGCTGTTGTCGAGGTATGCCATGAAAGTATCCATAGAACATCTCTATCACTTCAGTTGCGATCGCTGCCAGAAATGGTGGGCTATTGGCGATTTCCCTTGGGGTAGTCAGGCTATGCTGTGGTGCCCGTGGTGTGGACATGAGAACAGGCTGCCAGAGAAGCCGTTAACAGGAGATGATTTCATTGATAATCAGAAGGTGCTGAACCCGTCCCCTGGTCAAATCTATCGCCACTACAAACATAATCCAGCAGCGGGCAAGTGGCATGAATATGAGGTGGTTGTCATCGTTGAAGCTGGGCAAGGGTTTCATGCTTCACCCGCTTACTTCACAGCGATTCATACAGAGTCAGGGAGCTATCATGACATTCTTCCCGCAACAGAAAACTCTACTACAAAGCATACTGGTAATAAGCACTGGGCATTTCCTGAATTAAGTGAGCCACATGTTTGCTACAAAAGCACCCAAGACAATAGCGATAAGTACTGGTTGCGCCCCCTCTCAATGTTTACGGATAAGCGCTTTACACTGGTTTCCTGATATGAGCTTCCATCTCACTAGTGATGCCTTGGTCTTTTCTACTATCAAAAAATTTTTGCTTCAGTTAGCAGTTTTTTGATAGCTGTCTATATTAGCTAGTGGCCTGGCCTTGGCATGCTTAAAACTTGGATTAATAAATCCGAATATAAGCCCCCATGATCAATCCATCTATCCCTATTAAAGTCATTGACTGAGCGAGATTGTAGGGCATTAAGCAATTTAGTGTTTTGTTTTCAGGGAAAATTCAGCAAGGTATCGTTCAATGACAGTCGTGGAAGTCAAGCTTCCTGGCTGCAAGCCGTCAACTACCCGTTTATTTAGATATGGTCCAGTCAATTCCTGCTCCACAGACATTGCCCAGTTTCGAGGCTGCTTTAGGTCAACCATTGACCAAAACGCCCATCAGCGTTTTACAAATCAATTTAGGCCGCAAGTGCAACCTCAGCTGTAGTCACTGCCATGTGGAGGCTGGCCCCCATCGCACTGAGGAATTATCCCCTGACGTGTGCAATCAGCTAGTGGAAATGATTCATCAGTTTCCACAAATCCAGACCGTAGATTTAACCGGTGGTGCGCCGGAGATGAACTATGGGTTCCGTCCCATCGTGGAAGCTGCCCGTGCCCAAGGGAAAGAAGTGATTGTCCGTTCAAACCTGACAATCTTTTTTGAACCTGGCTACGAAGATCTACCTGATTATTTTGCCAAAAACCAATTGCGAGTAGTGGCGTCACTGCCCTGCTATCTAGAAGATAATGTGGACAAAATGCGGGGACAGGGCGTCTACCATGACTCGATTCAGGCACTACAGCTATTGAATCAACAGGGATATGGCAACGATCCAAATCTGGTGATTGATTTAGTCTACAATCCGCCCGTGCCCACCTCTGAAAACTTTTCCCTAACGCCGGGACAGACCGGATTAGAAAAGGATTATAAGGCTTACCTCAGCGAACATTTTGATATTCAGTTCAATAGCTTATTCACCATCACCAATCTACCGATTGGCCGTACTAAATTTCATCTGAAACATCGTCAGCTCCATGATCCCTATCTGACGTTTTTAGCCCAGCATCATAATGCTGGCACGGTAGCCCATCTAATGTGCCGCAGTGAGCTATCGGTGGATTACTTAGGTCAGGTCTATGACTGTGATTTTCACCAAATGGAGGGGGTGCCAGCCCTGGATGCCCAAGGGCAACCCGTCACCATCAAGTCCTTGCTTGAGCGTGGCACATTAGACGTGGTCGAACAGGTGCAAACCCGTCCCTACTGTTTTGGTTGTACCGCCGGCAGTGGGTCTAGCTGTGGAGGTTCTCTAGTTTAGAGACCAAGCTCTCTGGAAAGTCTGGGCCTAGACTTTCCAGAGGGGATAGGGAACACCGTCTTTTCAAGATAAACTTACACAGGAGTATTTCTAATGACAGGCTCAAAAAACATGCTTGGCCCTTTGCCAAGTAATCAGTCGAAACTGGCTAAAGTACTGACTAAATTTATGTCATTTGCTTTTATCGGGATGGTGTTGCTGGCAGCGGCTCCAGCTATGGCTCAGGACGCCAGCGGTGGTATCCAGGGCACGCTTCAAAACGCTCTCAACTGGGTTGAAGGCTTGGGACCGGTGGCCCCCATTGTCTTTATCCTTATGTATATCGTTATCACCGTATCGTTCTTACCTGCATCGGTGGTGACTTTGGGCGCAGGGGCCGTATTTGGCATTGTCAAAGGCACCATTCTTGTGTTTATCGGTGCAATGCTGGGCGCTACGGCAGCATTTCTAATTGGGCGCTATCTGGCCCGTGACTGGGTATCCAATAAGGTATCGGGTAATCGCATCTTTAAGGCCATCTATGACGCTATTGAGAAAGAAGGCCGCAAAATCATCTTTTTGGTACGTCTTTCTCCAGCCTTTCCATTTAACTTGTTGAACTATGCTCTGGGACTGACCAATGTGTCTTTAACTGACTATGTGTTGGGCACGGTGGGCATTTTGCCAGGCACTATTTTATATGTCTACCTCGGTGGTGTCGTCGGTAGTGCTGCCACTGGACAAGAGAGAAGTCCTGCAGAATGGGCGTTTTTACTTGTGGGTTTGGTGGCCACATTTGCTGTTGTCTTTATTGTGACTAAGGTTGCTCGCAAGTCTCTACAAGAATCTCTTCCTGAGACTAATCAACCTATTGAAGCCGAGTCTTAGACGCTGAGTCTTAGACGCTGAGTCTTACGGATTACTCAGAAACACTCAGGAGCTCAGTAACATTCATCACTCTGCACCCTGAATTTCCCTCGACGCATCCTCCGCTTATTCTGGGAGGAGCGAGGGAACTTGGTATCATACTCACAATGACACTCGTATCGCCATGGTCCGAAAAAAACATATCTGGGGTCTGTTGATTGTGGCTACAGTGGCCCTTTGGGGTTGGCGATTAGTACATATCCTATTGGACCATCAGGCACTGACCGAGCTCATCGAAAACTCAGGTAATTGGAGAGTTGCTGTTTTTATTGGTGCCCATACCATAGCCGCTGCCGTGGGGATTCCTGGAACAGTGCTGGTGGTTATAGGGGGGGCCCTATTTGGCTTACTTTGGGGCACACTGTGGTCCATCCTGGGGGCAACCGCAGGCGCATTGATGGCCTTCTGGCTAGCGCGATATCTGTTCCATGGTTGGTTTGAGCGACGGTTTTGTCGACACCCTCGGTTTAAGGGGATATTTTTACGGTTAGACAAAACCATGGAACATCAGGCCTTACCCTGTGTGCTGGCGGTCAGGTTTGCCCCCATTTCCCCCTTTAACGTGGTGAACTTCCTCTTCGGTTTAACCAATATTGCAGTGACGCCCTATGCCCTGGGTACTTTGATTGGCATTATCCCTGGCACCATGGCCTATACCTGGTTAGGGGTTACAGGGGTTGATGCTCTGCGCAATGGTGACTGGTGGCCCGTTGTTATTTGTTTAAGCTTATTGGCATTGCTATCCTTAATGCCGATCTTGGCTCAGAAATATCGCCGGAGTGAACTGCGGTAGACATTGAACCAGTGCCTGGACAGCCAGGTCTCTTTAAAACACTGTAGGATAGGCCCAGATCGATGGGATAGCGGACAGTGTTAAGTCAATTTTTTGATCAGCACGTTAGAAAACGTCAGCAGTACTGGCGACTCACGAGCAGATTTGTGATTGGCCTTCTGCTGAGTGTGGCCTTAGGCTTTACTATCTTTGCTTCGCCTGAGTCCTTTGCCCAGGGGATTAAAAACCAGGAAAGTACTGTCCAGGAAGAGGAGATTTCCACCGAGTGGATTGTGGTGGATGGTCAACGTCTATTCCAAGTGGCAGAAACTAAAGAACTGACAGAAACCCGAAGAGCCCAGGGCATCAACTGGGAACTGGCAGAGCTTATGAAATCCAGTGAACCTCTGTCGGTTAGGGTAGATATTTCTAGATATACGCCCATTATCTACAATGGTTCATCGGCGAGGACAGGCCGTCGGTTGTTATCGGTGACGGCCAATGACCTGCGGGCCATGAACCCACCTGTAAATGTTAAAGAAGATACCCTGGATCGCCAGGCTCGAATTTGGGCTGAGAATATTGAGGAAGGGTTGAAGCAAGCACGGTTGGAACGCAGTGGGGATTATTTGCTGCGGGCTACGCTCACATCCCTTGCTGTCTTGTTAGGAGCCGCAGGACTGCATTATTTCCTGGGGTATCTCTGTCGTCGTTATGTATTGCCCCTCTTTCCCATAAGTGTTGCTCAACCGCTACCGGGGACAACTGGCATTGGTCGCACTGAGTTTTCACTGGCACGCTTTAGTCTTCAACTATTACTGTTGGTGTTGCGGGTGGCTCTCTGGCTATCGGCAGTACTCTTCGTGGTCAGGCAGTTTCGATTCACCAGGGCTTGGACCCATCGTATACAGGATGGACTGGCGGAGTTTTTTATTGATCAAGCACTGCCGTTAGGAGAAACGAGCCTCTCCATTGCCGATATTCTGGCTTTGTTTGGGTGGCTGGGAATTTTAGTCCTGGTGGCTAAAATTGCAACAAATGTGTTGCGATCGCGACTTTTACAAGCTTCAGGTCTCAGCCTGGGCATGCAGGCGGCCATTGCTATCTTGATCCGTTACTTCATCTTATTTGTCGGCATCATTGCAGTATTACAGCTGTGGGGCATCGATCTCAGCTCTCTGACGTTGCTTGCCAGTGCCCTGGGTGTGGGACTTGGTTTAGGCCTGCAAAATATTGCCAAAGACATTAGCAGTGGCTTAGTGCTGGTTTTTGAGCGCCCGATCCAGGTGGGCGATTTTATTGAACTGGAGGGGAAAATGGGTCGGGTGGATCGCATTGGCCCCCGCAGTACGGATATTCGCACCCTTGATCAGGTGTCGATTATTGTGCCTAATTCACGATTTTTAGAGCAGGATGTGATCAACTGGAGTCACCGTAATCCCCTATCGCGCATTCATATTCCGGTGGGGGTTTCCTACAACAGCAACCCAGAGACCGTTAAGGCAATTTTACTGGAGGTGGGACGGCAACATTCCCAGGTGATGGCAGCCCCTGCCCCTGAAGTATTCTTGAATGACTTTGGCGAAAGTTCCTTTAATTTTGAGCTGCTGGTATGGATTCGCAAACCTCAGCTATATCCCCAGGTGAAAAGTGATTTAAATTTTGCGATCGCAACCGCTTTCCGCAAAGTCGGCATCGAAATTCCATTTCCCCAGCGAGATATCCATCTCCCCAAAGGACCGCTGCCAGTTACCCTATCCGAAGATAGTCTGAATAAACTCGACAAGCATCAGCGTTGGGATAATAACAAAACCTAGTCAGAAACAGCTTATAGAACAGTTGAAGAGCAGCCTTGCAGATTTCTGCAAGGTGACTTCTCAGATTTTGTCATTCAGGCTTATAGGAAACCCCGATGACGCCCCCTATTTCATCACCTAGTCTTTAGATGGTTCAGTTGTCATAGAACCCATAGGCTGTTGTTTTGAAATACATCTAACAAGACGTGAAACAGTTCCGCATCCATAGGAGTTCAGCCAGAGTCAGAGCTTCGCAAGACGGGTTACGTACAATTGATCAAGCACGTAAACGAAAAGGCTGGGCCAAAAATTCTAAGGTTTGGTACCACTTAGCCTTTATCAGTGAATCTACACTGAAACGATTCTGGCGTAAAAATCGTATTTGTGTAGATAGCTTTATTGGAATCTGTTCAGCTGTGGGGATCGATGATTGGGAAACGATTGTTGACTGGTCAGAGTAGGTAAACGACTGTTAATTCAACCAATTTAATATTCGAAATTGACGTCTGGGCGATACACGTTCCAGACGTTTTTACTTTGAAGATCTAGGAAGAAATTCGCTTATTTTAAAACTGGAAAGGACTCTTGCACTTTTCGTCAAGGAGCCTCTCATGATTTGTCGTTGAAGCTTATAGGAAAACCCGGTGATTGAAAGTTTTTCTCACCCTATTCTTTAGATGGTTCAGTTGAGAGCCACCCCAAAGACAAGAAGAGATATTTGATACAGTAAAAGAATTTTCTCTTTAATCTCTTCAGGTTCCCTGGGTCGTGTGAGTAAAGCATCTAATTCCATTCATTCATTTTGAGGAAAACATGGCTAATATCTACGGCACTAACTACAATGACAACGGCACTTTTAATGGTTTTCCCTTCATTTTCCGCTCCAGTCTTTATGGAACTATTTTTAATGACAACATCTATGGGTTCAATGGTAATGACACTATGTACGGCTATGCTGGAAACGATTACCTCAATGGTGGGTATGGCAACGACTACCTAGATGGCGGGTACGGCAACGATTCCATGTACGGCGGGTATGGCAATGACACCTATGTTGTTAACAGTACCCTTGATAAAGTTGTTGAATATTTTGGCCAGGGTATTGACACTGTAAAATCATCTGTTAGCTACACCCTTGGAAACTATGTAGAGAACTTAACACTGACGGGCAGTGCCTACCGAGGAAACGGAAACAGCTACGGCAACGTGTTGAGAGGCAACAACTACAACAATGCACTGTACGGCTATAGTGGCAACGACACTATCTATGCCTATGGAGGCCATGACTACCTGGATGGTGGGCACGGCAACGATTCCATGTACGGCGGGTATGGCAATGACACCTATGTTGTTAACAGTACCCTTGATAAAGTTGTTGAATATTTTGGCCAAGGTATTGACACTGTAAAATCATCCGTTAGCTACACCCTTGGAAACTATGTAGAGAACCTAACATTGACGGGCAGTGCCTACCGAGGAACTGGAAACAGCTACAGCAACGTGTTGAGAGGCAACAACTACAACAATGCACTGTACGGCTATAGTGGCAACGACACTATCTATGCCTATGGAGGCCATGACTACCTGGATGGTGGGTACGGCAACGATTCCATGTACGGCGGGTACGGCAATGACACCTATGTTGTTAACAGCAGCTTTGACAAAGTTGTTGAATATTTTGGCCAGGGTATTGACACTGTTAAATCGTCCGTTAGCTACACCCTTGGAAACTATGTAGAGAACTTAACACTGACGGGCAGTGCCTACCGAGGAACTGGAAACAGCTACAGCAACGTGTTGAGAGGCAACAACTACAACAACGCACTGTACGGCTATAGTGGCAATGACACTATCTATGCCTATGGAGGCCATGACTACCTGGATGGTGGATATGGTAACGATTCCATGTACGGTGGGTACGGCAACGACACCTATGTTGTTAACAGTACCCTTGATAAAGTTGTTGAATATTTTGGCCAGGGTGTTGACACTGTTAAATCGTCCGTTAGCTACACCCTTGGAAACTATGTAGAGAACTTAACACTGACGGGCAGTGCCTACCGAGGAACTGGCAACAGCTACAGCAACGTATTAAAAGGCAACAACTACAACAATGTACTGTCTGGCCTAAATGGCCACGACTCCATGTATGGTTATAGTGGTCACGACTCCATGTATGGCGGTTTTGGTAACGACACCATGTATGGTGGGTACGGCAATGACTACATTAATGGTGGACACGGTAACGATTCCATGTATGGCGGAGCTGGCAACGATACCATCATAGGGGGCAAAGGTAGTGACGTCCTAGTTGGTGGGGGTGGCTATGATATCCTCTACGGTGGTAAAGGTAGTAACACCGATCGTGACAAGTTTGTCATTGGAAGTGAATATAAGGGCAGCGGTTACGCTACTATTAAAGACTTCTTTGGCCATGTGAATGATCATTTTCATATTGTTGGCCATGAGTTAGATACGATTCAATTAGGCAAGAGCGATCGCTACTCATTCCATCAACAAAATGGAGATGTCATTATTAAATATCGGGGCACAAATGACTGGGCAGCGGTCGTTGAAAACGTTACATATGCTGAATTAAAAGACAACATTGTCTATGTGTAATCTTTGTCAAAACCCACATTCAATCTGATTAGTCTATTGACTTAAAAGCTCGAAGTTCAAAAACCTGGCATATTCATGCCAGGTTTTTGACTCTGCGGGATCTCATATGCTGGTATGACATTTGGCACACATTTGAGTGATGCTTCCTTGATGGTAATGATAACGGGGTATTTGACGCCAGTGATGTTCAAATCGCTAATTCACGCCGTGGCGTAAGTAATGCTGACACTACAGATACCTACGCCTTCTCCCTAGGGGTGTTTAAGGGTGTTAATGTCCGCTTGAATAGTCTATTCAATAATTGCTTTATGTGGCTTTAATTAGCCTTTTCAATTTGGTTATTTTTTTAACCATTAAGTCAGTGATTTTACGAAAGACGTGACTCTGACACCTAAGTAACAGTAAGGCCGTATGGCGGAAGGCGACACCTAGGTGACGGAGTTATACCTATAGTGTGACTTTTATCACAATACTCTTCGCTAGATACTGAAACTGCACTCCTATGAAAGGCTTAGCTTTACTGATTGGTTCGGCGTTACTCAGCCTCACCGTTCCCCATGCAGCCCATGCCAGTACATTCCACCAAGGTTGGAACTATAGTATCGATGCATTTACCGATGGCTCTGGCGGCAATCCCTATGAAATTCGAGGCCTGGCCATCAAAGAGACTCAAGACCATGTTTATGTGTCAGTGAGTGGTGGGAGCCCTCTGACTGGCAACAGTTATCATGGTGCAGCTGATGGCAACGTGGGGTGGGGAGATCTGCTCTTCAATGTCACTGGTGACGATATTAATACTGCTAACGGTTCTCTATTCGGCGTACGCTTTGCTGGCACCAATGATTCCGGTGTTGATCAAGTGGGTGTTTTTGGTAATGTAACCGCTCAATCGGTCACTCAAAGCAATGCAGGATATCAGCACTTGAAGCAATATTACCAATACGGTTGGGAACGCCAAAATACCATGGGTGACCTGGCCACTAAACAACAGGCCTATGACTATATGGGTGAAACTGACGCTGTACTAACATCCATTGCAGATGGAACGTTATTGGGCAGCATTGACTTTTTATCAGACCAGGATGCAGCAGCAGCAGGGCTAAATTTTGGGCATTTTGATGCCGTTGGTAGCGATACCCACACCTTCCGATTTAACCGTTCTCTATTGCCAGGGGGAGAGTTTATTGCAACATTACTAATGGAATGTGCAAACGACGGTATTGCCCTAATGGGCAACCTAAATCCTGAGCATACTACTCAAGATGTTCCTGAGCCTTCTGCGGTTCTTAGTTTTGCTGCCGTTGGGCTCTTAGCGAGTCGTAGGCTTCGCAGGTCTGAGTCACACTCTTAAATCAGAAAGTGATACGAGGTATGCTCTACTCCCCTATCAACAACTGGCTCCACAGCTATCTTTCCTACAGCCAATTACCAATCAAAATAAAGGGAGCCCAATAATAGGGACTTTTAGAATATTCACCCGCTTGAATAATCTCCAGTTGAGCGGTACGGAGCGCTTCTGCTTTACTGAGATTGGGATCCAGGAGATGCTTATAAAAGCGAGTAATCAGTTCAGCTGTAGCCGCATCATTAACCGCCCATAGGGACGCGATCGCACTTCTCACCCCCGCCCGCACAGCCACACCGGCCAGTCCTAAAGTGGCCCGACCATCACCAATAGCGGTTTCACAGGCCGTCAACGTCAGCAGGTCAATGGGCTCGCTATCGATGGATGAAACACTACGAATCAGAGCATCCAGTTCACTAATGGTTAGAGCCTTATGGTTTCTCTCGTCAATCTTTTGCCCAGTGACAATAAAGTTGTCTTTGGGCTCGGCTCCAAAGCTACCGTGGGTGGCAATGTGCAAAATCCGGTAACTTTTATCTTGTAATGCTTTACGCAGGTTAGTTTCTGAAAATTCTTTATTGCGCAACACTTTACTGCCAGGAAATTGAGCGTTAACTGTGGCCACTTCATCATCCACTTCACTAAGGGGCTGAAAGTATTGATCATTGACATAGGATTCTTCGCTCAATCCCAGAATAAGGGCATTGAGATTATTGCGATTCAACATATTGGGATCCGTTAGCGTCAAACTTGGTGTGGTTGCGATCGCAAATTTCTCAATTAAAAACTGTTGCCCATCAAAGAGAGCGGCCATGGGAATACTGCGCAAAATACCATCGTTAATGAACACAAGCTCATTGACCTGTAGCTGATTTAGCATCGCTTCAAAGGGACGAACCAATTGGTCATACAGCTTTTGAGATGGAGCTTTATAGGCATTGGCGCGAGTGAATCGCCTGCTATCTTCTAGGGCAAACCGTAGTCCATTGATTTCCTCAACCAGGTCCTCTTGTTTGATGTTGATCCATTCGATCTGTTGTTGACCGTTGGGAAAGCTGGCAATAATTGCCGTGCGGTTAGGTAAAATTGCAGTACTAATCACCGCCGTGGCCAATTTTTCACCCACCGTATCCACCCGTGTGGCATTGGGGACAATGACACAATCATTGGCAAAATAGTTTTGCAGTTCTGCCAGTTTGAGAGAATCTAAGGTGGCTAGAACACTATCCACACTCTTAGATTCCACATCTTTGGAGATGAGTACGGAGGTGGGTAACTCCTGAAGCTTGAGGGAAGCAAATTCTCGGTAAATCGGTTCTACGCGATCGCGAAAATCAAACTGTAACTCCTGATTAGAATTGAGAATATCGCTGCGGATAGCATCGAGAATCTCCAGGGCTTGCGTGTAAGCTACTTTAGCTGCCTCTGAATTACCCTGGGCTTCAAGAATTCGACCCTGCTGCCAGGCCCACAGGTATAAACTATCTTGAGAAGACCGGTCCTGGTCTGCCACCAAACGTGCTTGCCGGGTTAATTCTAGAGCTTTTGTGTCGTCTCCACAACGTTCATATAGGTTGCCAAGCTGCCCCAGGGCAAAGGATTCAGCCCGAGCACTTTGGATGGTTCTAGAAATTGCGATCCCATTCTCCAACAGCTCAGTTTGCTGAGCAACAACCGTCGCACTAGGGCATTGCCGTGTTGACTGAGGCTCCAAATAACCGGCCAGGGTTAAGATGGCAAACACTTTTTCTTGGGAGTCTGGCAGATTGGCAATCAAACTGCGGGTCGTTTGTTGAGCCTGAGATACGTCGTTTGCCTGGTTGAGTGATTGGTAAAGGGGAATCAGATTAAGTAGCGATCGCACCTGGGCAGCGACGCCACTGGTGTTTTTGGCAGCATTGTAGCTCTGCCGCAAAAATTTAACCGCCTGCTGAGTTTGGGTATTGGCCCGTTCGGTCAGTTCCCCAACAGCCCGCAGGTCTCCTTGGGTATCAGCAGATTCAGCACGGCGACGGCTTACTTGGGCTTGGGCCGCATAGGTATTACCCAAACTGTTAAGCACCGCAGCCCTGGCATTGAAACGATCTGTGCCCACCACATCAATCACCGTGAGGCTTTGGTTGAGGGCAACAATCGCCTGTTCATAGTTACCAGTTAGGCGATAGGTTTCCCCAAGACTGCCCAGGGCAGCAGCTTCTCCCCCTGCATCGGTAAGTGCCTGGGAAATCTGGAGAGCACTTCCCTGGTTACAATCGGTAATGGTTTCTCCACATAACAGCGCTAGCGCCCGGCGATGCTGCCCCAGCTGGTTATAGGCTTGGGCTTGCTCGGTTAGAGAACGGCCCAATGCTTGTAAATCGCCCAGTTGTTCGTAGCGATCAATGGTCTGTTCCCAATAGGTGATCTCCTGGGAAAATTGTCCAATTTGGCGATGGGCACGGGCCAGGTTTTCTAGCAGAATACTCTGGTGTGTGAGATTATCAGGATCAACAGCATCTAAGGCTTGTTGCCAGGTTGCGATCGCTCGGCTATACTCCCCTGCCCTATAGTCATCGACACCACTTTGCACCAGTCCAGGAATATCAATCGCCTGGGCCACCCGCTGTGGCACCCATAAGCCATTGAACCAAATACACACCGTAAAGCTAACAATACAGAGTGCTACAAGGATTTTTCGCAGCTTCGGTTTACGTAAGTTGGGGAACATAGTACAGATTGGCAGAAGTCGCATCTAGATTTTATGGGAGAGTATCTGGATCCAATTCGCAGTGCTACATAATATGTTTAAAGCGGGTGGGTTTAAAGCGGAATAAGCAACGCCATAAAACTACCCCTCGCAATCTTTACTCAACACCAAACGACCATCAGACAATTGATAAACAGCCTGAGGTTCCGCAATGGGAGCACCCAACATCTGGCTTTCAGCCTCTACTGAAGCTGCCATAGAACTATTCGATAGCGTCCGCACAGTATTTGTCTGAATAGTGGCAATGCCTCTATTGCCAGGCTGTAGCGGAATACCATCAGCACCCGTTACCACAAGACTGCCGCCGCTTTGCGCCACCTGAGCAATACAGCTAGTGGCCACCAAAGATTCAGTATCAATCAAGGTGTCAGGTAGTTCTGTCAGGCTATTTTCGATAAAGCTAACGTCGGGAAAAGTAATGACACCAGAAGAAAGCTGGCCACTAGCATTAACATCCACACGACCATTGAGATCCAGGTTATTAGGACTATCGCCAGATGGTGACGGCACAAAGTTCTGGCCAAAGAAGATAGGCAAGGTAATATTTCCTCCCGCACCATCTTGGGCAAAGGCAAGAATATCACTGTCATCCAGAGCAATTAAAACTTCGGCAACAACAACAATGTTGCCACCATTACCAGCACCGCTAGCAACATTGGTGCGAATATCACCATTCCCCGTCATTAAAACTGTGCCAGCACCAATATTAATGCTGCCTCCAGCGGCTTCAGCAGCATCCGTACGAATATTACTGTCAGAAATTTCTAATGGCCCCACGATATCAATAATAATACCCCCAGCATCCCCTGGTCCTGAGGTTTGGGCACCAATAGTTGCACCATCCATGATCAACAATCTGCCAGCACCAATATCAATAAATCCACCAGCAGATTCAACCGCATCGGTACGAATATCGCTATTGGCAACGCTCAGGTCTCCAGAAATATCCACAGTAATGTCTCCAGCATCTCCCTGGTTTAGCGCCCGAGCACTGATGGCAGCTCGATCTCGCATTAAGATATTCAGGGTACGATCAGAGGCTTCTCTAAGAATTACACTACCAGCGTTACCCGATCCTTCAGTAACCGTAAAAATCCCACTTGGCGCTGGATTGTCAGAATCATTCAGCGCCAAACCATTAGCCCCTTCACGATTAATCGCATCCCTTATATTGTCAATATCACCTTCTCCGAAGAGACGTTCTGCATTATCAACCTGTTGACCAAAACTAGGATCTTCGCCTTCAATCAGAATCTGTTCTAAGCCAGTCACTTCAATACTTCCAGCCTCACCATCATCAAAGGTAGAGGCCACTAGCTGCCCACCATCCAGCAACTGCACCCGATTAGCCGTGATATCAATATCGCCACCGCGTAAGTCACTTTCGGTACTCGTATTAATAACTGCATTGCCCTGCACCCGCAGCAGATCAGCCGTGACAATAATATCTCCCCCAGCCCCTGTAGCTGTGGGCAAACTGCGGCTAAACAAGCCGCTGGATGGGGTGCGGGTTTCTCCTAAAATATACTGGTCGCTGATATTAACGGTATTCGCTGTAATATCAATGCGCCCCGCAGTATTTTCACCCTCTGTTGAAACCTCAATCTTGCCCTGTTGAGATAACGAAACGGTATCAGCGTTGATCTCGATGCTGCCCCCTATATCGTCAGGCGCAGCATCCGGATCTCGAAACCTACGAGTAAACGCGTTAATGGAGCTGCTGCCACTTACCTCTAACGCCTGATCGAGCGTGATAACAATATTGCCAGCTTCACCCACGGTTGTATTACGCGCAGAAATAGCACTGTTATCTAGCACACGTAAGGATTCAGCACGAATCACAACATTGCCACCACGGCGAGGAAGTAAGGACCGACCCTGGATAACGGTTTCAATCTTGCCACGCTGAGTCATCAGCATGGGGCCTGTAACCGTAATCAAAACAGAGCCAGCATCACCAGTCGCTCGACTGCTAGAGCTAGAAGAAATCCCACTGGAGCCAGACCGGCCAGGACCAATCATGGTCAGGCGACCCACATTAATGGTGACAACGCCACCATCCCCATTTCCATTGGTACTCGTAGAGATACGCGCTTGATCAGACGTAGATGTGCCGTCAGCTGTTCTCATCAGTAACGAAGCTGCATTCACCGTTACACTACCCGATGGATTCTCTCCTTCACGGGTACTGCTGCCGATTTTATTAATAGAGCTACCAATTCTTGACGTATCTACAATTAAGTCTCCTAGAGCTGTCAGCGTAATACTCCCCACATCAGCCGATTCGTCAGGAAGAGTGATCTCTGTCCCCTTTACCTCAGTATTAATTTCGGTCAACAAGAGTCGAATATCACCGTCAGAGTGGAGTCTAATATTGCCACGAACACCTTCGGTACCACTATCGATATTGCTGCGTATCGTTGATTCAGTTGCACTAATACTCTCTGTAGCATCCACAACAATATCTCCTACTTGGCGATCTACGGTACCACGATTGCCCCGGAGTCCAGCCTTGAGGGTACTATCCTGCAGAGTGATCCTATCTCCGTAGAGATTAATATCACCATCACCCCTACCTTCAACATTAATTTCAGCATCATCCAGGGTGATATTAGCTCGGCTAATGTTATCAGGAACGTCCAATCTACCGTCAACAAAACTGACACGCCCAGGGGCATCAAGTGCCAGAACTTCGATAATACCGCCGCGAGTGCGAAGTTCTATATCTCCCCTGCCAAGCCTTTCAAGGGTAATGTCGCCACCCACCAGTTGAAGCTGCATTTCATTTTTAAGTTTCAGGTCAGATTGAACAGTGATCGGTTCGGGTAGTGCATTAAAGAGTAACGCTGATGGCCGTATAACAAGCAGATTGCCATCGGGAAGTGCATTACCGCCGTCTGCGGCGCTAAAGGTAAAGTCTCCAAATTCGATACCATCGGCAGTGGTGGCCACAAATGAGCCTTCAATATCTAACTCTGCGTCAGGGCCAATAAAAACTCCGTTGGGATTAATGAGAAATAGGTTTGCATCACCATCATTACGAATCCGAATTTCGCCAAGAATTTCAGAGCGATTACTACCAGTAACTCGGGTAAAAATAGATTCAATATCATCGTCTACAGAGAACTGGATGCGTTCGTTCTCCGGAACATTAAATTCTTGAAAGCTATGGAACAGTAACGTATCGTTACGAACGGCCCCACCTTGAATGCGGTTACGGGTGGCATTAAATTCTGAGCTATCAGATCCAAGACTAGGATCAGGAATAATCTGAGCCACTACAGTGTTTGGCAGTGCAATCTGACAAACGATATGCGTCACTAGGGTTGCGCTTATGAGGCCAGCACTCTTTTTCCAGCCTTGCCAGTTTGGGAACATGCACTGCCTTCCTAATCTGGGGTATGTAGTTTATGCAAATAGCATACCAGTGACTCGTTTTAGCGGATAGTTACGCAATTAACACTTCGTTATAGTCTTTTATAAGCAATTTCGGCTTAATACGACTCGACCATCGGTTAATTGATAAAACCCTTGCGGTTCCGTTATCGGATCACCAATGTGCCAAGCTGCTTCAGATTCAGCAGCTTCGCTGGACAGGGTGCGGATGTCACCTGTAGGTATAGTGGTAATACCTGTACTGCCAGGTTGCTGAGGGGTGCTGTCAGAGCCGGTAACGATTAGACGACCGCTGCCTTGTTCAGCAATTGGAGCAATGCAACTGCTGGAAACAAGAGCAGCCGTATCGATGGGAGCGTCGGGTAGTTCTGTGAGGCTGTTTTCAATAAAACTCACGTCAGGAAAGGTAATGGTACCTGAGGCAAGCTGACCAGTGGCGTTAACATCGACGCGATCATTGCCATCAAGAGCGTTTAAGTCTTCTAAACTGGTGATGTCTTGGTTAGGTTGAATGCCATCACCGAAAAAGGCGGGTAGGGTAATGTTGCCGCCAGTCCCTTCATTGGCAAAGGCAAGAATATCGCTATCACCTGTTGCAACAACAGTATTACCCTGGATTGTGATGTTACCGCCAGTCCCTTGTCCCTGATCAACAGCAGTGATAATATCACCATCCTCTAACAGCTGAACAACATCGGCCTGGATAGTGATTTGGCCACCGGAAGTTTGAACAGAGTTGGTGCGAACATTGCCGCCATCGCGAATGATGAGAAGTGGTGCAGAGAGATTTAGTTGACCGGCATTTCCTGTGCCCTCGGCAGCAGCAACAATTTCACTGTCTACAGGAAAGTCGGTGCCAATCACACCTGCTCCAGAGACATCTATAGATTCCCTAGCATTAACGGTAAGGGTGCTACCGTCACCGGTTGGCAGAGGAAAGCCGTCTCCTTGAATAGAGCCAGAGCGGAGCAATCCACCATTGCTGATAATTAGGCGATCAACATTTAGAGTTGCAGTCCCTGCAGGTCCATCACCCAGAGTGTCAGCAGAGATTTTAGCTCCGTTTTCGATGATTAGTTGACTGGCATTAATAATGAGATCGCCGCCTGCTTCAGTGGAACCAGGTTCTGCTGAGGTTAAGATGCCGCTACTACCACTTAGGGGAGTTGCGTTAGGAGCAGTACCACTCAGTAAAATTGAATCTGTGACAGTGATGATTGCATTTCCTCCAACACCACCACTTTGCGCAGCTGTCGATATCTGAGCTCCATCCAAAACGACTAATTCACGTGTATTCAGAGTCAACTGACCACCACTGCCTGTTGCTGGTCCAAATGCATCTTCTACCTGAGCAAATAAACCACTAGGCGAGCCATCTGAAATAGCTGTACCCACAAGCTCTGTTACTCCCGAAACATTGACAGTTAGATTTCCCGCTTGCCCACTACCAAATGTTGAGGTCGAAATCTGACCTCCACCTTGAAGCAACAACTGGCCAACTTCTACTACAACTTCACCACCGTCACCAACATCGCCTTCCGTTTGTATAGTGCTATTTTCAATACCATCTGTGCTTTGACCAGTAACTTCTAAAGAACCCGGCGCAACAATACTGATATTACCTGCACTGCCATTGTCAATAAAACTGGCGAATGAAACGATAGTAGCACCCCTTTGAATGATTAGATCTTGGGTTTCAATATTTATATCACCTGCATCTCCGACACTATCAGCAATAGTTTGGATAGTAGTGAAGTCGCCTTGAAGTACTATCGACTCTGATATCCTAATTTTTAGATCTTGACCTTTTTGAGGACCAAAGTTAAAAGCGATTATTCCAGAACCATCAGTCATCGTTAGGTTTCTACCTTGAACCTGAACACTTCCTCCTCTATCACCGGAGGTATCGACAAAGCCAAAATTAGAAAAACTAATATCCTGAAAATTCTCCACCGAGGTGTATGTAAGCCCTAAATTGGGATCCTCGGAAGTAAGCCCAGTAATATCAACAAAGCTGTTAGCTGTAACACTCCCGATTTCAACACGCCCGTCAAATGCTGTCAGAGTTCCCCCATCCATATTGATAGCCCCCCCTACGAGAGCCAAAGTCTCACCTATGGGCACCTCAAGACCTACCGGAAATGTGAAACCAGGAGGTGTTTCTAAAGAACGATTAATAATTTCTCCTGGTTCTAGACCAAATCCTAGACCTAAAGGAGCGGTGATAGTCAATAAGGAGGGAACTTCAAGTGGGTTAACGCTAAATTTTCCATCATTTCCGAAGTCAACGCTATTGGCAGTCGTTGCCAAAAAAGAACCGTTGACGTTTAAAGCAGACGTCTCACCAAAAACTATTCCGTTGGGATTAATTAAAAATAGATTTGAATTTTCTGTACTGATAAGCCCATCAATATTGGAGATACTACTGCCTGTGATCCGACTAAAAATGTTTTCAATGCCCGGTGCACTTGCAGATTCTTGAAAATTTGCCTCCCCATTCACAGGTACAGAAAACTCTGTAAAACTATGAAATAAATTTTCCCCTTGAGCTGTACCACCAGTGATAGTACAAACGTTGCAATTGGGGACGTTAACTGCTGATCCTAAAGTACCATCCGGGAGAATTTGAGCCTTTGATGGGACTGTGATAAGAAGACCTGAGACAGTGCCACTCAGAAGCCATACTGGCAGAGTTAGAAATTTCATTCTATAGGCATATGCGAATTTGCCCTAAACGTTACCAAAAATAACTAGCTACAGCAAGCATATTACTTGCCATAGCTAGTTTTATAAAAAATCTAATCTAAATGTACTGAAATGCTCTCGCTACAGAGCGAGTCAGCATATCTAGGCTAGTGATTGCTTCTTTTTTCGTAATGAGAAAACTCCAATTGATCCAAGAGTGAATAACCCTAAAGTTACACCAGGCTCAGGAACCTGAGCATTTTCTTCTTCAAGCACAATAATTTCAATACTTCCAGCATTCACTGGATCTTTACCATCATTAGGTAAATCAAACCCTAAGGCTTCCAAAGAAATCAGATCTTCAACTGGGAAAACAACATTGCTATTGTCATCGTCAAGATTATCATTCAAAAAGGTACTTCCACTATCAGTAAATGTAGAATCACCCGCAACCAGAAAATCTAGAAGGTCCTGAGCAGATGGATCACTTGACAAGCCTGAGAAAATCTCAGAAACATTTTCAAACTCAAACTCCACACTGATATCAGTAAAAAATTCATTAATGTTGGAAG
>NZ_JAXSQV010000005.1:0-780174 GCF_043421015.1 Leptothoe sp. EHU-05/26/07-4
CTGAGGAGGGAGGTGGAGCGGGCTTGGTAGGCGCTGAGGAGGGAGGTGGAGCAGGCTGGGACGGCTCAGCGACCTTCTTAGGCGGTGTGGCAGCCTTGGGAGCCACAGGTCCATTAGAAGCCTTCACAGGTCCATTAGAAGGAGTCAGAGCAGTCCAGAATGAGCCACAAGTACATTAGATGGCTCCACCGAGGACATTCAGAAGGCTCAAGGGGGCCAGAAGACGTCATTCACAGGCACCTTAGAAAGCTCAGCCCTATCTGTAGCTCTGGGTCGCATCATGGCCGGTCGCTTGGCCGGTCGTAACGCCACCACCGTGCCCTGGGAGGCGATTGGATCAGGCTTTCCAGGCGTATTACGACGACTCGCCCTCATCTCATCTCGGATCAGGAGCCCGACTTGGATCGCCAGCTCCTGATCGGGATAGAGAGAATCGAGAAACGAGACCTGAGCGGCATTCAACCAGACTTCAGCCCGGTAGGTATCTCTGACCTTGGGAGTACGGGTGTTCATCGGCTCTTCTCTACTCCCGAAACAGTTTCAAATCTACGCTCGGCAGCGTGCTGGGCCAACCCACGCCAGTCATGGGCTGTGATTGCGCCTCAGTATCGGCCTTGCATTTTAAGGCCCAATACCAATGATGGGTGGGCCGGTAGTGCTCTAGCCTGTGCAGGGATTCGCGGCTATAGAGCCCATATGTTGTCGTCTTCATGGTTCTCTTCCTGATTGATAACCTGATCAATGCCCAATCCTGGGTAGCAAGACGCTCCTCTCGATGAGATGGGCAAACACAGCCTGAATACGGATGATTTTGGGGTGAATAACAGAGGAGACGGGGTGCGGGTGCCGACCCCCTCGCCAGCTCATCACGACAGGCAATGACTGCGGTCTCTAGTACGTTAAAGCTCCGCGACGTTCTCTCTGGGTAGTTCGGGTAATCAGCTTGCGCGGATACCTCGCCGGAGGTAACCAACGGGTGTGATTGGAGGCCATAAAGAAGCCGAGTGCCTTGAGCCCATCGACGGTCCAGATAGCAGGCTTCATGCCAGGGACCGGCGAGAATACAAACCCATGGCCCAGGACAGGCAGGGCAACGGTTTGGTGGGTGCGAGTATGGATAAAACGTTGGGTTTTCATGGGGATTCATCGTCAGATATACAGAGCTCAGCTAAATCCTCTGCCAAGCCTTCCTCAGGCACTGACCGTTGCGTCTTGTGTTGGGATGTCGCCTCATCACGACGAACGGCCATTCTCTTATAGGCATCTAGCTCAGTCATCAACTTCAACACGCGATCTGAGAATGTGTAGTCATCGCCAGGGTATCGAGCCTCTAAGTCAGCCTTCACCACATCCCGGATGTGGACTTTAGCCACTGGCCTGACCTCCCTTCGCGACTAACGCTTTCGCAATCTCATATAAGCCCTGAACATTGGCATTGACCGGATCTTCAACCACTCTGAAGTTGTACTTACGAAGCAACGGTTCAATCCCTGGAAGCATCGCACCACCCCCAAACACCAACCCCGCATCAGCGGTCTTCATAAACTTGTTCGCCAATTGCAGTGGCCTAACAAACGCTTCTGTGAACCACTCTTTCAACAAGATGTAGTAGTCATCTTCGAAACTAAAGCGGTCATGGGCCACAGCGGCTCCATAATACATATCCCCTCGCTCAACCCCCTGGCGGATGACATGAATATCACCACTGGTTGACCGCAACACATCGGTAACACTGGGAGCCAGCGCAATCTTTTGATAGAGATCCATCACCCCCATCGGAAACGGGGCCTGATTAACGAGCTTCCTGCGATAAAACGAACTGACATTAATCGTGCCACCGCCAATGGACATAACAACGATGTTGCCATGGGTGTTCAAATCAGGCACCCCTAACAGCACACCAATCCCTTCATCCCCACACCCCAGCGGCTGGATAGTGATTTTGTGAAACCGACGACCACATTTAATCTCATGGGTCCCCGAGAGGATGTCCATGGCATAGCGTCGTAACTCTTTCGTCACCTTCTGTAGACACGTCAGCAAGTTCAGAGTAAAGACCTCGGGCAGTCCTTTCTGGTAGGTCAACAACCCGAGCACCATGATGAGCGCTGAATCCAGCTTGTTTGATTTGTCGTCCGAATTCTTCTGACAGTTATCAGGGTCGATGGCATACGCGGCACTGCCCACGGCAATATGTCGCCCTACTAGCTCGGTAGCATCTCCCGAGATATAGGTAAACACTCCTTCCTCGGGCATATCGGGCAAATCAGAGAGTCCCTCTTTGATGTAGTAGCTCGGCTCATTCACCTGAATCGTTGAGCCACGGAGTTGAGCCAGCGAATAGCCAAAATCACCGGCAGCGGTTAAGACGATGGCAGGTTCCGTTTTGGTGCGTTTGGGTACCCCGGCCTTCGGGGTGTCAGTAGCTGTAACCATTGATTTCTCGTTCCGTTACTAAAAAGCGGGTGTTTAGGAGTTCCGATTTCGGTCGGTTCGGTAGCGGTATCGGAACTGTTGCTTTTGATATTATGGCATCAAGATATAAAGATCGCAAGATACCTATATCCCAAAATATGACGGATGCCTTGGTATGTAACAATAGGGGCGACTTTTATGACACGGTGACTCACTTGGCCCGCAGCAGACGTAAAGACCCCAATTATGGGCACACCTCCGTAGACCTCCCTAAGCCCCTGCTACTCAAGGTCAGATCGGTGTGTGCGCTGAATGAGTTGACGTTTGCTGAAGCGGTTGAAACGGGGCTGGCCCTATGGCTGGAGTCCATGAATGAAGAGGTGCCGGAATGGGAGCCACCAGTTGAAGGGGAAGACAAGCGCCGGAGAGCTGAGGAGTGATGACGTTCCAGGGTGTCACGATGGCTGTGCTGCTGTCTGTCCTGCTGGGATGACGGGTACGAGAAGCAGACGGCCAGCCAACCTATAGGCCGGACGCTCAAAGCAGAGGGCTGATGGCTCCAAAAACTAGACGCTCACGATAGATATAGATAAAGGGGTGGCCCGCTAGACACTGAACGGGCAATGACCAACGACGGCAACAGCACTCGGTCGTCTGACCATATGGCGAGAATGCGTTGAGCTCTCAACGGAATCAAACATCACAAAAAAATCACATTTCAGGCCTCAGCGCGCGACGGGATCCCTGATTCACCTAGCGGATGCGTCGAGAATCCGTCATATCGACCTGTTATTTGGCTTTAGAGACTTTATGTAGTCTTCACTGTAAGCTGAATCTTTAGTCAATCAATCGCCAAGCAACCTATAATTACGTATCAGCCGTGAGATAACTTCACAAAATAAGGGTTGCTGTCGTCTTAATAGTAAGCTAGTCTTACTATTAAGAGAACGCGCAAAGGCCAATATATCTCTATTGGCCTTAAGTAATGCCATTAAGTGTAGTCTAATGTGTTTATTGAGATTACTCTAGTTGTACCTCAGGTACACCACTCCTGTTAGGGCGATTGCCTGGCTGTTCTCCGCATCTCCCATCATCTATGCAACCCAATCAAGTAGGAACTGAACCATGAGAAAAAGTAGCGAACCCCTCCAAATCTATTCGTTCCGTCTGAGCGCTCGTGACATTCGCAAAATTGATAGCCAACAAGGTGAAAGCCGGACGGCTCGCTTGAGAAGTCTGATCTCCGCAAATACGACTCCTCAGCAGAAAACGGCGTCTCAGCGGAAAGTCGCCACGTAGCAAAAAGCCGCCTGACCAAGAGGAGTCAGGCGGCTCTGAGTGGTTTTACATTGACTTCAGAACACTACCCTGAATGCAAATGTAATCCGTACAGTAAGAAGAGATTACATATATATAAATAGCATGAAAAATTCTTTTTGCCCAGCCTCTAATAAAAATTCTCAGGAGATTGATTGCTCTCAATCGTTTTGGAGGCTCCTCAAGACGGTATCCCGCTATCTAGGGATTCCAAATCGCCACATCAAGAAACGCAAGAAGCGCTTCTATACCCTCAAGCCAGACCAACAGCGGCTCGTCACTCAAACCTGGATCCGCATCGGGCATCTACAGGATTACGGCATCCGACTCGGATTCTTAAGCAACGAGGGAATCATCTTCTTAAGCAACGAGGGAATCATCGGCATTGATTCACCCTTGGACGTATTAACGATTCTATTTGAAACCGCTGAGCACGATATCGACACTGCGATCTGGCAATGGACCGTGACAAAAGACTTGCTCAACCGTGTCAGCGCCATGAAAGCCATTGAGGAGATATGGGGATGAACACCTTCCTCGGTAAATGGAGGGGGAGATGGGGTGGCGTCCCCCGAGAACCGCCCTGAGAATCTCTTTCTTAATCGTTTTTCCGTAACAAATAGGTCGTCGTCATAGATTTTCAAATCAGGTGCAGCTACGTGAAGCCCATTATTGTCAGGAGGTTTGAAATGTTTTGTTTGGGCAGGGTGCCTTAGATCAGAAAAACCCACACCCTGCTCCACAGTTTCCACACCGGACAAGTCGTGAGTTTTTCTGATTTCGATGACCGCATCTACGCGATACACCACCTAACCGCCGAAGCGGCTTTCAAGTATGAATTTACTAGCAACTTCAATACACTGTCCACAGTATACTCGAATCCCACAATCTACAGTGGAGAATCGTAGATTAAATTTACTAGGGGGTGCATCCTAATGACGACACCTTCCTACTGGCAGCGCGTTTCTAGCTGCCTATCTCTTGAAATTTCCCATCAGCCTCTCCAAAAGCGCTTCCTGGCACTCGACACAGACACACAGGAACTATTGACAACGTTCTGGGAAATCATCGCCTTACTCACGGGGTTGGGCCATCAAGGGCATATGCCTCTCTCTGAATCGATTGAGCGTCTATTTCAAAGCATGGAAGCTGGTGAAGCTCCTGCAATTAAGCAATGGGTAATGACGCCTCAGGTTGGGGAGGTTGGGTCATGGACATGAATCTTAAAACTCCAGCAGAAGTCTACAATGCAGCTGCCGAGAGACATCTAATAAAGCAGCAGGAACCACTGGCTCCCTCAGCATGTAACTCATATAGCTCAGCTAACCTAGCTAAGACACATAATCCAGCTAAAAAGAAATGTATTAAGGGTGGTCTGACATCGTTTCCTAATCAAGCGATAGCTCACCTAAAAGCAAATACCCATCTAAACTCTCTTGACTGACTAGACCAGACGCCGCCAAAATGCCAATGGCAATAGGCAAATCATAGATAGGGCCTTCTTTTCGAACATCAGCAGGCGTCAAATTTACTACAACTTTGCGCATCGGAAACGGAAAACCCGCATTTTTTAGTGACGCCTTCACACGCTCACGTGATTCTTGCACAGCCGCATCAGGCAAACCCACTATGGCAACACTCGGTAGGCCTCCTGACAAATCCACTTCCACACCAACTTTTAAGGCATCAATACCGATTAAAGACGCACTCCAGATTCTTGCCAGCATGGTAGTCTCCTACATGTTTACGTAGAATGCCCAAGCATATAAATAGTGCGACTTGACCAGTGCAATTTGGGTAACTGGTTTGATCAGAAAACTACATACTATAAATACTTTAGTATTCTCGATGAATAGAGACTAAGCTGCACACCATCGGTTTCAATTAAAAATGTCCCCTATCATTGAGGTGTTTGAACTGGGCCGGTCAAATTGAATTGAATTGTGTAGTCACTTCCGGCTAAAGAGGCCCTGATTAGGACTAGGATCACAATTATGAACCATGAAATATGGTATCTGCATACTAGACAGTTGAATGACAAATGTGACTCTTCATCGATGTCCAGAGAAGCGATGCCTGCCACATCCCTTACACATATAAATCAGTTTTAAGAAATCATGCTGACGACTTCCAACTCCGCTGACGTCGCCATAACTATGCGCGAAAAGCAGCTCGCAGATGAGCACATGCAGGATGTGGAACTCTTATTAGAAAACATGTTTCTACGGGAAGAAGCAACGTTACAGCTTGTTTTGGACCGCCTCTATGACATCGGCTCCAATAACCTCATAAATTATCGCGTCAAACCTCGTCATCTCAACCGCCTCATGAAGTGGATCGCTCGTCTCACCAAACCAGCATTCCACTATTTGGCTGTGCGCTGGTCAAAAAAAAATTGCCCTAAATTAATCGCCGATTGGTTATATAGCCAAGTTCAGTTTCCTAAACCACCTGTAGGCAGCTAAACAGTTCTCAGAAAGTTAGGTTAAGAAAAATCGTCCATGGGATACAGCTAATACCTTTGGACAAAGAATATTCATCACACACAATTTAAGACTCCCCCATCTCTTCAAAATCTTCGCCTTCTTAAGGCATCACTAACCCTTACAATGCGAAGCGTTGTGCCCATCAACGCACCATGAGTGAAGACACAATTTTTAGCAAGATTATTCGCAAAGAAATACCTGCAGATATCGTTTATGAAGATGATCTTTGTCTAGCCTTTCGCGATATCAGTCCCCAAGCACCTACTCACATATTAGTTATTCCTAAAAAGCCCATTCCCAAACTGTCAGACGCCGTGGTTGAGGATAAGCAATTACTGGGCCATATGTTACTAACTGTAAAGGAAATTGCTGATGCCGAAGGCTTGAGTAACGGATATCGAGTAGTTATCAATACTGGCCAAGATGGCGGACAAACGGTCTTCCATCTCCATATGCATCTATTGGGTGGACGTTCATTAGCTTGGCCACCCGGATAAATTCTCACAATGAGCAACCAATCATTTTTTACGTAGAAATGTGTCGATCCAGGAAGTTTCGTATCGTACCCCTACAATGCGCTAAGCATATTTACTAATCTTATAAACGAGTCTTCACTCACTTAATTTGCCGCAGAGATTAAATTATTTATCTTTGTTTGCCTTCACAGTGATGTTGACTCATGTTCATAACTTCTATCATCACTATGACTTCTACTTTGCAATCCCGTGAACGGGCTGGCATGTGGGAGCAGTATTGTCAGTGGGTTACTAGTACTGACAACCGCATTTATGTTGGTTGGTTCGGCACTTTGATGATCCCTACTCTGCTAGCTGCTACTGCTTGTTTTGTCATCGCATTCATCGCTGCTCCTCCTGTTGATATTGACGGTATCCGTGAGCCCGTTGCTGGTTCTTTACTACTAGGCAACAACATCATTTCCGGTGCTGTAATTCCTTCTTCCAACGCTATCGGTCTACATTTCTACCCCATCTGGGAAGCTGCTTCTCTAGATGAGTGGTTGTATAACGGTGGCCCTTACCAGCTGGTCATTTTCCACTTCCTCATTGGCTGCTTTGCCTACATGGGTCGTCAGTGGGAACTGTCCTACCGCTTGGGTATGCGTCCTTGGATCTGTGTTGCTTACTCCGCACCTTTGGCGTCTGCAACTGCAGTATTCTTGATCTACCCCATCGGTCAGGGTTCATTCTCTGATGGTATGCCTCTAGGTATTTCCGGTACCTTCAACTTCATGCTTGTTTTCCAAGCTGAGCACAACATCCTGATGCACCCCTTCCACATGCTCGGTGTGGCGGGTGTCTTCGGGGGGTCTTTGTTCTCCGCAATGCACGGTTCTCTGGTAACGTCCTCCTTGGTTCGTGAGACCACTGAGACTGAGTCCCAGAACTATGGATACAAGTTTGGTCAGGAAGAAGAGACGTACAACATCGTTGCAGCCCACGGCTAC
This sequence comes from Leptothoe sp. EHU-05/26/07-4, assembly GCF_043421015.1. NCBI lineage: Bacteria > Bacillati > Cyanobacteriota > Cyanophyceae > Nodosilineales > Cymatolegaceae > Leptothoe > Leptothoe sp. EHU-05/26/07-4. The sequence continues at coordinate 7,684 of NZ_JAXSQV010000005.1, forward strand.
TTCGGTCGTTTGATCTTCCAGTATGCTTCCTTCAACAACAGCCGTTCCTTGCACTTCTTCTTGGGTGCTTGGCCCGTTGTTTGTATCTGGTTCACCGCGCTGGGCATCAGCACCATGGCCTTCAATCTGAATGGCTTTAACTTTAACCAGTCTATTTTGGACTCCCAGGGTCGTGTCGTTAGCACTTGGGCTGACGTGATCAACCGTGCCAACCTAGGTATGGAAGTAATGCACGAGCGTAACGCTCACAACTTCCCTCTAGATTTGGCTGCTGGTGCTGAAGTACCTGTTGCATTGAGCGCTCCTGCAATCAATGGCTAAGTACTTTAGTCTTGGCTAAGTTGTAAGGCATAAGCTAAAAAAGAGGGGCTCCGTAAAGGAGCCCCTCTTTTTATTGATTTATAGCTTGATTGACAGCTAACTCACACCCTCCGCATGAAGAAGATGACGCACCAAACTTAAGCTAGCCTGACAGACGAATCAGTCAAGATTTGCCTAACCTGAGCGTGGGTTAAGTTCGGGTTTGCATCCAGCATCAGAGCAACTACACCAGCAACGTGCGGTGTTGCCATAGATGTTCCACTAGAGAAACCGTAGGTATTATTGGGTGTTGTGGAATAGACACGAACCCCTGGAGCAACTACATGCTGGAGATCGCTATTATTGCCAGGGCGATTGGAGAATCTAGCAATATCTTGATTAATATCAACAGCGCCTACAGAAATACCATACTGTGTCGCATATCGGGCCGGATTACCTGGGAACGGTAGCCCATTACCATTAGCATCCCCATTACCAGATGCACTCACCGTGATGACATTATTGCTAGCAGCATAGGCTAAGGCAGCTTGTATCTCCGGCGAATCAGTCCAGCCGAGGCTCATATTAATCACATCTGCACCGTTATCTACTGCGTAACGAATAGCTTGGGCCAGATTACCAGCATTAAGGAATCTGCCACCTGAAACATCTCCCATACGAATCGCCATGATGCTGGATTCATGGGCAACGCCTGTCACACCTATACCGTTATTAGCAGCGGCGATGGTGCCTGCCACATGGGTACCATGGCCCTGACCCGGATCGTTGGTTCCAGGCAAAACGTTGTTATTGTTTTGCCCCACGCCAAAGTTCCAACCGTTGATATCGTCGATGTAGCCATTGCCATCATCATCGACACCATTATTAGGGATTTCGTCAGTATTGACCCAAATGTTATCGCGCAAATCAGCATGATTAATATCTACCCCTGAGTCAATAACAGCGACTACCACTCCATCGCCGGTATATCCTCGAGCCCAGGCTTCCGGTGCATTCACCAAATCAAGGCCCCAGTTATTACCCCCTAGATTTGCAACATCAGGCAGGGAAGTAGCCTGGCCCAAAGCACGGGCTACGGCATCCGCTGCATTAACCAGCCCATAACCGTAGACATTGCTAAATGACGATGGGGATGCTGTCAATTCAGCAGCATTCAACGTCAAACGATAGTTAGTGTTCGCAGTTGCATAGGGAAAGACACGAATATAGTAGGTACCTGCCGCTAAAGACCGATTGATTGATTCAGAACTTGAACCCGGTGCCCAAGACTGCTCAACCAACTGTCCAAGGCTATTGAATAGCTGTACATCGGCATCCGCACTTAGCCCTGTGAGTTCTAAGCTGAAGTTGCTATTTTGGCTAAGGCTAAAGCGATAGAAATCGTTGGCATCGCCATTGCCGATAAAGTCTTGAAAAGACCGGCTGCTGCCCAGCGTGCCAATATTACGAGCAGTCCTAAAGGTATTCCCTGCATTGTCTGGTACTGATAGCACGTTAGCAGCCACTGCCAAACGATAGTTTGAATCTCCTCCGGCTGAGGAGACTCGAATGTAATAATCACCAGCATCTACAGCCTGCGTCATTTCCTCTGATGCTAGACCTTCACCATAGGAAGCTTCCAGGACTTTGCCATCACGATTGAGCAATTCGATATCCGCATTTGCCGTGAGGCCAGTTAATGCCAGCCTTAAACGACTGCGCTGCGTCAGGCTAAAGCGGTAGTAGTCATTTGCATCCGCTGCGCCCACAAAATCTTGAACTGTTTGATTACTACTCAAGACACCAAGATTATGGGCTGTTGTGAGCGTATTCCCAGCTCTATCAGCCTGCTCAGTAGCTATTGCATCCTCTTGTGTTGCATAGCCGCCGTTGAGCAAAGTATCGAGGGAGCCATCTATATTGCTTGTGAGTGCTCCCACCAGTCCCGTTAGCCAATCACCATCTGCCAAGGAACCGGATGAAGAGTCAATAGTTTGCTCGGACAGGAATTCTGCCCTTCTGGCCAACCCATTCCTCAACGTTTGATTAATGGAATCTAAAAACTCCTCATTCGTAATAGCAGTTAGAAAATCTGCGGTTTGATCCAAATTTATAATGTCAAGTGCTTCAGCCAGCTGAGTTAAGTTCTCTGGAGCAGGAGCGATAGTTTGTAAACGCTCTTGCACAAAAGGAGTAACATCAGCACTTAGCAGCTGTGTGAGATCGGCAGCAAGACTTTCAGGAGAAAACGTCTCATTCAAGAACGCCATAGTTCTTTACTTACAAGCATTTTTGATACATCAAGTGAAATCAGTAGATGAAACAGACATTCCCATGTGCCATATATTGCAGACGGGGCAATCCAGACAGCAAGGTTAACCAAAACAGCTAAAACTGGCTTTTGGAAACCCACAAATCTGTCAAAATAATATTTTGCTGAAAAGTTTATTCTTATACGCAGATTAGCACGCTCAAAAAAAGTTCGCCTTGCGGCTTTATGCAGACATAGCCGTAGAAACGAGCAAAAAAGTTCCGGATTTTACTAATCTTCGAAAAAATTTGGTCTAAAAAGTTCTGATGCAGGTCAATCCTGTTAGATCAATACAGGGAATCTAGTCTTTCTAACTGCCAAAAATCTTTGTCGGCACCATTGCCACCCACCTGTACAACAGACCAATTCCGCCAAGTCCATTGCGCTCCACGCTTAGCAATATCGCTAACGGTCTCATTCACTAGGTCGGCCAGTTCTTGCGTCGTGATTAGATATCCGTGTTCAGCCAACGTATCGGCCATTTGCAAACGGTTAAGGATGTGGCTAAGCCGCTGTAACGTATCGCCAGCTTCAGTATTCATTTGATTCTGTCGGTCTGGAGCCTCAGCTGCAATGCGATCGCAATCCGCCTCTTCACTTTTCGGCCCATTGTCGGCTGTACGGGTCGATGACAATTGCTTACTCGCTAAGACTTTAGCCGTAAGCTGCTTTAAGCGAATTGATTGCTTATGGGAGTAAGCACGGGCAATTTCATCGCAGCGTTCATTACCCACATTACCTGCATGCCCTTTTACATAACGCCAATCAATGTCAACGCCTTGGGACGTTGCTAGATCCTGCTTTAATTTATCCAACGTCATCCATAGGTCTTGGTTCAGCACCGCTTTGCCAGCAGATGTTTTCCAACCTTTGCGTTTCCAACCTGACATCCACTGGGTGATGCCTTGAATCAAATATTTACTGTCGGTATTCAGTTCTATGGGGCCGTCATAGTCGTTGTTTTGGAGAAACTGAAGCGCCGCGATCGCAGCCTGCATTTCCATGCGATTATTCGTCGTCCCCGAGGCGTGTCCTCCCATTTCATGCACTTGCCCATCAACAAAATAAATCACCGTCCCCCAGCCCCCTGGCCCAGGATTTCCTGAACAAGCACCGTCGGTGTATACCGCCTTAATTGTAGGCAAATCGGTCATCGTGAAATCCTTCAAGTACAGGGGAAATGGGGAGTCGGGTATGAGCTATGGCTCGATCATTACACCCAGCAGATAGTTGCCTTAAAAACCCTATGCATCATAGCGGTGATTTACAGGATTGCTCATTAAATCCACAAAAAAATCCCCCATGGAGAAATATTGCCAAAGCAATCTCCAGTCCCCATTGCCCCCTTCTGACCTTTCTTTTAATCACACTGATAAGTAAAACTTTGTACGCATAGCTCTAAAGATATGGGATAAGGATTACAGGGTATTGTCAGAAAATGCCCAGGAGCACGTATGAAGGACGAAGGACAATGAAAAAATTAATGCGCGGTCTGCGTCAGTTTCAAGATACCTACGTTCCTTCCCATAAGAAACTAATGGCGACCCTGGCCAAGGGTCAAAGTCCCAATACTTTATTTATTACGTGTTCCGACTCGCGAGTACAACCCGAGCTCATTACCCAAGCTGAACTCGGTGAACTATTTGTCATTCGTAATGCAGGCAATATCGTTCCTCCTTTTGGCGCTACCAATGGTGGGGAAGGGGCGACCATTGAATATGCTGTCAAGTCCTTAAACGTTGATCACATCATTGTTTGTGGTCATTCTAGCTGTGGTGCCATGAAAGGACTGCTACAGATCGGTCAGCTGGAAGAAAAAATGCCTTTGGTCTACAACTGGCTAATCCATACAGAAGCTACCCGTCAGCTGGTTGAAGACAATTACAACGACTTAGAAAAGTCTGACAAGCTGGATATGCTGGTGGCTGAGAATGTCCTCACGCAAATCGAAAATCTGCGCACCTATCCAGCTGTTCGCTCTATGCTCCATAGAGGCAACCTATCTCTCCATGGCTGGATTTACAACATCAATGATGGCAGCATCTTAGCCTACGATGCTGAGCGTCATGCTTTTGTTGCACCCTTTAGCAATCTAGGCAAGGCCCTCAATAATAATGGAAGTGCCCATGGTGCCCATGCTGTATCCCATATGCCAGGGGAAGATCGGTTGGCACGAACACAGGCTGAGAGAATTTTTAAGGGTTCTTACTAAGCCCCCAATCTCTAAATGGATTCTTGACCAGGTTGGAATTGTAATACCGAGGATCTCCCGTTACCTCCTGGCCAATCCAAGTGGGCAGCTCTATTGTTTGCCCAACGTGGGTTAATTCTACTTCCGCCAGAATTAAGCCCTGATTCTCCCCTAGAAATTCATCAACTTCCCAAACAACTGCTGACATTGGGATTCGGTATCGGTTTTTCTCGACAAAAGGCTTTTGGCATAGTTCTGCCAGCATTGCCTGGGCATCAACGGTAGGAATTTCGTATTCAAACTCCGAGCGACTCATACCCACTACGGGGCCTTTTAGGGTGAGATATCCCTGCTCGCCAATAATCCGTACCCGCACAGTTTGTTTTCCCTGGGTAGCAACATAGCCCTGGCAGTAATAATGTCCCTCTGCCAAATCACGCCAGGTGTCGCCCTGCACCATAAACTTCCGTTCGATTTCTTTAGCCATTGAATTTCCGTTCGAGACGTAGGGACGTTGCGTGTAGGGGCATTCCATGGAATACCCCTACACGTATATATTGTCATTTTCTCAAAAATAAGAATGCATCCACCTCGCGTGGGGTGGGCTGCCCTGCGATCGCACCCGATCGAGTTGTCGTCAACGCTGCCACCGCACTGGCATAGCGAACGACGTCATGGGCACAATCAGCATCCAGTAAACAGCTGCGACCTAAGAGACATAACTTATGTAAAAAACCGGCAACAAAGGCATCACCCGCACCAGTGGTGTCTTCAACATCCACATCAAACCCAGGCACGTGACCACTGTACCCCCCCAGATAATAGCGACAGCCAGCGGCACCAGCAGTCACCATAACACCTTCCAGATAAGGGCGTTGGGCGGCGATTGCCACCGGATCTGTCGTCTCCAATAACCACTGCGCCTCAGTATCCGATAGCTTTAGAAAGGATACGTGTTTAAGTAAATCCATCACTAGACCCATGGCCTGGGCAGGGTTTTCCCAAAACATAGGCCGCCAGTTAACGTCCAGGACGACTCGACCATTTTGCTCTTGCATCCATTCCACAGCCTGCAAAATAGATTCTCGCGTTTGGGAATAGGCCAAACCTAGGGTGCCGATCACTAAATATTTGGTGCCATGGAACAAGCGGGGATCGATGCGATCGCAAATCACATGGGCATCTGCGAAACTAGCTGGATCAGGCAATGAAAACCCAGCAAACGATCGCTCTCCCATCTCATCGGTCAGCACATAAACCTCACGGGTGGGAGCTGTCGGATGAGATTGCAAACCACGCGATCCCACCTGTAGGTCCGACAGCAACTGAGCCAGGGCCTGCCCCCAAGAGTCAACGCCTACAGCACCAATAAATTCTGCCGATGTTCCTAACTTAGCCAGACCACAGGCTACATTAGCCGGTGCCCCACCAGGTAATGACAGTTTTTTCTCCCGATCGCTTGACCAGAAACTATCAACCAGAATTTCCCCTAGACATATAACTGGACGCCCTGGATTACTCATCCCTGTCTTTGGCCCCAATACTCCATCACACGATGACTGCCTTAATTTAGCCTCTCGCCGAAAGTATAAGGTACTAGCAGACCCAGAAAATCATTTTTACCCAGTATCCCTATGCTGAACGCACTTTGAGCAGCGGGCAAATGCACCTTAGACTAATTAATATAATCGGCTCAACACGTAGCTAGACAAAGCTTCCAGTGCGCGCTTAGGTTCAGACTGAGGTAAATCAGCCAGGTTATGAACAGCCTGTTTAACATGCTGAGAGGCCAGCTCCCGTGAGCGTTCAATACCACGACTAGCCTTCACCAAGGCCATCGCCTCATCAAAGTCTCCGCTTTGAGCGAACTCTCGCTCAATTAACGTAGCCAGATAAGGCGTTTCTTCCATGGCATAAAGCACTGGGGCTGTCAGGTTACCACTCAGCAAGTCAGAACCAGCAGGCTTACCCAACACTTCCTCAGAACCGGTAAAGTCCAAAATGTCATCTACCACCTGAAATGCCAGGCCTAAGTTCCGCCCATATTGATAAAATGCCTCAGCCAGAGAGTCAGAAACCTCACTCAAAACACCCGCCGACTTACAGCTATTAGCAATGAGTGATGCTGTCTTGTAATAGCTCTTCATCAAGTAAGCATCAATGGAGAGTGTGGTGTCGAACTTATTTAACCCCTGCTGGATCTCACCTTCAGCTAAATCCATAATCACGCGGGACAGCAATTTAACAACCGTTAGATTGTCTAAATTTGCTAAGTGCCATGACGATTGAGCAAATAAGAAATCCCCTGCCAAAACCGCCACTCGATTATTGAAACTACTGTGGACAGTAGGAACACCACGTCTCAATGACGACTCATCGACGACATCATCGTGTACCAGACTGGCGGTGTGAATCATTTCAGTAATCTCAGCCAGGCGAAAATGCCGAGCTGGAATATCTGCCTCCATCACCGTAGCCCGTGAAAGTAGAAGCACAATAGCAGGTCGAATCCGTTTCCCTCCGGCCCCAAAAAGGTGCTCTGCAGCAGCGTAGAGAATAGGATGCCGAGCACCGACCAGCTGCTTTAAATTATCCGCCAATAGCCTGAGATCGGCTTCGACGGGAGCAAACAGCGATGTTGTTGAAGTCATGGGAGAAAATGCTCAGACGGCTTGATTACGAAATTTTAAGTAATCCATATTCATTCTAAGCTAACGACTCATTTGGTGTCGTAAATCCATTTAGAAAATGTAGAAACACCTTTTGCTTCAGTACTTTGCAGTTCTCAAAGCACCACACCCCATAAAGAGTTCCATCTGGCCAGCATTGATTAGATATTTTTATTTCTTTTTTTTAATTAGGTCTATGTGAATAACAAATTCTTATGTTAAGCTAAGGACTAGGAATTAGAAAATTTCATAGCAAGCTCAATAGTTGGTGTTAGTAGCTTTGTTCTAGTAGTTGGCTTCTGACTGCTAGTAGTGCTTGAGTCATCCGCCGATGTGTTGCAGTTGTCTGGGGTAGTTGATACCCATGGCAGGCAATGTCTATAAGAGTATGGCAACTGTTTGACCCAACCCATGGCTGAGTCAGACTTGTAAGGTCTCGAACAGACAGCTAGAAAATTTATCGGTGCATGTATGCCCTAGATGCGTACGGAGTGACGAGCGATACTGCAATGCGTATGGTGCTGGGTGATTCTTGTATCAAGGCTTTTTGATTATTGGGAATCTTGCATAATTTTCGAACTAGCTGCCCCGCTGTCAGTTTTTGCTGGCTGCCTGTTTGGCCTGCGAATCGTCCTTGTTGCTCCTCTCTCACTGGCTACGTCCATGACTCATCCCTTAACCCCCCTGCTGATATTGCTGCTTGCCACTAGTTACTTGTTAATGGTCTACATTCTTTTCACGGCTGTTCAACGCTTTGTCAGGCGTAGAGAGCAAATGTTGAAATGACTTACAGGTTCAAGTAATGGGTTTTTGCCATTTCATCCTTGTCCCTGATCAGGGTTTAATAATCTCTAGATAAAAAACCTTTTAATTTATGTTTATTTTTAGCAGATGGTCTGACCACGTTAGTGGTCAGACCATTGTTTTATGACACCCCTCCAGTCAGCAACGGTATAATTTTCTTCCTTCTGAGATTTATTGCTTATTGCACAGCTTCCAGATAACTTCTGCCAAGTATGTATTCCCGAAAACAACTTAGAGAGGTAGCATAGACAGAAGTTTTAAGCAGTAGGCACCCAACAATTTGAGTTCAGCCCCTGACGTTCCTGCCTCCAATATTTCAAACAGTGATATTAATCAGGCCAATGGGTCATTTCCAGCGAGCATTGTCCAATTAGACAGCGGCTTAACTGTTATTCACCAAGAAATAGCAGCGACTCCTGTCGTCGTTGTGGACGTTTGGATTCGGGCAGGTGCTCGTTGTGAACCAGACACTTGGACAGGCATGGCTCATTTTTTAGAGCACATGGTGTTTAAGGGGACTGAGCAGATCTTGCCGGGCATGTTCGATGCAGCTATTGAGAGCCGTGGTGGTTTAGCAAACGCAGCGACAAGTCATGATTATGCTCATTTTTATATGACAGTGGCTGCCAATGACTTAGCCCATGCCCTCCCTTATCTTGCAGATCTGTTACTGCATGCAGCGATCCCAGCCGACGAGTTTGTAAGAGAACGACATGTAGTCATCGAAGAGATTCATCAATCTTGGGATGACCCTGATTGGATAGGTTTTCAAACGCTGTCGGAAATGATTTATGGGAATCATCCCTACGGACGTTCAGTATTAGGGTCTCCCGAGATCTTGCAAGAGCGCTCACCTGAAGAAATGCGGCAGTTCCATCGTACTCACTACCAACCTGAGAATATGCAGGTGGTGATTACTGGTGGCGTCTCCTTAGAGCGAGTGCTAGAACTAGTGCAGACAACGTTTCGTGCATTTGCACAACGAGAATCATGTCCGACAGCAGGGCTAATGTCACCCCCACGCCTACTGACCAACCCTCGGCATACCTTAGCATTGCCTCGATTGGAACATGGGCGATTGATCATGGCCTGGCTAGCCCCTGGGATTGAGGACTTAGAATCAGCCTGTGGCTTAGACATTTTGGCGACAGTCTTGGCCGAGGGTCGGGTGTCGCGCCTGGTACGAGAGCTGCGCGAAGATCGTCAATGGGTAGATGAAATCGCAAGTAGTTTTTCGGTACAGAAGGACTGTAGTTTATTCGTTTTATCAGCCTGGCTCCCCCCCAATTATGTAAAGGAAGTAGAACAGGTCATTTGCGATCGCATCGCGACCCTAGCTAACATACCGATTAGTGAGGCAGAGTTATCACGAGCCAAACGGGTATTATGCAATGACTATGCCTTTTCAATGGAAACTCCAGGACAGCTTGCTGGACTCTATGGATATTACGGCACTTTGGCTAAACCTGAACTTTCCCTGACCTACCCCAAACACATACAGGCATACTCTGCTGAACAACTTATGCCCCTGGCCCAGCAATACTTATCTCCACAGAGTTGTGGCACCCTTGCTCTAATTCCTGCCTAGCGCTACACTGCATCCTTTCCTGACAGACTTCACTACAACCTCTAACCACAACACCTGTGACTGTATCAACTGCCCCAAAGCAAAACTCCATCACGACCCATCTGGGCAACGGCCTCAAAGTTATTGCTATTGAAAATCCAGCCGCTGATATCGTCTCAGCACGTGTGTTTCTACCCGTTGGACAAGGCCATGAAACACCAAAAAATGCAGGTATTTTTAGCTTGCTCACATCCCTACTCACAAGAGGAACAACTCACCGCAGTTCCTTCGATATTGCGGAAGCTGTGGAATATGTAGGAGCCAGCTTAGGAGCCGATAGCGCTTCAGATTACAGCGTCGTCAGTGTTAAAACGGTATCCGCCGATTTTGAGGAAATCTTCAGCCTCGCCACTGAAATTCTGCAAGAGCCTAGCTTTCCTGAGAATGAAATTGAACTCGAACGGAAGCTGACGATTCAAGGTCTGCGCTCCATGCAAGAGCAGCCCTTTAGCGTAGCCTATAAGTTTTTTCGTGAAGGCATGTACGGCACCCATCCCTATGGGTTTTCTAGCATGGGAACTGAAGAAACCGTCATGGCCATTCAACGCGATGATCTTTTAGAGGCCCACCAAAAGCATTTTCGTCCCGACAACATGGTGGTGGTTATTGTTGGACGCATTGATCCTGAACGGGCTGTTGCTTTAGTCGATAAACTCATGGGCGATTGGGCTGTCCCTGAGTATCCTGCCCCTGCCCCTCAACTGCCAGGGCTCGAATCCCATGCTTATCGCATCGTCACGCCCCAAGAAACGAACCAGGCATTTGTGATTATTGGGTACCTAGCGGCCCCAGTCATGCACCCAGATTTTCCAGCCCTTAAGCTTCTGAGCACTCACCTAGGGAATGGCCTATCCAGTCGTCTATTTGTCGAACTACGGGAAAAACAGGGCTTGGCCTATGACGTTTCTGCGTTTTATCCCACACGTTTGGGCCCATCACAATTTGTCGCCTATATTGGCACTGCACCAGAAAATACATCCGTTGCACTAGACGGTCTTCAGAGTGAGCTGCGACGACTCTGCAAAGTTCCCCTCACCGAGCATGAGCTCCAGGTCGCTAAGAATAAAATGCTTGGGCAATATGCATTGGGTAAGCAGACTAATGGGCAAATTGCTCAACTGCTGGGTTGGTATGAGATTCTGGGGCTGGGCACTGAGTTTGACGACAAGTTCCAGGCTAATATCGCGGCAGTGACCATTGAAGACGCCCAAGAGGCAGCAAAGCGTTGCTTTGTAGACTCCTATATCTCGATTTTGGGGCCAGCTACAGCAGTAGAAGCGCTGAGATAAAGGACAAGGTTATAAGGTAAGGGCTCAGGGCTTGGCGGCATAGTCGCTGACATCAAATGTAATAGTTAAGACTTTATCTGACACAACCTGTAAACTCACACTGAATCAGGAGTGTCACAATGAATACCCAAGACAAGATCGTTAAGAACCGCTTAGGCCTCTTAAACCTAGCCAAAACACTCGGTAACGTATCCAAGGCGTGCAAAAGGCCGTGGCCACGGACCTCAAACCGATTTACCAAGCGGCCACCCTGGCTGAATCAGAAGCCGTCCTTGATGCCTTCAGCGAACAATGGGATGAGGCCTACCCAGCTATCAGCCAAATCTGGATTCGCCACTGGGACAATGTCATTCCTATTTTTGACTATCCCATGGAGATTCGTCGAGTGATTTACACCACCAATGCTATTGAATCCCTCAATCGCTCCTTGCGTAAGGTGATTAAGACCCAAGCGATCTTCCCAGATGAAGCTGCTGTTTGCAGACTGATGTATCTGGTGATGAATCATATCGCGAAAAAATGGAATCGACCGATTAAAAATTGGCGAGCCGCCTTGTCACATTTTGCGATCCTGTTCCCAGAACGCTTTCCTCTCTAAACAAACCGCGTTTACACAAAATTCAGATCACTCTCGATATTTTTCCTTGGTTGTTATATCAAAAATGTTATGGCTAGTATTGTTTAAGGACCTGGGTTAAGGCTCTTAAGAGAATACTCCATCTCTGGAATGAAAATTTATCTCAGGGGCATGGGCTTAAGTATCTTTTGTTGACTAATGTCGACAATTATCACAATGCCCGCACTGCATGTTTTGAGCTTCTGCTTCACAGCCGAACTGTATTAAAAGTCTCTGCCAGCGACACTTCCGACTAAAGATATATTGCTTAGTCTCCTTCACACTATCGACTGGTTTATCAGCTTTCGATGATTGCTCCACCGTCAACTGATAGTGAAACGGGTCTTGCCAAATCAACCGTCCCTGACCATGCAACAATGCTAGTGCTGTCGCTGCTTTCCCATTACGTCGCAACACCTCATCAATATGGCCAGATGCGGCTAATGACTTCCCAAACTGTTGTGCCTCTCGCTGTAGCTTCCGCGCACTCTCTGCAAAAAACTGCCAGCGTTTTTTATCCTCTGAATCTAACCATCCTGTAGGCTCACTTACCAGCGTTAGCGCATCCGCTGGTTTCCCATCTCGTCCTCCGCGACCAATCTCCTGCACATACTCACTGAGCGTACTTGGCGCATGATAATGGCAGACCCATCTAACTCGTGGATGGTTAATCCCCATGCCAAATGCACTGGTGCATACTACAAACTGACAGTTTCCCTTTATCCACTCTGCTTCAATGCGCCGACGTGCCTCACTGGCCAGCCCCGCATGATACGCTGCCACTGAAAACCCCTGGGGGTGTAACCACTGGGTTAACTCTTCAGCAGTCCGGCGAGTGCGAACATAGATCAATCCTGCTTGATCAGGATGAGACCTTACAAACTGAACCATTGCCTGTCGTCGTCCCCTTGGAGTCCAAACCACTTTCACAGCTAAATTCAGGTTTGACCGATAGGGGCTGAGTTTGACCTCTTGAGTTTGTTGTAGATGCAACACTTCGCAGATGGTCTTCTGAGCCGTTGGGTTAGCCGTTGCTGTGAATGCTGCAATGGGTATCTGGGTGCCTGCGGGTTTATGGGTCAGCAGCGCTGGTCTGACAGCACCGAGTCGTCGGTACGTGGGTCGGAAAGTGTCACCCCATTGGACCAGGCAATGGGCTTCGTCCAAAATCAAGCCGTTGATGATTACCTGGGGGTGACAGAGAATGTCCCAGACTCGTTTGCTGAGTAGTGTTTCAGGCGATAGATACAACAACCGCAACCGGTTTTGCTGCACCTGTTGCAGTATGTTTCGTTTCTCAAAGTTGGCCAGGGCACTGTGGATGCGTTCTGCGGCTAAATGGCGTTGCTTTAGCTCCTGAACTTGGTCCTCCATTAGTGCAACTAATGGAGAGATGACCAGGGTTATGCCTGTTTGCAATAAAGCAGGCAGTTGGAAGCAAATGGATTTACCTCCACCGGTCGGCATGACAATCAGAGCATCCTGTTTGGCCAATAGTGTGCGAATGACTTCATCTTGTGGAGGACGAAAACTGTCGTAGCCCCAAATTTCTTTGAAGCGCGCTTCTACTTGCTGCCAGGACGTTTTTGTAATCATTGATGCACCCTTGAACTGGTCTTAGAGTGCCCGTTGAAAGTGAGCCTTACGTGTTCATCCCATGCATTGCAGCCAAGATCTGTGCTGACACAAACGGTAAAATCTCCTCGTCTTGGCTGTGCTCAGCCCCTTCAGTAAACACGACTAATAGATAGGGATGTGCCCCATCTGCCTCAATGTAAGCGGCATCATGGCGTACTTTACTCGTTAGTCCTGCTTTTGACCAAACCTTTGTCTCAACGGGCACACCCGCCCCTAAAAAGCCCGTCACCTGATTTTCTGGATCCGCAGCTAGTACTTTAGGATCCAGGTCGCGCTTCATCAGGTCCATCATGGTGTGAGACCTCTCTGCATTGACTGCCACCCCGCCAATAATGCTATGCAGTAACCGAGCAGATGCTTCGGTCGTCAGCATATTGCGGTTTTCATAGCCCTCGCCCAGAAATGCTCGCTCTCGACCGTAGGGACCATCACACCAAGTTTTTTGGTTAGCGTTAATGGTTGCTAGCTCAGGCCATTGCAGACTGGTTAGATAACGGTTGATCAAGTTTCGCTGTTGCTTCCAGGTTTCAAACGGTCCAGGGGGTAGCTCTGGACCGCTTGTCGTACCCGTTAGCACATCAACGACATAGCCTGTTGCGTCGTTACTAGAGTCGATAATCATGTCCCGTAATGCTCGCTCTAGTTCCAAGCTTGTTTGGACCATGCCGCGATCTAACCACTCATGAATAGCCACCAGGTAAAACAACTTGATGACGCTGGCTGGGTAAATCCGCTCTACACCGCGATAGCTTGCCCCCTTTGGCTGTTGCTTCCAGAAGTTATCAGCACTTAGCGCGCCCCCTGTATTGACAGTGTAGGGAGGCTCGTAAGCTAGCCAGGTAACCGCGATTTGATTTTGTGCCAGGTTAGGAAAACGAGCCCAGGTTAAATCGAGGATTTGGTTGAGTTTTTTCTGGAGAGCGTCGTTGGGCTGGAAGAATTTGGAGGTCATCGGGGAGAGGCGTTGTAAGGGCTTAGCTGTGAGTTTTAAGTTGTTCGCTTTTTATCTTGCTATACCTTGTCGAGGTAATCGAACTCAAAATACTCGACAAGTTGAGAAGAGCAAAACTCTACAAAACTCAAAACTTCAAACTGATTTACTCAAACCCTAAATTAGTGCCCTTACCTGCATGAACTAGGGCTAACTGTTCATACTTTTTAGCATGGTCGATCAGCTCTTCGATTTGTTCGGCGGATACAGTTTTCAATACCTTGCCAGGAATGCCGACCACCAGTGACCCGGGTGCGACATCCTTATTCACGACTGCGCCCGCGCCGATGATGCTGCCTGCACCAATACGGACGCCGTTAAGAATAACGGCTCCAATACCAATGAGGCAGCCGTGCTCAACGTGGGCACTGTGCACCACAGCGCGATGGCCAATGGTGACATAGTCTTCAAGGATTGTGGGCTGCCCAGGATCGCCATGGAGAATGGCACCGTCTTGTATGTTGGTGTGGGCACCGATGCGAATCAGCTCGACATCGCCTCGGACGACGGCGGTATACCAAATGTTCGCACCTTCATCTATCTCTACATTGCCAATGACCGTTGCATTTGGGGCAATAAAGGCAGCTTGTGAGAGGTCTGGTGCAGGCCAAAAGCTTTCAGGTGTGGTTAAGACAGGAGTGAGGTTAGTCACAGAATTACCTACAGAATAGATCTAGTTCTAAAGGTTACCAATTGAACCTAGGAGGCTTGCCGGAGGGTAGGAATCAGGTGATTGATACCCCGTCTCAATGTCCATGGGTTTATCAACGTTAACCATTGAGATGGACAAAACTCTTCAGAATAATGTATGTAAGGGTTAGCGCGCGCTATTTTGCCTCCCGTTATAATAAGGCGAGTGAAAGCCTAATTGGCTTTGTTTGGAGTGTTCTATTAGTACGTTCCGGCACCTGGGGCTTTGCCTAGGCTCAACGTTGGGGTAGTTGAGACAGGCCAATACATATTTAGGTGTCAATGCTTTAATAAACCCGCATGCTAAATTCCGCTTCTCAGTATCCGTTTTATGGGCCAGAGATAAAATGCCCCCACTGTCGGCAGACAATTCCGGCATTAACCTTGACCGATAGCTATCTATGTACACGCCATGGTGCGTTTGAGGTCAGTCTTGAAACCCATGATTTGGTACATGTGCAATCGGGGCGTCACTGGCGTCAATGGGAAGGGGAGTGGTATCGTCAGCATACTCATCCTGATGGTATTCGGTTTGAGATTCATGAAGCGCTCGATCGATTGTATACCGAGGGTTATCGGGCGACACGAGTGATTATTGCAGAACGCTATCGGCCCCTAGTGAAGTCGTATCTGGAATACAGTGCACCTTGGCGTGGCCAAGTGGATACAGGAACTCCCAGGCTATATGGGTTACCTGTGGCGTTTAGTCCGTCTTCCCAAGAAGTGCCTCAGTGGGAAGTGATCAATTTTGATTTAGAAAAAGAGCCTGGGGTGCCGAATAATTATCGGTATCTAAAATTTTTTGAGTAAGCTGTTCGAGTTGTTGGTTAAAAGACGGTGATAGGAATACTATGCATCATGCGTCGATTCGAACGGCGGATATTCATAAGGCCATTGCCTTTTATGAGCTGCTGGGATTTGATGTGGTAGAACGTTTTACTGCTGGCATTACTCTGGCGTGTTGGATGGAAGGTTTACATGGACGAATCGAGCTCATGCAGGTGCCAGACCCCAAACCTGCTGCCGATGCCTTTAGTGATGAGCATTACACTGGTTACTATCATCTGTCATTTGACCTGACTCAAGCAGCTGACAGTTTACCGACCTGGCTGGAACAGTTGAAGCAAAAAGCGATTTCTCAAGATACGGTTCTAAACGTCCTGTTGGAACCTCAGCAACAGATGATTGGGTCTAGTGTGTATGAAGTAGCCTTTATTGCTGATACTGATGGGCTACCGCTTGAGTTCCTGCGTCGTTTGAAATAATTAATGGGTTCTGGGATTCCGTTTGCAAATAATTGGGCGTATCTGGAAACAGAGCTCAGCTGGTTAGAACGGCTGCTTTTAGTGGCGGTTTCTCAGCAACGCAAGCATTTAAAGTCGGTTAATCAGGTGGCCAAAAATGCGTCTGACAAGGCGACTAGTGACTGGTGGCAAGGTCTCATTGCGGTTAAAAAACGTGCCTACGATGATACAGCGCCTAAATCATCTGATAAACCCTCACTGGGGTACCAAAAAGCAATAGACAAGCGGATTTTGCTGAGTCGGGCTAGCAAAGTTTCGTTAGGGCTACCAACTATGCAAATGGTGCTGGGGCTGAGCCTGTTTGAAAAGAAGCTGGTACTGATGGCGTTGGCTCCGGAAGTTCAGGTACGTTATGGGCGGCTTTATCACTATTTGCAAACAGGGACTAACTGCGCGGTAGGGGCATTACCGACCGTCGAACTTGCCTTACGATTATTGTGTCGCAATGATTTGGAGCGTCGGCGTGCGCGTGCCCGGCTGTCTGGTGAAAATTCGTTGATCAAGCGCCAGGTTTTACAATGTGTTGAGGGTTCATCCTCGACATTGTTGGGTAGTCAGATGCAGCTGGCTCCTGCATGGGTTGAGTACCTGCTGGCCGAGAATCCTGACCCGAGCTGGCCGCTACAGTTTATAGCAGCTGACTGGTATGCCCAACTATGTCGAGGGCGAGTGACTTGGCCAGATCTGATACTGGCCGATGCACTCAAGCAGCGACTACAGTCAGTGGCAGAGCAGCCACGGTTGAGGCTATTGCTGGTGGGAGAGCCAGGTGTGGGTAAAGAGCGCAGTGCGATCGCACTCGCCACCCACCTCAAACAATCTCTATATATTCTCGATCTGGCCCAAATTTCTCCCCAAGACTGGCCCAACTGTCTTACCGAACTAGGCCAGGCTAAGTATCCCATTGTCTTAATTAAATCAGCCCACCATTGGCTTGGCCGCAATTCAGCCATCGATACAGCAGCCCTTCAGCACTGGCTGACCAAATCATCAACCCACGTCTTTTTTATAGTTCATCATCGTCACCTTATCCGCCACCAATGGCGACAGCAGCTCACGACGATCGATATCCCCATGCCCAATACCGAACTACGCTTGCAGCTGTGGCAACAAATATTCCCCAACGGCGTTAAATCCATGGGAAAAGTCCGCTGGACTACTCTAGCTGAAGGCTTATCCTTATCTACTCAGCAGATTACTGAAATTGGACGTATGACACATCGTCTGGCAGGCGATGAAGAGATTACCATTAACCATTTACAGCAAGCCCTAAATCAGCAGGAACATTTTTGGAAACTGCGTTAGCCGTCAGAGCTATTTTGATTTTTGCCTTTGGATAAAGTTGTCTAACGTTTCCTGTAACCATTCTTTTTCTGCTATCGAAAGCGATATACCAAACTGATGACTGTAGACACCTTCCCGCAGTGCCAAAGTCTTCACAGGCTGATCGTTACTTAGCAGAATTGTTTCTAAAGTCACCCTTTCCAAAGTAGCAACATGACCTTGATGAACGCTTTTACAAATCAACATTTTTCGTTTGAGGGTAAAACGCTCTTGACTAATGTCTAACGTAACGTGTTCAAGGGCCGTCCAAAAAGCTCTCCAAGCGAGGCCTAGGCCAATCGCCCAGAAAGGTACAAAAAAAATAACAGCTGCCCCCAATGAGAAAACCGGTAAAATGGCCAAACCTACAAACCAGGCAATACTATTCCAGGCCAAAGCCACGTTGAAATGTCCTCTGAAGGCCGCTCTTCTTAACCCTGTGGGTGGGATATTTAGGAATAGGTGGTGACGACCGTAAGTCAGTTGAATATCGCTACCGGCAGGATATTGGAGTCCTTTTGTTGCAGTCAGTCTAGGTCTGGTCAACGCCAACCTAGCAGTTCTAGCAGACTCAAATCGCTCTTCGGCTAAAGGCTCAATCAACCCCTCTAACCAGTTGGCAAATGCCTCAGAAACGTTGACTACTCCACGGAAGTCCATCTTCAGACGTGTTTGTGGCAAATCCGCTGGATTTTGATGGGTGAGCAGATTGATCAACGTTGCCCCAAGGCCATAGAGATCCGTGGTGGGATAAGCATGGCCACGAAATTGTTCAGGAGCCATATAGCCAAAGGTGCCAACCACCGTGCTACCAAAAGCAATGGTATTGCGATACACACTCTGCACCGCTCCAAAATCCACCAGAAAAATCCGATCATCATGACCACGAATAATGTTCTGGGGCTTAATGTCCCGATGGATGATGGGTGGACTTAGGCTATGGAGGTACTCCAGGATTTGCAAAATTTCAATGGCAATGTGTCGAGTGTCTGCTTCTGAGAAGCGTGCACCAGCAATGACTAAGTCTGAAATGGACTGCCCTTTAGCTAATTCTTGAACAATGTAGAAGTAGTGATCGCAATCTGTATCAACCTGAAAATAGTCAACATATTTGGGAATGCCCGGATGGTTGAGACCCTCTAGAACCTGAGCCTCCCGCTCAAATAGCTCTAGCTTTTTCCAATCGCTTAATCCCTTGAGTGATAGCTCCTTCAGGGCCACATGGTGCCCTGTAACTCGATCTTCTGCCTCATACGTGATGCTACTGCCCCCTTGACCCAGGACATCAAGAATTCTGTACCGATTCTTGATAACGGAGTTGTTTGGCTGGGCGTTGTGCATTTGGGATTATGTCCACTGGGTAGGGGCCATTTCTTGGGGCACCAGGTTTGGGAATGGTTCTGGTTCTACCTCTACTTCTTTGGGCGCGGTCTCTTCAAGTAAGTCCCAGATCACTTGCAGCAATTCGTCTAGACCCTGGCGGCTGACAGCGGAGATCCCAAAGATGCGATCGCATCCACTGCTAGCCATCAGCTCTTCAGTGACAACCTCAAGCTCATCCTCAGGAACTGCATCCACCTTATTGAGTGCCAGTAGCTGCGGACGATCTGCTAGCCCGTGACCGTAGGCGATGAGTTCTTGCTGAATCGTGTGGTAATGCTCAATGGGATCCAACGTCGTAATGTCGATGACATGTAGAAGCACACGAGTTCGTTCGATATGGCGCAGAAAATCGTGCCCCAAGCCAGCTCCAGCATGGGCTCCTGCAATGAGTCCTGGAATATCAGCAAATACAGTACCATCGCCTGTGGGTTTGCGCACCACGCCAAGGTTAGGTACTAGGGTGGTAAATGGATAGTCCGCCACCTTTGGCTTGGCTGCCGATAACGCGGAAATCAGCGTTGACTTACCAGCATTAGGCAGACCAATGATCCCGACCTCCGCCAGCAGCTTTAGTTCTAGACGAATCCGTCCCTCTTCTCCGGGGAGTCCGGGTAAGCAGGTCTCCGGTGCTCGGTTACGATTGCTCAAAAAAGCCGCATTGCCGAGGCCGCCTTTACCCCCCTCGGCCACACATAAGGTTTGACCCTCGGTGACCAAATCCCCCAGTAGTTCGCCTGTTTCGGCATCGTAGATCATGGTGCCGCAGGGCACTTCTACAACCAGATCCTTCCCCGTTGCCCCCGTCATATTTTTAGGGCCACCCCGTTCGCCATGTTCTGCTTGAAAGCGGTGGGCGTAGCGAAAGTCCAGCAGTGTTTGTAAATCGGAGACCGCTTGGAGAATGACTGAGCCGCCATTGCCCCCTCTACCGCCAGATGGCCCACCTGCTGGCACATATTTCTCTCGGCGAAAGGCCACTAGACCATCGCCACCATCGCCCCCTTGGACGTCAACTTCGGCTTGATCAATAAATTGCATAAGGGGGAACGGGTAGACGGTAAAAAGAAGTAGCTAACTGCCCTACTGTAGCTTTGCTATTTCCAATTGTATCTGCTCAGTTAGCGCCTCATCCTGACGATGAGCAGCAGTTATTGCGTTAAACAGATCAGTAGTGAGACCTTGTTCCTCTACTAAATCTTTGGCATTGTTACAGTATTTGATCAGTAAACGCCGGACTTGAGGCCTTACCTCACGTTTAAGCTCTGATAAATCATTGGTGCTCATACAGCGTAAATCGTGCCGGGTAATATCCTCATTAGCAAGTTGCATGATGTTGCTGATGTCAGCGCGAGCGTCCCAGCGAATTTCTTCGATAGCTAGTATGGCAGCAGCGTAGTTGCCGATTTCTTCCTCTGTAAAACTCTGGGCGTAGACATTTTGCCAGAGTGTAGATAGCGGGAACCAGGCAATGGCAAGTAGGCTGGCACTAATGCCAACTGCCCAGCGGAAGTGACAGGGGCTGTCATTACTAGAGCAACGAGTAATCATCATGGCAATACCTAGCAAGATTTGACCAATTTTAGTGAATAAAACGGGAGTACTGCATGGTAAGCCTTTAGACCGGCTTGAAGCAATGTGCTAGTTCGATGACTTTGGTATGTAATGTTACAGTTTCTGGCGCTCCCTGTTTAAGGGAATATTCAAGGGATAGTAGCAGTTTCAGGGCATTTTGCAATTGTGAGGATGAGATGCCATATATCTCTTTTTGTAAAAAATAAATACGTTTAGGATTGCCGACATCTGCCGCTTGGGCAATGGCTCGGGTATCCCGTTCACCGGATTCGGTCATAAGTTTGACCCATAGCCAGGTGCGAAACTGCCCTACCAGGGTGGCGACGATGCGCAAAGCGGGTTCATTGCGCGTTAGTAGTTCGGTAATTAGGGTCAGGGCTCGGTCTGTTTGGCCCTGGCGCAGGGCTGCCGCTAACTGCAGACTGCTTTGGGTGCTAGTGGCCACGAGGGCATGAACCGCTTCGGGTGGCAGTGCCTGTTTCGGTTGGGGCCAATAGGTTTTGAGTTTTTCCAGTTCGTTATAAAGACGGCGAGTGTCGGCACCAATTGCTTCTCCCAGTAGGGCAGCTGCCTGGGGAGTGAGTTGCAGTCCCACATCTTTAGCAACCTGATATACCTGATGTTCAATCTGGTCCGTCTTCCACGGCGGGATGGTGTCAAACTCGCGGATATCAGCGTATTTTTTGATGAGTTTGGTGGACTTTAAGCGTCCATCAGGTTTATTGTTACTGGTCAGCAGCAGGATGGCGCTATCAGGAATTTTGGGCAGTGTCCGCTCTAGTTCAGCCACAAGGTCGGCAGAACATCGCTGACAAACGGGGGTATCAACTAGCCACACAACCCGTTTACCCATGCCAAAGGGGGGTGTCATGGCCTGATTTAACCCTTGGATGATGGCGTCGGACTGCTCCGGTGGGATTTTTTCGTAGTTAAAGCTAGCCCAGTCAGGGTTGAGGTTGCGATCGCACAATGCGCGTACCGCCTTTTTCATCCGAAACTCATCGGCACCCCAAAAGAAATAAACCGGCATTTATGGTGAAATGAAAAATTCCCGTAGGTTGGGTAGAGCTTTGCGAAACCCAACACCCAATGGTATCTCAACCCAACTACCCGCTTAATAATGCTTCGACAAACTCATAGCTAGAGAACGGTCTTAAATCCTCAATCCCTTCGCCGGCACCAATAAACCGAATCGGTAGGCCTAGTTGCTGCACCACCGCCAGGGCCACTCCACCCTTGGCAGTACCATCCAATTTTGTCAGCACTACGCCGCTAAGATTGGCCGCTTCTGAAAAGACCTTAGCCTGTCTGACACCGTTCTGCCCCAGGGTGGCATCTAGCACTAGCAGTGCTTCTACATTGGCGTCCGATGCTTTCTTATCGACAATGCGTCGGATTTTGTTGAGCTCATCCATCAAATTCTTTTTATTTTGTAGACGGCCTGCTGTGTCCACCAGGAGTAGCTCTGTATTGCGTGATTGGGCAGCGGCAATGGCGTCAAACACGACGGCAGCTGGGTCAGTGTTTTGCCCTGGATTAGCAATGACGTCGACCCCGCTGCGGGCTCCCCAAACTTTGACCTGCTCCACGGCAGCTGCGCGGAAGGTATCCGCTGCTGCAATCAGGCAGTTATAG
The DNA here is from genome assembly GCF_043421015.1 of Leptothoe sp. EHU-05/26/07-4. Taxonomy (NCBI): domain Bacteria; kingdom Bacillati; phylum Cyanobacteriota; class Cyanophyceae; order Nodosilineales; family Cymatolegaceae; genus Leptothoe; species Leptothoe sp. EHU-05/26/07-4. Next base: position 30,027 of record NZ_JAXSQV010000005.1, read on the forward strand.
CCAGATTTTTTCGCAATGTGGGTGAGCTTACCGATGGTCGTGGTTTTACCGGCTCCATTGACACCCACTATCAACCAAATGTTGAGCTGTTCACCTTCGGGCACAAACAGTAAGTTGTGATTTCCCTCAAGCGGACTATCCAGCATCTGTCGCAGCAGCTTTTTAAGATAGCGAATGGCGGCTTCAGGCGGTAAGGTCGCCTCACGCATTTTGGATTGGAGAGCTTCGATAATCTGATCGGTGGCTTCTACGCCGACATCAGCTTGCAGCAACAAGGCCTCAATTTCGTAGATGGCATCTTCATTAAGCGGTCCCTGCCCCACAACTGCTTTCAGCTGATTGACCAGGCCCCGTCGAGTTTTGCCTAGCCCTTGACGTAACTGGTTAAGCCAGGTGATTTCTTCAAGGGATATGTCATCCGGACGTCGCCCTTGGGATGCTAAAACCTCGGCTGACCAAAGAAATGCCTCGTCTAAATCGACATCGGGCATCACCATTGGCGGTTCTGGTTCTGGCTCAGATTCCGGTTCTGGCTCAGGCTCAACGATGGCAGTTTCCTTTAGTTTGGCCAAGCGTGCTTCTCGTTCCGCCTCGGCTGCTTTGGCCCAGAAGGGAGCAGCAACGGAGGGGGTAACTTCTGTTAATGCTTCCTCTGCTTCCTCTTGCTCAGTGATTGCAGGAGTTTCTTCCGGCGTAGAAATCTCTGTGGACACGTCTGTAGAGACCGGAGTTTCTGCCGCTGGTGCAGCGGCTTTACTCCCTACTGGAGCCTCAACTGCTGGCTCCGGTTCAGATTCTGGTTCCGGTTCCACGGGCTCAGGCTCGGGTTCCGGTTCTGCTTCAGGTTCCTCAACGGTTGCCTGTTGCTGCTGAATATTTTGGTAAGCGGCCTTGGCCCAAGCTAAATAGTCTTCAGCACTGGCAGGTGCATCACTGTCGTCTGCGGCAGCCTCCGCAGATGTTGAATCATTTGTTGTTTCATCTGTTTTGGCATCCTCTGTTTCAGAGGACTCGTCATAGCCACGGCGAAACCAATTAAATGAAGACATAGGTCAATGAATGGGCAATGTTCAACGTGTAGAGTGGGCATCACCCACTGATGTAACAATCAGGCCTGTTATAAATTTGAAATTTGGTTGCAAACTTAAGGTTCATCATCAGAAGGCGTAGGGTCAGGGCTGCTCTCTGATGCCACTTTCGATAATTTCAGAGGTGTTGATCTGGCATCCAGTTTTTGGCTTGCTAGCTGATCTGTCACTCGACGCATAACACCATTGATAAACCGGTAGCCTTCCTCATCACTGTATCGTTTGGCGATTTCGATGGCTTCATCGATCGCAATTCGTTTATCCACTGCCAGATACAAAATCTCGGTGAGAGCAATCCTGAGAATATCGCGATCCACCCGAGCCAAACGTTTTAAGTTCCACCCCACCATGGCACTGTCTAGCTGCTGGTCAATGTCATCACGATGCTGGGTGAGTTGGGTGATAATCCTTTGGGAGTAATCCTGAATATCTTTACGACCTGCCAGTTGCACAAATTCTGGTAGTTCTGTGGCAGCCCCAAGCCGGTTAATAGCAGTTTGCACCTGTTCAATGGCACCCTTGACCGTTTCTTGGGCACTGCGAAGATCGCCAGAGCGAGTTTCGCTATCGAGCAATTGGCGGTTACCCCGCACCAGTTCTGCCGATGCTGCTTCTAGGGTTTCTTTCACCTCGGCTGTGAGGGTGCGAATGGCTTCGGTCAACAATGTGTCAACAGATGGGCCAGAAGTTTGCTTACTACGTTTTGGATCGTCCGTAAGCTGACTCATGCCAAGGAGGGCAAGCTCACGGGCAATACGACGGGATTGCATGGCGTTTGGGAATGGGTGGTCTAGCTCAGATATCTTATCAGCCAGTGTGTGGGCGGCGCGGATATACGAGGCTATCCTTGTTGATCAATATTAACGAGTTCAACTCTGGTTTCAGGGGATTCAGCTGTTTCGGACTCAGCCTGTTGGGATGTGGACGAGTCGAATGGTAAGGCCTCTCCGTCTCCAGCAGGTAGTTGGGGTCTGTCTGAATCTTTTGCTACCAAGGCCTCAGCTAGATTTGGCCCAACAATACCGCCTGATAGCAAAACTTTGAACGCTTCTTCAATAGAGATACTGAGGTTAACCACATCAGCCTCGGGAACAACTGCATACCAGCCACTGGTGGGATTAGGCGTAGTGGGCACAAACACACTCAGCATCTTGGAATCAGGATTCATGGATGTGACGGAGCTGGTGACAAAGGCAATGGCCCAGATGCCTCGACGGGGATATTCCACCAACACCACACGGCTAAACTGACTTTTGGTGTCTTTTAAGACAGTCTCAAGTAGCTGTTTCAGAGTTTTATAAACTGAGCCAGCCAAGGGAATAGATTGGAGGATGCGCTCGCCAAGATCTAATAGCCAACGACCAGCAATATTGCGAGCCATCAGACCAATGAGCAAGATGGCTAGTAAAGGTACCGCAAATCCAACGCCTAAATTAAAGAGGGCTACTAGAGCTGGGTGTAAATCAACAAAAGGGTTTAACTGCTTGGGAAATTTGGTCAGCGCACGAATTACCCAGCTGGCTACGGTAATGGTTAGCCAAATCGTTGTGGCTAGGGGAATAATCACCAGAAGACCTGCAATCAGGTCATTCTTCAAACCTTGCTGGAAATTTTTTAGCACGGGCTGACGTCTCGGTTGTAGTCGTAGCGGTCTATTTCAGTCAAATAAGCTGATTAGGTAGGGCCTGTTTCAGAAAACTGGAATGTTTCGCAGTGTCACTTATCACCATATATATCCTAAATTATTGTGGCAAATGCTGTGATCGGTCCGGGGATCGGTTATACGTGGTAGCCAATTGAGGGAATAGGCAGTAGTTCACTGAGCGCCAAGATTCAAGCGTTTTAGCTTTTTGCTACAGATGTTGGCATCCTATGCCCTATTGTTCACCAACCACTACAGCTGGAGCACTTGTCTTGCCAGCGTTAAGTAGATAAAGACTCCAAATACATCTACGACGGTGGTAATAAATGGGGCTGACATCAGCGCAGGGTCAAAGCCTAAGCTTTGGAACAGAATGGGTAGAGCTGCTCCGGCGCTGGATGCCAGGACGGAAATTGCGATCAGGCTCAGGCCTACGGTGAGGGCTACGCCTACATTGATAACAGGCAGGATGTATAGCACTCCGGTGACGACTAGGGCCAGCATGAGACCCAGGAAAGCACCTGCGATCGCTTCTCTACGAATCACCTGGAACGCCTCTCGTAGCTTAAGCTCATCGGTGTTCAAACCACGGATCACCACGGTGGATGACTGAGCGCCTACGTTACCCCCGGTACCGATCAGTAGCGGGATAAACGAGGCTAAGATTGCCACCTGTTGAATCAAATTTTCCTGGCTTCTGATCACGGCAGCGGTAAAGGTATTGGCCACCAGCAGTACTGAGAGCCATACAACGCGCTTACGAGCGACCGTTAGCAGGTTGGTCTGAAAGTAGTTATCACCGCCAGACTGAACACCGCCCAAGGCATAAATGTCCTTGGTGGCTTCTTCTTCGAGGATATCGATCACGTCATCAACGGTGATGATGCCCACCAGCCGTTCCTCAGTATCGACAACGGGCACTGCCAAAAAGTCGTAGCGTTGAATCAACCTGGCGACTTCTTCTTGGTCCACACCTGTTTGCACTGAAACCACTTCGCGGGTCATCAGCTCTCCAATGGTTTGATCGGGTTGACCGGTCACTAAAATTCGCAGTGACAAGATACCTGTGAGACGACGGGCTCTGTCGGTGACATACAGGTAGTACACCGTTTCACTAGCACTGGCCAGTTTGCGAATGTGATTGAGTGCCCGTTCCACCGTCCAGTTTTCTTTTAGGGCGATGTATTCGGGGGTCATGGCCCGCCCAGCTGTGCCTGCCTCATAACCCAATAACAGGGCTGTGGCTTCGCGTTCCTGTGCACTCAGCTGTTGCAGCAATTGTCGTACCACCTTGGCGGGGAGTTCATCAAAGAGGCGCGCCCGGTCGTCAGGCGACATCTTGTCCACAATGTCGATGACGTCCTGGCGCTTAAAGTCCTCAACCAGGGTTTGCTGAATGCTGGAGTCTAGATTTTCATAGACTTCAATGGCTTCAGCCTTAGACAGGAGGCGGAAGGCAAGGGCCTGCATCGTATCAGGCAATCCTTCGATAGCTTCAGCGATATCCGCAGGCTGTACAGGGACCAGTAATGCTTTTGCCCCTTGGTAATTGTTCTGTTCTAGGAGAGCCTGAAGTTGCGATCGCACCAGTTCGCGCAGTTCCCTGCGCGAAAATGATGCAGTGCTTGTAGCCTGTTCAGTGTCCGTCAAGGAAGGTATGCCCAATCCAGTTGCCTATAGTCTAGTGGTGGAATGGGTCTAGAACGAAGAAAATCCTGCAAATTTCTCAGGCACATAATTTAGGAGGATGGACATTTCCCACCCTCCTGATGGTTATGCTGCCTTTAATCCCCGGTGTCTCAACAGCGCGTCCGTGCTAGGCTCACGTCCGCGAAATGCCTGGAATACCTCCATGGGATGACGGCTGCCGCCCAAGGCCAGCACCGTATCGCGGAAACGCTTACCAGTTTCCTGCACAGCACTTTCGTTATCAATGCCCACCTCCTCAAACGCTGCAAAGGCATCGGCGCTGAGTACCTCGGCCCAGAAGTAACTGTAATAGCCTGCCGCATAACCACCGGCAAAGATATGGCCAAAGCTGCATAAAAACGCATCCTCAGCTAAGGGTGGCAGCACCGTAGTTTTTTTGGCCAGTCGATCCCGCACATCCCAGATGGTCTCTGCCCCATCAGGCTGATAACGAGAATGCAGTTCAATGTCGAGCCAACCAAAATTCACCTGGCGCAGAATGGCATTGCCGGTCATAAAGTTGCGGGCAGCTAGTAGCTTCTGGTAATCGGCTTCAGGCAAAGGCTCGCCAGTCTCAAAGTGCCGTGCCATTTTGAATAGGGTATTACGGTCGTAGCACCAGTTTTCCATAAACTGACTGGGCAGTTCGACCGCGTCCCACTCCACATTGTTAATGCCCGCAGCCCCTGGATAGTCGACCTGGGTCAGCATATGCTGTAGCCCGTGTCCAAACTCATGAAACAGGGTTTCTACTTCTCGGAAGGTCATCAGGCTGGGTTTGCCATCAATGGGGGGTGACTGGTTGCAGACAAGATAGGCCACCGGTAGACGCACGGGTAGTTTAGGCTCTGTATGGGCACGCACAATGCATTCATCCATCCAGGCACCGCCGCGTTTTTCAGCGGGTCGACTGTAGGGGTCAAGATAGAAATAGGCAATGGGTGCACCGTTGCCATCGGCAATGGCAAAGTAGCGCACATCTTGATGCCAAACGGGAGCCTCCCCATCGACGGCCTGAATTGTCACCCCAAAGAGGCGATGGGCTAACTCAAACAAACCGTTGAGTACCTGAGGTAATGGGAAATAGGGTCTGAGCGCTTCGTCGTTAAGATCAAACTCTTGTTCCCGCATGCGTTCTGCCCAGAAGGGGATATCCCACTGTTTCAAGTCGTTAGTTGTCGATGCGTTGTGCGCTAGCGCAAAGACTTTGAGATCTTGTAACTCTTTAACAGCAGCGTCATAGCTGGCACTGCGCAGTTCTTCCATCAGCTCCTCCACTGCATTGACTGAGGAGGCCATTTTTCTGGCAATGCTGAGATTGGCGTAGGAATCAAAGCCAAGGAGATTAGCCTGTTGTTTTCTGAGGACCAGGGTTTTATCAATCAGGGGTGAGTTATTGAGATCACCAGAGGACGCACGGCTGATGTAGGCGCGGTAAACTTTTTCCCTCAGGTCACGACGCTGGCTGTGCTTCATAAAGGGACCATAGCTGGGAATATCCAGGGTAATTCGCCAGGGGCCTGCTTCTGCAGTAGCCGATTCCTCTCCAGCATCGCGGGCTGCCTGAGCCGCTAGACTTAACAAACTAGAGGGCAAGCCAGCAATGTCTTCCTGGGTTGTTAAGGTTAAGCTAAAGGCTTTGGTGGCATCCAGCACATGGTTCGAAAACTGGGTTGATAGCTCCGCCAGCTGTTGTTGAATTTGGTTGAAGGTTTCCTTAGCGTCACCTTCTAGACCCACACCTGAAAGTTCAGCATCGCGGATGGCTGCTTCCACAATGCGTTTTTGTGCAGGGCTGAGGTTGGTGTCTTGGGCCAGTTGTTTGAAACCGGTGTAGAAGGCTTTGCTCTGGCTTAAGCGGGTGGCAAACTGTACTAAAGCAGGCTGCACAGCTTCATAGGCGGCTCGGAGTTTGGGGCTGTTTTTAACGCCCATTAAGTGTCCTAAAACACCCCAAGTCCAACCCAGCCGCTCACTGATTTTAGTTAGCGGTTTGGCTAATCCTTCCCAGGTGGGGCTCATGGTTTTTTCCAATGACTCCAAGGCTGTGGTGAGTTCGCCAATCAACTGCTGGATCGCGGGTTCTACTTGATCGGGCTGAAACTGATCAAATGGAGGGAGACCATGGCCAGTCAGAAAAGGGTTGGTTGCTACAGCGGGAGCACTGGTAGTTGCCTTAGAAGTCATAGGTTGCTTTGGAAAAAAATTAAGTGTGACAGAATTCTCAGAAAAACTAACTTCCCGGAATTATTCCGACTTATCTATATAATGTTAGTTCGATTTTTGGTGAGTGTGGGGGTAGAAATTACAAGGGCTTGTTCTAAAGGATTCTAATCGGTGTTATGGGCATTTGGGACAACCCTGATGGAGTTTTTCCTGCAAGGCAATGCCATGAAGCCCTCTGTTTAACGGGCTTCGATGGTTTCTGGATCCAGAGCCTGCAAAATACGGGCAGCTTGGGTGATGATGCTTTCACCGCCACTAACGACGACTAAATATTCTCCAGCATCAATGCGATCGCGATAAGGTGTTTCGTTATTGTTAAACAGCAACGCAGGACCACCACAAATAAAGAAGCTGCCCATTAGTCCAGACCCAGCGCCTAGCAGACCTCCTAAAAGCTGATTGCCTAAGGTGCCTGTCCACTCAAAGGTATTCAGACCTGTAATAGCATCAAAGACAAAGCCTCCGCCAAACCCAAAGGGGACTAGCCAGGTGGCCATGCGTCGTACCTGAGTCCAGGCGGCTTCTTTAGGATTTTGCAGGCCAAACTCGTCAGTGGTCGGACACCCCTCACCCAGAATAGAGACATCGTCCATGGAAAAGTTGCTGGACTCTAGCCTGGCATAGGCTTCTTCGGCATTGGTGCGATCGCAAAAAGCAGCGACAAGGTATCTCATGGGGATAGAACAAGTAATGGCTCCAAGTCAGGGCAAACCCCGATATGTTCTATTATTCCTCGTTGACTACATTTTGGGGGTAACAACTTAAGCCGGGAAAAGTTCTGCGTGTAACGGTTGTATCTGATGTGCTTTATATGACCGTCTAGGCATTGGCAGCTCATCAATCGTACTGAGAATCCATTCAAATAGGTCCGGAAAAGGCTGTCTAAAGAGTCGTTGTGCGGCGGTGGTGCCATCGGGTCGTTTCAGGTCGAAATTGTGAATAATGGTAAGCACCTTCAACGACTGATGAGAAAAGCCTCGGTTGACATGATGGCGCTGCGACAAATAGCCATTGCGCCCTTCGACAGCAGAGGAGGTGCGTTGATACTTTGCACACATCCACTGACACCACTGCACCCAGTGTTGGTGTTGAGGGGCATCCATCTGTAGGGTCATCGTCTGGGCCATGAGCTGATCATAGGCATCGCTAGCGGCCTGTTGATAGCGAGATTTGAGGTGAGGCTGTCGAGTTTTATCAGCTTGTTGTAACCAGTAGACCCAGGGCAACAAGGCTGTCAGTACCCAATTTTGGAGGTCAACCTCCTGAGTTTCAGTGGCTAAGGCCTGGATCACCCACTGCCACCAGGCATGAATCCCCGTGGCAAAATGGGGGATCTGAGCTTGAAAGGTGGCAATCGCTTTTTGAGCCGTATCGCCCCCATAGAGACAAGTCAACTTGCTCAAGGTGCTCAAGGGAACGGTCAGTTGTGTGGTTAAGCCGTCGAAGAATTGCCATTGGGCCGTGTCGAGCGTGAAGGGATGGACCGCTTGGCTAATGTCTGCCAAGGCCTGATGGTAAATGTGTTGATCTTGTTCAAGCTGTTGGTGTTGGTGAGAGAGGGACTCTAGCTGCGAAGACAAGACCTGTTGCTTGGCCTTGTCTGTTGTTTGGCCTAATTGGTGGTGAAGGGTGTCTACTTGTTTTTCAAGCTGAGCGAGTTGACGTCCCAGAGCACTGCCGATAGGACGTCCGAGCGCCCGCATCGCATGGAATAGATCCGCCACACTGGCTGTTCCCAGACCGCAGAGCGCTAGTTTGACCAAGGCACGAGCTCCATCACTGACCATAAAGTGACACTGCCATTGGGTCTGATGCCACCAGGTCTCAGTCTGTTTGAGCCAAGTGTCATAACGGCGGTTCTCACATTCCACTTCTGTAAAAATGAACCCACTGGCTAACTCCACCAGCACCAGAATCGGCAGGCCAAAAAAGGTTTCATCCCCTCCGAGACAGATGCCAGGTTTGTTGACCGGTTGGCACTGCTCGGCTTGCGCCGTTTCGTAGGCCATTATGGCCTCATAGAGACGGTGTTTGAGTTGACGTAGCGCACTCGCAGAACTCCCCACATGGGTATCGAGGTGAACGGCTTTGAAGAACTCCGATAGGCTCTCGGCTCCTACCCCGTGCTTAATGCCAAAGTGATAGATCACCCCCACCACCAGACGTAATAGCCAGGCAGTCCCAGCCGCAGTTTCCCACAAACCTGATTCCGGATGCTGGTTGCGACGTGCAATGGCCTGATGATGACGATGCACACTACTTTTGCTGATGCCAAGGGTGGTTGCTATCGACTCTATCCCTTGCTTTGCATTCGTTTTGATACAATCGGCGACTTTTTGACTGCGCTCTCGTATAGTAAGAGACATCGTTCCCAACTTTACTTTGCATGGGTACGATACATGGCTCTGAGCATTGCTGCAGAGCTCTTTTTCTGGTCTTTGACTGAGGTGTTTATTTATACACACCTGAAAGCTGTATTTATTTCCCGCCTTAAAGAGTTACCCCATTTTGGGGGTTGTTGTTTTGCACAGAGCAGCTGTCCACCTATGGGGGGATTGCCAACAAACACCCACCTCACTAAACCATGGGTATTATGGGGCTACCCGTTGGCCTGAGAGTGTTTGAGCACGCCAGCTAGAATAAATGCGATCGCAGACTCTGCGTAGGCTTCTATCGCCTGGGGTGCTCGCCATTCACTTTCTGGCACTAAGTTTCTCAGATTGTTCTCCGCATTAAAGTAAAAAGTCATTGTTCCCATGATGTGAATCATCGTTAACCAGGGGTCCAGGGGGCGAAAATAGCCTTCATCCATCCCTTTTTGTAAAAAACTCACCCCCAGGTTAATGGGCACTTCCCAACCCGTGAGCTTAAAATACCTACCTTCATTACCCATGGCCTCATGGAGCAGTACCTTGCCCTGATAAGGGTTGTTAACTTCATGGGCTACAGCCGCCCGCAGGAATGTCCTCAAAACATCCGGTGGCGATAGATTCTCTAAATTTAAGGTCTCAACAGCCACCAAAAAAGTAGCCGCATAGCGCTCTAACACTGCCTGGTACAACTCTTCCTTCGTACCAAAATAATAGTGAATCATCGCCTTGGTGCAACCGATGTTGGCAGCGATCGGCTCCGTTCGTGCCCCTGCTAGCCCATGACGTGCAAATTCCTCTTCGGCCGCATCTAAAATTTTTGCTTTGGTGGCTTCCGGGTTACGGCTTTGCCGCTTTGCCGATGAGCGTTTTGACTTGGCTGACGACTTCACTACAGGCTTCGCAGATAGAGGATTCTTACCTCCAGGATACAACGCCACTCCGAGGCATATTGACCGGTTTCAATACCTGAGTTAACTAACCAGTTAAAAAGTTATTGACAGATTTAGTTAGCGCCTTTAAATTAACTAACAAGTTAGTTTAACTATTTGGTTAGTTAATTTAGCTTAACCTTGTCGTCTTTTCGTCAGACTTATGACAACAACTTTGCAGAGACGAAACCAATCCGGTCCGTGGCAGCAGTTTTGTAACTGGATAACCAGTACAGAAAATCGTCTTTACGTGGGATGGTTTGGTGTTTTAATGATTCCCACTCTATTGGCAGCCACAGCCTGTTTTGTGCTTGCATTTATTGCAGCCCCTCCCGTTGACATTGACGGTATCCGTGAACCTGTAGCAGGTTCATTGCTGTTGGGCAATAACATTATTTCTGGGGCTGTAGTGCCCTCTTCCAATGCGATTGGTTTACACTTCTATCCCATTTGGGAAGCCGCTTCCCTTGATGAGTGGTTATACAATGGGGGGCCTTACCAACTAGTCATCTTTCATTTTCTTATTGGCATTTTCGCTTATATGGGTCGTGAGTGGGAGCTGTCCTATCGTCTGGGTATGCGCCCTTGGATTTGTGTCGCCTACTCTGCTCCGGTGGCTGCAGCTACCGCAGTGTTTTTGATTTATCCCATTGGTCAGGGGAGTTTTTCCGATGGCATGCCCCTAGGTATTTCCGGTACCTTCAACTTCATGCTGGTGTTCCAGGCAGAACACAATATCCTGATGCATCCATTTCATATGATGGGGGTAGCAGGCGTATTTGGCGGAGCACTGATCAGTTCCATGCACGGTTCTCTGGTAACCTCTTCCTTGGTGAGAGAAACCACTGAAATCGAGTCTCAGAACTATGGCTATAAGTTTGGGCAAGAAGAAGAGACTTACAATATTGTGGCCGCCCATGGTTACTTTGGTCGCTTAGTCGGACGCACGAATGAGATTCTCTTGGGTGTAGATGCTAATAGTCGTTCTCTGCACTTTTTTATGGCGGCTTGGCCCGTCATAGGCATTTGGTTTACGGCTCTGGGTATCAGTACCATGGCCTTCAATCTCAATGGATTTAACTTTAATCAGAGCATCCTTGATTCCCAGGGACGTGTCATCAGCACTTGGGCTGATGTTATTAATCGTGCCAATCTGGGTATGGAAGTGATGCATGAGCGTAACGCCCATAATTTTCCCCTTGATCTGGCCTCAGGCGAGGCAACTCCTGTGGCGATAGCGGTTCCTTCCCTGACTAGCTGAACATTACTCATCGAGTAATGTTCTCATTCGCCATAAGAAATTGAACTGCCTGATTTGAAAGATCTTAACTTAAACGAGATTACTAGACCTGGTTAGTAACTCTTGTTATTGAAGTGATGATAGAGTGCTCCTATCTTATGGCATTCAGTAGATTGCTATAAGATAGGAGCTTTTTTCTGAGTTTTGGACGTTGATTGATTTTGTTGCTTTAGTACGATTGAACCGTATTTTGGGGTGTTGCTACATCAGGTTGTATTGATTTATGGCAATTGCTTTTTAAGCTTCGATTCCCAAGGAATTCTCGTATCTAAAGGAGATTGTTGTCTTAGGAAAAGATGAGTCGTTAGCTTGTTTTCTTGGGAGAGATTTGTAAGATAGGTAGTGCTTGTTCCTAACAAAAGAAAAAACGATAGCTAGAATGACATCAGGTTAACCACTGATGAATTATGAAGTGTGCTCTAAAACCGTTGACTTGTTTCTGTTTATTGTTGGCTTTATTTCTCAGTCTTTGGCTACAGCCAGTGGAGGCATCGCTTTCCCTTTCAGATCCTCGGATTAACCGGCTGGAGTCACAGTTGCGATCGCTCCAATCCCAGGTCAACCGCCTTCAGTCTCAACTCCCTCGCGCTGGCAACAGTAGGCCCGCTCCCATTGACCGTCCGCCCAGCCCTGAAACACCATCCTTTGATCAGCAGTTTGATACCCTGGCAGTTTTGGTTATCGAATTGCAACAGCGAGTATCGGTGTTGGAGACCAAACTAGAAGAAATGGAGGAGCCTACCCAGTAGCTTTGGGTTTTCAAGCTTTTTCATCGCGCACCACGCACCATGCACTACCAGTATTAAACTTCTTCATTGTAGGATTCATAGGTAATTGGGATTTGAGCCCAACTGTCTAGTTCATCACAGAGCCAACGAATTTCTTGATAGCTACCATTAATGCGAATGGTGTGAAATGGCCCTTCGCTTCTCAATTTAATTTTATACTGAGGAATTTTGTCAGGACCTGCCGTCATGTGAGTTAAGGATTGCTTAAACAACACTCTCTCTCTGTTTCCATGAATCTCTGTTAACGAGATCAGGGTGCCTTGAATCGACTTCTCAAATGTTATGGAGTAAATTGCGTGGCGTTTGCTCCGTTTATTCATGTGGAAATAAATAAGCAGTAGAATGATGAGGGCTGGCCAGATCAAGCCAGTAACAACTAAGAGAATTAAAAGAACGCCTGCTAAAATATTGCCAAAAGCACCAAAGGTTTGCGTTAGCCGACTGCTGATGACAGCTGGCAAGAGAAATTCGAGTTTGAATTTTTTAGAGGGTACCTGGATATTAAAATGCTCTTGGGTCTGGCTCAGCTGAATGGCGCTATTTTGGGGTGGTGGTACTCGGAGCGGATGAAGACCGTCGGCCGGTTGTGTGGGTGATTGATTGAAACGTTCCCGGGCAATGGCGGCTGTTTGAGGCCGTTTAGCAATGTCAGGTTCCGTTAGCCATTCTAGCCAATGGACAAATTCGGGGCTTAATCTGACCTGATCGGCAAACTGTAACCGCATATCTTTTTGCGGTAAATTGGCGGGGTGTAGCCCTGTAGCGAGGTAGATTAGTGTGGCTCCTAAACTGTACAGGTCTGAAGCTGGAACCGCTCGCCCACCAAATTGTTCCAACGGCATATAGCCATAGGTGCCCACAATCGTGATTGTGCTACCTTGTTGCGGTGCTTGAATGCCACCAAAATCTACTAGATAAAGCTGTCCAGGATTGTTGCCAGTGCGCTCTGTGAGCAACAGATTGCTCGGCTTAATATCGCGGTGAATAACGACTGGTTTACGATCATGCAAGTAATCAAGAATGTTGAGTGCTTCTTGGGCAATGTAGTGCAGGTCTTCTTCACTAAAGGTGCGACCAGTCATAATCCAGTCTTGTAGAGACTTAGCCTCTATGTAGGTCTGTACGAGTAAAAAACCTTTGCCCAAGTCTGTTTCAATATCCACAAAATCCAAGTATTGGGGAATTGCCGGATGATCTAACGACTGTAACGCTGCACTTTCCCGTTCAAAGAGTCTAAGGGTTTCCCATGTAAAGTCAACGTCAAATAGCAGCAGCTTGACGATAACGGTAGTGTCTGTCTGTAAGTCGGTGGCAACGAAGGTGCGACGTCCTGGTTTTTGGCTGAGGCGAGCGCGAATTTTATAGCGTTGGCACAGCACCTGATTGAGGAAGGGATCCATGGTATGAGGCGCTAGTCAATAATGTAGGCAATGTGGCGTAGTCCCATTGGAACTAGATACAAGTTTATAGTGCTAAATTCCAGATCGTTCGATTAACAGTCCGATAGCTGAGCAATGTTAACCACAATTTCATCGATGATTGCTCGCATGGCTGTGGCTGAGAGATCGGCATTGTTTAAGAAAATGCTAAATACCATGGGTGGATGGTCTACAGGTTGAAGATAGCCAGCCAAGGATTCATTGTTGCTTACATATCCCGTTTTGCCTTGTAGATTTCCTTGAACGGGGGTGTTCTGAAACCGGTGGATTAAGTTTCCTTGTTCTCCAGCAACGGCGAGAGACCTGCGATAGACTTCGCTATGGGAGTGGAAGGCCATCGCTTGCAGTGTATCAACCAACGTGCGAGGGGTGACTAAATTGTGTCTCGATAACCCTGATCCATCCACCATTTGATAGCTGTCTGAGTCAACGCCCAAGCCCTCTAAAATCTCTTTGACAGCCTCTGTGCCAGCTTGCGTGGCGTCGTCGTATTCTGCTGCGATTGTTCCTAAGGACTTGAGTAAGGCCTCTGCATAGAGGTTGTTGCTATCTTGGTTAATCGTTGACAGCCATTGAGAGAGTGGCGGTGATATGACTGTTGCCATCTCTGGCATTGGTCGATCGGGCCAGCTGGATGTCAGCGCGGTTAAATCTACTGGAGTGCTGGTCTGGCGCAGGCTATTCGCTAGTTGTTCCATAAAGTGCTCCCCTGGCTGGGTGATGGCAATGGCAAATGGATCTGGCCCAGCATCAACGCTGAGGTTACCAAAGACATGCAAAATGGGTTGGCTCCAATCACGACCAACGTCTGCGGTTAAAGGCTCGCCTGCTGCCACGGTGCTGGAAGTGTTGTATATTTCCCAACGAGTAGTCTGCTCTGGGGTAGCCCACTCCACCCGTAGTGGTTGGCCTACCTCTGTTGGGTATAGGGTCACCCCTAAAGCATTTTCATTTAAAATCAGACCGTTGGCTGAGGCTCCATAACCTGCCAATACATCTTCCCATTCCCAGTTGGGATGCACAGTGCGGCCAGCAAAGTAGCTGTCATATCCTAATAGCTGATCGATTTTTTTGATTCCCTGCTGGGTAATTTGCTGCGTTAGGCTCTGGAGTTGGTCGTTGCCAAACGTAGGGTCGCCTCTTCCTATGACATACAAATGGGTCTGTTCACCCTGTTGCTGGAGGTGGGCTGAGGTCTCGATTTGAAAGTCTGGGCCTAGTTGCTGGAGCGCGGCGGCAGTGGTCAGGAGTTTTAAGGTGGATGCAGGAACAAACCATTTGTCGATATTCCGTTCCAGAATGATCTGGCGTTCTGAAGGCTGAGCTGCTTGGGTTTCTATAAGTAGTCCCAGATGGGCTCGGGTGAGGTTGGGGCGGGTTGCGATCGCATCAATCTTGTCCACCAAGTCTGCCCGACAATAGCGTTGGGCAACAGCTGCTTCCCCTGATAGCCAGAGACTCAGTCCCCAGATCAAGCCGAATACCCCCTTTATGGACACACAAAAGAATGTCTGTATCCTCTGGGATGGCCCAATATCAGTCTGTTCAGGTTTCTGGACGCATTGAAGAGTCATGGCAGTTCTAAGTAAATAATGCAACCTGCTTTAAAGAGGTTAGCTAGAAAATTTACTAACACCCTGATGACAATGGATATTGTTTGAAGTCTTAGTGAAGTCGCCGTTCAACTCCGGATATAACCCGATATATCGAGCATGTTGGAGTGGTAGATGCACCCTGATTCCGAGCCCTGGAGATGCATCTTTGGGGCTCTTTCTTCTCCTTTTGGAGGGTGTAACACTCAAAACGTGTAGATTGTTCAATGCACACCGTACACTGACTTTTCGCCCTTGCACACCGTACACTGACTTGTCGCCCTTGGGAAAACTCAAGATACAAAAGTAAAGCTTGTTATCTGACATTAGAGAAGACATAACAACAATATTGCCCTTCGTACTTCTTAACGTCTCCGAGACTTTTTCCCATTATTCAGATGGCGGGCTGTTTATCCTTTAGCCTGTTCTTTAATTGCGTCAATAATTTGACCGTTCGCCTTAGGAAACGGGTAACTATCAATTTCATCCAGGGTAACCCACTTGATTTCATCACATTCAATGGGTTTGGGCTCACCGCTGATGTGGGTACAGTTAAAGACATTCAGCGTCACCTTAAAGTGGCTATAGGCATGGTCAACCGTAATTAGCCGGTCGTTGACCTCAATATCAATATCTAATTCTTCTTTAATCTCCCTCTTGACGCATTCCTCAAAACTTTCGTTAGGCTCGATTTTACCCCCAGGAAATTCCCATAGGCCTCCCAGTAGGCCTTCTTGCTTACGACGGTCAATGAGAATGCGGCCATCATTGTCGTGGATAACAGCGACACCAATTTGCTTATGGGGCAGAGGAGCACGAGATTCGGTCATGGGTAGTTCAGACTGTAGATTTTGACGGTAAGCGGTGCAGTAGCTTTGCCATGGGCATAGCAGGCACGATGGCCGATGACGGGTGCATAGGGTGGCCCCCAGATCCATAATTGCCTGGTTAAAGTCGCGGGGATGCTGTGGGTCCAAGATTTGCTCGGATAGCTGCCACAGTTCTTTCATGGCTTTTGCTGGAGGCTTTGGGAGGGCCACCAGTCGAGCTAACACCCGTTTCACATTACCATCGAGGATGGCGACAGGTTGGTTGTAGGCGGCACTGAGGATGCCTCCGGCGGTGGTGCGGCCAATACCGGGGAGTGCGATCGCATCCTCAAACGCCTCTGGAAACACGCCATCATGCTGCTTCACAATCAGTTGTGCCGTCTTGTGTAAGTTGCGAGCTCGAGCGTAATATCCCAGCCCTTCCCAGGCTTTAAGTACAGTTTGCTGGTCCGCTTTAGCCAGGTCTGCCACTGTCGGAAATAACTTTAACCAGCGCTGATAGTAAGGCAGCACCGTTTTGACCTGGGTCTGCTGCAACATGATTTCCGAGATCCAGATGGCATAGGGATCTCGGCTGCGTCGCCAGGGTAAATCACGACCTTGTTCGCCATACCAAGTCAGTAAAGCTTGCCGTAGTGCGGGGGCCGCATGCCCTAGATTGGCAGTCCCCCCAAAACTTAAAGCAGATGCCTGGGATAAGGACATCTGCTTTTGGCCATATTTACCGTCAGCACTGTCGTGCACGCTGTATTGTGTTCTCTTTGCCTCACCCACTGTGGATCAATCTTGACTGTTGTTTCTGATCCTGCCATGGGTGAGCGCATTTGCGCGATCTAGACCGCGTTATTCCTGTAGGTCAGTTTCCAGGCTACCCATCAGTGTGGTTTCCATGGCCAGACGTTGCTCAGCGCCTTTAAGGAAATAGCCACCCATCATGGCCGAAGCTAGCAAGCGACCTAGATTCTCACGGCTAGTCGTGACAGAGACATCAAATCCTTCAGAGGGTAAGCCACCCAACATCGCAATGATGTTATGTTCCATTGCCTGCATAACATCACTTGATACCGGACGCGATAGCTGTGCCACTGTCTCTGTTTCCATAGACTGCACATATTGCATCAGAGAATTGCCCTGTACAGCAGCCCCACCCATAAATTCGGAATTTGTGTTGTTAAAAGACTCGTTAGTCATGATTGCCTCACTCAAAACGTGGCTGGTAGCGGCTGTTAGGTCTTTTGCCGCTGTAATGCCAATTTAACAAAGCCATTTGAATCCTCGTAGTGAGTAGAACCGAACTGCGAGGTGGGGATTTTCTCTGGAGAGACGTTGCATGCAATGTCTGTACATCAGAATGGAACCTATAGGTTACGAATGGGGAAATTGATTATTTCTCGATAGAAGAGTGAACAATTTCCTGAGCTTAGAAACTTTGCAATGGAGAATTGGCCAGATCATAAGGGCTATTTTCATGGCCCACTGCCCATTCCCTATTCCCCATTTCCTGACAATCCATATAGCTTTGACCGACATCGCTGCTATCTAAGCTACAATTGTTAAGGTTTTTTACGAAACATCACACCGCTAGTTCTGGAAGTTCCAACCCAATGAGCCTTCCCATCCGTAACGTTGCAATCATCGCGCACGTAGACCACGGCAAAACAACCCTGGTCGATTCTCTCCTTCAGCAGTCTGGTATTTTTCGGGAAGGTGAAGACGTTCCCACCTGTGTCATGGACTCCAATGACTTGGAGCGTGAACGCGGTATTACGATTCTTTCTAAGAACACAGCCGTTCACTATCAAGACACGCTGATCAACATTATTGATACCCCTGGTCACGCTGACTTTGGCGGTGAGGTAGAGCGCGTACTCGGTATGGTAGATGGCTGCATCCTGATCGTGGATGCGAATGAAGGGCCGATGCCTCAAACCCGCTTTGTGCTTAAAAAAGCATTGGAGAAAGGTCTGCGTCCCATCGTGGTCGTGAATAAGATTGACCGCCCACGGGCAGAGCCCATGGGTGCCGTGGACAAGGTTCTGGATCTGTTTATCGAGCTGGGTGCTGATGACGATCAGTGTGATTTCCCCTATCTGTTTGCTTCTGGTTTGGCTGGCTATGCCAAAAATGAGCTAGAAGACGAAGATAAGGATATGCAGCCTCTATTTGAGGGGATTTTGCATCATGTTCCACCACCAGTCGGTGATTCTGACAAGCCTTTACAGTTGCAGGTCACTACCCTGGCTTATTCCGAATATTTAGGGCGGATTGTGATCGGTAAGGTTCACAATGGGACTATCCGTGCTGGTGAACAGATTGCGCTAGTCAAAGAAGACGGCAAGATTGTTAAGTCTAAAATTTCGAAGCTGATGGGTTTTGAAGGCCTACAGCGCACTGACATTGAAGAAGCCACCGCTGGCAACATCGTTGCAGTCGCCGGTTTTGCCGATGCCAACATTGGTGAAACCCTCACATCTGCTGACAACCCCCAAGCCTTGCCGCTGATTAAGGTGGATGAACCCACGCTGCAGATGACGTTTGCTGTGAATGACTCCCCATTTGCAGGTAAAGAAGGTAAGTTTGTTACCTCTCGTCAGATTCGCGATCGCTTAATGCGCGAGTTGGAAACCAACGTAGCGTTGCGTGTGGAAGAAACCGATTCTCCCGACCGCTTTGGCGTATCTGGTCGTGGTGAGCTTCACCTGGGTATTTTGATTGAAACCATGCGTCGTGAGGGCTACGAGTTCCAAGTGTCTCAGCCGCAGGTGATTTTCCGTGAAGTCAATGGCCAGCCCTGTGAGCCCTATGAGCAGCTAGTGATGGATGTGCCTGAAGATGCTGTGGGCGGCTGTATGGAGCGCCTGGGTCAACGTCGCGGTGAAATGCAGGACATGATGGTGGACGGCAATGGCCGTGCCCAGCTTGAGTTTGTGGTACCTGCCCGTGGTCTGATTGGCTTCCGGGGTGAGTTTATGCGCCAAACCCGTGGTGAGGGCATCATGAACCATAGTTTCTTGGATTATCGCCCCATGTCTGGTGATGTGGGTGCTCGCCGCAACGGTGTGCTGATTGCCTTTGAGGAAGGTGTGGCCACGTTCTACGCGCTGAAGAATGCTGAGGATCGCGGCATCTTCTTTATTGAGCCTGGTACTAAGGTGTACAAGGGCATGATCGTTGGGGAGAATAATCGGCCTCAGGATCTGGAGCTGAATATCTGTAAGGCTAAGCAGCTAACCAACCATCGGGCAGCGAGTGGTGATGAGCTAGTGCAGTTGCAGACACCCCAGGAAATGGGTCTAGAACGGGCGCTGGAGTATATTGCGTCGGATGAGATGGTTGAGGTAACGCCTGAGTCGATTCGTCTGCGCAAAATGCCGAAGAAGAAGCTAGCGAAGAAGCGTTAAGGGTTGGTCTGTAAGCGTCCCCTGAGCGGAGTCGAAGGGGATGTTGGCTTCGACTCCGCTCAGCCAACGGTGCTGCTCAGGCAACGGCTTCTCTGGGATGGTTACGGTTGGTAGATAAATTTGTGAAAATGCCCCGATGGTTGAGTGCCATTGGGGCTTTGTTATGTCGCACAACTTACGATTTTTGTGCCCTCATATTTTTAGAATGAAATAGCCCTACTAGTATTAAAGAATCATGCGGTTTGGTTGATGTGTGCGTTGAAAAAATTAGAGAAAAGCATCTCAAACCATATATTTGGTCATACTATGCCGCTGCATGAGTTCAAAAAAATTGTCCAAGGCACTACCCATAAACATCGTCACAATCTTGGAAAACTAACCGCCTCTGGTTTTGGTAGTGATGTTGATACTCTGTGTAATCACATTCGCTATCTCAGGGCAGGTAGTATTGGGCAATTGTTTTGGGATGAATCGTGGAAACAAGTTGTAACTGATGTAGCTGATCACATTGGTATTGAATGGTTAGCCACCCTCAAAGGACGACGCTGGAAACAATTAGAAACTCATGAAATTGAAACAGCTGTGGTCGCTAAGGTTTTTCAATATATGTTCGACCGCCTGACTCTAGAGCAACAAGAGCAAGTAATTATGGAGACGCAGCGCAGTAGTAATGACCCCAGAGTAGAAGCTTTTTTACTTACAGGTAGTGTTATGACTGTTGCTAAGGTCAGTGGGTTTGGTGTGTATCTGATGGCCAGTACCGTACTTGGAGGGCTGACTAGCACTCTGGGTATTACTTTGCCTTTTGCTGTGTATATGGGAATGAGTCAAGCAATTGCCCTCGTGATTGGTCCAGTGGGTTGGTTAGCCCTTTTGGGCGGTCTCTCATTTACGCTTAACCAGCCCAACTGGAGTCGTCTTACTTTGGCCGTAGTTTATGTTTCAATGATTCGCAATTCTCCTGCGACAAAATAGCTCTGGTAGTAAAGTGAGCCAGTCATTTAAGGCTCTTGGTTGGTTCCTGAAACTCTTTTGTGGAAGTAGTGCGAGATTGTCACTGACCTCGATAATCTCCAAACCAAAATCAACACCCTCCGCACCCTCCAACCCCAAACCGCCATCGAACTCGATGCCCTGCTCCCCGCCATCCTCGACAAAGCCTTCAAAGGCCATGTCTAAAGACCTATCCACCCATCACCCAAATCCCATCACCCCACCGCTGAGTAAATTGCGCCTGTACTAGGCTTAAACCCAGGCTCCATAACGAGTTGAAGGTTCCTTATGGTTCAGGGGCGGGTAGCAAGCCCGATGAATTTTGAGGCTTTCCTGGATTGGTATCCAGACGATGGTTATCGGTATGAATTGATTGAGGGCGTTGTGGTTGAGATGTTGCCAACCGGTCCCCATGAAGATATCGGCGGCTTTTTGAGCGCAGAGTTCAATTTTGAAATTCGGCGAAATAAGCTACCTTATTCGATTCCTCGTACTTGTCTAGTGAACCCCCATGCAGAAAAGTACCAAATTCGATGGTTTGTAGCGGGAGAAAAGTTGGTTTCTAGGGTATTTCCTGAGTTGGATTTGACTACAGATGCCGTATTTGCGTCAGGGACCTAAATCTCATCTGGATCGATGCCGAGCGATCGCAACTTCTCTGCTAAAGCGTCAGCTCAGGTGAGATAACGGCCTTGGGGTTTCCTTCTTCGTAATAGACAAATAAATTGCCAGACACATAAACGCTGCCACGGCTTTTAAAGTAAAGTCTGAGGGCTTCAACGCTATAAAACAAATAATCGCGAGTAGCGTCACTTTTCGCTATTGGCTGGCCGTCGGACTCAGGATATGTAACGTTGTGTAGCGTAGAGCGGGGATTAGGCATGGTTAAATCGCTCAGAAGCCATCTATGGTGTCATTAGTTTAACCTAATTACTTAGGGCATCCTGAAGCGCAGAAAGGTAGCCAATCGTTCTTTTCGAGCATAGTTGATGTTTTTATTAAAACGTTTATCTCATTGGATGGAAGCCAACTGGGTGACCCCTGCCTATAGTGGTTGGGTGCTGCTGGGGATTACGCTATGTTTTTTCGGCGCGGCAACTAACACCATGGCAGGTTGGCTGTATGTGATTAGTGGCATCATGATTGCCTTATTGTCGGTGTCGTCGATTTTGCCGCAGCGAGCGTTGCATGGGCTATCTGTGGCTCGACAAATGCCGCGTCCTGTCTCGGCAGGAGAGGCTCTAGCGATGGTGGTGACGCTGAAAAATGCCACTGCTTCCCCTAAGAGTTTGCTCCAGATGCAAGACCTTGTACCTGCTAAGTTAGGGCCTAAGCCGACCCATGTCATTGCCAGTTTGCAGGCGCGATCGCAACACACTTGGCGTTACGAAATTCCGACTGAAAAGCGAGGTATTTATACCTGGCCTGATGTCCGTCTACGAACGGCGGCCCCTTTAGGATTGTTCTGGTGCAGTCGTTTGCATGCCGCTCACGCAAAGGCTGTCGTCTATCCTCAAATACTGCCCTTAGAGCGTTGTCCAGTCATCGACTCCTTGGGCGATGAAACAGGACGGCGGCAGCTGCAAAAAACGGCCATCAATGCCAGTGGCACGGAAGGTATCACTCGTGCTCTGCGCCCCTATCGCTGGGGTGACCCCACTCGATTAATCCACTGGCGCACCAGTGCCCGCTACGGAGAACTGCGGGTGCGGGAGCTAGAGGTGTTAACCAGTCACCAGAGTTTAATTATTGCCTTAGATACCTCTGAGTCATGGGATATTGATAGTTTTGAAAGAGCCGTAATCGCAGCAGCATCACTCTATCACTATGGTCAGCGCCAAGGTCTGGCGACTCAGTTTTGGAGTTCCAGGACGGGGCTAGTGCACGATTCAACAGCGGTTTTGACGGTGTTGGCAGGCATTCAACTAAATGATGTCGGTAATCAAAAATTGCCAGCCCCACCCATCATATGGCTGACAGCGCAAGCGGGTAAACAATTGCCCCGCAACAGCGCTGAAGTTTTGTTTTTATCAAAAACTGCCGCCTACTCTAGTGAGTATCTTCCCAATGAAAGCGAGACTTCTGGCTTGGTGATTAATCCTGTCGATGATCTACAACAGCAATTACAAAATAATCTGAATGCCAGTCCAACAGTTTAACAATCGCTTTCATTACTCATATGCCCAGGCGAATGGGCGATGGATTGTAGTTGGATATGTCAGATCTGGCGGCTCTTTTCTGGAGATTCTTTTCAACTAAGAGTCTCTTTAGTAGGTTCTTTTCTTTGATAATTTCTTGTATGTATTAAACAGTTTCTAATGCATTGACTAAACTGGAACTATAACAAATGGTGATGTTATGGCTCAGCTTAAAGCTCGTCGTCCAGAGAATGTAGAAGGTGACTTTTTTGTTGATACTACGTGTATCGATTGCGATACCTGCCGCTGGATGGCTCCTGAGGTGTTTGGTCGAGATGGAGAGATGTCGGCGGTGCATGCTCAACCGACAACTACAGAGCAGCGGATTCAAGCGTTAAAAGCATTGTTGTCGTGTCCCACCACATCGATTGGGACAGCGGCTACACCCAAGGATATTAAACAGGCCCAGGAGCAACTGCCGGCGCTAATTGAGGACAATGTTTATCATTGTGGCTATCATTCTGAGAAATCCTATGGGGCGGCCAGCTATTTTATTCAACGGCCTGGGGGAAATGTGCTGATTGATTCTCCTCGATTTACCCCACCCTTAGTAAAACAATTGGAGGCTATGGGTGGGGTGCAATACCTCTATCTCACCCATCGGGACGATGTGGCAGATCATGCCAAGTTTCAGGAGCATTTTGGCTGCGATCGCATTCTCCACCAGGACGATATCACCAGCGATACCCAATCCGTCGAAATTCAGCTTCAGGGACAGGCCCCTTACCAACTAGCACCAGATATCACCATCATTCCCGTCCCTGGCCACAGTAAAGGCCATACCGTACTGCTGTATCAGAACAAATTTCTGTTCACAGGCGATCACCTGGCCTGGTCGGCTTACCTGGAGCACCTCTACGGTTTCCGGCGTTATTGTTGGTACTCCTGGGACGAGCAAATCAAATCCATGAAGCGCCTGACCGATTACTCGTTTGAATGGGTTCTGCCGGGGCACGGTCGTCGCTTCCACAGCAGTAACATGGCAAACGAGTTGCAGACATGTATTGAGTGGATGGAAACAGCCTAAGACGCTTACAACTAAAACCCATCCACTCATCTACCCATTCACCGATCCACCGATCCACATCAGACTTTGATGTCTATGCCCCCTAACTCGATTGCTGAGTCGGCCTTAGCAAGATGTCATGGACCTGTACATGGTCGGGTTGGCTGAGGACATAGCCAATGGCATTAGCAATGTCATTGGGCTGGAGTACCGGAAATTGATTGTAGACCTGTTGAGCTTGTTCTCGACTGCCGGAGTATTTTTCGGCAAACTCGGTTTCCACAAAGCCAGGGCTGATGGATGAGATGCGAATGGCGCTGCCGTCTGCTCGGAGCTCCTGACGTAGTCCTTCTGTGAGGGCACGTACGGCAAACTTAGAGGCGGAGTACATGCCGCTGCTGGGAACTCGATGGCCTGACATGGAGCTGATGTGGACAACATGACCCTGGTCTTTGCCAAGGTTTTGCATTAGCTTAATGGCTTCGCGGGTGCAGATGGAAAGGGCAATAACGTTAACATCAAGAGTTTCGCGCCATTTTTCGGTACTGCCGCTGGTGAGGGATTCTTGATAGCCGAGACCAGCGTTGTTGATCAGCACATCGAGGTGGTTAAAGCGGGTTGCGATCGCGCTAAACCAGGCCAAAATTTGGGATTCATCGCGCAGATCAACGCTTTGAGTTAACACTGCGGCCCCATGTTGCTGCGATAACATATCGGCTAGTTCTGTCAGACGCTGCTGACGACGGGCACACAAGGCTAAATCATATCCA
Source organism: Leptothoe sp. EHU-05/26/07-4 (assembly GCF_043421015.1). Classification (NCBI taxonomy): domain Bacteria; kingdom Bacillati; phylum Cyanobacteriota; class Cyanophyceae; order Nodosilineales; family Cymatolegaceae; genus Leptothoe; species Leptothoe sp. EHU-05/26/07-4. The sequence continues at coordinate 54,290 of NZ_JAXSQV010000005.1, forward strand.
TCCGCCGCCAGGCGAGTGGCAATAGCGCTACCAATACCGCTAGAGGCTCCGGTAATAGCGGCGACAGGCCGGTTAGTCATAGTAATTATAGAAATGATTTATGAACCTTTTTGATGTTGTGAACGGAAGCGTCCGCTGTCAAACCTGAGATGCTTGAGGTGTTTGGTTTTGCGACCCGCTCTAAATAAAATTATCTACATAAAAAGCCATGTACACCCATGGGGCTAACCCTATTTCCCGCTCCTTTCACCACTCATTAACCTTCGGCGAAGATCTTATCCCCACTTCAAACTGCGCCTGGTTTATGAGAATATTATATATAAGTATTTACATAAAACGTTTTTCTCCGCAGGAGGTTCGGTAATGGACATTGATTTCCGGGTTGTAGCTGTACTTGCTCCCATTGCCCTAGCTGCGGGCTGGGCTGGTTTTAACATTTTCCAAGCTGCACTGGGCCAGATTCAATCCATGTTTGGCGAAGAATAAAGAAAGCCCTTTTCGTAACGAAAAGTTATCGAATTACTCATATAAGCTGCCTTCTCAGCAGGAGGCAGCTTTTTATTGCTGCTGACACAGGGTTAATTAGAGGCCTGTATTGAAATGACAGCTTTTTCAGATAGGGTCAACGCTTCAGCTACTTGTTGAGTGGTTAGTCCCATGGATAGTAACTTAAGAACGGCTGCATTTCGAGTTTGCTCAGCCTGTTCTGCTCGTTGGCGCTCTTGGGCAGATAGCTCGCTGCCCCAAAGCAGTAACTGTCCCTGGGTATCCCACCACCGTAGCCAATAACCTGAACGATTTTCACGAATACCTTCCCACACTCCCAGGGAAAGACCCATATTTTCTATCAAGTAGCCATTCTGGTTATCAGGCATCTGTAGTTGATACCCATTGGCGTCATCCAGACGATAGACTTCGAGGCTACCATTGGTCGGCTCAAAGATGATGTAATAGGGCACTTTGAGAATGCTCTCATAGTAGAACCATTTACCCGGTGGATAGGTGGCTTTAATGGAGTATTCACCTCCCTCGGTAGCTGACAGAAACTCCATCACCACTGTGGGCGGATCACCTTCTAGATATGGGGTATAACTTCGTTCGATATCTGCTCTAGGTACGGTGATGTGGGGAATAAATGCCCAATCAGGAGCTTTGACTACGGTTTTGTCATTGACTGTGGCACAGAGACCATAGTTGGTTGTTATCAGGGCTGTTTCCGAAATCCGACCAGCAATAGAAAGACTTTCACTCAACGCAGCGGCAATAAAGGGTTGGCTGATATTGTCCACAGGGTCATCCGGTAGAACATAATGCTTGGGTAGCTTTTCCCAACGAATGCTCAGTTTGGTGGACGTGGCAACCATAGGTTTCGGGAATTCAAACGCTAGCCTCAGTATATTGTAGGTTCATTTGTACTTGTTTTTGATGACCCCCTAACTTCACTTGTTTGCTTAGGGCATTGGCAATTGCCTCAGCTGCTCCATAATTTGAGCAAAGGCAACACCCCGATGGCTGTGGGTTTCTTTTTGTGGGTCGCTCATTTCAGCAAAGGTTTTACCCTGGCTCGGGACGTAAAAAATAGGGTCGTAGCCAAAACCGTTGCTACCCTTGGGCTCAGTCAGAATTTCCCCAGGACAGATGCCTTCTGTTTCGAGGGAGATGGTGCCATCGGGGCGGGCGAGGGCCAGGGCACAGACAAACTGAGCACTACGGTCCTCATTGCCGCTTAACTCCCGCAAAACTCGATTAATGCGATCCTGGTCATCCTTGCCATAGCGGGCTGAATAGAGACCTGGTGCACCGTTTAAGGCATTAATTTGCAGCCCTGAGTCATCGGCAATGGCCCATTGGTTGGTTGCGATCGCAACTTCCCTTGCCTTGAGCCGCGCATTCTCAATAAATGTTATCCCTGTCTCATCCACATCAATTTCTTGGGGCTTTAGCTGCAAATCCCAGCCCAGGGGTGTCAGATACACCTGCATTTCTTTGAGTTTGCCAGGGTTACCCGTAGCGACGATGACGGTAGGCATAATGATGTGCGAGTCTCCAATGTGCGTTCATTTTAACCACGGTATTTAACCACGGTAGGGGCGGTGTCTTGTACCCGCCCGGAACCTGGTAGCGTAATCCATGACACGCCTATTGGTTCAAAACGCCTTGGATAATCGCCCCAACTATTGGCAGCTGCTGCCCTACATTCGTCGTCAGCAGGCAATCTTAATTCCTGCCTTTATCTGCACCCTGATTTTCACCATTTACTGGCCAATTCTTGCCAAGCTAGGTGGTCTGGCTATTTCCACCCTGGTGCAGGGACAAGTTGCGGCCTTTGGTAAAGTTGCTGCGCTTACCCTGATCGGTTTGCTCATCCAAAAAGCGGCTCAGTATGGCCAAGACTCCCTGATGGCGAAGGCTGCATTTCGTGTTGCCCATCAGCTGCGTACCCGTGTCTATGGCCATCTGCAAACCCTCAGTCTGACCTACTTCGAACAAACTAAAACGGGCGATCTGGCCTATCGCTTGACCGAAGATGTGGATCGCATTGGCGAGGTTGTCTACAAGCTATTCCACGATTTTGTGCCCTCTGCGCTACAGCTGGTGGTTGTGTTTGGCTACATGATCTATCTCAACTGGCAGCTAACGGCGACGGCCTTGATCCTGATTCCGTTGCTGGCAGTCTTATCTGGCTGGTTTGGCGAAAAGATGCTGACCGCTGCCCGTCGCAGTCAGGACAAAGTTGCCGATCTCTCTTCTCAGGTGGCGGAAGTTTTTAGCGGTATTCGCTTAGTTCAAGCCTTTGCAGCTGAAGACTATGAAATTGATCGCTTTGCTCAGGCCTCCGCCAACAATCGTGATGCCCGCTATTCCGTGGCTTGGTTGCAGGCAGTACAGTTTCCGGTTGTTGGGTTTCTCTATGCCGGCATGATTGTGATTTTGTTGCTCGTCGGTACCTGGCAGATTAGCCTGGGCAATTTGGCCCGTGAAGGGTTTGGCACCTATGTGATCAATGCGTTACTGCTGATTGATCCGGTCAATCATGTGATTCAAAATTTCAATGAGTTTAAGCAAGGGGAAGCGTCCGTAGACCGGGTTCTAGAGCTATTACAGCTTAAACCCTTAGTGCAGGATGAGCCCCATGCAAAGCCGTTGCCGACGGTTACAGGGAAAGTGGACTATCGCGATGTTAGCTTTGCCTATGAAGCCAACCAGCCGGTGTTAGATGCGGTGAACCTTTCTGCAGAACCTGGCCAAACTATTGCTTTGGTGGGCCTATCAGGGGCCGGCAAAACTACTTTAGTAAATCTGTTGCCGCGTTTTTATGATGTGGCCACGGGAGAGATTTTGCTTGATGGTATCAACGTGCGTCAGGTGACACTACAAAGTCTGCGTCGTCAGATTGGGATTGTGCCCCAGGAAAATGTTTTGTTCTCTGGGACGATTGCCGAAAATATTGCCTTTGGTCAACAAGACTTTAATCTGGCAGAGGTGGAAGCTGCGGCACGGGTTGCCAATGCCCATGGATTTATTAGCCAGTTCTCCCAGGGGTACCACACCTGGGTCGGCGAACGAGGGGTTAACTTGTCAGGGGGGCAGCGGCAGCGAATTGCGATCGCACGAGCCGTTTTATTTGATCCAAAGATTCTAATTCTAGATGAGGCAACTTCTGCCCTCGATGCAGAGTCAGAGTCGCTAGTGCAGGAAGCATTGGAGAGGTTAATGCATGGACGGACTGTGTTTGTAATTGCCCATCGGCTGGCGACCGTAAGACGGTGCGATCGCATCCTAGTCATGGAAAAAGGTCGTATTATCGAATCCGGAAACCACGCTGAACTGTTACAGCAATCGGGACGTTATGCCAGCTTCTATGCCAAGCAGTTCCAGATATAAACCGAGTATGTGATGATAACAATGCATTTGTAAAACTTCACAAATGCATTGGGTTTTGGTTTTTTTACCTTACTAGTTCAGTGTTGCCGAAAAAACGAGCGAATTATCTGGTATTGGATCACTGAGAAGGGTGTCCTTATTTAAGGAGTTATGTCAGGCAGTCGTCGTTACCAGGTCATCAAACAAATAGGCGGGGCTAGCATGGCTGCCCTGACCCAGGATAGTCGTATTTGCCATAATCCTTTTTGGAGCAGTCGCAGTCTTCAGTATCAATGCTCACGGCGTAAAGCATTGAAGTTTTTAGGTGTGTCAACCGCAACGGCTGTGGTGACCGTAGGCTGTAAAAATGCAGCGGCGACCATCACGCCTACAGGGCAGCCTCTAAAAAGCCGAGGGTTGAAGACGGTTCAAGTCGATTCGAATGGCCAGATCACTGCGGAACCGTCTATCAGGGTTGATTACTTTGATGAGCCTCTTCTACGTCGGCAGTTGCGTAAAGTACTCCCTCTCCGTATGGTCCAAATACCGGCTGGCGAGTTTCTAATGGGGTCTCCACCATCCGAGCCTAAACGTGAAGAACAAGAAGGGCCTCAGCGTTCGATTCAGGTGCCTAGCTTTTACCTGGGAGCTTTTGTGGTTACCCAGCGGCAGTATGAGGCTGTCATGGGCAACAATCCGTCGTACTTTACAGATGATCAAGGCGAAGATGGGGCCGATTTGCCAGTAGAGCAGATTACCTGGGAGGATGCGGATATATTTTGCCAGCAACTGAGTGAGCTGACGGGGCGTAACTATCGATTACCCAGTGAAGCTGAGTGGGAATACGCCTGTCGTGCTGGAACAACAACCCCATTCTCTTTTGGTGAAGCCTTAACAACAGAAATTGCTAACTTTTTTGCAGACTTCTCCTTTACTGAAAACTATGAAGAGAACTATCGCAACAACCCAGTAAAAGCTGACAGCTTCTGGCCCAATGCTTTTGGCCTATACAACATGCATGGCAATGTTCATGAATGGTGTTCCGATGATTATCACGAGAGTTATGAAGGTGCTCCAAGCGATGCTAATAAATGGCTGTCGGGTAATGCGACTGCTTCTAAGGTAATGCGCGGTGGCTCATGGTTTAACGATACGCACTTCTGTCGATCAGCTGCCCGTGATAAAAACACTCAAGTAGGGCGTAGCAATTCCTGTGGCTTTCGAGTGGTGTGTGAGCCTAAAAGCTAGGTTAAGCTGAAAAAAGAGTCAAAACACCTGCATCTTTATTGTCAAATTTATTATCCTGTATGTTTCTGATCTATGGGGAGATCTTGGCGTAAGGTTCTCAACCCTTATGTCTAAAAAGCGAGAAAGGTTTCCAAGAAAATCTTAGAAACCTTTTTGGACCCTTTAGATGCAGACCATAACAGTGTTGGTTATGCAGCTATGGCAGGGTCATCTCCAAGGCTGTCTTCGGGAGATCTCAAATCTTCCACCAGTTCTTGAATGTGAAGTGGTGGTGGCGGTGTCAATCGGGAAACAACAAGTGTCACTATCAGATTAAGAATCATACCCAAGGTGCCAATACCCTCAGCGGAGATATTAAAGAACCAGGTGGGCATGCCGAAGAATTTCACACCGATAATGTAGAACGAGGTGAAAATCAGACCGACAAGCATACCTGAGATCGCACCTTCACGGTTAGTGCGCTTGTCAAAAATACCCAAGATAATCGCGGGGAAGAAGCTGGCTGCGGCTAAGCCAAAGGCAAAGGCTACCACCTGACCGACAAAGCCAGGCGGATTAATGCCAAAATATCCGGCAATTACCAGGGCAAACCCTACCATCACACGGCCTACAAACACCCGTTTCTTTTCTGAAGCTTCTGGATTAATCAGTCGATAGTAGACATCATGGGCGATGGAGCTAGAAATCACTAGCAATAAACCTGAGGCCGTTGATAGCGCAGCGGCAAGACCACCAGCGGCAACCAAGGCAATTACCCAAGGCGCTAATTTAGCCACCTCTGGTGTGGAGAGCACAATGATGTCGCGATCAATGGTGATTTCATTGCTGGTTTCCTCAGAAGTGAGCTGAAACCGACCGTCCTGATTTTTGTCGTTAAAGGCTAACAGGCCCGTGTTTTCCCACTTTTGTGCCCAGTCCAGCTGTTGTACCTCTTCAACAGTGGCATTGTGCAATGTGTTGACCAGGTTATAACGGGCAAACATCGACAACGCAGGCGCTGTTGTGTAAAGCAAGGCAATAAACAACAAGGCCCAGCCTGCAGAGAATCTTGCTGAACGCACGTTCTTAACTGTGTAGAAGCGCACGATTACATGGGGAAGACCAGCGGTGCCTACCATTAAGGCAATGGTGATGGCCAGCACATCCAACATAGATTTGTTGGCAAAGGCCTGGGTGTATTCGGCAAAGCCCAAATCCACCTGGATTTGGTTTAGTTTGGTGCTGATGTCGCCAAAGGTCATGGCGAACTGGGGAACAGGATTACCGGTGAGGAGGAGTGCGATCGCAATCGCCGGAATCATGTAGGCAATAATCAGCACATAGTATTGGGCAACTTGCGTCCACGTAATACCCTTCATGCCACCCAGAACAGCAAAAAAGCCGACAATCAACATGCCGATAAACACGCCTGTGTTTACATCCACCTGTAGGAAGCGGCTAAAGACGATACCGACCCCCCTCATTTGGCCCGCGATATAGGTGAGTGACACAAAGATCGCGGCTACCACAGCTACCAGACGAGCCCATTTGGAATAGTAGCGATCACCCACAAAATCAGGCACTGTGTACTTGCCAAACTTCCGCAGATAGGGCGCTAGCAACAACGCCAGAAGAACATAGCCACCGGTCCAACCCATCAAATAAATCGAACCGTCATAACCCATAAACGAGATGAGACCCGCCATGGAGATAAACGATGCTGCCGACATCCAGTCAGCGGCAGTAGCAGCCCCATTGGCAAGGGCGGGAATACCTTGCCCAGCCACATAAAAGCCTTTACTATCACGAACGCGAGAACGCCATCCGATGTAGATATACATCAGGAATGATGCAGCGACAAACAAGCCCGTCCAAACTTCAGTTGGCATGTTCCCTCCTTACATCATGCTCAGCAATACTTGCATGACGTTTACTAAGTTGTTGAGCTCGATAATGCTTGTCGAGTTTATCCATCTGATAGGCATAGACAAAAATCAGCACCACAAAGGTGAGAATTGAACCTTGCTGCGCAATCCAGAATCCAAGCGGTAGACCAAAAAACTGAATCTGATTGAGGATGTCTACCAACAAAATGCTGCAGATTAGGGATACAAATCCCCAAACCGCCAGTAGCGCTAGAATAAGGGTAATGTTGGCACGCCAATACGCATGCCTTTGAGCAGGATCTCTCATACGTTGAAAACTTTAGATTAGTTAAGAAAAGAACGGTTAATTGCCCCAATCTTTTCTAGTGTTCTTGATTTAAGCAGGTTCCTGTCCCAAATTTACTTTTGGTTATTTAATCTTCAACATTTCTAATAAACGACACAACAAGATGGTTTTATGATACCTGTTATGTGCTCGAAGGCGAACTATACAGACAGGTTGACTTATCTGTTGACTTATCTCTTGAGATTTCTATTGCAGCCGCTTATTGTAGCCCCTTGCTGTATCGCCAATGCCAGGGTTCATCTTCTCCTGCCGGATTACCCTGGGGATATGACAGCTCAAAGCCATAGTTTTTTGCATATCGCTTCAGCCAGCGATATGCATCGGTCTGCTTAAAACTAATGTCCCAGTCAGTACTCTCATCAGCGTTTTTGTCGCCAATGGCCACGGCATACCCAGTATGATAATCACTTTTTTTAAGCCACTGGTTAACATCTATATCTGTTCTCTCTTGAAGCCGTCGGCGTTGTTCAGATAACGAGAGATATCCTGCTAAAGGAAGTAGTTCAACACCTTCGTTTTTGGCTGCAGCCACCATGCTCCAAAAAGCGTCTACCATATCAGGCCTGGCTTGAATGCTGCCGTCGTCTAACAGGGCTACCAACTCTCCTCGTTTGGCTTCATCATAGCCTCTCGGGGCGGCGGTCACAGTATCCCATTTTCGACTGATGTTATAGGCGGCCCATTGATAACCTTTGACGCCAAACCCGAGCACGATCAAAACTGCTGTGACAAAACCTATGACTTTTAAAATAATCTTAGGTGGGATTAATTTCACAGGTTTTGTTGTCGGTTTAGCATCTACCGGTGGTAAGACGCCCGCTGCAACATGGGTTGGGAGTTGGCTATCTTGCCCAACGCGAATGCCTGTAATTGTTCTTTCAAGCGCTTTGAGAGCTTCGATCGCAGTCTTATAGCGGTTTTTGGGATTAGGCTCTATGAGTCGTTTAATAAAGGTCTCAAGGGATGGACTAATAGTCTCATTAGCCCATTGCACCTGATGCGTGATGGGATGAATATTTAATTGTTGTGGATGAATGTTGGTGAGTGCCGCAATCGCTACCATGCCAACGGAATAGAGATCACTGGCGTAGCAGGGTTTACCCCGTGCTTGTTCGGGAGAAGTATAGCCCGCTGTACCAACTTTGACCGTGGTTGTTATCTTTCCGTTGTGATCGATCTGACTGTTGCTTAGGGTTTTGACCACCCCAAAATCGATCAGGCAGATGTCGCCGTTATTGGTTTGGCGAATCAAATTGGCTGGCTTAATATCGCGATGAATGGTTCGATGCTGATGAACAAATGCCAGCACAGTCAAAATATCCTTCAACAATTTTGTGACGTAGCTTTCGTCTAGTCGGTTGCTTGTCTTGATTTCTTGTCGCAGGTCATGGCCATGGATCATTTCTTGAGCAATGTAGAACTTATTGCCCTCATCGAAGTAAGCCAGGAGCTTCGGAATACGAGAATGTACACCTATTTTTTCTAAGGTGCTGGCCTCTTGGCGCAACATTCCTAAAACTTTGGGGCTAGTGTGGATCAGCTGCTTAATTACGCATTGGGGGTGACTGTGCTGGTGATGGTCAATTGCCCTATAGGTAATGCCATAGCCACCTTGATCCAGAACTTCTAGTATTTCAAAACGATGGGCAAGCTTCATGGTGAGTAGGCTTTTCTGTCTAGGTCTGCAAGGTGGCTATATTTAGGATGGGCATGGCTGATCCTCGGTATGGTTACGTCTATCCAATTTGAGCTAGTGGCAAGTTTTATAGATCGATTTATCCTTTGAATCAGCAATGGCGCGGATGCATTCACTAACATTGTCCGTTGAACATTACCAGGTGGCCTTTAACCCATAGAATTCTTTTAGTCTCCAATTAGTCTGTTATGCCTTAACTCAAGGTACGGTTCTGGTTGGAAAATTGGTTTGAGCCGTTGTCTATAGAGAGCTATTTTCCATGGTTGGTCGCTGTAAGCATGTATTCCCGTTAGCATTGTTCGCTTCCATTGCAACTGTTATAGGTAAAGATGCCATTAACCAACCACTACAAGCACAGCCTGGCCCCATCATTGTTTGCAGTTATGACCCTAGTACAGGTGCGCCTAATCCATTGGGAATGCGGACGTTTATCACCCTAAGGGAAGCTGAGGGGACAACCGAAGTATCTTATGAGCAATTGGGGACATTTGTTCCTGGTCCCGTAGAAGCTGTGCTTACCTCAGAGCGAACATTGGTGTTCCCAAATCAGTCTATTGATCGGGTGCGACAGCTGTTGCTAACCAATGATACGTACTATCAAGAATTGGTTGGATTTGATGATCCAGAAGGGTTTGCGCCCGTTAATAGTACGTTGATTTGTCGTGCTGAGACGGTTGCTCGTCCAGTGGCTCGTCCTGAGCCCCGCCCGCCCGCTGCGGCAGAACTACCTGATCTCAGTGGTGCTCGATCTCGTTCAGAGCTGCCTGATCTGGATAGTCCAGCCCCCAGTGGTGCTATTGGTAGCTCTACTGGTAGCCCTGCTGCTACACCCCCGACGTTTTATGACACGATTGCTGGCCTTGCTGATGGTAATTATCGGTATGTTTCAGGGGCCGCTGAGGATCGGGCCTATTCTGAGCAGGAGTTACTGAGTCGAGGTGGCGTTCTGTTTGTTTTTCGCAAGACAGGCGATGAGATTATTGGGTCCTATAGTTACATTGATGGCGAAGCTATCTGTGTAACTGGCCGAGTTAGTGGTAACACGGTGAGCGGGCAAGCCTATCCGTTTGATGGTGTTACCCGTGACCTGGGCGAAGACTTTACTTTTTGGGGACCGGCTACATTTCTGCGGGTGCGTCGTACCCGTGGTGATGAAGGTAAGCGCTATTACGCTAGCGCTACCCTGGAACTCAATGATTTTTCTCGTATAAATGCCGGGCCTTCCTTACCACCCAGCAACTGCCAATAGATATTTATTTGTTTTGGAGGGTAGTTGCTGTCGGCCCTCCTTACGTTTCAATTAATTGGTCAAGATTTTGTTGCATTTGGTCGACAACTTGCTCATAGCATTCTTGAACATATGCCTTGTCCTGGGCAGCGGCACGACCTGTGCGTTCAAACATAATGGGAGGACACACACGGGTTTGGATTTGGTTGGGCCATGGAATATGGGGCAAGGGGCCAAGGGCCAAGCCCCAGGGGAGCCCTAGATAAATTGGAAAAACTTCTGGATCGATGTCTTGAAACCAGGGTAGAAGACCTTGCTGGTTAAGCCATTTGGCTTGTTCGTAGCAGTTTTCCAGAACTATAAAAGTGTCGTGGGCACCTGTGGAAATCACCGGTACGATGGGGACGCGCTCCCTGAGGGCAAGTTTGATAAAACCGGTACGTCCCATCAGTTGGATTTGGTGTCGCTCGCGGTGGGGACGAAAGACGTCTTGGGCTCCACCTGGAAAAACCAGGACGCTGGCACCGCGTTGGAGAGCTGCGATCGCAAACTTAGGTTGAGCCGGTACAGCACCACATTGACTAGCCAGCTTTGCCAAATCAGGATTCACCTGCCAGATTTTGGCATGCATTAGGCCATACATCGGTCGCTCGTAACCAAAGCGGCGAAACCAGTCCACCATCATCATTAATAGATCAGGGGCCGCCAGTCCGCCATTGTGAGAGCCAACAAATAGAGCCTGTTTGGGTACATGGTGCCAGCCATCGGTACGGGTACGAAAGTAATGGTTGTAAAACCATTCCCACTTGGGCATTAACGATGCGATTACTTGAGGATCACGTTCTGACAGCGCTGATTCAATGTCATAGCTGCTACCGGGCATAGACTCATGTTAATTAGGGCAGCCCTCAGCCTACCGAAGATTTACCGACATACTTATCAAGATTTGATAGATGAGGAAAAAAGTCCTGAGTTGTGTCAATTAATCAGGATATTGAAGTACTTCAGCCTACACAATGCTAGTTGGCATGCTCCCATTTGGGGTGCATACAAAAAGGGCCCCCACCGAAGTGGGAGCCGCAGTAAGCGTTATTCCTTAATGACTTAATTGTGCCAGGGAAATTTAGTCTGAGTTGTGACGATGATCATGCCCTGGTCGTGTTTAAGTTCATATCCCAGTACTGATCTATTCGGTATCATTATTGTCAAGGGTTTGCAAAGAGTTTCGACCACCTAAAAAAGATTTACCATATAGATACTAGCGCTGTGAATACGACGTTAGTGCAGATCTATTGTCTAGGGACGCACACCATGGAATTGCTCAACCGTTTGCTAGGTCGCAACCCTGATACTGTAAAGGCAAATGTGGAAATCTATACATGGCAGATCTGCCCCTACTGTATCCGCGCCAAGCTACTGCTGTGGTGGAAAGGGGTGAATTTTACGGAATATAAAATTGATGGTGATGAGGCAGCCCGTATCAAGATGGCGGAACGGTCTAATCAGCGCCGCAGTGTGCCTCAGATTTTTATCAATGATCATCACGTTGGTGGCTGTGATGACCTGTATGCTCTTGATAGCAAAGGCCAGCTTGACCTTCTTTTAACCCAAGTGGCATAGGGTGGGAATAGCTCACCAGAATTGGGATTCAACGCTTTTAGGAACAGAACAATTGGCAGATTTTCGCATCGGCTGTGCCGTATGGGCTTGTAGGGAATGGCTCGGAGATTTTTATCCGAAGGGCAGTCGTGCTAGCGATTTTTTGCGTCTCTATGGCGATCGCATGACCTGCGTTGAAGGCAATACCACTTTCTATTCAATTCCGATATCAGAGACGGTGCAGCGCTGGGCTGAAAATACGCCTGATGCATTTCGGTTTTGTCCAAAACTGCCTCGTACAGTCACCCACAGTGGTGAGTTAATGCCGCAACGGTCTGCTGCTCTGGATTTCCTCACATTGATGCAGGGGCTGGGGTCAAAGCTGGGGCCAATATTTGCACAGCTGCCGCCGAGATATAGCCCCAGGTTGTTTGCAGACTTGTCTAAGTTTGTGGCGAACTGGCCTCATCAGCAATGTCCTTTATCGTTAGAAGTCCGTCATTTAGATTGGTTTAAATCTCCTCACTTAGAGCGGCTAGACGAGCTATTAACTCGATGGAGTGTAGGTCGAGTCTTGTTGGACACTCGTCCGATTTATACCTGGAGTAATCCAGCAGAGGACCCGCAACTACGCTCTGAACGTAAAAAGCCTCGGGTTCCTTTGCTGCCAGCAGCGACTGCCCCATTGGTGCTGGTGCGCTACATCAGTCACCCTGATCTGGATCGCAATCGTGATTTTTTAAAAGGCTGGGTGCAGCAGGTAGGAGATTGGTTAGCTCAAGGTATCTCGGTTTATTTTTTTGTACATTGTCCCCACGAAGCAAAGTCACCAGCCATTGCTCGCTATTTTCAGGAGCAGCTAGAAAAAGCAGGTGTGGATGTGCCGCCGTTGCCTTGGTCGTTGATTCAATCGCCACCTCAGCAGTTAGGATTGTTTTGAAGAGGCAGAGCCCAAGAGACTCTCACGAAATCAATGATTTAGAACTTTGCGAGTCTCTCAGTATTTTCAAAGATCTTATCGATATTTGGGACGATAAACGTGAAAGTCGATGAGTATACAGACGACGTGTGAAAACTTACTATATCTTTCTCCTAAAGCTCAGCAGGATTAATCTCCTTCTCTTGTAGTGAGTTTTTAAGCTTGGCTAATACTACATCAGGTGTGTCAGCTCATTTAGAAGAATTATCTCAACCCCAATAACAGTTATTGCTGAAGGCTATAAATAATAACAGCTATGTGCGCAGCAAACTGCTGTTGACGTAGCCTCTCCTGTGGAGATATGCATTCAGCAGTTTGGCATACATGCCCAACCTGTTCAAAGTCTAGGTTGACGTGTCATGTTACAGCTTGAAAGGACAGTCAGCGTAATTTAAGGTTGTATACATCTTTTCCAATACAGTTCTAGAACCTACTTCGGTCTGGCAATTTCTTAGTGGTTTCTAAAATGACTAAGAAAAAGGGGACTAGATAGTCCCCTAAGGTTCCTTGAAACAAAACTTGTATGTCACTCGCTATTGTACAGATCAAATCCCACTTTGAACCACTGAATTTGCTTGATTTTTGGGTTTTTTATTTACATGTAAAATTGCCTAAAAAAATACGTGTCCTTATATAGCGCGTCCCAAAAAGCTCCAGGGAAATGACGGATTTCTCTCGTTACCCTATGTGCTTTTTTTAACACCAAAAGCCATTGATTAATTGTGGCCATTGACTTGGCGTTGTACTGCTAATTCAATGGCAAGGTCGATAGCCGCTACCATGCTATCGGGTCGAGCTATACCTTGACCAGCGATGTCAAAGGCGGTGCCATGATCGGGGGAAGTGCGAATAAAAGGCAGACCAATGGTGGTATTTACGGCTTGGTCAAACGCCAACATTTTGACTGGAATCAATCCCTGGTCATGATACAAAGCCAAGTAGCCATGGTGGGCCTGTTGTTCCAAATGATGCCAGGCTTTTGCTGGGCTTACCCACAGTGTATCTGGTGGTACTGGACCTTCTAAAGTTACATGGGGAAATCGCTGTCGTTGACTGTTGAGCCAAGGAATTAGCCAGTCTATTTCTTCTCGACCGATTTGCCCTTGTTCACCGCTGTGGGGGTTGAGACCTGCGATCGCAACCTTTGGGTTCTCTACCCCAAAATCCCGTTCTAAACATTTTAATAGTAGTTCCAGTTTCAAGGTCAGCACCTCAGGTGTCAGCACCTCAGGCACCTGACGCAGAGGGATATGGGTGGTTGCTAACAGGGTGCGCATGGTCCAATCAGTCATGGGTGACCGTGCCACAAATAACATGCCAAACCGCGTGACCTCCGCCATTTCTGCCAGTAGTTCTGTTTGACCTGGGTAATGGTGACCTGCTGCCAACCAAGCTGATTTGGCAATGGGAGCTGTGATCACACCACTATAGCCATCTTTTAAGCAATAACCAATGGCTGTTTGCAAGCTGCGAAAACTAAGATCGCCGCTGACAGCATCACCCTGACCGATACGAATCGTCTGATCGGCTGCCAAGGGGACATCGATAATTGGATGGTCTGTCAACGGTAGCCCTAGCCGTTTGCTACAGGCCATCAACTGTTGCTCATTTCCTACCAATGTGAGCTGTGCTGTCTGTTGCACCAAAGGTAATGCCCTAAGCACGACCTCTGGCCCAATCCCGGCCATGTCGCCTAAGGTTATCAATAACTTGATTTGTCTAGCATTACCCATAGCTCACACCTCCTGATGACTCCCCTCAATTTCCCCAACAATAAACCAAAGTGTTAGCGTTAATGAGTTGCTACTGTCAGTCCTTTCCCATGGCATTCAAAAACGTCTTGATGCGCACAGTTGCGATCGCTACTTTGCTCGCTCCGATTGGCTGTACCTCTGCGACTGATTCAGCACAGCCCTCTGCGGCGGAACAGCCCGCAACCCAGCAACAGGCGGAAGCCCCCCCAACTGAAGCTGAGCTTGAGTCCGCCGAAGCGGAATGGCGCAAACGTCAGGATGAGGTCAATCAGGTTCTATCATCCATGGATCGGGCTACATTTATTGGCGGCTCCCCCACTAAAGGTAATCCTGATGCTGAAGTGGTGGTGGTCAAGTTCTCCGATTTTGAATGTCTGTTTTGTGCTGTTGCAGCGGGCCATATGAAAGACTTTGTGGAAGAACGCGGTGAAGAGGTGCTCTACGTGTACAAGCATCTCCCCCTCACCAGTATTCATCCAGAAGCAGTGCCATCATCTAAGGCGTCATGGGCTGCTGCTCAGCAAGATCAGTTCTGGCTTTATCACACAGGCCTCTTTGCCAATCAAGAACGATTAGGAGATGAGCTATATGTGGAGCTAGCTGAGCAAATAGGGTTGGATATGGAACAATTTGAGCGCGATCGCAACAGCGATGCTGCCCAAGTCGCCATCGATGCCGACCTGGCTCTAGCTGGACAACTGAAACTACGCGGTACCCCGAGTTTTTTAATCGGTGGTTTGCTCATTCCCCCTGGTGTTCCCCCCGAGAGCTTTGGAGAATTGCTAGACAACCTCAAAGCTGCTCAACCGGCTCAATCGGCTGAGTAATATTAAGGTGGGCACTGCCCACCACCCTGTTCGAGTTAATCTACCAGTATGCTGTTGCCCCATGCCTGATTCCCGCCGCCCCAAAATTATTGTTATCGACGACGACCCCACCGGTTCTCAAACAGTTCATAGCTGTTTACTGTTACTGAAATGGGATGTGGCCACCCTAAAACAAGGCCTCTTAGACGCATCTCCCATTTTCTTTATTCTGGCCAATACCCGTTCGCTCACCCCTGCTGAAGCAGAGCGTACCATCCGTGAAGTCTGTCAGAACCTAAAACAGGCACTGGTTGAAACCAACACACAAGAGTATTTGGTGGTCAGTCGTTCAGATTCGACCCTGCGCGGCCACTATCCCCTCGAAACCGATGTGATCGCGTCAGAATTGGGTCCCTTTGACGCCCATTTTATGGTGCCAGCATTTTTTGAAGCAGGACGTATTACTCTCGATAGCACCCACTATATTGAAACCGATGGCGTACGCATCCCTGTTCATGAGACTGAGTTCGCTAAGGATTCAGTATTTGGTTATAGCTATAGCTACTTGCCTGATTATGTCGCCGAAAAGACATCTGGCAAGATTGTTGCCGATCAGGTGAAACGGTTTACCCTGGATGTGATTCGCCAGAATACAATGGAGCGCTTAATGCAGCTGAGTAACAATGTTTGCGTAGCTGTTGATGCCCAAAACCAGGCTGAGCTCGATCAGTTTTCCCAAGACCTATTGGCCGCCGCCGCCCAAGGTAAAAAGTTTCTCTTTCGCAGTGCTGCTAGCTTGCTCACATCTCTCGCTGCTTTACCTGTACAACCGGCTGGCCCGAGTGAGATGTCACGCTACACCCGTAACCATAAACCGGGTGTGATTTTAGTGGGCTCTCACGTTAAAAAAACAACTCAGCAACTGGAGTATCTTCTTAAGCAGCCAGGGGTAACTGGTGTAGAAGTTGATGTCTCTCGGTTAAATGAGAATCCTGACCAAGCGCAGGATATGGTAGTTGAAATCTTGGCCCAGGTGAACACCCTCTACGCTCAGGGGACAACAGCGGTGGTTTATACCAGCCGCAAAGAACTTACCTTCGCCGATGTGGCCACTCGTTTGGCGTTTGGTGAAGCTGTTTCTCACCTACTCATGGATATTGTGTGTGGCCTGCCTACGGATCTGGGTTTTTTGATCAGTAAGGGTGGCATTACCTCTAACGATACCCTTAGCAAAGGCCTAGCTCTAACATCTGCCAGGCTTTTAGGTCAGGTTATTCCAGGGGTTTCGGTGATTACAGCGGGGCCTGAGCACCCACAGTTTCCAAATTTGCCCGTTGTCCTATTTCCCGGTAACGTTGGCGGCGACGATGCTGTTGCGGCCGCCTACCAGCGTATGGCGAAATGATTATGCTCGATTCGCATTTTCCAATCTGAGTTCAGCTAGCAACTCGGTTAAGCGATCGCACTGAGCCTCATAGGTATCTCCACAAAAATGGCAGATGGCTTCAGCAGGCTCACTTTTGTCGATCATATCCTGGAGCTCATCTTCGCCCAGTAGTTTGAGGGCAGATAGCATGCGCTGACCATTACAGGGGCAGTGGAAACGTAGGAGTTGGCTCTCCGGAAAAATGGCTAACCCCATATCTCCCACCAGGTCCTCAATGATTTGAGGTAGCGTTTTTTGTGCCCGTAGCATGGGGGTGAATCCAGGTAAGGATGCCAGTCGAGATTCTAAGGTGGAGATCAGGCGCTCATCATGGGATACCTGAGGTAAAACCTGAAGGAGCAAGCCACCTGCTGCTTCTACGCCGTGTTTGTCGACGAATACACCTAAAACTAAGGCTGACGGTGTTTGTTCTGATGTGGCCAGGTACTGGGTGAGATCTTCACCAATCTCCCCTGATACCAATTCCACTGTGCTGGAATACGGATAACCCAGACCCGAGTCACGCACGACGTAGAGATAGCCATTGCGCCCCACTGCTGCACCCACATCAAGTTTGCCTTGGGCATTGGGGGGTAACTCTACATACGGGTTAGAGACATAACCCCGGACGCTACCGTCTAGCCGGGCATCAACAAGAATACCGCCAATGGGTCCATCCCCTTGAATCTGAATATTAATGCGTGAATCTTCTCGTTTCATATTAGAAACTAGAAGTGTGCCAGCTGTTAGTGCTCTGCCTAGGGCAGCCGTGGCAACGTAAGAAAGCTTGTGGCGAGTCCTGGCCTCTTCGACTAAACGGGTGGTGATGGCTCCAACAACTCGGATGCCGCCATCTGCTGCTACTGCTCGAATGAGCTGATCCGCCATGGTTTTACTTTGTTTCTACAGTTTTGCTCCGCTGCCGATGGGCGAAATAAATCTATTTGAACTGAACGTGACTTGTCCAAACTTCTCAGATTAAGTTCGTTTGAGGATCAGCAACGCTTTTGAATACTTAATATTGTAGTAGGTAGAGCCGTCGCGTCAGGTTGTCGGTTATTTAGAGTTTTATCACCTGCTATATCGCTAGAAAGTAGTACTCAAGATATGTTTGGGATTTATCAACAAAGCACCCTCAGGATTGAAATAGATGCGACCATGGCTCAGTTGCGGCACGGGTTGACCCAGCCCGACCAGCTTCGTCAGTGGCTCTGGCCACAGCAGTTTTCTGAAAACTTTAAGTCACCGTTAGGGGTAGGGCAAACCTTTTCTAGTTACGTTGGCCCCATTCAGATTGATCACACAGTTGATGAATGCTCGGATAATGCCATCCGATTTTTGCTCCATCGAGGTGTGGATGGTTTTCACGAGTGGTACTGGGGGGATGGCTGGGTACAGTCTCGCTTAGAAGGTGTGTCCACATTGCCCCTTAACATCGCTCAGGCAACCAGTTTGCTGAGATTACAATTATTTATGGCAATGCAAAACCGCCAATCAAAAGAGACCCCATAGGTTTTGAGCAGTAAATTTACTCTTCTACGCGCAATCTCACCGAATCCCCATGGGAAGGTAGACCTTCAGCATTGGTAAGGGCATCAATGGCCCCTGCAACATTGAGCAGGGCAGATTTTGAATACTGAATCAAACTGGAGTGTTTCATAAAGGTTTCAGTACTCAGGGGGGACGCGTAGCGAGCGGCTCCAGACGTAGGCAACGTGTGATTGGGGCCTGCCAGGTAGTCACCCACAGCTTCTGGTGTGTCATGACCCAGAAAAATTGCGCCTGCTTGGGTGATTTTTTCTAACAGTGCCCAAGGATCTTCAACTTCAAGTTCTAAATGCTCGGGGGCAAACTGGTTGGACAGTTGGGCAGCTTCTTCTAAGGATTCTACGACGATGGCGATGCCGTAATGGGCGATTGCTTTTTCGGTGAGGATTTGGCGGGGGTGGCCTGCTAACTGGCGGTCGACTTCAACCACAACTTTATCGGCTAGTTTGCTATCTGTTGTCAGTAAGATAGCCGCAGCCATAGGATCGTGCTCGGCTTGGGCTAACAGATCTGCCGCAACGTGGACAGGATTAGCCGTGTGGTCAGCAATAATCAGTACCTCGGATGGACCCGCTAAGGAATCAATGCCAACGGTTCCATAAACCTGCTTTTTAGCCAGGGTGACATAGACATTCCCAGGGCCGCTAATGACGTCCACCTTGGGGATGGTCTCTGTGCCGTAGGCCAATGCCCCGATAGCCTGAGCGCCACCCACTCGATAGATTTCTTGCACCCCTGCTTCTTGGGCTGCGACTAACACTGCTGGGTTCGTGTGACCTTTGGGGGTGGGGGTAACCATGACTAAACGTTCCACCCCTGCTACCTGGGCAGGAATGGCGTTCATGATCACTGTGCTCGGGTAAGAGGCTCGGCCGCCTGGTACATAGATTCCGGCGTTGGCAACAGGGGTATAACGTTTACCCAGGACAACGCCGTTTTCTTCAAAGGTGACCCAATTTTTAGGCAAGCGTTGTTGATGGAAAGCCTTGACATTCTTGCAGGCAAGGCGAATGGCCTGGAGCAAGTCACCGGAAACTTGCTGGTAGGCGGTGTCAATTTCCGCGCCGCTAATGCGAAGGGTTTGGGGGGTCAGGGTTTGTTCATCAAACTTGGCAGTATAGTGCAAGAGTGCCTCATCCCCTGACTGTCGGATGGCGTTTAAGATTTCTCGAACGGTGGCTTCTTGCTCAACCACCTGATCGGTATGGATGCGATCGCAAATACGCTGGAGTTCAGCCTGCGCTTCGCTGATCTTGTACAAAGTTCGCAACATTGAGGCGGGTGGCGAGAGTGGGAGGAGTATGACTGTTATAGCTTAGCGCGGATTAGTGAGGGTCAGCCGGATAGCCAAATCAGATTATGACAGTTCAAGCCCTTGTGCATGCTCTTTGATGTTATAATTCGGAATCCTGACAAAAATACACTGGCAAATAGTGGCAAACATTAAATCTGCGATGAAGCGCATCCAAGTTGCGGAGCGCAATCGTCTACGTAATAAGTCCTACAAGTCGGCGGTTAAAACCCTAACCAAGACCTACTACGCTGCTCTAGACGCGTATGCTGCAGATCCTTCTGATGAGGAGAAGAAGCAAGCGGTTGATTCTTCCATGTCAGCTGCATTTAGTAAAATCGACAAGGCAGTCAAGCGCGGCAGCATCCATAAGAATGCAGCGGCTCGTCGCAAGTCCAAGCTTGCCCATGCTCGTAAGAAGCAAGAAGCATCAGCATAGTCATCCATGCAGCTGGTTGATTCCCACGTTCACATTCACCATAGCTTTGATAACTTAAGTTTTCAGGCAGACTTAGATGAGGTGGCAGCAGCTTGGCGACAGGCTGGTGTGGTTCACCTTGTTCATTCTTGTGTTCAGCCTTCAGAGTTTGCTGCCATGCAGGCTATTGCTGATCAATTTAGTGAAGTGTCCTTTGCGGTGGGTCTACATCCAGAAGATATGGATAAGTGGACGCCAGACTTGGCGGAGAAAATTCATCATCTGGCACTTTCCGATCGTCGGGTAGTGGCGATTGGAGAGACCGGGCTGGATTTCTACAAGGGCGATGATCAGGCAATTCAAATTGAAGCTTTTCGGGCCCAATTGTCCGTTGCCCATGGGTTAGATTTGCCCGTAATCATTCATTGTCGAGATGCAGCGGCAGCAGTGCGCGATGTGCTACAGGCGTTTATCCAGAATCATGGTCCTGTGCAGGGTGTAATGCATTGCTGGACGGGTACCCCTGAAGAAACTCAGTGGTTCCTTGATTTAGGTTTTTATATTAGCTTTAGCGGTATTGTGACCTTTAAGAGTGCTAAGCAGGTTCAGGCCTCGGCTCAAATGGTGGGATGCGATCGCATTCTCGTAGAAACTGACTGTCCGTTTCTATCTCCAGTGCCAAAGCGAAAAGAAAAACGAAATCAACCAGCTAATGTACTCCATGTTGCTGAGTGTGTCGCTAAGCTGCGAGAGGTGCCTTTAGAAGTGCTGGCAGCGCAGACCACTGCTAATGCAAGATCCCTGTTCAAACTTCCTGAGTCTTCGTTCGATCTTTAGTGACAAACCTTAATAAATGATGTAGGTATGTAAAAAACAGGTGCTTAATTTGTGAGCGAAGTTTAGTAAAACACTGTCTCTGTGGTGATTCATCGCTAAATAAAAATACAAAGCGACAAGAATATTAAATTTCACTGCTGATTTGTGATATACTACCTCGGCTGTACGTTAGCCTTACTATAGCCGACTGGCTCAGCTTTTTACACTTATCCTATTCATAACGCTGGTGCCCAACGGTTGCTTCAAAAATGCCCATTGCACCTATTTCAGCTATCGGATGCTAGCAAAACCCCGAAAAATATTAGCCCGACTGCATTGCCCTACAAGGGAGTGTAGTCATTCTTTTGTTTGTCGCTTAGCATTACTGGTTTCGATTTAACTAAACCCTCTTATATCTCACTCTCTCACTTTTATACCCCATTTATTTAGGCCCGACCTGCTTGAGGAGACGAATGACTGACCTAACCATTTCCCAATCCTCCTTTGTATTACCTGACCTAGTTGAGATTCAGCGCTCTAGTTTTCGCTGGTTTTTGCAAGAAGGTCTAATTGAAGAACTTGAGAGTTTTTCGCCGATTACTGACTATACGGGGAAGTTGGAGCTGCATTTCCTTGGTAAGGATTATAAGCTCAAAAGCCCTAAATATATGGTTGATGAGGCTAAGCGTCGGGATAGCACTTATTCAGTACAAATGTACGTCCCAACGCGCCTCATTAATAAGGAAACTGGGGAAATTAAGGAGCAAGAGGTATTCATTGGTGACCTGCCACTGATGACCGATCGCGGCACCTTCATTATCAATGGTGCTGAGCGTGTGATCGTAAATCAGATTGTCCGTAGTCCTGGTGTTTACTACAAAGCCGAAACTGATAAGCACGGTCGCCGTACTTACAATGCGAACCTGATTCCCAACCGAGGTGCTTGGCTTAAGTTTGAAACTGATAAGAACGATCTAGTTTGGGTCCGCATTGATAAAACCCGTAAGCTCTCTGCTCAAGTCCTCTTTAAGGCTCTAGGCCTAAGTGATGGCGAGATTTTTGACTCCTTACGTCATCCTGAATACTTCCAAAAGACCATTGAGAAGGAAGGTCAATTTAGTGAAGAAGAGGCACTATTAGAGCTATATCGTAAGCTTCGTCCTGGCGAGCCTCCCACAGTATCTGGTGGTCAGCAGTTACTACATTCGCGCTTCTTTGATCCCAAGCGTTATGACTTGGGTAAAGTTGGGCGTCATAAGCTTAACCGTAAGCTGCGCCTGAATGTGCCAGATGCCGTTCGCGTATTGACACCTCAAGATGTCTTAGCGGCTATTGATTACCTCATTAACTTAGAGTTTGACATCGGCATTATTGACGATATCGACCACTTGGGTAACCGTCGTGTTCGTTCCGTGGGTGAGCTTTTACAAAACCAGGTGCGTGTCGGTCTAAACCGTTTGGAGCGCATTATCCGTGAGCGGATGACTGTTTCAGATGCTGATTCCCTAACGCCTGCGTCTCTGGTTAATCCTAAGCCTTTAGTCGCTGCCATCAAGGAATTCTTTGGTTCCAGTCAGCTGTCTCAGTTTATGGATCAAACTAATCCTTTGGCTGAGTTAACTCACAAGCGCCGCATTAGTGCCCTTGGGCCTGGTGGTTTAACCCGTGAGCGTGCTGGTTTTGCTGTTCGCGACATTCACCCCTCGCACCACGGTCGTATTTGCCCAATTGAGACGCCTGAAGGTCCTAATGCTGGATTGATTGGTTCCCTGGCAACCCATGCGCGCGTCAATGATTTTGGCTTTATCGAAACGCCATTTTTCCCGGTAGAAGATGGTCGTATTCGTAAAGATCAGCCGTCAGTTTATATGACAGCTGATGAGGAAGATGATTTCCGTGTAGCGCCAGGGGATATCCCCATCGATATCGATGGCAACATCTTGGGTGAATCTGTCCCTGTTCGTTACCGTCAAGACTTCATCAGTACGTCAGCCTCTGAAGTAGATTACGTAGCCGTCTCACCGGTTCAAATTATCTCGGTGGCTACTTCACTAATTCCTTTCCTTGAGCACGATGATGCGAACCGTGCTCTCATGGGATCAAATATGCAACGCCAGGCTGTTCCCCTGCTGCGTCCCGAACGTCCTTTAGTAGGTACAGGTCTGGAAGCTCAGGCCGCTCGTGACTCAGGGATGGTAGTCGTCAGCCCGGTTGATGGTGAAGTTACTTTCCTTGATGCCAAGAAAGTAGTGGTTACTGATGCTGATGGTAAGCAATATGCCCAAGAACTCCAGAAGTATCAGCGCTCTAACCAAGACACTTGTTTGAATCAACGCCCCTTAGTTTTCTCTGGAGACAAGGTGGTTGCAGGCCAGGTGCTAGCAGATGGTTCAGCCACTGAAGGGGGTGAAATTGCCCTGGGGCAGAATGTCTTAGTTTCCTATATGCCTTGGGAGGGCTACAACTACGAAGACGCAATTCTGCTGAGCGAGCGTTTAGTATACGACGACCTCTACACCTCTATTCACATTGAGAAGTTTGAGATTGAGGCGCGTCAAACCAAGCTAGGGCCTGAAGAAATCACTCGCGAAATTCCTAATGTTGGAGAAGATGCTCTGCGTCAACTAGATGAGACCGGCATTATCCGCATTGGAGCCTGGGTTACCTCAGGCGACATCTTGGTGGGTAAAGTTACACCCAAGGGTGAATCTGATCAGCCCCCAGAAGAAAAACTGCTGCGGGCAATCTTTGGTGAAAAAGCTCGAGACGTTAGGGATAATTCTCTACGTGTACCCAATGGTGAAAAAGGTCGTGTGGTCGATGTGCGTGTCTTCACCCGTGAGCAAGGTGATGAGCTTCCTCCGGGTGCCAATATGGTGGTGCGGGTTTATGTGGCCCAAAAGCGCAAAATCCAGGTAGGCGATAAGATGGCTGGTCGCCACGGTAACAAAGGTATTATTTCTCGGATTTTGCCCATTGAAGATATGCCCTATCTCCCGGATGGTACTCCGATTGATATCGTACTCAATCCTCTGGGTGTACCGTCTCGTATGAATGTAGGCCAGGTCTTTGAATGTTTGCTGGGCTGGGCCGGAGAGAATCTCAATGCACGCTTCAAGATTACGCCTTTTGATGAGATGTATGGCAGTGAAGCGTCCATGGAAACTACCCATGGCAAGCTCCAGGATGCTCGTGATAACACGGGTAATAGCTGGGTGTTTAATCCTGAAGATCCAGGTAAAATCCAGCTTTACGATGGCCGTACTGGGGAAGCCTTTGACCGTCCGGTGACAGTTGGTAAACCCTACATGCTGAAGCTGGTTCACCTAGTAGACGATAAGATTCACGCTCGTTCTACAGGTCCTTACTCGCTGGTTACTCAGCAGCCCTTGGGTGGTAAAGCTCAGCAAGGTGGTCAGCGCTTTGGAGAGATGGAGGTATGGGCACTCGAAGCCTTCGGTGCTGCCTATACTTTGCAGGAACTGCTAACTGTCAAATCCGATGATATGCAGGGACGTAATGAAGCCCTTAATGCCATTGTTAAAGGCAAGGCAATTCCTCGACCCGGTACGCCTGAATCCTTCAAGGTATTGATGCGTGAGCTACAGTCCCTCTGCTTAGACATCGCGGTGCATAAACTAGAAACCCAAGAAGATGGCACCAGTCGTGATGTAGAGGTTGACTTAATGTCAGATTCTCTTAATCGACGTTCACCATCGCGGCCCACCTATGAGTCTATTTCTCGAGATGAAGCATCTCCTGAGGCTCCCCCTGCGGCTGCACCAGCTGCGACTCCTACCCCTGCCATTGAGGAGCCGCCCCTTTAACTCTGTGAATGAGCATAAGCGTTTAGCCGTCTGTTTTTAGCTCTATGCAAAGTAGCTAGAAAAGACCTGAACGCTTATGTCATCACTTTAGAATCGAGGCGAAGCAACCTTTTGTAAACAACTGTCCCTCGATTCGTCAACAGAAACTATGTCCTGATGTGTAGGCCGCGTACAAGGAATCAAGAGAATGCCAAAACTAGAACAGCGCTTTGACTATGTCAAAATCGGCCTGGCTTCGCCTGACCGTATTCGTCAATGGGGTGAACGTACGCTTCCCAATGGCACGGTTGTAGGGGAAGTAACCAAGCCAGAAACCATTAACTACAGAACTTTAAAGCCTGAAATGGACGGGCTGTTCTGTGAACGCATTTTTGGGCCTGCTAAGGATTGGGAATGCCATTGTGGTAAATATAAGCGCGTCCGTCATCGCGGAATCGTTTGCGAGCGTTGCGGTGTAGAAGTGACGGAGTCACGTGTGCGTCGTCATCGTATGGGCTATATCAAACTGGCTGCTCCCGTAGCGCATGTTTGGTATCTCAAAGGTATTCCTAGCTATATTGCAATTTTGCTCGACATGCCTCTTAGAGATGTTGAGCAAATTGTGTATTTCAACGCCTACGTTGTTTTAGATCCAGGTAATGCTGACAGCTTAAGCTACAAACAGCTCCTGACTGAAGATCAGTGGATTGAAATTGAAGATCAGCTTTACGATGAAGAGTCTGATCTGTCTGGTATTGAGGTTGGCATTGGAGCTGAAGCTCTTCAGCGTCTGCTACAAGATTTGGAGCTTGAAGCTGTTGCTGAGCAGTTGCGGGAAAATATTGATAACTCTAAAGGTCAAAAGCGGGCGAAGTTGATCAAACGTCTACGTGTGATTGACAACTTTATTGCAACCGGATCTCGTCCAGATTGGATGGTGTTGGATGTTATTCCCGTCATCCCCCCTGACCTCCGTCCGATGGTACAGCTAGATGGTGGTCGATTTGCAACATCGGACCTCAACGACCTCTATCGTCGTGTGATCAATCGGAATAATCGCTTGGCACGACTGCAAGAGATTTTGGCACCTGAGATTATTGTCCGTAATGAAAAGCGGATGCTTCAGGAAGCCGTAGATGCTCTGATTGATAATGGTCGTCGTGGCCGAACAGTAGTTGGCGCTAATAATCGACCTCTTAAGTCTCTCTCAGACATTATTGAGGGTAAACAAGGACGTTTCCGTCAGAACCTGTTAGGTAAGCGAGTTGACTACTCTGGTCGTTCCGTAATTGTGGTTGGCCCCAATCTAAAAATTCACCAATGTGGCCTGCCGCGTGAGATGGCTATTGAGCTTTTCCAGCCTTTTGTGATTCATCGTTTGATTCGTCAAGGTTTGGTGAATAACATTAAAGCCGCTAAAAAACTGATTCAGCGCAATGACCCGAGTATTTGGGGTGTGTTGGAGGAAGTCATTGAAAATCATCCGGTTATGCTTAACCGAGCGCCAACTCTACACCGTCTTGGTATTCAGGCATTTGAACCAATGTTGGTAGAGGGACGAGCTTTACAACTGCACCCGCTTGTGTGTCCGGCATTTAATGCTGACTTCGATGGTGACCAGATGGCGGTGCACGTGCCACTATCACTGGAAGCGCAGTCTGAGGCGCGGCTGCTGATGTTGGCATCTAATAACGTTCTTTCCCCAGCCACAGGGCGACCCATTATTACGCCTAGTCAGGATATGGTGCTGGGTTGCTACTATCTCACTGCGGAAAATCCCTATGAGCAAAAGGGAGCTGACTCACATTTCGCCAGTATGGAAGACGCCATTGTTGCCTACGAACAAGGCATGGTAGATCTCCACGCTTGGGTGTGGCTGCGATTTGATGGTCCTGTGGAACACGACGGCGACCCGGTTGAGGTGATTGATAACGGAGATGGCTTTGTGACTAAGCGTTATGCCCATCGTCGTGTTCGCGAAGATGGGGACGGCAATCTCCTATCTCAACATATCTATACGACCCCTGGGCGCATTATTTACAACCATGCTGTCCATGCGGCCCTTGCCAGTTAAATTTTTTAGTTTTTTATCCAGTTAGCCAGTACCACGTTGAGGCAGAGAGACCCCATGGCAGATCAAGGTAACGAACAAGCCAACTCCATCATTTTTCGCAACCGTATTATTGACAAGAAGCAGCTTAAAAACCTGATTTCCTGGTCATTTGATAACTACGGCACGGCTCGTACAGCTGCAATGGCTGATGAAATCAAGTCCCTTGGTTTTAAGTATGCTACCCGTGCGGGGGTTTCTATCAGTGTTGACGACTTGCAGGTTCCCCCGAGTAAGCGAAAATTGCTGGATGCAGCGGAGCAGGAAATTCGCGACACTGAAGAGCGCTATACTCGGGGCGAAATTACTGAGGTAGAACGTTTTCAGAAGGTAATTGATACCTGGAACGAAACTAGTGAAGAGTTAAAGGATGAAGTAGTCCGTAACTTTAAGGAGAATAATCCGCTCAACTCGGTTTACATGATGGCGTTCTCTGGGGCTCGCGGTAATATCTCCCAGGTACGTCAGCTGGTGGGAATGCGCGGTTTGATGGCAAATCCCCAGGGTGAAATTATTGACTTGCCGATTAAGACTAACTTCCGCGAGGGACTGACGGTTACTGAGTACATTATTTCTTCCTATGGTGCCCGGAAAGGCCTTGTGGACACTGCACTACGTACAGCTGACTCAGGTTATTTGACCCGTCGTCTGGTAGACGTTTCACAGGATGTCATTATTCGTGAAATTGATTGTGGTACGGATCGGGGCATTCCCCTAAGTGCCATGACAGACGGTGAGCGGGTGCTAATTTCTCTTGAGGACAAACTGTTAGGAAGAATTCTGGCTGACGATGCCGTTCACCCTAAAACTGGTGAAGTAATCGTTCCTCGCAATCAGCCTATGGACGCAATCATGGCTAAGGCTGTAGACGATTCTGGGATTAAACAAGTTAGAGTTCGTTCTGCTCTGACCTGTGAGGCAGCCCGTTCTGTTTGCCAGCATTGTTATGGTTGGAGCTTGGCCCATTCGCATATGGTGGATTTAGGCGAAGCTGTCGGTATTATTGCGGCTCAATCTATTGGTGAGCCGGGTACTCAGCTGACTATGCGTACCTTCCATACCGGTGGTACATTTACCGGAGAACTAGCACCCCAAGTTCGAGCAAAGGTAGCTGGTCAGTTCCAAATGCCTTCGAGCCTTCGTAGCCGTCCCTATCGAACTCGTCATGGTGAAGACGCTCTTGTGATGGAGGCGAATACCGACGCCAAAATCGTTATGGAGAACGGTAAGACACGCGCGGTTGCTTTACCACAGGGTTCCATTGTATTTGTTGTTGATGGGACTGTTCTTGCAAAGGGTGACTTGATTGCAGAATTACCTACCACTGGGCGAGTCCGTAAAGTAACTGAGAAAGCGAGTAAAGACGTAACCTCCGATATGTCGGGTGAAGTGCTATTTGCTGGTTTAGTGCAGGAAGAGAAAAAAGACCGTCAAGGCAACATCACTAAATTGGCCCAACGTGGTGGGTTGTTGTGGGTGCTCTCGGGTGAAGTTTATAACTTACCTCCTGGTGCGGAGCCTACGGTTAAAAATGGTGACATGATTGATTCCAACGGCATTTTGGCTGAAACCAAAATTGTCACTGAGCGGGGTGGGGTGGTTCGCTTGCCTGATCGTTCTGATAGTAAAGGTAGCCGTGAGGTTGAGATTATTACTGCTTCGGTAATGCTGGACACCACGGAAGTCACGGTTGAGAGCGGTCAAGGACGTGAGCATTATTTTCTACAAACCGATCAGGGAGTACGTTACTCCTTAATTGCTACACCGGGTGCCAAAGTCACTGGTGGTCAGGTGATTGCAGAACTCGTTGATGATACTTACCACACTCAGAGCGGTGGCATCATCAAGTTCTCAGGTGTAGAAATTGCTAAGAAGAGTAAGGGCAAGCAAGGGTACGAAGTTACCAAAGGTGGAACTCTCCTTTGGATCCCAGAAGAAGCCCATGAGGTCAATAAAGATATCTCCCTACTAATGGTTGAGGATGGCCAGTTCATTGAAGCTGGTACTGAAGTTGTTAAGGATATCTTCTGTCAAATTAGCGGTGTGGTTGAAGTCACCCAAAAGAATGACATTCTACGGGAGATTGTGATTAAGCCAGGGGATATTCACATGGTGGATAGCCCAGATGCTGCTAGTGGTAAGGATGGGGTGCTGGTTAGTGCTGGTGAGGAAGTGATTCCTGGAGTAACGGCAGAAGCTCTTCGATTTGTTGAGTATGTAGAAACCCCTGAAGGAGCTGCGCTGTTATTGCGCCCGGTGCAGGAATTTGATGTGCCTGATGTGCCTGATGTGCCGACGCAACATGCTGTGAGTGATAGTGAAGATAATTCTATTGGCATCACTGCGATTCAACGTCTCTTCTTTAAGGATGGCGAGCGTGTGAAGTCGGTTGATGGTGTTGAGTTACTGCGGACTCAGCTAGTTCTGAATGTGGACAATGAGTCGTCACAACTGACAGCTGATATTGAGCTGGTGCCCGATCAGCATGATCCAGAGATTCAGCGCCTTCAGCTAGTGATTCTAGAGACTCTAGTCATCCGTCGTGATATTGCTGCTGACCAAACCCAGGGTAGTACTCAGACGCGCTTGCTTGTTGAGGAAGGCCAGGAGATAGAACCTGGTGCTGTTGTGGCACGTACCGAAATCCAGTCTAAGGAAGCTGGAGAGGTTCGTGGTATTCGTCAAGATGTGGAATCTGTTCGCCGTATCCTAGTCGTGCGTGATAGTGACCTGGTAACAATTGCTATGGATGGCAAATCGCCAACTGTGAAGGAAGGAGATTTGTTGGTTGATGGTTTTCCATTAGCTGAGGGGGTTATCTCTGAAGACTCTGGTCAGGTTGTAGCGATTAATGGCGACAGTGTTGTTCTACGGATTGCGCGTCCTTATCGTGTATCAACAGGTGCGGTACTGCACATTGAGGATGGTGATCTCGTTCAGCGGGGCGATAATTTGGTGTTGTTGATCTTTGAACGTGCCAAGACTGGGGATATCATTCAAGGTTTACCTCGGATTGAAGAGCTGCTTGAGGCTCGTAAGCCTAAAGAAGCTTGTGTCTTAGCGGAGCGACCGGGTAGTGCTCAGGTTGTTTATGGCGATGATGAAACGGTAGAGGTGAAGATCATTGAAGATGATGGTGTGGTGACTGAGTATCCAATTACTCCGGGGCAGCCTATGATTGTCTCCGATGGTCAAGAGGTCACTTTGGCTGAACCACTGACGGATGGACCTCTGAATCCTCACCAGATTTTGGAGTTCTTCTTCAAATATCATCGTGAGACTAAAGGCGTACATGAGGCTGCCATGATCAGCCTGCAAAAAGTACAGACTTTCTTGGTGAATGAAGTACAGTCGGTGTATCAATCCCAGGGGATTGATATTGCTGATAAGCACATTGAGGTGATCGTACGCCAGATGACTTCTAAGGCCCGTGTGGAAGACGGTGGTGATACCACAATGCTACCTGGCGAGCTCGTTGAGATTCGTCAGCTAGAACAGGTGAATGAAGCGATGTCGATTACAGGGGGGGCTCCGGCGGAATACACTCCTGTATTGTTGGGCATTACTAAGGCTTCGCTAAATACCGATAGCTTTATTTCAGCAGCAAGTTTCCAAGAAACAACTCGTGTGTTGACTGAAGCGGCTATTGAAGGCAAGTCTGATTGGCTACGTGGTCTGAAGGAGAACGTGATTATTGGTCGCCTAATCCCTGCTGGTACCGGATTTAATGCCTATGAAGAGCGTTCAACTCCTGAGATAGATCCTTCTTTCGATAAGGCTTTTCTATCGGATGATATGGCTTTACAAGATATGGTCTTAGACGATCGCACCGCTCGTGCCTATGATCGTGAAGGTGGCCTTAACATGTTTACCGACGATATGTTGGGCGGTACTCCAAGTGGTAATACTCCTGGAGCAAATGCATCGGGACCCGGACCTGCTGAGACACCTCCAACGCCTCCATCTCCGTTTTTGGATGATAATGCTTTGATTGATGATCAAACGGCCGCTCCTTAGGTTATTTAGGATTGCAAGTCTAGCTAATCCTCTAGAAAAATAAACATCTAAGTAAAAGGGGCTAAGGAATTTCCTTAGCCCCTTTATTCTTATTGGCTCAGATTACTACTTTGGGATTTGACCTTATGCGGAATGCTGACTGATAGCGCCCAGTATGGAAGAGAACTAATCCCTAATGGAGTGTCCCTACAGGATTGCCCTTTCAATCGGGTTGAATGAATTCGGATTTGTATTATGCGTCTAGATCTAGTGCTGCGGCTTTGATTGTGATTGTCTGCGTCTGTTCTCCACGATGTAGGCTTAGGTTTAATTGCTGCCCAATTTGGGCTTGGTCAACATAGGACTGTAGCTGATTAGCTGTTTGAAAATGCTGCTCATCAATTTGCGTTATCACGTCTCCACGGCGTAACCCAGCTTCAGCAGCTGGTGTTTCAGGAAGAACACGGATAACTAAGACTCCGCTAATTTCTGGAATGATCATGCTGGCATTGGGATCATCATTGTTGCGTTTTGCCATTTCTGGAGTTAGATCAGCAATTTGAATGCCCAGATAAGGATGAGCAATGCGCTCACCATGGGCTAGCTGGTCTTGAATAGATTTTGCTTTGTTGATAGGAATAGCAAAACCAATACCCATGGCATCTGCTCGAATTGCGGTGTTGATACCGATGACTTCGCCCTGGCTATTGAGGAGGGGGCCACCAGAGTTACCTGGGTTAATGGCGGCATCTGTCTGAATAAAATCAAGTCGTTTGTCGGGAATACCAACAGTGGCACTTGATCGTTTCAGCGTGCTGACAATCCCCAGGGTGACGGTATTGTCTAATCCCAGTGGATTGCCTACGGCAATGGCCCAATCCCCGACATCGATTGTGTCAGAGTCCCCTAAGGAGGCTACTGGTAAGGTTTTACTGTCTGTATTGATTTTGATGACGGCTAAGTCAGTTAGTTCGTCTGATCCTTCGACCGTGCCATCAAAATGTCGGCCATCTTTGAGGGTGACCGTAACGCGGTCTGCTTGGTTGACAACGTGAGCATTGGTGAGAATATAGCCCTTGCTATCTACGATGAAGCCAGAACCCTGACCACTGAGACGTTCCTGCTGGGGAATTCGCTGGAATGTATCAGGGCCAAAGAATCCCCTAAAAAGGGGATCGTCGTAGAGTAAATCGGGTACGTTGCGGGTGATTGTGCGTTCGGTGTCGATGCGCACAACTGCTTCACCAACGCGTCGCACAGCTGCGGCAACAAAGCTTTCGCTCGATAGTGAAGTTGTTTCAGCTGCTGGTTGAGTCAGAGCTGCTGCTGGTTGGATGCCTGCCAGAAAAAGCAGTATTGCTGAACAGCAAGTAATCAGCCATCGAATTATTCGATGGCTGAAGGGCTTGGGTAGATCAAAAGGCGTCATAAGGTCATGCTCTGAGACAATAACGGCCCTAAAGGACTCTCGTAAGGCCTGTACTAGACTTTGTTGGGGAGCTAGTTTAGTGGCTAAAAGTTGGTTCTATTGTGCCAGTTTCCTTAAGAATCGTGTGCGGTAACCCGCCCTGGAAATCATCACCTGCGATTTTGGAAAATTTTAGCCATTTCTTCTAGTGCCAAGGGTTGTGCTCATGTAAGGTAATGGTCGTTATGAGGGGATAAACGTCATGTTCGGTAGGGGTTTTTGGATGGTTTTGTGGGGGGTAACGATAGTGGTTGCGATCGCAAGCTGCCAGGATTTCTCCATCGGCCAGCTCATTGCCCCCAGCTATGAATTTCAGTTAGCTGATTACCTGTCAAACACGGGGGCAAAAATGTATGGAGCTTACTGGTGCCCGCACTGTGCCAGGCAAAAGCAAATCTTTGGCGACGCTGCCCTGTCCATTCCATATGTTGAATGCGATCTGCGTGGGGTTAATCCGCAAGTAGACCTCTGCAATGCAGTGGGTATCAACGCGTATCCCACCTGGCAAATCAACGGAGAATTCTATTTAGGAGCTCAACCCCTGAGGCGTTTAGCAATCATCTCAGGCTTTGAGAAATCGAGTGAGCCCCTTGAACCTAACCATGGGGAATGGGGTGGGTTTAGTCCTGCTCTTTAAGCAGAACGGTATAGACCTTGCTAGAGTTAGATGCCCAAACTGCTTTAGAATGTAACCAAAGAATTTAAGCTATGCCGTCTCTAATTATTAGAGACATACGCAGGAGGATAATTAGGCACTATGGGCGGAGAAATTTTTTCGGTTGCGGTCACAATGTCTGTCATTGTCATGGTGGGGCTTGGTGTTGGGTTTCTAATGCTGAAGCTTCAAGGTGCTGAAGAGTAATCGTTTGGATTTTCACAGCTTGATTGGTGCTTTTTGTGGGTGCTGATTTTAATCTTTGATGGATTCAGATTAAGGCTCATTCAAATTGCCTAGTTTATTAAAAAAGCAGCGAAACTAGCCATTTGGTGAAGCTCCGCTGTTTTTTTAACTCAAACCTAGGTTTTCGAACGAAGCGGCGTCTGTTAAGCTGAGTAAAGCGTTAAGTTTTGTGTAGAGTCCTCCATGAGCATATTGGTGGTTGGTGCAACGGGCACGCTGGGTCGTCAGATTGTTCGCAATGCCTTAGATGAAGGGTTTGACGTTAAGTGCCTGGTGCGTAACTTCCAGAAAGCCGCATTTCTTCGAGAATGGGGAGCCCAGTTGGTCCAAGCGAATCTCTGTGGCCCTAAGTCATTGCCACCATGTTTTGACGACGTGACTGCTGTGATTGATGCAGCAACGTCCCGCCCTCAGGATTCTGCCTACGATGTGGACTGGGACGGCAAAGTTAACTTAATCAAGGCCGCTGTGGATGCCAAGGTAGAGCGGTATGTATTCATTTCGATTCTTAATTGTGAGAAATACCCCCATGTCCCTTTAATGGACATTAAGCACTGTACGGAAAAGTTCTTAGAAGAATCGGGGATAAATTACACAATTCTGAGACCCTGTGGTTTCTTGCAGGGCCTCGTAGGGCAATATGCGATTCCGCTTTTAGAAAAGCAGGCCATTTGGGTCATGGGCGAAGCAGCTCCCATCGCTTATATGAATACCCAAGATATTGCTCGGTTTGCTGTACGGTCATTGCAGCTACCTGAGACTGGTAAGCGTTCCTTTCCCCTGGCTGGCACTCGAGCTTGGGGAGCCTATGAGCTAGTAAGACTCTGTGAACGTCTTTCTGGTGAAGACGCGAAGGTCTCAACCATGTCGTTGGGCCTATTGCGTGGTGTCCGCAGCTTTGCAAACTTTTTCCAATGGGGATGGCAGTTTGCTGATCGTTTAGCATTTGCTGAGGTCAGTGCCGGCAGTGAGCCCTTAGATGCTGAGATGGATGAAGTTTATAGCACGTTTGGCTTGGATAAGTCGGAAACGACCACTGTGGAAGAGTACATGGGTGAATACTTTAACCGCATTCTTAAAAAGCTCAAGGAAATGGACTTTGAAAGCAGCCGGGAAAGCAAAAAAAAGCTGCCTTTCTAATATCAGTTCTTAGCAGCGCTACACAATGGGGTAGTGTGCCGTTTCGATGGGTAGGAAAACCATCCAAGTGACACCCTGGTTGGTTCGTTCTCGTACTGTGAGCTTAGCGCCTAAGGCTGTGAAGAGGGCCTTGGTGGTTTGTAAATTGAGACTGAGTCCCCCTGTATCAGGTTGAAACATCAGTAGTTTTCCAAGCGACTTCAGGGTGGGACGGTTTTTATCGCAGATCGAGCTAACCTCAGCCTGAAATTCAAGTTTGAGCTGATCACCGGCAGCCATAACGTGCAGCTGAATTTGGCCTTTGGGAGCCACTGTATGGGTAAAAAGTTCTACCAAGCCCGTGAGCACTTGCTGCAGCAAGATGGGATCACTGGCTACCATGGGTAAGTCTTTGGGGAGTTTGACTTCAAGGGACAGGTTACGGCGAGTGGCGGCTTGTTCCCATTGAGGAATGGCGGATTGGATAATTTCACTGAGCGCAGTGGCTGTTAAAGATGAACGGTGGCTTTTGTGGGTTGCTGCTTCTAACTCGACAGCTTTGAAGATGAGATTAAAGCGGTCAATTTGCTGGGTGCAGGCATTGTCGATTTGCTGTAGTCGCTGCTTCGCTTTTTCGACTAGATCTTTGCGGCGGATTAGGGAACGGGTCAAGGTGCGAATTGTCGTCAATGGTGTCCGAATTTCATGGGCCATGGCCTGGAGCAATTCGGTATCCAATCCGTGGGATTCATGGCTGTTGCCAGGTTCACCTGGCACCGCAACAATGCGTTCGATCACTGGGTTAGGTTTGGGGACTGGTAGGGAAGACAGCATCCAGCGGCTAAACTGGCTGACAATTCGGTAATCTGGCTCTGTGGGGACAAATTTTTCAACCAGTGGATTCAGGAAGGCTAGCTGTTTTGGTGTGGTCAAGTAGATGCGCGATCGCAATAATCGCCAGACCTGATTAATAACTTCAGGAGTAAATGAAAACTGAAACCGTAGGTCATTATCAGCATCACGGCCCAGCACCAGTACGACGCTAAAACGTTTGGTCAGCAACAAACAAAACCGCTCGCCGGCTAAAGGGTCTCCGTCAATTAACGGCAAAATACGAGCAGCGGCTGTATTGATGGGCGGTTTATCATCAGCTGGCATTAATTGAGAAAATGCTTGGGATAGCTGATCTAACGGTGGGGGAATAAACACCCAATTGGACAACTGCATCGTAAGCTTTGGTGCATCTAGAACCGGGAACGGCCCACTTAAGAGGATGCCTGCTGGTGTTTGTCGATTACTTTGGCGCGATTTTGCCGATTTTTTAGATTTAGTGCTTTTTTCAGCACCGTGGGGTAGCGTCTCTTTTAAAAGATGTCCGAGGGATGTAATTGCTCCCTGCCACTCCATTTCAGCCCGCTCTGCTTGATTCTGGTGGTCAGTCTCCCTGGCACTGTCTGAGTTGAGGCCTTCCCAAGCCATTGGCTCAGCCCCTAATTCTCCCAAGGCCACCAGACTACTAATTGTGGGTAAAAACTTCTCCACCATGGGCCTCTAGATGCATATAGTTGTCGTACCATACATCAGCAGACGATAGCTGATATGGACAACACGTCTGACAACATGTCTATTTAGAGACTACTGGCAAGATTCCCCCTATGACTATGGGGTAGAACCGAACGTCCATAGGGGGTTTGGAACAATACTATTTGTTAAGCTGATGCTCAAACTACTGGTTATTATTAGCCGAACCAGGTTGAGGGTATTAAGGTGTCCGGTGTGGATGAAATGGGACGCGTGAGTAATTTTTGAATGCCCTGGTACACCAGCTGACGAATTTGGCGATGTTGCTCCGCAGAGTAGCAGTTACGCGGTAGTTCTAAGGAACATTCTTCAGCAATAGTCATATAACGAGCGGGCAAACGACTCAGCACAAACGTGGCTAGCCGGTCGCGAGCATCAGAACTCGTAAAGGTATCTCGATAGGATGCTGAAGGGCCAGTTGCTAAAACATCATCGATAATTTCGTTGACGACGGGTAGCGCGATGTTAATGAGAGTGTTGGCCATCGTGAGGATCTCCGATTCTGGATTGTGGGTAGGTTGCCAAGGGCATGGCTATGGAGTTTATGTAATAGTCAAAACTCTGTCATTTCAACCGTGATTTCCACTATGTAAGTCTGTTGAGAAACCATACCCAAAAGTGGCTTGAATAAGATGATATGAGACTTGTCTCTGACTTCAATTCAAAGGCGGGGATCGCTGTTAAATCTTTGATCCCCGCCTTTAGCTAATGTTATTTTTTCCCACCATGAATCAAGGGTGCGTCATCTTTAATAAAGACTAAATATTTGTCTGGAAAATAAACTTGAAGACACTGATAAATAAACTATAGTTAACAGCTGTTGCAATGTTTTTTTACCTTGCGATCATTTTGTTTCAATTCGGGCGAATCATGTTGTGACGATGCAGTTGTTGATTTGTTCTGGTTATCATTCCGCCGATTTAACCTATGACTTCCTGCAATCTTTGTTGAGGGTAATTACGCCAGAGCGGTTATGGGTGATGCCAATTTGGGCGGCCCCCGGAACGTTGCCCTGGCTGCTCAATTCACCACAAGCGCCGCGCCGCGATCGCTTGTTACAGGTGATTGCATTTAGTGCTGGGGTGGTTGCCGCTTACCCAATGTTAATGACCTGGACAAAGATGGGGGGAAGCAGTCGATTAATTGCAA
The DNA here is from genome assembly GCF_043421015.1 of Leptothoe sp. EHU-05/26/07-4. Taxonomy (NCBI): domain Bacteria; kingdom Bacillati; phylum Cyanobacteriota; class Cyanophyceae; order Nodosilineales; family Cymatolegaceae; genus Leptothoe; species Leptothoe sp. EHU-05/26/07-4. The sequence continues at coordinate 91,304 of NZ_JAXSQV010000005.1, forward strand.
TCGATGGATGGGGCATGCCGCTCCTGGGGGACCTGGAAATTTATCGTATGAGTCATGACCATTGGACCCATCGCACTACATACTTTCCTGCAGCGATTGAGAGTCAGGGCTACTTCTATTCAGATCCGGCGGTTGAGCACCTAACACTCTGGCAGTCACCTGATTCCACTACGGGAATGGGGGCTATAAATGCACGGAGTCAGCCGATGACCGCGCTTGAGTTCATCTGTTCTGTTTTGTCCTTGGATTAAGGTGAACTTGATTTTGTTATCAGGTGTTGACGTAATTTTGTCCTGAGATGAATTAACTTACGAATGATTGGGGAACCTTGAATCCATGCTATTTAGGGCGGCAGATGGTGATGCCGTGCTCCTCTATTTACTATCTCAGAACCTGCTCAGAGCCCGATTGTTTGTTTGCTTGAGTCTTCTGACCTGAGGCTAGAAAATCGTTTTTCTATGAAATTTGTCTAACTCCTTGGAATTGGGATTGTAAAATAGACAACCATCAGCAATTATGCCTAGATAGCATTCCCGTAGCTGACGCACTTCTGACTGCCCTTCGAAAATTATGACTTCAACGTCTGTTAAGCCTTCCATTAAAGCAAAACCCGTCATTCAGCGAGCGACCGGTGCCTTTGCTCTAATCGATAGCCTGGTGCGCCATGGCGTGCGTCACGTGTTTGGCTATCCCGGTGGGGCAATTCTGCCGGTTTATGACGAACTTTATAAAGCAGAAGAGAGAGGTGATATTCAGCATATTCTGGTGCGTCATGAACAGGCTGCATCCCATGCGGCGGATGGGTATGCTCGGGCGACAGGACAGGTGGGTGTGTGTATTGCCACTTCGGGACCTGGGGCGACCAACCTGGTCACAGGAATTGCAACGGCCCAGATGGATTCGGTGCCAATGGTTGCTATCACTGGGCAGGTAACTCGCAAAGCAATCGGTAGTGATGCGTTTCAGGAAACCGATATTTTTGGTATCACGCTGCCCATCGTTAAGCACTCCTATGTGGTCCGCGATCCGCGACAGATGGCAAATATCGTGGCTGAGGCGTTTTACATTGCTCAGTCTGGTCGTCCTGGTCCAGTGCTGATCGATGTGCCTAAGGATGTTGGCTTAGAAGAATTTGACTATGCTCCAGTGGCACCACGCTCCATTGCAATTCCAGGGTATAAGCCCACGACACGAGGGAATCCCCGGCAGATTGTTAATGCGATCGCACTGCTGCGCAGCGCTCAAAAGCCTTTGCTCTACGTCGGTGGTGGGGCTGTTATTTCCGGGGCCCATGCAGAAATTGCTCAGCTAGCCGAACATTTTCAGATTCCTGTTACCACCACGCTGATGGGTAAGGGGGCTTTTGATGAGCGACATCCTCTATCTGTTGGCATGCTAGGGATGCATGGTACAGCCTATGCCAACTTTGCCGTGAGTGAGTGCGACCTTTTGCTGGCCATTGGTGCCCGCTTTGATGACCGAGTAGCGAGCAACCTGGAGCAGTTTGCACAGCACGCTAAAGTCGTTCATGTCGATATTGATCCCGCTGAGGTCGGTAAGTGTCGTGTGCCTGATGTGCCGATTGTGGGCGATGTCAGAAATGTTTTGACTGAGTTGTTGGCTCGTCTGGACAAACCCGCCAACCCAGACCAAACAGGTGCTTGGCGTGCCCGCATTGATGAATGGAAAACGGATTATCCCCTCAAAGTTCCTACGTATAGCGATCAGCTTGCTCCACAGCAGGTGATTGCTCAAGTGGGTCGTTATGCCCCTGATGCCTACTACACCACTGATGTCGGTCAGCATCAGATGTGGGCAGCTCAGTTTCTTCAGAATGGTCCGCGTAAATGGATCTCTAGTGCGGGTCTGGGCACCATGGGTTACGGTATGCCAGCAGCATTGGGTGTGCAAATCGGTGTGGGTGATGAGCAGGTCATTTGCATTAGTGGTGATGCCAGCTTCCAGATGAATTTGCAAGAGCTAGCGACCCTGGCTCAATACAATATCAAGGTTAAAACCGTCATTATTAACAACGGCTGGCAAGGGATGGTACGTCAGTGGCAACAGGGCTTCTATGGTGAGCGCTATGCCTCTTCCAATATGGAAGTGGGTATGCCTGACTTTGAGAAGTTGGCCGCCGCCTTTGGTGTAAAAGGGATTGTTGTGCAATCGCCTGATCAACTTGATCAGGCCATCGTTGATATGCTTGCCCATGACGGTCCAGTCCTCTTGGACGTGTGGGTCCGCCGTGATGAGAACTGTTATCCTATGGTTCCACCTGGCAAGAACAACTCTCAGATGATTGGTTTAGCCGAGCCTGCAACTAAGCGCCCAGTAGAATTTGTTCATTGTCATAGTTGTGGCAGTGACAACAAAGTGAGTCATCGATTCTGTTCTGAGTGTGGCACTAAGCTGTAATAGATTGCTCGCCTAAGTCACGATCTGCTCATCTGGAAGGTGAATGCGTCGTGATTGGGGTTGCTCTATGGATACTTTTGGTTCCCTATAGCGACCCTAGGCGAGTTCCATTATAAAAATGCGTGAGAATATCACGGTATTGCTGACCCCGTTCAGCCATGCCTCGGGCTCCCCACTGGCTCATGCCAATGCCGTGACCAAACCCATTGCCCGCCACTGAAATGCTGGTGGGACTGACGGCCAGATCAAACTTAGTGCTACGTAGACCCAACTTTTGACGGAATGTATTGCCCGTAATGGTTAATGCGCCAGCATCACCAATGATGCTCATGCGATTGGCCCGACCTTGGGGGCTGCGACTCAGGACTTCCACAGCCTGAATGATGCCAGGGTAGCCGATGCGTGCGCCAACTTCTTCCAACGAAAACTGTGCTCGCCAGCTGTAAACAGGCGCATTTTGATCAAAGTCAGGCACCCCCTTCAGATAAGGCACAGCTTGAGACCATACATGTTCTGAATTTTCGGTGTGGCCGCCGGATGACGAATGAAACACGGCTTCAATCACTTTGCCGCCATGGGTAAGTACCTTGCCATGGGTGGCATCTACGGCAGACTGGGTAGAGGCTGCTTCACCGTCTAATCCTTTATACACTTGGGACGCTTGAGTGCTTTTTAGATCATAGGATTGGCCGTTAGCTTTGCTCTTGTGATACATGGCATAGGAGCGAGCCGCCACGGCTTGCGATCTCAATGCTTCCTGGGGCCAGCTCGCAGGCATTTCACTACCAACAACGCTGTAGAGATAATCGTCGATATCGACATAATTAATCGCCGTTACCCCACCATTACTGGGTATTAGCTTAACTCTACCTCTATACCAACGGTCGCCAATCCAGACAACTCCATCGTTGGAGGGCTCTAACCAAAAGGTGTTGGCTTGACCAAAGTCGCTATAGCCATCAGTAAGTTCTAATCGTCCACCGTTTGTATCGACGCTGATGGACTGTAACTCAGGTAGCTGAAGAATTGCCTGTCCTCGGTTGTCGCGAATAACACCTGTTGTAGACGCGCCAATCTGGACTTGATTAGCACTGTTGCGGATAGCAATTCTCAGCTCGGTAGCATGGGCAGGAATAACCCAGAGGAACCACAGGAGGGCACCCCACCAGCTATGACGGCCAAGGGCTAAAAAAAGTTTAAGAGGCCAAGAAGAGGTATTAAGCATGGCAGATAGTCAGGAATTGAGGCAGATATCAGTAGACCAGTTCTAAGGGTGCCCGGTAATACGCAGTATTTAAAACCTAAGCAGATGCTGGGTGACAAATCATAACCATAAAAGGTAGTCTGCCAACCCCAATGTCTAAGAAAAACCTACACAATTACCGCTTAAAGGCTGTAAACAGCGCTATTTTGGCGGCAGTTCGGTGTTCTCAGAATAATCTCTACAGGGATGTGTGCCAGTTGGCATATGACAGTTTGCCGATGGGCATTAGCCATGAATAATACCAGTTTGAGGAACATCTATCTGGGGCTACTTTTGCGAAGTTATAGTAGCTTTGCAGACTCATAAAGTCGTCTCACCATGTTGAGAATTTTCTCACCATAGTTTGGATCAGCAGCCCAACGACCGCTGAGCTGACCCACGAGTACGGCACTGCCCCGACTGACAAATTTGAAACGGGGATCTACCTGTTCCTGCACCAGGGGTTCTTTACTGCCATAGGCTTTGAGGTGTTGAATGTGAGCCCTCACACCAATACGTGCACTGGGGAAGGATGCCCCTGCTGCATCCCCTCCCAGGCCGCCAATTCCTGCAAAATTATTTTGCGAGGCTTTCACATTCCCGCCAAATCGTAGAAAAGAGGTTTCTACACACATCTGACAGAAGGCGATGTCATAATTCACACCCTCAATTATTCCTTCTTGACGATAAATTTTATGCAAATCCGGGAAGTCTCGAAGTGCTTGTTCGTTATTGTTCTTCAAGAACATCATCAGGCTGATTTCAGAGGCGTTGCCGTGGCCCATGATTTGATCAATGAGGCCTGGGCAGATGGTAAGGGCCGACTGAGACTTGAGTTGCACGGTACGGCTAGCAGCATCCCAGCCGATGGAGATGCTAAAGTCTCTTAAATCAACGGCTTTGACGTACACCACATTGCCATACCGTACTTTGCGGATGTCATCATTACTGGCCAGATTAAGCCCAAGTCGGTCTGCGACATCAATCGGCACATAGGAGTTACCGCTGACTAAGACGCCTTTCTCGTCATACTGACCGCCATTAATGGTGATATTGATGATGGGAAACTGGGGCGCAGGTGTGGGTGCTGTCGGCTGGGTGCCACTAATCTCACGACTCCAGGCTGCCAGACCATCCGCTAAGCCAATGGCAATTTCGCGGCGGCGACTGAGGATAATGCCGCGATCGCGATCATTGGTTATGTAGCCCAGTTCTAGTAAAAGGGATGGCGGTTCTACCTGTCGACAAAAGGCCAAGCGACCCATACCAGCCTCGGTGTCTGGTCTAACGCCTGGACCTCCTGGGCCAGTTAACGTCGGTACCCGGCGCAGCATGGCTACCAACACAACCCGGGCATTTTCCGCTCGAGCTTTGTTGCCTGCAATGTAATAAGCAGTTGCTCCCCGGACGTTCTTATTTTGAAAGGCTCCCACATGTATTTCTAACGCAACATCACCGGGACGGTTGCGGGCATTTATCCAGCGGATGCTTTCTTGTAGGCTGAGGTCGTCGGGGACGGAAAGGACTGCGAGCCCACGTGCTCGCAACTCCGGGACAATTAGATCCCGAATGCGGATCATTTCCTGGGCTTCCGTAATGCCCTCGACTTTTGCTCCAGAATCGCGGACTCCATTTTCAAATCCACCGTGGCCTGCTGAGATAAAAATTTGTGCCATGTGACCCTGTAAAGCGTTCTATCCAGGCATATTGCCAATTGTCCCCGCAAGGATACATCAATTTCTCAATCTTGGGGAATGAAATGGAGGATGTGTACGTACCTATCTTTGACGCGCAACTTTGGCCTCAGCAGATGATTGAGCATCAAGGGTGTGGAATTTCGGATGACATAGCATGCTTGGCGCGAGTTAATCCCTGGTGGGATAAGTATTTTTGAAAAGACGACTATCAAGATAGTCACTGGTATCAGGTTCAGGAGTTAGCAAAAGCTCAACAAGCATCTGTATGGAAAATTTTGCAAGAGAGTTCTTTTCGTGAGTTGGCTATTAGTAAACCTAGAGGAAATAGCTAGCACAAAAATAAAAACGACTAGCCTACTAATTCTGATCGAAAGAAAAGGAAATAGCGTGTTTTTACCGTTGACAGATGTTGTTCTTAGATCTGAACATTGGGGGTGAAACGATTGAGCCGTGAGATTTGTCCGAAGTTTAGTACAGAGAGCAATAATTAACATCCTCTGCTAATCTCTTGAAGTATGTCTTCGAAACATTAAGCAATATGGCAAATATAAAAACACTTGCATAGGTGATTTATGGTGTGAATAGATAGCGGTATATAAAAGTAAGATCTTGTTAGATTTCAGGGATTTCTGATGCAAGATTGAGAGGGGTGTGTGATTTAAGTGAGTGGGTCTTGAAGTGGTTCAGATCTCCCCCCTTTGCCAGTGAGTTAATGCCTTGATGCTCCCTTAGACAATGGTGGAGGCTTGTATTAGCCATGGAAACATACGTTAGCATAGCTCAGGTGGAAGCGCCTGTAATTACGAACGAGATTGAGCAGGATAGTCTTGCCCCCTATTTTGGTGTGAGTGTATTAGTTTATGTCTTGCTACTGTTTATGTTTGCTCCAAGACGTAATCGATTAAATCGGCGTAAGTCTTCTTTGTAGTCCTTGCTTGTGGCGTTAGAGTGGGTATTCGCCTTGAAATGCTCTCTAACGCCAGTCTCCTACTAATAGATAGGGAGCCCAATAAGAGGGTCTTATATTCTGTCTAATGAGGTTTACCTGTGCCTGCTGTAGAGCTTTTGCCTTAGAAATACCTGGGTTAACTAACTGTTCGTAAAAATCCTTAATTAACTCAGCTGTAGAGAAATCATTAATACTCCATAGAGAGGCCACAGTGCTGCGAGCGCCTGATTGTACTGCAAGGCCTGCAATACCCAATACCTCCCGACTATCACCTGTAGCTGTTTCGCATGCACTAAGAACCAGTAACTCAAGTGGTGTTTGGTTGCGAGTTCTAAGCAAACGGTCAAAGTCATTAAGGTCCATTTTTTCTACTTCAATAGCCTGACCTTTCTGCTCTGCTCTGTTTTCTGTGGGTTGCTCTGATGCTGCCACCAATAAATAAGTGTCGTCTCGGGTAAAGCCAAATACGCCATGGGTGGCGAAATGAATAATATTGTGAGTAGATGAGCGCATTTTGGTTTGTACACTGCTCTTCTTGAATTCTAAGTTGAGCAGGTTTTCTGTCTCGCCCATGATGTTTTGAATGGCTTCTAGTTCATCTTCTACAAAGGCCAGTGCGTGGAAATACATTGTAGACTCGGGCGCATTGGAGTTTGAGGTGATGCTTTGCTCTGGGGCTATGGGTAATGAACTTGCAGAAGATAGGCCCCCTGTGAAAATACTGAAAGATTGTGCGGGAGGGGCTTGGGGAATGGCTAAATCACCAAAGGTGACTGCGATCGCATATTTCTCAATCAAAAATTGTTTTGTTTGTTGATCATACAACGCTGCCATGGGCACATTACGAAATGCTCCATCTAGAACAAAGACTAGGGTGTCTATGGATTCTAGCCAGCCTTGTTCTTCAGCCGGGCGAATTAACCAATCATAAATTTCGTTAGCCAGCCGTTGTCCAGGTTGAGAAAGCACATAATTGTATGTTCTCTCAAGCTCATGGCGAAACTGTTCTAGTTTTGCTTTTACCTTAGAAGACCGCTGCTCAGGACTGTCAGTATTTTGTGTATGCGATAAACCGGTCTGGCTGACTTTCGGAGAATATCTTTGGATGGTCTGGTCTGGAGCTTTGTCTGGTAATTGAAGGAGAACTTCAATGCGGTCTCCTCCAGGTTCATCTGGCAAAATAATTGGGTAAATAATTGCTGTGGTTTTATCTGTATTTGCCACATCCTGAATAGTCGTGCGTTGAATATTGTCATCAGGTGCAATGAGTCCACAGGCCAGGAAGCTTTCTAACTCGGCTACGCGCAAATCATCAATGACGGTTTGTGCTCGGAGCAGTTGAGCTGTATTGTCTGAAATCGCGATCTCTTCTTTGGGTAGAAGGAGGCTGATATATTCTCGGTATAGAGGTTCGATGCGATCGCGAAAAAGAATTGTATGTCTGGCCCTACATACAATAAATCGTTACGCACTGCCTGCACCTTTTGAAAAGCTACATCATAGTGAGAGAGTACTCGTTCTCGCGTAAACTCTAGCTTGTTCTCAATGCGTCCTAACTGCCATTCCCATTGATAAATAAGACTGGGCTGATGGTGTCCTTGCTTCAGGGCAGCCTCAGTTAGTTTTTGCGCATCTACATACTGTTTTTCTATTTCATAAAGATGGCCTAGATATCCCAGCGCATAAGATACGGCCACTGGATCTCTGATGGCTTCAGCCTGTTGCTTTGCTTTCCAAAGCAAAGAATAGATCTGTTGTTGAGGAATAGTTATCTCTGCAAGGCAGGCGTTTGTGCATTTATCCATTAGTAAGCGTGCCAGCCTCATATGAATAAAAGCAGATGTGCGACCTGAGGGTAGAGCGTCAAGTTTTGATAGTAACGATGTTTGTATAGAGTTTGCCCTTGACCACCCCTTACGATGCAAAGAAATATCAAACTGATTTAACAGGGCTTGAGTTTGAACCAGTAAAGGAGCTTGAACAGAAATCGCTGCATAGGAATCCAATGCCTGTTGATATAAGATGTCAGCCTTTGCCTGATCTGTCTTATTTCGAGTACGGCGAGCAAAGGTTTCCTGTTGTTGCGCCCTGACATGTAGAGTATTGCCAACACTCAATTGAGTGGCTGCTAATTCTTTATCTACAGCAAATTCCTCAGCTAGCTGTAGGCTCTTATCTAGTGAAGCCTGAGATGCTTTAAATTCTCCCAGCAAACGCTGATGATCTCCTACAGTTCGAGTAAGAGCTACTTTTAGTGAGATATTGTCTTGTGCCTCTATAAGTGCCTCTACTTGTGACAAACGACTACGGGACTCTAGTAGAAAGCCTAGCCTGCGTAAGGCATGGGTTTGGTTCAGTAAACTTTTGACTACACCTTCGGAATAGTTAGCTTGCGTATAAATATCAGCTGTCTGTTCCCAGATTTCCAATGCTTTTTGTGTATGTCCCTGAGTTAAGTACAGGCTACCTTGAGTATTTAAGGCTTGACCATAGAGTCTTAATCCTTCAGTCGTTAGAGGGTTTATATTCTGAAGTATTTCAAGACTTTTGCCTATAGCACTTTCAGCCTCTGACCATTGACCTAGTTGACGATAGGCGAGGGCTAAATTGTTGAGAGCCAATACCTGATTCAGTCCATCACGCTGGATGGAAAAGCGCTTCTCTGCTTCTAACCACAGATTGGCAGCCTGGGTAAATTGTTCGGCTCTATAATGTTCTCTACCTTGCTGTAAAAGTTGTTGAGCACTGGTTAAATAGAACGGTGATTGCCCATGCTGACTCAGGGAGATATCATCTGATGTAGTGATTGCTATGGCAGAGCTCAATAGGCTGACTGGTGTTTGTAGTCCTAGAAGGGCTGTCAACCCAGCAGTAACCATTATTAATCTTAAAAAGCGGGACCTCAGTAACCCTCGTTTGAAGACGTTTACTTTCATGGCTGTTACCCCTTGCTGTTAGTTAATTCAACTCATCAGGCCTATCGTAAAGATGAGCAGGAAATAGAGGGTAGCCAGCTACCCTCAGCCATTAAAAAGACATCGCCTGATTCTGTTACAACGGCTTCTTGTGCATCTGCTAGTAATACAGGTTCCTGGTGGGGAAAGCTGGTAATTATTGGAGCCGATGACTGTGGTTGACCAGTTTCTGGTCCTAGATCGTCTTGTATGAGGTCCTCGCTAGCAATATCCATCGGACTCAAGGGTTGACCACCCCGCCCCGTGATAATAAAGTCGCCTACTTGACTATCTGCAATGTTGTTGTTGGCAAGATTGCAGCCTTGGGCAATTTGATTGCTGGGGTCTACCACATCAATGGGCAGTTCTGATAAGCCTTGGTTCGGATCAACCGCTAAATTATTAATACTGACCTCACCGTCACCGCCCCTTTCAGACTGGGCGCTGATATCATTGAGACCATTGCCGCGAAGGTCATTACTAAAGGTCTGAACTTCTCGAAAGCCAAGGATACGCTCAGTGGTAATGTCAATGTTGCCACCTGTGCCAGTATTGGTGTCGGCCAAAATATCATTATCTTCATCAGGAACCGTGAGCACCAAGTTAGCATCGATATCAATATCTCCACCGTTGCCGTTTGCACTGGCCCCAGCCTGAATCAAGCTACCCTGGCGTAAAAGGAGAACATCTACATTCTCAACGATGATACTGCCTGCATCTCCAGAGCCATCACTGCCGGTTACAAGGCTGGTATTTCTCAAGATTGCAAGATCTGCATCCCGAAGGATGATGTTGCCGCCTTGACCATTGCTGTTACGTGTTGTAGAAGCGGAAAATTGTGGGCCATCTGTAATGGTTGCAATGATAATGTCACCACTGTTCAGTGGTCTAAGCGTAATGTTGCCAGCCTTGGCCAAACCATTGGTACTGACAGATATTTCTGTCTCGTTACCAGAAAGATTAATGACATCGGCTGCAATATCAAAATCACCACCATCTCCATTCTCTTCTAGACTATTAGTCGCAGCGGTTAATTGTGCTCCGTTCTGAAGGTTCAATAGAGGTGTGCGAATGCGGATACTTCCTGCACGCCCAATACCGTCAGTATTGGTATTTATAAGGGCATTATCTAAAGTTACACTCTCATCACCTCGAATAATGATGCTGCCTCCATTACCGCTGCTGTTGAGTGTTGTAGAGGCTGAAATTTGTGGCTCATTATTGATGCTAGAGACACTAATACTACCACCACTATTGAATGGTTCTAAGCTAATGCTGCCAGCATTGGCTGGACCATTTGTACTTACAGTGATTTCAGTATCAGCATCGGCAAGGGTAATTGTTTCGGCATTTACTCTAATACTTCCGCCAATACCATTTCTCTCTGGGCTATTAGTTGCAGCCGTGATTTGTGCTCCGTTCTGAAGGTTCAATAGAGGTGTGCGAATGCGAATACCCCCTGCAGTTCCTCCACCATCCGTATTCGTATTGATTCTACTATTGGTCTCTAGGGTGATGCTGCTGGCACTTTCAAGCAAGACGTTACCGCCGCTACCACTACTACCAGTATTGGTATTACTCAAAATCTGACTATTATCAAGTTGAATATTGCCTGTCCTAGAGATGATGCTGACATTCCCAGCATCTGCAGACCGGTTCGCATCACTTAACAATTGAACATTATTGAGATTGAGATCCCCATTACTTATTATGAAAACCTCGCCAGACTGATCAAAATCACTGAGCTCTAAGGAAATACGTTGACCATCATTTACAACAGGATTGATAACTTCAAGCTGACCACTAGTGACTAGGTTGAGATTACTTATAGTCAGGTCATTGTTCCCTCCTTGGATTGTGACGTTGCCTGATGCATCACCACTGGAGACAGTTGACACCTGTACATCTAAGATCCTAGATGCTTGTAGGGTAACATTCCCGCCTGCTCCAGTATCTTCGTTGATCTCTGAAGCGGCCACTGTACTTATTCGATTATCGTTATTAAAAATAGTGCCTTCTACAGTGCGAACAGAAATATCACCGCCTCTGCCAACATCCCCATTACGTGAAACTGAGCCTGAGAACAAAGTGTTATTGTTAGTGATATCACCAACTTCTGAGAAAATCGAGATATTACCACCGTTCCCCACGGTACCAGTCTGTTCTGAAAAAACTGGGTTAGATGAAGGTGCATAGAAGGTCGATGATGAATCTATGCGGTTAGTGGAAATATCACCGAAATTGGAAGATAGAAAAATATCTCCACCATTACCTGAACCACCATTTTCTAAAGAAGACGCAGAAGATGAGAAAGAACTCAAACGACCATTTGCTGAGATATTGCCAAATCTTGAGATGAAAGAAATATCTCCACCATTGCCCGATTTGCCTCCAGCTTGTCGCACAAATGAGAACGACCTAATAAATGTTTCTGTTGATATATTTCCACGAACTGAAGAAAGGTTAATATTCCCGCCATTGCCAGCATTGCCAGCACGTGATATCGAAAATGCTGCTAATGGATTATTGTTGATAATATCTCCTGTCTCTGAGGAGATAGATATGTCTCCCCCATTGCCAGAGTCGCTTGAAAACGACTCCGAGAATGTTACTAAATTGTTGAATGTGGCGATGTCTCCAAACCTCGACGAGATCGAGATATTGCCGCCATTGTCTGATCTGCCGCCATCATTGCGTGCGGTTGAATTTGTATCTATGCGTCCACGAGTTGTGATATTACCTGTGATGGAAGAGATAGAGATATCACCGCCCCTACTGGGTCTGCCAGCTGATGCTTCCGAAAACGCATTCAATCGTTCATTGATTGTCAGGTCGCCAGATATGGAAGAAATAGAAATATTTCCAGCATTTCCAGCATTTCCAATTGTGTTCCTTTGGCTAAGGGAGAAAGCATTGATTCTGTCGTTGGTTGTGATGTTACCAGTTCTTGAAGAGATCGAGATATTGCCGCCATTGCTAGCATTCCCATCTCCACGCCGTGCCTGCGAGAATGAGGCTATCCTGCCATCAATTAAGATATTTCCAGATAATGAGGAGATCAAAATAGGTCCACCATTGCCAGCATTGCCTGTATCTGAACGCGAAAACGAACGCAAATTTTCACCAGTTGTGATATCACCATCTGCTTCTAGGATGATGGGTCCTCCATCTCCCCCATCTATGACAGATGTTGTATCTATAATGTTGACTGCAATACTGCCGGGAGGTTGATTAGCTACAGGTCCTGCGTTAAAAGAGGTGCCTCCAGATTCCTGTGGTATATTAGGCCGTCCAACTGTTTCGACTCCGGCCCGTAAGATTGCAGCTGAACTGCTGGCTAATAAGTCTTCATCAGAACCGGAGCCATCTGGCGTCAACGTAGTATCGGGACCCGTGATGCGAATATTGCCTGCTTGAATGCTTCCTGTGGCTTCAACTTTGAGGGCGGCTCCTTCATAATTGCCGAAAACCACATCTCCATTGGCAAAGATAATCGGATCATATAAGCTAATAAAATTACCAGGTGTACCGGTCAGGGTTAAAAACTGTAAGCCACCACCACTCTCAAAGTGAGCATCAGCTGAAATCTCTCCATCACTAATCAGGCGTAAATCTCCGCCACTCAAAAAAGGTGTCTGCTCCAAATGCTGAAGTGTCCAAATATCAATGCTTTCATTTCCCTGGATAATGAGGTCATTGCCTGAGCGGGCAATAAAAGCGTCAGTTTCTGTATCCCTAATGGTCACTGCATCTTGTGCCTGTAGAGTCAGATTGTTGCCTGCGCTTAACTGTCCTTCCAAATACAGCTGATTCCCTAACAGTGTAAGATCGCCTCCGGTTTCCAGGTTCCCAGTGTTGTTAATATCTCCTTGAGGTAAGCCACTAAATTGGACGCCTAGTGGCACACTCATCGTTAATAGTGAAGTACCTTGTGGACTGGCAGCACTGAATACACTACCATCTGTAAATTCGATGCTCCCTGCTGTGCTGGCTGTGAACGCACCGCGAATATCTAATTGAGCATTGGGTCCAAAGGTAATGCCATTGGGGTTTAAAAAATATAAATTGGCAGGGCCGTCAATGCCTAATAGCCCATCAATCTCAGAGGGATTACTGCCAGTAACCCGACTGAGAATCATCTCAATGCCATCCGGATTTATAAAATAAACCTGCTGCCCTGGATTGATATTGAATTCTTCAAAGCTATGAAATAAACTTTCTCCCCGGATAGCTCCACCGTTAATGCGCTCAGTACTATTCTCCTTAATTATAGATGAGGACTCAAGCCCCAATGTGTTATCAGGAATAATCTGAGCGACTAGCATGTTTCCTCTGAGAGACTCTGTTGCTTTATCCTCAGAATATCCAGCGGCTAGATGGTTCTGGGAATTACCAGATGAGGCTGCATAAACAACCGTTGCTAGCTGACTAATGGCAAGTATGGAACTAAATAGGAGAAAATGGGAGGATGGACGATAAGTCATAGGGTAATGACGTTAAATTGTGCTGATACTACCAACTATGTGAGCTTTTAGATGCTGGCTCAATCTTTTTTATAGATTGCTGTTCTCTTCTAATTCATGGCTAAAAGAACGAATACTGAAGCGTAAAATATAGGCCATTTTCTTGCAGAGAATCGCGATCATCTTCTTCAGCAATGAGGGGAATGCCCCAGTCCAGGCGACCTATCAGATCTTGCTGACGGAATAGCAGGCCAATGCCTATACTGGCTAATGGATCAGGATTATTGCCTTCACGATTCCAGCCATAGCCCGCCTCCAAAAATGGTGTAACTTGCAGTAGCCTATCATTGGTGCGATCGCGCCAGATCGGTAATCGTACCTCCGCAGATGCCAACAACCCATTATCTGTAGACAAAAGATTTTGACGATAGCCTCGCACAGTAGACTGTCCTCCAAGACTCAACTGCTCCAAACTTAATAGCGGATCAGTCGTCAGCTGGGCACTACCCTTCAGCAGCAATAACGTATCGGGTGCCAGAATCCGAAGCCACTGGGCTTGACCTTGCCACGAAAAGAAACGACTATCTGGTATATCTCCGTCATTGACGGTGGCATCTAGCATGTCGAGGCCGAGATTAAACTGCGATCGCAATGCTAAAACCTCTGCCGTACTACGCTGGGTCCACGCTTGAAAAAAACGCAAGGCAGAGACTCTAGTACGTCCTTCATTGTCAGCTCCCAATGACAGTGGTGTAGGGCCAATATCATCAATGCCTAAAGATGTTTGGGAGCGTTGATGAGAGGCCGTGAGTCCAATGGCAAACTCTTGAGCTGGAGTGAACTTCAGAGGATATTTGAGGGTAAGCTCAAAAAAATTAGAATCTGAGTCAATATCTAAAACATCAAAAGGCTCCTCAATGACATCATTATCAGAAGTATCAACCGCTAATCTCAGCGTGCTGCCGTGGGGACTAACGGGTAATGTGTAATCAACATTAATCCCATTACTACCGTTAGTTGTCGTGTACCCAATACTTAGACGATCGCCTAAACCGAGTAAATTCGCTTCGGTAGCTTGCAGTTGATTACGCACGGTGCCAACACTGGGAGAGCGATTATTATCCAGGGTGTAGGTGATCCCAAAGCTATCTGCTTCAACCACAGACACCACAAGACGATTTTGGCCTGCTTGCGGACTGGCTTGTAAGTCCGCAGAGATTGTGATTATTAGCGGATCAAGCTGCAGAAGTTGTAATCTCTTGACTAATGTGTTTACGTTTAAGGGCGCTGTAGCTCCGAGCGCAATGCGACTACTTATATACCCTGGGTGCAGCCGCCGATTGCCTGTGACCACAACCTCGGACAGGCTACCCTCAATAATCTCCATCAGAACGATCCCATCCACAATTTGTTGTGGTGGAACGATGGCACCGGAGGTAGCATATCCTTCATCTATGTATAGCTGAGTTACGGCTGCACGGGCGGCAGTCACATCTGCAAATGTTTGTGATTCTCCCGTAAATTCATGGGTCACCCCTTGTAAGGTTTCATCATCAAAAGCTGTGTTATTGACAAATTCGAAACGTTTAATCAAAAACGTGCCACTATCTCTTGGCATAGGAGACTGATTGGGTTGATCTTGAGGTTGATCTAAGAGTTCATCCGCAGACGGTAAATCTTGAGCAGGCAGCAGCTCAGGTTGAGGAGTAAGGGGTGGCGGTAACGTGTCTTGGGGGCTGGGCAGCTCTACAGGAGTTGTCTGTGCTTGTGCGTGTTCTATATGATGTGGGCTAAGAAAATGCAGAACGCTGATTACACTCATCAGCCCAACTGCTAAGAGCAGACCATTTTGAGAGACTGATTGTCTATTCTGTAAGCAGCCCGATGGATGTGAGTTCATTTCCTGTTCTTTTTAGGGATAAGCTTACCTTGGGGGGTATTTATTAGAAAAATTCTTGGCCTGCTATCCATAAGCTCAAAATATCTACCGCTATTAGAGAAATACGAACATCTAAATATTTTTATGCAGGAAATTAAATGATAAAATTCTGTAAGAGAAAAACATGAAAAAGTTTTTTTATAGGATTTAGCAAATTAGCTTGTAGGATTTGATTAGCAAGATGTTCTGCAAGAGTAGTCAGTTAAGACATCACAAATCCCTGGGTTCTGTCTATACATCCAATAACGCTTGCTGATGCTGACAGTTGTATTGAGAAAAGTTATGACTACCTTTTAATGTCTGCAACTGTTCTTGCAAGTAGGTTGAGACTTGCTTTGCACGGAGTCTGATCGCTGGTTGAGGGGTTTGACCCCTTTATCAGCAATAACCACTAGCCGATAGATTGAGGCTAGTGGTTGAGCTAACTATTTTCAGCAATCGCTGTAAGGAGGGCGAACGAGGGGACTCGAACCCCCGAATGGTGGAACCACAATCCACTGCCTTAACCACTTGGCTACGCTCGCCGTGTTTGAGTTTCTATAATATCACCCCTGTTCAGCGATTACATGGTTTTCCTGAATATTTTGCGATTAAAAGTTTAACCGATGACTGGGTTGGGCTTACTAAATGCACCCTTGATGATAGATTGAGTTGATTAAATAAGGATGGAAATAGCATCAACCACAACAGAAATCTGGCATGATTCCGTGGATACTACTAAAGTGAGTAGTGTTTATAACAATTGGTGTGTAAGCCGATTATCAAATTGTTTGGGGTCAAGTTGAGAGTGAAAACCTTGATTATGCCCAGCAGCGTTATTCCGGCAACGTTATCAAGAATGTGTGGACTACATAACGTGTGTTGAATAGTTTCCAAGTCTGTTCTAGAGGCATATTGGTAGGTCGCTATACCCGCTGGAAAGTTAGTGAATCTACAGCTACAGCATCAGTTTGCTGCTAGATTAGTGCGCTCACTAGTTATTCCAGCGTCATTAGCTTTGGTTCCTAAAGACAGACATCGGGACAGTGTCCCGGGGATTTATTGATTTCGTCTCACCCTAACAATCTCATTTAAAACTTCTCGTGACATCTACAGCCTATCTTTTGATTTCCCATGGCAGTCGTGATCCACGGCATCAAATCGCTATAAATCGATTGGCTCAGCTAATCAGAGAGCGACTTAACCCGTCTCTAGTGAGCCCATGGAGCAGTCAGTCTTGTGGCCCAGTGATGGTGCCAGACAATCGGTTTACTCCTAAAACGGTTTTAGGTGCTAATCGTCAACAGGCGACGGTATTAGCGGTTGCGCCAGCATTTAGGTCGGCTGTGACTGCCACTACCACTCGATTGCCTCAGGACCGCTTTATTGTTGGAACTGCTGTTTTAGACTGTGGACTTTTGCCGCTACATCAGCAGATTTGTGAATTTGGTCGACGGCTGAGTTCTGCTGGTATCGATCGCTTACACTTGGTGCCGCTGTTTTTGTTGAAGGGTAAGCATGTTATGCAAGATTTACCCGATGAAGTGGATCTAGCTCGCCACGAGCTGGGTGATGTCATTGAGTTGGAACTGGGTCATCATATTGGCGGTGCCCCAGGCATGCATGAACTGATTCAAAATCGATTTTTCCATTCCCCGAAGTCAGGGCGTTTAATCGTTGCCCACGGTAGTCGACGAGTGAGGGGAAATCGAGCTGTGGATAATTTGGCGAAGTCTTTGGGGACAGCGGTTGCTTACTGGACAACTGAGTCTGATATTCAGAACCAAACGATTCATTTAATGCAGCAGGGCTGTTCGACGCTGACTATTTTTCCCTATTTTCTGTTTGCTGGTGGAATTACAGATGCAGTGGCTCATTTGACTGAGGAGTTAGCTGAGCGCTTCCCGCGCACCAATTTCCGGTTATTGCCACCATTAGGGGCCACGTTTGACGTGGCTAATATAGTTGTGCAGACCTTGGGCCACAGCACATCCTCATAATGGTTGTGCTGAAGAGTACGATTTTTAGCCCTTGATTCAGACTATCCATGGGACAACAATGGGACAAATATGACTTAAGGTTAAGGATATCTTAAGTAAAATTAAGCAGGTACATCATTGCTGCTGTATCGATTTTGGCAATCAATGCTGGGTTAGGTTTGCCAGAATTGATCAATCATATCCATCCCATTGCAACTGACATGTCTCATTCCCTGACTCAAGATACGTTTGGCAAAGTCTATTTGGTGGGGGCTGGTCCTGGTGATCCAGGCCTTCTAACTTTGAAAGCTAAGGGCCTGTTAGAGCATGCGGATGTGGTGATTCATGACGCTCTAGTGAGTCCGCCAATTTTGGCCATGATTAGTGAGCATACTCAGGTGATTGATGCGGGTAAACGTCGCGGGCGTCATTCTATGGTGCAACAAGACATTACCCAGCTTTTGATTGAGCAGGCGAAAATTAATGCTGTGGTGGTCAGACTGAAAGGGGGGGACCCGTTTGTGTTTGGCCGAGGTGGCGAAGAGATGATGGGGTTGCTGGAAGCTGGGATTGATGTGGAGGTGGTGCCAGGGATTACGGCTGGCATTGCGGCTCCTGCCTATGCGGGTATCCCAGTAACGCACCGCAATTATAGTTCGTCGGTGACGTTCGTAACTGGTCATGAGGCTGCGGGTAAGTATCGTCCGCAGGTCAATTGGTCGGCATTGGCCCATGGCTCGGAAACCATTGTTATTTACATGGGTGTGCACAATTTAGTGAATATTGTGTCGGAACTTACGGCAGCTGGCATGGCTGAGGAAACGTCAGTGGCTTTGGTGAGATGGGGAACGCGACCTGACCAGGAAGAGTTGATTGGAACATTGGCTACAATTGTTCAGCAAGTTGAGGAACAGCAGTTTCAAGCACCTGCGATCGCAATCATTGGTCGTGTTGTCGATCTGTATGAAACATTGGCCTCTGCATCGCCGATGCATTCTCCCCATTGGCAAACGGTTCAGGCAAGATAACCGATCGGGAGAATATTGGGTCTGTCCTGATTGCAATGAATGGGGATAGGTAATTCAAAATGGACAATGGGGAGCAATATGGGAGCGTAATTGAGCTGTCGGTTACGGATGCTGCTAATGAAAGAATTGATCGGTGGCTCTCCCAGAATTGTGATTTATCCCGCAATCGTATTCAAAAGTTGATTGAGCAAGGGGCCCTGAGGATTAATGATCAGCCCTGTATCAATAAAAAGGTAATCGTTAGTTCAGGGGATTGGCTACAGCTAAAAATTCCTGAGGTTGAGGCATTTGAATTAACGCCAGAGGCGATTCCCCTCGATATTTTGTACGAAGATCAATACCTGCTGGTGGTAAATAAGCCTCCAGGCATGGTGGTACATCCAGCTCCAGGTCATCCCAAAGGCACGTTAGTCAATGCCGTGTTGGCCCATTGTGGCGATCAGCTGACGGGGGTGGGCGGTGTGCAACGCCCTGGGATTGTGCACCGTTTGGATAAAGATACAACTGGGGCGATGGTGGTGGCTAAGACGGAGCCGGTATTACATCATCTACAGGGACAAATTCAGGCGAAAACAGCCCAGCGAGAATACCTTGGCGTCGTTTTTGGAGTGCCGAAGCTCCCAGAAAATCAGGATGTTGGGATTGTGGATGCTCCCATCGGACGTCATCCGAGGGATCGAAAAAAAATGGCGGTGGTGCCCATTGAGAAAGGAGGGCGGCGAGCCGTTACCCACTGGCGTATTCAGGAGCGTTTGGGCAACTACACATTAGTGCATTATCGATTGGAAACGGGGCGCACCCACCAAATTCGAGTGCATAGTGCGCTACTGGGGAACCCCATTGTGGGGGATATGACCTACGGCTCAGGACGCTCCATAGGGGTAAAGTTACCAGGTCAGGCGTTGCATGCTCGCCAGCTAACGCTGACTCATCCGATAACGGGAAAAGATGTGGTTGCGATCGCACCTCTCCCCCCACAGTTTGAAACCCTGCTTCAAAGATTACGACAACGCTAGAAATACTAGAAATATCTACGTGCTAATAAAAAAGGGAGTGGATCCAGAAAATCTACCCCCTTTTTAATTTTTAAGAGTTATAAAAAATCCTAAGCACCTTGCTTAGCTTTTTCAACAGCGGCAGCTGCTACAGGATCATTAATGGGGAAATTAACTCGACGGTAGGGCACACCCGACGTAAAGTTAACGCTCACAGCCGATACTCGCTGGGAAGGCAGGGGCTGGCTGTTGCTTAACCCACGGGCCATATCCATAAACAACGCTGGGCTACCAGCCTTAGGCTGCTTCTCTTGCGGTGTAAAGCGACGGACAGAAGATTGGAAGACAGGCTTGGGGAAACCCAAGATAGACCGGTAGTACTCGTCGTAGCGAGGTGACTTGATGTTGAAAGGCAGCTCACCTTGATTACGAGTAGGTAGAACACGACGACGCTGATAGGGCAGAATGTCATCGCCAAAGTTGTCTAAATACTCATCACTATCGAGGAGAGCATCAACAAACCCTTCAATACCTTTGGTCGCTACTATAATCGACCAGGCTAAAGTTTCTTCCTTATTAAAGATGTCACGGCCTAGAACTCGCTGAACTGTCTGCTCTACAAAACGATAGTTGTTATTCATCTTGTAGAAGCTGTTGCGATAAGTGTTAGCCAACAGCAGACCACGTACAAATTCACGTACGGTGATTTGGTTACTACGCAACTGAGATTCTAGGAATTTTTCCCGGTCAGCTTTAAATGCATGGAAAAAGATCTGACGGTAGGCCGCTTCAATCAGATCGTCGATATCAGTCGAAGAAAGAATATTCTGAGTCGAATAGATCTTAGGCTGATCATCCCCAGGAATTTCATAGCCCTCAACCCGAGAATTTTGAGTAACCGGTGAATAGTTCAGCAGAGGAATCGCCACTTGAGAATCTCCAGAATATGAGGAAATTTAACAAACGTTAATCATAACTATAAGGGTTTATGGGATCGGCACCGGATATTGTCGGGCAAAATAATACACAGCTTAACATTGAAAAAAAGGACCGTTTGTCAAGCTACCTATGGGTTTCTGGCGTTTATAAAATCTAAAAACTGCTGCCATTGGCCCGGAGTATTGCAATTTCGTAACATATTAGAATCTGCAAGGGATAGCGGCACAATTGTTTCGGTTGCTAACCATCGTTGGAATGATCGGATATTATCTGCCAAAGCCTTGTTTAGACTAGGAATGCAGCGACGGTGATAAAACCCGCAGAGGGGTTCCCAGCGATCGCCTGCTTTGGGTAGGGTTGCGATCGCATTCTCATCTATCGTTTTCAGCTGCTCCTGCCATTGCTGGATTGTGGTTGTATCAAGAGCGGGCATATCGCAGGCCAGCAGGAGCAGCCAGTCAGGAATTTCCTGGTCCCGTCTCTGACTTTGGGCCAAAATCATGGACCAACCTTGAGCTAACGCAACCAGTGGGCCAGCCCCAGCAGCTTCTTCCTTTAGCAAAATGGCAGTTGACGTCAAGCGACTGGCGTATTTTGCTGGCCAAGGAGTTAATACGTAAGTATGGGCTGCACAACTTTCGGCCACGGAGCAAGTCTGCTGCAGTAACGTTAATGCTTCCCCTGTTTGCCCTGCCATGGGTAATGTCAGTAGGGCCTTATCTTGCCCCATGCGGCTGCTTCGCCCCCCTGCTAAGACTAAAGCAGCAGTCCTATGCCCATCATGGGTTGATTGATTGACGTCACAGTCTCCGTTCATTGACGACGTTGGCGATTAGCCCAAAGCTGCCCTCTATAAAAATATGACAGCCCCATAAACCCAGACAGCACTGCATAAGCAACGCGGATGCCCCAGCCCGCATTGTTAAAAAGCCAGTTGTAAATATCGAAAGCCAACCTTAATAAACCCGTCTGCTGTCGCCCTACATCAGTCAACTGAGTTTGCAGTGGGCTAGTATCATTGGGATTTTCCAGATTATCTAGTCGGGTAGGTGGAGTCGCTCGAGTGGCCGTATACCAGTAAAAGCCCACATTGCCAGACTTTGACGTCTCCCGTCGCAAAAAATCGTCAGTGAGCTGTTGAGCTTGAGTGATCGACAAACTTTCTTGGTTGGCGACCTGTCTGACCCAAGCGTTATAACGCACTCGATGGCCAAGCATCAGAACCAGCGGTAGAGTGATGCCAAGTAGCAGCAAGCGCAGGTGGAGGTTGCTGCCTGTGGGTAAATAGTAGGTGAGTGCACCCAGGGCTACCCCTAACAGTGCTAACAGTATTGGGCTAGCGATTTCAGCAACTTCAAGAGAAGCTAGAACGCCACCCACAATGGGCAAGGAATATACGTATGAGTCAACACTCCAAACAATGGCAAGTTTGGAAGCGATAGCCAATACACAGGCAAGGATGCCGAGTAAAAAATAAATCCCAATGTGCCTTGGACGTGACTTCACTTGCATGAACAACCGAAACAGAGGATTAGTAACGCCTTGTGTCAGGCCAAAAATGCCTATGGAAAATCATTTTCTGCCTAGAAGGTGACAAACACGCCAACAACGATACCACTCGACTGGCTTTTCTCCCATGATGGAGTCATGAGCACAATAAAATAGTACAATTGAACTAATATCCATTAAGTCAAGTGGAGTTTGGTTGTGATGTCTTCTGTCCAAACGGGTCAACTCATCTCACTGTTGTTTAATAACGTCTTGATGGTGATTATCGTGATGACGGTGACTCTAGCTGCTTGGCTGCGGTGGTGTTGGTTGCGCTCAGGCAGCACGGTGACCCGAGGCATAAGACGTCGGTGTCGGTGGGCCTACCTTAGTTTTGTGCTGACAGTTGCCACGCTGCTGGGCATGTTGACCAGTTTAGGCGTACTTATCCTGCGCACCATGATTGCTGTTAATGCTCTGGTAATCGGGGCAATGGCTATTTTTTTGTTAAGTGTGATTACCCTGTTAATAGCCCTGGGGCTATGGTTTGTTGATCTGTGTGGCGATCTGCCTGCTTTCCCAGTTGCTAGGCGGTCTGGGGAGGGTGATCTGCTTCATGCCCCACCGATAGCTTTGCTACCTGCTTCGATGGCAACGGGTACCCGGCGGCGTCGCGTCCAGCGCAGACAGCGGCGGTAATCAGGAAATCAGAAATCAGCAAGATTTTCAAAAAGAAACCCCTGCCAGGACAGCCTGGCAGGGGCGTAATGATTTAGATGTGAGTGTAGTTAACCCATACTGGCCAGTTCACGCTGAGCTAAGGCGAACCGCTTGAGGATTTTGTCTGCCATCTGAGCAGGGGTCAATCCTAGGGCTGTTTTGGCTTGAGCCTGAGTCGCATGATCCACCAAGATGTCAGGGATGCCCAGACGCAAAATGGGTACGTTGACATCATTATCGAGTAAGGCTTCTGCTACGGCTGAGCCGAACCCACCCATGAGGCAGCCCTCTTCAAAGGTGACGACCCGTTGGATTTTCTGAGCCAACGGAGCAATCAATTCCTCATCTAGAGGCTTCACAAAGCGTGCGTTGATCACAGTCGCTTCAACACCGTGCTCACTTAAAATTTCTGCGGTTTGCATGGTGGGGTAAACCATGGAGCCATAGCCTAGTAGGAGTAGGTCATCGCCCTGGCGTAGAACTTCTCCTTTGCCAATGGGTAGTGCTTCCCAGCCTTCTTCCATGAGCGGAGCGCCATAGCCACTGCCACGGGGATAACGTACTGCAATGGGGCCATCAGTGTGCTCAATGCCAGTAACAACCATCTGCTGGAGTTCGGCCTCATCTTTCGGAGCCATGACCACCATGTTGGGAATGGAGCGCAGATAGGAAATGTCGTACATGCCCTGGTGGGTAGGGCCGTCAGCACCGACAATGCCCGCCCGATCTAGACAGAAAAATACCGGCAGGTTTTGGATGCAAACATCATGGACAATCTGGTCGTAGGCGCGTTGCAGGAAGGTGGAGTAGATAGCGGCCACTGGGCGCATGCCTTCACAGGCTAGACCTGCTGCCAGAGTAACGGCATGTTGTTCGGCGATACCAACGTCTATATATTGCTGAGGGAGTGTGGCTTGTAGCTTATCGAGACCAGTGCCAGTGGCCATGGCTGCTGTAATGCCAACAACCTTCGGATTATCTTCTGCTAGTTTGATCAGAGTTTCTGCAAAAACCTTGGAATATTTTGGAGGCGTTGGCTTTGTAGATGGATAACCCTTACCAGTCGTTAAATTGAAGGGGGACTGAGCGTGATAGCCCACCTGATCTTTTTCAGCGATTTCATACCCTTTGCCTTTGATCGTAGACACATGTACTAATACAGGTCCCCCCTTGGCATGGGCTTCTTTAAACGTGTTGATCAGTTCACTTAAGTTGTGACCATCAACCGGACCCATGTAGGTAAAGCCGAGTTCTTCAAAAACAGCCCCTACTTTGGACATTGCCAACCGTTTCATCCCTTCCTTGACTCGGTCTAATTCCGGTGAGAAAGAATCACCGACGAAGGGTATTTGTTTTAATTGTTCCTCAAGGTTATCGCTGAGAAACTGTATCGGTGGGCTCAAGCGAATTTTATTGAGGTAACGAGGAATTGCACCGACGTTGGGAGAGATGGACATTTCATTGTCGTTGAGCACCACCACCAGGTTGGTGTTGGGTAGGTGCCCGGCATGGTTGATGGCTTCTAGGGCCATACCTCCGGTGAGCGCCCCATCCCCGATAATGGCAGCGACTTTATAGTCATCCCCTTGTAAATCGCGGGCAATCGCCATGCCTAATGCGGCAGAAATGCTGGTGGATGCATGGCCAGCCCCAAAATGATCAAACTTACTTTCGCAGCGCTTGAGGTAGCCAGCCACACCATCCTTCTGGCGTAGGGATGAAAAGTCGTTGTAACGACCTGTAATTAATTTGTGAGGATAGGCCTGGTGCCCTACATCCCAGACGACTTTGTCACGATCTAAATCTAGGGTTTGATATAAACCCAACGTTAGCTCTACCACGCCCAGCCCCGGTCCCAGATGCCCTCCGCTGGCGGATACCGTTTTAAGATGCTTTTCTCGAATTTGCTGGGCAATGGCTTCTAACTGTTTCACAGACAAGCCATGCAACTGGTTTGGATGGGTGATTTCACTCAGATGCATGTTAAAGACCCTCTAGATCGTTTGCTGTAATTATGTGTGGCGTTTTTGTAGTGCCGCTCATTTATGAGTCTGAAAGAATAACCTGGATTATTTCCGAACTCAGAAACGGCTCATGTTTTGTCACTCATTCACTGTAGATTAGATCAGGGTTTCAAAGGACAATGATTACAAAATTACCGTTGTCTTATTTAACGATTAATATGCATAGGTAATCTGTTTGCCATTCACTGCATTGCTATGCATGGCATGGTGATTTTGGCAGCAATTTAGGCGCATCGAATGCTAATTAGCAATCTCTGTTCTATTAGACCTATTGATAATGATTAATATGACTGCTACTTCAGTTTTGCATCGTTGTTTAGTGCGTTCACTACTTATGCCAGTGACTCTTGGTTTGGCCACGGCTTCGCTGGTGGCTTTGCCTGGCTATGCAGAAGAAGATGATAGCTATGGTCAATGTGTGGCCGCTCTTAAAGACAGCGGGGTGAGTGCAGAGCAAGCAACGGCTAGCTGTGCTGGTGCTCGCTTCCCAGGTACTCTTGGCGAATGTGTTGTAGATGTTAGTCAGGACGCTGGCATTGGCGCGTTGGATGCTCTAGAGGGCTGTGAGCGTTCCCGTCGCCCTGATGACGTTGCTGATTGCACTGTTGATATTCACCGAGCGTTGCTGACACAGCCGTCAGTCAATGCCTTAGAACACTGTAGCCGCAGCTTACTGCCAGAACGATTTGGCCAATGTGTTGTCGATCTTAGTGATGAGGCTCAATTATCGGTAGATGCCGCCCTCGACCAATGTATTCGAGCTGGCTACCGTCCCTGGACAACGTCTCCCCGGCAGTAGCTGCTATCCAAAATAAGCAGCACTTGATTAGGTGCTCCAGCGGCTGGCGATGGGCATGCGCCAGCCAAGGCCAAAGGCCCGATCGGTTACTTTTAGTACTGGTGGGGCCTGTCTGCGTTTAAACTCGGCACGGGTTAGTAGGCGCACAATTTTGCCGACAACAGTGGGATCGTGCCCTGCGGTGACAATATCGTCTGTGGACTGATGGCGTTGAATTAGGCGTTCGAGAATATCGTCAAGGATGTCGTAGGGGGGCAGGGAGTCTTGGTCAACTTGGTCAGGACGTAGTTCTGCACTCGGGGGTTTTGTCAGAATGTTGTTGGGAATGATTTCTGTTTTACGATCGCACTCGATTAGACCTAGGGCAGTGTCTGTTGTTTGAATACAGTGATTCAGCCAATGGCATAGGCTGTAAACTTGGGTTTTGGGCACATCGGCAATGACAGCTAAGCCGCCATTCATATCGCCGTACAGGGTACAGTAACCCACTGCCATTTCTGATTTGTTGCCGGTGGAGAGTAACAAATGACCAAATTTATTGGTGATGGCCATGAGCAAATTGCCCCGAATACGGGACTGAAGATTCTCTTCGGTAACGCCGGGTTCAGTGCCGGTAAAGAGATCAAGCAGCGTGTTGTCGTAGCCCGCCATGAGTTCGCCAATGGGCAGTTTTTGTGTGGTGATGCCTAGATTATGGGCGAGTTTTTCAGCATCGCTAATGGAGTGGTCAGAGCTATAGGGCGAGGGCATGAGTACGCCTAGAACGTTATCGGGACCCAGGGCAGCGGTTGCGATCGCAGCCACCAATGCGGAGTCAATGCCACCACTAAGACCCACGACAGCTTTACTAAATCCACACTTACGGCTGTAGTCCTTAACGCCTAGAACTAAGGCCGACCATATCTCTGCTTCTGGAGTATCTAGCAGCGGGTGAATAGTGCCAGGGACCAGAGTTTGCTGTTCCAGGTCATAGCCCACTATCTGAACCGCTGGTTGAAAGCTGGTGCTACGGCTGACCACAGTTCCTTGACGATCCATGGCAACACTGCAGCCATCAAAAATCAAGTCGTCGTTGCTCCCCACCTGATTGACATAGATAATCGGGCAGCTATGCTGACGGGCCGCATGGGCAATCATTTTCTCTCGTAATGCTTGTTTACCCACCGTAAAGGGTGATGCCGAGAGATTAACCACCAGATCTACACCTGCTGCCACCACCTCGGTTGTGGGGTTGACCTTATAGGTCCGCTGTCCCCAAAAGTCATCTTCATTCCAAAGATCTTCACAAATGGTGACGCCAATATGCAATGAGCTGCCACCGGCTTCAAGGGTAAAATGATTGGGGTCGGTACCCGATTCAAAGTAGCGATCTTCATCAAAAACGTCATAGGTTGGCAGCAGACGTTTATGGAACACAGTTTTAATGGTGCCGTTTTCTAACAACGCCATGCTGTTGTAAAGAGGTTTTTGCCCTTTGTTACCTGCGTCAGTATTGGGTTGGGCCAGGCCTATTAAAGTGGTTAAGCCTTGGGGTAAGTCTTTGGCCAGTTTTTCTAAAACAGTCTGCATCTGTTGGATAAAGCCAGGACGCAATAATAAGTCTCTTGGTGGATAGCCACACAAGGAGAGTTCTGGCGTGAGTAAAAGATGGGCCCCTTGTTCTGCCGCATTTTGCGCAGCGGCTAAAATCTGTTGGGCATTACCAGTAAGGTCGCCGACAGTGGGATCGAGTTGAGCAATAGCGAATTTCATGGTGAGTTAAATGGTAATGGAGAGACGTTCCATGGAACGTCTGTACATGGGGGTGTTAATGGAGAGACGTTCCATGGAACGTCTGTGCAGGGGGAGTGATCCTGTAGGGTGGGCATGGCCCACCATGGCAGAATTAAAATGGAGCGTTTTAAACAAAGACCATTGGTTTATCCTTGAGTGGTTCAAACGCCTCTGCATCAAACCGATACAGGCTGGCAGGGCGTCCCGCTCCGCGAGAGGTTTTAATACCTGTATCTTCCAAGAAACCAAGCTTTAAGAGACGAGTGCGAAAATTTGAATAATCAGAGAAATCTTCACCTAAGATCGTAATATACAGCTGATATAAATCGCTGAGGGTAAACATTTCGGGGAGTACATCAAAGGCAACGGGGCTGTATTTCACCTTGTTACGCAGGCGCATAGTGCCATAGGTGAGAATCTCTTGATGGTCAAAGGCAAGGTCCGGTAGATGGTCTAGGGGATACCAGGCAATTCCGCTGACACCATCGGCGATGAGCTCGGCTTCTGCATACCGTACAAGGGCAAAATAGCTGACTGAGAGATAGCGCACATTGTAGGCATCTTCGGCTTCACGTGGGTCTCGTTTAGGCCCCCCAAAGGAATAAAGCTGTTCTACATAGAGATTTTTGACCCGAATTTTTTCAGAGAGGACTCGGTAGGATGCTGTTTCTAACGATTCACCTTGCCTTACCAGGGTGCCCGGTAACGACCACTGTCCTAAGAAGGGGTCTTCGTGGCGCATCACCAACAGCACCAACAGCCGATTGAGCTCGGTATCGACCGAGAAAATAACGTTATCAATGCCCACTTTAAAGTCGGCTAAGGGATGGTTGGTGTGTTTTCCGGGCATGGATACAGGTTGTGTTGGTGGATGTAGGCTTGCACGACAGCAGGGATTTCATCGGGTTGTTCTAGGCAGCCCTGGCGGAGCGTGCTGGAGGATATGTGATGTTGACTTAGGGGCGTGGCGATCGCCACATTTGCCCCCAGCGATCGCAAATGGTCTAACTCAGTTTTATTGAGCCCATAGCCAGGGCGTGGAAAGACCAATATCTTGGCCCACCGCATCACATCCTCTGAGCGATACCAACTGGGTAGCTGTTTAACTAAGTCGGCTCCAATCACAAAGGTAAATTCGGCGTGGGGCCAGATGCGTCGAGCCCGCTCTAGGGTAACGGCGGTATAGGGGTGGCTTAGTTCCCGATGTAGCTTGATGGTGCCGGGGGTATTGAGATCTGCGATCGCAAGTTCCAGCATATCCATTCGCATTTCAATGGGAGATTGGTTTTCTTTCCATGGATTATCCGACGCCCACACTGCCACATGATCAAACTGATGCCCCAACGTTGCCACAATACTGCGATGGCCATTGTGGGGCGGGTCGGCACTGGTCCCAAAAAGTGCCACGTGGAGTTGGTTGGCAGGGGGAATAGTCACTGGCAGTCGCAGGGTAAAGAAGTCTCCTATGAGATTATTCGACATATCCTTAGGTATATGCTGCATAGTGAATACGAATTTTGTAAGTTTTGCATTGGGTGCTAGATGCAAAATAGGCAAAACTCACCTCACAGGAGTTTCAATTAACAGTAGCGAGGTGACTACGGCGAGTGCAATTGGTTAGATCCCGCAGCGCAGCCGAAATTTCTGCCTGGGGTACGACAGGCTGATACACATCACGTACCGACAATGGCAGTTGTGCCACAGATTGGCTGGCTCGTTCTCGAATTGTCTCTAATGGATCGTCAGGGACTAGCCGGACTCCGTTTCGCATAATGGGGTTTAATAGCCCGCCGCTATCCGCAGACGTGGCTTCTGCTGCCAGCCCTAGCCGGTCGCCAGCCGCAGACCGAAATATCTGTTTGCGACCTGGATACGTGAGTTTGCCACTAGACTCCTTCATTACTGGAACACCATCAATGTCCACTATTTTGTATACCCCATTGACTGGAACCCCTGTGACTAGCTTAGTCCCCAGCCCATATCCATCAATGCAGGCCCCCGCTTGTTTTAAGCGGAGAATTTCTTGTTCATCCAAATCGCCACTGGCGAAAATCGGCACATCGGGTAATTCGTGACGTACCTGCTGAGATAGCGTTACCAAGTCCCCAGAGTCAATCCGCACACCCGCTAGAGAGTGATCGGTCTGTTGCCCTAGTAATCTTGCTGCTGCCACAGTGTCGTAGGTATCAATCAGCAGTGCTGCCCCAGGGAAATAGCGGTGAAATGCTTCAAATGCATCTGCCTCACTCCCCTCTAAGGCAGAAATCGCCATCACCAAGGCATGGGCCATGGTGCCCACGGGCTTACGACCCAGCTTGAGTGCTGCTAGCACATTGGATGTCGCATCCAGCCCCCCGGCCAATGCAGCGCGTGCCGCCCATAGGGAAGCTTGGGGGCTAAACGCCCGTCTGGTGCCAAATTCTAATAGTATGGCCTCCGAACCAGCGACATCCCGCAGTCGAGCTGCCCTGGTGGCAATTAGAGTTTGATAGTTGATGGCATTTAATAAATAAGTCTCCACGATCTGGGCCTGCCATAGGGGGGCTTCGACTCGCAAAATGGGCTCATTGGCAAATATGGCTGTGCCTTCTGGCACGGCCCACACATCTCCTGAAAACTGGCTGCTTTCCAAAAGGTCCCAAAACTTGGGGGGTGCCCCTGGGAAAATATCGGTCTCTTTAAGAGCCGCTAGCTGGGCTGCCGTAAATCGAAAGTTTTCTAGATAATCGAGGGCTGCCGCTAGCCCTGCCGCAATCAGATAGCCAAAGCCCTTGGGTAAACGGCGCACAAACAGTTCAAAACTAGCCCGACGTTGATCTAGCCCTTCGCCTACGTAACAGGCAGCCATGGTTAGCTGATACAAATCGGTCAGGAGCCCGTATTCATCAGACTTCATTAACAGTGATGCATCATTGGTCATCGGAATTTTATCCTGTAGTTATGGTTATTTTAACCAAAATATACTTGCTGATTTCAGATGATTTATAAATTTATAGCTAAGCTTTCTGGCGATAAATATTGGTTATGAGCGGCCTGATGGGATATTCAAGTTTGTTCGTTAGCAGATTCCAGTTGATGTCAGAGTCTGTGGACAAAGAGAGCGAATAGGGATAATTAAATAGGTGACAGATGGGGGGGTGCTTTTTGGTGTCCTTAAATATAAGTAAGTGTCTGATTACTGGTGTTCAAGGTCTGCATTTTTTGTGATTTGCTGTGGAGGCAAGTGCTAGGGGGCAACTCCTCGATTCCCGCCTGCGTCCCTGCTTTCTTCCTCTGACCCCTTCCTTGTTAACAATTAGAAAGATATTCTTAAAAAAGAATATTAAACTTACATCCCTGTCCCCCATGGCTCCGTCTTCGCCAATTGTTGAACCCACGTGGAAAACAGTCATCCGACTGATGCGTTGGGATAAACCCACAGGCCGTTTGATTTTAATGGTGCCAGCTTTGTGGGCCTTGTTTTTGGCGGCAGAGGGTCGGCCTGATGGGGTGCTGTTGGCAGTGATTATTTGTGGCAGCCTGGCTACGAGTGCAGGTGGCTGTGTCGTTAATGATTTGTGGGACCGGAATATTGATCCAAAGGTGGAGCGGACGCGTAATCGGCCTCTAGCTTCGCGGGCGTTGACGGTGAAAACGGGGATTGCGATCGCAGTTGTGACCTTTCTCTGTGCCATTGGCTTTGCGCTATATCTTACTCCGTTGAGTATTTTGCTGTGTTTTTTGGCATCGCCAGTTATTTTGCTTTATCCATTAGCCAAGCGTGTGTTTCCAGTGCCGCAGCTAGTATTAGCCATTGCTTGGGGGTTCGCAGTATTGATTCCCTGGAGTGCTGTCACTGGCAGTTTAGATACTGCCGCCTGGTTGTTATGGGGCGCAACCGTGCTTTGGACCCTTGGCTTTGACACAGTTTATGCAATCCCCGATCGTAAGTATGACGCTCAGCTCGGCGTGAATTCTAGTGCTCGCTTTTTCGGTTCGAATACCCCTGAAATTGTTGGGTTACTCTTTATGGGGACTGCAATATTGTTGTTGTGGTTAGGCAGTTATAAGGCATTAGGTGCACCCTATATGGTTACTTGGGCCATTGCCTGTGGTATTTGGTTTACCCATTATCGAAAATTACGGAATAAGCGCCAGCCAGCCCATGTATATGGGCAAATCTTTCGTCAAAACGTGATTCTAGGGTTTGTATTGTTAGGTGGAATGATCACAGGCTCTTTGATTGGATGATGTTTGCGTAGTTGGGTTGAGGCACGAAACCCAACAATCGATACCCTCCGCCATTAATCCGGTCGATGAACCTCCATGATTTTAACTGTGGGGTGTTGGCGATGTTGGGTTAGGAGAGGGATTGATGTATGGCGAACATGTTGTTGAGGTTTTAACCCAACCTACGGGGAGTGTATTTTTGCAAATTGTTGCCGACTAAATAGACCATAATCACACAGTGTGTTGAGGAGAGTTCTAATATCCATGGGCAAGCCGCTACGATTTTCTACACTGGCTATTTAGTGAATATCGAGTTGTATCAACAAATCCTTATTTTTCTTGGCTGAGCCGGTAGCCACTAAATCTGCCCATAATAGGAAAGGTAGGCCGTCATTCAGTCTACTACCCACCGCCTTTCCATACCTTATGCTTGAACTCCACTGCCACACCACCTTTTCTGACGGGACCCTCACACCACAAAAACTGGTGGAACGGGCTGCGGCCAAAGGTGTTAAAGCGTTGGCGATTACCGATCACGATACAATTTCTGGGTGGACTGAAGCCCGTTCAGCGGCTCAATCCTACGACTTGGAAATAGTTCCTGGTATTGAACTCAGTACGACATATAACGAGCGTTCTATGCATATTCTGGGGTTTTACCCAGATCCACAAAAGCTAGCAACACCCTTAAGCGAGCGTATTCAGGGCCGTCATCGCCGGGCTCAGAAAATGGTAGATAAGCTGGCTGAGTTAG
Organism: Leptothoe sp. EHU-05/26/07-4; assembly: GCF_043421015.1. NCBI lineage: Bacteria > Bacillati > Cyanobacteriota > Cyanophyceae > Nodosilineales > Cymatolegaceae > Leptothoe > Leptothoe sp. EHU-05/26/07-4. Next base: position 123,654 of record NZ_JAXSQV010000005.1, read on the forward strand.
GCTTTCCCATTGCATTACCACCGATGCCGGGCACCATGGCCCCTGGTCGCCCCCATATCGCTAATGCACTGCTGGCAGCGGGCCATGTGACATCTCAACAAGAAGCCTTCCAGCGGTTTATCGGCGATCATGGTCCGGCCTATGTTCCCTACGAAAAATTTACTGCTCAAGAAGGGATAGAGTTGCTAAGAAGCTGTGGTGCTGTGCCTGTGTGGGCCCACCCCTATTTGTTTAGAGGTGGTATTGTAGAAGAGGTATTGCCAGAATTGGTTAAGGCAGGTCTGATGGGTGTGGAAGTGTATCACCCACAGCACAGCATTAGTGAAGAGCGGGTTCTCGAAGAACTTTGTGCACAGTACGACTTACTCATGACTGGCGGTAGTGATTACCATGGACCTCAACCCAAGCCCAAGGCTGGTGCCATTGATCTCAACGGATTGCATCTTTCCTTGGAGCTGTTAGATGGGTTGAAGCAAGCAGCAGCAAAGCTGGATAAAGAGTAAAGCGGTGGAAAGTAAAGGGATAAAGAGTGACTCTTGACTTTCTACTCTTTACCCTTCACTGCATCATTCATTAAACTGTAGCCGCTTCCTCTACTATACGAGGATTCCAACGAGAACGTTGTTCCTCAATGTGCATATTTTCACTATTTTTCTTTAAATGGCGAGGGCTGCTCTCAAAGGCTAGAGATGAGGGTAAGGCATCTGCACCATATTCTGTTTGAATAAATGTGTTGACCTCTTTATAGGAAGGGGAGAATCCATCATCTGGTCCAACGGAATTAATGGAGAGATACTTTCTAAGAGACGTTGAAAACATGCCAGTGCCATCATCAAAGAAGCGCTCAGTGGTCTCACCATACTGAGCATAGGGATAAAATGCGATGTCTGTTGGAGCTTGAGTAGCAACCCAAGAAACATAGGCCCAATACTCACTAAATGTGCCAAAATCATTGGCTGAACGCATCATTAGGGAGAGCCAGTGATCGGTCGATGTGTAATGATAATTGATGCGCTGGGCAAATGTTTTGAGGTGTTCTTGCTTAAACCACATGTGATGGGGGATAAACGTGCCAGTTTCGTCTGTCAGTGGTGTTACACCTAACACGTTGCGAATCCAGGTATCCCATTTGCCAACAATGGCAGGATTGCCATATTTGTTGTGTTGTAGCAGTGCAAAGGTATGTTCTAAGGTCGTATCCTCACCACGAAATGCAGGCCAGGTTGCGGCTGGGAGTAGATCACTGTCCCACACTAGATACCATTCGCTGAGATTAGAGATGCCTTCAAAGGCCCCTAGTTTCAGAAGCTGCTGATAAAACCAGCCAGGGTTATACAAAGACTTGCCTAAATTAAGCTCTTCACAGATGACAGTTTTGGTCAGCCCACTTGCCTGGAAAAAGATTTCTTCGTTGTGAATATGGATCGGGGCTGTTTTCCAGCCTTGAGACTTTTCCTGGAGACTAGCTACTTCTGTAGGTAGGGTGATGATATGTATTGAGCGAGGCTGATAATGATGGGTGAGCCCTTCCATGACCGCCCGTGTATTCCATCGAGTACGAAAGAGGGGGATGACAATATCAAAAGGTGGGTGTGCCATAGGTTCTCAAAGCATTGGGATTAACTGGACGCGATCGCGACCTCCTAAATAGAGGCCACGACCGTTGTTTTATACTAATCTCCTAGAATCATTTAAACAGGAGATAGCAGTTCAGTTGGTTCTGTAGAATGGGCTTTGACAGTTTCCATCAGGCTGTGGCCCACTGTAGATGGATCTTCGAGGCCAACATCGCTGCAAAGTGGATCGATGCCAACTCCCTGACGTGGATAGTCTTGGCAAATTTTACGATAGGCGCTGATCGCTTCGTATAGCTCCTCTTGAGTCATTGAGTTGAGATAACCACATTTACCAACCCCACCCTTGGGTAGGGGCGCGGCTAAGTTGCCGCCCCGTTTCTGAACAATCTTTTCTTGAGAAGCCCAGAGAGTGTCGTTATTAAGTAGTACGTCATTCCAAAGACTTAACCCAAAGGAACTGATCAGGCGAAGAATCCGGTGGAACTCATCAGCTGTGATCCAGCTGTCGCGGTAGCTTAGATACGCGCCAAAGCCCATGCCAATGGCTACAGCATGCCCGTGCAACAAGCCAGCCTCAATTTCGAAACCGGGTGACCAAGTGTGGCCGTAGGCGTGGGGACGACACTGGTGAGTCTCATAAAGGTTATCGTACTCAGCTTCAACGTAGCTTCTGAGGGCGGCACCCAGAATTTTTTGAGAAAGAGTGCTAATATCAGCGCCAGGCTCACAGTTGAGAGTCCCAAAGCGAGTCTCAATCAATTCAGGGCCAGCCTGTTCTAGATACTCAAACAGCTCAATATTCTTGACGGTTGCCATTTTGATGATCTCGGCAATACCGTGGCGCAACCACCCTTCCCGCAATGTCTTAAAGAACGAGCGATCGGTTAGGGAGAGCACAGGTGCATGGTAGGCTCCAAAGAGATTCTTATAACCAAATCCATCGCAGCAAGTGCGAGGAGAAGGACCTGCATCAATGCCTGCCACAATGGACGTGGAAAGCATGACATAGGGAGTGTTGCGGTGGTAAAGGGCACAGGCCAACCCACCAGTGTCAGTCAAAACACCACCACCGATGATAAGTACAGGTTCGTTACGGCAGACGCCAATCATTTTGAAATCGCCAAGCATACGTTCCACGGTATGAATACCCTTATCCACTTCCATGGCCCGGTAAACTAGTTTCTCCAGGTGAATGCCGTGGTGCTTGAAATACTTCTCGATTTGCTCCCCGTAGTAATTTTCGACATTTTGGTCGACCATGCAAACGCATCGACCATGGGCAATATACATGTCTCTTAAAACTGTTTCCTGGGGGTCTAAACAGTTTTCGACTACACGAATTGACGTGAATGTCCGTGATGTCATGACCGCTTCGATGATCTGATCGTCATCGGTGCTGACCACAGAGGCCTGACTCTCACGGTAGCTAGACGTTGGATAAACCGCGTGGGGATTTTCGTCAACCAAATGTGCGGCCAGGTCTTGATAGAAATTTCTGTCAGCGCTTCGCAGCAGACGCTCTAATAGCTTACTACCCCCTAAATTTGACTGGTGTACTCGGTCTGCGAATGTACTCCACTCCTCCCCAGCTGTTTGATCAAAGGCAGAAATTACTTCTGCCAACAGTCCAAAAAATCGACTAATGGAGAAGTTTAGACAACTGCGTAAACTGCGACAGGCTGATAAACCTGCGATCGCACCTGCTGCTTCAAACTCTTTGCCCAGTTCTTCGGAGAAGGCGGGACTATTGACCAATGCGAGAATTAAACTTCTAAAAACCTCGCCACAGCAAACAGCTTCAATGGCATCGTCCAAATTTTGGTACGCCAAAGGCTCACTGTCGTATGCCGAGATAAACGCTTTAACAGCTGGGGGGGTATTTGCCATTGTTGTTCCGAGAAAATAGCAACCGCAATATAACAAACTTTACAGTATCAGACAAAACCACAAAAAACTTAGTGGAACTGCCCAAACCAATAATTTCCCCGACAAACTTTGGGTAAGTAGCTTAGGCTACATCAAACAAGATGATTTTTAGGTTATGAAACAGAAAAAACAATATTTTATCTGCTTGTAGAATAAATGAAAGACCCGTTGGCGAAGTGTATGTGGTGCTTTCAATTCTGAGTATAACCACATTGTTGTGTAGTTAGTCTGTCAGCTAGAAGACTTTTTTGTATTAATCAATGGATTGACATGTGTATTCGTATACTGTTTCGTTGCCCTTTTTGTTAGTATGTAAGCAACCGTATTTGGTTTTTTCTATGGCAATAGCCGCCTCATTTGTCATGAATTGATGTTTTGTAGTATCTTATGGCCTCTTTTAGCCTGGATCGGTGACTATCTAAGTTGAGGGAGGATATGTTGCGATCTCGGTAAGGTGTTTACATCGCTGTCATAATGATCAAAGCATTTGGTGTTAGTCAATTTTTGCCGACAGGGCATCCTGATTGTTTTGCTGAGTGTTTCCTCAGTGATTTATCTCCTGGTCAGCGAGATTTGCAGGTGCAGGTGCGTGCCGTATCTGTGAACCCCATTGATTGTAAGATGCGTGCCTCTGTGCAGGGGCGGTTGATCACCCCGAAAATTTTAGGTTGGGATGTGGCGGGTGTGGTGACTGCTGTAGGTGAGCGGGTGACGCTGTTCAAGCCTGGAGATGACGTTTACTACGCCGGTAGTATTGCACGACAGGGATGTAACAGCGAATATCATTTGGTGGATGAGCGAATTGTGGGTCATAAGCCCAGGAGCTTGTCCTTTGAGGAAGCTGCCGCGCTGCCGCTAACGACCATTACTGCCTGGGAATCTCTTTTTGAACGTTTAAATATTTCTCCTGAACCTCGCAGTAGTGATGCCACTCTTTTAATTATTGGTGGTGCAGGTGGGGTGGGCTCTATGGCTATCCAGCTGGCAAAGTATGCTGGTTTACGGGTGATTGCAACGGCTTCCAGGGATGTGTCAAGACAGTGGTGTATGCAGTTGGGTGCATCTCGCTGTGTCAATCACTATGGAGACTTGCGAGTTGAGCTTGAACGGCTTGGTGTTGCTGCTGTTGATTATATTCTTTGCCTTAATGATACTAATCACTACTGGCAGGTAATGGCCGATGTGATTAAGCCCCAGGGGAATATTTGTGCTGTTGTTTCAACTAAAGAACCCCCTGATCTTAATCTGTTGAAGAATAAGAGTGTCACCTTTGCCTGGGAGTTTATGTTTACCAAAGCGCTGCATGGGACAGACGATATGGTCTCTCAGCATAGATTACTAAATCGAGTGGCGCAATTAGTGGATCAGGGGATTGTTAAAACTACGATGACGGAACATCTGGGAGCTATGAATGTGGCTAATTTGGCTAAGGCCCATGGGCGTTTGGAGTCTGGAAAGATGGTTGGGAAATTAGTGCTGTCAGGTGTTGAGTCTTAGGTTGCCTGGGATTTGCCCCCTCAGCTGGTATTTAGCTGGCAAGAAAGAGGCCGCTCTCGGTACAGATGCCATCTAAAGGACGGTCCCAGCGGTTTTTAGGGATCTCGGGCAGGCGAGCAAACTCAAATACAATGCCGATTGTCGTTTTACCTTGCCAGCTGGTTTGGCTGAGCATGCGGTCATAAAATCCTCCGCCATAGCCTAAGCGGTATCCCCTGACATCGCAGGCGACGGCTGGGACCAAAATTACATCTACCCGGCGAGGATCTACCACAGGTGATGTTGGATCAGGTTCGGTGATGCCGTATGTGCCAGATCGTAGTGGCCAGCCACAGGTGGGAAACCATCGATGCCAAATCAGTTCTTTGCCCTGACAGCGTGGGAGTCCCCAAGATCGCTGTTGAGCCAGCAAGCTTCCCAGGTCTGGCTCATTACGAAAGCTACAGTAAGCCAATATTGTGCGCGCGTTTTGCAAGGTTGGCCATTGGGCTAAATGGGTGCAAATGCGATCGCACTTTTGCTGCCACACCTGGGGTGGCATTGCCTGGCGTGCCTTTAGTAGAGACCGACGCATTTGGGCTTTCTGGTCTTGAATTTTGGCAATTGCTGTTGACTTATAGGTCTCTGACATCATTGCGTTGAACCGATTAGGTGCCGTTATGGTACATCAGAGGAGGGGGGTGGGGAGTGGGGGATAGGCGGTTTTCGCGATAGCGTTAGAAGAACATCAACATCAGGGAGCCTTTACTATTACCACCGTCTCACCTATCCAACGTTTATCTCAGGATGTGATCAGCCTGATTGCTGCTGGGGAAGTGATTGATTCCCTGGCGGCTGTTGTGCGAGAGCTGTCGGAAAATGCGCTGGATGCTGGGGCTACCAGGATTGTGATTCATTTGTGGCCAGAGGTGTGGCGGGTCCGGGTGACGGATAACGGCATGGGTATCTCCCGTGCTGACTTAGAACAAGCGGCCACGGCCCATAGCACGAGCAAGATTCGCACCTGTGATGATCTGAGTCAAATTCAGAGTCTGGGGTTTCGGGGTGAGGCGCTGCATAGTTTGGCGCAGCTATCGGACTTAGAAATTCGTAGTCGGGTGGCTGGGGCTGTGGGTTGGCGTGTGAATTATGGTGTAGAAGGAACGGTGACAGAGATTGAGGAAGTTGCGATCGCACCTGGCACCGTTGTCACCGCTGATGCTCTTTTTACACGATTACCTAATCGTCGTCAGGTGTTGCCGTCTGTGGCCCAACAGCTACGCCAGGTGCAACAAACTGTGCAGCAGTTAGCCCTGTGTCATCCCCAAGTCACCTGGCAGGTGGCCCACACTGACCGCGACTGGTTTACCCTGTGGCCGGGGTCTACGGCGAAAACTATTCTGCCTCAGATTCTGCGGGATGTGACGGTCCATGATTTAGCGAACGTAAGTTTGACGGCTGATGATTTGGGGTGTGCGCATGGGCAGTTGAACCTGTTGGTGGGATTGCCGGATCGCTGTCATCGAGGACGTCCGGACTGGGTACGGGTGGCGATTAATGGACGAACGGTGACGGCTCCTGTTTTAGTACAGTCGTTGATCTATAACTTTCGCCGTACGTTACCCCGCGATCGCTATCCCGTGTGTTTTTTGCATTTGCGGGTACCGGCTAAGCAAATTGACTGGAATCGTAATCCGGCCAAGTCGGAGATTTATTTGCAAGATACGGACGTGTGGTGCGATCGCATTGCCCTTGCGGTTGAGAAGACGTTGCGGCTGTCTAATTTGACGGACGGTGCTCAAACTCAGCGTACTAAACAGCTGTTTAAGGCGGCTGAGGTTGCTGGTAGTTATGGTCCTAGTAATCATAATCTGCCGAGTCAGCTTAAGGCTGTTGCCCAGGTTCAGGAGACCTATATAGTGGCTGAGCACAGTGGTGGCCTGTGTTTAGTGGAGCAGCACATTGCCCATGAGCGGGTTATTTACGAACAAATTAAATCGCGTTGGCAAACGGTTGAGATCGAGCCAGCGATTATTTTGAGTCAGCTTAGTGCCCGTCAGATTGAGCAATTGAGGCGGTTGAGTTTAGAGGTAGACCTATTTGGTGAAAATCTTTGGGCTGTGCGTTCGGTACCGGTACCGTTGGCGGAGCGAGACGATTGCGCAGATGCTCTGCTGGAGTTGAGTTTAGGTGGAGATGTTGATGAGGCGATGGTAGCAACGGCTTGTCGTACGGCAATTCGCAATGGGACGCCGTTGACGTTAGAGACAATGCAAACGTTGTTGGATGATTGGCAGCGGACTAAGAATCCAAGGACCTGCCCCCATGGGAGGCCGATTTGTTTGACGTTGGAGGAGTCGAGTTTGTCGAGGTATTTTCGGCGGCATTGGGTGATTGGTAAGAGCCATGGGTTGAGGCAGTAGGGGCATGTTTTATACATGCCCTGAGATAACGCCTGCTATTTGACAAAACTCTCTGGTACGAGGGTTGTAGGGCGACGTCCCGCCCTGCCCAGGGGGTGTGGGCTTCGACGTGAGCTCAGCCGAACGTGAATACGGAGGGACCCCACGCAACCGGTTTTGGTTCCAGCCGAGAAGCTACATAAATGAAGACTTACAGCTACCCCTTCAATCAATGCGTTCAGACTACGAGGCTGTACGAAATCCTGACTGATAGCGCCTGTTATCGCAGGGCATCCACAAGGGAATGCCCCTACAAGATTGTCCATTTTTAGGGGCTAAGGAAAGAAGGTCCCCCCATAACCGGTTTTGCATCCAACCCAACAAGCCGATCAGACACATAATCCCAAACCCTATCAATCAAATCAGGTGCATTAGCATCAAACCACTCAATCGCCTTTTCCTTCCTAAACCAAGTCCGTTGCCGCTTAGCAAACTGCTGCGTATGACGAATCACCAAAGCAGCCGCTTCCGCTAAACTTACATCCCCAGCTAAATGTTGTTTAATCTCCGCATACCCTAGCGTGTTTAATAATGGCAAATCCGCACCGTAACGATTGATCAAGGTGTGCACCTCGTCTACCAAACCAGCATCTATCATATGGTGGGTGCGTTGGGCAATGCGCTGACGTAGGTCCTCACCACAGTCCAAGCCCACATATATAAGGGGATAGTTCGGCGGATTTTCGCCTTGTTGGGCCGAAATAGTATGTCCAGTCGCATAATAAACCTCTAATGCACGCAGGGTGCGAACGGCATCATTGGGGTGAATCCGCTGAGTCGCTGCCGGGTCTACTTGGTGTAAAAAGGCATAACACTGGGGTTGACCTAACTCAGTCAGTTGCTGACGCAGGTTTGGTTGAGGTGCAACACGAGGAATAATTAAACCTTTTGCGATCGCATTCACATACAACCCTGTCCCACCTACCAACAAGGGCACCTGCTCTTGCCGTACGTGTATCTGCTGAATTAATTCCTGGGCCTTGGCTTGATAATCAGCAACTGTTAAAGTTTCAGTCGGCTCACATATATCAATTAGATAGTGAGGTACCTGCTGCTGTTCTGCTAAGGATGGCTTTGCCGTACCAATATCAAACTCACGGTATACCTGACGTGAATCTGCTCCCAAAATCACCCCATTTAACCGCTGAGCTATCTGCAACGCTAGGCCAGATTTCCCCGATGCCGTTGGGCCAACGACTATAATAAGGGATGGTACATAAGCACTAAATTTTAAACTGATTTTAGTCAATGAAAATTGTCCGTATATTTTACGTGTAAATTTTTTTGATCCATCCCTAATAAATACGCTTTCTAAAATCCATTCAGAATCGCTTTTAACACCGTTGTGCTAGAATTCGGGGGCACAATTTCATTTCTAATGCTATTGCGGCTTTACGACCGTCTTAGGAGATAGGAACGCATGACAACCGATTATGGTGCTGATCAGATTCAGGTGCTTGAAGGCCTGGAACCTGTGCGCAAGCGACCGGGTATGTACATTGGTAGTACGGGGCCGCGTGGTTTGCATCACCTAGTTTACGAGGTTGTTGACAACTCCGTAGACGAAGCGCTTGCGGGTTATTGCAAAACGATTACCATCGACCTTAATGCCGACGGTTCTGTCACCGTTACTGACGACGGACGCGGTATTCCCACGGATGTCCATGCCCGTACCGGTAAGTCTGCCCTGGAAACCGTCATGACGGTCCTCCACGCTGGCGGTAAGTTTGGCGGTGGTGGCTATAAAGTATCTGGTGGTCTCCATGGTGTGGGTGTTTCAGTGGTTAACGCTTTGTCAGAATGGGTGGAAGTTACTGTCTGGCGTAATCAAAAAGAGCATCTTCAACGCTACGAGCGTGGTGAAGCCCAAGGAGAATTATCAGTAAAAAGCGGTGCTGGTAGTCAGACGGGTACATCGGTCAGCTTTAAGCCCGACCAGCTGATTTTTACGGAGACCGTTGAGTTTGATTACAGCACCCTGGCCGGTCGTTTGCGAGAGTTAGCGTACCTCAATGCGGGTGTGGATATTACGTTCACGGATCATCGCTTAGAACTGCTCAAGGCAGATGAACCTAAAGTAAACCGCTACTTCTATGAAGGCGGTATCCGTGAATACGTTGAATATATCAATAAAGAGAAGCAGCCTATTCACCCAGACATTATTTACGTGACTGGCGAGAAAAACGGTGTCCAAGTAGAAGCCGCTCTGCAATGGTCTGTCGATGCCTACTCTGATAACTTGATGGGCTTTGCAAATAATATTCGCACTGTTGATGGTGGTACACATTTAGAGGGACTCAAAGCGGTGCTCACACGCACCATGAACAATTTTGCTCGCAAGCGTAATAAGCGTAAGGATAATGAGTCCAACCTCGCTGGTGAGAACATTCGCGAAGGCCTAACGGCGGTTATTTCCGTTAAGGTGCCAGAACCCGAATTTGAAGGCCAGACTAAAACTAAGCTGGGTAATACCGAGGTGCGCGGTATTGTTGATTCGCTGATTGGGGAAACCCTGAGCGAGTATCTAGACTTCAATCCCAATGTGGTGGATTCTATCTTAGAAAAAGCCATTCAATCCTTTAATGCAGCGGAAGCTGCCCGTCGTGCCCGAGATCTGGTCAGACGTAAGTCAGTTTTAGAGTCTTCCACACTGCCGGGTAAGTTGGCAGACTGTAGCTCCCGTGACCCCGCTGAATCAGAAATCTTTATCGTAGAGGGTGACTCTGCGGGAGGTAGTGCCAAGCAGGGGCGTGATCGTCGTTTTCAAGCCATTCTGCCGCTGCGAGGCAAGATTCTCAACATTGAGAAAACCGATGACTCGAAGATTTATAAAAACAACGAAGTCCAGTCATTGATTACGGCTTTGGGATTAGGTATCAAGGGCGAAGAATTTGATGCATCCCAGCTACGCTACCATCGCATTTGTCTAATGACAGATGCAGACGTGGATGGCGCTCACATTCGCACACTGCTGCTGACGTTCTTCTATCGCTATCAGCGAGCGTTGATCGATCAAGGCTTTGTATACATTGCTTGCCCACCCTTATATAAGTTAGAGCGGGGCCGCAGTCATACCTACTGTTATAGCGAGCAAGAACTCCAGCGAGGTATTAGCGCATTGCCTGCTAATGCAAAATACAATGTGCAGCGATTTAAGGGTCTGGGTGAAATGATGCCTACTCAGCTGTGGGATACCACCATGAACCCGGAGAGTCGCACGCTGAAGAAGGTGGAGATCGAAGATGCAGCGGAGGCCGAGCGGATCTTTACGGTGCTCATGGGTGATCGTGTAGCACCTCGCCGTGAGTTTATTGAGACCTATGGTCCAAAGCTGAACATGGCGGATCTAGATATCTAAAGTCTGACAACTGTCGGAGGGTTCAGTCGGTGATTGCGAAAATACAATACGGCTAAAGTCATTAGCCATTCCATCAATAGATAATAGAGCTGATTAGAAGCATAGTTGATTCCTTGCTTCTAATCAGCTTTTAGATTGTTAGCTGATGAGTATTTTGATGGTAGAGGTAGTCTGAGTGAGAAAAGACTATAACAAGCTTGTACGGGATAAGGTGCCGGACCTCATTGAGGCGGCAGGTAAAAAGTTTTTGACACTGCGACTTTCTGAAGATAAGTATGAAAGAGCTTTGAAACAGAAACTTGTGGAAGAAACTAGGGAAGTTCAGGGAGCTGAGTCTATAGCTGAGTTGACAGAAGAACTTGCTGATGTGGCGGAAGTGATGGATACATTGATTGTTGTTTTGGGTATTAGTTGGCAAGAGGTGCGAGAGGCCCAAAAACAGAAGAGGCTGGAACGTGGTGGATTTGAGGAACGGTTGAAATTGATGTGGGTTGAAGAAAAGGATTAGGAGTTGAGCACAGATGTGACGTTACAAGATGTAGCTATTCATGAGGATTATCGGAGCGATCGCAACGATCTAATCTGTGATTTTTATGTGCCTTGCCTGAGTCAGTCGGTGCGGTATGACCGAGCGGTGGGCTTTTTTTCGAGTACGTCGATGGCGGCGGTGGCACGGGGGCTGGCGACGTTTATTCGGACTGAGGGAAAAATGCGGTTGATTGCGTCGCCTCAACTATCTGCGGAGGATGTGGAGCATTCACAATGTGGATACGATGTTTTGAGGATAGCGTGACCTGAAGAACCTTGAAAGCGTTATGGGTAATACCCTCGAAACATTAGAATTACTAGACTTTTATGGCAAAAAGTTTCAGAAAATCCGGGTGGACCGTGCTCATGGTGTCGCGCCTCATAAGCCAATTCTATTATTGTCTGTTATTGAACATATTCAAAAACACCGGATTCAGGAAAACAAAATATTCCTACAATCTCAGCTGATTCACACTTTCCTCAAATACTGGTTGTATCTAGGTTCAAACACCCATAACCCTGATATTTCAAAGCCATTCTTCTTTATGAAAAGCGGTAAGTTCTGGCACCTATGGCCTAATCGTCAATTTGAGTCAGTGCTCTCTTCTAAGGTGAAACTTAAAACCTTTGCTGAAGTAAAGCGAGTGATTAAATATGCTTACTTAGATGAAGATTTATTTGAACTGCTTCAACAGCCTATTCCCAGGGAAAATTTATTACGGGTATTAGTCAGCAAATGGTTTCCTGGACAGATAGACAATATTTTTGATATTGCAGCGATTGACAAACTAGATGATACAGAATCTAAGGTGTTGGAAAAATATGCCCGTTTCTATACCCAGGACGATGTAGGGCCTATTCTGAAAACGGTTTTAAGCTGATGTCTTCAGATCTTCTTTACTACGCTAAGAAGTTTTCTAAACTTCGAGTCAATTATAACCGTCAGCGTGGTGTAGCGCCCCATAAGCCAATATTATTGCTTTCAGCAATTGAACACCGTAGCCTCTAAGACTAAAATCAGAGGATTAAATGCTCTGAGGAATGTTGTGAAATATGCCTACGTTGATGACGCCTTGTTCTCTCTTTTAACAGCCAGTGAAACTAGGCGAGAGCTGACTGATGTACTTATCAACAGTTGGTTTAACCATCAAGCAGAGACAGTTGAGGAATTATTGTCCTACGATGAATTTGAACAAACCCAGCTCAAACTGTTTGACAGTGGTGGAGCGACGTATACCGTAGAAGATCTGAAAGATCAACAACGCATCTTTGTCCGCAATGCCGCGTTTAGGCGCATTGTTACATCCTTATATAATCAGCAGTGTGCTTTCTGTCACCTCAGAATTGTTAGCGATAATAATCACAATATTGTCGATGGCTCCCATATTTTGCCCTTTGCAGAATTTCGGGATGATCGTTTTGATAATGGTATCTCCCTTTGTAAAAATCATCACTGGGCATTTGATCATGGCTGGTTTGGCATTGATGATAATTATCGAATTATTGTTGCCAGGGATCGTTTATATGAGGAACCCTCTGAGTACACAAGACAGATAAAGGATTTTCATGGTGAACAGATTCTTCTACCTGTTGAAACTGAGTATGAGCCCCGTTTATCAGCCATAGAGTGGCATCGTGAATACTGGGGAATTGCCAGCTGAAACAACTCAAAGACCTTAGAGGTCTTTGAGATAAAGCGCTTTAAATTCATCAGCGGCTTCTGGCTGAACCTGTTTGAGAGCCTTAATTAGACTAACCACCGTTTCAGAGCTAGGGTCACGCACCTCATTGGCCCAGCGATAAATATTGGATGCACCGATACCCATCACGGCCGCCAATCGTCCCTGGCTAATGCCGTGGTTCTCCATCACCGTTTTTAGTACTTTACCCGCTCTGCCCATGCCTTTGATCCTTACAAAGGTCATAGCGTTTCGTATACAGTCCAATTGGACTGTGATATCTTGAGTAAGTCCAATTGGACTGTGCCTATTCGATGGATAGGTAATGAAAAGTGAAGAGATGGAGAGTGACAGTAGGGGCATTGCATGCAATGCCTGGAGCAGTGGTATGGAGTGGGGATGAAGGGTAGTGGATGAAGTATCGCTAGTGAAATACCTACCCCGTTAGTAAACTATTGAAAGCTTTTCGCTAACTCCCTTATGGCTCGCTGGTTTAACACAACAGGCCCTTGTGTCCAAACAAAGCACTACACATTGACCACAGCTCGCTGGTCAATGCCTGGATTAAAGCGCCTAATAGACCAGGAAAACTACTTTGTCCTCCACGCCCCGCGCCAAATCGGCAAAACCACAGCCATGCTTGCCCTGGCCAAACAACTGACCGACTCAGGGCAATATGCCGCACTGGTCGTCTCCGCCGAGCTAGGGGCTCCCTTCTCAGATGATCCAGGGGCCATGGAGCTAGCCCTACTAAACAGCTGGCGTGGCAATGCCAACATGTACTTACCTGCAGATTGCCAGCCACCCCCCTGGCCAGAGTCAACGGCTGGTCAACGGATTGAAGCAGCCCTAAATGCCTGGAGTCAAGCTATTCCAAGGCCGTTGGTGCTCTTTATTGATGAAATAGACACCCTACAAGATGCTGCACTGATATCAGTTTTACGGCAGTTGCGTGACGGGTTTCGTAGCCGTCCCCACGGGTTCCCCCAGTCTGTGGCACTGATTGGTTTACGGGATGTGCGAGACTACAAAGTAGCATCTGGCGGCAGCAACCGACTGACCACATCGAGCCCGTTCAACATCAAAGCCGAATCCATCACGATGCGAAATTTTACAGCGGCTGAAGTAGCAGAGCTGTATCAACAGCATACGGATGAAACAGGTCAGGTCTTTTCAACCGCTGCCACAAATTTAGTGTTTGAGCTAACCGATGGCCAACCCTGGTTAGTCAACGCCCTGGCCCGTCAGCTAGTAGAAGTGTTAGCACCAGACTCCGCCATTACCATTACGCCAGACCTGGTGCAGCAAGCCAAAGAGATTCTCATCAAGCGTCAGGACACCCACCTGGATAGCCTGGCCGAGCGCTTACAAGAAAAACGGATCAAGGCCATCATCGAACCCATGCTAGCGGGTTTACCACTACCGGTCACGTCCAATGATGATCGTCAATATTTGGTGGATCTGGGTTTGCTCAAGCGTTCTCAAGCCGGTGGATTAGTGGTCACAAACCCAATTTATCGGGAAGTACTGGTGCGCTTTTTAGTGCAAGGCTCCCAGGACAGTTTGCCCATGATCGCTCCCACATGGCTAACGGCTACGGGCGAGCTGGATACTAAAGCGCTGTTGGATGCATTTTTAGCCTTCTGGCGACAGCATGGTGAGCCATTGCTCAATAGTGCGGCTTATCACGAAATCGCCCCCCATTTAAGTATTGATGGCATTTTTGCACCGGGTGGTCAACGGGGGTGGCACGTTGGAACGAGAGTATGCCATTGGTAGCGATCGCATGGATCTTTGCCTACGCTATGGCAATGTTACCTTGGGCATTGAGCTAAAAGTATGGCGAGACAAAAGGGCAGATCCGCTGGAGGCAGGTCTAGAACAGTTAGACAGCTATCTAGCCCGATTAGATCAGGACCATGGCTGGCTAGTTATTTTTGATCGCCGAACCCAGGCACTTCCTATGGCAGAACGCCTAGCCACGAAGACCATACAGTCAAACGGACAGAGATTAATTGCCGTCATTCGAGCATAGTATTTGTTCGTTCTCAATCGACTGGCTGGCCAATACCATGAACATTACCGTTATTTATGTTGAGGCAGATGTCCCAAACCTGATTACCCCATAAAGGTTTATGACTAAACGCTGCTATGCCGATACAGTGCCCCTATGTCATTTAGTCCACACACCACAGTTTACAAATTTGAGGTACTGTCAGCTTCATGAATCAGAACAATATGGCAGAAAACGTTAGCCCTTTGCCCTCGCAAGTTGAGGACGTGATACAGCAATGCAAAAAAGTCCTTGAGCAGCATTATCAGCAGCGTCTTACCGATGTGTTTCTGTATGGTTCAGCAGCTCCCTAAACATCGGCTATCTGCTGGAGAGCAACAGCTCTTAGCCATTGCCCTGCTGTGGGGGCTGGCCAATGCTTCAGGACGACAGCTTCCTGTTGCTATTGATACTCCCCTGGGACGGCTAGATTCGGAACATCGTCAACACCTGGTTGAACGCTACTTTCCCCAGGCCAGCCATCAGGTGTTGTTGCTGTCTACGGATACTGAGATTCGAGAAGAAGAGGTGGGGGTGTTGCGATCTCAGTCCTCTATTGCCCGTGAGTACCTGCTTGATTATCATCCCAAGAAACGACAGACCACAGTGAAACTAGGATATTTTTGGTAGACATGCAAGCCCCCAGTGACCGAATCAAACTCTCACAGCCCGCAAAAGATCAGTTGATTAAACTCAAGCGAGTTACCAAGATCCAAAACTGGAATGTTCTTTGTCGCTGGGCACTTTGTCGATCATTGGCTGAAAAGTCCCCACCATCACCTGTGCCTATTCCTGCGGACAGTAACGTAGAAATGACATGGCAAGTATTTGGTGGTCCTATTGCTGATTTGTTACTAATTGCCCTTAAGCAGCGTTGTCACGATGACGGTATAGATACCGATGATGAAACCCTTGCTCAGCCACTAAGGTTACACCTACATCGAGGAATCGGCTATCTTGCTGGTGATCCCAACATCAAAAAACTTGAAGATTTTATCGAGCTAACAACGTTGTAGAGATTGAATGAAACGCTATAGTCTTTCAGAAACCTTCTTCTGCTCATCAGTCGATGACTTTTTCTCATAGAAAATAAGCCCGACTCGATTAATGTGATCAATCACATCTGGATCTTCAATATGGCTAAAAATCGACAGGTCAAATAGATACGGCAACAATAAATCATCTAACTGATGTTCAATGGATAACAACTGCTCGTGAGAAATTTGCTTACCTACGAGAGTTAAATCAATATCTGAACCGGCTCGATAGGTACCTTTAGCTCGTGAACCGTACAAAATAACCCGTTCAATTTCAGTATATTGCTGAAAAATACTTGAAATATCCTCAATAGTCTTCGATTCAAGGCCAAATTTTAGGTTTTTACTCTCCATTCTGTAGTTCCTCAGTCTGTAGAGCCTGCATCTTGACTTGCAGTTTTACAAACAAATCAAAGAATCGACCTTTTATATTGGCTGCGATCGCTTGAGCCGTTGTCTGATTGTAAGTATAGCTAGTACGATTTCGCTCTTTAATCATATCCATCCAGCTACCACCATCTTCAATTAGACCCACATTAAAGGCAAGACGGGTGGCATCGCGAGAACCATAGATGTTTTGATTTCCTTGATACTGCAGATAATCTTTCAAGACATTCCAGGCTAGCTCATGGGTATATTCAAACGCCTGGATTAACCCTTGCTCTTCCAGTTCATTCAATTCACCCTTATCAATAAACTTCGTAAGCTGAGCCAAGGCTCGTTCGTAGTTTGCAAATCGCTGCTTCCATCGAATATCTGGATCCGTCATAGAAATGAGCCTAACTTACCTCCTGTTTTAGCTCATATCGCTTATCAGGAAGTTTAGCAAACCATGCAGGTGATACCGTCCGCTTTTTCCCTTCACTATCACACCGCCGCTCAATTGCCGAGCGTACAATTTGCCTCGGGCTTTTAGCATTAAATGTATAGAGATTTTTCGCTTGGATAACTTGACGCCCTTGTTTTTTCGCTAGGGTGCCATCTTTACGCAGTTCACCATGTTTTCTTAGCCGATACTGGGGCTGCTTAATTCGCCAATACAAAGGTCTAAGCTGCTGTAACGGAGCTAAATATGCCCACTTAGGATTTGCTACCACACGGTCTAAAGCAGAGTCCTTCTGTACCAGCGGGCATCCAATACATCCCGTTCGAGCATTTATCGGCTCCGTCTCACCTAGCTCATATTGAGGATCGTGGCTGTATACTTCCGCGATCGCAAACGTCGGATAACCCAGATCCACATCCGCCTGCACCAGCCAGTCCCAAATATGACACACACGCCAGTGCAGCAAAGGAGCCAGTGTATCTGCCACCGCATTGGCCGATGAATGCTGAAACCACCCCTGACCGCACTCACCGCCATCCTTCGTGCAGCTCATGGTAATCCGCTGGTCTCGCGCCGCGCTCTCCCCAATGCGCACACCCGTCAGCATCAAAAACTTTTCGCCCCTTTCCTGCCGCAGCGTCTCCAGTTCCCGCTCCATGCTCATCACCTTGAGCTTAGGCGTACACCAACGGAACGTATTACTCGGTGGCGGTACACCACGCCCGAGCATGTAAACAAAGTAGCGATGGTCCAGCTCAGGCAGCACTACACGAGTATCGAACCCTTGAGAACGCAGCTTATCCAGCAGGTTCATTGCCGCATTGTGCAAAGGGGGTAACTCTTGACGAGTATCAGCGTACAAAATCGTGACGCTCTCGGGCTGTGGAATTCTACCTGTTTCTAATGACAGTCGTTCAGTTTCAAATAGACTGAGATTTCGCATCAGGCTCCTAGGACTAGCGCTAGTTTATCTATTAAACGCTATATCTAGCGTGCATGAAAAAGTTAGTTCACACAGGAATGTTTAGTTTATCTCAGTTTTAGAACATATGTATTGAGTTTTGTAGGACCATGGCATCTTTCCCAGCGATGACGTCTGAGCGGTTGGTTTCTGCGCCACGCCTGTCAACGGATCTTTTTGGGCCAAAAATCGCTTTAACATCTGACGAACAAAATCCATAGGTCAGCTCAAATTGTGGGGTAACTCTTTAAGGCGGGAAATAAATACAGCTTTCAGGTGTGTATAAATAAACACCTCAGTCAAAGACCAGAAAAAGAGCTCTGCAGCAATGCTCAGAGCCATGTATCGTACCCATGCAAAGTAAAGTTGGGAACGATGTCTCTTACTATACGAGAGCGCAGTCAAAAAGTCGCCGATTGTATCAAAACGAATGCAAAGCAAGGGATAGAGTCGATAGCAACCACCCTTGGCATCAGCAAAAGTAGTGTGCATCGTCATCATCAGGCCATTGCACGTCGCAACCAGCATCCGGAATCAGGTTTGTGGGAAACTGCGGCTGGGACTGCCTGGCTATTACGTCTGGTGGTGGGGGTGATCTATCACTTTGGCATTAAGCACGGGGTAGGAGCCGAGAGCCTATCGGAGTTCTTCAGAGCCGTTCACCTCGATACCCATGTGGGGAGTTCTGCGAGTGCGCTACGTCAACTCAAACACCGTCTCTATGAGGCCATAATGGCCTACGAAACGGCGCAAGCCGAGCAGTGCCAACCGGTCAACAAACCTGGCATCTGTCTCGGAGGGGATGAAACCTTTTTTGGCCTGCCGATTCTGGTGCTGGTGGAGTTAGCCAGTGGGTTCATTTTTACAGAAGTGGAATGTGAGAACCGCCGTTATGACACTTGGCTCAAACAGACTGAGACCTGGTGGCATCAGACCCAATGGCAGTGTCACTTTATGGTCAGTGATGGAGCTCGTGCCTTGGTCAAACTAGCGCTCTGCGGTCTGGGAACAGCCAGTGTGGCGGATCTATTCCATGCGATGCGGGCGCTCGGACGTCCTATCGGCAGTGCTCTGGGACGTCAACTCGCTCAGCTTGAAAAACAAGTAGACACCCTTCACCACCAATTAGGCCAAACAACAGACAAGGCCAAGCAACAGGTCTTGTCTTCGCAGCTAGAGTCCCTCTCTCACCAACACCAACAGCTTGAACAAGATCAACACATTTACCATCAGGCCTTGGCAGACATTAGCCAAGCGGTCCATCCCTTCACGCTCGACACGGCCCAATGGCAATTCTTCGACGGCTTAACCACACAACTGACCGTTCCCTTGAGCACCTTGAGCAAGTTGACTTGTCTCTATGGGGGCGATACGGCTCAAAAAGCGATTGCCACCTTTCAAGCTCAGATCCCCCATTTTGCCACGGGGATTCATGCCTGGTGGCAGTGGGTGATCCAGGCCTTAGCCACTGAAACTCAGGAGGTTGACCTCCAAAATTGGGTACTGACAGCCTTGTTGCCCTGGGTCTACTGGTTACAACAAGCTGATAAAACTCGACAGCCTCACCTCAAATCTCGCTATCAACAGGCCGCTAGCGATGCCTATGATCAGCTCATGGCCCAGACGATGACCCTACAGATGGATGCCCCTCAACACCAACACTGGGTGCAGTGGTGTCAGTGGATGTGTGCAAAGTATCAACGCACCTCCTCTGCTGTCGAAGGGCGCAATGGCTATTTGTCGCAGCGCCATCATGTCAACCGAGGCTTTTCTCATCAGTCGTTGAAGGTGCTTACCATTATTCACAATTTCGACCTGAAACGACCCGATGGCACCACCGCCGCACAACGACTCTTTAGACAGCCTTTTCCGGACCTATTTGAATGGATTCTCAGTACGATTGATGAGCTGCCAATGCCTAGACGGTCATATAAAGCACATCAGATACAACCGTTACACGCAGAACTTTTCCCGGCTTAAGTTGTTACCCAAATTGTGTCTGTCCATACTGGTCTATGACAGGGTCAATAATGTAATTACATAGTGCCTGTACAGCTGGAATAGTTTCTTCCAGATTTTTAGGAAATGGTTCAATTGAATCTGACCATCGTCGATAGGTCTGTGTGCATGTGCAAAATTCTTCTAGGTTCAGATAGCGCCCCAAACGAATCGATCTTTGAGCTTTCATTGCAATACACTGCTAGGCTAGCCATATCTTAGCTCTACACATCGTGAGCTTTCGAGTCTTGGACGAGCACTAAACATTCAGCATCAACTTTGCTAAGCATCTCTTGAAATGCAGGTGTATGCTGGCCGTTTTCATCCACGACCCGGCGTAGAACATATTCACCAGCTCTGGGTAAACCGCCAAACCAGAGATTTTTACGTTGCCACACATCGCCATGTTGAGCATTTTCATCCTGGCGCAGGGTTGCATTAATAATCACCTTTGGCACAGGAATACCAAAGGTGATAGGCGTAATTTGAGCCAATTTCAAGTCATTATCCTGAAATTGAATTTTGTACCGAAATCTAGAAATTTGAGCTGCCCGTAACAACAGCCATCCTAAAAATGTGTGATGAAAGGTCCATTGAGTTGGCCCGGTTACAGGTAACGTGAGGCAATTCATTTTCTCATCCCACTCCAGGTTATACATGGTAATGCAGTCATCCGGTAGGGGGTTGCCATCCATATAAAAGATGCCTTTCAACACAGTTGGGAGATTTGTGGGGTGTGTGGCTCTCATCCAAGTGGCAATATCCTCAAACTTTTGAGTAACTACGGTACTTTTCATAATTGTTAGTCCTATGGCGAATGTTGCGATGGCTGTTCAGTGAATAGAAGTTGTTATTGTCTGCTGTTGAAGAACAGAGAATTTACCAATGCCTATGATCTCTCGGTCAAATGTCTCCGTAGGGGGATGCATTGCCATGCGATCTTCAACATCGAGGCACATGACTCTTTATGCCTTAGCCTTAAACCCCTGCAATTCCAAATCATTAGGAGTAACGGCAGTCACTTTTTCAAAATCCCATTGCACTTCTGTAAACTGTTCCCACTGATAGCGCTTCAAAAGGTAGATGCAGAAAACTTTGATCAGCTCAATGGATAGGGATTTACCTGGGCAAACACGTTCATGGTCATCACCGTTCCACGATAAAAGGTCGGAAAAATCTCGTTGGGTTGAAAAGCTATCTGGTTTTTTATATCTATTGGCGTCCCGATTAGCGGTGAAGATGGAGCCAAGCAGTCGCGTACCCTTTTGGAAAGGACATTTCTGACTGCCGACTTTGACCTCCCCTGCCTCTGTTGCCAGTTGGCTGACAAAGCGTACGGGGGGATATAGCCGAGCTGTTTCTAAAATAACCTTATGGAGAAGGGTGGCCTGGCGCAGCATATCCCCTGGGATTGGTTCTGTTCCCTGCCATAGGGTATTTATTTCTTTAATGACATCCTCGCGCAGAGAATTATTGACACATAAAATACCAATTACAGATCCTAATAAAGCACTTGTACCGGCTGTACCGGCAATGTGAATCATATCAAACAGGCCATTGGCAATTTGCTCTGAATTTAGTTGGTACTGCTGCCCTATTTCTACATAGGTCGCCCATTTGGGAGATGTTTGATATCGCTGAATTAGATGTTTGCGATGTTTAATAATGGGACCCGTCTTAAAGGCCAGCAGATAGCGACTCATAAAGTTGGGTAGAGATGCTAGTGGTAAGCCTTTTATATAGCTACGGGAGGCTGTGACTTCTTCTTTAGAAAGAGATATTTGAAATACTAGATGGTGCAAGATTTTGACCATAAACCGGGGGAGATCATTGCCAATATGCAAGGTCCCCTGGCTGGATGCTTCTGATAGAAGGCTGTCGATATATTGGCCTATGTCATCCCCATGTTCAAAGGGATCAGGTAAAGCTTGTTGAAAGATGGCTCGAATCCCAGTATGTTCTTTGCCATTTGTCCCCAAGCTCAGCGGGTGATTCAGCATGTAGCTAGGAGCAAGAATTCTAATGATGCCCAGGTCATTGCTGCGTACCTGCGGCTCAATCTGCATTAGCTTCTTTACCTGGGCATGATCAGCATGCATGATGGCATGATCGACGGCAAAAAATGTGTCACCGATGTGATTTTTACGAATGTATAGAAAATCTCGCCATGCTTTTAAGATGGTGAACCCCTCTTTGTAATAGGCTATTAAACGTAGCAACTTGCCACGGGGGCTGTTATATCCGAATTTTTCTAGCTTTTTAGAGAGCTTGATTTGGTTATCGTGGGTTTTAAGAACTTTTTGAGTTAGTGCATTGATGTCCATGATAATTGCATTAGGTAGGGGGTATCTAGCTGATGTTCGACGATCAGTGCGCTGAGAAATTGGGTATGTGCCAGAGAGAGAATACAACGGGTGTATCTAGATATTGATGCTTTGGGGAATATTCTTGGGTAATAGATATTCGTAGGCGGGACGATTGCGATTTCGCTGGTAGATCACATCTGTGATTTCTTCTAATCGATTCTGGAAACGTTGCAAGGGGGCTTGTACTTGAGTGTCTTGAAAATGTCCCTTTTCGTACTGGCCTAACTCTGTAAAATGCACGGAGCCAAGCAAGTGCAATAGCTTGAGCTGTTCTTGGGCTTGGTTTAAAGGCGGTAACAAACTCAGGTAAGCTTCTTTTGTGGTCTGTTCTCCTAGATTTAGTAACTCATCATAGCCAGCGGTCGGCATTGCTGGGGTGAAGCTCATGATGTCCTTTTGGGGAAAATTCACAGCAGCGTGTTGAGCACTGGCGGTAAAAATAATTAGAGTAATGGCATCAATGAGATACGTCAGGGTTTGCAGCAGCGTTTGCAGTTGTCCCTCAGTTTCACCAAACTCTATGACGCGACCGCCATCATAAGCAATGAGTTCCTGTGCCCAGGCTTGCAAATTAGCGTCTTGCTGTACAGCAGCGTCATCGGCATAGTACAGCTTGAGATAGTCCTCTACCCAATGGTGGATGGCGTCCCAAATTAAGATGCCGTCATCACGGTAGGGGTAGATGGGTAGGCTGTTTGTGTCGTCTACACCGCGCTGTTGGAGCTGCTTGGGGAACATGGCGGCATTGAAGCCATAGGTTTGTACCCCCAGGACGGCAAATACTCGGGACGCATCGATGGTTGCTGAGAGAATTTTGTTAACGCCACCACCGGCAGCAATCAGCTTGGCCTGGGCTTCGTTGTTGATGGCCAGCATGCCTTGGAAGTGGGGGCGCAGGAGGAGACTGAGGGGATGATTGTCGGGTAGCTGGCGGTGGGTTGCGATCGCAAATGGCCCAATGAACAAATGAGTCCGCGCCAGATGGGTAACTGCCTCATGGAAGTTCGCATCGGCAACCTGCACAATGGTCTTAGCGCAGAGCCATGCATAGGGATTGGAGTTGGGTGTATGGATGGGAAAATCATTAGGGTTTTGCCCACATTGAATGGCCACCGGACGCAGACGACGATCGCCCACATCGGCTTTCGGTACAGCAAATAAAGCTAGGGGGGCGTAAAGATATTTCTGATCGGCGGGAAATGAGCCATTGATTGCCCCCTCTAGAATGGCGTAATCCGTCAGGTATACACGTCCCTCGGCATAGGCCTCTGTCAGAGAATCCGCTGCTCCCATGACGGCTTGATATTGAGTCTCTGTGATCGGCAGCCGTGCCTCAGGTTCTGTCAGTCGCTGTAGCATGACCGGGTTAGGCCCCGCTACCCGCATGGATGCAAATACCTCATCCTCCTCATAGGTATAAGCGATAGCAGGTAGATCAATGGTTTGGAATAGCTCCTGAAAATCTTTGATGTCATCCCCTTTACCTTTAGGAGAGTCCAGTATTAATTTTTGCTGTACGTTAGCTGCAAAATCTCGGAGGAAATCAGCGCTGACACTTTTGATAATGTCTGTAATCAGATCTTCAATCTCTTCTACATTGATAGATAATCTGCCGAATAAGAGTCTAGGGGTATATTTTGCCCCTTGCCAGAGAATCTTTAAGCGAGAAAAACCTTTATAATCTACCAATGTTTCCTTAACCGTTTCTATCAGAAACATTTTGACATCATCGGCTGCTCCAGATTTACCCTGATCTCCACGATTAGCAATAATGGTGTTAACGAGTAGTTCAAAACCAACCTTGGCCACTAACAACCGCCATCTAGGAGCAAACTCCTCCTCTTCTGACAGTTTGTCTACCATGGCCACAGGTGGGATATGGGTATAGTTATACTGATATTGCTGCTTTTTTTCTTGCAGATTTTGATTTTTATAGCTTGCAGTCATTATAGTCCCCCTCAAAAAATGAGTTGTTTTCTGCAAACACCCATTGATTGATGAAAGTATGGAGATCTGAAAGGTCTCCTGAGAACAGGCTTCCAGATCTTTAAATACACTTTATTTAGCCCATATTCCGCACTTAAATTGATATATTCAAATCCTCTTGAGAAAATCTATGTATTAAAGGTTTTCAGGTGTCAGAAGATTATTAATGTATGTAAAACAGTGGGATGTGAGATCAGATAAGGAACTCATTAAGAGCTCAAAATACTGTTTTCACGAGTGTTTATGTCAAGGATGTGAGGGCAACACACACATGACAAGTTATTCAGTAGTCAATACCTATCTAGCCAAAGTATAAGCATTCAGCTGTGATTTGTATCAAAATGTTGCAAGGTCGCAATAAAGTCCGAGGTACTAACTGACCCATGGTTACCGTTCATCCCAACGAAAGCGATAGAAGAAGTAACCATCCTGGAAAGCTTGTTCATCTAGAACATGATGGATCCAGTTTTCATTGATTAAACGTTGACCAACAGTGACGGCATCTGGTCGAGAAATCTTTAGATGAGCTACTAGCCAATCTACAGCTTCACTGCCGACAAAACATTGCGGATAGCTCTTGAGATGAAACTGACGTTCTTTAATATGGATGCCGCCAACGTTTCTCATTGCCGCAACTAACTCTTGTAAATCCAGAGTAAGCAGGGGACTCACCTTTTCCACAGTCTTATCGTGATACCAGAGGGTGATGGTATCGTACTCTTCGACAAGAATCATCGGTTGGCCTTTAAGTTCTAAAACCTTTTGTCGAGCTTTTTGAATAGCGGTTGACCGATCTTGCTGTTCGTAGGTTTCACCTTTGATATAGAGCTTGCGCTGATATTCTAGGCCCGGTATCTGAACAATTTGGTTGCCAATGCGACTATTCAGGGTGCAAAAATCAACTTGTTCAGCTTGAAGTATAAACATAGATGGCTCCTGATAATCATGGGGGTTTAAAGAAAATGCCTCAGTTTGAGTGAAAGATAATGTCTCTACTGCTGTGAGAAGCCACAAGATGGTTGGATCAGTGAGTGTTGAATTAAATCCTAACGAACTACTATAAACTGAGTTGTTGAATCTGTTGTTGTAAGCGAGTCAGCCTTTGACTTAAGCCAGGATTGTGACGTGTTTGAAGAATGCGTTGGATGCGATCACACATCAAACGATGGTGCCGTAGGGTAGTTTCTCGATCAGCTTCTAAGCCATACCGTTTCTGATTAATTTGGTCTTCTGGCAAGCCATGGAAAACGCCACCATCGGTGTACTGAAGACTGCCCTCAAATAAATCAAAAATACGAGCGTTCCCCGTAATTGGCCCCTGAGCGTCTTGACAGCCATAAACATGCAAACTGAGAAACGGCTCACGACCAGGGTTGCCCATGTGGTGAATTAGACTATGGTCCACTAGGTGAACCATGCCAGGGCTATAGTGAGCCGGTTGTAAGGTGTATAAGACTCCTTGCGTAAAGGTGTAGATGAAATGTTCTGCGGCCCCAAAGCATTGCACCGCGCCCCATTGGGTGGCTCCATGATCGTGGATAGCACTAAAATCACCAGGCATCCAGGACATCACCATGATTTCAAAATGCCCACCGTCAAAGACGAGCTGACGACCATAGCTATCGGTGACAGGATGATTAAAATCAGCCCACGGCATCAAGTCTTGGGCTGAAATGTCAGCCTTTACGACCATGGTTTGAATGTCTTCAGGGGTGAAATCAGGTGTTTCTTGAAGACTATAAATCAGTTTTTGCAGATTAATGGGGTAGGTGGCAATGGATATATCCGTTGACGCTGGAAAAGCAGCTTGAATCATTTCAAAAACCTCAATTAGGTCTAACAACAGAATGCAAACCTGACGAATGTTATTATTCGACCGTGGGCGAATGCCCTCAGTGCCTCAACTAAGGGCATGGTATCGAGTCGAAATTATTCAAGAATGAGAGAACTCTAAAAAGTAACTATAGAAATTCCTGATGGAACCTGAGTGACTCCTAAGAGCTGGATAAAATGCACTGCATGATAACAACGTCATGCCAGGTGTCATTCATAAAGCCAATCTCTTTTTGAATACCAACGATGTCAAATCCGTAGCGTTGATGAAAACGAATGCTGCCTTGATTAGCCGCTAAAATTTTAGCCACAATGTGGTGATAGCCATAGTCTTTAACCTTCGCCATGAGGGCCTTTTGTAACTCGCTACCATATCCTTTGCCGGTGGCTGAAAAACTTAGATAAGTAGAGGTTTCGCAACAGAATTGGTAGCCGATGCGATCGCTATAGCGTTTGATAATGCTCCAACCGATAACGCTGGACCCTGCATCAGCCACAATCAAGGCTTCACGGGGGTGCATTTTTTGGACGATTGCCTGAATATCCTCTACTGTCTGAGGTTGACCATCCATGGTGATACCGCCATGGGCAATGGCTTCATTGTAGATAGATGCGATCGCAGCATAATCTTGAGGTTGTGCTGAACGAATATTCAAAACCACTGTGTCAGCCTGAATGATTTTAGACATTACGCTACTCCAACCATTGTTGATGAGTCAATCTGCGCATCAGTGCGTTTGGCATAGTCCAGCATCCAGCTAATTAAACGATCCATCACCGGTTGCCCGGTTAATAGTTCCAAACGGGCAAAACCACCAATATTACCGGCATTGATTTCACTAATACGCCAGGTACCGTCGTCATCCAACAAAAAGTCATAGCCCAGGGTATGCAACCCTAGTGCCTGATACTTGCCGACAGTACGGTGGATGGCATCCACCTCATCAGTTGTAATATCCGCCAGGGTACACCCCCCATCGCTGCTGACATTATTGACCCAGTGACCACTTTGAGAACGGCGTAAATAGCTGCCATAAATTTCGCCGTCTACCACCACCACACGTTTATCTCCAGCGTTGGTGCGCGATAGATATCGACAGAATTGCAGCGGTTCAGTTTGATTAGTCTGTAGCTGCGCCATGACAGCCGCAAATGTCGACCATGATTGTTTCCCGGTCACAATATTGTCAACATGAAAAGTCCCATCCTCATACCAGATTTTGAAAACACCCCGCCCGCCACAGCTGTTGGCCTGTTTAGCAACGATGACTTGAAACTGCTCAAAAAATGCCAGCGCTGTGGTCCAGTTGGCTGTAACTATGGTTTCAGGGATATAGTCCCGAGCAATTCTCAGTAAAAACTCAGATTTCATCTGTTCTTTTTTGCCCGATGGTCGATTGACAAAACGCACCACCTTTTCCCAGGTGACTAAGGCATCTAAATATCCTATGGGAAAGGGCTTGAGGGTACGGCAAAAGACCACATCAATGTCGTGTAAGCTAAGCCAGTGTTGAGCGTGCTCGCCTAGCTTTAAAAATGCTTTATAGGGTAAGTCTCCGACTGATGGGGCTGTTTGCACTTGCGGAAACTGGCTGGTAAACACCTGGGGTGTGGGAATGTGGTAAAAATCTAGCTTGGGATCGAGAGAAAGCCTTTGGTAAAAGGTGGGGACATCCAGCGGAGGACTGCCATATTGTGTGGGGTCGCAAATACTCAGAAGTTTCATAGATACTTGAAAGGTCTTTAGCTAAAGAACCGTATCAAGATGAAGATAGCCTTTAAGGGCTATGATCAAACCCTGAAAAATTTTGAAAATTAGCAGTTTTGCTGGACAATGCCTTAAAAATTGTAATTTTTAGTTGAGAATCAGCTCACTCTAATTTAGGCTTGCTTAGATAGCGATCAGGTTCATATTGTTCTTGTTAACTGCATCCTGCTAACGTTCTTTTGATCCTGGCCTTCGCAGATGGTGCACCGATGGTGTTTTCCCTAAGTGGTTCGATCAATAGTTAGATGATCGAGGGAGACGTCTATGTCCAAATCATATTCCATCACAAAGTTACAGAACCATGCAACGGGTTCGACCATTTGTAGTTTGCGCCAGCGTAATCCGATGGTGCGACTCAAGCTTAAGTCAGTCATGGATACGTAGGTGATGGCTGTTAGATCTGCCCAAACAGGCATGATGCTCATGCCCATGCCTACCTGAATCAGGGAGATGACCCATTCTTCGTTGTTGGAAGAATAGACAATGTTTGGCTGGATACCCGCGTCTGCAAACAATGTGTCATAAGCTCGCCAAAATTCACAATTAATGCGCTCAATGTAGAGCTGTCCATCTAAATCTCTAAGGCAAGCACTTTTAGCTTTAGCTAAGGCATGATCACGAGGGACCGCTAAGGTGAGGGGTTGATGAAATAACAATTGAGAATTTTCATCGCTATCTTGTTCCTGTAGCCAGGTGATGGCTACGTCAATTTTTCCCTGCTCTAGCCAATCTTTTATATCTTGCAAATAGCCGTTTAAAACAACCACCGTTACATTGGGATATTGCTGCCGAAATGCGCCAATAAGTTTGGCAATATGATGGCTGCGTAATGTATGTAGCGTGCCAATGCGTAATGTAGGCTGCTCTTTTAGTTGTTGTAAATCCTGACGTGCAGCTTGATAGGCCGCCAGAATAGATTTAGCACTTTCCTGAAATCGCTGACCTGCAGGTGTTAATAAAGTGCGCCGCCCACCTCGTTCAAATAAGATGACATCTAATTCTTGTTCTAGTTTTTTGATGCCCGCAGAGAGAGAGGGTTGGGATACATATAACAGCTCTGAAGCTTTAGTAAAGCTCTGAACGTCTGCAATGGTTAAGAAATACCGAATCTGGTAGAGATCCATAACTATAGATACCGTCTATCGGTTCAATCAGAAAAAACGCCTTGTTGAGTTTTGGAAACCGCTTGATGATAGTTCCTGAAGTGAATGAAACGCAAGTTGTTATTAATTTGAGGCTACCATGGCACATCTGCAAAATCTTAACGAAGCAGGGGTTGCATTACAAGGATATAATCCAGTTGCATATTTTTCTAATCAGCCTGTTGAAGGCGATGCCAACATTGCTGTCACCTATGAAGGTGCAATCTATTACTTCAGCAGTGAGGGGAATAAATTAATCTTTGAAGGATCTCCTCAACAGTATGTTCCTCAATATGGTGGCTTTTGTGCAGTTGCTGTGTCCGAAGGTAAAACATTTCCCATTAATCCCCATGTCTATTCGGTAGAAGATGGTCGACTATACCTTTTCTATAATGGCAAGCTAGGTAACACAAAGCCCCAGTGGGAGGCTGATGCAGACATGCGTAAAGCCAATGCCGATGAGCACTGGAAAAATGGTGATTTGACCGTAGTATACCCCACAGTAGAGTACTAGAAATATGGATTATGGTGCAGATGCAGCGTTTTCAGGTTCCTCCATTACCATATCCATCGTTGTTTTTGGCTTTTTACTCTGTCCTCCGAGGCTGGCGATTAACACCCCAACAATCACAATTGCTAATGTTACAACCTGAATGGAGGAGGGACGTTCTCCATTTAATAAGAATGCATAGGTGACACCAAAAATAGGAGACAGTACCGTTAAACGTCCGATGGTGCGAGAATCTAAGTTGTTAACGGATGCATACCAAAGAAACTGGGCAAATACAATTACAATCAATGAATAGATTGCCATGAGAATCCACAGCTGACCACTAAAGGCATCTCCAAAGTGATCTGGACCAAAGAGGCGTATAGCGATAAAGAAAAAGAGAATTGACGATATAAAGTTGCGTGAAAATACAACAACGGGTAATGTGGCGGTTTTGGCAATCATCAAACGATTGACCAAGGAGGTGGCTGCAAATACCACTGTCGAAAGCAGAATATATAGATCACCTTGATTAACTTGGAAATTGCTAGTTTTCAGGGCAATGGTGATGACGCCAACTACAATGAGAGAAAACCCCAACCATTCGAGGTTGCGAATCTTTTTACCCAGTAACATAGCACCGACTAAGGCAAATAAAACAGGTCCCAATCGCCCTAGTAAGACAGCATTCGTGACCGTGGTGTATTGCAATCCGGTAAAAATCAATCCAGATAGTAGTGTGGCTAAACATCCATTCAGGATGAGTCCTGCCATGACCATCGGCTTGAGCGCTTTGAAGTCGTTGAGAATATTGCCAAAGCCAAACCAGAAGCCTACCACCAGTGAGGCACAAAAGTTGCCCACAAACAGCACATTACAGAAGGATATTGCATCAGCAATGCCGCCGCTCAAGACAGCTGCCTGGGCTACTAAAAAGGCAATCAGGGATGGACGCGATGCAGCCAGGGCACGGGAGGCCACCAGCATGATTTTGGGGTTGGCAAAGTTGGGTTGGTGAGCCGGAATTTCACTCATTACAGGAAGTTAGGATCGGTGACAGCTTAGGCAAGAGTGTACTAAATTCCATAGGGTTAGAGATGAGCTAATGCTGAACTGAGATGAAATAATGCCAGTAGTTAAGCTTATATTTTGTGAGCGATCGCAAAGGATATAGTTTGCTCAGTTTAGGGGTGTTTTAGACCATTCATACAGAGTCAATAAGCTGAGCAATGTTCAGTCTATGATCAACACTTAGTGAGTGTAGAGTGCTAGCTAGACCCATGAGCCGAAAACGGATTCGCTATCAATGGTTTCAGGATATCCCCCGTAACGTAACGCGGCGTGAGTATGAGCAATACCAGTTGCGTAATTTCGCGACCATTGCTTTGGGGGGCATGGCCGCATTGATGGCCATTGGTGGGATATCTGGACTGACGCTACAAACGTCGCGGAAACTGGCTGAGATTGAGGCAATGTCAGTTGAGGATGCCGTTGCCTATGGGGGCGATCGCATCGAGCTGATCCAACTAGAGGGCTATCTGGTGACGGATGACCCTTTGGTGATGCCAGATGATGAGGCCCAGAAAGTGATTCGCGGTCGGGTGAATCTGGTGGCCAGAGCTGACACGGACTCTGATACGACAGACCCCGAGGCACTTGTGCGGCGAGAAACGCTGTTTGAGTGGGAAGAGACAGCAGCGTCTGTCTTGTTGTCCGATGGCGATCATCGTATTCCCTTAGCCTTTGACCTGGCTGTGTTGCCGATGGAAGATGATTCTTTTGGATTCTCTCCTCGTACGGTTCGAGAGGGAGAGTCTTCTAGAGTTAGCCGTCCTGTTGCGATTGAATATGGTGATGAGGTTTATCCATTACCTTTAGAACAGTGGGGGGAGGTGGATAGTGTGTTTAAGGATTTTGAACGAGAGACATTGCCCTATGGACAGTCGGTAGTAGTCGTTGCAAGTTTGGAGACAACGGTTGACGGTAATCGACTGATTGATCCCCTAGGTAATCGGTTACAGGTGCTGATGGGGACTGGAGAGGAGATTCGTCGGGAAGGGCAGCAGGCGCGAGTGATGTTTTTGCTGTTACCGATACCGTTAGGGTTTGCCAGCTTTAGGCTGGGAAAATCAGCGCGGCAGTTGCGACAAGGGTTTATTGAGCGGTCTAACCAGTAAAGAGGACTGCTGCACTACCGCACGAACTAATGGGATAGTTGCCTAGTCAGTATTGATAGGCCATACTGGTTGACCTTGTAGAATAGATGTACTTTCGAATAATTCGGTCAGTACGTGATTGGGTGCAGACATTCATGTAAAAGTGCTATGTCACGCTAGTTCCAGTTGATTTGAGAAACGACAACTGCTGTCAGAAACTGCGTTGATTGTTATGCTAGATAAGAACTTGGTTGGACGACACCATATTCTCCGGTTGTGAGAATCGTATTACGATGTGTCGTCGGTTTTAAGAACCATTGACTTTTTGCTATTGACGCTGTGATTAAGGGGCTGATGAAACGACTTTACAGGATTATTCTGAGCTGTGTGCTGCTAGTGGTATTAACTCTCTTTGCTCCAATCCATGCTGAGGTGGCTGCTCTAACAATAGAGCCTGTTATAACCGAGGCCAAGGCTGGGTTTCAGAAACCGGATGTCGATGCGTTGAAGGCCATGCTGACAGAGCAACAGTATGCCGTTACCCAGCAAGATGACACCGAACCGCCCTTTAGAAACGATTACTGGAACAACAAAAAGCCAGGTATCTATGTCGATGTGGTATCTGGAGAACCGCTTTTCTCGTCTCTAGATAAGTTTGCATCGGGGACAGGCTGGCCCTCATTTTTTCAACCGCTTGAATCTGTCAATGTTGTTGAGCGAAAAGATCGGTCATTTTTCATGGTCCGGACTGAGGTGCGCAGTCGCCAGGCTGATTCCCATCTGGGGCATGTTTTTGAGGATGGGCCAGCACCAACGGGGCGGCGTTACTGTATTAATTCGGCGGCGTTACGCTTTATTCCATTGGTTGATCTAGAAACGGAGGGATATGGTCAGTACGTTGCCCGCTTTGAGGCTGATGATATCTAGCTGTCCATGGAGTCTAAGTAACGAAACCCTCTTAAGTTCATTTGCTTGTAACCAACGCCCGCTAAGGCAGCTGGGGTAGTCATCTAGAAGATAGGACCATCACTGATGCGGCTACTCCGCCTGCCAAGGACAACAACCAAAATAGTTTGATGATTTGAGGATTCGTTGGGTTACCCCGCAAGAAGCCTGGATGTTTGACTAGCATTGTAGTCGAGATACTTACTGCCGAACTTGCCTTCGAGGTAAGTCTCTTCGGTAAGAATGGCTGTGATCTGGACAAGTAGGCAAGAAAGCGTTGTTGGATTAAGCTTACCCTGCCCACAGACAATCCCCTGCGCTAGGCTTTCAACACATTCTGCCATGCCTTTGCTGCTACTGCCTTTGCATCCATTTCGATCAAGTTCCCGTGTGCAATAATGATACGTTCAAATTCCCATGAGAGAATTTTTTCTAGCCCTTTTCTCACGATCTCTTTGTTACCCCATCCCAGCTGATATTCAGGCGCGGGTTTAGGGGTGTTCCACATGTGGAATACGACTTTCCACCAGAATTTCAATAGAAGACCTGCTTCATGCGTATAATTATCGCCAATGTTCTCCAATAGATCCACAAGAATGAGTGTTCGGGTTGGTTTGTGGAGAAAGGCGACTTCGTTCATAATACGTGTGCCTTGGATAACGACCTGCTCGAAATCTAACGCCCAACGCGGATCGGGTCGGTTTCCCAAGATCCAGTCAAAACTGAGATCAGCGCGCTTCTTTTCCAGACCTGGGCAGAGAAAGGTTTCAGCGTTGGGGTAATCGGCTTGGAGGTCGGAGACATGGAGGTGGTGAAAGTTGCCGGGGGCAATAATGTAAGCGACTTCGCCGAGTTGATCAATTTCTGATTTGAGGAGTGCATCCAATTTGCACGGGCTATGTAGCCACAGTTTGCCATCGTTTAGCCTCACTATGGTCATACGGCTGAAGAGATCCATTCCGCCGAAACGGATGCCATACTCCACAATGTAAATCGTGCCCGGAACATACTCATATATTGAATAGGCCATGATGGCGATCCCTCAGTCGGTTTTTCATAGCGATGCCGAAACTCACTTGACACGTTCACGGCTTCATATTCGAATTCTTGCACTCCGAGACTTGGTACGGCGCTGCGTGTTAAAGCAAGTCTCTCCCGAACTCCTTACTGGTGGCGTATTTCAGATTTCTTTCGGAATGAAGTTTGAGGAAGATGGCCCAGTTCCTGTTCCCGAAACTGACTCAGCGAGCGAGCGTGTGATTGGTCAGCTAGTTGCAATCATCTACAACAGTATGATTGACGGCACTTGGGCGCGGTTCAAATGCTGTGCGCTGCCTACATGTGGTTGGGCTTATTACGATACGACCAAGAGTCGGACTAAGCGCTGGTGTTCGATGCGAACTTGTGGAGCTCGAAGCAAGGCTAGGCGATATTACGAACGGCCTCGATAGTTGATTAGGTGGCTGACAGCAATTTATCCTGCGTGCTGATGTTTGGTTAGATCTTGCACCCTGCGCGATTGTTCTTCCGTGGCTTCCGAGACTTTATCACATAGCACCAAGCATTTGTACTATTACTGCGGAGGAACTTTGGAGTTCAACGGCGGTAGTAACTTTAGCCTCTTATCAACTGCTTACGCTCCGCCGTTGCAACGCAGTGTTGGGCTGCTGATAAATACAGGTGGAGATTTAACCCTCTAGAAGATTAGAGGTTCAACCTTTGCTTGCACCTCCTCAATCAGTTCTTCTGGTACAGTTTCAACGAATTGAACTTTACGAGCTTTCCAATCCAGACACTTGATTTGATCAGCAAGTACCACCCCTTGAACCTGTAGCCCAGGTGGTAAAAGAACTTCGAAGGGATACCCTTTCTGCTGTCTAGTAACAGGCATAAACAGTGCTAAGGAGCTTTTAACGTTGTAACTACGAGGCGAAACCACCAGAGCAGGTCGATGTCCTCGCTGTTCATGCCCTTTAGTTGGATCAAAGTCTAGATAAACAATATCTCCTCGCCCTGGCGTATAGCGTTCTGTTGGATTTACCAAGCTTCATTCCCCACAGCCACACCACTTTCCACCTCAGAATGCAAATTTTCTGGTGTAATACCAGCGACTAATTCCTCCAAGGAATAACGCCTACGAGGTTTGGGTTTGACTACCAAGTTACCATCAAGCACCATAAGCTCGACTTCAGTACCTTCAGTTATCTGAATTTCTTTGACAATGTATTGGGGAATCCGAAGAGCTAAGCTATTACCCCACTTAGCAACCATTGCAACCATAGGAGCTCCTTGCATCTAGGGCGTTTAAACTATCACAATCTAATCTTTTAGATGTAGATACAGTGTATCTACATCATAGTCGCTGATCACAATCTTTGGCAATAGTTAAAACGCATCAAACATGAGGTTCGAACTGCCTACAATCATCTAAAAGGTTTACTTACAGTATTGCTGAAGCTGTTCACTGTATGCCACCAAATTCATGTACCTCATGATGCTGACCATTGAAATGATCACGGCAACAGTGTTGATAGCCCATAATATCTTGGCTCTATGCCAAAACCTGATACACATACTAAATCCCAGTATCAAAGCTGTTGTTAACCAAATTATCCACATGCTGAGTGCGGTGAAAAGCTCGCCAACGGTATCACAGTCTGGAACAAATATGCTTGAACCTGTGTATTGGTTGGGCGCAAGCAAAAGCGCCCAAAATGCCCACCATAGCAACCACAGTAGCAGAGGAATCTGAAGCAGAAAAGGTGTTCCGGTGCAGCGAGGTTGTTATGTCGCGATAACTAGCTAAAAGCAGGAAGACAAAATTAGACTCAAGATGAACTTCAGTGGCAGAATTATGCAATTGCTTGCTGCTGCTGCTGCTGCTTTACGAACGATAAACCTGCAGTTAGAGCTTGTAGGCGATCATCCATCCAATGATCATTGGGAATAAGTTTGTTGATTCCCAGCGCTTCTAACCGACGTTTAACTTTACCCGTTGCCCCTACGACAAGTACCTCTCGACCCTCTTCGGTGGCTTCTTGAATGGCGTTTTCGATGGCTAAAGAAGAAGTGACGCCTAAAACCGGAACTTCTCCGAGGTCAACAATGAGTACATCATAGGAGTCAATAGCATCATGCTCTCGGGAAATAGCCTTGGCTACGCCAAAAATCATCGGTCCACTGAGATGGAACAGTAGCACCCGACCATTGGCTGAATCTAACACCTGCTGTTCTTCCGGTGTCATCACAATTTGGTCATCTGCATCCGTAATCGCTTTTACCGATTCAGATTGCATTTCATCTAGACGGGCAATGGTCAGAATATTGGCAATAAACACACCTACGCCGACTGCTACCATCAAATCAACAAAGACCGTCAGTGCCACGACGCTATAAACAATTCCAGCTGCCTTCCAGGAAATCCGATGAACTCGCTTAAGAAAACCCCAGTCGATGATATCGATGCCCACCTTTAAGACAATGCCGGCCAACACTGCTAATGGAATTCCTGATGTCAAGGGAGCCGCCCACAGTACGACCACAAATAGAATTAGGGCACGGCTAAGGCCAGATAATGCTGTACGGCCTCCGCCTTGAATATTCACGACCGTAGCCGTCGTAGCTCCTGAACCTGCAATGCCGCCACAAAGACCGGTAATGATGTTAGCAATTCCCTGACCAATCAATTCTTTATTGGACTTGTGCTGAGACCGGGTCAAACTATCTGAAACCAAACAGGTTAATAGACAGTCAATGGAGCCGACCATGCCTAGGATCATGGCATTCACAAATATGAGCCTTAAATTACCAGGGGTAAGCGTCGGCAGTTGCAAGGTTGGTAAACCTGGCGTGATTTCTCCAATTGTGGCAATGGTGCGAATATCGATATCCCGCAAAAGCGTCAATGATACTAGCGTTCCGATGACCAAAGCCACCAGTTGAGGGGGTACTACTTTCTTGAGATTGTTGGGATAGAAAAACAAGATCACTAAGGTCAGAATGCCTAAGGCTGTTTCCCAGGGATTTAAATTGGCGATTAGACTAGGCAAATTGTTAATCACGCCAATGACCCCACCTTTGGGGGCTTCTTGACCGAGAAAGGGCGCAGTTTGCATAAAGATTAAAATCACGCCAATGCCAGTCATAAATCCTGAAATGACGTTGTAAGGCAGCATCGTAATGTATCGCCCTAGCTTCAGCAGCCCAAAGCCAATCTGAAACACTCCCGCCAGCATGACCACGGTAAACGCCATGGCTAAGCCATTTTCAGGATCGCTGGCTGTGGTTTCAGCAATGACCGCAGTAATAATCACCGTCATTGGCCCCGTTGGCTCAGAAATCAGGCTGGGGGTACCACCAAATAAGGCAGCAAAAAAGCCGACCAAAATGGCCCCCCATAACCCTGCAGATGCCCCAGCACCAGAGGCAATACCCAGTGCTAATGCCAAGGGTAGAGCAACGACTGCAGCTGTCAGACCGCCTAAAACATCGCCTCTAACATTATTGAACTTGATACGATTCGTGATTGGCATAGGTTGCTTTTGGATGAAAATAGGGCGAGTTTGACCTAAACCGAGTGGGACTGAAACTCGCAAAACAGCTGTGTGTCTGCAACATTCAGATGAAGTTTAGCTACTTCATCATCTCCCGTTTTGGCTAAGGTCACAATGCGCAAGTTGCTGCCGCTAGCTTTTTCTAGATGCTGGAAATGAATGATTAACGAGTCAACGGGCATGTCAATTAATTGTCTCGCTGGGTAGAACCATCAGCCTGGACGAGAGAATTAGGCATGCAATTTCTGTACTGAAGCGCTTGTGTGTTGAAACTATCGAAGACACGTTGGTTCTGCAACATTTGTTCCGCAAGAGAGACGCTTCATGACTGACTCTTCTCGGCTTTCATAAGTAGAGTTGTTTGAGTAGAGTCGACAACAACTTTCCTATGACGCTTTCTCAAAAAATAACAAATGTTGCTGAGGCAGCCGTTCATCTGTTTTTATCCAGGTGAGTCCCACAGCAGCCATTTCTTTTTTGGCTTGTTTTTCACTCATCTTGTGTAGGCGCTTGATCATAATTAACGGATTCTCTGCCCGATATTCTGCTAGCACTACACGACCGCCAGGCCTCAACCCGGCTACCACCCCTGTCATCACCTCCCGAGGGGATGCAAACTCATGGTATGCATCCACCATGAGTACCAAATCCACCTGCTCAGATGGCAAATGAGGATTATCTTCTTCTGCCTGAATTGTTTGCACATTAGTAAGGCCCTGTTCATCGCCAGCTGCTTCTAACTGCTGAATCATCTCTGGCTGTAGGTCTACTGCCAAGACCTGTCCATCAGGCACTTTTCGAGCCATGCGAAAGCTTATATAGCCGGTGCCTGCACCGATATCGGCCACTGTATCCGTTGGACTCAGACCCAGGGCATCCACGGCCATATCAGGTCGTTCCTCTGTTTCGCGGCTAGGACGCTCTAACCAATAGGCTCCCTGATGACCCATTACCTGGGAGATTTCGCGGCCCATGTAGACTTTGCCGATGCCGTCACTGCTGGGCTGTTTGTAGCTGTAAATGCTATTGACGGTGCTGATATCAGCCTGGGTGCAGCCCAGACAGAAGATTGCAATTAATAAAGGAATCAGACGACGTAGCGATACGAGCACCATAGCAATTGGTAAAAAATAATGTAGGGGCGTTCCATGGAACGCCCCTACATTGTGATGTAATGCCCGTATTAATGGGTATTTGGGTTTTTTAACGCTTCGCCTTCGCCCTTTTCGCTTCCAGGTTAAACAATACTTGCAGCGTTTCCATGGCTTGCTTGCGGGACTCAGCATCTTCCTGCGCCCGTAGTTGGGTCATGGGGTCATGCAGAATCTTGTTGACAATGCCACGGGATAGGGCCTCAACTACACTGCGGTGCTTGTCAGAGAAGTCTGCACCCAGACGAGATAGGGCTTTTTCTAGCTCTTGCTCGCGGATAGCTTCTACCTTAGTGCGTAGACTGCTGATGGTGGAGACAGTATCCAGGGAACCAAACCACTTGATGAATTGTGCTAACTCCTGCTCCAGAATACCTTCAGCTTCCTGGGCCATCTTGCGACGGCTTTCCTGGTTCTTGGCCACGACTTCCTTGAGGTCATCAACGGTGTAAGCCTTCACTGCATCGAGTTCCTCTACGTTCTTATGAACATTACGGGGAACAGAGATGTCAAAAAGGCTTAAAGGACGACCGGCCAAGCAAGGCTTAACGTTGTCATGATGCAGCACAGGCTCTTCTGAGGATGTGCAGGTAAAGACGACATCAGCTTTGGTGACAGCGGCTTCCATGATGTCCATGGTGCCGGTCTTGATGTTCACATGGCTGTATTCAGCGGCTAGATCATCGGCTCGCTTGATGCTGCGGTTAAGCAAGGTGATGTTTACAGCTCGCTTAGAGACTAGGTGTTTCACTAACAGGCGACCCATTTTGCCTGCGCCGATGATGGTGATATGGCAATTGGTAAAGTCAGGCACCTTCATCTGAGCAAGTTCAGCAGCAGCAGAACTGACAGAAACTGCCCCTGTACCAATGCTGGTCTCGGTACGTACGCGCTTACCAGTTTTAATGGCATCTTTAAACAGGCGGCTTAAAATGCGACCTACGCCCTTGTACTTCTGGCTTTCTGCTAGGGCGTGTTTCACCTGAGCTAAAATCTGGCCTTCACCCAGTACCAAGCTATCTAGACCGGAGGAGACGCGTAGCAGATGCATGATGGCATCTTGCTGAACCAAGATGAAGAGGTGGGGACGCAGGTCTTCGATGGATAAATCACCATATTCGGCTAGAAACTGAGTGACTTCGCGAATGCCGTTTTCAGTGTTGCTTAAGACTATGTGGAGTTCTAGACGATTACAGGTGCTGAGGATGGAAACTTCTTTGACGTGAGGATAGCTGGTGAGTCTTGCGATCGCACCTTCAACCTTAGGTGTGGGAATACTGAGCTTTTCCCGAACCTCGACTGGTGCAGTCTTATGGCTAAGGCCAATAACGGCAATATTCATTCTTCCTCCAAAAAAGATCCTTTATTAAATGCCCGACGTGCCGGACGATCGCAGTAAAAGTAAATGTCTTCAACAGTCATGAAATAAGCGCTTTAGCGATACCGTGCTAAATGCGCTACCTATTGAAACTAGAGAAAAACGGACCCCCAACTCAAGGTTTCTCAACAAAAGTCCATCATTTGGTGCTAACCGTTACCAAATGACACATAGACATAAGAACACCCTAGCCATTTGTCAACAGCTAGAGTGTTTTTAAAATATGTAAGGTGCGTGGTAACGCACCCTACCCATGGGTGACTTAAGGCCTAAAACTACTTCAGGGAAACGTAGCTGGGGTTTTCAGCCATGTGGATGGTGTCCACAAAGCGAGCAGTCTTGGACTGGTTGGAAATTACCAGGGTCTGAGTCCGAGCACCGCCCTTGAAGAAGCGAACGCCATTCATCAATAGACCAGGCGTAATACCACAGCCAGCAAATAGGACAGTCTCACCGCAGGCGAGCTCTTCAGCGCTGTAAATCTTATCGGGATCAGTGATACCCATTTCATTTAGTCGAGCCAGGTTAGCTTCCTTGCTCTCACCGATGAGGCCGGTCTTAACAATGGCAGGATCGTAGATTAGCTGACCCTGGAAGTGACCGCCCAAGCAGCGCATGGCAGCAGCGGAAATGACACCCTCAGGAGCTGCGCCAATACCCATCAGAGCATGGGTGTTAGTACCGGAGAAACCACAGGAGATAGCAGCAGAGACGTCACCGTCGCTAATGAGGCGAACGCGGGCACCCGCATCACGGATTTCCTTAATCAGGTCGTCGTGGCGTGAACGCTTCATCACCACAACGACAAGCTCGTCGATGGCGCGGTCCAGGCACTCAGACAAAATCTTCAGGTTCTCAGTGGCAGACTTGGTGATGTCTACCTTGCCCTTAGCAGCTGGGGGGGCAGCTAGCTTGTTCATGTAGAAGTCAGGTGCTGCAAACAGACCGCCCTTCTCAGAAATAGCCAATACAGCCATGGAACCGGGCTGACCATAGGCACAAAGGTTAGTACCTTCGCAAGGGTCAACGGCAATGTCGATTTCGATTAGCTCGTCAGGGTTGCAAACCTCGTCAGCATTGGGCTGGGTACAAACACCCACTTCCTCGCCGATGTAAAGCATGGGAGCATCATCACGCTCACCTTCACCAATCACGATCTTGCCGCGCATGTGAATCTTGTTCATGCGCTCACGCATGGCTTCTACAGCCACCTCGTCAGCGATATCCTTTTCACCCTTACCCATCCAGCGAGCAGATGCGATCGCAGCCTGCTCGACAACTTCAATAATTTCTAATCCGAGGGTACTTTCCACTGCGTATTTCCTCCAAACTGCCTGCTGTTATTAAGGCGGCACTGCTGATTGTCGGCGCATCTGTGGCGGGCACTGATAGCCCATCCTCCAGAATCGTTCCTAGAACCACCAGTGGCATTAAGACTATATGAGCGCCTTTAATAGCTTCAGAATATCAGACCGAGGGGGCACCTTTCTTACTGTCTAGGCCACTCCAAACGGTTGATTCAAGCTCCCTGCACGCAATGTGTGGCATACAAAAATGGTCTAAGCATCCCCTATTAAAGAGCCTAAAGCCTTAGCTCATCAGAGGTTGGGAATAAGCATTTGTACTTATGCCTTGACCATGATTTTGGCTTCACGTCCGAATTCAGCTGTCAAAAAAATATTCATGTGACGTATTAAGTTGCCTTGATACCAGAAAAACAGCTGACGATGCTAGTCTATTGAAACTAGCGGCGAACGCAGGCAGCACTTATGGAATGGCACGTCACGGATGCAAGGAGCTTACGCATAATCGATCAGGAAATTGGTCAGCATACATTTGCTCCAGCCGAATATGAGATAGTGCGTCGAGTGATTTACGCTACAGCAGACTATGAATATAAGGATTTAATTCAATTTTCTGATCAGGCCCTCCCATCTGGAGCTGCTGCGTTGGCAGCGCGTACTACAGTCGTTGTCGATGGTCCCATGGCTCAGGCTGGCATTACCCCCAGGCTGCAAAGTACCTTTTCCAACCCGGTGTACTCCGCTATGGATGCCATTACGCGACCTCAAAAAGATCAGTCTCGGGCCGCCTGGGGCATTGAAACCCTGGCAAAGCGTTATCCAGAGGCAATTTTTGTGATTGGCCATTCTCAACCAGCCCTGGATAGTCTGGTGCAGCTGATTGAAACCGATGTGATTCGGCCTGCTTTGGTGATCGCCACACCTGCGGGGTTTTTGGAAGCAGAGGTGACTAAATCTCGGTTAAAAGACAGCTTGATGCCAAGCATCTGTATTAGTGGCCGTAAGGGCAGCACCGTCGTCGCTGTGGCCATTGTGAATGGGCTGATTGATTTGGCTTGGAAGGCCTATGGTGGCAAGCAACGGGGATAATTGGTGTTGAGAACGGGCAATGCTGGACGGTGGGCCCTGCCCGCCCTACCTGACCTACTTGACCAAAACCTCCATTCGTTCGGCGATCAAGGCATAAAACGGATCGCTACTGGCCATGCCCATCATTTGCAGAATGGGATTGATGGGGGGACCCTGGTTGGCAATGACTTCAGGTTGACTAAAGCCTTTGACTGACGCGAAGTAGCTTTTGACGAGGGCAATGTGGCGAGCATCGCTGCTGTCGCGCCAGGCTGAGATCGCTTTTTGGTAAAACATCCGATTAGAAAAGCTGACAATGGCGATGCCACCGGGCTTGAGGACGCGATAGATTTCAGCGAAAACAGTTTCAGGCTGTTGCAGATACTGCACGGATACGGTGTTGAGTACGGCGTCAAAGGTGCAATCCTTAAAAGGCAGCGTCTGATTGTCGTTTAAATCCTGGACAAAGTAATGATCGAGTCTGGGATTTTTGGCCAGTTCCTCGGCATTCATACCGTGGCCTTCTACCTGCGCAAATTGCATATCCGATGGCAGATGTGATACCCAACTGCTCATCATGTCTAGAATGCAGCTGTTCGGGGTGAGTCGTTCCTGATATAACTCAGTCAGCTGCTCAATAAACCGTTCGTCCACATGGGTTACAAAACGGGGGTGTTCGTAGAACAAAGTATCGTTAGATTCGTCAAGTTTCTGACGCTGACTAGCGGCAAGCATAAATGTGAAGTCGTATTCGAACAGCAGGCCAAACTACATCCAGTTCTAAACGTTGCTTTGGTGGCAATGATCATAGGGTTCTGGATGTGGTTACATTTATTTTCTAACCTACTTCCGGGTTTCTATGGATTCTTTACCGCTACTGCTGTTGATCTTTGTGCTTGGCCTGGCCACGTTGGTTAAAGCCTCTGATTTTTTTACTGATGCTGCTGAAAAACTAGGTCTTGCCATGGGGTTACCCCCCTTTATTGTGGGCGTAACCATTGTCTCCATGGGGACGTCGCTACCGGAATTATTGTCCTCATTGTTTGGCATCTTTCAAGGGGCAGCGGAAGTCGTGGCGAGTAACGTCATTGGTTCTAACATTGCCAATATTTGCTTGGTGGTTGGTACGGCGGCCATCATGAGTACT
Source organism: Leptothoe sp. EHU-05/26/07-4 (assembly GCF_043421015.1). Classification (NCBI taxonomy): domain Bacteria; kingdom Bacillati; phylum Cyanobacteriota; class Cyanophyceae; order Nodosilineales; family Cymatolegaceae; genus Leptothoe; species Leptothoe sp. EHU-05/26/07-4. The sequence continues at coordinate 166,822 of NZ_JAXSQV010000005.1, forward strand.
AAGATCTTGCGGGTCATGTATAACCTGATCAGCGTCGATCTGCCGTTGTTTGTGGGGTCAGCATTTCTGTTCTCCTTGATGGCCTCATCAGATCAGACGTTTACCCGTGGAGAAGCGCTGATTCTTGTCATTGGCTACATTGTCTATCTGTTTTACATTCTCAAGAGTAGTGATGAAGCCACTGATGATTCTAACCAGGAGGCTGTGGATCCATCTGCCCCGGCCTTTACGACAGCTCAGTTAATGAGGGAGGTGCTGATCCTGGTGCTCAGCGGAATTTTTATATTTCTAGGGGCCAACTATACGATTGACTCGTTGATTCAAATCTCTGATCGTCTCAATATTGGCAGAGATATTATTGCCATTAGTGCTGTTGCCCTGGGAACATCATTGCCTGAGCTGATGGTAACCATTAATGCCGCCCTTAAGGGTAAGGCAGAGTTAGCAGTTGGTAATGTGATTGGGTCCAACATTTTCAACATTTTTGTAGTCGTGGGTATTCCTGGGTTAATTCGGCCACTGCCGGTATCAGATGCGATTCTTACCCATAGTGTGCCAACGTTATTGGCGGCCTCATTGTTGATGTTTTTTATTGTTCAAGACAACAAGATCACCATTTGGGAAGGGTGGTTATTTATCATGTTGTACATCTGGTTTATGGGCACCACATTCCAGGTGATCTAGGCCAGGTGATCTAGGCCAGGTGATCTAGGCCAGGTGATCTAGGCCAGGTGATCTAGGCGGTCTCGATAGAGACTGGCGGTTTGGGAGGCCTGGTCGAAGATCTTGTCTAAGATAAGGTAAGACCGCTTTGATCTATCTAATGCACTATGGCGACTCTGCAAGACCGGCCTCTGCAAGGGGCTACCCCACGACAATCTGCGAGAGCCTCTTGGACATGGGGACTGATTGCGATCGCACTTTTCCTCAGCGTTGATATCCTCACCTATTTTGCGGCAGAAGGTCTGTGGTTTCGCTCAGTTAACTATCTGGATGTTTTTTGGCTGAGGCTACGCACCCAGGTGGTGTTGGGCACAATGACGTTTTTAGGCAGCTTGTTATTTGCCGGTCTAAATCTCTGGCGAGCCCGGCAGCTGAGTTTTGATGACTATTGCATTGTTCCCAGTGCTGAAAATCGACGCAGAGGCATTGGTTTAGGGCGGCTACTGCCCCTGGCCATGGGGTTGGCACTGCTGCTTTCAGTTTCTTTGCTGTATCACGGACAGCTAGCCCTGACCCGCTGGCATTCCATTGCGGCTGACCCCCTGCCCACCTTGCCCCTGTGGCTGAATGTGGATACCGGCTGGCGGATTATACAGCAGCTTATGGCTCAACCCTGGCAGTTGGGGCCGCTGATGGTCATTATGTTGGGGGTGATGATTTATCCAGGGGTGGGCAGTGCGATCGCAACTTTGCTCCTCAGCCTTAGCTTTAGTTTGGTCCTGTCCTCTAAGTGGTCACGGGTACTGCCAGCCCTCAATCCCACCAGCTTTGAACAATCTGATCCCCTGTTCAATAACGACATTAGCTTTTACATTTTTCGCCTGCCTGTGCTAGAGCTGGCAGAATTCTGGCTGTCTGGCCTGTTTTTATTTACGTTAGTGGCGGTTGCCCTGATTTACTTGTTAGCAGGTAAACGTCTCAGTCAGGGACGATTTCTAGGTTTCTCTGCCCGACAACAGCGGCACCTGTATATCTTGACAGGTCTACTGCTGTTAACCACCAGCATTAACCATTGGCTGAATCGGTATGAGCTGCTTTACTCTCGCCAGGGGGTGACCTACGGCGCTAGCTACACCGATGTCATGGTGGATTTGCCAGTACAGACAGCCCTGAGCATCATTACCCTGAGTTTGGTGGTCATAGCATTTAGTAGATATCTCTTTGGGTTTGCCAAACATCGATCCAGGTTGAGAGTCCCCTCCTTTGCAATTCTGATTGCGACGTATTTAACGGTTGCTCTACTGGGTGAAACCCTGGCTCCCTGGTTAGTGCAACGCTTGGTGGTGCAGCCCAATGAATTTCAGCGAGAGCGGCCTTATATTGAGCGCTCCATTGCGTTTACCCGTGATGCGTTTAACCTTACCGATATTCAAGAAGAGAGTTTTAATCCTCAAAATAATCTCACAGTCGAAAAGCTAAACAATAACGATCTGACGGTGCGCAATATCCGAGTTTGGGATACGCGCCCCCTACTGGAAAGTAACCGGCAGTTGCAACAGATTCGCTTGTACTATGAATTTTTCGATGCTGATGTAGATCGCTATACCCTGACCAAGAGTGACGGCACCACCGAACGTCGTCAGGTGCTGATCTCTGCCCGTGAACTCAATTATGAGCAATTAGAAGATACGGCTCAAACTTGGGTGAACAGACACCTCAGCTATACCCATGGCTATGGCTTCACCATGAGCCCGGTGAATACGGCAGCCATTGGCGGTCTGCCAGATTACTTTATTAAAGACATTGCCCATGTGCCCAGTAATGAAGATGTTGCCCGCAGCATCCCCATTGGGCAGCCACGAATTTACTTTGGCGAATTAACTAACAACTATGTCATGACTGGTACTCGGGTCCCCGAACTGGACTACCCAGGAGAAAATGACAATGTTTATACCACCTATGCCGGTACCGGTGGCATCTCGCTGGGGGCTTGGTGGCAGCGATTGCTGTATTCCAAGCATCTCAGCGACTGGCAAATGTTGTTTACCAACGATTTTACCGCCGATACAAAACTGTTGTTTCGGCGCAATATTCAAGAGCGTGTCAAAGAAATTGCACCGTTTCTGCAATTTGATGGCGATCCCTACCTGGTGGTGGCCGATGCCAATGCCCAGGCCGCCTCTGATACCTCTAATCCGATCGATCCCGAGGGTAGCTATCTCTATTGGATCATCGATGCCTATACCACGAGCGATCGCTATCCCTATTCAGACCCCGGTGGCCAACCGTTTAACTATATTCGAAACTCTATCAAGGTGGTGGTGGATGCCTTTAATGGCTCAGTCTCGTTTTACGTTGCTGATGCCACTGACCCCATTATTCAAACCTGGGCTGAATTGTTTCCCAAAATGCTTCAGCCTTTAGAATCAATGCCTCCGGCGTTGGTCGCCCACATTCGCTATCCCGAAGACTATTCCCTGGTGCAGTCAAATCAGCTGTTGGTTTATCACATGACCAACCCACGTATTTTTTATAACCGCGAAGATACCTGGCGAGCTCCCAATGAAATCTATGCCAATGAATCCCAGGTGGTAGAACCCTACTATTTGATTATGAAACTGCCCAAGGAAGCGGCAGAGGAATTTGTTCTGCTCCGGCCATTTACCCCATCGCAGCGGAACAACCTGATCGCGTGGCTCGCATCTCGTTCCGACGGCAATCAGTATGGTCGGATGTTGCTCTACCGCTTTCCTAAGCAGGAACTGGTGTACGGCCCTGAGCAAATCGAAGCTCGGATCAATCAAGATCCAGAAATCTCTCAGCGGATCTCCCTATGGAATACCCAAGGCTCACGGGCCAATCAAGGCAATTTGCTGGTCATTCCTATCGAAGAATCATTGCTGTATGTAGAGCCGTTATATCTAGAGGCTGAACAAAACCGGTTACCGATTTTGGCCCGTGTGATTGTGGCGTATCAAAATCGTATTGCCATGGCAGAAACCCTGGAGCAATCTTTGCAGGCAATCTTTAATCCTCAGCGTTCAGGGGGCTCGACGATTTTACGAGACTTGAATGCCGAGCTTTTGAACTAGTACCCCGATGGCAGAAATTTAGCAGCCTATGGCATCCCCCATCCACTCTCCACCCATCCTCCCATCGACCCATCCACATTTGATAATGGACAAACGTACGCCATAGAGTCCCCGTGAGCTATCAAATTTCGACCGCGTCAACAATTCAAGTAACCTTTGATAAAATCAATCCAATCAATAGAGGTTGCCTATCGTTTTTGGAGAAATGTGCCTTAACCATTCAGGCTCCTATAAGGAAAGTGCGATATATACAATTTTGGAGGTTGTCAATCATAGAATGGTAAAGGTGAAAACTATCAATTGTGATTTTGCCGGATGTTGCTCGACCCTCATGTAAGCGTGCTTAAGGCTCCTTTATTTTTGATATGCATTCTCGACAGAGCCTCATCGAAATCTTTTCAACCTTTATTGAATTTCGGTCAGATCGCTTTAATCGTTGGGTAGTAGATCCTAGATTGCGGAGAAATTTTGAGCAGCACCAAGATCAGTTGGCCAATACGGAGCCTTCAGAAGATTTTTGGTCACTTTATTGGCATTCACGTTGGAAAAAGCAGCCAGACGATATTGCGCTTGGGCATCTAGCGGCCTATTTGCAGGAAGCCTGGTACTGGTCTGCTCAGCGGTCAATGCGCATGCTCAGCCGCACCTCGTATCGATTGTCAGACTGTTTTCAGCTGGCCAATATAGATCTAGCGAAAGTTTTAGCAGGGTATGATCCCCGACGCGGTGCCAGCTTAAAGGGGTATGCCAGAATTGTTTATGCTTCTTTGATTAGGGATACGCTACGCCAGCGCCAAGAAGCGGATATTTGTACCGTGTGGACGCTTTTGCGGCGGGTGAGTAAACAGCGCATGGTAGAGGCATTGCGCCATGCTGGATTATCACCTACGGCGATTGCCCAGTATCGGTTGGCCTGGGTTTGCTATAAAACCCTTTATGGTGCTGCCAAAGCCCATAATCGTAAATTGCGAGCACCGGATCGGGAGCAGTGGATTGAGATCGCAAACCTTTACAACGCCGAACGGCTCATGCAGCTATCTGAACCCGGAGCTGTCCTGACACCAGCAGACCTGGAGCAACGGTTGGCCCAATGTGCTGCCTGGGTGCGGGAATACATGTACCCGACTGTCCAATCATTAAATGTCCCCAGCCCTAACCGAGAGGTGGGTGAACTCCAGGATGAGCTTTCTGACTCACTGCAATCATCACTTATTAACGCCATTATTGAGCTAGAAGATGGTCAGCAGCGCCAGATGCAGCAAGCTCACATCAACACAGTCCTGATCGCCGCTATCGGTAAATTGACCCCAGATAACCAGGCGATGCTGCATCTGTACTATGGTGACGGCTTGACCCAAGTACAAATTGCCCAGCAGCTAGATATTAAACAATACACAGTGTCCAGGCGTTTGACCCGTACCCGCGAAAACTTACTGCGGGCCTTGATAGCCTGGGCCAAAACCATGCATATTTCGCCTTCGCCAGACCTAATCACCAACATGAGTGTTGCCCTGGAAGAATGGCTGACGGTTCACCACCGCAATCAGTCTTAGATTACTAGATTAATAACCAACCGTTGCCAGCGATGGAGTTGCGCGCATGAGCCTCACATTTGCCCAGCCTACTGAATGGTGGCTAGAAATCCCACCCAATATCCAAACCCAATGTTGGCAAGCCAGGGAGACCTTAGTCACGCCTGGTCGTCGTGAGGAATTCTATCTAAATCAGCTTTGCCTGCGGGTGTTTTTACCCTGGTTTCAGCAAGAATATGCCCGAGAGACATCCATCTGGCCCAATGTAGATAGCTTGCCGAATATTTGGGAAATGGTGAGCGGTAGCTGTCTGACCATGGGGGCTAAACGGCTGGTGCTACTCCCTTCAGATACCTTGGATACAGGCGGATTAGACATTCCTCAAGAATGGGTAGATATTCCAGATTGGGCCGCCGATTATTATCTAGCAGTCCAAATTGATTTAGAAAACCACTGGCTCAGGGTGTGGGGCTATACAACCCACCAGCACATTAAAAAAGTGGCTGATTACGATGGGTGCGATCGCACCTATTGTGTGTCAAGCCAGGACTTAAAACGCGATCTCAATGCCTTCTGGAATATCTGTCAATTTTGTCCAGATGCTGACACTCGGGCGGTGATACCGCCGTTACAGCCCTTATCTCCCGCTCAGGTAATTCAAGCCATGCAACAGTTAAGCCAACCCAATGCAGTATTTCCTAGACTCATGCTCCCGTTTACCCACTGGGCGTCGCTAATCCAGGGTGAAGACTGGCGTCAGCAGCTATATCAGCGACGCATGGAAAACCAGCAAGCAAAGTTGGTTAAGGCCACTACAAACCTGAGCCAGTGGTTGCATAACCTATTTGGTGAAGACTGGCAACCCCTTGACTCATTTTGGGGCTTGCAGCATCCTGCCTTTGCATACAACATGCGACGGGCCAGAGAGTCTAAAGGATTTTGTGCACCAAGAATTAAATTCGTTACATTAAATGCTGAAGTAGAACCCCAGACGGTAGCATTACTGATGGTGTTAAATTCAGAGTCCGATGGGCGTATGGGTGTGCGGGTACAGGTACATCCAGCCGTTGAGAATAATCATGTGCCGACTGATCTCATTCTCTCTATTTATTCCAAAGATGATGAGATATTGCAGTCTGTTCAAGCCCGTACTCAAGAAGACTACATGCAGCTACCTTATTTCAGGTGTCAGCCGGGTACTCAGTTCCGTCTTCAAATTGACCTTAGCGATGACACCTTTAGCGAAACCTTTTCGGCTTAATAGATTCTCTGAGATGCTTCTATGAATCCACTGGTTGTCTTAAATTTAGGTCCAGGGAATTGTCAAACAGGCTTTAACAGCGTTAATGCCCAGCTCTTATTTCCAGATAGTGAGCTGCCTGTACAATACCGTGGTCGTGGTAGTCTGCCTGCGGCTAAAAATCTCCCTGAGCTTTACGAGCAATGGCGTCGTCTGTACGAAGCCTTGAATAACCGCTTTCGCTCGCGGCTATCGGCAAAAGATCTGATTGAATTTGAACCAGAACCCATTACTAATGTTTCCAGGGTCGACTTGCTAGAGTTGAGTGAGCGTTTAGAGGGGGAAATCAATCAGTGGCTAAATTCTCCTGGCTTTCGTAAGATCGATCAGCAATTACGGGTGAAACTTGATCCTAAAGAGAATGTTAGGGTCATTATCGAAACGGACGATCCTCTACTTCAGAAATTACCCTGGCATCTCTGGCGATTTTTTAAGGATTACACCAAAGCAGAGGTGGCTCTGAGTTCTCCAGAGTATGAGGTTGCCAGCCAGACCACCACGGCCATCAGTCGTCGGATGAGAGTTTTGGTGGTTTTAGGGCATAGTGAGGGGATCGACACTCAAGTCGATCGCCTGATGCTTGAAGATGTTGATGCTGACACTATTTTTTTGTCGAACCCTAACCGAGCTGAATTAGACCGACAGTTATGGGATGACAAGGGCTGGGATATTTTCTTTTTTGCTGGCCACAGCACGAGCCATGCCGTTGATGAGAAGGGCAAATTTAAGGAGCAGCTGTTTCTAAATTCGGATGAAAAGCTCTCTATTGATGAATTGCGGAATGCTCTGAGTGCATCTATTAGCCGTGGTCTCAAACTAGCTATTTTCAACTCCTGTGATGGTTTAGGTTTAGCGCGGGCGTTAGCTGATCTAAATATTCCTCAGCTGATTGTGATGCGAGAGCCGGTGGTTGATCCGGTGGCCCATGCGTTTTTAGAGAACTTTTTACAGACCTTTTCCCATGGAGAGGCGTTCTACACTGCCGCTAGATATGCCCGAGAGAAACTACAGGGGTTAGAGGGAAAATATCCCGGTGCCAGCTGGTTACCTGTGATTTTTCAGAACCCAACGGAAGCGCCGATTGTTTGGACTAAAGGAGCAGCGCTACCTCAATCACAGTCGTTATTGCCCGAACAACGAGAACCAAAGCCCCAGCCAGTTAAACCTAAGACATTATTGGATATTAACTGGCGTCATCTGTTGGTCACCAGCTTAGCTGTTACCCTACCGCTTGTCGGTGTCAGGGCCTTAGGGCTTTTGCAGCCGTTAGAGCTATCTGCCTATGACCATTTAATCCGGTCTCGGCCAGTGAGCTGGGAGCAGCCTGCTGTTGATCAGCGTCTGCTGGTGGTAGAAATTGAGCAAGATGATACCGATAAATATGGCTATCCCATTCGAGATGGCGTGTTAGCTGCGGCATTGGACCAACTACAGCAACGCCAGCCTAGGGCCGTAGGCATTGATATGCATCGCTATCAGGTGAATGAACCTGGTCGAGAGGAGCTGCTTGAGCAGTTTGAAAAATCGCCTGATCTGATCACAGTGTGTTCTTTTGATCAGAATGATCGAGAGATTTTGGGTCATCCTCCTGAATTCTCTCGTTATCAAGCTGAACATCAAGTGGGTTTTAGCGATCTCGAAATTGATGATGACTATCAGCGTAACCGTTCGGTTGTACGTCGTCACTTATTGTCTTACGACCCCCACTTAGGTCCTGTTTCGTCGGCTTGTTCCACACCCTATAGTTTGAGTCTCAATCTGGTCCTACGTTTTTTAAGAAAAGAGGGGGTGCAACCTCTGAATGCGAATACACAGCAGAATTGGCACTTAGGCCCTGTTGTGTTTAATCGGTTGGCTGTACGGACGGGTGGTTATCAGCAGTTGGATGGTCAAAGTAGTCAAATTTTGTTGAACTACCGATTTAGGTCTAAGCCTGCGCACCGCATTAGTTTTACGGACCTGCTGGAAGGGCGATTTAATGATAATTTGATTCGCGATCGCATTGTGCTCATGGGGGTGACCGATCCCATTGCTAATGATATTCGTGAAACACCTTTTGGCACATTGCCAGGGGTCTGGGTTCATGCCCACGGGGTAAGTCAGCTGCTCGCGGCTGTCTTGGATGAGCGCCCCTTAATTTGGGTATTGCCCCAAGTCGGCCAGTGGCAGTGGGGGGACATGCTCTGGATTTGGGGATGGGCCGTTGTGGGCGGTGTGTTGGTGTGGTGTATTCGCCGCCCAGTGATGGTGTTACTGGTTGTGGGCGGGGCCAGTGTGGGCCTGCGTCAGGTTTGTCTCTTGCTTTTAGTGCAGGGGGGATGGGTACCCCTGGTACCCGCATTATTTGCATTAGGTGGAACTGCTGGAGTTTTGTTAGCGTATAAGCATGGTTATCTGCGCGTTATTACGAGTGCAGTGTCAAAGTTAACAATACGGGTTGGGTCCTGATAAAGAGTGCTGCGTCAGCCTTAGCGAAGCAATGCCTTTTAGGCTATTGCCTCCAGGGCGATGGGGTGAAGTGTGGCTCTTCATCCCTTTAGATTCTTTACCAGCTTTGCCTGAAATTTTCAGCTTGACAGACCATTAAACTACGGACTACTAAATCACTGTCGAATCGTTGGACCTGAAAACGTTCTAGATATAGAGGAGTTGAGAAATGCGATCGCAAAACCGTTTAGCCCTCGTCAGTTTTGCATGGGTAGCACTTTTGAGCCCCCTGGGTTTCATGCCCATTGCTTCAGCTATTCCCAATCCGATTGACAATGGTCGTGGCCGGAAAGCGGAGCTACCCGATGCCCCATCAACACCACCACCATCGGGTAATCGCCAACCCGGCGGTAGCCTCAGCGGTGGTCCGGCGGTGTGTCCTCAAAAAAACCAGAAATTAACGGCGATTACCCCGGCCAATGTCCATGGCAAAACCCTGGCGGGATATCCCACAACCTTTTGGTTTTACATGCCCTATACCGTGGATGAGGTGGAGAGTGGAGAGTTTTCCATCTTGACTGAGTCTGAAGATGATCGGGTGTATGAAACCTCATTTGAACTGCCTACCCAGCCAGGGTTTGTCAGTATCACGTTGCCAGCTGATATCGCCAATAGCCTGGAAGAAGGTCAGTATTATCACTGGTATTTGAATGTATCCTGTATTGCCAGTGATGAGGCTGTGAGCGACCTGAATATTGATGGTTGGGTACAGCCGGTGGCGTCGGCATCACCCGTGCAGGGCAATGCCCTATCGTCTGATATCTGGTACGACAGGGTTGACCAGGTTGCATCACAGCTGCAAACAGCGTCTCCCAATGATGGGGATATTAGACGTACCTGGGCTGACTTGCTAGAGTCCGTTGACTTGGGCGAGTTTACTCAATACCCTGTGGTCGGTCCAGTAACGTTGACAGATGGTTAGTTGACAGATGGTTAATTGAAAGGGGATTGAATAAATTGCTTTGAAACTGCCTAACCCTTGTGGGGGTGTTGCCTTGTGCACACCTTGCTCTAGGCAGTTGTGGGATCCTTTGATTTTGTTAACGCCAATTGCCCACCAACACATAGGTGGCCCAAAGGTGGGGGGCGCGATAACCCCGTTCAATCAGGGCCAGCTGAGCGTTTTGTAACGCTTTTGCTCTGCTAGTGCCTGGCTGTTTTAGTTCCTCATAGAACCGGATCATCAATTCTGTATTGGGGATGTCCTGTGCTTCCCATAGGGTGGAAACGGTGCTGCGTGCCCCCGCCTGTACGGCAATGCCAGCCAGGCCCAGGATGGCTCGATTATCACCGGTGGCGGTGGAGCAGGCGCTCAATACCAGCAGCTCGATGGGGGTTTCGCCTTGCACACTGGCCGATTGGATCAGATCCCCAAGTTCTTGGCCACGGATTAGTTTTTGGTGGGCCACGATAAAGGTTTCTTCTGGATCGGAGCTAAAGACACCATGGGTTTTGATGTGAATGCCTGAGAAACTGCCCGTACTCAGCTGTTGCTGTAGTGCTTCTCGCTGAAAGTTTTCATTGGTTAGGGGTGGCTGCGGGCCAAACAGCTCACTGATTTTGTCTAGCTCAGCATCGAGCTTTTCAATGGCAGGAAACTGTCGATTTTCGATTTCCTGGGGGGTGCCCACACCTCCTGTAAATACCCTGAGTTCTTTGGTCAGGGGTCTGGGGGTGAACAGTTCCAGCTCAGGGGCGATTGCGATCGCATACTTCTGCACCAGATATTGCTCCCCATCATTTAAAACCGCCATGGGAATATTCCGCAAAGCACCATCCAACACAAAGACCAGGGTTTTTATGTCAGAGTCCTGTAGCGCTGCCTCAATCGTTTCTGAAAACAGCCATTTATAGATCTCTTTAGCAGCCTTTTTCACTTCAGGTGTGCGGTTGGGTGCATTACTGAGATCCCGCCGCAGCTGTTCTAACTTGGTTTCAGCCGTTTCCTGGGGGATCTCAAAATCAGCAAAAATCTTTTGCCCCTGCAGCTGTAGAATCACCGCGATCCGATCTGGCAAAATAATCGGATACAGAATCGCAGCATCGGTATCCGTCTCAAACTGGCTGATGGTGGTGGTGCTGGCTAAGTCACAGCGCAGAAAGTTTTCCAGCTCACTCAGCTGTAGGCTATCAATCTGTTGGATGGCCAGGTTCAACGTTTGATCGCTGAAGCTGGCCTGACCATCATGGCTCAGCAATAACTCCACAAACTCACGATAAACAGGCTCAACATTATCCCGAAACGAAAATTGCACCTCGGCATCGATAAAGAGCAGATTTTTACGAACCTGTTCTAAGGTTTTGACAGCGGCATCATAGGCCTTAACAGCTTCATCCTGTTTGCCTTGTTTCCTTAACAAACGCCCCTGTTGCCATTCCCAACGATAGCGGCCATCTAGAAATTGCGTCTCATTGGTGAGCCACAGGGCTTTTTGGGTCAGCGCTTGAGCCTGAGGCCATTGCTGGAGCATTTCGTACAGCTCACCCCGCTGGCCAATGCCATAGGATTCTGCAATGGTGTCATCCAGGGCCTGGGCCTGTTGGATGGCAGTGACCAAAATTGCGTCAATGTCTTGCCAGCTGGGAGTGCCTGCTTGACTGACCTGGCGATTCTTGGGCTGTGCCTCGCTGACCTGCATCAGGGTAGCTAAACTCTTGGCAAAATTGAGTTGGGCATAAATAGCCGTGCGGCTGGGCGGTAGCTGGGGAATGGTGGATAGCAGATCTGGCCATAGGGCTTGGGCGGCGGACCATTCTTCAAGGTCTATTAAAAAACTGAGCCGGTTAAGATTGGCCTGTACCTGATTGAGGGATGCGGTTCCAATGTTGGCAACTTCTTCATAGGCGGCAAGCGCCGCCGTTTGATGTACCAACGCCTCATCTTTTTTGCCAATGGCGCTGGCACTATCACTGAGGGCGCGTTCAGTATTGCCCAGATCCAGTAACACTGAGGACGTTAGCTTGGACCGGTTAGCTGTCTTGGCGATGGCCAGGCTCTGTTGCAGGTTTTCCTGGGATGCCGTTAGTTCGCCAAACTGTCGTTGGGCATTGCCTAAATGCCAGAATCCTTTGGCCGTTAATATGGGGTCCAGCGCTCCATTTTGCAAAATTTGAGAGATTTCCTCATTCAAAATGGTTTTAGATTGTACGTGCAGGCCTAAGGTTTGCAATGCTTTTGCCTGGTTGATCAGACTTAGTAAAACACCTCTCTTATGGTCTGCTTGCCGATAAGCCGTTGTTGCCTCACGCCAGCTCAGTAGGGCGGCTTCCATATTGCCCTGGCCCCAATACAGGCGGCCCTGGGTGTTTAGGGCTTTGGCCAGGGTTTCTGAATAGGCGGCTGAGTCGCTTGGGGTTTCTAGTAGGCTGAGACTTTGGGCAATTGTTTCGGTGGCTTGGGGCCATTGCCCCAGGTGTTGGTGGGCCAGGGAGAGATTGCTAAGCAGTAGGGCCTGGGTGAGACTATCGGATGGGGGTTGGTCGTTTTGTAAAGCTTGAGTCCAGCTGGTGATGGCGGCGGCGAATTGTTCTGATTCATATTGCCGGATGCCTGTTTGTAGGAGGGAGCTGGCTGAGGAGGTTTGGATTGTTTGTTGCTTTGTGTTGTCCTTGAGGAGGCTACCGTGTATACACAGCTCGGCAGGGAGTTCAACATTCTGCATGACCCCCCTTAATCCCCCCTTGGTAAGGGGGGAAACTCCGGTCCTCCCCCTTACCAAGGGGGAGTTAGAGGGGGTTAGACAACCGCAAACGCTAGTATCCAATCCTTGTGTATGCACCGTAGTCTTACTAGGGGGGAAAACTCCGGTCCTCCCCCTTACCAAGGGGGAGTTAGAGGGGGTAGTGCAACCGCAAACGCTAGTATCCAATCCTTGTGTATGCACCGTAGCCTTACTAGGGGGGAAAATTCCGGTCCTCCCCCTTACCAAGGGGGAGTTAGAGGGGGTAGTGCAACCGCAAACGCTAGTATCCAATCCTTGTGTATGCACCGTAGCCTTACTAGGGGGGAAAACTCCGGTCCTCCCCCTTACCAAGGGGGAGTTAGAGGGGGTAGTGCAACTGTGAGTGCTAGTTTTCAGGACTTGTGTGTACTCCGTAGTTTCTAAAGGGAAACTAGAGTGTTGCTGGATTGCTGAATAATCTGTAAGCCTCCCTGAATTAGCTGCCATTACCCGATGGCTAACCTTTGGGAAACTAAACGTGACTAGAAAACTGAGGACGGTTAGCAGTACAAAACGTAAGTAGCGGTGTCCTGGGGTTTGACGGAACGGATAGTTCATCTTAAAACGCTCCGTTTAAGGTTACCTGGCAGGAACTATGGATGTCTGGGGTGGTCACGAGCAGGACAATGTTACCTTGTTCGTCTCTGTTCCAGCCTTGGGCTTCGATCAGGGTGTCGGTAGTGTCAGTTTGTTGTGTACTGACGGGCTGAGGGATGGTTTGGCCTGCTGGGTAAATGTCTTCTTGAATGCCGTCGCTACTGAGGGGTTCGTAAGGGTTTGAGGGCAGTCCGCCCTGGCCTGTGGCGATAAATTGTCCGTTGCTGCCTGCTTGACATCCTTGGCTAATTTCTGGGGCGGCTAGACCGCTGGGTAATGGATCAATGCCTTCGTCTGGATCCACTTGCAGTGTGTCAATGATGACTTCGCCATCAATACCGGCTTCTGAGCTGGCATCAATGTCATTGGTCCTATTGCCAAATGTGGCTTTGTTTTCTTCGATGCCGAAGAGGGTGTTGGCTTGAATGGCGATGCGGCCACCGTTTCCTTGTCTGGCAATGGCTTGAATGTCGTTACCGTTGGGGCCATCTGGGGATAGGGCGATGATAAAGGGGGTGGTGATATTGACGTTGCCACCGTTGGCATCATTAAATGCTTCGGCAGAGATGAGACTGTCGCCTCGCAGAATTAGGGCATCTTCTATTTCTAGGTTAATATTGCCGTCTTCCCCTGCTTGTACGGAAGCAAGCAATTTACCGTCATTGAGTACGACGGTTTGTGCAATCACATCCAGCATGCCGCTGTTGCCGGTGCCTTCGCCGCTGACTTCTACTTCTGCTCCATTTTGTACTCTAAATTGACCGTTGGTTTGAATGTCGATGTCGCCTGCTGGGCCTGCCCCTGTGGAGCGGGTGGATAGGCTGCCGTTGCCGGTGAGGGTAATGCCTTCTGGGACTAGCGCTACGACTCTGCCGCCGTCGCCACTGCCGCTAGTTGCGGCTGAAATGTTGGCATTGTCTTGGAAGTTGACTGTCACCGCGTTGTTGTTATGGTTGGGACCCAGGGTAATCAGGCCAGCATTGGCAGGGCCTTGGGTTTCTGCCAGGATGCCGGTGGTTTCGCCGGAAAGGTTGATTTGGTCGATATTTAAGGTGACGCTACCTCCCTGGGTCGTGGCAGCGGCGGTGGCGGTGGCGGTGGCGGTAATGCGGGCTCCTGAGTTGGCGGTGAGTTGATCAGTATTGAGGGTAATGTTGCCGCCTCTACCTAGGGTGTTTGTTTCTGTTGTGATAAAACCATTTGAGAGGGTGACTTGATTAGCACCAGTGATGACAATATTTCCTGCATCGCCTTCTGTAGGCATGCCATCATCAGTCAAGTTCCCGACAGCCGATATGCTGGCAAGATCTTGAATAGTTAACTCTGGTGTACTGATAATGATATTACTGGCATTTCGTTGGCCTTTAGTTGCGCTGGTGATGCTACTGCCATCGTTAGCGAGAGAAACAAATTCCCGCGCATCTATATTAATTAGACCGGCAGCTTCTACATCAATGGCTGCACCAAATGTTTGCGTTGATATGCTGGAGTTTTTAAGCAGAGATAGTGTTCCAGTCTGAATTTCAATTTCACCAACGCTGCCAGCAGGATCAATATCATTGCCAAAGGCTTCGGCAATGATATCGCTGTTGTTGAGTATAATATTATTAGCAGTTACAGAAACCTTTCCGGCATTTCCTGCTCCATTTGTTCTGACACTGAGAATAGCATCATTCTCCAGAGATAGAGAGTCAGTAGAAATGATCAGGCTACCCCCGTTCCCTGAATCTCTAGTGTTGACACCAATAACTGAATCATCAAAAGTTATAGACTCGTTTGCATACAGCAAAATGTTCCCAGCATTATCTGGGCCAAATGTGGTGCTATCAATGGAACTCTTGGTAAACGCGATAGAATTGGCTCTGATAACAAGGCTACCAGCAGAACGATCAACGCTATCGGAGGAGAGATCTAAGCGGGCGTTTTCTACGAAAACATCAGCTAAGGGAGCATTGTTTGGATAGCTTAGACTGATGATGCCACCATCAATGTCTAACCCAACCGTAGTGGCACCATTGACACCACCTAATTCCACTCGACTACCGCGAGCTGTGATAGCCCCTGAACGGAAACCAGTGGGAGATCTTTCAATAATTACATCACCCCCCACCAACAGTAAGCTATTACCCTCTTGCACACTTAACCCAATCGTAAAAGAAGGCGGAGTGAAGTTGAAGGCAGCAGATTGATTAATAATTGGCTGAGGTGCAGATTGGCTAAATAACAACGCAGAAGGATCAACGGTTAGTCTAACCAGGTCAGAATTTGTATCAGTAGTACTGAAGCTGCCTTGATCTCCAAACTGGATTGCATCGGCTGTAGTGGCAACAAATGAGCCACCTAGTTCTAAACTTCCCCTGGGACCAAAAATAATGCCCTGGGGATTTATCAAAAACAAATTGGTGTCACTGGTAACATCGGTGCGAATGGTTCCCTCAATCATAGATAAGGGGCCATTCACTACGCGAGCGAGAATATTGACAAGGGCGGGATCATGGTCAAATGTAACTGTGCTCCCATCAGGCACTGAAAACTCACTAAAGCTATGGAATAAGTTTGTTCCAGTGAAGTCAGTGGTGCCCCCTGTGATGGTGCAACTGACGGCGCAGGATCCAGGGTCTGGAGTGGCCGTAGTGCCATCGGGTGTAACCTGTGCCCATGCAGCTTGACATGACAGTAAGCCGCAGACAAAAAGTTGGCTCGCAACCCATAGCCTAAAAATATATCGCTTTGCCATCACGCCTGCGCTTTAGCTTTCTAGTATTTTCCTGCAATTAGAATACATCCACCCGTCAACCCCGACTTACTTTAATCAATCTATCTACATCCAATCTATCTACATCTAAGTCATTATGTGGGTAAATGAGCCTGATACCCACATAATGACTTAGAGAGTACTTCAAGCAGTCATTGGTGTTGTCATGCCGATGACTGTTTTGAAATTAAGTAGACTGCATTCTTCCTACATAAGTCTGCTTAGAGGAGGGCTATGATACGGTGTAGGATAAAATAAGATGGCCTCCTCCATATACGCCAGCTGTACATTCACAAGCCCCTGGCCCAGAATCAGAAGCTTTAACCGCTGAGATAAACATTCCTCGACAAGGTTCACCATTTTGATAAACCCTAATAAAATCTGTTCCAGAAATTGACCCTGAAGCACCGCTAAAAGTAACAGTTTGATGAGACTGGGTAATGCTCGCAGTACCAATGGGTTCATCCCCATGACGAAACTCTAGTGCTGGGCCATTGAAGGGGCCATCACCCATATATGTAACGTTGTTGAGTGTGAGTGTTGCCATTTGTTTGATTCTCAGTAATAAAAATGGACATGTTTTAGTGACAAAGAGAGGGGCAATCCCTGGCCAATAGCGCAAACTCAGGGGACTTTGCGGCTATTACACATCTCTTGGTGACGACTCTTACCTTAATATAATGCTTCGCTTCGCTTCTGTTCGCATTACCCCGGTGGGTACTTTTGATACAGGGCGGATACCCGTGAATTATTTGTTTGAGTCAGAGCGAATCTGTTAATGCCAGTACACTAATAGTTTTAAGCACTACGCAACAGTATTTTGCTGTTTGAATACTCTGTGCCTTAACGCACTGAACCACTCAGTATAAAGGTTCTACTTAGGGTTGAAACCAGATTTTGCGTTATCTGCAATCTGATTTACTTCGCTCAAGTACGATTGTGATTAAGGGCTGCTGATCGGCATAGGTGTTTCCCAAATGGCATATAGCGGTTCTCATGTGGGATAAACTCAGCTCTTGCCCCTGGCGATGAAGTGTCAACCCGCCTTGGACTCCAAGTCGCAAGGCTAACTGGAACAAAACCCACTAAAGGGGTTAAGAGAACGGCAAACGCTATATGTATGGAGTTTCACAGCCAATGTTGTCGCTTTAGCGACAGCCCTCAATGAGCGCTCGGTTTTGAACCGGGCGTGGGTCTTAGGCTCGTCTCCTCGCCCAAGTGTGATTGTGATTAAGGAATGCTGATCGGCATAGGTGTTTCCCAAATGGCATATAGCGGTTCCCATTTGGGATAAACTCAGCTCTTGCCCCTGGCGATGAAGCTTCAACCCGCCTTGGACTCCAAGTCACAAGGCTAACTGGAACAAAACCCACTAAAGGGGTTAAGAGATCGGCAAATGCTATATATGTATAGAGTTTCACAGCCAATGTTGTCGCTTTAGCGACAGCCCTCGATTAGCGCTCGGTTTTGAACCGGGCGTGGGTCTGAGGCTCGTCTCCTTGTCCAAGTACGCTTGTGAATAAGGGATGCTGATCGGCATAGGCGTTTTCCAAATGGTATATAGCGGTTCTTATTTGGGATAAGCTCAGATCTTGCCCCTAGCGATGAAGCGTCAACCCGCCTTGGACTCAAAGTCGCAAGGCTAACTGGAACAAAACCCACTAAAGGGGTTAAGAGAACGGCAAACGCTATATGTATGGAGTTTCACAGCCAATGTTGTCGCTTTAGCGACAGCCCTCAAACCCACGCTCGGTTTTGAACCGGGCGTGGGTTTGAGGCTTGTCTGTACCCTAGGGGTGATTCACTTGTCAAAGCATATTCCTTAATACGACACCTGGGAAAGACGCCATTGGTTATCCAGGCCGCCTTTATGGCTACCGTGTAACTCATCTGAAAGATTATTAACATCGACTATGACGGCAACGGTCCCCCTTGGATAAGCTACGGTGTAAACACATCTCAAAAGGGAGTTCACCATCCTGCATTATCCCCCTTCGTAAGCTACTGTGTAAACACAACTGGAAGATGATTAGCATTGAGCATGATAAACAACGGTTCCCCTTACCAAGGGGAACCAACGGAGGGGTCTTCGGCCATTTTCGCAAGTGATCCAGACCCCTCCCTGACGGTTCCCCTTACCAAGGGGAACCATTAGCAGATTGTCTTGAAATAATTGAATCTTAAGGGGTTTGGACTTCGACGGTGAGGCTTCGACGGTGAGCTCAGCCGAACGGAACCTAAACAACCATAAACCCCTAACCCACACCCTAATCCACCATCAACCACGCCTTAAGATCATCCAAACTAGTCATCTCAAACACCTCATCCCCCAGCGCTTCTAGCCGCACCAGCGATAACCGATCTAGCTGTTCCACAACATCCTGAGGCATCTCCCCAAGCTTTCGAGTTAGCAGTCGTAAAATCAGTGACCTCGCCTGTTCTAAACGCCCTTCTTCTAAGCCCTCTAAGCGCCCTTCTTCTCGTGACGTATCCACAACATTATTGAGATCTCGATAATACTTAAGACTATTCTGATAAGAATCTTGCTCAGTGGGTGAAAAATTAGCAATTTCGGCAATTTCAAACAATTGTAGAAAGACCGGATCTTGAAAAGGCTGGGGCCGATCATCTAGCTCAGGCAAATGTCTAAGCAGATATAGCCATTGGTCTTGATGCGAAACCAGTTCTGTCAATGACTTCTGGAATTTAGGTAGTTCAATATAAACAAATTTGAGCTTATCGTAGAACACCTCGCAATGCTGATTCTTAAGTTCTACCGTGTGCAGGTAAGCGTTGTCATGTTTGTGATCATCAAACACAAAGTCCAATACCCCAATGGAATAAACAGGGGCTAAGTGATAGTTCCAATCCCCCTTCAGTGCTTGCTCTTGAATGGGGAAACTGGCATAGAAAACACTGCGGTCTTTGAAATAGTTTTGCTTGGCCTTTTGAATTTCAACAATAAAACGTTCCCCATTCTCTCCCTGGCAATAGAAATCAAAAATGGCTTTGCAGTCAATGGGCGTATTCCCCAACACCTCAGGCATTTGGTAGGCGAGAGTCTGTATGTGGTGATAGGCAGGCAGTAACGTATTCAGAAAGTCGATCAGCAGTGGCTTGTTCGGTTCAGAGCCAAAGACGCGCCTAAACCCAAAATCAGTGAGAAGATTGATATAGCGTTCTTGCAATGGGAAGGACATAGCGGCAACCGATGGCCAGGCACTGGCAACTTTGATGGTTGATATGGTCTAGTTTAATTGTAGCTAAGAATTTTGCCAGTACCCCTGCTGTACAACTATCTTTTAGGCAGCAGGGGGCTGGATATTTGATAGTTAATGGGGATCACTAAGGGGAGTGCACATCAATAAAATCCCAATCGCAAAATATAATATGTTGTAGGATGTCCTCACCTTACGAAGGCTACAGTGTATACACAACTGGAAGATTTTGGCATCGAGCATGACGAACACCGGTTCCTCTTACCAAGGGGAACCAACGGAGGGGTCTTCGGTCGTTAGCGCAAGTGATCCACACACCTCCCTGTCGGTTCCCCTTACGAAGGCTACCCTGTATACATAAGTCGGAGAGTCGCTCCAAATATCGAGCCCTCATCCCCCAACCCCTTACTCCCTAAGGGAGAAGGGGGGGCTGACCTCAAAGTCCTTCGCCCCTAGGGAGAAGGATTTAGGATGTAGACGCCAAAGCGGCTTCTCGCAGAGTGGGCCAATTCAAGGTCAGGTCTACTTTTTGGGACATTATCTTCTAGATGTGTATACACCGTAGCCTTACCAAGGGGAACCATTAGCAGACTATCTTGAAACAAGTGAATCTTAAGGAGTTTGACTATTCTCTCCGATTTATGTATACACGGTAACCCTTTTATGGACATATTTACATTTACTCAAGCAAGCATACCTAGAGTCTCTCCAATGCTGGGGGGACAAAACTCAAAGCCCCCAGCATTGCGAGTTTGACTTCGACGTGAGGCTTCGACGGTGAACTCAGCCGAACCGCTCAGCCAAACAGAATAAGAAGTCAGGAGTCAAGGAGGATATAGATCCTGACACCCAATAACCAACATCTCACCCAGCCAACATTTTCCGGCTTAAATTGATACCCATTTTATGGACGAAACTCTCTTAGCTGGCAAGAGACTTGGTGTAAGACTCTTCTATTATCATCACCATCTGCTGCTTAGCGTACGTGTTCTTCATGTGTTTTTTGACCGTGTTCAGAGCAATATGCAATTCCGCAGCAATTTCCTGATAGCTATAACCAATGCGATGAAGAATCCAGACATCTACTTCTCGTGGGCTGAGCCCATACCGGATCGCCTCAGTTATCGCTAAAATCTCTTTAGACTGTTTTTGGTTTTCTAAGATCACCAGAATGTAAGGACGATCACCACGGTTAAACCATCGCGCTCGAATGCGCACATGGCCGTGGGATTGTTTAAGTTTTAACTCTGATTCAGTAGCCGTTAGATGTGTAGGGAAATTCTTGCGACTGTTAATCAGAATTTGACAAGTATTCCAGATTTCTTGGGGGACTGAGTTTGTAGAAGGAAAATCTTGGTTGATGCGATCGCACATACATCGTGCCGAGCTATTACTCTCAACACATTGACCATCTTCGGTCAAAATCAAAATGCCATCACCATCATCACCACAATTCTGCACAATAGGCGTGATGATAGTCTCATTTGAAGCAGCAAGTGAATTGGATAAACATGCAGGTTGCAGATTGGCAGGCCGATTCAGGGAGCTTTGAAGTGTCATGGTCATCTCGGGATTGTCAAACTTAAATGCGGGAATTCGAGTGATCCGAGCCCATTAAAGGGTCTAACTGTTGTAGATGCAGATGGCATACCCAATCCGAATTCATGAAACCCGATTCAAAATAGACAATCCTGTAGGGGCATTGCCCTGGGGATGCACTGCGATACCGGGCGCTATCAATCAGGATTTTGTATTACTGATATATAGGGTAAAGTCGCGAAAAATATGCATATTTCCCCTAACTACGCCGTAAAGCGGAACAGTCTACGTATTTTCCACAAGTTCTTTATCTAGCCCTGGACTCCAGCTCCGATGCGTTAAACCACTTCTCGTGTAGTTGTTGCAAAAAGCCCTGCTGCTGATAGTCCAAAATCAGCTGATCGATGGCCTCCAATAGATTGGCATCATTTTCACGCACTGCGATACCGTAGCCCTCATGGGTCAATAACGTACCTGCTAGCTCAAACGAGTCAGGATTGAGATTAATAAAATGACGCAATGCCGGAGCATCCTGCACCAGGCCTTTAATTTTGCCATCTTCTAATGCGGTGACGGCGGCGGCAAAGGATGGATAGGTGACTAATTTGACCGGTTGACTCTGTAAAAATACTTCCCCGGTTGTGCCCTTTAATGCACCCACTGACTCACCACTGAGGGCCGCCAAATCCAGCTGATTTTCACTCAGCTGATGCACCGTCAGAGACGCAATAAAGTCCGCCACAATAAAGAAACTCAGCCCCATCCATAGGGTGGCAATCAAACGCCCAATAAACTTGGTCGGGGTGACATCGCCGTAGCCAAAGGTGCCCAACGTGACCACGGCAAACCAGATGCCCTGACTCACACCTCGCAGCGGATTCCCCGAAAAATGGTCATTATGTTTGTGCTCTACCAGCCAGATCAGGCCACCTACAGCGGTGCTACTGGCGAAGATCAGCACAATGGGGCGGAAATTTTGCCAGTTAAACATGCCGCTGGCAAAGGTGATCACCGTCGTCTTGGGTTTGGTGACCATCAGTTGTAGCCCAGATTGATAAAACGGATAGGAAAAGTCAAACCCTGCTGCTTCCCGTTGAGCTGTCACTGAAATACCCGAAATGGCCGCATCAACGTCACCGTTTTTGAGGCCCACCAATAGGTCACTGACAGATTCGTAAGTCACCCATTCGGTCTCTAAGGCCAGATCATCGGCGATGCTTTGCCATAGGTCGGCGCTATAGCCATAGGGCAGGGTGGCAGGCTCCAGGGAAACAAAGGGCGGTAGTTCTTTAGTGCCGACGCGAATCGTTAGCTTGGGTTGGGGTTGGCTGACAGGCAGCGTCTGCCATGCCTGGTCCAACGATTGGTCCCATGTCTGGGTAGATTGGCCCAGGGCAGCTGGTGGTGCTAACCATAGCCCCAGAGCTGTGCCCATCAGTGCGCTAAGGTATCTGAACATGACTCGCGATTTGTGAGCGGTTTTGCAATATGGATAATCTTGTAGGGGAATTCCCTTAGGGTCAACCGCTTTAACTCAACGGGCTGTAATGGGGATTACTTAAAAGGGTCTCCGCTGTTTGTATGGCAGTCGTTAATAGATGCGGGTATTTCACATCACCCAGGCGTTTACCGTGTTGATAGTGGTAATGCATCAGCCGTTGCGGGATATCTGATGAAGCGTAGATCCGTGCAGGCTGTAGTTGCCCCAACAGCCGCGCCTGTCGATAGTGAAAACTCTGGCAAAGTAACTGGTCTAAAACCTGGGCTGTATGGGTTTCGCATCGGCTGATGTGATCAATGAATAGGCTGTAGTGAGGTTTAGGCGATAAACAAGGTACCAGGCATTTAAACGCATTGTCTGGCAGGTCTAGCTGAGTTTCTAACTGAGTTAATGTCTGGCTGACGAAGGTTAAGGTGAGTTTCTCGCCCACCATGTCGCTGGTGCTATGGCTGCGGCCTAAAAAGCGTAGACAGGGGGTGGATTGATAATAGTGGGTGGGTTGGATGCGATCGCCCATGCGATACCGGTAGAGTCCACCTTTCTGGGAAATAATTACGCTGTAGGTGTGCCCTAGCTCCAGTTCATGCAGCAGGTGAATAGCGCCCGCTTCATCTTCAAACTCAAAGAAAACCTCTGTCAGCATAGGCACACAGCCATTTGCGCCCAGCAGCGGTACGGTCATGGGTGCTTCGGTGGCCAGTAACCCTTTGCCCTGGATCAGGGTATGGGGAAAATTGTTTTGCAAGGCACTCACCTGATCGGCTGCCAAAGCACTGTCCCAGCAGGAAATGAGTTTTAGCTTGGGCCACAAGGCTTCCCAGTTGATGGTTTCCTGACTCAGTAGGTGGGAGCGGGCTGGGGAGAGCTGGTGGGTGAGTTGCGATCGCAACGCCACTCGATGAGTGTGAATATAGTCCAGCTGCACCTTTAAAAAGCTAGGGCTCCAGATAGATATCGTCTCTAAATTCTCTGCCAACAACAGGGTTTTACACAGGTTTGCCTGAAACACCTCAGGGGTTTGGGGTTTATGGGCATCGGGCGGTGACACTAGAAATGGCTTAAGCAACCACCGCAGCCATAGATCTAAATATTCAGAGTCGTCCTGTAACCCCGCTGGCGTTTCTCCAGGGGCCAGCAGCTTGGGAGAAATGCACATATACACGTTCCCCGTCTCAAACCCTGGACCATTGACAATCAGGTCATGGGCCCAGACGCAAAATAAAGTGTTAAAAGACTTTCGCAAAGCACGAGTATAGGGAATCTGTTTGGCGGGACCGCTACTGCCCGATGTTTTTTCATAAAAGAGAACAGGATCTGTATTTAGAGAATTGTTGTCTTCGATCCAGGGCTGCAAATCCCCATAGGTGACTATCGGAATCTTGTGCCAGTCATCAACAGACTTAATTCCTAACGATTTGCCATACTTACTTTGCATTAATTGTTGAAATAATGCGTTTTGCAACGTTTGCTGGGTAGCCTGCGGTTGTGACAACGTTTTATAAAATCGCTTGGCGGTTGGGGCCAGCAGTGAGCCAAATCCCCTAATCAGCCAGTCCATGGTTTTTCTCCTCAGCGCTATGCTCCTCAGCACTATTAACAGTGCTATTGGGATAAATCTCACTACCGGCTTCTAAGTAGCTGCCTACGGTGATCATGGCCCCTGGCCCAATGTAAGAACCTGCGCCGATAAAACTACCATCCCCAATGGTGATGGGTTTTAGATAAAGCATCAGGTTATCCCGTCGCGGCTTAATGATGTGACTGTACAGGCCCACGCGATGGCCAAACACCACGCCATCGCCAATGGTCAACAGCCCGCGATCGGCAATTTCTAAGGCCGGTGTCCAGTACACCTGTTTGCCTATGGTTGCCCCCCATAGCCGCAGCCATGCAGAGAACACACCGGGCACCAATCTCAACAGAGTTTCTAACGCCGGAAACGCAATGTAGATCAGTTGAAACTGATGACTGCCCCACCAGGGAGAATAATCACTGCCCTGGAGGTAGCTGATGCCATTCTCAAGGGGATAAACAGAATGATGGATGCGATAAGACAGTATGGGAAACCCATAGAGAAAAAACAGGCACAGCATTACGCTCCATAGGCTGTGTTCCCAGATGCCGTAGGCTAAAGAGACTGTCGCTAAACTTAATGTTAGGGTGGGGAAAAAAGATAAAAATTTACTTAACAGAGTCATGATTGATGTCGCGGCGGGGACCAACCCAGATGGCAGCCCCCGTGACCAGCGGAAGCAGGGCGGAAATCCCCCCAAATAGCAGGGGATAGGTTTTAACGGCGGGAACGGTTAAAACAATGGCAAAAACAAGGCCACAGTATAGTAATGCCGCAAAGGGGATCGCGCAGATGATAATCAACATCAGGCGCTCATTGGATTCTATTGAAGACATGGGGTAAAACAACAAATAAATTGAACAGAAGATCAGTCTAGCGAATGTGTCTGTATACATGTTGCTTGCGGAGTTGCTCGTGGATATAGTAGCTGTCGCCATAGGCTGAAAGGCAATGTTTGCCCTAGGGCTAACGGCCATTGGTCGGACTGCTGCCAGGTGCCATGGAGACGATCCCACAGCTTAAAATTGGCACCATAGTTGCAAGCCTGGGCCGCACTCTGGTGATGCCAGCCATGATCCTGAGGCAATATTAACCAGCTGGATAGACAGTGGTATAACCAGCTGCCTGGCTGGGGACTAAACTGGCTATGCCGCCACAAATCTAAGGCTGCGGTGAGGCTGACGCCTAAAACATAGGCGGTGGGGTCTTCCAATAGATAGATAAACAGTCCATGGACCCATAAATAAATAATTAAAAAACTACTCCATAGGGTATTGCGGGATGTGCCTAAAACATCCATGGTGCTGACGGTGTGGTGTACCTGGTGGGCACACCAGCCCCAGGGACTATGGAGAAAACGATGATTCCAGTAATAGAGATAGTCCACCGCAACAAAGCTAAGAACAAAGGCGAGCAGGGGATGTAATGCTAGACCCTGTTGCCAGTGGGGAAGTAGTTGCTGGTACAACGTTTGTAAACAGGTGAGTTGAACCAGGGGTATAAGAAGTCCCTGTACCCATAAACCGGCACTGTCTAGAATCCAGTCATGCAGGGTTTTCTGGGTAAGTTCTGACCAGCTACACCAGGCGGTGAGGCTGACTAAAAGAACAAAAGTACCAAAAATAATCATGGTTTATACCCAAAAGGTAATGTCAGCGGATTGGTCCGGCAAGGTGCGTGGGTCCTTGCCTGTGGCGATCGCATCTCGAATGGATTCGACAAAAATGTGAATGGTGTCGGCGGGGGTGTGGTGAAAGTGGGTGCCATACTTTGCGATCGCATCCCCCTGCACTCCCAAGGCCCCAAGGTCCTGGTCAATAATGCGCTGGGCAGTCCATCGCACCAATGGCTTGGCCAGCTTATTCCAAATGCCGTAGTTAAATGTCACATCGGTATACACCAGCGTGGAATTCTCCGTTTCTGGAATCGACTGACTCGTGATAAAACAGCGACGGTGGGGACCCATGGTATATTCCACGCTGGTCACATTGGGCATATGAAACGAGTCTCGATGACAGATTTCATGGCCCTGGGGGTTTAAGAACCAGCGGGACCAGCCCAGGTTATTGGTTTCATTGCGATAGGTGGCGGTGACGCTACCCTGATGTCGTGTGACCGTCATGGCTAGCTGTTGTTGCCGCGCTGTTCGAAAGATTCCAGGATGTACGGAAACTGTATGGGGAATATCGATAAAGTTCTCCGCGCAGTTGGTAACGTTGTTGGCAAAGCGATTGATCACTCGCACCGTTTCCCAGCCTGGTGTTTGAAAGTGGGGCATGGCAAACGGTTGAGTCTCCAATCCGCCCCGCAGCCGCACATACACATAGCCATCTTGTTCACAGGTATCGTAGGCTTTGGCACAACGATTGGAGTTAGCAGCGAATTGTTCTCCTTCGGCGGGCACATGGGTGACCTGCCCTGTGGGGGCATATTGCCAGCCATGGTAAGGACATTGCAGCTGTCCTTGATGCACCTTGCCTCCGGAGAGTCTGGTGTTTCTATGCAGGCAGCGGTCTCTGAGGGCAACGGGTTGGCCATTTTCTCCTCGAAAAATAACCAGCCATTCATCTAAGACGGTGCGTTGTAAAACAGTTTTAGGTTTTAGCTGTGTGCTCAGGGCAACGACATACCAAAAATCCTCAAACTGAATTGGGAGGGTTATCGGGACTTCCATAGGGACAAATTTTCAGGTCGTGGGTGATATCAAGCTGACAGGCAAGGCGTGCATTGGGGCAATCGGGAGCCAGTACCTCCAGAAGTTCCTGCTCCTCAGGACTAGGGGGCGGAACGTCTCCTGTGACGGTGACTAAGCAGGTGCCACAGATACCGGTGCGGCAACCGAAGAGTATGGGAGAGTTTTGGACGGTCAGGGTGTCAGCGAGGGGTGTGTGGGCTGCAAGGGGCACGGCGGCGTGATTGGTGTCAGGGAAAGAGATTTTGCAAGACATGCCCTCATCCCCCAGCCCCTTCTCCCCAGGGAGAAGGGGAGAAAGAACCTAAACTATTCTGCCTTGGTAATTTAGAGTTAACCTTCAAAGTCCCTCTCCCCAGGGAGAGGGATTTAGGGTGAGGGCCAAAATCCTGAGAACCAAGATGCTCCTGGGAGAAAGCATTAGGGTGAGGGCTCGACCACCTCGAAGGCACCAACCCATTCACATACCTCACGTAGTGGGCAATGGGCTCATCTACCGGCAATAGCCGTTCAGTGCTAAACCGAATATTGTCATAAATCATGCTATCTTCACCGCGCAGGGCATAGTAGCTCAGCCGTGTTAGCCACAGCAGTAGGTGAGTGATTAGCCAACCGATGATGCCTGGACGTTTTTGGGTGACATAAATCGGCTGAATAAAGGTCTCCCCTGACTCTGTGGGTCTATAGGCATAGAGCATATATAACTGGGGGATCCAGCGCACCGCTTTCATCATGGTCAGTAACCCCAGGCAGCCGTGGGCATAGCGCATGGAGTAGGCATAGCGCGCTCCTAAAATGGCTCGACCTAAACGCTCTCGCCAATTGGTATTGAGAAACTCGCCGCTGAGGGTAAAGTCAATGTGTTCTCCCTCTTGTTCCAGTGAGAGTTCGAGATCCACGGGTAAATGGTGCACGGTTTGCAGGTGCTGCACATCAATGCCGTTGATCATGCAAATGTGATGATGACATTTGCGGGTTAGGGGGCGATCAGCGACAACGGCCAGTTCATGGTGCTTGAGTTCATCAAATTCTGCCACCGCTGTCGGTGCCATACTATCTGGGTAAATCCAAATAAAGCCGTACTTTTCTTCCGTGGCATAGGATTGCAGCGTAGCCCCAGCAGGAATGTGATCCTGGCAAGGAATATCCTGGCATTGACCGTCGCCGTCAAAGGCCCAATGGTGAAAGAAACAGCGTACGTGGTTACCGTCGACACTGCCAATGCCCAGGTCAGTGCCCATGTGGGGGCAATAGGCATCCAGGGCTCGGATGTTGCCGTCTTGACCCCGAAAAATGGCAATGCGTTGGCCACAGATGTCAAAGGATTTAACGGTTTCTTTGGGGATCTCTTTAGAGGCTGTGACCAGGTACCAGCCCCTGGCAACAATATCCCAGTTGTTAAATATGGTTGTCATGGTTATTTGTTTTCAATACGCTTATCAATCATTCGGGCAATTTTTCGGATAATCGTTTAAGTTGGCGGGCTGAGCGCCGCCAAAGCCCGCCAACACCCGATCCTGAAAAAATCTAAATAATGCTTGCCGCTGTGTGCACAGATATCTCTCAATCGAAGCGTTTTGCATAATCGCCATGGTGCGATTGCTGGGCCACACATAATCTAAGGGGTCTAGATACGCTTGGTAGGAGGCCATGGCTTCCTGGTGGGTTTTATAACTGCGGTGTAAGCCCTCAGATTCTTCTGTGAAACAAGCCTGCATCATGGCTTTAGCGTCACCATCGTCCATGGAGAAGAGGGGCGATCGCAACAACTGATACACCTTGGGATACAACGCCGGATCATGCCAAAAGATGCCGTTGACGGCGACTGAAAACTGCTGATGGTCCTGCTGACAGCCACGAATGCCAAGGTTGGCCACGAATGCTTCAAATGGTGTGGGCTGCGGTAAACACTGGATCACCTCATGGGAAAGCAGCGTGGAACTATTAAAGTGAAAGCTCTCATCCATAAAGTGGTAGAACGAGATCTTGGCTGGAATCGGTGCATTCTCCTGGTCGTTATGGGTTTGGTAGTAGCGACTGAGCTGATGCTGCACCAGTTTGCCATTGAGGGTGCGCAGTCCGCGCACTGTAAAATACTGACAAGCAAGAAAACTGTTGCAGGCAGAGATGAGGCCAAAGGCCTGGAGCTGTAGTTGCTTCCACCAGCGTTTTAGCTGGTTAGTATCTGCAAAAATCATGGTTTCGGTAAACGGTCCCCGCATGGGATAGCTAAACAGTCGCTTACCCAATAGGGCCTGTTCCGTTTGGTCTGCCACGCTGCGAAACGCGCTGATGTGGGCGCGCTCCTGGGAAGATTCCAGGTCTAACATGTCGCAGATGGTGCGAAACCCATCGTGGGCATACAAAGCAGCGGCACTGGTCTGGTTAAAAAAGATGGTGGCAATTTCAGCGGAGATAATTTGAGTATAGTAGGCCACCCAATACAGCTGATTTAATACTGTTCTTTGGTACTCGCTGGCCTGGTGCCATAAAGGAGTGCCATACAGCAGTGAGAAGGTTTCAGGATTCCAATGGCTATCACGGCAAGCGTCATAGCTAAATGCCTGGCCAGCGTCATCTAAAAGCTCAGTATTATCTTGCTTTTGATTACGTTGATAGTTGATTTCTAATCGGCGCTGTAACGGGATGTTCAGTAATATGTTCCTGGGGTCAGATTGACTGTTACTTGGCTTGTTCTGCTTTTCTAGGTTCTCTTTTTGGAGTAGCTGATCGGTATGATAATTTTTATCCATAGTTAGCGGCCTCCTCGGCATTGAGGGGGGTGAACAAATCTTGGTCTGCGAGCTGGCTAACGATGCCATGGTTGGTGCTAGCCATGAGATGCTTTAAAAGCTGTAGCCGTTGATGGCCGTGAGTCACAGTGTCTAACTGTTGCAAGATTTGGATACGTTGGGGGCGAGAAAGATGACCTTTTGTGGTTGCGATCGCAGCCACCACCCGCTGGGGACCTATGCGCACCATTTGCAAAAAAGTCGCCAGGCAGTCCACAATGGCAGCTTTACTGTTGCCTGATATCTCAGCCTGATTTAGCAAGGTGACTCCGGTGCCATGGTGCCGTGCCTCCGCCTGTAGGAAACTTTGGAATAAGGCCCTCAGTGACGAGTCGGTACAGGCCCTGGCCAAGCTGCGATAGTGGGTTAGCCCCCACCCCTCTAACACGACTTGCAAAACAAATAGAAGAACGGTTTTGTCAGCACTCTCAACGATGTCAGAGAGTAACTGTAAAAACGGATCGTTGAGTTCTGTAGGGGCTATGTCTGATGCAGCATAAGGCTGTAACTGAGCCAAATGCATGGTTTCATCTGCCGCAAACAGACTATAGAGCATACGTTCTTGGGCACTGTCAGCCAGCAGCACCATCTTGGCCATATACCCCACACCGGCCTGCTCGATAAATAAAGACTCTTGTAATAATCCCCGATTTAACTGTTGCAAAATGTGGTGTTGTTCGCAGTCAGCAGACTCTTGAAAGATAGATACCCGATCTAAATCAAAATATTGGGGCTGCCAATAGATAGACGAGGCGTTAGACTCATTGATGATCTCTCGTTCTCCTAGGGCAGCGGTCAATATGCGGTTTATCTTGTTATTTGCCGTTAATGTTGGCAGGTCAAAACCAGATACTTTTCTAAGGTTAGGTATGGTCATGTTACGCTCCTCCAATCTCCCCAGCTCAAAGCTTTTTGTCGATTGAGATGTTGGGCAAATTGAACGATTGATCGGTCTGCTTTTAGAGGTGTTTTAAAGTGAAATCGAATGCCCTGAAAGACTTGAATATCTCCGGTGGAAAAGTAGGCGGCGACCTGTCGAGTTATCCATAGAACAACTGGATTCATGAACCTGCCAGCAAAACGCTTAGGGGTAATTAATAGGGTCCAACCCTCGGTTTTTCCGCCTGGGGTAGGCCGTAGGGCAAACATAATGTGAAAGTGAAAAAAGTCTGGCCCGACGGTGACTGTGCCGGTGCTGCCATACCAGTAACACATCTTATAGGTCACTTCATTCTGATACAACGGACGAATGAGTTTAACAAACTTTGAGGCTTCCCCACCACGGGTTGTGTTGTCTAAACACAGTGCATTGTCATTCAGCGCCTTGGCTTTAAATCGCACTTCTAGGGGCAAATTGTGAACTGAGTTAAAGTGATGGGCATCAATGGCGTTGATCATCAATACATTAGGGTGGCAGTTACGCTCAAAGCGATAGCTTAAAGCCGCATCACAATCCATACCTTCTAACTCAGGCACATACGGCGGTGGATATTTGGGAGTCTTACCGGTCCAAACCCAAATCATGCCGTAGTGTTCAGCCGTAGGCCATGGGCAAAGCTTTGCGTTAGCCATGATCGTTTGGTGTTGGCCACAGGCTGGAATCTCAATGCACTGCCCCGTCTGGTCAAATTGCCAACGATGCAGCGGACAGCGAATAGTCTCACCATGGATCGTTCCCTGGGCCAATGCGGCCCCCATGTGGGGACAATGGCCGTCTAACGCCACCACCTGGCGGGTGCGGGTGCGATATAGAACCAGTTCTCTTCCCATCAGGGTGAGGGACTGTGCCTGCCCTGGTTTTAAGCGATGGCATGGCAACGCCCAATACCAGCCTTCAACAAATCGATCAGAACGATTAAAGACAGGATTTTTCTCTTGCGTTTGCCCAGCGAGCTGATCAGTGTCATGGGCTGTGGTTAACGATTCGATATTCATAACAGCTAGGCCACTAAACAGCTAGGCCACTAATGTGTGATTGCGACTAAACCACATGCGGCGACCAGCAGCCGTCAGGTTTTCAACGCAGATTTCTGTCAGGCACACTAACTCATCCCCTTGACTATTATCTGGATTGGCTTGCTCAAAAAACTGGATATGGGGATCTGAGCGCCGTTCTGGTGGCACGGTTCCCAGAATAGGAGAGAGCTTTTGGGGCTGTGTAAACCGTACAATCCCAGATACTGGGTCATAGGTGTTGCCAAATTGTTGTCGAGCGAGATTGTCCATTAACTGCTGCATGGGTTCTGGTGTGGGCTGATCATAGCGAGGATAAAATGTTTTCCAGAATGTGGGTAGGAGGCGGTAGGTGCGAAAGCCGGATGAAATCAGTAACCAAAAAAGACGTTTGTCAGGGTGACGCAGCTGATTGATAGCCTGAATCCAGGCTCGGGGTAAGGTGGCACTACTCCAGGCCGTAGGATCAACAATCGTGTCCCCAGAATAAACAACACTTAAAGGCTCCCCATTTACGATCACATCGTAAAGTCGTAGGGTGGAAAATCCTTTTAATTGCTCCATGGTGTCTTTGATCAATAAAACCCAATTTTTATGGGCCAAATCCATCGAAAATATGTCTGGTGTCACACCGCTAAAATGGTGCTTGAGCAGACGATACATGGCTGCACGGTCGTCCGTCTTTAATTCGTGAATAGAAACCAGTTGGGAATGCATCATGGCGTGGAACTCAGGTGATTGCGTTACTCCCATTGGTGTAGTTAACGGGTGGCCTAGCCAACGGGATTAGCAAAGTTCTGCTGAGTGAGAACTTTGCTGTGTCTGTTTGAATTTAGCCTGATCTATTTGTGAATAGGCAATGAGGCTAATGAATGCATACCGTAGAGTGTGTGGTACTACGTAACGATGCGTAGTCAGGCGAAGTTATAGGCAACGTCACCCACAAGGTTCCTCATTTGGCAAAATTTGTGGTTAATCGGGCAAAAAGAATTATCTGTCATAAAGGTTTAATGAAATCAATCAAAATCACCCGTACTCTTTCTGAGGGCTCGTTAGCTTAAGGATACTTTTGTCCCCTGTTTAATAATCCTATGTCGTCACAGCCATCTGTTCAGACGGGCCAACCATCGCAGCAACCATCCAAGCCACGTAGTAAGGGCAAAGCGATCGCAAGACTAATTTTGCTTGCACTTTTAGCGATGGGCACATGGGTGACCCTGTTCACCACCGGGGTGGTTACCTTGGGTGGGGTTCCCTACTCGATATTGATAAAAGTGTGGCGAACTCCAGCCACCCGCGCTGCTCTGTTGCGCAGAGATTCGTACGCATTACATGACCTGATGGATAACATGGGCATTGAAGCCGAAATCAAGAGGTACTACAGCAAGCGTATTAAAGACCCGGTGGAGTTAGACCAGCATATTCATCAAATCCTCTACGACCGGACCCGTTACGTGGGTGAGAACTATGTGGTGGTGAGAGGCAAGCTCATACCGAAAAGCTATGACATGGTTGAAGAATTGTATGAATGTCCCGAATGTTAGATTCCAGGGTTAGATTCAGGGATAATTATGCAGCAATCCATATCAAGGTGACTTAATCTGAGGAAAATCCTGGAGGATTAGCCGAAAATTACCTTTTTATAAAAGTTTCATAAATTCACCTACGGGTACTTAGTGCTTTTTCGAACGACTCGCTAGGTTAAGTACATTCCACATTACTTTCCTGTTTCCCGTCATGTACTCACTTCGGTCTGTCCAGGCTCGCCAAAAGTCCAATAAAACCATGGGCAAGGTGATTGTTGCGGGAGCCGTCGGTACGCTCATGGCTGTCGGTACATGGGTTGTGTTATTTACAACCGGGGTGGTGACCTTAGGCGGGGTTCCTTACACCATCCTCCTGAAAGTGTGGCAAAATCCAGCGGCACGCTCTGCACTCTTAGGTGGCGAGGAAACCGAACTCCATAATTTAATGGGTAGTTTGGGCATTGAATACGACATCAAAGAGTACTATCGCGATCGCATCCAGGACCCCGTTAAATTAGATCAGCATATTCACCAGATCCTCTTTGACCGCACAGGCTATGTTGGGGAAAACTACACCGTTAGGGGCCGCACCCTGGTCCTAAAAGATCCTAGCAAGCTTGAAGAGTTACGGAATTGCCCTAATTGTTAGTTAGTGAATTGGTTAGCTGGTTAATCTAAGATTTTATCGTCGCAGTAGTTTGGCCTTCAATTGATCAAACAGCAGTTTTGCTTCAGGTATCCCTAGAAGCATAGCGGCAGCAGCAAATATCCCTAAACTGACTGCTCCAGCTACACATAAGACCACTAAATTTACGAGAAAACCTTCAGTACCCAGCCAGGTTTCTAAACCCAAGCGACTTAACCAGGCAGCAGCCCCTGACACACCACTGCTGAGCAGCAGCAAACCTAAGGGCTGAGCCCACTCAAGCCAGGGCAGCCCGTTGATTTTGCGAGATAGCAGTATCAACAGTGCCACCATGGATACTAAGTTGACGCCTACGGTGGCTAACACCAAGCCGGGGGCTCCGTATCGGCTAATTAAAATAAAGTCCAGTAGAGCATTCAGCCCAATGTTGAACAGACTGATGCGAAAGGGTGTATCGCCATCGCCGAGGGCATAGAACACCCGCACCAAAACATCTCGCCCCAGATAGACAAACATGCCGACACCGTAGGCAATGAGTACTGATGTGACCAATTGGGACGCGTTTTTATCAAAAGCCCCCCGCTCATACACCACCCGCACCATGGGTAAGGCTAAGGTGATGAACAGGGCACTTAAGGGCAGCATGGTCAATGCTGTCAGCAATAATCCCTGACGGATGCGTTGTTTTAGTTCATCCCAGTGAATGGGGTCCGCTAACCGGGCAAAAATCGGTAAAAAGGGCACCAAAATAACATTGGAAATAATCCCTAGGGGAGTTTGCACCAGGAGATTGGCGTAGTCTAGCGCCGCAATGGTACCGGGTAAAGCCGCCGCAAAAAACAGATCCACCTGTACATTGATCTGCATCATGCCCGATGAAAAGGTAGCTGGTCCCAGGACATTGAGCACATCTTTAACGGCTGGATCCTGGGTATTAAATCGCAGCCGCAGTCGGCCCAGGCCCTGTTTCCAGAGCACCGGTACCTGGACTAACCACTGGAGCACTGCGCCGACCAGCGTGCCGATGGCCAGGGCCGCACCGCCCACGAGGGCATAGCCAGGTTCCGAAATTTTGTCCCCCAGGGTGAACAAAACAACCCCCAAAGAGACAATCACGGCACTGCTAGAAAACAGGGGACTAATGGACGGTAGCCAATAGTGATCAGCCGCATTCAGGGTGCCAAAACCAATGCCGATGAGTCCGGCAAACATGGCCATGGGGGCCATAATGCGGAGCTGCAAAATGGCAATATCTCGGGTGATGGCACCCGCCTCTACGTTTTCGCTCAGCCGATTCCCCAATATGCCAATAATGGATGGGGCAAAGATAACAATGGCCAGGGTGACAAACAACAGGCCGATCCCGACTAAGGTTGTAATGGTTTCTACCAGCGGAGCGATTTCACTCTTTTTACGATTAGCGACGCCTCGCACAATAGCGCTGTGGAAGGGGCCATTAATGCCCCCCAACAACACCAATAAAAAACCAGGGATAGCGTAGGCTAGACCATAGGCATCGGCCACGGGTCCGACAGCAAATGTGGCAGCAATGGCCTGGGTTCTGACTAAGCCAAAGACTTTGCTAATTAATGTTGCGATCGCAACAATGCCGGCAATACCAGCTAAAGAACGTTTTGTCACTGGACCCTCAACACTGAATACTCAACTATGGCGTGTTGTGGAGCCAAGTACAAATTGATCAGTGACAATGGCTGACCCAATTTTATGACGACTACGTTTCAAGCCCTGTATAAAAGATAATTAAATCTGTACTAAAGAACAAAACTGTAGTGAAGACAAAAACCACCCTGCCCTTCTGCCAGTTTGCATTCCAAGAATTTCACAGGAATTAGAGATTAACAAGTTTTGCACCACAGTTCAATACGTAATTTTACGGGGGCTGACCGTTGAACAGCAGAAATTCGATAGAGGCTCTGGGGGCCTAAATTTTCGAAAAAGCGACCTGGGCGGTCTTTAGGGTGGTTTACCCCCCTACACTGAACTCATCTATTATTTGTTGTTGAACCTTATTTCTGATGAGTCCCATCCAGGTCCATACCTTTCCCCCCCTATTAGAAGGCAGGCTAATCAAGCGCTATAAGCGGTTTATGGCCGATATTGAACTGGCGTCAGGAGACATTGTGACGGCCCATTGCCCCAACACAGGCCCGATGACGGGGGTTTGTCACGTCAATGGTCGGGTCATGGTGTCCCAGAGTGATAATCCCAAACGCAAGCTTGCTTACACCTGGGAGCTAGCGGAGGTCAATGACAATGGGCCTGTTTGGGCGGGCGTGAATACGGCGTTACCGAATCGTGTGATTCAAACGGCCCTTAACGAACGCATTTTTGACCAACTGGGTGCTTACGACACGGTTAAGCGGGAAGTCCCCTACGGCACCAAAAGTCGAATTGATTTTTTACTCACCACTGACGACCGACCGATATACATCGAAGTCAAAAACTCCACCTGGGCTCAGGGGCAGCTTTGCCTGTTTCCCGACACAGTGACTACCCGAGGGCAAAAACACCTACGAGAACTCACCGCACTATTGCCGGAATCCCGAGCAGTGATGCTGTACTTCATCAACCGAGGCGACTGTGATCAGTTTGCCCCTGGTGATAGTGCAGACCCTGACTATGGTCAGCTGTTGAGGGATGCGATCGCAGCAGGTGTGGAGGTATTACCATGCCGATTTGATATTTCTCCAACCGGTATCGACTACATCGGATTGGCTGAACTAGTGCTATAGCGCAAAACATTTCAAAACATTTAAAGGGTAACTCTTTAAGGCGGGAAATAAATACAGCTTTCAGGTGTGTATAAATAAACACCTCAGTCAAAGACCAGAAAAAGAGCTCTGCAGCAATGCTCAGAGCCATGTATCGTACCCATGCAAAGTAAAGTTGGGAACGATGTCTCTTACTATACGAGAGCGCAGTCAAAAAGTCGCCGATTGTATCAAAACGAATGCAAAGCAAGGGATAGAGTCGATAGCAACCACCCTTGGCATCAGCAAAAGTAGTGTGCATCGTCATCATCAGGCCATTGCACGTCGCAACCAGCATCCGGAATCAGGTTTGTGGGAAACTGCGGCTGGGACTGCCTGGCTATTACGTCTGGTGGTGGGGGTGATCTATCACTTTGGCATTAAGCACGGGGTAGGAGCCGAGAGCCTATCGGAGTTCTTCAAAGCCGTTCACCTCGATACCCATGTGGGGAGTTCTGCGAGTGCGCTACGTCAACTCAAACACCGTCTCTATGAGGCCATAATGGCCTACGAAACGGCGCAAGCCGAGCAGTGCCAACCGGTCAACAAACCTGGCATCTGTCTCGGAGGGGATGAAACCTTTTTTGGCCTGCCGATTCTGGTGCTGGTGGAGTTAGCCAGTGGGTTCATTTTTACAGAAGTGGAATGTGAGAACCGCCGTTATGACACTTGGCTCAAACAGACTGAGACCTGGTGGCATCAGACCCAATGGCAGTGTCACTTTATGGTCAGTGATGGAGCTCGTGCCTTGGTCAAACTAGCGCTCTGCGGTCTGGGAACAGCCAGTGTGGCGGATCTATTCCATGCGATGCGGGCGCTCGGACGTCCTATCGGCAGTGCTCTGGGACGTCAACTCGCTCAGCTTGAAAAACAAGTAGACACCCTTCACCACCAATTAGGCCAAACAACAGACAAGGCCAAGCAACAGGTCTTGTCTTCGCAGCTAGAGTCCCTCTCTCACCAACACCAACAGCTTGAACAAGATCAACACATTTACCATCAGGCCTTGGCAGACATTAGCCAAGCGGTCCATCCCTTCACGCTCGACACGGCCCAATGGCAATTCTTCGACGGCTTAACCACACAACTGACCGTTCCCTTGAGCACCTTGAGCAAGTTGACTTGTCTCTATGGGGGCGATACGGCTCAAAAAGCGATTGCCACCTTTCAAGCTCAGATCCCCCATTTTGCCACGGGGATTCATGCCTGGTGGCAGTGGGTGATCCAGGCCTTAGCCACTGAAACTCAGGAGGTTGACCTCCAAAATTGGGTACTGACAGCCTTGTTGCCCTGGGTCTACTGGTTACAACAAGCTGATAAAACTCGACAGCCTCACCTCAAATCTCGCTATCAACAGGCCGCTAGCGATGCCTATGATCAGCTCATGGCCCAGACGATGACCCTACAGATGGATGCCCCTCAACACCAACACTGGGTGCAGTGGTGTCAGTGGATGTGTGCAAAGTATCAACGCACCTCCTCTGCTGTCGAAGGGCGCAATGGCTATTTGTCGCAGCGCCATCATGTCAACCGAGGCTTTTCTCATCAGTCGTTGAAGGTGCTTACCATTATTCACAATTTCGACCTGAAACGACCCGATGGCACCACCGCCGCACAACGACTCTTTAGACAGCCTTTTCCGGACCTATTTGAATGGATTCTCAGTACGATTGATGAGCTGCCAATGCCTAGACGGTCATATAAAGCACATCAGATACAACCGTTACACGCAGAACTTTTCCCGGCTTAAGTTGTTACCCCATTTAAATATGCCGCAAATGGAATGCATATGAACTTTTTTAGAGATTGTGCGTAGATGTTATGTGCTTTTTGATACGAATTTTCCGTGGCAATGGCTACCTTTTTGCAAAGAAATTGATTCTTATCTTTTGGCAAACTTTTCCCCACAGAATCCACAAGTTTTCCACAGGTAGGCAGGGGTTTTCCACAAGTTTTCCACAGGTTAGAACGAAAGATAAACCTGTAGCTCCAGTTCTGGGGATAGCAACGTGAATCTAATAATTATGAGAAAGAGTCGATTTAAGACAAAGTAATGTTAAGAAAAAAGCTGAAAACCCTATTGACTTCGTTCTTTTAAAAATAGTGATTGTGAGATGCTCAATCATATTGACGTTGACAATGCCTCTCGCCATTAGCAAAATTATTTGACCACCACCGGGTTATCACGGTCCCAACGACATGCGATTTTGACGTTCACAGTGTTTTCAATGGGATTGATGATTTCTTGCTGCCCTCCTGCAGTTACATTCCGTGCATTCTCAGGACGGACGTGCTGCAACTATTGAGGTTTTCCCATCCATGAAAATTACTGTTAGTATCCTGGCGGAGATTCCTGAAGAACTCCATGAATCCTTAAAGGGCTATTTGGAGAATCATCCTGCATGGGATCAAGATCGGGTATTTTCGGCAGCGCTGTCGTTATTCCTTCTGCAAAACGGTGACAGCGATCGTCGAACGTCCAAAGTTTATCTAGATACTCTGTTCAATTACGCTGCCTAAGAAGGGGTATTTGGGTGAATGGGGCCTACTGATTTAAGAGAGTTGTCTAACTCCAACGATTAACAAACAATAGAGCTATTTTCCTTTGTCAGTGAGGTGTTTTATCGCATTTACCTTCCTGATAAAGGGAAATAGGTTGATCGATGTCAACAACTCGAATTCAGAGGTATTAGACGATCTAGCTGCACTCTTCTGGAATGATAATTCTCGGAGTAGAAGGCTCTTCAGCCCTTATGGCCTAAGAGTTTTGGGTATATTAGTATCATGCAATAGTTTTTAGCTCTATCCATGGCTGAGCCCTCTGCCTACCCCAGTTCGCGTCCTTTGACTAGCCAATCTGCCCAAGAATTACAACAGGTTTTTCAGCAGATTACTCACCACAGTTGTCCCCATCACTACAACTTTCATATGCATACCCATTGCTCCGATGGGAAGCTTAGTCCTGGTGAGCTGATGGAGCAAGCTATTAGTCTTCAACTTAAGGGATTTTCCATTACGGACCACCATACGATTCAAGGCTATAAACAAGCCTGTCAATGGTTGGAAAATTGGCGTTGGAAGCACCCGTCAACTTGGTCGGCCAGTCATCAGGCAAAACTACCCAGGCTTTGGTGTGGTGTTGAAATTACATCTAGCTTGCTGGATGTGGATGTCCATATTCTGGGCTATGCGTTTAATCCAGAACATGCAGCCTTCAAGCATTATTTGCAAGGGGGATCTCCCAGCGGGAATGACCGGGATGCCGCAGTCGTCATCCGGGCAATTCAAGCGGCTGGAGGGGTTGCTGTTTTGGCCCATCCAGTGCGATACCGCCGCCCCCCTGAAGAGCTGATTCCAGCTGCCGCCGCCTTGGGCATTGATGGTGTGGAAACGTATTATGCCTACGACCACCCGCCTGAATGGCGACCGACACCCAAAAAAACAGAACGTGTGCAAGAGCTGGCAGATACCTATGATCTGCTTA
This sequence comes from Leptothoe sp. EHU-05/26/07-4, assembly GCF_043421015.1. Taxonomy (NCBI): domain Bacteria; kingdom Bacillati; phylum Cyanobacteriota; class Cyanophyceae; order Nodosilineales; family Cymatolegaceae; genus Leptothoe; species Leptothoe sp. EHU-05/26/07-4. The sequence continues at coordinate 206,665 of NZ_JAXSQV010000005.1, forward strand.
GTACCTGTGGCACGGATAGTCATGGGATGACACTGACGCGTCGAGTTTAAGCATCGCGGTTCTATTATTCCGTTGCCCCAGGACTCTGCTCGTTACTATCTGGTGGTTCGTTAGGACTATTATCTGGTGCGGTAGAATCTGGTTCGCTGTTTCGTACGATTTCTAAGAGTTCTTCGGCACTTTTGCAAGCCTCAGCGTCGTAGTTGACGATGAGCTCAAAGGGATAGCGAGTGGCTTGTTCCGTAGCCGGAAATTCGCTATTCATCAGGGTGTCTATGGCTACCTGGTTAAGGTAGTCGTAGCCTGTGCTACGTAAGACTTTCGGATTGCTGGGGGTGCCGTCTGGAGCTACTAAAATACCCACTTCGCCATTGGTGGGAGGATTTTGAGCACACAGGTTAAAACTGGCATCAAGGTTTAGTTCTCCGATTTCTGCGGTTTCCACAGCTCCATCCATAGCGCTGTCAGTTTGCGCTTCCCATGCTTCGTAATTGTCTGCTATTTCTTCTGGAGTGGTGCTTTCAGCATCATAATTAAACTTCGCCTGTAGCCGCTCCAGTTGTGTGGGCTCGTCTGTGGCTTCTGGATTAGCCGCTACCTCTGTATTCTCGGTATCCTCAGATGTTGCTTCCTGGTCAGACTGTTCAGGCAGCTCAGGCAGTCCTTCATTGGCTTCAGTTTGCTCCGCTGCGGCCTGTTCAGCTTGCTGTTGTTCCAGTTCGAGTTCTCTCGCTAACGTGTCCTGGTCTGTATCGATCTCGGGCACCACACTGGGCGGTGGTGCTGGAATGGTAATCGTCGTCGTTTTGCGATCGCGACTTTGACCCGATTGTGTAGGCGTATCTCGAATGGAAATATTGGGCCGTGGAATGTAGGGATTCTGGAAAGGGCGGTTGCGCCTCAGGGTATTGGGTGAGCTGAGGGATGGATTCGTTGTGCGATTGCTGCTGGAGCGATTAAAAATATTTGGCCGCGTAAAAATATTAGAACGGTTAAGGGAACTTGCATTGGGCAAGTTATTGATGGAAGGGCGCGAATTAATATCAGGAATGGCCGGTAGTCGTGAACGATTGAAATCAGGCAGTCGGCCCTGCTCCGCCGGAGATAGGGTTACCAGAGGGACAGTGCGAGGTGCATCTGCCACCTCTTCTTCACTAAAGGCGGCGAAGGATGCTGAGGAAAAACGAGGCATAGCCGCAAACAGCACACCATGGAAGCTCAGGGAGGCAATCGCAGCCACACCGTAGGGACTGGTGACGAGTTCCTTGAGTTTACGCAGAGTGGTTTTGACCAAAGATGGGCGCTGGGGAGATAGCTCAGGAGAGTTAGACATGGCACGTTGAGAGCACTATTCCCAAGTGCAATGGGGCACTTGGCTAATCAGTAAGAAAAAGTCAGGAATCTAATAGATCTGCACTGGGTCTGAATACTGGGATCAGCATAGACAATTTAGGGAAAAAGTGTGGCATGGGTGGCCAGTTGCGATCGCTCTTATGGTGTTTGCACGCTGCCTGAAGGTTTATCCTGCGTTTCCCCAGCATCAGCCACGTTGGTGGCACTAGACTGCTGATCTAGAGAAGGCGCAGGTGCTGCAGAGGGGGGCAGGGTATCCGTCACCAAACGTCCGGTACGTTTACCGCCAGATAAGCGTCTCAGGAGTTGGGGCGTCGGATCGTGCATTAGGTAGGTAACCGTATCCCCTGGTTGCCAGGTCCCTTGCCCTAAAACCACATCTAGCTTGCCATTGCGCTGCACGGTAATAGGCAGCAAATCACCACTGGTAATCAATTTGTTCAGTTGCTCGCGCTGTTTTTCAAAATCCTCATTTTGCAGTTGGGTGGTTTTTAATTCAGCGGCGTCATCTTTTAAATATGTATTCCAGGTTTTGATGGCAAGGGGTGTCGGCCTAACCTTACTCCCTTTGCCATTGGCTTTTGGTTCCGTTTCCTTGTCGCTGCGGGGCAATACCGCCAAAACACGGGGGGGCTGAAATTCTTCAGCGGCTCTTTCGGCCACCACCGAATTCACTTCTCCATTGGTCGTTAGGGCTAAAAAGGTACCAATGGAACTGAGCCCTGCTTCATCCAGCAGTTCGGCGTCCAAAGCACTGCTCAAATAAACCCGGAGGCCATCTTGTTTAGCCAGCTCGCACGCCTCTTCATCGGTATCAAACATGACGACTGATTCCCCCTGCTGGTTAAATAATCGCCCGACCAAACGACCCACAGGGTTACACCCTACGATCACCACACCAGTGGCATCGGCTTGGGTAATGCCTAGAAATTTTGCCACACTACGGGCCGTCAGTCCTTGGATAAAGACAGTCATGATGATGGTCAGAAATACCAAGGCTTTAATGGAATCACCACCGTTGATGCCCCGATCGGTGAGCAAAATTGCAAACAAGGAAGCAACTGAGGCCGATACGATGCCGCGGGGGGCAATCCAACTGAGGAAAATCTTTTGCCGCCAGTTGAGATCACTATTGAGGGTACAGGCATAAATATTGAGGGGGCGTACCAACAGCATCAGTGCCAAAACTGTGAATACTGAGCCCACACCTAAAGCAAACACACTGTCAATGGACAGGTCTGCGGCCAGCAAAATAAATAAAACCGAAACAGAAAAGACGGTTAGCTGGCCCTTAAATCTGCGTAATAGCCGTTCATCTGGCACCGATAACGCCCGTAAGACTAGACCAGCGGTGACGGCGGCCATTAATCCAGATTCGCTGCGCACTTCTTGGGCCAGTCCAAACAGACCCCATACGCTAGCCAGCACCACCAGGTTACGCAATTCTTCTGACAAAAAATCGGCGCGTTTGAGAAACTGCCCTAGCAAAGCACCGCCCACACCGCCAATGACAGCACCAATACTGAGCCGCTGGGCCAATCCACCCACAATGAACCCCACATCGGTGTCACCGTTGAGCAAAATATCAAGGACGACGACGGCTAAAATGGCCCCCACCGGATCAATCAGTACGCCCTCGCCTTCTAAGATAGTGGCAACTTTTTTCTCCACCTGCACCTGACGTAGCAAAGGGGTGATTACCGTTGGCCCCGTAACCACCACCAGCGAACCATACAAAAAAGCCAGGGGCCAGGGGAATTCACCAAACCAGTGGGCTGCCATGCCACCCCCCAGCAAGGTAATAAACGTACCGATGGTAATTAAATTACGTAGACTGCCAGATACCTGGCCCAGTTCTTTGAGTTCTAAATTGAGGCCACCCTCAAATAAAATCAGCGCAACACACAGAGAGACAATAACTTCTAACCCTGACCCCAGCACCTTAGGGTCAATGATCTGCAATGTGTCAGGCCCTAAAAGCACCCCGAAACTGAGTAGAAAAATAATGCTCGGTAACCGCAAATATTCAGCGACAACCTGGGCTGTGATACCAGCTAGGACCGCTAATACAATTTGCAGAGTGATATCAAACGGGGTTGCCATTGGCTAGATTTAAAAGGGGGGCCTCATGGATGGGGCCTAAATAATAAAATGTCACTATGGGTAGGCTGATGGAGTAACGGTGATAGCTTGTATCAGCCCAGAAAAGCATTCAAATCCTTAATCTAACATCTAACGTGTGAGGGAAACGGTCAGAATATAGCTGACCTCCCAGTGTATAAGCGTTACTGGCCAAAAAAAAGGGTGGACCAAGGCCACCCAAATCACAGGAGTTATAAGGAGATACGACAATCCGACCGCCGGTAACATACCAAGGTCGAATGCCATGTTGGGTAGCAACTTTTAGCATACGAAAACTGTAGACAATCTACGGGAATTCGTTGCTAAAAATTGCTACCCACGCATATATCTTAATGGGAGTTTTTTGAAAACGGTAAGTTTATGGAGAAAGCTGTAAGATTTTTTTTTCAATAGATAGTATTGATCGTAAATAAAATTACAACCTGTATCAACTCTAAAATCGATCTTAACAATCAGTCGCATTCCTGAAAGTAGTGGCTATTTTGGGAATAGGAAGAATGTAGTCGACCGCTGCAATGCCTAAGGTTCTTGAGCTGGTTAGAATGAAGCTCACAAGGCTTGGCTTAGGTGCCACAAGGCTTGGCTTAGGTGCCACAAGGCTTGGCTTAGGTGCATTTATAGACAAAGGTCTCGCATTAACTCCAGTTCTTAACGCCCCTTCTTTTCACACTAGTGTTGCGCTATCGCCAGTTTTTTAAGGATCGAGCCCTGCGCTCCCAAAAGCTAGTTCAAAAGATAGATTTGAGCGAGGTTTACCCCTGCCCGACCTGCCGTCATCGAGGCACGATTAAGGAGATCACTCTGACTGAAGCGTTTGGTTGCGATCGCTGTCAGCAAATCTATGTGATTCGAGATGGTGGCTTCGGTCTAGAACAGCTATCAGGAGCCCATCCATATCGTCGCCTATGGCGTTGGACAGGTCATCAATGGAAGCAATATAGCCAGTTACCTGCATCTAGTTGGCTAGGGTTGCTGGTAATCATAGCTATATTGCTGGCTATCTCAGGATTTTGGCTGCTCCTGTCCACATCATTTAGGATTTTGGCTGTATTACTAGCCGGTTTAGCGGGCGGTGCCATTTTGACATCGCGCCGTTGATGGTAGCCGGTTGCCTAAGCTAACTCAATAAAGCCGCCTGTACATCTTCTTGCTTGGGTATTTTGACCTTGGTGGCCAGCCCCAACTTAGAGAGCAGTTGAATCGTCATCCAGGTGACATCAATTTCCCACCACTTAAGGCCATGGCGAGCTGAGAACTGGAAAGCATGATGGTTATTGTGCCAGCCTTCTCCGTAGGTGACGACAGCCACCCACCAGCAGTTGGTGGAGTAGTCGTTGGATTCGAAGGTTTTATAGCCAAACTTGTGGGTGGCGCTGTTGACAAACCAGGTGCAGTGGTAAACCGCAACGAGACGTACAAAAATGCCCCACAGGACAAAAGACCACCCACCGATGACATACAGCAGCAAACCCAAAGCAATCTGCATTAGCAAAAAGTAATTTTCGCAGAACAGATAGAACGGATCCCTAGCAATATCTTTAGTCAGCCGGGGAACGTCACCATCAGCGGGCACTTCATAGAAAATCCAGCCCATGTGGCTCCACCAGAAGCCCTTGGTAGAGCTATGGTGGTCAACCGGCTGGTCAGAATGGGCATGGTGATGCCGATGCAGGCCAATCCACTCAATGGGACCATGCTGACAAGCTAGACTGCCGCAGAAGACAAAAAAATACTCCAGCCACTTAGGTACCGTAAAACTACGGTGGGCCACCAGACGATGCCACCCTAAGGTAATTCCTAAACAACCTGTCACCCAATGTAAAAAGAGCGCTACCGCTATAGCGCTCCAACTAAAGTTTGAAGGTAAGAATGCCAATAGGGCAATGCTGTGTACAGCGACCATAAAGATCGCTGTAGGCCAATTAATAGGAGGTTTTGGAACGTTTGCAACAGTCATGTAAAAATCTCAGCGTTAACGTAGGGGCCAACTTGCGTCACAATTAGAGCCCGCGTCATTAGCCCAGGAAAGCGAGTGAATAGCCTGAAGACACTGCAGCCGACAGAGCAAGCACTATTTTCGATTTTTTATGCAATTGACTCCCAGGTCAAGAAAAATGTTGCTCGAATCTTGGCAGCGTTTCGACAACATAAGGTGGGAACGCACCATTTCTCAGGGGTTTCAGGGTATGGTCATGATGATTTGGGACGGCAAACTCTAGATCAAGTTTTTGCTACTGTGGTTGAGGCGGAAGCCGCAGCTGTCAGGGTGCAGTTTGTCTCCGGAACCCATGCCATTACCTGTGCCCTTTTTGGGGTGCTGCGACCTGGTAATGAACTCCTGGCGGTTACTGGCGCTCCCTATGACACCTTGGAAGAAGTCATCGGTGTGCGAGGCAATGGCCAGGGGTCACTCAAGGATTTTGGTATTAGCTACCGGCAGATGCCCCTCACCTCTGAGGGGGGTATTGATTGGTCTGGTTTGGCCACAGCGATTCGTCCCAATACCAAAATGGTGTTGATTCAGCGGTCGTGCGGCTATAGCTGGCGCAGCAGCCTGACTGTCGACGAAATTGGTCAAATTGTCCGGGCGGTCAAAGCCCAAAACCCTGACACCGTTTGTTTGGTCGATAACTGCTATGGCGAGTTTGTAGAGACCCGTGAACCCACGGCAGTAGGAGCAGATCTGATGGCGGGTTCGCTGATCAAAAACCCCGGCGGTACAATTGTGACCACAGGGGGATATGTAGCTGGACGCGCTGACCTGGTGGAAGCCGCCACCTGTCGGCTCACTTCGCCAGGCATTGGTAGCTCTGGTGGGTCTACGCTGAATCAAAATCGATTGCTTTTCCAGGGGCTTTTTCTAGCACCGCAAATGGTGGGTGAGGCCTTAAAGGGCAATTACCTATTGGCCCATACATTTAGTCAGCTAGGCTATGCCGTGAATCCAGCGGTCGATGCGCCTCAGCGAGATGTGATTCAAGCGATTCGTTTGGAAGACCCCGATAAACTGGTGGCTTTTTGCAGAGCAATTCAGCAGCATTCCCCCGTGGAAGCCTATGTGGAGCCGGTACCTGCTGGCATGCCGGGATATGACAGTCAGTTAGTGATGGCCGGTGGTACCTTCATTGATGGCAGTACTTCGGAGCTTTCAGCCGATGGACCTTTGCGCGAACCCTATGTGGTTTATTGCCAGGGAGGCACCCATTGGACCCATGTTGCGATCGCCGCCGAAGCCGCCGCCGCCGCCATCGGTCCTGCCACTTAACCTGCCAATTCAATTGTTACAATAGCTACACATAGTTACCCATCAGTACTCACCAGCGCCCCCATGATTACCGTTGCACTACCGAAGGGCTCATTGCTCAAAGACACTATCCGGATGCTGCAAGGGGCCGGGTTAGACTTCAGTGGATTTTTAGACAGCAGCAACCGCCAGTTACAAATTCTTGAAAGCAGCGGTCGCGCCAAAGGCCTATTGGTAAGAGCTCAGGATGTTCCGGTCTATGTCGAATACGGTCAGGCTCAGCTCGGTATCGTTGGCTATGACGTACTCTACGAAAAAGAGCCCAATGTAGCTCAGCTCGCTGATTTAGGCTTTGGCGGCTGTCGTTTTTCTGTGGCGGTTAAGCAAGATGGTCCCTATCGTTCTGCCCTGGACCTGCCCCCCCACTGCCGCGTTGCCTCCAAATTTGTCAATAGCGCCCGTCGCTACTTCCAAAGCATTGACTTGCCCGTTGAAATTATCCCTCTGTATGGTTCCGTAGAATTAGGCCCCATCACCGGCATGTCCGAAGCAATTGTGGACTTGGTTTCCACAGGACGTACGCTAAAAGAGAACAACCTGATGGAGTTGGAAGTGCTGTTTGAAAGCACGGCTCGGTTGGTGGCCCATCCTTTGAGCTATCGTCTGAATGTGGATAATTTGAGCGAGTATGTTGATTTGATTCGACAGCAATTGACGGTGGCGGCTTAAGTACTGTTTTTTGACCGTTTTTTGTAGGGGCGCACCGATGTGTGCCCTTCTCCCCTTCTTTCTCACCCCAATGGTTTCTCCTTCCGTCACAACTCCCCGCAAGGGTTCAACTTACGATTGGCAGCTTTTCCAGCGCCTTCTCCCCTACATTCTTCGGGAGAAAAGGCACCTGGTGTTACCCCTGCTTTTACTGGTTCCACTGGCCTTTGCCCAGGCATTTCAGCCAGTGCTAATTGGTCAAGCGATTTCGCTCGTTGGCCAAGAATCTGGAGCCTGGAGCTTTTTAGCAGAGCGGTCTCTGCAAGAAGGGTTAAATATCCTGATTGTGCTGTTGCTGTTATGCATAGGCACCCGACTAGCCCTGGATGGCTGGCAGAGTTTTTTGGTGCAAAAGGTGGGGCAGGACATCACCCGCAATATTCGTAATGACATGTTTCACCATGTCATGGCCCTATCGATGCGATTTTTTGATCGCACGCCTGTGGGTCGGCTGATCACCCGTTTGACTAGCGATGTCAATGCCTTGGGAGATGTGTTTTCCACCGGGGCAATCGGCATCTTTAGCGACATGTTTTCGATCGTGGTGTCGGTGGTGCTCATGTTGCTGATCGACTGGCGCTTGGGCTTGATGCTGATGTTGTTGCTGGTGCCTGTGACAGCCATTATTATTTATTTTCAGCAACAGTATCGCAAAGCCAATTATCAGGCCCGTGAGGAGCTGTCGGCACTGAATTCAAATTTACAGGAGAATATTGCCGGCATTGAAGTAGTTCAGCTATTCCGGCGTGAGAGTTTTAATGCCAATCTGTTTCGAACTACCAATGAACGTTACATGCTGGCGGTGGATCGCACCATCTTTTACGATTCGGCGGTATCAGCCACATTGGAATGGATCGCGTTGGTTGCGATCGCCAGTGTTCTTGGTTTTGGTGGCTGGCTAGTGCTGGGCGAGAACATGGAAATCGGCACCCTAACCACGTTTATCCTGTTTGCTCAGCGGTTATTCGAACCACTGCGCCAGTTTGCCGATAAATTCACCGCCATTCAAGCTGGATTTACTGCGGTTGAGCGTTTGAACGATTTGTTAGATGAACCGATCGACATTAAAGATAGTGATGATCCGGCAGTGTTGCCCGAACCCACTGACGAGAACGATAATGTCTTACCCGGTGAGATTCGCTTTAACCATGTGAACTTTGGTTATAAGGCCGATGAATATGTTTTACGTGATTTAGATTTCACCATTCGCCCCGGTGAGAAAGTGGCATTAGTGGGGCCAACAGGAGCCGGAAAAAGTTCAATTATTCGCTTGCTTTGTCGCCTGTATGAAGTCAACGATGGCCAAATTTTGCTCGATGGCGTTGATATTCGTGACTTGGCCCAGAGCGATTTGCGCCAGCGCATGGCCATCATTTTGCAAGATGGATTTATCTTCTCTGGAGACGTAAGTAGCAATATCACCTTGGGTGAAGAATACACCCCGGCTCAGATTCGCCATGCCGCCGAATCCACCAACGTGGCCAGCTTTATCGAACAATTACCCCAAGGCTATGACACCCTGTTACGAGAGCGAGGCACTAATCTTTCCGGTGGTGAAAAACAGCTATTGGCCTTTGCCCGTGCAGCGATCCGGAACCCTGGCATTCTGGTGTTGGATGAGGCAACCGCAAACCTGGATGTGGGCACAGAGGCGAAGATTCAGTCGGCCTTAAATACGCTATTGGAGAACCGAACAGCAATTATTATTGCCCACCGCCTATCGACAATTCGCAACGTGGATCGCATTTTAGTGTTGAAACAAGGACATCTGGCAGAACAGGGTAGCCACGATGAACTATTAGCCGCAGATGGTCTCTATGCAAGTTTGTATAAGTTACAAATGTTGGGCCAATAAGTGCCCTGGTATGGCAAGGCATCCATCTCCCTTGCCCAGTTTACTCCTCGCAACTGTCGACGACTGCCGTTAGCGAATACTTTCCAGTTTACTCCTCGCAACTGTCGACGACTGCCGTTAGCGAATACTCCCCACCCCAATAGCCATAGGTGCCAACATACCAAAGACCACTGCTCAAGGCTGGCCGAGTTTGACTGTGCACGGTAATCGTTTCGTCGCTACCATTTAACCAGGGACGAAAGTCATATCTACCCAGGGTAGGTTTATCGTCTTTCCTCACATACAGGTCCACATCACCCGCTGCTGCTTCGGTGCCGAGCATTTGCAACTCCAGTTGAGCGGTCCCATCAGGTACATCAATATAATAATGTTGCCATTCGCCGTTGCTAACTCTGCCTGTGATTGGTTGGCAGCTCATCAGTGGAGGCGCGATACCGGTCTCTTCGGCAATCACAAAGTCTCTGATGACGGCCATATGTTGCATGTTGCGAGCACCGCTGTCGTTGCGACGAACAGGTGCGACATCTGATAGGGGAGAATAAACGCGACTGTCAAATACTAGGCCATTAGAAAATGTATTCTCTCCAATGGTGACGGGCACTTCATATTCTTGCAAATCAACATCGGCAAAAACCCAATCATAGGGACGACGACGGCTTGAATTAGTATCGCCATCCCCATTTTGATCCACCGGGTAAGGTGGCCGAGTATTGACCACCGTTCCTAGAGTTCGCAATGCGGTTTCTGTGATATTGCGAGTATTTAAATCTCCACCAATGACCAATAAGTCTTCGTTAGGCACATTATCTTCAACAAACTCGATTAAAGCATTGGCTTGAATATTGCGTGTATTTGCACTCCGGGTGAGAAAGTGAACGCTGATGGCCCATAGATCTTGGTCCCCCGGCAGATCAATTTTGGCCCAGGCAAAGTCACGGTTGCTGACGGCGGGGTCATCCCATTCCCCCGAGTCAAGGATGGGATAGCGGCTGATGACACCGTTGGGGATTTGGGCATCGTCTTCTCTGTAATAAGAGAACTCGTCTCCAAAGGTGCTTTTAACCCAGGCTGTAATGTCGCTATCAGAGTTATTGCCAATGTTAAATTCTTGGATTAAAACAATGTCGGGTGTTAATCCTTGAAAGATGCGAGTACCTTCGCCTGGATCGTACGATTGGCGATTGCCACTGCTCGTGTTGGCAGCCATAATGCGCAGGGTGGTTTGGGAGACCGCTGGTTTTGCCATCAGCATAGCCAGAACCAGGACGAGTAATGATAAAGACGATACACGCTGAGTTATGGGGGGCACTATGGTAGTTTCCTCAATGGAGAATACTTGTGTTGTAACTAGTCTGTAGGTAGTGTGCCCCGAACCTATCAACTTTAGTTGTATTGTGGGTGTTTTGTAATGACCCTATGGACTCCGGATATGTATACCAAGGCATGGAATTTTGCGGCGGATGCCCATAGGGGGCAGCGGGTGCCGGGGACGGAGCGACCGTACATTAACCATTTGGGAAATGTGGCCATGGAGGTGATGCGGGCCATTGCGGCGACACCGACGGTGCAGCAGCCGGATTTAGCGGTGCAGTGTGCATTGTTACACGACACGATTGAGGATACGGCGATGACCTATGGGCGGCTGGTGGCTGAATTTGGGCCAGACGTGGCGGCTGGGGTGTTGGCCTTGAGTAAGGATGCTGCGCTGCCGAAGGAGGCGCAGATAGCAGATAGTTTGCAGCGGATTCGGCAGCAGCCTGAGGCGGTATGGATGGTGAAACTGGCGGATCGCATTAGTAATTTGCAGAAACCGCCGAAGCATTGGGGAGTGGAAAAGATTCGGCAGTATGGAGTTGAGGCAGAGATGATTTTGGAGGCGTTGGGGGAGGCGAATGCGTGGTTGGCGCAACGGTTGGCAGAGAAGATTGTTGCCTATGGGGTGTATGGTGCGATGTGAAGGAAAATGCTACCCGTGGGTGCTAAGTTTATAACCAGGCTTGTATAAGCTGTTGCTTAGCTGTAGTTCTAAATTGATTTTAGGCTTCATGATATGCCAGTATCTCAAGCTACTAGAAGACGGATTGTCTTTCTGGTCTTCATTGCCCTAGTCCTCGGATTTTATCGGTTTCGCTGGGGAATACTTGGCCTCGTCAATATTGGGCCACTCTCCCAGGCGTGTGAAAACATAGAAGTGCTCAATACCTATTTGAGCACTGGTGGAAGTCCCTCAGCTTATCTAGGTCGTACACCATTAATTATGTGTGCGACAGAAAAGGAAAACTATGAAGTCGTGTCTAAGCTGATTGACTTAGGAGTTAATGTCGATGCTGGCAAAAAACGTCCATATGTACCGATTATTATGGATTCGAGTACTGGAACAACAGCCTTGGATGTGTCAGTCAGAGCGGGAAATTTTGAAATCACAAAGTTGTTGTTTGAGAATGGAGCAAATGTGAACTGGGCAGACAATGTATCTGCTTCACCTCTCAATCTTACAATCGTATACAATCGACCCGAGTTTTTAACATTGTTTTTGGAGAATGAAAATACTATCTATGAGTTTGATGGAAGTCGAATTGTTGGCGCAGCCCTTGACGGAGATCTGGCGATATTCAGGGTTCTATTTGAAAAAGGCGTTCATCTGGAAAGGATCTATGAGTCTGCATTAGCAGGTGCGGCATCTAAAAATCATATACAACTCGTCAACTTTCTATATGAGCAAGGCATTTCTGTTGATGCAAAAAATAGTCGAACAGGACAAACTGCACTTCACCTCCCTGCTAAATTAAATCACGTCAAGATGGTTGAGTTCCTGATCGATGTTAAAGCCGATATTAATGTCAGAGATAATAGAGGAAATACACCACTGCATTATGCAGCTATGTCAAATCATGATGAGGTTGCCAAAATATTAGTTGACAATGGTGCAGACACAAATCTTGAAAACAAAAAGGGCAAAACGCCTCTTGAAGTCTCAATCGAGAATGATAGTTGAGCCTGCGAAACCCAACACCCCGCCAATTGTCCTCGCGATCATTAACCGAGGAATTGAGATTGCATGTATCTCAACCATTGGCAAATTACCGACACACAGAAATTGCAAATTTTATATATTCCCTCCAAATCACGCATATCGCCGAGACCCGTAGGTTGGCGTTGAGCCTGCGAAACCCAACACTCCGCCAATTGTCCTCGCGATCGCAATTTACCAATGAACAATTGCGATCGAATAAATGTACGCCATTCATTCCTAAAGGTTGGCATTGGGAGATTTCGGCAAGTCGGGTTTCATAAATTCAACCCGACCTACTGTTTGAAATCTTCGTTACGTCACCACAATAACTATTTCTAGGCTGAGCTAGCCAGGACAGCAGTTGCACTCATCTGTTTTTCCTGAACTAGAACTGATAACAGATGAAATTTTTCAGGCGGCTGAATTGTAGAGGTTAATGTAAACAAAGCTATCCGTTTGCAACAAAGCAGCAGAAAATACAAACAAAACTTTAGCTGGTGAACACAATGGGAAGTAGGCACTCGCACAATCGGAGGTCAACCCCATGGTCGTCCAAGGTACACCCACCACACCCACCGCTGCGCCTGCCTACGAAACTACCACCCAAACCATTGCCAAAGAGCTGCTGGCCAAAACCCAAGAGCGCCAGGGTTGGCTCGGACAAATTCGCGATCGCATCCAACTCCACGACCAGCTACTCGGCTTCGCCATGGCCAATCCTGGCCTGCGCGTTCAATTATTTCGCCTGATCGACTGTCTCCCGGCCCTCTCCGATAAAACCGAAATCGCCCGTCATATGGATGATTATCTAGGGCAAGACATCGTTGAGCTACCCGCCCCCCTCAAAGCGCTGCTCAACTTTACCCAACCCGATTCAGTGCCTGGTCACCTGGCGGCCACCACCTTCTCCACAACAGTTGCCACACTGGCCAAAAAATATATTGCAGGCGAAACGATTGACCAAGTTTTTAAGAGTTTAAAGCATCTTGAAAAACAAAATCTCACCTTTACCCTCGATCTATTGGGTGAAGCCGTTGTTACTGAAACAGAAGCCGAAGATTATCTCAATCGTTATTTGTTGTTAATGGAACAACTGGCTACACGCTTTCCTACTCAGCTGGTGTCCCCTGAGCGAAGTCGAAAGGGACACTTACCCAACGCTCAAGTTTCAGTCAAACTAACGGCCTTTTATTCCCAATTTGATCCTCTAGACCCCATTGGCACCCAAACTAAGGTTAGCGAACGTGTCCGCAAATTGTTGCGGAAAGCTGGGGAGTTAGGTATCGCTGTCCATTTTGACATGGAACAATATGTCTACAAAGATCTTACCCTGGCGATTCTGAAGGATGTGTTGATGGAAGATGAATTTCGTCAGCGTAGCGATATTGGAATGACCCAACAGGCTTATTTAAGAGACAGTTATCAAGACTTGAAAGAGATTATTCAGTGGGTGGCTGAGCGCGGTACTCCCCTCACCGTCAGACTGGTTAAAGGTGCCTATTGGGACCAGGAGATGATCAAGGCTATCCAGCATGGCTGGGCACCGCCGGTTTATCGTCATAAAGTTTCGACCGATGCCAACTTTGAACGGATGACTCAGCTACTGTTGGAAAATCATCAGGTAGTGTACGCCGCGATTGGTAGCCATAATGTGCGATCGCAAGCCCATGCCATGGCCATTGCCGATGCCCTGCAAATTCCCAAACGCTGCATTGAGCTGCAAGTTCTTTATGGCATGGCCGATAAGCTTGCTGTTGCTCTAGCCAAGCGCGACTATCGTGTCCGTGTCTATTGCCCCTACGGTAAACTCATCCCTGGCATGGCCTACCTGATTCGTCGCCTGCTGGAGAACACCGCCAATACCTCATTCCTGCGGCAAAGGTTAGACGCAACACCGATAGAAGATCTCCTGGCTAAACCCACCTTTGCCGAAGTCGATGTGCAACCTGCTGACCCTGTCCCTGTGGAACAATTTGCCAATGCTCCCGATACTGACTATGCGCAGCGATTGGCCAGACAAACGGCCCAGCAGGCACTAACTCAGGTTCGTAATCAGTTGGGCCAAACCCATTGGTCTTGGGTGAATGGGCAATACCTACCAACGGAAACCCTGGTGCCGTCGGTGAACCCTTCGAATCCTGTCGAGATTGTGGGGCAGATTGGCTTGCTGGATACGAACCAGGCGGATATGGCTGTTGCCGCTGCTAAGGCTGCCGTTGCCAGCTGGCGACATACCCCAGTTTCAGAACGAATCGCCTGTCTGCATCGTGCAGGTGAATTGATGGCAGCTCGCCGTGCAGAATTGGTTGCCTGGATTGTTGTAGAGGTCGGTAAACCGTTGCGAGAGGCGGATGCGGAAGTGTCAGAAGCGATCGATTTCTGTCATTATTATGCTGATGAGATGGAGCGGCTGGAGCAGGGCAAAGCAGCTGATCTGCCTGGGGAGACAAATCGATATCGCTATTTCCCAAGGGGGATTGCGCTGGTAATTTCGCCGTGGAATTTTCCGCTTGCGATCGCAACTGGCATGACCGTTGCTGCCCTTGTCACTGGTAATTGCACCTTGCTCAAACCTGCTGAAAATTCCGCAATTATTGCTGCTAAACTGGCTGAGATTTTAATCGCAGCCGGTTTCCCTCCAGGTGTTTTCCAACTGTTATTTGCTAAAGGTTCGACCGTAGGGGCCCATCTCGTTCAACATCCCGACATTCACCTGATTGCATTTACGGGGTCCAGGGAGGTGGGTTGTCGTATTTATGCAGATGCTGCTCAGCTGAAACCTGGCCAGCATCACCTCAAACGAGTCATTGCTGAAATGGGGGGCAAAAACGCCATTATTGTCGATTCTAGTGCCGACCTGGATCAAGCGGTGCAAGGTGTGGTGCAGTCTGCCTTTGGCTACAGTGGTCAAAAATGTTCTGCTTGCTCACGGGTGATTGTTTTAGAGACTATCTATGAGACATTTGTTCAGCGTCTGGTCGAGGCTACTCGTTCTCTTAATGTAGGAGCCGCAGATTATCCTGACACTAAGGTGGGTCCGGTGATTGATGCCGTATCCCAACAACGAATTCAGAAATTTATTGAGATTGGTAGAAAAGAGGGTAGTTTGGCTCTCTCAATCGAACCTCCCGATTTTGGTTACTTTATTGGTCCTACTATTTTTATTAATGTTTCTCCCGATGCGCAGATTGCTCAACAAGAAATCTTCGGCCCTGTCGTTGCTGTTATCTCGGCGAAAACGTTTGAAGAAGGGTTGACTATTGCTAACAATACTGACTACGCCCTCACGGGGGGGCTCTATTCTCGTACTCCTGCCCATATAGAACAAGCTCAAACTACTTTTGATGTTGGTAATCTCTATATTAATCGAGGGATTACGGGTGCCATTGTTGCTCGCCAGCCTTTTGGTGGTTTTAAGCTCTCTGGTGTTGGTTCAAAAGCTGGTGGTGCTGATTATCTTCTTCAATTTTTGGAGCCTCGCGTAGTGACAGAAAATATTCAACGTCAAGGCTTTGCTCCGATTGATGGGTTTGATTAGTGTTCTTTGCGGGTGAAAAAATATAAAACAAGTACCCCTATACAGAGTGGTTCAATCACAATAGTCTTCTAACTTAATGACATAGTAACTCTGTGCCCTTCCAAAAAATCAATCAATCGAGGTGCCCAATAGATAGTTTCTCTTAATTCAGAATACTCATGTCCGCTACATAGACACTATGGATGCAGCAACCATCAATCCCTTGTTAAGAAACAGGTCGCTTACCCCGCTTCTGTAGTAGCGTTATTGACTGAAGTCTTAAACGCCCTACCGCAATGACAACTAACTGGTCCAGCCTGTTACAGCAGCTCATTGATAAGCACTCCCTCTCAGTCGATCAAGCTGAATCACTGATGCAAGGATGGTTGACAGAATCGATTGATCCGATCATGTCCGGAGCGATCCTGGCGGCCTTACAATCCAAGGGCTTCTCCGCTAATGAACTAGCGGGTATGGCCCATGTCTTACAAGGGCAGTCCCTAGGTGGCATGGAGGCCGATGATTCGTTGCCCACACCCCGCATCGATACCTGTGGCACTGGTGGAGATGGTGCCTCTACATTTAATATTTCCACCGCCGTGACGTTTGTGGCCGCTGCTGCCGGTATCCCAGTGGTAAAGCATGGTAATCGCTCAGCATCTAGCAAGGTGGGCTCGGCTGATGTGCTGGAAGGTTTAGGTGTAGACCTTAGTACATCCCCTGAAAAAGCTAAAGCAGCGGTTAAGGAAGTGGGGGTGACATTCCTGTTTGCCCGTGGTTGGCACCCAGCAATGAAGGCCGTTGCGCCCCTTCGCGGTACGTTGAAAATTCGCACGGTTTTTAACTTGCTGGGGCCATTGGTTAACCCCTTGCGGCCTACGGGACAGGTCATTGGTGTATTCGACCCAGCGGTCATTTCTACCATGGCCGAAGCGTTGAACCAGTTAGGGATGGGGCAAGCCATGGTGCTCCATGGTCGCGAGGGTTTGGATGAAGCTGGATTGGGGGATGCAACGGATGTGGCTGTCTTAGCCAATGGTCAGGTGACTACTCAGGTGATCGATCCAAAACGTTTGGGGTTAGCCCATGCTGATATTGGTGCTCTGCGGGGTGGTGAACTAGAAGAAAACATGACCATCCTGCGTAATGTACTTCAGGGTAAAGGTACCCAGGCTCAGCAGGAAGCTGTGGCCCTAAATGCCTCTCTGGCCTTGCAAGTGGGGGAAGTGGTGACAGGTGATACCTTTGAAGCTGCCTGCGCTCAAGGTGTTATCAAAGCAAAAGAGATTATTGCCAGCGGTGCCGCTTGGGACAAGTTAGAGCAACTAGTCGCTTTCTTGAAAAATTAAAAACAACAACGTGAGAATAATTACTCATAAATCTTAGGGTGGGCTATGCCCACCCTAAGATTTATGCCATGGAACTTATGGCATAAGGTTTTCCTGCTGATGGGGAATCCATTGCGCCAAAATGGCTGCAATGGCCATTGAGAAACCGCCAAGGACGACAATACTAATCCGATCGCAACCGAAACAGGTCATCACCCAACCCAGCCCTAAAGAGGCAACAATCTCGGGGAGCACAATAAAGCAGTTGAAAATGCCCATGTAGAGGCAATTTTTTTCTGGTGGAATGGATTTAGTTAGTAGCGCATAGGGTAGTGAATGCATGCTGGCGATGGCAATGCCTACGCCAATCATCGGCAATAATAAGAATTCTGGCTGATGAATCCAGTTAATGGAGATTAATCCAATAGCACCACACAGCAGACTAAGACTGTGGGTGTGGCGTTCTCCTAACCTCGCAACAACACTATAAATACCTAGAGCGGCAACACAACACACCAGATTGTCGACTGCTAAACAAATGCCTGACCATTCAACACTTTTGGCATAAAGTGGTGTACCTGGCACAGCACCAAAAATATGATGGGCGATGGCTGGGGGCAAATAAAGGAACATGCAAAATACCCCTAGCCAGCTAAAGCATTGCACCCAAGCCAGATGTCGCATTGTGGGCGGCATGGTTGCGATCGCATCCCAAATTTGTTTGACCATACCGTCTTCAGAAGCCGAGGATGGCTTAATATCGTTTGACTCTGGTGTTGTCAGCACGGTCCACACCACGGTCCCCAAAAACACCGCTGCCCCTAAATAAAAGGACAACTTAATCGACAGCGGAATATGGCCTGCCATGGCGGCAGTATCTAACTCACTGAAGGGGTCGTTATTCAGGTGGGCTATCAACCACGGCATGGCTGATGCCAGTACTGCCCCAAGGCCACAGAGCAGACTTTGTACAATAAACCCCTGGGTTTGCTGCTCTGTGGGCACCAAGTCCGCCACAAATGAGCGAAATGGGGTCATGCTGACGTTAGCGGATGCATCTAGCAGCCAAAGCAGCCCTGCCGCTATCCATAGGCTCGATGCATTGGGCAGCAGAATTAGCGCGATCGAACTTAGGAGAGCGCCCCCTAAAAAGTAGGGTCGCCGTCGCCCGAGCGGTGTATGGGTGCGATCGCTCCAATAGCCAATCACAGGCTGTATCAACAGACCACTCATGGGCGCAGCCAGCCACAGTAGGGGGAGCTGATGAGGGGTTGCGCCCAGGGATTCAAAAATGGCGCTACCGTTGGCCATTTGCAAGCCCCAGCCAAACTGGATGCCAAGGAAGCCAAAGCTCATATTCCATAAAGCACCCAAATTGTATGGTTGATGCAACGTGGGGGAGTCTTCTGGGGAAAGAGATGCTTGAGAAACGATTTGGGTAACTTCTACCATGGCATTGCCATGGACTTAGCGGCAGATTTAATTGTGTGGTTAAACATAAACAACGTAAATTGCCACAGCCAATCAGCAAGCCATAGCGTTAGGGCAGGTTATGGACGATGTTGACAATTTTTAAGGAACAATTTTGTTTTGCTTGTACACACAATGCTGAACAAACAATGTCCAGGGGCACCAACTTAAGGCAGAACGTTCTCCCAAAGAGAGTAGTCAGGGGTCAGAAGTCAGTGCAGTACTGGATTCTGACCCCTGACTACTCTTCTAGCCAACATTTCTCAGCATAAGTTGATATCCATTCACAGAAAAATCTTTACCATAAATTGTCAATATCTATTCTAATTAAAGCCTGATTAATTATTTTGTTGCGAATATATATCTCTATGTAACGTCCTTTGAATCAGTCGTGCTTTCCCCGGAAACCGTTTCTACAATGGAATATATAAGTAGTCTTTGATATAGTGCTCTATGGCCAGCAAGACAGTCTTGACGACAACGGCAACTAAGACCGTTGGTGAGATGATGACAGCGCCTCCTTTGACGGCTACACCAGAGATGTCCCTCAAGGATGCAATTCAGCTGCTGGCTACCCATCGGATTAGTGGCTTGCCTGTGGTTGATGCTACTGGAGAAGCTGTTGGGGAGATTTCTGAAACTGATTTGATGTGGCAGGTGAGTGGTGCGTCGTTGCCCGCCTATGTCATGTTGCTGGATAGCATTGTGTATCTGACTAATCCCGCTCGCTACAGTCAAGAATTGCATAAGGCTTTAGGGCAGACTGTTGCTGATGTGATGTCTCGTAAGGTGACCGTGGTGCAGGCTGATGACGACTTGCAGCGGGCTGCTCAGCTCATGCATGACAAACAAATTCGTCGATTAGTGGTTGTTGATGATGACAGACACGTTATTGGCATTCTGACCCGTGGTGACATTGTGCGTGAACTGGCTCAGCAATACACCTAAAATGCATGTACGTATTTCACATGCATTTTTAACCTATGGGCATCTCGCCAGATCAAATAAAACAACAGCTAGCATCTGAAGATTTAGGTCAGCGGTTGCGAGCGGTCAATTTACTGCGGAATATTGATCCGTCAGTTGCGTTTGAGCTCATTCAAGCTGTCGTGAGTGACAGCAGCTCACGGGTCCGCTATGCCGCCATCAGTCAATTTTCTTCCTTAGGGAGCCAAGATAGAGACACTGCGCTTACGATATTACGAGGAGCACTATTCCACGATCCAGAAGCGGATGTGCAAGCAGCAGCGGCAGATGCTCTTGGGGCCTTACATTTGGTGGAAGCCTATGATGATTTGGCGACCGCCTACAACAATACATCGGAATGGATTGTGCAAATGAGCATTGTTGCTTGTTTGGGAGAACTGGGTGTGGCTCGTGCTTTTGACCTGTTACAGCAGGCACTGAAGTCAGAAACCAATTTGATTGCGTTGACTGCTATTGGGGCCCTTGGTGAGCTCAAAGACCCTCGTGCAGTGCCGCTGCTGTTAGATTTTGTAGGCAGTGATGATTGGCAAGTTCGCCATCGTGTTGCCCAAGCACTCAGTCATTTTTTAGATAGCCCTCAAGCCGAGACTGTGCGTCCTGCGATGATGAGCCTAGCTGAAGACAGCTCGGAAATCGTTGCTGAGGCTGCTAAATATTATTTGCCATAAGCCGAGACTGTGCGTCCTACGATGATAAGCCTAGCTGAAGATAGCTCGGAAATCGTTGCGACTGCTAACTATTATTTTCCTTAGTTTTTGAGCGACTGACGCATCGTTGTGAGTCGCTTTAAGCCGTATCCATATATTTAAAAACTAGTAAATTTTTATTGGTGCACCTTCAAGAAGAAATTAAGTAAAATTGAAAAATATCAACCGTATTTGTTCGGACTATAAAACGAGTTGTTAAATGTTACGAACAGATGCCTGGTTGAAATTACTTAGTATTAATTTGATGTGCTCCGGTTGCGACATAATTTAGCTTGAATTTCTGATGGTTAGCCCTTAATCAGAGATTAACCAGAAACTTTTTGAGACTGAGCTTTTGGGCTATAGATAACGTCCTATTGTTTATGGCATACCCCATCGTTCTTTCGCATGTTGCCAATCTTAGCTTATGGGTTAATCGCTTGCCTGGTATGCATCTTAGAACTTGAAAAGAGTAACTACAGCAAGCTAATACATATCGTTTATGTCGAAAAAAATGATTCAGTTCTAAAGGCTGAATCTAAAGCGGAAGTGAAATAAAAAATATTTTTATCTAAGCCTTAGAAAACATGAAAGTAGCAATTGGTTCGATAGTTTTTTCTGTTTTTCGGTTTGAGTTATTGCATATCTGATATATTAGATGTGTGCAAGAAGGCTTATTAATTCCCTGTAGTACGGATTGCTTACATCCATTTAAAAACTGTTTTTACTTTCGTATAGATAGTTCAAGTTTAATTTTTAAGGCTAAAGTTTGTGTTGATTTTAGGGCTGCCAGCAATATAGGCAGACTTGGTGTTGGGGATTGATTGCATGGTTAGTGCGATGACATTATCCAATGGAGTTAAGTGGGACAAACTTAGTTTTGCCTCGACTCTATATCTGTATCCAGTCATTGATACGTTATTGGAGCATGCGCCATCACAGATGCGTGATGAGCTACGTTTAGGTTTGCAAGAAGCTTTGGTCAATGCCGCAAAGCATGGCAATAGTCTGGACCCAAGTAAGCATGTTTCTGTTCAATATGCTGAGGTCCAGGGCTGTTATTGGTGGATCATCACGGACCAGGGGAATGGGTTTGAAATACCCCATGGCTGTCGTATTTGCCCTGATGACGGTTCAGATGGTGAGAGCCTGGGCGACTGTGGTCGTGGTCTGTTTATCCTGCATCAAATTTTTGATCAGGTTCATTGGTCTCCTAAGGGCAATGAAGTTCACCTTTGTAAGCGTTTACGGCGTCGACCGAACTGGTTGCTCTGGTGGCAAGATTTATGGGGTGCTAAAGGCACCGTTGCCATGGGCTGAATGAGTCTGAAGCTTTTATAATTGGTATGCCTGTTATTTGGTAAGGCATGATCTGTTTGCGTCTTTGCTTGATGTAGGACATTAGTATCTATGGCCTACGAACCGCTGCATCACAAATATCGTCCTCAAACGTTTGCCCAGCTTGTTGGGCAGGGTGCGATCGCAACAACCCTTTCCAATGCCCTTCAGCAAAATCGCATTGCTCCGGCCTATCTTTTTTGTGGCCCTAGGGGAACCGGCAAAACCTCCAGTGCTCGTATTTTAGCCAAGTCACTGAACTGCTTAAGTAGTGAGGTACCTACATCTGCCCCCTGCGGTCAGTGTCAGGTCTGTCGTGAAATTACCGTTGGTGCCTCCCTAGACATTGTTGAAATCGATGCGGCTAGTAATACGGGTGTTGATAATATTCGTGAGCTGATTGAACGAGCCCAGTTTGCCCCAGTGCAGTGTCGTCATAAGTTATATGTGCTGGACGAGGTGCATATGCTGAGTACAGCGGCGTTTAATGCTCTACTTAAAACCTTAGAAGAGCCCCCACCCCACGTTGTATTTGTACTAGCCACCACTGATCCCCAGCGGGTGTTACCCACGATTATTTCCCGCTGTCAACGGTTTGACTTTCGTCGCATTCCCTTAGATGCGATGGTTCAGCACTTAAATTACATTGCTCAGCAAGAGGCGATTGCCATTGCTCCTGATGCTTTGCAACTAGTGGCGCAGCTTTCCCAAGGGGGATTGCGTGATGCCGAAAGTTTGCTCGACCAGCTAGGTCTCCTCGATGGTGAAATTACCATTGAAGCGGTGTGGGATCTGGTGGGAGCCGTTTCTGAACGTGATTTGCTTGCCCTAGTCCAGGCAGTGAGTGCTGACGACGGTGCCCAAGTTCTGATTTTGGCCCGTCAATTAATGGATCGGGGCCGTGAACCTCTGATGGTGTTGCAAAGCCTGGTGGCCTTTTACCGAGATCTTTTGATTGCAAAAACCGCTGGTGAGCGCCGTGATTTAGTGGCAATTACCCCGCCTGTTTGGGCAGAGATGGTGAACTTTGCCCAGGCTTTGCCATTGCCATTGTTGCTGTCGAGTCAACAGCATCTGCGAGCTGCCGAAGTACAAGTCAAAAATACAACTCAGCCCAGGCTTTGGTTAGAAATCACTCTAATGGGCCTATTGCCCTCAGCGTTGGGGCAGGTAAATGTGGCGACACCAGTGGTGACTGCACCAGTGGTGACTCAATCCACGGCTCAACCGCCTATGCCAAAAGCAATCAGTTCACCCCCGCCTGTGGCTGAACCACCCATTGTTGCTCAGAAGCATACACCAGAAGAAAAAGCTACTACAGTAGCCCCAACACCAGTACCTAAACCTCAAAGTGAACCGCAGAAGAATGTGGTTCACTTTGAGCCAGAGCCACAGCCAAAACCTCAGGAGGATAAGGCCGCAAAGGGCGCATCGGTTGTGAATGCTCGGCCTGCTCCTACTGACGCTCATATCCCTCAGCCTACGTCTGCTGTTAACAATTCGGTTGAACAACCTTCTGCGATGGCCGATGCCCCTGCCATGGGCAGTATCAATGATATTTGGGCCAAAATTGTGACTCAACTACAGCCCTTTGGTACAAAGGTTCTGATGCGTCAGCAAGCCAAGTTACTGACCTGTGATGGTGTAGAGGCAACGGTCGGTATTCGGTCTCAGCCGTTGATGCGCATGGCTCAAGATCGATTAAGTAATGTCGAGATTGCGTTTGAAAAAGTTTTCGGCCATAAAATCCGAGTAACGATGGTAGTTGCAGCGGAAGAGCAAGCGGCTGCCCCTGCTGCTGTACCGACATCGCCACCAACTGTGGTGCCATCAGTGTCGCCACCACCGGTTTTGCCACCACCGGTTTCGACGCCATCACCACTGTCTAAGCCAACGCCCCATAGCGCTAGCACCACTTCTTCTCCTAGACTTGCTGATACGCCTGCGTCGCCACAACCCGCTGTGGCAGCATCTGTTACAGCGACTCCCTCTCCCTCAGCTCCGCCGCCACCCACTTCTACAGCCAGCAACGCGTCTATTGCAGCTAATGAATGGCAAGGAGAAAACGAACTGGACCGCAGTGTCAAAAGCTTTGCTCAATTCTTTAATGGCCAGATTGTTAACCTGGATGATGAGGCGACGGAAGTTCCCTCTACACCATCTGCGGAACCTGGTCCTGATGTCCCGTTTTAGAGGTCAAGCTAGTGGTGGAAGGGAATAGAGCAGAGGGGCAATAAGCCCACCACTAACCCTGAAAGGCAGCCATAGGTGACGAAGGACCATTGGGGTTGAAACCCATAATCATGGTCTGATAACAACGCATCAATCCGTCGACTTAATCGACTGCTAGGAACCGTACAGCTAAAGTTAGCAACTGTTATCGGTGACAGGGGGGCGGCAATGACCTGTACCAAGGATTCTGCCAAGGTTAAACGATCAACCGAGTGGGTAGCCCAGTCATCGGCTCGAATTTCCCGTAGGAGTAGTAACTCCTGCCAAAGTTCATCCGTGTAAGGCAGCCAACAGGTGATACGTCGCAGCCATCCTAACCAGAAGAACCAAAACGTGTCGCGGTAGTGATAATGCGCTTTTTCATGGGCAATCACTGCCGCTAAATGTTCACTGTCAAGGGTGTCGATGAGTCCCTGGCTAATCACTAACTCCGACGACCAGAGCCCGATTTGTGCACTAAATGCGGTGTCTTCATCCATTAATCGACTGGGAGTACCCTGCACCATTTGCTGAGGATATTGCCGGATGTGGACAATGCTTTTGTGGGCTTGCCATCTCAGGTAAATCAAGATGCCCAGGCTAATGACTAAAAATAACCAGGCGGTTGTGTAACTAATCCAGCCTTCCAAGGGGCTGACTACATGACCGTGGGGACCCATGATAATAATGGCCACCGCAGTGGTTAGTAGCAAGATGGGGGATATCAGTAATAGGGATAAAACCGTTAGCCAGTGCGCATTTTGTAGACAGCGTCCAGTGAGGGCCAACCGGAGTAGGATTGCGGCTGAGATCGCACCCCCCATTAAACTCACATGCATCATGGCTATTTCTCCTGCCCCTGTTGGTTGTTTGAGCGAGCTCGTCGCGCTGCCTGAATACGTTTGGTAATGGCTTCTAGCTGGTCCAAACTATCTTGGTCAAGGGTATCTGCAAAGGCCGCCACAATATCTGGATTACTAGCTGCTAAAAACTGATGTAAACGCTCATGGGATTCCAGAATTTTGGCATTGTTGGCTGAAAGTAGGGGCTCCCAATGATAAGCCCTGCCCACCCGCCGCTTAGCAATCCAACCCTTTTTTTCGAGGCGACGTAGCACCGTAGCCACCGATGAATAGGTCAAATCCCGGTCAATATCTTCCAGAATTTGGTTATGAATTGCCGTTGCTGATGTCGTTCCCAATTGCCATAGGATATCCAAGATTTCAGTTTCGAGCGGCCCCAACGACAATCGCTTGGGACGATAGGCCGGAAATTTCGACATCAGCTAACTCTGAAGACACTAGTTTCCCTAACTAGTGTATCGCCCGAAGTCCGATATTCTCATGGCGGGTCTCATATTACTCACACAACTATAAACTGTGACCAAGTGTCACTTGAGATATCCAGAGTTAACTAACAGAATAGAGAAACTTAAATGCGCAGATGTGCAAATCAAGGTTGAATTTAGAGGTGGTACTTGCCACCTCTATTTTATTTTTTGTCTTCTTTTGCGACTTTGATCGCGACTGCTATAAAAAACGAGTCTAGCGATCTGAATCAAGATTTAGTGCATTGTGATCTGACTAAAGTTGGTGGCAAACCCACAGATTATGTCACTGCATTCATCATCAAGGATGTCAGTTTCAGACAAAGTAGGCTGCCAGCCACCTAAATAACCAATAAAGCCGCCAGTTGACTGAGCCATGCGTAAATCACTGGTGGAATCCCCAATAACCATTCCCTGCCCAGGTGAGAGTCCGATGCTTTGACACGCGGCGGGCAAAAAATCTGGTGCGCCCTTGGTAGGATGTGGGCTACTGGTACCCTGGAGCTTGTCAAAGTAGGTCTGTAGCTGATAACGATTAACAAAATCCTCAAGATTGCTCTGGGTGTCAGCAGAAACCATGATCACGCTTAATCCCACGTGCCGTAGCCGCTGTAAAAAATCTAAAACGCCGGGGAGGAGCGGGGTGTAAGCAGCTTTAGGTGAACATTGCTGATCCGCTACTGTCAGACTGTGAATTGCCAGTTCTAATGCCTTTACCCATGGGTATCCTGCCATGGCAGCAGCAGCAGCGGTTCCAATAATAGTTTCTTGGCGACTGCCTACGGCTAATAATCCAGAAGCACTTAAACCCGTAGAGTCTATGCCCAATGCCTTGAGGGTAAGCCCATAGGCACCTGGTAAACTTTGCTCCATCAGCTTTGCCTGGTTATAGCCCAACTGCTGAAGGTAAGCAGCCACATCGGCCAGGGTACCGTCTTTGTCTAAAAAGACAGCATCGATGTTTGTAAACTGTTTGCCGTTACAAAAGACAGTGACCACGGACTTAACTGTGACGAAATAAACAATAAAAAATGTGGGACGTTACGTCCCACATTTAGCTCAAGCAAGTGTCAGGTTACCTGAGTAGCCTTGCTATCTGAAGTAGATGGCTTTCTGCTGAAGAGAGCTAATTACTCCGCAACAGCCATTGCCGTTGCATCTTCATCGGTGTAGACGTCGTCGTCGTCGCTAGCTTCAACTTCGCCAGCAGCGGCAGCGGCTTCAGCTTCAGCCGCTTTCAACAATTGTTGACGATAGCGCTCAGCCATTTCCTCGGCTTTCTCAAACACGATGTCAGGGTTCTTGACCATATCACCGGGTTCGGGCTCAAGCTGTTTGGTGGATAGTGAAATGCGGCCACGCTCAGCATCAAGATCAATGATCATGACCTTGATCTCATCATTCACATTGAGCACCGTATTGGGCGTATCGATGTGATCATGAGAGATTTCAGAAATGTGCAACAGACCGCTGACACCACCGATATCGATAAAGGCACCGTAGGGCTTGAGACCGCGTACTGCACCAATCACCACTTCGCCCACTTGCAGACCGTTCATCTTACGCTCAACTAACGCACGACGATGGCTCAATACAAGACGGTTTCGCTCTTCATCAACTTCAAGAAACTTCAGGGGAAGAGCTTCACCGACAAGATCTTCCTTAGGTTTGCGAGTACTGATGTGGGAACCGGGGATAAATCCGCGCAGCCCTTCAATTCTTACCAAAGCTCCACCACGGTTAGTGGCAAATACATCAGAGCGAACAGTAGCGTCCTCGTTTTGTAGCTGACGTACACGCTCCCACGCTCGCATATATTCAATGCGTCGAATGGAGAGGGTTAGCTGGCCATCTTCATTTTCATCTGTCAAGATAAAAAATTCACGAGTCTCATTGGACTGAAGCACCTCATCCGCAGCTTCGACACGATTGATTGACATCTCTTGGATGGGCAAATAAGCAGCGGTTTTTGCACCAATATCAATCAAAGCGCCCCTAGGCTCGATGCTAAAAACTGTCCCAGGAACGATATCACCAGGACTGAAATGGTAATCGTACTGATCTAATAAAGCTTCAAAGTCTTCATGAGTAAAACCAATATCGGCTTGTGTCGTTTCAAGATTGACCATGCTAGATGTTTCCTACGGTTTCTCCATAATTGAGTGGACATGTTGTGCGTCTGTGTGCCGCCCCTACATTGATCCAGATTTTATCTCAGACAAGGCTAGGGCATCACTCAAAATGCGCTACCGTTAACCCTTTACTAAATAGCTCTGAGTGGTCAGACTCCTAGATAGATTGCTAATTGCTATCTAAAATGCTGACATGAACCTGAACTGGGCTCAGGACTTAGAGCCTTGCAAAGCAAGTAATACTAACACACATGAGGGCTCGACACGGAAACCCGTACCGAAAATTAGCAAACTACACAAACCTTCGCAAGACTATTTATGATAAGTGAATTTAGTCCTGCTGTCACTGACTATTAATGTATTGATGTAGGCTTATTTCTTGAGAATTGTATTTTCAAGGGGCCACATCCTACACGGTTAATGCCGAACCGTTACGATTACCGTTGGTTATGTAGGGCTGGGTTTCGGTCGTTGCTTCGTCCTCCTGTAGGTGGTTGAGGGCATCTGCAAAGTCTCGAATGCCAGTAAATTGACGATATACCGATGCAAAGCGGACATACGCAACTTCGCTTAAGGGTTGGAGCTGCTGTAAAACAAGCTCACCAATGTCTGCACTAGCAATTTCTCTGGTTGTGCGCTGCTGTAGGTCTGCTTCGATATTGTCAACGATGGTTTCTAAACGACTGGCTTCAATGCCTGTTTTTTCGCAGGCTCGAGCAATGCCTCTGAGGAGTTTGGAGCGATTAAATAATTCCCGATTGTTATTGCGCTTAACCACAGTGATGGGCACATATTCAATGCGCTCATAGGTGGTGAACCGACTATTGCACTTGAGGCACTCCCGACGACGTCGAATGCTACGGCCAGATTCTGCCGATCTCGATTCTAAGACACGATTGCTGGGATGCTGGCAAAAGGGACACTGCATAAACCACTAAACCCAAAATCAGTGAAGTGAGGGCCGCTTTAGTCAGCGGCCCGCTTATTAGACCACGCTTAAAACAAAAATAGAGGCTAACTTCGCTAAATGCAAAGAAGTTAGTACCTCTATTATGTCATCCAGACTCTGTTAGGTAACAGATATGCTAGTTGCCAAGCTGGTTCAATGATTGATTTGGGCTTGGCAATCGAACATCTTTAGTCTTTTTTGATCCGGGGGGGCTCACGAAATGCGATCGCAAAAAAGAGCGTACCGATAATACAGGTGAAAATCAGAATGTAAGCAACACTTTCCATGGTTTCGTCCTACTCAATTTACAGTCAGTTCCACTGCTGTAGAAACAAGCAATGGTTGCCATTGGTTACTACCATTATTCCAAAAAAATGGCCCAGCGTAATCCATTCGCTGGGCCATTTCCTTAGCCTAAGACTCGTACTTAACGATTTGTTGCACGAGTAGTCGTGTCTCCAACCTTCTGGAAGAAGCCCCACTCAACCTGCTCCTCAGAGAGGTCGGGGTCAATACCAGCGAATACGTCGCGGTATAGAGTCCGGGAACCATGCCAGATGTGGCCAAAGAAGAACAGCAGTGCAAACACCGCGTGGCCAAAGGTAAACCAACCGCGAGGACTAGAACGGAATACACCGTCAGACTCTAGAGTCTCAAGGTCGAATTCGAAAGGCTCACCTAGTAAAGCCTTACGGGCGTAGCGCTTAACCCGAGCGGGATCCTTGATAGTTTGACCATCTAGCTCACCACCGTAGAAAGAAACGGTTACACCAGTCTGCTCAATACTGAACTGAGACTCAGCACGTCGGAACGGAATATCCGCACGAACTACACCGCTGGAGTCAGTCAAGATCACTGGGAAAGTCTCAAAGAAGTTGGGCAAACGACGAACAGAAAGCTCACGACCCTCAGCATCTTTGAAGACAGGATGGCCAAGCCAGCTAGTTGCAATCCCGTCACCACTATCCATAGGACCTACGCGGAACAAACCACCCTTAGCAGGGCTGTTGCCAACATAGTCATAGAAAGCGAGCTTCTCAGGAATATTCTGATAAGCTTCAGTACGGCTTAGTCCGTCAGCCATGTCGGCCTGTACACGGCGCTCAATCTCTTGTTGGTAATAACCAGAGTCCCACTGATAGCGGGTAGGGCCAAACAACTCAACAGGAGTAGTCGCGTTGCCGTACCACATGGTGCCAGCCACTACGAATGCTGCAAAGAAAACAGCGGCAATACTACTGGATAGTACAGTTTCAATGTTACCCATACGCAACGCCTTATAAAGACGCTGAGGTGGGCGCACCGTCAGGTGGAATAGGCCTGCCACAATGCCGACAATACCAGCGGCAATGTGGTGAGCCACAATACCACCCGCATTGTAGGGGTTAAATCCAGCAGGACCCCATTCAGGAGCGACGGGTTGAACGTGCCCAGTGATGGCATAGGGGTCAGATACCCACATACCAGGTCCCCAGACACCGGTTAGATGGAATGCTCCGAAACCGAAGCAAAGTAAACCAGATAAGAACAGGTGAATACCGAACATCTTAGGTAAGTCCAAAGCGGGCTCACCAGTTCGGGGGTCACGGAATAGATCCAAATCCCAGAAAACCCAGTGCCAAACTGCTGCTAAGAACAGTAGGCCAGATAGCACGATGTGTGCCAGTGCAACGCCTTCAAAAGACCAGAAGCCAGGATCAACACCTGTCTCACCAGTCACACTCCAACCGCCCCAAGACCCGGTTACACCGAGGCGAGACATGAAGGGAAGAACAAACATTCCCTGACGCCACATGGGGTTCAGGGCAGGATCACTTGGGTCAAATGTAGCAAGCTCAAACAGGGCCATAGAGCCAGCCCAGCCTGCCACAAGTGCAGTATGCATTAGGTGTACAGAAATCAGTCGTCCGGGATCGTTAATAACGACTGTATGTACCCGGTACCAGGGTAGTCCCATTGACTACGCGCCTCCTCCTAGTTTGGAAATGTTAGCCGTACATTAAAATACCGATACAAACAGGCTACCAGATCCCCCCATTGACTCCAAAGGCAAGCCCCAATGAATTGCTATTTAGCAGTGAAGAAAACTGGAGATGATGGACAGATAGCCTTATGCGGTAATGAATCCAGACGATTCCCGACGGACTAATCCACTCAAATCCAAAGATTAAAGTGTATAAAGAAGTGTAACTAGAGTTCATAATCCAATGCAAGCTGAATTGCTTGGGATTGTGACACTCGCGGCATTCTCGACGTTATAGCGATTGCTTTTGGAGCCCTTCGATGCCCACTATTAAGTTTGTTAAAGAAGATGTTGAGGTCACAGCGGCGGATGGAGCGAATCTACGTCAGAAGGCGATAGATAACCGCGTTGATGTCTATACATTCACTGGCAAAATGATGAACTGCGGTGGATATGGTCAATGTGGTTTATGTGTCGTTGAAATCACTGAAGGGTTAGATAACCTATCTCCGCGTACTGCAGTGGAAGAAAAAAAACTCAAAAAACGTCCTGGTAACTGCCGCTTGGCATGTCAGACGCTGGTCAATGGACCGATTAGTGTGGTGACTAAACCGAAGAAGAAAAAGTGATGCATCGAATGCATTCAGTTGATTTATCGGGATTTAGTTAGCTTTTGAGCTAGCTGTATCGCTAACTTCAATTCACAAAGCTGTGGCTTCATTGAGTTGAACCAGAGTGATATGCTTAGCCATGTGGTTTGTTGTTGAGAGAGATAATAGCTGAGTCCTATGGAAGTTAATAATCTGGGGTTTGTAGCCAGCATCCTTTTCGTGTTTGTCCCAACCGTATTCCTGCTTATTCTTTACATTCAGACTAAAGAATAGTAGACGGGTCAACATGGCAACAGTGAGCTCAGCTTTCTGTTGATACCAAGCCGAAAGCTTTTTTGTGCAGAAGCCGATCGTCAGACTAAATGAGCATTTTTGTTTATTTATATTGCGCTTAGTCTATTGCGGACTTTTGCAGATACTTAGAGCAGATATTAAATATCTCAGGCTAGCTGTTTTAAGGCTAGGTATGGGTACTGGCCATGGCTAAGTACCCATTTTTATGGTTCCTTATACCCTGCTGTAGGCTTGCCATGCTTGCCAAAATACATAGGTGGCTAAAACGCACAGCAGGATACGAAATAATACGCTAACAACCTGTTCTGGCAGTTTGGGTAAAAAACGAGTGCTGATTTGGACGCCCACCAGACCACCTAGACCCAGGCTCAAACCAGCTCCATAGACGATATCTCCCTTAAGGCTGTTGTGGATGCAGGCAACACATGAGGTCAGAGCAATGACGGCCAAGCTATTACGGACAGCAGTTTTCATGCCGGTATTCATCAGTAATATCTGTAAGGGCACCATCACGACGCCGCCGCCCACACCGAACAAACCGGCCATAAACCCTGAGGTGCTACCGGTAATTAAACGAGCGGGAATGGGAGGGATCTGATTGGGGGGCTGGACTGTGGTCGCCACCCGCTTCTTTAAGCTAACCAGGTAGATATTGGCTAGCAGCAATATGCCAAATGCGGCTCGTCGCCAGTGTTCGGAAAGTAATTCTCCAAACTCTGTGCCTATGATGACTAGGGTGGCTGCTGGGATTGCCAACAGCACAACTTGTTTGGGCTGTAGGTAACCCATGCGCCAGTTTTGAAAACTGCCTGTGGTGGCTGTGATTAAAATAGCGAACAAACTGGTGGCAGCTGCTTGGTCTACATTGATGCCAAATAACAGCAATAAAGGCACCATCAGCACACCGCCACCAATACCCAGCAGTCCCGCTAATACCCCTGCAGCTAAGCCACCTAACGTTAACAAGACACTATGGGGAAGGGGCATGGGTGGATGAAGTAGACAATTTCAGCATTTTCCCACAGTTGTTGGGATGATGAATGCCTAGGTCATGCAGAGAAAATATAATTATGGCAGGGGTCCCAACGGCTATTTGCTGACCCTGGGGCCGTATCGCTTAGGACTGGTTCAGGATCGGCTCTAGGTTAATGTATTGCTCAACGGTATTGGCCAGTTCGTTTAGCGTAGAATCCCGCTGGTCGCGGTAATTAGCAATGCCAGTGGGTAAAGACCCCAAGCCCCGCTGCTGTCTGAGGCGATTTAGCCAGGCTCGTCGCCAGGGTCCATTATCAAAAATGCCGTGTAAGTAAGTGCCCCACAGGGATTCAGTTTCGTCGACGATACCCAGGCTGCGATCGTCGAAAATGGGCTGGAACTTAGGCCCTGGTTCACCACCTTCAGGGGTCATCACTAGCTGAGTACGCCCGTGGTGAATCTCGTAGCCATTGACGGGTAAGCCCTCTTGGGGGTACTTCGAGCTTACAGACCGCTGACGTGCCACTTTGTTTTGGGTAATCACTGTGCGCAAAGGCAGAATGCTCAGACCCCTAAAGCGGCCTTCTTGACCTTCTAGACCTTCTGGGTCAGCTAGCATTTGTCCCATTAGCTGGAAGCCACCGCAAATACCGAGGACTGTGCCTCCTGCTGCTGCGTAGTTTTGAATTGCCTCAGCCATGCCGGTGCGTTGCAAAATCAGCAAGTCAGCAATGGCTGTTTTGGTTCCTGGCAAAATCACAGCGTCGGGATGTCCCAAATCATCCTTAGGACTGAGATACCTGACATTAACTGAGGGTTCAGCCTCTAGAGGATCAAAATCTGTGAAGTTAGAAATCCTGGGTAGGCGAATAACCGCGATATTGAGTTCGGCGGATTGTTTTTCCACAGGGCGGTCCATGAGGGAAACGGAGTTTTCTCTAGGGGACGCGCTTTCAATCCAGGGGATCACACCCAGAACTGGAATGCCTGTGCGCTTTTCTATCCAATCAATGCCCGGCTGAAGCAGACTCTTTTGACCGCGAAACTTATTGATAACGATGCCTTTGACCAGCTCACGTTCATCGGGCTCTAGTAGCTCAAGGGTGCCGACGATATGGGCAAAGGCTCCACCCCGATCAATGTCAGTAACCAATATTGTCGGAGCTTTTAGGGCTTTGGCCACTCGCATATTAGCGAGATCTCGCTGTTTGATATTGATTTCGGCCGGGTTGCCGTCTCCTTCACAAATCAGTAGGTCAAATTCTTGGCCCAAGCGCGCCAGGCTTTCTTGTACTGCTTGCCAACCGGTTTCAAAATAAGTCTCGTAATAGTGGGTCGGCGTGGTTTGGCCAACGGGACGACCTTTGATGATGACCTGAGATGCTTGGCCGTTTTGAGGTTTTAGCAGGACTGGATTCATTTCGGCCTGCGGAGAGACACCTGCTGCCCAGGCTTGTACTGCTTGGGGATAACCGATTTCAGCGCCGTTAGCGGTGACGTAGGTGTTAGGGGCGGTATTGTGTCCCTTGAAGGGAGCTACTCGCCAGCCACGACGGCTCAACATACGACAAAGTGCTGTGACGAGTAGAGATTTCCCT
Source organism: Leptothoe sp. EHU-05/26/07-4 (assembly GCF_043421015.1). Classification (NCBI taxonomy): domain Bacteria; kingdom Bacillati; phylum Cyanobacteriota; class Cyanophyceae; order Nodosilineales; family Cymatolegaceae; genus Leptothoe; species Leptothoe sp. EHU-05/26/07-4. The sequence continues at coordinate 240,426 of NZ_JAXSQV010000005.1, forward strand.
GCGTGGGAGGTAGTACCCACTACCATAATGGCCTTCATGCTAGAGCGTCTCCCGGTTTAATTGAATTTTTAGTGATTGCAATATTGAGTTGAGATAGATAACTGAAATAACGGCTTTTCGATACAAGGTTTGGGAATTGTGATGTATAAGACTAGAAACTTGAATAAGTAAGGTGAGTAGTGAATCCTGAAACTTAACGTGTTGGCAGGCTGCTGTGGTGTGGGTAAAGCTTAACAGCAGTTGTGTTGAGGATGCTCATCACTTGCTGATAGGTCAGTTGGTGGTTAACCATCCGCACTATTGCTTAAACTTACCCAAACTTCATTACTTAGACATCGTCACTTTTGCGCACTGTCGCAGCTGTAGACGATAGTCTCAAAATTTACCTGGCTACGATAGCCAAGTCGGTAGTCTTAACCAACGGTTTCTGGCATTGAGTAAATAATCCAGGGGGCTCCCAGTGGAATCCGGACGACCTGCTGCTTCCCATTGTTCTACGAGTTGGCGGCCAATGGGTGTCAGACGAAAGCTGTCGGTCAAGCCTTGGCCATCGACTTCGCGACGGACGATGCCGACGGTTATTAACCAGCCCAGATGATTGTCGGCGGCTACTTCGGAGAGGGGCTGGCGTGTGTAACCGCTGAGCATGCCACGTGCGTCCATAATGGCACGTAGGGGAACGCTTTGCGATCGCATCGTCGCTAGCAGCTTCATATAAAACGGGGCACAGCGCACAGCTCGCTTGGCGCGAGTCAGGGTTTTGGGGGAGAGGGGCAGAGATGTCGAAGTCATGGGCAAATCGTCAATTGGCAGTAGGCAATGGGGGGGCAGATATTGGGTAGGGTGGGCACTGCCCACCCTACTACGCAATTATTCTTCTTCGGTCTCAATAGTTGCGGTACCCATAGTTTCTTCAGTATCCCTGTTTAACCCATTCGCTGCATCTCCCGCTTCATTAACTGGGAAACGATTGAGCAGGTGGGCTGCCTGGCGAGCGGTTGATTTAACAGTGCTGGGCAAAAATGGTACGTGGGGAATTTGGGCCAATATATCGAGGGTGCGCCGCAGAATTCGAACGACATCCCCTTCGTCAAGACTGGTGTTTTGGCAAAGCTCATTCCATTCGGTTTCTAACGCCCATGTTTCCACCAGCGCAATGAGATTCCATTCCAGGGATACTGGCAGGGTGACCTGGTAGCGCCGCTGCTGCTGAAATATTTGACGCCGTGTGGAACGCAGACCTTCTAAGGCTGCTGTAACAGCATGAGATGTGCGGTATCGGGTCCAGGTATCGGGGCGGGTGATTTCGGTGACAATGGCTGCGCAAGCAGCGGCAAACTGATGGGGCGGCAGATGATCAAATTCACCAGAGCCCAGGGCCAAGGCTATCCACAGCTCATTTTCTCCTCGAATCGCGGCGGCCATTTTGCCAAAATTGGTCGGCTGGTTATTTTCTAAACCGCCAAAATTTTCAAGAATGGCCATCAGATTGAGGAATTCTTGCCAATAGCGACCTGCATATTTGTTGTATTTGGCTTTGCGATCGCTCAGCTCAGCTTCCAGGGTTGAAAGCCGCTGTTGCTTTTTCAATAGGGTTTTGGGCTTGCCAAATTGATTGAGGGGATGACTGTCTAACTTGGCCTCTACAGAGAGCATGCGATCGCGCTGTTCTTTGACCTCCGGTGCGAGCTCATCCAATGTCGGTAACGCTTGGGGAACAGCTTGAGCTACCGTAGCCGTAGTTTCATCGCCAGGGCATTTGTTGCCCGCTTTCATGGTGAGAGCATCAGGTGGAATCAGGTGATCCACCGCAGCGATGCGCTCATATTTTTCATACAGCGCAAAAACATCGCGGGGAGCTGCCATGAGCCATTGGTTATCACCGGTCAGACATACTAGATAGGGCACCTTGTTTGGCCCCTGTAATTTAGTGACCAATACCGCTGGTATCGGGTTGGCGACGGGGATATGTTTTCCCTTGAGGGATAGAACTGTGCCTGCGATCGCAAAGTTGATCACCGTGTGTAGATCGCCAGTCAATGTTTCCGTGGCCTGCTGATCCAAAATTTTCAGCAGTCGACGTTCCTCCCGCAGGTGTTCCTTTAATTTGGCATATTCGGCAATTTGCCCATCGCCAACGGCTGCCAACTGTTCACGAATCAGCTCAATATTATGCTCTACATCATTAATGGCCTGTTGTTGGGGCGTCAGATGCAGGGTGGAAAGATATTGACCAAAACTGCGTTCGACTAGATCGCGGGTCTCTTCCAGGGAATGGGTTTGGAGTAAATTCAGCACCATGCCATAGCTAGGGGTGAACTGACTGACCAGTGGGTCTGGTTTAGCCAGGGCTAAATAGCCAGCTTCCCTGGCCCCCTCAAAGGGAGTTTCTACGGTAACCACATGGCCTTCTACATCCATGCCCCGTCGCCCTGCCCGTCCTGCCATTTGCAAAAATTCTGAGGCATGGAGCAGTCGATGACCGCTATCGGTGCGCTTTGACAAACTAGAAATCACTGTGGTGCGCGCAGGCATATTGATGCCTGCTGCCAGGGTCTCGGTGGCAAAAACAACCTTGATCAATCCTGCCTGGAAGAGTTCTTCCACCAGACCTTTCCACGCAGGCAAAAGGCCTGCATGGTGAGCGGCAACTCCTCGATAAAGCGGTTCTACCTGGCCCGCCCGAGCCGCTTCCGGATTAGCAGTTAAGAATTCATCAATCCGCTGTTTGAGAGCTCGGGTTTCTAAAGGGTTAACCAAAGAAAGGCTACTAATGTTCTGTACCGCCTTGTCACATCCTTTACGGCTAAAAATAAAGAAAATGGCTGGCAGCATATCCTTTTGCTGGAGCTGGGCAACCAGAAATTCATTGCCAGCAGTCATGGCCTTTTTCTTTTGCCCCTTCTGGCGGCGAGGGGGCTTGCGATGTTTTTTAAGCCGATCGTGGAGAGCCGTTTTCTTGCTATTTAGGAGTGGAAAGATGCCTTTACCCGTTCCAAAATGCATATTGAGGGGAACAGGACGAAAGTCAGAATAAATCAGCTGACTGGGGCCATGAATCTTCCCAATCCAGTCGGTTAGCTGATCGCCATTGGCTACGGTGGCTGACAGCCCCACCAGTTGAATTTCTGGGGGGCAATAAATAATCGACTCTTCCCAGACAGTGCCACGTTGGCGATCGTTCATATAGTGGCATTCGTCCAGAATTACCGCCTGCACATCCTGAACGGCATCCCCAACTTCTCCCATGGTGGTGCCATAGAGCATGTTGCGAAAGATCTCCGTGGTCATCACCAGAATGGGGGCATCCCGATTGATGGACATATCCCCTGTGAGTAGACCCACCTGGTTATGGCCGAACTGCTCACGAAAATCCCGCAGTTTTTGATTCGACAGAGCCTTGAGCGGTGTGGTGTAAAACACCCGTCTATTGAAGTGAATCGCTCGGTGGATTGCATATTCACCCACCAAGGTTTTACCGGAGCCAGTGGGGGCACAGACGATTACGGACTGTCCTTTATTAAGCGCCTCAATAGCGTCGATTTGAAACGGATCGAGCTGAAACGGAAATAAATTTTCAGGTGCTAGGACCAAAACCTGGAAAGACCTTTACGTAATTGGGGAGTTTGACCACCTCATTGTGCCAGAGGAGTGTGGATGTTGGGAGAATTAATAGTAGGTATAGAGTTTAAGGCAAAATGTTTGTCAAAAGATAGGGGGCAAGAATTTAGGGGGCAATATCTCCTGATTCCCTGCACCTCCACCTAACCCAGATTTCTAAACTATAAGTTGATATCCATGATATGTGCCTAGTATCTAAACGAATTAGATAAATCCATGATGAAGAAATAGACAACCACTTTAATCACTAAGACTTGAGCCGCCTGATGTTGTCATCGGACAGCTTTCCTGCTGCCAAGTTTTTGAATCATTAGGGAACTTGGGCGGGTGACCTCCGATATGGCGGGGTTGCCACAAGGCGCAGCCCCTACGAGATTATTAGGCGCAGCCCCTACAAGATTGTCGATGAAAGACGATTCGTGACAATCTCCCGAGCGGTCTCAATCTACTGGTAAATGGTCTCCAGGCTGTACTATGGACTCAGCGAAATCCCTGTCGATCTGCTCTGGTCAACTGCCGTCTACCCATGTCCCATAAACTCCTATTTATTAGCAACGGCCATGGAGAAGATAACCATTCTTCCCACATTATTCGTAGTCTTTGGGAGCTAGAGCCGGAGCTAAATATTGCGGCTATTCCAATTGTGGGTCAGGGCCATGCCTATCGCAACATTAATGTCCCTATTGTGTCACCGACGCTGACATTACCGTCGGGAGGGTTCACGTATACTAATCGTCTGCGACTGCTCAGTGACATTCGTGCTGGGTTACTAACCTCGACGTTGCGACAGATTCAAGCCGTACGAAACTATGCCCCCAGCTGTGATTTAGTGTTTGCTACCGGAGATGTGGTTGGGCAATGTTTTGCCTATATTAGCGGTAAACCCTTCATTTCATTTACCTCATCGCTGTCTGCCATGTACGAGGGAACGCTCAAGATTGACATGGTGCTCAAGGCAGTGCTTAAGTCTCCCCGTTGTTTAACGCTGTTCTCGCGGGATGCTTACACGGCTAAAGACTATCAAAAACAGGGATTGGCTAAAGCCCAGTTTGGGGGGATTCCGTCTCTTGATCGGCTAAAGCCAAAGGGCAAAGACTTACAGCTGGATGCTGCTCGACCGATGATGGCCCTACTACCGGGCTCGCGAATGCCCGAAGCTATGCATAATCTGAAATTGCTTTTGGGGTTGGTGGTGGAAATTGCCAAACTCAATCCTCAAGTTCAGTTTTGCGCTGCTTTAGTGCCTGACGTTATGGCCTCTCTAGAGACCATTTCGGCTGATATTGGCTGGCATTGTGCTCCAGGCAAACTGACTTATGTGGTGGATGGTGAAGTAATCGCCACTGTCCTATGCTTTAGTGATGCGTTTAGTGACATTGTTTGCCACACTGATCTGGTTTTAGGTATGGCCGGTTTAGCGGTGGATCAGGCCATGGCCATTGGTAAACCCATTTTACAAATTCCTGGACCCGGTCCCCAGTTTACCTATGCTTTTGCTGAAGCCCAGGAGAGACTGTTAGGCCTTTCTGTGAAAACGATTGGTACTAAGCCAGCAACGTCGGCCATCTTCAAAGAAGCTGCCCAGTATGCCGTCAAGACTATCCAGGATGAGGCGTATATGAAAGCCTGTGTTGCCAATGGTCAAGAGCGATTTGGTCCGTTTGGTGCGTCCTATCGCATTGCCAAAGTGGTGCTAGATACTTTGGAAAAGCTGGATGCTGGAGTGATTGTGGCAGCTTGAGGGTGCGATCGCACCTGCTTGTCAAGTATTGTGAGTTTTGAATTTGAGTTAATGACACTATGGTCCAACGACAGCGCTCAGTTTATTGGCAACTGCTGCCTTTTTTAAAGCCCCAGTGGCCACTGTTTTGCTGGTCGTTTGTGTTCATTGTTTTTTATGTACTGACCACAGTTACGCTACCTTATCTGGCGAGTCAGGTAACTTACTACATCAGTCAGGGACAGGTTTCGAATATTGCCAGGTGGTTAGGGCTGACCACCATGGCGTTCTTAATTCAAAACTTGTTTCAATATGGGGAGAAAGTTTTTTCGATTCGTGCTTCCCTAGCATCGGTACTGGAGTTGAGAAAAAAAGTCTACGCCCACTTACATCGCCTCAGCATTGATTATTTTGCGACTGCTAAAACGGGTGATCTTTCCTATCGTTTGACTGAGGACATTGATCGGATTGGCGAAGTTATTTATAAGATGTCGCAGCAGTTTATCTCCTGCGTCTTGCAGCTAATTGCCATTCCCATCTACATGTTTTATCTCAACTGGCCCCTGACCCTGGCAGGCTTTTTGATTGCACCGTTGATGGCCTGGCTAATTGGCAGCTTTGGCAATCGCATGTTAGCCCTCTCTCGCCGCAGTCAAAATGAAATTTCTAATCTCTCTTCTTTATTGACTGAGGTATTAGGCAACATCCGAGTGGTCAAAGCGTTTGCTGCTGACGACTATGAGGTGGGCCGCTTTAGCAAGGTGGCCGATGAGAATCGCATTGCTAAATATCGCACTGAGCATCTGACTGCAATTCAATATCCCGTGGTGGGCTTTTTAGAAGCAGTCAGCATTATGTTTCTGTTTTTGCTAGGCGGTTGGCAAATTGCGCTGGGTAACTTACAACCAGAGGAGTTTGTGAGCTTTTTGGTGGCTGTAGCCTTGTTAATCGACCCGATTAACTTAGTGACGCAGCACTATAACACTTTTAAACAAACTGAAGCCTCTGTTGAGCGAGTATTTGACATTTTTGCAGAGGAGCCCAGCCTGAGTGAGCGACTGAATGCTCAAGACTTGCCGCCGATTACGGGTAAAGTCGAGTATCGTAATATTGACTTTGCCTACACGCCTGGCAAGCCAGTGTTCAATAATCTTTCACTGTTTGTACAGCCAGGAGATGTGGTTGCTTTAGTGGGGCCATCAGGGGCTGGAAAAACAACCTTGGTGAATCTGCTAGCGAGATTTTACGATCCGCAAGCTGGCGAGATTTTAGTCGATGGTACCAATGTGCGAGATGTGACTTTAAAGAGTCTACGTCAGCAGATTGGTATTGTTCCCCAGGAAACAACATTGTTTTCAGGCACCATTGCGCAGAATATTGCTTACGGTCAGACGAATCTGGATTATGACGCTATTGAAGCAGCCGCAAAGATTGCCAATGCCCACAATTTTATTGAACAATTCTCCCAGGGGTATCAAACCTGGGTAGGAGAACGCGGCGTTAATTTATCCGGTGGTCAGCGACAGCGCATTGCCATTGCCCGAGCAATTTTGTTGAATCCACGTATTTTGATTTTGGATGAAGCTACATCGGCATTGGACTCTGAGTCAGAAGCATTAGTGCAGGAGGCTCTGGAGCGAGCGATGGAGAATCGGACGGTATTTGTGATTGCCCATCGGTTGAGTACGGTGCGCAAAGCGGATCGAATACTGTTTATTGAGAATGGCCAGATCGCTGAAGCAGGTACCCATTTTGAACTGTTAGAAAAGCGTGGCCGATATGAACAGTTTTATGCACAACAGTTTAAAGAGTAAGAGTCCCCACCCTGCGGCCCCTTATCCATTGCTGAATTTTCTTAAACTCTGCCATTCTCCCATTAGGGGGCGTATAGCAATAAGTTCCAGGTTTTGACTGTAGATGGGTAGATGGGAAAAAGGCATCCACTCATCCACCCATCCACCCGAATCATTTTGATGTCACATCAGCTTCAATGGCAATGTCTTAAAAAGGGGCAGATTGCTGAGGCGGGAATGCTTGAACGCTATTGGAAAAGGGACGCTGGTGGGTCGACTGTGCTCAGTCACGACGTTATATTAGGGCTATGTCAAAGGGCTTAACCATGGTTGCGGTATCGGCCAAGCGATTTACAACGGACGAGTTTCACCGGTTGGGTGAGCTGGGTTTCTTTGGTGATGGACCGGTTGAATTAATTCGGGGTGAACTGATTGAAATGGCTCCAAAGCGTACGCCCCATTCTGTGTGCAATACACGATTGGTGCGACGGTTGATTTTATTGCTGGGGGAGCAGGCTACGGTGCGGGGGCAGGAGCCGATTACGTTGTCGGATTATAGTGAGCCGTCGCCGGATGTGGTGTTAGCAAAATATCGGGAAGATGATTATTTGGAAGGGCATCCGGGAGCGGCGGATTGTTGGGTGGTGATGGAGATTTCGGACTCGACGCTGGGGTATGACCGTAGTACGAAACTTGCGCTGTATGCGGAGTCAGGGATCTTGCATTATTGGATCTTTAATTTGGTGAACCAGCAGTTGGAGGTTTACCGTGAGCCCTATGAGGATAGTCATGGGGAATATGGCTATCGACAGAAGGCGATTTACCTGGCAACGGAGCGGGTGGAGTTGCCAGTGGGGGAATGGTTGGAGTTGGATGGGGTGTTTCCGTAGGGTGCCGTTAGTGTTAACGTAACGCACCGCATGGTTTTTACTACTGTTTTCTGAAGCGATGAGCCAGAGGGTGTTGGGTTTCGCAGGCTCAACGCCAACCTACAGATGTCGGCGGATGTGGAGGCGATATTTTTGGAGGTGAGCTGCCTATTCTGAGGAGGCAAGAATGGTTAAAAGGGATGCAATATCGGCGGTCCCGACGAGAGGGAGGCACGTATTTTTTTACGGTGGTGACCTACAATCGGCAACAATTATTTGATACGCCGGAAATGGTAGAGTTGTTGCGAGAATCATTCCGTACGGTAAAACAACGTCATCCATTTACCATTGATGCCATAGTGGTTTTACCGGATCATCTCCATTGTTTATGGACCTTGCCAAAGGGAGATGCTAATTTCTCAACCCGTTGGCGTTTGATTAAAAGTGAGTTTAGCCGCCATTGTCCTGAGAAATATAAACAACCATGCTCCCTTGCTCGTTATAAGAAACAAGAACAGGCTATCTGGCAACGTCGTTTTTGGGAACATCTGATCCGGGACGAAAACGATTTTGTTTGCCACGTTGAGTATATTCATCACAACCCAGCCAAACATGGTCTTGTTCAAAATCCTTATGATTGGCCCTATTCCAGCATTCACCTCTTCAGGCGACCGTGATCTGAAGAACCCATAAACCGTAGGTCGGGTTGAATTTATGAAACCCGACTTGCCAAAATCTCTCGACGTAAATTGATAAAAATGCATGGTGTACATTTATGCGATTAAAATTTACCGTTCAAAGTCATCTCTATAAAAAATGTTAAGGATGTTGGGTTTCGCGGGCTCAACGCCAACCTACAGATCCTGGCAAAGCGTACAGCAGCAACACCCGCTTGACTCATCGATCTGGGGCTGATAGCCTACACAATAAGCAACTGACCCAGTTGTTTTTTGCACCCAAAAAATTAGCTGCGCGAGGTGGCGGTGCTACCAACACCACCACCCCGCTAACCCTTCCAACTGCTACTACCAGTTGGTGAGCTGTGAGCATTTTACAGCCACCCTGATTTTAGTTGCAGGGTGGCTAACTTTTTGGGGGCTTTCCTCCCTGTCGTCTCGTGGTTAAACACCCACAAAGGAAAACGCCCCTATGACCTTCTCAAACCAGGCAACCCCATCGGATATGCCACCCAGTTTACCTGCCGACTTTTCCAGCAGCCTGCCTCCAGGCAGCTCCATTCGCCATATCCTGCTCGGTCACCCCAGCCACATCCGCCAAACCATCCACCTGCTGCACAATCTACGGTACGTAGAAACCAGCCAGTGGAGTCCCCTGATTGAAGTGCCTGACAATCGGCTGATCCTGAGGCCAGAGCCGGACGACGTTATTAGTATGTTGGTGCGGCGGTTGTAGACCTGTGCAATGAGCCAGAGGCTCAGTGGCGGTGCTCAGTCAGAGACTGGGCACCAGGATCAAAAGTACCTCAGCCATTAGTAACAGCAGGGTTGTAGTCGTACCTCCAAAATCTTTTGCAGAAACCAGTCGATCCATATATAAAAGCTGTTGCGTTACGCTACGCTCACAGCACCCTACAAGCGTTGAAAAGCGGATAAACTTCACCACCATCAAAAAGTTGCCTAGAATAGTGAGCGAATATTGCTGTTAATCGACCTTAGGTCAATGCCAGAATTTACTAGAATTACGTGGAATCCAGAAGTGATGGGGGGTAAACCTTGTATTCGTGGTTTACGTGTCACGGTGAGTACTGTTTTAGGATTAATGGCCGCAGGACGCACATCTGAGGAAATTCTGGTGGCGTATCCCTATTTAGAATCTGCAGATTTGCAAGAATCGCTAGCCTATGCGGCATGGCGTGTGGATGAGGTTGAAGTGCCACTTCAATCGGCATGAAAATTCTGATTGACATGAATTTGTCACCGGCTTGGGTAGGCTTTTTTGCTAACGCTGATATTGAAGCTGTGCATTGGGCTACAGTGGGTGACCCCAGGGCACCAGATCGGGATTTGATGCAATGGGCTCAAGAGAATAAAAATGTAGTATTTACCCATGATTTAGATTTTGGCGCTTTGTTAGCAGTCACCCACCCATTGCTCCAAGCGTGTTTCAGGTAAGAACGCAAGACACGTTACCTGATGCTATTGGTGAGTTGGTGCTGATGGCTTTGCAGCAGTTCAGAGAGGAGTTAGTTTCTGGAGCACTGGTCACAATTGACGCGAAACGTATGAGGGCTCGTGTTTTGCCAATTACTCCTCCAAGTCAAAAATGAGCTGGCTGTTGGGGACATTTTTTGCAAAGTTTTCAATGTTGTGTCGAAGAGATGGTTATAGATTACATCGTGTAGCATCACTTAATAAATTTTCTGAAATTAAAACTAATTTCGTGTAATACGTAGCCCAAAAAATCCCGAGACTTCATCAGCCAATTCTTTTAACCCACTCACCGACTTCTCAGCGCTTCCTCAAACTTGGACTGGGCCAGACCATTATTGTTCTGCGTAGAAGCACTGACGTGCTTTTTCAAAACTCAATCCGAAAGGAGTAACCCGTGAAAAAATTACTACTGAATGGATTAGCAGCCCTGGCGATGACATCGACTGCTGCTATGGTGATGACCCCTGCTGCCAATGCAGTGTTTATAGCGGCCACCGTATCCGATGCAGGCGTGCTCAGACGTGGCCAAGATCACTACTTTGAAGTATCCGTTGAAGGCGACCCCTTACAACGTGTCCGTGTTCAGTGCATCACTTTCCATGAACTGGATGGCCTCGAAATTTTTGTTGGAGATAAAGCGGTTGAACCTTCTGTTAACTACGGTTTTGAAGAATTCACCCTCACATTTGCTGAACCCATACCTACTGACGAGACAATTCGAATTGTCATGAAAAACTCTCGGGTACGCGGCACAGTCAATGCTGGTATCGATGTGCCTTACCGGGTATATGGCACCTATCCTAACCTGGGAGCTGAAGTTCCCCTAGGTACCGCCGTTATTAGAACTCCTGGTGGTGGTAGTCGATAGTTAAAAACAACCCGCTCAGATGTGCTCATGCTGGGCGGGTGTTTCCAATATTCTCCACAATCATGGTTAAAAACTTGACTGCTATTTTTTCGTGAGATTTTTTACACGCAGCTACTGGCTGACCTTAAGCAACGGGGTAAAACCCTCTTGGTCATTAGCCACGATGATCATTACTTTCACCTGGCTGACCGCATTATCAAGCTTGACTATGGCCGCATTGAGTCAGACGGTGCGATCGCACCTTAGGTACCTGAACCCAATAACAAATACCCAATAACTGACACCCAATAACTGACACCCAATAACTGACACCCAATCACCCATCAACTACCTTCATAGGCCATTTGCCAGAAATCTTTTTCTAATCTAGCAATGGTGAGAAATGCAGTTTCAGCCTGAGCTTGAGTGGTCTCGTCTGTATCTTGTAGCGCACTGTCAGCCTGTTGGGCCAGCAGCTCGACATAGGTGGTAAAGGCAGCATTACCCCAGCGGTCAGCAAATTCTGCATAGGGAGCGGGCATGGGGCTATGACCTTGCCAACCCTGGTTATAGGCCAGTTCAATGGCCCAAAAAGCAGTGGCTTTGACAGGATAGGGCTGTTGGGTCAAGCCTGCCATAAATTGGCAGTAGGTTTTACACGTGGGCTGTAGCGCCTGGTTGAGGTTGAGCTGACGTTCGGTCGCCTTGGCCTGAAACCAGGTCAGTTCGTCTTTGAGGGCGATGATGCCCCCCAACAAAATATCTAAGTGAGCGGTGGGAGCTGCCTGGATTAGGTTGGCTGCAAATCGTGTGAATTCAATGACAAAATGGTAATCCTGTACCAGCCAGGTGTTAAATTGTGCGGCTTGGATTGAGCCCTGCTGGCATTGGGTGAGAAAGGGGTGCACAGTGGCAGCTTGCCACTGGTTTGGGTATTGGGTGAGGAGCTGTTGACAGGTGAGGGGCATGGGGGAGAACTGAAGGAATCTGTCAGAAATGTTTGAACTTAACGTTAACGAGAGAGATGGTTGTCTAACCATTCAATAACATCGTCCATGACCTGATTGCGGTCTAGATCATTATGGGGCTCATGGTAGCTGCCAGGATAAATTTTGAGGGTTTTGTCTGACGTGATGCGTGCAAAAATTTCTTCGCTACCTTTGACATCATTGACTTTGTCAGCACTGCCATGGACTAGCAAAATCGGCACCTGTAGCTGGGCAATATTGCGACGGACGGTTGCGATCGCAACCAAACATTCTGTTCCCCACCGCACTGTTGCCATGGAATGGGTGAGCGGATCGTCCTCAGTTTGATTCACAATGACCGGATCGCGCGATAGGGTTTCTGCCCCAGCCCCCACATCCATCGAAAAGCGAGGCCAAATGCCAGACAGCGCTCGGGCAATCACCACTAGGTAGGGCTTGGCAATGCCTACGGGTCGGATGGGCGGACCGCTAATGATAATCCCTGTCAACCCTTGGGGGGCATTGAGCGCAAAGTCTAGAACAATCAACCCGCCTAGACTATGGCCTAGAACAAACAACGGCAGATTAGGCTCATGCTGCCGTACTTGAGTCAGGAAGGCCCTGACGTTATCGCGGTAATCTTGCCAACGGTTAATATGGCCGCGCTGCCCCTCAGACCGACCATGACCCTGGTTATCAAAGCCAAAGATGGCATAGCCTGCCTGGGTGAGGGCGGTGGTGACGGTGGAGTAGCGATCGCAATGCTCGCCAAATCCATGTACCAGCGCCAATATTGCCTTGGCAGTCCCTGATGGATACCACGCCTGATAAAACAGCGAAAGCCCATTGGCACCGCAAAATCTATTTTCGAGTTGAGGCACTTGGATTGTAGTCATCCTGGGAACATGAGCGGACAGTTGTCTACTTATCTGTAATGTTACAAAACATTGCAGAGTCTGATTTTACAGGATCTCAACGGTGCCCTGTTGGCCATCAATCCGCACTCGCTGACCTGTGCGCAATCGCTGGGTCACGTCGGTCACATCCATCACTGCTGGAATCCCATATTCCCGAGCCACGATGGCTCCGTGGGAAAGCTGTCCCCCGACTTCGGCGATTAAGCCACCTAAGTTTGCCAGCAGAGGGGCCCAGCCCGCATCGGTATAGGGCACCACTAAAATCGTGTTTTGGTCGATGGGCACCGTAGTGTCCAATGTGTTAAGCACTTGGACTTTGCCCTCTAGAGTGCCCGGACTTGCCCCGATACCTGTTAATAGACGTCCAGTTTGTATAGGTGTCCTAGGGGCGGTAGACAAAGTGATGGGGTCTTTGCCGTAAACCAAATATGGAGGTTTCCATGCACCATCTATCTGACGTTGTTGACGACGAATAGCCACTGAACTAAGAAGGCTTCTATCTTGATCATAGACGGTCAAGCTGGAGGATGTCCCCCATGTCTGAATCTCAGGCCAGGTCAGAAAAAAGATATCCCCCGGTTCCTGTAGGCTGTGGTCGCGAAGGTAGTGCTGTTCTAACGCTAAGAAACAAGCCCTCAATTCCGCTAATAATCGGTTATATACTTCTGCAATGTTGCCTTTTAGATCCAGGCGAGTTTGTACCTGGCGTTGTTTCCAATTGGGTTTAGTAATAGTGCCCTTAGCCCCTTGGGTCGGTGCAGGGGGTTGTTTCAAGAATGTGACTAAGAGTGCTCTGATCGGAGCTGGTTGTTCCTGCCAGATCGGTACTGAAATATCTGTTGCTACCTCACTGAGATAACCATAGGATGCCAGAAAGTTATCGAGTTGCTCAAAGAGTGGGGCGCTATCGGGTAGTTGGGCCAATGCGTGTAAACACTCTTCGCTATCGTCAGGGACAGTTTCTAGCTGTGGGAGTAAACCAGCATGCTGTCGGGCGATGTCTTTGATAGCCTCAACTGCTGCAAGTTCTGGATTAGAACGATAATTGAGCTGTGCACTATCCACTGTGAGAATTGCCTTACAGAGCGCAAAACCCAGTGGTCCCAAAATGTTATAAAGCGTTGCTCGTTTCAGCAAAGACAAAATACTTTCTATCTGTTGTTTGATGTCTTCGGGGGAGAGTGTATGGGGCGATTTAAGAGAGTGCAGCCCAGGCTGAAAATGTGTTTGATAATCTCGTTTAAAATCTTTGGCTAACTGCCATTCTCTGGTTGCTAGTTTTAGGAGCCCTGGTAAATTCCGTAATGTGGCAGCTAGAGGCGGACGGCTAAACTTTGCGCCACGGGTCAGAAACTCTAAACTTTCGGCAGGCAGACCCATGCGGATAAAAATATCTCCCAGGAGCGTAGCATTAAAGTACGCATGGGAACGATGAAGCATCGCCGTTTGTGAAAAATCTAAGCCAGCTGCCCGTTGCCCCAATACCAGAGTGAAGAGATCTCCCCAAACACCACAGGTGAGGGGCTGATTGATGGACCAGGTCAGGGGATGAATCACACCGGGAATCACCTCAGCTGCAATTTTGCGAGTCCAGAGGGGCCTTAATGTGGTGATTGGGCGACTTTGCAACACCCATATGTGTTCGCCGTCATAGGTCCATTCCACATCCTGGGGAATATCACCAAAACGTTGTTCCAGGTGGCGGGTTAGATAGGCAATTTGTTGAATCAGACGCGGGGGGATGGATTGACCAACTTGAGGTAGAGACGTGCCATGGCACGTCTCTACCTCCGTGGAGGATTCCTCATTTGGATCCATTGGTAAATCAACCGCGTCCGACAATTGCCAATCATCCCCAGATTGCATATCTTCTGGCGTAATTGTCACATGGTATCGCTGCGGTGTAATTTGCCCAGAAACAACCCGACTGGCCGGACCTGGCAGTGCCTCAATCACCACATCATGACCACACCGAGCAATCGGGTCGCGACTAAAGGCAACACCGGAGATCACCCCCTGAATTTGCTGCTGCACCAGAACGTTCATGGAGGCTTCAGAAAGCCCCAGATCCTGTCGATATTTGACGGCACTGGGGCGATTGTAGGCTTGGAAGCATGTTGCGATCGCACCCTCCAACCCTGCCTGGCTGACCACATCTGTCACCGACACATACTGCCCGGCTGATGACGCACCTAGACCGTCTTCCCCCACGGCTGAAGACCTTACCACCAGAGGCTGCTGGGGCGACGGCTGGCAAAGACCCAATAACGCTGACGGATCGTCCCCTGCTTGCAGAATGTAACCCATGGGCACCGGATACCCCCACGCCTTTAGCTGAGATAGAGTAGCCGCTTTATTCCCCACCTTAGTTGAGTCGAGCACCTGGTCTAGTGCCTGTAGGGCCGACTCTCCGCGAAAAAAGCGAAACAGCCGTCGCGATTCTGTCCGAGTGCCTTGGGTCGGCAGCTCCAAATCATCCGGCAGCTTCTGATAAATCCAGCCAATCAGACCCATTAAACAGGCCACCGCTGCCACGCGCATGCCATTGCCGTGAACCAATCCCGTGAGAACGGGCAGTAAAACTAATGCAAACATACGTCCCTGTTTTCGTTCTCGCAGTACTGTAAATGCCACCAAACTCAGCAGCCAGCCTAAAATTGCCACCAGCGGGTCGTAAACTAAAAAGCCCCAGCTTACGTTGGTCACCCCCGCACCTCGACTTAGCCAATAGCGTCCCATCACTAGAGCCATTAACGCCACCACTGGCCAGATCGGATCCCTTGGAAAAAAGTGCTGGGCCAGCAGCACCGCGCCAATCCCCTTAAACGCTTCCAGCGCCACAGCCCCCAACCCAACTACGGTGCCCCCGTGGTAAAACGCCGCTGACACCCCCACATTGCCGGTGCCCATCTGCGACAGCCGTTTTCCCGTGGCCAGCAACACCCACCATCCCGTTAAGGGCAGTCCCCCCCATAGCGGGCAAACTAGAAAAATCAAGAGTGCGCCCCAAACCTGTGCCATATGCTGCTCAGTCAAAGGTCACTTCTATCTGAGCACTAGTCGAGGACATTGTGGGTAATCCTTAAGCTCAGTCTTAGCAATGGGTTATTGATTGTAATCAATCAGTCCACCCTTCGACTCATGCACCCATCCACGTCACTAGTGGGTAACCTGACGCCACACAGTACTCGTTCTTGGTTCTTGGGGTGATTATTTTTAATCTAGTGGAACTTGGTTAAAGGGCTTGAACTCAAAACCCTTGCACCTTTTACTCCCAAAAATCCTCACATACCAAGCGATCCGCGTCGCTTAGGTCGCCGTAGGCTAAATAATCCTCAATCCATTGGCAGCTCTGGCGCATTAGGTCTTGCATTTGTAGATTCCAGAGGCGCACCTGCCCATCGGCTCCGGCTGAGGCTAGACGGTCACCTGTGTTGTTAAACGAGCCTTGCCAGATGATGCCTCGGTGTCCTGTGAATGTGTGCAGCGGTTGACCGCCTGGGAGTTGCCAAAAGCGAATGGTGCCATCATCACTGGCGGAGGCAATGACATCGCCGTTGAGGCCAAAGGAAACGCTGCGGACCCAGTCATGGTGACCTCGCAAAATCTGTAGTAGGTCACCCTCTTTCCAGAGACGGATAGTGTTGTCACTGCCTGCTGAGGCGATGATTTTGCTGTCGGGGGCAACGGCAACGGCCCAGACACTGCCCGTATGGCCTGGCAAAATGGTGCCGGTTTGGTTCGCAAAGCTGGTGTCACCGATGGTTAGACCTGTTAAGTCCCATTGGCGTAGGGTGCCGTCTTCACTACCTGACACTAGATACTTGCCGTCAGGGCTGAAGGCAACGGTCCAGACCGTACCCTCGTGACCGCTGAGTTGACCGATGGGGGTGCCGTCGGTGTACCAGAAACGAATGTTGCGATCGCTCCCCGCTGACGCTAAATAGGTGCCATCAGGGCTAAAGTTCACAGACCAGATGGCATTTTGGTGGCCTTGGCATGTATGTAATGGTTCACCATCAGCTGTCCAAAGCTTGACGGTATGGTCGGCACTGGCGGATGCAATCAATCGACCATCCGGACTCCAATCAACGCTATAGATACTGCTGTTGTGAGCTTGCTGGGTATGGAGTAGCTTATGGTCTCCCCCTACAGTGGCCCATATTTTTAATGTCTGATCGGCTCCTGCTGATACCAGCTTTGACCCGTTGGGCTGCCAGCACACATCCCAGACGATACCATGGTGTCCTTGGAGACTGGGGATGTCACGTGACTCTAGCTGCCAGAGGCGAATGGTGTTGTCATCACTGGCTGAGATCAGCTGTGTGCCCTGGGGATTAATGCCCAAACTGAGCACGCTGCTGCGATGTCCTTTGAGCGTATCCAAAAGTTTGCCATTCATATCCCATATGTGAATGTTCTGATCGTCACCCGCTGACATCAGGTATGTGCCATCAGGGCTAAAACACAAATCTCTCACCCAGTTTTGATGCCCCTCAAAATATTGCAACAACTCCCCATTTAAATTCCAAAGCTTGATCAGATGATCATCGCCACAGGAGGCAATATGTTGTCCATCTGGACTAAACACAGCCTGCAATAACCAGCCTGCATGGCTACTCATGGCCTGTAGTAACTCACCTTCCGTATTCCAGAGACAGAGGGTGCCGTCTTCTGCCGCAGAAACCAGATATTGACCATCGGCGCTAAAGGCGATGGATCTGACCCAGTCCAGGTGGCCTTCGAGGGTTTTTAACCATTGCCCATCATGGGTCCAAAGTCTGACGGTGTGGTCATTACTGGCGGAGGCAATTAGTTTTTGGGTGGGGCTAAACGCCAGACTATTGACAGCGCCTGTATGGCCCGTCAAAATTTGCAAACATTGTCCAGACATGTCCCAGATACGGACCTTAAAGTCATCGCCAGCCGAGCCAATTAAGCAACTATCATGGCTAAACGCCACATCTAAAACACTGCCCTGGTGTCCAGTAAACACCTGCAACAGTTTGCCGCGAGCATTCCATAAACGCACGGTGCCATCGTCACTGCTGGAGGCCAGATATTGACCATCGGGGCTGAAACAGGCTGAGAGCACCCAGTCTTGGTGGGCGTGAATGCGATGTTTCTCTCGCACTGTATGCAGGGCTTGCCACAGGCGAAATAAAATTTGATTTTCTAAATACCCCGATATGGGAGTCAGCTGACTTTGTTGTGCCCCTTTTAATGCCTCTAGTAAGGCACCTAAGCCATCGTGGGAGAGCAATAATGCCTGGGAGACCGAGGCCAGGGCCTGCATCTCCGCAGTTTCTGCCCGGTAGCGTTCCTCTGTAGCTTGAGCTAGGGCCATGGCTTGTTCTTGTAGGGCTGTGCGCAGCTGAGTTTCAAATTGTTTTCTACGTCGTCGTTCTGCTTCTAACACCGTGACCAATCCCGGTATATCCTGCTGCTTGATCAGATCCGCCAGATAATCATGGGCGAGTTGATAGCGGACGCTACTGCCGACGTCTCGACTTTCAAAGAGCAGGCCCGATTCTGCCAAAATTTCAAGGACAAGACTCAGCTGGTCAGGGTCTACCAATATGCCGAGAGATTCTAAGGATTCTTCTAATTCTGTCAGGGTTTTTAGCGGGCGTGTTGTACTTTCATCACTCAAGAGATAGAGAATGGTCTGCGCTAAGGTTTCATTTTCAGGTCCACAGTCTCGAATCACCCGATTTAAAAAACTGAGCACCAGCATTCGAATGGGGTCGTCTCCTAATTCTTTTTGATATCGTCTCAGGGTTGTAATGTTTTTACGTTGCAGTTCAGCCCCAACCACCTGCAACTCAATCGGACGCACTTCATGGTCTTCCGCCGTTAGGTCAGCTACAAGCGCTTTAATCAATCCCTCTTCCAAATAAAACTGCGCATTGTCCGTCAGCTGACGAAGAACAGCCTCACATTCCTTTGGGGTAAAATTCCCCAAATAGTAACGTACATCCCGGCTCAGGATATCTAAATCGAGGTTGGCCAAACGTTCCCATTCCATTAAATAGTGCAAATAGTCATTGCGCAGAGCGAGCACAATTTTTAGGTAGGGGATATTCAGACAGTCTCGCAAAAAGTAGTAAAGAGAACGACGCTTTTCAACGGTAGGGCGCTCAAAGAAAAACTCTTCAAACTGATCAAAAATAAGAATGATTTGTTGATAGTTATTCTGCGCATGCTGGCGTAGGTGGTTTAATAAGCTCTCGCCTGTGATGGGAAACGAGACTTGGAAGTTGGGAGGAGCTGAGGGTAAGGATGAAGTGACCTGCTGTAGTGCTTGCAGAATCGAAATTTCCCAACTTGTGTATTGACGTATGAGCAGTGGCAGGGTGATGCGACCTTCAGCTGTAGCTTGCTTGAGGGTGGGGACTAACCCACTGCTGAGGAGAGAGCTTTTGCCCACACCTGACTCGCCATGGAGAACCACGAGGGTGTGCTGGGGCTGTAGTAAGCGTCCCACTAGATCATTAATCGCTTGCTGCCGCCCCGAGGCACGCATTTCAATTGGGGAAATGTCACTGGTGGTCTTAGCGGATGGAGCCCGATAGGGTTGTAGGGGACTGGCTCCAATAAAAGCCCGCAACCCCATGGAATTTTCCACCTGTCGCTGTTCTTGTTTGATGGCAAACGCTTCTAAGTAAAGCTGTTTGGCAAAATACAGACTCTGGAGATTGCTAAGAATTTTCAGGTAAAGAGACGCATCATATCGGCGATCTGTTCTTTGGCGAGCATTCTCTAAATCATGGAGCGCTTCATCCAGTAAACTATCATCGCCCTGTAGCGTTTTAGCTTGTCCCCGGAGAAAATAGTAGCGACCTTGATGGTAGCGCAATGCCAATATAACCGCTTCAGGAGAGACCTGTACTGTCCTATCGGCAGTATCCGGCATAATTTGCCCTGAAGCTTGTGTGCTTTTGACAGCTTGAGCTAACAACCTTAATGCTTCTGTCGCTAATTGTTGGGCCTCTGCTCCATTGATATGGGACAGCTCAGCTTCTGCTAAGTAACCATAGTCTTGGGCCAGACGCACCAGATCGTTTTGATGTAAGTCTCGCCCTTCCTTGGCCAAGGTGATGAGAGCATCCCAATCCTTGAGCTTTCGTAAGGTTTCAGCTAAAACATGAATAAAGTTGGCTGTGCGGTCTCTACGGTGTTGTTGTCGAAGAACATTGAGAAAGCGTTCATAAAAGCGACGAGCCTGTCGATAAGAGCCGATGGAGGTAGACGGTTGGAGTTTGCCATGGGTTTGCCACCATAGCCCCAAGTGTAAGAGTAAAACTGCTTGTTGATCGCTGGTGTTTTCAACTGTTTTGTCGACCTGTATCCAGTAGTCTAGGCTCTGTTCGTAATAGTCCCTGGCGACTTTCAACCGCTCAGGTGTGTGGGCTTCTCGACCTTGGAGAAAATTTAAGCTGGCTTGTAGGGCCCCATCCAGTTGAACGTGATGTTGGTTGAGATCTGCGATCGCAAACGATAGTTCCCGCTCAGTTAAGATTTTTAGATGCTGGCTTAAGCTGGGCAACTGCGGTGACGAATAGTCGAGAAAATGATCATTATGGTTGTCTAGAATGTGAGTAAATAGCTCATTAGCACCACGATGTAAGGCCTCAATCAAAGCCTGAATTGGGTAATTCACCCGAATAGGAACCGCCGCAAAACTCTTGAGGTCGGCGGCATAGTGAGTCAGGTTTTGTAGAACTGTGTCATTCATCCACAGCACCACCGGATAGGGAAATTTGGTCAGCAGGGCATTGCGTCCTACATTGGCTGCCTTAAACAAAACATCCTGTGCTTCTACCTGATCAAAGCCAGTGACCATGACAGCTGCTGGCGTTTCAGGGAGTGATGCTTGGCGATTGAGAATTGCTTCGGTCAGAGAACGACTCGAAGCTAACAGCTCGACAGTATGAAACTGGTGAGTTTGGGCCAGAGCACTTAGCAATAATTGAGTTAGGCGTTGATAGTTAGCGCGCACCAGAATTAACGAAAATTGGCCACTGCCCAGCGTCATTGCCCGTTGGAGATCAGTCAGGGCTGTTTGGTTATGGGTAACAATTTCGGGTAGATCAGCCTGGTACATTGGAGGTGGTGGGCAGCCCCACCGGGCAATGGGCAATGGGCAATTAATTGTAGGGGCTTTCCTTGTGGGTGCCCTGCTATGGGTGTCCTAATTAATTATCAGTAAGCCAATTCTTAAAGCGATTCGTCTCCTTCAAGACTGGATTGAGATCAAACCAGCGACCGCCATTGTCTCGATATTCATAGAGAAATAAACTGCGTAGCAGCAAAATATAGGCTTCATTGCCCTGGGTGTCGGGGGTGCTAATTGCTTTAAACATCAGCTGCCATTCGTTTTCATCAATTAGCGCCATGAGAGAATCTCTTTCATCTCGAATGACGGCCTCAAGAACGGCTGATTGGATCGGTGGATCACCCTTTTGTAGACAACCATAAAGCAGCCTCATGAGATTGCGCATATGCCCACCACTGAGGCGACAAAGACGGTTGAGCACAGCAATATTTTCAAAAACGTCATTGATATGGTCGATGCGCTCGTTGTAGTTTTTATTGGGAAAAGCTCGGGCCAGCACCATTTGCTGTAACAGTGCTAACCCTGGCTCTGAGGTGGTGCCATCGCGCTGGGTGACGGGCACCATGGGTAATACTTTAGGAGAAACACCAAACCGATTGGATAAACGCGGTAGGTCGTCAGAGAAAACAAGAGCAAGGGGAATGGTATATAACAGATGACAGTTCAGACGCTTGAGCTGCTCACCGCGATCAATAAATAGATATTCTGACTGGGTGCGACCATTGGCCCGTTCTACGGGATCAATGCGGTCGAGGTTGTCGACAATGACCACCAGCCCCTTTTTGCCTTTGGAACGGAGTGTGGCGATCGCAACTTCCAGTAGCTCTTCATTAATGGCATCAATAATACTCTTCGTCCGTGGTTCCAAATACTGACGCATACGACTACGCATTTCTGGACTCTCTTTTGCCCTGGCAGTAATCGCTGCAATCCCAACCGAGAAACTGACGTCGGCAATTTCCATAGGTGTTTGTAGAGTTTCCGCTAGATTGCGAAATAGATTCACTAAAGCCGATGGTTTCAGCGTAATGCCATCATTTTCTAAACTCTCCACCACCTGATGGGCAATCATCAGCAGAATATCACTGATATCCACATCAGCCATTTCTAAGTCCCGGTCTGACTCAAAATAAACCACATGCAGACCCTGCTGCTCTAGCTGGGCCTTGAGGCGTAGTAGTTCTGTCGACTTGCCACAGCCAATATTGCCTGTAAAGAGTTGTGTGGTAGCCTCATCAGGAGAAAGTAAGGTAATTGTACGCTCCAGTTCTCTGACAATATCTCCGCCTCGCACTGACGAAAAGTCAATGTAATATTGCCGATCCTCAGCCTGTACTAATCGTAATGGACGGCTGGGGTTTGCAGCACGATAAAAACGAGGCAGATCTAGAACCATTGATACAGAACATCACAATATTCGTCATCCTAGACGAATTTATAACCAATGAGTTGCGTGGTTTGAGTGCTGTTGATCACTAACTACCTAAGGGGGGTTGATAAAGACTACCTATTTTTAAGACATGCAACAGGGTTTGTCACATTATTCTAATGAAAGTAAAGATTTCCTTGGGGGGCGTAGAGCCTCTAACGATCTGCCTAAACTAGATGCTGAAATATCTGTGTGCATCATCGACAAGCAGTCTAAAGGAAGCTAAAAAACGATGACCTTAATGCCAGATCATAAGCGTAGTTCCCAGGCAGACACTTATCCCGACAATATCAACTACGCAATCTATGAATTAATTTGGGCTTTAGGTATTGTTATGGTTTGCCTATTTACAGCCATGGCGTTGATTCGCCATTCTTAAAATCTTTCGGCGTTACTGCTCCTCAGGAAGATTTAATCTGAAAAACATAGGCCTCGAATAAGCTTGCCAGATAGAAGATATTATGTAGGTCTATGCTGGGGAGGTAATTGCCTCCCCAGTGATTGTTATAGATATCATGATGGTTTGTATGACTGCTATTACCCGTAGGCTGATGATAAGCATTATGGTTCCATGTTTATCATTCATTGGCAGCTGTGTCGTTGAGGATTCGGTATCGTCACAGGTGATAGCAGAGCAAACTCAGGCAAGTAACAATATGGAACAGGGCATTCAGGGCAAAGTGATCCAGCTGTCTGGTGATTTTATGCCACAGCTTGGAGCTACAGGAGAGTCACAAAATAGTCAGTCTGCTCTAGCTACCAATGTTTGGGTATTTACTGGCAAAATTCAGCCAGAAATTCTCGATCCTCAGTGGATATCAACGGTAAATGCGAGGGACCATGCTCAGTTGTTACAGGTTGTTGAGTCAGACAGCAATGGTGAGTTTTCCATTGCTCTAGAGCCCGGTGTCTATACTCTTTTCTCTCAAAATAACGAGGCTTTATATCTTAATTCTTTTGATGGTGAGGGCTATTATGCTTCTGTTGATGTCAAAACAGGGGCTATTAGCGCTGTTGAACTCGTGAATAGTGAAGGAGCTGTTTTCTAGAGACTGATTGATTAGAGGTTCAAGCCCTTTGTTTTGTATTGATTCCTAAGAGACCTTCCTGGACTGGCTGCGTGGAATTATGGTGCTAGAAGTCGCTATTTTGAATGTGAAGTCAGGAGAGGCTGTCGCGTTTGAACAAGCATTTTTGCAAGCTCAATCGATTATTAGTTCTATGAATGGCTATGTTAGTCATCAGCTACAGAAGTGCATGGAGCAAGAGAATCGCTATATCTTGCTGGTGACATGGCAAACCTTGGAAGATCATACTCAAGGTTTTAGACAGTCAGCTGAATATCAGCGATGGAAAGCCTTGCTTCATCACTTTTATGATCCATTTCCTGTGGTTGAGCATTACCAATTGCTCGCAGGCAACAAGAGGTTGGAAAGCTAAACACTAAAGAGCTGAGCCCCTAACCAAGAAGCTCAGCCGATTGTTTCGCGCAGATGACTTATACCAAATCCGAAATTATTATCCCCGATTAAAATTGGATAATCTCGTAGGGGCAATCCCTTGTGGTTGCCCTTCGATATCGGGGGCAGGTAACCAGGGATTTTGTAGTTAGATGTCTGCCATGACTTTTTCCCAGACTGCCAATAAGCGATCTACATTCTCGGGCTGGCTGTTGTAGCCCATGAGGCCAATACGCCAAACCTTGCCGCCCAACTCACCGAGACCATTGCCGATCTCTATGTTGTGGTCCTTGAGCAGTTTGCTAGTCACTGCTTTTGCATCGACACCCTCAGGTACCTTCACAGTTGTCAGGGTGGGTAAGCGATACTCCTTGGGCACGTGGCAGCTCAGACCTAACTCTGCCAGACCGTCCCAGAGCTTTTCTGCAGTCTGTTGATGACGGTCCCAAGAGTTTTCTAGACCTTCTTCAAGAACTAGACGCAGAGCTTCACGAATAGCGTAGGTCATGTTGACAGGAGCTGTGTGGTGATAAGTACGCCCCTGGCCCCAGTAGTTGCGCAGTAGGGAAATATCTAGATACCAATTGGCCACTTTAGTCTGACGCTTGTCCAGCTTTTGCAAGGCCCGTTCACCCATGGTAAATGGAGAGCTTCCGGGAGGACAGCTCAGACCTTTTTGGCTGCAGCTATAGGCCATATCCACTTTCCATTCATCTAAGAAGATGGGGACACCGCCGAGGCTTGTAACGGTATCAACCAATAGCAGACAGTCAAACTCACGACACAAGTCACCCACACCTTCGAGGGGCTGACGCGCACCTGTAGAGGTTTCAGCGTGGACCAAGGCTAAGATAGCTGGACGATGCTCTTCCAGGGCCGCACGTAATTCGCTAAGGCTGAATACTTCACCCCAAGGCTTACTTATGCTGCGGACATCGGCACGGTAGCGACCGGCCATATCAAATAGGCGATTACCAAAGTACCCGTTGATGCCCACTAAGACCACATCACCAGGTTCTATCGTATTGGCCAGGGTGGCTTCCATCGCTGCTGAGCCGGTGCCACTGATGGGCAGGGTCATGGGGTTTTCAGTTTGCCAGACGTAGCGCATCATGGCCTGCACTTCGTCCATCAAGTCGAGGTAAACCGGATCCAAATGGCCGATGGGCTGACGGTTCATGGCCGCTACAACATCGGGGTTGGAGTTGGAGGGGCCAGGACCTAGGAGTAGTCGCTCAGGGATGTCTAGAGCTTCGGGGGTGATGCGAAAAGTTTCATTGACCTTGGGTCGGGATGCAGTCAGACTCATAACGATTATTAGCGGACAGCGATGGTGATATCTAGCAAACGGTAGCTAAGGCGACAAAATATTTTTTTCATTGTCTGATGTAATGGCTCATTCGTTAAATCAAGACACTAAATAAAAGCGGTAGCTATGATATGTGACGCTTTGCATTACAGTATTTGCGACAGAAGACGTTGGTGCTCTGGGATCAGGGTGGAGGGAGTGAGCAAATGCAATTGGAGGAATTAAAGAACCGCTGGCGGTTGGCCCCTGGGACTGAATATCGTTGCGATCGCACCCTCAACCTTTACAAAACCCCCACAGCTGCCGAATTAGTCACCCAGGCCGCAGCGGGACGTCAGCTAAAAATTGTGGCCATCGAAGCTAATAGCTTGCATGTGATGCTTTGTGCTGACGATTATCCAGGCTGGCTGCGATTAGGCGATGTAGATGCCCTTGACTTAGCGAGTGCGCCTTACCATGCTCTGATGGTTACCCGACCTGATGTGGAACAGGCAATTCCTGGAGCCATTGCCTTTGCCGAGGCGGCCATGGCTGTGCCCAATGAATATTTGTGGGGAGGCACTGTAGCCCCAAACTATGACTGTTCTGGCCTGGTGCAGGCGGCCTTTGCTGCGGTGGGCGTGCCGCTGCCCCGTGATTCCTATCAACAGGAAGACTTTACGGACACGATTGAGATCGGTGAGTTGCTGCCAGGGGATCTGATCTTTTTCGGTACTCCAGAGCGGACCACCCATGTAGCCCTGCATCTGGACCATGGGCGCTATATTCACAGTTCGGGTAAAGACCAGGGACGCAACGGCATTGGCATTGACTCAATTTTTGATCTGAGCAATCCCGTTAGCCAGGCTTACCACATCCAATATCGGTGTTGTGGCCGTATTATGAAGGGCTATGCACCCCAGAAGACACACTGATAGGTAATGTGTTGATACTGTGTGCTAAACCTATATCCAAATACCTGGCTCAAATTCAAAGTCTGGATTTCAAAACCTGGAGTTTTAATGGTGAACACGGTTTAATACTCGTGAACACGGCCCAATTGTTTCACACCGACGTTTTATGCGCTGGTTTCCTATATCTATGGTTAAACGCATCTTTCGCTGGTTCTTATTTGGCGGCATTCTATTTTTCTTGGCCAAAACGCTTAAGGATCATTGGCAAGAAGTTAGAACCCTTGAAATTACTAGCGCTACATTGTCCCTGTTAACCATAGCTTTGGGCATAAGCTTGATTGCTCATATCTGGTCGGGATGGGTCTGGCATTTAATCTTAAAGACCATTGGCCAGCCTCGAGATGGCCGCTGGTCTACAGCGATCTACTTGAAAACTAACATTGCCAAATATTTACCGGGTAATGTGTGGCATTTTTATGGTCGTGTGCTGGCGCTGAAGTCATCAGGGTCGTCCACAGGTGCAGCCATTGTGGGGGTAGTGCTGGAGCCTGTGCTGATGGCGGCAGCAGCTCTAGGATTAGCGGCTATCAGCTTTAGCTTGACCGTCGGAAACCAGTGGCTATTGGTGATTCCTCTGGGAGCTTTGGTGGCCATGCTGGTGGCGATTCATCCACGTTTTCTTAACCCCCTACTACGTAAGTTGGGCAAAGCCAAAGCTCAGTCCCAGGGCTTAACGGTGATTACCAGTACGCTGCGGATGCAGTCATATCCATGGCGCTCGCTTTTGGGAGAACTGGGGTTTGTCTTCCTCCGGGGCCTGGGTTTTATTATGACGATTGTGGCACTGCAGCAGGGGCTGCAACCCAGTCAGTTTTTCACGATTTTAGGCTCGTTTAGTTTGGCCTGGTTATTGGGCCTGTTAGTGCCTGGTGCTCCCGGTGGGGTGGGTGTGTTTGAAGCAGTTGCGATCGCACTCCTGGGTAATCAACTACCCAACGGCTTGCTGATCAGTAGTGTCGCCCTCTACCGACTGGTGAGTACCATGGCCGAAGCCCTTGGAGCCGGCCTTATTTGGCTAGAAGAACGGATTGCCGATCTGATGGCACCCATGGCCAATATGAGAAAGCGGCTTTTATTATTGCCGCCTGCCAAGGATGACATTTCTTATGAAGCAGATGAGCCAATGTCCGCCTTGCTCGAAACAGATCCGCAGGAGATATCCGAGGTTTCCTATGTAGTCCCTCCTCAGGAACCGTCTTCGTCTGAAGAGACGTCCCTCCCAGAAATCACCATGTATGGTGAAGATCCTGACGCTGATGACTTAGAGGGAGATTTTGTCGGTGACGAACTGAGCGAGGACCCTGGGGAAGATGCCCCTGCCCCTGTGGATTTAAACAAGTCAGGTCCCATGCTGCCATCTTTTATTCCCCAGGCCTTTAAGGGGGAAGGAGAACCTACTTCAAAGTCTTTTTCTCCCAGAAATAGGGGTTAGTAGTCGTGAACTAATATTCTATGGACTCGTAACTTCAAACTCAAAACCGGTTCATTCTCTAAAGCGGCTTTAGGAAGTGATATGGGGAGTTCAGGCTCTTGTCAGTTGTTTTGCAGTAGGCCTGTGACTCGATCAACAATGTAGTTGGCCGTCTGTTCTAAAAACATCAAATCTAAGGTATCGACAGTATCACTGGCTTGATGGTAGTTGGGGTTGCGAAAGTTAGCGGTGTCACTTACCATGACGGCTCCAATGCCTTTTAGCCAGAAGGGGGCATGGTCGCTACGGAACAGATCTGGCATAAAGGGCAGTACTCCGATGGGGACTGGTAATGTGACTGCCTTGAGGGATGAGTCCGATGAAGTGGCGGGCTTAGTCTCAGTTTCAGTGGCAAAGGTCGCTAACAGTTCTGGATGATCGGTATCACCAATCACGCCAATAAAGTCTCCTGTGGATGGTAAATCTTGTTGTTCTAACCCTGGTGGGTAGGTTTGGCAGCCGGTTTCATAACAGGCGTACCCTAGCATTTCTAGAATAACTGCACCCGCTAACCCATCAAGGTTAGCGGCATCATTAACAAATGCATTACTCCCTAACAGACCAGCTCCTTCTGGCTGCAACTCTTCCTGATCAAAAAAGACGACCTGTAGGGTTTTATGGGTGGGGTAGTCGGCAAACAGTCGGGCAATTTCTAACGCGGTGACGACAGCGCTGCCATTGTCGTCTGCGCCGGGGGACCCTGCCACTGAGTCATAGTGTGCGCCGACTAGAATTTTTTGCTCCGGTGTTTGGGTACCTGGGCGAATAACGCTGAGATTAGTGCCTGCACTATCGCCAGAGCCGAAGGTTTGGGTGCTGGGTTCGTAGCCGTAGCTTTGGAGTTCTTTGATCAAGTAGGTGCGGGTGCGGGCCAGGGCAATGTTGGTGTAGCGTTCAGCGGCCAGGGTTTGAAGGTGCGATCGCAACCGCCCGCTATCCACCATGAGGCCTTGGGGTTGGGCTTTGGAGGAGACCTCATAAAACATAAACATGCCGACGGCTAAGGTCAGTACACTTAGCCACAGCCCTACTCGATGCCTAAATTGATTGCCCATAACCTATATCAAGTGTGGTTGATGTATCCGATATGGAGATGCTGCCCACTGTAGATAGCGGTACTGAAAACCGTCTATCAGCAGCTTATTTCTATTTTATGAAAACGTCATCGAAACTTGGTCAGTCTAACCAGCGCCATGTTGTTTGGCTAGCAGTGGGCTATGGTGGATTATTTTTACTGATTCTGTGGGCCGCTTACACCAATAATTTACCGCTCAAGTTACTGGGGAGAATCCCCTACTACGACAAGATTGGCCATGTGGTGCTTTATGCGCTAGCCAGCTATTTGGGCCATCGAGTGCTAAATCGACGTCACTTCAAAGGCATACGATATTTACCCATTTTCCCAGTGCTGTTTAGCTTGGCGATGACGGCAGAAGAGATTGTGCAAGGCCTATCCCCCTATCGAACATTAGATTCCCTCGATTTGGTGTGCAGTTTAGGCGGTGTCGTGTTGGGCTATTTTCTGGCCCAAGGCCCTGGAAAACGCAGTTAGAGATTTGTTAAAAAGCATATCCACCGTAGGGGCGCACCGCCGTGTGCCCTTCGACATGTACGCTATAAATAACTTTGATAGACGGCGAGAGTTAAGTTTAATCAGGATCTGCATTGCTGCATGGACCCATCGGTGCAAGAATTAGTCCAATGATGCGTCAGCTGGAGTCATCGTGATGGTTGCATCGCAGGATAGTAATGAACAGGTTTTAGCGGCCTTCCAGAAAATTCTTGCAGACCGCAAAAAGCTAGGGTCCCGAATTGCCACAAAAGAGCAGGAAGCTGCAGCTGCCAAAAATGCACAGATGCTAGCTGTGGCATCTGCCTATACTGTTGACGGTATTGTTAAAGGCCTAGCCGATCTACAACTGGAGTTTGGCAGCATTGTAACTGAGCTATCAGAAAAATTAACCGCTGAATCCTTAAAGCTGGGGGAATTGGATCAGGCCATTGAGATCGAAACGCGTCATCTA
This sequence comes from Leptothoe sp. EHU-05/26/07-4, assembly GCF_043421015.1. Classification (NCBI taxonomy): domain Bacteria; kingdom Bacillati; phylum Cyanobacteriota; class Cyanophyceae; order Nodosilineales; family Cymatolegaceae; genus Leptothoe; species Leptothoe sp. EHU-05/26/07-4. The sequence goes on from NZ_JAXSQV010000005.1 coordinate 270,097, forward strand.
CAAACTCTGAAGCAAATTCGCGTAGTGGCTGACACCCTCCATCTGCTGACCCAAGAGCATCAGGACAAACTCAGAAGCCTTGAGCAAACCGAAACTGAACAGCAAGCGGCTCTGGAAAAAGAAATGACTGAAGTGCGATCGCACTGGGCTAAAGATCAAGCCGATTTTGAGCAGACCGTGCGCGAGCAGACAGAGCGGTTAACCAAAGAACGAGAGCGACAAGAAGCAGACTATCAATATGAACTAGAACGCAAGCAAACCGTTGATGCCAATGAGTTTGACGAGACACGCCGCAATCAAGAAAAAGAATTGCAGGACACTGGGCAAGTCAACGATCGGCAATGGACTGAGCGAGAGAGAATACTAGAGGAGAATCAGCCCCTTTTAGATGACTATCAACAGCGTGTAGATGTCTTCTCAGCTGAACTTAGTGAGCTAGTCGAAGTAACGAGAGAAAATGCGGCGACTGCCGTACAGCAAAATGCAGACGTGCAAGCCGAACTGCTGGAGAAGGAGTGGGAAGCCACCAAACAGGGCTACGAGTTTACGATTCAATCACTGGAGCAGAAAATTCAAGAACAAACTCAGCAAATTGAAAGCATCAATACTCAATTGCAAGAGACCATGCAACAATCCCACACGCTGACTATAAAAGCGTTTGAAAAATCATCTTCCACGGCTGATTCTCAAGAAAGAGGAGGTTAGCATGACCGATATACCAACGAATAGAAATACAAAAGCACAGATTCTAGACGCTTATAATGAATTGCTCAAAGAACGAAATAAGCTAGAAAAACAGCTCGACAAACTACAGCAAGAGCCAAAGGCACGTCCCACAACCGTTGTAGAGACAAAACCCTCTGAACCTGTGAAAAAAATGAGCCAGCAGCCCGTCGATCAACCACAGGACAAAATGACAGCCACCATTAGCACCCTGGCTGGGTTACAAGGGGGATTTGGTAGTGCCGTCAGTGAGTTGTCCGAAAAGCTGACTTCGAAAGCGGCTCAACTACAGGCTCTCCGGTTAGCCGTTGCCGAGGAACTGTCGCAACTGGAGGCTTTGCACAATTTAGATGATATCCAAGCCGATACCCTGGATACCCTAATCCAAACCTGTGAAGACAACAGTAAAGCCTTTGAATCCGACTTTAATCAAAGGAGTGACACCCTCGAAAATGAACTACAGAATCTGAAACAGTCCTGGGCAAAGGAGCAGGAGGAGCATAAGCGTTCTGTGAAAGAGCGGGATGAAGAACAGCAAAAAACCAGTCAGCGAGAAGCTGAAGAGTATGACTATACTCTCAATCTCCAGCGCAGTTTAGCGCAGACGGAATACGATCAGGCTCAAGAGGAACGCTACAGGGATCTTGCAGAGGCTAAGCAAACCCTGGAGGAACAGTGGGCAGAACGGGAAAAAGCCATTGCTCTCCAAGAACAACAATTTGCCAAGCTAAAGGCTCAAGTCGAAGCCTTTGAGAAAGAGAAAGCAACGGCCATCAAGCAGGCCAAGGCAGAAGGAGAACAAACAGCCAGTGCCCAGACAAAAATAGCAGCAGATCTGCGAAATAAGGAATTGGATGGCTTTAAGCGTGTGTATGAACTGAGGATTCAGGCCCTGGAACAAACGATCACGACCAGTGAGGAACGGATTCAGACCTTATCGAAACAGCTGGCGGCAGCCCTAAAACAAGTTCAGGATTTGGCAGTGAAAGCCATTGAAGGCGCATCAACTATTCAATCCTTTGAGGCGTTTAAGTCCCTGGCAATGGAACAGGCCAAAACCCAAATGAAGGGAAAATAGTCTAGTCGGTAGCGGCACATTTTGCGAATGCGGCAGCATCCTTGTATTTCCCTGGTTGCATCATTCTGACGTGGAGTAGCTCGCCTGTAAAAATGGATAGATACACCTATTGATATTGATAAGTTTTTGTTCGTACAAGGGAACCTTAAACCTGAGCTAATTCCCCATCATCCCCGCAGTCAGGGCCATTCCTATGCAGGTTTCTAGGAATTTTGCATTTCTCAAGGTTCATAGCTTAGCGCTTGTCAGGCTGGGTACGCTAGCTGAAAATTATTTTGCAAACGATCCGAACACCTGTCTGATTAAGCTGCGTCAGTTTGGGGAGCAACTGGCTCAGTTGGTAGCTGCTACGGTTGGTCTCTATGAAGACCCCGATGAAAGCCAATTTGAACTCCTGCGGCGGTTAGAGAATCGTGGAGCAATTACGGGACAAACCACCCAACTTTTTCATGAAATTCGGAAGGTGGGTAATCGGGCTACCCACGGTAGCTATGGCGAACATGGGGCCGCACTGAGCCATCTGAAATACGCTCGGTAGCTTAGGTATCTGGTTTCATCGCTTAATTGATGCGCAATTGCGCGAGGCGGGTTGGGAGGTTGATACGGAAACATTGACCTATGGCAATGGCACTCGTCCCCAGAAAGGGAAAAATCTAGCCATTGCTGAATGGCCCAATGCTAATGGACGGGCTGATTATATTTTATTTGTGGGGTTGGATGCGATCGCAGCCGTCGAAGCCAAACGTAAAAGTAAAGATGTATCTGGGGCAGTAGACCAGGCCAAGCGCTATAGCCGGGGATTCCAGACAGCCCCACCCGGTGGTCCCTGGAGAGACTACAAGCTGCCGTTTGTATTTGCCACCAATGGCCGAGAGTTTTTGCCCCAACTTGAAACTAAGAGCGGCATCTGGTTTTGCGATGTCCGTCGTCCAGAAAACCTGCGACGTCCCTTACGCAGTTGGTATAGCCCAGCCGGTTTGATCGATACCCTGGCCCAGGATATCGATCAGGCCCAGACGCAACTGGCTCAGGAGCAATTTAACTACGGCTTTGACCTACGGCACTATCAAATTCGGGCTATTCGAGCAGTAGAAGCAGCCCTGGCCCAAGATCAGCGCAATCTGTTGCTGGCCATGGCAACGGGCACCGGTAAAACCAAAACCTGTATTGCCCTGGTCTATCGATTGCTCAAGACCAAGCGCTTTCGGCGCATCCTATTTTTGGTGGACCGCACTGCCCTGGGAGAACAGGCTGCCAATGCCTTCAAAGATACTCGCATGGAAAGTTTGCAGGAGTTTGCCAAAATCTTTGAAATCAAAGAGCTAAAGGATGCAGCCCCGGAAAGGGATACAAAGGTGCATATTGGCACGGTACAGAGCTTTGTCAAACGCATACTGTACCCCAGCGATGAGACCGAACCCCTAACGGCAGATCAGTATGATTGCATCGTGGTGGATGAGTGCCACCGGGGGTATTTGCTGGATCGGGAGCTCAGTGACAATGAACTCACTTTTCGAGACTTCAAAGACTATGTCTCAAAATACCGCACCGTTCTAGAGTATTTTGATGCGGTCAAGATTGGCTTAACGGCTACGCCTGCGTTGCATACATCCCAAATCTTTGGTGAGCCCGTTTTCAAATATAGCTATCGGGAAGCAGTGATTGATGGCTATCTGATTGATCATGAGCCCCCCATTCGACCCGTAACAGCCCTGGCTGAAGACAATATTGTTTGGCAGGCAGGTGAGAATGTTCAATACATTGATCCAAAAACTGGGCAGCTGGACTTGATCCACGCACCGGATGAAATCCGAGTGGAGGTGGAACAGTTTAACCGGCAGGTAATCACCCAAGAGTTTAATCGAGTGGTATGTGACTTTTTGGCGGATGAAATTGACCCGGAGATGGGTAAAACGCTGATTTTTTGTGTGAATGATGCCCATGCTGATTTGGTAACAGATTTGCTGAAGAAATCTCTGACAGATCGGTATGGCAGCATTGATGACGATGATGTCAAAAAGATTACGGGAGCGTCAGATAAACCTCTAGAACTGATTCGACGGTATAAGAACGAGGTCAGTCCCAAGATTGCCGTGACTGTCGATTTGTTGACCACCGGGATTGATGTACCGGCCATTTGTAATCTGGTGTTTCTGCGGCGGGTCAAGTCAAGAATCTTATACGAACAAATGCTGGGGCGGGCTACTCGTCTCTGTGATGATCTGGACAAAGAGTTTTTTAGAATCTTTGACCCAGTGGGCCTGTACAAAGCCATCGAGAACTTTTCAAGTATGAAGCCGGTGGTAGTAAACCCCAAGATTTCCTTTGGTCAATTGGTAGATGAACTAGTCTGTGTGACGGATACCAGTGCCGTGGAGGAGATTTTGGATCAGATTGTTGCCAAGTTGCAACGAAAAAAGCGTCATCTGAGTGCTGACCAGCAAGAAACCATTGAAAGCCTGGCGGATATGTCTGTTGATGAGGTAGTGGATCATCTGAGGCAATCTAGCCCAGCAGATGCAGCACACTGGCTGCAAGAACGGAAGCAGATCGCTGAGATTTTAGATCGACGGGATGGTGGACGTAAGCCGGTGCTGGTGTCTTACCATGCTGATGAACTACGGCGAGTGGAGCAGGGCTATGGTGTGGCAGAAGATGGCACTGAGTATGGTAAACCTGAGGATTATTTAGAGAGTTTTGAAGCCTTTATTCAGGATAATCAGAATAAAATTCCGGCCTTGATAGTCGTCACCCAGCGACCCCGTGATCTGACTCGTCAGCAGCTTAAGGACCTGCGTATAGAGTTGTCGAAAGCTGGGTATTCAGAAACGATGCTTAAAGCAGCCTGGCGGGATAAGACGAATGAGGAGATTGCCGCGTCGATTATTGGCTATGTGCGGCAGGCGGCTTTGGGAGACCCATTAGTTCCCTATGGAGAGCGGGTGCAACAGGCGATGAAAAAGATTTTGGCCAGTCAGAAATGGACGGCACCGCAGCGGAAATGGTTGGAGAGAATTGGTAATAAGCAACTGGAAAAGGAGTATGTGGTGGATAAGGAAACTCTAAAACAGGGGGCATTTAAGACCCAGGGAGGGTTTCAGCGAATCAATAAAGTGTTTCAGGGTAAGTTAGAACAGGTTTTGAGTGCAATTAATGAATCACTGTGGTCGGCGGATAGTAAATCAAACTGATTGATCGTTAGGGAGGCGCTTACCCAGGCCGGGTTCAAAACCCCACGCTAATTGAGTGCTGTCGCTGAAGCGACAAGACCCTCTTTGCAATTTGAGAGCAACTTGTAATGACGAACCCCTTTAGCGGGTTTTGATCTGATTAGCCCTGACACTTTGAGTGCAGGGCGGTATACGCAATTTGCCAACCGTTTTATATGCATATGCCCATGTGGGATGTGTTCCATGATCCCACGCCGGGTTCAAAACCCCGCGCTAATTGAGTGCTGTCGCTGAAGCGACAAGACCCTCTTTGTAAGTTGAGAGCAACTTGTAATGACGAACCCCTTTAGTGGGTTTTGATCTGATTAGCCCTGACACTTTGAGTGCAGGGCGGTATAGACAATTTGCCAACCGTTTTGGATGCATATGCCCATGCGGGATGTGTTCCATGATCCCACGCCGGGTTCAAAACCCCGCGCTAATTGAGTGCTGTCGCTGAAGCGACAAGGGAATACTCAAAAGATAATCAGATCTCAAACTCTTGTGCGATGTCGCTTTGGCAGCTCTACTATCATCTTGTATGGGCCACTAAAAATCGTGAACCGTTGATTACAGAAGCCCATGAGCAACTACTCTATCCAGATATTCGGAGTAGAGCTGACAGACTGGGGTGTATTTCCTATGCAATTGGAGGAACAGAGGATCATATTCATCTCATTCTGTCTATTCCCCCAAACCTCGCAATTACAGAAGTAGTGAAGCAGCTAAAGGGAGGAAGTTCTTATACCCTCAACCAACGGGTACCTATTGCTGATAAGTTTCGCTGGCAAAAGGAGTATGGCGTTTTCTCTTTAGGCCGTAAACAACTTGATAGAGCCGTCAAATATGTTCGACATCAAAAAGAACATCATAAAGTGGGTTCTGTGATTGATGTGCTTGAGCAAACAAAAGGCAAATAATGAATGGTTGTTGGTTATGACGGTGCGATCGCAAATGCATCTCTTGGTTATGTACCATTCCCCCATGTCAGGTTCAAACCCCAGCGCTAATTGAGTGCTGTCGCTGAAGCGACAAGACCCTCTTTGCACTTTGAGAGCACCTTGTAATCACGAACCCCTTTAGCGGGTTTTGATCTGATTAGCCCTGACACTTTGAGTGCAGGGCGGTATAGACAATTTGCCAACCGTTTTGTATGCATATGCCCATGCGGGATGTGTTCCATGATCCCACGCCAGGTTCAAAACCCCGCGCTAATTGAATGCTGTCGCTGAAGCGACAAGACCCTCTTTGCACTTTGAGAGCACCTTGTAATGACGAACCCCTTTAGCGGGTTTTGATCTGATTAGCCCTGACACTTTGAGTGCAGGGCGGTATACGCAATTTGCCAACCGTTGCAATAAATTAATACAAATTAACTAATTCACATCGTCACTGACCAACCTCTGGTCTATACTAAGATAGCCATTTAGATAGCCATCTATGACCCAGTATTCTATTGCTCAGGCGCGCGATCGCTTTACCCAATTAGTTCACGAAGCCGAGCAAGGCAAGGCGGTGGAAGTGACCCGTCGGGGGCAGCGCGTGGCAGTGTTGGTTTCTGCCGAGGAATATGACCGCTGGCATAAACCCAAGCAAGATTTTTGGCAATCTGTCCTGGTTTGGCGGGAAAAGTTTGGCTTAGATACTCGCGATGAGGACGAAGACGATCGCGAGTTTGAAGAAATTATGGCCACTGTGCGGGACAAATCCCCTGGTCCAGAACCGTTTGAGTGGTAATGGCGATTCGTTTTTTGTTAGATACCAATATTCTGTCAGAACCAACTAAGCGTCGTCCGAATGATCGGGTCATGCAGCAGCTAGCAGAAAACAGTGGGCAGTTTGCCATTGCGTCTATTTCTTATCACGAGGTGATGGTTGGTTATTTGAGATTGTCAGAGTCTCAAAAACGGCGGGAGATAGAAGCCTATATGCAGCAAAGTGTAGACGGTGTGCTGGAGGTTTTACCCTATGACGATACGGCAGCGCGATGGCATGCGCTTGAGCGAACGAGGCTAATGCAAGCGGGAGAAACACCGCCCTATGTGGATGGGCAGATTGCTGCGATCGCGACCACCAATAGCCTTACTCTGGTGACCCGGAATACCGATGATTTTCAATATTTCCAGGATTTGCAAATTACCAATTGGTTTGAATAATGATTGGGAATTTAATGCAGTGCGCAGTGCAAAAGTCGATACGTCTTTCCCTCCTGGGAGGGAGTCCCTCCTGGAAGAGGGTGTTGGGGTGGGTTTCGGAATATAGCCCTAGCGATCAACCCATCCCGCCCTCTGGGCACCCCGCCCTCTGGGCACCCCGCCCTCTGGGCACCCATCCCGAGAGGGGATGTGATTGCGCATGGTATGAAGTCTTGGCCTGAGTAATCTAACGCTGTTAAACACGCTACTGCCTATGAATGCTACCTCCGATATCGTCGCTAAGCTGTGGAACCTTTGTCATGTCCTGCGGGATGATGGCATTACCTACCTGCAATATGTGACGGAGCTGACCTACCTGCTGTTTTTGAAAATGATGCAGGAAACCGATCAGGAGACAGTGCTGCCGGAGGGGAAGCGCTGGGGTGATCTGGTGGCGCTAGATGGCATTGAACAGCTGGAGTTTTATCGGGATCTGCTACGGGACCTGGGGCGCAGTGGCGTCAATAAGCGGGTGCAGGCGATTTTTGCCAATGCTCAGACGGCTTTGAAGCAGCCGCGCATTATCAAAAAACTGGTGACCAGCATTGATGAGCTGGATTGGTACTCAGCTAAAGAAGAAGGGCTGGGAGACCTGTATGAAGGACTTTTGGAGAAAAATGCAGGAGAGAAGAAATCAGGGGCGGGACAGTACTTTACGCCTCGTTGTTTGATTGACTCTATGGTGGCGCTGATGCAGCCCCAGCCGGGGGAGCTGGTGCAGGACCCGGCAGCAGGGACCGGCGGCTTTTTGATTGCAGCAGATCGTTACATTAAGAAACGTACCGATGAATTGTTTGATCTCGATACGCCTCAGCAAGCTTTTCAGCGACAGCAGGCGTTTTTTGGCATGGAGCTGGTGCAGGATGCCCATCGACTTTTGCTGATGAATATGATGCTCCACGGCATTGAAAGTACGGTCACTCTAGGAGATACGTTAGGGTCCGATGGAACTGGGCTGGCTAAGGCCGACCTGATTTTGACCAATCCCCCATTTGGTACCAAAAAAGGTGGCGGCAGTCCCACGCGAGATGATTTTACCTATCCCACCTCCAACAAACAGCTAGCCTTTTTACAGCATATTTATCGCAGTTTGAAGCCTGGGGGACGGGCAGCGGTGGTACTGCCAGATAATGTGCTGTTTGAAGCGGGGCAGGGGCAAAAGATTCGGGCTGACCTGATGGATAAGTGCAATCTCCATACGATTTTGCGATTGCCCACGGGGATTTTCTACTCGCCAGGGGTGAAGACGAATGTGCTGTTCTTTCAGCGGGGGAAGACGGAGAAGGGTAATACGGAAACGGTGTGGGTCTATGATCTGCGGACGAATATGCCCAGCTTTGGTAAGCGGAACCCATTGACGCGGAAGCATTTTGAGGAGTTTGAAACCTGTTACGGGGAGGATGCGAATGGGGGGAGTTCCCGGAGCGATCAAGGAGAAGAGGGGCGGTTTCGGTGCTTTAGTCGAGAGTTTATTCAGGAACGGGGGGAGAATTTAGATATTTCCTGGCTGCGGGATGAGAGTTTGCAATCGGCTGAGGATTTACCTGAGCCGGATGAAATTGCAGCAGTGATAATGGAGAAGTTACGGGTGGCGATGACGGAAATGGGAGCGTTGAGCGTGTTGCTGGAGGAGTAAACGATGCCTAAACTATTGGATAAAGATGCCAGCTACACGTTTCGTTCGTATTTTGAGATGCCTTACGATACGGATGAGGTGTTGGCAGAATTTGGCTATAGCTATACTCAAAAACGGTTGAGTTTAACCAAAACCGATAAGACATTATCTGGTCTCGATCAGCTTAAGACCCAAATTGAGGAAACACTGCCCTATGTACAGCTAACTAGCGAAAGTGCCAAGCGTGAGGTATTGGTCGCCCCTGTTTTGACGCGCGTTGCCACACTTTGTCATCAGGTTTTGCGATTTGAGTATTCGTTAAAGGTTAGTAATTGGTTACAGGGTAATTTAGATTATCTAATTCGTGCGCAACATCAGGTGATTGTGGTTGAGGCAAAGCGGGATGATCTTACCCGAGGGTTTACTCAACTGGCAGTGGAGATGATTGCTTTGGCGATGGTGGATGATGCGCCGTCAACGATTTATGGGGCGGTAACGATGGGGAATTTATGGCTTTTTGGGGTGTTGGATCAACAGAAGAAATTAATCACTCAGGATATTGGGGGATATCAGGTGCCGGATGATGTGGAGGATTTGGTGCGGGTATTGGTGGGGATTTTGGTGGGGTGATTGGCTTCGGCTTCGCTCAGCCAACGGTGTTGGTGGGCCGTGTTTACCCTGCATGGGGCGGTTGGCAATGGCGTTAGGTGTTGCGGGGCTGGCACAAGGCACAGCCCCTACGAAATGATCTATTTTGAATGGGGTTAATAAATTTGAATTTGGTATCGACATCGACTCGTAACCTTTACCCTGACCTCGCCGTAACTCACACCTCACCTGAATTTTTGCCATGAAGGACAACTTACTCTCGGGGGGTGTGGGGGAGTTAGGCCCCCACGAACAGGAGGGTTTCAGGGAGGAAAGCCCTGAGCAACCCTTATCGCGATTGGGCAGTTTTCATCTGTTACTGCATGAACTAAAAATTACAGCAGATGAGAGCACAACTTGGAGTAATTAATTGAATGGCAAGTCGTCGACAAGTAGCACTTGAAAATTCCGCAAAAATTGATTTGGGTAAATTACCATCTCTGTGGGAGAGGGCTTTGCTTGCCGATGTATCTGAACTACAGTGTGGGTATGCGTTCAAGAGCAAATGGTTTAGTGATTCTGGAATTAGGCTCTTGAGGGGAACCAATATAGTTCCTGGGGGTTTGAGATGGGAAGATATTGCTTATCTTCCTGAAGAGAGAATCTTAGAGTTCAGTGAGTACAGACTAGAACAGGACGATATCGTGATCGCGATGGACCGACCTTTAATTTCTAGTGGTCTTAAGATTGCTCGTTTGTCTGCAGAAGATCTACCAGCGCTCCTACTTCAGCGGGTTGGGAGATTTAAGATGACGCAAGCGATGCTGTCAGATTATCTATTAATTTTTTTGAGAAGTTGGATTTTTATTACCCATATAGGAGGACAAGCTACAGGCACTCAGTTACCACATATTAGTGCAACAGATATTAAAACAGCACCAATTCCCCTTCCTCCCCTCAACGAGCAACACCGCATCGTCACCAAAATCGAAGCCCTAACCACCCGCAGTTGCAAAGCCCGCGTAGCCCTCGACGCCATCCCCCCATTGCTCGACCAGTTTCGGCAGTCCGTCCTCGCCGCCGCATTTCGGGGCGACCTGACCGCAGATTGGCGGGCACAGAATCCCGATGTGGAAACTATTAATCAACTTCTTCAAAGTTTATCCAAACAAAAGATCCAGGGTAAATCTACAGGAAGAGCTGCAACTACGAATATTATTCCAGGGCGTGCAGCATTGAGTGTCGGAGATCCTGAAACAAATATCCCTTCTACTTGGCAAAGAGTTCACTTGCTTAAAATCGCGCGCCTTGAGAGCGGTCACACGCCTAGTAGAAAACATCCAGAGTATTGGGGAGGAGATATTCCTTGGATAGGAATCCAAGATGCTCGTGAAAATCACGGTCAAAGAATTACATCTACATTTCAATATACCAATGAATTAGGACTCGAAAACTCAGCTGCGAGATTACTACCTAGGGGCACTGTGTGTTTGTCTCGAACAGCCTCAGTTGGATATGCATTAATCATGGGTAAACCGTAACCGTCCCAGGAAAATAAAGAAATCTTAGGGTCCGTCGTACGTGAGCTTCGCTAAGTTGGTGGCATGAGTGAAGAGATCGAAATTGCTGGAGTCAAGGTACCAAGAGCGGACTGGGAGGCAACCCCAGCAAGTATCCGTGCATTGGTGCTGGTTCTTAGCGAGCGCTTGAAGCAACAAGATGAGCGTTTAAGCCAGTTAGAAGAACGATTGAATCAGACCTCACAAAACTCATCAAAACCCCCTTCGAGTGATGGATTCAGCAAGCCTTCAGACGGTAAAAAGAAATATAAAAAGCGGTCTCCACTAGGCCAACCAAGATCGTCACCCCGTCAGGCTCGTAAACTCAAACCCAGCGACGAGTGTGACCAGGTGCATGACGTGATGCCGTCGACGTGTGCAGACTGCGGTGCACCGTTGAGTGGTCACGATAGTCATCCCCACCGTCATCAAGAAATCGAACTACCGCCGATGGAGCCAATGGTGATTGAATATCGCCTGCATCAACTCAGTTGCGGTGTCTGTGGTCAGGTTACCCGAGCGGCTTTACCGCCAGGGGTATCGCCCTTGGGCTATGGGGAACGATTAAGTGCAATCGTGATGCTGTTGAGTGGCCCGTATCGTCACAGCTATCGTCAAGTGTGCGCGCTCATGGCGGACCTGTTTAGCGTTCGTCTCTCTCGTGGGAGTGTCGGTCGCTTGCGCAATGAAATGAGCGACGCCCTCAGCGTACCCGTGGCCGCTGCCAAGGACTATGTTCACACCCAGCCAGTGCTCCATAGTGATGAAACCAGTTTTCCTCAAGGGAATCGGGATGGTCGAAATCCCAAGCAGACGAAAGGATGGTTATGGGTGTTGGTGACACCCCTAGTGAGCTTTTTTGAGGTTGTTCTGAGTCGGTCTCAGAAGACCGCAAAAGGTCTGATTGGTGAATCCTATGAAGGTATCGTGGCCTCTGACCGCTACAGTGCCTATAACTGGATTGCGTTAGACCATCGGCAAGTGTGTTGGGCTCATCTCAAACGAGACTTAACAGCAATGACAGAGCGTATGGGTGTTTCTCACGAGATTGGGAAAGCGTTGCTGCGTCGCCAGCGTCGGCTGTTTCGGTGGTGGCATCAACTGAAAAATAACACGTTGTCCCGTGAGCAGTTTATCCGTCAAGTCACCCAGCTACGGCAAGGATTCAAAACGACGTTAGAAGAGGCTGCTTCACTACCGATTGACCCTCATGAAAAATCTCCGTTGGCGAAGACCGTCAGAACCTGTCGTCGGTTGCTCAAGGTCGAACCTGCGTTATGGACCTTCGTTGCCATCGGAAATGTTGAACCCACCAATAATGCGGCTGAAAGAGCCTTGCGGCCAGCGGTGATTTGGCGGAAAACCAGTTTTGGTTCTCAAGCTCAACACGGTAGTCAGTTTGTTGCACGCTTGTTGACCGTCACTGCCTCGCTCAAGGCTCAGGGCAGAGATATGCTTGATTTCCTCGCTCATGCCTGCTTGGCTGCACGAACTGGAAAAGAGCCTCCTTCGTTGATTCCACAAGATCAACGCTAGGGACGGTTACGGTAAACCAATGGCAACTAGCCAAGATTTTGTCAATTGGATTTGTAGTGATGCTCTAATTCCAGAATTTTTGCTCTACGCTTTTCTTGCTGAAGGAGAACATTTATTGAAATTTGGGAAAGGAACAACGCATACAACTATTTATTTTCCTGAAGTTAAGGCATTTCATATTGCTTTACCCCCTTTAGAAGAACAAAAAAAGATTGTTGAACTTATTAGGCAATACTTACATGTTTTAGATAGCTTGACACTTCAGATGGAAGATGTAAATGGCGAATTATCTACAATTGACCAATCTATCCTCGCCAAAGCCTTCCGAGGCCAACTCGTACCCCAGGACCCCAACGACGAACCCGCCAGCGTGCTGCTAGAGCGTATTCGGGTGGAGCGAGAGAAAGTGGGGAAGAAGAAGGGGAAAGGGAGAGGGAAAAGAGTGAAGGGATTAGGGGAGTAGGAGAGCAAGCCGGAATGTTTCACGTTCACCAGAGAAAATTTGTAAGACTTACCACTTCGTTCATACCAATAGAAACATGATCGGAGGGAGCCAAAACCGGCTGCTTGGGGTCCCTCCGAGTTCCCCAAACCCCCATGGCTAGGGCCGGGAGGCCGCCCTAGGACCCAGCCTACTGGGTTGTCCCCAATTGCATTAAAGTAGGGGTTACGACAAGGTCGATTAATCAGGTTATCGCATTGTTATTTGGCCTACTTCAAAGTAGAACATGCCTTTCCTCAAATGAGCTTTCAATACCTTCAGATTTTCTGTCCAGACAATGAAACAGCCCTGAGGAAGCGGGGGCGGAGACGTCTTTAAAGATCTTTCAGGTAAAGAGTCTTAAAATCTTCTGCAGCCTTTGGCTGGATTTGCTTTAAAGCCTTGATCAGGCTAATCACCGTTTCAGAACTAGGATCACGTACCTCATTAGCCCAACGATAAACATTTGATGCACCGATCCCCATGACGGCAGCCAATCGCCCCTGGCTAATGCCGTGATTTTCCATCACCACCTTAAGTACCTTACCCGCTCTGCCCATGCCCTTGATCCTTACAAAGGCTGTGACATTTCGTATACAGTCCAATTGGACTGTGCCTATTTTGGAAGTAGGTATAGTCTTTATCGCTGAACCCTTCTCTCTGAAAACCCAAGCCTTTGTGACGCTTTCTGAGCGTAACGTGACTCCTGAATCTACTCTCCAGCTCTATTCCGTCCCCAAACCCGACCGCGAGCCAGTCAAAATCCTGATCATTGGCTCCCAGGTTGCTGTCAACACCATCATCTACAGCCACCACCACCACCGCTTCGCTGAACCCTATAGCCCAAGGGGCATGCGCTAAAGCGTAATGAATGGACCCCATTTTTACCCACGGATCGTCCGATTCAGATTCAGGCCGGGGAGGCGTTGCGATCGCTAGTAAAATATCTGCCCCGTTCGTAAACTGCTGCTGTGGGCAGAGCCAACACCCTACGCTCCAGGCAGAGCCTATACCCAACGGGTCAATACAATAGTAAAGTCCTGCAACTAGGAGACCGAAATTCTAAAGCAAGGGCCATGAAGCTGGAAGGCGAACTGATTATCCCCGAAGCCAAGATGAATGAGTCCACCGTCAAACTCTATGACCGCATCTCCCTGAACCGCGACTTTCCTGAGTACAACCTCAAACAGGGCGATGTGGCCACTTTTATCGACACGGTTCCCGATCCCGAGGGTATCGAAGAAGGCTATATTCTCGAAGTCTTTAATGCCCTAGGCGAATCGATTGATGTCGTGACTGTACCCAAGTCCGCCGTGGAACCATTACACCCTAATGAAATCCTTTCGGTGCGTAACCTGGTTCAGGTTTGATTTGCTCAATCCAGAGCTAGAGCTATCCCAACCACCTGTCCCTGGTCTTGCCACGGCCATACACCGCCGCTTTGCAAATATTTTTGAATAGACCCCATTTCGACCCACGGATCGTCCGATTCAGATTCAGGTGGGGGAGATGGTGCGATCGCTAGTGAAATACCTGCCACGTTAGTAAACTTCTTGCTAGTGGCAGAGCCACCACCTACGCTCCAGGCAGAGCCTGGGAGCAAGTTACATGAGGAACACATTATGCAAGGCGAAATCGACCAATACGGCTTCGAACGCATCCAACTCACCAGCCTGATCGCCCTCAACCAGTTAATTGCCGAGCGCTTTGACCTCCCCCCACGTCCCTACACCACCGATCTCCGTGCCGCTCTGGAACTCGTCATCTGGGCCTTAGACCACGACGACTTTCCCTACTTCGCCATCTTCAAATCCGCTGACGAAGCTTTTCCCAGTAAACCCTTTGGCGTTGGCTTTGCTCGCAAAATGTGGCGGTATGCTGAAACTGGTGCCCTAGCCATCTGTCTAGATGCCCTCTATCAACTCAAACAAATAGAAGTAGACCTTAAACTCGATGAAGCAGAATAGCCCATCACGATTAATCCCATGACTTGACATCACGGCTGAAGCACCCGTAATTTGCTCAGTATTCACCGCACTACTCTGGCCCCAAGCATTTCCATGAAACTCGATCCTGCTGACGTACAGCTCTTCTTTGATTTGATGCTGCCCTTGCAATGGTACGTTAGCCAGCAAGCAAAACTATTACCCGACATTAAGACCTTTAAAGCCTACACAGACAGCTCCATGGATGACAAAATAATTGTCAGAGATTATCTCTTTGACCATCCTGAGCTAATTGATCAATTCATCCAAGACAATCCAAACAATCTGGAGGCGGATAAACTCAGCCTCATCGACCCATGGAAAAACTTTATTCATGGCGACTTTTTTATTGAACGGCTGCTCAAGAAATACAGCATTTTTATAGACGATAAAGAAAACGTCTACGCCGTGCTAGGTCTCATGGAAGGTTTGGATGCCTTTATGGACAAGCGGGATTTACCAGTGCGAGTACAAACCATTCTGTTGCCCTTTAAAGGCAAGATTATCTATGATGGTTTCTTCCGCTGGTACAACATCTTCTTTGGTGGCGGCATCAAATCATCCCTCAAACAAACTTACCTGATTGCCAAAGATAACAACGCCATTATTGACACCCTTGAACCAGACGCCATACCGACCGAGAAGAAGGGTAAAAAGGTTCGTAAACAATCCACTGATCAAGACTGGGGACCACTCCTAGATGAACTAGCCGAAAAAGCTAAAAAGCTACGGGGTGGCGGCGGACAGCCCGCTACCTACAGCTCTATTTTTAGCCTGGTGCGTACCAGTATTGAACTGGCCCAACTGGCCACCGCTGATTCACCTGATATCGATAAACTGTTCAAAAAGGGAGCCCGACTCGATACGCTGCTACAACAAGTGGAGAAGGCCCTGCTGAGAAATGTATAACCGATTTATACTGCCCACTGATCATTGGAGGTGCGATCATAAGTGGCAAGGCCACCACCACTACTCGCTCCAGGCAGAACCTTGGGAATGAGTTAACTTACCTCACCACGACTCTCTTCAGAAGTCTCAAACTCAATCCCTTCATATAAATCAGCCAGGGCAATCTCAACGGGTACCGACACCAGCTCAAAGGACGCATTTAATCCTTGATACTCTGTCAATAGCCATTGATGCTCAGATTGTTTTACGTGATGTTCCACAAAAGGACGATACTGGTCAATCAACACATAATCCTGAAATGTCTCAATGGTGCGATAGTGAACAAACTTATCGCCGCGATCATAGTTTTGAGTGGATCGTGAGAGAGTTTTAGCAATCAAGATCGGATTAATAACCGTATCCTTACGTCCTGGTTTCAGCCCAAGTGGATCCGCAACCACCATCACATCTGGATACGTGTATAGATCAATCACTGGAATCCATAATCGCTGATCCGTCACAAACACCGTATAAGGTTTCTTCCGTAAGCCAAACCACAGTAGCGCATTCAACGCACTCGATAGTTTATTATGCGCAGGTGTACCCCCTGCCATTTCTACAATTTCTCCAGCCTGATATTCATGGCGCAGCTCAGACTCCACTTCTAAAGCCAGGTACTCTTCAGCTGTGTAGGTCTTCGGTTTAGATGTGGCAATCGTCATCGCTTTGCCCCCGTGTGCTAGCTCAAATGTAAGTTAAACCGATAATTTTAGCTATTCACTAAAATCCTTTACCCTTCTTTTTCTTTTTTGCCCCTTTACCTTTCTTACCCAATGCCTTGACCTCTTGCAATGGTGACTTACGAGGCTTTACAGGCTTAAGGGGCTTTACAGGTGCTGGAGGCTCAGCAGGCGCTTTACCAACGGAAGACGGTTTCTGCTCAGCTTGATTCGGTGTCATTTTCCCAGCCACATCTGAGAACATAGCCCCCCAGTCGCTTTTTTCAGAAGGCTCAGTGCTCAACGGTTCAGATTCATTAAACGTGTCAGTAAACCGTTTAGCCTCCGCCTCAAAGTCTGCCTCCGTTTGACAGTCTGGCTTACCCCAACGATGGATAAAGCTATACTGCCAGAGAGGTCCCGGCCAATGCTTTAGCAATGTTCCTTTGTGATTAGTTGCCACCTGAATGGCCGACTCATAAACCGAGTCCGTAATCACCCCTGCCGTGCGCAAAAAGTCATATACATGGGGAATTCCCCACAGCGTTGCAAATCCCTTCGATTGGCGGGAAGACAAAAAGCCACCAATCAGCTGGCTGACATAGCGATCCAGATTCTTTGCATTAATGCTAAAGAAAAGGTCTGAATGGGAGAGTTGTTTTTTAGACAGATCCCGTTCTTCTAAAGCACTCATGACTGCTGACCAAATCGCCTGACTACAGATAAAACTCAACTGATGCTGATTCGCCATGTGGATATTGAATCGCAGCGATAATTGAGGAAAGACTGCGCTAAGCTTCTTTTGAAATAACGCTATGATTTCAGGCCCATCCAGCACCTGGCCAGATAGGTTTTGGGAAATTTCCTGTTGTATTGCTGGTGTCTTTTCAAAGTCAAAGAGTTTAGCATTCTTTCCCCAAGCCTCCCAATCAACTGACTGGCCTTGCTGAACTTGCCGATAGGCTTGCTCCAACAAATCAGCAATGACAACTGTACCAAACGTATCTGATGAGCCTCCTATCAAATCTCTGGAGGTGGCGACAGGCGCATACACAGCACGGCTTACCTCAACCGCCTGATCTTGGGCATCATAAAAGCGCAAATCATCCAGCATAGGCAAAAGAAAATCGATGCTTTTAACTGGGTTTTGCCGATAGCGAGCCAGTTCTGAGGCGATTAACTCTAACTCTCGGTTAAAAAGCGCTACTCGAATGGGGAAATTGTCAAAATAATAGAATTCTTTCTGGTATAGCTCAGGCTGTTGCTGCTGAAAGATTTCTGTAAAGGCTAATGCCTCCTCAATTAAGTTGTTTCCCTCCAAGTCACATTGCACATCTATCAGCAAGGAAGCAATATCTTCCTTTTCCGCAAACGTTAGCGGAATGGGTTTAGAAATAGCCTCTAGCAAAAGCTGGTGCTGCTCCTGGGGAGACGCCTCACTAAAGTTTTCGTACCATTGATCGAAATCTTCTATAAATAGAGACATAGCAAGCTGATAGCAGGTGAGCCTTGGCCACATGCTATCGCGATCCTTATATGTTCCTGTAGCTACACCTTAATGTTTTAATACAGAGCAATAATGATCACGGTAGGTCAAGTACAGGTGCACTTCAGATGGCGAAGGTCAAAAAGTCGGAAAACGTACCCAAGGCCATGCAGGCCAAGTTCGACAGCATTGTGACCATTACCGACGAGTTTGCCAAACAATATCTGAATGATGAATATGCTCAGTTCATTCGCTATGCCGTTGCAGCCCTATGTCGTAAACGACCATCGCCGTTAGCCAAGGGGCGCGATAAAACCTGGGCCTGTGGCATTACCCACGCCATCGGTATGGTCAACTTTTTGTTTGATCCGTCCCAAGACCCACATATCAGTGCCAAGGAGTTATATCAAGCCTTTGGAGTAAGCAGCAGTACTGGACAAGCCAAGTCAAAACTGGTGCGCGATATCCTCAACACCCATCAAATGGATCCTGATTGGTGTCTATCTAGCAAGTTAGACGACAACCTCATGGCCTGGATGATTTCGGTGAATGGATTTATGGTAGATGCCCGCTCAATGCCCAGACATATTCAAGAAGAAGCATTTGCTAAAGGCTTGATTCCCTATCTTCCTGACAGTGAAGAGGAGGCTCAGGTAGATGCCTCAATGCCAATCCATAGTAAAACAGAAGCAACGAAGCAATCTGATGAAACATTGTTTGTTTTATATGTCGTTATCATTGCTGGGCCAGTAACAGACGAGTTTATAGAAGAAAATCCTGAGATCTCGCGCACCATTGAAATTAAGGGCAGTCATACCCTTAAAGATCTCCATAGGCTCCTGTTTAGTGCCTTCGATCGAGAAGAAGAACATCTCTATGAATTTCAGTTAGGGGGACGGGGACCCAATGACCCTAATGCAACCAGGTATGGGGTGCCAATGCCTGGTGACCCCAGTTCTGTCAACGATGTTGCTAAAGCTAAACTAGCCTCGTTAGGGTTATCTCAAGGAGACTTCTTTGGCTACTGGTTTGATTTTGGGGATGACTGGTGGCATCAGATTGCGGTGATGGATATTAAAGAGAAAGCACCTAAAGGGAAATATCCCAAAGTGACCGCAAGAGTTGGTGCTAGCCCACCCCAATATGCAGAATTTGATTGAGATAAAAGTATGAAGCCTCACAGAGAATTAATCGGGTTGGATTAATATCTCCTAATCGTTGTTTTGTATCAGATTATTGCTTGATTTCTCTATCCTATTGGCCCAAGGGTGCTACCACGTATACTTCTGAGGAAGGTGTCATATAAATTGGGATAAAATCATCAGTGTTTCCTAAATACCTCCAATATTGGCGCAAAATAGGGCTAATTCCCACCCTTGCTTTTAGCCTTTTCTGCATTACCTCAAAACTGCCCCAAGCCAGTGTCTTAGCAGAAACGTCAGGTGCTACAACTGCCACCTTTGACCTCAATGCTGATCTGCAAGAGCAAGCGGAATTTTATAATCTGCCCTACCCCTCAGACTTTCGTCTCGATGAAAATGGACAACCTGATCTGTCAGGGTTTCCTGTTTTCTCAAAACATGGTGTTGGTCTATTTAAGCGCCTAAAAAGCATCGCTAGCGATCGCCCTGGATTTCCTACCACTGCTGCAGGCTATTTTCGTTTTAATCAACCCCTCGCACCCCTCAATATTGATAACCTGATCCCAGCTGACAGCGATTCTCCTATTCTCTTGATCGATATCGATCGCAACTCGCCAGAACGGGGTCGCCTGTTTCCCATCGTTGCCACCACTCCAGAACCTGATCCCTATTACGTGCCTGAATATTTACTAGCAGTCTCTCCCTATCCGGGCATTGTGCTTAAACCCAATCGCCGGTATGCCTATGTGGTGCAAGATTCCCTAAAGGATATTAACGGCCAAGCGCTAAAGACCACCGACATCTTTGCCCAACTGAGAACAGGTAATATTCCTCAAGGGCAAATGAGACGCAAGTTCCTGGCCTACGTTCTCTATCAGCCTCTGTGGGAAACGCTTGACCAATTAGGTGTTGATCGAGAGAGCGTAGTGGTTGCCACGGTGTTTACCACGGGTGATGTGGTGGCTGACATGGCCAACCTTTCTAATCAAGTCTTAGAGCAGTACCGTCCTGATGTGCGCTCATTCGCGTATGATCCCAATCACGTTATCTCGGATCTTGACTACTGCAAATTTACCGCCAGGATAAAACTACCCCAATTCCAAAAAGGCTTTCCACCCTACTTCTTTTCTGAAGAGCAAGAAGGTCTGTTTGTGTTTGATGCCAGTGGCGACCTAAAACGCCAACGTTATCAAACTGTTCCTTTGGTAATTACGTTGCCAAAAACGCCGATGCCGCCAGAGGGCTATCCATTGGTCGCTTACTACCACGGGACTGCTGGGCTGAGTACCCAAGTGGTCGATCGAGGACCCGTCCCCAGACCTGAAGTCCATCGATTGCTGAATCAAAGACCAGTACCGGAACTGAATCGATTGCCCGATCGAGGACCGGCCGATGTAGTGGGTCGTCATGGGTTTGCCTCAGTGGGCAGTGCGTTACCGCTGAATCCAGAACGTCTTGATAATGTTTCAGCGGTTGTTTTTTCTGAGTTGTTGGATGGTCGTATATATTTGAATCCGGTTAATCTCTCTGCCTATCGCGATACCTTTCGCCAGGGAGTGATTGAGCAACGTCTTTTGCTGTCAGCTTTGGAGCGTTTACAGATTCCAGCCGAAGCACTAGCAGGTTGTGAAGGTCCCTCGTTACCTATGGGAGAGACTCATTTTCGTTTACAAACGGATTCAGTCATTGCTTTGGGGCAATCGCAAGGGGCCCAATATGCCGTGATGATGGCAGCGGTTGAGCCAAAAATCAAAGCTGTTGTTCCCACTGGCTCAGGAGGCTTTTGGGCTTTATTGTTTTCCATCTTGACGAATTCTGATCAACGTCAGGAGGCTTTAGCAAGATCTTTGCCTGATTATTGCCAAGAGCTCTTGTCGAAAGGTTTGCCTGAAGAAGAATTACCAGGTGATTGCACAGTAGATGACTTTCGAGAGATTGGCAGACTATTAGGGCAGGTGCTCGAACGCTCGGAACCGCTAAACCATTTGTACCCGGCGTTGCGTTTACTACAAAGTTCTTGGGAGCCGGTAGAGCCCATGGTATATATGCCTCGGATTGCTAGACGACCATTGCCTGATCATCCGGTGAGATCGATCTATCAACCTGTTGGGCAGTTCGATAGTGATTTCCCTGAAGACGTCTTCAATGCAATGGCGCTGGCGAGTGGTGTTCAACAGGCGGGACCTACACTTTGGCCTGGAATGCAAGCATCTTTAGCATTAGAGGGATTCGATGGAATCTTGTCCTATCCGGTTTCTGACAATTTGATCAGTGAAACAGGCGTTCCTTACACTGGGATTGTGGTGCAATATGAGGGAGATGGTATTAAAAACTCCCACACTATTTTTTCTCAAAGCCTCAGTGTGAAATACCAATATGGTTGTTTTATGGAGAGCATTCAGGAACAGGAGTCAGCTACTATACTGGCTCCCCGAGCATTCTTGCCTCCTTGTTTGTTTCCATCCATATGGCCATTGCCTTAGTGCCATGGCATAGTGTCACGTCTATGAAAAGATGCAATATTTTGTTTTATGAGGTGTAGAGGATGTCTTCAAAGATGGCGAGCTTGGGTGCTGAGTCAATCATTTCCATTGAACTCAACTATTGTTATTTAGCTTAATTCAGAGAATTAAAGCGTTACCCTAATCAGAGATAGGCGATCAGTCGATTAGGAAGGAGCTATGTACGGAATTGTAGGTGTTGAGGAAATATCAGCTCCGGACTTTGCCCAGCGGCTGGCAGAGGATGGGTTACAGCTGGTAGATGTTCGAGAACCAGAGGAAGTTGCGATCGCACACCTCTCCAACTTTATCTATTTGCCTCTGAGCCAATACGCTGACTGGGCTGATCAAATCTTTACCCATTTAGATCCCAGTCTTGAAACCATTGTCATGTGCCACCATGGCATTCGTTCAGCCCAAATGTGTCAGTGGTTACAGCGTCAAGGGTTTGAGCGCACCAAAAACCTATCTGGTGGTATCGATGCCTACTCTCGCCTAGTAGATAATACCGTTCCCCGTTATTGATGACTTAGAGGGGCTGCCTCTGGTAATTTGGTAAATCTAAGATTGAGTTGAGAGTCTATGTTTGGCCAGCTACTGCTAGGGCACTAGCTCCACTCACTGCTCACCACTCAAAAATCCATGCTTAGCCAGCTTCAAACCCTTGTCCGTGAAGTTGATGGACGTTATGCCACCGACACAGAGCTAATGTTTTTGCAAAATTACCTGCAAACGGCTCGTCTACGGTTTAGTGCCTATCAAAAAATTCAGAAAGCCGAGACCGCTATCATTCAACAGGTCAAACAAAAACTAAAGGCTACTGACCCTCAACTGCTCCGGCGGGGCAAAGTTGATCTCAGCGCTAAGTGGCAACGGGATGCTGTGATCGGGTTTCGCTACTGTGCCCATGCGCTACTAGTAGCTGACGAAGAAGGATTAGAGGAGCGTCTTTTGCTGTGGTTTCAGTCCATCATACGTTCCTTTAAGGCCCAGCAAAGCTGCGACATTACCTACAAAATTATGCAGGATGTAGTGCGTCAGCATCTAACGCCGCAAGAAGCAGAGCTATTTTGTCCAATTTTGGCCCAGGCTAGACTTTTGCTAGGGCAATAGCGTTACCCTGAAGGTACGCTCATGTATCGCAGGTCTTATGGATATTCCATCGGTTGGCGCCCACAAGTTGCGTCAGCAATATCCCAATAAACACAATTACTATAAGTTTGCCGATTTTTTCCAGTTCAATACATCTAAGGGCACTATTTCTGACTGGCATGGCAGCCGTAATATCCTGACAAGTGAAGATTTCATCATTGGTTTGTTAGAGGGCTTGGAAGAAGAAGTGGGAGCCGCTTCAGCCGCTGTGATGTACTCCATTGGTTTGGAATGGGGTAAACAAGACTCATTATTTTTTGACCAGTGGTTTGAGCGGGAGTACAACGTTAGTCCCCAGCAGGCTAACCTTATGTTTCTATTAGAAACCTGGTGGTGGCCCTTTACGGCCCAAGGTTGGGGCCGTTGGGAAATTGACATGGCCGATCGCACCCAGGGGTTTATGTTCATTAACCTCTTTGACTCAGCCGTTGCACGCACTTTGGGGGATGTGGGTAAACCCGTCTGCTATCTGTATGCAGGGCTATATGCTGGCTTTTTTACTGAAATGGTACGTAAACAGCTTAGCTGCATTGAAATTCAGTGCTATTCCATGGGGGAAACCTACTGTAAGTTCTTATTGGGGGCCCGAGAACGAATTGATGCGGCGGCGTTTTGGCTAAATGAAGGGGCGACAGCTAGCGATATTCAAAACCGGCTGCGTTCCGGAGATTCATTGTGATGGCTAACGATGTAATCAAGTCTAAAGTGAGCAGTCAGCCCCTGGAACTTATCTCAGTTGGGGAGTTTTTTCAGCAAATCAACTGGTATGGCAGGACAATGCCTGGTATTGATGAGGCAGACCTGGCGAATACTCCCTATGAAACGGTTGGGCAATTTTTTGCTACATTTCCTTGGCAGGGAGCAGGGGGGGCTACGACTGCTGACGATTGGGATGCAGTGAAAGATGATGAGACTGCCCCCATTGAACAAGCTACTCTCACGCTAGAAGACCTATCGGCGCTATTTTAGGTCTGTCGGTTATTTTGAACACGCTAGTTTTGAATAAAATTGCCCTCTAGCATCACCATGACAACGCCTCCTAGCCAGCACATTTTGCGACAGATTGAGCTTCAACCAGATAAGAGCTATCTGACACCTCAGGAGTTGAGTAGTCTGGGTCGGTATGTTGGCAGCTTAACGGACCGTGTCCGCGCATATCGCCAGCTGCGTGAGTGGGAGGTCAACCTGATGCAAGAACTGGTGGATCGGCTGCCGACCGAGCTGAAGGAAAATACTAGGGCACTGGAACAAAGCATCAAACAAACGATCTTGATCCTGCGCTATGCCGCTTTAGGCATGCTGGTGGATGACGTGCATCTAGGGCGACGTCGCTTAGAGGGGTGGTTGCCAACGATGGTGATGGTTTATCAGACTCAATCAATCGATGTATTGCTGCAAAAATCCCTCAATCAACAGCTACCCAGGCTATTAACTGACTCCCAGTTTGCTTTACTACAACCGGCCCTAGAGTCAGCACAACAGCTCCTGAAAGATGACGTAAAAGAAGAGGGGGCGGAATAGAATTTCCATTCTAAAAAACTTGCCGATGATAAAATTTCTCCACGTAAGCGTAGTTTCAGTACGAGAACCTTTGAGGGACTCATTGTAATGGTATTAGTCGCCGATTTACTTGCAGACACTAATCTGACTTCCAACTACTTTGCCAGTGATGTCTATGTGCATGGCAGCCTAGATCTGGGGTTATTGGAGAATCGTCGTGGTGATCGGCTACTGGCTTTGCCAGAAACCCTGATTCGGGCAATTTATTCAGGGTTAGATAATGAAACTGGTCAGGCCTCAATGTTGGTGTTATATAACTGTGGGCGCTGGTGGGGAAAAAATTTTTATACACGCTTTTGCGAAGAGCTAACTGACTACCACAATCGTTCGATATCCAGTTTGTCAATGTCTGAGTTTATACAGGCTTTGCAACAGTGTTGGGTGACCCATGGTTGGGGGCAAATCAGTTTGGATAATACCTATAAACCTGACGGATTTTTGGTGGTAAAAATCCGCGCATCGGCTTTTATTGACTATGCTCCTCAGTTAGAAAGACCTGTAGGATTTCTAGAGATGGGCGCATTACAAGCATTTTTCAGTGAATTGAGTGAGCAAACGTTGCACTGTGTACAAACAGCTTGCGAGTCATTGGGGGCTGAAGAAAATTGTTTTGTTCTGGGTGTCGAAGAGCGATTGGCCCTGGCAGAGGCAGGTGTAGAACAAGGGCTTTCCCACGCTGAAATTATGAGCTTACTGGTGGGCCAGGGAGCTTAGTCGCGTGCCAACGGATTGATAACGGGATTTAGTGAACATGAGCCATCAGCGGTCTAGCTATCGCCTGTTGGGGCTGGTCGGCAACGGTCAGTTTGGGCGTGTGTATTGCGGTGTGCATCGCAAGACCGGGCAACTGGTCGCCATTAAGTATTTACATCGTCATAGCTTATCAACCCATGCGTTTTTGCGAGAGCTTCACTGCTTATTGAGTTTGTCGCATCCCCATATAGTTGCCTGTCACGCTTTAGAGCATTGTGAGGATGGGCGGCGGTTGGTCTTGGAATATTGTGCCGGTGGTACATTGCGATCGCACATGCTCAGCCCCCTCAGCGTGGCTGATATTCTCACCCTGGTGTCAGATGTGCTCTCGGGGCTGGCCCATGCCCATCAGCAAGGCATTATCCACTGTGATATTAAACCCGAGAATATTTTGCTCAGCTACAGCGATGGTCGCTGGCGAGCCAAGATCTCAGACTTTGGTATTGCCAAACTTACCCAAGACCAGCAAAATCACCAAGGCACGGGACAGACGGGATCCCCGGCTTACATGGCACCAGAGCGTTTTTATCGCCAGTACTCCCCATCAGCAGATGTATACGCAGTTGGCGTGATGTTGTTTGAGCTGCTAGTAGGTCAACGCCCCTTCACCGGTACGCCTATGGCCTTGCAATCAGCCCATTTAAACCAGCCTGTGCCTGATGCAGACCAACTTAGCGAACCGCTGAAACATATTATTGCCAAAGCCTTAGAAAAGTTGCCTGCGCGCCGCTATCCAACCGCTGCGGAAATGTTGGTTGACCTCAAACAATTAGATCCCTCTAGTCTGAATCTTGGACAGTCGCTTAACGCCCCAAAGATCGATTACGTTTCCTACACGGGCAATCCCCTACATCGGCTGACTCAACCAGTCACCCATTTTCAAAAGCTATCAGCGGCATCCATTACGCAGGATGATGAGTCAGCTGTCGAGTCCACAATGCTGATGGTCCACGGTTTACAGCTTGCTACTCTCCAACAGCAGTCACTCAACGTCTCACCGCAAATTCTTGATGCGTCAGTACAAGGGCTACATCTATCCCCAGCCGGACTGATGGTGAGTACGGCATATACCCTTTGGCGTGGTGCAACCCCTGAGTGTTTGACCTCCCTGAGTCATTGGCCATTGCCTGCCATGGTTGCCGTGGCACCGCATCAACGTTGGATAGCTACGGTTAGTCCCAGTACCAAACAATTGACCATTACCCAATTACGTGAACCGACTCAGACCCCTGTACGTCGGCCCTTGCCTCCAGATATTGAGATCCATCAGGTAGTGGCGATTGATAAGGCCCACATCGGTATTTTGACCAGTAGTGCTGGTTCAGGCAGCCAGCTGATGTTGTGGAATCGTCGAGGCATGTATCTGACCTCACTGGATTTAGGGATCACGCTGCAGCAGCTTACGCCCACAGATCAGCGCCATCAATGGATGGCTATCGATGTCCATGCACCTCACACCGTTGTCTTTCTCACCCTCAAACCCCTGCGCATGACACGCATGATTTTGGATATTTGTCCGGCGCTAATGCTGGATTTGCCCTGGGGATATCTTTTCAGCAACACTGTAGGACGCATGTTACTGCTTGACCGTGATTTCTATCCCATTGGGGGGATTCAGGGGCCAGCTGGGGTAACTGCACTGACTGCTATGAGTGCCCATGAGTTACTAGTGGCCACATGGCAAAACAAACCGATTGGGCTCGGGGCGCTCCATAGGTTAAACCTGCAAGAATTTGATCTGGATATGATTTTTTAAATGCCTCAGTTAATTGCGTAAATTGACTTGTCCATCAATGCCATTCTCTTCCAGCCATTCTAAGCGCTCTTGAGCATCAGCCTCATTGACATAGGCTCCGGCCTGCATAAATACTTGACTGCCCATCTGTGTACGAAAAGCATCAGGGACCAAGCTCTGAAGTTTCTCTGCATCAGCCATATCTACGAGCACACGATAGCGAAACGTTGCAGTTAGGGCGACTGAGCCTGGCGGTGTCAGGCTCAGTGATCCACTCCGACTGGGAATGGCTATCGATGGCACAGGCAGCCGCTCACCATTGGTTGTGGCTGTGGGTATATCAGGGCGTACATCGGGGGTAGTGAGGTCACTACTGTTCTCTGCTCGTGGAGATGAGGCTGGCTCAGGTCTGCCATTGAGTCGGGTTAACAGTTGCGAAACACCTTCCCGTTGTCCAGATGATGAATTGTTTTGGTTAATATTCGGTGCACTGGCTGGAATAACGGCGATGGGGATAGCATCATCAGTACTGGTTTCGGTTGGAGCCGCAGCAATGTCCTCCGTTGCAGTCGGGGCGGCTTCATCAGCGACATCAATAACGATTTCGTTGGCCTCTGATGATGGGGCCTGGCGGGTGGATGATGGGGCCTGGCGGGTGAGGGATGCTTGAATATTGACGGGGGCTGGGGCAGCCGATGAGATGGCTAGATGCTGTCTGTAAGATGCGATCGCACCCGTTGTCGCACCCGTTGGCTCATCAGTTTCATTGTCATGAGTCGCTGTGTTAACACGCTCTAGTCCATCGTCTGGTTCATGAGTCTCAGATAAACCTTCTATAACCGGATTGGAATCAGCTGTAGCTTGGTTGATGGCTATATCAGTTGCAGGAATATCAGCTTCGGGCTGTGCCAGTTCTGTTGTTTCTGCTTGCACATCAATAGGACTGCTAGTCTCAGAGCTGCTAGTCTCAGAGCTGTTAGTCTCAGAGCTGTTAGGGGTAGATGCTGGCCTTGTTAAGACCGCTGGCCTTTCCTGTACTGACACCGTAGGTATTCTCGTTTCATGGGAAACCTCAGATACTTTAACGGCGACGATATCAGTAGAATTCTCAGCTATAGCGGCTGTAGTGGTGTCTACTTCCACCACACCATTGCGCCCATTGTCATCCAGAACATTAGCTTCTAAAACAGGACGGGCATTGTTTTTTAAGGCAATTCCCACCTCATTGCGTGTAATGCGATTATTGTTAATAACGGGAGTCGCCGGGTTGGCCACAGTGATGGCTCGGCCTGTCGTTTCAAAATAGTTGCCTCGCACAAGGGCACGACTATTTCCCTGAATGCTTAAACCGTAATGGTTACGGTTGAAATAGCTGTTTTCAATGACAGGATCACCATGGGTAATCTGAATGCCCGCAACAGCGTTAGCAACAAGCGCGACTCTACGCAGAATCGGTGAGCCTGCTGAAATCCACACACCGTTTCCCTTAGAGTTAGAGATGACGACATTGGCAAGACCGGATCGATCAGCCGCCAATATAGTTGCATTTTGAGTGCCGTTGCCATCACGGAAATCTCCTCCACCCGTAATAATTGTGTTGCGGGTTTGACCTGCATTTCCCTGAATCGTAATACCTGGTCGTAAACGCAACGGAAATTGTTCCCCCGACTCTTGGCTGTAGTGCCCCGGTGCTAGCAAGATTACCGTGCTGGTGTTGGTGGGAGCCATCCGTAAGGCTTGGGTAATCGTTTTATAGGGTTGTTCGGCACTGCCAGCACCTTGTATATCAGTGCCTGTGGCTGCATTGACGTGCAAGACACCATAGCTTTGAGAGGCTTGACTCATGCTGATGGTGTTTTGTGCAGTCGAGCCATGTTGGGCTTGTGCTCGTGCTGGAAGAGCCGTCATGAGGGTGGCCAAGCTTAGCAGCACTACCCTGTCCAGCAGGTGTTGTCTTATGCGTTTTGTTGCGTTCATCGTCGAATCCACTATCGTGATTGCCCGGAGAGTCTATTTCTCCCGGCTATTTGCGATGACGCTCTGCCCACCATCCCAAATCTATGGTTAGTACTGCAAATGTGCGGTGGGTGCGTGAGGCAGGATGTCGTTAATGCCTAGATTGTTTATGCCTAGCGATTTTGATGGGGGGGTGAAAAAATGTCAACCCCCTTGTGACAGATTTCTTTGATTTTCTATGCTTGGCCACCACAAAAACTCAGATTAGTTTACGCTGATAACGAATTTACAGCTGATACGATGGGAAGGCTTTGCCTTCATGCTGATCTTGTCTATGCACTCTGAGCCAATTGCTGCAAAACAGTCTCAGAAAGTACTGTATCGAATTCTAGATGCCAACCTGGACCGGGCTCGCGAAGGCCTCCGCATTATTGAAGAATGGTGTCGGTTTGGGTTAAATGATGCCACTTTGACAGAACAAATTAAATACCTGCGTCAGACCCTGGGCGGTTGGCACAGCGATGATATTCGTCAAAGTCGCGACACCCCAGGAGACCTGGGTACGGCCCTGAGCCATCCCCAAGAAGAACAGCGAGATACTATGCAAACAGTGGTAAAGGTCAACTGCTGTCGCGTTCAAGAGGCACTGCGAGTGCTAGAAGAGTATGGCAAGCTCCATGCTAGTGAAATGGCAACGGGTGCCAAGCAGATGCGCTATCAGCTGTACACGTTAGAAAGTAAGCTGCTGGGCCATAATGTGCGGCAACTTCTGGCCAAAGCGCGCACTTATCTCGTGACATCTCCCCATGATCGTTTACTAGATGTTGTGGAGTCGGCTTTGAAGGGGGGGATTGATATTGTTCAATATCGTGAAAAGCAAGCCGATGATGACGTGCGACTGGAGTTGGCCAGCAAGATCAAAGCCCTTTGTCATCAATATGACTCGTTGTTTATTGTGAATGACCGAGTGGATATTGCTGCAGCTGTCGGGGCAGATGGCGTGCATCTGGGGCAACAAGATTTACCCATGGCAGCAGCGCGTCGCATTCTGGGACCATTGCCCATTGTGGGGCGCTCCACCACAAACTCTGTAGAAATGGCTAGAGCCATTGACGAAGGCGCTGACTACATTGGCGTTGGGCCAGTCTATGCCACACCTACAAAACCTGGAAAAGCTGCGGCTGGTTATGACTACATTCGCTACGCTGTAGAAAATGCGCCGATGCCCTGGTTTGCTATCGGTGGCATTGATCTCACCAATGTGGCCTTAGTGCGAGACGCTGGTGCACCCGGTGTCGCCATTGTGCGGGCTATTATGCAAGCCGATGACCCGCTCCAAATAACTCGTTCCTTTAACCAGCACTTTGAGTAATAGATTCCTTTTCCCTGTCCTATGAACACTAGCTCTGAAGCAACCAGCATTATGCTGCAAGTCAATGGTGAATCGAAATCCTGTGCTGAGGGGACGACGTTACCTCAGTTACTGATTCAGCTGGCTATGGATCCACGTTTGGTCGCTGTGGAATATAACGGTGAGATTTTGCATCGTCAGTTTTGGGAAACGACTGTGATGCAAACTAATGACCGCTTAGAGGTGGTGACCATTGTTGGCGGCGGCTGATCATTCACCAGGCTTCGTTAATCAGTGTTAAGAATCGTCGAGGCTTGTGTGTAGTCGGTCGGCTATGTAGGGGCGGTAATCCCGCCTCTTTTGACTCACCATATGGTCTAACTAAAAACGTTAAAGTAAAGAGGGCTACACCTTGGTGGGTTTCCCCGCCTGAGTAGAGCCTTAGTAGACCTGTCTCAGCGTTTTTCTATACCCTGCATCATGAGTCGATTTAAGCTAACCCGATTTACGTCTTGGTTACGCCCACTGCTCAAGCCGTTCTTGGTTTGTTGCCTGGCATTGGTTCTAGTGTTCTCTCAGGCTGATAGCGCTTTAGCTGCCCGTGCTGGCGGGCGCATTGGTGGCGGCAGTTTTCGGGCTCGCCCATCCTCTGGTCGGACGTATTCGTCGCCCCGTAGCTATCAAGGTCCGTCTCGTGGTTACTATCCTGGCGGCGGGTTTGGCTTTGGTTTTCCACTGGTGATGCCGCTGTTTGGTTTTGGTGGCGGTGGCCTATTTAGCTTGCTAATCTTTTTTGCGATCGCATCCTTCCTGGTCCGCAGCTTCCGCTCCACTGGCTTTGGCGAAGGAGAGACTTACACGCCTAATCCAACGGTTTCTGTCGCTCGTTTACAGGTGGGATTACTGGCCAAGGCTCGCCACCTTCAGGACGACCTTAACCGCTTAGCAACCTCCTCAGACACCAGCTCATCGGCTGGGCTGAGCAAAGTACTACAAGAAAGTACGCTGTCGCTGCTACGTCATCCCGAATACTGGGCCTATGCAGATACTGAAACCGTCCAAACCAAGCTAACGTCTGCTGAGGTGGAATTTAATCGCTTGGCGCTGATGGAGCGAAGTAAGTTCAGCCATGAAGCAGTTTCTAACGTTAATAATCAAATCTCTGGTGGTAATAGCGCTACGTTGCCCGACGCTGACGGCAATTTACAGAGTGGTGAATACATTATTGCAACCATGATTGTTGCTGCCCAAGGTAAGTTGACGCTGCCTAACGTGAATTCCGAGCAAGACTTGCACAAAGCCTTAAACCAAGTTGGGGCGATTCCGAGTGATGAACTCATGGCGGTTGAGGTAATGTGGACGCCCCAGGCCAGTGGTGAAACCTTAACGAATGATGAGGTTATTGCCCAATATCCAAATTTGAAGTTGGTTTAGGACTGTAACTTATCAGTTGTAGCGACATTGATTAGCGATGCTTAAACGGGAGTCCATCTTTTGGGCTCCCGTTTTTTATTGGACCCTTTTTTATTGGGTGACTTAGGCCCTGCATACGTGAAATTTTGTTTTGACGATTACCTTGATGTCCTATTGTTTTGACAAATGTTTTTCACTTTCGAGCCTATCTAAGTACAGATCCGGGTATAGTGGTTCCGGCTTGAGGGGCCGACCCGGTAGCCGAAAATGAACTAATGTGCTTAACTTTTGAACAATCTCCCTTGCGCCTGTTTTTTAGAAGGTTCCCATGCTTGTTCTGCTTACCCGTGTTTTACTTTGGGCTACTCTTGGACTCTTAGTTTGGTACATTCTGACTAAAATCATTCCAAAACAGTACCTGACTTGGTTTGGCGGAGTAATTGTTCTGATTCTGATTGTTGCCTCCTTTGCAGATCCCAATGATGAAACAATTGGAACTATTTGGCGGCTGCTCTCATTGCCATTGACGCCTCTCGGGGCAACAATTTTGCTGTTGGGATCTGCAATCAGTGACGGTGTGGGAAAAGTAAAAGGGCAGCAGGTGGCAGCGGCCTTGGCTATTTTGGTCATTACCAGCCTGCCGATTTTTAGTCGCTTCATCGTTGCCCGCTCAGAGCTAGAAGTGCAGCAGGCATTTGCTGCAAGAGCGGCCCAGTGTGCTGAGGTTTGTCCTGCCGGTTTAGAAGGACCGCGATTAGACCGGACAGGGGCGATTGTGGTGCTGGGTAATGATGCTGGAGATTCGCAAGGAGCCGTTGCCTTTCAAAGTGCGAGTGATCAAGCATATAACTCAACGCTGGTACCCCGCTTAATTTATGGATCTCAACTTTATAATGAGGCTCGTCAAGCAGGTGCCGATCCGTTTGTAATTGTGACCGCTGACCCCGGTGGAAGTGGTGAAGCTAGTCAGGTCAAGCGCCAGAATATTAGAACGGTTCTGGTTAATAATGGAGTGCCTGGAGAAAATATTCGTTTTGAGTCCACTGGTTTGAACGTCCATGGCACAGCTGATAGGGTAGATCGATTTTTGCGTAATCAGCAGGTACTACCGGCGAGAAATAATCGCAATGAGCCGACCGATCCACGGATTATGCTGGTGGCTCCAGCCATGACGATGACACGCTCGGCATTGACCTTTGAGAATATGGATATGCAGGTCATTGCTAAGCCGACAGATTTTTACTCAGTCAATACATGGTCCGGGAATGATACGTTTTCCCGATTGCCTGACATCATTCCTAATGTAGATGCCCTACAGCTAACATCCCGCTATTGGGATGAGGTGCTGACATCCACCTACTATTTTCTACGGGGTTGGCTCCCTGACTTCGACTTTGGTTGGGACTCTAATATCGAACTCTAATATTAGCCATCACTGCTTAGGGTCATCACCGCTCAGCTTGTACTAAAAGGCAAGCTGGGCTTTAGGGTACTACGATAGTGAAGCAGCGATGGCTGCAGAAGCGTTTCGAGTACTTTTATGGCAAAGTCTAGGCTGCAGTATCTAACCAGCTATCTTCAACCACATCGTCGACATCTTTTCGTGGGTATTTCAACCCTCTTGGTGGTTAATATCCTGAGCGTATGGATTCCCTTAATTATTGGTGATGCAGTTGAGCGCCTCAAAATTGCCTTTAGCCAGGGCACTATTTTGCGCTATGTGCTGTTGATTTTGGTATTAGCCACGGTCATGTGGGTAATACGTATGGCGTCACGAGTGCTGATCTTTGGTGTGGGGCGTAAGGTTGAGTTCGATCTTAAACAGCGCATTTTTGAGCATTTGCTGTCGTTAGAGCCTGCCTATTTTGCAGAAAATACCATTGGTGATCTGATCAACAGAGCCACCAGTGACGTGGATAATATTCGCCGGTTATTAGGGTTTGCCGTACTTAGCTTGGCGAATATCCTATTTGCTTATAGCTTTACTGTGCCAGCGATGCTGCGTATCAGTGTGCGTTTAACGTTGGTGGCGTTGGCTATTTATCCGGTCATGATGCTATTGGTGGGCTCCTTTAGCAATCGTCTGCGGCAAGAACAGTTGGATGTTCAACAGTCACTGTCTGACCTGAGCACCCTGATTCAAGAGGATATGAGTGGCATTGGATTGATCAAAATCTACGCTCAGGAGACAAACGAGCAACAAGCGTTTGCTCAGCGTAATGATGAAGTACTGGAGGCTAATTTATCCCTGGCTCGTACCCGTAATACGCTCTTTCCGTTGCTGGGAGGTTTAGCTAGCCTAAGTTTGGCCATTATTTTAGCGGTGGGGGCTCGCAGCATTGCTGCAGGCACGTTGGCTGTAGGCGATTTTGTCACCCTTTTGCTTTACGTCAATAACCTGGTTTTTCCAACCGCTCTGCTCGGATTTACGATTACGTCCTATCAGCGGGGTGAGGTTAGTGTTGACCGCATTGAGGCAATTTTTGCGGCTCAGCCGAGGGTGGCGAGCGTTGCCAAGGCATCATCTTTGCCTGTGGGTGAAGTATCTGGCCGATTACAGGCTCAAGGGTTGACTTATGCATATCCTGGCACTGATACGCCAGCGATTCAGGATATTTCGTTTTCTATCGAGCCTGGGGAGACCGTTGCTTTAGTGGGCCCCATTGGTTCGGGTAAATCTACACTGGCCAAAACCCTACCCCGGATTTTAGAAATTCCGGAAGGGCACCTGTTTATAGATGATTACGATGTGACCCAGGTAGCTCTGCCAGATCTGCGACGGGCAATTGCTTTTGTTCCCCAAGACAGTTTTTTATTCAGTACCAAAATTAAAAATAACTTGCGCTATGGGGTGCCGTTGGCAGAAATGCCTGAGATTGAGCAAGCGGCAAAACTCGCTCAGATTCGGAACGAGATTGCCAATTTTCCTAACCAATATGACACCGTTGTGGGTGAGCGCGGGATTACGTTGTCTGGAGGTCAGCGACAGCGAACGGCGTTGGGAAGAGCACTGCTGGTGGATGCTCCTATTTTGGTACTGGATGATGCCTTGTCTAGTGTTGACAACCAAACGGCAACTCAAATTTTGGATAATTTATCCCACGGTACCCAGCGCAAGACGGTGATTTTTATTACTCACCAGATGTCAGCTGCGGCAAATTGCGATCGCATTATCGTAATGGATCAAGGTCGCATCGTTCAGACAGGCAGCCACGATAGTTTAGTCCGGCGTGCTGGTTTATATCAGCAACTTTGGAATCAGCACAAACTTAAAGAAGTACTCCAATAGTGCTTATAAAACCCATGGATGTTTAGCTACAGCTAAACATCCATGGGTGCAAAATTGAATTACTATTTGCCATTGTCCAACTCATTCAAACTGGGGCTAATTCAGGCTTCATTAGCTAATTGCGCCGGGCAGTGCAAAGATCGGCAAATACATAGCCACCAAGATTGAACCAACCATACCCCCCAGAAAAATAATCATAATGGGTTCCATAATGCTGGTTAAGGCTTTAACGGCTTGTTCAACCTCATCCTCATAAAAGTCTGCGACTTTCATCAGCATTTGGTCTAATTCACCTGTTTCCTCACCAATGCTAATCATCTGAATGGCCATAACAGGAAAGACTTGGTGTCTTTGTAAAGCCAGGCTGATCATGCCCCCTGTCTGAATCTCTGAACGAGCCTCTTCAATTGCATTGGCAATCACCTGGTTGCCAGAGGTATCTCGAACAATTTCTAAGGCTGTCAAAATGGGAACACCTGAGCGCGAAAGTGAGCCAAATGTGCGGCAGAATCTTGCAGTTGCTGACTTTTGAACTAAATCACCAAATAGAGGCAGCTTCAAGAACAGACGATCCATTGTTTCCCGGCCAGCGCGAGTTTTGTAGTACTGTCTGTACGCAATTCCAGCAATCACTAGGGCTGCAATCGTTAACAAAACCAGGAGAGGATTACGCAGAAATCGGCTTATGTTGATCATAAACTGCGTAAAAGCTGGCAGCTCTGCCCCAAGCTCAATAAAGATCTCTTCAAAGATGGGCAACAGGAAGACCGTCATACCAATAAAGATGGTGACCGCTAGAACCCCTACCGTTACTGGATAAGCCATAGCAGACTTAATCTGGTTCTGTAAGCGATTTAGATCCTCCAAAAGCTTTGCCAGACGATTGAGAACCTCATCCAGCACACCACCGACCTCTCCTGCCTGAACCATGCTCACATAGAGCAGATCAAAGCTAGCTGGATGCTTGCGCATCGAGTCAGATAAGTTGTTTCCCTGTTGGACATCAGAGTTGATCTCCAGCAGGGCTTTCTTTAACTTGGGGTTAGGGCATTGCTCACCCAAAATTCCAATGCCTCTGACTAGGCCAACCCCAGCATTGACTAGAGCCGCAAACTGACGCGAAAAAACAGCCTTATCCTTAACCGAAACCTGAACTAGAGAGGTTTTCATATCCTCCCAATTTAAATTCAAGCCTCGATCTTGCTTAATGCTCTGAATATAAACTCCACGCTCCTTAAGCATGGTGCGAGCTTCACCAGGCGAATCAGCAACAACCTTCTCACGTCGTGTACGACCTGTGGTGTCTCGACCTGTAGCAACATAGGTAGGCATGGATTTTACCTCTGCAAATTTTAGGCTTATAAGTTATGGAAGGCTTTATACAGCGTTGCCTGATTTTTAGGCAACCCCCAACGTTAACTAGTAAGGAGTTTGTAAATCAGACATCAACCTTTAACTAACGGCGTGCACCAGTAGCAGAACGACCACGCTGTTGATTCCTGGGAGTACCGGTACCACTAGTGGTACCAGCACCACCTGCATTGATCAAGCGTTGTAATTCGTCAGCTCGGGACGATTTGCCTATGGCACTTTCAAAGCTAATCGTGCCAGCTTTATGCAGATCAGCTAAAACCATCTCTAACGTCTGCATGCCCAGCTTACCGCCAGTTTGAATAGCACCATAAATTTGAGCGGTTTTACCTTCTCGGATCAAGTTAGAAATCGCTGGGGTGACCACCATAATCTCTTGAGCCATTACACGACCAAACTCACCAGGCTTGGGATTTGCTTTAGGAACAAGGGTCTGACTGAGAACAGCAACCAGAGAATTAGAAAGCTGTACACGTACTTGCTGTTGCTGTCCCGGTGGAAACACATCAATCATTCGATCTACAGTTTGCGCTGCAGAACTTGTGTGTAAGGTACCAAAAACAAGGTGCCCTGTTTCTGCCGCTGAAATTGCCAGGGAGATCGTTTCTAAATCCCGCATCTCACCCACCAGGATGACATCAGGATCTTCCCGTAGCGCTGCCCTAAGTGCGTTGGCAAAACTCTTAGTATCTTCACCAATCTGGCGTTGATGAATCAAACTCTTAATGGGCTCATAGACAAATTCAATCGGGTCCTCGACTGTCAGAATATGCTCAGCCCTGGAATGATTAATATCATTGATCATCGAAGCCAATGTGGTCGACTTGCCCGACCCCGTTGGCCCAGTCACCAAAATCAACCCCCGGGGCTTTCGAGCTAACTCAATTACGATATTGGGGAGACCTAGTAAATCAGCACTTGGAATTTT
The DNA here is from genome assembly GCF_043421015.1 of Leptothoe sp. EHU-05/26/07-4. Lineage (NCBI taxonomy): Bacteria > Bacillati > Cyanobacteriota > Cyanophyceae > Nodosilineales > Cymatolegaceae > Leptothoe > Leptothoe sp. EHU-05/26/07-4. The sequence continues at coordinate 307,310 of NZ_JAXSQV010000005.1, forward strand.
GGAACTCAGCGCTCTTAAACAGGCGGCATAGGTGCCTCTGTCCTTATAAACATTGACCCGAAAACGCGCTAAGCCTTTAACACCGTAGGAACAATCTAGCTCCCAAGTCTGCTCTAGGTGTTTCCGTTGGGTATTATTGAGCATGCTGAAAATCAGTCGTTGACACTGTTCAGGTGTCAGCGGTGGATGTTCAGTTGGGGTGAGGTGACCACTAACCCGAATGTATGGGGGCAAACCTGCTGAAAGGTGAAGGTCAGATCCGCCTCGCTCAACCACCTCTTCCATCAAGTCTTCGATCATCATTTCCATAGGGCCACCTCAGGTAGATATCTACAAAATCGTTATAAGCAGAGAAATAAAGGAAATAGAGAAGCTGGTCAGCAGAGCTCAACATAAGTAATGGAGATGATTGTACCCATTTCAACCTTATGAATTACATCTAGTTAGCTTAGTTAACTAGTTTGGAAGCGCGGTGTTAGACAATAAGGACAATCCAACCAGTCGTGGTGTAGTTCGGCACCACAGGTGGAACAGCTTAAAACACTCTTACGTCTGGCCTTGAGCTCGGCCTCCAAGCCTGTATCGGTGAATGTCACGCGTTCTACTTCTTCTAATGTTGTGTAGCCTTGCTCCACAAGATTAAGACTGTAAGACAGCAAGGTTTGCATTCCTTCTTCGACGGCAGCCTCCTTAATATGTTCTGCAGGTGCCCCATCAGAAATCATTTTCTGCAAGCCTTCGGTTATACGCATAACCTCATACACACCTACTCGGCCCTTATAGCCTGAACCCTGACAAGTTTGGCAAAGCGCACCGGTATTGTTAGCCGTTTCAGCTTGCTCTGGAGAAACCGTATGGGCTCGATAAAACTTAATGTCACCGCTAGAAGAACTAAGGCCAAAGCGGGCCAGCTCTTCACTACTGGGGGTATAGGCTATTCTGCAATCGGTGCATACTCGCCGTACCAGACGCTGTGCCAGCACACCCACTAATGAACTGGATACTTGGAAAGCTTCCACTTCCATTTCATTTAGACGGGAAATGGCACCTGCTGCATCGTTGGTATGCAAGGTCGTTAATACAAGGTGGCCGGTGAGTGCTGCTTCAATGGCTGTTTTAGCTGTTTCGGTATCACGGGTCTCACCCACTAGAATTACATCGGGGTCTTGCCGTAGAAATGCCCGCAAAAGCAGTGGAAAGTCGATGCCTTTTTCACGAATAACTTGTACCTGAGTAATGCCTGGTAGAGCATATTCAATTGGATCTTCCGCAGTACTTATATTGATGCTGGGATCATTGCGCTCTGCCAGGACTGAATAAAGGGTCGTCGTCTTACCTGAACCTGTGGGTCCCGTTACTAGAATCAACCCATAGGGGGAATTGGTCATCTCCCGAACGATGCTCAGAGTCTCATCATCCGTGATCAGCTTATCCAAACCAAGCTGGGTATTGGTATTATCTAGAATTCGTAAAACGACTTTCTCACCATAGCGACTAGGAATAGTGCTAACCCGAAAGTCAACTTTACGTCCTTGGAATACTCGCCGAATCCGACCATCCTGGGGAATACGTCGCTCTGCAATATCTAGCTCAGAAATGATTTTTAAACGGGCTGTAACCGCTGGGATAATCTTTTTAGGAAATTTTTGAAAAGCCTGACGTAGAACCCCATCACGGCGAAACCGAATACGTAAAAAGTCTTCCTGCGGCTCGACGTGAATATCAGAAGCCCCTTCTTGGAGAGCCTTAACTAATATTTTATTAACTAATGCAATAACAGGAGCTGCACCTGCATCCTGAACTGCTGTGCTTAAATCAGCTTCTTCATCCAGGGCATCTTCAAGTCCGGCATCATCAAGGTCTAAATCCTCTAAATTTGAGTTGACATCTACAGCCTGTTCAAAATCTCGTTGCTTTTCCTTGGCAACTTGATCATCTAAATATGCCGAAATCATCCGTTGATAGTCTTCAACGGTGATAACCATGCGGCGTAACTTTAGATTTTTCGGGCGTAAGATGCGATTGAGATCATCCTGAGCCTCTAAATTCTCTGGATCCACCATGGCCACGAGTACCGTGGAAATATCATCTTGGGTGGTTTGAGAAAGCGGTAGTAAACGATGGCGGCGACAGATATCAACGGGAATTAAACTGTCAATTAAATTGCCAACTTTTGTATCAGATACACTTTCAAGCTCTGGATCTAGTGACTCTACCCCGTAGAGGATCTTAAGTTCGAATAGCTGTTGTTTCTTATACTGTCGTAGGAGTTCTGGACTCAGCTGCTGACCAGTCAGTGACTCTAATACATCAGTTAACGAGCGTCCTGACTTTCGACTTTCAACCAATGCCTGTTGCATTTGGTCAGTATCAACGTAACCCGCTTGAATTAGCTGGTTGCTAAATGGTGAAAAGCTTCTTTGTAGAACAAGCGCTTTCCGAGATGATGATGAGGAATTGGTCATAGTCGCCGCAGAAAATCCTTACAGAAGGTTGCCCACAAAACGCTTTTCTGTAGACAGCTACAATCGGGGGCTTTATCCTGTAAATTCAGGATGCTCCCAAACGTTGCAGCGTATCGTACAACGCTGCTTCATTTCCCGATAATAGCTTGAACAATAGCATCCAGCTAGCCGCAATACTGGCATTGTGAGTTGAAAATGAATATGGCAATCGAAAATATATGTGATGCCTGCCCTAATTTTATGTAGTCATTACGTTGCAAAATGCACTATTGTGATACGTCTAAGGTGATTGTATAGAGACTACAGACCAGGGTGGTGTTGGGCTTTCTAGGCTAGAAACGTGGTTTTTGATCTGGATCCTTACATAAACGGGGTCTTAGCGTGGCGCAACTCGCTTAAAATATCAGCGTCTAAGGCAATGGTTACCCCCTATGTTCTGTTATTGATGAGGTTAAACGATGGTAGAGGACGTTAATCCGGCAGAAAACGTTAATCCAGCGGAAAGTAATTCTATGGAAGAGGATGAAGCCTCTGATGTGATCAATGAGGTGGATGAAAATATTGAAGAGCTTAAGGTTGAAGACGCTGATATAGATATAGATTTTGAGAATGAGTTGCCTGAGGTTGCCTCCAATGATGTAGCGGCTAAGGGGGCGGATGCTTCTCCAGATGATTTGGCTGCTATCTCTAATTTGGAAGACCAAGTAGCACAGCTAAAAGTGCAATTGGAGGATAGGAGTAGTCAATATTTAAGGCTGACAGCTGATTTCGAAAACTTTCGTAAGCGTACGAGCCGTGAGAAAGAAGACCTTGAACTTCAAATCAAGTGCAATACCATTAGCAATATGTTAGAGGTTGTGGATAACTTTGAGCGGGCTCGGGCTCAAATTAAGCCTCAAAATGACGGTGAAATGGCTGTTCATAAGAGCTATCAGAGTGTTTATAAGCAACTGGTGGAAGCTCTTAAGCGTATCGGTGTGGCTCCAATGCGAGCAGAGGGTAAAGAATTTGACCCTAATCTACATGAAGCTGTAATGCGTGAACCGACAGATGAGCATGCTGAAGGTACAGTTATTGAAGAATTAGTAAGGGGATATGTTTTAGGGGAGCGAGTTTTGCGTCATGCCATGGTCAAAGTTGCTACTCCTTTAGAGGAATAACTCCGAACTTCCGAACTCTATTGAAGGTAAAAAATACTTGCTCAAAACATAGCTGAGCTAGTTATTAAAGCTAGCTCGGTTATGAAGCTTTCTTGAATATCAAGGTGCTTTATTAGAGTTTATGGTTTTGGGTATTGTATTTATATTGGAGAGTAGCTCAAGCATGTTTTCCAAATGTGCTCATTGCAGATACTTTCTGTGGTTGAGAGTTATCAACAGGGTGTAACCATATAGCAATTTTTTACTTAAAGCATATATCTATATCGGTTAGTCCATACGGCTAATGCTTGCTATAAGTTCAGTGCATCCTTTGAATGGTTTTTGCCAATTCTTATTTTTTAGAGAAATATGGATTTACTGTGCAAGCTAATGTTGGTTGGTTGATGGACGTCTATTTCTAAAAAGTTGTGTGATTTTCTGGAGTAAGCAGGCTCTCAGATGGGTAAAGTTATTGGCATTGATTTAGGAACTACAAATAGCTGTGTTGCTGTTCTAGAAGGTGGCAAGCCCGAGGTGATTACTAACACTGAGGGTGGGCGAACTATGCCGAGCATTGTTGGATTTGCCAAGAATGGAGAACGGTTGGTTGGCCAGCTAGCAAAGCGTCAGGCCGTTACGAATGCAGAAAATACTGTTTACAGTATTAAGCGCTTCATCGGGCGTCGTTGGGAAGATACGTCCAGTGAGAGATCCCGAGTGCCTTACACGTGTGTACGCGGAAAAGATGACACGGTGGATGTTCTAATTCGCGGCAGGGCTTACACTCCACAAGAAGTGTCTGCCATGACTCTACAGAAGCTGAAGCAGGATGCAGAAGCTTATCTTGGTGAGGAGGTTACTCAGGCTGTTATTACAGTACCTGCTTACTTTACCGATGCCCAGCGCCAAGCAACCAAGGATGCTGGGAAGATCGCTGGCCTAGAAGTGTTGCGTATTATCAACGAGCCAACGGCCGCTGCCTTATCCTATGGTCTTGACAAGTTAGATCAGGATCAGACTGTTTTGGTGTTTGACCTGGGCGGTGGCACATTTGATGTTTCCATTCTGCAGCTCGGAGACGGCGTTTTTGAAGTGAAAGCCACGTCTGGTAACAATCATCTTGGTGGTGACGATTTTGACAATAGTATCGTCACCGCTTTGTTGGATCAGTTTCGTGACCAGGAGGGGATGGATCTATCAACGGATCGTATGGCTCTACAGCGTATCCGTGAAGCGTCAGAGAAAGCCAAGATTGAGCTTTCGACTCGGGCTACAACATCTATTAATTTGCCTTTTATTGCAGCAGATGAAGCTGGACCTAAACATCTGGAGTCTGAGCTGTCCCGCACTAAATTTGAAGAGTTGGCGAAGCCGCTGGTTGCAGCAACATTAGAACCTGTAGGACAGGCTTTGAAGGATGCTGAGCTGACGCCAGATGACATTGATCGGATTCTACTAGTAGGTGGCTCTACAAGGATTCCAGCTGTTCAAAAGGCTATCACTGATTACTTTAACGGCAAGACACCTGATCGCTCTGTGAATCCAGATGAAGCAGTGGCCTTAGGCGCGTCTATTCAGGCGGGTGTGCTAGGAGGTGAGGTCAAGGACTTATTGCTATTGGACGTGACTCCCCTATCGCTAGGGATTGAAACCTTAGGTGAGGTGTTTACTAAAGTAATTGAGCGAAATACTACCATCCCAACTAGTAAGTCGCAGACTTTTTCAACGGCAACGGATGGTCAAACGTCGGTGGAAGTCCATGCTTTGCAAGGTGAGCGGGCGATGGCTCGGGATAATAAGAGTCTTGGCCGATTTGAGCTGACAGGTATTCCACCTGCACCTAGGGGGATACCTCAAATTGAAGTTTCCTTTGAAATTGATGCTGACGGTATTCTGCAAGTAGCTGCTAAGGATAAAGGCACTGGTCGGGCGCAGAGCATTCGTATTACTAACACAGGCGGTCTAACGTCTAGTGAAATTGATAAGATGCGCGAGGAGGCTGAAGCCTACGCGGACGAAGATGCTCGTCGCAAGATCGTTGCTGAAATGAAGAATAAGGCTGACACCCTCTTCTATAGCTATGAGTCGACGATGCGGGAGAACGCTGAGTGGATCAGTGAAGAGCGTAAAGCTCAAGCTCAGGAGTCTGAGGTTGCATTGCGGGCTGCCCTGCATAATAAGGACATTACGCCTGAAGAACTTCAATCAGCACTAGATGCATTGCAACAAACTATTTTTGCAATCGGTGCTGAGATGTATCGCCAGGTGAATGAAGATAACTATGATATTGCGATGGATGAGACGACTCCAGATATGTCCACATCTGAGCCTGTTGAGCCCATTGGTGCCGAAGCGACTCCAGTAGAAGAACCTGCGTCAGTAGCCACTCCTGAAGCTATAGATCTGTTGGCTGATGATCCGGAGTTTGATTTGGATGCAACTATTACGGCGGATTACGAAGCGATTGAATAGTAACCGAATGATTAGAGTACGGGAATTGCGAATCAGTAATGTGCCGTGCTTACGTAGAATAGTTGGATAGGTTTCCAGTTGTCGTTGTTAAGCTAGCATTCTATGGCTCGTGATTACTATGAGGTGCTCGGTGTTTCCCGGGGGGCCGATCAGGATGAAGTAAAGCGCGCTTATCGGCGGCTGGCACGTAAGTATCACCCTGATGTCAATAAAGATCCGGGTGCAGAAGACAAATTCAAAGAGATCAATCGAGCGTACGAGGTTTTATCTGAACCGGAAATTAGGGCTCGGTATGATCGCTTTGGCGAAGCTGGTGTGGGTGGTGCTGCGGCTGGTGGCGCAGGCTTTCAAGATTTTTCTGATATGGGTGGTTTCGCCGATATCTTTGAAAGCTTCTTTAGCGGATTTTCTGGTGGCCCCAGTCAGGCTAAGCGACGTGGTCCTATGCGTGGGGACGATCTACGTCTCGATCTGAAATTAGACTTCACTGAGGCTATTTTTGGCGGTGAAAAAGAGATCAAAATTAGCCATTTAGAGAATTGTATGACCTGTAAGGGGTCTGGTGCAAAACCAGGTACTCGTCCTCGGACTTGTTCTACATGCGGTGGCTCAGGTCAGGTGCGTCGAGCGACTCGCACACCCTTTGGTAGTTTTACTCAGGTTTCAGCTTGTCCTACCTGCAATGGCACAGGTGAAGTTGTGGAAGAGCGCTGCGAAGTTTGTGGCGGTGCAGGGCGTAAGCAGGAAACTAAGAAGCTTAAAATTACAATTCCTGCTGGCGTAGATAATGGCACGCGTTTGAGGGTTTCCAATGAAGGGGATGCAGGGATGCGGGGCGGCCCACCGGGTGACTTGTATGTATACCTGTTTGTCAAAGAACACAGCAAGTTTAAGCGTGATGGCATCAATGTGCTTTCGGATCTCAAGGTGAGTTATTTGCAGGCTATCTTAGGCTGTGATTTGAAGGTGGATACTGTTGATGGGCCAGTGGATGTGCATGTGCCACCAGGGACCCAGCCCAACACAGTTGTGACGATGGAAAATCGTGGTGTGCCTAAGTTGGGTAATCCAGTTAGTCGTGGTAATCACTTGCTAACTGTTCTAGTGGATATTCCTACTCGGATTAAGACTGAAGAACGTGATCTTCTGGCTAAATTAGCTGAAGTGCGAGGTGATTCAGTCTCTAAGAAGGGGTTGGAAGGTTTTTTAGGTGGTCTGTTTAAGGGCTAGGCTTGGGACGCCGACGATTAAGATATTTCTTTTGTAGTATGACGGATGTTTTGAATCGACCTGACGAAACGTTGGATTTGCGTGGGACACCCTGTCCTCTGAATTTTGTGCGTACCAAGCTCAAGTTGCAACGAATGCCGCTTGGTGAACTTTTAGAAGTTTGGCTGGATGCTGGTGAACCTGTGGAGCAAGTCCCCGATAGTCTACGTTCAGAAGGGTTTCTAATTGAAGCATTGGAAGCAAGTCCAGAAGGTTACTTTGCACTGCAGGTGCGACGACCTGTGGTATGAGGGGAGCAACGGAGTACTTAACCTTATCGTCCATTGAAGGAACTGTAGTTGCCTGTCAGGCAAATTACTATCAAGTTAAGCTGTCTCTAGAAGATGCTGAACCTCATTATTTTTTGTGTACCCGCCGTGCTCGTTTGAAAAAACTTGGGCAACAGGTGGTGGTAGGCGATAGGGTTTTGGTGGAAGAGATTGATTGGCAGGATAAGCGAGGCGCGATCGCAACCATTCAAACGCGTACCAATTTGCTCGACCGTCCCCCTATTTCCAATGTTGACCAAATCCTTTTAGTGTTTGCCTTAGCTGAACCTGCTTTAGATCCTGCTCAGCTGAGTCGATTTTTAGTTAAAGCAGAATCCACGGGCATTCCCGTGACCCTTTGTCTCAATAAACGGGATCTGCTTTGCCAGGAGTCAATTGACCACTGGCAAACGCGCTTAAGTGATTGGGGCTATGAGCCTTTGCTAGTAAGCGTTCGAGAAGATAAAGAGCTACCTGTCGCTCTGATGGAGACCTTAAAGCATCGAGTGAGTGTTGTTGCTGGTCCTTCAGGTGTAGGGAAGTCGAGTCTTCTGAACCGTTTAGTGCCTGATGTGGATGCTCGCACCAATGCAGTTTCTGGCAAGCTGGGTAGAGGGCGGCACACCACGCGCCATGTGGAATTATTTGATTTGCCAGCCGGTGGTTTGTTAGCTGATACCCCTGGTTTTAATCAACCTGATTTGACTTGTCCCGTTGAGACGTTGATGGCATGTTTCCCAGAAATCCGTCAGCGTGCGGGCCACTGTCAGTTTAATGACTGCCTCCATCGCGATGAGCCTGGCTGTAGTGTTCGCGGTGAGTGGGAGCGCTATGACTATTACCTGTCTTTACTCAATGAAGTACTGCACCATCAGCAGCAGTTGGATGATCGTCCCACTGCTGAGGTGACTGAAAAAGTGAAGATGGGCAGCGATGGTCAGGTACAACACGAGCCGAAGCTAGAGGCTAAAAAATACCGTCGCACATCCCGTCGTCGTCATCATCAAGACTTGCAAGACATGTGCTACGACGTGATGGGAGCGAAGTCCATTGATGATGTCGATGATGCAGTTCTAGAGGAATATGGGTTTTGAGTTTTGGCGCATGAGGGGTACGGAGTAGAGAGTATGGAGTAGATATGGGGGCAGAGGCTGTTCTTCACTCTCCATTCCCTACTCCCCCAATGTTTTCCAAAAACTGGCTTCCAATTGCTGACTATTTTTACAAGAATTTCGATACCACTGTAGCCGTAGTGTTTGTTTCTCTGCGGAAGTCAGTTGCCAAGGATGAGTAGAATGGTGGATGCGATCGCAAATACTCTGCAAACAGAGCGCGGCACTAACTGAGATATTAAAGCTCTCACTAAAGCCATACATGGGAATTTTGAGTAACCTATCGGCTTCAGCCATGGCAATCTCTGATAATCCATCCAACTCATTGCCAAAGAGTAAGGCGATGGGTCGCTCGGTTGGCAACGCAGATAGCTCCAAAGCCTCTGTGTGTGGGGTCGTTGCTACGATGCAATAGCCTTTAGCTTTGAGGACTGCAATGCAATTGCGTGTATTGTCCTGTCGTTTGGTGTAACGATGGGTTGTTAACCATTTTTGGCAACCTCTAGTGACATTGAGATTAACCTTAAAGCTCGTAGTTTGTTCGATGATATGTACGTCTTGGATGCCAAAGTTATCGCAGTTACGCAAGACAGCCCCAGCATTTTGACTGGTGTGCAGATCCTCAAGCGCTACAGTGACATAGCGGGTGCGATAGGCTAAAACCGTTTCAATTTTGGCCCTTCGTTCCTCTGTTAAAAACTTTCCCAGATAATTAATGAGTTCCTCGGTAGTCTCATTACTCACCGGACGGTGGGCAGTGCTCATCTGCTCTTACCGATGCCACTCGGTTACACCACCAGGCTTGTCAATGAGAGTTATGCCTTGGGCGGTCAGGTCATTGCGAATTTTGTCGGCCAGAGCGAAGTCTTTTGCCTTTTTAGCGGCTAGTCTCTGCTCGATCAAATTGGCGATTTCCTCGTCACTGGGACCGTCCTGTTCCATAGGACTATCCTCTGGGGTGGCCTCAATACCCAGGACCTGGGCAAGGCAAACGAGTGTGTGCCATTGCTGCCGTAGGCTGTCACTATCTGCATCAGCTTTGCCCTCATGGATCAAGAGATTACCTTGGCGGCGGAGTTCCTTGGCGAGTTCAAAGAGAACGGCTACCGCTTCAGGCGTATTGAAATCATCATCCATAGCGTTCTGAAAACGCTGTACGGCATCGCTCCCATGGTCAAGCTCTAGGGAAGCATCTTGCCACTTCAGCTGAGCACCATGGTTAGCACCAAATAGCAGTCCGTCTTTGAGGGTTTGCCAGCTTTTGGTGGCGGATGCGATCGCATCTGCCGTGAAGTCCACTGGCTTACGATATTGAGCCTGGCAGAGAAAGAGACGTAACGCCATGGGGTGCAGACCGTCATCTGCATCCAGGAGCTGACGAATGGTGGTGAAATTGCCCAAAGACTTGGACATCTTTTCACCGTTCACATTCACCATGCCATTGTGCATCCAGTATTGGGAGAGGGGGTGACCTGTAGCCGCTTCTGACTGGGCTATTTCATTCTCATGGTGTGGAAAGGTGAGATCGCCTCCCCCCATGTGAATATCGATGGTGTCACCCATGCGATCACGCACCATAGCTGAGCACTCAATGTGCCAACCAGGACGTCCTGGACCCCACGGTGATTCCCATGAAGGTTCTTCCGGTTTAGCCCCTTTCCATAGGGCAAAATCAAACGGATCTTTCTTTTTCGATTCGCCACCCGCTACTCGACCGCTGGCACCAGCTTGCATATCATCTAACTTACGACCCGAGAGCTTACCATAGCCATCAAACTTGCGTACTTTGTAATACACATCGCCCCCAGTGGCGTAGGCATACCCCTTATTTTCTAATTCACCAATCAGGCGTTTAATGCCGTCGATGGTGTGAGTGGCGTAAGTATACTCATCAGCCTCCAATATGTTCAGCCGCGCCATATCTTTGTGGTAGGCCTGAATAAAGCGTTTTGACACGGCCTCCATGGTGGTGCCCTCTTGGCGGGCACGGTTCAAAATTTTATCGTCGATATCGGTAAAGTTTTGTACATAATGCACATCGTAGCCGCGCCATTGCAGATAGCGACGTACTGTATCCCAAACCACATAACAGCGAGCATGGCCCAGGTGGCAATAGTCATAGACCGTTACACCGCAGCAGTAAATCTTAGCCGTACCTGCTTGTAACGGCTGAAAGGGTTCCTTGCAGCGGGATAGGGTGTTGTAAAGGACTACGCTCATTAAACGGGTGAATATTACTGCTATGGCTCTCTAGCCTCATCATTTCCTATGGTAAGCCGGTTTGGTGCCGGAAGATATGGCGCAGAGCATTCGCAAAAATGAGATTACGCTCATTGCTCAATCGGTGTCTGTCATACATGGCTCACCAAAAAGGGGCGGTACTTTTTTGTACCGCCCCTCAGGTTCCAAGCTCAAGGTAATGGAATGAATCTAGAAGGTCACATTTGCAGCCTGAACAGTTTCAACCTGCTTCTTCTTGAGCACCAACATAATCTGAGTCACTGCTGCGGCTCCTAAAAAGGCTAGCAGGCCCTTAATGCGACCAGGGCTTTGTAGAACAATCTCAGTGTCATGCTGACCAAAACCACCAACGTTGGGGTCATTGGTTAAAGCAGCACCCGTTTCAACAGTATCGCCCTTAGCAACAATTAACTCTGGACCAGGTTGTAGGCTTTCGGTAACGGTTTCACCATCAGCGGTTTTGATAGTGATCTCCGTACCGCTGTCGCCCTTAACAACATCTGTAATCACGCCACCCTTGGATGCGGTGTAAACCACATTATTAGTTGCTTGACCTGTGGGGTAAAGTTGACCACGACCACGGTTGCCACCAATGTGGATCTGATACTTACCAAAGCTAACGTTGTTATCGGTGGCTGGGTCAGGCGATAGAACAGGGAAAACAATTTCCTGATACTGCTCACCGGGGACAGGGCCAACTAGCAACCAGTTTGGATGCTCATCACTGTAAGGCATGAAATAGGTGCTACCCACTTCTTCCTTAATCTCTTCCGGAATGCGCTCTTCAGGAGCTAGCTGAAAACCGTCAGGCAGCATTAGAACTGCACCTACATTCAACCCACCTTTGCTACCATCGCCCAGTACTTGCTGAGCATCAAGGTCATAGGGTACCTTGACCACTGCCTTAAAGACCGTGTCAGGGAGTACAGCTTGAGGAACTTCAATCTCAGTCTTCTTCTGACCTAGATGGCAGTTGGCACAAACAATGCGGCCAGTTGCTTCACGAGGAGTTTCGTAGTTTTCCTGGGCCCAGAAAGGATAGGCGGCTGCCGATTGAGCATTGGTCAGTACCAGGCTTAGGGTTGCGATCGCAACTAAAGCACTAGAAGCGATGACCTTCAGCAGCTTATTGAACACGCTTAAAAAGTTAAATTCCATCCGTCGCACGCTAGCAATCCAATTACGTAGAGAGAAATCAAATGAAACAGACAACCTAAGCCCACCAGGGAGCATCGCCTGTTCTAAAGTCGGTGTCGGTCCAAGGGCTTAGAGTTACCTTGTCATCATCTTTGGATACACTTGCGTTAGCCAGGGCCAAAGAAAGAGGCGCTGGGCCACGCACTACCTTACCAGTGGCATCATACTGAGAACCATGGCAAGGACACTTAAACTTGTTCTCGCTAGCGTTCCAAGGAACAACGCAACCCAAGTGTGTGCACACGGCATTAACGGCGTAGCTGTCAAGAGTACCATCGTCAGTTACGACCAAATACGTTGGATCACCCTTTAAGCCTTGAACCAAAGAGCGGTCACCAGCACCGTGAGTCTCTAGATAACTGGTAGCTACCACATCGTTACCTAATTCATCCTTAGCAGTAACGCCGCCACCGGCTGAGCCGCTGCTCGGAGGTAAAAAGTACTTAACAATGGGATAGAGAGCGCCCACAGCCGTACCAGTAGCTGCTCCAAAGGTGAGCAGATTCATAAATTGGCGACGCCCTAAATCAGGGACATCAGGGTTTCCAGAAGCTTGAGCCATAACTGTCAGACTATATATGCGAGTATGAATCTAAAGGCTGCATCGCCCAGTACAAACCCCTGTAACAAGTAACCACAAGTACATTTGTGGCTCATATCGTCACAGAAGTTTGCAAATTGCTATGAGTATTATTGCATTTAGCCGCCTCAGAAAAACTGTTCTTCCTAAGGCTCACTGGTTTCAATAGTTAGTAGGTGTCGCTTTTGAAGCTTATTTTGCCATGGCAAAACCATGACTTAAAAAGACGCAAACCCTCACCAGACAGTTGCTCCCCAGACCACACCTCATTTATTAACTATCTGAGCCTATGATTTGAAAAATCTGTATCTTATTTACTTCTCATAGAGGTGCGTTATCTGAAATCGTGTAAATAAATGTAAAATAACGGGCAGTTTAGCGACCTATGACCCCAGAAGACTTTCAAGAGCTACTCATCAATAAATGGGGCTATTCCTTTGACGTTCAAATCCGCAAGACTTCTACCAAGGTCTTTTTCCAAGTGATGTGGCGTTATCTAGAGCAGGTTTCTTTCCCCATGGATGAGGACGAGTATTTGGCCCATCTCAAAGATATTGTGCTGTATCTAGAAGCCATGGGGTGTTTGACGCAGGTGCAAACTGCAATTGAGCAAACGAATGAGCGTCCTAGATTGGGTAAAGCCGTTAGTATCCCTATCGATTTAGGAAGACGAGCTTCTGAGTGGCTGCTTGATTAGTGCATTTCTTTAAAGCAAGTTTCTGAGAGGCCCATTGAAATAATGCATATTTATACATTGGTGGGACTGTGATTATACCCAGCTGAATGCTTGATTTTTAGGTGTTAGAGCCCTACATTCAGGTCTCTAAAGCCCGCACGAACTTGGGCAGGAGTTGGTTAGGAATATTTAGGCAAGAGATGTACTAATGGCTGATCTGTCTGATAAAATCTGAACCAAATTGTATTCTTAAATACACAATCTGCAATACACAAAATATTGCTGAAATCTGGTGGTTCAAGCTACAGCTTTTGAAAACTAATTTGACTTTTTGGTAGTCACCTAAAACTTGCATAAAAGCAGGATAAACGTGTGGCGTCAAAATTTTAAATCTGGCATTAATTACTCATGCAAATCAATTGCCTAAATAACAATTCCACATAAAAATGCACATGCTTATGCCACAAGCCATGATTTGATGACTTGAGTACGCTGAATTTCAGCATATTTCTGTCATTTTGTTCTAAGTGATAGACATTGAAGCGTTATGCTAAATAGCTATTACTGAGGTTAGAGACAGTTTTTCTAAGATGAGAAAAAACTCATGGATGTCTAATTCTCTACTGTTTGGCCACTTACTAAAAACTTGATGTTTTTACTGGTATCAAAAACTTAGTGTGTGTGTGTCGAAGAAATATCTCACTTAGGGAAAAACAGAGCAAATTATTCTAAGACCGATGTTACGATTTGCATGAATTCGCTCAGTATGCTTTGAGGGCCTGCCGTGATCAGCTCTGCAACACTGCCTGCTAAACCCACTGTACCTAGCTTAGAAGACAACAGTCGCCTGAAGTTATTTTCAGGGTCATCGAATCCAGCCCTCTCAAGGGAGGTTGCTCGTTACCTGGGAATTGATTTGGGGCCGATGGTGCGTAAACAGTTTGCCGATGGTGAGCTGTATGTTCAAATCCAGGAGTCCATCCGTGGATGTGATGTCTATCTGATTCAGCCAACCTGTCGACCGGTCAATGATCACTTGATGGAGTTGCTGATCATGATTGACGCTTGTCGGCGGGCGTCTGCTCGTCAGATTACAGCGGTGATTCCGTATTACGGTTACGCTCGCGCGGACCGCAAAACTGCCGGTCGAGAATCGATTACCGCTAAATTAGTTGCCAACTTAATTACCCAAGCGGGTGCTAATCGAGTTTTGGCAATGGACTTACATTCATCCCAAATTCAGGGCTACTTTGACATTCCTTGTGATCATATCTATGGGGCTCCAGTACTGGTTGATTACTTGGCGAGCAAATGCCTGACTGATTTAGTGGTGGTATCCCCTGACGTTGGGGGGGTGGCACGGGCACGCGCTATTGCCAAGCGACTCAACGATGCCCCTTTGGCCATTATTGATAAGCGTCGTCAAGCCCACAATGTTGCTGAGGTCATGAATTTGATTGGCGATGTAGAGGGCAAAACAGCCGTTCTGGTGGACGACATGATCGATACGGGCGGAACTATCTCGGAGGGGGCAAGATTGCTGCGGGCCCAAGGGGCCCGCCAAGTATATGCCTGTGCTACCCATGCTGTGTTTTCACCACCAGCAGTGGAGCGTTTATCCAGTGGGGTGTTTGAAGAGGTGATTGTGACGAATACAATCCCTGTGGCACCGGAGCGTCAGTTTCCTCAGCTGACGACCCTCACAATTGCTAATTTGCTGGGGGAGACTATTTGGCGCATTCACGAAGAAAGCTCCGTTAGTAGTATGTTTCGCTGAGGTCGAATCCTTAGGACTGATCCAGTGTGAATGAACTCTAATAATTCTGATGGAGAGGTTTTTAAAACCTCTCCTATTTTTTACTGATTTTCTCGTGGCCGTCAGTATCTCATGTTTGTAGGAAGCTGATGAAGTCTGGGCCTCTTGTGTTAGTAACGGAACAGTTTGGTATTTAGCGCACGTTGTATGAGCTTAGTACCACATATTGATGAGGCGATGATGAAGGCTGTTGGCCATTGACTATCTCTGGAAACTTTAGGGGTGCATGCATAGACTTGGTAACTACATTGCTGTTTAGAACCCATGGTAAAAAGCACGTCTATCCTCCAGTTGGCTAGTGCTGTTCTGGCCTTGTTGGTTTTTAATCCTAAACTTGTACAGACTCAATTAGCGCGTATACCGTTTTCGCTGTCTGGAGCTGTTGCTCAAGCTGGATCGCTGCAGGCTCGACTGCCTGACCTCGATCAGCGATTGCTGAACGCTGTTCGCAGTGGTGATATACGACAGGCAGAATTGGTGCTTAACCAAGGTGCCAATGCAGATGCTGGCAATCGTTATGAGGGGTATCCAATTGCGATCGCAACTGAACAAGGAAACCGAGCGATGGTCCAGTTGCTAGTGGCCAATGGGGCTGATGTCGATGTGGTTAGTACCGGTGGGCAAACGGCTCTGGGTAGAGCCGTTGACATGGGCAACCTTGACCTGGTCCGAATTTTAATCAACGCTGGTGCATCTCCTGACCGGCGGACTACCTATGGTGTGCCGCTGTTATACCGTGCCACTGAGATGGGCAATCATGAACTGGTCAGACTGCTTTTGCAGGGGGGAGGCAATGCCAATGCTCAAGTTTCTGGCATTACCTCTTTATACAAGGCTGTCGAAATAGGAAATTTGGCAATTGCGCGATCATTGCTGGCGGGAGGTGCAGATCCAGATCAGGCGACTCCGCTATATCGAGCAGTTGAGGTGGGTAATGCAGAGTTAGTTAGGCTATTGCTGAACTATGGCGCTAACCCACGCATAAGTCAGCGCGGTGTGAGTGCATTGGGCTTAGCACGTGCCCAGGGGAACCGTGAGATCGCTACCCTGTTGCGAGACGCCATGTGATGACGTCATCTAGGTCGTCGCTTAATCGATGTAGGCGTGACAGTTGTTTGGAACTAAATTTAATATGCCTGAACGTACTTGATTGATCGGTATCCAAACAGCATCGTGAGTTTTCTGGCCTTCGATGATTTTGTACGTCTGATCTAATCGATAAAAAATAGAGTCAGCAAAATCACAACGGAATAGCTGAATCAACTCATGGCCAGGTTTTCCGTTACAAACAAAAATATTGTCTAAGCACGTCAGATGCCTGATGTTTATCAAGTCTGCCTGGATTTCTTCTTGAAATTCTCGTTTAAGGGCGTTGACACTAGTTTCGCCAAAATCGATGCCACCCCCCAGAAAACGATAGAAGGGTTTATCTTTGATGCTGTCGTAACCCTTGCTAACAAAAACATGCCCTTGATGCTGAATTAAGCCAAGGGCAATCGGTCGAATACGTGGCTTGCCCATGAAGTTTTCTGCAATGGCAGTAGTGCTGGTGCTATTGGGGTCTACCCAATCATAATCATTGCTCTACCCGAGAATTAGAAAGACTCATCACCTGTCTAATTCTCGGACTTGCACATCAGAATTTATACCTTTTCGATGGCACGGGTCACTGTCTGTAGAGATTCCCTCAGGCTACGAACAGCAGCAATCATAGCAATCTCATTATTCAACTTATTAACTGCTGAGCCGACACCGACACCGGCTGCACCGGCTGCAATAGCCATGGGAGCTGTGACATCTGAAATACCTGATGCGCATAGCACAGGAATACATACAGCGCGTGAAATAGCATGGGCTGCCGCTAGGGTTGGCGTCGCTTTCTCGATTAAGCCAATACATCCAGAATGTCTGGGTTGGCTACTGGTGCCCCCTTCAGTTTGAATAATGTCTGCTCCCTGAGCCACAAGATTTTCGGCCAGCTGTACTTGCTCATCCAGGGGCAGTGTATGAGGTACTGTGACTGACAACGTGATATGGGGCAAAAGCTCACGAGTTTGTTGAGTGAGTCTTAAGACGTCATTGGCGCTGAAAGTTAGCCCTTGAGCATAGAAAGCATCAAAATTACCAATTTCAATGAGTGTGGCACCGGCGGCAACAGGCGCTAAAAATGCCGTTGGATCAATGGCTGAAACACAGATTGGTAAGCTAATTTGCTCACTCACCTGATGGACAAGATCAGCATCCGCTGCAATATCAACAAATGTGGCACCTCCTTGCTGAGCGGCCTTAGCTATGGCCAAAACATTGGCTGCATCAAAGTTGGTCAAGCCACTGATAATCTTCAGTGCATGGCCTTGAGAAAAGGCAGCATGGAGGTTGGGATGGATAGTCATAGGTGTCTCAGACAAAATCGATCAGGCTTATTGTGCCAGAGGTTGGGGGCAGGCAACAGTAAAGAATCGAGCCTCTGCTTCTAGTTAATGCCTCCTAGTATCTCTCGCTTAACGTCGTCAGGTGGTTGATTGCCATCGATGCGTAGGAGTCGTTGGCGATAATCGTAGTATTCGAGCATTGGAATCGTGGTTTCGGCCAGGGTCTCAATGCGGCGGCGTAGGGCTTCAGGGTTATCGTCAATAGCTGCTCGGTTTTCAGAACGTTCAATCAGAGCATGGGCAGGTAGTTCCAGCCAAATGGCATAGTTCACTTGAGTATTTAAAGTATCGAGAAAGAAGTCGAGTTCTTCCGCTTGGAAGGCGGTGCGGGGATATCCATCTAGGATCCACCCTTTGGCTGCATCTGGTTGCTGCAAGCGCTCTTTAATTAGAGCGATCATTAACTTGTCAGAAACCAGCTCTCCTTTGGCCAGAGTTTCTGAAACTTGCTGCCCCAGGGGTGAATCAGCTGCAATTTCTGCTCTGAGGGTATCTCCTGTGGAAATCCAGGGAATGCCAAAGTGCTCGCTGAGCTTTTGCGATTGAGTGCCTTTGCCTGAACCAGGACCGCCTAAAATCAATAGCCGCATAGATGATAAATATCCTTTTTCATATCCTCCCCGTAATAACCCTAGTCTGGGTTTGCGGAGTCGGATTGCTTTTTCCACGGATCTTAACTGGACTATTGAAGCAAGGCCTGAAGACGTAGTAAGCTATTAGACCGTGTAAAAGTTTATCCAAGTGCAAAACTATGCCCAAGCTTAAAACCCGTCGGGCTGCTGCAAAGCGCTTTCGCCGTAGCGGAAGCGGTAAGATTATGCGTCGTAAGGCGTTTAAGAACCACTTATTGCAGCATAAATCCACTGCCCGCAAGAGCCGTTTGTCTAAGAAGGCGGTTGTAGTAGATGCAGATGTACCTAACATCGAAGGCATGATGCCTTATTTGTAGAGTTGCATGCAACGTCTCTGCAATCAATTGATTGTTTTTTGTTTTTAGCTATTAACGACCTAATATGGCACGTGTAAAACGCGGCAATGTAGCTCGCAAGCGCCGCAAGAAAATTCTCAAGCTTGCGAAGGGTTACCGGGGTTCCCATTCTAAACTCTTCCGGACTGCAAACCAGCAGGTGATGAAGGCCCTGCGGTATGCGTATCGCGATCGTCGCAATAAGAAACGTGATTTTCGCCGGTTGTGGATTACGCGTATTAATGCAGCAGCTCGTCTCAATGGCACTACCTACAGCCGTTTGATTGGCGATCTGAAGACCGCAAACATTCAGGTAAATCGTAAGATGCTGGCTCAAATGGCTGTTCTAGATCCAGATACCTTTACCAAGGTGGTTGAGCTAGCTGGCAAGAAAGGCTAGTATCGCCACATGTGGCGATATATTTGGCAACATTTGCTAGGCATAAGTTTACTGTTAGGGGCACAGATGTCTGTGCCCCTAATTGCTATATCTGCTGAATTAGCTGAGATTGAGGCTCGCGGTCGGTTAATTGTGGCGGTTAAGGATAATCGGTTCCCCTTGGGATATCGTGATGCAACAGGCGAGTTAGACGGATTTGAAATTGAGATTGCCCGTCGATTGGCACTGGATCTTCTTGGGGACGAAACAGCTGTAGAGTTTCGTTTAGTACATAATGTCGATCGTGTCAATGTGGTGGTTAATGGTGACGTGGATATTGCGATCGCATCAATTACGGTGACCGCTCAGCGTCAGCGTATTGCTAGTTTTAGTGAACCTTATTATTTAGATGGCACTGGGTTTATCACCACATCAACCCAGATTAAGACCTTAGATGACCTCGCCCCTGGTCGTATTGCGGTGCTAGCCAATTCCAGTACCCTGGCCCATGTCCGTTATCAATTACCTGATGCCAATCTGGTGACAGTGTTGTCTTATCAAGACGCCATTGCTGAATTGGCTAGGGGGCAAGTAGATGCCTTTGCTGGAGATGTGTCGCTACTGACTGGATGGCAGCAGCAGGATAATCGCTATCGGTTGTTGGATGAAGTGATTTCAGTGGAGCCGGTTGCGATCGCAATTCCTAAAGGGACTCAGTACAGCGACTTACGTCGAGCTATTAATGATGCCATTCGTCAATGGGATGACGAAGGTTGGTTACAAGATCGAGCTACCTACTGGGGGTTACCGTAGCTACCATGGGAGAATAAAAGTAGACCACTGCAGTACGCATAACTGATAGAGCGAGTTCATGGAGAATAGCACCCTATTTTTGACATACCTGGGCATTCTTATTGCCCTACTAGGGCTTTCAGCCTTTTTTATAATTCGCCAGGTATTTAAGACTCGCCGTATTGAGACCACACTAGGCCGTTTACAAAAGAAGCTCACCAAAGAAAAGGGAACCGCCCAAGAGTATTACGAGCTAGGAAGTCTCTTGTTAGATAAAAAGCTTTTTTCCCAATCAGCTCTCTATTTGCAACAGGCCCTAAAGGCTTTAACAGAGGAAGAAGAAGCTGAAAATGCACCGCTAATCTATAACGCCCTAGGCTATACCTACTTTGCCCAAGGGCAGTTTGATCTAGCGATTCGTCAGTATAAGGCAGCATTAAAAATTGCCCCAGGTTATGTAACGGCTCTCAATAACCTGGGACATAGCTACGAGAAAAAGCAACTGACCGTTCAGGCACTAGAAAGCTACGATCAGGCCCTTAAAGTTGAGCCTGATAACGCTACTGCCAAGCGTCGGGCACAGTCTTTACGTAAGCGTGTAGTCATCCCAATGAAGCAGTAGTCGTTTTACGTTGACACGTCTGGAGTTAAAGTTTTGGGGCTAACGCATGACATGACATATGTCTGACTAGCCCCACATTTTCGACGGTATGCAGCCGTTCAGACCTACAATGCAAACCCCGGAACCCGTTTAGACAGCTGCTAGTTCTGGTATCGCTGACTGTTTTGGCGTAGTAGTTTCAGCCGTTGCTTCACAATAAACCTCAGCTGAATTATTTGGGCTCTCGATTAATTTCACCTTATGCAGGCTAGCTCCAATTTCCTTAATAGGCCCGCGTAGTAAATCCCGAATGTGCACTGCGATATTCTCAGCTGTGGGTACTACTTCGGCAAAGTAGGGAATATCCTTATTCAAAAACGTGTGGTCAAAGGGCTTCACCACATGGGTTTTCACGGCATTCTGAAACTCCACTAGGTCGGCAATCATGCCCGTGCGTGGGTCCATCTCCCCCTTGATTGTGACCTCCAGATGATAATTATGGCCGTGACCATTAACGCGGGCACAAAGACCATAAATTTCGCTGTTTTGCTCCAATGTCAGGGTTGGTAGAGCCAGGCGGTGGGCAGCACTGAAATGGGTGGAGATGGTCAAATAAGCTTCCATGGCGTTTCCTTTATAGTCGGCCCAGAGGGTAGAGGTTTCAAATAGTTGGACGTTGGTAATGGGTAAGTGGGGGACTAAACGCTGCCAGATGATACGGGCGATATTTTCTGTGGTTGGCAGCCCTCCCTTGGGAGTGTCAATTTGGAATTCGGGCCAAACATCGTTCAAGTAGGAAAAATCAAGCTGACTAGTGACTTCACGCTTAATTACCTTTTTGACATCGGACAGATTAAGCACCATGCCATACTCATCTAAATCGCCTTCCATAGAGACGAACAACTCATAGTTGTGGCCATGGCCTGGGGCACGGGTGCATAGACCAAACTTGGTCTGGTTTTCATCGTCACTCAGTTCGGGCAGCCAGTAACGATGGCTGGCGGAAAACTGAGCCCGACGGTTGATGGTGCATTTCATAGCAATACCAAAAACAGCGAGTCAAATATTAATTTTTGCTAAATCTTTTTCCTTAAGCATAGATCATTGTCAAGAAAATGATGGTTTAAGAATCCTATGGATACTAGTGTGTTATCTCAGGGGATGGACTTTGATACGCGGGTTGCTTTAGCGTGAGCGATCGCGACTCAGGTCATGAAGTTTTGACACAATTTTATTGCCTAAAAACCATCAAATTTTGAAAAGCCTTGCAAGCTCTACTGTTTAGGATTTCTCAGCAGAAATATCAGGAGTTGCTAATTTAAGTTGTAAACGGTAAAAATAGATACAGAACAAATCCTCGTTCATCTCCAAGAATTCGTCCCCTGTTCGACGATGAGACGGAAGTAGGGTGTCCTATATGACTATGGTCCCATAGGTTATATTGGCCTGCCCGAAGGAACGCACGCGTAATCGGTGCTCATTCAGGAGGAGACACACTCATGAAACTTACTTACCGTGGTGTCGACTATGACCACAATCCGCCTATGTTAGAGGTTTCTGAAAGCGACATTCTTTGTAATTATCGTGGCCGTCAACATCGCTATACGTATGTGCGCCATGTTCCTTTTCCCCAGCCTAAAGCAGAGCTTACCTATCGTGGTGTAGCCTACCAGACTGATCGTCATGGTCAGCGTCAGGTTGCAGCTCAAACTGAGACTAAGTCAGTTTTCTCGGCGTTTCAGCGCAAGCTTGCAGAGCTGACTCCTCTAATGGATGAACGTCGTCAGTTGCTACGTGAGGCAGCTCGTAGCCATAGCGATAGTATTCACCGCTCTTTAGAGCATCGAATTGCGGTGGCCCGTGCACAAGGCAACATGAATTTGTTACAGCAGCTGGAAGATGAACTGCGTCAAATGGCTTAAGGGCTGTTTTTTTACCGCTTGAGTTCCCAGATTCGTGGCTAGAGTAAGTTAGGGAGAAGCTCCCAAAGCTTCTCCTTTTTGTTTGTCCCCATCATGTTTCACAATAAGTTTGGTCTGACTATCAACGGCCAAATCTTATTCGCAAAAGGGTGTTATGGGACTATTTGATAAGGTTTTTGACCCGTCGCCAGAATCGCTGTCTATGAATCCAGCAGAAGCACTGGCGGCGATTTGTTTAGTTGCGATTGCTGCCGATGGATACCTTTCTGACCAAGAGAGTCGCGAAATGGACATGCTGTTAAGCCGTATGCGACTGTTCAAAAGTTACTCTACAGAGATGATGACTCGGATGAAGGATAGATTGCTGCAGCAGCTACAGCAGCATAGTCCTAGCCGTTTAGTAGAAGCGGCTAATACCGTACTTCCAGTTGAGCTAAAACCTACAGCTTTTGCCTTAGCAACAGATCTAGTACTTGCCGATGGTAGCGTGACACCTCAAGAGCAAGCCTTCCTGGATGACCTCTATCGCATTCTGGAAATCCCCAGCGAACAAGCGCTCACCATTGTCGAAGTCATGACCATCAAAAATCGAGGATAAAGAGTCAGTCAAAGTTTTTACTTCAGTGAAGCCTGAACCTCATTTTCTGACAAATACGAGATAATAAACTCTGCACTAACTCCAATCGACCCCACCATTTATTCTTGTCTATGACTGCTGCAATTTCAGCTCCATCCAAACAGATGGATGACTCCAAACACGGCTTGCCCGTAACGATTATTACTGGTTTTTTGGGGAGTGGTAAAACTACTCTGCTTAACCACATTTTGACTAATCAAGACGGCCTGAAAACAGCGGTGCTGGTCAATGAGTTTGGTGAAGTCGGGATTGATAATGACCTGCTCATTACAACAGATGACGATACTATGGTGGAGCTGAGCAACGGCTGCATCTGCTGCACCATCAATAATGATTTGTTAGAGGCAGTTTATAAGGTATTAGAGCGTAAGGACAAGATTGATTATCTAGTTGTGGAGACAACGGGGCTGGCGGATCCGCTGCCAGTAGCCCTTACGTTTTTAGGCACCGAGCTACGGGATCTCACTCGATTAGATTCTATTGTGACGCTAGTAGATGCGGAGAACTACAGCATCGATTTATTTAACAGCCAGGCAGCCCATAACCAAATTGCCTATGGTGACATTATTCTGCTGAATAAGACAGATCTAGTGGATGAAGCTGATCTAGATCTGCTGGAAGTTAAGGTGCGAGACATTAAAGAAGGTGCCCGAATCTTACGGACAACTCAGTCTCAAGTCCCGCTACCGCTGATTTTGAGTGTAGGTCTTTTTGAGTCTGATAAATACTTTGAACCGGCTAAAGAAGAGCACCACGATCATGGGCACGAGCATGATCATGGGCATGAGCATGAGCATGAGCATGGGCATTCCCACGCAGAACATCACGATCATGCCAATTGCGATCATGAGCATGGCCACTGCGAACATGATCACGAGCATGATCATGAGCACGAGCATTCCCACCTGGATGTAGATGGATTTACATCGATTTCTATTGTTCGTGATCAACCTCTAGCGATTCGAAAGTTTCAGCATTTCTTGGATAACAAGCTGCCGGATAACGTCTTTCGAGCCAAGGGGATTTTGTGGTTTGACGAGAGTGAAAAGCGCCACATCTTTCATCTCAGTGGTAAACGATTTTCTTTAGAAGATGAAGAATGGAATCATCGACCTCGGAAAACCCAACTGGTGCTCATTGGTCAAAATCTTGACCATGAAGCCTTAAAAGCTGAAATTGAAAAATGCTTTTGCCTTGAATCCAAAGGTCGTGGTAGAGGTTTCAGCAGCTAGTGCGCGTTGTAATTCAGCGTGTATCAGCATCCCAAGTCATGGTTGACGGTGAGGTTGTGGGCTGTATCGGTCGTGGGCTTAACCTTTTGATTGGGATCGCTGAAACCGATACAGAAAAAGAACTCGATTGGATGGTCCAGAAGTGCCTTTCATTAAGGCTTTTCCCGGCTGAAGGGTCAGGGCGTTTTGATTTATCGATTCAAGATGTTCAGGGTGCCTTGCTTGTTATTAGTCAATTCACACTTTATGGTGACTGTCGCAAGGGACGACGTCCTTCATTTGACCAGGCAGCTTCACCTGACCAGGCCGTTAAGCTATATGAACAGTTTGTAGCTAAACTGCGACAGAGTGGGTTACAGGTAGAAACAGGACAATTTGGTGCCCATATGCAAGTCGCCATCGATAATGAGGGTCCGGTTACGTTGTTCTTAGAACGAGACGCCCGGGTAGCCTAGCTTTTACTTGGGGCTGACATGCATGGTCTAGCTCGTCCTGGGGGGACTATGGGCGATCGTTATTCTTTAGAGGAGATAGTCACTACACAAGCAATACAGAGAATATGCCACTTTATTTTCTTTGGCTGCGCTTGTGTCAGTTCCGGTTTCCCTTGATAAGGTAAAGAAATGTTAAATGGTCTAGCAACCCTTCCTACATAGAGACGATCCCAGAATACGACTATCACAGGTCCCTTTATGCTGCACAGTATTAATCTAATGTCCTCGTTTCAAGTGCCTGCTGGGCAGGTTTTGTTCTGTGACTTTGATGGTCCTATCGTAGATGTTTCGGAGCGTTACTACCGAACCTATCGCTTAGGACTTTCAACTCTGCAAGCTAGTTACCAAGAGAGTCATGGTGCAGCGTTATCGCTGCAAATACTGTCTAAAAAGCAGTTTTGGTGGATGAAACGCAATCGAGTGGCTGATACCGACATTGCTATTCGTTCGGGGGTACCTACAGAGCTGGTCGATACTCTTTTACAGCAGGTTCAGCGGATTGTGAATCATCCCCATTTACTGCAGTGGGATACTCTACAGCCCGGTGCTGACAAGGCTATTCATTATCTCAACCGCGAACGAGGTCTACGTTTAGTTCTAGTAACGCTACGCCATCCTCGACAGGTGCAAGCCTTTTTACAGGCCCATGATCTGAGTCAGTATGTTGACGAAATCTTTGGGGCATCTGATATTAATGCCGCCCACTTGAACCGAGCTGAGCAAAAGGTGGTGTTGCTAGAGCGTGCGATCGCAGCTCAGAAAAGCCAAGGTTATCAAACTTACCCCACTTGCATGATTGGGGATACAGAGGCAGATATTATTGCCGGGCAACGAGCGGGCATCGTTACTATTGCCCTCACCAACGGCATTCGTAGCTGTGAACACCTAAAGCGATACCAACCAACCTCTATAGAACCTAGTTTGCTCAACGCGATTCAAAGCCGTCATATGACACAGGTTTTACAGGCGGCCTAACCCTTCCACCAGCGATGCAATGGATAGTAAAGTGCTGGTGTCCATAGGCTGCTAAGAATTGCTGAACTGAGGGCTACTCGCTGATGGGTACGCCAAATTTGCCAAAGGCTCAGGTAGGGTGAATCAGGCCATAGCAGATGGCGAAAACTCATTTGCAGAGCCATGATTGTGGCGGCAACCACAGCCATGCCAAAAACAATAAATGCCACTAGCACGACATTTTCTTGAATCAACCGCTGTCGCTGTAACCTAGCTGTCAACATACCTACTACTAGCAAGCTTAAGGCATGGGTGGGAAAAGGACCTGTCAGACCGTCCTGTAATAATCCCAAGACAATCCCAGCGATGGCCCCATCGATAATGGGATGGTGAATACTCCAGATAACGACCCAGATTAGTAACCAGTTTGGAGCGATACCCAACAATTCGATGCCAGGAAAGCGCATAGGAGATAGCAGCAAGCAAATTAAGCCTGAGCCCACCACAATAACGATATTGAGGCAAGTTTTTTGAAAGTCGGATAGCGCTTCCTTCCCTTTAGATGAAGTCATATTGTCTCAGGTAGCGCTATCGCGCTATTCATTGTCGATTATCTCTGCGGGAGGAGCATTAACGTCGGTTTTGGCGTCAAAGGGATGGATAGTAACCCATTCAAGAATATTTAGAGGAGACGATAGTTTAATCACAGCTTCAGGAGCGGGACTTTTCTTTAAGTCCATACTTTCGATACGCCCGACGGGAATCCCTTGAGGGAAAAGACGGCTGTAAGAAGACGTGACAATGACATCACCCGGTTTGACATCAGGCGTAGTCTCAAAAAACTGCATAACGACCCGACCGTCAACATTGCCACGTACTACGCCTAAGGACCGGCTGCGACTGACCTTCACACCCATCTGGCTAGTGGGGTCAGTAATTAACAAAATCTGACTAGTATTTAGAGAAACACTAGTAACTCGACCTACTAAACCCCCGGGCCCCGTGGCCATGTCACCTTCTGTAATGCCTTCCAAACTACCTTTATTGACCGTAATTTGCTGCCACCAATTATCGGCACTACGCCCAATCACAGCAGCAACGGTAACCTTGCCTTGACTATCAGCATAGTCAATATTTTCCCGCAGGCTTTGATTTTGGTTTTCTAATTCAATCACCCGTTGTTGCAGCTCTAGGATGTAGGCATTTTCCAGCCGCTCTGCTTGTGTAAGGCCAGGTTGAAGCGGTGCTGTTAGTACCTGATAGATTTCATAAATGACAGCACCCTGGCTTTGACGCATAGCCCAGGCTAAGACGATAACAAGGGTGGTAATGCCAGCCCTCGTTGCGTATCTATCCCACCAGCGTCTCAGTGCAAACATAATTTGCAAACAATAGTTGTCAACCTGTCAACCGTCTACGGAAACCTTAGAGATCGCGAGAACGAGCACTAAATACCCGCTCCATCTGACTAAAGTTTTCAAGCACACGTCCAGTTCCTAGGACTACACAACTCAACGGATCAGCCGCAACGTGAACTACAATGCCGGTTTCATGGCTAATCAGGGTATCTAGACCTTTTAGTAACGCTCCGCCACCTGCCAGCATAATACCCCTATCGATAATATCAGCTGCCAACTCTGGAGGAGTTCTTTCCAGGGTTCGTTTCACAGCCTCAACGATCACCGACAACGGTTCTGCCATACTTTCGCGGATTTCAGCACTTTTTACAGTCACTGTTCTGGGTAAACCGGATAGCAAGTGTAAGCCTCGAACATCCAAAACATTTTCACTGTCATTAGGACTGGGATAAGCAGAGCCAATATTGATCTTGATTTCTTCGGCTGTGCGCTCACCAATGACCAAGTTATGGACTTTTTTCATGTATTGAGAAATGGAATCACTCAGCTCATCACCAGCTACACGTACCGATTCACTTAAGACAGTGCCTTGTAAACTTAGCACTGCGACTTCCGTGGTACCGCCACCGATATCAATAATCATGTTGCCTGTGGGCTCAGCTACGGGTAACCCAGCGCCAATAGCTGCCGCAACGGGTTCATCGATGAGATAGACCATACGAGCCCCAGCCTGTAGAGCTGCATCCATAACTGCCCGACGCTCTACACCGGTAACACCACTGGGAATGCCAATCACGATGCGGGGCATTCCTAACGCTCGACCTTCATGCACTCGTTTAATAAAGTGCTTGAGCATGAGCTCGGCAGTATCAAAATCAGCAATCACACCGTCCCGTAAAGGACGCAGAGCCGTAATGTTGCCTGGCGTACGTCCTAGCATTCGTTTGGCTTCTTCTCCAACAGCTAAGGGCTTGCCGTCCTTATCCCTAGCTACAACGGAGGGCTCTTGCAAGACAACGCCTTTACCCGAAACATAGACCAGAGTGTTAGCTGTCCCCAGGTCTATTCCCATGTCACGGGAGAATGAAAAGCGATCGAGTAAACTCACTGTTAGACGTGCCCCCAAACGAGCTGTGAAAAAACAAATGGATGGTTTATTAGGCCGGTGTGGATTTTATTACGTTTTATATCTGTACGTCTAGTCCGCACTTCTGAACGCAACCAATATTCGGCCTATGGCGATGATGTTGAGAAACATCCTGAGGGAACGTTGACTATTAATCAACCTGCGCTATCTACCATACTCCAAGGTTACACGGTCTGAAATTCTGTAATCTGGAGTACCGGGGGTAAAACCTTATGCCCATCTACTTCAAAGCGTAAGAGATAAAGATAATTCTAGACGGTGGTGTATCTCTCGCATATTAAAGTAGTTAGCACAGTAGCTGGTGAAATAGCGATGAGTCTCAATGTTGTAAATCTTGTAGGGCGAGCGGGACGAGATCCTGAGGTTCGCTATTTTGAGTCAGGCAATGTGCTATGCAAGTTTACGATTGCTGTGAATCGACGTACTCGTAATAGCGATCAGCCTGATTGGTTCAACCTAGAACTCTGGGGACGCAACGCTGAGGTGGCTGCTAATTACGTCAAGAAGGGTAGTCTTGTCGGCGTAGTGGGCGCGCTTAAGCTTGATAGCTGGCAAGATCGCGCTACGGGTGCACAGCGCTCTAGTCCTGTTATTCGAGTAGAGCGCCTTGAGCTTTTAGGGTCTAAGCGAGACAACGCTGCTCCCATGTCAGGTAACTACGATGATGACCAGTTCTAATGCCTGCTACTTAGAGAAGGCATTAGAACACGTTTTATTATTTTTTACTCAGTGGGCAAAGTCGAAATTAGGCAGAGTGAATACTAGCTAGCCAAACGATCGTTCTGCTCGGTCGTTTCGCCATCGGCTTGAATGCTGGCTTGAACCTCGCACCAAGCAGCCCCAGGAATCACCTCAATTTTGCCACGATTAGGGAAACGCAAATCTTCCACAGCTGTCACACCGTTGGTAAAAAGATATTCACGTAAAAGCTGATAAGCCTCGTCTATATTGCTAACTGTATAGTTGGCAGCGTATAGATAAGGCTTTAAGCGATCTTGATTGCGAGGGGCAGTTTCTCGAAACGTGACGCGAGTTGTCTTAGGTGAGCTATGTTGGCAGCTGATCCGATACTTAATGGTGTGACAAGCTGTGTTGGGGAACATTTCACTGTGAAAAGATGGAACTCTGGAGAAGCTGCCAGGATTATCCAGCTAGCTGAATAAACGAGCAATAAAGATTTACGGGAATATTTCCTCTAATAATACAAACTGGTACTAATAAACGAACCGTAATCTATATTGTCTGAAGTTGTCAAAAGTAATATTGGGTTACCTGTTACATTTGATCAACTTTTATCAATGCACCCGATGTTCATAATAACGTCCATTAACGTCAATTATCCAAATTATTTGAAATGGATGCTGGGATGCTCTTACGGCTAGTAAGTCGCAAATAATAAATAAATTCTAACGGCTATTACGGTTGGATTGGATATGGTATGCCATATGTAAGCAGCCATAGTAGCTGAGAAAAGCTAAAATCATCCCTACGAGAGTACTGCCTACCATTAGGGCAACTGTGATATCAAGGCCAAGGTTCATCCATTCTTGAGGAGAACGCCCTGTCAGGCTGGTTGCTGCACTTTGTCCTAAAACCCAGCGCCCAATTTGGTAGTTGAATGCATAAATAGGAACATAGGTCAGTGGATTGCTAATCCAAGTGCCGGCGGCTGCAACAATTTTATTGCCTCGAATGGCTACAGCGATCGCAACGCCAATGATTGTCTGTAACCCAAACAAGGGATAGCTGCCGGCAAAAACCCCCGCTGCCAGACCCCTGGCAATGGCTTGAGGATGGCTTCTGAGACGGATAAAGCGAATATAGACATACCTGGCCAGACGCTGCAATTTACCTCGCTTCTGGCGTTTTAGGGGGCGATGTGATCTTTTGTAAGATTGGTTGCTGGATTGATTATCGTCAGAATGACCTTGTGGGTCTGCCACGGCTGGATTCCTTGTGATTGGACTTTGTAGAAATTTGAAGAGAGGAATGCACTAGGAAGCGGCAATAGGCGATAAAGAGCAAAACCAAAAGAAGCTCAGCCTATTGCCATGAATGTGCAAGATCGTATCAATCAACTCAACCAATTTCGAGATCAGGTTTACGCTAGTTTCAATCAACGCTCCGATAGTCTGATGGATTTGTTAGATGCCTTGTGTGGGAATACCCATGCCAGGTCTGTTGTTGAGTTAAGCCTCAACCCTCTGTTTCGGCGAGAGTATGGATCGTTATATGCGGCTATCGGAGCCTTGGGGGTAACCCGCGATGAGGTGAGCGCGTCAGACCAACCTGACGGGAGTCCTCCTCAGTCTCGATTTCCTCAGACGTGGATACAGTCAATTGCCAAGGGGGTACCGTCCCCGTCCCATCGGGATTATTGGTTATTTGGTGTGGATGTCACTCCGGTGAGTCGCCCCCATGCCATCACTCTTAAGGATCGTGAGTCGGTCTACAAACCCACGGTGGTGGCAGGCCAAAAACCGATCACCTTGGGGCACAACTATTCACTGATGGCCGCTATCCCCGAAGCTGAGGTCACGGGGGCGCGTCGTTGGATTGTTCCGCTCAGCGTGGAACGGGTCACCAGTTTTGAGAGCAAGGTCGGGGTGGGGCAGCAGCAGGTAGAGCGTCTGCTCAATGACGAAACCGTCCCCTGGCATGGGCAGCGGTGTGTGCTGGTGGTCGATAGTGATTATAGCCATCGCCGATTTCTCTATCCCTTCAGCACTCAGGAAAATCGAGTGATTGTCACCCGCAGTCGTGCCAATCGTGTCTTCTATCGGGTACCGCAGGCATCTACTGAGAAACGGCGTGGCCATCCTCGTTGGTATGGCCTGCGTTTCGACCTCAAAGATGAGACCACGTGGGGGGACCCTGACGAGCAAATCAGGTTTGAAACCACCACTACCAAAGGCCATCTTCGGACCGTTACCTTAACGCGTTGGCATGATCTGCTGATGAAAGGCTCACGCGCCCAACCCATGCATGCTCACCCCTTTGACCTTGTCCAAGTACAGCTCACTGACCCCACCGGACACCGCATCTTCAAACCCCAATGGCTCATCGTCTTTGGCCACTCTCGGCGACCGCTAGATACCCGCAATGCCTACCAAGGCTATACCGAGCGTTTCAATCTTGAACACGGCATTCGCTTCACGAAGCAGAACCTCATGATGAATGACCTGCAAACCCCTGATGTCACTCAAGAGGAAGCCTGGGTTCAATTCTCCTGGTTAGCTTATGCTCAATTGTGGATGGCACGCTTGTTGGCTCAGGGACTCCCGCAACCGTGGCAACGATTTTTACCCGATTACACTCAACACCATTGCACACCAGCCATGGTTCAGCGTGACTTCACGCGAATTATTCGGCAGATTGGCACCCCGGCTGCTGAGTCCAAACCCCGAGGTAAATCTCCGGGGCGCACCGTTGGAACCACCTTACCTCACAGACCGAGACGACCCATTATCAAACGGGGGCGGGCTAGACTGAAAAAGAAGAAAAAAGCAGCTTAACGTTGATTGCTTGCACTCATGTTGCCCGGTGACAACACACTCTGCAATCGGCAGAGATAGAAGCTCTTGCCTCTTTTTTTGTTAAAAGTCCAATTGTGAAAAATTGACATGTAATGGAGCAAGGCCGCCGTCCATGGGCTACTAGGATTAATTATGACAACATAACCAACTTTGGTCATTCCAGGTGGACTTGCGTGCAAGGCGGCACAGGGGGCGTTACAGTTTGATGTTGGCAGTGTTTGAGTCAGGAATGTGGGTGAGCCAAGGGAAACAATTGTGCAGGGTGAAACCATTGCTGCGATCGCAACCGCGATTGTGCCACAGCAGGGGAGTGTCGGCATTGTGCGACTCTCGGGTTCCACAGCAGTTTCCATTGCTCAACAGGTGTTCCACAGCACTGCACCTTGGGAAAGCCATCGTATTCTCTATGGTTACATTGCCCACCCAGAGACTCGGCAGACGATTGATGAAGCTTTACTGCTGTTGATGAAATCCCCACGTTCTTATACCCGTGAGGATGTGGTGGAATTTCACTGCCACGGTGGCATCATGGCGGTGCAGCAGGTATTGCAGTTATGTATTGCCCAGGGAGCGCGCCTGGCAGAACCAGGGGAATTTACTCTGCGGGCCTTTCTCAATGGTCGTCTAGATTTAACCCAGGCCGAAGGTATTGCTGATTTGGTCGGAGCCCAATCACCTCAAGCGGCCCAAGTGGCATTGGCTGGAATTAAAGGCAAGCTGACCCAGGTGATTCGCCAATGTCGCAGCCGGTGTTTAGATGTGCTGGCGGAGGTGGAAGCTCGCATTGACTTTGCCGATGATCTTCCCCCTTTAGATGAAGATCATGTGCGTAATCAGGTGGCGGTGCTCCTGGCTGAAGTATCCCAAATTCTGTCTACAGCCCATCAGGGGGAGCTGCTGCGGACAGGGCTCAAGGTGGCAATCGTGGGGCAGCCCAATGTGGGTAAATCCAGTTTGCTGAATGCCTGGAGTCGTTGCGATCGCGCCATCGTCACCGCCTTACCCGGCACCACCCGTGATGTGGTTGAATCGCAGCTGGTGGTTGGTGGCATTCCTGTGCAGGTGCTCGATACAGCGGGCATTCGTGATGCCACTGACCAAGTAGAGCAACTGGGAATTGAACGTTCCCAGGCAGCGGCTAAAAATGCAGATTTAGTCTTGCTGACCGTGGATGGCACTGTCGGCTGGACTGATGCGGAAGCCGCACTATATGGCGATATTCAGCATAAACCTCATATTTTAGTGATCAATAAGGTAGATCTAGGGCCGCCGGTTAGTCTGCCTGGGGTGGATGGGCCTGTTGTCCACACAGCCGCCGCCCAAGGTCAGGGCATTGACGATTTAGAGAATGCCATCCTTACCATTGTGCAAGCGGGTAATGTCAGTGCTGCCAACATGGATTTAGCCATTAATCAGAGACAGGCAGCGGCCCTAACCCGTGCCCACAGTGCGCTTAAGCAGGTGCAAGCCACCATAGAAGCTGTGCTGCCCCTTGATTTTTGGACCATTGATTTACGGGACGCCATCCGTGCTTTGGGAGAGGTAACCGGTGAGGAGATGACCGAGTCGATGTTAGATGAGATTTTTAGCCGATTTTGTATTGGTAAGTAATGCCGATTTTGTATTGGTAAGTAATAGTGGATCATACCTATGGCAATAGTTAACGGCGATCCTGGGGTAGGCATCGTCCACCCTATCAAAATGCAGGACGCCTTCGTGACCCTAGCCAGTGAAAATCTACAGGCCTTAGTGGAGTTTTATCAGGGCTTATTAGGCCAAGCACCCCACCGTTATATCCCCCAGTGTTATGCAGAATTTGTGTTACGAGGTTTAAGGCTGGCTTTATTTAAACCTGGCGATACTCAGGAGTTTACTGGACCAGCCGGGAGTATGAGCCTGTGTCTTGAGGTGGAGGATTTACGAGGTGCGATCGCAACTGTAACAAAACTAGGCCATGCACCACCGGATGACATCATCCACGCCAGCCACGGCCAAGAAGTCTATGTACACGATCCAGCTGGGAATCGCCTGATTTTGCACCAATCATCGGTGCCTTAATCCATCTGACTAAGGCGCTTAAGTTTTAGCACATCGGTCATCTTGCGCAATTTCTTAATGGTTCGATCAAAATGGGCATGGTCTTTAACATCAAGGCCCAAGTCAATTTCAGCAATTTGATCCGGAAATGTCGTGACTGTTGCTCGATGTACGTTGATCTTAAGATCTGATAAGTGGCTCAAAATATCCTTAAGAACACCCACCCTATCAATAACCTCCAGTTTCAGCATGACTGGGTAGGTTTGAGGTCGGCCAGTGGCGGCTCCCACTGAATTCCAACGTACTGGTATGAGGCGATCCCCAGGTACCGAGGCCACATTCGGACACCCTTGACGATGGATAGCAATACCCCGAGCACCCATTGATACGGCCCCGAGAATCGGCTCCCCTGGCAGTGGATTGCAGCAACCGGCAATATGATGCAGTAACCCCTCGACACCGATGATGGAACTGCCTGATGCACTACTATGGGTATCGCCGCCCCAGCGAGTACGAACGACTGCGCCTTCATTGATTTGCTCTGCTAGGGCTTCATCGTTTCCTTCGTCTATTGGCTGGAGTTCTTTAGTGGCCTCTTGCAGACGGTTAACCACCGCATTCAGTGTGATTTCTCCGTAACCTAAAGCTGCCAACATATCCTCAACACAGGGATAATTGCTGCGTCGCGCTGCTGCTTGGGCTGGAGCTGATTTCAACAAAGAATCTAGACCATCACGCCCCATGACCTTTTCCAGCATGGCATGGCCACGGGCCATGTTCTCATCATGGTGAGACTGCTTATACCAATGACGAATACGGTTACGAGCACCGGCGGAAACGACAAAATTTAGCCAGTCCAGGCTGGGGTGGCTGTGTTTGTTGGTCAGAACTTCAACAATGTCACCGTTTTCAAGTTGGGTATCGAGGGTGACAATGCGATCGTTTACCTTGGCCCCAGCACAGTGATGCCCTACTTCTGTATGGATACGATAGGCAAAATCTACAGGCGTGGCTCCTTGACTTAAGGCAAATACATCACCTCGGGGACTGAAGACATAGACTTCTTCATCAAAAAGGTTATCTTTAACATCGCTCAAATATTCCTGGGCGTCTTTGAGATCGCTTTGCCATTCCAGGAGTTGTCGCAGCCAGGTGAATTTTTCGTCTTCTGCGTTGACCTTGGTATTACTGTTACCAGTTTCCTTATATTTCCAGTGAGCAGCGATCCCATATTCGGCAACGTGGTGCATTTCCATCGTACGAATCTGCACTTCAATGGGGCGACCTTGCTCGCCAATAACAGCCGTGTGTAATGACTGATAACGGTTCGCTTTAGGTAGACCAATATAGTCTTTAAAGCGTCCAGGAATTGGCTTGAATTGATCGTGAACGACCGCTAGAGCTCGATAACATTCCACCTTGGTACTAACGATGATGCGTACTGCCGCAATGTCATAGATCTGGTGGAAGTCTTTTTTCTGACGCTGCATCTTGCGATAGATGCTGTAAAGATGTTTGGGGCGACTGCTGATCTCAACACAGTTGATCCCGTCATTGGTCAAATGAGTTTCTAATAATTCGGCAACCTGTTTTAACCGGGCCTCTCGGTCTACACGCTTTTCAGAAATTAAGTTTTTGATTTCTTGATAAGAAGACTCTTCTAGGTACTTAAAAGAAAGGTCCTCTAGTTCCCACTTCATACGACCGATCCCCAGTCGATTTGCCAGTGGGGCAAAAATTTCGATGGTTTCGCAGGCTTTTTGTACCTGCTTTTCGGGTGGCAGATGTTGCAATGTCCGCATGTTATGGAGGCGATCTGCCAGCTTAACTACAATGACTCGGATATCTTGAGCCATAGCCAAGAACATACGGCGGAAATTTTCAGCTTGACGCTCTGTTTTACTGTTGAACTGAAATTTTGATAGCTTGGTGACCCCTTCTACCATTTGGCGGACTTCTGCCCCAAAATGAGCCTCGATTTCATCCGCTGAAACATCTGTGTCTTCTACGACATCGTGTAAAAAACCGGCTGCAATCATAGCGCTGTCTCCCCCTAGACTGCGCAAGATATTCGCGACGGCTACCGGATGGGCAATATATGGTTCCCCAGAGGCCCGCATCTGCCCTTTGTGGAGTTGATAGGCAAATTCAAATGCGCGACAGACTAGCTGATTGTTATCTTTAGGACGCTCAAGCGGGACCTGGCTGTCCCCATGGATCTCTATTGGCTGGCTGTGTTCTAGGATGCAAGACCTAAGCCAGGTCGGTAAGGTACAGTCTTTGGGGATAACAGGGGCTACTGGTGTCATGGTAGATCGGGGGAGAGGATAAAAACTGCAAAAACCACATTGGCTCCGGGTGGTCTGAATAGGGCCAGTACCGATACGCTCTGTTCTACTGGAAGTTGCGTTAATTCAAAACGTCGGTACCTAGTGAGCAAGCAAGATCCGCAATCATCTGTCTTATGTAAGAAATTACGCCTGTGGCACGATGCATCAAAGTTTCAAGTGCCATCTTGACTAAGACGTTTATCCTCTTAATTCGTAGGATAGATTACAGAGTATAAATTCTTACAATTGTAGCTTTATGGTGAGGTTATTAGTGGTCGTTACAGACGATTGCCTGAGTTCTGTAAGTGGATAATTTCAAGGCTTAGATTAGTGCTTACATCAGTTACCAGGCGATTTGCTTGCCTTTACTATTAGAATATGTGCGTAATTAAAGAACAATAAAATACTTATATAAAAGCTATAGAGATTAAAAAAAAAGTTCTAAATGGCTTTATTAAAATCTTGCATTATTATTAAATCATGACATTTGCTACTGTAGTTGATGATCTCAATGCCTATAGTGCTCAATTAGCTCAGGTAAAGTTGGCATTAGGGCAGATGGAAGGGGCTGCAAAGGCTAATATTCTGCAACAGTTCTTTGCTCAAACCCTTTGGCCTCAGCTAAGTCAGACAGATATGTTGGAGCAGCCTCAAGGGCGTGCAGCGATAACGGAAATCCATCGTCACATGCGGCTTTTGATGGTGGAGGTCAACTTTGTGACCTCAGCTAGCCACGGTGATACTCGGCAGCAGCGTCTACAGCAAATGGAGCAGCGTCTGCAGCAGTTAGAAGGGTTTACTCAAGTCTTAATTAACCTCTGTAATCAGTGATTTGCTCCTAGAAAAACTTGAGTTTTCCCCTGCTAAAAACTACAGTTCTGGATGTAGACGCGATTTAGTACATGTGTCTGTATAGTTTTTGTACTTTATTCACGGAGGGCGATGTTCTGTCCAAAGCATCCGCAGGAATCGCTGCTGATAGGTGAGCTAGTAGATGGGCTAAAGGCTTCTAATTGTCCAACCTGTAGTGGCTCTTGGATAGCTCCTGAGGATTATCAGTCTTGGCAAGCTACCCAGACAGATCCGTCTCTTAGGATTGATGACTTGACGTTGCCCATTAACCAAGACATTGATTATCAGCCAGCTCGCTACGACAATCGAGCTGGCCTTTGTCCGAGCTGTGGATTTTATTTAGTTAGAAGCAGAATTAATCTACAAAAAGTTGCATTTTTTCTGGAACGCTGTCCTGCTTGCAAAGGTGTTTGGTGTGATGCAGGGGAGTGGGATGTGCTTAGTGAGCTTGGTCTGAGTGCCTATATCCCTGTGCTTTTTACCGATGAATGGCAAAGCCGTGTGCGTGTTGCTGAGGCCGAACTGCGTGAGCAGGT
Organism: Leptothoe sp. EHU-05/26/07-4; assembly: GCF_043421015.1. Lineage (NCBI taxonomy): Bacteria > Bacillati > Cyanobacteriota > Cyanophyceae > Nodosilineales > Cymatolegaceae > Leptothoe > Leptothoe sp. EHU-05/26/07-4. The sequence goes on from NZ_JAXSQV010000005.1 coordinate 344,752, forward strand.
GGCGACAGCGGAGAAACTTGGGCCAGAAATTGCGGAGAGACTTTTTGAGCTAGCAACTTTGCTGGAAAATCACCCCAATGGAGATTTTGGGGTGGCTTATTTGATGAGGCGATTTGAGAAGTGAAATATCTATGTTTTGAGTATTATGACTCCTCCCTTGCTACAGCTTGATGACTTTGGTGTCGCTTATCCACAGCAGGAAAGTTGGGCAGTTGAGAATGTGTCTTTATTGCTACAGCCTGGAGAAATGCTGGGGCTAGTGGGAGAATCTGGATGTGGCAAGTCCACCTTGGGGCGAGCTGCTCTACGGTTGTTGCCAAGGGGTAGTCAGACTAAAGGACGGTCACTGTTTGAAGGGCGCGATGTGTTGGGCTTTTCGAGCAAGGAAATTCGGCGGTTTCGAGGAGAAGCGGTGTCATTGGTGTTTCAAGATCCGATGACGCGACTCGATCCGCTGATGACCATCGGGGATCACTGCGTAGAGACCCTGCGCGCCCATCGCTCCGATGTGTCTAAGCAGGTTGCGAAGGAAATTGCGATCGCAACCCTAAAATCCGTCAGTATCCCTGCCAACCGCTGGGATCAGTATCCCCACGAGTTTAGTGGTGGTATGCGGCAGCGGGTTGCCATCGCCCTGGCGCTGCTACTCAATCCCAAGCTGATTGTGGCAGATGAACCCACCACCAGTTTGGATGTCACGGTTTCGGCGCAAATTTTAGACCTGCTGACTCAGCTGTGTCGAGAACGGGGGATGGCCCTGATCCTGATTTCCCACGATCTGGCATTGGTTGGGGAATATTGCGATCGCATTGCCGTCATGTATCAAGGCAAACTTGTAGAGCTGGGAGCGACCGCAGACGTTTTGTATCATCCTCAGGCGGATTACACTCAGTCTTTGCTACAGGCGGCCCATCAGTTGCAAAACTATGAGGCTGATGATTCGGCATTAGAACAAGAAACCGCAACCGCTCCTCTTCTGCGAGTACAAGATCTAGTAAAGCACTACACCATTGAGCAAAATTTGCTTTCGAAGTTGTTTAATCGAGCACAATCGGAGGATATCAAAGCCGTTGATGGCATTTCTGTAGACTTGCATCCCGGTGAGATCCTGGGTCTTGTGGGAGAATCAGGCTGCGGAAAAAGTACGTTTTCCCGTGCATTGATGCAGATTATTCCACCGACATCAGGGCGGGTGGAGTTCATGGGACAAAACTTGGTAGGCATGTCTCGGGCTCAACTGCAGGCGCAGCGACGCAATTTTCAAATGATTTTCCAAGATCCCCATGCTTGTCTCAATCCTATGATGACCGTGGGGCAGGGGATTGCTGATCCGTTAATTATCCATGGTTTGGCGAATGCGTCGGATGCCAAGCAGCAGGTCCGTGCCATGTTGAAGCGGGTGGGACTGACGCCGACCGAAGACTATTATGGCCGTTATCCTGGTGATTTGTCTGGGGGGCAGCAGCAGCGCGTTGCTATTGCCCGTGCCTTAATTACTAAACCTAAGCTGGTGATTTGTGATGAGCCAGTGAGCATGTTAGATGCGAGCGTTCAGGCCCAGGTCCTAGAGCTGATGCTGGAGCTGAAAGAAGAGCTTGACTTAACCTATCTATTTATTACCCACGATTTATGGGTGGCGCGGTATCTTTGCGATCGCATAGCTGTCATGAATGGTGGCAAAATCGTTGAAATTGGACCAACAGAGCAGATTTTCATATCACCGCAGCATTCATATACGAAAACGCTCTTGTCGGCTGCCCCTTTATTGGCAAAATAAACATGATTTTAGCGATCTCTGAGCCTTGCTGTGTCCAGTGAGAGTTCTTGAGAACGACAAAAAGGTCGGGCCATTGACCCGACCTTTTGCGTTACATTCAAACGACTTGATTAGCAATCATCGTCTATTCAACGATAATCTTGCCAACCATGCCAGCACCACGGTGAGGGGCGCAGAAGTAGCTGTACTCACCAGGCTCAGTGAATTTGGAGGAGTAGGACTCACCAGGGGAGAAGGTTAGCTGTTCTTGGGATAAGGCATCTGCAACGTCTTTGCCGCCAGGAACCTGAGCTGCATCAAAGATAACGTTGTGGGGGGCCATTTTGTTGTTAACCCAAGTCACTGTATCGCCAGCCTTAATGGTGAGGGTTGCAGGCTCAAACGCCAGCAGACCTGCATCGGAACCCATTTTTACTTGGTAATCAGTAGCGTAGGCAGGAGCTGCATTGAAAACAGTGCCTGCAAAAACCAGAGCAGCCGCTACTAATAGCGCACCCATGGCTCGCAAAGCGCGATTGATAAAGGTCATGGTGATTTCTCAAGGTTGAATTTAGAGGTAGTTAAGCATTCTTAACTACAACATGCTTAGTTATTTTAGAATGCCGGATGTCGTCGTAGACAAATAAACAAAAAATAAAGCGTTGTTCAGCAGTACCAGACCTCTAGTCAACTATTCGATAGCGTTTCGGACACGTCTAATGGTCTCTTTCGCTAGATGTTAAAACCAGGGAATTCCTTTCAGCATATAGGTTTGAGTCGATCTCCAAAAGACATATGCCATGGCCTAATAGCTTAGCTATGGCTGGCTAAAGCTGATGGCAAGGCTCTTTACAGTTGTTAATGTTTGACCTGCTGTCATTTGACGCGGTCTGAAAAAACTGGAGACGATCATCTTTAGTCAAACTTTAAGCTTTTGGCTGAAATCGTTTGATTATTAGACTGTGACTTTTTTTGAGAGGAGTATCCGATGAAGTCTATTTTGGCTACTGTTGTAGCGTTTGTAGCAAGCGCAGTTTTCTTGATTGCGCCTCCTGCTATGGCTGCTGATGCTGGTGCTGGTGCTCAGGTATTTGCTGCTAACTGTGCGGCTTGCCACATTGGTGGTGGTAACGCAGTTAACCCTGCTAAGACTCTAAAGAAGGATGACTTGGTTGCTAATGGCAAAGATACTGTTGATGCAATTACGACTCAGGTAACAAATGGTAATGCTGGTATGCCCTCTTTCGGTGGTCGTTTGACACCTGAGCAGATTGAGAACGTTGCATCTTATGTATTGGCTCAATCCGATAAGGGCTGGTAGTCACGTCCTACTTTTGAACCAGTTATATTTTGATTAGCCTTGGCTTTCACCTAGCCTAATCCTCAATTTGAATTAATAAAGCCTGTTTTTAGGGGGATTCCCCCCCTGGAAGCAGGTTTTTGTATTAGGTAACGTAGTTCTGAAGCCTAAAAAAATCTCAAGAACTCTGAATGCGCTATCACATCCGTGTAAAAAATATTACTTGGTTGGCGGAGTGCTAATCGTGGATAATACGTGACCGATACTGGACACAGTTGTGAGGCTATATAATGCTCGCTTTGCTTGTTGAAACAATGAGTCTCCCTGCGATCGCAGGTGGTGCAGTCCAGTGGGTTCCTTGGTGAGTTCAGGACGACTGGCATCATTTGCCAGGCGCTCGGCAGCTATAGCCTGTGCCTTAGGAATGGGAGGATGTCAGGTAGCTGCCCAATTGCCCCCCTCAGCGGGTGGACGACAGATTACGAGTTCCCGTTCGGTGATCGTTCAGCTATTTGAGTGGCGTTGGCCAGATGTTGCCCAGGAGTGTGAAAGTTGGTTAGGGCCAAAGGGTTACGGGGCTGTGCAAATTTCTCCCCCCCATGAACATCGGATAATCGCTCAAGACCCCACTCCATTTCCTTGGTATCAGCGCTATCAGCCGGTTAGCTATAAATTGTCAAGCCGTAGCGGTGGTCGAGCTGAGCTAGCAGATATGATCAAGCGCTGTTATGACTCGGGTATCAAAGTCTATGCCGATTTGGTGATCAATAATATGGCTAGTGCTGGCGCTGGCAAAGGCAGTGACGGCAGTGATTTCGATACAGCGACGTTTTCCTACAGCGAGGTGCCGTACATTAAGGCAGACTTTAATGCCCCATGTACGATTGCGCCTCGGGACTATGTTGAAGACCCCTGGCAGGTAAAGCACTGCCAGGTGGAGGGGCGTCAGGATTTGGATACGGGGAGTGAGACGGTGCAAGCTGCGATCTCAGCTGCCATGAATGAACTGTTAACCCTTGGTGTGGCTGGTTTTCGTATTGATGCTGCCCAACATATTCCACCACAGCACATTGCCAAGATTCTGCGGCGTCTGCATCCCCTAAGCCCCCGATTCTATCCCGATGGAGGGCGTCCATTTATTTACCAGGAAATCACGAGCCCCGGAACAAACGCTATTCAAGCCAGCGATTACTTTAGCAATGGTGCGGTTACCGAGGTCCGCTATGGTCGTAATCTGGGTGAGCAAGTGCGCCATGGTGAACTAAAAAACTTGGTGCTATTTGGGGAAGCCTGGGGATTAATACCGAGTCATAAGGCTGTTGTTTTTACGGATAACCACAAAACTCAGCGTAGTCGCGATCGCAACATAATCACTTTTTATGCACCAACCGATGGCGGAGCACGATATCGGCTAGCCAATATATTCATGTTGGCATGGCCCTATGGCACTCCAAAAATTATGTCCAGCTATGACTGGCCGCGAGAGCAGGGCAACTGGGTAGGACCGCCTGCGGATGAAAACGGACAAACCTTACCAGTGAGCTGTGGTGATGGCTGGGTGTGTGAACATCGCTGGTCTGACATTGCCAGTATGGTGGAGTTTCGCAATGTGACCCAAGGTGTTTCTACCATTGACCATTGGTGGGATAACGGCAAGAGCCAAATCGCATTTGCCCGTGGCAATCGGGGGTTTGTAGTTATTAATAACGAAAATAATACTCTCAGTGAAATATTGATGACAGGATTGCCAGCGGGTGGTTACTGCAATGTTTTGTCTGAGACATCGATGGCCGAATCTGGTGAAACACCTAGCGAAACGTTAGACAGTTGTAAACGCTTGATTACAGTAGATTCAGAGGGTCGAGCTCAGTTCGATGTAGCGCCTCAACAGGCCGTAGCATTGCATATTAGAGCTCGTCTGTAATGACACCTTTGACCGAGGTTGCTTTCAGACCTGCTCACAAAGCGTTGAAAACCCGACCACTGGTGTACGGTTTTCAATCAAGTTTTTTCTTCAGCTGCGTTGATAGGCTAAAGCTAAGGACGTATCTGTAAGGAATTTCAGCCCATGCCAGTCAATAAGGACCCACGCCCGCCACGCTCTCGACAAATTGGTAATTTGCTATTTTTGCTAGGGGCAGTTTTGCTGGTCCTAAATATTTTCCTACCTATTCAGCGTACCCCACGTACTCCTTACAGTATGTTCCTCCATCAGGTACAAGAGCATGAGGTAGTCAAAGCATCGGTGGGGCAAAATGAAATTCGCTACCAGGTGAAAAATGAGCTAGGAGAGCCTGGTGCGATATATTCCACAACGCCAATTTTTGATTTGAAGCTACCGGATTTGCTAGAAGCCAACGGTGTGGAATTTGCGGCCACTCCCCCGGCTCAAAATCAGTGGATTGGTAGTTTACTAAGCTGGGTGATTCCGCCACTAATCTTTATTGCGGTTTGGCGCTTTTTCTTAGCCAGAGGTGGAGGTCCTCAGGGTGCACTTTCTATTGGTAAAAGTAAAGCCAAAGTCTATGTAGAAGACGAAGCCACCAAAATTACCTTTGAGGATGTCGCTGGTGTTGAAGAAGCCAAAACTGAATTAGTAGAAATCGTTGACTTTTTGAAAACACCCAAGCGGTTTACCGATATTGGAGCCAAGATCCCTAAGGGGGTATTGCTGGTGGGACCACCAGGAACCGGTAAAACCCTATTGGCTAAGGCGGTAGCGGGTGAAGCCGGAGTCCCTTTCTTTAGTATTTCGGGGTCTGAATTTATTGAACTATTTGTAGGTGTCGGGTCTTCAAGGGTGCGTGACCTGTTTGACCAAGCGAAAAAGCAGGCCCCTTGTATTGTCTTTATTGACGAGCTAGATGCCATTGGTAAATCTCGTGCTTCCGGTGGTTTCTATGGTGGTAACGATGAGCGAGAACAAACACTAAACCAGCTGCTCACAGAGATGGATGGCTTCAGTGCCGATGATAATACCATCATTGTGCTGGCAGCCACTAACCGACCTGAAACATTGGATCAAGCACTGCTACGTCCAGGCCGATTTGATCGTCAGGTACTGGTCGACCGCCCCGACCTCAAAGGACGTGAGGCGATTCTCAAAATTCATGCCCAGGAAGTCAAGCTGGGCGACGATGTGAATCTCAATGCCATTGCTACACGTACCCCTGGATTTGCAGGGGCTGATCTGGCCAACTTGGTGAATGAAGCTGCCCTGTTAGCCGCCCGTAATAACCGTCAGGCAGTTCTCCAGACTGATTTTGCTGAAGCTATTGAGCGTGTTGTTGCGGGGCTTGAGAAAAAGAGTCGTGTCCTCAATGCAAAAGAAAAAGAAATAGTCGCGTACCACGAAGTTGGTCATGCCATGGTGGGCTCACTCATGGAAGGGGGTGGGCAGGTAGAGAAAATCTCTATTGTGCCAAGAGGTATGGCGGCGCTAGGGTACACGCTTCAACTCCCCACGGAAGACCGATTTCTCCGCAGTTCTGACGAGTTAAAAGGTCAAATTGCCACATTGTTGGGGGGCAGATCGGCGGAAGAAGTTGTGTTTGGCTCCATTACAACGGGGGCAGCAAATGATCTACAGCGGGCAACAGAAGTGGCTGAGCAAATGGTCACCACCTACGGTATGAGTGATGTCTTAGGACCATTAGCCTACGACAAAGGCCAACAAAGCTCATTCCTAGACAGTGGTATGCCCAATGCTCGACGCAATATGAGTGAAGAGACAGCGCGAGCAATTGATGCAGAAGTCAAAGGACTAGTAGAAGCAGCCCATGAGCAAGCTCTGACAATTCTGCGGACTAATCGGGATTTATTAGAGAGTATTTCTCAACAGCTGCTAGAGGAAGAAGTGATTGAAGGAGACACGCTAAGGGAAATGCTGGCACAAGTTCAACCCTTAGAGGTATTGGTATAAAAACTTTTGCTGATGGCCCTCTCTTGCAAAAAGGGTGCGCAGAGAGGGCCATCAGCAAGTTTCCGAAAGTCACCTCCATTAGTCCAAATACCATAAATCAAAAACTGGTATAAGGGCTATGCGCTGATCGATGGTAAGGGCCTGGGCTTACTAATACCGTAACCCTGAGCATAACCTATGTTCAGAGTGCGCAGTCTTTCTAAAATGGCATCGTTTTCAGCAAACTCAGCAATAGTTTTCATGCCCATCATGATAGCCACCTGATTGACCATATCTACAATTGTTCGAATGTACTCTTCTTCATCAATGTTCCGAATTAAATCCCCATCAATTTTGAGGTAATCAACGGGTAATCGTCGTAAATAGCCAAAAGAAGAAACGCCACTGCCAAAATCGTCTAAAGCAAAGCGGATACCAAGCTTTTTCAAGGTGTTGATAAATTTAAGTGCTTGATCGAGCTGAGAGATAGTTGTTGTCTCAGTTATTTCAAAGCATAGTCGTTCTGCTGGCATAGCAGACTGTTGCAACAACTGTGTCACAAACTCAGTAAATCTCTCGTCACTTAAACTACTACCTGAGAGATTGATAGCTACTATTGTGTTTGCTTCAGGATAGTAGTGGTGGTAGTTTGTTAGCACAGTTTTCACTACCCAGCGGTCTATAAGACCTATCATTCCATAGCGTTCTGCCATGGGGATAAACAGATTTGGCTGAACAATATTCCCGTTCTCGTCAGTCAATCGCAACAAAATTTCGACATGTTGATATGAGTCATTGAGCAGTGAAATGATCGGTTGTTCCATCAGGTAAAACCGGTTTTCTTCAATTGCTTGAGGGATATTAGCGATATGGACTAATTCAAGATGTTGTCGATCAAGTTCTGTATCATTTTGGTCGGCTAAATAAACGCGACCTCGCCCTAGATCCTTGGCTTTATAACAGGCTAAATCAGCTCTGCTAAGTAGGTCAATCACATTAGAGGCATCACCTAATATGGGCACTAGTCCAATACTTACCCCCACCTGAAATTGGCGGCCACGCCATACAAATTGATAGTCCTTAATTTTGTCGACGAGATGCTGAGACAGTTTTTGGCCTTGCTCTATAGAGCAACCTTCCAGCAATAAGCCAAACTCATCACCACCAAGTCGCCCTAAACTATCAGAGCTACGAATATTTTGTTGCAGCAGCTGTGCAAGTTCTGTCAATAGCTGGTCACCGATGAGGTGACCAGCTGTATCATTAACGATCTTAAACTGATCTAAATCCAGATAGCCCAATACTGATTGAATCCCACGATCACGTACGCGCTGAATAGCTTGCCTGAGTCGGGTGTCAAACTCGTTACGATTAATTAAACCCGTCAACGGGTCATAGGCAGCTTGATAGGCAATTGTCTGGGTGAGATTGTACTCTTCTGTAATTTCCCGTTGTAAACCTCGATACCCCTGAAAAACATGATGCTCATCAAATAAAGGATGGGCGTTGAGTTTAAAGATGCGTAGCGTTGTGTTGGAAGTGTGTAATCGTAGAGTGAAATTTTCCAGAGGTTGGTGCTGAAGTAATCGCTCGTTCAGTTGCTCCCAGTTGGCCTCCAAATTAGAAATAGTTTTTAGGGCTTGACCCAAGGCTTGACCTTCTAATCCTTCACATTGCAGATAGTGAAAGTTCCCAGACAAATAGGAGATTTTGAGATCTTTATCTAACTCCCAAAATAAATCAGCTCCCAATGTCGCCAGATCTTGGTATCGTTTCTCATTTTCTTGTAAAAGATAGGTATGTTGATTGTGACAGCGATATATGACAATCAGCAATGCGCCAATCCAAAGACTTTCTAAGCATAGGCAAACGATCAGCCACATGATTGCTGAAGTAAATCTAGTATCTTGCTTTGCTAACTGTGCCCAAAAATATGTATTTCCTATTTTCACGCCTTTCTGTTCAAAAGATAACCCTGTCTTGGTCTGTAGCTCGGCTTGTAATAAAGTTGGGCCATATTTAGGGATGATGTCTCTGGTGAGTTGGTTAGCAGGTGTTGTACTGGAGGTGATTAGCCATAAAGCACAAGCGTTTGCTCCAATCCAGGGAATCTTTAGGGCATGCCATGGAATAACAGGAGGATTAATCACGGTTTTGAGCAGATAATAGCTATAAGCTGGCAATAATGTTGACTATTGCTGCCAATGAAGAGTCGATAAGTAACCGGTTACTCCCTATTGATATCAACTATCACCCACGGTGTGCATGTGCTGAATATCGTATATGTTGCCTTGGCCTTCAAGAATCGATGGTTGAACTCGGGTTCAACATACCCAAGCCGTGGCGGAATGTATAACTTAGGTGTTGCTGAACCTCGGGATGGTTCCAGCTGTTAGATCTAAGCTGTTAGGGAGTTTTACGGATCGATGTGTCCTTTCAGCAACGGTAACTGACGTATACCCAGATGACAGTATGCCCCTTGCGTATGAGTCAGTTACCGTTGCCCATGGGTGTGGCTCTTGCTTAAGTTTCACGGATAGAGGCTGCCTGGGCTAAAAGCGATTCAGCAAATGCAATGCCTTCCTGATGGGAGCGACCCCCAGCTAACTGGGCAAGCTCTTCCCGACGGGCATCTTCATCTAAGCCAGTGACCCTAACAACTGTTCGCTCATCGGTCTTTTTTTTGCCGTTTGTGACGACTTGTTTGTCAACATGAAAATGGGCATCAGCCATAGCTGCAACTAAGGGTTGATGAGTAACACAGAGCACTTGGCGATTCTGACTTAACTGATAAAGCTTTTCTGCAATTGTCTGAGCAACACGTCCTGAAACACCTACGTCAATTTCATCAAATATGAGGGTGCCAATCGGATCTACTTTGGTAAAACAGGCTTTGAAAGCTAGTAAAAAACGACTCATTTCTCCACCAGAAGCAGTTTCTGTCAGTGGTTGTAAGGGTTCGCCGGGGTTGGGACTAAACAGAAATTCAACCACATCGGCTCCATGGGTTTGTGGGGATTCCAGGGGGCTCAAATCGGCTTTGAACTTGACCCGCTCCATAGCTAAGGGTTTGAGTTCCTCAACCAGCTGTGATTCCAATCGTTTTGCCGCTTTCTTGCGAAGTTTGGTGAGCTTTGCACATTCAGCTTCTAATGTGGTTTGGGCTTGTTCATTCGCTGCTTCTAACGCTTCAATGGTTTGCCCGTCACCATTGAGCGCATCTAGAGCCACTTGAATTTCTTGGTAATACTCAATTAACTCGGGTAAATCACGCCCATATTTCCGACATAGCTGCTTGAGATAACTCATGCGTTCTTCAACCTCAGCTAAACGAGTTGGGTCTGTCTCTAAATTTTCACCATAGGTATTGATTTGACGACCTGCTTCTTCTGCTTGGGCCAGGGCATCGCTGACGAGATCCAGTATGGGTGTGACGTCTTCATCAAAGCGCTGCATGGAGCTGAGTAGCTGTTCTACTCGTCCTAGTAAGTCAGAGCAGCTGTCAAAGCTACCGTCACTTTCATAGAGCACTTGGTAAGCCTCGTAGCTTTGTTTTTGTAGCTCGACGCTATGGCTCAGGCGTTGATGCTCTTGCTTTAAGCGATCTAGTTCATCTGGTTCTTGCAAGTTAGCTCCGCTCAGGTCTTGGGCGTGATATTCAAATAAATCTAGCTGCTGCTGCCGTTGTTGTTCAGCGCGATGACGACGGTCTAGAGCCTGTTGTGCATTGCTGGCGGCTGTGTAAGCTTGGGCCACTACCTGGCGTTGTTGTAATTGTGGATTACCGCCAAAGCCATCTAGCCAATTGCGCTGAGCATCTACAGACCCGAGCTGGACTGTTTGCCCTTGAGCGGTAATTTCTACTAATAAGCGCCGCAGCTCTTCTAGTTGATTCTTTTTGACGACAACGTCATTGAGGCGACTACGACTACGGACGCTGCCTCTGCCTGTAGTGAGTTCGCGGGTACATCGTAAGCCATCGCCGTTGAACGGGATATCGTTGGCTGTGAGCCAGTCGGCTACGGCAGGAGGTGCATGGAAAGTAGCTTCGATTACGGCTTTTTTCGAGCCGGTACGCACTAACCGCCCACTGGCTTTTCCTCCCAGGACTGTATCAATGGCATCGAGAATAATAGATTTACCGGCTCCTGTTTCTCCGGTCAGTACATTGAGGCCAGGCTGTAGCGATAATTCAAGCTGATCGATCAGGGTAAAATTATCGATTTTTAAGGAGGTTAGCATGGCCATTGCCTCCTGGATGCAAGTGTTAATAAAGAGATGTGACGACTAAACCAGATCACAGTGTGGGACAGCCAAATAACGGCACTGCTCGGTCGGCGAGCTAATCAATTTTACTGTGGATTTTTTACTGTGAAAATCATCGGTGAAGTGCCAGTTGCTGCCGACATATAAAATCCTTACGCTTTTTTAGGCGACAATTATGGCACTGAAGATCGCTAAGGACATTTTGATGCAGCTTGAAGGAAAGTAGTGGGTAGGAACTTCGGTTTCTTCGACTGTCGCTTTCCTGCCGAGCAAATTATGCTGATATTGACGGTAGGGATGAGGAACGACGGGGGGACTTGTTACAATAGTTAACAAGTATGCCAGGCTTGGTGTTAGTTTCATTCAGCCAAGTGATATATCGCTAAGTCGCGATCGCACTTATTTAAAAGCTTATAGATAATAGAGATATAACCTATGCGTGCTGCGTCAATGTCCTCTAGCCTGAATGATCCTATGGTGTCGCCAGTACGATCTTTAGATGAGCTGCTCACTTATGATCCGGTGGCGATTGAACGTTACTATCGCTCTCGACCATTCCAAATTATTCTGCGATTGCTAGAGCTCGTTTGGACATTTCTTGGATTGGGTCTTGCCGCTCTTTGGGATAAGCAAACTGGCGGTCAAGCTAAGAATGAAGTTAAACGTGCTGTCCAGCTTAGGGAAGCGTTGACTAAACTAGGGCCTGCCTACATCAAAATTGGCCAGGCCCTATCCACACGGCCTGATTTGGTGCCTCCTGCTTTTATGGAGGAACTAGTCAAGTTGCAAGATCAGATTCCTCCTTTTTCAAACGAAATTGCTTTTCGTCTGATTCGAGAAGATCTAGGCCAGGACCCATCCATTATCTATGGTGAGATCTCACCAAATCCAGTCGCTGCGGCTTCCCTGGGACAAGTCTATAAAGGTAAATTGCAAACGGGTGAATATGTGGCCATTAAGGTGCAGCGGCCAGGGCTGACTGCCCAAATTACCCGTGATATTTACCTGTTACGACGATTAGCACAGTGGGCGTGTAATAACTTGAGTGTGGTGCGCAGTGACTTAGTCAGCATCATGGATGAGTTTGGCACCCGCATCTTTGAGGAGATGGACTATAACCATGAAGGAGAAAATGCCCAGCTGTTTGAGGCCCTCTATGGCTATATGCCTGACATCATTGTGCCGAAGATTTACACTGAGCTGACGGCTCGTCGGGTGCTGACCATGGAGTGGATTAATGGCACTAAACTGACCGAACCCCAGGCACTTGAATCTAAGGGACTAAAGGCGACTGAAATTGTTGAAATTGGAGTGCAATGTTCCCTCAGGCAGCTGTTGGAACATGGGTTTTTCCATGCTGATCCTCACCCTGGCAATTTACTAGTAACCGACAATGGCAAATTGGCCTATCTTGACTTTGGCATGATGTGTACCGTAGAGGATTATCAGCGCTACGGTTTGATTGAAGCGATTGTTCATATGGTAAATCGTGATTTTGATGGTTTAGCTCACGATTACGTCAAATTAGAATTTCTTACGCCTGAAACTGACTTAAATCCTATTATTCCGGCATTGGCCACTGTTTTTAACAATGCTTTAGGTGCTTCAGTGGCAGAGCTTAACCTCAAAAGCATCACGGATGAGTTTTCAGCCCTGATGTATGAATATCCATTTCGGGTGCCTGCCTATTACGCCCTGATTATTCGTTCCCTTGTCACCCTGGATGGTATCGCTATTAGCGTTGATCCTAACTTTAAGGTGCTGAGTAAGGCCTATCCCTATGTGGCTAAGCGGTTGCTGACTGATCCCTCTCCAGAATTACGTCGATCCCTGCAAGAGCTTTTGTTTAAGGATGGTGATTTCCGTTGGAACCGTCTGGAAAATCTTTTGCGCAATGCTCGTTCGAGTCAGGACTACGACTTGGAAAAGGTTTTACAGCAAACCATTGACTATTTGTTCTCAGAGCGTGGCGATCACATTCGTGACTATCTTGCGGATGAGTTGGCTAAAAGTCTTGATCAGTTTGGCCATAGCTTAGTCCAACGTCTGCAAATCGCAGTCAAGAGTGAGCCTACTAAACCCACTGTTGCTGTCGGTCCATCTTCCAAAGATTGGGAGCATATCAGCCGTATCGTAGGTCTTTTGGGAGAAACTAAGGGGGTGAGTGGTGGCACTGTCGTCAAACTAGTGCCTCAAGTCCTTTCTAAACCAGAGACTCGTCAGATGGGGCAGCGCGTGGCTCGAAATCTAGCACAGCGTGCGGCTGCTAGGCTACTTCGCGGTATTTTTCTGCAAACGACGACTCAACCGCAGTCGGTTTCTGTCAGTGCGCCTCTTTTATCCGCCCAAAAGTCGGCATAAAATTTGGCGTATTAGGTAAAGCTAAGGCCTGATTCGAGTCAGCATGCAACAGCGACGGCTCCCCTATTGTGTTGATTGAGTTTCGTTCTGTCGCTCTATTTCTTCCTGTTCCAGCCTGAGTTTTTTTTCTAATGCTTGAATTTCGTCGCGTCGAGCAGCAGTCTCTAAAGCTCGACGACGAATTTCCTGGCTCTGCAACGTTAGCGACTGACGCCACTGTTCGGCCCGCTCAACTTCTTGATGGAAAAACTGTGGGGTCACCCCCTGGGTCAAAAATTGAGACACTAAATCTAAAATCCAGTCCGTTGCTTCCTGGATATCAACCACTTGATTTGACGCATCTAGCTCCACTAAAACTAGGGTGCCTTCATTAAAAGTTACAGGTAGAGTAGATACGACTTCTTGATCACCTATAGATAATTCCCAAAGATAGTCTTCGAGCTGACGCGCCAGAAATTGTAAGACAGGCGCGCCCTCAGACGTGGTGTGGCAAACTTTGGCCAAGTGCTGCATGGTTGGATAAGCAAACGGCTAAAACCTAGTATACCCTTACCCCCTACGACGTTTATCTGCTCTGTCGGGGAGGTTCGTCAAGATTTCGTACCTGTCTCGTATAAAGGGACACAAAATTGAACTTATGGGGTCTTCAGATTACCATTGAGCGAGTCATAATTCGATGAATAATTTTATTCGGCTACTGCTCTCAGCCTCAGCTCAAAATAAGGGTGGGTTTTATCAAGGACCGCGTTCGGATTACTTAAATATGATTTAAATTCCGTCAAAAAAGTCTTTGCGTTCCGGATACTTTTTGCTAAGCCCAACGTCTGATATCTCAAGTGCAATAGTTAAGACGCTGTTTACAAATGTAGATCGTCTGGTTTCAAATACCTTCCTTTCGCCTTGGGGAAAGACGAGGGTCTTTGGAACAGACGCTACGCTTATATCTCTTAGGGGATTTGCTTTCAGAGTTTAGGGTTACTAATTAAGTAGAGTCCAAATTATGTCCTTTCATCATGCTCAGCCTCATAAAAGTGGCTCGTCTGGTAATTGTGAACCTTTGGATGGTTCACAAAAGCATGCCGGTGGCGAACATCGTGAGTTTTCTGCGGTTGATGCCTCTGACCAAAGGACGTCTAATCGTGACAGTTATGACGAAGAAGCTCGTTTTGAACTTCTCAGTGCCTATCTAGATGACGAAGTCACTGCTGAAGAGCGGAAGCTTGTAGCTCAGTGGCTGATGGACGATCCCAATACCCAGCAAATGTATCAAAGGTTGTTGATGTTGCGTCAGGCAATTCGAACAGCGCCGGTACCATCCCAACCATCCTTGCAAGTGCCTAACTCATCACAACCGGCGTGGGGAGCTTGGTCCCTATGGCCAATGCGTCGAATGTTGGTCTGTGCCATTGCGATCGCACTGTTTAGCAGTCTTAGTCAGTTGGGCACTGCTTGCGGACGTCAGCAATTACAAGAGGCCTGGCAATTTATTAAGACCTTACCCCAGGGGACCTTATGGGAAATTGCTGCAACTGTGACTGAGCTATCTTCTAATCCTGATAAGTAAGTGTGAGCATACGTCATGAGAAACTGTCTGGAGTTAGCCAGTAAAAACTTACTTGTCCAATTCTCGGCAAATCCCAAATACTGAAGTGAAACCGTGGAGAAACGTTGTATTTCCAACGGGACCAATTTCGCCACTACAAAAAAAACCTCCCAGCGGCACTGGTCCCAGCTGGCGACTAAACTGTTTTGTGTCACAGTTAGGCGTATCAAATAGACTGGTACCTCGTCCATTGCAGGCAAACAGCAATGCGCCTGACGGAGTAGATCGTGCTTGATTTTCCAATCGGTAGGTTTTCAGCAGTGCTACCAAGTCGTCTTTAGCCGTGTGAGCATCTCGCAGATGGAACTGAATTCTCTGACCTGGACGAATTCGATCGGCAATGGCAATGGCACCCACTTTTGGGTCTACTCCCACCAGGTTGCGAATAAGAAAATCACCCTGTCCTAAGGCTTGTTTAAAGCTACTTTGCGCAAGACCAATAAATAATGATTCTTGAGCCAGCTGTCGATCAGTTTCATCTAAATCCTGGAACAATTCCTGGAGTGCTTCCAAGGGCGTTTGGGTATCAGCTTCATTTTGGGAGGCTTGAGCTGCTACTTTCGTCACGACATTGCGGTCCCCTTCGACTACGCGAAAGGTGGGACCTATGGGACGGCATCCCTGGGCGACAATGGCATCAATGACGATGTTGCCCGACAGGGCTACCCCCACGACGCCTTGGCGATAGAGCTGTTGCCCGCAGAAGAGTCCACAGCTACGGCTAATACTTTCAATGCCTGCGAGTCCTCCCACCTTGACTGATTCTGGATAGGCAAAATCTAACCCTTGTAGAAGGTCATTCATTCCTGATGCAAAGGGATCGGCCATCAATAAAAAGTGAGGTTTCTCTGCCGGTGACACGCCAATGATTTCAGTCCATTCGCTAGGAGGACTATCTAAATCAGGGAGTTCATCAATTGACAAATGAAATCCCTGGATGTTGACATCGGGAAGATAGGCAACGGTTAGACTGATTCCTGCGGTTTCTTCGACTTCAATTAACTCACCTGTATTACTTCTGCCAATCACTCCGCCGCCACTGCAGCCAACGATGTGGGCACCACCCAGAGGACCTTTGAGTAAAGGCAATACACGGGAATATTCACTAGCAAAGGCTGATGAAATAAAGATAATGGCTAAGTTAGGTGCCATTTCTAGCTGGGTTAATACCCGCTCAATCACCTCCCGCAGTGCTAATTCCAGTGAAGGATGGGTAGAGACGGCACTAGCCCATTTCATAGCGTTTGGTGGCGATGATGGCAAACTCAATACTCTCAAAAATAAATCAAGATGTTAATAGTCTAGCTTCCAGCCTATTGCCGTTAAGTTAAATTCCAGAGGGGAGCAACGACTCTATTGATGCCTTCATCCGATGGACTTAGACTGTCTTGGCTACAAGATTCTACATAATGTGGCTATAAAGCTAGGCTTTACAAGCTAACCTTACCCAGGTGTTAGGTATATCTGCGGTTTTAAAGCATACCTTGCTGCTGGAGCAGTTCCATTAATTGCAAAATGCTTCTTTAGATACAACGAGTTTGAAAAAACCGAAGCTAACATAGAAGGGTAAACCACCTCCATGCAATGCTGTTCTCAGTGGGGAACTCTAAGCAGGCCACTGGCAACTGCTATAAGCACACTTTCAAATCAAATACTTCGTTGAAAGTAAAGGTAGATAATTAAAAGCTATGAGCGATATTCAAGAAAAGATCTCTGAAGAAATCAAAGCAGCTCGAGATGTCTGCACCACTGACGGTAGCGGTTCTGATGCATGTGCAGCTGCTTGGGATGCTGTGGAAGAACTTCAAGCTGAAGCCTCTCACCAGCGTGAATCTGAGAAGCCAAAGACCAATTTTGAAACCTACTGCGATGAAAACCCCGAGGCAGATGAGTGCCGCATATATGAGGACTAAGCACAGGCTGTGATTCTTGTAAGACTGATAATTTAATGCCGTAGAGCTGAATGATTAGTCTGATTGGGTACATTAGGCCGAGCTCCCATAAAAGGAGCTCGGCCTTAATAGTGCTAGAAGAGGGGGGATGGCTCTCTATTCTTGCAGCCCAACGGTGTTAACCTAGAGAGCGTTTTGATAGCACGCCATAATTTCTATGCCGAGTTCTGAACTCCTACAGTCATTGGTTTGGATGGACTATCGCCTGGCCGTAATATTCACGGTTTTATTCCCCTTACTCCTTTTAGTATGGGGACTCATTGGCCGAGCGGAAGTGATTCAGCAGCTGTTAGTGATCTATTGGAAAGTCTCTAGCCTGCTGGCAATTACCGTTTATCTGATGATTGCAGGGTTACCCTTCAGCTTTTTGACTGCTGTCATGGCGAGGGTCATGATGCCCGTATCTTTGTGGTTCTGGGCCGATCTCAATGAAGAACTTCGAGAGCAACCCTTCTCTGGGTTAAAACTTGTGTTTACATCTTGGCGCTGGGCGCTAACGTTCTACTGCGGTTTAGGTTTGCTTTTCCAGCTACCCTTTTTGCGGTGTAGTTTTTCTCGTGCTGCTTTTGCCGCTGAAAGTTGCCAAGTTTGGTTGGAGGCTCCCAAGTTATTTAGGCAATCCTTTCATACTGGCTTTACTCCTGGATTCCTGGGATTCTGGGCAATTTTAGCGTTAGTCATTTACCTGCTAACCCTGAGCTACTTTATTTTTGTAAAGTTAGGACGTCAAGGACGGTCAGCACTCAACCAGTAGATCATGGCTATTTCAATTGAGAAACAACTTGAGCAATATACGTTGCAAAACCTCCAAGAGGTTTTATTGGTGACTGTTGAGATCGATGGAGAAATAGACGAAATTCTTGTCTTTCGAGGCTTTTCTAGCTCTCTGATGCGACCAACTGCCGCAGACCCAGATGTGCCAGTGTTACCTGATGATGCTGTCATTACTACGATTGACCGGTTGGCGAGTCCCTATCAACCTGACTGTCCAAATTATCTAGAACGGCAGATTAGTTGGGCAGACTTTTCCCAACGTTTAACTCCTAACTAATCCTTCAGGTCACACGCGTTACGTTCAAGACCTGTCACAATAGATACAAGCTGCGGTATCCTAGGTCGTCCCCAATGTAATCCTGTGTGGGACTGGCTGTTTTGCTAGCTTTACATCGCGATTTTTCCTGGTTATGTATCAAACGCAAGATTTACACGTAGTTGAGACTCGACCACTGATCAGTCCCGCTCTGCTCCATGCGGAGCTGCCTTTAACTCAATCGGCTGCGGCTCTGGTCGCCCAAACTCGCGATCGCATCCGCAATATTCTCTACAACGAAGATCGTCGCCTACTTGTCATTGTGGGGCCTTGCTCTGTGCATGATGTAGATGCTGCCCATGATTATGGCCGCCGGTTAGTGAAACTACGGGAAGCTCTAGCAGGTCAGCTTGAAATTGTGATGCGAGTTTACTTTGAAAAGCCTCGCACCAACATTGGTTGGAAAGGGCTGATCAATGACCCCCACTTGGATGGCAGCTATGACATCAACCGGGGGTTGCGCCTGGCCCGTCAGTTGTTGATTGATCTTGCGGAGATGGGGTTGCCAGCGGCAACCGAGCTATTAGATCCAATCACGCCTCAATATATTGCTGATGTCATTTCTTGGACAGCCATTGGCGCTCGTACTACCGAAAGCCAAACCCATCGCGAAATGGCGTCGGGGTTATCCATGCCCATTGGTTTTAAAAACAATACTGATGGTAGTTTGCAGGCTGCGACCAACGCCATGATGGCAGCCAGTCGCGCTCACCATTTTCTGGGGATCAACCACAGCGGCCTTGCCAGCATCGTAGCAACCACAGGTAATCCCGATGGTCATTTGGTGTTACGGGGTGGCAAGAATGGACCTAATTATGATGAGCAAAATGTTCAACAGGCTGTGCAGCAGCTCTCCAAAGCAGGCCTCAATCCCCGCTTGATGGTGGACTGTAGTCATGCCAATGCTAACAAGCAACACCAACAGCAGTCTGTGGTTCTCGAAAGTTTAGCAGACCAGCTCAAAACCGGTTCTCGCCATATTCTTGGGGTAATGATAGAAAGCCACATTAAAGCTGGCCGTCAATCAATTCCTGAAAATTTAGATGACCTCGTCTATGGTCAAAGCATTACTGATGCCTGTGTTGATTTTGAAACAACCCAAGTCATGCTAGAACAGCTTGCTGCCGCTGTTGAACCGCATCTCTCAGCTGCGTCCCTTTAAAAAAGAGGCACATTGACGTTAATACTTGCACCGTAAATAATGTCATCAAAGTCGACATTCGACAGAGAAGATCGACCAAATCGAAATCCAGTGAATAAGCTCAATCGAGTTGTACTTGATAGGTCGTGGCTAAACTGAGCCAGGATCTGATGATAGGTATCGTGGCGCTCTATTTCTGTGTAGTCATCGAGAAACAGCTGATATAAGAAGCTTACGCGAGTTTGAGGATCAAAACCGTAGTTGATAGAGCCAGTGGCGATCTGAGTGAAGCGACTGAATGCTTTTGGATCGCTAATGCTCAAACGAGCCTGATAGTAAGTGTCTAACCAGGTGCGGTTATTGAGAATGTCACGCCGACTAAGCAGCAACTCGACATAGTTGGCCTGAAAAAATGAGTCGCTACCAGGGGTGCTGAGATCCTGATAACGCCAATTCAGCTGTCCATAGCTGCTTTGCCCTAAACGCTGACGAATGCCTGCTTGAAACTGTAATTCGTTGTAATCGACGATAGATAGGTCTTCATAGCGAGCTAGATTGGCTTCGGCGCTGAGCAACAAATTAGTGCCGTCTGCAATGCGTGGAAATGCGAAAACACCGATTCCTGTTTGATAAATGCGATCGTCAATGGGGTTGGGAGTGCGGAAGAGGTTGTTGCCTCCGTAGACGTTAGCTCGACCTGTTAGAAAGACGGTTGTTTGCCGTGTAGGTTCTGGCTCTACTTCCAGGGGCACATCTTCAGTGGGGCGAATGCGCAGGATCCCTAGCTCACTATCAATGCCAATGGGTTGCGATCGCACCCGTAAAATACCTAGCTCATCATCAATTGCTCCGTTTCTTTCATCTTCATCTTCGTCAGTTTGTGATTCATCTTCAGTGCCGAGTTCTTCATCCTCTGCAATCTCCAGGCTGACGCTACCAATATTGCGATCGTTGTCGCTATCCTCAAAAGATATTTCGGAAGACTGCTCTAATAGCTTTGACGGAAAGCTAACACCCGTAACATTCTTCCTGGCGGTCAAGAATTGCTTATGCTCTAGATAGGTGAATGGCTCTGTTAAAGGCACAGGTGTACCCGTTGTTTCAAGTAGCTCTGTAGCTGCTGGTCGCCTATCAATGACTCTTTTTAATGGAAGTGACGACTGAGCATCCGCTTGATGGCTCAGTCCTCCCCAACTTCCTAGGCACACTGCCAAAAACTGTATGCTCGCCAATGGCCCAGAAAACAGCCTCATCATCAACTAATTTTCCATCAATACTAATTAACCTATCTGTATATCGAATTAATTTTCCCAACATGAAAGACTGAGCTGAGTCTTGATATCCCCAGAAAAGCGCAGCATTTGTAACTATAGTTCACAAGAACTACCACTATGGATTGATGTCGTCTGTCTAAATACTTAAAGCATTCTTCCCAGACTCAAAAAAATACCGAACAATCAGGATAAAGACCAGGTAAATTACAAAATTTGGGTAGCAATTTAAAGAAAGTATGAATACACTATGGCCATGATGCTGGAAAGTTAGGTACTATTACTAATGGAGCAGAGGAAAAGCTTCTGCCCGGTGTATTTGCCCAGTACTTCTGCCCATTAGCCCTTGCTTCACTATGTGCAAAGTTTCTGCTCGCTGGTATTCGCTTTTACTGGGTGCTGCTCTAATTTTTGGGCTGCCAAGCGCCGCTTTAGCTCAGTCCACTCTTACTTGGGCTAAGGTTGAGAGATTGCGTAACCGGGTACACCTTATTCCTAATAATCGTAATGCCCGACGTGCAAGAGTTGCGGACGTTATGGGTGTAGGTGATGCTCTTCGTACAGCTGCATCATCGCGAGCTGAGCTAAGTTTCAACGATGGTTCTCTGGCGCGGGTTGGCGAGCAAGCTACCTTTCGATTCACTCCCAATACCCGTAATTTTCAGTTGTCCAATGGGACTGTCCTATTGTTGATTCCGCCCGGTCGTGGTCGCACCACTATACAAACGCCCAATGCAGTTACCGGGATTCAGGGCTCTGCTTTATTTGTTCGTGTGCGTTGTCTAGCAGAACTTTCATCTGAAGGCCACTGTCCATCTCCTGTAACTTTAGTTGGAGCTCTAACTAATAATCCTGCTGGTCCCATGGTTGCTTACAGTGGAAGCGGCTTTCAACAGCAGCCTATTTATGCAGGAGAAATGGTGGTCATTGAGGGTGATGTCATCACCCAGCGGCACCAATTTGATTTAAAAACTTTTTACGAGACAAGTGGGTTAGTAGAGGGGTTGCAACTTGATAGTTCTACTCCTCCTGCCAATTTGCCTTTGGAGCTTCAGGAAGTCTGGCAAGAGATTCAGGATGCTCTAGAACTTCAAGGAGATTTTGATAATCAGGGTTTAGTGGAAGAAATAGTTGAGAACCCTGGTTTTATTGCGCCAGTCGTCCATGCTTTTTATGATGAGCTAAATGAAACCGCAGGAGACGATTTTTTTGTTGATTTCCCACCGTTCGCATCTTCACCTGCTGCTGCCTTCCACGGCACAAGTGGGCAAGTTGCAACTTCTCAATCAGAGGATCCTGCTACGGTGACGGTCACTGAGGTGCCAAGAGAAGTTGACACAACTGTAACTAGTGCCATTGTAAGAGAGGCCTTCAATAATACAAATAGGGGTATCTCATCGGGGGGGCCTACTGTAGGTGTGTCATCTCCTGCGACTCCGGAGGTGCCAACAACGGTAACGCCAACGCAACCCGAAGTGCCCACAATTGTCTCAACACCGACACAGCCTGAGGTACCTTCTACTCCAACGGTACCAACGACGCCAACGCAACCCGAAGTGCCCACAATTGTCTCAACACCGACACAGCCTGAGGTGCCCTCAACTCCGATTTCCAAGCCTACGCCTGAAATTCCGACTACGCCAGTGGTCACTAATCCGCCAGAAGTCGTAACACCTGATTTAGAACCTGATCGGGTACCTGTGGATTCTGAAGAATTTAACTGGCAACAACCCTCTGGTGCTAACGATCCTGACGTCTTGCAGGGGCCTAATTTTTCAATTGATGGCTCAACTGTCAATTGATATTGTTAGTTTGCAATATTTTTTCGCCATTGCTGATGGATGGGGATGAATCGTACTGACAAAATCGCTATTTCAGCATTCTTAAGAAAAAGCCTTTAATTTTGAGTATTAATTACTTAATAATGCGCTTGAGTGGAATGGAGCGGCGTAATTCTGTGTGGCTATAAAATTAACCAACATCTAACTCATCCTGCTTATCCAGCACCGTAGTTGCATTGGGTAGCTTATAGTTTTGGTTCCAATCAGTTGGCAAAATGACCGTAGATAGCTTAGCTTCTTCGTCATCTTCAGGAAGACTTTGAGCAGGAATTTCTTTCTCAGGGGCTGCTTCTGATAAAAACTCTAGCTTTAATTTTCGGATATCCTTAAGAACAGCTTGAGCTGTTGCGTATCTTTGGTTAAAGTCATATCGCACCATCTTATCGATAACGTTAGCCAGACCAGGATCTAAGCCTGGGACTTTATCGGTCCAGATAATTTCTCCGTGAGAATCGCGCTGAAGTGCATGGGGGGGTAACCCTGTGAGGGCCTCTATCGTTGTTACTCCCAGAGCATAGAGATCGCTACTAAAATTTGGTAAACCAGCCGATTGTTCGCTGGGCATATAGCCTTGAGTACCAATGCCAACAGTTGAAGTGATGCGAGCATTGGTATCCGTGAGACGATTAGAAATTTGTTTGACAGCGCCAAAATCAATTAGAACATACCGCTGATCGTTATTACGAGAGATGATATTGGATGGTTTGATGTCACGATGAATAACGCCCTGGGCATGGACTGTTTGAATGACTGGCAATAAATCCAGTAAAAACTGGGCGGCTGAGCGCTGTGACATTGGCCGCTGTGGATTGAGCTTATCTTTGAGTAATGTCCCTTCAATCATTTCTTGAACTAGATAGAAGGAATAATTAGATTCAAAATACGCTAACAGGCGTGGGATTTGATCGTGTTCACCTAACCTTTCTAAGGTGGTAGCTTCTGATGCAAACAAACGTTGGGCTAGTTGGTGAGCTCTGGGATTATCACTAACAATTTTTAGTTGTTTGACAACGCAGATAGGATTGCCAGGACGCTGCATATCTTTTGCAAGATATGTGTCGCCAAATCCACCTGAACCCAAAATCTTACTGATGCGATAACGTTCGCTTAAGAGAGTGCCAATTATCTCACTCTCATGGGCCGCCAGCAAATCTTTAAAGTCATCTTGTTGACTAATAATTTCTTGAACAATAGGGGACGTTACATAACGTGCCAAGGTGCTACGTAATGTCTTTTTCTGTAGCTGCTCACTAAAGAAGCCAATGGCAAAGTCAGCCATGGCAAATCCCAATACACTTAAAATTGGCATGGCAATGGGAACAAAAATGCCTCCTGTCGTAAAGACAACAAAACTTACGAGTCCCCAAGCCAAGCCCGATGCAGTAGCTCCCACCAGTCGGCGAAATGGTGTTCGAGATGAGATTCTACCAATGACTATGGCCATTCCTCCTAACCATCCAGCCACAATTAAAGCACTGGGTAGGGGGCTTTGCACCAGAGAATATAGTGCCAGGTCATCTCTGAGCGTTGCA
Source organism: Leptothoe sp. EHU-05/26/07-4 (assembly GCF_043421015.1). Lineage (NCBI taxonomy): Bacteria > Bacillati > Cyanobacteriota > Cyanophyceae > Nodosilineales > Cymatolegaceae > Leptothoe > Leptothoe sp. EHU-05/26/07-4. The sequence continues at coordinate 368,766 of NZ_JAXSQV010000005.1, forward strand.
ACAGTGTTGGCTAAGATTTCCACCCCAGCCATAGGCGTAGAATGTAACCAACTTTTAGAAAAAGGAGCTGCATGAAAGTCTTGATGTAGTGAAGCTGTAGAGCCTACGAGAACAATTTTGTCCTCAAAAAAACGACCATTATCCAACTGAGATTTCCACAGCTCGTCATCTAACAGATACCAAAAAGGAATATGTTGGAAGGTTTTTGCCGGACCATGAAAGAAAATGTGATCGCCACTACTGTTGGTATAGTCAACTTGAGATGCCTTTAAGGTAGCTTCGGCAAAGCTTAAAACTGAAGGGTCTGAGCTACTTTCTAGAACTAAATCTTCACCTAAGAGTTCTGCTTCGACGACCTGAAGTGTTTTAAGAAATTCACGGCTGAGACGATGAATCTTGCCGTTAGGTTCCAAGATAAAGTTAATTGCACCAACTTGAACTGGCATTTCTCGAAAGTCTGGCAAGGGTAACGTTGGTTGTAGTAATGAGCCTTGCCGCAGATCGATATCACCATACTCTGCAGCCAACACTACCTGTGACCCCTTATCAGCTAGAACTTCAGCAAAGGCTTTGTCATCTTCAGGACCATAGCTGCTGGGTAATGCGAAGACAATATCTAAAGCAATAGATTTTGCGCCAGCGTTTAAAATTTTGTCTATTGCTGAAGCATAGGTCGCCCGTGGCCACGGCCATGAACCTATGGCTGCTAATTCTGGATATGCTTCAGGCTGATCTAAAAAATGTTGCCCTTGGGATAAAGATTCTTCATCTATAGCTAAGATAATGATGTCATCTGGGGCTGCGATCTCACCTCGTAATTCCCACATCAATGCCTGCCCCTGATGCTCTAATGAACGAACAAATCCAGGACTTAGCCCAGTCACTAGTGCAGTTGTCCCAATCAATAGGCCATTTATGCAAGCACGCCATCGCTGTGCAAAATTGATGGTAGGTATAAATTGACGCAGACGATCCTGAGATGTCAGCGTAGCTGTGATATCTGCCCCATCTTGTTTCATTCGTATAAATGTGGGTATTTAGACACGGTACAAATCAAAGCAGTAGATGATGCAACCTGAATGAAACTAGGGACTACCTTTAGAGGTAGTTCAATCTGAATAATTTCAGTATTTATAAATCATGGTGTATAAAATTACATAAACTGTGGGATAGTATTACGGTCATCGAACAATCTAGAACCATAATAGCTTGAAGCTATTGCTAGTAGTCTATTCTGACTGAGAGTACTAGCGATTTTTCTTGTACTGACGTGAATGTTTTAAAGGGTAGGTCTGTGTCACTAGTAGGATTTGCTGAAAGTTAGAGGAATTCTGGGTTGCCCCGCATGATAGTCAAATCTGCCTTATAGTAGTAACTTGACCCTTTAAAACGAGGTTAAAGATTTAGCTCAAGCCATGACTTATCTAAGTATTAGAGCGTTTTTAGATGATTGTCATTGTTTGCCGTAAATAGTTCCATACAGCGATGATTATTTATGTGCTGAAATTGCGTATTCTAATTGAAAAGGTATGGATATAAAGCTCTATGAATTTTTATAAGTGTTCTACATATGAGGCAAGTAAAAAACGTCTAGTCAATTAAAGTTGCATCAATCAAGTCCATCTACAGTTTTGATTATTTATATATCGTCACCTTCAAGCTCTACATAAGTTGGTTTTAATTACCTACTATTGGGCTATATTCTGTATCTTTCCTGACGTTAAGGTTTACGTACAGATCACGGACAGTTGAGTCCAACCGTATAGTTGCTTTTCTATATTTGTTTCTGGACTATTACTAAGTGGTTGAGCCGACTATTTACCTTCGGTTATAGCTATTTAGTTTCCAGTTATTGTTATTGTTTTTACTTCTATGCATACGCAACCGTTAAGTCGACTTTCTATATTTGTAGATGGCAATAATATGTTTTATGCCCAGCAGAAGAATGGCTGGTTTTTTGACCCTAAGCGCGTCCTTGAGTACTTTACCCATGAAACAGTTCCGTCTACGTTAATCAATGCTTTTTGGTATACAGGTCTCAAAGATCCTCAAGACCAGCGTGGCTTTCGTGATGCCCTCATTAGTCTTGGCTACACGGTGCGTACAAAAATCTTGAAAGAATATTATGACGATAATTCTGGGCGTTATTCCCAAAAAGCTAATCTAGATATTGAAATCGTCGTTGACATGTTCAATACAGCGGCTCAATATGATCGAGTTGTTTTGTTCAGTGGCGATGGTGATTTTGAGCGGGCGATTGAATTGCTGCGCTCTAAAAATACTCACATTACGGTAGTGTCGACTGAAGGTATGATTGCTCGAGAATTACGTAATGCAACCGATCGCTACATTGATCTAAATTCAGTCAGACGCTACATCGAGAAGGATTAGGTGCTAATTCCCTCGTCCATGGGGAGCGTTCAAGTTTTCTAAGTCTGGTCCTAGGGGGATGATGCCCCCTGGGTTTAGAGGAAATAGATTGCCGAAGTAGTCTCGTTTAATGGCGTTGATATCGCATGTGGCAGCGATGTCAGGAAGTTGGTAAATATCCCGTACATAACCGCTGAGATGTTCATACTCGGCGATACGATGGCGATTGCATTTAAATAGACAATAGTAGGCAATATCAAAGCGAATTAAGGTAGTGAACAAGCGCACGTCAGCTAGCGTTAACTGATGACCGCAGAGATAGCGCTGATGGGCTAGAGTTTGGTCAATAGTATCTAAGGTATCAAATAATTCATTGCAGGCACTTGCATAAGCGGTTTGGGTTTGCGCAAAGCCGCAACGATAAACTCCATTATTGACTGTGTTGTAAATGCGAGTATTCCATTGGTCAATGTCTGTTTTGAGCTTGTCAGGATATAAATCGAGGTCAGGCTGGGTTGACCAAGCGTTAAAAGCACTATTCAAGATTTCAATAATCTCGGCACTTTCGTTATTAACAAGGGTGCTTGTATGGCTATCCCATAGGGCTGGTACGGTAGCACGTCCCTGATAACCTGCCTTAACTTTGGCGTAAAACTGTGGCAGGGTGCGGCAGCCTAAAGAGTCTGTTTGGCTGGGCTGTTCAAATATCCAACAGCCTTCATTACCGGAGGGAGAGACCACTGTAATCGGAATAGCGGTTTCTAACCCTTTAAGGGCGCGAACAATTAGAGTTCGATGGGCCCAAGGACACCCCATACCCACAATGAGGCGATAACGTTGTGCTTCAGGTGGAAAGTGTTCAGATGGAATGCGATCGCAAAACTCACTTTTAGGTCGCTGATAGGCCCCTCCTTGATCGCTCGGGGCCATTTGGGACATCATAGTGCGCCAAAGTGTGGTCCAGATCGTTTTGGCAGTACGGATCAACAGGCTGGGGGGGAGAGCCATGGGAAGAAGAGAGTCTACAGAAGGTGAGTAGGTGCAGGTGAGCACCACCCACCCTATTTATAGCTCGGTGTTTAATCGAGTTGTTTCGACCAGGCTTGCAAAATCGGAATGCTGGCAATCTGATCCCGTTGAATTGTATCCCAATCTAGACCCTGGGGCTTAGGATAATGATTCTCGGTCGTGAAACACTGCGTAGGCGTCACAATCAAATCAAGGCTCCAATCATGGGCTTGCATCGGCAGGTCTGCGGCATTGACCAGTTGTAAATCATGGACGGTGGTGGCAATGGGGGTTTCCTCTGAAATGAGTTGGCACTGCCGCAGCATGGCTAATTCCAAATCGGCAAATCCTGCGCCTTTACCTGTACGGCCGCCGTTCATGGCTACAGCTACACAGCCTACTACCACCAAATCAATGGGCTGCATTTCGACAAAGGACACTAATTGCCCATGGGCCATGGCTCCTCCCATAGAAGCCGCTGCCTTCAGGGGAACTCCTTTTGCTGCAAGGGCAGCTGCTGTGAGTTCAACAAAACACTTTTTGCGAGATAGTCGAGGGACTGCCATATAAAGGATTTTGCCATCAGCTAATGCCCTGAGTCTGACAGCTGTATGGGGAGAGTCAGGATTGCATTTAATCACATGAGCCTGCTGCCATAGGTCCGTGTTGGCCAGATTGTCAGCGGCAATGCCAGCTCCAATAAAGTTGGGAATGTGACCTACTGGATCGCGACGAGTCGCCTTGTGAATTTTGAGTGTGGCCCAGATGTGTTGCCGCAGTGTATCTTTGCCGGTGTGGCGACCGGACCAAGTTGAGGTAGACATGGCAACGGGAGGAGAGGAGAAAGACAATAAAAGTTGACGTGCTGATACCTGATTCAACATTAAGCTTATTCAACATTAAGTCAGGCTTCAACTCTGAATGTGGCTCAGCAATGGCTGAAGTTTCTAGAACGTTTCGTTTCCTGTAGAGGGCCTGGCGTGAGCAATTCCCTGCAACCTACAACTTCAAACTCGTTCACGCCTTACTAAATGTTTTCTAAATCTTTTGGATAACTGGGATAGCTTGACTCTAATGTGGATGAATCTACTGGGGATTCCCGATGGCGAAGAAAGCAAAGAAGAAAAAGAAACAGACCGTACTCAGCCGTGGTTTTGGCAGTCAATCATTAACAACCGAATTAGCCCATGTAGAGGCTTTACTTCGTCGAGAACAGTGGCTAGAAGCTCATTCTCTTCTTATCCGTCTGAAAGCTTCCCATCCTAATAATTTGGATATATTAGCCTATTTGTTAGAGGTGCATTACGAGTTAGGGCATCTGCTACAGTACCAGGCCACCTGCGAAGACTTTTTAGCCATTAAGCCCAACGATGCACGGGTCAATTTTTTGCTGGGTTATGCTTATGTTCTCAATTACTACCCGCTATTGGGGATAAAGCAATATCGATATGCCATTGAGCGTTGGCCTGATCATCCAGGTAGCGTCGAGGGTAAAGAACATTTAGCCATGATTGAACCCAATTTATCAGAGGTTTTAGACTCTATGGGGCTAAAAAATCCCGATGACTGGGAAGTGGGTCTACTTTACGAGCAAGCTCGGGCATATACGGAAACAGGACAAGCGGCCAAAGCGATTACATCGGCAACGTCTCTGATTGAAAAACGCACTGATTTTTTGGCTGGGTACAACATTTTGGCGTTAGCCTACCTGGCTAATGATCAGTATGAGGATGCGATCGCAACGCTACAATCTCAATTAAAACAACACCCAGACAGCATTCTTTTACGAGCTAATCTAATCAGATTTCTCTCCTTGCGGGGAAACTTTACCGAAGCTGAAACCCATAAGTCCCAACTGTTGGCTAATGCCAGCACCGATCTGGATGATCTGACTCGTAAAGCCGAGGCTTTAGCCTATCTAGATGATATGGCGGCCATCGTAGATTTATTAGCGACCGTTCCCCCAGATTTAGAAAAAGACAATCGACCCTTGGTCTCAGGTCTATTTCACCATTTGGCAGCCGTGGCGCTTGTCTGTCAAGGGGATGTCAAGGCTGCTAGAAAACAGTGGAACCTGGCACTAGAACTATATCCAGACTTAGCGGTAGCTAAGGAAAACTTGGATGACTTTGATATGACATCTACCTTTAAGGAGGGGCCCTGGCCGTTTGAACTCAACAGTTGGGTAGAGAATGGGGCCTATCAAGACCTGCGTCAGGTGGCCATTGCCATGACTCCGGAGCGTACGCCCCAGCCCGCTCTAATAGCGGCCGTTGAGACGCTATTAACAGATTATCCATTTATTAGTGAGCTAGTGCCAGTCTGGCTTAAGCGAGGGAGTCCAAGGGCACGGATGTTAGCCATGATCATTGCCAAGAGGTGCCCCAATGAAGCCCATGTTGCAGCTGTTAATGAATTTGTTGCTGGCACTGACGGTAGTGAGTCCCAGAGGTATCACATGGCATCCTATTTTGCACAACGGCACCAGCTGACAGTACCAAAAATCTGGCTCTATGGTGAATGGCACAGAAATCCGCTACTGGCGACTTATGAGATTGTGCCTGATCCGGTTGTTCTCCAGTCACCTGAGGCCGAGCAATTATTGCATAAGGCGTTGAAGAAGATCGCGCTGGAGTCTGCTAAGGCAGCAGAAACGGCTGAGGTGTATTTGAAACAAGCCTTAGAAATAGAGCCTAACAATCCTGTATTACTCAATAATCTGGCACTAGCCTATTCTCATCAAGAACGGTTAATCGAGTCGCGTCAGGTGACTCAGCAGATTGTTGATGAGTATCCTGAGGATATTGATAGTCGCGTTGCGATCGCACAAATCTATCTTGAAGAAACAAACTTGGATGCAGCTGAAGCGGTTTTGAATGAAGTGCTGCGATGCTCTTGTTTGACCGAAGATGCGCTAGTTAGCCTGCTGCTAACCCGAAGTCGTTTACTGATGTTGCAAGGAAAAGAAGACATGGCTCGTCTTTGGTTCCAAGAAGTGTTGCCCATGGTGAAAGAGCATCCACTGCTACGTCAGTTGGGGTTTGGGGCACGCAAATGATATGGGTACTCAGGTTTTCTCTCAAACACCTCTATCTATCTCAAAGAGATAGATGCCACAATGAATACACCATTTTTAACAAGGTCTATTTGAGAGAAAAACAACTGCTCGTTTGAGGCAAAATAGCAACAATTTAAGATGGTCATAGAACAGTCTCACACAAAGTGTGAGACTGTTCTATGATTTTTTGATATGGATTTAGGATACGAAATCCTGACTGATAGCGTTCAGTATCACAGGGCATCCACCAGGGAGTAACCCCTACAGGATTGTCCATTGTTAATCGAGTTTAATGAATTCGGATTTGGTATGAGACATAGTTGGACCTGGCTGCCTGTGATTATATGAGTTTTCCTTTGAACGATATCTTCTATGGCTAGGATTGTATTTTGCCTGGGCTAGGTGGTCTTCTTACCCAAAACTTGAAATTTCAGTGTCGCAATAGCTGTAGAATTTTCATGCTGACGACTTTTAGGATGTTCTGAAACAAGTGGCAGGTTCATGAATAACTAAAAGTATATCGGCTATATCCATGGGTACAAGCCGCCCTATGGAATAGTAAAAGCCCTCTCTTTGGATGCTGCCTGAAAGATTATGGACTCATGCACCTGGCGCTGGAAGCCGCTGTCAATTCTACTCTTTGGACTATCGTTTTTCGCTGCTATTACTCTGCAATTATTAACTCCGGCAATGGCGTTAGTCAGGCCTGTGCCCCAAGAAATTCGTGGTGTATGGCTTACCACCAACGATACGGATGTGTTGATCGATCGCCCAAAGCTCCACAGGGCCATTGATGAACTAGCCGAGTTTAATTTCAATACTCTTTATCCTGTTGTTTGGAATGGCGGCTATACCTTCTTTGATAGTGGTACAGCCCGACGGGAAGGCATTCAGCATTTTGTGCGGCGTGGCATCCAGGATTACGACATTCTGGCGGAGCTGACAACTGAGGCCCATGCTCAAGGGATGTCAGTCATCCCCTGGTTTGAATTTGGCTTTATGGCTCCAGCTACTTCCGAACTGGCTACGTTGCATAGCAGCTGGTTAACCCAAAAACAAGATGGGAGTCGAGTAGATATGAGCCGCGAGGGTGGCGATATGGTTTGGCTCAATCCATTTAGACCTGAGGTGCAGCAGTTTATTACTAACATGCTGTTGGAGCTGATCAGTCGTTACGACGTTGATGGTGTTCAGTTTGATGACCACTTTATTTTGCCGGTAAATTTTGGCTATGACAGCTATACCCGTGCTTTATATAAAGAGGAAACGGATAGAGATGTGCCTAATGATCCCCATAACCCCCACTGGGTGAAATGGCGCGCCGACAAGCTAACAGAGTTTGTCAAAACGCTGAATGCAGATCTTAAAGCTCGACGCCGCAATATTGTTTTCTCAGTTGCTCCAAATCCCTACGACTTTGCTTATAAGGGGCAGCTCCAGGATTGGCTTACCTGGGTGCGCCAGGGGGTAGTAGATGAGCTGATTGTGCAAATCTATCGCAACAACTTAGGCGTTTTTCGCCAACACCTCTATACCCCATCTATGCGTGAAGCTCAGCGCACTATTCCCACAGCGGCAGGTATTCTGACTGGACTGCGTAACTCTCCTGTCCCAATTAGCTTGATTGAGGCTAAAGCCCAGTCTGCTCGTTCTGCTGGGATGGGTATGGCTTTCTTCTTTTACGAAAGTCTTTGGGAGGATGCGCCTGAGCCGGCTGATACCCGTCAGGCTAGTTTCAGGGATTTGTTTGCCACACCCATGCAGCGGGCAGAGTATAGCGCAGAGGTGCCTGCTGGTGCTTTGAGTGAGTAAGGGTAATGGGGTTTGAGTTTTGAATAGATTCGCATTTGGTGTTAAAACTCAAACTCGCTAATTTTGCTAGCCACGTTATCCTAATAACCGATAACCCACACTATTAGTGATAGCTCAATGGCAGTATCAAACCAACGTGTTGTGATTTTGGGTGGAGGGTTTGGTGGTCTCTACACCGCTTTGGCCCTGAGTAAGTTGCCATGGGACAAAGCGATCAAGCCAGAAATCACGTTAGTTGATCAGCGCGATCGCTTCTTGTTTGCTCCCTTACTGTATGAGCTGGTGACCGATGAACTCCAGACTTGGGAAATTGCGCCACCCTATGCCGAACTCTTAGCAGGAACAGGAATTAAGTTTCATCAGAGTGGTGTTTCTGGCATTGATGCTGTCGCAAATTCGGTGTGTTTGCAGGATGATGCGGTACTGCCTTACGACTATCTAGTCTTGGCTCTGGGGGGTGAAACTCCCATGGACATGGCTCCAGGGGTAAAAGAATATGCGATAGCATTTCGCACCCTCAGCGATGCCTATGCCCTCAAAGAACGGTTACGTGAACTAGAAGCCTCTGACGCCGATCAGATTCGTGTGGCGGTTGTAGGCGGTGGTTACAGTGGTGTCGAACTCGTCTGCAAATTGGCGGAACGCCTTGGTGAGAGAGGTCGACTGCGCATTGTCGAACGGGGTACCGCTATTCTGCAAAATTCTCCAGAATTCAATCAGAAAGCGGCTCAAGATGCTCTGACCGATAAGGGTATCTGGATCGATTATGAAACGACGGTAACTGAAATTGATGTAGATACTATTTCTTTAAAGTATAAAGATCAGGTGGATGTTCTGCCGGTAGACTTGGTGCTTTGGACCGTGGGCAATCAGGTCAATCCTTTAATAGCCAGCTTGCCTTTTGATAAAAATGAACACCAGCAGCTCAAAATTCAGCCTACGTTACAGTTGCTTAACCAGGGACATATTTTTGCCTTGGGTGATTTAGCAGACGGCCAAGATGCTGATGGTAATAAGGTGCCGACAACGGCCCAGGCCGCCTTACAACAGGCTGATTACACCGCATGGAATATCTGGGCGGCCTTAACTGGGCGACCCCCTCTCCCGTTTCGATACCAGCATCTTGGCGAAATGATGACCCTTGGTAGCGATACTGCAACACTGACCGGGCTAGGGCTCAAACTCGATGGTACAGCTGCTCACATTGTTCGTCGTTTAACCTATTTGTATCGCATGCCTACGTTTGAGCATCAGCTCCGAGTAGGGCTGAATTGGATTAGTCAACCTTTACGAGAATTGTTGTCAGCGTCATAAGGTTTGTCTTAGTTTTGGGGGGTGATTGTTGAATTTTTAGGGTTGAGTTGTCTACCAACGACGGTGTTGGATTCTTGGCAAAGCGTGTCCCCCCAATCATTCAAATTCAAAACTCAAAATTCCTTGAAAGTTTTTCTGTAGTGCCCCGTCTTACCCCATGACCATACCTAAAGTCATTTTTCTTGATGCCGTCGGCACCCTCTTTGGAGTCAAAGGTAGTGTGGGGGAGGTGTATCAGACCCTGGCTCAGCAAGCGGGGGTGCAAGCTTCAGCCCATGAACTGGACAAAGCATTTTATCGAAGCTTTGCTGTTGCAAATGCCATGGCATTTCCTGGTGTCCCTGACGTTGAGATTCCCCATCAGGAGTATTTGTGGTGGTTAGCGATCGCAAAAGATACATTCCAACGAGCAGGTGTTTTCCAGGAATTTTCTGATTTTGAAGTTTTCTTTGAAGGTCTGTATCAACATTTTGCTACGGCTGCACCCTGGATGGTGTATCAAGACACGGTGCATTCTTTAAAGCGTTGGCAACGTAAGGGGATATCCTTAGGTATTATTTCTAACTTTGATTCCCGTATTTATGCGGTGCTCGATGCTCTAAATCTGAAGCAATATTTTCAGACGATTACTATCTCCACTGAAGCAGGGGCTGCTAAGCCTGACGCTTTGATTTTTAAGACGGCATTGCAAAAGCATGACTGTAACCCTCAGGACGCATGGCACGTTGGTGACAGTCGAAAAGATGACATTAAGGGGGCTCAATCCGCAGGATTACGTGGGATCTGGTTAAAAAGACCTAGTCAGAACCAAATACAGTCCCCCATTGTGGCCTAGAAGCCGTCCCACTGGCATTAACGTCCTAAGTTTACTATGATCCAGCAGGTTAGTGTGCCAAAGGGGGAGCTTGCTAAAAATAGATGGCTCAACGTCATCGTTAATTTAAACTAGGAGCGAATGCGTTTTGAGTGTGGAACTTTAAATTGAGGGCATTTTTACCTTCATTAGCGGATAAATGATTCACCCTAAGGCTTAAGGACTTATACGTTCTACCCCTGATCTCACGCTACGCTTGTGTCAGCATCATTACACTGTTTCTAGTCGTCAACTGTGTCTCAAAAACAACAAAATCCCTGGATCGAAGGTTTTCAAACTATTGGACTTAGTATTGCTCTCGCTCTAGGTATTCGGCAATTTGTAGCAGAAGCCCGCTATATCCCGTCTGAGTCAATGAAGCCCACTTTGCTGGTCAATGACCGTCTAGTGATTGAAAAGATTAGCTATCGGTTTCAAGAACCTCAGCGAGGCGATATTGTCGTTTTTTGGCCACCCTTAGAAATTGTGCCAGATGAGCAAAAACGGGATGCGTTTATTAAACGGATTGTTGGGTTGCCAGGAGATACGGTAGAGGTGACCGATGGCACTGTTCTAGTCAATGGTGATGCATTAGATGAAAGCTACATTCAATCGCCACCTACCTATGAACAAGCACCACTGACCATTCCGGACGGAAGTTACTTTGTGCTTGGCGATAATCGTAATGCTAGCTATGACAGCCATGCATGGGATATTTCTGAACCATTTGTGCCTGAGGATCAGATTATTGGTAAGGCCGTTGTCCGATTTTGGCCCCTCACCCGTCTTGGTGGTTTAAATTAAATTGATTATGATTTCCTCAGATGTGCTAGGGTGCCCCTACTTCGCTGGGGCCAGTTGTTGTGGTTGATCAAAATACTAATAATATTTGGGTTGAAAGTTTGCAAACGATTGGGCTTAGCGTAGTGCTGGCCCTAGGAATTCGTCAGTTTGTCGCAGAAGCTCGCTATATTCCTACTGGCTCCATGGAGCCTACCTTGCAGGTGAACGATCGCTTAGTGGTTGAAAAGCTTAGCTATCACCTAAGTTCACCGGAGCGGGGCGATATTATTGTGTTTTGGCCCCCAGCAGAACTAACCCCTGAGGGCCAACCTCGCAATGCGTTTATCAAACGGGTGGTTGGGCTGCCAGGGGATATCGTAGAAGTCACTGATGGCAAGGTATTGATCAACGACGAGCCCATTGATGAGCGTTATATTAAAGCGCCACCCACATATCAGTGGGGGCCTGAAACTGTACCTACAGAAAGCTACATTGTCTTTGGTGATAATCGTAACAACAGCGTCGATAGTCACGCTTGGAGTCGTCCATTTTTGCCAGAAGATCAGATCATTGGCAAAGCTGTAGTGCGGTTTTGGCCACCTGGTCGAGTGGGATTACTCAAACGAAATTAAGGTAGAGTTTTAAGTTTTTAATGGTGAGTTCAAGACCATAGGGGTTTACTGGAGTAAACCCCTATGGTCCCACGGTGGGTAGCCAGATATGCTTTGCTTTACCTTGAATAGTTTGATGACCATAGGGGGAATTGATAACGTCACACCCTAAGTTCTTTGTACTAACGGTCCAGCTGTGGCTAGGGTCGAAGAGTACAAGGTTGGCTGGACTATTGATTTGTATTTGGGCGGGCTCAATATTTAAGCATTGGGCTGGTTGCAGGCTGAGATAGTTCCAGAGCTGTAGGGCACTCCATCGATTGGTGGCGACAAATGTTTGCCAAAGAATGGGCAGGGCCAACTGTAGACCAACGGCTCCTGGAGGGGCGACGCCAAAGGGAACCGCTTTTTCTTCGTAGGTGTGGACACAGTGATCAACTGCGATCGCATCCAGAGTGCCATCCTCCAATCCCCTAATTAACTCCGTTTGGTCTGTAGGATTACCTAGGGGTGGTTCAAGGCGCAAACTAGGTGCATAGCTGTCTAGGTCGGCGGTGCTAAACAGTAAATGGAGCCAGGTTACACTAGCCGTAATAGGCAATCCACGGGCTTTACTTGCACGAATGAGTTCAACGCTGCGAGCGGTGGAAATGCGCATAAAATGTACTGGGCGTTGGGTCGTAACCACCTCCTCTAACAGGGCTGATAGCGGGATAGTTTCGGCAGTCGCTGGCAAGGGAGATAGCCCCAGACGGATCGCATCGGCCCCATCACGACAGGTACCGGTTTGTTTGCGATCGCAAGGCCACAGGGCTATAGGTAATGGCAGCGACTGGGTATAGTCCAACAAGCGCTGCATCATCAGTCCGTTGGTGATAGGCTGACCGTCACAAAAACCAACTACTCCGACCTCACCTAGCTCCATTAGGTCAGTTAACTGTCCACCTTGAGTCCCCTGAGTAATGGCTGCCCAAGGCAAAATTTGTGGTTGGTGGTTGTATTGGTTAGCTAACCGCTGTTGTACTTGAGCCAGGTTGTCCACAGCTGGTGTGGTGTTGGGTAAGATCCCAATGCGTGTAAATCCTCCCTGGGCTGCTGCCGCCAAAAGCTGCCCTAGGGTTTCCCTAGACTCATGGCCCGGTTCCCCAGTCTGGCTATACAGATCCACCAGCCCTGGGCCCAAAATACAGCCCTGGCCATTTATTTCCGTCACATCATCACCAGATACATCAAGGGAGTCACCCATTGCCTGGATGACACCCTCCCGTATCAACACGTCACTGATCTGGTCCCGCTGAGTTAGCGGATCCAGTATGCGTACCTGTCGTATCCAGCTATTCATGTTTCCTCAGGTCTGATAAACCTTTGCGTTACAGCGCTCCCGCTGCTGTTGTATCAAATATGCTCCCTGAAAGGTGGACTGTGATATTAGCAGCACTGAGCATTGGCTTACTACCCACACCATCCGGATAATCAATGACGCTAACGGCCCCATTGCCCTGCTTAAACTGCCAGAATGTCTCGGGCCCGAGGCCAGTGACGTAGCAGAGAATAGCCTTATTGATGGCATCGTGAGCGACGACTAATACAGTTTGAGGAGCTTCCTGTTGACTATACTGGGCAACAATTTCATTCCAGGCTTTAACTGCTCGATCCCACACATCTTGCAAGTTTTCACCACCAGGCATTTGAACTGTTTCAGGTTTAGTCTGCCATGCTTCTAACATGCCTGGAAATCCTGCTTCAATCTCATGTTCAAATTTTCCTTCCCACTGACCATGGCTGATTTCCCATAGCCCCTCAGTGACCGCCAAGGAAACATCAGGATGTTTTTGTAAAATAATTTCAGCGGTTTCCTTTGGGCGCATCATGGAGCTAGAAATAGCCCCATCAATGGGAACATCTGCTAGAAACTCCCTGGCTTGATCGGCCTGGGCACGACCGTTGTCGTTCAGTGGAATATCAATCTGCCCCTGGAAGCGTGATTCTCGGTTCCATTCAGTTTCACCATGGCGAACTAGCAGTAGTCGCGGTCCCTTAAATCCTCGACGTAATGTCGGTATGGGGGCTCCTGTATGGCTCGTAGAGTTCATGGATTCTAGCTGAGCACGCTCTCCCCAAACGCCTGGAAAATTAAGAACGCTAATGCCACAGTTGGCCTGATACATACGGTTCAGCGCTTCAGGGCCAAGACCAATAGCTGTGCCAACTAAAGCACGATTGATAGCACTGTGGGCCACGACTAAAACAGTTTGCCCCCGGTGATTATCCAATAATCCTTGCCAAAATTCTGCTGCCTGCTGCCATATCGCCCGAACGGGATAAAAATCTTTGACAGTGCCATTTGCTTGAGGTACGGCCATCTTGAAGTCATTCGGCTGATGTCGCCACGCCTGATATTCTTCGGGATACTTGGCTTCAATATCTGCAAAAGATATTGCTTCCCATAGGGGGAGGCTTATTTCTTTAAGTAGATCCGTTACTTGCGGTGTATGACCTTGATTTAGTGTGTCTGTGATTAATGCAGCTGTGCGAGCTGCCCGCTTCAAGGGACTACAGTAGACAGTATCGATGGCAATACCCTTTAGAAATATGCCTACTTCTCGTGCTTGAGCTTCGCCTGTTTCTGTGAGGAGCGACTCATCATGGTGCCCTTGAACAATACGCTTTACGTTAAATGTACTTTCACCGTGCCGAACCACAATCACTCGCGTTTTCAAGGTTCTGTCCTCTCTCGATTTACTGCGCTAGATCAAACAGTGTGATTGTACGTGATATCCACTGACCCATGGGAGATTTCTCAAACTGGATAGCAAGTGAGTGCTATGCCAAGTTGCGTAAACCAACCAGATCTCTGGCTGATGCTTGTCATGTTTTTTGAAGCTGTTATAAGTTCAAGACAACAAAACTTTTATCAAGCTTAAAAAACTTGTCTTTCTGAGCTTTATCTTTAGCCGTTACGATGACAGTAAGTGCTATGGGTGCTTGCTTAAAACTTGCTATTAAAGGGATTCAGAGTCTTTATAGTATTTTCCAAATTCAGGCATTCAAAATCCATAGTTTCACCCTGATGATACCTGTTCACTCTGATAAACAATTAACTATATACGTCCCTGAGATAAGCAGTATGGATTCTAAAAAGAACCTTTTAGGATTGGCAAATAACGATCAAAATCACAGCCAGAGCCAGTCTTCTTCTGAGCCCCATCAAGATAATACGATGTCTTTGGTTTATCCCGATGGTCGAGTGAAGAACGTCAAGGTACGTCAGAAGTGATAAATCATTTCAGCGTTGCTGACTTTCGGGAGGATTTAATCTGAATAATGCTGATATAGGTAAGGCAATCCTAACTAGGTCAATCCCTTCTCCTATTCAGCAGTAGCTAATTTCTTTTGATATAGAAATATGTAGAGCACCTGAACTATAGGGCACCTTCATGTAGAGGCCTTTACTCGCATCCCTTTTTGCCATGGCATTGCCTAGACTTTTAAGCCAACTCACCCAGGTTTTTCTAGCGGTGCCATGCCCACTTTGTCAGCGGCCTGCTTCATCGCTTCTGTGTGCCGATTGTTATGGGCAGATGTGTGCGTGCCAATGGTCTTCTGGCCAGGCTCATGCCATGCATCAGATGCCTGCTACATCAAAACAGCCAGCACTATTAGTCTTTTCCTGGGGAAAATATCAGGGTGTTCTCAAGCAGCTATTGGCTTTGCTCAAGTATGGCAACCAGGCTGAGCTTGGGCTTTGGTTGGGTTATCAATTAGGGCAGCAATGGAAAAAAAGTGGTCTTCAAGGGACACATCGGCCCGTTGTTGTCCCAATCCCGTTGCATCGTCAGCGCCTCAATCAACGAGGGTATAACCAAGCTGCTCTGATTGCTCAGGGATTTTGTCGTGTTACAGGTCTGCCGTTAGCAGAAAATGGTCTGAGGCGGATTAAAGCCACTGAGGCAATGTATCATTTGAAAGCTCACGAAAGGCACAAAAATCTGATAGATGCATTCCAATTGGGTAAGAAGTTGCCATCCCAGCAACAGCCCATCTTACTCATGGACGATATTTATACTACAGGTACCACTGCTAAAACAGCAGCTATTCCCTTGATGCGGGCTGGTTATTGCATTGTCGGCATTGCTACCGTTGCTCAAGCGATTTTATCGTCCCCATTGGCGGGGTCAGGAAGATCTGATCTTCCTCATTAAATACCAGGCTCGCGTCTAATCCTGTAATTTGCTCAAATTGGCTAGGTGTCAGCTTTACATCTATGGATGCAGGATCGATTGAACTGGGTTGCACCGTTTTCACATCCAGAGAAGTTACCCCCAACGACTTAGCGTGAGGGGGCTTAAATGCGCTGGGTAATTGGGGCGATGATTCTGGATCAGGCTGCCAAGTTCGAAGACGTTCATGAACATCGTAAATAAATGACATACCTTTTTGCATGGGCACCTTAGACCAACCTTTGACAAGAGCTTCTGTTAGAGCAAGTTCGATTAAAGATTGGGGATAAGTCTCTACTAGCTTGGCCAAATAGTCTGCAAATGTATCACCATCATTGCCATCTAATTGATAGATATCAACAATATGATTCACGCGCTGGCGGGTGATACGTTTTTGGATGTCCATTATTATGCTTAGAACCTGAAAATTAGCAGTTCGTTTAGCCTGTTATGGCAGATAAATCAGAGCGTGAAATGCAGAATTATTGATTTCCCTAAATACTGATTTAGGTATTTACACCTGAGAACGAGTAATGCGGGAATAATGACTGGCAAAAACGATGATTAGGTTTTCTATTAGACAATAGAAAAATAGCCTAATTAAACCTAATTAGCATAACTCTAATATTTAATTTTCATAATAGATGAAGAAGACCTTACTCTGTCAATACGAGAAAACGTAGTGATGACTATTTTTTATTCATCATACTTTCTTATATTATCTGTGGCGAGGATATGATCCTAATGGTGAGTAGCTCTGCTGGCTTAATACTGTTCAGTCCCATGGCTGAGCTTTACTTTTCTGAAAGTTTTGCAGCTTTGACAGAAAATGTCTGGTTTCATTGGCAGAGGTTTGCTTTTAATGCTTACTTTCATTTTCTATTTATCAATACTAATTCTGGGTGAAAGTGAGGATAGATCATCATCTATCCTCACTCTTTAGTACAGACACAGATGGCTTTTGTAGAAAGATCGTTATCGTTTCTGGGGGTTCGGGAAACTTAAGAGAGCATCCAGAGACACTTGCTCAATGCTGCCTTGTTGGGATTAGACTGTATTGTCTAGCCCAGCAATTGGAAGCTGCATAAGATGTTCCATTGCAAAAAGTATCTCTAAATATTTTTTGAGAACGGCACTGGAACGTACCAATGTCCTCCTTTACGAGAGCGTTAAAATCATCGCTGGGCAATCAAAAAGATGACTGAGTCTGTACTGAATATACTGCCGCTAGAAAATGGTTTTTCAGTGGCTTCGCTGATTAAAACAATGAAGGCAATTATTCAGGCTCAGACAAATGGCTATATTCACGTAAAAGCGATTTCTGGGGAGCAATGGTGGCTTGATTTTCGGGTAGGACGGCTATTGTGGGCCGGTGGTGGCCAACATCGGTTTCGGCGATGGCAGCGTTTGCTTCAGACCTATTGTCCAGATTTGCAGCCAACTGAGTTGCGGTTGCGAGAAGCGGAGATATTTGATCACTGGGAGTATGTGGCACTTTTAGTGCTATTACGGCGGCAGCAGATTACACGGGAGATTGCGATCTCAATTATCCAAGCTACTCTGACAGAAGTGCTGTTTGACATTTGTCAGGTGGTGGGTAGCATTACCCACGTCGCGCATTCTACGGATCATCAATCGCGGTTAAGTGAACCGATGGCGATTTTGAGTAGTACAGCGTTGTTTTATCGGGTAAGGACGGACTTGCAATCTTGGCAAAATGCTGAGCTAGGTAAAGCATCCCCTAATTTGGCTCCGATCATTGTGGACACGGAGCGGCTGAAGCAGTGTACTCAACCGCGCACTTACCAGATTTTGAAGCGGTTGTTGCAGGGGACGCGCTCATTACGGGAGCTGAGCCAGATTACAGGTCATGAGGTGTCCTCCCTCGGCTGTATGATATCTGCCTATGTGGAGCGAGGAATGGTAGTGCTGAATCGGATTGAGGATTTGCCGAATCCTTATGCGGCAGCAGCGCAGAAGGTGCCGCATAAGGTGGTGAATAAACTGCCGTTGATTGTTTGTGTGGATGATAGCCCTCAGGTGGGATATCTGATGGAGGAGGTGTTACGTCCAGCTGGGTATAGATGTATTAATATTCAGGATTCTGTTCAGGCCTTAGGGCAAATTATTCGCCATAAGCCAAGTTTAATTTTCTTGGATTTGGTGATGCCTGTGGCGAATGGTTATGAGATTTGTAAACAGATTCGTCGGGTGAAGGCTTTCAGGAAGACGCCGATTATTATTTTGACTGGGAATGACGGCATTGTAGATCGGATGCGGGCTAAGGCGATAGGAGCCACAGACTTTATGGCAAAGCCTATTGATCCAATTAAGGTGATTGAAGTGGTGAGAGCTCAGTTATCGAATATGGAAACTGAGGGTGAAGAGAATTAGGTATACCTGACTCTGTTTAATGATTCACTGGAGCTTGTGTCATGCTTAGATTATCCTTATTAAAAACAAGGTAGAACACACGTATTAATTTGCGGCGACTCAGACAAATTGCATGTTCATCAATGGGGGACCTAAGATGATACAGAGTCGACTTACTGAGATAGGTAGTGATCAAAAAGCTAGGGCTACGACTGCTCATTCTGTTGGGGCTATTGTGCCCATTCCTTTTACGAGAGGCCAGCAATAGCCTTGAACCTTATCCGGCTGTTCTGCAGCCATCAGGCGCGACAAAAATATCTGCATCCGACGGGATACTAAGGTTTTCTAGAACTGAGCTCATTGCTATTAGTCATGCTGGCACTGAACAGCCGCTAGATCCAAGGGAGTTTTTTGATGTAATTCCTAATCAATATTGGTCCCATATTGCCCGTAATGGTTTTGGATTAGGAGAAGCAAAAACTAGAAGTGTTTCCCTCGGGATTTGGACATTGAGTGCTACCACAATATTAGAAGCGTCTCCTACGGAGCGAAAGGCAGCTTTGGACTGGATGACTACCCGTTTGCAGATGCTAGGTATGTCTGATGTAGAAAAGCTGCAAGTGCGACAAGTCAAAACCTGGTTCGATATTGACAAAGGAGTAGCCGTAAAAAGTGAGATTACTGAACAAACAAATGTTGAACTTCGTTAGTAACTCACTGGACTCTCTGGAAGCACAGATCAAACAGTCAACCCGTATCGACGCTACATCACTATGCTTGTTTCGAGTTGTCTTTGGGCTATTTACCCTCTTTTTAAGATGGCCGAGTTTTCGTTGGCTCAGTACTGTTCCTGACGCATTTTATAATCCACCTATTTTCAGCCTATCGTCCTTTTTGGCAGGCTTTCCCCATGCGTTTGTGTTCTATGGTATCGATTTCTGTCTATCTGTTTTCATTGTCGCTCTTCTAATTGGTCTGTTCACAAGATTCGCAACCGTTGCTCTTCTGACTACCTTGATTGTTGCCAATAGCTTTCAGTACTCTTTGGGGAAAATCGACCATGGTGGAGTGCTTTATCTTTGTGTGCTTCTAGTCATGTCTTTTCAGGATTGGGGACGATACTTCTCAGTTGATTCATTGTTGTTTTATGGACGACAAGTTCATCAAGAATCTTCTAAACCACATAAGAATCTTTATTTTTTGGCTCTCTTAATTGCTTTTAGCTTTTTTACAGCTGGCTTTGGTAAAGCCCTTGCATGGGTCGATTTTGACTTGTCTACCAGTGGCTTTCTCAGCTGGCTGTATTCCGGTTATTTTAGCTATGGGCGTACGCATTTACTAGCTCCGTTTATTGTCGGTCTGGATCTGCCACTGCTATGGGAACTCATTGATTACTCGGCAGTCCTCTTTGAGCTGGGCTTTTTATTGGCTATGTTTTGGCGTAGGGCTTGGTATGTATGGCTTGCTTTGGGGTGCTTCTTTCATTTATCGAACAGTCTGCTACTTAATATTCCTTTCAATACGAATGCGATCGCATATTTAGCATTTATCCCTTGGTCACAACTAGGTCTGTTTGATCGTTTCTCGTTCCATACGTTTCGTCGATGGATATGGCTACTACTAGCTCTGTGGGCTACTGCTCTTGCGCTGAGTTTCTCCCTAGGTAGTTCGTTTTCTGGTTTAGCTTACTCTCTTGGAGACCTACTCAATATTCCTATTCCTGGACTAGTGATAAGTTGTGTCCTGTGGATTATCTGCCTTTCTCTTTTCATTTGGGTTATAGCAACTGGCAAACTTAATTATGCACTCAAGTCTTTCGATCCCAACCTGAATAATTGACTCTAGGACCGTACTTCTTGCAATTCTGACATGACGTCTACCTCTGCACTCACTACCATTATCACTGAGCATATTCAGACTGCTCCAAAAAATCGCATTACCTTTAGGGAGTATGTGAATTTAGCCCTTTACCACTCTCAACATGGTTACTACACCACTAAAGTTTCCATCCTTGGCCCTAGCGGTGACTTTATAACTTCTCCTCATCTTAGTCGCGATTTTGGTGAGCTTCTTGCCAATCAATTTGCTGACATGTGGTGTGCCCTGGGGCAACCCACAACATTTCATTTAGTTGAAATGGGGGCCGGTCAGGGACTTATTGCTGCTGATGTGCTTTCATATCTGCAACAGCATTTCCCTGATTGTTATGCCACACTCAACTACATCATTATCGAAAGATCCCCTGCACTGCGGTCAGTTCAGCAAGAGCGCTTAAAGCACAAAAAGGTCAGTTGGACTACCCTTGACGCTCTACCACCCATTACCGGTTGCTTGTTCTCCAACGAACTCGTCGATGCGTTTCCTGTTCACATTATTGAAAAGAACAACAACCAACTTCAAGAAGTTTATGTCACTACCAAAGACAATAGTCTGAAAGAGACTCTAGGTTCTCTCTCCACCGACAAACTCGCACAATACTTTGACCTAGTCGAGATTAATCTCCTTGCTGACGATTACTCAGATGGCTACCGCACTGAAGTTAATCTTGCTGCTCTAGACTGGCTTTCTAATGTCGCCAGCCGTATCGCTCAAGGATTTCTTCTCACCATCGATTATGGCCATATTGCCCAGCGTTACTATAGTCCTGCTCGTCATAGGGGAACTCTTAAGTGCTATTACCAGCACCGACACCATGACGATCCGTACACCAACATTGGTCAACAAGATCTAACCGCCCACGTAGACTTCACTGCTCTAGAGCGCTATGGCGAAAAGGTGGGATTTACTAATGTAGGCTTCACCCAACAGGGGCTCTTCCTCATGGCTCTCGGGCTTGGCGATCGACTCGCCAATCTTACCCAAACTATAACTCCCGGACCCGACGGCTTCAACCACCTCATCCAACGTCGCCAAGCTCTTCACCAACTCATGGACATGACTCCTATGGGGCTCGGAACTTTCGGGGTTCTAATTCAAAGCAAAGGTATCGACTGTAATGTTTCACTTAAAGGTCTAGTTGTTCCTCCGCTAACCTAAACTACTTTTCCCAACCTCATGAATTACTAAGGCAGCACATTTTTAAGGTTTCAAACCCTCTTGTTCTCGAGGTAAGAGGGTTTGTGTGGAGAAGCGTTTAGAAATTTCACACAACCTCCAAAAACTCACGCCGTTTTCTTAAATATTGTTTTACATGTGCTGGCATCACGATTCCTTCGGCCAGCTTTGGATCCACAATCGGTTCACCCGCCTGCATCCTTAAAGGAATTATCCCAGCCCAATGAGGCAATCCATAATCCGCTGCATCATCTACCGGTGGTCCAGTCCGAATCTTCGCTGATGCCTCATCAATCGGTAATGCCAAAACAGTTGTCGCCGTTAACTCCTGCTCATTTGGCTCGCGCGTTTCAGCCCAACGGCCCGGCATCACATGCTCTGTCAACGCATAGAGTGCCTGCATTTTCTCTTCTCGTTCACTCACCAATTCTGCAGTCCCACATAGCACCACAGACCGATAATTCATCGAATGGTGCATGGCTGATCGCGCCAATACTAAACCATCCAGGAGTGTTACCGTTACACAAATCTCAATCCCTTGTTGCAGCGACCTCAGCATACGGCTGGCCGGTGAACCATGAATAAATAACCGATTATCCATGCGCCCATAAGCCGTAGGAATCACAAATGGCTGATCATCCACAGCAAACCCCACATGACAAATAAGGCCTGTGTCTAAAATCGAGTAAACCGTTTTCAGATCATAATGACCACGCTTAGGTATACGCTTTACCTGAGTCCGTGTTGTTTTCATAATGCTATCTCCTTTCCAGTGAATCAAATTATTTAAGTTTGAATAGATCTCCTTCGGTCCTCTCTCAGAATAGATTCCCGAAGAGAAGAGCGAGTTTTCCTGTTTCGGAAAAGTGTTTGAGCAGCAGGTGCATAACTGCTAATGCCAAAATGTATCCCCAAGCCTCTTTTGGAAAGGGCTTGGGGCCGTTTCATATGACTAAAACCAGTTGAATTACCAGCGATATTGCTACTTTACCGATGTAGATTGGCATGCGTCTAGAGCCAATTTAGAATTAAACTATAAGTCCAATTTCTTAGGATAGACCTTTAACAAGTACCGATGGAATTAGCCTTAGTGATTGATGCTGCATTGTCAGAACCTTTGCATCAACAGGTATATAGTCAACTGCGTTGGGCAATTCTCTCGGGGCGATTAGTCTCGGGACAGCGTCTACCTGCTTCACGTACTTTGGCAAGAACCTTGGGGTTATCACGGACTACCGTGACCCAAGGCTACGATCAGTTGATTAGTGAAGGGTACTTACAAACCCGACGAGGAGCAGGCACTTACGTCTGTGCTCAGCTGCCAGAAATGTTGTTAGAAGCTGATGAGCCAGTAAAGTCCTCGCCTCAGCCTGTTGTTAAGGCCCCTCTGTCAGACTACGGCAAACGGGTAAAGCAGGTATCCCTCAGCCCATTGAGAGAGTCTTATGAGATTAGTTTTCGCTATGGTCATCCTGCTTTAGATTTGTTCCCAGTAGAGCTATGGCGAAAACTGTTGTCAAAACATTGTCGCGAAACGAAACAATGGCTTAATTATGCGGGAGAGACTTTGGGGTATTGGCCGTTGCGAAAGGCTGTAGCCCATTATTTACAGCATGCACGGGCGGTACGTTGTACGCATGATCAGGTGATTATTACTAATGGTAGTCAGCAAGCACTGAGTTTAATTACCCAGCTCTTGGTGAATCCAGATGACAGTGTGGCTATTGAAGAGCCTGGCTATCGAGGTGCCCGTCATATCTTTAAAGCGAGTGGTGCAAACTTATTGCCTATGCCGTTAGATCATGATGGTCTGATGGTTGATACGTTATTGGCCTATGACAATCCTCCTAGATTGGTTTATGTCACACCGTCTCATCAGTTTCCGACGGGAGCTTTACTGTCGCTACCTCGTCGATTGGCGTTGTTGCAATGGGCATGGAGGACTGGTGCACTCATTATTGAAGACGATTATGATAGTGAATATCGCTATGGAGGACGACCTATTCCATCATTGCAAGGGTTGGATAACCATAGCTCTGTGCTCTACGTGGGCACATTTTCGAAGGTCATGTTTCCCAGTATTCGCTTAGGGTATTTGGTGGTGCCTCAGTCTTTGGTAGAGGTATTTGGTAAAGCTAAGTGGTTAGCCGATCGCCAACCCCCCACGCTGACTCAATATGCTTTAGCAGAGTTTATTTCAGCTGGGCATTTGGAACGCCACATTCGTAAAATGCGCCTGTGTTATGAGCATCGCCGTCGTGCCCTGCTGCAGGCTTTATACAAATACTTTGGCCAAGAGGTGAAAATTTTGGGAGATAGCGCGGGGCTGCATGTGATGGCAAAGCTGCCCCTGAGCTTCAGGGATGATGAAGTAGTCGCAAGAGCCGCTCGTGTTGGTGTAGAAATATGTAGTGCTTGCATTCAATATGAAGTGCCGCGTAATACAGGAGAGTTTGTGTTTGGTTACACGGATCTCACTGAAGAGCAAATAGAAGAGGGAATACACCGGGTTGCTAAGGCATTATGGACATAGTTAATGCCCATTTTCGAGACTGACTCCTCAATACTTGAATTGACAGGAACGTGAATCATTAATAAGTTTTTTGCCAGGGTTAATACTCCCTTGACGAAATATCTACTATTAAAGTTGACAGCAACATTTGAGGACAAGGCTTTGGATATTACACTGCTTGCCCTACTAATTATCAGCATGGTTTTATTTGGGTTACATATGCCCTATGTAGTTATGACCATGGTATTGATTATCGCACTCGCTACTGTAGCAACCCGTCTATCTTGGTCTGTGTTAAATGCGTTTGAATCGATAGAAATCGACTAACTACTCTAGTCAGTGGTGCGTGCACTTGTCTTTTGTTCAGCCTAATAAACGATTACCCCTAGTAGATGATTTACAAACCTACTAGGGGTAATCGTTTGGGCGGATAATGTGATGCTTGGAACAACAGCGCTATCTTCTAACGGGTGCCTATCGCTAAAAGGCGTGTAATCAAATCCTCACTATTATTAATTTCGACTTAGTAACTTGCGGCTACACCTTTACAATAGATCGGTTGTATCCTGCGACACTAGTTTTGATTGAACGTTACACCCTGCCCGAAATGGGCGAACTTTGGACCGACGAGTACAAATTTAAGACCTGGCTACAGGTTGAGATCGCTGTGTGCGAAGCCCAAGCTGAACTGGGCCGTATTCCCCAAGCAGCGGTGGACGAAATCAAAGCCAAGGCCAATTTTGATGTGGCGCGAATTCTGGAAATTGAGGCTGAGGTTCGTCACGATGTCATTGCATTTTTGACCAATGTTAATGAATACGTTGGCGATGCAGGTCGCTATATCCACTTAGGGATGACTAGTTCTGATGTGCTGGATACGGCACTGTCTCTACAGATTGTCGCTAGTCATCAGGTAATTTTGTCTCATGTGGAGCAATTAATTCAGGCAATCCGCAATAAAGCTCAGGAACATCGTAATACCGTGATGATCGGTCGTTCCCATGGCATTCATGCTGAGCCTATGACCTTTGGCTTCAAGTTAGCTGGTTGGTTGGCTGAGGTGCTTCGCCATCGTGAACGTTTGTGCCGTATTCAAGATGAAATTGCCGTTGGCCAAATCTCGGGAGCGGTTGGCACCTACGCCAACATTGATCCAGAAATTGAGGCGTTGACTTGCCAAAAGCTGGGTCTGAAGCCTGATACTGCTTCGACTCAGGTGATTTCTCGAGATGTCCATGCTGAGTTTATGACGACATTGGCAGGACTGGCTGCATCCATTGAGCGGTTTGCAGTCGAAATTCGGAATCTACAGCGTACTGACGTGCTCGAAGTTGAAGAGTTTTTTGCCAAGGGTCAAAAGGGGTCTTCAGCTATGCCCCATAAGCGTAATCCAATTAAATCTGAGCGGTTGGCGGGGCTGGCTCGCATCATTCGCACCAATGCCCTGGCTGCATTAGAAAATGTTGCCCTGTGGCATGAACGTGATATTTCCCATAGTTCAGTGGAACGGGTTATTTTCCCTGACAGCTGTATTTTGATTCACTTCATGCTGGTAGAGACTACGAAGCTGGTGCAAAACCTGCTGGTCTATCCCGAAAATATGAAGCGTAATATGAACATGTACGGCGGTGTGGTCTTTAGTCAGCGAGTGCTGCTTTCTCTTGTGGAGAAAGGCATTGCCCGTGAAGACGCTTATCGTATTGTGCAGAAATGTGCCCATGCTGCATGGAATGTTGAAGGTGGTGATTTCCATACCTTGATTTCCCAGGATCCTCAAGTGAAGGAAAAGCTGTCGCCAGAGGAAATTAAGGAGGCATTTAACCCTGACTACCAGCTGAGAAATCTGGATAAGGTTTACCAGCGCTTGGGGATATAGGTGAATGACCTTTGATGGGGCACCCCTAAGTGGAGTCTCTAAGCATAAAAAAACAGGGAGATGGTAAATCCACTCCCTGAAATGCCTACTATATGCTCACTAGACGCTTGCTAGTAGTAGGTAGCTCCAACCATGTACCTACTACAACTACAGACAGTCATAAGCTAAGTTTGTTCCGATTACTTAGTGCGACTCTGGATCCTCAACATACTCAGCGTCTTCAAAGTCAGCTGTTTCGGCATCCATTTCCTCTTTGAAACCTCGTAAAGTTTTTCCGAGAGCACTGCCTAACTCAGGAATTTTTTTAGGCCCAAAAATTAAAACAGCGACAATGGCAATAATGCCTACCTCTGGCCAACCTAAACCGAACATGGCACCTTTCCATGAATGTTTCAATTACTATACCGTAGTCAATCGGGGCCTTAACTAGCCTGTAGTTTTAAATCGGTGATCCAAATTCAACTCGATCTTGAGGGAGCTGATCAAATTGTGTCGCTGACTGTGGAGTTTCAGATGGATGATTGTTGACTTCTGTACTTAGCCGTTCTGATGCAGCAGTGTCTACAGGACCGCTATAACACAGTAGGGTGAGATCCAATACTTCGTTGGGACGTACGGGTACAGCTAGTCGCTGATTTCTGGAAATATCAGCTGATGTGCTATCAGTCAGAAAGACGGGACAGGTTTGGGCTTGGATGTCTGATAGATGACGACTGTTGTTGCTAACGTTGCTTTGAGCGTAACCCGCTAATGCTAAGGTCAATGTTCCCAAGACTGCATTGCTGATGATGAGCTTAATATTCATGGTCACAGCATCCCTTGAAGCTACTTATATTTCTATTGAATCGTTAGCTTTAAGAGCGCGCATGTAACGGTTGCAAAAAGCAATATATTTTGCAACATTTTAGAAGTTGTCAGAATACTTAGTCGAGCCTTGCTAAGTCTGTAACAGACTGCAAGGCCCGGCTTTAGTGTTAGTGCCTGTATCGCTGTTCTATCCAAATGCGCATTGCGTCTTCGGAATCGAATCGATTATGTTTACCACTGATGGGATCGTGTACGCACCAGTAGTTCCCTTGTTTGGTTTCTTTCACCCAAATGCGTAACTGATCTCCTTCAGTCAGGGATTTCACTAACCATTGACCAGCTGAATGCAGCCATTTGCTGGATGTTTGTCTGATTTTTTGGATTGGGGTAGGCTGCCACAGTCGCTCTAAGTACCGACGTTTAACTTCAAGTTCTTGCAAATTGGAGGGGTAAGTATTCATGGAAGCCTCCTAATGGAGTAGCGATTGCATATCCCTAATCTATGTACGAAATTTTGAATCATCAAAGCATAGGATAGATGGGAACTATCTACGAAATTAATAGCGGTGAGTATTGGGGCTTAATGATGGTCTCTGGCAGTCTTAGGAACTATGCAATCAATCCAGGTATCTGCCGTTCATCCTGTAAAATACTGGGCGGCCCATACTCCATTTGTAATGAGAAAGCTTTATTTTCTCCTGCCTGGAACTACTCGTACGTTTTACTGTGGTGGTCTTTTTGCTGAACTGAATACTCTGCAATTAGCTCAACAGATTTGTGAGGCTGACGTGGTTACCTATCGGCAGCGAGAAGACGCTTATCCCTTGCTTGACGATCTTTTACAGGAGAATGATCTCAGTCGTTTTATTTTTGTTGTTAGCTGGGGGTTTGATGTTCCTAAACAACTTAAAAAACTTTCTCATTGTCATGTGGTATATCATGCCCATAGCTCGGGGTATGGTTTTGTATTACCGCCTCAAGTGCCGATTCTTTCTGTGAGTCGTAACACTATGGGGTATTGGGGGATGCGATCGCAAAATTCCCTCATTTACTGGCTCCCCAATCAGTTACCTGCCAATGTTGTTAATCATCAGGTTAATCGAGATATTGATATTCTAGTGCAGGCAAGAAAATCGTCAGAATATTTAACTACTCAGTTAATTCCTGAATTACAAAAGAGCTTTAATGTTGTTGTGATCGACTCCTTTGTAGATGATTTAATGACTCTCTTTAACCGAGCTAAGGTTTATCTCTACGATTCAGCTGAATACTGGGCGCAGTATCGTTTGACCGAAGGCTTTGGTTTGCCGCCTATGGAAGCATTGGCCTGTGGTTGTCAGGTCTTTTCCAGTGTCAATCATGCCCTGGCCGATTATCTTGACCCTGGGATAAACTGTCACAAAATTGCAGGCTATGCCACAGGCTATGATTGCCAGCGAATTGCAGCCGTGCTAGATAATTGGCAGCCTAATGATTTACCAGATGCCTTTTTTAACCCTTACCGTACTGAACAGTTAGTCCCTCGCATGGAAACTATTCTGATCGAACTCAACCAATTCTTTGACTATCGGCAAAAACAGCCATCAGATATTCCTGGTCTGACTCGCAAGCGACAACTTTACCTTTTTTACAAACGCGTGCAAGCAAAACTGGCAAAGCTTCAGACAAGGAGATAAAGCGGTTTTGAGTTCCTAGTTTTGAGTTGATCACCCGTTGTCAGGAATTTCTTAGGCAAAGGCTACTCATTCAAAAATCAAAACTGACTTGTGCCACATTTCTCCTGCATCTTTCTCATCTGATTCACAAGATAGTCTGTGCGTCCTAATTCAGCTTTTTGGTAGAGGCGTTCAAATTCCTGTTTGAAATGTTGTGCAACAGTGGCGTTTTCGATGATGATGAGATTTTCATCATTTTTGTTGTTAGCGGCTTTACTCCAGTTATGAGATCCAATAACCACTGTGCGATCATCAATCAGGGCAAATTTGTGATGCAGCTTATCGCCGTCAGCTAGGTGTGGATAACCGACGGTTTTGATGGGCACATGCCACGGTTGATTATCTTTTTCATACTTGCAACGGTGATCGGGTAAACTCAGGCCGAGCATATCCAATGCCTCACTGTGGTAGCGATAGATGAAGCTGCGATCAATCAGGGTGCGGAGTTGAATTTTAGGGTTGGCAGCTAGTGTATTGGCAATGCCTTGATCGGTCAACACAAACAAAGCTAGATCAGCGGACTGTTGTGCTTGACTAAGGGCTTGGGCAATGATGCCATTGGTCGTCTGTTCCCTGGGGGTATCAGCTCGGTGTGGTGAAAACTGCACTGTGATTGTGCTGCCTGGAAGAGAAACTGTTTTTAGAGATCGCATTGGCTTTGGAGATCCAAAGAGACTATCGGGTTGCCCTTCAGGACCGTCACCCCACATCAGATTAAATTCATCTGTGTAGGCAGTGGCGAGCTCTGCACTATTGATGTGTAAGAGTGCATTGGCATTGCCTTGGCTCTCAGGAATTAACCAGTCTCCATGAATGCCTGACAGGGTAAAGTTGGCAGAACCGGTGACTACCGTGCGATTGTCCACCACGATAAATTTATGGTGCATGAGGCCGCTGCCTTTGGTGCCGTCGGCAGTATCGTCCACGATGGGAATGTCAGCCTGGTGCAACATGAGGATGGCATCGCGTTTAGCTGCTTCATCGGGGGAAACGTGTCCGTCTGCATCTATGTCACCAAATGCAAACAAATTTTCGTATTTGCCTCGGCTGTAACTATCTTGTTGACGAATCCAGTTGCGATCGCGCCCGCTCCAACCCTCACTATATTGATTATCTAGAATCACCCTCACCGCTATTCCAGCCTGAGCCTTATTGATCAAGGCATTTGCCACATATGGCAGGTTTAGTTCTTGTACAGCCACATCAACCGAGATATTTGCCTGGTCAATGGCATCAAGCAATACTTGTTCTAAGTTTTCACCAGACCGTCGAATTTGACGATAGGGATCCTTATATCTATGGGTTTCTGCTTGATTAAAAAAAACTTGAACATAGGGGTCTTGCGGTAAAGGGCTGGGATCTCTATTACTTTTTTTCCAGCCTAGATAAGCTAATCCAAGGCTGCCAAGGGCAAGGGCAAGTAGGCCAAAATGTCCCACTTGAAATCGGTTGAGCATTGCACCTGATGAATTCTTTAGACAGTCTTTAGTGAGCCCTGCCAAGCTGACCAATTAGCAGCAGATTGCTGCCTAATGCCCACGCTCAAAAACGTGTCCACTGATACGATTAATCACGTTATGCTGATTACACACAAAAAGCGCTAGTTTGCTATGCCAACTCCCGAATTTTTCCTAGAGGCAACCAAGTGGATGGGCCTCACTACGTTAGCCTTTGCGGCTCTGGCAGCGCTGGCGTTTATAGTCCAGTGGGGTATTCGATTCAGACTAGTAGGGGTTACTGGGTTTTGTGGTGTGCTGACAGCAGGTCTGTTTGGTCTGAGTTTTCAGCCCTTAGTGTCGACTACGATTGAAGGCTCGGTCTCCTACACAACTGTTTATGATTCTGGGGCAGCTCAGCTTGTTATTTCAGTTCCTGTAGATATTACAGAACCTGAGTTGGAAGCGACTTTGCGGCAGGCGGCGGTCAATTCGTTTAACCCTAGTCGTTTAGGTGGTGGACAAACTCCGATGATCCGGGCTCGTACGATTGTGCATCGTGACCCAGGTATCTCAGACTTGTTGTATCTGGGTAAGATTCAGCCAGATGTTAAATCAGAATCTGGCTATGCCATTACCCTTTCTCGTTCTGATTTGGCTAGGGCGCGAGCGGCACTCCAGAACAGTTAGCTTGAATTGGGATGCCGTCGCTGCTGTTCTGGAATAACTGAATTTGATCCCTGGTATGTAGCTCTCCGTTACAGATTATTTTTGTAGCTGCTGCTAAATCTCTTAGGACTTTTATCGATTTGCTGAGAATCAATTATGTCTACGATATCGACGCTGATGGTGGCACCGTCTCAGGTGGTGCGTGGCTCCGGGATTTTATCTGGCAGTGGGCCACTGGTGGCCAGATTGGGGCAACGACCATTATTAGTAGGGGGTGATCGCACTCTACAGGCGGCAGCTCCCTTTTTGACTGAGATGCTTCATGGTCTGAAGGTAGTCCAAGCGTCCTACCGAAATGACTGTTGTGAAACATCATTGGCCCAATTGCGTCAGGCAGTGACGGATCATGGAGCTGACCTAATCATTGGTGTCGGTGGTGGTAAAGCCCTTGATGCAGCTAAACTGTTGGCCCATCAAACACAGTTACCCGTGATCACGATCCCCACTTCGGCGGCGACCTGTGCTGCTTGGACTGCACTATCTAATGTGTATTCTGACCAGGGGGCCTTCCGTTATGATGTCGGGCTGCCGGTTTGTCCTAATCTATTGTTGTTGGACTATGAACTCGTTGCAACCGCACCTAAACGCACACTTATTGCGGGGATTGGGGATGCGATCGCAAAATGGTACGAAGCCTCTGTCAGCAGTGGCCATTCTTCTCAAACCTTAATTATTGGTGCAGTGCAACAGGCTCGGGTCCTGCGAGATATCCTTTTCCAAAAATCAGCGGCTGCTTTAGAAAATCCTGGTGGAGACGATTGGCGTGAGGTGGTCGATGCTTCGGTGCTGATGGCTGGTGTGATTGGTGGTATGGGGGGTGCTCAATGTAGAACCGTTGCTGCCCATGCGGTTCATAACGGTTTAACCCAGATCCCATCGAGCCATAGTATGCTCCATGGCGAAAAAGTAGCCTATGGTATCTTAGTGCAACTGCGCTTAGAGGAAATGGCAGCGAACAATGCCCTGGCCGTAGCTGCTCGCCAGCAATTGCTTCGGTTTTATACCCAAATTGGGTTACCAATGACCTTAAACGATCTGGGTTTAGAAGAAATGTCTGTCATGGAGCTACGGCAGGCTGCCGAGTTTGCTTGTCAGCCCCAATCAGATATTCACCATTTGCCATTTGCTGTCAGCCCTCAGCAGGTAATGGCTGCCATGGTTTCAACCACGGCCCCCTGTCGCCGCAGTCCGCCCGAGGCGTCCGTATCCCCATTGCCCAGCAAAGCCCAATCACCGTCACGCAAGTCATGAGGAGGTAGGCCATGACCCTAGCTTGGATGAAAAAAGCACAGAGACTTGAGCAGTTACCTCCCTACGCCTTTGCGCGTCTGGATGAGCTGAAGGCCAATGCGCGAGCCCAGGGCCTTGATTTAATTGATCTCGGGATGGGAAATCCTGGTGGTCCCACACCTGCTCCAGTGGTAGAGGCGGCTCAGCAGGCCCTGGCTGATGCTAGCCAGCACGGCTATCCTCCCTTTGAGGGGACTGCCAGTTTTCGAAATGCCATTACAGCTTGGTACCGTCGTCGTTATGGTGTGAACCTTGATCCCGAGGGAGAAGCGCTGCCCCTGTTGGGTTCTAAAGAAGGTTTGACACACTTGGCGTTGGCTTATCTTGATCCCGGCGATACGGTGCTAGTGCCGACACCTTCGTATCCGGCTCATTTTCGGGGACCTGCGATCGCAAACGCATCTATCCATCCCCTGATGCTAACGCCAGAAAATGACTGGCTGATCGATATCTCCACCATTCCAGAAGCGGTTGCCCGTCGGGCCAAAGTTCTGTATTTCAACTATCCCAATAACCCAACAGGAGCTACCGCTCCCCGCGCCTTTTTTGAAGAGATCGTAGCCTTTGCCAAGCACTACGAAATTATGTTGGTGCATGATCTATGCTACGCCGAGCTAGCTTTTGATGGGTATCAGCCCACCAGCGTTCTTGAAATTCCCGGTGCTAAAGAATTCAGTGTCGAATTCCATACGTTATCTAAGACCTACAACATGGCAGGTTGGCGTGTAGGTTTTGTTGTCGGTAATCGCCACATTATTCAAGGATTACGTACCCTCAAAACCAACCTCGACTACGGTATTTTCTCCGCCATTCAAACTGCTGCGGAAACGGCCCTTAATCTGCCTGACTCCTACTTGGAAGAAGTTCGGCATCGCTACTGTACCCGGCGAGACTGCCTGATCTCAGGTTTGGCAGAATTGGGGTGGGATGTACCTAAAACCAAAGCTACCATGTATCTATGGGTGCCGTGCCCTCCCGATATGACCGCCGCAGATTTTGCGTTCTATGTGTTGCAAAATACTGGCGTAGTCGTCACCCCTGGTAGTGCCTTTGGTGAGGGTGGAGAAGGATTTGTCCGCATTAGCCTGATTGCAGAAGAAGATCGCCTGAAGGAGGCACTCCAACGCTTGAAGGATGCGGGTGTACGTTACCCATCGTCAGTGACTGTCTAGCACTAGCCTCACAAGTGTTGTGTTACTTCAACAGATATAGGCTGTGTTGGGCTCTAAATCCGTCGCAGCCTATGTCTTGGTAAGACCAATTCCTGAAACCTTTATCTTCAGATCCCGGTTCCAAAAGCTTGACAACAAGGAACTTCTGAAACTTAAACCGAAGAACCAAGAACCAAGAACTAATACAACGGTCCTTTCAAGCTCGAAGAAATTTACCTCTTCTCTAAGCAACCAAGCGTTTTTGAGGATCTGCTGTTGTTTCCAAAATGGCTAGCTCAAAATTTCGAGCTAGCCTTAGGTGTATATTTGCCAAATCTTGAGCTTGACTAAAGTCAGTTTCTTTGACATCGGCTTGACCAAAATACGTCTGATTAATCAGACTGTTCGTTAAGTTCGCTTTTTCTAGGTTTGCATGCCCAAAATAGGCCTCCGTCAGGTTTGCCTGGGACAGATAGGCATGGTACAAATTGGCATTCGCAAAATAGGCCTGGGTGAGATCAGCACCAATCAAGCAGCAGTGGCTAAGATTAGCTCCCTGAAAATTGGTTTCACATAGATTGGCTTCAAAAAGATAGGCGCGACTTAAATTGGCACCACTCAGGTAGGTGAGTCGTAGGTTAAACCCTGCTAAATCAACTCCTTGTAAGTCAGCGGCTCTCAAATTTGGTCGGATTTGGGCATTTTGCTGACGCCAGCGGTTCCACGCTCTGACACCGCTTTTCAAGATGTCTAGGTGTTCTGGGTGGGCCATATCTGTGACAGTGTAGACGGCTCATAACTGATTACAACGCTGGTGACATGGCTGTCGGCCAGGTTGTTATTAGGAACACTACCGTTGCAATGATAGACAAAACCCCAGCAATCACGTTTCCCAGCAGAGAGCTGACCACGATTGCCAAACTTACCTTTGCACCCAATTTGCAGCGTGCGGCTAAGGCTAAATCACGGCGGTATAACATTTCGCCAATAAAAGCCCCGATCATGGAGCCAAAAAGAAGACCAAAGATAGGACCGCCTACAAGAATGGCAGGTAGCGGCCCCACCAGCCCGAGAATCATACCGATGATGGCTCCAATTTGACCCCAATTACTGGCTCCAACCTTTTTGGCCCCTAGGTAGCCGGCCAAGTAGTCAATGGCGGTAGTCATTAGAAAAATCGCGATCGCAACGCCCAGGGCAAGGAGCACAGCTTGACTGAAGCCTGAAACAGCACCCCAAATTGCAATAGCCGCGACAATTAACCCAATGCCAGGAAATGCAGGAACAAATGCACCGACAATGCCAGCTACCATGACAATGAGAAGGACCCAATAAAGAACCATCAGCCCTATAGTCATATTTGCTTATCTATTCAAAAGTGCACGCCTACTTTTTACTCTAGCGGTCGATTGATAGACATGACAACGGTTTTTGTTTCGGGGATACCGTAATGTGTTGTTCTCTATTGACTCAAAGCACGCAGGAATTTTTGCACTTCACCCAGTAAACTCTTCTTGGGTTTGGGAGCCGCCTTCCCTTCGGTGTCTTCGCTACCGTAGAGAATTTTTTCTAAGGCCTCGCTAGAGGGGCGTTCAGGCAATTCAGCTTTAAGCTCGTAGTCATCCCCGACGTCTTGCCAAACTTGCCAACCTTGGGGATGGCGACGCAGTACAGCAGAATCGGTCATGGGTCGGTAGTAATAGCACGAGGTCAGGGTGCTTAAAAATCGTTCGCGTAACTGACGCGCAGCATAGCCAATGCCGACAATACTGACATCTTCTAACTGAGGATTAAGCAGAACAACAGGACGATCTTGCGCCTCATTACAGAGTTTTTCCACATCCTGAACTTCCACCGCTGACGGATTGACAATTAGAAAGGCTTCATCATCGGGCGTAATAGCGGCTTGAATTTCGTTGATGCCACGGATGGTGAAGTCTGGATTGTCCCAGTCACGTCTAGCGAGGGCGGCTGCACCAGCATCAGGGAAATAGACTTTAAACTGCAGACCCAAGTCTTGGAAGAGGGTTAAGAAGCGTTCTGCGATGGGTTGTTGCTTGAGTTCTGGAATGACCATTTCTACCTGTAGGCGGATGATGCCATCTTCAATGGCTGCCTTGGTAGAGGCAATGGCTTGCTCGATGGTTGCTTCAAGGCTACTCGGCAGGTCAGACATGGTTGGATTTGTCGTTTTCAGAAATCAATCACCCTCTGATTATCTGCTTTTTTGGCAGCCTAGCATTTGAGTTTAATGATGGGGTTACCATTGACGTCCTTTTTATAAACGTCATCAACGTTCTCGTGGGTGGCTGCAAGCGTTGGAACTGATGGCTTCGTTATTTGACCCCTGCTGTAACCAGCTGCCTCATCATTACCCGTTCAATAATCTGTCTTACCACCATTGCTGTCCAATCTACATCAGCCTCCGTAGTCTGATGTCCAAGGGTTAAGCGAATACCTGTTTTAGCTGCTGTATTACTAAATCCCATGGCCTGCAGAATTGGACTCGGTGTCAGTTTTCCGCTATGACAAGCCGATCCTGCACTGATGCCGATTCCCGCCAAATTCAACTGACGTACCAGGGTTTTACCAGAGACCTGCTCCCCATTGGCATTGGGCAGATAGAAACTGACATGATGCGGTAGCCGCTGCTGTGGATGTCCCGTCAGTAATAGTTCAGGATGACATTGCAACTGCTCAATTAAGCGATCGCGCAGTTTTAGCAATCGTTGTTGTTCTTGAGAGAGTTCTTGCCTGGCCAGCTCCGCGGCTACACCAAAACCCACAATGGTGGGTACTGCTTGAGTCCCTGAGCGCAAGTGATTCTCTTGACCACCCCCGTTAATTAACGGCATCAAGTCAGTGCCCGGTTTCACATACAGTGCTCCCGCACCTTGTGGGCCGTAAATCTTATGGCTGGATATGGAGAGTAAATCTACACCCAGTTTTTGTACATCAATGGGCAAGCGCCCAGCTATCTGCACAGCATCGGAGTGGAAAAGGGGTTTAGAAATATGCTCACTGGCTTTAATTATCGCCGCAAGCTCAGCAATGGGCTGTATGGTACCTACTTCACTTTGTCCGTAAATAACAGAGACCAGTACCGTATCCTTTCGCAGTGCTTTGGCTAAATCTATGGGATGTACCTGACCATAGCAATCCACAGGTAACCGAGTGATTTGCCAGCCCCACTGTTCGAGAAGCGTGATGGGTTTTGCGATCGCAGAATGCTCCACCGCCGAAATAATCATATGGCGAGGCTTACGATACTGCTGCGCCACCCCCATGACGGCCAGGTTATTTGCCTCAGTGCCACTGGCTGTAAATACCACAGCATCTCCAGACGCACCCATTAGATCCGCCACCTGCATCCGTGCCGTTTCCATGACCGTAGCCGCCCGACTACCCCAGTTATGTAAGCTCGATGGATTCCCCCAGCTACTTTTCATAGCCGAGCCCATCGCCGCCGTCACCTCAGCTCGCGGTGGCGTAGTAGCGCTGTAGTCTAGATAGATCTGCATAACATGCCCTGTCCTGCCTGCTTATGATATGCCGTCTTTCGACTGGTCAGAGCCCAGTTAAGTAAATGCCAGCATTGCTCACAAATTCGCCTTATGGCCCCCTGGGTAACTACAAGGGCTTCATGGCCCAAGGGCACCCACAGGGGGATGTCCCTACCTAGATCTCCTCTGGCTCTTTACCCGAAACCACCGGAGCCGTCTTACTTAACGCCAGTTTTGGATGTTCTCCTTCCACTTGCTGACAGTTCCACTCATTGCGGAATAGCAACACCGGACGTCCATAACTGTCCTTAACCGTTACTGTATTAAACAGCCGACCTGCATCGTGCAATGCGTCCCAGCCACCCGTCACCCAGCGAGCCACACTATAGGGCAACATTTCTATCATCGTATCGACGTTATATTCATTTCTCAGACGAAACTGCACCACCTCAAATTGCAGTTGACCTACAGCTGCCAAAATTGGATCTCGCTTTGACTCGTCTGCTGAGTACATAATCTGGACAGCGCCTTCTTCTCGCAGCTCTGTTACACCTTTGCGAAACTGCTTGAACTTAGAAGGGTTGGGGTTTTTCAAATAGGCAAATAACTCAGGCGAGAAAAATGGAATGCCTTCATATTCCAGCTTTTTGCCTTGGTAAATGGTATCGCCAATGGCAAACACACCAGGGTTATTGAGACCAATAACATCGCCTGGATAGGCCGCATCTAAAGACTCCCGTCCTTGGCCAAACAACTTTTGTGGATGGGATAGCCGTACATTTTTGCCGGAGCGAGCATGATTAACCACCATGTCCTTTTCAAAACGGCCAGAGCAAATGCGAACAAAGGCAACGCGATCGCGATGTCGTGGATCCATATTGGCCTGGAGCTTAAACACAAACCCAGAAAACTCTTCCCGGGTGGGGGGGACTAAACCCACGGTGCTTTCCCTAGGGCTAGGCTGTAGGGCAAAGTCTAAGAACGATTCTAAAAACAGTTCCACGCCAAAGTTCGTCATAGCACTGCCAAAGAACACAGGGGTCATGTCACCTGAGTGCACGAGTTCCAAGTCTAGTTCGGGACCCAGTTCATCGAGCATTTCTAGTTCTTCTAAAAACTGACCGTAGACATCATCATCGCCAATCAGTTCTTCAATGCGGGGATCTCCCCATTCCAGAACCGTTTCCGTCGCAGCCTTACTACCGTGAGCCGAACGCTCAAACAAATGCACTTGTTTCTTGCGACGATCAAAGACTCCCTTAAATCGATCACCCATGCCAATGGGCCAGTTAACGGCGTAGGTAAATAGCTCTAGCTCTTTTTCAATTTCATCCAGTAGTGCCAGCGGTTCCTGACCAGGGCGGTCTAATTTGTTGAAAAAGGTAAAAATTGGCAGCCCACGCATCTTGCAAACCTCAAACAACTTACGTGTCTGTGGCTCCAAACCTTTAGCCGCATCTTCCAACATGACCGCATTATCTGCCGCTGCTAGAGTCCGGTAAGTGTCTTCACTAAAGTCTTGGTGACCGGGTGTATCCAGCAGATTAATCCGATAGCCACTGTAGTTAAACTGCAGCACCGTCGAGGTAATGGAAATACCTCGCTGTTGCTCTAGCTCCATCCAATCAGAAACTGCATGGCGTTGAGCACGACGAGCCTTAACTGAGCCCGCTTCATGGATAGCCCCTCCATATAGAAGGAGCTTTTCAGTCAGGGTCGTTTTACCGGCGTCGGGGTGGGAGATGATGGCAAAATTTCGGCGCTGCTCAACGGCAGCATCGATATTGGCTGGAGACGATAGGGTGGAGGTCATGGAGATGTTTCAGCTCAGTGAGCATTGCGCGATCCCCAAGCTAAGCACTGGGGTATCCGTCATTGTACTGTCCGGGGCCTATTGTCTGGGAGGCTACCAGTCAGCATCGTGGTGCTCAATTATCTCTCCTTGGGTGGTCACTATCGTTAAAGGGAGATCTGCTTCTGACTCATGCCGAGCAAACTGAACCACTTGCATGCCTTGATTATCGGGTTCCACAGTCATGATGTAGCGATCATCTTGCCACTGTAGATCGACGACGTGATGATGCATTAACCAGGCTTCAGCGAGGGTACCTCCGTTAATAGCACTGCCTTCATCATGGCTATAGCAGTTTGCCCACACTTCATCTGCCACGGACCACAGGCCTGACAAATTCACGGGCTCCATACGGGCACTGAGACCATAAGTGGTAAAGCTTAAAACATTATGCTGCCAAAACTGATTGGCAAATTGCTGAAATTCTTTATCCTGTAACAGATCGCTATAACGCTCGTCGGTAGCTAGCTGCTTTTGCTGTTGATCCAGACTGGGGCGTTGCCAATCAGTTGCTTCACTACAGACTGAAAACTCTGCTGTATTTTGAATGGCCGTAGATGTCGTCTGGGGGTGAGTCACGACAGCGTCAGCCACATTGATAAATTTACTTACAGCTTTGATGCCTCCCATCAGGCTGACCATTGCCATAATCAGCAGCCCTTGCTTACCTAGCTGCTTGAGTTTAGATGCCACCATAGCCAATTGCTGATTCGCCCCTCTAACAAATTTTCTCTAAAACAAAGTGACGATGTCTAAAGCGCTTGGAGACAGGCTATAAAAATAGCTTACCTCCGAATGGGATAGCCGATCCCCTCGAATACGGGAACAGATCGGGGTAAGCATACGCTTTAAAATCCGATCAGATGCGATCGCGAAGTCAGAGCGTCACTTTCATCTCAATGAGATGTGCTTGACACTAATACGACCTGCCTAAAATTAGCGATCTTCCCGCTCTAAATAGCAACCCCCGGATCTTTTTGAGGCTTTTTTACACAGACAGTGCCAGTCACACTTGGGTAAAACCTCAAATT
Source organism: Leptothoe sp. EHU-05/26/07-4 (assembly GCF_043421015.1). Lineage (NCBI taxonomy): Bacteria > Bacillati > Cyanobacteriota > Cyanophyceae > Nodosilineales > Cymatolegaceae > Leptothoe > Leptothoe sp. EHU-05/26/07-4. The sequence goes on from NZ_JAXSQV010000005.1 coordinate 408,124, forward strand.
TTCAGAAATCAAGGGCTCAACCAGACAACATCTTGCTTGGGAATACTTAAGGTGACAAGCACCCAATTCACGCCTTCAAGACTTTCAAATTAAGCCTAGTTGATGATTGCCGCTCAAGATCAAAACAATGTTTTGCTGCTCTGAATTCTGAGCCTGTTCCTTACGTACACTTTCGCCAAAATTATGTCCCTATTATGAGGTAATCCTTGCTGTACGTAAGTATCCCTAGGACAGTTTTTAGAATTTGTAATGACTGTCCCCCAAGAATCATAGGGAGGCCTTAAGGTTTAAGAGATCAACGGATATTTTTCAGGTTTTTTACCGATGCAAACTTGTCAGACTTGTCCTGAATCTATAGAACAATCAAAACTGATTGAAATCTCCAACAATTGAAATCTCAAACAGTCAAAACCGATATAAGTCTGAGTCAAGTGCCTGTTCTCTCGAATTATCCTGGCATTGCCCTAGCTTTTCTGCTGCCGTCGGGCCTGCTGCTGTGAACTGAGACTATTTCTTTCCCAGAAGTAGCCACCAGCATATCCTTGAATATTACGTTGTGTGTTTGCTATTTCCAATCGCTTTTCAGCGATGCAGGCATAATCCTCATCCAGTTCGATCCCAACATAGCGACGGTCCAGTTTCTTTGCGACGACTGATGTTGTCCCTGAACCTAGAAAGGGATCAAACACCATGTCCCCAGGTTGACTACTGGCCAAAATAAGTTTCGCTATCAGCTTTTCTGGCTTTTGGGTTGGGTGATCAGTATTTTCAGGCATTGACCAGAATGGAATAGAAATATCTGTCCATAGGTTAGAGGGGTGGGTAATGCGAATTTTGCCCTGCCCTGTAGTTTGCCAATCCTTGGGATTGCCGTTGCGATCTCGATATGGAGCTAGTACCCGACGTTTCAGCTTAACGGCCTCAACATCAAACCAATAGTCTTCGGATAAGGTGCCAAACCAGATATCCTCCGATGAATTTTTCCAATTTTGTTTGGATCCCCGTCCCTTCTCCCGTTCCCAGGTGATACGGCTACGCACAATAAAGTAACGCGAGAAAACACTGTACACCGCAGGTGATGATTGCCAATCACAGCAAATATAAGCAGAGGCATCCGGCTTGAGCAATCTGATCAGCTGTGACATCCAGCTATCTAACCAGGCTTCGTAATCCTGTAGGGAACGATGAGCAAATGTGGACTGATTAAAAACCTTGGAGCGATTGTAGGGCGGATCAACAATTAACAGATTGACAAAATTATTGGGCAATAGAGGCAAGGCTGTGAAGGCATCTTGCCAGATAGTAATATTTTCAAATGGCAGGTTTGCTATGGGTTTGGTGAGGTTAACGAGCTGCTGACGATATCTGTGATGATCCTCTGCGCTTAAGACCAACGTACGATTATTGGGCGCTCGTTTCTTGTCACCATTCATCCGTTTGCAATTTGCATCTACAGCAGCATAGCAAGTGTTTGTCGGTTGGATATTCGGTAGACGGGAGCAAAGCGATTAGTATGGAACAATACTCCGGTTAATCGATTTCCCTTCTTCCCATGTTTGAAGCCCTCTCAGAACGATTTGAATCCGCCTGGAAGACCCTGCGCGGTCAAGATAAAATCTCTGATTCCAATATCAAAGAGGCGCTGCGGGAAGTTAGACGTGCATTATTAGAGGCCGATGTCAGCTTTAACGTTGTCAAAGACTTTGTAGTTGATGTTCAAGAGAAAGCTCAAGGTGCTGAAGTTGTTTCTGGTGTTGCTCCAGACCAGCAGTTTATCAAGATTGTCTACGATGAACTAGTTGCCTTGATGGGGGATGCCAATGAGCCCCTAGCTGATGTTGAAAGTAAGCCTACCGTGGTGCTCATGGCAGGTTTACAAGGAACCGGTAAAACCACTGCATCGGCTAAATTAGCCCTTCATCTGCGTAAGCAAGAACGTTCAGCCATGCTGGTGGCTACAGATGTTTATCGTCCAGCCGCCGTCGATCAGTTAATCACCCTGGGTAAGCAAATCAAGGTACCCGTTTTCGAAATGGGTACAGACGCAAATCCTGTTGATATTGCCAAAGCGGGGATCGCCAAAGCCCAAGAAGACGGTGTCGACACAGTGATCGTGGATACTGCTGGGCGATTACAGATTGACCAGGACATGATGGCTGAGCTGGAGCAAATAAAAACAGCCATTAGTCCTGATGAAGTACTGCTGGTAGTAGATGCCATGACGGGCCAGGAAGCAGCCACCCTGACCCAAACATTTCACGAACAAATTGGCATCACGGGCGCAATCCTCACCAAAATGGATGGTGACTCCCGCGGTGGTGCAGCTCTGTCGATTCGCCAGATTTCAGGCAAACCAATTAAATTCATCGGCATCGGTGAAAAGGTAGAAGCGCTTCAGCCCTTTTATCCTGACCGCATGGCTTCTCGCATTTTGGGTATGGGAGATGTTCTCACCTTAGTCGAGAAGGCCCAAGAAGAAGTCGATATTGCAGATGCAGAGAAGCTTCAGGCCAAAATCTTAGAGGCACGGTTTGATTTTAATGACTTTCTCAAGCAAACCCGCTTGATGAAAAATATGGGTTCCTTAAGCGGGATCATGAAATTGATTCCGGGGATGTCCAACAAATTATCGGCAGACCAACTGCAACAGGGAGAAACCCAGCTCCGCCGCTGTGAGTCCATGATTAATTCCATGACTAAGCAGGAGCGGGAAGACCCTGATCTGCTGGCCAACTCTCCTGGTCGTCGTCGCCGAATTGCTAAAGGCTCTGGCTACAACGATAAAGATGTCAGTAAGCTAGTCAGCGATTTCCAAAAAATGCGCTCCATGATGAAACAAATGGGGCAAGGGGGCATGGGCGGTTTCCCTGGCATGGGTGGTATGCCGGGTATGGGTGGTATGCCGGGTATGGGGGGCGGCATGCCCGGCATGGGTGGTATGCCGGGTGGTGGTCGACCTGGTTTTCGTGGCTACAACGCAGGATCTAAAAAGGGTAAGAAAAAGAAAAAGAAAAAAGGCTTTGGCACTCTTTAGAAATTGCATAAAGAGTATGTTGGCGGGCTTAGGGAGGTCACCTAGCTGGGAAAGCTAATCAACATACGTTGAAATCACAATGGGATCTATGAAAAACCGCATTGCTTTGGGGCTATTGGTTCTAGGTGTTAGTTGGCCGAGCATTTTATCTGCTGGCCCCGGCTATGGGTTACCTGGGGACTCTGTCAATGAAGTGAAAACCTGGATGCAAGGACACCCCACGCTGCGGGCCAATAGCCGTGAGGGTTTAAGAGTTCATCGGGCTGATATTCCCTCCCGGCGGTTTACATTTCAGGCCAGTGTTTTTCCTATAGGTGGTTTTCAACGCCCTGAAAACAATGCTGTTTGGTCCTCAGCCAACAGACAGCGAGACTTAAGTACCGTACGTCGTGAAGAATTTATTTTGGTGGATTACGATGAGCCGGTAACCATTGCCCGATTAGAAGAGTCCCTGCGAACCCTTTATGGGCCAGATACCTACGCTGACTATCGTCGTGCCCCGTCCGTTTATAATTACACCTCCGAGACTAACACCATTCAAGGCGAAGTCCGCTTGGGTAATAATTATGCCTATTGGGTTGAAGTGACTCCCGATATCCATGGTGTGATTACCACCGGCAGACTAAATGTGATTTTGTCTGAAGATGTTGACCGTTTGCAAAACTATCTGCAGCGACAGTTATCTGTTCAGTAGAGAACGGTTCAGTGTGAGTCCTATTTTGTTGAGTTCCTTTTTAATACTGCGCTTTGCCATGAAAAAAGGGCTAATGAGGCTAGCCGTGTATAGAGTGAGCTCACAGGATGCAACATCATCGTAAATAACCTCTTGGCGATAGCGGAGGCAGTGGCGTAGTATCTTGCGGATATCATTCATCACATACAGGCACAGCATAGTTGGGCGCTGCCATGGTGAGGTGCTCAGCATGCGAGTCCGATAGCGACTGAGACCGATCCCACGACATAGTTTTTGCAAGTATTGTCGCGTCAATCGAGAACTAGGAATTTGATGCTGTAAACGCATTTGGGGGTTGTACCAGATTTCCCAGCCTGCTCGCTGAATGTGCAAAATCGATTCGGTATCTTCTCCAGTCAGCATGCTGGTACCTGTACGGCCTGTGAGGACAAGTTCTTCGGGTACATTTTCTAGCCATGCCTGCCGTCTAACCACCATTCCAGCTGATGGTGGAATTACTTTCTGTTGTGGAACATACATCAGTGGTTCCGAACCACGTTCAGTCAGGGCGAGTAGGGCAGCTATCCGCTCAAAATTTTTAGGGGGCTTCGTTTCAAAACTTCCTCGAATACGGCTGGCAATGACCCCAGCTTCTGGGTGCTTTTTGGCAAAACGATAGGCCGAGCTCAGCCAGGTCATATCAGGTAAGGTATCGTCATCTAGAAAACCAACTAGTGGACTAGTGGCGATTTTGATGGCCTTTTGCCGTGCATAGGCAGCCCCTTGCTTCGACTCAAATGCATAACGTAGTGGTGCTTTCTGGTCCCATTGCTGTTGATACTTTTGGACGATATCGGCAGTATTGTCTGTACTGTTGTTATCAACAATAATGATTTCCCAGCTAAGGTCATGGGCATTTAACTGCCAGCGTAATGACTCCAACACAGGAGCTAAGCGCTGAGCTCCGTTATAGGTGGGAATAGCAATGGAAAAATCGAGACCGACTTTTTCAGGGAAGAAGCGACTGAAGATAGGTCGTAATCCCACTAGGCGATCAACATGTTCCAAAACATTAGTCATTTAATCAAGAACCTAGAGAAGAGCGGCATTGCATTGCCCTAATTGCCTCAGGTCGAAATTAAGGTCAGCAAATGTTGCTTTCAGCATTCCCCTCAATGAGTTTGAAGTTGCAAATTATACCTGTATGTTTCTGTATGAGCATGTACTTATTATGTTGATGCAGCTTAGGTTATGACTGCTTTTAGGACAATGAGTACCTGGATTAGTTGGCTGCTACTTATGGAAACTCAGATGTATTAATTAGCACTTGGTTGGGTATTCTTGGCTTTGGTACAGGCTTAGGGATAAGTGCTGTAGACCTTGCCATCAGGCGATCCCCGTTGACAGTCCAAAGTCGGTTAGCTATATTGTTTGGCCACACCATAGGTTGACTCACCATGAAAGCATCTGACTGGCTAGAAAACCTACCTGATAGATTAATCGCGGCTAGAAAGCTCGTATTTCCAACCATGACTGATGCTGCTAATGCACTTGGTGTTAGCAAACAAGCTCTGGAACAACGCGAGCGTAAACGTTATAAGGGCGCAAAGATAGAAACCTTGATCACGATGCTGAAACTGCTGGAAGAACAAGCTATTATTAGCCCTCCTACTGAACGTGGTCAGACTCTGGATTGACTATGTAAATATGTCTTGTCGCGTAAATGCCAGCTACAGGTTGAAAGTAGCGTCTTTTCCCAACCAAACTTCTATTGACTATCAAGCAACTTGCCGGTTGAAGCAGTAAATAGCTGGCTTTCTAGGCTGCTTTGTAAAGAGTAATTGTTACAGTTCGTCAAAAGTTCGTCTGTTCTAGAACATTGAATAACCTTCTATGAAGTATTGAAGGTCTGTTTAGGGAAATCTATTGGAGCAACTGTAGTGAAATAATAGGCGGACATACTGCCACTTATTTCACATTATATTAACCATTTATAACAAAACAGCCCCCGGTGTTCTATGAACTGGGGGTTATTTATTGGAGCGATTCTAAAGTATCAACGGACCCTACTGGATTCGAACCAGTGACCGACCGCTTAGAAGGCGGTTGCTCTATCCACTGAGCTAAGGGTCCTCAACATAACGCAACAGGCTGTACTAGGATAGCTGACATTGACCGTTAATTTCAGGACAAGATGCAGCCTGATCACTAAGTTTAGGCGATCTTAGCCAAAATCTATCATCGCTATGAACTACCTAGAATTTTTGCTGTGTCATTGCAGAATGGCGAACTGGGTACGCTGGGGTCACAAAATGGTTTTAATCAACGGTTTTTCTACTATCGTATTTCTACTATCGTAGTGAGTTAAGTTCATCTTACCCACAGTACAGAAAAGCAAATTGACAGGCTAATGGTTTACTTGCTCAAGCTAGTAGCGTGGGCTCCTCGGGTTAGCATTTATCAGTGGCACCATGTTCATCTTAAAGCGCCAGGATGTAGAAATCGGTAGTTTTCAGCATCCGTCTAAAGAGCAAAAGATTCCAATCTTGTCTTATCAAGGGCAGACATTTCGCTTGCTGAGTGTGTTTAATGCTGCCCAGGAAGAAGAGGCTCGTATCCTCTGGCGAGATCTAACGGATAACCGAGGTAAGGCTTGTGTCCTGCTTGAAGAGCCTGAACGTTTTAGTGTGTGGGGCAAGATTCAGCTTGAGCAGGTGTCAGGAGAAAGCGCTGCGGCTGAGACTACAACTGCCAATGGCGTCAGTGCTGTATTTGTGAAAGCGGGTGTGCTGATCATTCAGGCAATGTATGAAGATATCGAAGATTTAATGGGGGGTAAGCAGGCCAAGCGTTTTGCAGGAGACTTGGCAGACATTGGTGAACAAATGCGTTTGCCTCAAATGACATCCGCTGAGTTAGTGGCCGGGCTGCTAAAACTAGATCCCTTTTCTGCCTCATTGCCACCATGGCAGACTAATCATCTCAATACCATATTCAAAGAACTGCATCGTATTGGTAGAAACTATTTTGGGCGTTCTAACTTTACGGAGCGTGCCTTAGAAGCTTTAGATGACCTATCACCCACAGAACGGGATGCTTTTTTGACTTGGCTGAAACAGTTATCTAGTGGCCAACTTTGGCAGTCTTGAAAATGCCTGATTCTGGATTCATTTGGCGTTTCTTTTTTTTGCGAACCGGTATTTTTGATTAGCATTGCGGGTATGCTTGCGGATGCGCAAAACAAGTTCCTGATTCAGCTTGATGGTTACCATTGGATGGTTTCAATCGCTGTAATCATGTGGGTTAAATCATATGAGTTAAACCGTGGGAGGATTCTTTATAAGAACCCCTCATCACTAACGTATAGTTACTTACTCGTTGTGGTTAGTCATACATGGGATAAAGTTTTGTCCCAGTGCTAGGTGGGTCAACAAAATAGCCTACGGCATTATCTTTGGTGTTATCTCATTAGGGAGTAGAGCATTGACTCAGTCCTCCAAGGCTTCTCCAACCAACTCAGCCCAGTCTACTTTGATGCTTTGCCTTGGTTGGGGCATTGTGTCTATCCTTTTCTTCTTACTGTTTGGAGCGTTGGCACCCGGAGAAGATTCGCGGCCAGACTGGTTTTTAATCTCAATTAGTTTTTTAGAGATTTTTGCATTTCTGTTAGCAGCTCTCCTATGCTTTCGTAATTCTGGCAGTTCGCAGATTATCAGTGGGCGTACTGTCTGGCTGTGGTTAGGCATTGGTATGTTGGCCTATGTAGCGGGTAATATCTTCTTTTTCCTATGGGGTACGGTTTGGGGGTTAGATCCGTCGGTATCTTTGGGAGATGGATTTTATTTTATTAGCTATGTTGCCATGGTGGTTGGCATGTTGCTGGCGGCGTTGCCCCGACGGATTGATTTGACTGTGTCGCAATGGAGCATGATTTTTGCCATTGGTGCAGTGGGTGTTGTCCTTGCCTGTGTTTTGAACTACGGTCTACCGTTTGCGACAGCCCAGCTATCGCCACAGCCAGTAATGGCTGCTGAGATCCAGTTAACTCAAGCACCACCGGAATCTGAGCCAGTTGTAGAACCTGTGGAAGAGGCGGCTGAACCTGTGGAAGAGGCGGCTGAACCTGTGGAAGAGGTCGTGGAATCTGAGCCTAACGAGGTTGACGAAATAGTGGCTGGAATGGTGCCTGCTCCCGGATGGGCGCAGGCCTTAGATGCCACCCTTGAGCAGTTTGCTGATCCCGTGGCACTCATGTATGTTGTAGCCGATTGCTTTTTGGTGGTGATTGCGGCTACCCTATTAGTCGCGTTTTGGGGGGGGCGTTTTTCGCAATCGTGGAGATTAATTGCGATCGCAACCTTCTGTCTATACATTGCCGATATGGCCTTCGCTGCTGCTGGGGATAATTACATTGAAGGCGCTTGGTGGGAGACCTTTTGGACATTATCCGCGCTTTTCTTTGCAGCGGGAGCGGCCATTGAATATGACGTTTCTAAACGGTCACGTCGGGGATCGCGTCGTCGCGCATGACATCAGGCCTAAACCTGGCATACTAGAAAAACATTTTTAACCTACCCTTTGGGCTGTTGCTAGTATGGCACCGCGAAAACTGTCTGACGCCGATAAGCAAGACGTAATTGAAATCTATCGGCAACCGGGAGAAACAACCTCGACCATTGCCAAGCGCTATGGTGTCAGTACCAGTACAATTAGTCGCATTCTGAAAACACAGCTGCCCGAAGACGAATATCGGGCACTGATTTCTCAGAAGCGTTCGGCACCTGCTGAGAAGCCGGCAGTTTCTCCTCCACAGCCGGTTAAAGATGAAAAAACGACTACACCTGAAAAGCCGGTGCGTCGTGCTCGTAAACGTTCAAGGATCGTAGAGGCTAGTCCTTCCCAGGCTGAAGAAGATGGCCAACTAGAGCTTCTGGCTGCTTCTGAAGAGGTAAATGACACTGCAGATGAGAGGTCCTCTTCGGCACAAGATGACGTGTCAGCTGTGGCTACTGAGTTGCTTGAGCACTCTTCGGATCATGACGACGATGATTTGGGCGAGGATCTAGATGATTTAGATGATTTAGATGAAGATCTAGATGATTTGGACGAGGATGAGCTCGATGGTGAATTTGACGATGATGACAGCATTGACAATGATGCTTCTCTTCTAGGAAATTCTGTCGAAATTATGCCTATTGCGGATGCAGTCTTTCCACGCACCTGCTACTTGGTAGTGGATCGTCTATCTGAATTAATTACGCATCCCCTTAATGAATTTGCCGAACTTGGTACAATCCCTGTCGATCAAGCATCAGCTCTGACGCTGCCGATTTTTGATAACCATCGTGTGGCGCGAAGATTTTCACGGCGAAATCAGCGGGTCATCAAGGTACCTGATGGTCAGCTAATCACTAAAGCGACGTCCTATCTTCAGGCAAAGGGAATTACCCATTTGCTAATTGATGGCAATATCTATTCTCTGTTGGGCTAGGGATATTGGGATGATGTAGTGGCGTTCCACGGAACGCCACTACATCCGTGATTACACCTACAAATCAAAATTGAATCCCGTTTTCTGGCGCTCCATATATTTAGTCTGGTCGAACTGATAGAGCTGCGCTGCGCGGTGGGTCACATTGGTTTCTTTTTCGTCTAGAGGTATGAGGATATTCAGTTTAAGCAACTTTTTACGAAAGTTACGCTTATCAAATGGGCGAGCTAGGACAATTTCGTAAAGTCTCTGGAGCTGGGTCAGGGTGAACTTTTTGGGCAGCAACTCAAACCCAATGGGCCGATGACAGATGCTGGCTTGTAGGGTTGCGATCGCATCCTGCACAATTTTTTCATGGTCGAATGCTAATGACGGCAGCTGCTCCATTGGCCACCAGCGAGCCTGCTTAGCATCAGTTGCCGCTTTAATCTGATAACTCCAAAGATTGACCAGGGCATAGAACGCCACAGTAACTGTATGCCCCCTAGGGTCTCTATGGGGTTGGCCGTAGGCTTTTAGCTGTTCTAAGAAGAGACCACTAATGCCACTCTCTTCCTGGAGTTCACGACGGGCAGCCTGTTCTAACGCCTCGTCTAACTGTACAAAACCACCGGGGAGAGCCCACTGTTCGACAAACGGTGGCAGCCGTCGTTGAATCAGTAGCACTTGCAAAGAATTTGTTGGATCCAGACCAAAAACTACACAGTCTACTGTGACCGCTGGTCGAGGATAATCATAGCTATAGGTCATGGGTTGCAGTTGACGTTTCAGAACGCCTTGGTTATAACCAAACTACACCTTAGTGTAAAAAGTACACAATTAAGCTTTTCTGCTACTTTTCCCTATGCTCGGCGCAATCACAGGCGACATTATTGGCTCTGTCTACGAGTTTGACGGCCACAAGACCAAGGATTTTCCTTTATTTACAGACGAAAGTATTTTTACTGATGACACGATTCTGACGGTGGCTGTGGCTTCAGTGTTGCTCCATGGTGGCACCTACACTGAAGCTTTCAAGCGTTATTACCAGCTTTATCCCAATCCCTGTGGTGGCTATGGTGCACGCTTTCAGGCGTGGGCTGCTGCTGCAGATAGTCAGCCTTATAACAGCTGGGGCAATGGAGCCGCTATGCGCGTGAGCCCAGTGGCCTATGTCCACCAAGATTTAGCAAGTGTTCTACAGGCGGCAGAGCAGACGGCCATTGTGACCCACAACCACCCTGAGGGTATTAAGGGGGCCCAAGCTACGGCTGCGGCTATTTTTTTAGCTCGTCAGGGTGAGTCGAAGGCCGCTATTAAAGCGTATGTGGAAACTAAATTTGGCTATGACCTGAGTCGTAGCCTTGAGAAAATTCGACCTGCCTACCGGTTTAATGAGTCCTGCCAGGAAACGGTACCTGAGGCCATCATTGCCTTTCTGGAGTCCACAAGTTTTACAGATGCAATCCGGAATGCAGTTTCCCTGGGGGGAGATGCCGATACCCTAACTTGTATCACTGGGAGTATTGCTGAAGCCTTTTATGGAGAAGTGCCGGGGGCAATTGTCGATCGTGTTTGGGGCTTGCTGCCGGATGATTTAAAGACTGTGATTGTACAGTTTAAGGCCAACTATATGCCCGTACTCAAAGCATAACCGCCTAAGAAATACCCTGGAGAAATAAGCACTATGTCCCATTCCGTGCCAATTCCTGAGTTTTTCGCCCCGAATCGTGTGGGTGATGTGTGGCGTGTGCCCTATGAAGAGCGTGCGGTTCAGGCGCAAGCTTGGGCTCAAACCCACGGTATTAAACCTGCAGACACCGATCGCCCAAGGCTGTGCCTGTTGGCAATCGATGTGCAAAATACCTTTTGTATTCCTGGGTTTGAGCTATTTGTAGGTGGTGCTTCAGGGCAGGGGGCTGTGGATGACACTCGCCGTTTGTGTGAGTTTATCTATCGTAATTTGGGCCAAATCACAGAAATTGTGCCCACGATGGATACCCATCGGGCCATACAAATTTTTCATGCCGCTTTCTGGGTGGATGCGGAGGGGCAGATGCCTGCTCCGATGACCATGGTGAATTTAGACGATGTGCAGAGTGGTCGATGGCGCGTAAATCCGGCAATTGTCCCGAGTCTGAATGCGTCTCTCGAACAGCTAGAGGCCTTTGCTCTGCATTATGTAAAACGACTCAGCGATAATGGTAAATATCCGTTAACGGTGTGGCCTTACCATTCCATGCTGGGAGGGATTGGCCATAGTCTAGTCTCTGCGTTTGAAGAGGCTTGCTTCTTCCATAATTTGGCCCGGCAGTGTCAAACACGATTTGAGCTGAAAGGTAACAATCCATTAACGGAAAATTATTCGGCACTGCGGCCAGAGGTGTTGGATGATCCCAAGGGTCAGCCAGTGGCGAAAAAAAATCAGGTGCTGATTCAGCATTTGTTGACATTTGATGCGGTTGCGATCGCCGGCCAAGCCAAAAGCCATTGCGTCGCTTGGACTATTGACGATCTGCTGAATGAAATTCAGCAAGTGGATGCTTCTTTGGCCCAGAAAATATATTTGCTCGAAGACTGTAGTTCACCCGTGGTAGTGCCTGATATTGTAGACTTTTCAGACGCTGCGGATGCTGCCTATCAAAAATTTGCTGCTGCTGGTATGAATATTATTCAGTCAACTAGCAATATCTCTAGTTGGTGGTCCAGCAGCTAGATTGTCGGTAAAGATGAATGCATTCCATGGATTTTCTCATTGCTTTCTTGAGATAACTCAATATTGAGATAGATATTTATTAGTGATAGCTTAAAAATACTTAGATCTGAACGTTTATTGATGTTGCTAATTATTATTAGACTCTCTTCAGAAGACGGTTCGTTGTTTGTTAGTCAGTATTGTAGAGTTACAGACTATTAACTCGATGGGGTCGTTAATCAATTTTCTAGATGAAAATTAGAGCTTTGTGGAGAGTAGTCAATATCGGGAGCCTTTAATGGATATAATTGGCTGGAAGCCTTTTAATTTAAGGGCTCTTTTGTTTAATTTATTTATCAAAATTATTTAATAAAGATGATTTAGTGAGCTAAGAAGCATGTTTTTGTCTCTTCCTATTACCTGCCATAAAACTTAGCTACTTATCAAAATGTGGCAAAAATATCATTATTCTGCCACCTCTTGAATAATTCAATTACAGTGAAGTTAACGTGGTTAACTTGATGGTGACTTCACAAGTTTTTTGAAGTATTGAGCTGGTGCTGTTCACGTTAATACGTTGTTTTATCTATCGTCAAAGCCATTTAATCAGGCCCCTGTTATGCATTGCCCTTGTTGTCAGACGTCCACTTTAAAACGCATTCGATTAGATGAGTATTTGGCAGCTCATGCCTGTGAAACCTGTGAGGGGCAATGGGTCTCTTCCTATGACTATTGGCATTGGCTAGAGTGGCAACCAAGTAGTGGAAAAATCAAGCAATGTGACTCTCCAGAGTTAAGAGAGTCGGTTGTCGATAATCGTCGCGCGTCTTTCTGCCCTGAATGTAATCATTTGATGCGACGTGCCAAGGTTGGTCATGGTCTGAAATTTTATCTAGACCGGTGCTCCCACTGCGGCGGTCATTGGTTTGACAAAGGGGAGTGGGAAATCTTGCAAGCCCATAATATACATGACAAGGTGCATCTGGTATTTTCAGAGCCTTGGCAGTCCCAGCTCCGCCAGGCAGAATTTAATCGTGTTTTAGAAGAAACCTACCGTAATGCCCTGGGAGATGACGACTATACTCAGGCATTGACGATCAGAGCTTGGCTTGAGCAGCATCCCCATCGAGACTACATCTTATCTGTCCTGAACCACCTACCCCCTGCTACGGATGAATCGCGTTACATCCCTGTACAAAAGCCATTGCCTCAGAATCCCGTACCTAAGGCGCAGGCAAATCATTGCCCTGTAACCTATGGGCATGGAGGGCTATCTCAGAACTGCGACTATCCCAAACCGGCGAAGTAATTGCTTTAAGCCTCAAGCTATCTCAGTTATTTTCATAGGTAGTAAGCGTCAGCACCTGAGGTGGTGTAGCGTCGGGGGGATATAAAAATTGAACTTCTACGGAACGTTCTTCTCCAGGCTCTAGGGTTAGCTCTACTAGGGGTGAACCTAATTGTCCTCGCCGTTGCACCAGATGAATGTAGTCAGCTCGCCGCTCACCCTGGTCGTTTGTGTATAGAAACAAAACGGTCCCGCGAAAGAAAATGCGCGAGTCGTGGGCAGTCAAAAAGGTGAGTGCGTTTTTGATAGTTTCGTTTTGTAGTGGGGTTTGGACAGATAGGGCAACAGTTTTTGGCTGATCTGTGGGGTTATGAAGCGGCAGGGTTAAATCGTATTCAGTGCCATAGTTACCATGGGCTCGATATGCTGTATCGCTATAACGTCTAAGCATTCGGGCGCTTTGGATTTGGCCTGTACCGAAGGTGTTGTGATCAACGGTGCTAATGGCATAGGAAATTTGTTTGCCCGTTTCGGGAATTTTGAGCCTTGATGAGCGTCGATCGCTCAGGCGAGCTTGCCAACTGGAACCCTGGCTGACACCGGCCACTCGGCCATATATAAAAGGGTTGGCCTGACGACCGGGACGTGTAGGCTTGAGGTCTCGAGGAGTGGCAAGATTACCATTAATAAGAACCTGCAACCATTCATCTGTCGTAGGGACCCGCTCACCCCCACTTTCCGTTAGGGGAGCGAGCATTGTGAGGCTGGCTGCATACACCGGACCATCGCTAGACAGGCGCAGCAGTGTGGACCTGGCATTGCTGCGATTACCGTTGAGGTTGCTAGGCAGCGGTGGCAATAGCTCGCTACCAGCTGGGACACTACCATCAGTCGCTACCGATAACCTCCGTACCGGCAACGGTGCATTCAGAAGCAGGTAGCTTGCTTGGGGAGGGATGACGACATCATTGGGCCAAAATGATTGGCGACGATCTCGCAGGATTTCATTCATCAGGCGGCTGCCTGGTCCTGAGAATTGATTGCTAGCTAAGTTAAATTCCACATCATTACGACCATGCCAAGGGGCTTCTTGGCTAAGGTAGCTGGCGGCCTCGCGAAATTTGAGGGTGACAGGTCGGCGACTGGGGTTATGCAGCAGAATTCCTAAGTATCGGGTGCGAGTGTCACTATCGTCTCGAGCCCTGACAACATGGTGGTCAAAAATATCAAAACGTCCCTCAAAGGCATAATCCAAGTGTGCTGATGGTTCAGCCTTACCTTGAGAGGGAAAGGTGGATAGAAGAATTCCTTCAGATTCAATGAGTTCGGGGCTATTGCTGTTAAAAACAGGCACATTATCCAGTCTCCCCGGTAAAGGGCGAACTTCCTGGATTTGTGGAATGATCTCTGGAGCCCTGTTTTGAGCAATTGCTCTGTGGTTAGAGAAGTCTGTTGCTGAAACGTCGATTGTTTGGTCTGAGGAGGTTTCCAATTGCTGCTCTAACGTCAATGGTGAAGATAATGGAGCAGCTAAAAGCGCAATTAAAAACGGCAATAGACCCATGGAACTAACAGTTACTCAAATTTCTACGGCAACAGTCGCATGACTGTCGCCTAACCTACCATTCAAGCGGTAGCTGATGTGACTGACTGTGCCGTTCAGGTGACTGGTTCCTGGAGCTTGTTAGCATCCTTTAGGTTTGATCAAGGTTTGAATTTTTCCGGCAGTTAATTTCTCCACATGGGATAGCACTATGGATGCCCCTGCTTCTTTTAGGGTATGGCTATAGCGATTTTGGTAGCCGGTGTCCGTTTGTACGTGAGGAGGTAATACCCCTACTCCTAGCCAGACGCGCTCAGGGAATTCCGCTTTAGCAGCCTCGATAGTGGCCATGTCAGCCACCGTATCTCCGGCATATAAAACCGGTAGTCCGGCAGGGGTGCTTTTTTCTAATTGCTCCACAGTCATGTAGAGTCCTGTAGGATCTGGTTTACTCGGAGCATCTGCCATGGCAATGAGTATGGGCTGCACTAAGCCAATCCGTTGTTGCAAGATGTAGTTGGCTGAGCCTCGAGTTGCCCCACTAAAAAAAGCAGAGGGTACGCCACCGCTGGCTAGCTTAGTCAGATAGTCAACAGTCATTAGAATGGGTTCTTGAGTGATATAGCCCGTCCATTGACTCGGATCGTCACCAGAACCCCGGTAGCGTTCTTGAAAATACTCCACAACAGCATCATAGTCACTGCTGTACGTCTGTCCTGAGGCTAGACCGTGGCGATGGATGAGTTCTTGGGACGCTTTCCAGTCGTTGTTCCAGACGCCTTCGCTTTTGAGCTGGTCAATATCTATGGGGCTAGGTCGATAGTGCCCTTGTGTAAAATGCTCCACTGTATCTGCAATGGCTCGACGATATGAACCACTGACGTCACGAACAACGCCATCGATATCAAATACAGCTAGGGCGATAGGGATAGACATTTTTTACGTAGAAGAGACTAATTTCGATGTGCTTAAAACAGCAAATGCGATAGAATTATAGACCGTGTAGTTTTGAAGCCAAGAGGCGTACAGCGGAGGTTTGCATTGTCTCGATTTATCTTAAAGGTTCTCTGGCTCGACAAAGATGTGGCTCTTGCCGTAGATCAAGTAGTGGGCAAGGGATCGAGTCCGCTGACCTCTTACTTTTTCTGGCCTCGTAATGATGCATGGGACCAGATGAAGCTAGAGCTTGAATCCAAAACTTGGATTGCTGAAGAAGAGCGTATCGATCTTTTGAACCAGGCAACAGAGATTATTAATTACTGGCAAGAGGGTGGAAAATCTCAGTCTATGCAAAAAGCAGCTGAGAAATTTCCTGACGTAGCTTTTACTGGTAGTTCATGATTTAGGTTTAGTCCATCGTAATTTCTCAAAGAACCGACCCGCCCATTGAGCGAGTCGGTTCTTTATGGTTGATCGACTATTTCTGCAAGAAAAGAACTGGGAGACATCAAGGTCTCCCAGTTCTTTTCTTGTGTAGTCTTCAGTGTCTAGGCGCTGCTCGTCGACTAGATGCTGCCGCCAGCAGCTTGAACACGAGCCCGTGCTCTCTTCAAAGACTTTCTTGCCTGGATAACGGCTTGCTTATCGTCGGAAGAAATGCTATCGGCTTTTGACTTTGCAGAGGTATATTCTGCTTCAGCTTCGGATAGGTCAATGCCTTCACCGCGCTCGGCACCGTTTACCAAGATGGTAACTTCGTTGTTTTCCACTTCGGCAAAACCGCCCATTAGTGCGATCGCAACCCAATCCTTGTCAGCCCGTACCCTTAATACGCCGATATCAAGAGCTGTCAGCAGCGGAGCGTGACCACTCAAAATACCCAATTGACCAGTCGTGCTAGGTAGCACGACCTCTTCTGCCTCAGCATCCCAGACAGTTTTGTCGGGAGCTACCACACGAACTGCTAATGACATAAAACTCAAGAAGTAAAAATGAATTGTGAATCGTGAACTGTGAGTAGTGAGTCGTAAGACCTGAAGATCTTCTTTGACTCACTCAGAGCTAACTGGTTTAACCACTCACTACCCTTAGACAAGCTCAGGGCAAACTCGCAACTCACCACTCACAAAGCTGTAATCTGTGCCACAAGAAATAAGCGATTGCTTAGCTCTCAGCCTTCATCTTTTCAGCAGTCTCAATTACTTCATCAATGCCACCCTTGAGGTAGAAAGCCTGCTCAGGAATATCATCCAGCTCACCAGAGAGAATCATGTTGAAGCCCTTAATGGTGTCCTCAAGACTAACGTACTTACCAGCCAGACCAGTAAAGATTTCCGCTACAAAGAAAGGTTGAGAAAGAAACTTCTCAATCTTACGAGCGCGGGCAACCGCGAGACGATCATCTTCAGAAAGCTCATCTAGACCCAAAATGGCAATGATGTCCTGTAGTTCCTTATAACGCTGCAGGATAGATTGAACTGCACGAGCAGTTGTGTAGTGCTCACCACCAACAACGTCAGGCTGGAGCATAGTGGATGTAGAATCCAGAGGATCCACAGCGGGATAGATACCCTTAGAAGCCAATGCACGAGAAAGTACAGTGGTCGCATCCAAGTGAGCAAATGTAGTTGCAGGTGCAGGATCAGTCAGGTCGTCCGCAGGAACGTAAACTGCTTGAATAGAAGTAATAGAACCCTCCAGAGTAGAGGTAATGCGCTCCTGAAGGTCACCCATATCAGTACCCAGAGTGGGCTGGTAACCTACCGCAGAAGGCATACGACCTAGCAGGGCAGATACCTCAGAACCGGCCTGTACAAAACGGAAGATGTTATCGACGAACAGTAGAACATCCTGTTTATTAACATCACGGAAGTACTCAGCCATCGTTAGCGCAGACAACGCCACACGCATACGAGCACCAGGGGGTTCATTCATCTGGCCGTACACTAGAGCAACTTTGGACTGCCCCAGGTCATCAGCGTTAATTACACCAGAATCAATAAATTCGTTGTACAGGTCGTTTCCTTCTCGAGTACGCTCACCTACACCAGCGAACACAGAAACACCACCGTGCTGTAGAGCGATGTTATTGATCAGCTCCTGAATCAATACGGTTTTACCCACACCAGCACCACCAAAGAGGCCGGTCTTACCACCCTTACGATAAGGTGCTAAGAGATCAATAACTTTAATACCCGTTTCAAATACTGAGGGCTTTGTCTCCAATTCAGTTAGCTTGGGAGCAGCTCGGTGAATGGGCAGTGTGGTGGACATATCCACATCACCCTTCTCATCCACGGGCTCACCAAGAACGTTAAAGATGCGACCCAACGTGGGAGGGCCAACAGGTACGTTGATAGGTGCACCCAAGTCAGTGACCTCCATTCCCCGTACCAATCCGTCGGTAGAACGCATCGCTACGGCTCTTACCTGGCTGTCTCCTAGTAGCTGCTGTACCTCACAAGTAACAGAAACAGCCTGACCAGCGGGGTTAGTGCCTTCAATCTTGAGGGCGTTATAAATGCTGGGCAGCTCGCCAGCGGGGAACTTAACGTCTACAACAGGGCCAATAATCTGAGTGATATAGCCAGTATTTGTTTTCTCTGCAGTGGTGACCATGCTTGCGCCTTATCCTAAGGGTATTAGCTACTGCGGCGACTTTTAATTTTATTTTTACTTTCAAAGTGCCATGTAAAAGATTATCACTAGATGTATCACCCATGGCACTGGTATTTGCTATAGTCGGGGTTCTTTTGCGTTTTCACCAAGATTGTATTTGTGCTGCTCCAAGACAATAGGTTTGGTTAATTTGGTGACTTACGCTGGTCTATCGATTTACTAAATAGCAGAGCTAACACGCCCATAATGACCGTTGATGGTTCAGGAACTGCTTGAGGTAAGGTCACAGGTTGGGCTTGGGGGGCGAGAACCTTGGGTGGTGAAACACCAGGTTGAGGTGGCACCGCTGGCGCTGGTCTAACCGGTGCTGGTATAACCGGTGCTGGCGTAACTGGCTGAGGTCTTTTCAGAATGGGTTGGGGAGCTTTGATAGGTCTGGGGTTGGTTGGCTGAATCTTAGGGCGTTGTGGTGAAATGACGGGTGTCTGTGTGGCGTTGGTTCGGTAGTCGGGACGCTGTCTGATATAGAACCGCTGATTGGGAATCGTATCGGTAATGAAGTAGTTAAAGCGGACCGTTTCGCCTGGGTTTACTCCATTCCCCCGATAGAAGTTAATAAAGTCGCGTACATCTGTAATTTCGTCAGCTCTTTGATAGTGACTAGATGTGTAAGGACGAACAGGACCTATAGCTTGGGCAAAGGATAGGCCATCGTTTTCGCCACTGGCGTACCCTGCCGTCTCTTGCAATTCATGGTCATAAAACCGCCAGAATGCCCCTGTCAGGTTGCGCGACACAATACTAATCGCAAAGCCTGGCCGATTAAAAACTGAATGCTGTGGAGCATTGGGTAAATTGCTGACGGCCAAAGAGATGTCTAGGCCCCATACATCTTGGTAGACCACAAATGGGTTGTTATGGGTACCTCTGCCGGTCACATTCGTGATTCTAAAGTTGGCTGATGCTTCGCTAAATATGAGGCCATTTTGACTACAACGTCCCGGTAGGCAAGCGGCTTCAGAGGCGTCACCACCAAGTGCTAATAATCCGATACTCAAAAGGCTTGCTGCACCAACTTGTGGAGCAAAAGTAAAAGGTATTCGCATGGGTAAAGTTTCAGGATTTGGGCAATACGATACTTTTGGTTGCCGAGTATCAAAAAATACTGATTCTATGGCGCACCATTGATGTTTCGAAGAGATTTTGTTGAGGGGGGTATAGTCTCTTGAAACTTCATTTTTAGGGGTTTTTCCAGAGTGACACTTTTTCTTGAGAAGCTCCTTGAAAGTACGTAAGCTTTATGAAAAATACACATCAATCTTGGTTGAATTCAGGTGGTATTACGGATATGATGCATGCTTGATGGAGTCTGTTTTTGACGGATCTGCTTGCTAAAAAAAGCGGGTCGTTAAACTAACGACACCGCTATGTGGTGTATTCAATTGCTGAACTGATTGAGTGGGTCGGGCTGCTGTAGCAATGGTTTATCGGCTGACGGCTGGTCGACGCACATCCAGTGAGTTGCCTGCATTAATTGATATGTCACCATCTAAATATGATGAGGCCCCATCTGCGGTTGCTTCACCATAGAAACGAACAGTGTCACTAGCCCACACGTTAATAACACCCCCGTTGGCCTCTGATGAGTCGACAGAAAGCTCAGAGCTACGGTCAATTAAGACATAGGTAGCACTGAAGGTATCTACAACGGGCATGCCACCGATAGAGATGGTGCCTGCTTGGTCGACGGCATTGGCATAGATGCTGCCTCCAATGAGGTTGATCTGATCTCCAAGGATATTGACCTGACCTGGGAGTCTATTGGGGGCAGGTATGGCGCTGTCGGAAATATCCACAGTGCCGCGAATTAAAACTGTGCCTGCGGTTGGTGTTAGGGGTGGGGTGTTGTTTAAGACAAAAGCACCGTCAGCAGTGATTGCGAGTTGAGTTGCATTATTATCTTCACCACCGGTCAGCATTTCCGCTAGATTCGCGGCTGGTAACAGGGTTATGGCGGACTGTGCTTCAGTAGAAGCGATGGTTTGGAGAGTGTCGGCCGGAATTACCTCCAGGCCGAGAATATTACCTGGTTGGGTGAGTCTCAGAAGGTTGTTTCCAGAGGCCGCGACTAGATTGACATTGCCACCGGGGGCAGTCACATTGCCGTCATTTTGAATGTATTGGCCAATTAAGGTGATGGATGCTTGGGGGGGACTTGAAGGGTGCCTTGGTTTTCGATGCTACCTGTAGGCAGTGCGGGGGAGAATGGGGCTGATATTTCTGAACTGGTTGATCCTGTGAATAGTAGATAGCCATTAGGGTTACCAACGAGATTCCTAATGCTGGGTGTTCCTGAATGGTGCTCAGATTGGTGGCCTGAGAGAGCTATTTCACTAATGGATCCATCTACAGATAGGAGATATCTATCGTTAAATAAAAGACCGGAACTTGTGGTAGCAGTCAGATTTGCAGGTAGGTTCAGGGTGACATCTTGCCCAAAAATAATGCCCGCCGGGTTGACTAGAAAAAGATTGGCGTTGCTTGGCAGGTTTGGATCATCGCTAGTGATTTGGAGTAAGCCATCGATGGCTGAAGGCTGAGCGCTGTTGATCAGGCTGATGACGTTGGCAACATCTGGGGCAACGATGAAGTTGGCGGCATTGTCAGAACCTACATCAAACTGGTGAAACTGATGAACTAAATTAGGCTCAACCCCGCCTGAAGATTGCCCACCTAAAATATTGAGCTGATGATTAGACTGCCTAACAATGCTTGTGTCGGACGTTGCTGGTTGGATATGGGTTGGTGCTGTAACGGATGCTTCTGATGATGGTGAGACCTGTGCAGAAGCTACTCCCTGTAGACCGATTATCCATAATGGCAGGGCATTTAAGAGCAGGGAAAATTTGAAATTCATGGGACTAGCAATTGCTAGACAACGTGTCAGCATATGCACTAGGTGAAAATGTATCAAGAACTACAGATGGCACCCATTCATTTAAATAATACGAGGAATTTTTAATACAACCTGAAGCAGCTGTGAAGATCACTGTGTTGAAACCATAAAGTTTGCTAGGAGTTTTGAGGAATCACTAAGTTCGGGAACCCGTACCCCTCTATCTGTTGCGATCGCTTCTCTTCAAGCGATAAATTAGCACTCGGCAATAGAGAGTGCTAAACCGTGTTCAGGTTGCGGCTCCTTTCCCTATCAGATCCTTCAGTTGGAAAAAGGGACTGCTCAGGCGAACTGATATCGCCTTGGTGCAATTGCCGAATGATTGATCTATCAAAGTTCGGAGAAAACTATGGCAGCCATTTCTTTGAGTGTTTCAAGTGTCACTCCCCTAGGTGATCGCGTTCTGATCAAGGTCAGCGCATCTGAAGAGAAGACAGCTGGCGGCATTTTGCTACCTGATACCGCTAAGGAAAAGCCCCAGGTTGGCGAAATTACTGCAGTGGGTCCTGGTAAGCGTGGCGATGACGGCAGCCGTCAAGCTCCCGATGTAGAGGTTGGTAACAAGGTCCTCTATTCCAAGTATGCAGGCACTGATATCAAGCTGGGTGGTGAAGACTACGTATTGCTTTCTGAGAAGGATATCCTTGCAGTCGTTGGCTAAGCACCAGCTCAGTTATGAGTTTTAAGTTTTGAATTTTGAATTAAAGGTATTCCAAAAAGTCAGAGGTAGTTGACTTTTTGGTGGGTGACATAAAGCCTAAAAGCCTTAACTAAGAGCCCAAAACTCAAAAATGCAAACTCAAGGAAGCTTGCTTCTTGTACCCACCCCAGACCCCTCTCAAACGTTCTGAAACATAGGTTGATTCATGGCTAAGCGCATCATATATAACGAGAATGCTCGTCGTGCCTTGGAAAAAGGCATGGATACTTTGGCTGAGGCCGTTGCTGTTACCCTTGGCCCCAAGGGACGTAACGTCGTTCTTGAAAAGAAATTTGGCTCTCCTCAAATCGTTAACGATGGTGTCACCATCGCTAAGGAAATTGAACTAGAGGACAACATTGAAAATACAGGTGTTGCTCTGATTCGTCAGGCAGCTTCTAAGACTAACGATGCGGCTGGTGACGGAACTACCACTGCAACCGTATTGGCTCACGCCATTGTTAAGGAAGGTTTGCGTAACGTGGCGGCTGGTGCAAATGCGATCGCACTCAAGCGCGGTGTCGAGAAAGCAACTGCTTACCTCGTAGAGCGGATTGCCGAGAAAGCCCAGCCCGTTGGTGACTCTACTTCCATTGCCCAGGTAGGTACTATCTCCGCTGGTAACGATGAAGAAGTCGGCAAAATGATTGCTGAAGCCATGGAGAAAGTTGGCCGCGAAGGCGTCATTTCCTTGGAAGAAGGCAAGTCTATGACGACTGAGCTGGAGATCACTGAAGGTATGCGTTTTGATAAGGGCTATATCTCCCCTTACTTCGCCACCGATACTGAGCGCATGGAAGCGGTTCTAGATGACCCCTACTTGCTGCTCACTGACAAGAAAATTGCCCTGGTACAGGATCTAGTTCCCGTGCTTGAGCAGGTTGCCCGCTCCGGCAAACCGTTACTGATTATCGCTGAAGATATCGAGAAAGAAGCCCTGGCGACCCTTGTGGTTAACCGTCTGCGCGGTGTGCTTAACGTAGCTGCTGTTAAAGCGCCTGGCTTTGGCGATCGCCGTAAGGCCATGCTTGAGGACATTGCTGTTCTAACTGGTGGTCAAGTCATCACTGAAGATGCGGGTCTTAAGCTCGACGGCGTCAGCATCGACATGCTGGGTACCTCCCGTCGCATCACCATTACTAAGGACAACACCACCCTGGTAGCCGAAGGCAACGAAGCCGATGTGAAGGCACGCTGCGAGCAGATTCGTCGTCAAATCGAAGAGTCTGATTCCAGCTACGACAAGGAGAAGCTACAGGAGCGTCTGGCTAAGCTCTCCGGTGGTGTTGCTGTCATCAAAGTTGGTGCAGCGACTGAAACTGAGATGAAGGACCGTAAGCTGCGTCTAGAAGACGCCATCAACGCAACCAAGGCTGCCGTTGAAGAAGGTATTGTTCCTGGCGGTGGTACTACTTTGGCCCACCTGGCTCCTGGTCTAGAAGAGTGGTCTAATGCTAATCTCACTGGCGAAGAGCTGACTGGTGCTTTGATTGTCACCCGTGCTTTGACTTCTCCCCTCAAGCGCATTGCCGAGAACGCTGGTCAGAACGGTGCTGTTGTCGCTGAGCACGTCAAGGAGAAGGACTTTAACATCGGCTTCAATGCAGCAACTAACGAATACGTGGATATGTTGCAGGCTGGTGTTGTTGACCCTGCTAAGGTAACTCGCTCTGCGACTCAGAATGCTGCGTCTATTGCTGCGATGGTATTGACAACTGAGTGCATCGTTGTTGATAAGCCTGAGCCTAAGGAAGCTGCTGGTGCTGGTGCCGGTATGGGTGACTTCGACTACTAAGCTGCTCCTACAATCCATTAGTCGATGCTTTTGAGTGTCGATAACTGTGAACTAAAAGCGGTTGGTGTTTCTCACCTGCCGCTTTTGTCATTGGTGATTGAGGGCATGCACCGATATCGCTCTACGAGGCTATAACTACCATGGCATCAGGAGTCTGGGATGGTGCAGATTGCAGAGACTGATTTTTGGGTCTGCGTTGTGGTTTGAGTCATGGCTGAGCTGTCACCGCTTACCACTTAAAGGAACATACCTGAACTAATGCAGCCACTCATTGAAGGATATCAATCAGTCAATGATTTGGAGGTGATTTAGCGGGGCAAACTCATTTTGAAGGATCACTTAAATTATTGTAAGCAAAGGTTTTTCCGAAAACCTGTGTAATTTAGTCAATTGCCTCTACAATGACAGCAAAATTTTGGTTTAGTCGCTGGATAGCTTTGCTAACCCAGTCAATGCTTTGTAGGAGCAAGTAGCCTGAAGATGGGCTAATCCATATGAATTTTTAAAGGGTGGCTTTAGCAAGTTAAGCCAAAAGCGATATTTACATCCCTGACGGCTCGCGTTAGAACAGTCAGACCCAGTGTGGATATTGTTCCTTCCCATTGATTTTTTCCCGATTTTTTCGGGGGAGACCTATCCGTTAATGGCCTGCACTGTCTGGGACGCTGTTGCTAATGACTGCTACGCCTACTGATCCACAACAATTTAATTCATCGCCCGCAGACTCTACGGGGAAAGACTTGGTAAGTCTTGAGGGTAGACGTAAATCGAGAGGGCGACAGGCTTGGTTCTGGTCAAGTGTGTGGTTGATGTTGCTGGTAGCATCAAGTGCTCTAGGTCTATGGGCGGTCGCCTTGATTACTCGTTTACCCCCTTTGCCCAACTGTGATCGAATATCTGTATTTAGTGCTGACAGTGAGCGACTTTACTGTGCTAGGCAATCGGCAGTATCGGGGGCTGAGCAGGATTTGGTGGCTGGGATACAGCTAATTTCTGCTTGGGATGAGACCCACCCTCTTTATCAAGATTCTCAAGAGGTGGCTAATCGTTGGTCTAAGGGGCTATTGAAGCTGGCACAACAGCGCATGCAGAAGGGGCATATAGACCGAGCGACCCAATTGTTGGGCTATATTCCACCTCGGGCTGAAATCTATGCAGAAGCCCAGGTCGCTTCAGAGCGTTGGCTGCAAGAATGGGCGAAGGGTGAAGAAATTTCGGCTGTGGTGATAGAAGCCGTGGGTAATCAAAATTGGAGTGGTGCCCGTCAGCAGCTACGAGACATTAAGCGTTTGACCAGTGATTATTGGCTCAAAGATCGGCATCGCTATCTGGGGCAGCATATCCAACGCGAAGAAGATGCTCGTCGTACCTTAATCAAGGCACAAACTCTGGCTAGCGATGGTCAGATGGAGAGTCTGGCAGAGGCGCTGACCTTGATCCGACAGATTGAGGTGCAAAGCCATGCCTGGCCTGAGGCTAAACCGTTATTGACGGACTGGGCTGATGTGCTACTGACCTATGGATTGCAAAAGTGGGAGCAGGATGATTTAGCTGGAGCGATCGCAATTATTCAAAAAGTGCCAGCGGACTTGGCCACTAAGTCAGAAGCTCAAGATTTGGTTCAATTTGCCCATGCTCAGCGGTTAGCCGCATTCCAGCAAGATTGGGAGCCCACCTATGGAGATGTCCTAAATTTGATGGATGCTATCCAGGCGGTGCAAGACATTGGTCGTGAGAGTCCGTTTTATCAAGATGCCCAGGCAAAGTTAGAGCTATGGACGAAACAGCTCAGCGATCTACAGCAGCTCTATGGAGCTACGCTCATGGCTCACCTTAATCAAAAGGCTTCCTTGAAGCTCGCTATAGAGCAGGCGCAGATCATTACGACCGACCGACCCCAGCGTCAGCAAGCTCAAACCTTGATATCCCATTGGTCCAAAGAGATTCAACGCATTGAAGATCGGCCTGCATTGGTTCGAGCTCAGCAGCTGGCGGACAGTGGAGATAAGGCGAGTTTACAGGCGGCCATTGTTGAAGCTAGAAAAATTCAACAAGGTCGAGCGCTACGGATCGATGCTCAAACAAAAATTGCCCAATGGTCTAAGCAAATCCAGGTCTTAGAGGATCAGCCCCTCTATAGCAAGGCGCTTGATTTAGCGAGTAAGGGCAAGCTACGGGATGCGATTACGGAAGCTCGCAAGATCCAAAAAGGACGAGCTTTGTATAGTCAAGCACAGGAATCGATTAAGAACTGGACTAATCGGATTCAAATTGCTGAAGATCGACCAATTTTAGATGAAGCTGAGGAGCTAGCTTATCAAGGTCGGTTGTCGGATGCGATCGCATTGGCTGCTCGCATTGCCTCTGGTCGTGCTTTATATCGTGAAGCCCGAAATGCAATCTCTATTTGGGATGCTGAACGCGCTTATATTCAGTCGCTACAGCAACCAATAGATAATGACTACTACGAAGAAGATGGCCATTACGATCATGAATAGTCATTCATCCATATCCTAGACCTGTGAGGGATACTAGAACTGATTAAACCGATAAAACGACATCAGGCGGCATGAGTGAACGGCCCTTGCAATTAATGCTGGTGGATGAAGATCCCACCTTTCGATTGGGGTTACGGGTCTGGCTAGAGCAGTTACCTGGGTTTCAAATTGCAGCTGAGGCGGCTAATGCATCTGAAGCCATGGGGATTATTCGGAAATATGCCCGCACCCAAGCTAATGCATTTACGGACCCCACGCTGCGTGGACAACGACCCATTAATTTAGTCATTGTAGACTTGGGGTTAGGTGCCAGTGATGCCAGCACAGAGCCCGTTAGCAGTTCAGGATTACAGTTATGTAAATCCATTAAAACTGAGTTCTCAAATCTTCCTGTATTAGTGCTGAGCGCTCGCGATGAGCCTGTGTTAGAAGCGGCTGCTCGTCAGGTCGGAGCCGATGGTTATGGTACCCGCAGTATGCCTGTGCGCGAACTCGCCCAGCTGATTCGTACAGTCGGTCGAGGGGCTAGTAAAACCATAGAATCCAGTTCTAAATCATCGCTTCAGATTCCAGGACCGCTGACAGCGATGCGTTTAAGCATGCGGCTGTCGGGTTTAGAACAAATCGATCAACAGTTGGCCAAAACATCAGCTGAACTGCGTCGTCCCCGCCTGTCCTGGTTAGAGCGCCAAGTTTTAACTGGCAAAATGCGTGAGCTCAAAGCAGCTCGTTGGTTGACTAAGCAGCTGTGGGCCACTCACAAATACACCGATGCTGGTTGGGTGAAAAAGAATGTCAGACTGCAGAGACGCACCAGTGCGCCCATGGCATCACGACCACGCCCCAACTCTGTCGGGGCGGCGGCAGCAATTACTGTCCCAGGGCCCAGTTCTTTGAGCCTTCGCAGTGGTGATGTTCAAAATATGGTGTTTGAAGCTGTTTTTGCGAAGCTTCAGACTGGTTTAGAAAATACAACATCGGAGCCGCTGGAAATTGACATCCTCCGCCTCGATAAAAAACGGGAACTGCTGTTTATTGTTCTTCGCCGGTTTGAAGATTTATTGGATGATCTGCGGCAATCGTCCCTACAACCAGGGCAGCTACGTTTTAAATTCCCTCAGCTTTTGCGGGATCTGTGGGTAGCTACCATCGAAGAATTTTTTGGCCGCTATTACATGGTGCCTCTAAACGGTGTTGAACAAGAACTGGTGGCAGTGCTGTATCAAGAAAAAGATAGCGTTGAACAGGAAATCCTCAATCACATTCCATTAGTCCCAGAACTGCTGAGCCATTGGCTATTTCAAGATGCCATGGTGATAGATGGAACGAGTTATATTGCCACCACGCCTGAGGCTTTAGCCCATAGTGAAAAACTTTTAGAAAACCTGCTGATCCAAATCGGTAATGCAGTCATGCAACCCTTGCTTAATCGCTTGGCAGATGTGGAGGCGATCAAAAAGGGATTGTATAGTCGTCGGATTATCTCTACTCGAGATATTGAACGCTTTCGTAATGACCTCTCTTGGCGCTATCGCTGGAATCGTTTAGTCGATGAGCCAACGGCCATCTTTGAGAGCCAGTATCGTTTATATACCTTAGGACCGAGGGGTATCATCAGCTCCTCTATCTATGCCCCCCGTCGCCAGGAGTTAGACCAGCTTTCAGGGTTACCCTGGGCCATGACTTTATTGCTTGAAACCCGTGATGCCCTTAGTCCAAGGGTACGAGCGTTAGTTTCCTTGGTGGGTAGCAGTGTAGTTTACGTACTCACTGAAGTAGTGGGTCGCGGCATTGGTCTCGTGGGTCGCGGTATTTTGCAAGGTATTGGTAGTGCCTGGCAAGATACCCGTCGCACGAGGCAACGGCAGGCTCCACCGACATTTAATGAGTGGGAGTAGAGTCTTAATCTGCTCAGTTTTAGAGAGAATTGACTGCTGGAAGCGATAAGCTTCCAGCAGTCAGGTACTTACTTCTTAGATCTTTAACCAGCCAAACCAGGATAGGATGACGGCCAAGATTCCGCTGCTTAGGACTATAGCGCCTGCGATTGTAATAACCGCACCGACTTTTCGCAGTCCTTCGGGAGGCATACCATCGCCAAAGAGGAAGTCGCTGCCAGTGGCAGAAAAGTCATTACCTAGGGCAGTGAGCTGTTCTAAATGATCGCTACCGTAGCGAGGCATGCGTTCAAAGGGAACTTCACCCATGGCTTGCTGAGGTAGAATGCGTCGCCGCTGATAAGGCACAGTCTCTTCACCAAAGTTATCCAGGTACTCATCGCTGTTTAGCAATGCGTCAACAAATCCTTGGATACCCTCGGTGGCTAGCACAATTGACCAGGCGAGAGTTTCGCGCCGATCGTAAACCTGACGCCCCAGCACCCGCTGAACACACATGTCAACAAAGCGATAATTGTTGCTGCACTCGTAGTTCAGTCGTCTAAAAGATTCAGAAAGTAGCAGGCCACGAATGAATTCTCGTACAGATATTTGGGAGCTACGCAGCTGAGATTCTAAAAAGCGATCGCGATGGCAGGCTAAGAGCTGCTGCTCATTAAAAATGCGGCGGTAGGCCGCAAGAATCAGAATGTCAACTTCCTGGGCATCGGGTAGCAACGCGGTGGAAAAAATACGGGGCTGCTCATCACCGGGGATTTCAAAACCGCTCACACGCTGGTTTTGGCAACTGGTGGGATAGCTTAACAAAGGTAAAGTCATCAGGGTCAAGTCCTTTTGCGTTTCAAATCCTTGTTATGGGCAATGCCAGAAAAAAAACTGCAGGGTAGCCATTGAGACCACCCAAATGCAGTTATATAAGGAGTTCTCGTCCTCCATTCGTTATTTATCCTATGGATATGAAGGGAGTAGTCAGAAAAATACGTACTGAAACGCAATTAAACACAACAAAAGTAAATGATTTACTAATTAACCGTCGATGCATGCTATGGATAGCGTTTGGTTTTATATATGAACAAAAACGCTGAGTTCGTTAGGCCTAAGTAAAAATACTTATTTAATCTACGGGCAAAATATATTATTTGGTTTCTGAGTGGGAGAGGCTCGTAATATGAAAAGCTGTAATATTCCGTTACCTTTATCGGCGACGCAGCTTGCTCATCATTTTGCGAGACCAGCGCAGCTGCAAGTCTTCTTGGCTGGCCCAGTCTTGGAGGATGCGAAAGAAAATTTGGCGGTCGTTGGTTTGTAACACAGCCGTTTGATCAGCGGTTTCAATGGCGTAGGGGTAGCCGCCACCAACGATAATTTCAGCCCGTACCCAGTTAAGGACGCGGTCGATAATGCCAGCTTTATGGAGCCAGCGGGGCATTTCAAGGCGGGCTGGAGGGCCCTGGTTGGTTTTGAGATAACTGAATATGATGCGGTCAGAGTAGTCTTTATCTCGGGTTTTGTATTCAGCAAGGATGCCGGTGCGATCGCACTGAAAAATCGGCGTACAGTCACCCCATTGCATGTATCGATTCAATAGCTGAGCATCGGTTACCTTCGGAATGGCTGCGACGCTGGCAGAATGATGCTCTAGCAATGTGGTCAAATCGTGGGCAGAGCTAGTGTCTACATAGCCCACCAGCGGCACACGGTATTCTTCGCTAGCCTCCAATAAGCTGATTAAAGCCTCGACATACTCTTTACGATCCTCATCTTCATAGGCATCGGCAAACGTGGCGACCAAAGCCCCATCAAAAAACACCAGACAGTGTTCAGGATCGCTGACCTGTTCGATGTACTCCACCAAACGCCGAATTTCCATCCTAAATCGATGTTTATTGACCAACCGATCTAGAGGTTTGGAGGTATCTCCCAGTTCTAAATCCCTGGGAGTCATCACATCGAGCTCAATATCTTTGGTGTAATCCGCTGCTGAGGTATGGGGATTTTCAAACCAGCCAATTTGTACCAGAGCAATGGGAGGGGACAAATCCTTGCTCGGAAAAATCTGAGAACCGTCTACGGCAAATGTGGTGATGCCTTGCAGGTGTTCATTAACCCATTGCAGACTGTGTTCTCGATTTCCCCACTGCAGCCTACTACGATGAATGCCTTGCTCTGTATCACTTAGAGATGTCAAAGGCCTTGCACCAATGGTGCCATTCTGACGTGCTAGCCAGGCGTCTAGCTTTTTTTTAGGTGTCTCGCATAATGCCTGCCAGGCCGTTTGGTAAATATCCAGACTCGATTGTTGCCTCTTTTCAAAGGTTTCAAAATGGGTGCGTTTATTTTGTAGAATTGCCTGGATTTGAGACGGTTTGATGGCCATGGCACCATAGGGCATTTGTACTGCTATTGTGCCATGGGTTGATTATTTAGAGACGTTCCATGGAACGTCTCTAAACATGGCGTTATCGACGTGATTGCAGCTTCCGATAGACGTCCTTGATATCTACGTTGTGATGGGCCAGAGCGACAAGGGTGTGATAGAGCAGGTCGGCAACTTCTCCGGCAATATCATCAGGCTCGTCATCTTTACAGGCCATGACCACTTCGGCAGATTCTTCGCCAATTTTTTTGAGGATTTTATTATCGCCACCTTCGAACAGCTTGTTGGTGTAAGAGTCGGGTTGAGGGTTGGCTTTGCGATCGCAAATCACCCCATACACCTGAGATAGCGTATCCGCTGCCGGTGGTGTAATGCCCCCATCCACCTGGTGGAAACAGCTGCGTTCCCCTGTGTGGCAGGCGATATCGCCGACTTGCTCAATGGTTAGCAACAGGGCATCACTGTCGCAGTCATAGCGAATAGCCTTTAGTTTTTGTAAATGACCGGAGGTGGCTCCCTTATGCCATAGCTCCTGACGGGAGCGGCTCCAGTACCAAACGTCGCCTGTTTCCAAGGTTTTTTGTAGGGATTCTTGGTTCATCCAGGCCATCATGAGCACGGTGCCATCTAAATAGTCTTGTGCGATCGCAGGTACCAGGCCCTGGTCGTTGTAGCGAATTTTTTCAGTGGGGATAGCGCCAACAAAAGAAAGCGGGGTACTCATGATCCGTGTTAGTTCAGTATCAATGCAGCTCAGTGCAGCTCTATTGTCGCAGTTGGCGAGCTTTTACTGTTTTGCTACATTCCTTAACATATTGCAATCGGTGTAATCACAAACGCTACGATTGAGAATACTGCGATCTTCGCCATCCTGATTAATGCCGCTCTGAGAGGCGCAATCAGTTGCCTGACGAGGTATCCATCCAAATTATGGATTCAGGCATTTCACTCGTATCCTTTCACAATGGCAGCCATGTAAGGTTGTCATCCTAACCCTTCGACAAACGACTTTTAACCATAAGGAGAGCCCGTTGGTTACTACCACATCTTTAAAAACGACAAAATCAGATGAGATTTTCGCGGCTGCCCAAAACTTAATGCCTGGGGGCGTTAACTCTCCCGTGCGTGCTTTTAAGTCCGTTGGCGGCCAACCCATTGTATTCGACCACGTTAAGGGCTCTCATATTTGGGACGTTGACGGCAATGAATACATCGACTATGTCGGTACTTGGGGGCCTGCTATTTGCGGTCATGCTAATGACGAAGTGAATGCAGCCCTGATGGAAGCCCTACAAAAGGGAACTAGTTTTGGAGCACCCTGTTACCTGGAAAATGTGCTGGCTGAGAAGGTGATTGCCGCCGTTCCCAGTATCGAGATGGTACGCTTTGTCAACTCTGGTACCGAAGCCTGTATGTCGGTATTGCGAGTGATGCGGGCATTCACCAAGCGTGAAAAAGTGATCAAGTTTGAAGGATGCTATCACGGTCATGCAGGTATGTTCCTGGTTAAGGCAGGGTCTGGTGTAGCCACCCTGGGTCTACCAGACTCTCCTGGTGTACCCAAGAGCACCACAGCAGCTACATTGACTGCGCCTTACAACGATCTTGAGGCTGTCAAAACCCTATTTGAGCAGAATCCCGGTGAAATTGCTGGTGTTATTCTGGAGCCCATCGTTGGTAACTCTGGCTTTGTGACGCCTGATGCTGGGTTCCTTGAGGGGCTGCGTGAAATAACTCAAGACGATGGTGCATTACTCGTATTTGACGAAGTTATGACTGGTTTTCGCATTGCCTATGGTGGTGTGCAAGAGAAGCTTGGCGTCACTCCTGATTTGACCACCTTGGGTAAGATTATTGGCGGTGGTTTGCCCGTGGGTGCCTATGGTGGTCGCCGCGAGATTATGGAAATGATCGCACCTGCGGGTCCTGTGTATCAGGCTGGTACCTTGTCAGGTAATCCTCTGGCCATGACTGCCGGTATCAAGACTCTGGAAATTTTGAGTCGCCCTGGTGCTTACGAGCAGCTTGAAGAGAAAACCAACAAGTTGATCACAGGCTTGCTAGAAATTGCCCGTGAAAATGGCCATGCTGTCTGTGGTGGCAACATCAGCGCTATGTTTGGCCTATTCTTCACTGAAGGACCTGTGCATAACTATGACGATGCTAAACAATCTGACTTAGCTAAGTTCAGCCGTTTCCACCGTGGCATGTTGGAGCAAGGGGTATACCTGGCACCTTCTCAGTTTGAAGCTGGATTCACGTCTCTTGCCCACACCGATGATGACATTGCCAATACGTTAGCTGCAGCACGTACTGTTTTGTCTGCGCTCTAAAAAGTAAGGGTCGCTTTCAATAAGCGGCCCGCTATTAAAGCCGCCCGCTGTCAAGGCGGTTCGAGGTCAATTACTTTTTATAAACGCATGCTGGGTAATGGTTCATGTGGGCCATTACCTAAGTTTTATTCCTTCCTCTTTCAAACATGGACGATATAGATGCTCTCAAAGTTTTAGAAACTGAGGTCGGCTTAGAAACACCTATCGATCCTTTAGATGACATTCCGTTAGAGGACGATAGACCTCGCTATAACCCTGACCAAATGCTGCCACTGCTAGAGTCAGATGACTTGCAGCAGCGGATGTTGGCAGCCCGTGCGTTCTATAAAATTCAAGAGCCCCGTGCCATACCTCGTCTGATTGACCTATTAGGTGACGAAAGCCCTCTGGTACGAGTCAATGCGGCCTATGCCCTAGGTCGAAATCCCAGTGAGACGGCTGTGGATGCTCTGATTGCGCAATTGCAAAATGACTCCCATGGCTATGTGCGTAAAGCTGTGGTTTGGGCCTTAGGTAACTGTCGTAATGAGAAGGCGGTTGTGCCCCTGGTGGAGGCCATTGAGAATGATATGTCTGTGGTCAGGCTCTGGGCGGCCAGTGCCTTAGGCCAAATGGGAAAAATCAGCTTTGAGGCGATTTTGAAAGCTATCCCAGCCTTGGTTAAAACCATGCGCAATGACCCAATTGCCATTGTGCGTAGCAACTGTGCCTGGTCCATTGGTGAACTGTGCAAGGACTTAACCTATAACGTGGTCTATGCAACGGCCATTGATGCACTGATCGAAACCTTTGCCGACGATGAGGATTTAGGTGTGAGGGATGATGCCCGAGCTGCCATACTCAATTTGGGTGATCCGCGTGGTTTACAAGTCGTCGAAGAAATTGAACAAGAACAAGATTTTTAGCCCGATTGTCAGTCGGTACCTAATCGCCTGTAGCCCAGCGAACATAGGGATACTGGCCGACAATTTCCTGATGAGTAATAGTCGCAAAGTACCAGTTTTCATGAGGCTCCGGTGCAATTGGACTGATATCAAAGTGAAAATAAACATGTCCTTCCTCAAACCAAAGGCTGTATAGAGGTCGGTAATGTTCTTCGCTTTCGCCAAGTTTGCCAACGCAATTATAAAATTCCGGCGCAAGGGGTGTTCTGAAGGTAACAGAGTACTCCTGGCTATCGATAAATTCGGTTTTTCCTCGGCTGACACTGGAGACATCAAGCATAATGCCACTATTCTCACCAGCTTCGAAGTTGCGATGGGTTTCTTTCCAAAAGCGAACTTCTTGGGGACAACTGCCTGATGTGGCCTCGATTGGAATAATCAAATCGTCTAGTCGCTCAAAGTCATCACGGCTGGAGGGTGAAAGGCCTTGTGCGAACTGACCAGTCAGCGCTTGCGCGATCGCAGCTGGACCCATGAGCAACAGGCTACCCACAAGCAACACAGGGGTACGAAACATAGAGAGAGCTATTAAGGAATTCTGGAAACAACTTCAGTAAGTGATTAGGCATTTTCGTATTGCATGGCTGCGAAGGGCGTAAGCTTCACAAAAATCGTCAACCTATCAAAATTTCCCGGATGAAATCATCAGGTATCCAGGTCGTACATTGCTTAACGCCCTTTTGCGACAGTTGATCACCGTGTGGGATGATTTGGGCTGTCGCTTCAGAATCTCCAATAGTTCACACCCATGCTGCTAATTGATTGGCTGATTGTGTTGGCCTATCTCATTTTTACGATGGTGTTAGGCGTCTACTTATCGCGTAAAGCCTCTGGAAGTTTAGTTGACTTTTTTGTCTCGGGTCGGTCATTGCCATGGTGGTTAGCGGGCACAAGTATGGCGGCTACCACATTCTCCATCGATACTCCGTTATATGTGGCAGGTGTGGTCGGCTCCCGTGGCATTGCTGGTAACTGGGAGTGGTGGAGCTTTGGCATTGCCCACGTCGTGATGATTTATATTTTTGCGCGGCTGTGGCGACGGTCTGAAGTGGTGACCGATGCTGAACTCACAGAAATTCGCTATGGCGGCAAAACGGCTGCCTTATTGCGAGGTGTGAAAGCATTTCTGTTTGCGGTACCCATTAATTGCATTGGTATCGGCTATGCCATGTTAGCCATGGTCAAAGTGGTGGATGCTCTTGAACTTTGGCAAAGTTTGGGCATTGAACCCAATCAGAGCATGAAGCTCTGGAGCGTGATTGTTGTCAGTATTTTGGTGCTGTTTTACGCAGGCTTTTCGGGGCTGTGGGGGGTGGTCGCTACGGATTTTTTCCAATTCTTCCTGGCTCTCTTTGGAGCGATTGTGGTTGCGATCGCATCCGTCATCTCCGTTGGTGGCATGCAAAACCTGATCAATCAGGCCCAAACCAATACTGATTTCGATATTCTTAGCATCTTACCCATCACCTTTAACGGTGGCCTTGGTTGGAGTACGGTCGCCGGTATTCCCGCCAGTGCCTTTACAGCCTATGTCTTTTTACAATGGTGGGCCTTTCGTCGTAGTGATGGGGGTGGAGAATTCATCCAGCGTCTGGTTGCCGCTAAAAACGAGAGTGAGGCTGAGAAAGCGGCCTGGTTTTTCAATATTTTGCACTACGTCATTCGCACCTGGCCCTGGATTATTGTGGCGCTGGCTGCTGTGGCCATTTATCCAGACTTGGCCGATCGCGAATTGGGATATCCCAAGCTCATGCTCGACTTTTTACCTCCTGTACTGCTGGGCTTAGTGGTCGCATCGTTGATTGCCGCTTTTATGAGCACGGTGTCAACGCTCATTAACTGGGGGGCTTCATATTTAACGAATGATCTCTACGGTCGCTTTATCAATCCAGACGCTACCCAGGCTGAATTAGTCAATGTTGGTCGCATGACGTCAGTAATTGTGACGGCCCTGGGAGCCACAGCAGCCTTTTTTGCCTCAGATGTGGCGACTGTTTTCCGCCTGGTGATTGCCATTGGCACCGGTCCTGGATTAGTTCTGATTTTGCGCTGGTTCTGGTGGCGGATTAATGCGGCAGCAGAGCTAAGTTCGATGGTTGCTGGATTCCTGATTGGTTTATTGACTAGCAGTGCACCTTGGTTTCAAATTGATGATTTTGGTTTGCGTCTACTCGTCACGGCTGGTATGACTACTGTGATTTGGGTGATCGCTATGTTTGCTACCCCCCCAGAATCAGACGAAACCTTGGACAACTTTTATCGTCGTGTCCGACCCGGTGGTCCTGGTTGGCAAAAACAGCGACAGCGTACAGGGGTAAGACCGTTGCAAAATCTGGGTTTAGAGTTTAAGCGGGTAATTGCGTCACTACTACTGCTTTTTGGTGCCATGTTTGCCGTGGGCGGTTTCTTATTGCTCAATTCTTTAGGGGGCTGGCTATCGCTAATTGTGGCCGTAGCAGGGTGGTTCTGGTTACGCCACTTAAATCGGCAACCCATCGCACCGGTGCCTCGCCCAGGGTTAGACGACGATGATATTTTGCCGTAGCCAGTCAGGCTTACCCTCAACAAAACGTTACGATACTTAATAGATAACTGTTAACCCACTCTGAGACTCGGATCTAAATCATGTCCATCATTCGCTCCTACGTTATTCCGTTTCTGATTTTGCTCGTCTTTCTAGTGGCGATGGTGGCTGTTAGTGCGCGAATCTGGCTGCCGAGCGACATGCTGGCCCCAGCTCCCATGGATGGTGATGACCTGGCTATGATGGGTAAAGCCCTACTGCTGAATGGATTTGGAGTTTGATTGGCCCCCAGGGTATCGCTTAGTTCAAGGATCTAGTTTGGATCGGGCAAGGTTGCTTGCCACCATGGGTAATGCCTATGCAGAATTAGGTGCTACCCAGCTAGGCCATTTGACGAAAACCGTTGAACTATATCTTGAAGGCCCTTCAGCCCTGTGGTGGTTAGAGAAGTCGGAGAGCGGTGCTCGTGTCGGTTTCACGGCTACTACTACGGGAGAATCCTTGGGCTGTCTATGGTTAGGGCAATCTATGAATCAGTTAACCGGGGCATTGCAGGCCTATATTTATCTGGTCTATGTCTCCCCTGGCTACCGCCGCCAAGGCCTGGGTCGTCAGCTGATGCAATACGCCAAAAACTGGGCCAAGGCTCAAGGCTATGACCAGCTTAGCCTTCAGGTATTTACAGATAATTTAGCTGCCCTCAGCCTTTACAACAGCCTAGGTTATGAGTCTAAGGCGACGCTGTTAACATTAGACCTATAGCGTAAAAGCTGCTCTTTGAGACTCTACTATGCCCGTAGCCTAACGATAATTTTGGAATTGCAAAGCAACGGGCCAATCTTCTTGCTTAATTAGCTGAATTGCATTTTGCAAATCATCCTTGGACTTAGCTGAAATTCGCACTGCATCCCCTTGAATCGATGCTTGAACCTTTTTCAGGTTGTCACGAATCATCTTGGAGATTTTTTTTGCAACCTCCTGGCTTAAGCCCTTTTTCAACTCAATATCCTGGCGCACACGATTGCCACTGGCCGCATCAATATTGCCAAAGTCGAAAATCTTCATAGATAGATTTCGCCGGGCGGCTTTGGTCTGAATCAGCGTATGCACTGCTTCAAGGGTCATTTCACTGGCGGTTTCAATGGCAATATTGGTCTCACCTAAGTCCAGCGTGGTTTTAGTATCTTTGAGGTCGTAGCGGCTTTTTAGTTCACGACGTACCTGATCAAGGGCATTGACTAGTTCTTGACGGTCAAAATCGCTGACCACATCAAATGAATAGGTAGAAGCCATTAGCAAGGTGAATGGAGAGTATTAGGCCGTAGGGTGGGCATTGCCCACCATCTAGAGATGGAAAGCGCGAGGCTAAAAACTATTGTAGCCAGATGGTTTTACAACTCATGAAATAGAGGCTGAAGATGCTGAGACTACCGATGCCAAACATTAGCGATCGCAACGATGCCACATTCAGAATGTAAAATACCGAAAACAGCAGCCGAGCAACTAGATAAGCGACAACAGCTGATAGCGCAGCCGTACTGTCTTGCCCTGTAATGTAGGCCATGACAGCAGCTGGAGAATAGATAATAAATGACTCAAACGAATTTTGATGGGCCCAGTTAGCCCGCATCGCATAGTTCGGTAGCTTATCCGTATAAAAGCGTGGACGCGCCAAAGCCTCTATGGGATCGTCCATAGATTGAGCTAGCTTAACTCGCTCTGAAGCCACCACCAGGTAGGGCACATAAATTAGAAAGGCCGCCACTGGCAGACTATACAAAAAAAGATTAGGCAGGGATAGTAAGCTCACAGATCCAGTGTTCTAGCATTAATAAGGAAATGATTCAGGTCATAAAGCTTCAGATTCATGACCAACGACTTACCTAGAGATAGTCATCTATAGACAATTGGATAGGACCTCACCGTCCTAATCAAAATAGAACAGCGTTACAATCTTGCGCTGTTCCTCAGCATCCTTACAGGTTTGCAACAGTGTATTACTGTCATGAAATGCAAAACAGATCAGTTGTTGACAGCGGGAAATAATTTCTTGGTTGCAGAGTGAACTGGCCTCTGCCAGCTCTAGTCGATCATTAGCCGAATTTTCAACCAGGTGAATCACTGAATCCAGCTGTTCACGAGATTCACGCGGTTGACGTTCTAAACTTTGCGGCAGAATAACCGTCAGCAAGTTCGGATCTGCCTTCATTGCCCCACGGATGGCTGCGGCATTAGTCCCAGTCGCCCCAGAGGTCAACAGACGATTGCCGCCAAGTACCAATGCGTAGCTCATGAGCTCAATGAGGCGCAAATGGGTAATAGGTACATGTCTGGAACCCAAGATAGCAATGCGCTTAGAGCCAGACTGCTGAATGGCAGCAAGCTCCTGCAAAAAATCATCTACCTTAAGCGATTCGATGGGAGTATCAAGGGACTGACTCAAGGGTTTATATAGTTTTAATGAAGGGACTGGCCAATTCTACCAAACCCTTGTCCCCAAGCCTTGATATCCATAATTTCTGACTGACTTCTAATGGCCTCCTAGGTCAGCCTTAAGCCGTTACCGCCGGTGATGACAAATTTAACTCAGCCATGAGTCTATCTACATCAAAGTGTTGTTCCATCAGTAATTGAATGCATTGCACCTTAATAGGCTCCTGCAATCGAACTTCCTGAAATGACTTCTCAATGATTTCGACCGTCGTCAGGGTATCTAGGTCAACTGACAAGATGGGGACTTCTAGATCTTGAGCACGGCTAGTGATATCTGGGCGCGGAGCAATATGTCCTGTCAAGATCAGGCACTGGGTCGACGTTTCCAAAGCAGCCAGCTGAATATCAGCCCGGTCACCACCCGTAATAACGGCCATATTGTCAGCTTTGCGGAAATACTTGAGGGCCGAGTTGACGTTCATGGCTCCAATGCTTAAGCTCTGCACCATCAGATCCATACGCTCTTCACAGCAAAGGACCTCAGCTTTGAGTTGATGCACAAGCTCTCCGACACTGACGCTGCGCATTAGCGGAGTGCTGGGTAAAATACCTAAAACTGGTATCCCATGACGTTCAAGACAGGTCTTAACGTTGGTGTTTACATCCTGCAGTTGATCCATGGGGACATCATTAATCAAAACACCCATGAGTCGATCACCGAGCTTTTGCTTAGCAGCCAAAAGACCATCAACAATCAACACAGAATGAAATCTTGCCACCAGCATGACTTGAGCTTCGGTTACCTTCGCTAGCTGAGTGAGCGACAAGCCAAACAACGTCCCTTCCTCGAGGGTGCCTGGTCCTTCAATCAGCAATAGATCTTCCCCTTGACCACCTAGATATGTAGCCATTTGTTGGGGGTCGATCGCAGAGTTTTCTTCCGTCAACTGTTTCTGGATTGTCTGCGCATCCAGAGATAGCAGCGTTGGACGCAGACGCGATGTCGGTAGCTCTAAAATTTTGGAAATGAATCGAACATCTTCATCGATACCAGCCTCATCGCTAGGACAAGTACCAACGGGTTTGGCATAGGCGATATCAATACCGCGATCCTGAAGCTGCAAGGCCAACCCGGTTATGGTGGCCGACTTGCCGCTGTAGGGCTCTGTTGAGCCAATCAGCAGGTGCTTTGATGGATTGGGCACACTATAACTCCTAACTACCAATAGGGCTACCCCCCATTGTGCCATGGAGAGCTGTTCGCAATTGGACAAAACCTTAACTTTTACCGAAGTGTTTTGATTAGGTGCTTAACATGTTCAGGGCCTAAAAATAAGCGTCGTGCAGTTGACTACAGTACTACACGACGCTTATTGGTATATGACTTAAATCAGGTTGAGGGCTTAGTGAACACCGAACTCATTAGCGGTGCCATAACTTACTCATCCATTCTTAGCAGCCTGCGGTAAAAGGATTTGGAAAAGTCAGGAGACCGCTTTAGACGCATAGCAGTCACTACATCGATTAGAAAATCAACAAATTCAAAGGTGGCC
The DNA here is from genome assembly GCF_043421015.1 of Leptothoe sp. EHU-05/26/07-4. Taxonomy (NCBI): domain Bacteria; kingdom Bacillati; phylum Cyanobacteriota; class Cyanophyceae; order Nodosilineales; family Cymatolegaceae; genus Leptothoe; species Leptothoe sp. EHU-05/26/07-4. Next base: position 448,396 of record NZ_JAXSQV010000005.1, read on the forward strand.
ATGGTGATTTCATAGGTTAGTTCGGCATCACCATCAAACTGCATCCGACATTGAGTTAAGTCAGCAGGCAACATTGACACATTCCAGGTTGCTAAAAAGGCAATGCTTTCACCGCCTTCGATCCGGCGCTCCCCTTCAAGGTTTCCACGTTTATAAAGGCCAATGGCATAGGGGAGAGCCTTACGTTTATTGCCCTGGTAATAGGGCATATAAACACCGACATCTTGTTTGGGAGCGGGCTGAATGTCTGCAATAGGCATGGCGTTTAGCAGTGGAATCTGTCTCAAGACATAGTGAACTTAGGCAAATAGAGGCGTCAAGTAAACGCCTCTAGGTCTGGCTAGACCTTGGTTCTTATCTGTTGCAGGGGCGCAGCGCGTCAGTAACCAAGATGTCTGCAACTTAATTCTGCCGAGCACTAGTGTACCCACAGAAACCTTTGCCTCAAGCACCTCAAAATAAGAGGATTTCAGAGAAGGTGTGTCTAAAGAAGATACTGTGTAACAGATTTTAATAAGATATTAATAACCTGTAACCCAACAACCCTATTACACGGAACCTATGGCGATTGAAACGGTATCTGATGTTTTACTGGATGATCTTTCGGAGGGACGTCGCCTGAAAGCTTTGGCTGCTTTAGTGTTTCTGTGGAGTGTAACGGTGATGTTGCACTGGGCAATGTGGGGCGCGCAAGTGGTTTGGGCCGTTACTGGGCTGGTTGCACTTTATATGGTGCGCATTGTGAGTGCTAATGCTACTTATGCCATTAGCCCTAATCGGGCTGCCGTACCGTCTGCATTGGCTGAACCGGACTGTCCGCCTGTTTCCCTGCTAGTGGCCGCTAAAAATGAAGAGGCTGTCATTGCCCATTTAGTGGAGTCTCTCTGTAATTTGGACTACCCCGAAGATCGTTATGAGCTTTGGGTAATTGACGATAACAGTGATGATGATACCGGCAGAATATTGGACGAGTTAACCCATGAGTATCCCAGGTTAAGGGTTCTGCACCGTGGCCCAGAGGCAACTGGGGGCAAGTCTGGTGCGCTTAACTTGGCTTGGCCAAGGGCTACCGGAGAAATTTTGGCTGTATTTGATGCTGATGCTCAGGTCCCTGCTGATTTATTGCGTCGAGTGGTGCCGCTATTTGCCAATGATCGCACTGGGGCAATTCAAGTGCGCAAGTCCATTGTTAACAGTGCCACTAATTTTTGGACCCAGGGGCAAGCTGCTGAAATGGCTTTAGATCGTTACTACCAGGAGCAAAGGTCAGCCCGCTGTGGCATTGGAGAACTGCGGGGCAATGGTCAGTTTGTGCGCCATACGACCATCGCTCAATGTGGTGGATGGAATGAAATGACCATTACCGATGATTTAGATCTGACCGTTCAGTTGCATCTACATCAGTGGAATATTGGTTTTTTGGATATGCCAACTGTGGGTGAAGAAGGGGTGACTAGCGGTGTCGCTCTCTGGCATCAGCGTAATCGCTGGGCTGAGGGGGGCTATCAGCGTTATTTAGATTACTGGCGGTTACTTGTCCGCAATCGGCTGGGCTGGAATAAGTCCGTTGATATGCTGATGTATTGGATATTGCAATATATGTTGCCGATTGTGGCACTGCCAGACTTTATTGTTGCGATCGCACTGCGCCAGCCACCTGTGTTTGCTCCCCTAACGACTTTGGCGGTTGGTGTATCGTATTGGGGAATGACCATGGGCATATACCGCACTCAAAACGTATCATTACCCATGGCAATGGTGCGGGCAATTAAAGGCACCTTATATATGACCCATTGGGTTGTGGTTATGGCTTTTGCAACGACTCGTATGGCTGTACGACCAAAGCGGCTGAAGTGGGTCAAGACTATCCACGCTGGTGAAACGGCCAGTGCCTAATGGGTGAAGCCGACTTTATAAAATAAAGACTGGCGTAAAGACTGGCGTTATGAGTCTAAAGAAAACGTTGCAATGCTTATATCGCAACGTTTTTTCACGTTTTTTACTGACTAAATCGGTTAGCGTTGGGACATACCCATCTATTATCTGGTTTAATCCATGACACATTTCACGTTGTCGCTACCCAAGCTGTCTCCACGACAGTTTGCTTGGGATAGTGCTGTTCTCTTTCTTGCAGTTTTTTGGATTGGTGGTAGCCTGATTCTCGATTTTGTGGTCATGCCGATGCTTTATATGAATGGCATGATGACTGCTCCGGGGTTTGCCAGTGCTGGCTACAGTTTATTTGAGCTCTTCAACCATGTGGAAATGCTTTTATCAGGGTTGATCTTAACTGGGGTGTTGGCCATGCGCCAGGCCCATGCTGAATACTCCGTTGAGGTTAGCGGCAGCCGTAGCCGATGGGCGTTGCTGTTGGCGATTAGTTTGGTCGCGATCGCTCTGACCTATACCTATGTATTGACTCCCTACATAGGCTCTATTGGCATTGTTTTGGATATGCCAGGGACCATTCACATCATTCCCCATGCTATGGTCTGGATCCATGGAATTTACTGGGGTTTGGAAGCTATCAAAGTATTGATTCTTGGATTTCTATTGCGTCTGTGCTATGTCGATATTGCTGCTCAGTTTAGTGAGTAACGTGAGTCAGCCTATCCGTCGGTTTCCCCATCAGGCCACAGTAAGCGGATTGCTAGTAGTGCAAACCCAATAGCTGCAGCGCCTTTAACAATTTGCGTTGGTAATATTTGTGCTGTGCCTTCTCCCAATAAAACCCCTAGGAAGCTAGCGAACACCAGGGCACTGGCAGTCCCCAAAAATACGGCCTTAGGTGATGACGAGCTACCCCCTAAGGCAATGGCTGCCAGCTGACTCTTATCACCTAATTCTGATAGGAAGACGGTGATAAAGCTAACGCTGAGTAAGTTCCAATCAAATGACATGATGGCAATAATTCTCTAAAGACCAATAACTTCAGCCGTTAAGCCGACGGAAATAATTAGGAGTAAAATCCCAGCTAAGGTGTCCAAGGTTTCAGGGGAAATCCGACGCGCTAACCATTGGCCCACTATTACTCCCACGAGGCTCGTTGAAATCAAAGCTAACGCTGCTCCTACAAATACCGTAAGTGGCTTGTGGGATTCAGCGCTAATTAACAAGGTTGCAACCTGTGTTTTGTCTCCCAATTCCGCCAGAAAAATTGTGACGAATGTTGAAAGAAAGACGCCCCAAAAGCTTGCTTTGGCTTGGGGCGTCTTTTTTGTGGGCTGCTCAGTGCCCGTAGGCTGTATGGAGGTGGAGGATGTCACAGAGAAGTCTTTCATATTTGCTTCATTATCTGTCAGGAAGATTGCAAGAGCAAGGGTTAGGAGAACTATGAGCTATGTTTTTTAGCTGTCTAAAGTGGCATGCATGCTCACATGCCCCCCTTAAACAGCAACTGAACGCTCAAAATAAAACCATTACTTTTTTCAGTCTTCTATGCCGACAGCAGCTACAAACCTATCCAGTTCTTCACTTTTGTTGCCATAGACGCCACTAATTTGTTCTTGACAGCAGTCGATGGCAAAGTCATTGAGTGCATCCTCAGTGACCCCAAACATTTGCTCAAACGTGTCCGCCTGTACACGGCAAAAGCTGGGACGCTGGTCGTAAATCATACATACACGCTGTTCTGTGTCGTAATTGATGCACCAACCGTCTGGACCCACCAGGCCCATATAAACTTTTAGCTGTTCTGGCGTGAGATAGTCGGCTAAATTCGGTCGATCGGCTGGGGTGAGATTGCAGCAAGCACCACAGGTTTTTACACATTGCCACGTGGCCATATTGTCTTTGTCCTTAGCGGGATGAGGCTTATACAAGAATAAAGGGCCAGGGGATTAGACGTCTGACCAGGTTTGTTATCAAAGTTTTTGGAATTTTGTAAACTTTCTTAAAAGCGGTGGGATCGAACCAGGTAAAATGACGGTGCGCTTGTGTGCGCAGAGGTCACGGTTAGTTGATTATCGGAGGTTCAATGGGTCTTCTGGGTATCTTGGGTCTGGGTTTTCTCAGCAATATTGATTTTCTGGTAGTGGCTCAGCTCACTGTCTTGGCAATGGTAGTTATTTCTGGTCCAGCAATCATCTTTTTGTTGGTTGCACGAAGCGGCGATCTTTAGTCATCATCAAGAACCCGGTTTATGTAGCAGATAAAATGCTCATGATTTCAAATTTGCTAGAAACCGGGTTCTTGATGGTTAAAGGCGCTGAAGTAGAATAAATTCTGCGATCGCAAGATCCATAGGTGTAGTCACCTTCAAATTAGTTTCTTCTCCTTCCACAATGTGGACATTGAGGCCACATTTTTCAAATAAAGCAGCATCGTCAGTGACAGACCAACCCTGGGTTTGACCTTTTTGGTGAGCTTCTTTCAGTAGTGCAACATCAAATCCCTGGGGAGTCTGAGCCGCCCACAGATGAGAACGATTGGGGGTGGCTTCGATGATGCCAAAAGTATTGACTTGTTTGATGGTGTCCTTGACGGGCACCGCTGCAATAAATCCCTTGCAAGTTGCAAACGCTGCGGTACAGCGATCAAAAAGCGCTGGAGTAGCGAGGCAGCGAGCTCCATCATGAATTAGCACCTGTTTTGCGTCCTCAGGTAAGGCCTGTAAACCATTGCTGACCGATGTCTGGCGAGTATCTCCACCACGGATGAATGATACTGGCTTATCTATTTTCAGTTGAGTAACAGTCTCTTGAAACACCGGCTCATCCATGGCTTGGCAAATAATGCCGATCCATTCAATACTGTTGGCAGCGACCGCAGCCTTTAGGGTCCATCCCATAATTGAATGATCGAGCAGGGGTAAAAGCAGTTTGTTGCCGTCAGCACCCATGCGTTTGCCACTGCCTGCTGCCGGTATAAGTAGGTGCATTACTGTCTCCAAAAAATATTTTAAGGACGCATGTGAACGTTGCCTGTTGAGGTAAGAGATGCAAATTTTTGTCACCCCATCGGTGTTTGTCACCCCCGGTGTTTGTCACCCCATCGGCACCCTACATCCTCTCAAAAATCTTAACCAAGGAATAATTTTTACAATTTCGCGGTTTAGTGACCTTTCTTCAGCATTAGCGCTGCCAGCTTAATCTAGAATGAGTAGCGAAGTATTCTCCAAAGTCCATGCACGTCCTGGCTTTAGTTCCTGGTGGAATTAGCGATCAGCTTCAGTTTTTTCCAACGTTAGCAACTATTCAAGAAATTTATCCCAGCGCTGAAATATCAGTGGTCGTGGAGCCCACGTCTAAATCAGCTTACCGGGTGTCTAAGGCTGTTAGTGAAGTCATTCCGTTTAACTATCGAGGGCAAAATAGTCCGGCTGATTGGGCTAATTTGCTGGGTATTATTCGCGATCGCGAATTTGAATTGGTTCTCTCAGCTAGTGATCGTTGGGAGGAAGGTGTGTTGCTTTGGCTGAGTGGTATTCCCACTCGAGTTGGCTATAGCAACGCCCAAGCTCCATGGCTTTACACCAATACCGTGACCGCTGACAAAGAGCCGTATCAAGCCAGTCAGTACCAGGCGCTTTTAGAAGGCCTGGCAGAACCCTCTAAATCTGCGCCCATTGCCCTCAATGTGCCAGCAGGGGATATTGCCTGGGCTGACGAACAACGTCAAGGCTTGAATTTGTCGGGTAGCGGCGGCTACGTGGTTGTGTATCCTGGCCTGAACGTGCAGGCAGATTCCTATCCTTTAAGTAGCTGGCTTAGCATTGTGGATGATTTTCAGTCTAAACAGCCACAGATGCCGATTGTGCTGTTGGAAACTCTCGATAGCGAAGAGTTAGTTGCCACGCTGAGTCGTCAGCGTACGCTTAAGGCCGTTAAGGTGGAAAATCTTGGGCAGGTTGCCGCTATCCTAGCTGGCGCTGATTTAGTGATTACTCCTGATAGCTATATCAGCCAAGTATCTATGGCTCTTCAGGTATTTACCCTCGTACTGCAGACAAAACTGAGCCAGGCCTTACCAGTTGTTGAGGGCGAAACACGGATCCTAGGTGTGCAATCGGCGACAGAGCGGCTAGCTGATCTAAAGCCAGGGGATGTTTTACAAAAAGTTTGGGGTGGTTAACCTTGGGTATACTCAAGAACGTTTGATAAAGCATTGCATCCTATAGCAACGATGACTCGTCTTTCGAGGAGAAAGCTTAAGACTACCCACCATGTCTAACGGCACGTTAGATATCTTTCGATAGGATGACCCTACTGAGTGGTAGTCAAAGAATAGTTTCATCAAGTTTTTTATAAATCATTTAGATGAGGTAAAACCATGGATCGCGTTAAGTCTCAAGCTGCTGTGGTGTCTCAACTACTTTTTGATCCCAAGACGGCAGACACGTATAAGAGTGTTTTTGTATTGACGGGGACCATCATTAAGGAGTTAGCTCTTTTAGTTTGGTTAATTATATGTTCTGTATTTGTATTTTTTGCTTGGTTTGGCGATATAGCTCTTAACTCCGGACAGAAAATGCGAGCATGGTGGGACACTCAACAGGCAGAACCAGTGGATGGTAACCAGGCTGCTGCGGCTACTGGTCAAGCATTTTTGGAAGTTAGCCAAAATGGAGCTAATTTTCTATTAGATAAAGCGCGTGAGCAGCTTGGTCTAGAAAAAATTGAACGTCCTGCTAAAGCCGATGTAACTGTTAAGTCTCCAGCGAAAGCGGTTGCTAAGAATGTCTCAACTACGGCTAATGCTGTTGCAGGCGGGGGGGCTGCTGTTGCCAAAGATGCTCAAGCGGCCGTTGAAAAAGAAGCACCGCAGTCAAAAGCAGCCTCGGATACCTCTGTGGTTGAGAAGCATTAGATGCCGATAGCTGACTATTAACAGTGACGGATAAAGGTTGAAGTTACTGTTGTTTATGTATAAAAAAGGCTCGCTTCAAAAGCGAGCCTTTTTTATGGGGTGACATTGTTCTCCAAACCAGATGGCTTTGCAGGGATGGCTTCCAAGGTTCTAATATCAGTCGCTAAATAATTTAATGACTCGGCGACAGTCATAGCTTCTTTGACCGTAAGGTTACTGCAATCGCCCTGGCCATAGTCTTGGGCGTTTATTAAACCGGCTCCTATTAAGCGGTAGAAGCCATCCTCACCCGTTAGCCAATCGGTAAATAAATCGGGCTCTGGTAATTCTCCACTTTCACCATTAGGAAATTTACCGTGGTAAAGACGATAGCCTTCTCCAAATAGCATACTGTCCAAGGGCTCTTGATTTTCTAGAGAAATATCATTGGTTCCACTGGCCGCATATTCGATGGCAAAACAACGCTGTTGGTCGTCTCGATATACCAACCAATAGTAGGGTGTGCTAGTTTCTGATGTTTCACCGACTCCATAGCTGGCCAAGGTCATATTGGGTGTTAGATATGTAGGGATCACGATATTTACACCGAGATTGACCAGCTGATTAGTCACGTCAGGCGGTATCTGTGCCAAATAGGAGTTAGACGGTGGCGGTGGCGGTGCCTGGGTCTCTGGTGGCGGTGGGGCAGATGGATTTTGTACGTTGGGAATGTCCGTAGCTGGTGGTGTGCGTTGGCAACTGGCTAGCAGAACGCAGAACGGCAAAATTTTTCTGACTATCCAGCTAGGGTAATCCCTATGGGCAGATTGTCTCAAACCAGCCTTCGCCAGTCCCTTCGTTAATTGCATTGGTTATCTGTCGAAGGTAAAGGTCTCGTATATCAAGGGTTTTACCATAGCTTGTGGGCACCTCAGTAGGGAGCACCGCTACGGTGGGTGAAACAGTAGCCACCTCCATCTTTAGGTTGGGCTAACAGATCATCGTCGGGATATTCTGCGTGGTCGCCAGGGGTACGATCGCCAATTTCAAGGTATGTTGCGATCGCACTCGAGTGATTAATTAAATGGTGACCATCGGGCACCCCAGCTGGAAACCCAGCCATCATGCCCGGTGTGAGTAATGTTTCTCCAGCCTCAGTTACTAGTGTGAGTTCTCCTGAAACCATGTAAATAAATTCATCTTGGTGGCTGTGCCAGTGCCTCAGGGCTGACTGCGCTCCAGGCGCTAACGTGGTCAAGTTAATGCCAAAATTAGTCAGCCCAGCCACATTACCCACGCGTTGCTTAGAGCGTCCTGTCACAGCAGCCTTGAAAGGTACTGGATACCCAGTACCCTGGCCAGCGGGCACCTTAGAAAGGTCGATGATCATAGGGCCAATATATATAAACAAATTGTAGGGGCGTTGCATGCAACGCCCCTACGACCAAATCTAATCGGCAACTTCAGCCATTTCAATGATTTCGCCATCATAGTCTTTGACCAAGAAATTGAGGGGTCTTTCACTCCGAATCTTATGGCGCACTCTGTTGGCCTGCACCTGCATGAGTAAAAGTTCGAGGCAGTCTCGATCAAAACAAACGTGGCGTTGACGATCTTTATGGCCACGGCTGGCACCTGAGATAACGTGTAGCTGAGTATTTTTTTTCAGCTGATACCAGAGGCCATCAGGGCTGTTGCCCAGTTCTGTGGGACGAGGCATAGAGCCCATGCCCATCATTGGATCTAGCCCTGTCCCCATGGTTTGCTCGTAATTGTAATAATAGTGGAGCGGCACATCGGCAGCAGACAGGCCTAGCATTCCTTCATAAAACTGTTGGGCAATATTTAAGTCAGAAACCATCACCGTATGCACCTTAGGGGCGCTGGTTAGAAACATCCACATCGCGCCTGCATAGGCCACCAGCAGCATCACCATAATGCCTTGGGTAGAAACGAGGCTATCGAGGGGTAGCCCTTGCCAGATGGAGGCCAGTGGTGATGAAAAAATGATGGCGCAAAAATCCATGGGCAGTATTCGGAAAGAGGGTGCTGTTAGCTTAAGTAGAGTTAGGACACTGGGATTGACCTTAGTTTATCAAGGCTCAAACCGACTAGCTGCTAGAAAGATGCCGGGTTAACCGATCCTTTACCGTATGTCTGATAGGGCAATTTACGGTAGGTGTTCACTAGTGTCAGCTTGGGGTTTATCTCCGAATCTTTAAGATTCGACGGATCCTGGGTATAGTAGTTGCTATTTATACGGTAGTCTCAGTTTGGTTAATGCCAGTCTGTCTATTCTGCCGATGATTGGCAAGAGCGCCGTTTTCAGTACTGTGGATATTCCTAATTTTCCTGAATGTGATCATGCTGTCGTCAAGTCGCTTTTTGAGTACAGTGACTACGACCTAGTGCAGCAGCTTAAGCTGCATCCCGAAGACGGCAAGTACTTTACCGCTGTGTTCTGTCGCTACAGTCCGGTGGTGTATACCCTGATTCGTCACTCGGCTCGCTCTACAGTGCAATCAGAGTATTTGTTTGCACTGACATGGCGGCATATTCTGTATGAATTGAGTGGCCTTGACTTGCCAGCTAAGCCTCCAGAAAACTTTTCTTTGCAAGCTTGGCTCGTGAATTTGACAGCGGCCTGTATTAATCAAGCTGCTTTGCCTGATGTTGAAGAGATTCACTACAACTTGCAAGAAGCTTCGCCCCCACTCTGGTGCTATGTTACTCAGGCACTTGAGCAGCTTCAGCCTCTACACCGTTTGGTGATTGTCATGGCGCAGACATTTCGGTGGAGTGATACTCGAATTGCTGCCTATTTACAGGCTGAGGGGCAGCGTATTTCCCCTAAATCTGTGAAAACCTTGTTGACAGATGCTCAACAATCTTTGAGCAAAGCGTTACCACGTGATATTCAGGTGATTTACTTTGGGGATACTGAAACTGTAGCGGAGGAGAATTTGGCAGAGGATTTGTCAGAGCTATTGGATGTATCCGATCTTGACTTAGAACAGCCAAATCTAGCTTCTGAAGCTTGATCGCTCTAGTTTTTGGGCGCTAGTGTTTTACATAGGGAGAGATCTGGTCGTGCACTGCACAGTTCGATTTGGTTACGGGTTCGTGCTGACGGCGTTGCTGGGTATGCCAGCAGCCTATGCCCAAGGGACGCTTGATGACCAGCTGCGACAGCCGGTTAACCGAGAGGCCATTAATCAGCGACGCGACGTGGCTGATCAGTTGTTCCGTTTGGGGGACCGCCAGGCGGAACAGGCAGACTATCAGTCGGCACTGCGTGCCTGGCGTCAGGCCGTAGAACTCTACTATGAGATTGGCGATACCGCTTCCATGGAGCAGGTCTATGGCAAAATTGGCAGTGCTTATGCCCAGCTGGGTGACTATACCGGGGCTGAGACGGCTGTGCGTCGCCAGCTTGCGATTGCCCGGGACAATCAAAACTTCAGTACCCAAATATTTGCTTGGAATACCCTGGGAACCTTGCGATTGCAGCGGGGGGGAGTGGAGTCTGCCATCCAATCCTATGAAGAAGCCTTGAACATTGCCTACAGCATTCAAAACTTTGAAGGCATTGGTTTGTCCCTCAGTAATCTAGGGTTATTGGCCTTTGCCCAAGGAGAGTATGACGCTGCCATTGAATATTACGAACTTGCTGGCAACTACCGTATTCGGGCCGGCAACTTGGTAGGCCGTGCCAATACCAGCAACAATCTCGGTGATGCCTATTTAGCTCAAGGTATACAGGGTAAAGCTATTGGCGCGTATCGTCTAGCCCTAAGCTATGGACGTGATAGCAATGATGTCACATCACAGCTCCATGCCATTGATGGTCTAACTGATGTTTATAGCGCTAGACGTGATTGGAACCAGGTGCGTACTTACCTGGATGAACGTATTGCCCTGACGAGCAATAGTGATAATGATTGGTTCAGATTAGTCACCTATAAGCGTCTAGGGGAGTTTTATGAGGCTACAGGGGAGCTAACGTTAGCCCGAGACCAGTATGAGCGAGCTTATGAGTTGGCACGTTTACTAGAGCAAACTAATCTCGAAGTGGAACTATTTAACCGGTTGTTGAATTTTTAGAGCCTGGGGGCAGTAATAATTAATGCGATTTGACCTGATCAGTTTATTTCCCGACTTTTTTACATCACCCCTCAACTCTGGACTCATCGGCAAGGCACTACAGCGGGAGATTGCTCAGGTTCACATCACCAACCCTCGGGATTTCACCACTGATAAGCACCATAAGGTTGACGACGAACCCTATGGGGGGGGCGTCGGGATGGTGATGAAGGTTGCTCCAATTGTGGCAGCTCTTGAGAGCCTACCCCAGCAGGCTCGCCGTGAAGTGGTGCTAATGACTCCCCAGGGGGAGCCCATGACTCAATCTCTGTTGTGGCAATGGTCAACGAGTCTTGATCAACTCGTGATTATCTGTGGCCATTACGAAGGTGTGGATGAACGCATTCTGAATGTAGTCACGCGGGAAGTGTCCCTGGGCGATTTTGTCCTCACCTGCGGTGAAATTCCAGCCCTGGCATTGCTCAATGGTGTCATTCGATTGCTGCCAGGCACTGTGGCAAAACGAGATTCTTTGCATTACGACAGTTTTGAGTCTGGTTTGTTGGACTATCCCCATTACACTCGACCGGCTGAATTTCGAGGCTGGACTGTGCCAGATGTGTTGCGCTCCGGTAACCATGCTGCCATTGCCCAATGGCGTCGCCAGCAACAGATCGAACGCACTCGTGAGCGTCGCTGCGATCTTTATGAGCGTTGGCAGCAGCAACAGTGGGAAAATAAAGATAATTAAAGGCTGCTGCTGTCTGCTTCCGCATTGATAGTCACTAAGGAGTTTTCCATGGGTGTTCGCATTGGTAATGGCTATGACATTCACCGCTTAGGTCCAGAGCGACCCTTGATTTTAGGTGGTGTCACCATTCCTCACACGTTAGGGTTGTTGGGTCATAGCGATGCTGATGTGCTAACCCATGCAATTATGGATGCCATGCTGGGGGCCTTAAGCTTGGGTGATATCGGTCTCTATTTTCCCCCCACTGACCCTAAATGGAAGGGCGCTGATAGCTTGATGCTGTTGGACCAAATTTACCAAATGGTAAAAGAGCGAGGGTGGACCATTGGCAATTTGGACACAGTGGTGGTTGCTGAAAAGCCTAAGCTGAAGCCACATATTGCGGCGATGCAACAATCTTTGGCTGCACGGTTGGCAGTCGCAACCGACCAGATTGGTATCAAAGCGACGACCAATGAAAAACTAGGCCCTACTGGACGTGAAGAAGGAATCGCAGCCTATGCTGTAGTACTGCTTGTGAAGGCCTAGGGCGCAGTTGTGTTAAAAAGTTTCTAGGAACACATAATCCACCCTAAGTATTTTCTAAAATTTATAAGCGAGTGTTATCCGGATTCTGCAAAATTGTTATGCGTTAATGCACGCTTCAGCGCTTTTCATTAATAGCCTGGTGATCGAGGTGCATAAGAAAAGCGGATGCAACGTATTTGATGGTAACCAAGTAGGGTGTCAAGGTGGCTTATGAATGGCGTGGCTGTTGTAACTACTCTAGGTGGCGGATATAGGACCTGCGAGCTATCTGATAGTGAAGTTGGTCGATGTCGTTGGTTCTCTTCTATTCCACCAGAACGGATCGGTTTGCATGGGGAGTTTGATTATTATGGTTTATCTAAGCGAGTGTCCCACTGTCTAAGCAACTATGTGGATAATTCTGTAGAACGCTTGAAAGTCCGCCAGCGTGGGCGCGTTGTGGTTTTAAGTGGTCAACTAGGCTCTCCGTATAAGCTCAGTAAAATTGTTGACTTAGCCCTCTCTGTCGATGGTGTGGATGCGGTAGAAACCAGAGGTGTTGCTTTTTCTGAAGCGTTGTAGAGTTTTAAAGTAATGTCTTTGTATCTTGTTCGGGAGCGATGCGAAGTCGGATAAGAGACAGGGTCAAGATTAGGATGAAAAGTACCAAGCCAATAGTGCAGGCATAGCTCATCTCGAGGTCTACAAATGCTTGCTCATAGACGTAGTAAACGACGGTTTTCGAGCTACTACGGGGTCCCCCTTGGGTCATGATGTAAATTTCTTCGAATACCTTAGTCGCTGATATAGCGGAAATCACTGCCACAAGAAACATGTAGGGACTCATTAGCGGCAGAGTGATATCCCAGTGTTTTTGCCAGCGGTCAGAACCGTCGATGGCAGCAGCTTCGTAGAGATCTACTGGAATGCCCTGTAGGCCGGCCAGGTAGATCACCATGTAGTAACCTAATCCCTTCCAAATGGTGACTGCCATGACGCTAAATAGTGCCAGATTAGGGCTGGTCAACCAGGGAATGCGGATAGTCTGCCCGATTAAGCTGGACAGTACCTGATTAAATAGTCCGGTTTCGGCATAGAGCCAGCGCCAAGCGATGCCAGCGACCACCATAGAGATGACGACTGGGGTGTAATAGGCTACGCGAAACCAATTCATGCCCTTGAGTTTCTGGTTGACTAGAATGGCTAGGATCAGGGGTGCGATCGCAAGTATGGGCACTACGCCCATCAGATAAACCAATGTATTACCCAGGGTTTGCCAAAACGTTTCATCCTGCCATAGGCGCACAAAATTAGCCCACCCGACCCATCGCGGAGGCTGGGTAATGTCGTATCCATACTCGGTAAAACTTAAGTAAAACGCCTGTAACGCTGGCCAAAAGACAGTCAAACCGAGCACCAGTAACGCTGGTGTTAAAAACGCATAGGGAATAAACCAACGGGGAAACGGACGCTGCACTTAGTCTTATAGAAAACGTCGATAGTCTTGTCCTAAAAATAGGGCCCTCTCAGCATTCCGCCGCCGAGTTAAACCAGCCAATACTCTACCACCAGCACGATTCCAACGAGGGAACTCGTTAGCAGCTCCATAGATATCACGACGATTAAGCTTCTTCAGCAAGGTAGAGCTACGCAGAGCGCCAGAGCCCACGTTATAGGTAAACGATACAATGGCTGCAAACTGATTGTCATTAATTGATACGCGGACGGCTTGATTAACGGCTTTCTCAAATCTGTCTAAATCAGTTTTAAGTAATGCCTCGGCTTGTGCCTCAGTAATTTCCTGCCCTGGTTTTACACCTCGGGTGGTGCCATAGCCAATGGTCCATACGCCAACGGCATCTTGATAGGCCTTGAGCCTTAACCCTTCAAACGATTTGATCAAACCTACACCGCTGGCATTCGTTTGTCTTGTGCTGCTACCGCCGCCACTGGTGGGGGGACTGGTGGGGGGAACCACTTGCCTTGGCATGGGCTTAGGCTCCGGTCCAGTTTGGGAAACTGTCATTCCTCGGGGGGAATCAGCTCGTCTAAACCACGATTTCATGCCACTAATATTGAGCACTTTTTCGTTAGGGTTTGACTTAGAAGGATATTTGGAGATTTTGGAGATGTAGTACCCCCCCTGCATCAGATAGATAGCCTTATCCGTTTCCTTGATCCAAGTGCCCATAAAAGTTTCCCTTGGTTGTTTTTACCCAGACTTTACTGTATCTAGATGACTAGAATAAAAAAATAGAAATATCACGAAATTTTAGCTTGCCCATGGTTACAACGTCGGTTTTCTCTGAAATTACTAATCAACCCGTTGTAAAACGCTTAGCTAATGGTCTAACGATTATTGCTGAGCAAATGCCGACGGCTGCTGTCAACCTGAATATTTGGCTGGGGGTAGGTTCTCGGGTAGAGTCTGATGCCATCAATGGTATGGCTCATTTTCTGGAGCACATGATTTTCAAGGGTACGCCTCAACTTCAATGTGGAGAATTTGAGCGCTTGATTGAGGAGCGTGGGGCAATTACCAATGCTGCCACCAGTCAGGACTATACTCATTACTACATTACGACGGCTCCCAAGGATTTTGCGAAGCTAGCTCCGCTCCAGGTGGAACTTTTGCTCAATGCCAAGCTGCATGACGGCGATTTTGAACGTGAGCGGCCTGTCATCTTAGAAGAAATCCGTCGCTCAGAAGATAATCCCAGGCGGCGTGTATTCCAGCACTCCATGGCCTTAAATTTTGAGCAGCTTCCTTATCGGCGCACTGTTTTAGGGCCAGCATCAGTGATTGAGCAGCTATCTGCTGAGCAGATGCGAGATTTCCACCAGCGTTGGTATCAACCTCAAAATATGACGGCTGTGGTTGTGGGCGATTTGCCCACCGATCAGCTAATTTCTATTGTGGAACAGAGTTTTGAGCAGGCTTTAGCGAATCGTCGTCAACAAGCTTTGACAGGCCCCTTGGAAGGTGTGCCAGCCAGTACGCCTGAATCTCCCTTTGAATCGATTGCGCGGGTTGATTACGCCGACGCAACGCTACAGCAGGCTCGCTTAGTACTGAGCTGGCGCGTACCCGGGTTACGACAACTGTCTGAAACCTATGCATTAGATGTTCTAGCCTCAATCTTGGGTCAGGGGCGCACCACTCGCTTGGTTCAGGATTTACGGGAAACTCGAGCCTTAGTGAATAGTATTTCCACCAGTAACATTACCTATGGTGAGCAGGGGGTGTTTTATATCTCTGCTAATTTGGCGATTGAGCAGCTAGATACGGTTGAAGCGGCAGTTTTAGAACATATTCAGCGTCTTCATGAGGAACCAGTCAGTGGGGCTGAGCTCAGCCGAGTGCGGACCCAGGTAGCTAATCGTTATGTGTTTGGTAATGAAACCTCTAGCGATCGCGCCAGCATGTATGGCTATTACCACGCAATGACAGGCGATATTGAAAATGCACTGAACTATCCAACGGCTATCAAAACAATTAATGCAGAGACCGTTCAAGCTGCCGTACAGCGCTATTTGCCCATTGATGCCTATGGCGTGTTGAGGTTGTATCCAGAGGCTAATTAGATAATAAATGCGTTAATAAGTGCGTCCGCTGCGCCAGGGAGTAGGACATTCACTGGGTATTGTCTTGGGGGAGGTTAGGGAGTGAGGGGGCTGACCTTAACCATTTGCTTGGGTGGAGAATAATTGTAGTGTTTCGAGATAGAGGGTATGGCTGAGGTGTGGTCTGAGATTGCGGCTCAGATTAGTCGCGTGACTGGTCAGTCCTTTCGGGTAGAGCGGACACGATCTGTTGGCGGAGGGTGTATCAACCAGGCCTATGGTTTAAGCGATGGCCAAACTACATTTTTTGTAAAGTTGAATCAGGCTAGCAAACTGGCCATGTTTGAGGCTGAGCTGGATGGCCTCAAGGAAATGTATAACAGCCAGACTATTCGGGTACCGCAGCCAGTTTGTTGTGGATTGGCCGGAGCAAATTCCTACATTGCAATGGAATGGTTAGATCTGGGGAGTCGTGGCGCAGCCTGGGCAACCATGGGGCAACATTTGGCAGCCATGCATCGCATATCTAGCGACTTGGGGTTTGGCTGGCACCGTATCAATACCATTGGTGAAACTCATCAACCCAATGACTGGCAGGAAAGCTGGCTAGTGTTCTGGCGAGATCAGCGGTTGGGGTATCAGTTTCGTCTGGCTCAACGACGGGGGGGGGCTTTTCCTCAGCAGGATGCGCTGCTAGCGGCTTTGCCTGAGCTGTTGGCTGGTCATGATCCCATGCCATCGCTGGTGCATGGAGATTTGTGGTCTGGGAATGCGGCGATTACAACGGCAGGTGAACCGGTGATTTTTGACCCGGCTACGTACTATGGCGATCGCGAAGTCGATCTGGCAATGACAGAGCTGTTTGGCAGTTTCCCAAGGGACTTTTACGATGCCTATGAGGTAGTTTATCCGCTGTCAGAGGGCTATCCCACGCGTAAAATTCTTTATAACCTTTATCACATACTCAATCACTTCAATCTATTTGGCGGTGGTTATGCATCGCAAGCCAACCGGATGATTCAACAGCTGCTTGTTAAAGTGAGGTGATATTTGTGGACCTACTTTTCTTGTTGTAAAAGAAAAGTAGCCTTTAATGGCGAATCTAGGTTAGAACGCGACGAGAATTTGATATATTTAAGTTCGGCAATTCGGCGGCATGGCCAAGTGGTAAGGCAGAGGATTGCAAATCCTTTATCCCCAGTTCGAATCTGGGTGCCGCCTTTAACGATTCAAAACTCATATAACTAGCCTAGTCCACGTCGTAATAGGTGGCATTAGCTCGTTTGGGACGAACGGGCGGTGGTAGAAACTCTTGCTCGTAGTACCGATAGCCAGCGGGGGGAACGGGCATTTGGAAAGGGTATACCACTGGAACGGTGCGTTCCTCACGGCGACGTCCCGAAATTAAAATCATGCAGAGGATAATGACGCCCCCGCCTGCAACCATTACTAGTAATAGGCCACCACCAATCCATAACAGGGTGGTTTGAATATTATTACTACTATTGGATGTGTTTCGCTCAGACTGGGCCGCAGCTAGCTGACCATTTTGGAAAGAAAGGGTATCGACCGAACGCTGATATTCCCTGAGCTGTGACAGAACTGCCCGTGTTTCTTCCTGCTGCTGCTTGAGTTGATTCTCTAAGTTGCGAGCTAGCATTTCTTGCTGTACTAGCTGGTTCTCTAGCTTGGCGGTTAAGTCGCGCTGTCGATCTAGCTCTTCTTTAATGTCTTCATTGAGACCCTCATTAACTGTCTGTATCGGTGACTGAGGGACCGGAACCACGTCCTCTAACGTCGTGGAGCTGGATTGTGCTTCGGGAGAGGATGTCTGAAACCCAACTCGTGCT
The DNA here is from genome assembly GCF_043421015.1 of Leptothoe sp. EHU-05/26/07-4. Classification (NCBI taxonomy): domain Bacteria; kingdom Bacillati; phylum Cyanobacteriota; class Cyanophyceae; order Nodosilineales; family Cymatolegaceae; genus Leptothoe; species Leptothoe sp. EHU-05/26/07-4. The sequence goes on from NZ_JAXSQV010000005.1 coordinate 465,937, forward strand.
AATAGCAATACTAAAACGGCTACCCCGGTCGTTGCACACCCAGCAACGAACGCAGTGGTATCAGTCATAGATGATTTGGGTGACATTAATTAACAACTGCCCCCGACAGTTCACGACTATTATTGAGCTCTGTCACGGCCTACGGCATCGGTTAAAACTAACGTTTGCGGTCTATTTCCGTGTTTAAACATCTTTCTGGACGACGTTCAAACATCTTGCTGGACGACCCTACACCCATAGAGGTTATCTAGGCTATGGTGTCAAGGTCTACCTATACTACCGCACGCGATTAAAGGAAAACCTTTATTCGAAAATGGTTTTCTCAAATGCGTTTAGTAATGCAACACCCCTGATCAAATCCACCGACTGGAAATGTACGCTTCAATGTACATTGTGGCATGGGTAGTATAGCCTATGAATTCGATAAAAACGTAATTGAAATCTAATTATTAAGTACTTTATTAAGTACCTGATAACCGTCTAAAAGCTATATAGCTGGTGACAACCTTAATATCAGGAAGAAATGCACCTGGGAAGTGTACTTTCGCTACAGTATGGCACGGTTTCATGGAATCTCCCCGTTTTTATATAGATCGCCTGACATTGTGGGGAAAGTGTAAAGAACAATAGATGAAAATCTAAGATTTTTATTTCATCTCTTTATGATTTCAAACTTGACAACAAAAGGTTAAATCAATAAGTAATAAGCTCTCTTCATTGGTTAGGCGTTCTTAGGATGAAGGGGTTATTTGAGGATTTGCTAGCTCATGGATATTGCTCCAGAAAAAGTAGTGCATTTATCAAATCGGGTAGATACCTTGCATCAGCTCCTTGAGCAAATAGACTGCAAAGTGTCTAACCTGCTAGTGCACCAGGATGCGGTTAGCGATGGCAGTAGTCGGCCTAAATTTGGTGTTAGTCCTCCTGCGCGGATGGTGGCTAACGGCTTAGACGAAGCCTTTGACCATAAGGACATTTTGAATGATGAACCCCACTTCGGTCTTGATCAGTTGACTGGTAATCAGTCGCTATCTCCCGAGATTCAAGTTCAGCGGCTGACGGCTCAGTTAACGGCTGCTTATAACCGTATTGCTGCGTTAGAGGAACAGCTGTTAGCCTATCGGGCACATTAAATCGTAGTGAATGCTATGGGTAGTTTGGAAGTTGCTAGGTTGAATGAGATCGCATCACTGAGTCGTGGGTGGTGGTGCGGATATTTGAAGGCAGCTTTCTAGCAATGCTTCCATAGCGTTTAAGGTCTGAGCTTGTTGCCAGGATTGATATAAATGTCCTGCAATCAGACAGCCCCCTGCTCCTACACCTTCCTTGACATACCCTTGTTCAAACAAGTTGAATTGCTGGTAACGTGATTGTTTGAAAGAAAACTGACTACTCATGATGGGGGGTGTTGGAACAGTATGGGCTAGTGTCAGAAATTTACTAGTCGCATCTTTCACGATCCACTGAGTTGTCCCGATAACGACATTGTTTAAGTTCCATGGGTATTGATGGCCTAGCTTTTGTAGCATTGTGTAAATAGCAATCATTTGGCTGCCGCCAGCGAGCAGCACACCGCTGTGGTGGCTGGCGGCTATGGTCATTCCCAAGACAAATGGCTGCATTGGATCGCCGACAGCTGCGATCGCATCCCATATACTCCACTGCTCACTGTCCAGAGGTTTTGCCATCAAGCCTGTTTTAATCAGTGCAGCTTTTTGATCGTGATTACAGGTCAGGTGGCTGCTCCCCATCAATCCAGCAACATTAAACCCGAGTGCTGTTAACACGGCTTGGGCGGTTGTGGTGCCTGCCACAACGCATTCGCCAATGATGAGATAACTATGGGCAAAGCGACGTCCCAAGGTTTCACCCCATTTCAGCCCCGCATTAAAGAGTGACCTGACACTATCAGGTGGGAGGGCCTGCCCAGAACTAACACAGCGAGCAATAGCTCCACATCCTAAATCTATGTGAGGAACGCTGGGAGTATGGGGCAGCCCCGCATTAAATAAATACACAGGTAGGGTCTGACCTGTGATCACTGCCCGTGTGAGTAAGGCTGGCGATACGCCTGCCGTCAGCGGAGGTAGCGGATACTGGGGAACTGAACTCGGTCCTTCATAGATAAATTCAGCATCAGCTACCGCTGTCATCATCCGTGCTTGAGGGCTATTACCCGCTGCTGAAATGCCCGTAACTAATGCTGTTTCAGTAAATCCTAAAACACATATATAGCAGGGCCTTTGTCCTTGATATCGCCGTTGCCACTGCTGGGTAATTCCAGTGTTGCTGTGGTGGGCAATTAGGGGGTAAGAATGGTACGAATCAAGCGGCATGGTAGGAGTGTAAATCTACTCCTCAAGAATTTGCTGTACCCATTGGGGAGGTGAGGGTATGGCGATCCCCATCCGCTCTAGCAAAAGCCATGCGGTCAAATGCACGGTGAAGAGATAGACAATGCTACTAAAGAACACCATAGATATGGCCACAATTTGAATAATGCCTGGGCTTAGTTGGCCGCTAGCTCCAAATCCTAGCAGGCCAAAATCTAGTAAGCGATTAGTAATCCAGTCAGTCAGCTGGATGACCTGAGCAACAAGATATCCCCAAAGGTCCTCACCGGCCATCCATGACAGCAGCCAGATCCGAAAGAAAATACCTAACGTAACGATGAATGCTCCTATGGGTAGTGAAATTAACCATGAGGTTTGATGTCGCCAGTGATACCCCAGCTGCACACCTAGTAAACCATAAGGAATAACGTATAAAAGACTGCGGGGCGGCCCAAGCAAAATCGCGAGTAGCAAACCGGATACCAAGGTTGTCATCCATGCAGAGCGACAATTCTGACGCAGGTATACGATGGCAATCGGCACCGGAAATAAAATGCGCAGCAATGGACCGGGTGGAAAATAGAGATTGATCAACCACATCAGGCTGGCAGCACTTGCCAAAAAAGCAGTTTCAACCATGGCAACAGGCCCTTTATCACTAGGGGGCGTCATGGCTTTCCGCATGATAGGAGGAACACGGGGTTCATCCTCATCTTCTATCCAAGGGCTATCTAGATCAATGTCGTCAAAGTTTGTGGAGTTGCTGTTTTCAGGCAAATCCGGCGATTGTGCCTCTGCCTGATAATCCTCTGGCTGCCCCATAGTGTTGAGAATGAACTCCTAACCAAAATTTTAATCGTTAGATAAGCAGGATGGCTAGACAAGTAGGCGGTCTAGGGCATCGATCGAAGGGATACGAATCACGTCCCGTTCCCGATTAATCAGCCCCTTCTTTTCAAGTTTGCTGAGCACACGAGTTACAGTTTCCCTCGCTAATCCGCTCAAGCTGCTGAGCTCACGATGGGGCAGGTTAGGAATTTCTACCCCCTGGGAGCCGAGGGTCCCCTGTCCGTCTGCCAGAAACAGTAAAACATCGGCAACGCGGGATTGGCTATCGGATTCTCGCAATCGCAGTCGACGGTTCACCTGACGTAACCGTCGTGCCATTAACTTCGCTAGCCGAATGCCTGCTTGAGGCTCAGTGTTAAGTAGGCTAACAAAATCTTGGGCTGGCATGCTGCCAATCATCGTGGTTGCCAGCGTAATAACATCTGTCGATCGTGGCACTTCTTCTAAGGGAGCCATTTCACCAAATAATTCACCTTTACCCAAAATGTTTAAGGTGACTTCTTTCCCATCAAGGTTATAAGTGCGAATTTTGACCCATCCATCCAAAATGAAATAAACCGAGTTGCCCCAGTCATTTTCCAACAGCAACACTTGGCCCGCAGGGTGGCGGCGCGTCACGATCTGGGCGGTTGCTTGTTTAACCGTAGCTTCAGGTAAGTCCTTGAAAAAGGGGGCCGCTACAATCAGACTTTCGCTAGCTGAATTATCTCGGGCACCGTATCTACTATCCATAGGGGGAGAAGCCACGGTTGGGTGGACTCAATTATGACGATAAAAAATCAACGGTAGAGGCTAGTTTTCTGGCTATAGACCAGTTAGTTGCAGGCTTTGGAAATTCTTAGCTTGCTAAGAGAATGGCTAAAACCCGCAAGACCTCAATGATATCTGGGAATATTCAGTAAACACTAGAGGCTACGATCCCAGACGCTAAAGTTTTAGGCTCTTTATATCAACCCATAGCTTACATAGCTTAATCGTTAAAACGTTACCTTACCGAAACATGCAGGATTAGTTTGTTTTTAATTTGACTCTGGTTTGCCTAAATTAGGGTACAGCACGAATGCACCATCCCCCTAACGTCAAAAAACGGTTAACGTAACTTCACAACTGGGGCGTTAGGTCTGGGTGCATCGATTAGGATGGCATCCATCTGTAGGTGTTACAGCCATTTTGATATACATAAGCCACGATGGCTTCGTCAGGATTTTTCCCTATAAGTCTGTAGATAGGAGGAAATTGTGATTTTTAAGCCAGCCTGCTTTACACTTTGGGCATTCCGTTGGTAGAAGCGGTTCTGTTCGTATTCGAACTGAATATTCTCCACCCTGCAGAGTTTGTTGTTGAAAGGCCGCACTGTGACTTCTCAAAAGGATCAAATCCAACGTCTTATTACTGAAATTGAAGCTACCCTGGCCAAACCAGCTTCCCGTTTGCCGTTGGGTTTGTCAGGAGAAGCTGAGCGGCAGCGCCAGCTTCTGAGTAAGTTGTTCAGCTACTTACAATCCCTGCAGCAGACCTTTGATTCGCCAGGGGGGTGGGGGCCAATTGACCCAGAAACCGGTCAGTTTGTCTCGCCACAGGCTGGCTCCTCAGATGTGGAGGAGTCTGCGTCCCAAGTGTTGCAAGGACTCCTGCTGGAGATGCGCTATCTCAGAGACAACTCTCTGAAACCTATGCGTCAGGAGTTAGAGACACTTCAGCAGAAGCGGGATAGTTTGCAGGCAGAGATTAACGTTTTAGAAGCGCAACGGGTTACGACTCCATTACAGTCCGAGGAGCAGATTGCTGCATTTTTAGAGACCTTAATGCAGCGTCTACAGGAGCAGCTATCAGCGCAGATGGTGCAGAGCTTTGCTGCTATGGAAGCGGCGACCTTGGAGCAATTAGCAACAACGGATGAACCAGCACCCTTATTAACAGGGCAGCGGCTGGAACAGGTGCGATTGCTACAGGCGCAATCGGATCAGCTGCTACTAAAGCTAGATAGTACTTTGACAGCGGTATTTGATTCTCTGCAAAAGAGCGTTGATAGCTACCGTGAGTCCCTGGAAGATGGTCTGGATCAAATGCATGGGTTAGGTCGGCAGGGTGAAGTGATTTTCCATGCCTTTGTGAATCATCTGGCTCAACAGCTGGGGCAGGATGCGTCGTCTTACCTGGCTGGTGATATCGCCGATGCTGAACGCCAAGGAATGTTGCAAGACCCAGAGGACTCTGTAACAACTGAGGTTGATTTAGATGCTGTCCAGCTAGATGAGTTGGATCAGGCTTTAGAGAATTTGTCACTAGAGGAAAGCATTGCCGAGGATGCAGTGACTGTTCCCCTGGAACTTGATCCTGACTTGGTGTTACCTGAGGATGCGATCGCATCTGAAGCAGCAGACGACTTTGACGACGACATTACGTTGATCCAAACCGATACCTTGTCTGAGCAAGCCTTGTTGGAGGAGGCTATGGCCTTTCATGGGGATATTGACGAGGATATTACCGTTATCCAAGCCGATAACGAATTGGTTGCAGATATTCAGGTTGATCTGGATGAGGAAATCACGCTGATTCAAGATGACGAAACCTCTGAGCTAGGATTTCTAGAGCAGGCAATCTCATCTTCCGAAGAGGCCCCTGAAGCCACATTTGTCGATAGTGACGACGTTATAGAGCTAAGCGAGGATTCAACATCTACAGAAGCAACGCCTGCAGCGGCCTCTGACGATGCAGGGGTAGACATCGGCTCTGACTCACTGAACCTGGACTTGCCCCTAGGTGATATTGATGAAAATCTTAGACTGTTAGCTTTAGGCGCAGACAGTGGCGAACTAATAGACAGCGACAAAGCCAGTGATGAACTCAATCAAGACGGATTGGCGGCTGCAGAGGCTGAAAACGAACTCTTTAGTTTTGATTTTGATACAGACCTCGACTTAGGCTTGGAAACCGACGAAGAGGAGGCCGAAGCCGAGACTGTTGATCGCTTGGCAGCGGCCTTGTTTCCAGAAGAACCAGTTGAATCTGACGTAGTTGTGGATGAAGCCTCAGAAGAGGAGACTGTTGATCGCTTGGCAGCAGCACTATTCCCAGAGGAGTCAGTCGGCGTTGACGATGTTTCAGGGTCTGAGGCCTTCGATGATGTACCTACCTTTGACCCAACGACCATTGCTATTCCGGAGCCTCCCTCATCTGAGACAGATATGTCGGCTGCCGGTCAGTTAGTTGATGATTGGCTATTTGCCCGCCCCTCACCTGAGGGTTCCTCGACTGAAGGAGACGATAGTGCTGCAATACCTTCGGAGCTATTGGATAACCTAAGTAGCGATGAATCAGCGATGACCAGGCCCATGGAAGATAGCCAAGAAGCTACTCCTGAGGTAACTGTCGAAACGATATTTGGCGATAGCCTGGTTGATGATGAAAATGATCTGAACGACGAAGGGCCTGATGACAATACGGTTGCTTCCTTGTTCGATCTATTGCCCGATGAGCAACCCTCAGGCGCTGTTGAAGAGTTCCCAGAGAATGTTCCAGATGATGTATATATTGCGGCCTCAGCGGATGAAGATTTAATCAACCTGGTGGAGTCGGGGGCTGAGCAGCGCCTATTAATCGATTTTGATGATGGCAAACTAGTGGAGCAGCTGGATGAGGATCTACAGAAACTGGCAGGGGATAACTTTGCCAATGACTATGGTGTAGAGGAAGATGACTCTCTTGAACCCTTAGATCAAGCAACGTTAGAAACCATTGTTCGAGATCTAAATTTAGAGGATTTAGATTTTGATGCTGACTCCGAGGCTGGTGGCGAAGATGAGCCAGTAGCTTCAATAGATATAGAGGCGTCAGAGCTTTCAGCATCCAGTCTACCTGATGCTGAAAGTGTTGATGAAGCGGCTGCCTCGCTGGTGCAACCACCCAGTGACGAAAGGTCAGGGTTTGACCTATTTGAGGGGTTTGCCACAGATGATGATGTTGACGATCCATCGGCCAATGAGCTAGATGTAGCTGCCATCACCTCATCTACAGCCACAGGTTCTGAAGCTAATTCTCAAGATTTAGATCTCTTGGGGCTAATGGCAGAGCCCATGACCGATGATTTGAGTGATTTTGACGATTTTGATGATGGATTAACTGACTCTCTTGCTGATGAGCTGGGTGGTCTTAGCGAACGCTCTAATGCTTTATCCCAAGAACCGATTACGGATGAGGTGGTTAATCAAATCCTCTCAGATTTGGAAGAGCCTGTCATTCAGCCAGATGACCCCTTAATCGTGCCTACTGTAGATTCCACGGAGCCGCATCTAGATTCAGCTTCTATGCCAGATTTACCTCCGGATTCTTTGGATGATGACGATCTAGATGCGGTGCCACCGGTTGACGATGACTTTTTACAAGAGGAACAGGAAGCCTTTTGGCAGACTATGGCTGACGAGGAGCGCCCTCAATCCTTGGCGGCTCAAGTGGCTGGTCCGGAGGTATCGGATGCAGACATTGAAGAAATGTTGGATGAACCTGAGGAAGCGGCTGATGTGACTGATATGCCGTTGGATGCTGCTTCGATATCTTCTGTGGATGATTTAGATGGCTTACTCAGACTAGATGAGGAGTTTCCTCTGCCAAGTCAGGAAATGGTGGCAGAGGAAAGTCTTGATTTAGGTGGCTTAGATGAGCTGTTTGGAGAGTCGGTGCCCGAGTTAGAAGCGCTTGATCAAGCCATGCCGGGGAGCGAAGAGGAGGAGACGACGGTTGACCCATTAGCGGCATTGGGTCTAGATGCGGATATATCTCCTGAGACATCCCCTGATGTATCCCCTGAGGGTCTGATACCAGAAGTGCCAGAACTTTTAGATGTGGGCATGACGATTGACCCCATTGCTGACTCGACCATTGAGACGTCAGAGGCGGTTGAGATGCCAGAGGCACCCATCACTATGCCTCCCGAGCCAGTGTCTGCAATGGATCTGGAAGGGCATTGGTTCTTGGGACTGGATGTGGGCTCAACCGGTCTGTCTGCGGTGCTCATGAACCGTCAAACTGGTCAGGTTTATCCCATTTATTGGCAGGCCCAAGGCGCTGATCCAGAGACTAAGCATTTTCGGTTGCCCGCCATGGCGGTTGTGACGGCAGCTCAGGAAACCGTGGCTGTGGGCTATAACGCCTTGGGAGATTTGGAGGGGTTGCTCAATCAATCTGGTGCAGAATTGGTGGGTCTTAATCGTCTCAAGCCATTGCTCAAGGTGGCCGTAGGCCATGGTCAAACTCTCCCTAATTCTGATCCTTGGTTACGCTGGTCCGATACGGTTGAGTTACCTATGCTGCAGGTTTTACAGGCGATGGTGGCGCTCCTGAAATATGTTGTGGATCAAGGCCAGGCTGTCGGTTTAGAGGATGAGGGTCTCGCGCAGATTTGGCAAAAATTGCAGGGAGTCATCGTTGGTTACCCTACCAATTGGCCGGATACTTACAGCTTTAATCTACGAGAAGCTGTGTTGGCCGCTGGGTTGATTGACCAACCTGAGCAGATTGTGTTTGTTGAGGATGCGATCGCAACCATTCTTTCTGGCCTGCCAGACCCCAAGGAAATATCCTTAACAGAAACAGTTTCGCTGTCGCGCCAACCTAGCCTGTACAACTGTAAGTGGCAGGAAGGTACCGTGGTCATCAGCGGCGGAGCCGTTATGACCGAATTAGGCTTAGTTAGCCTACCTAAGGATCTGACTCATCTCAACTATGCTGATTTTGCTCTGCGCGGTTTTGCCTATGCAGGGGATGCCCTGGACCAAGATATTGTCTGTCAGCTTCTATTGCCAGAAGAGCGTTGGCAACCTTTGTCTGAAGCCGATGCAACCATTGCCTGGGATTGGCAGGGCCATCTGGCAGAGGATGCGGACTGGCAGCAGTTCGACAATCTAACGCTACCGGCGGTGGGACATGTTGATTGGGCTCAGCGCTATAGCTTACAGCAGCGTTTGTTAGGCTCTAGTTTAGGCCAGAGTTTGCTAGCGGCGGCACGTCATCTCAAGCTGACCCTACAGCAGCAAAACCAAATGCAAATAACCCTGGCTGGGAAGCACTGGTTAATTAAACGCCGTCATCTTGAGAACCTCATCTTTTTGCCTTACATTCAGCGCATTAATCGCTATCTGAATGTTTTATTGAGTCATCATAGTGTTGATAGCCAAGGCATTAAACAGGTGATTTGCACTGGTGGTTCAGCATCTTTGCCAGCCATTGCCCGTTGGCTGCGACAAAAATTCCCCAATGCCACGATCATTCAAGATACCTATGCCAGTGAGCTTCCCCATAGCTGTAGCCGTGTTGCCTATGGCTTGGTGAATCTGGCTCGCTATCCCCAGGTGCTCAATGTCACGCGCCAGCAGTACAGCGATTACTTTTTGCTTATGGAATTGCTACGGGTCTTTCCACAGCAGCCGTTGCCTGTCGGAGCCATTATGCATTTGCTAGAACAGCGCGGTATCAATACCCAAGCCTGTCACTTGCATATCTTGGCCCTGTTAGAAGGCCACTTGCCTCCTGGGTTGGTGCCGACAGCGGCAGATCGAGGGTTGATTTGCGATCGCACTGCTGATTTACCTACCTATCGTGCACTGCTACAAACTCCGCTATTTAGTAAAACTGTTACTGAGTCAGGTGGGCAGATGTATATTCCTAATGAAGTGCAAGCTGAACAGCTGCGTGCTTACGTCAATCGCTTACTGGTTAATAAGGTACAAACCCTTGACGAGCCGTTGATTGCTCATCTTGAAGTCTTGGCTTAAACCGTCCCTGATCGCAACAGCAGACGGTAAGAACAGCAGTCATTGAGCTGATTGAATACCCCTTTCCCAGCTATGGCAAGCAGCTATGACGGGTGTAATAGTTTGTGCAGGGTAATGATTTTATCTTGACTATTTCAACTTTTTAGATAAAAACAAGCATCTGGTCTCAAAATCTGTAGAAATGTTTTTTGTGCTTGTAATCCTAATAAAAGAAACGGAGTAATTAGCTAATTACTCCGTTTCTTTTGCTAAATATTTTGCAAACTGTTAAACAGGTGTATGCGGTCGGATACGAATAACACTGAATACACGCCTAGATTCTAATTTAAACCTATGCTCAATGCTTAATCCTCATCCTCATCATTTTCATCCTTATTATCACCCAACTGAATCAAGTGGATATGCTTATAACCCAGCTTGATTTCAAACTCGTCTCCTGGCTTTAACCCCATTTCTTGGGTGTAAGTAGACCCAATAACAATTTGACCATTTTTGTGTACACTCACTCGATAAGTCGGTTCACGTCCGCGACCATCCTTAGTACTTTCTGGTCCTAGAGGAATCCCTCTAGCAGCTAGTAAAGCATCATAAAAATCAGTCAGATTTACCCTGACTTGATTGTCCTTAGTAATGCTGTAGTACCCGCACTCCTTAGCTTTCTCTCGCTTTGGTAGATGGGTGATTTCCTTCATTTTCTGAAGCAGCGCTTTCCCTGTCAGTGGCGTGGTTTTAGTATCAGCCATCGGATTTGAAGAATTAATGGTTAGATCTAGAAAGAGGCGATGTCGGTGAATTAATGGGATTAGAACTATATAACTCTCAATATTCGAGTTGTGTAGATCTCATTATTAGTGAGAGGACCTGATTATAACAGACGTAAAACCTGTTTATCTAGGAGTACTTAAACCCCAAGCTCCATCTAAATTGAAACTCTGAGTTTTCTCTACAAAAAACTACAGTTCTGACTACAGTTGCATCTAATATGCAAACTCTAGTGATACTAACAAATTATTGTCATTGTATATTCTTTGCATCTTACCTCTGATAGGTTCTTGACGTGAATTTTTTAACTGTGTTGTTCTAAAACGTATTTATTCTATCTAGAAAAAAACTAGTTTGGCTATGTCTAATTTTGGCTAAAAAGCTTTAATCTAATTTTTGCTAAGAGGTTGATTGGATTTTATTAAAGATATAAACGAAGCCTATCAACTGTAATAATGTGCTAGCTGTTAATAGTTCAGCAACTAATTTCTCTACCCTACAAAGGTAATTGATTTGTAGCTACACTAGTGATAGTTACTGGGTGCTATGGAATTGGCTATCATTTCGATAGAATGGTGAAGCTTTTTGACCAATGTTTTCTAGATTTGTAGCATTGGCCTTTTGTTTGTTTTTTATTTTTCTGATTGTGATATGTCTAAACCACTAGAGCCCGATACGTCACAATCGACTCCAGAGACATCCGCCGATGCGCCCGGTTTTGGTTGGACTGCTTATGCTGAACGTGTTAATGGTCGTTTTGCAATGGTGGGTTTTTTGGCCCTATTGTTGCTGGAGTTATTTACACGCCAAGATTTTTTTACCTGGATAGGGTTGCCTTAGAGTCTACTGAACTCTCATTTGATATTGCCCCTGTCCAGTTTGGTCATAAGCATTAACAATTATTCGATACTCACCGGTATAGGGTAGTTTTATCTGAATCGCTGCATCGCTGTTGTTTTGTGCCGTGTCGTCATTCTCAGCGATTTTGTTACCCTGCTCGTCAATGAGTAGTAAATATGCATCAAAATCTTGACTTGTGAGGGTAATGGTCACATCTTGTCCCTGTTGACCATTGAAATAGTATTCATCATAGAGACTGTTGTCCGTCAGCCGATCATCCTGCGTGCTTAAGCTCCCATTCTCGCTCAATAGATAGGTATTGCTATGGCTGGTTCCATTATTTGTCAGATTGCTAATGCTTAACTGATAGTCTCCTTGCTCACTGGCTCCATAAGAATTGGCGAATACAAAATAGGTGCCATTGGCGGGGAGGGTAATATCTAAACGGGCGTTACGACTATTGCCAGCGTCGTCGTTTTCGCCTAAAAATTCTTGATTTGGGCCATAGAGTAACAGGTAAGCGTCAACCTGATTGCTACTCATGGCGATGCTAATGCGCTGACCGGCTGTGCCCTCAAACGTATGGGCATTGAAATAGCTATTGTCCGGTAAAAGATTACTGTTGCTATCAAGGCGACCTAGCACCGCCCTGCCGTCAATGGCAATGGGTGAGGGCTCTTGCATCGTTCGATTTTGGCGAGATGCAGTTGTGTTAGCCGTGCCATTTCTAACAGCCGCAATGAAAGGGGTGATTTGGGGTGTTGCGATCGCAAAACCAATACCAATACTGCCTGCGTTTTCCCCCGTTGTAAAAATAGATGTATTGACGCCAATGAGTTCGCCGTTGCGATTGAGTAAAGGGCCACCTGAGTTACCGGGATTAATGGCCGCATCTGTTTGAATTAATCCGCGCTCTGCGTCGATACGGCTGACGATGCCCACTGTAAACGTTCCTTGTAGCCCAAAGGGATTCCCAATTGCAAACGCTTGCTGTCCTACTTGAGCATTGCTATTAGCTAAAGGAATAGTGGGAAATGTTGTATTTTCAACGTCAATTTGAATAGCGGCCAAGTCCAAATTCTCATCAGCATATCCAATTACCCGACCTGGAAACTGACGCCCATCTGCCAGGCTGACAGTAACTTGGCTGGCAGTGCCAACCACATGGGCGTTTGTAAGTACTAAACCGTCTTGGGTGATAATGCTGCCACTGCCAGTACTGTTGCCTGCATCAATAGCCACGACTGCGGGACTAGCTTGTTGATATACCCGGACATTCGTTTCTTCATTAAATCCTTGAGCCTGTGCTGCAGGAATCCCTTGGTGCAAGGTAAACGGTGTGTTTCCAAGAACACTTAGACCCAGGGTGCAGGCTAAAACACCTGAAAAGGATTTCAGAAAAATGGATGTCATTGCTTTTTCAGCAGAAGGGGAAGTTTCCTATAAGATACTCGTAACTATCAAACGATTCCGGTAACCCCAGATAAGATTTCACAAGAGCTTCCCGACCGCTTACGTAAACATTACTAACTAAAAAGGGAGCAACTTAAGTTGCTCCCTTTTTAGTTAGTAATAGAAGCTGTTGGGTGTATGACCTTAGGCTAAACCAGTATTAGCTCCAGGCTTACCAGTTGCCAGTTCTACCTTGACAATCTTGCCGCCCATCTTTTGAATTCGCTGCTGCTCGCGAAACCAGCTGTCGTAGGGAACGAGCTTAGTAAAAAAAGTATTCTGTAGCTCGCGCTGGGTGCGAATGCGAGATTGACTCGGCACACAGGCAGTAATCCGAAACATACGCATAGCAGAGATGTCTCCTACTCTTAAACAAAAACTAATTTTTCAAATCAATTGCGAAAGGCCCATTAACTGGAGCAATGTTTATTTTGCTTTAGATTAATTGGGCTAACTATCAGCTGAGTGAGAGTCAAACTAGCACTGCTTAACGTTGCTAGGTGTTCAGTCTCAAACTGCCCAAATAGATGGATGTGTCTATGACTTAGTCCTTAGGATGTTTGTAACAAGAACCCAAATGCTAACCATAGAGTTAAAAATTCGGAAGTCCGATAACCAATGACCAGCTGTCATAATCCCTCAGCATAGACAGATTGTGATCAGCTAACACTCGCTTCAGACTTCCGAAATAGCGCTAGATTGGCTTTACCAATCTAAACCACATGAGCTTGACCTAGCTAAGGCCAGAGCAGATGTAGTCAAAGTAAATACCCATTTCCTTACCAGCGTCAGCGCCAACAAGGCTAGCAGTTACTTCTTTCATAGCCTGAATAGCTTGGACAGTGGCACCTACGGGTACACCTAGAGAGTTGTAAGTCTCCTTCAAACCGTTAAGCACACGCTCATCCAGGATGGAAGGATCACCAGCCAACATAGCGTAGGTGGAATAGCGTAGATAGTAGTCCAAGTCGCGGATGCAAGCAGCATAGCGACGAGTGGTGTACATATTGCCACCAGGGCGAGTGATGTCAGAGTACAGTAGAGCCTTTGCTACAGCATCCTTAACGATTTCGGAAGCATTTGCACCGATTGCAGTAGCTGCACGAACACGCAGCTCACCAGTCTGGAAGTAAGCAGCCAGCTTATCCATGGAAGACTGATCAAGGTACTTACCCTGAACGTCCGAAGAATTAATTACAGAAGTAATCGCGTCTTGCATGATTTGAATTCCTTAGTGAAATTTGACGATGTGGCTAAATAGCGTAATGGGAAAACCGAGTCGCTTAACCCAACATCGCGCCAACAACGTAATCGAAGTAAGAAGCGGCTTCAGCAGCATCATCACCAGATAGCAGAGAAGATGAAACACCCTTCATAAAGCGAACTGAATCAGCTACAGCAGGAATGGATGTACCTAGAGAGTTGTACATCTCCTTAGCACCTACTAGACCAATCTCCTCAATGGGAGTCACATCACCAGCAACAATACCGTAGGTGATAAGACGTAGGTAGTAGTCCATGTCACGTAGACAAGTTGCGGTCATTTCTTCACCGTAGGCGTTACCACCGGGAGAAACAACGTCAGGACGCTTTTGGAAAAGCTGATCACCAGCCTGCTTGATGATGCGCTCACGGGACTCAGTTAGAACCTGAGCAATGCGGAGACGACGCTCACCAGAAGTAACGAATCCCTTGATTCGATCCAATTCACCAGGGCTAAGGTAACGGGCCTCAGCATCGGCATTCACGATTGATTTCGTGACAATACTCATCTATGGATTCCTCCGAAAGAATATATTCAGGTGAAACTATCACTGTTCACCTTGAAAAAACTGATATCACCTTTTTAAAAAGTAACAGCAGTCTCATTTCCACTCTAAATCAAATCAAGCAGGCAACCTATGGGCCGATTCAATGCTTAATTCGACGATTGAAGCATGCCAAATATCAGCTTAGATTTCGAGAAATCTTTTATCAGCTTAGCTACCTTCCGAGAGTATTTTCCGGTATTCGGCTGACCTTCTTAGGGAGTGCGTAATATTTTGTAATAGTATCCCTCAGAATTGCTCTATGTTATCTAACATCAAGCTATCTAAAACTAATATGACACCTGTCAATAGCCAAGCTTTAAATCGGCTTAGCTATTGTTGGGTGTTCTTAGACGCTGCTTAATGGGACCTACGCACAAACTAACTAGGTGTCAATAGATGCTGTTGGTGAGACTGAAGGCGCAAAGCTGGGAACGACAACATCATCATTTTGACGAGTGAGCTGCTGATATAAGCGCTCAGTGTTGGGGAAATTAGCTGCTGGCAATGTTGGGAAGCGACGATAGGGGACCGTATCTTCGCCAAAGAATTCAGCATATTCAGGCGTTTCGACCATGGTTTGAATAAAGCCACGGATGCCCTGGGTTGCCAAAATCTGGTTGTATTTCCGAATCTCTATCTGATTTAGAGGAGCACGTCCTAGGAAGTGCTTGGTGCCTAGCTCAATCACTTTAGTGTTGGGATAGGGGGCATAGAACTCTTTCTGATAGAGATCAGAGCAGCCTAGGCCTTCAATAAACTCCTTCATGTTGATCTCGCCGTTGCTCAGCTGACTCTCAAGGGAGGTGAACTCGGTCTTGATGACATAGGGAGAAATGTCACGCTCAAAGACCTGACGGTAGGCTGCCTGAGTGACCAGCTTGATATTGGCCTTGTCATACAGACTAGTGAGCTTGAAGACTTTGGACTGAACACGACGTAAATTAACGCCTTGGCCCATGCGCTTGTGAACTTCGATATCGCCTCGAGAGGAGTTAACGGCACCCAGTTCAACAAAGCGGGGAACCTGGGGCTTAGATACAGGCTTAAGACCAGTAGCATCAACGGTCCCAGTACGGAAGGACCTGAGGGATTGACCCGCTGGAGTCACGTAACGCTCGTAGGGAATGGTGTCATCTCCGAAGACCTCGGTGTACTCCGGGCTATCAATCAGCGTATCCACCAGGGCATAGAATCCTTGCCTAGCACAAATGTCGAAGTACTTGTTGGTTTCTTGACGACCGTAGGTGGGGCGGCCTAACAAACGACGATGAATGTATTCAACAGCCTTCATAACATAGAGAGAAGACCAGTAGGTCTTGCGGAAGGCTTCTGATTTTGAGATCGCACGCACAAAGTCGCGCATACAGATGTCACCATTTTCGAGGCGATTCTCAGCGGACTTAAGCTCTTGACCCGCATAAACATCTCGACCAAATACCTGACGATAAGCGGCTCGAATGATTGTTTGGGTGGAGCTTTCAGCAAACTTGATATTGGCCCCATTACCCGCTGGTATCTGGTCTAATTTGAATACCTTGGGTCCTAAGCTCCCTGGAGATTTAGGACGAGCACCAGGATTGCTCACCTGACTATCAATACCGGCACCCCGACGAATTAGGATACGACGGGTATCTTTGCTGAAGGGAGCAGGGCTGCTGCTGGGATTACGAGTTTCCTTAGGAAAGATCGCACCAAACTGAATTTCTAGCGGGTCGTTACCAGAGCCATAAGGGTGCTGATCGGGTAAGGGCTGATCATAGGAGGCAAACGTCGTCAAAAACTCAGGGTTTTTGCGGAAAGGTGCACTGTAGTTCAGCAAGTTTTGCTGAGGTCCCCAGTTGCGACATTCCTGCGCTTCCTGGCCCAAACCCCGGAGATACGGTACCGTCTCTTCCCCAAAGTAGTCGCCGTACTCATCAGAGTCGATCAGAGCATCTACGAGTTTGGGGAGACCGCCTTCAGAAACGATGGAGAAATATTTCTGAACTTCTTCACGGGAGCCGGGACCACGGCCCAAAATGTGACGAAATGCTAATTCTAGAGCACGACTGTTGATGTAAGGCTCAAAGAAGTTCTTGCGGTATAAAGGCGACTTCGCTAGGCGACGAATAAACTCTTTCATCGCGATTTCGCCATTTTTAACCTGAGATTCCAGATTAGAAATGTCTAAGGAATAGGCTCGCTTAATATCGCGCTCAAAGACCTGACGATAGGCCGCTTTCACCACTGTATTTTTTTCAGCAGTTGAGAGGCCCGGCTTCATTACGAACTTGGGGCGACGCTCAGCCGCATTGAAATAGATTTGGGGTAGTTGCAGACCTTGCAGATCCTTGGATGGACGCTGACGTAGCTTATTGGAGGGGGCGGGAGCCTTAAATTCATCAATCAACAGATTGAAATAGGACCGAATCAGCTCTTGGGCTTCGGTGTCCCCTCTGAAGTAGCCGATGCTTGCCGCGCGCATAGTTTGGAGAGCGACCAAGGTAGCTGCGGAAGAACAGGCGTCTTCGATGATTTCCCGCAATCCACGAACGTTAACCGCAATGATGTTAGGGTCGCCAGCAACGATGGCATAGGTCAGGTAGCGCAGGAACCAGCTCATGTCTCGTAGGGACTTTTGCATGTTGCTGGGACCGTAGCGACCTACGTTGATGGGGCGAAATCCAGGGGGAATTGGACCAAGGTCGCCAGCACTACTAACCAAGCCCCTTAATCCAGAAAACAGACCACCACTGTCCCCCTTTTCAATGTAGGTTTCTGTACCTGAATCGCCTTGAGCTGCCATAGCCATGTCGACCGGCTCAGGTGCAACTCTCTCCAGGTAAGACAGGGGGGAGCCCCCAGTAAAGATACGGTTGGCGGCTTGAGAAACGATCAGCTCGGAATATTGAGTAATAATCTGTGCGATCGCAATACGCTTCCGACCCGACTTAAAGAAGTCAGATAGTTCAGATAACTCACCCCGCTCCATGTAGCGGTCTTGCTGCTCGGCCTGAGTAATCGCGGTAACCGGCAAGGTTTGATAAAGTTGTGGCCGCACTAAGGAGCTTCCACCACTAGCAGTTACAGTCATTCCTTTTCAAAGGCTCCCTTCTAAAATTTGATTGCAATAGGTGATTGCATCAGACCCCTCCCTCAGCGCCGAGCAACTCCAGATCTTAAAAATGATCCAGAGCATTGGTTAATACCATCAGGCAGCGCGATGGGCCGATAGGCTCTTGTGACAGTTCCAGATTAAATCGATTGCGGACACTAAGATGCCTGTCTAAAGACTGTGTAACATCTTGTTATTAGCCCACTGAGTCATCATAAAAGAAGGCGTGTCAGTGGATGAGAAGAAAGATAAGTTTTGTTACTTGAATTTACGAAGCATTTCTCGAAAAGTGGCACCCTTAAAGGGTTAGAGTTTTGAGTTTTGCGTGCCTAGGTTTGAACTCTAGGTATTTGCGGTGAGGAAACATGGCTGGGTAGAGCTATGGAGTTTGACGCATTCAAAACTCGAAACTGAGAATCCTAAACTATGTCTCCCATGACTTCCGAAAACGAAGCTGCTGTTAGTGCAGCGGTTGCCAAGCTGTATGACACATACCCATTTCCACCCGAACCCCTGATTGATGAACCCCCTCCTGGTTATAACTGGCGATGGTATTGGCCCACGGCTTACAACTTTTGCACCGGCCGATTACCTGAAACTGAGCAGGTCAGGATTCTAGATGCAGGCTGTGGTTCTGGTGTAGGTACTGAATATTTGGTTCACCTAAACCCTCAGGCTCAGGTTACCGGAATTGATCTGAGTGCCGGCACGTTGAAAGTGGCTCGTGAGCGTTGCCAGCGTTCAGGGGCTGATCGAGTAACGTTTCAAAATCTCAGCATCTATGATGTTGACCAGATTGCAGGACAATTTGATCTGATCAACTGTGTAGGTGTGCTCCACCACATGCCCGATCCGATTAAGGGCATTCAGTCGTTAGCTGCTAAGGTTGCGCCAGGCGGTTTACTGCATATTTTTGTCTATGCAGCGTTAGGGCGATGGGAAATCTCCTTGATGCAAGAAGCGATCGCCATGCTTCAGGGCGAAAACCGTGGCGATTATCGTGATGGCGTATCTGTTGGCCGTCAACTCTTTGAGGCGTTGCCTGAAAACAACCGCATCGTCAAACGTGACAAAGAGCGCTGGGCCTTAGAAAATCATCAGGACGAATGCTTTGCTGATATGTATGTCCATCCCCAGGAGGTGGACTATACCATCGATACTCTATTTGAATTGATCGATGCTTCTGGATTAGAGTTTGTGGGATTCTCTAACCCTCAATATTGGAGCCTAGAACGTCTGATTGCTAAAGCTCCTGACGTGATGGAACGTGCTCAAAAGTTAGATCGGCGAGCCCAATATCGATTGATTGAGCTGCTTGATCCTGAACTTACCCACTATGAATTTTTCCTGGCTCGTCCCCCCCTCCTTTGTATGGACTGGTCCGATGATCAGCGCCTGCTAGCTGCTTATCCAACGCTGACCCCCTGTCTGTCTGGTTGGCCCAGCCGGTCATTTTTTAATGCCGATTATCAGCTGATTCAAGTCAGTGATAGCGAATATGAATTTTTGCAGGCTTGTGAAGCAAGTGCGGGCAAAAAAGAAACCGTAGCCGATGTGTTGGCAAAATCCCCCTTAGAGCTGTCGGAAGTGCGCTCATTACAATCACGACAACTGATTCTGCTAGAACCATCCGAATAGCATCAGGATAGGAACGCCGATACTTGACTCAACTAGTTGAGTCAAGTATCGCTTTTGCTAAATATTATTTTTATATATGAGTGGTAAAAAAATGCTTACCTGTGGTACGCCAGGGGATTCGTATTAAGTATTGTTAGCTTTAAATGATATGATTGACCTCGGCTTGCAGGAAGGGCTTCGGCCCCTATTGCAAGTTTGCCTAGGCTAGTTTGAGTGATTTCTGTGAATTTGCCAGACGAACCTCTTAGAGACTCATCTATGGATGAAAATGATGGTGCAACGGATGTTAATTCCGAAGCCTTGGTGACTGGAGAAGTTTCTCCAGAGCCTCACTCTTCTATGGAAGAGTACTACCAACTTCAAAACGAGTTGTTTTTGTGGACACTCTTGCTGATGTTGGTAACCTTCATTTCGGTTTGGATGGCCTACTCCCTCAACACAGCCCTAAATTACTTAATTGGGGCATGTTCGGGCGTGGTTTACTTGAAGTTACTGGCTAAAAGCGTTGAGAAACTTGGTAGAGAAAAATCTAAAGTGGGCAAGAATCAGCTTGCTCTTTTTATTGGGTTAATAGTAGTTGCATCCCAGGTGGATCAATTGCAAATCGTCCCAATTTTTTTAGGTTTCCTAACCTACAAAGCTGCCCTCATCGCATACATGCTCAAGTCATTGTCAACGACCTAAACAGTCTGTGATTTTGCCCTGGCTGAATTAGCCGCTAATCATTTGGCCTACTGTCTTTTTGGTCAACCTAACCTGAATTAAGATGCTAAGTTTGCTGCACTTTGATGTGTTGCCGTTAGCGGAGCTAGAGGTAGGTCATCACTTCTATTGGCATCTGGGAGGACTTAAACTCCATGGCCAGGTCTTTTTGACCTCTTGGTTTGTGATTGGACTGCTTCTTATAGCTTCTGTTCTGGCTACCCGAAATATGCAAAGGGTGCCTCAGGGTATGCAGAACCTGATGGAGTATGTCTTTGAGTTTGTCAGAGACATTGCGAAGAATCAGCTCGGCGAAAAGGAATATCGTCCTTGGCTGCCGTTTGTAGGCACATTGTTTCTGTTTATCTTTGTGTCTAATTGGTCGGGGGCACTTCTCCCTTGGCATGTAATTGAAATTCCTGAAGGAGAGCTTGCTGCTCCAACCGGTGATATCAATACAACGGTTGCTCTGGCTTTACTGACGTCCTTAGCATATTTTTATGCAGGATTTAAAAAGCGAGGTTTAGGATATTTCGCGAAATACATTGAGCCAACTCCAATTTTGCTACCGATCGCAATTCTTGAAGACTTCACCAAGCCACTTTCACTGAGCTTCCGTCTCTTTGGAAATATCTTGGCAGATGAACTTGTAGTTGCCGTTCTGGTGCTATTGGTCCCTTTGTTTGTCCCCCTGCCCGTTATGATGTTGGGGCTGTTTACTAGTGCCATCCAGGCATTGGTGTTTGCTACTTTAGCGGCAGCCTATATTCACGAGGCTTTGGAAGGGCATGGTGACGAAGGTCACGAGGAGCATGCTTAGCCCCTATTGCTAGAGCGCTTCTAACCTGCAAGTGGCTTTGTTTACTTGCTTTTACTGACTCTCAGTCTTGTTTGTTTCGTATATACCGAAAAGGAAATACATTATGGATCCGTTAGTTGCTTCTGCTTCAGTTATCGCCGCTTCTCTAGCAGTTGGCCTAGCCGCAATTGGCCCTGGTATTGGTCAGGGTAATGCTTCTGGTAAAGCTGTCGAAGGTATTGCTCGTCAGCCCGAAGCAGAAGGTAAAATTCGCGGTACTTTGCTGCTGACTCTTGCATTTATGGAGTCTCTTACCATCTACGGTCTGGTTATTTCTCTGGTACTTCTGTTTGCAAACCCCCTTGCTTAAAGAAGGTTGGCTTTAGGGGCGTTATCTGTGTTCATGGTCCGCATAGGGATTGAACCCTTTGCAGGTAACGCCCTAGTAACTACATTGTGTTGGATTACACCTGAGTTGGGCCAATAACTATTTGTTTCTTCAACTTTTTTGAATGTTGATGGGTTCTCAGGTTTAGGGAAATCGAAAAATGTTTGATTTTGACGCAACGCTGCCTTTGATGGCTTTGCAATTTGTGTTACTCACGTTTCTTCTGAACGCAGTTTTTTTCAAGCCGATTTCAAAGACGCTTGATGATCGTGATGGCTATATTCGAACTAGTAAGTCCTCTGCTGCAGAGTATTTAGAGGCAGCTGAAAAGCTTGCTAAGCAATACGATCAGGAGTTGGCCGACAGTAGGAGACAGGCTCAGCAGTTAATTGCTCAGGCCCAGGCAGAAGCAAAAGAGACTGTTGATAAACAGATCGCTCAGGCTCAGGCAGATGCGCAGCAGCAGCGTGAGCAGGTTCAGAGGGAGTTGGATCAGCAGAAACAGGAGGCTTTGCAGGCTCTTGAGGGGCAAGTTGATTCTCTGAGTCAACAGATTTTAGGCAAGCTTTTGGGTGCTTCGGCTGCTTAGGCTAAATTATTTTGTCCTTCTGACTCGCTTGAGTTTGAGAAGCTGCATTTATAAAGGGATTATTGGCGCGCAGTGATAGCTATGGTTGAAAATTTTTGGCTACTGGCGACAGAAGAGAGTGGGTTTGGTTTAAATTTCGATATTTTAGAAACCAACCTTGTTAATCTTTCTATTCTGATTGCCCTAATTGTTTACTTCGGACGAAGCTTTTTAGGCTCCATCATGGCTGAGCGTCGCTCCAGCATTGAGGCGGCCATTCAAGATGCTGAAAAACGGTTGAAGGAAGCTTCTAAGGCGCTGGGTGAGCAGCAGAAAAATTTGGCCGAGGCTCAGGCAACGGCTGTTCAGATTAAATCTGATGGTGAGGCCGCCGCTAAGGTAGCCAAAGATAATATCCTAGCTCAGGCGTCCAAGGATGTTCAGCGAATGAAGGATGAGGCTGCTCGAGACCTTTCTTCCCAAAGGGATCGTGTGGTGCTTGAGTTGCGTCAGCGCATCTCGGCCCTTGCTGTTGAGAAGGTGGAGTCGCAATTACGCTCCCAGGTGGATGACGGGCTTCAGCAAAGGCTAATTGATCAGAGTATTGGTCTTTTGGGGGGTAGCTTGTGAAAGATAGTGTAGTGATTGAGGGCTTGGTTGCTCCTTACGCTCAGGCATTGTTGTCTGTTGCACAAGACGGTGATTTGGTTGATCGCTTTAGTCAGGACTCTTATGCGTTGACTGAGTTGTTGTCGGCATCTTCTGAACTAAGCCAGCTACTTGAGAATCCGATTATCAATCCTGATATTAAAAAGAATGTTTTGCGCCAAGTGGCATCAGAGCAACTGCATCCGACGATGCTGAACTTTATTATGTTGCTGGTTGATCGGGGACGCATCGCATTTTTAGGACGTATTTGTGAGCGATATCAAGAATTAGTGCGGGAAATTAATCAGACTGTTCTAGCTGAAGCTACCTCTGCTATTGAGCTCTCTGATTCCCAGAAAGATTCGATTCGCCAGAAGGTGATTGCTATGACCGGTGCTCGTTCTGTCGAGCTTAAGACAGCTCTGGATCCAGAGCTGTTAGGGGGGGTGATTATCAAGGTTGGTTCCCAGGTGATAGATGCCAGTTTGCGGGGTCAGCTGCGGCGTATCAGCATTCAGTTGAGTAGCGCTTCTTCTCGCTAGGGTGTTTGGCACTTGAGCGTTTATCAAGTGTTAGAGTTCGATTTGGTTGAGAATGCTTGTTTTTAGCACCAATCTTATATCGAACATTGTTTAGATGATTTTTTGTTGATATCTGAGTTAGTAGAGCAACTCCAATGGTAAGCATCAGACCTGACGAAATCAGTAGCATTATTAAGCAGCAGATTGAGCAGTATGACCAGGATGTCAAGGTATCCAATGTCGGTACTGTGCTGCAGGTAGGTGACGGTATTGCCCGAATTTACGGCCTGGACCAAGCAATGGCGAGTGAGCTGCTTGAGTTTGAGGATGGCACTGTCGGTATTGCCCTTAACCTTGAAGAGGACAACGTTGGTGCGGTTTTGATGGGTGACGGTCGCAACCTAAGTGAAGGCAGCACTGTTAAGTCAACTGGCAAGATTGCTGAGGTCCCAGTGGGCGATGCGATGCTAGGTCGCGTAGTGGATGCCCTGGCCCGTCCTATTGATGGTAAGGGTGATATCGCTACCACGGATAGCCGTCTGCTAGAGGCACCTGCACCTGGCATCATTGCGCGGAAGTCGGTTTATGAGCCTATGCAAACCGGTATTACCGCAATTGACGCCATGATTCCTGTGGGGCGTGGTCAGCGTGAGCTTATTATTGGTGACCGTCAGACTGGTAAGACTGCGATCGCAATCGACACCATCCTTAACCAGGCGGACCAAGACGTTATTTGTATCTACGTTGCCATTGGCCAGAAGGCAGCTTCTGTCGCCCAGGTAGTTGGCGTGCTCGAAGAGCGTGGCGCTATGGATTACACCATTGTTGTTTCCGCCAATGCTAACGACCCTGCCCCTCTGCAGTTCTTAGCTCCCTACACTGGTGCAGCCCTAGCTGAGTACTTTATGTACCAGGGTAAAGCGACATTGATTATCTACGATGACCTGACTAAGCAAGCCCAGGCCTATCGTCAAATGTCCTTGCTACTACGTCGTCCACCCGGTCGTGAAGCCTATCCTGGAGACGTATTCTTCATCCACTCTCGTTTGCTAGAGCGTGCAGCTAAGCTCAGCCCTGAGCTAGGTGAAGGTAGCATGACAGCCCTGCCCATTATCGAAACCCAGGCAGGTGACGTTTCCGCCTACATTCCCACCAACGTCATTTCCATTACCGACGGTCAGATTTTCTTGTCATCTGACCTGTTTAACTCGGGTCTACGTCCTGCCATTAATGCAGGTATTTCAGTCTCCCGAGTCGGGGGTGCGGCCCAGACCAAGGTAATGAAGAAAGTCGCCGGTAAGCTCAAGCTTGAGCTAGCTCAGTTTGACGAGCTACAGGCCTTTGCCCAGTTTGCGTCTGACTTAGATGCAGCTACCCAAGCTCAGCTAGCCCGTGGTGTACGTCTAAGAGAACTTCTAAAACAGTCTCAATACGCTCCTCGGTCCTTGCACGAGCAGGTAACCGTCGTCTATGGCGGCATTAATGGTCTGTTTGATGATGTACCGGTGGAGAAGGTTGCTCCTTTAGTTGCTGAGCTATGCAACTACATCAATACCAGCAAGCCTGAGTTGGTTAAGGAAATCAACGAAGGTAAGAAACTAACTGACAAGGTTAAGGAATTGGCAAGTGAAGCGATTGCTGAGTGCAAGCAATCCTTCATGGCAGCATAGGAGGAGGTTGGCCTGTCCCTGGTTGACTGATTCAGTCAACCAGGGACATTAGGCTGAGAACAACGTATATGCCTAATCTCAAACTGATTCGTGACCGGATTAAATCGGTCAAAAACACTCGTAAAATTACCGAAGCGATGCGCCTGGTGGCCGCCGCGAAGGTGCGTCGTGCCCAGGAACAGGTTGAAGCAACCCGCCCTTTTGCCGATCGCTTAGCTCAGGTGTTTTACGGCCTTCAGACTCGATTAAAGTTTGAAGATGCTAACTTGCCCCTGTTGCAAATTAGAGACGTTCGCAATGTTGCTTTGGTTGTTGTGTCTGCCGATCGTGGTCTTTGCGGTGGCTACAATGCCAATATTATTCGTCGTGCTGAGACCCGTGCCAAGGAACTCAAGGCTGCAGGTATTGGTTATCAGATGGTGTTGATTGGTCGTAAGGCGATTCAGTATTTTCAGAATCGTGATTACCCCATTGATTCAACTTTCGATGGCCTGGAGCAGATTCCGACAGCGGAAGAGGCCTCTAGTATTGCCGATAAGGCTTTGTCGCTGTTCTTATCTGAAGAGGTAGACCGAGTAGAGTTGATTTATACAAGGTTTGTATCCTTGGTTAGTTCTCGTCCTGTCACTCAGACGTTATTGCCTCTGGACCCCGAAGGTCTGGATAAGGAAGATGAGATCTTTCGCCTAACGACTCGCGGTGGACAGTTTAAGGTAGAGCGTGAACCGGTTGAGACCCAGCAAGTGCAGTTACCCCAAGATATGATCTTTGAACAGGATCCGGTTCAAATCTTGGATGCACTGTTACCGCTGTATCTGAATAACCAGATCTTGCGAGCTCTGCAAGAGTCCGCAGCGAGTGAGCTTGCGGCTCGAATGACTGCAATGAACAACGCCAGTGACAATGCTAGTGAGTTAGTTAAGACGTTAACTCTGGACTATAACAAAGCTCGTCAGGCGGCCATTACCCAAGAGATCCTTGAGGTGGTTGGGGGTGCTGCTGCGTTAGGATAAGCAGTCATCCAATTGAGTTGCTCTTAGATTTAACCCCATATGTACTGGCAGTGCGCAGCACTGCCTTTTTTTTGCTTGGCAGGGGCGTTCCATGGCACGATCCTGCCTCTATATTCAAGATTTAAGGAACCCTGTACATTTTTTAGAAAAAGGCTATATCCTGTAAACCAATTGTCTCGGACAGAGCCCATGGTCAACGAAGTATCTCAGTGGCTAGCGGAGATTCAGACATTACAGCAGCAATTGAATGTTCTAAATCAAGAGCGTGATCAGGCCTATGCTAGTGCAGCTAACTGGCGAAGGTTGTATGAGTCAGAATCCGAGCAGCGTCGTAACGATGCTGAGAGAAGTCAAACACGGATTCGGGTATTGGCCAATGAATTAGAAAATTTAAAACAGTCACCTGCTGACGGTGAAGTCTCTCGTGATTTGCAAAAGGCTTTGGCCCAGGTTGAACATCTGGAGTCGGTAGATGAGTTGAGATCGCAGTTAACTCAGGCTCTGACCCGATGTGCTCAGCTGTCCAGTACCCTTAAAGCTGAGCAGGTAGCCCACGAAGAAACTCGCCAAAGCTTGACCACAGCCCTTGGAGATACCATTGATTTGTTAGCTAAAGATCAAACGTCCCAGAGCGATGAATCGTTAGATTCTACAGAGTAGTTCAAAACGTATTAACCTGTCGTTCATCTGTTTAAAACAGAAGATTGACTCTATGTCCCTACAGAGTCAACCTCAAAAGAATTTAGCCATACCGTAGTTCAGTGTTGTCTTTGTGGGATGCTTGCTGAATTCTGGTCCTGTCATCCTCGACAACCATCGGTTTAATGATCCCTCTGGCATGTGCAGGCGTATTTGGCCTAGCTCAGATTTATCCCTTTACCTCGGGTGCTAATATCGGTCCTGCATAACGGGCCTGCTAGCGCAGCCACAGCCGTGTCTGGAGCCGCCCTAGAAAGCCCATTAGCGATACGGTGGATGTTCTTGGGGGCAATGTGCAGCTGTGGTCAACCCACACTAAAACCTGGATGACCATAATATTTCTTGGTGTGGAATTTTTAGCTTCATAGTCCCCAAAGCCCATAACCCTTTGTGTAAAAGGATACTCAGGCTTTTACTGGGTGACTTAAGGTCTAGCCAATGCGTTATGCATAGGAAATATCAAGGGATAGATTAAATATTGGTATCTTTTGATTAAGTTATGGTGGGAACTTTTGGGTTAAAATTCCGATGCTACTTCGCTGAGTAGTTCTTACTAGCGACATAATTATGAAAACTGTTTCTAAAACCAAGGCGATTTCTGAGTCTGTGCCGAGTAAAAGCGCTTCTACCCGCGAGACTCAGCCAGCGTCTGACGATAAAAAAATCTACCTCGCTGAATTAAAATCTTACCCGTATCAGCCGGACATTCAGGTTGAAATCTTGCACTTACAAGCCGAGGCAGATGCTTTGCTATTACAGC
This sequence comes from Leptothoe sp. EHU-05/26/07-4, assembly GCF_043421015.1. Taxonomy (NCBI): domain Bacteria; kingdom Bacillati; phylum Cyanobacteriota; class Cyanophyceae; order Nodosilineales; family Cymatolegaceae; genus Leptothoe; species Leptothoe sp. EHU-05/26/07-4. The sequence goes on from NZ_JAXSQV010000005.1 coordinate 493,254, forward strand.
TCAAAGCTATGGGCTGCCAGTAATTTTAGCGATATGCCCATCGTTGATTTGGGGCGGTGCTCAGGGCTAATGCTTGGGTCAATAGCTGTTCATTAGGGCCATCGTGTTAAGGCATATTGCTTAGACGATGGGTGCTGTGTTAAGAAAAGCAGCGCATTCGATTCGGACCTCGTCGAAAACGCATACGTTAGGGAAATGTTGATCCATTCGTATGCATTTCATGAGCTACCAGCGCTATCCTTTGTCAACTTTCAACCCACCGTCTGACAACTCGCTGCGTACACTAAACTATCATGACACCTACAAATGCCCGGTTTGTGGTCATGGTGAATTGTCAGAGCTGACATTGACAGAAGCATTTGCCTGTAACTTTTGTCGACATATTTTCTCGGCTAACTTAGAAGCTCAGTCTGTTCAAATGGTGGACAACGTTCAGCCTATGGTTTGGTTTTGGACGGGGGATCGATGGCGTCATAACCGTCACTCTGATGGCCATGTGACAGCTGTTGTCTGGAGTTTTGCCCTGGCTATTGCTTGTTTGCCCGCCTTGCTGATAATGGTGTCGAACTATATGTTTCCACCGATTGATGGTGCTGGGCTGAATCAGTTTTCTATTGTTTGGACGGTAATTACCCTGTTGGCTCATGCCACTATTGTGCTGTGGCTAATTGCTGAACATTATCAGTGGCCCTGGTATGTGACAGCAAAAATTAAATTAAGTCGCTGATGGGAGATTGACTACAAATCAAACATTCGTTTCAAACGCTTTCTAGCCCAGATTACGGGATTAGCATCGTCCTCGCTGGAGTCAACTAAGTTGAGCGATCGCATTTCCCGTTGGCGTTTTGCAAGTTCGTCTCGATGGTGTGCCATGGCTTGCACCACTTGGTTTGAGAGGTCGGGATATCGCCGCAGTAAATCAGAGAAACTAGGCTGATTAATAACGAATAGCAGGGCGTCTTCAGAAACTCGTGCCATGGCGGTGCGGGGTACCCCCAACAGCAATGCAACTTCACCAAAAAATTGTCCTGGTCCAAGGGTGGCGAGATGACGGTTGAGTTTTTCAGCTAAGATGTCGACTTTGCCCTCCAGCAAAATGTAAAACGAATTGCCAGAATCTCCTTCATGAAACAGAGTGGTACCGGCATGGCTGCGCTGACGATGGCCAATCTCAATGAGTTGTCGAATTTCTAGGTCGTTAAAGTTAGCAAAGTAGCTCACCTGGCGCAGCATGTCTTTTAGGGTGATGGGGGTGGGTGAGACAACAGGGCGATGCTCTAGGGCAATTTGTCGATTAAAGAAGGGCGGCTTGCTATCCCCATTGTTTTGGGGGGCTAAGTTTCGAATCCATACATCTCGCTGGGGGAAGGCAATTTCAACATTGTGCTGGCGTAAATTATATTCAATGGTGAAATGGAGCGAGCTTTGCACGTTGAATCGCTTATTCACATCCACCCAAACCCATAACTCAAATTCGAGGGCATCTTCGCCAAAGGATAGAAACATGGCTTTGGGCATCGGTTTACTGCACACTGCCGGCTCCATGTGGGCGGATTTTAGCAACAGTTCAGTCACCAAGATAGGGTCGCTGTCGTAGGACACCCCTACTGGAATTTTGAGACGGGCAATGGAGGTGTTGTAGCTCCAATTTAGAACTCGATTTTTGATCAGCTGGTTATTGGGAATGACGACATCGCCATCATCGAGGGTGCGAATAATGGTGGATCGAAGATTGACTTCAATAATGCGACCCACTAAACCTTGAAAGCGGTGGTCATCGAGTTCAATGAGATCATTGACCTTTAGGGTGCGCTCAAACAGCATGATCAGACCGCTGATAAAGTCATCCGCAATGTGCTGTAGACCAAACCCAATACCAACGCCTAAGCCGCCCAGAATAATGCCCAGGGAGCTTAAGTTGATGCCCGTGTATTGAATGGCGATGAAAATGGCGATGACACCGACTGCATAGCTCACTAAGGTGGCGATTGCCTCGCGGTTATTGGCGTCAATGCCTGCTAATAGATGCCGTTTGAGGACACGTTTGACTAACCCAATGGTGAAGAAAATCACGGTTAGCCAAATGCAGAGGCTGACGATTAGCTTGGGTGTGATGGTGGTGTTGCCTAACACCACTAGCTTGGTGTTGAACAGTTGGCTAAGCCGCTGAAGAAAATCTGAAAATAAATCCATGGGGCAGAGATCAATGGCTCACTCGTCTGTATCAACTTGAAATGCGAGGGCAGTGGCGATCGCATCTACTACTCTGCCCACTTCAGTGATCTCCATGTTCAACCCTGGTATTTTCTGGCCTTTAGGGACTAATGCCCGTTTAAATCCTAGTTTGGCGGCTTCTTTGAGGCGTAATTCCATTTGGGCAACGGGGCGTACTTGACCGCCAAGACCCACTTCTCCAATGAGGACTAACTCCGGATCGACGATGCGATCGCGAAAACTAGCAGCAACGGCAATGGCAATTCCCAAATCTGCCGCCGGTTCTCCGACACTCAACCCACCTGACGAAGCCACATAGGCATCCAGCTTAGACAGTGGAATCCCCACCCGTTTCTCTAGCACGGCTAGAATCTGTAGCAAGCGATTGTATTCAATCCCGGTGGTCGAACGCCGGGGTGAGCTATAGCTGGTGGGACTTACCAGGGACTGAAGCTCCACCACTAGAGGCCGTGAACCCTCACAGGCCACAATTGTGGAAATTCCTGGCACCTGTTCATCTCGATTTCCCATAAATAGAGCAGATGGGTTGGGAACTTCCTCTAACCCCTGGGAGACCATTTCAAAGACCCCCAGCTCATGGGTAGCCCCAAAGCGGTTTTTGACCGACCGCAGCAGTCGATGGCTTGCAAACCGATCGCCTTCAAAGTACAACACTGTGTCTACCAGGTGCTCTAGCACCTTAGGGCCAGCAATTGCCCCTTCTTTGGTGACATGACCGACGATAAACAGCGTGATATTTTCTCGTTTGGCCAGCTGCATCAGCGCCGAAGTACATTCCCGTACCTGGGATACTGACCCCGGTGCAGAGGTGAGTTGGTTGTAGAACAATGCCTGAATACTATCGATGACGGCAACCCGAGGCCGTAGGGATTCCAGTTCTGAAAGGATGGTGTCCAAATCAGTTTCTGGCAGGAGATATAGCGATTCTGGGGAATTTTGAGTTGTCGGCTGGACACTGCCCACTTTATCCGATGTTTTTCCCTGATTAGCCGCGATGCCGAGGCGTTGCGATCTCAACTTCACCTGCTGCCCCGATTCCTCAGCACATACATATAAGACCGCCGTCCGCGCTGACAATTGATTGGCAGTTTGCAATAACAGTGTAGATTTACCGATGCCAGGGTCGCCACCCACCAGTACCAAAGAACCCGGCACAATGCCCCCCCCTAACACCCGGTCAAGCTCGCCATAGCCAGAGGTAATACGCGTTTGAGGGTGATCGGCAATTTGGTTAAACGTTTTAGAGAGACGAGGTTTAGTCTCTCCTCGTTTGCTGGTGGTACTGCGATGCCCTGGGCGGCTTTTGCTAGATGCAGGCTCTACTACCTGTTCCACCAGGGAATTCCAGCTGCCACACACGGCACATTTGCCAAAATACTGCCGCGATTCTGCGCCGCATTCATTGCATACGTAAATCGAGCGAGTTTTAGCCATGCCTGTTATTGAAACAAATGAACTATAGATATATGGTAAACATTGGCAGGGGCTAAAAACCCAATGGACCCAGGGGATAGATGCTTAGAGACGGACGAACAACTTTAAGTAAATCTGTGCAAAACTTGTTAACGAAAAAATCACCGATAATATACTCTACAAATTTTGACTGTTGGAGAACAACCTTAAGAAACGTTGAAAACCTCAGCAACAAAAGGTGATGGCTTGAAAAACGCAATACAATGTTAGGTATCTTAAATAAGCTCTAATTAAAGCTTTAATCAGGAGTCCTTCAATTACTGATGGGGTTTCGATCTTTTTTGAGACACCTAACAGTTGATGAATTTGTCGGTTTTTCAAGGGTTTGAGCCATATGCTCTGCCCTTCAACGGTCGAAGTCTTCTGCCGTCGCCGTTATGTAGGAGTTCAAGAAACTTTGGAAAGCGTAAAAGAGAAAATCTTGGTTGTCGATGACGAAGCCAGTATTCGTCGTATCCTGGAAACCCGCCTTTCGATGATTGGCTACGATGTCGTAACTGCGGCGGATGGCGAAGAAGCGTTAGACACTTTCCGGCATGAAATTCCTGATCTAGTTGTTCTTGATGTGATGATGCCCAAGCTCGATGGCTATGGCGTTTGTCAAGAGTTACGCAAGGAATCTGATATCCCAATCATTATGTTGACGGCGCTGGGGGATGTGGCGGATCGTATTACTGGCTTAGAATTGGGTGCTGATGACTATGTGGTGAAACCTTTCTCCCCCAAAGAGTTGGAGGCTAGAATCCGTTCTGTATTGCGCCGGGTTGAGAAAACTGGCACCTCTGGTATCCCCAGTTCTGGTGTGATCACCATCAACAATATTCGAATTGATACCAATAAGCGTCAGGTATACAAAGGTGATGAGCGTATCCGGCTAACGGGTATGGAATTTAGTTTGCTGGAGCTCTTAGTTAGTCGTTCTGGTGAGCCCTTTTCTCGCTCTGAGATTTTGCAAGAAGTTTGGGGCTATACGCCTGAGCGTCATGTGGATACCCGTGTGGTGGATGTCCATATCTCCAGATTGCGGGCGAAGTTGGAAGATGACCCCAGCAATCCTGAGTTGATTTTGACAGCACGGGGAACGGGGTACCTTTTCCAGCGAATTGTTGAGCCTGGCGAAGAGTAGTCTCCATCAGATCAGCTAATTGGCTGAAATGATTTGTGTCTCTGGGGATGTATCTGTATATGGGGTTAATGCCCGAATATTTGGAAGCTTGGGGTTGAGCTTTTGTCAGAAAACTGTAGTTGTGGATTTTCACTCGGTTTCAGTCTGATAGAATTTCTTAAAGTTTCTATAGATTCAATTCGATGGGCTTAACTCAAGCGCGGATCGCAGTTGATGCAATGGGGGGCGATTATGCACCTGCCGAAATCGTTGCTGGAGCTATTAGGGCAAGGGAAGAGCTAGATGTTGAAATCTTGCTTGTCGGTAATCCTGACCAAATTAGGGCTTCTGTGGCTAACCCCGACAGCTTAAGTCGGATTGAGATTGTGCCATCTGAGGGCACGATTGAGATGCATGAGGAGCCACTTAGCGCTCTACGCAAAAAGCGTAATGCATCGATCAATGTCGCCATGGATATGGTGAAGAAAGGTCGTGCTGATGCTGTTGTGTCAGCAGGTCATTCTGGGGCAGCTATGGCAGCTGCCCTTTTGCGTCTAGGTCGGATTAAGGGGATTGACAGACCTGCTATTGGTGCAGTCTTTCCCACGGTGGTGGCTGGCAAGCCGGTTTTAATTTTGGATGTGGGTGCCAATGTTGACTGTCGACCCAAATTTTTAGAGCAATTTGCTCTTATGGGTAGTGTTTACTCCGAGTATGCCTTTGGGGCGAAAAATCCTCGGGTTGGTTTGCTCAATATTGGTGAAGAGCCCAGTAAGGGTAACGATGTTGCTGTGCAAGTGCATCAGGCCCTGCTCGATTCAACGACTATCAATTTTGTGGGCAATGCCGAAGGGCGAGACGTCCTTTCAGGCAATTTTGATGTGATTGTCTGCGATGGTTTTGTTGGCAATGTATTACTGAAATTTGCTGAGGCCGTTGGTGAGGTTGCTGTCAATATTCTCCGAGAGGAACTACCACGCGGTATTTTAGGAAAGCTGGGAGTGCTGATTCTCAAAGGCAATCTCAAGCGTATTAAACAACGTCTTGATCACGCTGAGCATGGTGGTGCTTTGTTGTTAGGGGTTAACGGTGTGGCTGTAATTAGTCATGGTAGCTCTAACGCACCTTCCATATTTAATGCTATTCGTCTGTCTAAAGAGGCTGTCGATAACGGTGTGATTGGGCATATCCAGGGGCAGTACCAAAAGGTTGCTGCATCAGTGACCAACGGAGACTAGAAACTAATGATAAAAGGTGAGGCCGGTGTGGCCTTTATTGGCAGCGGTAGTGCTCAGGTTGAGACAGTGCTGAGTAACGATATGCTCAGTCAAATGGTTGAAACCTCTGACGAGTGGATTTCTACCCGCACAGGCATTCGCCAGCGTCATCTGGCTAGCATGAACGAGTCGCTGACTGAGTTGGCTGCTCAAGCTGCTCAAGCTGCGATCTCAGCCGCTAATCTCGCCCCTGACGACATTGATTTAATCATCCTGGCCACCTCCACCCCTGACGATTTGTTTGGTACTGCCTGTCAGGTACAGGCGGCCATTGGAGCAAATCGTGCCGTTGCCTTTGACCTGACGGCAGCTTGTTCAGGGTTTGTGTTTGGTATCGTCACCGCCGCTCAGTTTATTCGCACCGGTACTTACCAAAATGTTGTGGTTATTGGTGCTGACTTGTTGAGCCGTTGGGTCGACTGGCAAGATCGGACTACCTGTGTACTGTTTGGCGATGGAGCCGGAGCCGTTGTGATGCAGGCGTGCGATCGCGACCGTTTACTGGGCTTTGAAATGCACAGCGATGGCTCGATGAACGGTTGTTTGCGCCTCGCCTATCAGCCTGAATCGAACGCTCTAATGGATGGTGTTACCAGCCAACAGGGGACATTTAAGACCATTACAATGAATGGCCGTGAGGTCTACCGTTTTGCCGTTAGTCGAGTGCCAGAGGTTTTAGAAAAGACCCTATTCCATGCAGGTCTAGCGGCTGACGACATTGACTGGCTGATCTTACACCAGGCCAACCAGCGTATTTTAGATGCCGTTGCGAAACGACTAAAGCTGCCGAACGATCGGGTGGTTAGCAATATGGCCAAGCACGGCAATACATCTGCTGCCTCGATTCCCATTGCGTTAGATGAATGGGTGCGCACCGGTAATGTCAAGCCTGGCCACAAAATTGCGATATCTGGTTTTGGCGCAGGTTTAACCTGGGGTGCAGCCTTGCTGGAATGGGGGCTATAAGATTTGCAAGGTGCGGCAGACGATGCCCACCCTGCGTTATCGGCTGCTTGCCTACCCTTTTCGAATGCGTCATTTACTGAGACATTGAAGAACGGACGAATACGCTAATAACAATGACAAAGACCGTGTGGGTATTTCCGGGGCAAGGGTCCCAGTCTGTAGGTATGGGTGATGATTTGGTCGATGTGGCCAAAGACAGATTGGCAGAGGCTGAAGATGTTTTGGGTTGGTCAGTATTGGGCCAATCGCAAAGTGAGGAATTTCAGCAGGCCAACACCCTGTATACCCAACCCTGTCTTTATGTGATTGAATGCATTTTAGTAGACCTGTTGGGGGAAAAAGGCCATCACCCTGACATGACAGCTGGCCATAGTCTGGGAGAGTATTCTGCCCTTTACGCAGCTGGGGTGTTTGATTTTATTACCGGTCTCTGTCTGGTTAAGCGGCGCTCAGAATTGATGGCCCAGGCTGATGATGGAGCGATGGCCGCTCTGATGGGGTTTCAGCGCCAGGAACTGGAGGAGAAACTAGCGCTGACTGAAGGCGTGGTATTGGCCAATGATAATAATCCTGGCCAGGTGGTGATCTCAGGCAGTCCCCAGGCAGTTGAAGCCATTATGCATGGCATTAAGGTGAAGCGGGCCGTCAAGCTTAATGTGGGGGGAGCCTTTCATTCTCCGTTGATGGCCCCTGCTGCCCATGAGTTTGATCAGATACTGGCTGATGTGCCCTTCAAAGATGCCAGTGTTCCCGTGCTCTCCAATGTGGATCCCACACCAACCACCGATGGAGATATATTGAAAAAGCGTCTGATGCAGCAGATGACGGGCTCAGTACGGTGGCGTGAAATCTCTCTGAGTCTGCCTGACCAGGGCATAGACACTGTTGTTGAAGTGGGGCCAGGGAAAGTCCTTACCGGCTTGATCAAGCGTACTTGCCGCAGCTTAGGGCTGAAAAACATCGCCACTTTAGAGCAGGTTGAAGCGTTTTGAAGCCAGTGAATCATCACCCACGACAGCGGGAACCTAGACTCAGCTTGCTGCTTTACTACCTGTTTAAGTGGTCGGTGGTTAATCCAATGTTTAGGGGCTATTTTCGTGGACGCATCTATGGTGCAGAAAATATGCCCAAAACAGGCCCGGTGCTGGTGGTGGCTAACCATGCCAGTGACTTTGATCCACCGATTGTGTCCTCCTGCGTGCGCCGTCCCGTTTCGTATATGGCGAAGCAAGAGTTGTTTAAGGTGCCGGTTTTATCACCTGCAATTCGTGCCTATGGGGCTTATCCAGTAAAGCGTGGTGGGTCAGCTCGTGGGGCGATTCAGGCGGCCTTGCAACAGCTGGAAAAAGGGTGGGCCGTGGGTGTATTTCTACAGGGAACCCGCACCCGTGATGGCCGTATCCCGGAGCCAAAACTGGGGGCGGCAATGATTGCTGCTAAGGCTCAAGTGCCGTTAGTGCCCGTCAGTCTATGGGGAACCCATCGCATTTTGCCCCGGGGGGGCAAATTTCCCAAGCCTTTACCGGTGACTGTGCGCATTGGCCCGTCCATTGCACCGCCAGAGTCTACCAAGGATAAGGCGGCGCTACGGACTTTGACCGACTATTGTTGCGATCGCATCCATGCCATGCACGATCTTGGGCGGTGATGCAAAGGTTACAATAATTCTTCAATCAGAGTGATAGTTTTTTGACCTACCACTGTCCAGCGGAGCCAGAAAATGACCCAAAACTTAAGACAAGATCTAGCGAATATGGTGGGTCCTACCGAGTGGAATTGGCTAAAACCTCACATTGCCCGTGATACGGTTGTCTTTGTAGATCCTCAGCTTGATCTAGTGGAAGTGGGCATGGCCTTGACCAATGACAATGTACAGTTTGTGCAACGCTGGATTGGTGAGCAGCTAATTACCAAACCTTCCAGGGAGCAACTACAGACTTGGGGTGTGGATGGCCCTCCCAATCGATTGCAGTCTCTCATTGTTCAGCCCTATGTTTTAGTCCAAGAGATTTTGCAAGTAGCGGACACCAATAGTAATAGTGGCTCCTCGACTTAACCCGCAGACAAAGCCCTCGCTGGAGACAGTACGGACCGTTTTAGCTCAGCTAGACAATTCGGTGCTTGTGCGATTTCTCCTGCTTTTAGCGAGTGGCTGGGGCGTATTGCAGCTATTGACGTATTTTGAAATCGTGGTGGTCATTTTTGTGATTTCCACGATTTTAGCGTTTTTGCTCAGTTATCCAGTGCGATGGTGTCGCCGATTTTTACCCCATGGCATGGCAGTCTTTGGGGTGTTTATGGTGGCTTTGATATTGGTTGGTGGTATGGCAACCACACTGGCGTTAGCTGTGATTGCTCAAGGCCAAAATTTGCTAGACAATGGCACTGATTTTCTCAATGCTTTGCTGCCGATCATAGAATTTGTTGAAACTGCACTACGGCAGTGGAATGTGCAGGTAGATCTGCAAGCCCTGGGAGAACAGCTACAGCAGCAGGCAACTAACCTCTTGGGATCTGGCTTGGGGTTGGTGCAGACACTGCTGGAAAATTTCATCAATGCAATTCTTATTGCTGTGGTGACTTTTTTTATGATGCTAGATGGCCCCCGCCTATGGCGATGGATTTTAAAGGCGATCCCTGCCAATCAACAGAAGCGATTAACCTTAACCATTCAGCAAAATCTTCTTGGATTTTTTTGGGGACGACTGCTGTTGTCCATCTTTTTTGCAGTGTCTACATTTGTTGTTTTTTTGCTGCTGAAGATTCCCTATGCTCTGGTTTTAGCCGTTATTGCGGGGCTTTTTGACCTGATACCTGGCATTGGTGCCACATTGGGGGTGGGATTAATAGGATTGTTGTTGTTGTCACAAGGATTGGGTATGGCTGTGCAATCCATTGTGGTGTGTATTTTGTTACAACAAGTCGAAGAGAATATGTTGTTACCCCATGTGATGCGAGACTCTCTGAATATTAATCCGGTGGTCATGTTTTTTGCCCTGATTGTTGGCGTACGAGTAGCGGGGTTACTGGGGGTGTTTCTGGCAATTCCTATTGCTGGGGTGATTGTGAGCCTATTGGATGTGGATGAACTGAAAGGGCGGTCGACGTAACGGAATGTTTTAGAGGCATTCTATGGAACGCTCCTGCAAACAATAAAAATGAGAGCCCTCTGCCTAGGAAGATACAAATGTTTAGCAGATCTATTAAGCATTTCAACAATGCTCGGAATCTGTTGACGGTCTCGGGAAAACTCGGCATGGTGATTTGAGAGGTTCCCCATAATGCCGATGACTAAATCTGCACTTAGTCCTCCATCTCTAAATCTATTGCAAAGCCCTATCCCATGGTTGCGGGCGTTTTGGAAGTTTTCTCGACCCCATACGATTGTGGGCACTAGCCTGAGCGTATTGGGGTTGTTTGGCATTGCCTGGGCGACTCGCCACCCGGCAGGGCTATCACCTGGGACATTTGATGTGTGGCAGGGGATCAGTGCTCTCTGGCTGACTTGGTTGGTCTGTATGTGTACCAATATTTACATTGTTGGTCTCAATCAGATTGAAGATGTTGCCGCTGATCATGTCGAGAAACCTTATCTGCCCATCGCAACAGGAGAGTTTTCGTCTGCCCAGGCCAAGATGCTAGTGGGCATTGCCTGTAGTGGTGCTATCTTGCTGGCAGTGTTATCCCAGAGCCTTTATTTAATGGTTACTGTTTGGCTCAGTCTAGCGATTGGTACAGCCTATTCACTGCCACCGCTGCGATTAAAACGATTCCCTCTGCTGGCTTCATTTTGCACCCTGTTGGTGAGGGGGGCAGTGGTGAATTTAGGGATCTATTTGCATGTGGCAAGCCAGCTGGGATTGCTGCCCCAGGTACCTGGTCGGGTATGGGTGTTGACGCTGGTGGTGTTGCTGTTTAGTAGTGCGATCGCACTACTAAAAAAATTGCAAGACGCATCCTACGTTATCGACGATTGGAGAATAGCCAAGATATTGCGGAGTGTCTGGTGGCTGCTCACGGTTTGTTACATTAGCCTCATTCTGACCGCGCCATTGATTTTGGCCATCAATACTGAATTTTTAGCGGTCACCCATGGCTTGGCACTGGGTTATTTCTGGTATCTGAGCCGTCAAGTGCAGCTAGAGTCTGGTAATGCTAGCGGTGCCTATATGAGTCACAGAGAGTATTACCAATTCATCTGGAAATTATTGTTTATCGAATACCTGATTTTCCCCACTGCCTGCTTGTTGTACTAGGGGTCCTTATAAGCATGCTAGAGCGGTGCAGACTGCGATGCAGATTTGCGATGCAGATGCACCGCAGAGAGCGGTACAGAGCATGGCAGGCTAGTTCTGGTCAGCCTAAACCTAGAAATCGTAAGGAAAGGCGTTCTATAGTTATGTACTCCTAGGCAACAGTGTACGGGAGCCCAAATGTGCCTGTAAATTTACGGTTTTGGCGAGGACTATCGAATCTTTGGGTAGGGTCATGGAGCCTAGGGCTCAGCATGGCCCTGATTCTTTTGCTGGGTGTCTCAGGTTGTACTAGAGCAGAGACCGTGCAGCGGCTGTCTAACTATGACATTCTGATCAACGCTCTCCCCAGTTCCATAGAGGTGGTTAACCCCCCCGAGCGTTATCAGCCAGTGGCTGACTGGATAGGGCGCTTGGTTTTGCCCCAATTAGACGAAGTTGAAGCCAAACCTGGAGACTGGGCCTGGATAGAGTTACTTCACACGCCATCGTCTGATCAGGACTTGGTCGGACAAACCGTTGCCTTAACCTGGCAAGCTGATGCCAGTCTGGCTGCCTCTGTCAACTTGGTCAGTCGGGATCTCCGCTTTGGCGCTGAGGCCGATGAAAGCCAGCAAGCGGGTAACGTACATCCCCAAAGGCTTGATGGTTGGCAAACTGTGGGACCATTGCAGTCCTTAGCAGGGGCCCGCCCTCAGGATGATGTAATGGTGTCTCTAGCAGGCGTCAGGCGAAAGGAAGATGGTCTCACTATTGCTCAAGAGCCAACTCAAATAGCTGAGCGATTTTATGGTTTAGTCAAAATAGCATCCACTGCGGCGGTGAAAACCACATGCCCCGCAGTCTGTCGGCAGTTTCAGGTACACCACTATAATCCAGATTCCCAGGAATTCGATGGGGCGTTAGACGCTATTTATTTGCCAGAGGTTCCGGCTGTTAATGGGGTACGGCAGTTTAGCCTGAAACAGCTAGAACAATCACCTGCGGGTGAACGTGGTTGGTATGTTTATGGCAGCCCCAACGGGCAAGGGCAATTTATGGTGCAGGCCCTGGCTCCCCGTGCCCTGTTTGAGTTGGAGCCCGATGCCACAATTACGGCCCCTGATGATGGACTGAACTATATCAACTTTGGTAACTGGCGACGGACTCGCGATCGCAAAGGCACCATCGAAACTGTACAACTAGGCCAAACCGATTGGCAGGAGGGCGATCAGGGCTTAGTGCTGCATATTTTTGGCGGTATTGGTGGCGAGCGAGCAGAAAAGCCTCCGGTGGTGGGTACAGTAACGGGACATTTCTCCTACGGCATTGCCACCGTGGTGCGTGATGCCATCACGCAAAAGCTACGATTTAACATTCATTATCATCAGGTCTATGCCCATAACCCCAATGGGATTGTGTCTGGCAAACTCAGCTGGGAAGAGTACATGGGCAATCTCCAACGGGGCTGGATGGGCACACGTCCTGTTTCTGATGTCATCGTCAGGCTTGATACATTAACCCAGGATTATGGCCAGGCAGGGGCCAGCATTCAGCCTTTGGCGATGCTGGCGCAGCAACTACAGATTATGACTGCCCGCTATCGAGTTGGGGATGGGACCGGCGCTGCCGTGGTGACGCCTGCCCAATCCTGTATTCAAGATTCTAGCCAGGCTCTCTATAAAACCATTAAGCAAATTGAAACCCAGGTGCGCCATCAACCGCCGGTTGATCCCCAACAGCTGCAACCACTGGCCGTTTTAGGGAAACGGTTAGAAAATGCGCTGGTGCCCGTCGGCATTGTGCGACCGGACTGGCAGCAGAATTCTGAAGTTTTAGCCGGTACACGCGATCAGTCCCTCGATCGCAAAAATAATCTAATCACTCAGCTGCTTAGTTGGCGTACGATTATCCCTCGGGTGGCCTACGATCATCTGGCCATCATCTTTTATGAGCAAGGGGCCACACTACGGTTTCTGAGAACCAATCAGATTGGAGGCAACGATCCAACAATTCTGCCCTTAGCTCCTACGGAATTATTTGGTCAATACTTTTTTATCCCGACAGCATTTTCTCGCCTGATTGAAGCTCTAAGAGTGCCTAGTTTCAGTGATTGGTTGATGACATTAGCTGTAGCTGTTGGTTATGGTGCGATCGCTATCCCGCTGGGGCTATGGGGCAAACTGTTGTCGTTGCAAAACATTTTGGGTCGTGTGCCCCCTGGGCAACTAGTTTTACGGCTGCTACGCGCTCTTGTTGTCCCTGCCCTCATAGAAGAACTACTGTTTCGAGTATTACTGTTACCCCATCCTACTGAAGGGGTCTTATCCACCACATTACTTTTGTGGGCGGTGTTAAGCATGGCACTCTTTAGCATTAGTCATCCCCTTCAGGCAATCTTGTTTAGAAGTCATCTAGTGGCCTTATTTAGTCGACCCCTGTTTATTGGATTAACTGCTCTGTTGGGGCTGAGCTGTGTGGCGCTTTATGTAAATACCGGTTCTCTGTGGACTGTGGTGGGATTGCATTGGATAGTTGTAGCCATCTGGCTAATCTTTTTAGGAGGGTGGCATCGTTTGCGCTTCTACAATTAATCGTTAACGATAATGTAGACCAATAGCAAGGCTGCCATGACTCTGAGTCTGATTTGTCCAACTAAAGATCCTGCACTTTGGGTGGCTGCTATTCAAGCGATCGATCTAAAGATAGATCTGCGGGTGTGGCCTGACGATGGGGATAAAGCTGATGTCACATTTGCCCTCGTTTGGGCTCAACCCCAGGGCATTTTTTCCCAATATCCCAACCTCAAGGTGATTTCTTCCATGGGAGCAGGGGTGGATAATCTGTTGCAGGATGGTTCCATTTCGTCGCAGATGATCGTAGTGCGCATGGTTGATCCAAGGCTGGTGAGCCAGATGGGAGACTACGTTTTAGCGGCCACCCTCAACCATGTGCGTCAGTTTCCTGACTATGCTCAACATCAACAACAGCAGCAGTGGCAGCCCCTACCACCACGTAATGTAGATGACGTCACCGTTGGTGTCATGGGCCTTGGGCAAATTGGGAGCACTGTAGCCACTCGCCTGGTCCAGGTAGGGTTTCAGGTGGTCGGCTGGTCACGTCGCCCCAAGTCCATTGCCAATGTGCAAGTCTTTGCTGGGCAACAACAGCTATCGGACTTTTTAGCAGCTAGTGAAATTCTTGTTTGTTTATTGCCGTTGACCACTGAAACTGAAAATATTCTCAATACAGAGACATTGGCCCAGCTTCCCAAGGGAGCCTACCTTATTAACGTGGCCCGAGGTCATCATTTAGTTGAGGGAGAGTTACTCTCACTGCTAAATGAAAATCATCTTTCTGGCGCTTGCCTGGATGTGTTTCGTCAAGAACCCTTAGCCCAGGATCATCCCTTTTGGAGTCATCCAAAAATTACGATAACTCCCCACGTTGCTAGCTTGACCCATCCTGTTTCTGTAGCTCCACAGATCGTTGAAAACTATCGACGGATGCAACAGAAACAACCATTGCTAAATCAGGTGGATATTCGACGTGGATATTAATACTGCCTGGTCTCATCATGCTCTCTGCATCTTTATCTTTTTGATAGAGAAAATAAAATAAAAAAAGAGCCCAACCAAGTGGTTGAGTCTCTTGTTGAAACGCTTCGAGAAATGCCTGAATAGGCACATGAGTATGTGAACGATAGTTGAATCGAAATGCAGCTCCAACTGTGTATTGGCCTGCACTGATCACATCATTCAGATACAACATATCAAGCAGGTTGGCTGCAAGTTTGTAGCAAAATCTACGAGTTGAAAATTTGTAGCCCTTGGGATGTTATTTGCGTTCTATGGGCCGTTTCCCAATGACGGTAAAATCAGGTTTGGAGATTTTAGTGGATAGGAGAAATCTGTGGCAGAGTTAAAGGCCTTGATTTTTGATGTGGATGGCACCTTGGCGGAAACTGAGCGGGATGGCCATCGGCCCGCCTTTAACCAAGCATTTACAGATATAGGTCTAGATTGGGATTGGACACCGGAACTCTACGGCAAACTGCTCAAGGTATCAGGCGGCAAAGAGCGTATTCGTGCCTATGTGCAGGACTATCTCGGTGATTTCCAGTTACCCTCAGAGTTTAGCGATTTAGATGCCATGATCAAGCATCTGCATGCGACTAAAACAACCTATTACAAGCAGTATGCGGCAGCGGGCAAAATTCCCCTACGCCCTGGTGTAGAACGTTTTCTCAATGAGGCGCGCAGTGAAGGGGTGAGACTTGCGATCGCAACCACCACCACTCCAGCCAATGTCCAGGCATTACTCGAAAATACCCTCGGTGCCGATAGCCTAAACTGGTTTGACGTGATTGCCGCAGGCGACATGGTGCCCAAGAAAAAGCCTGCCCCCGATGTTTACGAATATGCCCTAGAACATATCGACTTGCCTGCAGAAAACTGTTTGGCATTTGAGGATACCAACAACGGTTTGCTTTCGGCTACGCCGACGGGACTGAAAACCGTCGTCACCGTCAATGAATATACGAAAGCGCAAGATTTTACTGGCGCTCAGCTGGTGCTCAGCGATTTGGGTACCCCCGATACTCCTTTCAATGTATTAGCTGGCAGCGCCGGTGATTCAACCTACTTCACCGTGGACGTAGCCCGTCAGCTGTGCGCTTAGGTGTCTGTGACGACTGCCCTCAGCCTCGGGCAATTTTGGGATAGTCCAGCTCGACAGCTGTTGGCCTATCCCAGCGGTAATCAGGAGATGCTGAGCCACCGCTGGGCTGAGCTACAGACCTGCGGGATTGATGCGATATATTCCTATGGCCCAGAGACCTTAGCGGACTTTGCAATTCTAGGCTCGGGCTACTGTGGCGTGGTGTTGCGGGTGCGCCATCAAGGATGCGATCGCGTGCTAAAAATTCTGCGAGCGCCCGCCCCACAAACCAATTTACGTACAGAAGCCGATATGTTGCAACGGGCTAATGCAGTGGATGTTGGCCCAAAGTATCTTGCCCATAGCGATCACTTCTTGCTAATGGACTTCATCGACGGTCCTATGCTGGTGGATTGGCTACAAACCCCACAGCCGGCTGAGGACATTCGTAGCCTGGTGTCACAGCTTATTGATCAGGCCTACCGCTTAGATCAGGCTGGGATAGATCATGGCGATCTGCGCTGCATTACAGCCCATGCCCTGATGTGTTCTCAAAAACCGGTACTCATAGATTTTAATAAGACTAGTTTGGAGCGACGCCCGGCCAATGTTACGACATTGGTGCAGGGGCTGTTTATCAGCACCCAGATTGCCCAGCTTTTGCGACCATGGTTTGCCAGTGTTAGCAAGTCAGTATTAGTTGAGCATCTACGAAGTTATAAGCACCAGCCATCTCGGGCGAACCTACACTCCCTAATAACCTATTTGGGAGTAGTTGAGGTTTAAGTCTTTATCTTGAAGCTAGCTATGGGAGAAAACCTACTAGTGTCTGATTAATCTAATTGGTTGGGTAATGGGGTTGGTTCCCCCTCCAAAGCCCAACCTCGTTGAGTGGCCAGGGTCTCTAATTGTTCAATCCGTGACTCCGTCAGCGGATGTGTGGACTGCCATTCCAGTAAACGGTTAGCGACACCCAGGTCTAATTCTTGTTCATTTAATCGCTTAAAAAAGTCAAGGGAATAGTCTACATGGCCATAGCGCTCTTGCATCATTTCAATGGCATAGATATCGGCCCGCTCTTCCTGCTCGCGGCTGTAGTGTAAATCTGCCAGACTAATGGAGCTAGTTAGAAACGGCGGTAGCTGTACACCGCTAAAACCCAACAGGCTATTCAAACTTAAAAATACGAGGGAGCGCCCCAGACTCCGCAGTGTATCTCGATGTTCAAAATGGCCAAGCTCATGGGCCAGTACAAATGCGAGCTCATTCTCCGTTTCGATGTCGTCGAGCAGCCCTGTGGTGACAAATACATGACCGCCAGGAATCACCATGGCGTTGGGGCTGTACTCCTCCATGATGTGAACCTGGAGTTCGGGGCGCTGTTTTAATTCGTCAGTGAGTAACGATTCTGCTAGGTCCTCAACATACTCAAACTGTTGCCCCTCATGGATTAAAGAAACTCCAGTGAATAGGCTATCAAAAACCACTTTTCCCACCTGAGTTTCGGCCTTGGGACCCATGCGTGCCGCAATTTGAGCGCCAGCTATCCCAAGACCTACATAAAGAGTTACCCCCGCCGTAACGACGGTGCCCATGAGATAGCCAAAATTAACGAGGGGATGAACCGGCGTAATATTGACCTCATCGACGATTTCGCGCGGGGTATATTTCATGGTTGCTGGGTTATGGTTGCTGGGTTGCTGGGTTAACGAATGCCAGTGCCGTAAGCCATAATCTCAACGGCTCCCATGCCGGCTGAACTCTGACCCGCGATGTTAGAGGTTTCAAAGCGGATATTAAGTACCTGAGAGGCTCCCCACTCCATGGCGGATTCTTTCATGCGCAGCATGGCTTCTCGCCGTCCTCGGTCGATCAGGGTTTCATACACGGTGACCCGACCGCCTACGAGGTTGCGTAAAGCAGCGGAAACCGTCTTGAAATAATCGTTGGCAATAACGACACTCCCTACGAATAGTTCGGATTCATGGGCATAGGGCAGGTCTTGTTTTGCTCCCCAGCTCATGACCGGTACGTGGAGGCTTTGCTTTTCGCGGCGTTTAATGTCTTCGTAGTGTTTACGCTCGCGGCGATTACCGATGAAGTAACCCACCCCTATCAAAATCAAAAAAACAAGAAGATCCATGGTGTTACCTATATTTGCCTATGTTGAGGGGGGTTACTGAACTTTGACAGCAGTCCCGTAGGCAAAAAGCTCAGCTGCACCAGGGGCAACGGATGAAGTGGCAAATCGGACATTGATAACGGCGTTTGCACCCAGCTGTTCAGCCTGCATCACCATCCGATTAACGGCTTCTTGTCGGGATTCTTGTAGCAGCTCTGTATAGGCTTTCAATTCGCCGCCAACAATATTTTTGAATCCTGCAAGGATATCTTTGCCCACATGCTTAGCGCGAATGGTGCTGCCTTGTACTAGGCCATAGTGCTCGATAATTTCCTTGCCCGGTACACCCTCTAGATTAGTCAGGGTAATGTTCGTTGCACGAGCAGTTGAGCGTGTCATTCCAAAGCTCCGATAAGTAATTAAATTACAGTATTACAGTAGTTTGCCTATGGGTGAAAAAGCGTCCAGTCACCCATTGCAGTGACGGTTCCTTTGATACCTACATAGGATAGAGATCAAATTCCGTTGTCACTTTGTATGGACTGTTAAACCATAGGTGGTCTTAATCATGGCAGTGAGGTATCTCTGCCCCATGGCCTCTGTGACAACGGCTTGATTTTATCGTCTGCTATATAATTCCCTTGCTTTTATAAAAGTTGCTTTACACAAAATTTGTGCAATAGTGCGCTGATCCAGCATTTTCTAAGGAAAAATACCGATAGGTCAGGCTAAAAGGCCCCATACTCTGCTTAGACTCGACTATTGTCAAAACTCTGGCAAAAATGATCTACCCCAGTTTTGCTGATGTATAACACGACGGGCACGGCTAACAGATTGGGGCACTGGCTATTGTGGGTGAGGTGTTGGATCAAACCGACGATCTGCTGCTTTGTCAAATTAGCTCGAAATTCTGGCAAACAAGCGATGTGGCGATAGCGTTTGGCAAAGCCTTCTAGCCAACCGTCGTTTTCGGTCGGTTCTAACCCAGCTCTAAGGGCTAATGATAGGGCGGCATCGTTTAAATCGCCATCACAGTCTTCGATTTCTTGAAGCGATCGCAAGGCTTCAGGGTAGTCAGCCAATTGTTCAACCAGTTGAGTGATTTCGATTAAGGGGATTGAGAGCATGGGCAACGGGTAAGGGTAAGCAACAGGAGCAGGTAGTAGAGCCGAGACAGATACGTAGGTCCGTGGTGGTATCTGCCCCAGCTAAGGAGAAAAACGTATTAGACCCCATAAAGGTGTCCTAAGTTAGGCTGTCTTAATGATCGCTTCAAACCAGTGCTCAAAACGTTTGCCGAGGGCGGCTAAAGAATATTTCATTTCTGCTTGCTGGCGGCAGTAGCGACGGTCGATGTGGTCAAGCTGTTCGATACCATTGACTAGACCTGCGACATTATCAGGCTCGACTAACCAGCCCGTTTGACCATGGTCGATAATTTCGGCAGGACCGCCGCGACGATAGGCAACTACAGGGACGCCACACGCTAAGGCTTCAATAGCTACATTACCAAAGGCTTCTACCCAGCGAGGTGTCATCAGTAACCCTCGACAGCGACGGACAGTTGACTGTAGCTGCTGAGTGTTGACAAAGCCCAGGTAGTCAATCGGTGCATTGGGATAGGTCCGCTGAATGGTATCCCAGTACTCTGGGTTTTCCAGCTTACCTAAAATTTTCAGGGGAGTTTGCGTTTCCTGGACAGCGGCAACGGCATCTTCCAGCCCTTTCTCTGGTGAAATACGCCCTAACCATGCCAACTCCGGCTCTGGTGTGTCGCAATAGCTGTACTGCTGTAGGTCAATGGCACTGCTAAGAATTTCCCAGGTCAGGCCACCAGGGAAGGTATCGGTTTGGGTTTGGGTGTAGGCCCCCAATGTGCCGGGAAATTTAGTATTGATGTCGACCACGGCCTGGTCCATGATGCCGCTGAGGGAGCCCATGCTGACAAAGTGGGCAATGGGGGTATCAAAAAACGGCGTCAGGTAAAAAGGTAGCCAATCGTAGGCGAAGTTCACAATCAGGTCGTAGCTCTGCTGCACTTGACGTGCATAGGTCCATTGGTTAGCTAAAACCGCATTCTCTACCATGATGGTCGGTGTATCCCGCCCCTGGGTGTGGGCTGTGGACTGCAGGGCACCAGGAACTTGGATCAGCTGCGCCCCCTCGATCTGGGAATTGTCGGGCGCTGCGATCGCAATATGATGACCTTGCTGGGTCAAGGCTTTGACTAGATTGACTATTGTCAGCTCAACACCGCCTCCTAGACCTGAACCTAGGGGGCCTACGGGAGTGGATACAAAGAGTAATCTTAAGCACCGTGCCATGTAACCGCATCAACTCAGCCCTATGACCCTACTATGGGTGCTGCTTGATCAACTCACTGACTTCTAGCATTTGTGGATAGATTTTGAGCTGGATACAATATAGATTTGCCTATATAGCTAGGCTTCAATGCAAACCAATTGGCTCCTGCCTGCCTAATTAGTTATATTTTCCACTTCATCGGGCAGCAGTTCTGGAGTGGCCCGCGAAGCTTCCAGCGTATTTAAGGAGGATTGCATCTTAGGAGCTTCACGAATACGATTTAGCTGCTCTAAAGCCCACTCTGCTGTGCGACGGACTTCTGCATCTTCATCTTCGGTGGCATGGCCCAACATTTGGCTAATCTGAGTGACCAAATCGTAGACACGAGTTAAATCGCGAATCGCATTCTTGCGCACATCCGGATTATCGTCCTGTAGTGCGATCGCAAGGGCGCGATTCATTGGTTTCAAAGAACGAATGCCAATTTCTGAAAGTGCTGCCAGAATCAGACTCTTTTCTTTGGAGTCCGCATCCACCATGCTATTTACCAGGTGTTGCACAGCAGAGGAATTGCCTCGCTGACCCAATTCCCAAATGGCCTTGCGACGCTTGCTTGGATCGGCCACCTGCAAATTGGCCACGAGCTCATCAATTACATCGACTTTTGCCAGGCGAGTAGTCGCGCTCACGGGGCTAGATACGATCGGCAAGCTATTGTTGACTCCACTAGGAGGCTGTGGCGTAACGAGATGATTTACATCTGCCGCAGAGCCAGTCCCATTAGCCGTCGTATGCCCATTCAAAGACGTATTAGCTGTTGTCGGCTGGGAGACTTCTTTAGGGACGGCTCCCCAGGGGGCATCTTGCTCATCGTCACCAGTGGATTGGGTCCGATTAGACAGAACAAAACCGATGCCAAAGCTGCCGAGGGCTGCAATGAGCGCTAAGCCCGGCCACAATAGCCTACCCAATCCTGGTGATGGCTCAGGCTGAGTAGTCGCAGTAGGGGCAGATGTTACAGGAGGCGTATTCGGAGCCCCACTGTTGATGCCTGTTTCCGGTGAAACTTCATCACCGATATTGATGTCTTCTCCGTCTACCGTTGCGTTCTCTGCGTTGATGCGCACAGAATTTGCTTCGCCTTCTGGAGTGCCTACAGCGCCATCTTCAGCATCTGGATCAGCCGCATCCGATGCTTCAGGGTCGGCAGGTGCTTCAATTACATCAGATTGTGAAAATAGGCGCGGTGCAGCATCAGATTGTTCACTTTGCTGCCCACGTAATTTTTCAATAGCTGCAGCGGTAACGGGGCCATAAATACCGTCAATAGGCCCATTGTAATAGCCGCGCTCTTTAAGCTCCTGCTGTAAAGCCTTGATTTCCTCTTTCTGCTCCTCAGAAGTAGCACCTTCTAATGGAGAGTTGGAGGAGTTATTGCGAAAATCAGGAGTTTGCTCACCTGTGTTGACCGCCGCATCTGGGTTAACGCTCGGAGACTGCGCTATCAGTGAGGGACTACCTTTGGCTTGCAGACTTGTCACAGATAGCGTGAAAGCTGTCAGACTTGTTAAAAATACTAGAGTAGAGCGCCAAATCATATCAGTTTAGTATCCAGTACCTGCGTCACTCTGTTCACGGCACAGACCGACTATTCAATGCTTTGAATGGCAGATTCCTGCTGAATCCATATCACAACCAGGTCGTTCTGATCTTGAAAGGGCTTCTTAACCAGTGATTAAAACACCATGGCATCGCCATGTAGAAGCCTGTAAGAATTAAATTACCGCTCTAGCCAACGGCAATAGCACCGCGCTTTCTCCTAACTTTACCCAAATTTTGGATTGCCATGTTCAAGTCCATGGCTTAAATGTGCCCAAGTTCCTAAAAATTTTGGCTGAGCTTGCAGTCGTCAGAGCATTCGCTCTGGCCCCGTCAACATGATATAAAATCCCCAAAGCCCCAGAAAATAGAGCAATCGAGTCGCAAAAACCTCAACTGATGTGAGACATTTGCGATCGCAACAGGTTTCGACAGCTTGCAGCCAATACTAACCTAAATAACTAAGTAATCTAAGAGCTGATTTATCAAGAGTTCTTAGTATGTGGTCAACCTATGTGAAGACCAGATGTGGTCAAGGTCTTGTGGGCTTCACTCTATGGTAATAATGCTTAATCCGAGGACGGGTCCACACCCCCTTGGGAGTAGAGCCAGGCTTCCATGGATTTTGCTAGCTCAGGGTTAATGGCTTTGGCCAAACCGATGACGGATGGCCCCGTTAATATGTTGACTAGTCCCTGAGTAATGACGTCCCGTTGATTAACTAGATAGATACTAATGAGCGTAAATCCAACCCCGGTCCATTGAACAGTGCTGAGATTTTCTGACAGTAATGATGTGCTAAACGTCAGTGCAAATACGGGGGTTAGAAATGTCAGGGCACTCAGACTTGTGAGATTGCCCTTGGCGGCAAGGTAGAAAAAGATGCCATAGGCAATGGCACTACCAAACACCGTGGCATAAAGAATTGCTAACCACCCAGTGATGGTAATACCTTGCCACTGATTGACTTCAGTATAGGCAGAGAGGCCTAATAGGGGAATACCACCTAGGATCATATGCCAGCCAGTGGCAACTACTGGGTCTACATGGCGAGAAACATAGGCAATCATGACTGTCCCTACCGCCATTGACAACGCTGCCAATAGCATTAACCACTCCCCATGCCCTAACAGGATTGTGATTAACTCTTGACCGATGGGTAACTGATTACCAAAAAACTCTGTCTGGGTGGGCCAGTGACCGGTGGTAAAACCCGTCGACATGCCTGAGACTGCACGAAGAATCCATTCGTCGGGTAAGCCGAGTAGGCTAATGCCAAGAATGCCTAATATCAAACCGATCCATCCCAAAGGACCAACGATTTCTTTGAATAGGAAACGAGCCATTAAGGCAACTGCAATGGGTTGAGAGTCGATCATGACCGACCCAAGACCGGCCCCTGTGTGCTGTAATCCTTCGGCTAAAAAACCTTGAAATAGGGTGCCGTCGACTAATGCAAAGCCCCCTATCCACGCCCATCCCTGCCAGCTTTGCGGTTGTTTACGTCCTAAAATAGCCGCCACCATTAGGACCAGTATGCCGGCGGGCATTAATCGTAATGTGGCTAGAAATAAAGGACTAGTCGTGTCAATCACCCCCTTCATTGCCACCATGGCCGTACCCCACAAAAAGAAGGGGGCAATCAAAACTAGGGCTGGTGTATTTTCCTGGTTGAAGGGGGATGCCATGCAGCGGGGAAAGAATGGGTGAGACTGAAAAACTACGTTCCTTACTATAAAGTTATGTTAAGTTCTGATGGCGTTCCCTGCAAAGCTGTTGAGCAATTTTTCGATATTATCAAGCTGTAATAGCCTACGGCAGGGGGTTATAGTAATCATCTGAACGTTCGTCGTTTATTCAGTCAATGTCTATGATTTGGCCATTCAAGCCACGTTTCCGTAAACAGATTGCCCGTATCGAAATTTCTGGAGCAATTGCAGGTGGAACTCGGAAGCGAGTATTGGAGGCCCTTGAAGAGGTCAAAGAGAAGAAATTTCCGGCACTGTTGCTGCGTATCGATAGCCCAGGCGGCACGGTGGGCGATTCTCAAGAGATTTATAGTGCGTTAAAAAAACTCCAGGAAACCGTCAAAATTGTCGCTAGTTTTGGCAATATTTCTGCTTCTGGGGGTGTCTACATTGGCATGGGTGCTCAGCATATTGTGACGAATCCCGGCACAATTACTGGCAGTATTGGCGTTATTCTACGGGGAAATAACTTGGAGCGCTTGCTCGATAAGGTTGGGGTGTCATTCAAGGTGATCAAGTCTGGCCCCTACAAAGATATTTTGTCCTTTGATCGAGAGCTGACTCAGCCTGAGCAGAAAATTTTACAAGAGCTGATTGATGTCAGTTATGGACAGTTTGTGTCGACCGTAGCAACTGCACGTAACTTAGATGAAGATGTCGTTCGCGGTTTTGCAGATGGACGTATTTTCACCGGTGCCCAGGCGCTGGAATTAGGTGTAGTCGATCGGGTGGGTACAGAAGCTGACGCCAAGCAGTGGGCCGCTGAACTCGCTGATTTGGACCCAGAGAAGGTTGAAATTTATAACATTGAAGAGCGTAAGCCGTTTTGGAATAAGCTATTGCCGGGTAATAGTCAGGCGATGCTTCCTTGGATGAGTCCTCGGATGCAGGGATGGTTAGAGTTTGAACTTGCCTATCAAGGGGTCCCCCTATGGCTCTATCAATCGCCAGGCAATACATTGCCTGGTCCGTTTGGTGGATAATCTGGGCATGGATTTCTAGCAGACCTAGAAAAGGCTACTCTATCTAAGGGGATGGTGCGAGCCAGCCATGCAATGTACAAGGGATAGGCAACATGCAGCAAGGAGAGATAGGTGACTGGCGAGTGCGTGCCATTCGAGGTGCGACTACCGTACCTGAGAATTCAATAGCTGAGATCGCGAATGCAGTCACTGAACTACTCGACGCCTTGGAAGCCAAAAATCCAATTACACCTGATTCTATGATTAGCGTTACGTTTTCAGTGACGTCTGATTTGGATGCAATTTTTCCAGCTGCGATCGCACGGCAGCGCCCTGACTGGGATACTGTTCCTTTGCTAGATGTGCAGCATATGCAGGTGTCTGGTAGCTTGCCCATGTGCATTCGTTTTTTGATCCATGCTTACATGACTCTGCCTAAAGCCGATATCTATCATCCTTATCTGCGAGGAGCCAGTGGTTTGCGCCCTGATTGGTCCAGTGTCAGCACCTCAGCCCATGTTCAATAGTGAGCATTCGATAACTTGGCGGGGCTATCATAAATCAGAAATAATCTATTACAAAGGGGTTCCAGCCAAAGCTGGAACCCCTTTGTATAAAACATTCAAAGAATTCTTATCTATCTAGTGCGCCAAGCGCTACTTCTTGTGGTGCAAGCGAATGCCTAAAAAGATGTCATAAACAAATCCCCAGAAGTCTTTGCGGTGATGCAGTCCTAATGATTGGGGAGCCCCCTTTTCGTCTAACAGAGGCTTCATCACCTCATAAGCAGGCTGGTATTTATACCAAGGTATGGATGGCCATAAATGATGCACCAGGTGATAATTCTGACCCATAATCAGCACATTCAATAGCCGACTAGGATAGACCCGTGCATTCTTCCATCTATTTTTTTCCTCAAAGGGACGATGGGGCAAATAGTCGAAGAATAGTCCTAAAGCCACGCCTACAACCAAGGCTGGTGCAAACCAATAGTTTGCAAAGTAGTTCAAAAAGCCAAAGCGATAGGCGGAGTAAATTAGACCCCCTACGACTAGACGGCTTAAAAACCATTCCAGTAACTCATACTTCTTCCACAGTCGTCGCTGGAAAAAGTAAATCTCATGGTAAAAAAAGCGCGGTGCAATCAGCCACAAAGGACCGCAGGTAGATACAAAATGGTCCGGATCATTTTCCGGATCATTGACATTGGCATGGTGCTGTAGATGTACCCGTGTAAACACGGGGAATGTAAAACCCAGCATTAATGCGCTGCCATGGCCTAAAACCGCATTGATAATGCGGTTGCTGTGGGCTGAATTGTGGGATGCATCATGAATAACCGTTCCCACTAGGTGTAAGCCCACCGTGTTTAAAACAAAACAAATCCAGTGGGGAAAGCTCCAGGCAAAATACCCAAACGTAGCAATAGTCACCAATAGGACTGCTCCTACGAATATGAGTAAGTCTGGGCTAACACCACCGTCCGCGTCTAAAAGATCCTTGGGTACTCGTCTAAGTACTGCCGGATGTGTTGGCACCGAAACCACAGTAATACTCCTTCACACCTATGTTTCGAAGTATACGCTACCTAGAGGTGATAATAAAGTTTTGTGACGTTATCTCATTTACTGCTTAACACTTTCCAAACTGACTCAAAACAATCTACTGCCTGATAATCAGTGCCAACGTTTTTTCTGACGGTTGTCTAGCCAACATCGTTGGAGAGTCTAAGAAAGGATTGAGTCTCTAAGCTTTCAGGTAGGCCTTAACCATAGAATTCAAGGGTTTTTGAAGCACAATCGAGCCCTGGCATGATACTATCCGGTGGTTTGTTAACACATGTTCACATCCAAAACCACTGTTTTTCGTCGAGTAGAACGGAAGGTTTAAATTGGGTGTTAACTAACCCACTATTGGGTGTTGACTAACCCACTATCGGCTAGCCCACGGACAAAGCACTATGCCACTGCGCCACGCCCTGCGTCGGACTAAGATCGTATCCACCATTGGTCCAGCTACTCAGGATCCTGCAACGTTGCGATCGCTAATTGAAGCTGGGGCCACTACCCTGCGCCTCAACTTTTCCCATGGTACTCACGACGATCATCAACGCAATATTCGGTTGATTCGCCAGATCTCGTTCGAGCTTAATCAACCCGTTGGCATCCTACAGGATCTTCAGGGTCCCAAGATTCGCCTGGGTAAATTTGAAGCGGGTTCTATTCACCTAAAAACAGGCGATAGCTTTATCCTGACTAGTCGCCAACTGCCGGGTACTGAGGAAATCAGTTCGGTCACCTATGAAGCTCTAGTAGAAGAAGTGCCAACCGGTGCCACTATTCTGCTGGATGACGGCAAGGTGGAAATGCGGGTGGTTGACAAAGACATGGAAAAGCGCGAACTCCACTGTGAAGTGGTGGTTGGTGGCAAGCTTTCCAACAGTAAAGGTGTTAACTTTCCTGGGGTTTATCTATCTATCAAGGCACTGACTGAAAAGGATAAAGTAGACCTTGCCTTTGGCCTTGATCAGGGCGTGGATTGGGTTGCCCTAAGTTTTGTGCGCAACCCTCAAGATGTTCTAGAGATTAAAGAGATCATTACGAACGCTGGTAAGCGGGTCCCCGTCATTGTCAAAATTGAGAAACATGAGGCCATTGAGCAGATGGAGGCTATTTTATCTCTGTCCGATGGTGTGATGGTGGCTCGGGGGGATTTAGGAGTAGAGCTCCCAGCTGAAGATGTCCCGATTCTGCAAAAGCGCCTGATTGCGACTGCTAATCGTCTAGGTATTCCAGTGATTACCGCAACTCAGATGCTCGACAGTATGGTCAGCAATCCTCGGCCAACCAGGGCAGAAGTTTCCGATGTCGCCAATGCTATTCTCGACGGCACCGATGCTGTGATGCTATCGAATGAAACGGCGGTGGGTGAATATCCAGTGGAAGCCGTAGCTACCATGGCCAAGATTGCCATGCGAACTGAACGAGAACAAATTTCTCCAGACTCTGATGCCGCCACCAGTCGTACCATTCCCAATGCCATTAGTCGGGCAGTGGGGCAGATTGCTTCCCAGCTGGATGCCGCCGCAATTATGTCGTTGACCAAAACCGGAGCAACGGCTCGTAACGTTTCCAAATTTCGGCCACCAACGCCCATTTTGGCAGTCACACCCCATGTTGAGGTAGCTCGTCGGTTGCAGTTGGTATGGGGAGTTAAACCTCTGCTAGTGGTGGATCTACCTTCTAGCAGTCAAACTTTCCAGTCGGCAGTCAACGTCGCCCAAGAAAAAGAATTACTCCATGACGGTGATCTAGTGGTCATGACTGCGGGCACCTTGCAAGGTGTGTCGGGATCCACTGACCTGATTAAGGTGGAGTTAGTGACCGCTGTGTTAGGCCATGGCAAAGGCATTGGTGAGGGTGTGGTCAGCGGTCGAGCCCGTGTGGTCAACAAAGCCTTAGCTGTGAGCAACTTTAATCCTGGTGAGATTTTGGTTGTTCCCAGTACTAGTGCTGATTACGTTGATATCATTCGCCACGCTGGCGGCATCATTACTGAAGATCCGAGCCATACAGGTCATGCAGCAGTGCTTGGTCTGCGTCTTGGTATTCCAGTTTTAGTGGGCGTAACCAATGCTACCGGCATTATTCGCGACGGCACCATCATCACAGTGGATGCCAAACGAGGTGTGGTGAACTCAGGTGCCACTAATCTTCATCCCCGAGAGATGATGACCATGGCATATTAGATGTCTCATACGAAATCCTGACTGATCGTGCCCGAAGTAGCTGTTACACGGTTTTGTGTAACAGCTACCCCTCCTATGCTTGACTCAATTAGGATTATCTATGCATTGTCCCAGTTGACATAGGGAAGATTGGCAGCTGTTGCCTTAATTTGCACTGCTTGATTTAACAGTTGACCGCACGCGTCCCAAGTGCCGTTGATAAACATTTGACGGTTACCTTCTTTGATAGCAACTGACTCCCTGAAGTTGTCCCCAGCGACAGTCTGATTTTCCAAATCGAGAGAAAATTCCTTGTCAGGAGACTTTGCGATGAGTGCTTGCAGGCTGGCAACAACTTCAGGGGTAGCTGTAGCGCAAGGCATACCGATCGCAACACAATTGCCTAGAAAAATTTCTGCAAAACTTTCACCAATAATCGCTTTGATGCCCCAGCGCATAATAGATTGAGGTGCATGCTCACGGGACGAACCACAGCCAAAGTTACTATTTACTACCAAAATTTTGGCGTTTTGATACTGAGATTGATCAAATGAATGGGTGCCGTTACCCTGGACGCGATCATCGGCAAAAACGTTCTCTCCTAATCCGTCGAACGTCACACAGCGAAGAAAGCGAGCCGGGATAATCCGATCGGTATCAATGTCATTTCCGAGGAGAGGAATACCGCGACCGGTGACCGACATGATTTGAGACATTGTCTGAACCATAGAGAAACTATCCTGGTGTGCTGATGGGCCATATTCAAACCAAGAGCCGCAAGGCTCAATAAGCCAGGTGGTTAACCTTGGATGTGTTTAAGGCACTACTGTGTAATACGTTACTAGTCCACCATGGTAACGTGATGTCAAACGTTCTCTCGTTAATTCTGCGACTATATGGTCACGAAAATTTGATGCTACCCAGTGATGAGCAATGGCAAGACTTAGCACCCAAATTTCCCAGCATAGTGGGAACCCGGCAGATCATCATAATTGATGTCCACCGGGTTCAAATCTCATGCGGCTATGGCATGCCCCTGTATGACTACCAAGGACAACGCCCCACATTGTCTGCTTGGGCTGAGAAAAAAGGTCCTGATGGTTTGCTCAGTATCAGGTCGAAAAAGGGAGTGTGAGCATTGATGGTCTTGTCACGCCCATTGGTCAACTCAACACTTAAAATCCGAGTTGGCTGCGAGCAGAGGCATAATTTGTACCTTTAAACTCCCACTCAACCTAGATTTTGAGGCTTGGGTTGATGCCCCCTTTTTTAAGTCCGATAGAGAAACTCAAGATCGACATGATCAGGCGTATTGGCAGCATCGTAATAAGGACGATTGGTCAGCCAGACTGACTGGTATGGTTTTAGCTTGTAAACCCCATGTAGATCATCAAAGCTTTCGCCGCTAATGAGATCCATCCAACTATCAGTATTTACTAAGTTGAGTTCGTTCAGATGCAGAGTATGGGGGTGGTTGCTGAGATTATGAATCGAAAAAATGCTCTGATCGCGAGCTAGGCTCTGACGCCAGAAGGCAAAAAGAGCTGGATTGTCTGGATGCAAAGTGTATTGAGTTGCATTTGGATGAAATGCCTTCTGCTGACGACGAATTTGAATAAGACGTGATAGCTCTGCTAATACAGTTGCTTGGGGAGATTCAGGATTTTCAAGAAGAGTATCTAACCGCTGTTTATCCCAGCAGTGACGGTTGATCGAGCGATTGTGACCAGTGGCTTCCATGCCTTCGATGTCGTTAGGTGTGGCCAACAAACTATGGATATAGAACGCAGGAATTCCCTCTAGGGACATCATGACTGTTTGGGAGCAGATAAAACGCTCAATCTGCCATTGATCTGGCCCTTGAGCCGTCCCTTGCAGTGCATCAAATAGAGAAATATTGATCTCATAGGGAGATTCACTACCATCGGCTTTACTGCGCATACTAATTTGCGCACCAAAGCTTCGCATGGTGTTTATGAGTGTTTGAAATTCTCCATCCTCTAACAGTCCTTCAGTAGGCCGCAGACCAATACCATCATGGGATGCGGTGAAGTTGAAGTAAGCGCAGCCAATGGGAGCTGGAGGCATACTCATCATCCATGTTTTGAGGTGATCTGCACGACCCTGCATCAACGCATTCAGCAGCAGCGGTGGCAAGCTGAAGTTGTAAATCATATGGGCTTCGTTGCGGTCCCCAAAATAGCTGAGGTTTTCGCGATTAGGGACATTAGTTTCGGTAATCAGGGCAATCCCTGGATCTACCATTTGTAAAATTTCGCGAAATGTTTGAATTAAAGCGTGGGTCTCAGGCAAATGAATGCAACAAGTGCCTGGGGATTTCCATAGGAAGCCAACCGCATCTAAGCGAATATAACGGGCCCCATGACGGGCATAGGCCAGAATAATATCGATAAATTCTAAAAAGACATCTGGATTGCTGTAGTCTAAATCGACTTGATCAGCGCTAAAGGTCGTCCATACATGTTGGACTCCTTTGATGGTTTCCACTGGAGTTAACACGGGGCTGCTGCGTGGCCGCACGACATCAGCAGTGGGTGTATCTTTTGGCAGATTAATAAAGTAGTTGCGACCTGGTAACTGATCCTGTTTGAACTGTTCAAACCAGTCGCTTTTGCTAGAGACGTGATTAGCAACCAAATCAAACATGAGATTAAAGTTGCGTCCAATGGCTTCAACGTCGGCCCAATTACCCAGACGAGGATTAACCTCCAAAAAGTCTATGACAGCAAAGCCATCATCAGAGCTATAGGGAAAAAAGGGCAGAATATGAACCCCTGTCACGGTGTCGGCCAAATGAGTATTGAGAAACTGGTTTAGTGTTTGTAGAGGGGATGCATCCTCGCTGCAAATACTATCACCGTAGGTAATGAGTAGAATTTTATCCTGATCCCATTTACCTAAATCCTCCTGGGAGTGTGACTTAAGCTCCTCCTGGATCATGTCGTAGAGCCGAGGGAGCAGACTATCGATTTGTTTCTCGGCATAGACCCTCTTTAGAAGGGGATAAACCTTAGCTGTAAAGCGTTCGAAGGATATTGCAGCTTTAGACGTTGTCAGCATGAATAAAGTCTGATGTGTATTGCGTTGGCAGGCACCAAAGGTGCAGAAAAGCGGATGCAGTCAAATAAACTTAAGGCCCAAGGTAAAAAACCTTGATCCCGCAATTTTTCAAATATTCCTGATGAGTGAATGTCTAGCGAGTTTTTGAATAACTAGATCAATTAAGGTCTATTTGGGACAGCTTAACCCAGGTGGTTGGATAATTCACCACCTAAAAGAATTGCCTAATATTGGATACCAGTAGAATTCAATAATTGATCTGTGGGATTTGTTCTTATGAGTAACTAGGTTATCACTGGTTTTTTCGAAAGGTTTGGATGTCAGTACAAATATCGGGGATGCTTCATATCTTTAAATAAACTCTGAAGCCTATCTAAAATGTGGAATTGTGAGGATACTCAGAAAAAATAAAAAAGGTATCTGGTAGATTGCCAGATACCCGTATGTGATTTAAGGGCCTGTGATGTAATCAAGACATAGCTAAAACCCTTGGTTGGTTCATGAATTATCATCCTGATGGCTCAGAGCAAGTTTAAGTTCACTAATGGTGTGTGAATTAAATTTCGCCAAAACTTATGAAAGCATGCTCAACGGCAAAATTAGATAGCGTTGATGAATTGTCAGCCATCCTTCTTTGCGAAAATCTCTGAGCAAGCGTGTTACCGTAACACGCGTGGTACCAATTGTGGTTGCTAGTTGGTGATGCGTGAGACGAATTGTCAGCCTTACACCTTGAGGTTCGACCTGGCCAAACTCCTGGGCTAGCATAATCAAAAGCTGACGCAATCGATCGGCTACCAGACGCTTACCAGATAGGGCAAGCCATGCTTCTGATTGCTGAAGACGTCGTGATAGGTGAGTAAATAATCCTGCCATCAGGGTGGGTGAATTTTCTAGCTCTGCCATAGATAGGGGCAAAACATCAACTGGTGTTAACGCTGTTGCCCAGTAAGGACTAACGCCCGTTAAGCTCAGACCAAAGGGCATGGAAGGACCTGCTAATCCCAGCAATGTTTCACTGCCATCTGGATGAATTGTGTGGAGTTGGACAATACCTCGGCAAATCACATAGATTTCACTACGTCTGAGGGGAATGCTATGCGCTGCTGTAAATTGTGTAAGATTTCTCTCGTGGTAAAGCTGCTCTAGTAGAGCAATATAGTGATCTGATGTGCGACTTCTTTGGGTGAGCTGTGAGACTGACATAGAAAGAACTAGGCCCCTGTGAATGCTTTATGAGCAATCGTTTGTGTAAGTATCGACAGCAGAGATGTATTTTAGCCAACGGCAACGTCTGAATAACTCTGCTAAATATGAAACTAGTACTGCTGCTTTTCTCAATAACCCTTCAGTATGGAAAAGTAGGTGGATAAATTGTCAAATCGCCAAGGTTAATCCTTGATTTGGCAGCATTAGTTAAATTTGTTTAGTCGATAATACCGACATGATTAAAGCAAAAACTTAACGTGAGGTAATCAAAAGGTTAAGAAAAGCGAAACCTTTTGGTGGCAGGTGTTTATGCTTGAGCAGAGAAAATCTACAGTTTTGCTGTTCAGGGAGTTCTTTTAGGACGTGAGAAGCCTCTTAGAGTAGGCTGCGCACATCACTCACTTGGCCATTGATAGCGGCTAGAGCCACCATCGCCGGACTCATTAATAATGTTCTTCCTGAGGCAGAGCCCTGCCGACCTTTGAAGTTTCGGTTTGAAGAGGATGCGCTGATTTGACGTCCCTGTAGTTTGTCGGGGTTCATGGCTAAACACATAGAACAGCCAGGCTCTCGCCATTCAAAGCCAGCCTCGACAAAGATTTTATCTAATCCCTCGGCTTCGGCTTGCTGTTTGACTTGCTCAGAACCTGAAACGACAAAGGCTTGGATGCCTGAGGCAACATGACGCCCTTTGGCTACCTTGGCGGCTTCTCGTAAATCGCTCAGGCGACCGTTGGTGCAGCTACCAATGAAGCAAACATCGATAGGGGTGCCCAACATGGGCTGACCAGGGCCCAAGTCCATATAGGTATAGGCTTCTTGGATTAAGGCTTGTTCTTCTGAGGAGAATGATGCCAAGTTAGGAATGGTTTCATCTACACCAATGGCCTGATCAGGACTAATGCCCCAGGTGACTGTGGGGGCAATGTCTTGGGCGTCAAATACGATGACATCATCGTAATCGGCATCGGTATCGCTGCGTAGGCTTTCCCACCAAACAACGGCTTTTTCAAATGCGTCACCTTGGGGGGCAAATTCTCGTCCCTTGAGATAGTCGTAGGTAATCTGGTCAGGATTGACATAGCCACAACGAGCCCCACCCTCAATGGACATGTTGCACAGGGTCATGCGCTCTTCCATCGACATGGCCTCGATGGCGCTGCCAGCATACTCATAGGCATAGCCCGCGCCACCCTTTGCGCCCAAGGTGCGGATAATGTGCAAAATAACGTCTTTGGCATAGACTCCAGGTGCCAGGGTGCCATTGACTTCTATGCGTCGGACTTTGAGCTTGTCGAGGGAGAGTGTTTGGGAGGCAAGCACATCCCGTACCTGACTGGTGCCAATGCCAAAGGCAATCGCTCCAAATGCTCCATGGGTAGATGTGTGGCTATCACCGCAGGCGATGGTCATACCAGGCTGGGTGAGACCTTGTTCAGGGGCGATGACATGGACAATGCCCTGGTGACCAGACCCTACATTAAAAAAGCGAATATCGTTAGTCTTAGTGTTGCTTTCGAGGGCAACGATCATTTCCTCTGCCAGGCTATCGGCAAATGGACGGGCTTGGCTGTCGGTGGGCACGATGTGATCGACGGTGGCGACGGTGCGTTCTGGAAACATCACCGTGAGGTTGCGATCGCGCAGCATAGCAAAGGCCTGAGGACTGGTGACCTCGTGGATCAGATGTAGGCCAATAAAAAGCTGGGTCTGACCAGAAAGCAGTGTTGTAACCGTATGCAGATCCCAAACTTTGTCGAATAATGTGCCCTTACTCATGCGCTGTCTCTATCTAACAAAAATCGCTAGGCTTTCCATTCTAGCCTTAGAGGCTCACATTAAATGTCTGGTGGACAATCTATCAAAGGTATGAAAGGCCAGCTGCTGACGACAAACGGTCAGCGAACATGTTTCAATAAAAAGATACAGGACTTTATTTGTTTTTATAGAAAGGAGTGTTAGTGATGACCGCAGCACTAGTTTATTTAGTGATTTTGTTTGGCACTGCTGCCGCTGGCATGGGCATGTACTACGGTCTCAAAGCTGCAAAGCTCATCTAAGCTCATCCAAAACCAAGGATTGATCAGGAATTAGAAAGTTTGCCGCCGGAGAGACATGATTTTCGTATGGCATTGTCTGCATATCCAAAGGCCAAATCTTGATGACTACTGTTTCTTAAATTTTTGATATTTCAAACATTTGAAAATAGCTGTGGGTAACTGGACATGATGGCCTGTGCCCGCAGGTTTAAAATGGCTGTGGGTAACCGGACATAATGGTCTGCGCCCGCAGTTTTTTTATTGGTTTTTCCAGGCTGGGGTTGCCAGAATACTGATGCCTCCTATAAGAAACCAGCTAAGTACATTAATGCGAGCATCGAAGAGGGTGACGTCGAACAGACTAAACAGAATACAGCCAGTGAACCCAAGGATATAACTGAGTAACGTTGGGTCGAGGTGACTCACTAGCCGACGGAGACCCGCAAGATAGGTTCGGCCAATCACCCAGCAAAAGAGCACCATAGTGGGAATACCGGTATCACAGGCTAGATATATCCAAAGGTTGTGGGGATGAAAGAGACGTTCGTGATCGGTCACACTAAAGGGGACATACTGATGACTAAAACCCCCTAAACCCCAGCCCAATAAGGGTCGCTGGCGAATGAGATCGATGGCAATTTGCCAGGCTTTAACCCGGGGGTCGTCGGTAAAGAGAGCAAGACTGAGATGCCGACCACCAAATCCTAAAACGAGTAATCCTGTGCCAATTGCGCTCAGAATCACGATACCCAGCAACCATACCCAGCGATGGCGTCGAACTAGATAACCGGCAATCAATAGCAGAATAACGGCGGCTATGAGGCCATTGCGAGAGCTGGTGCAAAAGATGCCTATACCAGCCAGGACCACAG
Organism: Leptothoe sp. EHU-05/26/07-4; assembly: GCF_043421015.1. Classification (NCBI taxonomy): domain Bacteria; kingdom Bacillati; phylum Cyanobacteriota; class Cyanophyceae; order Nodosilineales; family Cymatolegaceae; genus Leptothoe; species Leptothoe sp. EHU-05/26/07-4. The sequence continues at coordinate 528,864 of NZ_JAXSQV010000005.1, forward strand.
CGATGCTTAAAGTCGTTGTCATCAATGGTGAGTGTGCTGAAGCTCTCGTATCAGCAGATGGCTGTGCAGTAGTCCCACACATTTGCCCGACCAGCAACCCTAGGCCCAGTCCCAATACAATGGTGAGATAATTGCTCAAAATGTTGGGGTGGCTCAGGTTGGCATGGGCACGATGCCCGGTGAAACTGACATCGAACACCCACTGAAAGATTGACCAGTCGCCAACGTGAGCTGTGATACCTGGAAATCTGACAATGTATTCAACCAAGGCCAAAATGCTGAAGGGTAAAGAGCCCAGGACGATGGCTTGGGCCACCATCGTCAATGTGGGCCTTGGCGGTTGAAAACGTTGGGCAGTCGAAAGTACGCCAATCAGAAGGAAATAGGGTAGAAAATTAGCGAGTTGTAACCAGGCGTCGCCAGCATTGGCGGCAAAGCAAGCGCTGAGTAGTAACCCTGCTGTCAGCAGTCCATACCCCTGCTGCCACAGTACCTGACTAATGGCCTGAAATCTTTGGCAAAGTGCGCCCACCATGAGGCCAACTAAGATAACCAAGCTGAGATAGCTGGCAAACGGCAGAATTACTAGGGCTGCTAGCCACAGCCAAATATGCCAGGACCCGCCTAAAAAACTGCCATTGGTAGATTGGACTGAATTAATACGCACCGTCCCCCACAATTACTACCCAAATAGTTCGAATTAGGATGTAGATATCTAGCCAGACCGACCAGTTGCGAACATAATAGGCGTCAAGATTCACTCGTTCTTGGTAGGTGATGTTATTGCGTCCTGAGACCTGCCACAGACCCGTCAAGCCAGGCAACACCTGGGTATAGAGTTGGAATTTTTCCTTATACAGTTTTACTTCGTCATGGACAATGGGACGGGGACCAACAAGACTCATCTCTCCTCGCAGAACGTTCCAGAGCTGGGGGAGTTCATCGAGGCTGGTGCGTCGTAACCATCGCCCTAGGCGCGTGATCCGTGGATCGTATTTGAGCTTGCGGTCTTTGCTCCAGTGGGTTTGTAGCTCAGGTTGGCTTTGTAGATAGTCCTTGAGCACCCGCTCGGCATTGGGGACCATGGTGCGAAATTTCCAGGCTTTAAATGGATGACCGTTGCGACCAATGCGGGTCTGTCGGTAGAGAATAGGCCCGGGTGAATCAATGCGAATGGCCAGAGCAATTAAGACAATTAAGGGAAAAGAAACCAGGCCGACAATTAAGGTCAGGCATTGATCTAGAAGGCTTTTAGTGAGTTTTGGACCAGGGAGTAAGAGTTGTTGTTGAGACTCTAGACCCAACACACCCCCGAGATCACGGGCAGCAACCCACAGGCTAGCCATGCCAAACAGGTCAGGAATAATTAGGAGATGGGGAAAGGCACGACCGTAGTGTTGAGCAACATACAGTAACCGATCTCGATGGACCCCTGGCATGGCCATGATGGCGTAGGGAATCTGGTCACGACCAGCCAATACCGGAGCCTGAGATAAGTTGCCAATTACGGGAACGCCTTCAAGATAGCCGTGTTTGTTGACGTCATCATCGAGTACAGCTACGGGCTTGAGGCCTAGGGCCGGTTGGCGATGTAAGGTACGAATGACTAGGGCCCCTGTTTTGCCTGCCCCGAGTACCAATACTGGATAACCCCACCAAGAGCGTTTTGCGACCAAGGCCCTGAGGCCATAGCGACCCAGTAGCGGCAGAATAATCGACAGACCCCAGGCCATCAGAAATGCGGCACGGGAGTAAAGCTCTAAGTCTCGGAAAAGAAAGACGGCAGACCCCAGGGTGAGATAAAGCAGTGTGGTGGTTAGGGCTAAGCGGCGAAGTTCCTCCACTGGCCCGATACCTTGACCTGGGTATAACCCTGCTAACCCATAGCCCAGTAAAAACAGACCCAGGAACGGCCATAACTCCCAATATAAGGAAGGTTCATATTGGCCGTTGAACCATAGACGGACGTAGACGCTAATAATGCCAGCTAAGCTTAAACATAAGGCATCACACGTGATCAGAGCGGTCACCATGTAGCCGGGGTGGGCATGCACTTTGAGGGGTGCGATCGCAGGTTTAGTCGGCTGAGAAAGAGTCATGTGCACACGATGCCGAGGTCGCTAACCTCACTACTCTAAGGGATGACTTTGAAGAAAACTTGTATAGGTTTGCTCAACACAGTCACGAAACTGACTTCGAAAGCATTCGATCGAGAATTTCTCTGCCTGGTGTCGCAGATTATCCCTGTTTAATTCATACATACCCATTTCAAAGGATTTTACGGCCTGGACCAGACTGTCAACTGTCTGGTCCGGAAACAAGATGCCGGTTTGGCCATGTATTACTGTTTCAGCCACACCACCTCGACCGAAGGCAATCACTGGTGCTCCGGCTGCTTGAGCCTCCACAGGGGTAATGCCGAAGTCTTCCTCTGCTGGAAAAATAAATCCTTTGCATCGTTGCATATAATCTGCCACGGCGCTATCAGGCTGCTGTCCTAACAAGCGAATGTTCGAGCCAGTCATCGCCTTAATTCTTGACCAATCTGAACCATCACCAATAACCACTAAGGGCAGTCCTAGTTGGTTAAAGGCTGCCACTGTTAAATCGACCCGTTTATAAGGCACAAACCGGGACACCGTTAAATAAAAATTTTCACGGGGATGTTGCCACTCGAATCGGGATATATCCACGGGGGGGTAAATCACCGTCGCTGGTCGCCGGTAGGCTCGCCATACGCGCTGCTTAATAAAATGAGAATTGGCCACAAATCGATCAACACGGTTGGCACTAGTGGTGTCCCACAATCGCAAATAGTGCAAAATCAAGCGCGTCAGAGCCCCCTTCAACCCTCGTTCTAACCCGGCCTGTTGCAAGTATTGATGTTGCAAATCCCAAGCGTAGCGAATAGGAGTATGAACATAGCTGATATGCAATTGATGGGGGGCTGTTAATACCCCTTTTGCCACAGCATGGTTACTGGAAATCACCACGTCATAGTCGGATAAATCAAATTGCTCCACAGCCAGTGGCATCAGGGGCAGATATTGCCGAAAGGCTCGTTTAGACAGCGGTAGCTGCTGAATAAATGACGTTGTGACTGAACGATGTCCAATAAAATCACGCTGTTCTGGCGGCAAAAAATCCACCAGGCTAAATAGATCGGCGTCTGGATAGAGTTGCAGAATTTGTTCCACAACCTTTTCAGAGCCTGCATGGCTAGCCAGCCACTCATGCACAACGGCAACACGCATATCAAACCTGACGACACAAATCGTCCTAAGATTCTAGAGCAGAGCCTCTTAACATCAGACCCTTAAAACATAACTACCGTGAGCCAAATCAAAATCCCTATCCTTGACTTAAAACCTCAGTACCAGGCGATTAAGGATGAAATTCAAACGGCTATCAACCAGGTCTTGGATTCAGGACAGTTTATTTTGGGGCCAACGGTAAAAGCGTTTGAAGCGGATGCAGCCGCTTACCTGGGCGTCAAACACGCCATTGGTGTGAACTCTGGCACCGATGCCTTGGTCATTGGTTTGCGAGCTTTGGGGGTTGGGCCAGGGGACGAGGTGATTACGACACCATTTACCTTTTTTGCTACGGCAGAATCCATCAGTATGGTGGGGGCAAAACCGGTATTTGTCGATATCTGTGCCGATACGTTCAACATTGACCCCAATTTGATTGAGGCGGCGATTACTCCGCAAACCAAGGCCATTGTACCGGTGCATTTGTACGGCAACCCAGCCGCCATGGGACAAATTCTGGAGATTGCCACCCAGCATAATTTGAAGGTGATTGAAGACTGTGCCCAGGCTTTTGGTGCTGTTTATAAAGGAGATTGCAGGGGCTGTGGTTGTCAGGAATCAAGTCGCGATGGCCTACTGGGTAAATATGTCGGAACCCTGGGCCATGTGGGGGCGTTTTCGTTTTTTCCAACCAAAAATCTTGGGGCCTATGGCGATGGTGGTTTGATTACTACGAACGACGATGACATTGCTGAAGTGGCCCAGATGCTGCGGATGCACGGGTCTAAGCAACGCTATTGCAACTTGATGTTGGGCTATAACTCACGGCTTGACGCTATGCAGGCAGCTATTTTAGGGGTTAAGCTGCGCCATATTGATAGCTGGAATGCAAAGCGTCGTTGGGTGGCAGAAACCTACAGCAGATTGCTGGCTGATGTAGATGGGGTGGTGCCTCCGGCGTTTTCAGCAGGCCATGTATTTCATCAGTACACGATTCGACTGCTGGGTGGGCAGCGCGATCGCATCAAACAATCCTTAGCAGAAGCAGGCATTGGGGCAATGATTTACTACCCTATTCCCCAAGATAAATTGCCTATATATGCTGGTGAGTATCCTGACTATCCCGTGAGCGATCAGCTAGCTCAAGAAGTACTGAGTTTGCCCATGTGGCCAGAGCTCAGTTTGGATCAGCTAGAATATGTCACGACAACTTTGAAACAGGCCCTATCCCATTAGAACCCAAATATTATAGGGGTTAACTTTTTGATAGATTAATGCGGTAATCGACTAGGAAAGAAGAGGCTGCGACCATAGTTCTGTGACAATAGTAGTAGGGCCAATCAAAACATCTCTAAAAGTGCTAAAGCGTCTTCTATGGCGGTTGACAGTCAGTTTAAAACGACTGTTTCCCCTGACTCAAGCCCAGTGGACCAAGCTAGGTTTACTAAAAACCTTAGTCCAACGCGACCTCGATACTCGATATAAGGGTTCTGTATTAGGGAACCTATGGGCATTGGTCAGACAAATATCACAGTTACTGATATACACATATGTCTTCTCAGTAGTACTGAATGTTAAGCTCAGTGCTCAAGGCTTGCCAGGTGGTAATGCCAATTTCACCTTTGGGTTATGGCTATTTGCTGGTCTGATTCCCTGGATTACCTTTACAAACGGCTTAACCCAGGCGATGACCTCTGTGCTGCGGCAAAAAAATCTGGTAACTAAGGTTGTTTTCCCGTTGGAGCTGTTGCCGTTAGTACCTGTCTTGACAGCTTTTATAGAAAGTATGTTTGGACTAATGGCACTGATTACATTTGTATCTATTACCAGCCAAACTCTCCATGCCACTCTGCTGCTGCTGCCTATTATATGGTTGCCTCAGCTATTGCTCACCGTAGGATTGGCCTATTTGACGTCAGCCCTCACTGTTTTTTTGCGAGATATACCACAGCTTTTAGGCATCGTGCTCAATCTGTGGTTCTATGCAACGCCAGTTTTATATCCGGCAGATTTAATTCCCAATCCAATTCGCACACTGGTATTTTGGTTCAATCCTTTAGCTGCGATCGCTGAAATGTACCGTGACATTGTGTTGGTTGGTGAGATTAGACATTGGCAAGTATGGTCAGTAGCAACGGTCGTTTCAGGATGTCTGTGTTTATTGGGCTATCTGACTTATCAAAAACTTAGACCATCATTTGCAGATGTGCTATGAAGCATTTTTTTCATTTCTATGGCTGACAATATCTCAATTTCTCTAGAAAATGTTTCGAAGGTCTTTAAGCGCTACCAACGACCGGCTGATCGGCTGAAAGAAATTCTCCTGCCAGGGAAAACCTACGCAAAAGAGTTTTGGGCATTGCGAGATATTTCGTTAGAAATTCTAAGAGGCGAAACATGGGGCATCATAGGTCGTAATGGCGCAGGCAAAAGCACGCTGCTAAAAATCATTGCCGGGACATTGCAGCCAACCTCCGGCATAGTTCAAGTGAATGGACGAGTATCTGCACTTTTAGAATTAGGGAGTGGCTTTAATCCTGAATTTACAGGGCGACAGAATGTGTTTTTTAACGGTCGTTTGTTGGGATTGAGTCAGGTAGAGATTGAGGAGCGATTTGAAGAAATTGCTGCCTTTGCAGATATTGGAAATTTTATTGATCAACCAGTTAAAACATACTCTAGTGGGATGTTTGTCAGACTAGCATTTGCAGTAGCGATAAATGTTAATCCTGATGTACTCATCATAGACGAAGCTTTAGCTGTTGGAGATGGTATTTTTGTTCATAAATGCATCGGTAAAGTCAAGAGTTTTCAAGACTCTGGAGGCACTATTCTATTCGTTTCCCATGATACTGGGAGTGTAAATCGATTATGTTCAAACTGTGTTTGGCTTAAAGATGGACACGTTGCTGAAATAGGTTTACCTGTCAATGTCAGCAAATCATACCAGGCATGGACCTATGAGCAAATAAATACGGAGTTAGAAAAGAATCAACTGAACTCAAAGCATATAAAGCAGCCTTCAAACGAGTCTAAAAGAATTGACAAGTTAGATGGCAAAGAAATACATAAAGACATAGATTTAGACCATAAGCAAAGTGCCTCTACATCACCTGTCTTGAATTCATATACACAAAAAGAATATATGAGTTTCCCAGCTAGTGATCGATGTGGCACAGGACGATGTGAGATTACTCAAATTCGTCTTCTTGGGAAAGGAGGGAGTGAAACCAACTTTTTCATGCCTGGCGATAAGTTTTCCATCATTATCGAGTGTGTGGCTCATGACAGGGTGGAAAGTCCTATCGTTGGAGTGCAGATGTTTGACAGGCTAAGAGCTCCTATGATTGGCTGGAATACTGCTCAGTATGGCTGCAAGCTTAATCCATTACATATAGGTGAAACTGTAAGGGTTTCATTTACTATGAATTGGCCACATATTAAAAGTGATAATTATGCCCTAGAGCCTGCTGTTGCAGATGGCAATCAAGAAAATCATGAAATGCTAGATTGGTTGTTCACTCCACTTACATTTAGGTCTGGCGAAAAAGGTTTAACATTTGGTTTTCTAAGAATGGAAGATGTTAATGTAATATGCAAATTAAATTCTGAAAAACCAATTGTCAGGAAGTAGGCTTCTAATATTATCTTTTCAGTTTTTTGATAAAAGAAACTAGTTTTAGAGTTCTTTGAAAAGTGAATTTCTAATACTGATTAGAGATAGTTTAAAGACTATGCTTCCGATCTTAACTATGGGTATTTCTTCATGTTGTTGCTGCGGTTCAGATAGATTTAAAGATAATAAGGTTCTATGGAAAAAGTTGATTGATGATTGGCAACTAGCTCAGTACGAAATCGATTATATTAACCAGCAGCAGGGTCTTTGCTGCTTAGAATGTGGTGCTAATATTCGATCTATTGCACTGGCTGCTTCACTGATGAAACTCCTTGGTTTTCAGGGATTGCTGAAGGATTTCATACAAGACGATTCATTTCATAAATTGCAAATTCTAGAGATAAACAAGGCTGGAACTCTAACATCATGGCTTTTACAATTGCCTGGCCATAGACTCATTGAATATCCGGAGTATGACATGATGAATCTGCCCTTTAGATCTTCTTCTTTTGATATTGTTATTCATTCAGACACGTTAGAACATGTAGAACATCCCATTAGAGGTCTGTCAGAGTGTAGAAGAGTTCTACAAAAAGGAACTGGCTATTGTATCTTTACCGTCCCTCTTATTGTTGATAGGCTGACAAGGACAAGATATGGCTTGCCGCCAAGTTATCATGGTGTCGAATCAAACTTACAAAATGATCACTTAGTATTTACAGAATATGGTGCTGATGCGTGGGTACAGGTTATTAAGGCTGGCTTTAGTGAATGCAGAATAATTTCTCATGACTTCCCTGCATCTAATGTCCTGGTAGGAGTTGCATAATCTGAGGAAATTGTATGGAATTTACTGGAGAAAGATACATCCCAAGTGAGGATGGTGTAATCAAGTACGAGCATCTACACAGATATGCAATAGCTAAAGATTTTTGTAAAGATAGAACTGTTTTAGATATAGCTTCGGGAGAAGGATATGGCTCAGCTATGCTGTCGAATATAGCTGAATCAGTTTTTGGAGTAGATATAGATCCTGAGTCCATAGCTCATGCTCAAAAGGAGTATGCTCATAAAGAAAACTTAAAGTTTCTACTTGGTTCCTGCGATAAGATTCCTCTTGATGATAATTCAGTGGAAGTTGTTGTTTCATTTGAAACTATTGAACATCATGATAAGCATGAGGAAATGCTGGCTGAAATTAGTAGAGTACTTACTAATGATGGCATTCTTATTCTCTCCTCGCCCAATAAATTAACCTATTCTGATGAGCCTAATTACCAAAATCCCTATCATGTCAAAGAGCTTTATTACGAGGAACTAAGGGCACTTATTGACAAGCATTTTAATTATATTTCTACCTATGGCCAAAAAATGGGGGTTTCCTCATTCATTACTTCTTTAGAATCTGCTGCTGATTCTTCTGATTTATTAGCTTCCTTTACAAGTCAATCTAAAGAATTAATTCGAAAAGAAATATCAATTCCCTCACCACTTTATTTTTTGGTTATCTGTTCCAACAGTCACTTTGAACCCCTGAAATCATCTTTATATAGAGACGAAGATGATTTGTATATGAGAACTAGAGCTCAAATAATGTCATTAAGCGATACATGTCGTGAAATTTCTATAACTGCTCGAAATTTAAACGCTGAACTCAAGCGGACACAGACACAATCTAATGAGAGCCAGCTGAAATTACAAGACACTCAATCTAAGTTACAAGACACTCAATCTAAGTTACAAGACACTCAATCTAAGTTACAAGATACTCAATCTAAGTTACAAGATACTCAATTTGAGTTACAAGACACTCAATCTAAGTTACAAGACACTCAGAAACAACTAGAGAGAAACTTTTTTTTCATAGTAAAAATGACTAATAAAAAATTGCTCAAGAAGATCCGTCGTATTTTTAGATAGCTTACTTATGATGTATGAATTTATTTTTATCAAATTTTGAGATATTGAGTGATGTGCTGGCTTATCTTGCCAGCAAGTTAACTCCTCCTGACGTTAGAATTTTTTGCATGCGGAACGAGATACTCCAGGTATTCTTTGCACCTTTGTGAGTTTCTCATATCTTTTTGATGAGCTATCTTCCTCATTGTGTTGGAGAGATTTGACAAGGTTTGACTTGATGTATAAAGAATTTAATTCTCAGCAATTAAAAAGTTTAAACTGTGCTGGTTTTGTGCGTAATTCTGAATTCTAAAGGGCATGAATCTAGATGAGGATAACCAAGTTTTTACATGTCTTTCAGCGATTATCTTATTACTTCTTTGGTGGGCTGGTGGATAATACTTCTTAACTCTTCGGGGGTAACTATGTTCCTTAAGCAAAAGATTTGAAACTAATTCTTATTCGTTAAATCATTCAAATGATTTAAGCTTAATTCATACAAGATTAGCATGTCCCTAGATTAGAAACAGTCCCCTTGGGAAAATTCCTTATGGAACAACCAAAGCTTATTGCTTTTTATTTACCTCAGTATCATCCTATCCCTGAAAATGATGAATGGTGGGGAAAAGGGTTTACTGAATGGACTAATGTAACCAAGGCAGTGCCCCAATTTGTGGGACACAAGCAACCTTGTTTACCTGCCGATTTAGGCTTCTATGATCTGCGCCTACCAGATATCAGGCAACAACAGGCCAAGCTGGCAAAAGAATATGGGATACATGGTTTTTGCTATTACTTTTATTGGTTCAATGGTCGTCGCGTTTTAGAAAGGCCACTGAATGATGTCCTTGAGTCTGGAGATCTTGATTTTCCTTTCTGTATTTGTTGGGCAAATGAAAATTGGACACGTCGTTGGGATGGTCTAGAAAAAGAGATTCTACTTGAGCAAAACCATATTCTTTCTGAAGATAATCGTTTTATCTTTGATGCTATTCCAATACTTCAAGATCCGCGCTACATAAGAGTTGATGGTAAGCCTGTGCTGTTGGTTTATCGTCCTGAACTACTAGAAAATCCTGTAGAGACCGCAAAATTCTGGCGTAACAAATGTTTAGAGGCTGGATTACCTGGTTTACATCTATGCGCGGTTGAATTTAGAGTGTTTGATCCAAAAACCGTTGGCTTTGATGCGCTGGTAGAGTTTCCGCCCCATCAATTTCCCAAGAAGAATATTACCGATAGTGTTGTTAAATTAAACCATGATTTTTCAGGTACTGTGCTTGATTATTACTGGGGCGTTCAGGAAACAATCAAGCGTTTAAGGCCCTCCTTTAAATTTTACAGAGGGGTAATGCCGTCTTGGGATAATACGGCTCGTCGGAGTGAGCGAGGCACGATTTTTCAGCATGCGACTCCTGAGATTTATCGGCAATGGCTGCGCCATGTTATTCAGGACACCGCTCAATGTGCCAAGGAGGACCAAGGCTTTGTTTTTATTAATGCCTGGAATGAATGGGCTGAGGGGGCATTTCTTGAACCTAGTCAAAAATCTGGAAGGGCATGGTTGGAAGCAACACAGCAAGCCAAAAATTTTACAGACTACCCAACAGACCTGATCGATCAGATGGCTCACCAGTCATACCTTCTATCTCGGCAGTCAATGCCCTCCTTGCCTGAGTCATTGGAGCCAGGTCGTCTGGTACATCAAACAACCGGTCAGCTTACACAAGCATTACGTCAGTTTACAAAGCTCAAATCTAAACTTTCTAGGGTTAAAGAGAGTTTAACTACCCGAGGTACACAGGCAACCGTGTCCTTAATTGTGGATCGTCTACAGCGCAAATTCCAAGATCAAACTCAAGTAGCACTTCCACAAGTTGCTTGGAGCCAAGACCATCACCAAAATGGCATTAACTATTCAAGTGCTAGGGCTATCCTCTTTGTTTCTCACGATGCTGCTCTGGCTGGTGCACAGCTAGCTATATTAGAAAACCTAAAGCACTTTACTCGTTTCAAAGAAATTGACTGTTACCTTCTACTCTGTCGAGGTGGCCGATTAGAGTCAAAGTTCAAAAAAATTGTCAAAACTTTTAATCTTGAAAATTTGACGACTACAGGACTCTCACGACAAGCCGCAATTAATCTTGTTGTTCAAGATATCCAGGCAAGATCACCGCTCATGGCTTTTTGCAATACGGTGGTAACTGCAGATGTTGTAGAAGCTTGCGATCGCGCCCAAATACCGGTCATGTCCTGTATTTATGAATTGCCTGCTTCAATTGAGGCGTATGTTGGCAAAAAACAGTTTTTCAAAATTATTGAGTTTGCCAGACGCATTATTGTGGCATCAGATTATGTACAGCAAGCACTAGTTGATTTTTATAATCTTGAACCCAGTAAGCTAACTTCCATTCATGCAGGTATTCGACAGCAAAGAAATGTCTATAACAACAGATTAGAGGCTAGAAAGGCAATTCTAAGAGAATTCAACTTTGCTGAAGATACCTTTTTAGTACTCGGATGTGGATCTATCCATCCTCGTAAAGGCACCGATATCTTTGTTCAGGTTGCCCAACAGGTTATGCGTTATCCAGACACAGGCCATGTCAAGTTTATTTGGATAGGTGCTGACCAACAAGGCCCTCTGGTGCGTCAATGGTGTGAACATGACCTTCGGATTGGAGACCTTACAGAAACTGTACTCTTTATTGGCGAACGGCCAGAAGAAAAATTAGATCCCTATTTTGCAGCAGCAAATGCATTCTTGTTGACATCCCGTGAAGATCCCTTCCCCCTTGTTAACCTAACTGCGATGTCCCATGGGTTACCTGTTATTGCCTTTGCAGAAGCAGGCGGTGCTCCAGAAGCGCTATTTCCAGAAGCTGGAGTTGTTGTTCCTTACATTGATTCAGGTGCTATGGCTAAGGAGCTTATGAACTTGCTACATCATCCTGAGGTACGTCATCAAATTAGTAACGCTGCTATGAAAAAATCACAAGCCCAATACCAGTGGTCTCGATATATTCAGGATCTTGTGGCTGTAATGAATACTGATTTTGATTGTGGTATCACCACGGTCCCCAAATGTTCAGAAGAACAGCAGCAGGCGGCTCTTTAGGTCATCAATATCTCTGATCCAACGCAGCCTAAATCTGTCGGATAGAGAACATTAATAAGGCTTCTCAATCAGGCTTCATCGTGATTACCCGCTATGCCAAAAGTTTCTGTCATTGTTCCTAACTATAATCATGCCGCCTATCTACCGAAACGGTTGGAGTCAATCTATCAACAAACATTTCAGGATTTTGAAGTAGTTATTCTAGATGATTGCTCTAAAGATAATAGTCGAGAGATTATCAACGCTTATCGAGAGCGGCCCAACACTCATATTCTTTTTAACGCTAAAAATACAGGCTCACCCTTTGCCCAGTGGCGTAAAGGATTAGCTCAGGTCAAAGGTGAATTTATCTGGATTGCTGAATCAGATGATTATGCAGACCCTGAATTTTTGGAGCAGTTAGTCCCTATTCTCGAAGCAAACCCTTCTGTAGGTTTAGTTTATAGTCGTTCGTGGTTAGTTAATTCAACGAACAAAATTCTTGGCGATTCCACTGTTTGGACTAATGACTTGGATCCTGAACGATGGCAGCACAATTATGTTAATAGTGGCAAAGCTGAAATTGAACAGTTTTTGCTTCAGAAGAATTGTATTCCCAACGCCAGTGCCGTTCTATTACGAGAATCCGTTGTTCGTCGTGTGTCATTACCAGATACTAACTATCGTCTATGTGGTGACTGGCTGTACTGGATGCGCATATTAGCACAGTCGGATATTGCTTTTGTTGCCAATCCGCTTAACTATTGGCGGCAAGATAGCTCAAATGCCAGGGTACCCAACGCTGGTACTCTGGAATGGCTTGAAGGTCAAAAGGTATTAGATTACGGCCTAGATGTAATCAGTGCAGATGAGCTGACACGGGTTCAAACACTGTTTACTTTTTTGCAGCGTTGTTGGGAATGGCAAAGAGCCTATATAGAAAACATATCTGAGTCAAAGACCCACGACAACAATCTCACTGGTCTCAATCTGGATAGCCTAAAGCATCGACTAGTTAAGCTTTGGGGGCGATAATGTTTCATATCTCTTATAGAGCTGGTCTGACTTATGCTAGCCACAATGCTATTTTCCAAGCTGTTTCAATTATTGTAATTTTTTCCCTTTGTGATCTCTTTTAGGAACTACGTTTATCCTCAGGTTCTGAATGGGCTAGTACTGAATGGCCTCAAGTGTGCTGTTTTAGGTGGTGGTGGGTTTATCGGAACCAACCTCTGTCAGGCGTTGGTAACCGCAGGAGCCAACGTGAAAGCTTTTGGCCGTTCTGCTAATTTCCCTGACGCCTTAGCGGGAGTGGATTGGACGACAGGGGATTTTCAAGACGTTTCCGCACTCGCCAAACTGATTCAGGGTTGTGAAATAGTTTTTCATTTGATCAGCAACACTTCACCTGCTACTTCGAATCAAGACCCAGCTTTAGATCTAACGGTTAATACTCTTGGTAGCTTAAACCTGTTGAATCTGTGCAGGTACTCTGACACTGTCCGAAAAGTTATTTTTATCTCTTCTGGTGGTACTGTTTATGGGATTCCTAAATGTCTACCAATTTCTGAGACTGCTCCGACAGACCCTATCTGCGCTTATGGTATCTCTAAACTAGCGATTGAGAAGTATCTGGCATTATACAATCACCTTTATGGTTTAGATTATTTGATTTTGCGAGTGAGTAATCCCTATGGCCAATTTCAAACTTCAAGAAAAAATCAGGGAGTGGTTTCTGCCTTTCTAGCTAAGGCTATCAAAGGGGAATCTTTAGAAATTTGGGGAGATGGTAACGTTGTGCGTGACTATATCTTTGTTGATGATGTTGTTACGGCATTAATTAAGGCAATTGACTACAGCGGTGAGCAACGTATTTTTAACATTGGTAGTGGTGTCGGGAAGAGTATTAATCAAATTATTGATGATATAGTACTCCTGTTAGGTAGACCTTTATCAAGAAGCTATCAGTCAGGACGAAAGGTAGATGTCCCTGCTAATGTTTTAGATATTACCCTTGCCCAAAAGTTAATGAGTTTTCAACCTGCGATAGATTGGATGGCAGGGTTACAAAAAACGCTGTATTGGCTTGAATGTGTGAAACATTAAAATCTGTAAAAAAGATATGGGCAAATCATTATGTTTCTTAGGTAGTTAAGGTGCTTTTTCAGGATTAAAGTTTCTTTTGTTAAGGTAATTGGTCAAACCTCATTTAATTTGTAAATAGTATGTAGGTGGTTGACGTCGTTCGTCAGTTAACCTTGGTTGACAAATCATGATTGTGCAACATATATTTTAGACCTTAGTAAGTTATTTGAATGTACTTATGGGTCTCTGGAACATTTTCAGAAGGGAAAAAACTACATCTGAATTGTCGCCTAGCGAACTATCAAATAATCAATGGTTTAATCTAATTTGCTCAAGCCTCGAGAAACAAAACTTAGTCATCAGAGGTAATCCTCTTCCATCTTTTCCAAGTAGCGACTATCAAGAAAGGACAACAGGTATATCAGGTAAAGCAACTCTTGAGGAGGCCTTTAAGTTTTACTGTGATTGTGCACAAAACTTTAATGGGATGAATAACGCTTTATCTGAACAAAGCGTGGTACTTGACTTTGGTGTTGGTTGGGGAAGAATAGCTAGATTTTTCCTTAAAGAAACACCACTCAATAATATTTACGGTTTAGATGTAGAGGCAGAGTCCATTCAAATTTGTAAAGAATGTTTTGGCACAAATAACTTCTTTGTTTGTTCTGCTTATCCACCAACTCAATTAGCAGAGTCCACATTTACACATATTGTTGGATATTCTGTCTTTTCACATTTGTCCGAGGAGGCATGTCGACTCTGGATGGAAGAGTTTCATCGCTTGCTAAAGCCTAATGGTTCATTAGCTTTAACCACTCGGGGCAATCCGTTTTTTAGATACTGTGAGAGTTTAAAGGGACGAACTGATCTTGATAGTTATTCAAGCGGCTTAAGTACTCTTTTTGAAGATTTTGAGGCTGCTAAGTCTGCTTATAATCGAGGCGAATTTGTGCACTCAAATAAAAAAGAAGTATCTGGTGGTGGAGCGATGACATCAGAATTTTATGGAGAAACGTTTATACCTGAAGCATACGCTAGAGACGCCTACAAGCAGTTATTTGAACTACATAACTTTGACACAACCAAATTTCATCCAACTATGTTTTTCAAAAAGAAATGAATTTGATCTAACGTCTATATCTAATTACGGAAGATAAATATGAATCAGATACAACTCAATAAATGTCGATTATACGTCTATCGGGTTTTGTCTGATTCTTTTAGTAGATGAATAATTAATTCCATTTGAATAGCTATTACATTCTTAAGTTCTTCAATCTGAAGCCTTAATTCTCCATTATCTAATGGTTCTTGAGCGTAAGCATTTAAACCAAATATCTCATCAACCGATAGATTATTAAAATATTTAGTCTTGAGCAATTCATTGTCACTTCTAAAGTGTTCTACTACGCGTCTTCTTAAAGACATAGATAAGATACTTTTGCCATTTCTAAGCAATAAATCTTTTTCACCAATAAAATTTGTGAGGAGATTTTTGACTGAGTAATCGTGATGTCCGTTATATAAGTGAGGTATGCGATACAAAATATCGCACAGATATGGGTTTAACCCTACATTTGTACGGATATCGGTCACTAACGATTCAGGAATACTCAAATTTATTCGTTGACAAAAATCAGAAATTAAATTTTTACCTATTAGTACTTCTCGATTAATGGGAAACACTTGTAAGGAACTAGGTCCATAACACTCTTCTAGAAAACTTACGATTTTTAGATAGTTAGGTGAATGATTTTGAAGAGACTCATTAACATAGCTTTCTAAGCTTTCCCCTACTTTGTGATACCACTGTTCCCAGCTAGATACTAAATAGTCATCTTGCCTTCTGATATAAAAACAGACCGTTCTTTCTTGAAAGTATTTTGCAAATACAGCATGAATTTCCCGAGCTGAGGCAAATGACCATTCGTGTCCTAAAACTTCGGATGATATTAGTATAGCCTTACATTGGACCTTTTTTGCTTGCGATAATACTTGTTTTATGCGTTTCTCAAAGACACTGATCTTACGAGAAGTTATCAAATCTTGAAAATAAGGATTGGGAGCAGAAAAATTGAAAGACTTAACATTACGTTCAAAGGAAAAATTAAAATTTGAATCTGGAAGGTATATACCAGTTTTTTCTAAATATTGAAGATTAGAGTAGAGAAATGCTTGAATTGAAGAAGTTCCACATTTTCCATACCCAGGATGAATAATTAGCTGCATAAATTTGACTGATTTTAAGGTAAAGCATTTTTGATGACATTATTTGCATGGCTAATAATGTTAGTTTAATTTATATTCTAGAAATTAAACGTTTTCCAAAATTGAGGCCAGGTTTCTCAATATATCTAAAGGTTAACATTGACAAGGGAGTCAATATTGCTAGTGTGATCAACATACAAATAGATAGCTTCACGAGTTGTGAATCAAGATTTAGGGCGTAGATCCTTTTATAGGTAGGAATCAAAGCATAAATTAGAAAAGGGTGAAGCAAATACAGGCTGTAACTGATTTTTCCATAAAAGCAGGTGAATTTATTCACAATTAATCGATGGCTATTTAGGAATAAGAAATTAATTAGAATGCCGAAATTAATTGCCCAAATATAGGTGTAGATCCTTACTATTGCTCCTGGAAGTGCATTGAATAGAGGCTGAGAATGAACCAAAATTATGGAAAGTCCAATAAATAAAATAAATAATCCGAAACTGAACTTTTCTATGTTTCCTTTGCTTGATTCTTTGAGTTTAGAGATCTTTTTTTGTATCCAAAAAACAATCATCCCACAAATGAATATTGGAAACCTCGATAGAAAAAACATATATGTATAACTGTTTGGTGAGTTTGGCAGTGTCAATATAATATGAACAGATATGATGGCTATGCCGAGAGTAAAGAGAAATAAAATGAATAGTCTTTTGAAATTATTAATTGCAGAGTATAAAAAGGGAAATATCAAATAGAAAAGTATTTCTACTCCAATAGTCCAGCCTGCCCAAACAATGCTTGTATGATACTCAGGAAAAAAATTAAAGATGAAAGTCACATTGGATAAAAATTCTAGAAAGCTTGTTTGTTTGGACCAAATTAATAATCGAATTACCATCCAAAAAGCTAACATTACATAAAATAGTGGAGCAATTCTGAAAAATCTTCTAATATAGAACTTTAAAGTTTTTTTGTCTTCAAATTTTCTATTTTCTGCAGACAAGCATAATGTATAAGCACTTATAACAAAGAAAAGAGTAACACCTAGACCAAAATGAGTTTTTATTACATTCAAAAAAACAGGAATCTCTAGGTTGGGTTGAGGTATTGCCACTAAGTGAAATAAAACAATCGCTAATGAAGCTAACCCTTTTAGTGCATAGATAAAAGTTAGCTTTTTGCTAACATTAGATGGATTTTGAGAGCTAATAGAACTTGCTTTTAAGTTGTTAATTGACATACTGAATGATGATTTTTGTTTCTTTAGAAGTTAATGCAAGACATTTAGAACGAGTTAATAGCGCAATGAAAGTGCTCTGATTTTTATCTATGGGTCTATAGAAAAAGGATTTCTTTGTCTTTTTATTGTATATCAACTGTTTGCTCTGTATATAGAGTCTATTTTTTATGCTTTTTAGCTAAAAGACTCAACTTTAGTAGGTTGGCGTCGGTGAGGTTTCAAGATGTACGTGCGTCACTATACTGTTCAAATGCAGAGTTGCGCAGCGTTATATTGGTTTGTTGACATAAAGTCTTATGGCATGGTGGCAAATAATCAAATCTTCTCTTGCTTGGATTGCTGAAACTTTTGCTGTTGAGTTTCAGTTGCTAAGAATCGCTGTAACTTCACCAAAGTATCAAAATATACTCTGCAAAGAGCATGATCTTGATACACAGCAGATCATCAGCGATGAAAACGCTCCTCAAATTTTGATTGCTGTTATATTACGTGTCTTCAGTAATACTGAGCCAGGTTTGCTAAGGAAATCAATACATTCACTTTTAGCTCAACATCATGTTCGTTGGAAATTGTTGATTTTGACTAGCATTAATGATTTTTATCGCTTTTCTTCAACGCTAGATTGCTACGTAAAAGAAGACTTTCGTATTAACGTTGTTCGTTGTGAGACAGATGATGATGACTACAACATTGCTTTAAGGAATGTAAAAGAAGATTTTTTTGTTCTTGTCGAACCAGGAGATGAGCTATCTAATAGGGCCCTTTATGAGGTTGCAAGGTATATTCAGCAATATCCAGATACCGATTTTATTTATACTGACGAGGATAAAATTACGCTGGAAGGCAAAAGAAAAACCCCCTTTTTTAAGCCTGACTGGTCTCCAGACTATTACCAAGCTTGTATGTATGCCTGTCATCTTGGGGCTTATCGTACCAGTCTTGTCCAGGAGATTGGGGGATTTTGTAGCCAATATGGGAGGGCCCAAGCATGGGAACTGGTGCTGCGTCTAGCTGAGAAGAACAGTCGCATTTGCCATATTCCTAAAGTCCTTTATCATAAGCGACGCTTGCCTAATACTAAAGCTTCAAGGAGTCAGCTTGACTGTCATAATCAAACTTTAAAATCTGCCCACAACGCTTTGCAGGCCTTCATAGACCGTAGTCCTTATCCTGGCATTGCAGAGCCTTTACCGAACAAGTCTGGTTTCTTTCGAGTCCGTCGCCATATTCAAGGCAATCCACTGATTAGTATTATTATCCCTAGTGCTGCTACTCGATTAAAAATCAAAGGGAAATCCATATGTTTGCTAGAGCAATGTATTGCCAGCATTCTTTGCCTTAGTACCTATGAAAATTATGAAATTGTTCTGGTAGACGGCTACGATATTCCAGAGGCCACACTACAAGCCGTTAGGGGACCTAAGCTCACTCTCGTGCGTTGTAACCAGCCATTCAACTTTTCCCAGCGTATGAACCTGGGGGCACAAGCTGCCAAGGGTGATATTCTGTTGATGCTCAATGATGACACAGAAGTGATCACGCCTGGTTGGATAGAGGCGATGTTAGAACTAGCCCAACAAAAGGAGATTGGAGCTGTTGGAGCCAAACTGTTTTATCCCAATGGTCGTTTACAACATGCAGGTGTCCTCATTTTGGCTGGTAATCCAAGCCACGCATTTCACAATACCCCAGGCAAATACGACGGTTACTATTGCTCTAATATCGTCCATCGCAATTATCTTGGAGTCACCGGAGCCTGCATGATGATCCGTCGGAGTGTCTTTAATGACCTCCAAGGATTTGACGAAAGTTTTCCGCTAAACTACAACGACGTTGACCTATGTCTGCGCGTCCATCAAGCCGGTTACCGCAATGTTTTTACCCCCTATGCTGAACTCATTCACTATGAATCTATCAGTAGAGGCAGTGGGCTCAAACCAGGGGAGTTAGAACGTCTTCATGCAAAATTTGCAAATAGCGGATACATGGTGGATGATCCTTACTACAACCCCAACTTATCTGTCAAAAAACCGTTCTTTCAACTAGCATGGCCCAGCGAGCGACGGAGACGGCGCAAAACATTAGCTAGCAAACACAATTTTAGTCAATAGAAAACGTTTTTCTTGGCCATGGAAACCAACGCTAGTGCTCATGTTCGCGTTGCTGCAGTTATCCCTACCTATAACCGTTGGCCAAAAACCCAGCGTTTTTTAGCACAGTTTAGCCACCAGACGTATACCAATCTCACTGTTGTTTTGGTGGATGCCAATTCTCCAGATGACACCGCTACTAAGGTACAGCAATACTATCCTGATGTTGTGTTGTTGCGAGTTGATAATCATCAGTATTGGGCAGGGGCAACCAATACAGGTGTTCGCTATGCTTTAGCTCATGATTATGACTATATTTTCACCATCAACGATGATGCAGTTGTGCCCCCTGAGCATGTCCACAGGCTGGTTGTCTTAGCTCAACGCTATAATATCCAGCTCTTAGGCAATCGCATTGATTATCTAGACTCACCGGGCAAAGTCTGGGCCTTAGGCACTCAGCTCACCTGGGGGACACCGAGCTTTTTGCGCCTACGGTACCACGCGACAGCCGTTGAGCATCTGCCCGCCAGTATTATGGACCAAGACATCCTACCAGTAGACACGCTACCCGGAGATGGTGTACTCATTCATCGCAGTGTGTTTGAACAAGTTGGTCTATATCAGGCTAAGTTTTTACCCCATTACCATGCTGATTCAGAACTTGTTCTCAGAGCCAAAAATCATGGTTTCCAGGCCTACGTTGCTCCCAAAATTGTTCTACAAGACGATTTTTCCGCAGACCAAAAAAAACAAAATTTCAAGAGTTTAGCGGGGCTAAAATACGCCTTCTTTCATCCCAGGTCTCATCTGTTTGCACCAGCAATTCTTTACATTCTTTGGCGCTATTGTCCCTGGTATACCTATCCGCAAACAATTTTCTCCCTAGCTAGACGTCTGTTGCGATTGGGTGAACGCCGTGGATGGACGGAACGGCTCTGACGAGAGCTGTTTAGTCAAACGTTTAGCCTGCCAGCCCAGAAAATCAGTCCAGCCCAGCAAACGACCAATCCCCACTTCTATATCGCTCAGCAGAAGCTTTATGCTCCACACCAGCATGTAAACCAGGTTTAATGTCAGGGCTAGTAGAGAACCATGTTTGTGCAGAAAATACAGTTTGCTAAAGGTGGCATGGCGAAATTTGGCTCGGCGGTTGCGATGCGTAATCGCTGACACTTCGTGGTTTACCAACACTGCCTGGGTTACACCGATGGTGTGCCCTTGACGATAATATCGCTCACAGATTTCAATATCTTCGTAGTCTAAGAAAAAATTGAGATCAAATAGAGGACAGCTCTCAAACCGTTGCAAATTAAAAATCATGCTGCACCCCGATACCCAGCGGCTAGGTAATACTTTGACCGGTTGTTCTGTGGTGTCGGCATCTGGTAAACGATGCTTGAGAGAGCCTGTCCACCAATTAAAGCGACCTTGGGCAAACCATAAATCGTCTTTGCTAGCCCGAATACGGGTGCCAAGAATGCTGAGGCTGGGGTGCAATCTAAAGCAGTCTTCGATGTAGCTAAGCGCCTGGGGCATCAACAAAGCATCTGGATTAATCAGCCACACCCAAGCATTTGGGTTGTGCTTGTAAACATGTTCCAATCCTAAATTGCAACCACCACCAAACCCTAAGTTATCGGTCGCTGTGATGATAGTTATATTTTCAAATTCTTGCTGTAAGTCATAAACAGAATCGTCATCAGGAGAGTTATTGACAATAATGACTTGATAGGGTAACGAACAAGACGATAACTCTGTTATAGACCGTAATAGATGACGTAACAGGGCAGTGGAATAGTAATTGATGGATAAAAAATAAGCCATAGCTATCTACCTTTGTTCATCCATCAAGAGTCAGTCGTAATCCAGTCTGTAAAATGCAAATAGCTGGTTGAGCCTTTGCGTTGTATCATCCCATTCTATTAAAGTACGACCTATCAGGTGTGCGATCGCACCCTATCCGCTTTACCATCGGCATTATCTTTAGCCCTAGTGAATGATACAGTGCTTCAAGAGATAGGTTTTTTGAGCGGTTTACTGTGAACGTTATTCCCACTGATATCCCAGACGTTCTCATAATTGAGCCTCAAGTATTTGGCGATGAGCGCGGTTTTTTTTTGGAAAGCTTTAACCAAAAAAAATTTTCTGATGAAACCGGTTTGAATTGTCAATTTGTCCAAGATAATCATTCACGCTCCAGGCAAAATATATTACGGGGCTTGCACTACCAGGTTCAGCAAGTGCAGGGCAAGTTAGTTCGCGTTGTGCTGGGTGAAATCTATGACGTGGTAGTCGATATCCGGCGTAGTTCAGATACTTTTGGGCATTGGGTAGGAGCTACCCTCAGTGCTGAGAATAAACGACAGCTATGGGTACCTCCTGGGTTTGCCCATGGGTTCTATGTACTCTCAGATTCAGCCGATGTGCTTTACAAAACCACTGACTATTATGCGCCACAGCATGAGCGCAGCATTCTATGGAACGATACCGATTTAGCCATTCAGTGGCCATTAGTTAGTCCGACTCCAGTGCTATCAGAAAAAGATCAGCAAGCTGTTCAATTTGCGATCGCTGAGGTGTTTGACTGATGAAAATTTTACTGTTGGGCTGTGAGGGACAGGTAGGACAAGAGCTAAAGCTAACATTACCTAGCTTAGGGGCAGTCATAGCCTGGAACAGAACTAATCTTGACCTGACTAACTTGGAAAGTATTGTCCCCGCTGTCGTTAACCAACAGCCTGACGTCATTGTTAATGCCGCCGCCTATACAGCAGTCGATAAAGCCGAAAGTGAACCTGACTTAGCCCATCGCATCAATGCAGCGGCTCCAGAAAAGCTGGCTCAGGCAGCAGTAGCGTGTGGAGCGAGTCTAGTCCACATTTCCACAGACTACGTATTTGATGGTCAGCAAAACCGTCCCTATCAGCCAGACACAGAGACTAATCCTCTGGGGGTATATGGTCACTCCAAACGTGATGGAGAACTAGCCGTTCAAGCCATCACAGCGCAATCTGTAATTTTTCGTACAGCTTGGGTTTACGGAGCAAAAGGCAAGGGTAATTTTGTTAAGACGATGCTGCGTTTGGGAGCAGAACGAGATGAGTTGGGCGTTGTCTATGATCAAGTAGGGACCCCTACATGGGCCTATGATATTGCCCAAGCGATCGCAACCCTAATACCGCATCTCCAAAAAAACAACTTTGGTGTTTATCATTACACCAATAGTGGTGCTGTCAGCTGGTATGATTTCGCCGTTGCTATCTTTGAAGAAGCTAGAACATTAGGCTATCCTATTCAACTGAGCCATGTGCAACCGATTACCAGTGAGCAGTATCCAACCCCTTCACAAAGACCTGCCTACTCGGTGTTGGCAGGTGAAAAAATAGCCAAGGTTATTAATCAGACTGCCCCCCACTGGCGTACTAGTTTACGAAAAATGCTCAAAGAATATCATAGGTTTGGGGTATGAAGGCACTCATTCTATCAGGCGGTAAAGGAACCCGCCTACGTCCATTGACCCACACCGGGGCTAAGCAGCTAGTGCCCGTAGTTAATAAACCCATCCTCTGGTACGGTATTGAACAAATTGTTGCAGCAGGCATTACCGATATTGGTATTGTTATTAGCCCAGAAACTGGCGATGAAATTCGGGCTGTCACCGGTAATGGTGAGCGATTTAACTGCAAGATCACCTACATTCCACAAAGCAGCCCAGATGGACTTGCCCATGCTGTTAAAATTGCCCGTCCGTTTCTTGGTGACTCATCCTTTTTAATGTATCTGGGTGATAACTTGATTCAAGACAGTCTGATGAGATTTGTCAAAGATTTTCATCAGCAACAGCTTGATGCCATGATTCTGCTCAAGCAAGTCCCGAATCCAACAGCCTTTGGTGTTGCAGAATTAGATGAACAGGGAGGGGTGATCAAACTAGTAGAGAAGCCCCAAAAACCACCATCTGATTTTGCCCTCGTGGGGGTATATTTATTTGCATCAGCTGTACACGAGATTATTGCTACGCTACAGCCCTCTGCCCGAGGCGAATTAGAAATTACTGATGCTATTCAATCCCTGGTAGATAGCGGTAAAACTGTAACCGCTCAACAGTTGCAAGGGTGGTGGTTAGATACAGGTAAAAAGGATGACCTGTTAGAAGCTAACCAAATTATCTTAGATGCCACCCTGTCGAGTGAGATTTTAGGTGATATGGACGACACGACTAAAATTAGCGGGCGAGTCCGTATTGGTCGAGGTACCAAAATTTCCAACTGCACTATTCGTGGCCCTGTCGTGATAGGAGAGAATTGCCATCTTGAAAACTGTTTTATCGGTTCTTATAGCAGTATTGCCAATGGTGTGAAGCTAATTGATGTGGAGATGGATCATAGCGTGGTGCTAGAAGATGCTGTTATCCAGCAGCTACATCAACGAATTGTTGACAGTTTAATTGGTCGGCGAGCCAAGTTAGTGCATAGTCCTAAGCGTCCCAAAGCTTCCCGCTTTATGATTGGGGATGATTGCCAGATTGAGTTAGTTTAAGGAGCAAGAATTGAACAATAAAAATATACTCATCACAGGTGGTGCCGGGTTTATTGGCTCAAATTTTGTTCGCCAATGCTACAAGAGCTCGGTCAACATCATTGTTCTTGACGCCCTTACCTATGCTGGTAATCGTGCCACTTTAAAGGACTTGGAATCTCAAGATAACTTTATTCTTGTTACTGGTGATATCTGTGATACGCATCTAGTGTCTCAACTTCTAGTTGATCATTGCATTGACACTATTGTTCATTTTGCGGCTGAGTCCCATGTAGACCGTTCTATTTCTGGGCCTGCTGCTTTTGTGCAAACCAACCTGGTAGGTACGTTTACTCTGCTAGAAGCCTTTCGTCAGCATTGGGAAGCCCAAGGAAAACCCGACCATTTTCGCTTTCTTCATGTGTCGACGGATGAGGTGTTTGGTAGTTTACGTGTGGACGATCCAGCATTTAGTGAAACAACACCCTATGCACCCAACAGCCCTTATTCAGCTTCAAAGGCCGGTAGCGATCATTTAGTCAGGGCTTACTTTCACACCTATGGTTTACCTACGCTGATTACCAACTGTTCTAACAACTATGGACCATATCAGTTTCCTGAAAAGTTGATTCCACTGATGTGTGTCAACATTCTTTTAGGTAAATCGTTGCCAGTGTATGGAGATGGCCAAAACATTCGTGATTGGCTGCATGTGGAGGATCATTGTCGGGCTATTGAAACGGTTTTGTTGAAGGCTAAACCTGGAGAAACTTATAATATTGGTGGTAACAACCAAGTCAAAAATATTGACATTGTTGAACAGCTTTGTGAGCTTATGGATGAGTTGGGTGGAGACTTGCCCACTCGACCGGCTAAGCAATTAATCACCTTTGTGAAGGATCGACCTGGGCATGACCGACGCTATGCGATGGATATTTCTAAAATTCAACGCGATCTGGATTGGCAGCCTGAGTATGACTTCGCTACCGGTTTAAGGCAAACGGTGCAGTGGTATCTGACCCATCTTGGTTGGTGGCAACCGCTATTATCACAGGATTATCAGCGTTATTATGCAGCTCTCTATGGTGATCGCGTAAAGCAATCGTAATCTTCGTGGCATCCCTGCGTACAATATGATGACGGTTGTGGGCAACCTAACCGTATTTCGTTGTAATTTTGTGCCTGGGAGATGTGGTGGTTAAAACAACATTGATTACCGGATTGACCGGACAAGATGGGTCTTACCTGGCAGAGCTTTTATTAGGTATGGGATGGTGCATCTCAGTTTAATGATCTAGCATTTCTAGCGTTGAGTAAGGGTTGAGACAAACTCCTAGACTTGGACAGGAGATTATCTATATTCAATGTTAGATGTACACTGAACAAAGTCTTAATGTTGATGTTTCTGACTATTCAGCAAGACCTATATTATGCATTAGCCTATTGGAGGTCTTGAACTAGAATATTGATTTATGATTGGTGGTGATTGTTTTGTGGGGCTTGTTTAGAAATGAAACAATTCATAGCTAAAATAGCTAATTCAAGAGCTATTTTTATGATTGGCTGTGGTTATCTATTTTTAGCATTTCTTCCCTTACACTGGCCCATTAACATTGGTCTAGATCCATCTTGGTCATATGGTATAACCCGTGCTGCTCAATCTGGAATGCAGTTTGGCAAGGACATTATATTTACCTTTGGTCCTTGGGGATTCTTGACCCATGGTGTTTCGATGGAGATTGTCTGGTGGCAGATCTGGCTATTTCGCACGATAGTTCACCTAATGTTTTGGGTGGTTTTTACACGTTTCATACTTACCACGGACAAATCTCACATTCTATATAAGTACCTGGCTATTTTTTCTATTGGCTTAATCTATTGCAGAGGTCTATCACATGATTATGAATTAGCGTATACTTTGTTAGCTTTGGTTACTCTGCTATTGCACAAAAAATTAAATTCTTTCTGGATACTTTTGTTAGGGGGATTAGCAGGTTTTTTAAGCTTAACCAAGCTCTCTCTTGGTATAAAAGCATTTCTTTTATTTCTCCCATTATTATACCCTAAGCTTGCTAATGGTGAAAGTCCAAAAACGAGTTACCTTGCTAGATTCATTCCTAACATTAGCTTTTTAATTGTTTTTATAAGTGCTTTCCTATTAGCTGGTGAGTTATTCGTTTATCCTGCGGAGTTATTTCAGAAAAGTATAAGATTTTCGCTGTTCTTTGTCTTAGTATCTCTATTACTAACAATTATTGTAACTTTCTTCAAGGCAAATAATCCTCTAGGTTTAAACCGTACATACGGTTTCAATTTCTTAAAAATCATAGAAGAGTTTAGTAAACAAAGTAAGAAAAGAGAATCTAGAGGGTTTTGGCCAGCTTGGCATAGTCTTCTGGTTATTTCATTTGCCATATCTACCCTATTACTCTCGCTACTTAATCGAGATATCTATCGGTACCTTCACACGGCACTAGAGATAACCTCAGGATACTCAAGTGCCATGAGCGTCATTGGCCCTATGCCAGAACTATTATTCGGATTAGTTTGTCTGGTTTCGATTTTGTTTTACTGCCTAGAGCAAGCACGATTATCTCTGCAAAACCCTCGACTCATAGCTTACTTCCTATCAGTATTCTTGTTTTCTTGGTTTTCTTTTAAACATGGTTTTGTTCGTCAAGATGGACATATGTTTCTATTCTTTCACACCCTTCTAATAGTCATATGTACTATTCTGATGGTGCATCGAAATTCATTACAAACTTCTGGCAATACGCCTCCAATCAAAAGACCTTATAGAAGACCGTTTGTCCTTTGGATTATGGCATTCCTTACAGTCTTCTATCTTATTAATCCAAGTTTATTTGGTCGAGAGTTCGGTCAAGTAAACTTAACCTCATTAAGTCCACTTTCAGTCATTAGACGAGTTCAATATACAAGTGATATTTATGGCAAATATTTGATTGGGCAAAAACAATCTCAACGAAACTTAGAGCCGGAGGATTTAGGGGATTCTGTGCGGAATATTCTTGGTTCTGAAAGTGTAGATATTATTCCATGGGATATCGTTAGAGCTGAAAAAAATAATTTAAACTGGCAGCCGCGCCCAATTTTTCAGTCATATGCTGTTTATACAGACTTTTTAGATACTAAAAATTTAGAGAGCTTTCAACTTAATCCTCGCAAGTATCTGCTCTACGATTTTAAATCCATCGATGGAAGGCATCCATTTTTTGATGAGCCTAAAACACTAAGGTATGTATTATGTAATTATGACAAGGTAAGTTTAGATAAACAATCGAGTAGCTCTTTAATTTTACAGAACCGTTCGCTCGATAGTCGATGTGCAACTGATGGCTTACCAATATCTCAAGCTAAAGAATGGAATGTGCCAATTTCAATTGACGAGATGGATTCCGGCTTCACTACTGTAAAGGTGAAAGTTGGTTACACGTTACTGGGTAAGTTATACAAGCTACTTTTTAGAGCTCCCCCTACATATATAGAAGTTCAATATTATAATGGTTCAACAAGTCGGTACAGATTCATTCCTGAAAATGCTCAAGGTGGTTTAGTTATCAATCCTCTACCTTCATCTAGTGAGATGTTTGATTTGACATTTTTTGAAACAGAATCATACTCCAATAGCAATAAAGTTAGGACGCTTGAATTCTCTAATTCCAACTCGCTTCTTTATAAAAAGAGTTTGGCATTGGAGTTTAATAATTACTCCCTTGACAAAACTAATAGTTAGTCACGTTTAACTACGCTAGGGACATAAAAATCAGAAAAAAAGTTAGCAACAAAAAGTTAATGATGCCTGCTTTTTTATCTCTTAAAATAACTAGGTTTTTGCTTGGTGGTGGCTTAGCTGCAGCTCTCAACCTGGTGCTAATATTTATCCTTGTAGATAATGTTGGCTTTGATTCTGCTGTGCTGCGAAATCTAGCTAACATCATCTCTATGGAGATTTCGCTTGTTGCTAGCTTCTTTATCTATAGAATCTGGGTTTGGCCTGGTGGTTCCTGGAAAATTAAGCGGATACTCTTCAATCAGTTACCCCTCTATCATCTGTCTGCTGGTTTATCGATCCTATTGAGAACTTTAGTCATTTTTCCTGTTCTTGATTGGCTGGGTGTAAACTATTTGATTAATACATTAGTAGGTGTGTTAACGAGTGCTGCGATAAACTACATCGTCAGTGATAGTATCGTATTTAAAAAAAGCGATAGAGCCACCCCAGAGCAGGAGGATTTTTATCCACCAGAAGGTCTAGGTCCTGTTGTGGAAAAGTCATGTAGTTCGACTAGAACTCAGTATTATTGGGGCAAGAGTCACGGACTACTGTCCTTGGTTATTCCCGCCTATAACGAGGAAGGTTGTATCGTTTCTACAGTCACGGCCATTACTGAAAAAATGGCTGCTGAAAATATTAACTGTGAAGTTTTAGTTGTCAATGACAACAGCCACGACCGTACCGAAGATCTCTTAAAGGGGTTAATTATAAATAACAGTAATGTTCGCTACATTAACAACTATTACCCAAATGGCTTTGGTTTTGCTGTTCGTTGCGGTTTGGAAAACTTTAAGGGCGATGCCGTTGCCATTGTCATGGCCGACAGCTCTGATAACCCTGAAGACATTGTGAGATATTACTACAAGTTGCAAGAAGGGTATGACTGTGTCCTCGGTTCACGGTTTATAAAGGGTGGCAGAGTCGTTGACTATCCGATCCATAAACTACTAGTCAATCGTTTAGCTAATCTGTTTATCCAGATAGCCTTTGGTCTCGGTTTTAACGATGTCACTAACGCCTTTAAGATCTACAGAAGAGAAGTTATTGAGGGGATTATGCCCCTCATCTCTCATCACTTCAACCTAACGGTTGAGATTCCGTTGAAGGCCATTGTACGTGGTTATTCCTACGCGGCTATCCCGATCACCTGGCGTAACCGTCAAACAGGGGTTTCGAAGCTCAAAATTAAGGAGATGGGGAGTCGTTACTTGTTTATAGTTCTCTATATCTGGCTAGAAAAATATCTTTCTAGGGGTGACTATCACCGCAGTAATCTTAAACAGAGAGCTAAGGTCAATGGCTGAGAGAGTTTTAGTATGTGGTGGTGCAGGGTTTATTGGCAGTTCCCTGGCAATAGGGCTTAGGTCTCATCATTCTGACTGGCAAGTAATCTGCCTAGATAATCTCAAGCGAAGAGGGTCAGAGCTGAATCTCTCTCGATTACGCGAAGCAGGTATCGATTTTGTTCATGGAGATATTCGCTGTTCTAGTGATCTGGATCCCAGTGCATTTGAAGTGACTACCATCATCGATTGCTCTGCGGAACCATCAGTGTTAGCAGGGTTTTCATCCCCTGACTATGTTTTGCAAACCAATTTGGTGGGTACCATCAATATTTTGGAGTTGGCACGTCAACTCCAAGCCAAACTGTTATTTTTGTCCACTAGTCGGGTTTACCCCATTGAAAAACTCAAGGCTATTGGTCTGGTGGAGGCAGATACTAGATATAAAATAGCGCCTGAACAAACACTAGTAGGATTGTCCAATTTAGGAGTATCGGAAAAGTTCTCTTTAGAGGGCTATCGCTCTCTCTATGGGACCACTAAGCTAGCCTCTGAACTACTAATTGAAGAATATCGTCATGCTTATGGTCTACAGGCTGTTGTCAATCGCTGCGGAGTTGTAACGGGTCCCTGGCAAATGGGTAAAGTCGATCAGGGTGTGTTTGTATTGTGGGTGGCGGCTCATTACTTTGAGAAATCGCTTAAATACATTGGATATGGAGGTAGTGGTAAACAAGTGCGTGACTTACTCCATATTCAAGATTTACTCCAGTTGATTGAGTATCAAGTCACGCATTTTGATATCCTAGATGGAAGTGTCCTGAACGTTGGCGGTGGCTCCGCTTGTAGCCTGTCGCTTTTAGAGACAACAGAGCTTTGTCGTGCTGTAACAGGTAAAACCATAGACATCACTCCCGTTCCAGCAGAACGCCCAGGAGATGTCCCCTTATTTATTATGGACTCCTCGTGCATACAGCGTAAGATTGGCTGGAGCCCTGAGTACAATCCAGAAACTATCATTTCAGATATTTATCAATGGCTTGTAGACAATGAGTCTATGCTTTTATCTATACTGGCTTGACGAACGGATGACTCAGAGATGAGAATCATCTTTTAAATCTAAGTAGGGCAGACTTAAAACGATTAATTAAGGTTTCCTTTGTTAACTCAGTTGAAAACCTGGTCTCACGTAGGATTTAATCGTATTTTATTTATATTTCGAAACTTAAATTAGCTTTTCTACCCTGGCTTGCTTAGGTATAAGCGTTCAATTACTTGTTTTATGTTGAATTACTTTATAGGATAAACAATACTTTTGCCGTGAATGAACCTGCTTTGAATAAATTACTTGATAAGTCAGAATATCTCAGGCAGCTGTATGAGAACCGGTTCAGTCATGAGCAGCAGATGGCAAAACGTGCTTTATGGCAAGCTTTGATTAGGGATTTCCTTCAGAAGTACATACCCGTTGACAGTATAGTTCTAGATATCGGTGGAGGCTATTGTGAATTCATTAATCAAATTTCTGCTGCTTCTAAGTGTTTGATTGACTTAAATCCTGATGCTCAAACATTTGCAAATCCTGATGTGAGTGTTTTTCGCTTGAATATTCTTGATAAGGGTCAGTATGAACGTATTCCCCATCATCATTTTGACCGAATATTCGTATCGAATTTTTTTGAACATTTAAAAGACCAAGATGAGCTTTTTGAAGTACTTCGCTTTTGCTATTTAAAGCTGAAACCTGGTGGTAGTTTGCTAGTAATTCAACCAAACTATAAATATTCATATAAGGAGTACTATGACTTTATTGATCACTACTTACCTATTACTCACCTATCACTTTCAGAGGCTTTAAAGGCATTAAACTTCAAAATTGATGAAGTGATACCTAGGTTTCTACCTTTTTCAACTAAAGGTAGACCTGCTTCAGTTTGGATGCTTCGGCTATATCTTAAGGTTCCATTTTTATGGAATTTTTTCGGTGGGCAGATGTTTCTAAAAGCCTCTAAACCTAAGTGATTAAGGGGACATATATGAGTGTTGTTGTTATAACTGGTTCTGCGGGTCTGATTGGTTCTCAGTCGGTTCACTTTTTTATAGAAAAAGGATTTAACGTCGTTGGCATTGACAATGATATGCGCTCTGTTTTCTTTGGAGATGGGGCATCAACAGACTGGAATCGTCAACTGTTAGTTGATAATTATGGTGAGCGCTACTCTCACAGAAACATTGATATTCGCGATCGCAACCAAATTGAATCCTTATTTCAAGAGTATTCTACTGACATTGCTCTAATCATTCATACTGCCGCTCAACCCTCCCATGATTGGGCCGCTCAAGATCCCCATACAGACTTTACAGTCAATGCCAACGGCACCCTGGTTTTATTAGAAGCAACGCGACAGTTTTGCCCAAAAGCCGCATTTATCTTTACCTCTACCAACAAAGTCTATGGTGATACGCCCAACTATCTGCCTTTAGAAGAAACTGAAAAGCGCTGGGAAATTGCATCTGATCATGCTTTTGCCAATGGAATTGATGAGTCCATGAGCATTGACAACTCCAAGCATTCACTCTTTGGTGTATCCAAGGTAGCTGCTGATATTCTAGTTCAAGAATATGGCCGCTATTTTGATATGCAAACTGTTAGTTTTCGGGGAGGATGCTTGACGGGGCCATTACACTCAGGAGCTAAATTGCATGGATTTTTAGCGTATTTGATGAAATGTGCCATCACTAAGGAGCCTTATACAGTTTTTGGTTACAAGGGCAAACAAGTGCGAGATAATATGCATAGTTATGATCTCGTGAATGCCTTTTATCATTTTTATAAAAGCCCTAGGTGTGGGGACGTCTATAACATTGGTGGCTCGCGCCATAGCAACTGCTCCATGTTAGAAGCCATAGAGCTTTGCGAAGAAATCTCAGGTAATAAAATGGTTTACTCCTATTCGAAAAAAAACCGAATTGGTGATCATATTTGGTATATCTCTGATGTGGGTAAGTTCAAAAAACACTACCCTGATTGGGGGTATCAATATGACTTAAAGGCAATATTTAATGAGATATATCAGGCTCAGATAGCAAAATAATCAGTCCAATAATGGAGTCTGTGGAACAAAAAAATACTCATTACCGGTGGTGCAGGGTTTATTGATTCTAACTTTGTGCATCATTTCCATGGCGAATCTGGGAAAATAATAGTTTTAGATGCCTTGACTTATACAGGTAATCGTTCCACACCAAAAGACTTTGAGAGTCAGGCGAATTTTCAGCTGACTCAGGAAGATATCTGTAACCAGCAGCTAGTAGACGATCTCCTAACTACTCATGAAATCGATACTGTTGTGCACTTTGCCGCTGAATCCCATGTAGTTCCTTCCATACCTGGGCCTGTAGCGTTTGTGTAAACTAATGTAGTGGGTACGTTTACCCTGCTGGAAGCGTTTCGACTTAATATGTATCAACATTCTTTTATGCAGCCCTATATGGAGACCGAGTAGAGCAATCAGAATCCTAAGGGCATGCCTGCGTACAATATGGGCATGGTTGTGGGCAACCTAGCCATGCTTTTATAGTTGCAATTTTTGTGCATGGGAGATGTAGTGGCTAAAACAGCGCTGATTACCGGATTGACGGGACAAGATGGCTCTTACCTGGCAGAGCTACTGCTTAGTAAGGGATACAACGTATACGGAATGGTGCGTCGTTCCAGTTCTAGTAGTTTTGGACGTATTAGTCACTTTGCTGATAAGGTCCGAATTATTTCAGGTGATCTGCTCGATCAGTTTTCGTTGATGGACGCCATTGATGAGGCGCAGCCAGATGAGATTTATAACCTTGCATCCCAGAGCTATGTACCGCTGTCTTGGACACAACCTGCGCTGACAGCAGAATATACAGCTATTGGTGTGTCTCGGTTGTTAGAGGCGATCCGCCGTTGTAAGCCGGATGCAAGGTTTTACCAAGCCTCCAGTAGTGAGGTATTTGGGCAGCCGGATGAGTCTCCACAGACCGAACGTACGGCATTTCGACCCCGTAATCCCTACGGTGTAGCTAAAGCCTATGCCCACTGGATGACGATTAACTATCGTCAGAAATACGATCTCTATGCTTGCTGTGGCATTACATATACCCATGAGTCACCCAGGCGGGGGGCAGAGTTTGTGTTTCGTAAGATTACTCGCGGTGCAGTAAAGATTAAGTTAGGTTTGGCGAATGAATTGCGGCTGGGCAACCTGGAGGCTCGGCGTGACTGGTGCCATGCGGAAGATGTGGTTAATGCCATGTGGATGATGCTGCAGCAGGAGAAGCCGGACGACTATATTATTGCTAGTGGTGAGACCCACTCGGTTAAAGAACTTGTAGACTGTGCCTTTTCTTACGTTGGTTTAAATTGGCAAGATTACGTTTCCATTGATCCTGCTTTTTATCGACCAGATGAGCCCGTTGTGCTGGCTGGTGCCATTGATAAGATTAAACGCGAAATTCAATGGCAGCCCAATTACTCTTTTTCTAAATTAGTTGAGGCAATGGTTGATAATGAACTTAAAGAACTAACGGCTGACTCCTATGGAGATTAGATGGCTGTAGGTTAATATCTGTCACTTAATTCTTGGAGTTGTGGGCAGTACGCCCACTTAAGATGATTTCTTGGTGGCGAATGGCTGTATTAGCTACTTCCCAGGGAAACGTAAAGGATTGGAAGGATTCTGGAGAGATTTTGTCAATGTCGAGATCGACGACAACTTTTCTAAGGATTTCTAGGAGTTGTTGTCGTAGGTTTTGTAGTTCATCAAAATCTTGGGCCTGTTCTATTTTTTCAATCAGGTCCAGAATTTCTAGGTTGTAGCGGTCGGCGCGATCCTTTTGATTGCTGATGAACCATTGTCGACCTTGCCACAGGCTAGAGCAGATTAAGATGCTAATAGACATTAACAGGCCAATGGATTCAGCATAGGTGACTAAAAAACTAGGATTGTCTTGGGTGTAATAGGCGCGAGCACCTTCATGGAGTGGAAATCCAAGGTTTTGGCTGTTTTCTGGAGATTGAATATTAGCCGTCCGCGGATTGATGCGGATTAGCTCACTGCGATGTTCGTAGAGAATGCGAGTGATGGTTTTAACAACATCAGGATGGGCATCCACATTGGCAATGAGTAATGCGCTGACAGAAACGACAGGTAAATCTTCAGACGGGATAGGAGTGCCGCCATCGTAGCTACCTTTAGGAATGATGGTGGATTCTAGGTAGGGTTGAGTTAGCTGTAGCGCGCCGATTTGGTCTATAGGGACTAGCTTGAACTGTTCATTGGACAGTAGTTGAGCAACGCTGCTGTTGCCCAGACCAATAATACGGAACAAGGCGTCGACGGTCCCGTTTTGCAGGGCGGTGTGGGCTTCAGTGACGCCCATGGGTTGAAATTGAAAATCGTTTTTGGTGAGGCCATAGTGTTGACTGAGGGGCCAGAAAAGATTGTAGGAACCACTGCCTTCAGGCATTAGGGCAATACGTCTGCCCTTTAGGTCGGTCAGATTGTTGATGTTGGCATCTTTGTTGGCAATGAGATGAAACATCTCAGGGTACAGCTGGGCAATGGCGCGCACATTGCGTTGGGTGGGGGTGTCATTTTGTACCAGGGCGAGATCAACGGTATGGGTGTGGACATCGTCCATATTTTGATTTGACCCTGGAGATGCGACGACTTCAACGCGGATCTTAGGTTCGTTCGCTTCAGTGACTTGGGCAATGGCTTGACCAAAGGCGTAGTATTCACCGGTAGGGCTGCCTGTGGCCAGGCGAATGGTGTAGATACGGTTCTGTTCTTGGATGAGTTTGGTGATGGATGCGATCGCAACCCCTACACTCACCAAAACCACGAGACCTAACCCCCAGCATCCCCACTTACCCATGCCTCTATTTCTCCGTATCCAACGCGAGTTCTGCCGATAGAAAGTCTATAAACTGTCGAGCACTACGTCCGGAACGTCCGTTGTGACGGGTGGCCCATTGTCTCGCTCGATAGTCCAAATCCTCCAGCGATAGGTCTAGCCCAACCTGTTTTGCTAAGTGATGCACAATGTCTAGATACATCGGTTGGTCAGCGGCTTCAAACGTCAGGGTAAGGCCAAAACGATCACTAAAGGAGAGCTTTTCTTGGACTGTATCCCAAGATTTGAGCTCATCTGCATCCCGAGGACGGGGCCGATCAGCAAAGAACTCTCGCACGAGATGGCGTCGATTTGAGGTGGCATAAACCACTACATTTTGGGGACGTCGAGTCAGACCACCTTCTAGTACAACCTTGAGTGCTTTGAATGCATCATCGTCTTCTTCAAAGGAAAGATCGTCGACAAAAATAATGAACTTTTGCGGTTGGGGTCTCAGGGATTCCACAATCGTCGGCAGGTCATACAGGTCTGCTTTGGCAACCTCAATCAGACGCAAGCCACGGTCACCATACTCAGTGAGCAATGCTTTGACTAAGGATGACTTACCGGCTCCTCGACTGCCGTATAGTAATACATTGAGGGCGTTAAACCCGGCCAGCAAAAATTCGGTATTTTTCACTAGAGCATCTTTAGGGCCGTCATAGGCAGCCAAATCCTCCAAGCGAATGGGATCTGGCTCAGTGATGCCCAGGAGTTGACCTTGCTGCCAACGAAAGCCACGGAACTGACCAAACTTGCCTGTGCCTTGATGTTGATAATAAGTCACGAGATTGTCGATGCCTGCTGACCAATCTGGTGACAAGTCCACTGGCAACGGTTCGGGCATTAAAGACCATACAACCGGTGCTTGGGGAAGCTGACAGGCGGTTTGCACACACTGGCTGACATAGCTGGGAGATAGGCCGTATAGATTTTGGAGAATGTTTAGATCGTGGCGGGCTGCTGCTATGAGAGGTACGGGTAGTTTCGCCATCGTTAAGCGCTGTGCCGCTTGAGTAAACGCATTATCGGCAATCAACATCCGCTCAACTAGATGGCCTCCCCAGCTTTTGCCTGTGTTGGCCAATGCTTGAAACCATTTGCCATAGGCAGTGAGGCACTGGGCTCGTTCGTTGGTCAGACCTTTGCTGGTGCTGAGGGCTTCTAACAACGATAAGAATGTTTGACCTACGGTATCGTTGAGAACAGCCTGATACAGTAAGAGCGAGGCCGTCTGCTGTCGGTACTGAGCGATGGTTGCTGCCCCAAATTCCTTCATCCTCAATCCCTTTGCACTATGTCATTAGGACTTATCATCGCATTGATCTATGGAATCCTTGCTGTAGTGGGTGGTATTGTTGGCTACCTTAAGGCTCGTAGTTTGCCGTCGTTAATTTCTGGCATTGTCAGTGGGCTACTTTTACTGATCGGGGCACTGCGAGCCGCGCAAGGCATTGCCAGCGGTCTTTGGGTGGTCAAGATTGTCACCCTGTTGCTCTTAATCGTGTTTATTATTCGATTGGTAAAAACTAAAAAGTTTATGCCTGCTGGGCTGATGGTCATGGGGGGAGTGATCACATTAATTGGGGTCTTTGCTGGCTAGTCTTCATCCTATAGTCAGCAGCCCTCCGGCACCTTGAGACAGTCTTTATCCTATAGCCAGCAGCCCCCATTGGGCACTTTGAGACAGTCGCATACTACGAGTGTTTTGATGGGCGTTATCAAAGGGGTAGGCTGTTTATTTTGTTGTTTGAGTGTTGTCAGTTGTCAGACCCATCTATCTGAGGGAAACGCGTCAACCCAGGTAGCTGCCAGTCGTTCAACAACGGCTGATCAAGAGGCTTCAGTGGCAGCAACGGTACAAGCTACCAGTCAGCAACTACCCGTTAGCGTTAAGACTCAAGACCCACCAACTGAGTCAGCAGCCCAGACAGCGATCGCAAAACAGTCATCTGTTCAAGATCCTGGCGTCACAGAGATCGCAAAACAGCTGTCTGTTCAAGATCCTGGCATCAAAGTTTATGTGATGGTCCCCCAGCGTCAAGGGGTTCTACGCAGTCAGGATGATCATAGCCGCATCAATATTCGAACACAGCCAACCACAGCATCAGCGTCTCCTCACTATGGGCTTCCAGGAGATGAGGTGACGGTGTTGGAAGCCACAGCCAGGTACCAGGGACATGTTTGGTATTTTGTACAGTTCACTCAGTCTGGGGTAGAGGGTTGGGTCCGAGATGATGTGATCGAGATTGATCGGTCCGATATTGATACAGCTGCAGACATTGGCATAACCTATGTCGATGCGCCAGTTAGCAGTAGTGAAACGCTTCAGTTTGCTCCAGGAACCAATGAGGCGGTGATTTGGGAGAAAACTGTGACCCAAGGCTCTCAGCATGAATATTTCTTTTTTGCAGATGCGGGACAAGAGCTGTCTGTTTCGTTACAAGCCGGGGATGAGAATGCTGTTTTCCAGATTTATTCTGAAGAAGCTGACTACTGGCTACATCTGATCGGTGATTATGTTGGAGCGACATCAACAGATTGGTCTGGCCCTTTGCCTAAGAGTAGTACGGGGCGTTATCGTATCCATGTGCGGCCAACCTGGGCGGATGCGGTTTATTCCATGCGTGTGGTGATTAAGTAACCAGGTGTGTGACTCCTAAGCCTGGCTGGTTATTCGGCATGAGGCGACCTAATTCCAAGGTGGCTCCGCAGCAGGGATTATCCTTGAGATTAAGATGACTGTCGAGATCGAGGTGATGGGCGAGGGGCGATAGCTGAGCTAAGGCTGTATTGGAGAGAGTGCTGTCGGAATAGCAGCCAAACATGACGCTGAGGCCACAGGCGCGGGCAGTGTGGATCATGCGATGGGCTTCGGTGAGGCCACCGGATTTCATTAGTTTAATGTTGATGCCGTCGATATGCTGCGCTAAGGGCATGATGTCTTGGCTGGTGAAGCAGCTTTCGTCGACAAAAATGGGTAATGGTGAGTGCTGTTTTAGCTCGGCTAGCTGGTGGTTGGCGCTGACGGGGAGGGGTTGCTCCAGATAGGTGATGTTACGCTCGGCGAGCCAGGTGGCCATGGTTTTGGCGTTGTCGAGAGTCCAGCCGCCGTTGGCATCAACGCTGATTTTGTCGTGGGGATGAAATTCGGATTGTAGGGCGCTGAGCATGGCTTGGTCGGCTTCAATACCAGCAGGGCTGCCCAGCTTGATTTTGATGGAGCGGAGATCAGGATAGTCGGCATGCCAGCGGCGGATGCGATCGCATGCTCCTTCTGGGGTATTAATGCCCACGGTGACAGCGGTTGGCCCAATTCTTTGTGGATCTAATCCCCATAGTTGCCATAGTGGTAGACCGACCTTTTTGCCAAGCCAGTCCCAGAGGGCGACGTCGATGGCGGCGCGGGCGGCTGAGCAGGGGGCGATTTGGTCGAGGCTTTCTTCGATGATTTGTCGGTCGAGGGGATGGTACAAGGAAATGCCTTCGATGATTTGGTCGAGGGAGTGGGTGATGGTTTCAGGGGTTTGGGTTTGGTCGCCGATGGAGAAGGGAGTGGCTTCGCCGTAGCCAGTGATGTTGTCGTCGGTGAGTTGAATGAAGAGATTGGTGGATTGGGAACGGGTGCCGCGGCTGATGGTGAGGGGGACTTTTTTGTGGAGGGTGATGGGGTGGTAGGTGATGTGCATAGGTGGGTTTTGAAGGGGTATTTGAAGGGTTGGGATTTTAGGGTATCTCGAAAGGTGTTAGATCCTGCGTGGGGCTCCTCCGAGTTCCCCACACCCCTATGGGCAGGGCGGGACGCCGCCCTACAACCCTCGTAAAAATAATTACGTTGTCCCGATATGCGTGAAAAGGGAGTGGTCGGTAGAGTGGATTTTAATTTTTCTGTGGCATGCCACAGAAAAATTAAAAAAGCATGGGGTATCTATGCTTTACCTCAAATAGTTTTTTCCTTGTCGAATTTTTCTAGTTGAAAGGTTCTGAAGGGAAAGGGGATGACTTTTCTTTTACGGTGTGGAGCGAATGCGGAGCAGCGTAACTACCTGACCGGCCACTAGTGCAATCACCATAAGATACTACTTACCAGCCCAACTCCTGTGCAAGGGGCCTGGGGAAGTTGAGTTCCCCAGATAAGGGGTTTCAGGGGGGCAAGCCCTGAGCAGTTGATTTTGCCATTACCCGACAAATAGAGCCGCTAAACTTAATCTCCCAACCGATCTCCCCTGCTGGCAAACTAAACCTCACGTGTATTTCGTTGACTATTGCAAAATGGTTTTAGAGGCAATGCGTGTTTTCTTTTTGGCCTGCTCTGACAGGTCTTGACCTGTCTGGAGCTGAGTGACGTTTTCTTGCAGGACCGTAGCGGCGTTTTGGTCGCCCATTTGCAGGGCAGTTTGGGTTGCAGACTGAAGCATCGTGATGGCTCCGCTGCGATCGCCTGCCTGTAGCTTAGTTTCTGCAATCTGGGTTTGGCGATATTTGGCTAGGGCCAAGATGTATTGCTGCACCTGAGGATCGCTCTGGGGCTGATAAACGGTTTGAGCGGTGACATTGATAGTGGCTTTATCAGTGGATAGAGAGCTGCCTAAGGTGGGATCATCATACTGGATGGCAGCATAGGCAATGGTATGGGTGCCTGCGGGTAGTTGGGAAATGTAGATGTTCGCCAGAATAACGCGGGGGGTATTGTCCATCAAATCTCCGAGACGGACGATGGCTTGCTCGCCTTCTCGACGGACGTCTAATTCAATCGTTTCTGGCAATACCTGGGCAATGGGTTTGAGTTCTGCTAACCGTACTTGAGGTTGTAATGTCAGCACCAGGTACGCATTCGTAAGGCTGACGGCCTGAACACGGTTAAAGAGACGGCTGAACTCTTGAATGGCGGTGTCAGGATTTTGGATGTAAGTCAGGCTACCGTTTCCTGCATCGGCCAGTTGTTCCAGCACATCCTGGTTCCAATGGTCACCGAAGCCCAAGGTGCTGACGGTAAAGCTATAGCTAACGGCAATCTGGGCTAGTTTGAGACAGCGATCATTGCTGCCGTGCTCGTTTTCACCGTCGGTGAGCAGAAAAATTTGAGAAACGGTGCCGCTTTTACCTTTGGAGATTTCTTGGATGCCGAGTTTCAGGCCTTCGTCGATGGCGGTGCCACCACCGGCGCGAATGCTTTCGATGGCTTGTTTGATGGCATCCGGATTCGTTGTGGGCTGGTTGGCGACAATTAGCTGCGCTTCGTGATCAAACGACACCACCGAAATGCGGTCTTGGGGAGATAGGTTATCGACAATTTTCTTGGCAGCAGCGCGGACGGTTTTGATGGGAGTGCCGCCCATGGAGCCGCTTTGATCGAGGATGAGACATAGGTTTAAGGGGGGACGGTCACCACTGGATGCGGCCTGGACGGAAATGGCTAAGTGGCGCTGGCTATTGGTTTGAGCGGTGTCTAGGTTGCGATCGCTAATGGACCACTGCACGTTAGCTTTCATACATTCGTTTCCCTACCAATGGTGCTATCGATATGGTTCTGGAGATTCACCCTAAATACATCACCCTAATGTGCTTAAAGCATTGACGTAATTTGCCGAAAAATTACTGCCAAAGACAACGCTCTAGTCAATCTCAAACGCTAATGTTCCCGTCGGGATAAACATAGTGTGATGGCAAGATGTGGGGAACGTGCAGATAGGGCTACATAACTTGACGCAAAATTCCTTAAAAAGACCCATTCCATGGGCGGATATCCCCCAAATTCCTAGCCTGCTAGCTTGTTCAGAGCGAGTTACACTATGTAGACGTCAATGGGACGTGACATCGCACCCATTGAATTAAAACGTTGAACGGTGAACAGCTGACACCGCAGAGGGCTAACTGGGTCTATGAGTTCTAATATTAAAGCCGTACAGGCTCCTTACTATGGCGGGGATGCCGCGTTTCGTACTCCCCCTCCCGATCTACAATCGCTTCTTCTGAAAGAGCGGATTGTCTACTTGGGTACGCCCCTAGTGTCGTCAGACGATTACAAGCGTCAAATGGGTATGGACGTCACCAGACTGATCATTGCCCAGCTGCTCTATTTAGAATTTGACGATCCCGATAAACCTATCTATTTCTATATCAATTCCACTGGAACATCCTGGTATACCGGTGATGCCCTTGGCTTTGAAACCGAAGCCTTCGCCATCTGTGACACCATGCGCTATATTCGCCCACCGGTCCATACCATTTGTATCGGTCAAGCCATGGGTACAGCATCCATGATTTTGGCGGCGGGTACCAAAGGATTTCGAGCGAGTTTGCCGAATGCAACCATTGTTCTAAACCAGCCCCGTACGGGTGCCCGTGGCCAGGCTACCGATATTCAAATTCGTGCAAAGGAAGTCCTGGCTAACCGTGAGGCAACCCTCGATATTCTGTCCCGTTCCACTGGACAAACGCCCGAAAAATTGCAGAAAGATACGGATCGTATGTTCTACCTGACTCCTGCGGAAGCTAAGGAGTATGGCCTCATTGATCGGGTCCTAGAAAGTACGAAAGATTTGCCAACACAAATTCCAGCGGGTATTGGGTAGCCATGTCTGTAGAACGTCCTATTCGAGTACCCTACAACCTGCCTGGCAGTCAACGTTGGACTTGGGTGAACATTTACACCCGCATGAGTCAAGAACGCATCTTGTTTTTAAATCAGCCTTTGACTGACGGTGTGGCAAATTCGCTGATATCGGCTTTTCTATACCTGGATTCTGAAGACCCTGGTAAGCCTATCTATCTATATATAAACTCCCTCGGTGATCCCGTTATGGCTGGAATGGCCGACGGCTCAGCGGGCATGATGTCCATTACCTCGGGGCTGGCTATCTACGACACCATGCGTCATATTAAGTCTGATGTGATTACTATCTGCATGGGCCAAGCCATTGGCATGTCTGCTGTATTGCTATCTTGCGGAGCCAAAGGCAAGCGCTCCAGTCTGCCAAATTCGTCTATCGCGCTAGTGCATCCCTATAGTGGTACCCGCGGTCAAGCCACGGATATTGAACTCAATGCTGACGAGGTCCTGAGTAAATCAGCATTGATCACTCAGCTGCTAAGTGAGAACACTGGTCAGCCTGAAGAAAAGATCCATAAGGACATGGAGCGGATTTTTTACCTCACCCCCCAAGAAGCCATTGAGTATGGCTTGATCGACCGGGTGATTGAGAAACCTGCTTAATTTTTGAAATAACCCCTTACCCCCTATAACCCCATGCCTATCGGTATTCCCAGCGTTCCATATCGCCTTCCTGGTAGCACCTATGAACAATGGATCAGCATATACGAGCGTCTGTTTCGTGAGCGCATCATTTTCTTAACTGAAGAAGTTACAGACGGTATCGCTAATGCCATCGTGGCTTATATGCTGTATCTGGATTCTGATGATCCCAGCAAGCCGATTTACCTCTATATCAATTCTCCAGGTGGCTCGGTTACAGCTGGCATGGCAATTTACGACACCATGCGCTATATCAAGTCAGAGGTCGTTACGATCTGTGTGGGGCTGGCTGCTTCCATGGGCTCATTTTTGTTATGTGCCGGGTCTCCCGGTAAGCGTCTAGCGCTGCCGCATTCTCGTATCATGATTCACCAGCCATTGGGCGGTGTTGGTCAGCGTCAGGCAACAGACATTGAAATTGAGGCTAATCACATTGTTCAGATTAAGCGTCGCTTAAATAGCTTGATGGCTGAGCATACTAACCAAACGATTGAGCAAATTGAAAGGGATACAGACCGGGATAATTTTATGTCGGCGGAAGAGGCAAAAGCCTATGGTCTGATTGATCGGGTAATTGAAGAGCGTGTGTAATAGATGCGCCTCTTAATTTTCATTTTGCACACCACACTCATGGGCCACGCCTAAAAATTTAGGTTCTCACCTAAATTTCCAAGCGTGGCGTAATATTCGTCATGTTCTGCGTTTTAATGGCAGAATCTGAAGCAGTTATTGGGTGAAATGGGGCTAGCTGATCATTACCGCACATTAGGGTTACGAACGGGGGCATCATTTGATGATGTCAAGGCCGCCTATCGTAAGTTGGCGCGTAAGTATCATCCAGATGTTAATCCTGATGATCAAGGGGCTCAAGATCGTTTCATCAAGGTGACTAAAGCCTACGACGCATTGCTGGAGATATTGCAGCCTGATGAGGAACCTCAAGAAGAGGACGCTGTGGTGGCAAAGACTCCGGTAGAAGAAGAACCTAGTCCGGTTCAAACGAATCCAGGATTATCGGATCATGAGCAAAAGCTGAAGCAAGATTCCTATCGG
Organism: Leptothoe sp. EHU-05/26/07-4; assembly: GCF_043421015.1. Classification (NCBI taxonomy): domain Bacteria; kingdom Bacillati; phylum Cyanobacteriota; class Cyanophyceae; order Nodosilineales; family Cymatolegaceae; genus Leptothoe; species Leptothoe sp. EHU-05/26/07-4. The sequence goes on from NZ_JAXSQV010000005.1 coordinate 572,201, forward strand.
CAATTGCAGATGTTGTTCAAACAGCAGAAGTATCCGCGTGCGATCGCACTTGTGGAGGGCCTTGCTCAGCGCATCACCCAAGACCCAGAAGTTCGTCAGTGGCAGGCCATCACCTACCAACGTTGGGGCCGTCAGCTGATCACCCAAGGCCAGTTAGGAAAAGCCCGCATTTATTTAGATAAAGCTCTAAAAACGGACCCTTTAAATAAATCTCTCTGGGTTGAAATTAACCGCGATTTCCAATCCATTGAACAACGCTTGAGATAGCAGTTGTAATTTTTAATTGGGCCTGCAATCAGCTCTACAGCGTGCTAAAAATTCTAAAAGTACTAAAACAGCAGTTTTAACGTGGGTACTTCGACTTCTTCCTTTGTTCCGTCAGATTTTGATGTGCCAGCGGTGCTGGAAACCGATGAGTATCGTCTACGAATGCTGACGGTTAATGATGTGGTGAAAGACTTTGAGGCAGTTATCACCAGTGCTGACCATCTGAAGGGGATTTTTCCGCCCCCCAGTACTTGGCCAGATGGTTTGACCTTAGAGCAGGATTTAATTGACCTGGGCTGGCATCAAAAAGAATTTCAGCGGCGCACCTCTTTTGCTTATACAATGATGAGTCCGGATGAAAGCCGCTGCCTGGGCTGTGTGTATTTTTATCCCTCAGATCGCCAGGGCTATGATGCCTATGCTCTGCTGTGGGCACGGCAAAGTGAATTGGTTAGTGGCCTAGAAGATCGTTTGTTGGCTACTGTGCGTCAATGGTTAGACGATGCATGGCCGTTTGCATCGGTCGGTTTTCCGGGGCGGGATTTGAGTTGGGACAATTGGTTCGCTTTGCCAAAACGGTAAAACTCCATAAAATCAATTTGTAGAGGCGTTTTATGGAGCCCCTAAAAATTGATTTCAAAATTTATTCCTATTCCTGTTTCATTGTGAGGCTGAGTTGATAAATCTCTCGTTTGGAAAGACCGGTTGCCTGGGCGAGCTGGCGGCTGGCTTTAGAAGGAGAAAGTCCCTGGGAGATAAGGGTTTCTAGCTGTTGGATGAGATCGGCTTCAGAGATCGGTTTCGGGGTGTGTATGTGACCTGCGATCGCCACCGTAAACTCTCCCCTCGGCTCGTTGACGGTAAAATGCGCAAGCGCTTCATCGACAGTGCCGCGCCAAAATTCCTCATAACGCTTGGTTAATTCCCTGGCTAGGGTGACCCGACGTTCGCCCCCCAAATGGGTTTGCAAATCGGCCAGGGTTTTGATCAACCGATGGGGGCTTTCGTAAAGCACCATGGTGCGTGGTTCTGTTGCTAATTGCGTCAGTCGTTCAGCTCTTGATTTCCCTTTAACTGGCAGAAATCCTTCGAAGGTAAAGCGATCTGAGGGTAATGCTGAGGCTGCGATCGCACTCACCACCGCCACAGGCCCTGGAATTGGACTGACAACGATTCCGGCTTCAGTGCAGGCACACACCAGTTCATAGCCTGGATCCGAAATCCCTGGCATACCCGCATCGCTTACCAGGGCAATGGTTTGGCCTGCTTGCAGTTTTTCAATTAGCTGAGGTATTCGCGCCTGAGCATTATGCTCGTGATAGCTGATCTGCGGCGTCTCGATCTGATAATGATGTAGCAGCTTACCCGTGTGCCGGGTATCTTCCGCTGCGATTAGATCCGCTTCCTGCAGGATACGAACAGCCCGAAAAGTAATATCCTCAAGGTTGCCAATGGGGGTGGCAACCAGGTAAAGCGTACCAGCAGTAGACAACGTCAGTATTGGTTACAAGTCTTCCTTAACCATACAATTGAAATACAGGTTCATTGCCGCCTAAACGTATATCCTGACTGCAACTTTCTCGAATTTGCCATGCAAAGCACTGGTTCTGAAAGCTCAATATCAGAAAGTTCAGTATTGGACATTCTCAAAAAACGTTTGCAGGTGGACTATGACCAAATAGTCAAATTCTGCGAGCAGTTTGACATCGTTGAACTAGGGGTGTTTGGGTCAGTCTTACGGGATGATTTCCGACCAGATGGGGAAAATCCCAGCGATGTAGATCTTTTAATAGAATTTGCTCCGGAACAAAAGCTAACTTGGCCCATATGGTTAGATTTACAGGAAACATCTGAAAAACTTTTTAAACGCAAAGTTGATTTAGTACAAAAACACCTTCTGGAGAATCCTTATCGACGGGCAGAAATTCTAAAGACAAATCGTATTATCTATGAGCGATCTTAATCGAGATGCTGCTGCCATTTGGGATATGGCCCGAGCGATTCGAGAAATCCAGGAATTTACAGCTGATTTTTCTGAAGACAGTTTCTTGGAAACACTCTGGATAAAAAGGGTGGTAGAACGTAATTTTGAAATTTTAGGAGAAGCTTGTCGACGAGTATCGGTAGAGTTTCAACAGGCACATCCTGAAATCGATTGGCGCAATACGGTTGCATTGAGGAATATTATTGCCCATCGCTATGAGCGGGTAAATTACAAATTACTTTGGATGATTATTCAGAACACCTTACCTGCACTTTTGATGAGTTTGGATAGCTTGCTGCAAGATATGCCAGCGATTGACTGATTATTTCCATATGCGTGGACTATTTGTTGGGCTCATGACCCTCGACTGCATCTATCAAGCGCAGCGACCACCCCAGGCGAATGAAAAGCTGGTGGCTGCGTCCGCAGTGATGGCAGCAGGTGGCCCGGCAACGAATGCGGCGGTGGCGTTTTCAGCCTTAGGCGGTCAGGCCAAGGTAATGGTTTCAGTGGGGCAACACCCCGTCACAACGCTGCTGCGGGAGGATATGGCTCAGGTGGGGGTGAACATTCAGGATTTGACGCCTGAGCGACAAGAACCGCCACCGATGTCTTCCATTGTTGTTTCTAAAGCCTCAGGGGAACGTGCTGTTATCTCCCGGAATGCGGTGGGATTGCAGGTCGACCCTCAAACCGTGGATCTAGTGGATCTGACAGGTATAGATGTTGTGCTGTTGGATGGTCATCAAATGGCATTGGGGCAACAAATTGCCAAAGCTGCTCAGCCGTTAGGTATTCCTGTTGTTGTGGATGCAGGTAGTTGGAAGCCGGGGTTTGACCAGGTGCTTGCCCTGGCCACGGTGGTGATTGCGTCGGCAAACTTTAAACCGCCGGGTGACCAAGATGCGTTGACTTACCTACAAGGACTAGGGATACCCCATATTGCCATTACCCATGGTGAGCGACCCATTGTCTTCAGCGAGCAGGGGCGGGTGGGCGAGCTACCGGTGCCGACGACAACCGTGGTGGATACCTTGGGGACAGGGGATATTTTCCATGGGGCATTTTGCTATGCTTGGGCAGGCGATTTCCCAAGGGCTTTGGCAGAGGCGACTCGGGTGGCTAGCTTTAGCTGTCGAACCTTTGGTACCCGCACATGGATTCGTGATTATGGTGAGTCAATCCAGACAAATTCATAGATTCTCTACTGAGGGCATCAGTATGGTTCGGTAAACTGTACAGGGAGTCGTCTAACTTTTTGTTAAATCTTTAGCGTTATTATTATGGCCTACGAAAAGGAAAAAGAAATTGCGATCGCAGCAGTACAAGCTGCGGCCACTATATGTGAAAAAGTACGGGCTGAAATGGTACCTGAAGCGATTGAAAAATCTGATAAAAGCCCGGTAACTGTCGCCGACTTTGGTGCCCAGGCGATTGTATGCAAAATGCTTAAAGACGCCTTCCCCAACGATCCCATTGTCGGTGAAGAAGACGCTGACGATCTCAGAACGCCAGAGATGGCCGCTCGGCTTACCCAGGTGACTGGCTATGTCAAGGCTGTTCTTCCTGATGCTACCGATGAGCAGATTCCTGGCTGGATTGACCAAGGTAATGGTGATGTGAGCCCCCGCTATTGGACCCTAGATCCCATTGATGGTACCAAGGGCTTTTTGCGGGGTGACCAGTATGCCGTTGCCCTGGCCATGGTGGAAGATGGTGATTTGAAGGTGGGTGTCTTAGGGTGTCCTGCCCTGAAGTTAAATGGACGTTCTGGCATCTTGTTCGTGGCTGTTCGCGGTGAAGGGACCATGATGATGGACATGGATGGCAACAATCCTGAGAAGATTTCTGTAACGTCTTCTTCTGACACTGCTAACTTCCGTTTTGTGGAAAGTGTGGCCCACAGTGACCAAGAGCTTCATTCACGCATTGCCCAGGCGGCTGGTATTACCACTGAGGCCATTCGTATGGATAGCCAGGCTAAATATGGTACTGTCGCCTCTGGTAATGCCGTCCTTTATTTGCGACTACCCTCTCCTAAGTACCCTGGATATCGTGAAAAGATCTGGGATCATGCGGCTGGTGTGTTGGTAATTGAAGAGGCCGGTGGCAAAGTAACCGATATGCATGGCAAGACCTTAGACTTCTCCAAGGAGCCTCGCTTTGTGGATACTCAAGGTGTGGTTGTCAGTAACGGTGAAATTCACGACAAGGTCCTAGCAGTATTAACTAACTAGATCAACCATCTCATTAAAAGCCTGGAGGGTGCACCATGGGTGCGCCCTTTTTTATATTGAAATCTCATCGAGCCAGGTCTTATGTCTAACAAGGTGTTAGTTTCTGATAGGTCTTGAGGAGATCGAATGGGGCCGTGAGTTTAAACAGAAGAAAGTCATAGCCCATGGGTTAGGCCTTAAACGGATTGTGCGATCGCAAGCCCTTCTAAAACGGACAAGCTCACTGGCTGCACCTGTGAACTAAATCCCATCAACTGCCCAGAGACTTTAGCAAACTTGATTGGATCGCCACTGACATAAAAGTCTATGTCTGGTTTCGACTGGGTGTTGCGTAAGCCCAGCATGTCTAACTCTTTAGCCATAGCAGACACCAATGACTGGGCTGGATTAATCACCTTAATGGATGGTGGCAAAATTTGCTCCATCAATGGAGCTAGGTGAGGGTAGTGGGTACAGCCATATACCAATGTGTCGATATTGGCAGCCATCAGAGGCTTCAAATAATCTGTAGCCACTGCCCGTGTGTAGGGATCATCAATCCGATTTTTTTCAATTAAAGGCACAAAATCAGGACAGCCAACCTGCCAAACTTCAGCTACTGGCGATGCTTCTAAAATCGCCTGCTTGTAAGCATTGCTGTTGGCCGTCGCGACTGTAGAAATGACACCAATGCGTCGACCTGCCTTAGCCGCTGCCCGTGCCCCTGGCAAAATAATCCCGAGAATGGGCATGTCAAATTCTGCCCGAACCGTTTCTAGGGCCAATGCTGAACTGGTATTACAGGCCATCACTACCATCTTGACGCCCTGCCCCTGCATCCAAGTAATGATTTCCCGCACAAACCTTAATAGCTCTGTCTGAGAGCGATCGCCATAGGGCACCCGAGCAGTATCGCCAAAGTACAGTAGAGACTCAGTGGGGAGATGGGCCATAATCTCCCGTAATACCGTTAATCCTCCAACACCGCTGTCAAAAACGCCAATTTTACCGGTTTGGATGGGCATCTGAAGGATTTTTGCCATGGGGAAGACGCTTACTAAATTGGATATTTTACGTTGCTTAGAGTTTAGTTGGATTTTTGACAGATTTTAGTTTCATACAAAACTTTTAAGCAAAAAGCCGTAACTTCGAATGTTATCGAAACTGTCTGAATTGCTATGAAACCCACTCAGCATCTGACCATGTTGCATGGTCCTAGCCCATGCAACATGCTTTAATTGGCTCGCATGATAACTAAATCCAACTACTTTTTACAGGTCAGAGTTAATTTTGTCTAAAAAATTGGTCCCCTACACTTAGCCAGAAGCCATAGCCTACGTCAGTGACTCCATTGATTCGCTAGAACCAAAGGTAATCTCTAAAATTCCTCAGCGATATCAGCAATAATGCGCAATTATACGACTAGCCACAGCTTTGTTATTCACACTCGGCTGCGGCTAGTTGCACATAGACAACAGATTTTGGTCTAAGGAAAACTCAGTCTGTAGCTGCCTCAGCCATTTCTTGGGGAGCTTTTATGTCAGTGGGACAATTGGGATCATCATCATCGTCGGTATTAAAGACGACACGCAGGAGTGGCGGGGCGATAAACGTAGTCAGGATAACCATCACAATAATGGCTGCATCCAACGATTCTGAGAGGACGCCACTAGCAGCACCTACGCCGGCAAACACCAGACCCACTTCGCCTCGAGGAATCATGCCAACACCAATGGCCATGCGGTTGATTCCATCTTGACCAAAGACCGTAAATCCAGTGATGATTTTGCCGAGGATGGCAACGACAACCAAAAAGGAGGCAATAACCAAGCCTTCACGGTTCGCTGGGTTGAGAGGGTTCAGGACGCTGATGTCTGTATGGGCACCCACGGTAACAAAAAAGACGGGCACCAGCATGTCTGCAATTGGGCTGATTTGTTCCTCCAATTCCTTCCGTTTACTGGTTTCAGCCAAAATCAAGCCGGCAGCAAATGCTCCAAGGATTGCTTCTAGCTGAATGGCTGCGGCAATGTAGGACAGCACAAATGCAAAAACCAGGGAGCTAATCAGCACCTGGCCACGGGTTTGCATATTGTCGACCAGTGCAACGAACAGTGGGCTGAGTAGCCGCCCAACCAAAATTGAGCCTACTAGAAATACAGCTGCACCAATAATTAGAAAAATCACATTGGTGATTTCGATTTCACCGGTTTTGGCAAGGCTGGCGACAACGGCTAAGACAATGATGCCTAATACATCGTCTAAAACAGCAGCACCAATAATAATTTGTCCTTCCCGTGAACTGAGCGTTTGCAGCTCTGCCAATACCTTGGCTGTAATACCAATACTGGTTGCGGTGAGTGCAGCCCCAGCAAATACAGCTGGAATTGTTGACACATTAAATAGGGCAATCAACCCGGCAGTGCCCGCTACAAAGGGTACAACTACACCGACAACGGCAACAACTGCTGCTTGGGGACCGACTCGAATCAGTTCTTTGAGGTCGGATTCTAAGCCGATTTCAAACAGCAGAATAATGACACCAATCTCAGCCAGAACAGAAATCACCTCACTCTGGCTTTTAAATATTGTTAGCAGCGCATCCGGATCCAAATGGGCGGTGAGTTGGACAAAATCCATGAGCACCGAGTGGACAGGCTCGGCTCCTTCAGGAAAAACAACTAGGTTGAGGGCTGAGATTCCGACAATTACCCCACCGACTAGCTCACCCAGAACAGATGGCAAATTAACCCGAGCGCAAAGCTCACCACCGATTTTCGCGGCTAAGTAAATAACAATTAAACTAAGTAACACGCTGGCTAAGACAAATGGCCCTAACTCAGCCTCATTAACTTCAGCTAATAAAAACGTACTGCTTTCTATGCCTGAAAGCACTCCGGTTATATCGATCATACGAACCGTAGAAATTTACTTATCCTGTTTACTCTACATGAGTTAGCTCGATGCTATTAGCTCATTACGATCAGGTTCATCCCTTTCTTTAAGGAAAAATTCATACTTCTGTCATAATGCGAGTTGCAAATATTTAATAGATGCTCTATGCAAATACCCGATGGTTTAGAGATGGCATCTGTTGTCGGACCTGTCCCAGTCGTGATGGGGTGATTTCGGCGATGGCCATGCCTACATCTTGTCCTGCATCTGCTAGCACAATACCCCAGGGATCAACAATCATGGCATGGCCATGGGACTGGCGAATGGTGTTATGGAACCCAGTCTGGGCAGGGGCAATTATATAACAAGTGTTTTCAATGGCTCGTGCCTGGAGCAATACTTGCCAATGATCTTTGCCGGTATAAGCCGTAAAGGCTGCAGGCACCGTAATCACTTCTGCCCCTAGTTGAGACAAGTGCCGATAGAGTTCTGGAAAACGCACATCATAACAAACGGACATGCCTAGAACTCCGAGATTAGGAGTTTTGCATACCGTTGGTAGTTGATGTCCCGAGGTGACTGTGGCAGATTCTTGATAGGTATTGCCATCGGGCAGGTTGACATCAAATAGATGTACCTTTTCGTAACGCAACAAGACCTTGCCGTTGGGGTCAACTAAAAGTGCCGTGTTATAAACACGGTCATCTTTTGTAGGGACAGGGTATCCACCACCCAACAATGTGACCTGATAGCGTTGGGCCATGGTTTTGAGAAACTGCTCACTGGCAGCGCAAATCTCAGTGGCTTGGGCTAACTTACCGGCTTCATCTCCGAGAAAGGAAAAGTTCTCAGGGAGGGTAATGTACTCGGCTCCACGACGTACGGCCAGGTCAATGAGGTCCTCGGCCTGAGTAAGATTCTTTCTCAGGTCAGGTACGCTGGTCATCTGCAACGCTGCAGCCAGATAGGATTTCATGTGGGCGCTTACTAGTGATATTTGACCTTGGCCCTTTATTCTACGGGGCAAATTGGTCAGTTGGAAAGCGCCGTTGGTGGCCTATTTTTATACATCGCGGTTCTACACCTCTAACAGAGCTAGTTGCCAGACTTGGTAGCCTAATCGGTTGAGATGTAAGCCATCCGTCGTCAATTCTTGGCGAAGATTGCCGGTATCGTTACTGAAGCTGGGATGGAGGTCTAAGTAATCTAACTGATGGTAGTCGGTGAGTTCAGCGATACGGGTATTGAGGGAGCGCACACGACTGCTGGGGATATTTTCCCAACGGGTAGGCAGGATGGAATGGACAACGACGCGGGCATAGGGGTGCTGCTGTCGTAGTCGCGCCATGATCTGGTTGAGATTGGTCAGAATTTCGTGGTCGCTGGCCCCGTTTTTGAGGTCGTTAACACCGGCCATGAGATGAATGGTGTCGGGGCTGGTGTTGGCGAATGCGGAAAGTCGCTTGAGGATACCGCTTGTAGTATCGCCAGAAATTCCTTGGTTGAGCCAGAAGCGATCGCGAGGCAATAGCTCAGGAGGCAGCCACATGCTCAGGGAATCGCCGACGACAACGGTGAGTCGATTGCTGCCTTGGCCAGATGCGATCGCATCTGCCTCTTGCTTTAATAGACCTTGCCATTCTTCATAGGTGGGCTGATACGTTGCTTTGGCCCACTGACCTTGGAAACTCTCTGGTGCTACCCGTGTATATAACGAACCAGATTTTAACGCAGCCCAACGTTGCTCAAACAGCTGTGGACCACTATTCGGTCGAGGCCCAGCAATTACGGTTGCCTGACGACGAGCTACCTCCAATGCCCGAGGCGTGGTCGCGTAGGCCGTTGGTTCAGGGCGGTGACGCGCTGTTTGCTGGAGGTGTAAAAGTTTTTGTCTGCGAGCCGCAACTTCCCTAGAAAACTCAGGTGTCAGAGCCATGTCGCCCAGTACTGCTGGTTGAGGGAGCGACTGCTCAATCTGGCTAGCTGCATCAACAGCGGCTTGAGCCATCGGCGCGATGTCAGCGTCCGAATTCGGACCACTAAGGGGTTCCGCAGCAGTGAGCTGTGCCATCAACATCAGTAGGTCTGACATATGCCTGAATTTCCTCGCCTATGGAGAACAGAACTTATATACTTAAAACGCATGCTCCAGGGGCAATCAGGACGAAATATGGTCCAGACCCATATATCAAAAACTGTAAAGAATTTCGGAAATAGATAATTCAGTTGATTCTGTAGTGTCTCTAATTAACCCTTGACAGTATCTGCCAAAATTAACGATGATTAGAGTCTGTGCAAAAAACTGCTCGGATCAGGTTTGAAGCAGACAATGCTACCTGTACGGCAAGGGAGAAAGAATGACATACGCAATTATCGAAGCGAGTGGTACCCAACTGCGTGTTGAGCCTGGTCGCTTTTACGATATCAATCGTCTAGCAGTAGATGAAGACACCAGTATCACTATTGATAAGGTGCTATTAGTTAATGATGATGGTGAAACCAGTATCGGTCAGCCTCTTGTAGAGGGTGCTAGCGTGAGTGGTACTGTAGTCCGCCACTTACGAGGCAAAAAGGTCATCGTTTACAAGATGAAGCCTAAGAAGAAGACCCGTAAGAAACGTGGTCACCGTCAAGAACTCACTCGCCTGATGATTGATTCCATCAATATTGGTGGTAAAACGATCACTGCGGAAGACGCTCCTGCTGCTAGCGAAGAAGAATAGAGCGCTGAATCAAGGCATTAGTAGTCAGTTTATACTTAGGTAGACACGGAGATTTAAGTAATGGCTCATAAGAAAGGTACGGGTAGTACGCGAAATGGTCGCGACTCCAATGCGAAACGCCTAGGCGTTAAAAAATATGGTGGTGAAGCAGTAGTTGCAGGCAACATCATCATTCGTCAGCGTGGTACTAAAGTTCACCCTGGTGAGAATGTAGGACGTGGTAGTGATGACACTTTATTCGCTTTAATTGATGGCGTAGTTACCTTTGAGCGCAAGGGTAAGAGTCGTAAAAAAGTAAGCGTTTATCCAGCTACAGCTTAGGCACTTTTATCAGCAGTCATATTGTTGATTTAAAAACGCCTCGACTTTAGTAGTCGAGGCGTTTTTTATGGCAGCTATGCTCTTAGTACCTATGGAAGTGATGGCACTCATTAATTAAGGCTGAATGATATATATGTGTTCAAGTATGCTACAAAATGTATTAATGCATTGTTGTTGCTGACGTTGGGCTAGTTTTTGCATGCCTATGGTAGGTGATTTTAGAACTTAATCTGTACCGTGAGATTGGGAGAGTATTCTGTCAGTTTTTTGATTGGTAACCGATAGGGTGAAGAGTTCTCAGAATTGATAATTCATGATATACAAAAATCTGTTTAATTTGATTTTTTATTTCTGTTTTTAATCTCTTTTCTAAAACATTACCCTCGTGGGTGATGGTCTTCTAAAAAGTATCAAGCATGATGTAAATGCGCTGTAAAGCTAATCAAAAAAAGCGTAAAAAGCACTTTTTTGTATCGGTTTTCGGCTTAAACGAATAACATTAGGACATTCTTATGACTGCTCAACCAACCAAACAATTTTTCGGTTCTGAGACCTATTCCAAGAATATTCTTGGTCCTTCTTTTTTCTCAATGAGCGATTTGACTATCGCTGGAACAAGTGATGATACAAAAGCTGGTTTGACGCCTGCTCCTGCTAACTCTCCTTATATTGTTGCTGATAGCGAAGAGCTTTCTGTTAGCTTAAAAGTTACGTTTAACAAGAGCCCGCTGACTTCACTGCTAATGTGTCTAGGCACTGACGTCCATGTCCGCTTTGCCTTCGAAGGTATTGGTGGTGCAGCGGCTGAAGAGGATGTAGAAGTTGTCATCACAACGGTGAAAGATACCTATGAATATGAACTGAAGTGGACAGGTACGCCTGAAGATGCTCAGCTAACTGCCGGTCTTTACGGTGTAGCAGCAGTAGCTCAGATTGGTCCTGTTAAGCATAATTGCAGCCAGCCAATCATTGGTTACGGGTACCTGGCTGGTAAGCTTCTACAAGTTTATCCTGCTTAAGGTCTCACATAGCTTGTTTTGACAGGTAGATCTTTCTAATGCATGGCGTTAGGCTGGTGAATTTTTGTTCACCAGCTTTTCTTGTGTTTAAAGCTACAGTCTTGACTGGTTCAGTGCATTACCCTAGACAGCTAAAAATTAATGGGGCGCATTGTAAGTACTATTACTTAGTGCTGTCGACCTATGGGTTGGGCACACTAAGAAAGAATTTGAAAAAAGAAAAAAAGAGACGTATACTGCACAACAATTAACTGTTGTTTTTAGGTTTCCTCAAGATTTAAGCCATGGCATCCCAATGTCTTTTCTATCCGTTACGTAGTGTGATTCGTTGTATGGCTAAGGCCCATCTGACAGTGGCTCCCGAGGCTTACGAATCAGGCTTAGTTTGGGATGAAGCTCTGTTTACAGAGTTGACTAGCACGTTTTTGCAACCCTCGGTACAGCCGTTATTGGCATCTCCTTTTGCATCCCGTGACGAGGCGGCTATCGTTGAAGGTCAATTGGCTCAATCCCTCGTTAATTCCTACAGACGTATCCTACGGCAGCGGCAAGATGTCCGAGTGCAGCAGCTTAATGCGTTACTGGAGTCAGCTGTTGATTAAGCGGTTGCTAGATGCTTGCGAGCGGAGTTATAGTTACGGCGCAGAAATTTGAAGGCCTCTCGCTCAATCTGGCGAGCTCGCTCACGACTGACGTTGAGTTGTGAGCCAATTTGAGCAAATGTCATTTTTTGACCACCCTTGAGGCCAAAATGTAATGAAAGGACTTCTTGTTGCTGCTTAGTTAACGTGCTCATCATGTCAGCGACGTCTGAGTGCATCAGTTCTTGAGCTGCATAGTCCTCTGGTGATTGACTATCGTCTTCTAGAAGATCACCGAGTTCTACATCTTGGTTATCCCCTAAACGTAGATCGAGAGAGAGGGGTTGCCGATTATAACTGATGCAATCGCGAACTTTTTCAAGCGGCAAATCTAAAGCATTAGCAATTTCTTGAAATGTGGCAGAACGGCCCAGCTGTTGCGCCAACTGTCGCTGAGTCTTTTTGATTTTGTTGATCTTTTCGTGGATATGAATAGGCAAACGCATTGTGCGACTTTTCTCTGCGATCGCACGCGTCATTGCCTGCCGAATCCACCAATAAGCATAGGTAGAAAACCGATATCCTTTGGACGGATCAAATTTTTCTACGCCTCGTTGCAAACCAATGGTGCCTTCTTGAATGAGATCGAGTATCTCGACGTTACGTTTGAGATACTTTTTCGCCACAGAAACTACCAATCTCAGGTTAGCTTCCACCATTTGACGTTTAGCTCGCTGACCTTGCTCCACAGCCATTTTGAGTTCATCAATTGTCAGATTAGCTGCCTTGGACCAGTCTTCTAAAGTCGGCTCATGGCCAAGAGATTCTGCAAGGCCATCCTTTATAGTTTCAATCGTCATCAATGTCCGCACCGCATTGCCAAAGGTAACCTCCTGTTCTGGCGTTAGTAAGGGTACACGACCAATCTCTTTTAAGTAGATGCGAACTAAATCCTTATCGTTTTGAACAGTGCTCATTTTTCGAACGTGCTTAAAAGTAAAATTGACTTTGATCTTGAGGTGTGCAATCACCTGTCAGGCTATGGAAAACTTGAATGGCCCCAACGGATCAGTGATTGGGAATGGCTAATTGAGTCTTAATCAATCCTTTTGTATTAATTAATGTAAATAAAAATCAGAATTGCTTACAGGGGTGGAAAGCCGTATTTAAATTTTGCGGTTTGCCGAACTATCTGATTTGTCAAGGAAAAATGCTTGACTGTACGGATTTCCCCCTCCCTAGGCTGGGGTCGATTGCATTAGTGTTTTTAATGTAGTCCTTTACATAAGTTAATCGGCGAGGCAGCCATGGTATTCCCAGAACGTTAAGCAACCGTTTATCTACGCTTCAGTTCTTTCTCCGATCAGCTCTGTAAGTTGGAATTAGCAACATCATCACGCTTCACTCTCCATATCCCCCGTAGGTAGTCATCCGTTCCTAGGCTATCCACGTTATCTCGCAGACAAACTATCGAGAATTTTGTATTATGTTTGAGCTTTTCAACGACAAGGCAATCTCGGCCATTATGATTGCCCAGCAGCAGGCAAGCCGGTTACGCCAACACTATGTTGGAACCGAACTTATACTGGTTGGGGTCATTGCCCAAGGCGATAGTCTGGTTTCTCCCATTGTTCAGGAAGCTGGTATAACTTTACAGGTTTTACAGGAAGCAGTTGAGGCTACGCTAAAAAGTGATAGTAAGCAACCATCTGCCGAAATTCCCTTCACCCCTAGCGCTAAACAGCTTTTAGAGCAATCTCTCAAGGAAGCTCAGCAGTTAGATCAAAGCTACGTAAGTCCAGAGCACTTATTACTTGCAGTCACCAGCAGTGACAAAAGTTCTGCTGCCAAAATACTGATAACCCTAGGCGTAGACCTGGTCAAGCTCCGTATCGCAATTATTCGAGCAGTGGGTGAACGGATGCCTGTACCCACTGCCGGTAGTCGAGACGCTAGTGGCTTTAAGGGAAAAGCGTTGGAAGAGTTTGCCACTGACCTGACGAAATTAGCTGCCGAGGGCAAAATTGACCCGGTTGTTGGCCGCAGTCAGGAGATTGAGCGCGTTGTTCAGATTCTAGGTCGTCGTAGCAAAAATAACCCAGTACTTATTGGTGAGCCTGGTGTGGGTAAAACAGCGATTGCTGAGGGATTGGCTCAACGGATTATCAACCAAGATGTGCCGGAATTGCTTCTCGACCAGCGGGTGTTGAGTCTAGACATTAACTCATTAGTAGCGGGCACTCGATTTCGCGGAGACTTTGAAGAACGCCTCAAGCAGATTGTGGCTGAGGTTAACAAGGCTGGCAATATCATTTTTCTCATCGATGAAATTCATACCCTGGTGGGAACAGGTGGCATGGAAGGTGGCATGGATGCAGCCAACATGCTTAAGCCGGCTTTGGCCCGAGGTGAACTGCAGTGTATCGGTGCCACTACCCTCGACGAATATCGCAAGTACATTGAGAAAGATGCAGCTTTAGAGCGACGCTTTCAACCTGTAATGGTTAATGAACCTAGCGTTGAGGAGACGATTGAGATTCTGAAAGGAGTGCGATCTAGCTATGAGCAACATCACAATTTGCTCATTTCCGATGATGCTCTAGTGGCTGCTGCAAAATTGTCAAATCGTTATATCGCAGATCGCTATTTACCCGACAAGGCGATTGATTTAATTGATGAAGCGGGTTCCTGTGTGCATCTGCGTCATTCTCAGACGTCTTTAGCCAAAGAACTTAAGCAGTCTCTTCGTAAAATTATCTGGGATAAAGATGCTGCGGTAAAAGCTCAGGAATTTGATCGGGCTAGTGAGTTACGGGATCAGGAACTGGAACTGGAAGCTAAACTGCAAAATTTTAATGAGAACAGAGCTGCTATAGATACACGCCCTGTGGTGACAGTGGAGGATATTGCGCAGGTAGTGGCCTCGTGGACAGGTGTTCCAGCTAACCGGATTACTAAATCTGAGTCTGCCATGTTAATGAAGCTGGAAGAAACCCTACATCAGCGCATCATTGGTCAAGAAAACGCAGTGAATGCTGTTGCTAAGGCTATTCGGCGGGCCAGGGTTGGCTTAAGCAGTGAGCAGCGACCCATTGCGAGCTTTATTTTCTGTGGCCCTACTGGTGTCGGTAAAACTGAATTGACTAAGGCCTTGGCTGATAGTGTGTTTGGTGCTGAGGATGCCATTATCCGCTTGGATATGTCGGAATATATGGAGTCCCAATCAGTCGCTAAACTGATTGGCTCCCCTCCAGGATATGTGGGCTATGGCGATGGTGGTCAGCTGACAGAGGCTGTGCGACGTAAGCCCTACACAGTGGTCCTATTTGACGAGATTGAGAAGGCCCATCCAGATGTTTTCAATCTGTTGCTGCAGCTGTTAGATGATGGCCGATTAACTGACTCTCAAGGTCGTGTCGTGGATTTCAAAAACACTGTCATTATCATGACTTCAAATATTGGCTCCCGTGCCATTGAGAAGCAGGGTACGGGTATTGGTTTTGACATGATTGATGGAGATCTGGCTACGGCCCAATATACGCGCACCCGTGAGCAGGTCAATGATGCTCTTAAATCCTCTTTCCGACCTGAGTTTCTCAACCGTCTGGATGAGATTATTGTCTTCCATCAGCTTCAGCGTAGTGAGGTCAAACAAATTGCGGATATCTTGCTACAGGATGTGGCCAAGCGCTTAGTTGAACAGGCAATTAAGATTGAGGTCACCGAGGCCTTCAAGGACAAACTTGTTGTGGAAGGATACGACCCGAGCTACGGTGCACGTCCCCTAAGACGGGCGATTACTCGTTTGGTGGAAGACAGCTTGGCTGAAGCTCTTCTGGCTGGTGACATTCGTGCCGGTGAAACGGCTGTTCTTGATGTAAATGATGATGGCCAGGTAACAGTTCAGCGGGAGCGGGCATTAGCTCTTGTCAGCGGCTGATAGCAAAAGGCCCTAGACTGCCCAGGGATAGGGCATAAGGTTTTGGATTGGGTTGAGTTCAGTGCTGACTAACCATAGATGTTTTCTATGGATTAATCTGCCGAGAGTGTGGCAATGATTGTTTACATTGCGTTACACTTTCTATAGAAAGTTAGGAAGCAGTTCCATGAAGTCTACAAATTGCATTAACATCCAAGGTCCTGTTTGAGTAACTTTGTAATTAGGCTAGACGACTTACAAGAACAGCGGTTTAGCTTTAATAGATAGGCTGAATAATTTGATGATCCACTGGCCGGAATTGTGGCTTTGTTCTCATTTTGTTTACAGCTTTTGCCGAGTACTTTGTTTAGGTTTTGTTCCCTCATTAAGCAGACGGTATTAAGCGCCGATTTATCTGTGGACTTTTGATGTTGTTGTCAATGGTCTATTTGATAGTTGTGTACCAGTCTTCATGGGCTTTTAAAGACATCATTGATTTTCCCAATTGTCATACATTAACTAAGGAATTATTCAATCATGACATTTACTACAAGCACTTTTTCTAGTCAGTCTGTTAGTTTATTGGATGCTGTTCCAGCGACTGTTGCTGCATTTAAGCGCTTATCTACGGATGAGAAGCTTGGTGTACTTTGGTTTATTTATAAGGCGATGGGGAATGGTTCTGTTACGCCAGCTGCCACAGGGGCTGCCCGTCTGCAATTTGCTGAAGGCTTGCTCAGTCAGGTGAAGGCATTGGGGCCTGACGGTCAAATGGCTTTTATGCAAGATTTGATTGCTCAACGTAAGACATCCATGACCCAAGCCTATGGTGTACTAACTAATAACACTAAGCTTGCTTTCTGGTACCAGTTGGCAGAACTCATGCGCTCAGGAGATGTGATTGGAGTACCGACCAATTACGTACTTTCTCGCAATGCCAATGATATGTACAATCGCATTGTTGCCTTAGACTTTGGTCAACAGATTACGGTCTTGCGTCAGATTGTTGTCAATATGGGTTACGACTCATTTGCTTAGAGGGTTGACCAAGATGGCAACGATACACCTGATCGACCAGCAACTTGCAGATGCTACTGGGTTAGATAACCAATCTGAAGTGGTTTTGCGGTACTTTACACTGTTTAATCGCGGTGAGTATCAGCAGGTTGCTAATCTCTTTACTGTTGAAGGGAGTCTTTATCCGCCTTTCGAGGCCCCCGTTATCGGGCCAACTAAAATAAGAGATTATTTGGTTAAAGAGGCGGATGGAATGTCAGTTTCTCTGTTGGGTGCTGAAACATGTCAATTGAATAGTGAACGTCTGCAAGTTGACGTTCGCGGTAAAGTCACAGCGCTGGTTTTTAAGGTGAATGTTACCTGGCGCTTCATTTTGGCAGCAGATAACAAAATCGAGTCAGTTCGTATCAACCTTGTTGCAACTTTAGAGGAGCTTTTAAAGTTGCGACCTGAGAGTTAATTTAAGCAACGCTGGATAGCTCCCATGATTGGATCAGGGTATCACGCCCCAGGGCAATGTCTTGGGGCGCACACCGCCAGTCTGGATGGGCTGTCAATAAAAAAGCTTCAACTGTTTCATGATCAAATAAATGCCAAGCTAAGGCACCGTTAACAGGGTGTGGGATAGCGTAGAGATTACTTGTCAGATGGTGGATGGTGAGTCGCTCCCTCGTAAACGTTGGTAGTGTCAGTGTTGCGCCAACGGGTAATGAGCGAAAACTTTGAATGGCTTCCTTCAGAGTTTCCAGTGAGGGAATCAATAGTCCTGGAATTGTGATTTTTATGGTTGTTTCACCGTCAACCTTGATCCAATAGCGACGCACTGGGTCGATGCCGATAAGCCAAGCAGACTCATCGTCCAGGGTGTAGCGGGGGGCTAAAGAAAGTTTGGACTGCATGGGATTAATCGAGCAGAGAGCGGGCATTAAATCAACAAGTACCTACCTACACCATTACTTGGCTCGACAAGAAGTGCAATCTCTTGCAATAAAAGTTAAGTGTATTTGATGTTATGTATTAAATTTTGTAACAAACTACAGATGCTGAGGTCGAACTGGATGGGATTGATGATTGCGCTTGCGATCGCGATCACTTGGCTCATCAGCCTAATAGTTCTCCTCCAACAACATTCTACCAATTATTCCCCAGTACTCTTGGTCTTTTGGATCTTGTCGAGAACATTCTTGCACACGGGACTGTTTGTTATTGCCCATGATGCTATCCACGGCAATGTCTTTCCCGGTGACCCATCTAAAAATCGTTGGGTTGGTCGCCTGGCCTTAGGTCTATATGGTTTTTTGCCCTACCAAACCTGTCGCAAACTGCACTGGCAGCATCATGCTTACCCAGCCCAAGCACGGGATCCTGATTTTTACTCAAAGCCCGATGGCCATTTGATTCGGTATTTTATACGCTGGTATGGTAGCTTTATGAGGAATTATTTGACTCCTCGTAATCTAGCTGTTGTAGTAACTGGCATTGTCCTGACAACAGTTTCTTTAGTATTTCTTGCCAAGATTAATAGTCAAAATCTTATTTTGTTTTGGCTTATTCCCTGGATTCTCAGCTCATTGCAGCTATTTACGTTTGGTATATTTTTGCCTCATCATCATGATGATGACCAAAGCAACAACAATGTTCATCAGACTCGAAGTTACTACTACCCAGTGATTTTCTCCTTGCTAACTTGCTATCATTTTAGCTATCACAGGGAGCATCATGCCTACCCTGAGGTTCCCTGGTACCAGCTACCTGATGTAGCGATGGCCGATGGTTATCCTGAGCCTTTTCTCCCATAAAAGAACGACGTTGCTGCTCCTCGGGAAAATTTAACCTGAAAAGTATCAATTTATCCCCTCATTCAGCAACGGCAAAAGAACCACATTGACGTTTCCAACTCTTCAATATCTCGTTGTCTTTTTGTAAAGAAATGTAAGGTGGTCATATACCCACCTCAAAAAAATCCATGAACTTTCCTCAGATTCAAGCCTTCCTTGACAGCCCCAACCCGCAATTGCGGATGAAAGCCATTGCTGAACTTCATCATCATGAGCCTGCCGCCGTTGTGCCGCTGCTAAAGCAACGAATGAATGATGGTAAATTTCTCGTACGCTCCTTTGTGGCAATGGGACTGGGATATAAGCGAAATAATGAAGCGTTTGAAGCCCTGATTAGCATACTTAACAATGAAACCGATCATAATGTTGTTGCCGAAGCCTCTAATTCACTCGCCAAATTTGGAGCCCAAGCACTTCCTCATCTCATAGCCGCGTTTGAACAGAATTCAAACTGGTTGGTACGGCAGAGCATTTTTGGTGCTTTAGAAGATTTGGATGATCCTGAGGTTCTCCTGAAATTATGTCGATTAGGAATTCAAGGGGAAGATCTTACCGTCAGAATGGCCGCGTTAACTCAGCTGAGAAGACTTAAGGAAACCCATAAACTTTCAGAAGCGTTGAATCTTGCCCTGGCATCGGCAACCGACGATAATGGCTTGGTTCGAACAAGTGCTGCTAGGACTTTGAGACACCTTGGTGGACCTGAAGCTCAAGCGATGTTAGACAAGCTGCAACAGGATTCTGACTATCGTGTGGTTAGAGCTGTTCTAGAAGGACTCTTGTAATTACTGCCTGGACCGAACTCATGACCGGACGGCTATTACCCCCTAACGGATGATAAAACAATGTTTACAGTTCGTTACACTGAGGGTGAACTGGAAATAGTCCTCACAACGGTTTCAAACTGTATCGAAGAGCCGCATTATCCAGTTCCAAGTTATTGAAAGGAGACCGATATGAACGGTAATCTTCGCATTGGGAATCTGTTTGGTATTCCCTTCTTTATCAATATTTCCTGGTTTTTTGTGTTGGCCCTCACCACTCTAAATTTTGGCAGTGGTCTAGCTGCTCAGTTTCCCTGGCTGGGAGGAATGGCTCTAATTCTAGGATTGATCGCAGGCATTCTCTTATTTGCTTCTGTTTTACTCCATGAGTTGGGGCATAGTTTCGTTGCTCAACAGCAAGGTATCCAAGTCAACTCCATCACACTTTTCTTGTTTGGTGGCTTAGCAAGCTTAGATGATGAAGCAAAAACACCCTCTGGGGCCTTTTGGATTGCTGTAGCTGGTCCCCTTGTGAGTTTAGTACTGTTTGTTTTGCTAACCCTCCTAGCTAGTAGTGGTCTTGTGACTGGGCCAGTCGCTGCAGTGACTAGCTTGCTAGCCTATATTAATTTGATCCTTGCAACCTTCAATATGATTCCAGGTTTACCTTTGGACGGTGGTAATGTTCTGAAGGCTGTTGTTTGGAAAATTTCTGGCAATCGCTACCGTGGGATTCGCTGGGCCAGTCGCGCGGGGCAAATGATTGGCTGGTCAGCAATTATGCTAGGTATCCTTGCTGTTCTGGGATTGTCTAATGCTGGTAGTTTTTGGACGTTAATTATTGGTTGGTTTATTTTGCAAAATGCTGGCCAGTCTGCACAATCGGCAACTGTTCAAGAGGCATTATCTGGCTTGACAGCCGCCGATGTAGTTCTTGAAAATAGTCCCATTGTCCATGAAAGTGATACGCTTCGTGAGCTAGCAGATACGACACTGTTGGCAAGTGGTAACAGTCGATGGCAGCGTTTTCTTGTGGAATCTGCAAATAACCAGCTAGCTGGGACGATCGATTTGGATGTACTTAAAATAGTTCCATCAGATCAATGGAGCGATCATCCGGTGCGTGACTTTCTGAAACCCGTTGCGCAAGAAATCAAGGTTCAAGCTAATCAGCCTCTGTTAGATGTTATTCGTCAACTGGAGGCTCAGGGAACTCAAGCACTGGCAGTTACCCGAGAAAATGGTGCCTTAGTTGGGCTTTTAGAAAAGGCTGAAATCATTAATCTGTTGCAGCAGAAAGCTCAATCTCAGCCAGCGTAGAAACCATAGTATAAGCATGGCTTTGCTTCTTAGCAGAATTGTTATGAAGCAAAGCCGTTTTTACTTTTTGCTTCTTAGAACACTTCCCTTCAGCCAGCGCTACGATAGGTATACCAAAATTACTCATCGTTTGTTACCGATGAGCTGCTGACTTTTCAGAGGGTTGGGGCATGAAAAATCAAGCGGCACAATATGGTTTCACCCGGGTTGCTGAGCGCTGGAATGGTCGTCTGGCAATGCTAGGCTTTACCATCGGTATTATTACCGAATTGCTTACTGGTAAAAGCATCTTGTCTCAGCTAGGAATTATGTAGTGTGACCGCATTAGGGCGCTTACATGCCTGCTTAGAATGCGATGCACCGGTACAACCTATCCTTGAATCATTTCAAGAATCAACCCTCGTTTGGCTTGCAAGTAAGATTGCATCGCATTTTGCTCATCAATACTTAAATAAACTCGGTCTTGAATCTGCTCAAGTAAGTGTCTAACAAAAAGAGCCTCAGGAAGGTTAGAAATATTCTCTGGTGAGTTTTCTAAGATTACGGACCAAAGTAGCCTTAGCGTTGAAGCATCCATACTGTTTGCTCTGTTATTGCTAGGATATTTTTTTTATCATTGGAGTATTTAAATCTGGTTTGTTTAATATTTTCTTTATCTTTCATTCTACATTAATGCTTCATAGCTGGTGTAAATGAAGCTACAAACCTCTAGCTGATAGGGTGTAAATCCTGTTGGGTATAGGTTTGGGTATATATAATTTTTTATTGCTCAGTCACACGTGTGTGTATAAAAATTGGCGCATATGTATTTAGGTAAATCGCTATTTAGGTAAATGGCTATACTAAAAATTTGAAAAGTCAGGTTGCATCTAGTTAAAAATGTCAACTTTATAAAATCTAAATTGACTTAAATTTAGATTTCGTTACACTTGAGGGGTTGCTTCTCGTGCCAGCATCCTTTGCTGTTTAACCCATGCCTTCTGCATTTTTTCCCACCCCGCAGCCCCTCAAGCCGATTTCAACGGTATTTGATCTGAAGGATCGTTTAGATTGGGGCGAGCCTGCTCTCACTATTATTGATGTTAGAAGCAGGTGTCTTTTTAATGAGAAACGCATCTTAGGGGCCATTTCGATGCCTGTGGATGAACTTGTTGCTCGTGTTTCTGTAAGTCTTGAAAGCGATCGCGATATCTACGTTTATGGTGAAACTAACGAGGTTACATCCAGCGCTGCTACTAAGCTACGTGGTGTGGGCTATCAAAATGTTGCTGAACTGATGGGTGGTATTGGTGCTTGGCAAGCGATTTCGGGCCCCATTGAGGGGACTCTTGCGGTGTCTTAAGACTAATGTATAAATTACAAGCTCCCAGTTTCAAAGTCGTGGGCAGATTTATTTCTCCGTTCATGTGTGTATTTTGAGCGATAAATCAGACTGTAAACGGCAGGGACAAAATATAGTGCCATGATGGACGAACCGGTTATGCCGCCTGCGATCGCAATGGCCAGTGGCCGCCAAAACAATCCCCCACTGATGATTAGCGGCACAAAACCCGCAATTGTCGTAATGGTTGTTGTGATTACGTGCCGTGTGGCCTTATTTACGACTGTGGCAATGGCCTGACGATCCCCTAGTTTGGCTCTGTTATCCCCATTGAGTGCAGAGAGAACAATGACCGTGTCATTAATGGCAATACCCACCAGCCCCATACTGCCAACAATGGCCATAAAGCCCATCACAGCCCCAAATACTTTGAGTGAAAATAGGGCCATACCAACAGAGCCAATCCCCACCATTGCGACGATACCGGCCTGGCGAAATGAACCCAAGGATAACACCAGAGAAATTACTATGACCAGTGCTAGCAAAGGTACATAGAGTAGTAAGTTGCCTTGGGCCTGACTTTGTTCAGCTTTTTCTCCGCCAAACTCGAACCAATAGCCAGCCGGTAATTCGAAGTTGGCTTCGGCCAGTTTCTCCTCAAAGGCCTGTTGCACCACTGAGGGCAACACTCCAGCAGTAATAAAGCCCTGCACAATATTCACCCGCTGTTCATTTCTGCGGGCGATCTTGGCTAGCTCAGGTACTAACCTGAAGTCTCCTAGAGCAGCAGTGGATGCCCGGTTGCCTGTTCCACGCAAGTCTAAAGAGGCAATTTGACTGAGGTCTGCCCGGTCGCTATTGGCAATCCGTACTCGCACTGGCAGGTTTTCAGTCGCTTCTAGAATTGAGCCGCCAACGCTACCTTCTAAGTAGGCTTCTAGCTGCTGTGCAATGGCCGTATTGTTCAAGCCCGTCTGTTGAGCCTGTTCTTCATCAATCCTCAGCCCTAGTTTAGGTAGCGCTTCTGTTAAATCATCTCGTACATAAACAACATCGGGAACACTGATAAGAATTTGTCGGGCCTGTACACCCAGTTGCCGTAGTTCTTCGATGTTGGGTCCGTAAAGTCGCAGTTCGATAGGGGCATCAAAGGGTGGCCCCTGTTCCAGTTGTTTGACCAAGACGCGGGCTGCCGGAAAAGCATTGTCTAGTTGCTCTTGGAGGTTTTTCACAATGGATGCCAGGTCTCGATTGGTGTTGAGCTGTACCATGGCCTGGGCATATTGGGCCTGGTTACGCCGGTTGCCCGTAAAGTTGTAATAGAACTTAGGCGCACTTTCTCCAATGAACCAATGCACTTCGTCGATATTGGAATTTTCCAACATGACCTGGCGAGCCTGCAACATTTGCCCACGGGTTTGCCCAATAGCAGTTTGGGGGGCAAACTCCACTTCTACCTGGAGCTGGTCACGGTCACCTGCGGGAAAAAACTGCTGGTCTAGGGTAGAGGCGGAGATAAAGCCGATGAGGGGGATGGTGAGGGAGAGTGCGATCGCAAGCAAAGGATGTTTCATTGTCAACTGTAGTGACTTGCGATACGGACGAGCTAACAATGGTGAGGAGAATCCATCTGCCCACCAGCTACCAGGCCGTAACAAAAATCTCTGTAGTGACTTAACAGGGCCAGTTTGAGTCGGATCTTGCAGCTGATGTGCCTTAGTTTGACTACGTCCTAAAACTCTTGCGGCTAGGGCTGAAATCACTGTTAGCGATAGCACCAACGATGAAATTAAAGACACAATCACCCCCAGGGCAATGCTGCCAACAAACTCTCCCGCTGCCCCTGGCAATAGATAAATGGGTAAAAACGTCATGACCGTAGTCACGGTAGATGCAAACAGCGGTACCTTAAGGTAGTCAACCGTTTTTGCCACAGCATCAATGGGGCGATGGCCGTGCTGTAGCTCCATTTGGATTTCATCTACCGCAATAATGGCATTGTCAATCAGTAACCCCAGGGCAATGATCAGTCCGGTTACCGACATCTGGTGAATGGGTACTCCAAACACTGTCATCCAGCCAAAGACTGCCATGGTGGTGATGGGCAGAGCCGTACCTACTACCAAAGCCGAACGCCAGCCCATGGTGAACAAAGTAACCCCTACCACCAGCAGGGCACCCAGTATCAGGTTTCCTAACAGCTTTCTGATTCTCTTTTCTACATAGTTACTTTGGTCAAAGACAATATCCAGGCTCACCCCCTGGGGCAACTGAGCTTCAAAGTCTGCCAGTACTGCGCGCACGCTCTCAGCCCAGACATCAATGCGCATGCCCGACTCCATCATCACTCCAGCAACGATGGCAGGCTTGCCACTCACAAGCGATAAATCTGTTACCGGTTGTTGTATGCCTCGATATACCTGGGCAATGTCGCTGAGGCGAGTAAAGCGACCATCGTCAGTTTGAATAGCAATCTGGCGAATTTGGTCTAGAGTTTCTAACTCTCCTTCTACCTCAATGGCTAAATTCTGTTCGTCGCTACGAAACTGGCCTGCGGTGATCTTGGCATCACTGGTTTGAATGCGATTGGCTAAATCTTGGGGAGACAGACCCACTGCTGTCAGACTGGGGGCATTGACCTCTACTACAATTTCTTCTACAGGGTCGCCAAATAGTTCCACTTCTTCTGTCCCGACTGTTCCCCTCAGTCGCAGCGCCAGTTCTTCGCTGTAGCGCCGCAAAATTGCATAGTTTGGGTCTGTCGGTAACTGCCAGGTAAGGGAGGCAATCATTGTGTAAGCTTTGACAAAAGCCTCGTCTAGCTCGGGTTCACTGGTGCCAGCGGGTAATTGTATGGCTGCGTCATCCAATTCATCTCGCACCTTGGACCATACCGACTGAGCGTCGATAATTGATTCACTTAGCTCAACAGTCACGGTTGAGAATCCTACCCGTGAGTCAGACGAGAGAACATCGATTTCTTCGAGTTCCGATAGTTCTGCTTCAATCACTTCTGTGACTAGAGCCTCCACACGTTCGGCATTCGCTCCGGGATACGCTGTCTGGACGGCGGCGATACGGGAGACCAGTTCAGGATCTTCTTGTCGTGGCAGGGCCTGGAAGGATACAAAACCCCACACTACGACCATCACAATGGTGAGGATTAGCAGCCGGATGTTGCGGTAAAACGGTCTAACCATGGTGGCAGGTTCCTAAGGTTAATGGGGAGGGGCGCACTGTCGTGTGCCCTACGAGATATCAATCCTGCATTGAGCGCACAACTGTGCATCCCTATGGGAGTTTTATGGTTGGACTGGAGTGACTAATTGGCCTGGAACCAGGCGATGGGGACCACTGGCGACGACCATGTCATTGGGTTGGAGGGTGCCGCGGACTAGGATGCGATCGCTATCTTGATATACAACCTCTACGGATTGGGATTGCACTGTATAGTATCCTCCGTCAGAATTTTCATCTGGAACTAACACATAGCAGGTCCACAAACCGCGAATTCCCTGGGTTAGGGCTTCTGTGGGTAACCACATGCCGTCTGTGGGAATTGACGCTTGCAAATTCACCCGCACGGTTTGTCCAGTATTTGCTTGGCTAGCAGCTGCAGATTCCAATGCCAGCACAACTGTTTGCGTGCGTGTTTGCGCATCAACCTCGGGTAAAATCGACGATACTGTCGCCGAATATGGGCGTTCACCCAGATACACTGTTTTCTCATCACCGATATTTAACTGATCAATAGCACTGACGGGCATACCTATCCTGGCTTCAGGTATTGCATTTTCTAAAAGACGTATGACCGACTGACCAGCACCGACTACGGTGCCTTCGTCGACCTGTTTAGCAGAAATTACACCAGCAAACGGAGCCTGTAACGTGCTCTTGGAGATGGTCACATCTAAATCTGCAATGCTGGCGTCCAACTGTTGCACCAGTGCTTGCTGAGCCATTATTTGTTCGGGGCGAGTACCGTTTTGTAACTCTTCTAGCTGACTGCGAGACTGATCTAGTCTTGCCTGGAGTGCCCCTTCACCAAAGGAGAACTCATCTAGTTCTTCGCGAGAAATGGCCCCTTGGGTGTAGAGAGAGTCACGCCGTGTACGCTGCACTTGCTGTAACCGTAACTGTTCTTCTAAGTCCCTAACAGCAGCGGCAGCGGCAGCAATGTCTTCTGACCGAGCCCCTGTTTGCAGTTCCATTAATTGGGCATTGGCTCGGGCTTTTTCTGCCAGCAGTTGTTGGCGTTGAGTTTTTAGATTACGAATATCTAAGCGAGCAAGGGGAGCGCCAGTGTCTACAACTTCTCCCTCGACTACCAGGACTTCCACCAGTTGCCCGCTACGTTCAAACCCCAGTTCACTGGCCCGTAGCGATGCAATTTCCCCTGTGTAGGTGCGCGACACTAAATAGCTACTTACTGGAGTTACCGTTAGAGTTTCTACGGGCAAAACTCTTTCTGCTTGTTCGGAGGGCACCTCAGCTGAGCTAGCAATACGCTCTTTTATTCTGGGGATACCGATCATAAGGAATCCTATGGTGCCCAGGCAAATTAAAGCCAGACGTTGGCGAGAAATACCAAAGACTGTGGATAATGCCGAGTTTAATCCTGGTGATTTAAAGGTCATGGCGCTATCAGTCCATCAAAAAAGCAAACGTATGTTTGAACAGTGGTTGATAATGAGTGCTATCGAAATCCAGCGCTAATTTGAGGTTGTCTACTCAAGAGGCAATGTAGACGACGAAGCCCTAACTATCGCTTTTATGGATCTTCAACCCCTTTAGTGGGTTTTGATTCAGTTAGCCCTGAGACTTAAGCCCAGGGTGAATTGTTGCATTCTGCCAGAAGCAAAAAAGCAGGTAAGACTGTAGACTTCATTCAAACGTATGTTTGATATAATTAAAACGTACGTTTGAATAATTGGCAAATAAAAAATGATTTTTTTCAGTTCATCCTTTGCTGAGGCGAATCCTGGATGTTATGTCCTGGTAGTCGCTTATGATGGCTGACATACCCAACTGATTTAAGTATTTGTTTAGTTTAGGAGCATAGATAACTTCAATGGCGAGTGCAGCATCCGCTGATACCAAAGAGCAACTTCTGAATGTAGCCGAACAGTTAATTGCCGAGCGGGGGTATGCAGGGACTACTGTGCGGGCCATTGCCAATCAAGCCAATGCGAATTTGGCGGCGGTTAACTATCACTTTGGTTCAAAAGAAGAGCTGTTTCGAGCAATCTTTTCTCGTATTGCCAAGCCAATTGTTGTTGAGCAGTTGGCTATTCTCAACGGACTTCAGAAAAAAGAGACTTTGCCATCGATTGAAGAAATCCTGACGGCATTTCTAAAACCATGTTTTCAAAAGATTGTTCAAAATGAGTCATTTCGAACAGTGCGGGCTCAGTTTATGGGGCGTTGTTGGAGTGAGCCAGAACCGCTGCAAAGTATTGCTAGTGGGGAATTTATGGAGAGCCGCCTGGCATTTCTCAAAATTCTGCAGCAAATAATTCCTGACTGCTCGCAGCGAGAACTGAACTGGAAGTTAGACTTGGTGATTGCTACATTAATTCGCGTGCAAAATGAGGCGGGTAAACCAGACTCCTTATTGAAAAGCAGCCAGCCAGAAGATGTTGACTATGCGGTTCAATATTTGGTGCGGTTCTTGACTCCTGGAATGTCAACATAAGGTAAATCACGTTTCACCTAGAGGTGTGATCATTGTCTTTTGTAAATGGACTAGGGAAAACTGTCCTGATTACTTGGCAACATCGGTTACTTTCAGCGATCATATGACTACATTAGGATTGGGCACCCGAGGAAATCATGCAATCCCCTACTGTTACGGCCCTTTTGGCCGACTTTCTCAAACAGCCTAATATTGAAGCTTCACCAGCCTGGGAGTTTATTAATGGTCGAGCCCAGCAAAAAGTTATGCCAACATTATTCCATTCTCGTCTGCAACGCAATCTGGTAAATGCTATCAATGCTCAGACAGATAGATATGAGGCAATCCAGGAGCTACGGTGCATTGTGCCTCCTTACTCGCCAGTTCCAGATATTGCTGTTGTAGCGATTCAGCGTTTCTCCGATGAAGATGACCCGCTTCAAGGCCCACCGGATTGGTTAATCGAAATTCGGTCTCCTGATCAAAGTACTCTAGACCTACAAAATAAGATTTTGCATTGTCTGGGTAATGGTACTCAGCTTGCTTGGTTAATTGATATCCAACGACAGCAGGTCTGGGTTTGGGAGGAGCAAGAGCTACCCATGATTTATGCAAGGGGCGATACACTGCCCACTCTCGGCGATATCTCAAGCTTCACTGTGGAAGGAGTTATTGCTATGACTAAACAGCGTTAGAAAGGCTTGGTGCAGACGGGGTTCGACTTTGCTCAGTCCTCAGTATATGACTTAATTGGGGTTGAACTCATAGTTGAGGTAAATATTTAATCAGAGCCCGCATGGATTCGCCGGGGTGGGGTTGGATGGGGCGATCGTTGGGTAAAAACTGGGTCCATTCGACGGGTTCGGCAAAATTGTGATGATGGAGGCTGTGGATGATGGTGTTGACGGCAGCCTGGGAGCCGATGATGAGGATTTTGACAGGTTCGCGATCGGACTTGGGGACTGAGTAGAGCTGAAGCGAGGCTTCTGGAGCAATAGCGGGCTCAGATAAAGCGACAAAGCTTTGGATTTGCATAGTCGAAAATGTATGCCTAATGGTTCACGCTTTAAATTTAGTTGTCCATTGGGTATACGTCAACTAGTAGGTATACTTTTGTGGCGCATGATCCTCTGACAGGATGAGGGTCATGGGAAAAGCCGGACGCGTTCTAAAACAGGTTCTAGAGACCTATGACATTAGCCAATACAGCCTCGCTGCCACATTGGGCATCGAGCGTACTAATGTATACCGCTGGGTACATGAGATGCGCGATCCTACCTCTGAAACGTTGGTGGATATTGTTAAAGCGCTAAGAACACTGAATTCAGAAGCCGCTGAGACGTTTGTTCAGAAGTATTTGGGGGATGTGGCTCAAGGATTGGATTAAGTTAGCGATCGCGTTTGGCTTTGATGGTTGAGATCGCTTCTTTAATAGCAGTTTCTACATTGAGCCAGGCTTCATCGCGATCGGACCAAGAAGTAACAGGTCTTCCATTGGTGGGAAACGCCTGAAGTTTACGGAAGGGGGTGCCACTCCAGTCAGCAGGACGTAGGATAATGGGAATAACTCGGGCTTTGCCAGCTTTGTGCTGGGCCATGGCTTGCTCAAGTTCGTTTTTATAGCAATAGTCTGAAGCAATAAAGTCAGCACTAATCAACAACAGGATAATGTCTGCACGATTCAGATTATCATCGATTTCATCGGCCCAGTCTTCTCCTGCAATAATGCGACGGTCGTGCCAGGGTTGGATCAGCCCCTGGCGTTGCAACAACTTTAGATGAGTTTCTAGCTCATCGCGCAGAGTTTCGTCTTTATGGGCATAGCTGTAGAACAAACGTAGCGATTGGTCTTGTCGTTTGAAATCGATCCTCTCTTTACCCTGGCCTTCCAAATCGACGCCGTTGAGTAAATCTCTAACGTTGAGCCCAAGCAAACCATCACCTATAAAAATATCAAAGGTGTTTTGTCTAGCCTCTTCGCGGGTGAGTAATTCTTGGTAGTCTACTGAAACTGATGGATGACCAGGAACAGGGACTTTTTCTTTGGGTTTAGTTTTAAAGTGACTGTGAATGCGCTCAAAATCATAGCGGATAATTGCTAACAAACGACGACGGCTTGCCAGGGGCCCATTAACGCTGATAGTGACGCAGCGATCCTGAGGATCGGCTTTGACCAGGGCACGATTGCCTTCAAAGTCGAGGATTACACCGGTCCTCCAGCGGAGCTGATGCTTGCTTAGCACATGGGTACGCACAATGAATCGAGGTAGTAGTCCTTCCGACAAGATGGAATACTCATAGCGAAAGTTTAGACATTCAGACAGGATAAAATCTGATGCTTCGGGGGGTTGTTGTTTGTCCAACAGTTCGGGAATCAGATAGCGGTTATCATCTTCCTCAAACCGAAAACACAGCTCGAACTTACGCATCAGTTCTAACAAAAATCCATGACGTTCAGGGGGGTAATTCTGAGAGTCAAGGTTTCTAGCTAAGCAAGCTAACTCTAGTTCACCTCGGGTATCGGCTAGTTCATGAGCATTGAGTAGTGTGTAGATACCATTAGTGACCCAATGAGGGTTGAGGACGTGGGTGTCACGCAGACGGCTATCATCTTTGTAATTCAAAGCAATGCCCAGACTGTGAAGGTGAACCGCTAATGAATCTTGGGCACGCTGATCGGGTTCTCCATCACCTTGGCAAATTTCTCGATATTTCTCAAAGGAGATGTAGTTTTCAGACATATCTGCCAGTCGATTTTTAATCTCAACCCAACTAGCTGGGAAAGAGGCTCGCAGATGCTCTAGGTGATTCGTTTCTCGTTCAATTGCTCTTCTCAGCTCATTAATTCCAATTTCTGTTTCACAGTCGGTTTTAATAAATTCACGAATATTAGGGAATTTTTGCTGCAGCGCACGACGATTGACATCAAAAGGATGCTCTTTGACCTTGTTGAGCACAACAATAACGGGAGAATCACCTCCAAAGCTTTGGATTATCTCTAGCCAGTATTCTGCATCAGCATCTTCATGCCCCTGACGACCGTTGAGTACTAGCAAGTAAAGACTACGCTCAGTGAGAAAAAACTGGTGGGTAGAATGCATAATCTCCTGACCACCAAAGTCCCATACATGAAGTTTGATATCTTCAGTTTGGTTTAACTGAATAGGCCACTGGGTAATTTGAATACCTTCTGTTTTCTCAGACTTCGAGTCAAATTCGTTATAAATAAGTCGATTAACAAGGGAGGTTTTTCCCACAGCGCCAAAACCTACCAAAATTAGTTTGGCTTCGTTTAAGGGATGACGATCAGCCTGTATACGGAAGTAGTAGTTGAGAATATCCTCCGGTTTTGCTGGCGTTGCACCAGAGTCAACCTCCTGCCAAGTGGGACCAAGAATTTCTCTGGAAATGCCTAATTGCTCATTTTCATGGAGGTAAAGCCGAGTCAGATTCTTGAGCTGTCCTAAATCTTCTGGCAATGAGATAAGTCGATTATTGTCGAGGTCAAGCCCCGTCAGGTTGGTGAGCTGTCCCAACTCTTTTGGTACTGAGGTGAGTTGATTCTGATCAAGGTAAAGCTCCATGAGGCCATTGAGCTGTCCCAGTTCTTTTGGCATTGAGGTGAGTTGGTTCTTGGCAAGGTATAGCCCCGTCAGGTTGGTGAGCTGTCCCAGTTCTTTTGGCACTGAGGTAAGTTGATTGTTAGAGACAAAAAGCTCTGCCAAGCTGGTGAGTTGTGCTAACTCTTTTGGCACTGAGGTGAGTTGATTATTTGAGAGGCAAAGCCCCGTCAGGTCGGCAAGCTGACCTAGCTCTTTTGGCACTGAGGTAAGTTGATTCTGATCAAGGAAGAGCTCTGTTAGGTTGATGAGTTGTGCCAACTCTTTTGGCACTGAGGTGAGTTGATTGTTGGAGAGGTAAAGCTCCGCTAAATTGTTAAGCTGTCCCAACTCTTTTGGCACTGAGGTGAGTTGATTGTTAGAGCATTCAAGCCGAGTCAGATTTTTAAGCTGCCCCAACTCTTTCGGCACTGAGGTGAGTTGATTGCGCGAGCATTCAAACCGAGTCAGATTTTTAAGCTGCCCCAACTCTTTCGGCACTGAGGTGAGCTGATTTTGGGATAGGTCCAGCCACGTCAGATTGACGAGCTGCCCCAAACCTTTCGGCACTGAGGTGAGCTGATTTTGGGATAGGTCCAGCCACGTCAGATTGACGAGCTGCCTAAGCTCTTTCGGCACTGAGGTGAGTTGATTTTGGGATAGGTAAAGCACCATGAGGTTGGTAAGCTGTCCCAGCTCTTTCGGCATTGAAGTGAGTTGATTTTGGGATAGGTAAAGCACCATGAGGTTGGTAAGCTGTCCCAGCTCTTTCGGCACTGAAGTGAGTTGATTTTGGGATAGGTAAAGTCGAGTCAGGTTGGTGAGCTGTCCCAGCTCTTTCGGCACTGAGGTGAGTTCTAAACCTGATAGATCCAGTGTGGCTTCGTTATAGTTGATAACTGATTGAATGCGTCTTTGAGCTTCAGTAAGTCTGTTGTTGTTATTACCAACAACACCAATCTCTTCAAGTGTTACCTCTAAAACTTGAAGAATGGCTGTTAGACTCGTCTTACTTACCCACTTACCCCGCTCCGGATGAAATAACCGACTAACCGTATCCGCACTCACACCAGCTTGCTTGGCAATAGCTGCATAGCTCAGCTCACCTTTAGCAGCCTCTAACTTTTGCAATCCTTCAGGGCTGGCCAGAAAACTGCGCGGTTTTGACGACATAGACGATTTTGCTCAGCATCGTTATCAAGATACCCGTGATATCCCTGAACCGCCATCAACTGCTAAGCCTTTCAAGGATGATGATTCCAAACGTTGTCAGTTTGCAGCTTTCCCAAATTTCCTTTTCTAGCTGTACCGTACGCTGAGCAACACGTTGCTCTAGGTCAGCATTGCGCTGTTGGATCTGTAGTTGAGCCACATAACGCCTTTACCTTATCGTTGGTCTGAGCCATAGCACTCAGAAAAATAATTGGAATCTCTCGGGTCAGTGGATTGGTTTTGAGAGACAGACAAACTTCGAACCCATCCATATTTGGCATCTTGATATCCAGCAAAACTAAATCAGGGTGCTTCTCCTCCACCAAATTAATGGCTGTTGGTCCATCAGTCGCTGCTTGCATGACTGGATTGCTCGCTCTATCTCTCTCACATAAACCTATTCTTAAGTTGGAATTTTGAATTTCTGTAGTTAAACGGACTTAAGTAGGTGTGCCAAATCTCTTACAAAAGACTTTGACTGAATGGTCTGAATTGTAGGTGGCTATTCGAAATCTGTTCTGTAACTAATTCCGCATAGGTACTTAAATGACCCTAAAGGCATTGCTATTCCTTTGAATAGGGCTACCATCAAGTAATTTTTTTCAATTCTTAAGAAAAAATAAAATGCGCGATATAATATCCAGTGAGTAAAAATACTCATGGGAGGGTCCTATGGATGTCGGTCTAATGAGGTTAGTCTGGTCTGTCATTGACGAAACACCGGTCGTCCATAGGGAAGGAAATTTCAGCTGTGAGCAGATGCGGTTGATACTCCATAGAATCGATAATCGAGTCCGGCTTTCGCCCCAAGAGCATGTAGAAATTCGGCAGTATTTAACTGATCGTCAACCTTTGATTCAAGCGATTTATCTGGAGCAATGTATGTAGGCTAGTGATTGGTCCATAATGGGCTGGTCATTACGTCAAAGATAGATCAGTTATTTTCGCCTCTTACCCGATGATTCTGGGACGATAGAAGTAGAAATCCCCAACTCTGGGAATCCAAAAATTTGGGGAAAGTTGTCCGTAACCCCATTAAAAATCTAGAAACAACGTTAAAGCACAAAGTAATACGAAATAACTTGCTAACTTAGGTTAAGGTTAACGAATAAAACAAATAATTGGCCCTTAAAAGAATTCTAGACAGGCAAAATTTGGCCTACTCGGAGATTGAGCGCCACAGTATTGTTGCAATCAGTCCTGAGCTACGGATGTTTGTCATTAGAAATGGTTTAAGTCTAAGCGTACTAGTGGCATTGTTGCTGGCTTGGCAGTCAGTTATTTAGAACCTTCCTTAATAAACTCATTTTCATTCGACTATAAATCAAATCATGAATAACACGATAGATCCCTTGCCTGACAATGTTTCTGGATATATTGCTTGCTGTTATTTAAATCCCACAGACAGATTACAAATCGTTCGAATTACCAATATTCCCAATTGGTATTTTGAGCGTGTGGTATTTTCGGGGCAGCAGCTAGTATTCCATGCATTTCCAGAAGCACTATTAGAAATCCATTCATGCGAGATGGTGACGACCATATTGACTGATCGAATTTCCTGTAGTCTTATTCGCCATGCAGAGCAATTAGAGCTTCCCCAACAATTTGAGGCGAGTTCAACGCCAGCCGTTACCCAAGTACTATGAAATATTGTGAATGGTCCCTGCTATTCACAATTGCGCTGATTAACCTTTTTTTCATTACGTTATTGGTGGAACTTACCCATCTGTGATTCATTTTGAATTTTTGGGATGTTCCAGTCCCGGTCTAAAATCATACCTGCATTCAGCAACGCCTAATTTTTGTCGTTGTCCAATGTGCAGGTATCTCTCCTAACCATTCAACTCCAGAATCTTTATACTCTGTGTAGGCTAAATATCCCCTTTCAAATATTCTCTCCTATCACTGCATCAATTCCAGCTAACTTTCTAGATCGCTGGATAGCGTTCTGGGTGGTGTATTTATGGGTATATCTGGTATTGACGATTGGTCCAGACTTTGCTGGACGGTTTGATGATTTAAGTACGGGACTGGCGCGATTCGAACGCGCGACCTACCGCTTAGGAGGCGGTTGCTCTATCCAGCTGAGCTACAGCCCCAAAGCTAACCTATATAAAGATACACCTTACAATCTTGTCCGTAAGGATGCCGTCAGTAAAATCCGCAAGTTGGCTGAATAGCGCTCAGTTTTCTACCCAGCGTGGTATGTATTTCCACCCATTCTTCAGGATCTTTCGATAGGGCTCAAACCCAGGCATCTTATCATCCACAAGCCGCCAAAATGCCTGTGAATGGTTCATATGTACTGTATGACATAGCTCATGTACTAGTACGTAGTGCACCACCTCTTTAGGTAAAAACAACAGCTTGTAATTGAGGCTAATGTTTTTGCTGCTAGAGCAGCTAGCCCAGCGAGTCTTCTGCCCTCTAACTGAAGGGCGCTTAAACGGTAAATCCAAATCAAAGCTGAGTTGGCGTAGCCACGGCACTAGCTCCCGATGGGCCTTATGGCCTAGCCACTCACACAGCACCTGATTACACGTAGGTACATGGTCAACATTGCCGCGCACTTTCAGCCCATGACCTGGCAACGGAATACATAAAGTCGGGCCACTATCCGCCTCGTAGCTCACCTGCCATGTTTCACTGGGGGCGCTTTGGGCTAGGGGTGCTTGCCACCGCAACTCCAGTTTATCTGGCTGAGTTGTCTGCCAATCAGTTGCTGTATCTTGGTGCTCGTTTAGTAATCGAGCTCGATTTTTCAGAATCCAGTCACGACGTTTGGCAATAAGATCCGGTAGATTTTTGCAGTTATATCGAGGCGGTACGACTATTTCCACACGGCCATCTACCTCGATTTTGATAGACACGTGCTTGGCTCGCTTGCTTTTGCGAACGGTGTAGTCAAAATCAGTTGATGGATCGGAGGGTGGAAACAGCTCTAACTGCACCATGGCAACGGTGACAAAGTCCATTTGTGTCTCATCAGTTTAACCGAAGGGTTCCATGGAACTATGGCTTCTTTATGCTTTGCCAAGATGAAGGGCTGCCACCAGGGCAGTCCCTACGGGATCCCATTGCCCATTCACCTTGATACTATGTGAACAAAGAAAATTGCTGTTTAATAATCGGATTCCTTAAACATGGCCCAATTAAAAACGCGATTAGGGTTATCAATAGCGGCACTATTAACGCTGAGTGCCTGTGGTGGCGGAGGTGATGGGGCATCATCCGAGAGTGCTGACAATACGGTGACTATCCTGGGTGTGATTGTCGGAGAACAGCAGGAAAAATTAGAAGCAGCCCTCAAGCCCTTTGAAGAGGAAACGGGCATTGAAGTGATCTATGAGGGCACTGATTCGTTTGCAACGTTGTTGCCTGTGCGTGTGGAGTCCGGTGATGCGCCGGATATTGCTATGTTTCCTCAGCCGGGGTTGATGGCTAGCTTTGCTGAGGCAGGGCAAATGGTTCCTATCACGGAGTTTATGGATGAGGCGACATTGGCTGAAGCCTATCCTGAAACTTGGCTATCCTTGGCTACTTTTGACGAGAGTCTTTATGGTATTTGGTACCGAGCTTCGGTAAAAAGTCTGGTGTGGTACAACCCAAAAGCATTTGAAGCCCAAGGGTTTACCGTGCCGACGACGTGGGATGAAATGTTGGCCCTTAGCGATCAAATTGTTGCTGCTGGTGCTAATCCCTGGTGTTTGGGGTTGGAGAGCGGTGAAGCCACTGGCTGGCCAGGCACTGACTGGGTTGAGGATATTATGTTACGGACGGCTGGTCCTGAGATGTACGACCAGTGGATTAACCATGAGATTCCGTTTAATGATGATGCGGTACAAGTAGCCTTTGAACAGTTTGGTGACATTGTCTTAAATGAGAGCTATGTAGTAGGTGGCTCAGTTGGAGCGATTAGTACGCCTTTTGGAGATGCGCCCCAGGGACTGTTTGGTGATACGCCGACCTGCTATTTGCATCGTCAGGCTAACTTTATTGCCAGCTTTTTCCCTGAGGATGTGAATTTGGAAGAGGATGTGGATATCTTTTTGCTACCAGGGATTGACCCGGCCTACGGTACACCCGTCTTGGTGGCTGGAGATGTGTTTGGCATGTTTAACAACACTCCTGAAGCTCAGGCGTTGATGGCATATTTGGCAACGCCGACACCCCATGAGATTTGGGCCGGTTTGGGGGGGTTCTTGTCGCCCCACAAACAGGTAAGCCTGGATGCCTACCCTGATGCACTGAGTAAAAAGCAGGCGGAATTTCTAGGCAATGCTGAGACGATTCGGTTTGATGGCTCGGATATGATGCCAGGCGCTGTCGGTACTGGTACCTTTTGGGCTGGTGTCGTGGAATATGTGGCTGGTGAACCGGTGGAAGACGTGTTGGATACGATTGAAGCCAGCTGGCCAGAATAATCTGCCTCCAATCAAAATTACCGTGGATTGGGTTGAGGCATGAAACCCAACATTTCCTGAATGTAATGCTTTAAACGATATCTTCTCGATATCAACAACATATGCATTATTGTGTTTTGCAAAAGGTGAACCAATGGATTTGATGACCTTGAGCTTGTTGGGTTTCGCGGGAACTCAACCCAACCTACTCAGAATTCTGACGGCGTTGATTGCGATCGCACTTGGTTCTATTGGCACCTTTGCTATTTTCTACGGACTCAATCTGCTGGTAGAGCGCTTTTCTCGACCCTGGAAAGATCGCCTTCTCCCCTGGGTTTATATGGGACCAGCGGTGCTGATGTTGACGGCCTATTTGGTATTACCGACACTGCGAACGCTTTATATCAGCTTTTTTGACAGCCGTTCAGTCAAGTTTGTGGGGCTGAAAAACTATGCCTTTGCTCTCACCAATCCAGATATGGTGATTGCCTTTCGTAATAACCTGCTGTGGTTAGTGCTGGTGTCAGGATTGAGCGTAGGGCTGGGTCTGATTATTGCGGTCCTTGTGGATCGGGTGAAATATGAGTCGGCGGCTAAGTCGCTAATCTTTTTACCCATGGCGATCTCCTTTGTGGGGGCCAGTGTCATTTGGCGATTTGTCTATGCCTTTAAGCCAGCGGGGACCGATCAGATTGGGGTGCTTAATGCGGTACGCCAGGTAGTGGGATGGAAGCCCCTGGGTTGGCTGATTGAACGAGATGGTCTTCTAGAGCCTTTGTGGGAAACGCTTTCAGTGCCTGTCATTCCTTGGTTACCCACATTGTTGCCGCTGAATACCCTGGCGCTGATTGTCATTATGATTTGGCTGCAAACGGGGTTTTGCATGGTGTTGTTGTCAGCGGCGGTCAAGGGCATTCCTAAAGATGTGATTGAAGCTGCCCGCATTGATGGAGCCAATGAGTTTCAGATTTTTCGACGCATTATCATTCCGATGATTATGCCGACCATTACGGTGGTGACGACAACGGTGGTGGTTGCGGTGCTCAAGGTATTTGACATTGTCTATGTGATGACCGGTGGCAACCTGGATACCGATGTGATTGCCAGCCGCATGATCAAGGAAATGTTTAACTTTAGGAATTTTGGTCGTGGTAGTGCCATTGCCACTGTACTGTTGCTAGCGGTCATTCCGGTGATGGTCACCAATATTCGTCGCTTTACCCAGCAGGAGGCTAACCGATGAAAATTGCTCGTACGTCAGCTCCTACCTGGTTGGAGAGATTGCCATTGCACACAGCGGTGATTGCGATCGCATTTCTCTGGACGCTACCCACTGCCGGTCTTCTGATCAGCTCTTTCCGTCGCAGAGATGCCCTGCTGCAAAATGGCTGGTGGACGGTCTTGAGCCATCCCTTTGACCTCGCCCAGTTTCACATTGGTAACTATATCGATGTACTCACCAGCCAGGGCATGGGGCAGGCATTTCTCAATAGTCTGGTGATTTCCATCCCGGCTACGGTGATTCCCATTTCCATTGCCACATTTGCCGCCTATGCCCTAGCCTGGATGCAGTTCCCTGGAAGGCAGGCGTTGTTTGTGGCCATTGTGGGTCTGCTGGTGGTGCCGTTGCAGATGACACTGATTCCGGTGCTGCGAGCTTATAACGATCTGGGCTTAGCAGGCAGTTTTCTAGCGGTTTGGTTAGCCCACACCGGCTATGGTTTACCCCTGGGTATCTATCTGCTGCGTAACTATATTGGCTCACTACCCCGAGACTTAATTGAGGCCGCTGCTGTGGATGGTGCGTCTCACCTGAAGATTTTTATGCGGTTGATTGTGCCGTTGTCGATGCCTGCGATCGCATCCTTCGCCGTTTTCCAATTCCTCTGGGTGTGGAATGACCTGCTGGTAGCCCTGGTGTATCTGGGTGGCAACCAAGACGTTGCCCCAGTCACCCTGGTGTTACGCAACCTGGTGGGAGACCGGGGACAAGACTGGCATTTACTCACCGCTGGAGCCTTTATTTCTATGGTGGTGCCGCTGGCGGTCTTTTTTGCCCTACAGCGTTATTTTGTGCGTGGATTGTTGGCGGGTTCGGTGAAGGGATAACCGTTGAGTATGAACACCAACAGTTGCCTCTGGCATCGCCTGACGACAGCTGGGGCAATACCAGTACAGACTATTCTGCCGAATATGACGCAGAAGCGAATGATTGCAGCAGAGGCAATACCTCATGGCGTGTTCTCCAATGGGCTATATGTAGGCAACTTTAGATACCTCAAGACCTAACCCCAGGTTTCCGTACGCGACTGGTGGCTAAATCAATCTAAAAATAAAGTGAGCATACTTGAGGGTCTGCTCACAATGATGACCAGATGCTCACAAAATCTTTAGATTTTCTCCCTACTCTGTATTGGTAGGCATAAGAGGTTCGACCAGTCATTGTTGACTAGTCCGTCGAGCTTAGGAATAGGGGTTAGGACAGGGAGTCGCTAGTACGCTGCAGTGGTGGTACGCGTCAACGTATGGCCTGCGACGTACAAAATTTCAAAATCTCTCAAGCAATAGGGCTTACATCCTCACGTTTCAGCTTGATTTTGCACTGGCTGTTTTAGCGACTTATGCCAATAGTTAGAACACGATTTTTAGAGAGATTTTAATGATGCAATGCACTACCAGCTCAGTATCTCAACTTCTATCAGATAAGGTTGATAGCGTCGTAGCCGCATACCCGGCTTATCCATATCAAACAGCTTTAGGTAATGGGGCGATTAAACAATTACTACTGGATTATGTTGAATGTCAGCTCAAGAAGGCAATGCCAAAGCTCAATAATCCGCAAGAATGGCAGTGCTTACCCCAATATCTCCATCAGCTTGTAGATCTAGAACTACGACTAGAAAGCTATATCTATTGGGGTATTGAGTACATTTTGCAAGAGCAGCTTGACCTTTTATTGAATAGCACAGAAGAAACCGAAACCATCGAGCCATCCTTGAGTGTGCAAGATATGACCCAAACTTGCATGCCCTCCTATTGGTTTGGCT
Source organism: Leptothoe sp. EHU-05/26/07-4 (assembly GCF_043421015.1). Lineage (NCBI taxonomy): Bacteria > Bacillati > Cyanobacteriota > Cyanophyceae > Nodosilineales > Cymatolegaceae > Leptothoe > Leptothoe sp. EHU-05/26/07-4. The sequence goes on from NZ_JAXSQV010000005.1 coordinate 612,324, forward strand.
AGGTTTGATTAGTCTTTGCTAAGGACCTTATCTTCTTCGTCTTCAGATGTTTCTATGGCGGTAATCACAGGTACCTTAAGTGCGACCTCATCATCCACTGCGGGTTCCACCCGTTTAGAAAAACCCCAAGCAAAGACAGCGGCAATCAGGGCTAACATGGCCCAGTCTGGCGGTACCCAGCTTTCGTTGATAACCCTGACGAGTAACCGTAGGCCCACAAAGGCAACGGTGACAAAGCCTGCATCTTCTAGATAAACATACTCATCGAGCCAGCGGATAAATAGCCCTGCCATAAACCGCAGGGCAATGATACCGATGGTACCACCGAGAAGAATAATGGCTACTTCATCGGACAGGGCAATGGCTGTTGTGACGCTGTCTAGGGAAAATGCTAAGTCCGTAAAGGCAATGATGGGAATCGCCTGCCACAGGGATGCAAACTTAGGGCCGTGGTGCTGCTCATCATCGGTATCACCGCTAAAGTGCTGATACACCAGCCATAATAAATAGGCTGCACCCGCGACTTCAAACTGCCAGAACTTTAGGACCCAACTGGCCGTCAAAATAAGAGTCATGCGCAGCACAAAGGCGACGAGCAGTCCCAGGTTGAGTGCGCGCTTTTGTTGTTCCTCGGACTCCAAGCCCTGGGCAATGGCAGCAAGTGCGATCGCATTATCTGCTGATAACACAGCCTCCAGAGCGATCAGCACCGGTAATAGAAGTAATGTGTCCAGACCTAAATTAGGCGACCATTCAAGTAACTGATCTAACATTTAGCCCTTACAGTTTGCGGTCATTGCAGTAAACGTGTCCTTGGCAGTCGGGCATAGGTACACCCTTGTTTAGAATAGATCGGATACTATTCACCGACATACTAGTCAACGGATTTCCCGCCCGTGATTTCCTCACTTTTTGCCCAATTTCGTCACCAGTATACCGATGGCAGCCTAACGACTGAACTGCTTACAACCCACGCCGAGCAATATCTAGTGAAAGCCACCGTGACAATTGGCGAAACAGTAATTGTTACAGCCTTAGCCGCAGATGCTAGCCTGGCCGAGGCAGATGATCAGGCAAAAGCCCGTGCCCTGGCGATGCTGGGCTTTGCACAAGGGACTTCCCAGGAGCACAAAAACGGTCTTGTCAAACCTCAGCAATTGGTTCCTGAGCCGAGTGTCTCCGCACAACAAGCTACAGATACCTCCATTCCCGTTAGTGAAACCGCCCCATCTGAGAAACCAGAATTAACCCATCTATCTGTCGAACCTGTCGAACCTGAGATTGAAGACTCGGAAGACATAGGTCGGCCCATTGACAGCATCACACCGGATGAAGCTCCAGCTCCTTCTGAGGTTCCAGCATCATCCCTGGCCGCCACAGCAATCGAAAATTTTGACGATACCAACCCTGTAGATCTGTCGGACATCATTGCCCAGACCGATGTAGAAATGGCTCGTCTTGGCTGGAGTAATGTACAAGGGCGAAGCTATCTAGAGAAAACCTTTAATAAACGCTCCCGTCAGCAGTTAACGGACGAAGAAATTCTGACGTTTTTGCTGTATCTAGAATCTCAGGCAACTCCAAGTATGAGGTAGTTTTGAGCCCTACTCAACTACAGTTGGACGGCTGCCAATGGCATGACGATCAATCACCTGATCGATCAAACCGTATTCAACCGCTTCACTGGGGGACATAAAGAAGTCGCGCTCAGTGTCTTCTGTAATGCGTTCAATGGGCTGACCAGTGTGAGCTGCCAGGGCATCATTCAATGTTTTCTTAATGTAAAGAATTTCCTTGGCTTGAATTTCAATATCAGTCGCCTGACCTTGAGCGCCACCCAGAGGCTGGTGAATCATGATGCGTGAGTTTGGCAGGCTCATGCGCTTACCCTTGGTACCCGCACTTAGCAAAAATGCTCCCATACTAGCCGCCAGACCCACACAGATGGTGGAGACATCGGGCTTGATGTGGTTCATGGTGTCAAAGATACCCAGACCGTCATATACGGAACCACCAGGAGAATTGATATACAGATAGATATCTCTCTCTGGGTCTTCGGCCTCTAGAAAGAGCATCTGCGCCACAATCAGGTTGGATGACTCAGCTGTCACCTGTTGCCCCAAAAATACAATGCGCTCCCGTAGAAGGCGGGAGTAAATATCAAAGGCGCGTTCACCGCGACCCGACTGCTCAATAACGGTAGGAATCATAAGGGCCTAAGTATGGGTTCTTTTCTTGCTTTATCGATTGTACAGACTTAGTTGGGGCAATGGGGGAGTGCGGATAACCCGATTTAAACTAGACCTTGTCTCTATTTAGGACACTAGTACTCTGTGGCGTAAGTTTGCCCACTATCCAATGTGGATGAGTCGATGGGTGGATGGGTGGATGAAATCGCTGCCAAATTTCTGCCATCGGGTACTAGTTTGTCTGTGGGAAAAACCAAAGGTTTTAACCTGAATGTAGGTTAGCGTCCCTAACCAGTGTTTTGACATAGCTTTGGGGTAATTGATTCCGTAAAGACTACGGACAGGTTTACCCATAGCAAATCGTTAATCCCGTAATCTTGCCCAGGGAACTTAACCTAACTAACCCATATGGTGGAAGCAAGTACAAACGCTAATGCAGAAAAGATTTGGGACTGGGTGTTTGGCTTACAAAAGAGAAAATTGATTTGGAGCTCAAGCTTATATGATGATTCGCTGTTCTGCCTTCCTGGCGCTTGCGATCGCAGCAGGTACAGTCGCAGTACTGGCCCCCAAAGCTACTGCCGAAGACTTTGAAGTACCATTTGAGGGCACCATCACCAACATTTGCGAATTTACTGTGGATAGCCCGGGCTCATTAGAGCGTGATTCTTCTAGTGGCTATATGCTAGTAGGAGAGTCTGCCCAGGTGACTGCCAACTGTAGCTCTCCCGCCAATGTTATGGTGACCAGTGTGAACCAAGTTGAGGGAACTACCCCATTCCCCTTCGCGATTGCTGATTTAATTCCCACTAATGGTGGTCCTAGCCAGAATATTAGTGTGGCCGCTGGTGGTGAAAGTTTTGGGATAGAAATGCATGCCGACAGTGGCAATACCCCTATTGAAAATGGTAATTACCTTTTCAATGTGCTGCTAACGGCAACGCCTAACTAAACGACAGTTTTTAGGGGTAGCTCAACACCAGAACAATTAGAGCTATTCCCTATATATTCAATATCAAATCCTGGTTGATGGCGTCTGGTATCCCAGGGCCGGCACAAGGCACAGCCCTGCCAAGGCACACCTCCAAGGAGGGTGTCCATTGTGAATCGGGGTTACTGAATTCGGATTTGGTAGACGCATTGATTGATCATCAAACTATTGCCTGAATTATGAAACGTTATTTTGTCGCCTGTTCTGTTTTGATGCTTGGGGCCATGGTCTGTTGGACCCCCAAAGCCTTTGCCGATGATAGTCTAGATGTGCCTTTTGATGGGGTGGTTTATGAGCAGTGTCTTTTAAGCCTGGTCAGCAGCGGTCAGATTGAAGCGGATGGTGGGGGTGCCATGGGCTATCGGTTCTTCGCTGATGAGGGTTATGGCACTCCAGCCCAGATCACAGCTGACTGCAATGGCCCCGCCGTAGTGACAGCAGCTCCTCCAATGCAGACTGCTGGGCCAGCCTTGAGTATCACTGGTTTTCAGGAGAGCTTTATGGCTCCAGTCGGTACTCCCCTGGGAGGTGACACTGTATTTATTTCCCCAGGGCTGACCCAACTAAATGTTGGCATGGCTTACGATAACCAATCCCCCATCCCTAGCGGTAACTATGAGTTTAGTGTCACGGTTACAGCTACGCCCAACTAGAAACTTAAAATCCTAAATAACAACATAGGACAAGGTGCAAAAAACAGTGTTTTCTCGGATAGGTGGAGACGCTGTTTTTGGGTTATTAAAAATGGCATTAGCGAGAAATCCCTGCATGATGCTGAGTCAAATCAAAACTGACCTGCAACGATGACACATAAACTTGCCTGGGCATCTTAGGGCTATGTTGCTAAGTCTTGTTCTCTAGAACTTATCCTAGAATGTCACGACCCAGAATGTCATTACCGTTTTATGGGGCCAGTCGCTGGTGCGGTTGGGCGGTTGGCCTAGCTTGCTTAGTTACGAGTCCTGTAGCCTTTGCCCAAATGGGGCTGTCACCGTTGGTCATCGAAACAGAGGCCCAACGAGGCCGAGCCCAGGGGGTATTGCGCGTTAACAATAATGGGGGTGAAGCTATGCGGGTGCGGGTTTATGCTGAGCCTTTTACCTATGAACGGGATAATGGGTTTATGCTGCTGGAAAATTCACCAGAGGATCTCACCCCCTACTTGCAGTTTTCGCCACGTGAATTGGTGATTCCAGCCCAAAGTGAGCGTAGGGTTAGGTTAATTAGCATATTTCCCCCCAATCTACCGGAGGGAGAATATCGGGCCGTGATTTTTACTGAACCCTTGGATGCAACACGTCAGGTGGGCAGTAACGTCGGTATTGTTACCCGTGTGGGGGCAACTATTTATGTGCGTCAAGGAAAAGTAACTGCTAGTCTGGCTGTCACCGGTGCCCAGTGGGATGTGGAGCAACAGTACGTCGAATTACTGGTGGCCAACAGTGGCTCAGGTTCCGCTCGACCTAAGGCCCAGTGGACGATTCAGCGGGTTGGTGAGACAGTGACTAGCGGCGAAACGATTTCGACTAGTGTGATGGCGGGTGGAGATCGCAATCTGCATCTTATCCCTGATCGCCCCCTCACCCCAGGGACCTATGAAATTACGGGGGAACTGAGCTGGCGCGATGGTGAAACAGAATTAACTCAACCGTTTTCTGTCTCACTCAACGTTTCCTGACAACACAAATTGTATTTACGAAATCCTGGACACCTGCCCCCGATATCGCAGGGCAATGATAAGGATTGCCCCTACGAAAGTGTTCATGTTTAATCGGGTTGACTAAATTCGGACGCGGTTTTATCTGGTTCACATTCTCTGGTTTAAATTCTCTCGTTCGTACCATTCACATCACTATTCACACCATTATGGACACTGTGTTGTTGCGTATGCTGCCATCAGTTTTGGTGGGGGGACTGGTGGCTTTTGGTTCAGCCCCGGCACACGCTCAAATCATCAATAGCCACCTAGTCGATCTATCCCCCTTAGACATTGTTGATGCTGGCCAAACCACATTAGAAGCCATCGATCCGGCTATTTTGAATCTTCAGGTGAGCGAGCCATTTGCCATTATGGCCACACCCCCCACACCTGCTGGATTTACTGATCCAGTGGGCACCCAGCATACTGGCTATGTGAGCCATAATGGCAACGAAGTGGTCCATGGTCACCCACTACTAATCAGGGAAACCGGCAGCGTTGATCTTGGTGTCCGGATGCGGGTGGAACGTCCCCAAGCCTATCCACCAGGGCGTTATACCTATACTGTGCGACTCACCGTGACTCCTTTGTAAACAACCATGGCCCTGGTAAGTTGGCGATGCAGTCTACACCTGTTTGTCACCCTTTGGTGGCTGTTGTTGTTGACCACTGTCGCTCTGGCTGAGAGTTTACCCCTCTCAGGGGGGAGAGCCTATGGGGAGTCAGAGGAATTATCTGACCTAAATAAAGACTCTCCTCACCCCAGAGAACTCTTTTCTTCTGAGCCAGTTTCTGAAACTACAGATTCTCTCCAGCCTAATGCACTAGCTCCTGCTGAGTCTATTGCTGACAAAGGTTCAGATGCAGCTGTGGTGGATATTGAAGATGATGTTGAGCCTGGGGAGAATAATGCTCCTACCCTTGATCCTAATACTTCTACACCTGACTTTGTTGTATTTCCAGTGGGGGTGAGCCTGGGGAATCGCAATGTTTTGCCCACTACCTTGGTTAAGGGGAATGAAAATGGTGAGCGCCCCATTGACTTTGAACAGTGGCAACTGTCCTTTGATGATGTGGTGCAGGTGCTCAATGTGCAGGTCACTGTTTGGGATGATGGCGAGCTGGAGTTGCGATCGCCAGCTGCGGTTACCCGTATTCATCCCAATGAATTTACCATCGATCCAAACCTGGGGCGGGTGCTCTCCATTGCTGAGATAGAGGCCTATTTGGGCATCTCCGCCACCTTTGACATGGCCGATTATGTGATTCGGTTTGCCCCACCGGAGCAACGGTCGCAACAGCAACAAACCGTTGTCGCCCCTATTGTCACCGATGGACTACCTGAGTTGAACTCAAATCGGTTTAGCCTCAGTGGCATTGGCCAACAAACCACCCTGTCGGGACGTACCGCTAGTGGTGATCGGTCCGGTTCCACTAACTGGCGGGGACGATTCAATGCGGTGGGAACAGCCTTTGGGGGGGCGTGGTATGCCGAAATCGATCAACCCAGTCTAGATGACCAATCGAGCTGGTATCTAAATGAACTACAGTACTTGCACTATGGTGACCATAGCGACTATACCCTGGGGTCCCAGCCCACTTTTTGGCAAAGTCAAGGTGGTGACTATTGGGGGGCGACCCTGGTGCAACGCTGGGGATTTGAACCCCCTGCCCAGCGCGGCAGTGGTGGTTTTAACCCACGTCGGCGTCTCCAGGCCACTAACCTGGATCGTACGGTTAGTGGTGAAGCCGAGCCTGGTACCTTGGTACAGCTGGCCCGTAACAACCAAGTTATCGATGAAGTTCTGGTGGATTCCTCTGGTCTATATCGGTTTACCGATGTAGCTACCACAGGCTTTGGCCGTTATCGGGTATTGCTCTTTCCCGATGGCCAGCTGGCAGCCAGCCCGGATGAATATGATGCCACCTTTTCAAGTTTGCCAGGGCAGTTACCGATGGGGGCATCGGCCCTAGTGCTATCGGCTGGATTTAATCGACAGAGGAATAACCAGGAGGAACCCCAATTTTGGGGCGATTTCCATAATTTTCGAGGTGGTATTGGCTATCGGACTGGTGTGAGTGAATCCCTTACCCTCGGGGCTGGTGTTATCCAGGATAGTTCCCTGACATTGCTTAGTGAAGTCTTTTACAGTCCCAGTAATATTCCCCTTAAGGCGGCGATGTCGGTGATGCTAACGCCTGGAGATAGTGATGTCGATGTCAATGCTGACATGCGCTGGCAACCAACGGATGACCTGGCTATTGATTTTAACAGCGATCGCTTTTCCCAACGCCTGCGAGCCGATTGGCAGCTATTACCCAGCATCGCCCTGACAGCCTCAGGGAATACCAGGGACGATGCCCTGGCTGTAGGGACCCGAGTCAATCTAACTCGGGGCAAATTTTATCTATTTGGCCTGGCCAATGTTGATACTAATGGCAATCTCCGCTGGCATACCAATGCCCGCTACGGTTCCCTGGGGCTGCGTCATCGTGGCGATGAAATTACCACCCAGTCCCAGCTCATTTACAATTTATCGGGAAACCCTGCCAATAGTCTGGGGCATTCCTTAAATATTGGCTATGAGACCCGCAACCTGAATGATTTTAGTCAACTGGCAATGGCTAGTTGGCGATATCAATCGAGCGATCGCAACATTGACGGTCGTTCCCTATGGGATATCGAACTGGGCTATGGTATCGGCACAGCCGGTAGTGGCCCCTTCGCCAATTTTGCCACCGGTATTCTGCCTGGGTTAGACCTGCGTGCCCGCTATCAAGAGGTATCCGCTTTTTCCGACCAGAGCACCTTTCGCCTGGAGCTATCCCCCCGTCTCAATCTTCAGCAGGGTTTAAATTTTGGCAACCGACGTCAGGACTGGTTGCGAACTCAGGGGGGGTTGATGATTCAACCTTTTCTGGATGACAACAACAATGGCCAACAGGATCCAGGAGAATCCACATATCTAGAAGATCTAGACCTGCTGATTACCATCAACCACGAATCTTTAGATCGCTATCAGCCCCATCGTCAGAAAAACTATGCCACAGTCGTCCTAGCGCCAGGGGTCTATCGCATCGATTTAGACCCGGCTGGATTTCCACTTGATCGTCAGGCCGTTTCTCGGGCGTTTGCTGCCGATATTGCCCCTGGTGAGTACACGCACCTCTCGATTCCCCTGGGACTGTCTTTTAGTATTTCAGGGGTGGTATTAGACGCCGATGGTAATGCCATGGCAGGACAGAACGTTCAGGCAATCCATACCAGCTCCGATTCTCGTCACCTGTCTGTCACCAATGGTGCTGGTGTCTTTTATCTGGAAGGTATGCCCCAAGGAGACTATCGTTTTGAAATTGGTGAGCGGTCTGTTGCCGATACGATCCTCAATTTCAATGACAGTACTGAGCCTTTTCAGGAAATCAACTTTAAAGTGAGGCCTGATGCCATTGAAACTCAGCGCCCTAGACTTGATATCGGCTCGCTAACTCGCTAATCCTGATTTATGAGTTTGGTGGAATAACATTTTACGTATTCCAGTACAGCAAACTATGGCCAGTAGTCAATCAGACTCGAACGGTTGAAACCATTGTTGCTTCAGACCCCAGTCCAAAACTAAACGGATACACATAAATAGACCAAAGCTTTCGACAATGGGTACTGCCAGGGGTAAGGCACCCGATAAAGCAAGGTCTGGAGGCGTGATGCTTTCTAGTTGCCCCAGGCTGCGGGTGAGGGCAAAGGCACCCACGGCACCACTTCGCAGGTGAGGGTTGGAGTCGTTACGGACGATGTAGCGGTAAGTGACCCCAAATAGAAATGCACAGACGGTGGCTACAGCAACCCGTAGTATGCCGGTAGTCAAAGCGCTGGCACTAAGCAGATGAGGGTGTAACGCGATCAACATAGCACTCACACCAGTACCTGTTAGCGCAGCCAAACCTCCAGCTTTGATTGATTCAACACGTTCTTGGTCCATAGCATTAGCTGTCTGTTCTGCGTCAATTTTGCCATCACCCAAAAATCGGGCATTGATCTACCGTATGATAGAAATAGCCGATTGAGCGGCGCTTTTAGTTTAGTCAACAACGCAAGTTAGGCGATATGGATATTTTGACACTCGGTTGGGTTGGATTACTTGCTTTCTTCAGCTTCTCCATCTCGATGGTAATTTGGGGTCGCAACGGTTTCTAAGGGATTAGCTATATTTCGATGACAGGTGCATTAGAAGCTCAAGCGTACGGTGTTCTAGCTAGTTTAGCAGCGCTACTTTTGCTGTTTGTGACTGGCGGTGTAATTTATTTAACTGCCATAGAGTGGCAAGATAAACGCAAGCGCTCTCAGGAAGCGTTGGATAATCGCGTACCTGTGCGCAACAAGCGTAAGCGCTCTCAAGAGGCATCCGATAGTCGTACTCCTGCACGTAATAAGCGTAAGGGTAAGAAATAGTTTGATATCGGCGCGACAGCTAGCCTTCACAGTACTCAGAGACATAGACAAAGGTGCATTTGCCGATGTTGCCCTGGAGCGCAATATCGGCAAATTTACGTTGATGCCCGCCGATAGACGTTTGGCGACAGAATTAATCTATGGCACCGTACGCCGCCAACGCACCCTGGATGCGCTGATTGATCAACTGGGTAAGCGGCGAGCTGATCAGCAGCCTGCCGATTTACGTCGTATTCTGCACGTTGGATTCTATCAGCTACGTTATCTGGATCATGTGCCCAATCATGCTGTTGTAGATACAACAGTTCAGCTGGCCAAACAGCAGCGTCTCGGCAAACTCAGCGGTGTGGTGAATGGCATGTTGCGGCAATATATCCGCCTGCAAGAAGCGAAGGGTGATCCGCTACAGTTGCCCACCGATGAGATCGCAGCCCTCGGTGTTTTGCACAGTTATCCCGATTGGATTATCCAAGCCTGGCAGCAGCTAGTGCCTGCTGCAGATGTGGCCAGGCTTTGTGAATGGTTCAATCAAGCCCCTAAGATTGACCTGCGGGTGAATCGATTGCGTACAACGGTTGATCAGGTATCCACTGCACTGACAGATCACGGGCTAACGGTGGTACCCCATGGCGGCATTCCAGATGCCCTCAGGATTGTGGGTCCCATGGGAAATGTGCGCCAGCTGCCAGGCTATGAAGCAGGTTGGTGGATGGTGCAGGATAGCAGCGCCCAGCTAGTTAGCTACTTGGTGGATCCCCAGCCTGGTGAAACGGTGATTGATGCCTGTGGAGCACCGGGGGGAAAAACGACGCATCTGGCAGAAATGATGGAGGATCGGGGACGGGTGTTAGGTTGCGATCGCACCTCTTCTCGCCTTAATAAGATCCGTCAGAATGCCAAGCGACTTCAGCTCAACAGCATCGAAACGGTGATGGGAGATAGTCGCGAGCATCCCGAGTTTAAGGGAATTGCCGACCGAGTATTGTTAGATGTGCCCTGTTCTGGTTTGGGAACACTGCATCGCCACGCCGATGCCCGCTGGCGGCAGACGCCCAACTCCATTGCCGGTCTCACCACCCTACAACGAGAATTACTTGAGGCCGCAGTGGATTGGGTGAAGCCAGATGGTGTGCTGGTTTATTCCACCTGTACTCTCCATCCCGATGAAAATCAAAACTTGATTCAGGCCTTTCTCTCCGATCACCCTGATTGGCAGATTGATCCCCCTGAAGACGATTCTCCTGTAGCACCCTTTGTTACAAACCAGGGGTGGGCCATGGTATGGCCCCACAAACAGGATATGGACGGTTTCTTCATGGTGAGAATGCGACGAATCGTGTAAGGGCATTATTGTTTGAACGGATCATAGTCTGCCAACAACCGCTCTAATTTTGCTTCATCAATGCGACTGAGCATACGCTTGGCTTCTTCCTGATCGCGAATTGTTTTAGATAAACTGACTGTAGAACCAACAGAGAAGAGTAAACCCATACCCAAGTACCCTTTTAACCAGACATCAGCTGGTAAATAGATGATGCCGATAGCAGTGGCTGAGATTGAAACAACAAAGGATAACCAGGTTTGAGCAATCCAGGCAGTGGTATGACTGTTGGGAGTATTGAACTTTTTAGTTGTCGTCATTGGTTTCTCTTCGGAAAAAACGTTTGCCATAGTGCTAGTTTCTCCAAAGGAAAGATGAAGGTGCCATGAGACGTACTCAATGACGTCAAGAGATCTCAACTGTTGCCAACATCATCGAAGTTCTCCGAAGTTGATCGCATTTCTGATGGATATAGCCGGATGTCATTTCTTGTTTAAATGACATCCGGCTGCAACTGACTGTGCAACAACTTTTTGCTTGCCAAAGTTTGCTAGGTCTAGTTTCTGGCTACTCCAGCATCGCGAGCGGCTTGTTGCACGGCAGCTGCGACTGCAGTCGCTACCCGATGATCAAACACTGAGGGGACAATGTGGTCAGGACGTAGCTCGTTGTCGGGAATCAGCGTTGAGATCGCATGGGCTGCATGCAAAAACATGCTGGTGGTAATCGCTTCAGCACGACAGTCAATGGCCCCCCGCAACAGGCCAGGAAATGCCAGCACATTATTAATCTGGTTAGGGTAATCGCTACGTCCCGTAGCCATGACAGCCACGATGCCGTCTAATAATTCAGGCTGAATTTCGGGTACCGGATTGGCCATGGCAAAAACGATGGGATCTTTGGCCATGGATTTCACCATGTCTACGGTGACGACACCAGGAGCGCTTACCCCCATAAATACGTCTGCGCCTACCATGGCATCGGCGAGGGTGCCGCCTTGGTCCACGACAAATTCTTGTTTGCGGCTGTTGAGATCGGTGCGATCGCGACTGATAATTCCCTTTGAATCACACACCGTAATGTGATTAACTCCTGCTTTCTTGAATAGCCGTGCCATGGCCAGGCCTGCGGCACCTGCACCATTGATGACAAGTTTAATTTCTGCCATTTGTGGTTCTTTGCCCACGACCTTGAGAGCATTTACCAAAGCGGCCAGACTGACAATGGCTGTCCCATGCTGGTCGTCATGAAAAATAGGAATATCCAGTTCCTTCTGAAGACGGGCTTCAATTTCAAAACAACGGGGGGCACTGATATCTTCTAAATTGACGCCACCAAATACTGGCGCAATTCGTTTCACTGTCTCCACAATTTCATCGGTGTCCTGGGTATTGAGGCAAATGGGAAAGCCATCTAAACCTGCAAACTCCTTAAACAGCATCGCTTTCCCTTCCATCACTGGCAAAGCACCCTCGGGTCCCAAATTGCCCAGTCCTAAGACGGCACTGCCATCGGTGACAATTGCCACTGTATTGGATTTAATGGTCAGGTCATACACCCGTTCCGGATGCCGCGCAATTTCAGAACACACCCGTCCTACACCGGGGGTATAGGCCATGGCTAAATCTTCTTGACTGCGCACAGGGGCCTTGCATTCCATGTGGATTTTGCCGCCTTCGTGCAGCTTAAAGGTGCGATCGTGCACCTTTACCACTTCGATCTGCTCTAGGGCATATATTGCATTAACAATTTCCTCGGCATGTTCAGCACTAGCAGCATCCACACTGACATCGCGGGTAACGTTTTCTCGACATCGTTCCACCACATCAATGTCACCCAGACTTCCGCCAGCATCGGCGATTGCCTGGGTCACCTTAGCCAACATGCCTGCTTGGTTGGGCACATGCATGCGGATGGTTAAACTATAGCTAGGGTTCGGTGTCAAGCTGACCATTTTCTAAAAACCTCGGATGATAGGGAGCGGGTATGTAGTAAAAAAAATGTTAAGCCTTGATGGTCCCATCTCGCGACCCCTGAAACCAACCATATAAAAAGGCGGTCACAAAATAATTTCTTTTCCTACGGCGCTCTGTGCCTTTCTGTAGGAGATTTTCATGGAATGCTCCTACAAAATCTCCCCATTGCCCACTCCCCATTGCCCACTCCCCATTGCCTTCGCACTATGCCAAGTCTCTACGCTGAAATTGAAATTAATGCCACCGCTGCTGCAGTCTGGGATGCCTTGGTTCGTAAGGAAGACTGGCGTTATTGGAATACGTTTCTCTACGATTGTGATCCGCGCTCAAACTTTATGCTAGGTCGCGAAGTATTTCTGGCGATGCAGCGCATTGAAGGCGATGCTGATACGGAATTTCAGCCCGTGGTAACCACCTTACGACCAGGTAACTGTCTAAGGTGGGTTTCGAAAATTCCAGGGTTAAAAACAGAGCATTCCTTTGAAATGCAAGAAGTAACCCCTGGGCGGACGCGCTATTTGCATCGCGATATTTTTGTCGGTCCCCTATCGGGCATCTTTCTACCGTTTATTCGAGAGGATGAGCGGGATGGACTGCGACGCATGGCTTACCAGCTGAAGCGCTATGTGGAAAGTGGCGGCAAGCCTCAGCGAGATCCCTATGGCAACCCCTATGGCAGAAATCGCGATCCCTATGGTGATCGTGGTTATGGTCGTGGCTATGATGATTTGGGCTATGGCAACCAGGGGGGCAGGGGCTACCAGGACAGGGGCTATGACGATCGTGGCTACGGTCGTGGCGGCTATGATGACCAACGCTACGGTAACCAGGGTGGTAGAGGCGGTTATCCAGACCAGGGTTATCCAGAGCGAGGCTATTCGGATCAGGGATCAGGCCGTGATTATCCCCAGCGTGGCTATGATGATCGGCAATATCGCGATCAGGGCTATGACAATCAGGGGGATCGTGGCCAAGGCTATGATGACCGGGGCTATCGTGGTCGAGGGTCTGATGAGCGGAGGAGCGATCGCAACTACCCAGACCGTGACTATCGTGACGATCAAGACTACCGCGATGATGGTTGGTAATCGTTTGAATGCTGTGACGACCTATGCAGAAACAGCACCCAACGCATAGAGTGCTGTTTTTTCTGCTGTTGATAACCCTGTGGCGTTGGTTAGATTCATCCCTTCATAGGGGCCAGGCAACTGTAGAGTGCCAATACACTGCCATGATTGGGTGTCCCAGAGTTTAATGGTGTCTCCTTCTCCACCACTGGCAAGTATCTGACCATTCGGGCTCAAGGCTAGAGCCCAAAGAATATGGTTATGGGCCTGTATGGTGTGCTGACATTGGCCGCTTTCCACATCCCAAATTTTGAGATTGCCATTAAATTCGCCACTCACATACTGAGAACTATCTAATAGAAATAAGCCTGTCAAAACAGCATTAGCAAAGCCTGTCAACGTTTTGAGACACTCACCAGTTTGAACATTCCAAATCCTGACCGTCGTATCAGAACTAGTGCTAGCTAATAAACGGTCATCAGAACTGAATACAACTGAATGCACATGATCAGAATGATCTAATGTCTGCAAACAATCACCTGTTTCAGGGTTCCACAGTCTAACAGAACAGTCAAAGCTGCCTGTTGCCACATATCTGCCATTATGAGAGAACGCCACCGACCAAATAGTCTCTTTGTGTCCTAGAAATGTTCTCACATAGTTGTTATTGTTTTCATTACTGGCTATATTCCACAGTTTGCAAGTCTGATCGCTGCCAGTACTGCATAAAAAGTTACTATTTGGATGGAATTTAACTGACCGTATAAGACCGGTATGGCCAGTTAAATGCTGGGAACAGCTTTCTTTATCTAAACGCCAAACTTTAACAACAGGTTGCTCTCCCCCAACACTGGCAAGGTAGTTACCATCTGAGCTAAAGCTAAGGTTAAAAACCGAACTTTGATGCAGAAGGGTAGATCGACATTGCTGCTGGGTTATATCCCAAAGGCGAATCTTGCCATCGTGACTGCCACTAGCTAATGTTTTGCCATCTGGGGAAAAGTCAAGGGCCCATACTGTATTGGTGTATCCCGAGAGAGTTTTGATACAACATCCATACTGATATTCCCATATGCGGATAGTACGGTCTTGGCCTCCGCTATAAAGGAAGGTGCTATCTCTAGAAAATGCAAGCGACCACACCCAACTATTATGTCCTTGAAGAGACCGTTCGCATGTGTAAGATTTCAGATCCCAAAGCTTAATTAAACCGCTGTAATCACCGCTGACAAAATTGTTTCCATCAGGGCTAACTTTCACGCACCAAACAGCATGTTGATGCCCTGACAACACCTTGAGACAGTCTCCTGTGGCAGCATCCCATACGCGAACACTATGGTCATTACTGCTACTGACTAGCAAATGGTCATCCGGACCAAAGTCTACGCTCCAGACACCTTGAGTATGACCTACCAGAGTGTTAATGCATTGACCTGTTTCCCAATTCCAAAGCTTAACAGTATTGTCAAAACTCGCACTTGCTAAGATTGGCTTTGTCTGTGCAAACGTGATTGCCCTAATGGCACCGTTGTGTCCTTTCAAGGTTCTGACACATCGCCCACTCGTGATATCCCACAGTTTAATGCGCTTATCAACACCAGCGCTCACAATCTGTTCTCCATTTGGTGAAAAGGCAACGGACATCACCGTTTGATGATGTCCTTGAAAGGTTTGGATACACTGGTAGTTAGTTGTCTGCCAAAGTTTAAGTGTGGCATCACCGCTACCACTGAGCAAGTATTTCCCATCGGGAGAGAACTCGATCGAAAAGACACCTTCCGGGTGACCGTTAATGGTTTCTAAATGGTTATATGTTTCCAGGTCCCAAATGAGAATATGTCCTTGCAAATCACCAACTGCTAGCAGAGTATTATCTGGATTGACTGCCAGAGCGATAACGGCACCGAAATCATGGTTAAATTGACAATTCTGAAAATTTGCTTGAGCAAAGCTGGTTGCTCGCAAACTAATTTCTTTTAGATTTGCTTGCCAAATAGCTAAATTAGAAAAATCGTAGCCTGTTAAATCGACATCAAGTTGTCGGCACAGGTTAATAAAGTTGCCAACACCATAGCCTGCGACAACCTGTCTGAGATTCGTCAAAATAGATATCATATATTGACTTACCATGTGTGGCTGGATCAGTAGTGCTTGCAACCGTTTGGTGATGGGGGCAAGAATCATCCGTCGCTGGCTGTCACGCACATAATCCCTATTCGTTGTTTTCAATAAGGTATGGGTATGAAAGAGATGTGGAGATGCCGTTGCGAGCGTCAGATTTTCCGGCTGGCTCAGAATCGTTAGCTCTTCATAAATAGTTTGAATCAACCGCTCAGTAACATGCTCCATAATGACCGGTTGCTGAGTATATTGACCTCCTTTTACTTCGATCAGTGACCGCCAGCTCAGAGATTCTAAGGCATCAAACACATCTGCCCGTGAAATTACAGGCCAGATATCATCCAATAGTTCAGATGTTGTTGTCCATTCTCGATTGATGGCCAGCCAGTACAAAATGCTTTGTTCAAGGGGAGACAGTCGCTCAAATTGTTGGTTGAGCAGTCTACGGAAATCATTAAAGACAGGGGCATTTTCCCGTAAAAAGAGATCAATGTCCCCATCAAAGATTGACTGAATTGAGGTGCCTACAATTTTAATGGCGAGGGGATTATTTCCATAGCGTTGACAAAACTGTTGGATTGTTTCGGGGGTACCCAGCAACCCTTTTGCTTCGACAATGGCTTGCGCTGCTTCTGCTGATCCACCTAGCTGAAATGAGCGGGTTAATAGCTGATCGCTCTCTAAAACGCCAATTTCGCTGGGCTTTTCTCGGCTAGTGATCATTAAGCAGCTACGGTGAGTGGTTTCTCCAAATCGACGTAGCAGATCGCCATAGTCTTCATACCCAGTACGGTATTGACCTGATTGCCCACTTTCTAGCAATGTTTCTACATTATCTAAAATAATCAAACAGCGTCGACTCCGTAGCCAATGGAAGAGTCGTTCTGTAGTGGGTGCCATATCCTGTTGCTGTGATACGAAAGGCACCATCTCCTTAAGTAGGTGTTTAAGGGAAGGGGCATTGCGTACAGAGCGCCAGATAACAACATCAAAATCTGAGGAAACGGTCTGTGCTAGTTTTGCGGCCAGACTGGTTTTACCGATGCCGCCTAAACCTAAAATCGCTACCAGACGGCATTCATCTGTGAGAATAGCGTTCTTTAATTTGGCTAGTTCGTCATTGCGTCCATGGAAAAAAGTGGTGTCGATGGCTTCTTCCCAATCCTGCTGTGGTGTATCTGTGGTGGGCTCAGATGCAGGAGGTTGTTCTGGTGGGATAATGTCAGAAGACAATAGAGCAGCTTCAGATGGCAGGGCTGATGATGCTTCTAAGTCGGTCTCGGATGTAATATCACCAGCGATGTCGGTGATTGTTCGCCACTCTAGGCTTAAGCGATCGCAAATTTCCACAAACGTCGCAAAGTCAACGGGCTTGCCATTAAGAAACCGACTAACGGTCGATAGAGCCATTCCCAGGTCCTCAGCTAGGGAGCGCTGACTGCGAAAACCACATCGTTTTAGTGAGCTTTTAACGGTTTGAGTCGACTGACTATGGACCTTTAGAGAGCGAGACATAACCAATAGGGCTCCACATGCTTATGACTATATCAACTAGCTGAAAGTATTTTACTGACAGTACTCATCTATCAATTGCATAATGTGCATTCATATTATTAATAACGTAAGTACCATGAAGCCAAACGGAGCATGAGCTCGGCTGAAGCATAAATAAATAAAAGTTGCGAGATGTCGACGTTCCAAATGTGGCACGTCACTTTCCAAATTTGGAAAAAAGTCGGTCAAAAGTCCTAAGAACTCGGTCAAGATCTCAGTTGGTGTTTGGTTTAGATAGGCATAGACAAACTGATTGGAGTCTGTGTCATGTTTTCAACTACCCAAAAAAACAATTGTAAATCTGGTGCTACGGGACAAATTGCACCCAAAGTGCGCCTAAAAGCAACATGGGTTGTGGAAAATAATCGCCTTGTTTGTAAATGGCTAGCAGCATAACAACAATCTCCAGAACGCTTCTGGTGGTTTGTTGTTCATGTTCAAAGAGTCTCTTTGTCGAGAGCCGTCTAGATTTTAAAAAAAGGAGAATACTATGGAACTTCCAGCTTCAGGATACGCTTGGACCAGCCTTGAACCTAAAGTAGATGAATTTATCAAAGAGTTAATGCAAGCAGAAAAACTGCCTGGCATGACTGTGGCCGTCACAAAAAACGGTCGGCTAATTGTAGCTAAAGGCTATGGCTGGGCTAACGCCGAAACAAAACAGACCATGGAGCCCTTTATGAGCAGCCGTATTGGTAGTGTGACCAAGGCCGTTGTAACAGGACCTGCTGGCTGGCAGCTGATGCGAGCAAAGGGCATTAATCCTCAGCAACAAAAGCTGTATGGCCCGAGTGGTTTATTTAAGAATCGCTTTGCGGAAGACATTGCACTCAGTCCTACTCCGAACAAAAACTGGTACTACCAAATCACCCTGCAACACCTGTTGGATCATGCAGCTGGTTTTTACGGCAGCGGTAGCCTCAATGGTGCAGCCGCTATGTTCAACATCAAAGATAAAGCATTGGTGACCTATGAACACATTCATAAGCACTTTCTCAGAACCCAGCAATTGATCTTTCAGCCCGGTACAAATTCTGAGTATGCTAACCACAGCCTGGGAATATGGACGTTGGTCATTGAAGCACTTTCTGGCAAGTCCTATCGCGACTATGCTGTGAACACGTACTTGCGATCGCTCGGCCTCCACGAGGCGGTACTGCCCGAAAGCACCAAACTTGGTAACCGTCAGGCTCGCAGCCATGTTTATAACGATCAAGGGACACCGGTTCCTATTAAACCCAAGAATTCGGGAACAGGGTTGGCAGCAGGTGGCTTCCGCGCATCGGCTCAGGATCTGACGTATATTACGGCTGATTTGGAGAATACGTATACTGGGCCAGAGCTGGAAAAAATGGCCTGGAATAGCAATGACCGTGGCAAACTTGCCCATGGTGGTCTAATTCACGATAGCGGTACGGCATACGTTGCCATGTTCCCGGACGGTTATACCTCATTGAACGGCGTTGATCTGAGCCGTATCCATGTTGCTGTAGCCACCAATATCAATATGAAGGAGATTACCCCCCTCAGGAAGCTGGTTGATCAAATTGTGCTGGCGGTGCCTGCAGCTAACGTTCCAGCGCATTACGACATCACGCAGTTTCTGCGACAGGATACTGATATGGGCGGTGACTTTAAGGAGGCCAGCCTGGATGGATCGATCGCAGTCTTCTCAAACTCGGAAGGTAAATTACAACTGATCCCGTATCGGGTGAACGATTTGGGGACACTGACCCGTGGTGAAGTTGTTACAGCTGGAGCGGCTAGCCAGGTGAATCTGGTGCACCCGGACTACAGTAGTGCAGATGCAGTCACTGCTTTTCGAGATGCGAATGATAACCTGAAGCTGATTGCCTGGGAGATTTCGAGTAGCGGTCAGGTGACACGTCGAGATGATGCCGTTGCTGGCCCCGTTAAGAGAATTGCCTTAACGCCTTTTCCCGATGGCAAAGGGGTGATTACGCTAACCCGAGGCATGAAGAATGACTTAAAACTGGTGGCCTGGGAAGTGACTCCCTCCTTGAATATTATCCGTCGAGGTGACATTGATGCTGGTCCAGTCCAGGATATTGCGGTGGCCACAACCCGTGCCGATTTTGCTGGGGTGGTGAGTGCTACAACCGGGAGCGATCGCACACTCAAGCTCATTGCCTGGTCCTTTAACTCAGCTGCCAAAACGTTCTCTCGTCGAGGCGATGCTGAGGCGGGTGCTATCAAGGGAGAGCTGAACATTGTGAGAGCCCAGCTTGCGGGCAACGACATTGTGGTAACTGCCTTTAGCAATGAAGATGCCAATCTGAAACTGATCACCTGGCAGGTGCAGGCCAACGGCCAGATTCAGCGTAAGGCTTCGACCACAGCAGGCTTTGCCAGCATTGTGGACCTCACGGCGGCACCGGGGGGCAAGGTCATTGCCTCGGTCAAAGATAGTGAAGGTATTCTGCGCATGATCGCCTATCAAGTGCAGAGCAACGGTCAAATCGCGCGTGTGGGCACTGATATTGCGGGGCAGGTCAGTCGGATTGCATCATCTGCTATTCGGCGTGATGGCAAGGAGTTTCTGTTAACGGCTGTGCGAGACACAGAGAAGAAACTTCGTATGATCTCTTGGCAGCTGGATTAACTGATTATATCCATATCTAATCAGCCAGGGCAGCAGTAAGTTTGTCCTGGCTCATGGTCTTTAAAGTAGGGGTTTGTATTGAGCGGTCATCTAGCGAATTCATAGCTGTTCTGTTGATGTCACTATGACAGTCCATAGCATTGGTGAATGATTTGGGCCAGGTCACAGATACGATTCAGGAGAGCCTTGAAACCCATCAACGGTGGATGGATGAGCAGACACCGTTAAAGCTGGTCGTCAAACAGTAGCTTAAACGATTGCCTTATGTCTCTTTAGTGCTTTTTAGACTCGGCACAATGGTCTAATGACAACTGTGAGTTGCATAATTAAAAACAGCGTTATCCAGTGAATTGATAGCTCAGACAGAATTTTTGTTAAGCAATGGCAGATTTCTACAAAGAGGACCTTTCCTATATCCATGATGCAGGCTACAGTGACTATGCCCTCAATGCATCTACCGGTATCCTCACTACTTTGAGCCAAAATAATATTCAAAATGGTTTGATTGTTGATTTAGGCTGTGGTAGTGGCATATCAACACTAGAATTCATCAAGGCAAGATATCAAGTCCTAGGTGTTGATATTTCTGAGGCAATGATTGCCTCAGCCAGAACCCGAGTTCCAAGTGCAGATTTTCGAGTTGCATCGCTATTCCAAATTGAGATTCCAACATGCAAGGTGGTCACTGCCATTGGTGAATGTCTCAACTACTTGTTTGATCCAGATAACAATGAGCAGTTGTTAGTCCAACTGTTCAAGCGTATCTATCAAGCCCTTGAACCAGGTGGTGTTTTTATCTTTGATATTGCAGAACCTGGACAGATAGACAAAAACGACGAGCAACATTTTACCGAAGGTAACAACTGGCTTGTGCTGGTGGAGAAAGAAGAAAATGCAGAGAAATCAATCTTGACCCGCCGCATCATTACCCTGCGAAAAGTGGATGAGCACTATCGACGGGATGATGAAGTTCATCGTTTGCAACTATACCGGTCAACAGATATTGCCCATAAGTTGCGACGGATTGGTTTTAAAGTTCAAACTATGCGTTCCTATGGCCGTTATCAACTCCCTAAAGCTCATGCTGCCTTTATTGCCTTTAAACCATCAGCATCCGACTAAATTGACAGGTGATTGATAAGAAAGCTCTGAGAACGCTTTATTCGTTATGCAAAAAATTCTTACGCTCGCTAGAGTGAGGGGGCGTTCTGATCTTCATTCTTACGTTGCGGGATTTACTGTATGCATACCGTTCTGGAATCGATTGCAACGGCTAATCCGCCTTTTCGACTGTCCCAAGCTGACTCGCTGACGTTTATGTCCCAGCTAGAGGGCCTTTCACCACCGGTACGTGCTCGCCTTAAAAAAATCTATGCGAAATCTGGCATCGACTGCCGCTATACCTGTATTCAAGATTATTTAACAGCACCTCCTAATTTCAGTTTTTACCCAGATAACTGGCACCTTACTCCACTTCCAAGCACTGCAGTTCGTAATCAGCTCTACCAAAGCTATGCACCAAAGATTGCCGAATCAGCAGCTTCCCAAGCTATTCAGCAGGCAAGGTTAAATCCCACGTCAATAACCCATCTGATCATCATCAGTTGTACTGGCTTTTCAGCGCCAGGGCTGGATGTGCAATTGATTCAGCAGTTAGGCCTGCGGGCAGATGTTGATCGCACCATCATTGGATTTATGGGCTGCTATGCCGCATTTAATGGGCTGAAGACAGCCCATGCTATCTGTCAGAGTGATCCCCATGCTCGTGTGCTATTGGTTTGTGTTGAACTGTGCACCTTGCATTTCCAGCCAGACGATTCTCTAGAAAGTGTGGTGATTAATGCCCTCTTTGGCGATGGTGCAGCAGCAGCGATTATATCGGCGCAGTCAGATACTGAAGCGGTTGGTAAGCTGGCCTATGTCGATGGCTATAGCCTATTAACCAATGACACCCTAGAGCTGATGAGTTGGACCATAGGAAACACAGGATTTTTGATGACTCTGTCCCCTCAGGTATCTCAGGCGATTGCTCGGTATCTACCGGCGTATCTCACAACGTTGTTAGATCGAAATAACCTGACAGAATCAGCCATCGACTTTTGGGCCGTTCATCCGGGTGGGCGACTGATTCTTGATCAGGTACATGATTTACTACAGCTGGCTGAAGGGACTCTTCAGTCTTCCTATGAGGTATTACGACAATACGGCAACATGAGCTCTGGCACCATCTTATTTGTATTGAAACAGATTCTGTCACAGCAGACTAATTTGAAAAATGGGATTGCCATGGCCTTTGGTCCTGGTTTAACTATTGAGGGGTGTCTCTTTCAACAGGTGGGTGCATGACGATGATTTCTTTTGAAACCCGTACCGATGAAGACGAGTTAATGGATGATTTTTCCATTACGGACAGTCGTTTGACAACGGCCCTTGAACAGCTGCGATTCGTGAATCGATTTTTAGGCGGTTATGGTACCACCATGGCTGTGCTTGCTCCCTGGCTTAAAGCGGCGAACAAGTCATCGGCTGCACCTATTCGCATTTTGGATTTAGGCACGGGCATTGCTGATTTTCCTGAGTATATTGTGCGCTGGGCTGATCAACAGAATCCTGCTGTTGATCTAGAAATTGTTGCCATTGATGCAAATCCTGTCACTGTTGAGTACGCTAACCAAGCTTTGGCAAAAAGATTGCCGGATGCTTTAAAAAACAGAATTCGAGTTGAAGTGGCAGATGCCTTGAATTTACCTTACGATGATGATGAATTTGATGTTGCTATGGGTGCAATGTTTTTGCATCACTTTGCTGAAGAAAGAGCAACGAAGATTGTCAAGGCGATGCAGCGGGTTTCCCGTGGTGGTGTGCTGATCAATGACTTGCATCGTCATCCCCTGGCCTACTTTGGTATTTATACATTGACTCGACTATTTCAGGCATCGGAAATGATGCAAAATGATGGCCCGATTTCGGTGTTGCGCGGCTTTCGTGCCCAGGAATTAGACATGATCGCTCAAAAGGCTGAACTGCCAGCATTCACAGTCCGTTGGTATTGGCCGTTCCGTTGGTTATTGACGACGCTCAAGGTTTAGCGAGCATGATCTATGACGTTATTGTTGTTGGGGCGGGGCTGGCGGGCTGTAGTGCCGCTATTCAATTAGCTCAAGCAGGCTGGCAGGTATTGCTATTAGAGCAGCAACGCTATCCTGCCCACAAGCTCTGTGGTGAATTTTTGTCGGTTGAAGTGATTGCCAATTTTGCCCGTCTTGGGGTTTTAGAGGCGGTGCAACAGATTGGAGCGCATCCCATACATCGGGCATTGGTGACCACAGCAGCTGGGGCCAATTTTGCACAGGACTTACCTGGCACAGCCCTCGGATTAAGTCGATTTCAGCTAGATTCAATATTGTTTAGGCGTGCTGCTGCTGTGGGGGCAATCTGTTGCGATCGCACAACGGTCCGTCAAATCGAAGGGAACTTAGACACTGGTTTTTCTGTGCGTACCACCCAAGGCACCTTTCAAGCTCGGGCCGTACTGGCTGCCTATGGTAAGCGCTCAACGTTAGACACCCAGCTAGATCGCCCCTTTACCCATCGGCCATCCCCCTGGGTTGCATTTAAAGCCCACTGCACCGGGTTAGACCTACCTGGAACCATTGAACTCCACGCCTTCCCTGGAGGGTACTGCGGACTCTCTGCCATCGAGACAGGACAAATTAACCTTTGTTGGATTGGCCATCGCAAAATTCTCCAAGATGCTGACGATCAAAACCTGCCTGATGTGCTTCACGCTAACCCTGTTTTACATGAGCGACTGAGCCATTTGAGCTATGGCCATGCTCAAAAACATCGTCTACGTCAGATCTCCTTTGCCCTCAAAGGTAATTTTGACGGCGACATTTGTATGCTCGGCGATACGGCAGGCATGATTACCCCCCTGTGTGGCGATGGCATGGCCATGGCGTTACGCACGGCTGAATTAGCTACCCCACTGGTGGACACTTTCTTAAAAAGAGAGTTAACAGCTGTTCACTTCAAACAACAATATCAAACCCTTTGGCGGCGAGAGTTTCAGAGTCGTTTGCAGTTAGGGCGTATGCTCCATGCCGGTTTTATTCAACCTCAGCTAGCGCACATCAGCGTTGGCCTGTGCCAGATGTTTCCTACCATGGCTGCATGGGTGATTCGCAATACTCGGGGGGCTACCAGTGAAGAACAGCCGACTATGCAAATCGTAGGATAGCTAACAGCGAGAGTTTTTATTGTCGAATTTTAAGTGTTTGACATAACAGTAGATGGAGGGACTGAGTGGACTATTGATTTTTCTACCGACGCAGTATGCTAAATAAATGTTAACAATATCAAGCACAAGGAACGAAAACGATGGCGATTAAAGTGGGTGACGCGGCTCCAGACTTTACATTGCAGTCCCAAGCAGGAGCGTCGGTAACGCTATCTAGTTTTCAAGGGCAAAAAGCTGTGGTGCTGTACTTTTATCCAAAAGATGACACCCCCGGCTGCACTACAGAGTCCTGTACATTTCGCGATAGTTTCCAAGATTTTCAAGACCTGGGAGCGGAGGTGATTGGCATTAGCAGTGATTCACCAGACTCCCATCAAAAGTTTGCTAGCAAGTACAGTCTCCCCTTTACCCTCGTTAGTGACACTGGCTCGAAGGTCCGTTCTGCTTACGGTGTACCGGCTACTTTAGGGCTGCTACCGGGGCGCGTTACCTACGTGATTGATAAAACTGGGACCGTGCGTCATCTGTTCAATTCCCAGTTCAACCCTAAAAAGCATGTTGACGAAGCCCTGACCGTGTTGAAAGGCCTCAGCTAGCAGACTGTTGGTCGAGCATGTTGCTACTGGGCAATTTGTTGGGTCATCCATGCAATGATAGCCGGTGACCGAGCAGTGAAGGTGATGACATATTCTTGCTTGGTTGCACCCTGCTGCTGCACCTTGGCATAGATGTCAGTTCCTCGAACTTCTGTAGGGGCTGATGGCGTCTGTAGGATAAGTTTGATATTGGTCAGCAGGCTCAGGGGTTCAGTGTCTTCAATGTGCAATAGGGCAGTTTTGGCAGACAGTTTGTAGAGCTTACCAACGTGATGTTGTGCGCCAACTTGTTTGCCTTCTAAGGCAACGTATTCGACTGCAATGGGTGCGCGCAGAGGCTCCAGGTGAAACGTTTCTGTCGTTAGGGATAGGTTGTAGAGGTCACCGCCAATGCCGGTCACATCGTAGATGGTGATGGGACGCTTAATCCCTTTGGGATAGACTTCAACCTTGCTTTGGGTGGCCAGACGATGTTTGTTGATCAAGTCAATTTCTTGGTGGGTGTCTTCAGAAATAAAGATTTGGCCCCCTGTGGTGTAGGACTCAATGCGAAAGGTGAGGTTGACGGCACTACCAATGACGCTGTATTTAGTACGCTTTTCAGAGCCAATATTGCCGACTACGACGTGACCGGTGTTAATGCCGATGCCCATTTCCTGTTCAGGAAATCCTTTGGCCCGCATAGCGGCATTGACTTGAACCATGGCTTGTTGCATTGCGATCGCACATGCTACGGCCCGATCCGGATGGTTATCATTGGCCACAATATTGGGGGCTCCAAAGATCACTAAGATGCCGTCCCCCATAAACTCATCAATGATGCCCTTGTAATCATTGATAACTTCCGACATGTAGCCCAAATACAAATTCAAAATTTTGACAACTTGTTCTGGGGGTAGCTGTTCCGATAATGCTGTAAAGCCCCGCAGGTCGGAGGTGAGAATTGTGATCTTACGGGTTTCTCCACCCAGTTTGAGATTGTCAGGGTTTTCCAACAGATTGGCAACGATTTGGTCGCTCAGATACCGGCTAAACGTGCGGCGAATCTGACTAGCACTGCGGGCCAAATACGTGTTTACCCCAGAGGCTGCTCCAATTAATGCCATGAGCGGTGGCATCACCGGTACCCACCAACCTGCCAGCATCAGAGCATAGGCCCCAAGAATCAGAATAGAGACAATGGCTACCAGCAGAACCATTTGTCTTAGCAGTGTTCGTTTGCCTGGATTCCGCTGCACCCAGGTTACCGTAGCCCCCAGAGCGGCCCATATAAAAATCCAGAGAATTTCCAACGGTTCTGGCCAGGTGCGAATCAAAACTCGACCCTCTAAGGCTGCACTAATAATTTGACTGGTCAGGTTGGCATGGATTTCCACACCGGCCATGGTTTTCGGCAGGGCCAGCATTTTGCTGCTGTGGGGTACAAAGAATCGATCTTTAAGGCTTTCGGCAACAGAACCAATGAGTATCACCCGATCTTTTGCCCAATCGTCGGGCAACTCATTATTGAGCACGTCCCTCAGGGGAACCGTTTCAATCAGCTCGCTGCCACCGCGATAGTTAATTAGGGTTTGATACCCACCTGCGTCGGCTCGCACATAGCCACCATCATTCTTTTCTAAAGGGCGAAAGACTGCGCCATTAAGCTGCCAAAACTCTGTGTCACCGACGGGTTCAGGCCCAATGCCTTCAGCATTTAAATAAAGCAAAGCCAGATATAGGGCAAAGCTCGGGGCCTGATCTCCCTCGGGTGTGGTCACCATCAACAATCCGCGCCGAATGGTGTTGTCGTTGTCAACAATGCCGTCATTGATGCCGATTTGCCCCAATGCTTCCAGGGTTGGGGCCGCATCAATCACATCTCGATCGGCGTTGTCTCCTAAGATTGTGCGAATACCGACCAGATTAGGGGTGTTACGAAAAACCTGATCCAGCTCGGCATGACCTGGCTCTACCGGGACATCCCGAATAATATCCAACCCAATGGCCCTAGGTTCTTGTTGAGCCAGTTTGGTAATCACCTCCGCATAAACGGCATCGGAGAGAATGGCCTGCCCCTGTTCCCGAATATCTTGTTCGTCGATGCCAACAATGGCGATGCGCGGATCTGTTTCCTCAGGTCGCCACTGTAGATACTGATCGTATGTCCGCCATTCTAAAGGCTGCAATATACCGACAGCTCTAATTAGA
Organism: Leptothoe sp. EHU-05/26/07-4; assembly: GCF_043421015.1. Classification (NCBI taxonomy): domain Bacteria; kingdom Bacillati; phylum Cyanobacteriota; class Cyanophyceae; order Nodosilineales; family Cymatolegaceae; genus Leptothoe; species Leptothoe sp. EHU-05/26/07-4. The sequence continues at coordinate 639,338 of NZ_JAXSQV010000005.1, forward strand.
ACTACAAGTAAAGTTACAGTCGGCGTGGCAATGGCCACCCCTCGCCATTGCCACCAGAGCTTTTTCAGGTTCATTAGTCAGCGCTGCGATTGATGCCTTCTAGCAGTCGCTGTAGGTTACCAGAGTCACCACCATTCGGCATAGCCGTAGGTGTGGGTACATCAATGACCGGCTCATCCTGGCCCAAAATGGGTTTCTCTGCTATGGCAGCAAGATCCACTGATGTGAGAAGTTCAGTCCAGGCATTGGGGTTTTGGGGATGCATGGCGGCGGCTAAGGCAATGGTCTCTTGCCATGCGCCTGCAGCTGCATACAGTTCAGCTTGGGCCAGCGGATTGTCTGCTACAGTGTCCAGTTCAGCCAAGAAATCTGGACTCGCATCCACACGCTGAATACCCCCGCCCAATAGCACATCGTCACCGCGATCCTCTGGATCGCAAATTAGGGCAAAGTCCCAGTAGTAAAGGTTGCCGGACTCAAACGTAGAGGTCACTCCGTCTGCCTGGTACCGAGGTAAGTCGATTTGAATGGTGCCTGGGGTATCAGGAAGTTGAAGGGTCTGTTGATACACGTCATCCCCTAGTTCATTCACAATGGTCAACTCTGCCGCTGCGGCTCCCGTTTCTGGAATGTAGAACCAGAGAGCCATGGGGATATCGGTGTCAGCGCCAAATGCGGTTGCGATCGCATTGTGAGGTAGCAATGATGTTAGAGAAGGACGATTTTGTGGATCGAGACAAATTTGACCCCGGGTAGCCAGAGATGGACCCCGGGCAGGGGCCCCCCGATCACGAGTCTGGGGAAAGTTGAGGGCATAGCTGGGACTGGCGGCAGCCACCATGAGGGTGGCCAGCAAAGCTTGAATAAAACGCAAGCGAATAAACATGACGACTTCTTTTCTGACAACCTTAAATAAGCGGAAATTAATCAGTGTTTTTAACCATTTAACTGTTCTTACGATTAGCTACAGGGTTTTCAGAACTTGTTTCGGTAACTTTTGCGTAGACCAGTCGGGAAACTGTCTGTCAAAGGAGATGACAGAATCTCTAACTAAAATCTCTTCAGTAAACTGTTGTAATGGTGTCTGTACGTAGCTCAGGAGCTTAGTGCAGAGCCCATAAACAGTGATCACTAACTCAAGGTACCCTGTAAATTCGCCAGGCACCCATGTCGTCGTTATGACACCTAAAACACCGCAGAAGCCGTTAGTCGTCGTCTACTTCAAACGATACTTCAAGATCAACTGAGCGCTCATTGTCCCGAAGGCCAAAATACCGAGCCTCGATACCCATGATATCCGTGCCAGCATCCAGGGACACCAGGGAAGTAACCGAGCCTAGAGACAGTAGATCTCCGGGTCTTAATTCCACACCTTGGGTGAGTAGTGTGTCCCGCAACCACCGCACCGAATTAATCGGATGACCTAAGAGTGCCGAGCTCTCACCATCAACTAAAAATTGCCCCCGATCGTTGTTCAACACCACTCGAATATTGGCCAGCTGATCCAGGCCGCTATCTCCCGATTCAAGTTCAACTGGGTTTCCCATCACACCGTAGCGAGCCCCTACGTTCACAGCAACTAGGGCTCCAGCATTGACAACGGCATCCTCTTCATAAACCAAATCTGGTAGCTCTAGAAATGGAATGACAGCGTCTAACCCAGCCAGCAATTCTAAATCTGTGTCAGCCTGATTAATGTCGGCACTCCCCACACGCACCATCAGATCCCCTTCTGCTTGGGGGCGGCTGCCAAACTCCAGAGGGAGGGTAGCACCATCTTCAAGCAACATATTTTCTAGCAAAAAACCGTACAAAGGATGGCTAATCCCTAGCTGGGACTGCGCTTTAGTGTTAGTCAACGCCACCTTATAGCCGACTACAGAGCCTTCATCACCAGCGTCGCCGATTAGACGCCGGACAAAACTGAGATGTATCGAATCAATTTGTCGCGATGATAAACCTTCCGTCAAAATCGGGGCTGGGTAGCCAGCTGAGTAATGTTGAAATAGTGAAACCGCCACTAGGTCGGTATAGCTTTGGGCCAAGCGCAGAGGCTGTAGAGTCTGAGGCAAGGGCTCTGCTGCATGGATTGCGGTTGCACCGCCAGCCATGAAAATACCAAGGCCAATACCCTTTAGCCAGCGCCAGTTTTTCATATTTCTTGCCCTTAGTGAACTGCGTAGAAGTGAGGTTGATTTGTTGCTTTGGATGGGTTTGAGTAGAGTTTCTTGCAAAGATAGCGGCTGTGACAGCTATTTCTTGAAGATTACCTACAATACAAAGCTTTTGCCACCATGGTACCCATAGGGGTGACGCCTAACTAACTGGCTTGACGCCCCTTGCCCTGTAGCTTTCCAATTGGTTGCTATGCCCTCTCCATTGCGTCTACCAATCCTCACAGGCATTTTGTTAATGTATATAAAGACATCTACGATCACTCCCATAGGCGATGGTTCGACCGTTATGTCCGTTGTCTTAGAGAAGTCATAACTTATGAAGGCGGTAGTTTTGAATGCGACCGTTCAGGCGGCCTCTGCGTCACCTGCGGTGACAAAAGAAAAGGCAAAGCAAATCACTCGGCAGCCGTATCCTAACTACAAAGTTATTGTGCTTAATGATGATTTCAATACGTTTCAGCATGTGGCGGAGACGTTAGTAAAATATATTCCCCACATGACGCCAGATCAGGCTTGGAAGCTGACGAATCAAGTACACTACGAAGGGCAAGCGACTGTTTGGGTCGGTCCGCTGGAGCAGGCGGAGCTTTACCACAGTCAATTGATTCGAGCTGGCTTGACCATGGCCCCTTTGGAGAAAGCTTAGGCATGGGCTCTACCCACAGCACTAACCATGGGCGGGTTGTCCTCAACCACTCCACCCACATCCCTGGGCTGATTCCTATCCTGCAAAAGCTTTCCACCCATCCTCAAATTAAAACCTTAACTCCGGCTGTGATTACTTGCGGTCGCTCCAATGCACCAAAGTTTCGCTTAAAGTCATCGGTCCCGATTCGCGGTGGGTTTAAGCTGATTGCCCGCAAAGGCAAGTCGATTCAAGAAGTATTTGTGATTACCGATCTAAGCGCTGAGCAGTTAGCCGCAGCCATCGAGGCGGTAATTTAAGCGGTAATGGTAAGTTAAAGGGCGGTGTGAATCGTCAGGCGTCAATCGTGAACCCCAAAATGCAGGGTGGGCACTGCCTATCCCATACCGAACACCCTAATACTGACTATCAACAGGAAGGAAAAGCACGATTTGCGATCGCAAACGCCTTTTATCGTTCCTCCAGCCAAATAGGACGCGATTTAGCTGTACTGGCCGCCGCTATCTATCGTCAACAGCAGGGGCAATTGCGCGTCATTGATGCCATGACCGGCTGCGGTGTCCGCCCGCTACGCTACCATCTAGAAGCTGGGGCTGACTGGGTTTGGGCCAACGAAGGTAACCCTGAACTCAAAGCAGTACTGCGCAAAAACCTGCGCCATGGCATGGCACCTGAGGCTTACTGCATTACCCACCAGGATGCCAACCAGCTATTTTTTAGCTGTGCGCAAAAGCAAGACTATTACGACCTCATTGATATTGACAGCTTTGGTAGCCCCACACCATTTATCAATACGGCACTGTGGGCAATTAAGCTGGGGGGACTGCTCTATCTCACCAGTACCGATGGCCGTACGACCGGGGGCCATGCCCTGACGAAAAGTGTGCAGATCTATGGAGCCTGTGCTCGAAACCATCCTGCGGTGCACGAGCAAGGTCTGCGGCTGCTGATTGGTTGTGCGGCTCAGCAAGCGACCTCTAGGGGGTTTCACATTGAGCCGGTGTTTTCTATTTTTAACGGTTTTATCCACCGAGTGATGGTGCGAGTTGTCACGGGCTCCTGGCAAGATGAACACTATGGGTTTTTAGCCTATTGCCATAGCTGTGGGCAGTTTCGTTCAGCCAACTGGCGACAGTTAGGCCAACTCAACTGTGGGGCCTGTGGGGCACCGCCTGTGGTCAGCGGTCCCATGTGGTTGGGACCGCTGCATGATGTGGACTATGTGGGCCAAATGGCCGTCTTAGCCACCCAATGGCATTGGCCCCAGCGGATTCAACGATGGTTGGCGGTGATGCTACAAGAAGCTGCGATGCCCCCCTACTACTATCCACTGGCGGAGATTGGTCGGCGAGGGCAGATGGATATTCCTGCTAGGGATCGATTGATTAGGGGAATTTGCGATCGCTCAACTGGTAACAATTATTGTGCTACTCGCACGCATCTTGATGCCCAAGCCATTAAGACCAATGCGCCATTAGCAGTGTGTTTGGACATTGCGAAACGCCTGCAAAATAAATAGGTATATCTCCCATGGCGTATAACGTGGGAGAACAAAAAATGCTATAGCATTTTTTGCAAAGCAGAGAGAAGTTTTGTATTTTTTACATCCTCTTCTAGCTGTTGAAATACTGAATCCATATCCACTTGACTGAGCTCTTCTTGGCCAAGCGGTGTGATCTGATAGATAGCTGGTTTCTCAGGCTCTGAAGTGTGTCTGAGCCAACCTTGGTTAACCAGGTGCTTAAGCGTGTTTAGCAAATCAGGAAACAAACCTAGCTGATAGTTAAACAACTGTGATAACGGATAGTATCGTTGGAAACGACTATTGGAGGCGATGAGAGCCACGAGTAGAAAGTTCAAGGCATCTGATTTATTATCTATGGTCTTTTGAATATCGGAGATATTAGATGTCATGTATTAAATCTGGTGTATAAAATGAAGCTCGACAAAATCCAAGTATTGTATACACCCTGATTCTTCTGATGGAAGGCGGTTTGCTCCTTTTAGGAGACATCTCAATGGTGATATTAGTTCCTCCAGAGAATAAAGGTATAGGGTTGCTAGCCAAGTCTTATGGGAGTAACTTATACAGATGTCTCGGCCTGTTTCAGGGTTTGGGCGTTAATCTTAAGTGGGTAATCGAAAAACATCAGCAAAAACAGCATCCGTTCCCACCCGTCGCGTTTCAGCCGGTCGATCGTACACCACCATTAGGCTGTCTTTATATCCCAAACAGGGAAACAAGGTCATGCCTTCAGCAAAATCACTACCCATCGTGAGGGGAATATCAAATAGAGCTTCTAATTTGTCAGAATCTTTATGCCAGATGCAGTCATCACCATGGTTTAACACATCTTTGAGGCGAAAGATTTGTTGTTCTCCAGAGAGTGTCATGGTGGGGCCAGCTAAGATTAATAAATCACCATCGTGAAAATATAGATCCCGAACCCCCAGGCCATCTAGATCTAAAAAGTGTTTGTGATAGAGCTTGTCTGTCCCTAGACTTTTGAAAGAAAGCACACCTGGTTTCTTCTCCTGTAGTTCTAACTCTAAAATGATTGCCCAGCCCCTTAAAACAGGACCTCTTAAACCTAAAAATACCCTATGGCCAGCAACTGCCATGCCTTCAATGTCTAAGCCGTTGTCTTTGGAGGGTAAATCGATGTCTAAGAAAGGACCGATGTGTTCATCCTCTTTTAAGGCCTGAATTAAAATATTGTTTTCTTTTGTTTTTTGTAAGGCTGCAGCAGTGAGTTCAGTGCCGTCAGATAGCTCACACGATTTAACTAGCTTCCCTTTGATAACAGGGATACGGGCCAACAGGTATCGATTGATATCGTGCTTGATTTTTGCCAGGCGCTGAATATCTTTTTGGGGGTCTTTCCCCTTGGCATTTTTACGTTTGCTACTATGGGAGCCGATCACCCAAAGATAGCCTTCTGAATAACCTAGAGCTTCAATATCAATTTCTGATTCGTTATCAAATAACTCTACAAAGTCCCCGATCTGAAAGACTTGATGATCGCCATAGACACAGCTTTCTAAACGCTGTAGTCGTTCAACGGCTAAACATTCATCTGACCCCACCCAGAGGCTGCCATCGGGAGTCATGGCGACGGCTGATAAATCAGCAATGACATTCTCCGCCTGCTCGCCAAACTGTAGTAAAACTCGACTTAGCAAAAAGCTGTCAGCCATAGAGGGTTGTGCTCCTTCAAGATCTGTTTGAGTATACTGTGGTCAACTTAAGTTTTTGAAGATTTGCAACTGCACCTCTGAGGCCAAGCGCTAAGGCATTAAATAGAGGGGCTAAATCTATTTTGTGGAGGAGGAAAAATCTGATTGTGTTAACTCTACAACAATATGATTTACTATCTAGGAATGCATTTATGCGTTAGTAAAAATCTCTTCTTGTTCGTTAAGCTATGGTAATTCCGACCCAGTACCCCGTCATGGTAATTGGAGGGGCAGAAGATAAGGTCGGTGAACGCAAGATATTGACGAACTTCTTTAATAGTGCCGGCGGGACTCAGGCCGTAATTGGCATTGTTCCCTGTGCCTCTCAGGAGCCCAGTGTCGTTGGCGATCGCTACCGCCGCATTTTCACTCAGCTAGGAGTCAAAGACGTTCATGTCCTTGATATTCGACGTCCCCGCGAGTGTGATGAAGACCGTTGGCTTGAGCTGCTAGATCGCTGTACCGGTATCTTTTTGTCCGGTGGTGATCAGGTGCGCCTATTCAACTTTATTCAGGGTAGTAAGTTTATAACGACACTTAAGAAGCGCCTTAAAACTGGCACGTTAGTCGTGGCTGGAACCAGTGCGGGTGCTGCAGTGATGGGTGAAAAGATGATCTCGGGGGGCAGTAGTGGGGAATCACCCAACCGCTCACTGGTGGATTTGATGGATGGTTTGGGTCTTATCCCTGAGCTTTTGGTGGATCAGCACTTTCATAACCGTAATCGCATGGCTCGGTTGTTGAGTGCGATCGCAGCTAATCCTGACCGACTAGGTATTGGCATTGACGAAGACACCTGTGCTGCTTTCAAAGGCGATGGCACCTTTCAAGTAATCGGCAAAGGCTCTGTCACCATCATTGATCCAAGGGAACTAACCCATACAAACTATCGTGACTCTGGTGACAATTCCCCGTTGAGCCTCCATGACTTAAGAGTCCATATCTTAAGTGAGGGCGACCAATACGACTGTAGGTGCCGCTCAGTTTGTACACCTAATCTTGAAATGGTATCCAAGCTCTAGCGATTATCTGAAGCATGTTTGCTTAACGCCAAAATGGAGTGTTAGCAACCCGTTTAATAGCTTTAAAGATCAATAGATAATCTCCGATCTCATCTATTGTTTCCGAAAATTGCATGCGAGAAATGCATAAATTGCATTATTTGTTTTTTAGTATGTCATGGACTTATAACAAAATGCATGTCTTTGTGATGTTGTTTAACCCGTGTTGTATCATTCAATACAGCTACTCAATGCCCTTTAAGCAAAGCTAATCAGCCTACTTGGCACTCTTTTCAAGCTGAAGGTTTGTTGCAAAGATTGAGGAAAAATGGGAGCTTTTCAAGAAATATTCTAGTCAAAATCTCAGATCATTCACTTAAAATCAGATACATCTGTAGCTGAATTAACAAAAATATAAAAACTTAGTTGACCAGCCTGGGCCTAATTTCTTTGCAGGCGCGTTTATTCCTTACTTTCTAGACTCTTTCAAGAGAAAGGGCTTGTAAGCCTTGCGTATGAAATGAAAGGCTTCGTTTGATTTCTGTTGGCATCTACATAAACACCTTATTGTCGCCTATGAAAATTCTGCACACTCGAACCCTTCGCGGGCCTAACTATTGGAGTATCCGTCGTTCCAAGCTGATTGTTGTCCGTCTAGATTTAGAAAATCTGGCGGATAGCCCTTCTGATACCCTGCCCGGTTTTTACGATGGGTTAGTACAGGTGCTACCGAGTCTTGAAGAGCACTACTGTTCTCCAGGGTGTCGAGGTGGATTTTTAAGTCGTGTGCAAGAAGGCACCATGATGGGGCACATTGTGGAGCATGTGGCCCTTGAGCTACAGGTGTTGGCTGGTATGACCGTTGGCTTTGGCCGTACCCGTGAGACTAGCACCCCTGGTATCTATCAAGTCGTTGTTGAATACAAACATGAGGCAGCTGGGCGCTATGCCACACGTGCTGCTGTTCGACTGTGCCAAAGCATTGTTGAAACGGGGACTTACCCTGTAGATGAGCTGCAAACGGATCTGGCAGATCTGAAAGAACTGCGTACTGAGGCAGCTTTGGGCGCTACTACTGAAGCCCTGGTGGGCGAAGCTGAAACCCGTGGCATCCCCTGGATGGAGTTGGAAAACTGTGATCTGTTCCAGCTGGGTTACGGCAAATATCAAAAGCGTGTTCAGGCAGCCCTGACCTCGTCGAGTAATGTGCTCGGTGTAGAGTTGGCCTGTGATAAGGAGCGCACTAAATCAATTCTAGAAAGTATGGGTGCACCTGTGCCTGCAGGACAGCTGGTTTATCATTTTGATGAGCTGGAAAAGACTATTGAACGCCTTGGTGGCTATCCCATCGTGATTAAGCCATTAGACGGTAATCATGGGCGTGGGATCACGACGGATATTGGCTCATGGGAAGAGGCAGAAGAGGCCTATGACCGAGCTAAGGAGATTTCTAGAGGTGTTATTGTCGAACATTTCTATGCCGGACGCGACCATCGCATTTTAGTGGTGAATCATCAGGTGGTTGCTGTTGCAGAGCGGGTGCCAGCTCATGTAGTAGGCAATGGTCATGACACCATCGCTGAGCTGGTGGAGCAAGAGAACCAGGACGAACGTCGTGGCAATGGCCATGACAATGTACTCACCCAAATTAAGCTGGATGTGTCCACTGATGAGATGCTGAACCGGCAGGGTTTCACCCTAGATACGGTGCTAGAACCAGAGCAAGTGGCCTATCTGCGAGCAACGGCGAATTTGAGTACAGGTGGAACAGCTATCGATCGTACCGATGAGATTTATCCAGAAACGGTGTGGTTAGCGGAGCGAGTCTCACGAATTATTGATCTAGATATTGCGGGGATCGACGTAATTACCACCGATATCACCAAGCCGCTGTGCGAGGCGGATGGGGTGATTGTTGAAGTAAACGCCGCACCGGGATTGCGAATGCATTTAGCTCCTAGTCAGGGTGTAGCCCGTAATGTGGCGGCTCCGATTTTGCAGATGTTGTTCCCACCTGATACCCCCACACATGTGCCGGTTGTGGCCGTGACGGGCACCAATGGTAAAACCACAACAACCCGTCTCATTGCCCATATCGCGAGACAGGTTTATGACGCAGTGGGCTTTACCACCACCGATGGCATTTACATTGGAGATCACCTGATTGAAAAAGGTGATACTACTGGACCCCAAAGTGCCCGAATGATTTTGCAGGATCCCACTGTGGAGATGGCGGTTTTGGAATCTGCCCGAGGTGGTATTCTGCGCTCTGGTTTAGCGTTTCGTCACTGTGATGTCGGTGTGGTGCTAAATGTGGCCGCTGACCACCTGGGTCTAGGAGACATCGACACCATTGACCAAATGGCTAGGGTAAAAGGGGTCATTGCAGAAGCCGTCCATGCTGACGGCTATGCGATTCTCAACGCCGATGATGAGCGGGTAGCTGCGATGGCGGATCGGGTAATTGGCAAAGTGGCCTATTTCTCGATGGATTCGCAGAATCCTCTAGTGCGAGATCATGTTCAGGATGGAGGCATTGCTGCTGTCTACGATGATGGTCATATTGTTATCTTGCAGCATGAATGGGTGCACCGAATTGAGCATGTTGAACGGGTGCCCCTGACCTTGGGTGGACGGGCACCGTTTATGATTGCCAATGCTCTGGCGGCTAGCTTAGCCACCTTTGTGCAGGGCATTAAGGTGGAGCAAATCCGGGCTGCGTTGCGTAGTTTTGAGGCTTCGGCTCAGCAGACACCGGGACGCATGAATCTTTTCAATCTGGGCCATTTCCATGCGTTAGTGGATTACGCCCACAATCCTGCTGGCTATGAAGCAGTCGGTGGCTTTGTGAAGAACTGGTCGGGGCCAACCATTGGTGTTGTGGGCGGACCGGGCGATCGTCGTGATCAGGATCTGATTGGCTTAGGTCAGCTGGCAGCGACGTTCTTTGATCACATTATTGTTAAAGAGGATGATGATGGTCGGGGTCGCCCTGCGGGTAATGCAGCTGGGCTGATTGTTCAAGGCATTGCTCAAGCTAATGATTCCTCTGCATCCCATGTGGTGCAATTGGATGAAACGGCGGCGATTGAATGTGCGCTGGAGCATGCTCCTGAAGATTCGCTGGTGGTGATTTTTCCTGAACAGGTTAATCGAGCTATTGAGTTGATTCAAGCACGCAATCCGATTGTGGATGCTCCAGAAGCGGACGCAGCGGCTTTACTGGTGGAGGACCCATCAACTTTAGAGCCAATGGCGGTAGGTGGTCAGTAAAATCGATATCTGATTTAACCACGTTGATTTTCTATGGGGTGTGTTGTGGCATTAGTCCAACGCACCTCTGCTCTTTGATGAGAAATCATCAGAATCATCATGCCTATGGCAAGCTAGAGATAGCGAAGTTCAGGCAAGAACAATGGCTCTTAGTAAAAGCTATGCTTACTTTACTCCTGAGGAGTATCTGGAAATTGAGCGGGTAAGCCCGATTAAGCATGAGTATTTGCAAGGGCAAATTGTGGCTATGGCTGGGGCGACAAAAGCCCATGTCATTATTACGGGGAATCTGTCAGCGCTACTGGTAAATCACCTACGTGGTACGGGCTGTATTTCCTATGCGGTGGATATGAAGGTCCGCCTACCAGAACTGAATCTCTTTTATTATCCAGATTTAGCGGTGACTTGTGATGATCGCGATCGCGTTTCCGATGAAGATTTTATTCTGCATCCCAAGTTGATTATAGAGGTGTTGTCAGATTCGACTGAGGCGTTTGATCGGGGAGATAAGTTTTCTGACTATAAATCTGTTGCAGAGTTAGAAGAGTATGTTCTGGTTCACCAAAAACAGGTTTTGGTTGAACGATTTCAACGTAAGTCAGATAATCTTTGGTTGCCTCAGGTTTATCGAGTTGGTGAGCAGGTGGAGTTTGAGAGTATTGGGTTTATGTGCAACATTGAAACTCTTTACGAGAACCTAGAACAGTTATCTCAATAAGGCTATGGATGTTTTGAGTGAGACTTAACCCCACTGTGCTGCATACTGGCAACCCCAGGGCTGCCAGTATGCAAGAAGGTTGATTTTTTGACTTTAGACCTATCTCCTCGTTTCCAGTCTCATCCTGGAGAAGACTATTATGGCTCTGCCACTAAATTGAGGCTCCAACCTTAATCGTAGTGCTCAGCCGGAGGCTGGGCACTAGAAAAAAACTTTGGAAGGAATGCAGTTACCCCCTCGATGAGGTGAACAAAATCATTAAGCAATTTGTTCTAGCGCACTAATTTGATCCTGGCATTGCAGGGACTCAATTTTCGAATTCAACATAATATCTCGGTGCAAGGTGACGATTGTCTGAGCCTCCTATTTTAAAGCTTTTAGAGGGTAACAACTTAAGCCGGGAAAAGTTCTGCGTGTAACGGTTGTATCTGATGTGCTTTATATGACCGTCTAGGCATTGGCAGCTCATCAATCGTACTGAGAATCCATTCAAATAGGTCCGGAAAAGGCTGTCTAAAGAGTCGTTGTGCGGCGGTGGTGCCATCGGGTCGTTTCAGGTCGAAATTGTGAATAATGGTAAGCACCTTCAACGACTGATGAGAAAAGCCTCGGTTGACATGATGGCGCTGCGACAAATAGCCATTGCGCCCTTCGACAGCAGAGGAGGTGCGTTGATACTTTGCACACATCCACTGACACCACTGCACCCAGTGTTGGTGTTGAGGGGCATCCATCTGTAGGGTCATCGTCTGGGCCATGAGCTGATCATAGGCATCGCTAGCGGCCTGTTGATAGCGAGATTTGAGGTGAGGCTGTCGAGTTTTATCAGCTTGTTGTAACCAGTAGACCCAGGGCAACAAGGCTGTCAGTACCCAATTTTGGAGGTCAACCTCCTGAGTTTCAGTGGCTAAGGCCTGGATCACCCACTGCCACCAGGCATGAATCCCCGTGGCAAAATGGGGGATCTGAGCTTGAAAGGTGGCAATCGCTTTTTGAGCCGTATCGCCCCCATAGAGACAAGTCAACTTGCTCAAGGTGCTCAAGGGAACGGTCAGTTGTGTGGTTAAGCCGTCGAAGAATTGCCATTGGGCCGTGTCGAGCGTGAAGGGATGGACCGCTTGGCTAATGTCTGCCAAGGCCTGATGGTAAATGTGTTGATCTTGTTCAAGCTGTTGGTGTTGGTGAGAGAGGGACTCTAGCTGCGAAGACAAGACCTGTTGCTTGGCCTTGTCTGTTGTTTGGCCTAATTGGTGGTGAAGGGTGTCTACTTGTTTTTCAAGCTGAGCGAGTTGACGTCCCAGAGCACTGCCGATAGGACGTCCGAGCGCCCGCATCGCATGGAATAGATCCGCCACACTGGCTGTTCCCAGACCGCAGAGCGCTAGTTTGACCAAGGCACGAGCTCCATCACTGACCATAAAGTGACACTGCCATTGGGTCTGATGCCACCAGGTCTCAGTCTGTTTGAGCCAAGTGTCATAACGGCGGTTCTCACATTCCACTTCTGTAAAAATGAACCCACTGGCTAACTCCACCAGCACCAGAATCGGCAGGCCAAAAAAGGTTTCATCCCCTCCGAGACAGATGCCAGGTTTGTTGACCGGTTGGCACTGCTCGGCTTGCGCCGTTTCGTAGGCCATTATGGCCTCATAGAGACGGTGTTTGAGTTGACGTAGCGCACTCGCAGAACTCCCCACATGGGTATCGAGGTGAACGGCTTTGAAGAACTCCGATAGGCTCTCGGCTCCTACCCCGTGCTTAATGCCAAAGTGATAGATCACCCCCACCACCAGACGTAATAGCCAGGCAGTCCCAGCCGCAGTTTCCCACAAACCTGATTCCGGATGCTGGTTGCGACGTGCAATGGCCTGATGATGACGATGCACACTACTTTTGCTGATGCCAAGGGTGGTTGCTATCGACTCTATCCCTTGCTTTGCATTCGTTTTGATACAATCGGCGACTTTTTGACTGCGCTCTCGTATAGTAAGAGACATCGTTCCCAACTTTACTTTGCATGGGTACGATACATGGCTCTGAGCATTGCTGCAGAGCTCTTTTTCTGGTCTTTGACTGAGGTGTTTATTTATACACACCTGAAAGCTGTATTTATTTCCCGCCTTAAAGAGTTACCCAACGACACCTTCACGACTTGATTGTTATCTTTGGCAAAATAAATCACTAAAGTTATCTCATGTCTATCCTTGAGAACGCTGGTAATCACAACTTATTCACGACTTTTGCATGTTAGAAAAACGACTGCTGGTCTTTCCAGGGCAATGGCTCCTGGAATTGATAGCCAGTTCACGACTGGGCCACGACACTTGAATGACTCCATCACGACTTCTGTCGTTAATCTCTGCCCAAAATCTCTTTCGTGAATCAAGTCAGTGATATTCAATAACAATTTTGTACACCCTGGATAGGGTATATCCTCAGAATTCTCACTGAGTTACAACAGAAGGCATAGTCTCACGCCAGGGCCAAGTACTCTCTTCTGGTGAAGCAGCATTAGTGGATCGAATAGGCAGGCTACGCCACTCCACTCCGTTTCGTTGCTTCGCGGTTCCACACACCACGCCCAGCCCTGGACTAGGGGATTCTGAAAACCTTGCATAGCAATCGTTCCAGCCATCGGCGTGCATCATCTCTCATTAATAGTATTCGAGCAAAGACCTATGGGTAAAGGATTTAGCGTATCGCTGCCCCTCGAAGAGGCAGCCATGGTCGAGAAAGAGGCCAGTCGCCTGGGACTGCCAGCTGCCAGCATCATTCGCTTGATGATGCGCGATGGTCAGCAGCGTCGCGAGCTGGAACAACAAATGGATGATATGAAGGCCCGCATTGAGACATTGCAGATGCAGTTTCAGGGGCTGCAGATTCTGTTGGAGACTATTGCCCTGGAGCAGGCGAATGCCCGAGGTCCCCAAATTCTGGAAAATCGCAAAGCTCTAATTCAAGAAATCCGTAAGCGCCAGGGTTTCGTGAGCGGTTAGGAGGTGTCTCATGCTCAGCCTCACGGTTATCAGCGCCAACCAGGGTGAAACCTACTACACTGCCGAGAACTACTACTCTCCCCAGGAGAACCAACAACATTCCAACTGGTTTGGTAAGGGAGCCCATCAGCTGGGGCTGTCCGGGCAGATTCAAGGCAAGGCTTTCAAGAACCTTCTGCAGGGCTACAGTCCCAGCCGCACCAAGACTCTATCGGGCCGCAAAATCAATCCTGACACCCGGCGAGCGGGTCTGGACCTGACCTTTAGTGCTCCCAAGAACATTATGGCGGCTCTGGTCGATGGCAATGAAGCGCTGGAGCAGGCCCATCGTACTGCGGTGAATCGTACCCTGGCGATTATTGAAGAACGCTATGCCCAAACCCGTGTTCGCACCTCGACAGGGCGAAAGGTGATCGGCACCGGCAATCTAATTGTTGCTCAGTTTCATCACGACACCTCCCGTGAGAAAGACCCCCAGCTGCATACCCACTGTGTGGTGATTAATGCCACTCAGCTGGAGTATGGTCGCTGGCAGTCTCTCCATAATGATGTGCTGTTCAAGCAGCAAAAATTGTTAGGCATGATTTATCAGAATGAGCTGGCCGTCGAGGTGCAGCGCCTGGGTTACGCTATTGAGCCCAGAGCCCATGGTCAGTTTGAACTCAAAGGATACTCACCCAAACAGCTCCAGGCTTTTTCCAAACGTCGAGAACAAATTCTGGAAGCGGCTGGAGAAGAGGCCACTGCCCAGGAACGAGAGCTGGCTACCCTGATGACCCGTACGCCTAAAGGCAGGGAAATTCCCCGTGCAGAACTTCAGGCTTACTGGCAGCAGCAGGCTCAGGTATTGAATCTTCAGCATCCCCAGCCACAGCCATTGAACTGGCAAAGTCTACCCCAGCGATCTGTTCAGGCTGGTTTGGATCATCGTGCTGAGCAAGATGCGATATTCAAACGGGAAAAGGTGGAACGCTTTGCCCTGGAGAATCATCTGGGTCAACAGTTGTTTGAGGATTTAGAGCAGACGCTTGACCATGATCCACAGGTGATTCATACGCCGGACCAGCGGATCACGACGCAAGCTGCGGTCCTGCGAGAGTTGGATACAATTCGTATGGTGCTGGAGGGACGAGGCACGGTTGGGGCAGTGGCTTCTACCACCCTGATGGATGAGTTTCTGAAAGACCAGGGACTGACCGCCGGGCAGCAGGCGGACATCAGGTTAGCGGCCACTACCAGTGATGCGTTTATTGCCTGGCAGGGTGTAGCCGGAGCGGGTAAAAGCTATGCGCTCAATCTGTTTCGTCGGATTGCTGAGTCCCAGGGATATCGGGTTCGAGGTTTTGCTCCTAGTGCGGAAGCGGCCAAGACGCTAGGGGAATCTGCCCAGATTCAGCAGACTGAAACGGTGGCAGCGCTGATCCATTCTCAACAGCAGTTGGAACCTGACAATGATGAAATCTGGGTGGTGGATGAAGCGGGGTTGCTGAGTGCTAAGGATGCCCAGGCACTGATTGAGCGTGCTAGGGACCAGCGTGCCAGGGTAATTCTGGTGGGGGATACGAAGCAACTGTCGGCGGTGGAGGCGGGTAATCCGTTTAAGAGTTTGCAGCAGGCGGGCATTGCTACGGCTTACTTGACTCAATCACTGCGGCAGAAGAATCGGCAGATTAAGGCTGGGGTGGATCTGATTGCGGAAGGCAGGATTGCGGAAGGGATTGAGCGGTTGAAGCCGTTTATTTATCAGGTGGCGAGTGGGGAGGAGCGGGCACAGGCGATTGCTCGTGATTATCTGGCGCTGACTCCGGAGGAGCGGGCTAAAACGCTGGTATTGGCGGGCACGAACAAGGAGCGGTTGGTGATTACTCAGCTGATTCGGAAGGGGCTAAAGGCTGAGGGGGCGCTGGGTAAAAGTGTGATGGTGAAGCGGCTGAAGGCGAGGGATTTGACTGAGGTGCAGGGAGGGTATGCGCATCATTTTCGGCCTGGGAATGTGCTGATTCCTAATGCGACTTATAAGCGATTGGGGCTGGAGAAGGGGCAGCGGTATGAGGTGCTGGCGATTGATACTCGGCAAAATGTCCTTACTCTTCAGGCTGCTGCGGAGGCTGCTTTGGTGGTTGATCCGGCTCGGGTGAGGAAGAAGTCGGTATATGAGGTGGAGGAAATAGAACTGGCTGTGGGCGATCGGTTCAAGTGGACTAGAAACGATCGCCTACTTGGACGGCGCAATGGTCAGGAATTCCAGGTAGCTGATATCAATGATGGCCAAATCCTGATCCGCTACCGCAATGGCAATTTGGACAGTCTGAGCAGTTCGGAGCTGATCCATTTAGACCATGCGCTGGTCAGTACCACCTACGCCGCTCAAGGCAAATCAGCAGAGAGGATAATTGGGGCCATTGGACCACTACATTCGCCGAGATAGCTTCTATGTGGCTGTTAGTCGGGTGAAGTATGAATTAAGACTGTATGCTTCGGAGGACTTAGATAGCCTCATTAAGCGGATTGAAAAGTCCAAAGACAAGGAAAATCCAAGGGAGATACTGGGGGCAGTGGGAAAAAACTCC
This sequence comes from Leptothoe sp. EHU-05/26/07-4, assembly GCF_043421015.1. Lineage (NCBI taxonomy): Bacteria > Bacillati > Cyanobacteriota > Cyanophyceae > Nodosilineales > Cymatolegaceae > Leptothoe > Leptothoe sp. EHU-05/26/07-4. The sequence goes on from NZ_JAXSQV010000005.1 coordinate 655,956, forward strand.
AATTGGCCTTATTTGAGGCAATCAGTAAATTCAGCAGACCTGACCATAACAGCCCAACAACTGCAAAATCTGGTTCTCCCAAGCCATAAGGAAATTGGACTGGAACTTTAGGTACCCTCTTAGATGAAACGTTACGCTTTCCTTATGTTGAAAAAGGCGGCATTGTGGGGAAAAGTTCCTGCTTACCAACAGTATGCCTGTTCAAGGAAGTGCCAATGCAACTGAGGTGCTCACACTTTTTGAGTATGAGATGACCGATGCGCTCCAAGAGCGAGAAATGAAAGCCATTGATCAATTCTCGCGATCCATGGGCGTTGAAATTCTCAGGCCTAGAATCCGTCAAGGAAGGCTATATTACCAGGCCAGGCAGTATGTTGGTGTACTTCGATTGGGGCGACGTACACTGCAAATTTTGCCCAAAATTCATGACTCAAAGGATCGGTGCCAGAGTGAGCAAGAGGCCACTCGGAACCTGCTCTGGATGATAGATTATGCAGGTTATCTCAATATTCGCGAAAGTAATTTGGCTGATCTGAAGCAAGCACAGGACTGGTGTGAGATCCTGATTTACCTGTTTGCTCACAATCTCAAGTGCCAGTGGATAAAAGGGGCTTCTCGAAGCTATGAACCAGTAGATGCTGTCTTACCTGTTTTGAAGGGGAAATGGCGGACTACTGCCCAGATGAGGCGACCTGAACAGAAGTATTTGTTTGCTGTAACCTATGACGAATTTACGCTGGATAACCAGCTCAATCGTGTTTTCAGGTATGTAGTCGAGGGACTCTGGCAAGTAACCCGCGATCATCAGAATCGTCAGTTGCTAGCAGAACTACGGTATTGGATGGATGAGGTGACGCTCCTGCCCACGATGACAGCACAGGCAGCTCAAAACATTCAGTTAACCCGACTGAATCGGCAGTATGAACCGCTTTTGACTCTGGCCAGGTTGTTTCTAGCGCGGTTGGGACTGGAGTTGTCTGCTAATAATTTGACAGCCTTTGCCTTCGTCTTTGATATGAACCAGCTCTTTGAGCGATTTATCACAGGGTTTATGCAGAGGCACAAGGGCTCCGTTCTACCGGAAGCTTTACAGCCCTGTCAGCTACTGCCTCAGAGGCGTCAAGCCGTTTGCTATCTAGCTCGATATGCTGAGAGACGAGTTTTCAGGCTAAAGCCTGATTTAGTATTTCGCCATGGCGAGCAGTACCCCCTCTTGATGGACTTCAAATACAAGCACCTTAACCCCAACGATCGCAAACTTGGCATTGCTGAAGCGGACTTCTACCAGATGTACGCCTATCTCAGCCGCTTTGATTGTCCGCAGGTCACACTCATGTATCCTCAGACTGCAAGACTACTAGAGCCCATTCGATCCCGCTTCATTTTAGAAGGAAGGCAAGGTGAAATTCAGGTTGCGACAGTCAATTTGCTGAAGGATTTAACGGCAAAAGGGGCAAAACAGGAATTGATAGTAGAGCTAAGGCAGATCTTGGAGCAGGAAGCGAATGGGTGAGAGTCAGGCTCAAGTCAAAGACTGGCGAGTAGAACTGCACAATTGGCGCAATGCAGGCAATTCCCCCAAGATGTCGCCTCATTTGGCCCAACTCCGGGCTGACTTTGAGCAGCATTTTCCAAGAGAGCGACTACCTGAGTTGACACTGGATACCTATGCTATCGGGAAACCAGACAGCTTTTGCTATTGGATTGAATTCAAGACCCGTGATTTGGGTAGTGTATCTGGGGGCAGCTCTCATAAATGGGGCGTCTTCTGGAGCAAGGGCGACCAGGTGTGGAAATGGAATAAGGCCCTCAAAAGTAATTCCGCTGAGGAAGCCCTTCAAAAGTTGAAGACAGGTCTTGTGAATCTGGTTGAGGCTGCTGCTAACGACCAGTTGGACCAGTTGGATGTCATTGGTAGTAATCAGCTTGGTCCTAACCGTAACGCTCTCAGAGCCAAGCCCTTATGTCTGTATTTTCCTGATAAATTTTTGCCAATTTCTAATCCTTATCACCTGACCCATTTCCTAAACTTTTTTGGACAGAAACCTATAGGTGGACTGCACACTAAAAACCGACAGTTACTCAAGTATCTGAAAGACCAACCAGAGTTTGAGGGTATGGATACTCATTCAATGATGGCATTTTTATACACTGCCATTCCTCCTGGAGATCGCACTACCAAGCCTGTTGAGAATGGGGAGGATGGCCGAGTAGAACTGCCCGAGGAAATTGTGCAACTGGCGACCTTGGCGGAGAATACCCGCAACCTGATTCTGTATGGTCCTCCCGGAACTGGCAAAACTTATGCTGTTAATCGCTTTGCTAAATTTTATTTGGATGAACAATTAAGTGCACCTATTTCCCCAGAGCAACGACGGCGAGACTTGATTCGCCCTTTAACCTGGCTTGAGGTGATTGCGTTAGCGATGTACATGAAGCGATCTCAAAAATCGCTCTTTAAAGTACCAGAGATCGCTGAAGATTCACTTGTGCAGGATTACTGGGCTTTTACGCAAACTAAAAAGCTGAGTAACCAGATTTGGGCAATGCTCCAAATTCATACTTCTCCTGATGTTGAGACAGTAAAGTATAAAAATCGGCAACCTCCTTTCCTATTTGAAAAGACAGAGAAAAGTGAGTGGTGTTTAACTGAGGAGGGCGAAGGCTATATCGAAGTCAAGTTGGCAAATGTCTTAGACGAGCTAGAGCATCCAGAAGACTCTCAACCAGACATATCGGAATATATGCGTTTTGTTACCTTCCATCAGTCTTTTGCTTATGAAGAGTTTGTTGAAGGACTGAAACCATTTACCGAGGATAGGCAAGTTCTGTACAGGGTAGAGGATGGCATCTTTAAGGATATTTGCCGTCGGGCACAGAATGACCCCGATCATAAGTACCTGTTGGTCATTGATGAGATTAACCGAGCCAATATCGCCAAAGTCTTTGGCGAGCTGATCACTCTGATTGAAGACGATAAACGGCTAGAGGAAGACCATGAAATTACCGTCCAGCTCCCCTACTCAAAAGAGACGTTTGGGGTTCCTGAGAATCTGCTCATTCTTGGAACTATGAATACGGCGGATCGTTCTATTGCCCTACTGGATATTGCTCTGCGACGGCGGTTTACCTTTGTGGAGCAAATGCCCAACCCTGCTTTATTGGGTAGCATTGAAGGTCTAAGCTTAGCAAGCTTGCTTGATCAATTGAACCGGCGGATTACAGCTTTATTAGGACGAGACTATCAGATTGGGCATAGCTATTTTATGGGGCTGGATGATCTTGAATCACTCCATTTTGCCTGGTATGGAAAAATACTTCCTCTACTACAGGAATATTTCTACAATGACTGGGAACGTTTACAGGTTGTGATTAGTGATCACTTTGTGCAACCAACAGAAGTTGATGAGGGAACTCGCCAGGCACTAGGCGATCTCTATGAGGCTGAGAACAATTTTGAACTTAAAATTTATCAAGTTGGTTCCGAATTTCTTGGCGCACTACAGAGCATTTGAATCTTACTAAATATCAGGAAGTCAAGGAACTCTAAATGTTAGATTCTAAGCAGGTTATATGTATTTTTGAATTATTGGAAAATGGTTATTATCTGACGAATACACTTAACAAATCTGTGAGAAAATTACCTCTAGAATGTTGCTGTTCTAGTGTAGCTTCAAATGTGTTGTTTTTTTGCATCTCCTTTTCTTTATCTATTCTACGACTAATTTTATCCTCTAGTACACGTTTCATGGCCCAAATGTTATCGTCATTAGGATTCTGTTCATGAGCCTGCTGATAAAAATGTAGCGCCTTTTCTTCAGAACCTAATTGATGGTACAGCTTGGCAGAACAAAGTAGTGCCTCAGAATGATGAGGGCGTTTTTTAAGTACTAATTGATAACTTGCTATCGCATCCTCAAAATCACCATGTTTCCTAAGCGTATGTCCTTTCAGTAAATCACCTAAAATACTTTTGGGATATAGTTCACTTACTTTTTCAAAGCTTTCAAGTGCTTTGTGGTGGTGGTTGAGCTTATACTTGGCCAATCCAAGATAAAGCCAGATTAATTCAGGTTCAGACCCCTGTTCGATAACTTTATTGAATGCCTTACTAGCTAGTTGAAATCGTTTGACCTTAAAAAAGGAGATCCCAAGGCCATAATGGGATTCTTCTAAGTTTTCATCAATACTCAGAGCCTTTTGATAAGCCTGAATTGCGGCAGGATAATTTTTGTCAGCTTGCATTAAATTCCCCCTCAATTGCCAGGTGATAGGATTTTGGGGTTCTAATTCAAGGGCACGATCCACATAAGCAATTGCATCTTTTGTTCTTTTTCGCAATGCTAATGCAAAGGCACGGCCAACCAACTCACTAGAATTTTCCTGTTCATCTGTTAGTAAGAGTGAGCGATTAATCTTCGCGGCATGATTGCTTGGCTGGATTTTGATTGCTTGATCATAGGCTTCAATAGCATCGTCAAAATAACCTAACTTTTCCAAAATTCTAGCTTTATCGAACCAAATTTCAGAAAATTGGCAATCCTTAAATTCAAGTGCTGTTTCGATATGATAGTACGCATCCTCATAGTTGCTTTGTACAAATGCGATAAGTGCCTTGTAATAATAGGGTTCAAAAGTATCTTTCTTGTCTAGAGTTCTATCAAAAGATCGATCCGCTTTTTCAAGTTCTCCTAGAAGCATTAAGCAAATACTTCTTATCAGCCATGCTTCCTGATTACGAGGTTGCACGGCTATCACTTCTTGAAAAAGCTTGATGGCTTCTGAATACTCCTCCAGTTCTTTAAGTGCCTTGCCAGAGCGAATTTTTTGAATTGTTTGAATAAAGGTAATTAAATCTTGTTTTGCGACCTCTTGGAACGCCTCAAGAACAGGCCTTGAGATTTCTTTCAGAATAACCTGAGTAATATTATTCTGAAGCAATGCTCCTATCCGACTAAAGCCTGGAATTTGGTTGAATACGTCCTCTTGGCTGAGGGTGTCAGAGATGTTATCCAAACTGATATTCCAAGCAGTCATAAAATACTCCTAAACTACCTGTTAGCTCGTTATTTTTTAGGTGACCGAACCCTTAACATGTAAAGAGTATGCCCGTTTTTTAGCACTGAATCACTGATAAATTATTTGCCGAATTCAGTGCTCCAAACTCCCTAGGCGAAGTCATAAGCAACAAAATTTTAACAACCATAGATTTTGAGATATCTGTTCAAAAAAAGGCCTGAAACAATTGTCCCAAGATAGATATAGTGTTTAAAAAATAATTGACTTCAAGTTATATTATGCTGCACCAAAGTTTGCTTCTACGGTCTCGTTGAAGGACCGCACGATGCCAATAATCTGATCGGCGTCATCATCCTGAAATATGCCGTCTAAACCTTCGTCGTGCAATTCGGTGAAGGGTGGCTCGTAGAGTAGGCCAGGATCCATGATGCCGTTCTGGGTGAGGTAGTCGATGATGTTTTCGATGAAGCGGATCTGGTTGGCGCTCATGGTGTTATCGTCTACCAGGTATTTTGAAAAGGCTTCTTTGGCGGCATTTCGATTGCAACCTACCAGCTTCCGTATAAATAGCTTCAAGCTCAGGTCCTTGCCATAGACTTCCTCAAACCGCTCCCGGCTTTCGATTTCCTCAGCGCCGAATAGCATGATTTCTAGAGCTTCCAGATCGGCATCGGTCAGGGGCAGGTTGCGCTTGAGCTTGGCTACGGCAACGTGGCTTTCATTCTCACGGATATAGGCTTCCACCTTCTTGCGGTACTGGTAGGGGCTAAAGCCTGGTTGATAAACAGGCACCTCCGCCTCTTGTACTACACCCATCTGGTCGGCAAAGTCTGTGTAGACAATAGTTTGGGACTGGCGATCTACAAACTTAATCAGGTCCCGGAGATTGCGGCGCACATGCTCAATCATGGCGGGAGTGACATTGGTCCACCAGTCCTCGGGTTGAAGTTCTTCGATTAGGGTGAGCTGTGCCTGGACCATGGGGATGGTTTTCTTATCCTCCAGCTTGGCCATCAGGTCCCGCACTTTATCTCGCAAGCGGACAAAATCAGCGGACTGTTTGAGTACGGCTAGCTGGAGTTTCAGGCAGAGCAGGTCGAATTCTTTGGCAAATCGGTCTTCGCTGGGGATGCCGTTAGGTAAAGATGCCAGGTTATCCGCAATCGTTTCGGTGTCTTCCTCGCTGAGCTGATCCCAGCGTTCTCGGTTGGAGAAGTCTTCAACCTGTTTTAAGTGAGGGCGCACCAGGAAGTTATCCGGTTCCATGGTGGCTACATGCTGGTGAAGGGTATCCAGCAGGTTCTGACGTAAGTCCACCGTGTCAGAACTGTTTTTTATTTTATCCCCTAATGTCTGGGCTAATTCCAGGCGGGTCTTAACCAGTCGTGTGGAGAGACTATCGGGAAGCTTTTGATTCTTCTCTTCGATGGGCTGGTTGAAGTATTCCAGGTTGCCACAGAGGTCAAATACAAGGAACTCGGTTTTATGCTCATCCAGGCCAAACAGGTTCTTGCAGAGGCGGGTACCCCGTCCAATCATCTGATTGAATTTCACCAGTGAATAGACCGGTTTGAAAAAGACCAGATTGACCACCTCAGGTACATCTACACCGGTATCGAGCATGTCTACTGAGACGGCGATGGTGGGTTCCTTGGCTGGATCTGAGAAGTCATCGAGCAGGCTCTGGGCATAGTTGTCGTGGCTATCGATCACCTGGGCGAATTTGCCTTTGAACTTGGGATAGTTAGCATCGAAGCGCTCAACGATAAATTCGGCATGGTTATGGTTGCGGGCAAAGATGATGGTCTTACCCAGGCGATCGCCCCCGTCGATTTTGATGCCTTGTTCCATCATCAGCTGCAGTGCCTGGTCAACGGTGCTGATATTGAATAGCCATCGGTTGAGTGCGGCTGCATTTACCTGGTCAGGGACGGCTCCGGTTTCCTCGTCTCGGAATTTTTCTTCGTATTCGGCCTGCTCCTTGGGAGATAGCTCTGAGAATTTGACACCCTTACGCATGAATTTAAAGGGCACGTCCACCCCCCTGGGTGGCACCAGGTAACCGTCTTTGATGGCGTCGTCTAACTCGTAAGCGAAGGATGGGTTACCCTGCTCCAGCTCAAAGATGCGATAGGTGTCGCGGTCTACCTCAGCGCGGGGAGTGGCAGTCAGGCCTACCAATAGGGAGTCAAAGTAGTCGAAGAGGGCACGATACTTTTTGTAAATGGAGCGGTGGGCTTCATCAACGAGCACCAGGTCAAAGTGACCAGGACCAAAGAACCGTTCTGCTTCTGCTACCCGGTCGATGGCGTTGAGCATGGTTGGATAGGTGGAGAGCACCACATTGGCACTATCGGCGACTTTGTCCTTGGTGAGGTCAATGGGTGTCACCGTGGGCAGGTTGCGCTTGAAGGCTCGTAGTGCCTGGGTGAGTAGGGCATTGCGATCCGCCAGGAATAGGGTGCGCTTGACCCAGTTGGCCCGCATTAAAACATCCACCAGGGCGATCGCAGTTCGGGTTTTACCGGTACCAGTGGCCATCACTAGCAGGGACTTGCGACCCCGTTCCTGGTCAAAGGTTTCGGTAATGCGGCGAATGGCTTCAGTTTGGTAGGAGCGATCCACGATAGCTGAGTTGACCTGCACCAGATGCAGCCGTTTGCGATGGGTGCGGCGAAAGATCAGGCGCTCCAGTTCGTCCTTTTTTAGAAAGCCTTGGATGGCTCGCGGAGGATAGGTGGCATCATCCCAAATCCAGGTCTCGTAACCGTTGCTGTAGAAAATAATCGGGCGCTGGCCATAGCGCTGCTCCAGGCAGTTGGCATAGAGTTCGGCCTGGCGTTTCCCTTCTACAGGGTTGCGGTTGGTGCGTTTAGCTTCCACCAGGGCCAGGGGTTTACCGTCGTCACCCCACAGAACGTAATCCACATAGCCAATGCCAGTGGGGTTTGTGGCTGCGGGCATGCCCTGGACTTCCACCTCGGTCCAGCCATCCTGGTGAATGTCCCAGCCTGCTTCTTTGAGCAGGACATCGATTAGATAATGGCGGGTATCGGCTTCGTTGTAGTCGTGGGTGTCGTCAGCGGCTTCGTTAGATTGTTTGAGGGCATCCAGTTCGGCTTTTAGCCTTTCCAACTCCTGTTCAGTCTGCTGTCGCTTAGCTTCAGCGATTTGCCGCATTTCATCGGCCAGGGATAGGCGCGATTCAAGTTCCTGCAGCTGCTTTAGGGTGAGATCTGCCTGGTCGTCAGCTGGCTTGGGGATTAGGTTGCGGTCAAAGGTAAGGGTGCCTAGATTTTTGCCGTCTGGGGCGTAGTAGCGACACAGCCAGTAGAGGAAATGAAACAGCTCCTCAACGACTCGCAGGGCGTCTCTCTGACTAATTTTGCTAGAGTCATGAACGGCCAGGTTGCCCACTTTGTGGACGGTGCGGATTTTTGGGAAGAGGCCGGGTCTGAGGTTTTCTTTAAAGGTTTGCTCGTGGATCAGTGCGCCCAGGTTATTGGCGTAGGGCAGCCTCAGGTATGGATCGTTGGCATAGAGCCATTGGACTGCTTGCTCTAGGGTGAAGCGACTATAGAAGCAGCTGGCACGGGGAGCAGAGAGGATTAACCGCTCGGCATGGGTGGCATGCTCGTGAAGGGTGGGATAACGGTTGCTGAGGAAATCGAAATTGGACGCCATTGCGGCTCCCCCGGATGTCTGCCCGATCGAACTTCGGCTCAATTTATTATCTACGTTTTGTCTTTAAATCCATCAGGGAAAGCTGTTGATATCTATGTCAAAAAAATCATGTAGTACAAAGGTCCTAAATCACTGATACAAAATTCAGAGGACCTGGCTGCGTGTATGGCTGACCTTGGTTATCTAACACTCTACTTACTCCAGATGCTATTCCGGAGATGTTGAGACCATTAGTGAAAACTAGGAAGTTTGTCCCTATTAGCTGAAGTTGATTATGGCACCGATTTCACTGACGTTTGACATGCCCAAATACATTGCTGATGGAATCAGGGCTGGGGATTTTGTTCGTAATGGCGGTGTCATTCAAGATCAGAGTGGCCGAGTTGTAACTTGGTTAAAAGATGCAGCATTAAATTCCAATATTCCAGCTGATGCGATTACCGGTGTTGATCCAACAGGTGCTTTACGCTTGCTTGTCCAGGCCACTGACTCTGCTGTTACACAGCGGCGTTTAGGTGCCATCAGTCAACAGGTTGGGCAATTGCAGAATATGGTGATGTTTCAGTCTGCTGCAAGTTTTCTGACACTTGGGATGACTGCAATTGGCTTTGCGGTCATATATAAGAAAATTCAAAAACTTGAAGGACGATTGCAACAAGTTCAGAAAAAGCTAGAGGAAATAGACGAGAAAATAGATCTGGCGTTTTATGCGAACTTTCGTGCTGCGCTTGACCTTGCTCGTAACGCTTTTGAAATGAGCGATCCTGAAAATCGGCGCAGCAGTGCAATGCAGGCAATTGATCGATTTCTGGAAGCCGAACATGTCTATGCAGACTTAACCGATAAGGAGCTAGAGCGTCATAGCCAAATTGGTGATGAATATCTACTTACGTTGTGCCTTGCCTTTATAGCCGAGACACGTTGCTATCTGGAGCTGGGTGAGTATGGTCTTGCCCGCAGCCGCTTTGAAGAAGGGAAGCACAAAGTTAAATCGAGAATGGTTAAGTATGTCGATTTGCTCTTAACGCCAACTCCCTTGATGTATCTTCATCCACAACTAATGGGCGCAGTAGATTTATCTCGCCTGACACGCATTTATCAATGGAAAGATCCTGCTGCGACTGAGAACTCAGTCTTTGAGAGCTTGCGGGAAAACTTGGGCGATATATCAGACATTGAAGATTGGTCTAAACAGTTGCCGTCTTCAATCATTGAACAGGAGGATATTAAGCGAGGCTTCTTCGGTCTAAAGGATGAGGGGCGCGAAGCTATTTTTGAGCAATTGCCCAAGGCCGTTGACGAAATGGAAGAAATGATTGAAACGACGTGTCGATTTGAGTCTTACGAATATGAAATAAAACTCCTAGAAAAAACAAAAGTTCCATTTAGTAAGTGGTACAACGCAAAGCCTGCAGCGCTACAGCCTGAAAATTCAAGCCTTATTTTTGTGACGCCCCCTAGCCCCTTGAGTTTATAAAGGTATGGCTGCTGACAGGTCCATCACCTAAATCAGCGATCGCAAAAAGTGCTCAAATGCTTAATAAAGCGTCGGCAGTGAGCACTAAGTCGGGAAATTCCCTGGAATTGATAGCCTCAGAGCCGCGATAGGTCTCTTCTTGGTAAATGCCGTCTACAAGCGATAGCGCGGTTACCTGTGACCGGTGGGGGTCAGCTATCCAATATTCAGGGATGCCCCAATCCTGGTATTGCTGGCGTTTCCAGACGTAGTCGCGTTTGTAATTGTCGGTGTCAGGATTGCCAGGGCTAACGACCTCGACGACAAACCGGGGCGGTAGTGAGCCTAAAAATAGGGCTGTACGTTTTTTGAGGCTTTCGATGGTTAAGTGAGCTGGCTCTAGGATTGCCAGGTCAGGGCGGCGATTGCGTTTTTCATCGCCAACGGGGTTGACTTCTAGCTCTAATACACCGATTTTTGCCAATCGTAGCTGAATGAAGGGCATCAGCTTTTCTAGCAACATCATAACGATGGCGCTGTTGATCTCCGCTTCACTGGGCACGGCTACCAGGCTCCCATCGGCCAGCAGGTCATAGCGAATGCCATCAGTGTCATTGCGTTCTATAAATTCTGCGAAGGTGAGTGGCTTGGTTTTGGCTTGAGTCATGGGTTTGGCCCATTGGCTAGGTCTTAATTATAGCGGTAGCTTCATAGGTCGCCTCGGAATGCGCGTTGGAGAAGGGAGTTGAAGAGGGTATTTAGACTCTGAAGGTGTTTTTGATAATGCCCTATTTTTCTCTGAACTATTTTTCTGGTCGAAAAATAGTCATTCTGTTTAGAAAGTGGAGGGAGCATAATTTTCATGCTTTTGACATTCGATGGGCTTTGGTGCGTGAATAAAGAAGTTGCGGAGCCGTAGGTGCCGGTAAAGTGTAGTTACCACACAAACACGGTACCGATGAAACGCACCTACAAACTCCGCAACTGGTCTGAGTATAACGCTGCTCTGGTAAAGCGAGGAAGTCTGACGTTATGGCTCAGTGATGAGGTGATTGCCGAGTGGAAAAACACTCAAAAGACTGGTAAACCAGGGGCATCGAAAGACTATAGCGATTTAGCCATCCAAACACTCTTGACCTTCAAAGTGCTCTATGGACTGGCCTTACGTCAAACCATTGGCTTTGCAGGGTCTATCTTTGAACTGATGGATGTATCGGTAGACTTACCGGTGCATACAACATTGTCACGTCGTCAACAGACATTACCGATTGATTTACCGATTCAGCCGACCTCTGGCAGTCGTCATGTGGTGGTTGATAGTACGGGCATTAAAGTGTACGGAGACGGGGAATGGAAAACCCGGCAGCATGGGGTGAGCAAACGTCGCACTTGGCTCAAACTCCATTTGGGTGTCGATGAGCAAACCGGAGAGATTCTGGCTGCCGTAGTGACTTCGAACGCCATCACTGATGGCGAGATACTCCCGGACATCCTCGACCAAATTCCCGATGAGATTGACCAAGTGAGTGCCGATGGGGCGTATGACCGCACCTACTGCTATGACGCCATTGATGAGCGTGATGCAACGGCAGCGATTCCCCCTCGCAAAGATGCCAAAATTTGGTTTCATGGCAATCGCAAACAGGCCCCGCATCCACGAGATGAAAACTTACGAGCGATTCGCAAACAGGGACGGTCTACCTGGAAAGAAGAGATAAACTATCATCGACGGTCTTTGAGTGAAACCATGATGTATCGACTCAAAACTATGTTCACAGGTGAGGTGTCTGCACGAGGGATTGAAAATCAAACGACAGAATTACTGTTGGAATGTTCTATTCTCAATCAGTTCACCCACTTAGGAATGCCCGATAGCTATCCTATTGAAGCCTAAGATCGATATCCTAGAGGACCGATCTGTCTACCAAAATATTCACGCACCAAAGCCCATTCGATGCACTAATTGTATTGAGGCCAGAAGTTGTCTTTCCAAAACGCTTTAACTGCCGACGACCACCAGATGAATTTAGGAATGCACTAACGTAATTAGGCTCTGCTTTTGTGGGGTTGACTCTGACACGAATTAAATGGTTTTGGTGAGTACAGTTTGATATTGAGCCATCCCATACCGAAGAACGACCAATCTCTTCACTATTTCCATGCCCTTCTACAATTAGCAAATCTCCCTTTTCTAATTGAGTACGTTTAATTTCTGAGGGTGTCACACGAATCATCTTTATTTCGTCGAGCACCAGTCTATCCCTGTAGACATTAGCAACGCGGAGATATGGAACCTCAAGCGGATTTGGCTTTCTCTTGCTCGTCACTTGTAATCCACCTTGAACTTTGGAGATTTCGCCTAGTGGGAGAACCTCCCAGCCTTTGGGGTTGTTTACGGGGTCGCCAAACATCTCCAGAAACTGCGATCGCAACAGTTCCTCAGTCAGCCGAACCGCCTCCTGACGCTTCCGCCGCACTGCATCCGCCTTATCCAAAATAGTCGCAATCCGCCGCTGCTCCTCTAGGGGCAAAAGTGGGAGATCTATAGCAGCAATTTGATGAGTAGTAAGATTTTTGAAGATTGCTCCTACAGCTTGATTCTTGATTTTCTCTTTGAAGAACAGCAGATAACGATACAAGTAATCAACTAAAACTTTCGTTTTATCTAGATTTCTAAGACCTACGAATCCGTCATGAATACATGCATCGATTTCCAAAATAGAAGGCAACCCTGGATTACCGCTTACCGCAATCACTAGGTCTCCTTGCTTCATTGGTCTACTTCGAGTAGCACCTTCTTCAGTAAGAAAATCAATTTTCGGAGTAACGTACTTGCCATCCCGCGTGACATCAGCAACCATTAATCGTGGCACCGAACCACCATAAAATCGAGGATCTCCTTTAGGACGAGGGCTACTGCCTCGCACAACCTCACATAACTCTCCTAACTTCATTCCAACATCCCCTCCAGTGCATCTAGATCCGCACGGATTTCATCCTCCAGTGTCCTCAGTTGCTGCAAGATGACTTTGGGCGGTGCATACTCAATTTCTTCGTATTCAATTTCCTTGTATCGATTGATCGACAAATCATACCCATTCGCCTTAATTTCATTCTTTGGCACGAAAAACGTCTTGCTTTTACGATTAGAATCTTGTTCCGGATCTCGCTCTTTCCATCGTTCTAAAATGTTGGGAATATCATTTTTTCCCACTGGCTGACGCTTATCATCCAGGGATAAGCCATCTGCCTCCATGTCATAGAACCAGACCTGGTCAGTCCCACCAGCACCAGTTTTAGTAAATATCAAAATTGCTGTGGAAACACCAGCATAGGGTCTGAACACCCCAGAGGGCATTGAAATCACTCCCTCCAACTTGTGATCCTCTACCAAAATTTCACGGATACCTTTATGCGCCTTTGACGAACCAAACAACACCCCATCCGGTACAATCACCGCTGCCTGACCGCCAACTTTCAACAACCGCAAAAACAACGCCACAAACAACAACTCTGTCTTCTTGGTTGAAATCACCTTGGTCAGGTCTTTTGCAATGGTGGCCTTCTCCACCGATCCCTTAAATGGCGGATTTGCCAGAATCATCGTGTAGGCTTCTTCTAAACCCGCATGGTCTTCCGACAGAGAATCCTGAGACTCAATTTTAGGGTCCTCAATGCCATGCAGCATCAAGTTCATGCTGCCAATCCGCAACATGGTGGCATCAAAGTCAAACCCGTGGAACATTTCAGCATTGAAGTGATCCAAGTTCCCTGGCCCATTTAACACCCGGTTCCCATCGCTGTCCTTCAGCTCCCGAATATACTCCGCCGCTGCCACCAGAAACCCCGCCGTCCCACAGGCCGGATCACAAATAATTTCACGCGGTCCCGGCTCCATCAGCTCCACCATCATCTTGATAATGTGGCGCGGCGTCCGAAACTGCCCATTCTGACCCGCCTGGCTGAGCTTACCCAGCATGTACTCATACAAATCACCCTTCGTATCCCGATCCTCCATCGGGATCTGCTCCAGCTGATCCACCACATTAGTCAGCAAAGCCGGTGACGCAATCAGAAATACCGCATCCTTCATATGGCGACCGTAGGCCCCTTTCTGACCTGCCTGGCCCAGCTCCTTAATAAACGGAAACGCCTCATCGCGCACCACCCACAGCATTTCCTCAGAATCCGTCAGATTCTTAAAATACGACCACCGGCAATGCTGCTGCTCCTCAGAAAATAACGGGTTCTTCACCGCCCGACGTAACCGAGCAGCCTTCTTTTCCTTCACCAGCTCCAGATCATCCAACCGCTTAATAAATAGCAAGTAAGAAATCTGCTCAATCACCGAAATGGGGTTACTGATGCCATTGCTCCAAAAGGTCTCCCATAGCCGGTCAACCTTTGACTTCATTTCCCCTGTGATCATGTACAGCGTCCTCTAGATGGTTCGTAACTGTAGGCTGGAGCAATCCATCCTACATCAGCAGATAATCACCAAACCCATCCTGAAAAAAAGCTTTACCCCCTGTAAACCTGGCCGGTAGATGCACCCTGATGTTTTCCTTAGCCCGTGGGGCTAAGGATTTTTTTTGCCCGATGAATTAAACATTCCAAGAGTTCGGGGTCATCGACGAATATGGTGCGCTTTTTGTAGATGAGTTTCAGCACACATTCATCGTTCAATTGTCGCTGCTCCAGACGATGCCTGGTTGCGAATACTGATACGATCTCGTTCCAATCGCTGCACAAATGCCTTAAATCGCTGGCAATCCTCAGCAGTAACCACCGTGCGCTGTACCTTACCCTGGGCAACCTCCAGAATAGTCTGCGGATAAGGCTTCAGCCTCCGAACCATTAAACCCTCAGACGTTTGCCGCAGATCATAAATTTTCCCTTGAAACCGAGTTCCCTGCCTATTGGGGCTTCCTACAGCAGCCAGAATAAACCGAGCAGCCTGAGCAACATACTTACCCCGCTGCTGCTGCACCTGATAGCGATCCAAATCCTGGGCCATTACCCGTTGAACTTCCTGAGGAACCGTCAACGTCTGATCCGTATAGCTTTTAGCCAGCTGCCCCAGCTTTTCAATGAATTCCAACCGCTCTGAGCCTTGCCCCATATCACGGGCCGCTCGATACCATCCCCGCAGCGCATCCAAATCTACAGTGACCTCATTAGAGGATCTGGCCGAGTGACCATTCAGTTCGTTAGCAGGTGGCCCTGTAGCATGAAGCTCTGAATCAGGACCATGGGCAGCCGCATCATTCGTCTGAGCCTGCTTTGGTTCAGCCTGCATATCCTGTTTTGGCACTGATGCAGCCTCAGCCGATGCCACATCCCAGGTCGGATCGCCCCCATCCCTATGCTGATCTAACTGCAAAGTCTGCTGAAAAGGCTCCAAATCAAACAAACTGGCTTCCTTTGCCTCAGCCTCTGCTTGTGAAACCTCAACATTATTCGCCTCTAAACTTTGCTGCGCTGCCTCCGCAAACCCCTGGTGATTAATATTCCGGGCAAACATCTGAGCAAACCCTCGGTCATACCCCCGATACTCTCCCCCCAGCGATTGCACTGCCGTTTCCTGCAGCGTCAGCAGTCCCTGATCAGAAATACCCAACACCATCTCAGTATCAATAAACATATCTCCGTTCTGGGTCAGATAGTGCGTCAGATAGAGCTGGTCCCCATGCCGCTCCACCACCAGAGGAATATAAGGCTCATTCTCAATCCGCAGGTGAAAATCTTCCCCCTGCAAAACAGCTTCAGCCAACCCCGCATTCTCAAGAAACTTCGCCACCTGTTTCTCAGCCCCACCCGATTGTTCCTTAGCAGATGCAATCCGCGAAACAACACCAGGAGATTCTGAAGAAGCCTCTGATGGAAGAGAGACGCTTTCCGGCATCGGCACGTCAGCTGACGTCACATCATGTACTTGTGATGGACTAACACCAATCTCCGAGCCAGAAGAAGTCAGGGGTATTGTTCTCTCATCCGCTAACAAACTCTCCAATTGATCACGATTTACCTGGGTCGGCTCAGGCACATAGGGCACATAATCCCCCTGCGCTGCATAGTTGCCTGACTCCACCAATTCCAATGATGGCAGTGCTTCCCCCAGATACTCCCGTGCCTGATCCTTAAAATCAAATGCCGCCAGCGTGATTTGCTTCTCCTTCATCAGCACAGTCAACACCGGCTCAATCCGCTCAGCAGATACCACCACTTCCATCCGATCAGCCACAGAATAAAAGTCAGCCCCCACCGCTTCCAGAATGTCCTGATCCAGGAAATATCGTCCCCCTACGCTGGTAGCCTTCGGCGTTTGCATTACAAATCCATCCGCCTGACTGCCCGATAGTCGAGCAGCGGCCTGGGTTTTAATCACCAGCACCTCATCCAGGGACTTTACCACCCCCTTATTCTGAGTAAGCTCCGTCAGAAATGCCTTCACCTGGTAAGGCTCACGAAACGCCACTGGCTCTGACCGTAGGGATTCTTCAATATCAAATCCGGCAGGCATCATCAGCCCTTGACGAATGCACCCCTGGTGGTCGGTGTAGTTGAGAAACTGTCCTTTCGGATATTTCTCAAATGCCCGCAATAGATTGCCTGTGAAAATTTGGGCTTCTCGCCGCTGCTGGCTCTGTTTGAGATCAAACGATTCATAAATTTCCACTCCGTCCCAGTTTTGATCCTGGGGTGTGATGCTGACCGCACTCTCCTTCTGAGTATTCACCTTAGACAGTGGCAGCGTAATCTGGCGAGAATGGTTGTCAGTCAACACCTGAAGCCGCCAGTTAGTGGGCGCAGCAGGACTACCCTGCTGGCCTCTTTGCCAGACATCGGCCACAACACCATAGGCAATATTACCTTGCTCAGAAATCACCTGGACGGTTGTACCCGATGGAAAATCTGCCAGCGTTGAGGTGATATGCGCCAGTTGTTGATCCAATCGCTCAGTCAGTCTTGAGATTGCTTCCGGCGTTTTCTTCTTCGCCATCATTCTGTGGCGATAGTCGGCCAGCTCCTGCTTCACCTGAGCAGTTTTCTGCTGAGCTTGAGAAACTGCAATAGTTTCAGCCTGGTCAAAATCATGGGCCTCCGCTGAGCGGACTGACTCCAGCCCCAGCTTATCCCGTACCGCATTGATCACCTGTAGCTGGGTCAACGGCTTTATCGGAATCTTGGCATCCACCACCTCCAGATACACCGGCCCTACAAACTCATTGCGAAGACCACTCTCATCTGGAATTACCTCCATCCGAGCAATGGTGCGGGCATCTAGATCCAGCTGTTCCGCTGCCAGCACGTTCTCACCCATGGCCTGTTTCCGGGCAATCAAATCTGTTGTTTCCGACTCAATTAGTCCATACAGTTGTTCTTGTTCTTCAATTGGCAACAGAGGAATGCGTCCCGTCACTCGACTGATTAGCTCAATATCAGAACTGCTCTGCAAGCTATCAGAGGGATAGGCCAGTCTGGCTTCTAACTCTGAATCATCTTCCAAAATCTCGGTGATGACCGCTTCACCGTAGATGTTCATAAAGTCCACCACATTGGTGACGGAGAGATCAGAGTCACGGGATGCGGTGGTATTGGCATTAAGAGACGCCATCTTTTTCGCCAGCAATGCCCCCAACCGTTTCTCTGCAGGCAGGTCAGACATCAACAGCGTGAATTTGGGCTCAACCACCTGACCAAACCGATTAGCCCGCCCCAACATCTGCATCACCTGGTTAATATCTCGCTCGGCCTGGGCCACGATCATATGGCGGGGACGCTGATCGGTAAACTTCTCTGAGGCATGGAGGCTGATGCCAGTGGAGCCTGAGCGGTTGAGAATCACTACATCCAGCTCACCACCATTGAACCGATTCACCACCTCAATCTTGCCCTGGGGGCGAGTCTCACGGCTGGAGCGACGGCCATAGCTCATCTGAGCATCGGCCCCATAGTCAATAATGTTTTTACGCCCCGTGATTTCATCTACAGAATGTCCTTCCTGGCGCAGTCGCCATTTGATGTAGTCGATGGAGCTGAGGGGCACCGTGGAGAGATCGGTATCTGCGATTAGCTCACGGGCAGCGTCATAGGCGGCAATACCATCGGCTCCTAACTCGTCATCGGTTAACCGTCGTCGTGTCTGCAGCCCTTCATGGTCTTTGAGCACAACATCGCGGGAGCGCTCCAGATAACGCCCCAGGACGTCACCAAAGGAAATGTCGATAGCTTCACCGAGTTCCAGACTGTTGTCCTTTACATACCAATCGATAAAGGCATCCATGGTAGAAGCCACTGCAATCAAGGGCTTTTCGCCATTTTGTAAGGCCTGGATCGCCGTTTGCACCGTGGCTTCCGCTTTCTGGCATAGCAGCCCCTGATCAATGGCATTGTGCATCAGGGAGGTGAAATTGATCGAATGCACCCCAATCTGACCAATGGCGTTATCCTGGCCGAGCTGTTTGGCTTCCTGCTTGAGTTCTTTTCGTAGAGTGGTCAGCGCTTTTGCTTTGGTGCGGTCAAAGGCATCCACCGCTCGCATAATTGCGGAAATCCCATCCGCCACATCCCTATCCACCGGCACCACCTGGGCTTCAAAAGAGATATTTTCAAAGGATCGCTCTCGCCGCAACAGTTGCCCTGAGGCCACAAACTTGGTGGCCATCATCTGCTGAAGGGGGATACCACCAGACTTGAGAATGGTTTCCAGACTGCTCAGGCTGGAAACGGCCTGCATGGCATCACTGCGACGGGCATAGAGATCCATCACAGCAGGATCTTTGGTGGCAGTGGCAGTTAGGAACAGTCGTCAGGATCTTAAGAAAATTGGTGACATAGTGCTTTAAGGGGACAAGGATCTGCTGTTAAGCATCCCCTGAGCGTTGATAAAGTTTGGTCGGCAAACCTTGTCCGACTCAAGGTTCTGAGCAAGCAGGTGTACGTGCTGTCATCATTTTATAAAATAATATTGTTTCTCAGTTCTCAACAACTATAGTCACTTCCTCAACGACGAACTGGCGTCGCGCTTCATTACCAACTTGTTTGCTGAGCAAACCAAGGAGATGGTAGCTTATCACGGAATTCAGTCGCATTGTGATTTCAAATTCTAGTCCTGAATAAGACTCGATTGATTCGGAGGTTAGGTCAACTAAGTGCTGGAACAATTGCTTAATTAGAAGAAGTAATGTTAGTAACGCCAAGATACGAGATGTAAATGCAGAGGGGTTAGCCCGTAAACAGCGCGGTCTAATAGAAACGTTAGGTCTTTTGCTTCAGCGTTGTGAGTTGCTGCTGTGCCCATTCTCGGAGCTGCTCATCGGGATCATTGGTGGCGCGATCTCGCAAAAGCTCTAGCGTTTGAGGATGATCAGGGTAAGCTTTAATCATCACTTTCAGAGAGGCTTGTCGAGGATTGTTATCCTCACCATATCTTCTTTTAAATGGATCATGAAGAGCCAAATCACACAAGAAATCAAACAAATCGGGTTCATTTTTCCATCTGCTGAGCCACCTAACTGCCAGCCATCTAATTTCATTATCCTCATCTAAACTTGCTATTTCTTTGACTTTTAAGTAAGAAGAGTCTATGTTTTCTCTTGCAACAACTATTCCTTGTAGGATGCCAAATCGAATCGCTACATTTTTATCTTTTAGTCTTCCTATCAATATGTCTAAAGTTTCAGAATCGTTTTTCCAATGCTGAAATAATGTAATACTCAATGAGCTTAAATATGCATCATCTGTAGTTAGAAGAATGTTTTTTCTAAGTAGAGGCAGCACTTCCGGATCGTCCTTACATAGATTACAGAGTTTCTCAAAGGCAAAACCTCTTATCATTGAATCAACAGAGTTATTTAAGTTTTCACTTTTAGAAAGTAAACTCTTTATCCAAGTAAATATTCTTGGGTCATTACTCCAATTACGTATAATTTCATCAAGAATTATTTTTGAAGTAAAAGGATCATTGCTTTCTTGGATCCAGCTTTTTAACCAAGTCAATGTTTCGGGATATTGTTTCCAAGTAGATATGATACCTGAGATTGCTTTATGAAATATGTCACTATTTCGAACCTCTTCCCCTGGACCTACTTGACCTTCATATTTTTTAGTTAACTCCTTCATAGATTTAAGTAGCTGGTAAGATACAGGCTTAATAAGAGATTGATTTCGCACTATCGATAGGCATTGGGTAGCTAGAATTAAATTTATAAAATAATGCTGATTTCCATCTTGAGCATTCAAGAAGCTAATCATTTTCCCCGCAGTTTCTTCGCCAACCATTCCTGCTATTAGGCATAAAACTTCGTGCCATTTTTCATCTTTCCAGTGGGCTATAAAAGTTAGTTCTATCAATTGTGATTCTGTCAGAGTATGCTTCTCAAATCTATTTATAAATTCCCGAGCGCAGAAGTACTCCAGGAAAGTACGATGCACAAAAGCATAAGAGTCACTACCTACATAACAGAGAATAAAGTTTCGCGTGCGGAGCTGATTAATCAGCAAGCGAGCAACAGTTCTTGGTTGCTCTATCTCAATTCTCTTCAGGTAATCCGTCAAAATTCCCTCAAGATCACTAGCGCTAATGATGTTACCCGCCAGTCCTTTTTCACTTGACTGCATGTAATACGCTACTTTTTGTAATATTGCCTGCTTATCTCGATAGTCGATCGCCGTTGGGTCGAGCCGATGCTCAATTAGATTGCGCTCCACATCCCATTGATGCAGCAATACTAGTGACGCTTGACTGTAAAGTTCGGGGCGATCTCGCGGTAGTTCCTGATTTCGATTCAAAATCGCCATCATCGTCAGCAGCAGAGGGTTTCCAGCCAGTTCTCGAATAGCCTTGGAGTCCTGGGTGGCTTTTTGGAGGCGATCTCGCTTGCGAACTTTGTCGGCTCCTTCGGGAAACGTCAGGTCGTGCCACCGCTGGATAAACGCCTCAATTTGCTCCTCATCCAGCTCTTGCAGCATGAAGTGACGAAACTCGGCATCGCGTAGGCGTTGGGCTTTGTATCCCAGCCAGCGAGAGGTAGCAATCACCTGCACGTTGGGATATCTGTTGGTGAATCGGTGAATATCCGTCACTACCTCATCCCGCAGGACTGGATCAAAGACTTCGTCAATGCCGTCAAAGAGGGCGATCGCTTCTCCCCGTTGCAGGCGTTCGTGAAGCTGCTGCTGGTTGAGCCGGCAGGTGACATTGCCGGAATGGATAAACGACAAGATATCCTGACACCTTTGCTTCTGCTTATCACGGGCGTAGGTGCGTAGCTCAATCAAAAGTGGAATCGGATACAGCGACAGTTCAATGACGGAACGTTCGGCCCAGACCAGGGCGATGTATTGCAGCAGCGACGATTTGCCAGACCCCGGATCGCCCAAAATCACGGCATAATGCACAGGCGAATCGCTATATATCACGGTACCGTCATAGCGCATCGTCCCATCGTACCGAAGGGGCAAACGACGATTTGTCGGCGTAGAAGAAGATGTCGAATCACCCACCACCTCCAATAAGGGGCGAATGGGTTGCTCTGCATATACTTTGCGATAGTGCTCTAGCTCTGCTTCAGCAATCTCAGTCTCATCCAGTTGCCCACTCTCCTGTAACCGTCGCACATGCTCCTTTGGCAGTTCATAGACTTGGGGCGAAAACTCTTGACATTCTCGCACGCTCTGGGGAATGAACATCTTCCAGAGCTTCAGCTCACTGTAATAGACTCCGTTAGTATCAAGCGAATCCAGTTTCAATGTCCCGTATGCTTCTCGCAGCCCTTCGGCATATTGACGCAGATTAAAATCAGGGGCAATGCCAACCAGCTCTTGCACCCCTGCTGCTGTAGAAGCTTGGGCCTGGGCTGAAAAAATAAGTCGCAGCGTCTCGGACTCTTGAATGATTTTTTTCTGGATGATTCTCACATAAAGCTTGCCGACCAAATCCCAGTCAAAGTCGTCGGGGAGGTAGGGCAGATCCAGGTCTTTCCAGGTTTTTGCGAGTTGGGAGTTGGCGATTGCCCGACAATCGCTCTCAAATGCCTGTCCCAGGGTAGTCGCCACATCGGGATGCTGGATGAATTGCTTCAGCGGTTGGTTAAACGACTTAATTTGTGCGTCTTGGTAGCCCGCATTTTCCAGCTCTTGCTGCGCGAGCTGGAGAAATTCTTTCAGTGCCTTACCATAGGCTTCCTTCTGCACATCCGGCTCAGGCAGGCGAATTACCTTTTTGAGGCAGTCTTTGAAAAAGTCTTTGGCGTAATCTTTTGTGGATTCCTTTGCCAGGTCTTCGAGAATCGGCTTAAACACAAACCCAGTGGCCTGTACCACGCCCCAAACCGTCAGCCAGTCTACCATCGTTCCCAATCCTCAGCTCAGCGTACTGTTGTTCATCACTATGGCATTCAACTCAAGAATTGTCTTTGGGGATCGCCTTCATACCAAAAACATAAGTGCGATCTCGATCTTGTAAGGTGCGTTCCTTCATGCAAAATTTATCACTCAACGAATAAAGTTCTGGAAACGCACTATGCTCAAACATTTCTTGAGACAAGCAGTTAAGAAAACAGCACCCGCGCAGTGATCGATTAACTCCCGCACAAACTCAGCCCGATTGAGTGGGCCACTGGTTCTCCAGGACTGAGATTGCCCCGTACTGCCCCCGGCTTCGTGGGATTCATCTAACTCCCGCACAAACTCAGCCCGATTGGGTGGGCCACTGGGTTCTCCAGGACTGAGATTGCCCCGTACTGCCCCCGGCTTCGTGGGATTCATCAAAGATAAAGACGGCGCTGGGGGCCAGGGCTCTAAAGAACTGGCGGCGAAAGGGCTCTTTGTTTTTGATGGTCTGCAGCTGGCTGTAGGTGGTAAACACAGCCCCATAGTCCTTTCC
Source organism: Leptothoe sp. EHU-05/26/07-4 (assembly GCF_043421015.1). Lineage (NCBI taxonomy): Bacteria > Bacillati > Cyanobacteriota > Cyanophyceae > Nodosilineales > Cymatolegaceae > Leptothoe > Leptothoe sp. EHU-05/26/07-4. The sequence continues at coordinate 679,004 of NZ_JAXSQV010000005.1, forward strand.
CAAATTTCCCTGTTGAACCAGCCGCAGCATTTCTGCTTCCTGCTCTCCGCTACTGGCAGTCCTGAGTCTGCGACCGTCATCCAGCTCCAGAGTCAAACTGTTGTTGGTCAAAAAAGGCGTGAACCCTGGCTTACCAATATCGGCCAGGTCGTTGATCATGGCGTTGTAGAGATCGGGCTGACGGGTCACAAAAATGGGAATCAAACCCTGCCGCTGGGCATCGATGATATTAGCCGCCCCAAAGCGCCCCTTACCATTGCCGGTCTGGTCCCCATTGAGAAAAATCTTGCCCTGGTCCCGTTGCTCAAAAGCCAGGGCAAGAGAGTCGATTTGTTCGGCATAGAGTACGCGCCACATGGCCTCAGTCGAGTCATAGCCCAACCGCTGACAGACAAACTCATCGATATTTCCCCGGTGCTGTTCCACATTGTCGAGGGCAGTCTGGGCAGCAGCAGCCATGTTGGCAGGAATCAGCGTGCCCGGTGAGGTGCCCTGACTGCGGGGAACATAGGCCACATTATGGGCTTGAGCATCAATGGGTTGTTCTTGCTCAAGAGATATCTCAGGGGTGACCATGGGCAATAGCCTCAGCTCATCTCGGCAGTCAGGTAGCTCAGCCAAATCTCCAGGGTGATCTCGTCGTCGTGTTCGCTCTGCCAGTCCTTTTGAATTGCTAGATCGCTGGGGGGCTGCACGGACATCGGGAAGACCCAGCTGTTTCGGAGTTCGAACTTGGTGGTCAGCGTCTCGTTGTGATGCACCAGAGTTTCGCTCCATTCCTCTGCCCATAGGTCGATGGGGCTGAGTTCTCCAGTCCCTGGAGTGTGAAGGGCTGGCGGAGTTTGCTGGGAAGACAGTTTGCTCAGGGCCTGGGCTAATTGACGGGCCGTTGTTTCCTGAGGCTCGTTGGTTTCTGTCATCCAGTGACAAATCATCCACTGAACCCGTAGCTGTATCAGCTGTAGATAAATCTCGTCGGTCATCTCCTGCAGGTCCGGAGGTACCCGCACCAGAAACATGCCCTGATCTCCCGTTTCCTTGGGTTTCCAGACCTGGGAGTAGATCTCGTATTCCGAGTAGGTCGGTGGTTGAGTGGTGTAGTCTCTCATGGGGAATTAGCTCCTTGAGTTGAGTAAAAGACTTGTAAATCGGAGGGACTGTTGCTGCTGGTAACAATCGTTCAGACGCCCCTCGGCCTGAGATAACAATCAGGTCAATGGGAAATCCTGCCCCCTGTTTGCGGTAAAGCTCTCCCCAGATGGTGATGTGTTGGGTAACGGTGTACTGCTGGTAGAGGGCATAGAAGAACCCGCGACTTTCCAGGGTGTTGTAACGCTCTGATCGCAATGCTTCATCGGTACCCAACTTGCCCGCCAGAATCAGAACCGCCTTGCCATCGGCTTTCATGGCTGACAAAGCCTGGAATGCGATCGCATGATCAATCTGGGTTGTCCCTCGACGATTCCCTGGTAACGCAAATCGTTGTCGTTGCCCCTGGGCATCTCTAACCACACCAAAAGGAGGATTGGCAATCACCATGTCATGCAGCTGGTCTGGTTGATAGACCACCGCATTGTGTTGGGTGACCTGGTAGCCCTGCGATCGCAGATCCTCAGCCCGCTCAGGATTCAGCTCATTCACCGTTGCCCTGGCTGGATCAGTGGCCAGCAGCAATGCTCCATGGCCAGCCGTTGGTTCATAAACTGTGGTCTCAAGCGTAATCCCCGCCAGGGTAGAGGCCAGGTAAGCGATTGGAACAGGTGTGCTGTAAGCCTGCTGCAGAACACTGGTGGAAGAACGCACATTTAGTGCCGGTTGCCGATCGTGCAAATTCACCAGGCGGTCATAGGCTTCGTGGGTAGTCAAGGACGCCTGAACAAGGTTGCGAGCAGCCCGCACCAGACTGGCTTCAATCGCCTCGTCCACCTGCTTGGCCAGAGCCGTGCCAGGGCTTACCTTTTTTGCCAGAATATCAGCCGCATGATTTCTGGCTGCATTAATCGTGGCAAAGCCTCCACCCGTCAAAAAGTGATGGGTAAAGGCGTTCACCAACGTTGGTTGCGGCCCTGCCATGGTTACTCACCAATGGCTATACCGGTGGACCGCTCCCGCTGCCGGTTATGCAGGGGCGTTACCGTGGCCGGTTGAGCCATTTGCAAATCTCGACTCAGCTCCCGATCGATAAACCGGAAATGGGCGATATCCCTCGGCCCCAGGTTCGACGTGATCTTGCCATTGTCGATACTGAGAATCTGTCCCCGTTCAGCCGCCTGGATTTTCAAGCTGTTAGGAGTTTCCTCAATTCGATATTGACTACCCCCTTGAAACACCCGCTTGCCCTGTACATTGGGCCGACTGCCAGTGACATCCAGCAGCTTACGGGCAATTCTCGCCAGGGCCAGGGCCGTTAAATCTCGGGTCAGGCCAGCATCCCCTGCTGGTGAGAGATTACCCAACTGCCGCACTCGCATGGGAGGCTCTGACGAAAGCCCCTCCAGACCCATAATCTGAATCTGTTGGCGAGCTTTCATAAAGTCGTTTTCCTGGGAAGCCACCATATCGTTTTTGACAATGCTCAATCCCCAGCGGGTCTTACGGAACATCATCAGGTCAGTGCCCTCGCGATCGGCAATGGTGACCATCCGCCCCCTGAAACTGAGAGTATATTTCTCAGATTGGTAAAGACCGCGACCAGGACTGTCTGAAACGCCATACTTCTGCAACAGATTGATGGCAGTAGCCGCAATCTGACGGCTGCGGATATTGGCAGCAATGGCAACCACCCGATCTGCTACATGCTGGGAGGATCGCTGCATAACACGGGTTGTCTGCTGCATCCATTTTTGGGTAGCACGATCCGTCACCTGATGAGTCTGGCGTTCCAACGTATCGAAGATGGAAGCTACTCGTTCAGTGGGTTGTGGCGTAGTTTGAAGAGCAACTGATTGAGGTTCTTGAGGTGTTTGCTCGGTTGTGATCGCTTGCTGCCCACCAACAGTTGACTCCAAAGCCGGTTCTGCTGAGGTCGGGGCAGTAGTAGAGACTTCCTGGTTATCAGAGCTTTCCAACTCGACATCTTGCGAAGTTGGCACCTCGGGAGATATCTCAGCAGATTTAACCTGAGTTTCCAGAGACTGTTTAACCTGCTCCGACTGGAGCTGATTGGTCTCCACTGCCCCCTTACTCATGCGATAGACCAGCTCATCACCGGCCTTAATATTGATGGTGCCTTTAACATCTGTTGTCGTTTCTGCCCCCGACTGTTGAGGAGTATCCACAGCCGCCTGTAAAAGCTTCAGCTTGTTGGGGTTCAGTTTGTTGACCGGATCTTTATTGGCATAGCCCTCTCGATAGACAATTTCCCGCCCCATCTTGATTTCGATGGGTTCCGGTTGTTCCACGGGTAGTTCAAAATCTGTCGCAGTCTGTTCATCGACCTGCTCTGTTTGCTTTTCCTGTTGTCGTGCATCTCGGATGCGATCGCGCAACATTTGGATAAAGGCCTGAATAGCCTCTGCCGTCGACTGGGCCGTATCTACAACCATTTCGCTGGAGGCCAGCGTGGTGTGGGCATAGTCCTGTTCAATTTGTTTGGCTTCGCCAGGGTTTACGGTTGCTTGCATAGGTCCTCCTTGAGGGATTCCAAAACGTTGATATCCAGCAGGGGCATGGCCTTTATGCGATTAATCACCGTCATGCCCCGAATTGAGAAAAAGGCAGTTTCACCATCCACTGCCCATTCCAGCAGGTCGGGTTGGTAGTCGGTTGCGATCGCGGGTAATTGTTGTTGTATCTGTCCGTCTTTCCACAACAACACCGTCACGTCATCAAAGAGAAGCTCAATCGCACGGGGAACGTATTCTGCTGAGAAAGGTGCCTGGTCAAGAACAGGTACTAAATCCGCTGCAATCTGGGGATACTCCAGCAAGGCGGCAACCGTGTTGGGGGGCAGCTTATCGCCCAGAGACTGGGACAAAAATTGGTCAGTCGCTTGGATAGTGGCGGTCATAGGTAATCTCCTAAAGTAAACTGCTGTACTTGTCGATTAGACCCGATGGGTCGGGAAATGCTGAGTTAACGGGTGCTTTTGGTTCAGGCAGCATGGCCTCAACCAGGTCACGTCGTTTTTCTAAATCTTTTGTGGTGGGGATATGTTGGGGACTGCGTTGCACCAGGCGTTCATGGATCTTGTCCCATAGGGCCTCGCTGGCTTCACTTGTCTGGATATCGGCCTTGGGAATTTTGATGGTTTGCTGAATGGGAATGGCTGCTTCCCCCTGGGAGACAAAACCAGGATTAATCAAAACGCACTTGCCAGGAGGCAAGCGTAGAAACTGACTGGGCTCAAACAGTTTGCGAGTCCGATCCTGTTCCGAGATGGTAGTGCTGGCTTTACCGCCCCCACGATTGCGAGATTTTTGTTTGTACTGGATCTCCTCATCTCCCAGGAAATCCGAGAACATTCGAGCCGCCTCATATTCCTGGGGGTTGAAGATAGCTTTGGTGGCACAGGCTCCCAAAATGGCACGGGCCAGTTCTCGACCATAGGTTTTCTCCAGCTGCACCAGGTTTTGAAACCCCAGGGTGACCGCCAGACCGTCTTCCCGGTTTTCGTTGAGCCACTGCACCAGCGTAGGCAGGTAGAGGGTGGGTAACTCATCAATGGCGACCACCAGGGGATCTTTCCGACGCTTTGCGACATTGCGCGTCACAATCATGTGCAGAACTGTGGCCACTAATGGACCCACTACGTCCCGTCGTTCCCGATCCATGCCAAAAATCAGAAGCTGCTTCCCTTCCAGGTCTAGCGGGATAGACGTTTGGCCACAGAACGCCCCCAGTACCCCTGCCTTCATAAACCGGGTAAAGGTTTCACTGGCGCTACCCACGATACCGCTGGCGGTTTTCTCCGCATCTTTAACGCCGATTAGCTGGGTAAATGACACCCGAATCCACTTGTTTAGTTTTTCGGCAGTGGCAATTCGATTGCCCAGGTTGGTTAGTCCCAGCACCGCCTGGGCCGTCATAATATCGGGATATTTGGTGGACTTGGCCAACATCAACAGGGCCTCTGTGAGCTGATCGCCTGCAGCGGCAAAGAACCCGTCTTCTGTACTTTGGGTCATTAGCCGAAAGTTCTTGTTCAACACGGTGGCGATCTGTCTGGCCATCTCGGCATCAGATTCACTGCGGAGAAAATCAATCGGGTTGCAGACATCCGACTCGGGAAAGCCGGGGGCAAAGACACGCACCTCGTAGCCCAACTTGGCAGCATAGGCGGCATGGCGAGCGCTCTGGGTGGGGTATTTAAAGTCGTAAAGAGCGACCGGCAGTTCCTGATCCAGGGCAGAGCGAATCAGTGGATCGATAACGCTGAAGGTTTTCCCAGACCCAGGCCCACCACAAACGGCAACACCCCGCTGGAGATCGGGCAGGTAAAGGGATTTAGGATCTTTCTCGCGGGTAGGCTTACCGATGTAGAGTGAAACCGCATTTCGTTTACGTTCTTTTAGCTGTTTAAGTGCCCGTTTACGAGCGGCTGATTTCTCTTTTCCACCGCCAAAACGACTGGTGGCCAGCTTGCCCTGCTTGCGATTTCCCCGTAGAGAGAAGATTGCAATGATGACGACACATCCCAACAAGACCAGGCCATTCTTGGACTGAAGTGTCGAGAATAGCTGGGACAGGGACTGGGTTGATGCTGAATCTAGCTGCCCTGGGGTAGAGGGATGTTCTGTGTAATAGCGCGTCATCGGCTGACTCCTTAGCGCAGGACCTCGTAACTGTCGGGTGGCAACTCAATGCCCAATTGCTCAAATGCCCAAATGTATTCCTGGGGAAATTCACTGCGAGTCCCCTCTGCGGTTGATGTCAGGTACTCACTCAACTGTTGTTGATAGGCTTCTTTTCCACCTTGTTCGCGAAGAACGCGGGTATAGCGCTGCAGTGCCAACTCCCTGGCAACATTGAGAGAGATATAGTGGCTGAGAACCGGGTCATCCTCTGGCAACAACGATTGACAAGTCTCTTGGGAATTGACATAAACCAAAACTTCCTGATAGCCGCCTGAGTCACCAGATTCGTTATCTTCCCAGGCCGCTCCGATCAGGTAATAGCGATCGTCTGCATTTTCCACCAGCCCCCAGAGCTTGGTTGTTTGGGTGGGCTGAGGTAAGCAGGTGTAAGCCACATCGGGAATGTTCTCGGAAGCCCGAGCCAGGTTAAATCCAACCAGGGTGATCAGCCCGATTAGACAGATAGAAATACCTGCCAGGATGATTAAAACGGTGCGATTATGTCTCATGGCAACTCTCTAGCGAAGGTAATTGATAGGGTTTTTAGGTTGTCCGTTCTGGCGTACCTCAAAGTGAAGGTGAGGACCAGTCGAATAGCCGGAACTGTCTGCCCGACCAACCGGATCGCCCTGGGCAATAATGTCGCCTTCGCGTACAAAGAAACCTTGCAGGTGGGCGTAGTAAGTCTCATAACCATTGCCGTGATCGACAATGACCAGCCTGCCGTAGCCGGTTGTTAGAGAACCGCTGATGCCTGCAAAGGTGACCTGTCCGCCATCGGCAGCTTCCACAACGGTGCCGGTGGGGGTGCCTAAATCCACACCGGCATGGAGACGGCGATCACCATGGATGGGATGGGTGCGATAGCCAAACCCGCTAGTGATGCCATAGCCCTGTGCTGGGTTAGTAAACTCGCCTGTAGCGACACCCACTTCACCGGGGTTGCTTTCCACGGGTGTTGGTGCAGGGCTGGACTGTCCCGTTTTTGGGTCAATGCCTTTGGCGGCAGCAACTTCAGCGGCGGCAGTTGTGGACAGACCTTCCTTGACCTGGCCGAGAAACATCATGCCTTCTTCCTGTACGGGCAACCAGGGAATCGGGCCGATAAAGTAGGGGGTGCAGCCCAGGTCTACAAAGGCACTGCGGGCACACATGCGGAAATAGAGTCCGGTTTCAGCGGTGCCAGAGGCCTCATCAGTTTCCAAGACAACGACTTTAAAGGCATTGCCAAAGGGATGTCTGCCGGTCGGCTCCAGTCCACCGTTCACCCTAGAGAGCACACCCCGTCCGCCCCGTACCTGCTGGTATTTGCCGGAGATCCATTGGATGCCTTCCACCAGCTGGGGTTGACCCATTTCTAGATGGGCACAGTCATTATTGCAAGGGACGTTGAACCCTTCGACGTAGCTGCCGCTGATGGCATTTTTGCGATCGCGTTCTGCGGGACCAAACACAATATCCACCATGCCCACCACCACACCCTGTTCTGCAATGGGGTTGGGAAAGCTGGAAAAGGGCACCTCGGCTAAGCCAGGAATATCTTCAATGACAGTCTGTTGCCAGTCACGGAAGTTTTCTAACGGAGTCTCCAGGATTCCGGGAATGGAAGTGAGGTCGTACTGCTCCAGATCCAATTCGCCCAAACTGAGATCGACGATGGCCTGTTCTTGCAGAACTTCGGCAATCGTGTCTTGGGGGTTTGCTGTTCCCGTCAGCAGGTCAGCAATGGGTTTGACCTCTTGAAGCTGACGATTAGCCAGATCGGGAATGGCCTCAAGCAGATCACCCACTGTTTGCCAGTTGACCAGAGCCAGATCCGCCAGCCGCAATGCGTCCACATCCAGACCTACCAGGGCCATAATCTCGTAAAGAGAAAATCGCTGGAGCTGAAAACTGTCTTGAAAATCTCCCAGAAACATATACTGGTCAGCGGATTGTCCCGCTTCCCAGATACGTGAAGGGTCATAGCCCAGTTCCCGGACAAGATCGCCAGGAGCCTCGAAGGAGCCAGACTCCAGAATGTTGGGCAATGACCGCAGGGTAATTTGTGCCCAGTTAGGTTTGGTACCCAGGAGCTGGTCTTGAATCACGGGTAAAGGCGAACCCGGTTGCAAGCTGGAGTGAGCAGGACGAGCCCAGAAACTATGAAGGGTGATCACCAGTGCCAGGGCCATCAGTCCGAGCACTGGCAACAGTCGTCGTCTGTGTCCGAAATAGTTGTTATTCATGGTCTTCACCTGAGTTGAGGGGTTGACGATTTGTGGTTTCTAAAATGGAGGACTCTCTGGCCTGCTCACCCCACTCCGCCAGGCGAGTAATCAGAGGTAGGGAAACACCCGCCTGGGTTGCAGCCGTTGGCATGTCTACACCGCTTCGCGCCAGGGTGAGAAAGGTTTGCAGCCGGTTCCACAGGTCCTGGTCTCGGTGGATTAAATCCCTGGATTCAGCCACTCGCAGGCCACGCTCCACATGCACCAGACCCAGCAGGGGATGAATGGGAACAGTCGGATTAATAACAACGGTGTGATAGTCTGGCGCACCAGCGGCCAACTCAACACGAAACTCGTAGAGTTGTCGTTCACCATTTGTTGTTTCGGTAATGACCGTTAGCAATGTCCCCTCTGCCTGGGTGAGATTCTCAAACTCCAGCCCTTGAATTCGGCGTAAATGGATTACCGATGGACTACCCGCTTCGCATTCGGTTTCTGCTGCCATTGGGCAGAGCGGTTCATCGAAATCCAGGGCGACTCTGCCGGGATCGTCAATCCAGACGCGGAGAATGGTTTCCTCAACAGTCAGGAAACTGAGATTGGTACCGTATCCAGGCCAGATTTTGATCACCGGAGAGGTGCTGCCGGTCAGTCCCTGGGCGTGATCCGCCGAAATCGGATACGCCGACTGTGCGCGAGCCGGTTGTTGATGCGATATTCCCACCAGAAAAACGGTTCCGGTGATGAGCAGGGGAATCCATTGATGTTTCATAGCATCACCGTCCGATTGATAAACACTTCGATTTCAGTACCTGGCGGGAGATACCAGATCGTGGGCCGATCCAGAATCTCGTCCAAGGCGGCTTGATTACGTTCAGCCATTTGGTCTGTTAGTTCACCAAATGTGCCTTCTAAAATTCCAGCGAGAATATTGGGGTCGCCGTTGTCTTGGGTAATGGTGCTGCCTCCAGCATTGGTAACCACTGAGGAAGACTTTGGTTGGTTGATCAGTTCCGCAGCTCTGGCCACCCCCGCGATCAGGGCACTGTTGAGATTTCGACGGAGCATCGCTGCCCCCTGTCCACCATATTTCTCAGCAATTAACGGTGTGCTGTCTTGTCCTCTCAGGTGGATAACATTTTCTGGTAAGGGAATCTCCTCACCGTCCTGGATCAACGAGACCACTGCCAATTGGCTAAGGCCACTGTCGTCAACTGACTGCACCTGCACCACCAGTTGGGTGTCGATAGGTAGGCCAACCACTTCATCAGGGGTAAGCAATGGTTCTGTCAGCTGCACCACAAACTGAAGACCATCGACTGCTGTGGTTTCTGCCCAGATCAATGGTGTGACGAGTACGGCAGCGGCTTGGGTACCCGTTATCAACACTGGGGCAGAGGCTGGATCTTCCTGAATAAGGGTCGCGTCTTCCTGGAGAATGGCCGCTTCCTCAGCATGGTTGATGGCAAGGGCTGGCGATGATGTTTCTGCCCGCACTAGTTGCACAGGGCCGGATGATGGGATGTTGTTCTCTGCTGGATCAAGAGGACTTTCCCTTTCAGATGTAGTTTCAGAACTATTAACTGGTGGCCGACCATAGCTGCCAAGGTGAGATAGGGCCATCCTTTGTTCGGTTGGATTTACAGCTGGCTCTGGGGCAACAGGCTGCTCTCTGGGAGGCGGTGTCGGTGCCATTCTGGGGGCAGGAGTGGACACCCTGGGAGCCGGTGCAGGCATAGAGCGTTCAACCACTCGCTGAGGAGGACGAGGTTCCGGTGATAGGGCAGATGAAAACTTGGGAATCTCGTTTGTCGTTTCAGGTGCAGGCTCAGATATTTCAGTTTCTTCTGGCTCCTCTGACAAGGCCTCAAGCTCGGCTTGCTGGTTTCCCATGGCTAGATCGGTCAGCAGTTTCCCTCGATCGTCTTGGGTAGCAGAGTCCTCAGTAGCCTTTACCATCGGATCTTCAAAATTTGCCTGGGTTTCTTTAGCTGGTTGGGGCTTGTCCCCGTCCATGATGTTGTTGGTAAACACCGCCAGAAATCCAATCACCAACCCCGTTCCTGCACCGACTACACCCAGCTTGGTGAAAGGATTGGTGGCTAGGGACAACATGCCTTTGGGATGGTCTGCCACAGGTGATGGATCCGCCAAGTCTTCCGGATCTAGGAGCGGTTCAGATGGAGAACTCTCATCACTGGCAACTGCAGTAGGAACAGTCTCCTGGTCAGGATCTTCGCTCGGCTCCGATAGCTGGAGACCCACCAGTTCTGCCATGCCCTGTTCATCCCAGAGGTTTTCTTGGGTACTCATTTCAACTCCTCCCGTTGAAGTTCGCGGATGGCATAGATTTGCAGCCCTGCCTGACGGATGCTGTAGATGGCTTTTTCTAGGGCCGTCTCACCAGCGGGCACTGCTGGGGCAGTGACGGCTTCGACAAACACCTCCCGATTAAAGGGAATGGCTTTTCCCAGGGCATCGGTTTCGTTAAAGACATAGAGATGGGCCACCACATCGACCTTCCAGCGCCCGTCGCCTGCTATTGCTGGATCTGAAACATGGTTAATGGCAATAACTACCTGGGTGCCCCCGGTAAATACATCTGGTGGGGTGAGGTCTGCTACCCGCTGCAGAAATTCCTGGCGAAAGTCTTCGGAGAAAGCAAAGCTGGCCTGCCAGCTGGCAGTTGCCACTTTTTGTTTGCCGCGTTCACCTTCGATCGCCAATCCCGGATCGGCTTTGGGTTGACTGGCTTCCTCAGCGGTAGTTGCCGGTAAGCTGCCGCTCCAGTTAAACATCAGCACCAGGGTGTCATTGACAAAGCGACGAATGGTTTCGGGGGAGCGGTCCTGGGCGTCCATCGCTGCCACTCGAACGGCCTGACCATCCTGCATTTGCACCAGGGTAGGGGGCGCTTGACGGCTAAGACGACTCAGAGCACCGGCCTGCAGAAACAAGATCACCAGAATGACCAGCTGTAGTCCCACACTGCCAAGGACAAAGAGCGGCATATAGTTGGTGTTACGTTTCTCGATTAGTTGCACCATAGAGAGTTTCCTTATCGAGTCAGCTTAGCGACGTGGACGATACATTCTGCGGCCACGCCAGTGCCGGGGAGACCGAGCGACGCCTCCCATGGCAACAGCCCCCGCAATTGCCCCTGCGGCCCCAGTGAGTGATCCAAAAACCGCCATGCCACCCCCAGAGGCCAGGGCTAAGGAGAGAATTGGAGCCAGCAGCCCCAGAAAGAAAGGAGCGATCAACGGATGAGAGTTTTCAGCGTTGAGCACTGCCAAGGAAACCAACCCCGAGAGAATGTTGAAGCTCAGCTTGGCAATGGCAATGGAGAAGAAACCCGTTAACCAGGCAAACATTGGTTTGGCTCCCACTGGCAAAAGGGAGCCCCCAACGGCCATCGGTCCCAGGGTGGCCGTTAATAACATTGACGCTTCCAGTAACCACTGAAAGGCGATATGCAGCGCCATCAAAATGCCTCGGGTCACGGTCTGAAACCCGGAACCGATTAAGGCTCCCCCAAACCGCAGCCCTGATTCAATTGCATTCCCACCGGCTTGGGCTTCTTCCCAGGCACGGGAAAGGGCATTGGGGTTACCAGTTCTAGATCGGTAGTCTTCAATAAAGGTTTGGGCTTCGGTAGCAGCCAGCTGGATACAGTTGGCCCGCTCTTCTGGGTTCTGGAGTTCGTAGCACTGGTTGCGGCGCTGGACAATCGTCTGCTCAACAGAATCTTCCAGGATGGCAATTTGATAGGCTTCCTGCAGACGAATATCGGCGGCAGTGTAGGTTAGAACTTCCTGATTGACCTGATTGATGTAGTCCCGCAGGGTAAGGGTGATCGCCGCTAAGCGATTACCGTTGTTGGAGAGCAGCACAATCACCAATAGCGGCCAGATGAAATCGGTGTAGGCTCGACTGCTTTCACCTTCCACCATCTGTCGGGTCCATTGAGTGAGAAACAGAAGTAGAGTGGCCACCGCAAACAAGACACCGACCCGTGCCAGGGAAAAGTAGAGACCTCCCTGGAGAACACTGTCCCAGAGCTGATTCCAACTTTCAGCCACCGCTTCCGACGCGATCTGACCGCCTTCGATGATGTCGGCGGTGTCGCGAGGAACCTGGGCAAGCCAGGGCAGTGGCGAACTGGAGAACATAGGGGCAAGGGTTCTTAAAGTGACTGACGTCATGACTGATTGACGTCGAGAGGCAAAGACTAGAAGAGGTGAGCCTGGGCGCTGATTTGCAGGGTGTCCATGGCGTTACCCATGGACTGGAGGCGACGGGCACGGGTTTCTTGATCCAGACTTTGGGAAATATTGCTCAAATTGAGGTTGGCCAGCTGGTTATCCTGGCGAGATTGCAGCAGTTCAGATTGGACTGCACCCAGGACTTCTGATGTGCGGGAATTTTGCTGGGCCATGTGTTTAATGGCTTCCTGGGTGGAGACGGCTACCTGAGCAGAATCGCCATGCTGTTGGACCTGACCGATGGTGTCTTCAATCCAAGTAATCTTCTCGCGAGTGGCCGCCTGACCTTCTTCACTCAGAATTGAATCAATCTGAGCACGGGTAAGCTGTCGATCCACTTCGTTAGCTGTTTCCGTTGCGGCATATATCCGATCCGACTGGGCCAGATCGCCTTCTAGTGACTGGGCTAAGGTATCCGCAATCTCGGAACGAGCCTGGTTAGGATCGATCAGGCCTAAATCACCCTGAACATTTTGGATAACAACATCCATCTCTCCGGGGAGAGAGTCCAGTTGTTCTGAGATAGTTTCGTCGATGTAGGTTTTGGCATCCTTAAAGGCCTGACGGAAAATACCAAAGATATCTTCAAAAAGAGTGTCCACCTGCGAGGCAGAGGCAGACTCCACGGGGACCAGCAACAATGTGGCCGTCAGGAGTGGTGCGAACAATAGACGAAATCGAGGTTTCATAACAAAGTCTCCAATTCAGAAAGTTTCAAGAGAATTAAGGGGAGATATGGGCATTTCAGGATGGGGGTTACGCTGAGCAACCCAGCGTTCTGTCATGACTGAGAGAGGCTGACCAGATTGGATCGCAGCCACCAGCAGCCTGGAGAATTCGGCCAGGCCGGTAAAGTCATCCGGGCAATGGCGCAGCACCAGGGCACGGGTAGCCTGCTCATCGGGATTGTTGGCGACCGCTGCCAGTTGGGCGTAGGCAGGATAGTAGCGACAGTAGGTGTAGATACCGTTGTTATCCAGCAGCCACTGACTGTAAACGCCTTCAGGTTTCGGAAAAAAGCTGTCGCTGGCGTTACGACTGATGATTGACTTTGGATACTTGAGGATGTGCTCAAAACTCTCCACTGCCATCGGTTGAATCCGACCAATCAGACGAGTGGTCAGGTTCTGAAATATTTTGGAGCTGGCGGGAGATTTGTACACAGTGTCAGGATCTTGAGCCGAGAGAATCACCCGGATCCCAGCCTTGGCACCATTGGCACAAAGTCGGCCAATCAGAGCACCAATTTCGTCAAACTCAAACAGAATCGGAGCTTCATCGATAAAGAAGATGGAGGCCGGGGCTTCCAAAGCACGGCGCAAGGCGGCTGAATAGGCAGAGAGGGCCAGGACAGCTGCATCTTCTTCGTTGGCGAGATTGCGCAGGGCAAAGACCAGCAGCTGGGCATCGGTGGGAAAACTGGATGGCGTGGAAATCGCTTTACCCACCCGACTGGTGAGCCAGAAGCGCAGCCGCAGCTCAATCATGTTGAGGGCCGCTTCGATATTGCCGCCCACCTGATGGAAATCCAAACGTTCTGCCGTACAGAAGTCTAGAAAATCAGCCAATGTGGGCGTTTGTTGCCAGGCAGCAGAGCCCAGGCGACCTTCCATAGCAGCCAGGTAACGACGTTGGATTTGCGCATCTTCAAAGAAAGCATTGAGGGCCAGCACCAGGATGGAGCGAATGGTCTGGGTCATAACAGAGCCGTTGGCCGCTGAGCCCACGATCATGGTCAGCAGGGCAGATTCTAGAAATGACTGGAAGTCTTGATAGCGTTCCTTACGTTCATCAGGGGATAGATGACGCAGGTCTGGCTGCTCGAACAGATTGTTGGACTCGCGGGAGATATCGAAATATGCCCCACCCACAAACTGGGTGTAATCGGTAAAGGTGGACGTACCATCCGGTTTGGGGAAATCCAGGGCGACCACTGGAAAACGATGGGATAGCGCCTGGGTAAGAATGCCGGACACCAGCACAGATTTACCAGCGCGGGTGGTGGCGAACAGCCCCAGATTTTTATGCTGATTGAACAGGTCCAAATGGATGGGGCTGCCGCCTTCTTCTGCGATCAGTTCAAAACCGCTGCGATCGCACGGCTGAGTCAGCACCAGAGGCATCAGGCCTGGTACTTCCCCGGTCAGGTAAAGCTGCCGTCGCTTAAAGGGCGTGGCCATAAGGGTTTCCCAGACGATGGGTAGCGTCTGGAGCCACACCTTCCAGGCATAATCTTGCTCCCGTTCAACCCAGGCCGGACGGCGGAAGCAGCTCTGGAGATAGCGGCAGGCTTCGTCGAGCTGCTCCAGGTTAGGACGATGAACCAGGAAAACTACGGCAGTGTGGATCGGCAGGGCTCCTTCGAAAAGTTCTTCCTGGGCTTCGATGGAGCGCTTGGCCTTTAGTTCTGCTGCCACATCGACCGAGTTGCCCTCTTCCGCCAGGGTGGCGGTCATATTGGACTGCTTCAGCATCCGCTGGACAGCTGTTTTCACCAGCATTTCGTTGGCGCGGGTTAGCTGGCAAAAGATCTCAGTATCTGCCACCGTATCGCGGGAGAGCACTTCCCAGAGGTAGCGCAGCTGGGAAAACTCATTGGCCCAACCGCCTGGTTTCTCCATAAAGGTGAGGGGCGCAACATACTGACCGTTGACCTTCACCCATTTTTGATTAGCGGTGGGGACTCCGGCACGGGTGATTAGAGTGGTGCTGTGAACCTCAGAATTAATTTGCTCATGCAGGCCCTGGTCATCCAGGATAATCAGCTGGGGAATGTCGATGGGCTCACTGTGATTAAACCGTTTCCACAGGCGATTCCACAGATCAGTCTCGCCCAGTGGTCTGACATTCAGCCCCATCTTGTTGGAGAGCACCTGCTCCCACAGCAAAAAGCCATCGGTAAAGGCTTTGGTGATCAACGTTTGCAGTCGCTGATTTTTAGCCTGACGAAGTTCACCCGTAAAAGATTTCCACAGAGTTTCGCCCTTGGCGATCAGGCGCTCAATCAGATCCTGTGCCCCTTCTGACCCGCTCTCAACGGTGTAGGTGGCATAGAGCCGCAGAAATTTAGGTTTGCGTAGACCTTGCTGGGTCAGCTGTTGGACTCTGGCACGGTCGGCTGTCAGCAAAAAACGTAACGGTTGACTGGGGGCATGATCGCCCAACCCAGCCAAATCTATCTGCCGTTCTGCATCCGACGAAAAGGAACCCAGATGTAGCGTCAGTCGTTCATTCCCAGGCAAATCCTTTAACCCCGACTCCAGCTGACTGAACGCTGTTTCAACCTGCTCCTCCGTCAGAGTGTTATGGATACCCTTGCAGTCAAAGCCAAAGACGAAGCACAGATGCTCACGATTCTTTCCTTTGGTCAGGACATAGGCCCCCACTTGTCGCCCCCGCAGCTCGATTCGCAGCAGTGCCGCCAGGTGGAGAGCATCCTCAAATGGAGTGAGTGAACCGACGAATTGATTGCCGAGTTTTAGCCGGTGTTTGCCGATTTTCTGTTTCATCGCTGGTAAACCTCAGATATCGGGCATAGCCACGACTCCAGGTAGGAGTCGGCACAAATTTGGCCGTAAACTTCCAGCTTTTGCCCCCGGTGAGAATCCACCAGGTAGACACGCCCCAGGCGGTAATAAACCCAATCGACACCCAGCTCAGATTGAAACCGCGCCCCACCAGATACGCTCCCCCAGTAATGCAAAACCAGGGAATAATCTGATCGGCAGGAATTGGTCCCAGACGGGGTTGAGACCCCAGAATGGTATTAACTGGACGAAAATTGGATGGCATAACCGCTCAAGCATCCCTGAAAGTACGATTGGCTCTGCACCCTGAGCGACAATCAGCACTATGCAAGCGTTAACCGGTAATTAGAGTTGTGAGAATATCACCAGCGGTGACTGCAATGATGATGATTAGCGGCGTCCGCGCAATCGTCTGGGTAAAGTCGAACATTGAATTACTCCAAATGAACTCTTTTTGTCGGGTAAGGGAGAGTAAGTCGCCTCATCTCCCTCCCCTTAGAACCGGACGTGGCACTTACATGCCATCCGGCTCAAGCCTTCTGCAACTCAGAAGGTTGTCTCCATGTGTAGGTGCTGATGACACACTTTGTGAAGGTGGAGTAGGTTTTCAACCCGGTCTGTCCCTCCGTCTGCCACCTTAATTACATGGTGGGTATGCAGTTGCTCTCCGTTAAACAGGTGCTCTTCACAGGCTGGACATTGCCAATTTTGGTTCTCAGCTACTTGGTAGTACTTCGAGCCTTTGGCCCAGTAAATTTTACCTTGCCGGGTTTGACGCTGTTGCCAGTATGTTCTGAGCGTTGGGTCATCTGGTGATGCCTTGCCAGTAACCTTGACATGGCGTTCGATGGGAATGGTTGCCAAGTGAGTCAGGGAGTAGTGAATGGCTCGACCGTCTCGGCTTGTGGCCGAGGCCGTAAAGTACCATTTCTTTTCCCGAAACACTTTGAAATATTGATCCACAACCCATCGCTTCCCTTTTCTGGGATGCCGCCTCTTGCACCATTGGAAGAGGGCTTTCCAGATGTAATGGTCGAGGGAAGAGAAGACCTTTGCACTGTTAACATGTCTGTAGTAATTGGCCCATCCTCTGAGAATTGGGTTGAGATGTCCGATGACAACTTCCGGCTTGTGCGAGGGATTGGCTCTGAGCCAGTCTCTGATGCGCTGGAGGAAATCTTTCACCTTTTGTTTGGCTGGGGTGATCAGGCATTTGCCTTTGAATTGTCTGACAGTAAATCCGAGGAAGTCGATACCCTGTTCGATATGAACAATTTTCGTCTTTTCTCGATTGAATGTCAGGCCCCTTTGTTTTAGCCAATCCTCTAAGATGGGTTTGACCGCTTCAATGTCCTCCTTAGAAGGCGCAGTCACAATAATGTCATCCGCATAGCGAATAAATCCATACTTATTGCTCCATACGCGTTTGGTTTGATATCTCCCTGTTTTCTGGTTGAAACTTCGATATTCTTTTACCTTTTTGAATTGAGATAAAAGTTCTTCTATTCCATCCAGTGCAATATTTGCGAGTACAGGTGAAATGATTCCACCTTGCGCGGTTCCGCTTTCTGTCGGGTAAAACACCTCTGCTTCAATATAGCCTGCTTTCAGCCATTGTTTAATGAGTCCTCTGCCAGGAATTAGCCCGATGGCATTGAGGATATAATCGTGACTGATATTGTTAAATGCACCTTTTATATCGGCGTCTAAAGCCCAAGTATCCACGCCTTTCCTCAATCGAGAATGACATTGTTTAATGGCATCTTGACAACTGCGGCCAGGGCGAAAACCGTAACTATGTGCCTCAAATCGAGCTTCCCAGCTCGGTTCTAGTGCATTTTTAACAATTGCTTGTGCGACTCGATTTTTGAGTGTGGGGATGCTTAATGGACGACGGTTTTTCCCATTATCCTTGGGAATATAAACCCTTCGAGCAGGGTGAACTTTCCATAAGCAGTAAGCCTGCATCTCATTAACCAAATTGACCCTGGCTTGAGGAGTCAGGGCAACTTGGCCATCAATGCCAGCCGTCTTCTTTCCTCGGTTTTGCTGGGTCACCCGTCGCACTGCTAGCAGCAGGTTAGAGTAACTGCGGAGCATCAACTTCATCAGGCTTCTCACCCGATTCCATTGATGTTCCTGAGTCGCACGATAAATTCGCTGCCTTAGATTTCGTACCTTCTTCTTGACGCGTTTCCAGTTGATGGAAGCCCATACTTGAAGACGGCCCACCGTTCCGATGTCTATTTTGACTCTATCTTTCACGTTGGTTAGATTTCTTCACGTTGATTTATCGTTGAAGACCTGTTGGAAGTCAGCTACCTTTTCGGTATCGGGCAAATTTTTGAACCCGTATCTCCCGCATTACCAGGAGCGTTCGCTTTTTCCAATTTCCCTTACCCTCTAGGTAGTTGTGTCGTCCTTGCGGTTGACCTACTCTGGTTATCGACCTTTGCCAGAGAACCTATAGGGCTTACCGTGTTCCGTGCGTTTGATCTGCGACTGAATTAGGTTCCATCTATACCCCGGTGGGATTATTGTCCTTTCGCTTTGAGCGTTCTGAGACTCATTGCCTACCCACTTACCAGTTTGGTTAAGGTGTATCAGCCTGATTTCACCTTTCACGCCTCACGAGACTTATGATGATTCACTTGCGTTAACCCGTTTCAGTCTTCCCTTTGCTCTCCATATCAACTTGGGCTGCCAATATCGTGAGCTTTCGTGCTTTGCTTTCCGCTAGTTTCATTACTTACTCCTGGCGTAAGCGGAGTCAGTGACTCTTTTACGTAGGGACAGGGAGGAAGGCTCCCCTGGGGAAGACGGCTTCCTAATCAAAATGCGCCAGTGGCGCTGAACGCACGACTTTCACGTCGCACCAAAACCGGACGTGAGACTTTCACCTCATCCGGCTCCTCAATAGATTGACTGCTAAACCTCATCCAAATGAACACCAGGGTTTGGATAAGGCCAATTACGTAGCAAGCTGAAGTGACCCATCTGTGGCTGTTTTGGCATCATGACAATGCCCATGTAACAGCTGTAGATTATCGAATGTGTCTGCGCCACCCAGAACTCTGGGTAGGATATGATCCACTTCGATGCGGTCTTCGGTGGTGAATGTCAGGTGACAGCGGGTGCATTTGCCCTTCTGTCGTTTAAGCAGTGTGGCTACCCGGAATGAAACACCCGGATAGTGACCCATGCGTTTGGCCCAGTACGTCCAGTCTCCATCAAAGGGAGACCGTTGACTATTCAAAGGCGTGTAGACAGCTGTACGGTGCTGAATGTGTTTTGTAAGAACAACAGTATCCGTTGAAAACTGCCAACGACCTAACTCTTGAAAATGCCAATACTTTTCAGCAATCTTAGTGGCTCCTCGGCCAGTACAGCGGGCCGTTGCCCAGGCCTTAAGCTTGAGATAAAGCTGATAATCAGCCTTCGTAAGCTGGGATCTCGCATTGAAATAGCCGAAGTATTTCGCCCATCCACGAATGATAGGATTCAACACCCGAATGAGAGCATCCTGGGGTGAATGACTATGTTGCTGGATGACCGTTTTGATCCGGGCCATGTGCCGTTTCAGACTCTCTTTACTGGGTGTGACAAAGAGCCGATACCCCAAGGGTTTTACCTGTTGGTTTCCATTGGGATTGCCGATCGTCACATGGCTAGTACGATGTTTTCCGACTGAATGTTGCTGGAAATGATATCCCAGAAAATCAAAGCCGACAGTCCCCTCAACCGGAACTAGGGTATGAGAGATGAGGGTCTTAGTCGGATGGAGCGTTAACCCCAAGTCGTTTAGCCAAGTAGAGATTTGCTGTTGGCACCCCTGAATGACACTCAGGTCTTCATGCAGAATTACAAAGTCATCTGCAAATCGAACCAGTTTGGGCGGGCGAACATCCCAGCGTTTGCCTTCTGTTCTGAAGTAACGTCGTGGGAATGCCTGTTGAATCGTCTCTTCCATCCCGTGTAAGGCAATGTTAGCCAATAAAGGAGAAATGACGCCTCCTTGGGGTGTACCCTGCTCCGAGGGGAACCAGGTATTGCCCGTAATGACGCCTGCTTTGAGCCAGGCTCGAATCTGACGTCTAAGGGATGGAAACGTGTTGAGTTTATCCAACAGTTTGGTGTGGTCAATTTGGTCGAAGCATTTGGAGATATCAGCATCGAGCACATACTTGGCTTTTTGCTTTATCGAGTGCTGCACGGCTTTAAGCGCATCGTGAGCAGAACGACCTGGCCGAAACCCGTAAGAATGAGGCTCAAATTTTGCCTCCCACTGAGGTTCTAAGGCCAGTTTGACCAGAGCCTGCCGCGCTCGTTCGTGGATCGTTGGAATACCGAGGGCACGTTTCTCTGATTTTCCCGGTTTTGGAATCAACACCTGTCGGACAGGCATAGATTTATCCGAGAGAGCGAGTTGTTGCGCCAACTGTAAGCGTTCGTTTGGCTTGAGGGATTTGACACCATCAATGCCAGCGGTTTGCTTACCTCGATTATCCTGAGTAACCTTACGTACGGCGAGACATTTTGCCGCCCATGAGTGAATCAGGGTCTTTTGCAATTGGTGTACTGCTTGGGTATCCCCCGTTTGTTCAGCACGGTAAATTCTCGTTTGCAGCTTAAAGACCTTGGCCTCTAGCGTGCGCCAGGGCAATGCCTTCCATTCCACTGTAGTGTTAAGCTCAGTTTTGGACATGTTCACTGCGACTTGATTCATTACCATCAATCCATCGTGTATCTGTCGGCGTATCCTGGGCATTACCCCAGGCCTTTGCTTCTGATACAATCCTTTCCGCTTATGGCATCCAGCTTGGCTGCCTACTTTGCTAAGAGAGCGTCTTAAGAGAACGTCTTAAGAAAGTGTCTTACAAAGAGCACATAAGCGGATTAAACCGTTCCGAATAACCATTGGTTGAATCCGTAGGGTGATGCTACTCCACCGGGTTTAAGGGAAGTGCAGGCTGGTCGAGACTGGAATCGCCAGCTCCTATCCTTGCCATTTTGGCTTGGGCTAATAACCGTCGTAGCCCACTAGACGTGACGATGGTTAACCGCATCTTTGCTTTCGCTACCCATAGATTCTTGCTAGACAGGTTGCCGAGTACGGTTCTCGGAAGTCTGCCGTTCATCCCCGCTTCACCCGATTGAGAGCCAGTCGCCCAGGTGGGGGAAGTGCTTTCACTGCTGCACCTGCAGGGTAGGACTTTCACCTACATGGCCATTCAGTTGTCAAGGTAATTGTTTACCTTGCGCTTAATCCTCTGAACCTAAAACAAGATTCAGTTTCTAAGCAACGGCTCGCACCCAATCCTCATCTTGACGGGCGGAGTTGATCACCCGTACTAGCGAAATCCCCACATACAGTAGAAATAGGCCTCGCAGTACGTTAAAGACCAGCGGAATGGCGTCGCCCGTGTCAGCCCCGAAGTTGGTCTGCATCCAGCTCTCAGCATCACCAAAGAACTGAGCCTGGGCCGGATGGGCCATCAAGGTCATGGATATCAATAGTCCCAGCCCCATTGCCAGCAGGACTCTGGCACGAAAATTCCGACGCCGGATATGCTGTCTAGCCAGGGGATATCGGTGGGTAAATGTCCTACGCCAGGTGAAACTGCTGCCCAAAACGACGGTGAATGTCGGCAGCCACATCAGACTATGCAGGAGCGCATCTACCCAGAGAAAGCTGACAGACATTGCTGCCAAAAGCACAATCGGAGGCTGCCGGTTTCTGTTAGAAACCCAATTGATAAATCGGGTTAGCTTATTTGATTTATTAGGCCATTTTTTCTGGGCATGACTGATCATTTAGACCTCCTAAAATCAGATCAGTGTGAAGCGATTTACAGAAATTTAAAAGAGCGATTGAAAATATCATTCATCCACAGGATTTATTCAATATAGCAATTGAAAACTGACTGTCAACGCCTATAGATACAGACATATAAATCGATAAATCTTGTCTTTCAGGCTAGGCAAAAAATGAGTTTAGGACCTTAATCCTTAACTTTTTGGGATATTAATCACGATATTGAGCCCTTAATGAAAATGGCCATTTATATCGAGCTGCTTATATATCTAAAATCAAAAAATAACCACAACAGATTGCGAAAAATTAATCACTAAATAGTGTCAGCAGGTAGATTGTTACGCTTACTACAAAAGTCAATCTTTGTATAGTTATCCTGACTATCTAAAATCCAGCTTGCTAATGGGTTTAAACCTCAGAAATAGCCAAAATTTGTGGTACTAACCCTGTAGAAGTTAGCTAGATTTCGAAAGTGTAAAAGCAGAAATGATTTAAGTGTTGACGTCAGAACGTATTGACGTCTTATAGTGCAAAGGCTTTAATGTCTGCATGTCTGTTCCCGCCTCGGTCAAAACATTCAGTAGTTGAGACAGCTTTGAAAAAACGCACTGGAAGCAAGTGCTATGAAGACATTGAGCTGTCTGTCTCTATCGGGGGGACAGGGAAAGACATCAAGTGCGTTGCTGTTGGGCCGATTGCTGGCGCATCAGCACTATCGGGTGCTGATGGTGGATGCTGACCCCCAGGCGAATCTGACGTTTTATCTGGGCCATGAGGTGCAGCCGGATGCGCCTACGCTGCTGGAGGTTTTGAAGCGGCAGGTGGAAATGGCGGATGGGATTTATCCGCTGACTTACGAGAATCTGTACTTGATACCGGCTGATGAGGGATTGCACAAAGTGCAGGAGTATCTGGCTACCAGTGGCATGGGAGCCCTGGCCTTGCGGTATTGCCTGGAAACGGTGGCAGCATTGTTTGACTATTGCGTGATTGATTCACCACCCCAGCGCACGCAGATTTGTCTGTCGGTGGTGGGGGCATCTGACCTGGTGTTGATACCAGCGGAGGCTTCCACGAAGGGGGTAAATTCGCTGTTGCTCAGCCTGGACCTGCTAGAGGAGTTGAGGGCGATCCGGGCCTTTAGGGGGCAGGTGTTGGGGGTGCTACCGTTTCGGGATAAGTGGTTTGGCCGATCTCAAGCGACGGATAGTCGGGAGGCGATCTCAGCCATGCGGCAGGTAGCCGGTCATATCCCAGTCTTAACTTCGATTTTGGAAAGTGAGCGATACAAGCAGGCGATTCGATTAGGGCGGTTGCTGTCGGAGATGGGCCATGCTGACCTGGAATATCCGCTGCACCAGATTATTGAGTTATTGAGGCAGGCATAGGTGATGAATGAGGATGCTCTGAAACGGTTGATGCAGCGGAAGCGGCCTAGTGTGCCTCCTCGAACGGATGAGCTGGAGCCGAATCCAGTGGTTGTGAAGTCTGGTCAACCGGTTGCGATCGCACACGAATCCCCAGGATATACTGACGCTGGTGTGTCTACAGGTGTTGACGTCAATATGTCTACACAGCATGATGAGACGGACTTACCGCAATTGGTACGTACTACGACGCGGTTGGAAGAACATATTGATAAGTCGTTACGCCATCTTTGTCTGGATGAGAAGGTGACGAAGGAGGTCTGGTTTGAGGCGGCCTACCTTTATCTAGTGGAGCATCCGAAGGCTATGAAGGTGGTGAATGGACTGGCGAAGAAGCGATATCAGCGGCGGAAGCGAGCGGCAGATTTGAGGAAGCTGGAAACTATGCAGAAAAGGTTAAAGCGTTAGCTGCTCTATGGGGTTATTGACGGTTATTTGATCCACCACGAGAGTAGCCAGAATTTTGTGAGGTTATTCCTCCATTTACGCATCCCATGGACTCCGTAGTACATCACGTCTATCCCGATAAAGCATATGGGTGTAGATCAGATCATCGTAGTTTCCATATCCTTGTGGTCTAACAGCTCTTGCACGGTTCGAATATAAAATCAGCAAAGCTATCGTTCATAGCCTTCAGAGCGTTTTCAGACCTACTGTCTTGGTTGGATCAGCATTCGATAGGAGATGCTCTGCCTCAGTCTGGCCAGGAGCTAATTAATAATGAGTTGTGCAGGTTGCGTAGTCAGTAGTTGGACGTAGCTCGGGTGGCTTAAAGCTTAAGAAGATATGCTCCTTGGGGATGCCTGCATTTTCTAAATCTATGGCAAAGTCGTCTTCAGTGCCGTCTCGCTGTATCCAGATTTTGTCGTCGATGATGTCAATGTTGACTGTGCAGCTATGCTCATAGCGGTAACCTTTCCCACCTAAGATCACGATCAAGTAGCGATCTCACCGTCAATTGAAGGCAGTTTCTTTTTTGACCGAGCTTTAGGAATAGGGAACGGCTTTATACTCGGTCAGTAGTTGCTCAATAATGTCTCTTCTTTGTCATAAATTGATGGCATCCATCGCTGAATTAGCTCATGAATACGCTCAAAATATTGCTTCACTCTAATTTCTGCTTTCAGGGATGGCGAGAGGTTGCCACTTAAACTCAGGATAAAACTGCTTAACTTCTTGTAGTTGGGTTTGGATTTCGGTTCTAGAGACTTGTAATTTATCAGATAGATCGAGCACGTTGTTAGCAAAGTCAGCTGTGCCAGCAACACCGACTCCTACAGCAACTAGTATCTTGAACAAAGCAACTATACGCCTTTTTAATCTGGATGGACTAGGTTTCTCAGGCTGCTGTGTGTCAGACGCTAACCCTTCAAGCTGCATCTGAACATCTTCACGTTGCTCAGACGGGAATGAGTCAGAAGCAATTTTCCCTAGCTTCTCAACTATCTCAACTATTTCATTTGCGGATTGAGAACCAAAGTAGGTAATCATATTGCCTTTGTTAATGCCGGCAACGCTACCTACAGGCGCATTAAAATTTTGAGTGAAGCCAGAATTTTCAGACATATTCCTTACAATTGTCAACAACATTTGAGTGGTAAAACTTACTCCATTAGGCTCCGACATATATAATTTTTCTTCTACGCCTTCAGTAATTTCCTTGTCATTACGACCAAGTAAATTTAGCAATGTTGAGCCTTTAATGTTTGCTTCTCTAGCATCAATATATTGTTCCCTAAGTTTAGCATTGCTGAAATTTGTATCCTCTAGATTTGCATAAGTAAAAGCAGTCAAGTTTTTCCTTATTAATAATTTGATAGAATTTTGATGAAAAATAGAGTACTTTAAATCACCTTTCTCAGATTTATAACCTATCTTGCCTCCTCTAAGGCTCACGAAAATAGATAGCACAATTGGGAGGATTTGTAGGCCACCTAGTGCAGGTGATTCAACGCTTGAAGATGCGCCGAGCATAATCCCTACAAAGCAAAGAAACCAGTCAATTGCCTTAACAAGTTGAGGATGGATATCTTCAGCTGCTATCCTTAAAGACACAGCTTGAGCCCTTATGAACAAACTAGTAGTTGTTCCTAAGAATGATATCAAGCATGATGAAGATGCAGCAGCAGATATTCCATCAAATAATGACATTATCAAGATAGCAAAAACTGTTGTAATTGCTATGATTAGAATAAAGAATATATCTATTCCCATGGAACGCTCTATTCCAATCGATAAGCATAAAGCGATTGCAAAAGGGGCGCTAACTTCTAAGGGAAATCGCTTGAAGTTCTCAAAGAGTTCACCACCATTCTCCCTTATTTGTTCAACAGGCGGATCAAGAACTACTAGCATCAAAGAGACTGAGTAGCATAAGATCAATCCAGAAAAGAAAGATAATGAGAAAAATATGACTCTACTGATATTCTTCCATTTATCAGATAGCTGCCAGTAGGCCGAAGTGAAATTTGCCTCCTTCAGATTAGCACGAACAAATTTTGTGCCTCCAATATTTGCATGTGAGAAGTTGAATCCACTTAGGTCCTGCCCACTTAAGTCAACCCCACGCAAGTCTGCGTTTTCGAACTTGTCAAATTTATACTGAGACATGTCCTGACCTTTTTCAAAGACATGTTTTCTGTAATCTTTTTTATGATTGATAGGCATCCTGCGTTTTTCCTCTGAATAATCCTGAAATTATCTGCATCTAGGTAAACGACCAGTGCCACGAATTTTGCAATAGAAAGGTTTACTACTGATTGCAACAGTTCCTGTACCTACTGGAATATTACGTACTCCAGTGCGAATTTCATCTAATATGATTAGTAGAATTTCTGCTCGTAAATTTGCATCCAGTGCATTAATCAAAGTAGAGCTCCTAATGGAAAATAAAGCTTGATCGGGACTTCTCAGTTCAGGAGATCTCAAACCCGCTCTCAGTTGTTCTACAAGTTCAAGATCCTCAAGTGTTGCTTCAAAAGCGACTGTCAGTTTATTACCGCTCGAAAGTGTTTTAATTGAGGCACCTGCTGCTGTCCGCACTGACGGGTATTCCCGTTCATTCCAAAAAACTTCGGCCAGGTTTTCTAGAATTCTATCCTGGTAGTATTGATTTGATTCGGTTGAGACGAAATTAACTCGATTTCCTAGCGAGATGGCGGCATTGCGTCTTACGGTGACATCCCTATCGCTTGTTGCTGCACTGATCAAAGCGTTCGTTAGATTTTCGTTCCACCTTGGTAGAGTGCAATCATAGTTGTCAACACTGCCCAGTTGGAACTCGCCAGGTTCACAGGCTAGTTCTTGATTGAATAAACGATTAGCATAGGTGGCCGCGATTACCCGAATATTAGAGGGCTGATTAGGATCTAGGCTTTCTGCGAATGCTTCAAGAATGCGGTTATCCTCAAACCCGATGCCACCCATTGCATAGAGCAAAATTGCTCTGAGTGTGTCAGAGCCTTCGGTCTTAGCATTGTGGTAAGTGGTTAGCAGGGCGTCTAGTACCTCTGTGGGATCAATTCCTGCCAGATTTTGGTAAGCGTTTCTGCCAATTTGGGAGATCGAGTAGGCAGCTGTGGCCTGTAACTCGATGGACTCTGCACCATTTTCATCTACTGCAATTCTATGCAGTGAGGGGAGGACATCCCTGCCAATGTCAGAATGTTCGTTGCCAATTTTGCCCAGGGCGTAGGCAGCGGCAGCCCGTGTTGAGGGATCCGTATTGCGATTGTTCAAGAGTCTTTCCAGGGTTTGTATGGCACTATCACGAGTTCGTAGTTCACCCAGGGCGTAAATTATCTGATTGATTAGCTTTATGCTCTTGTCAGTAGGTCCAGGGATGCTGACTTCATCATTAAGTCGGTCTACCAGTCTTAAGGTTAGGTCAGGCGAGGTTAAGGCTGTCTGCCAGGATAAATACAGGGCATAGTCGGGATCGTTACTAGAAAGGCCGGACTCTTCGGCGGCTTCTATGCCATAGAAAGTGACTTGACCCAGCAGCCGGATCGCATGGGCTGCTTGCCAGGCAAAATCTCCGTCTCTTAGATCTAAAGCATTACCCAAAACTTGGCCACCTTCATTAGGGTCTGCATTCAGAAAAGCCTGGATGACCTGATAGATAACGCGAGGTTCATCATTCCCGAGACGCTCGGACAAAAGTCTATAGTTACCAGATACATCGCGATTAAGTTCACCAATTGCCTGAATTGCGTTGGACTGAATTACGGCGCTTTCTGGATCTTTGGCAAGCTTAGCAAGGAACGTATCGACCGATGCGCGAGTTCTTGGCTGATAGTTTGAGATACCGCTAAGGACGTTAACTAGACCTAAACAGAGATTTTCTCGCCGGAGGAAAGCATTTTCTGGCGGTGTTCTAGTTTCGTTTTCCTCATCCTCGTCTGAGGCAGGCTTATTTTTCTGACTTTGGCTGAGACAAACAGCGGCGGGGCTACTTGGATTTTCTGATGTGATTCCGAGAATAGTGACGAGGTCTGCTCTACTGGCAAAGGCAGATGGCTCTATCCTGGCCAGCGCATAAACCGCAGCATCGCTTACCTTAATATCGTCTAGATTCTCTAACTTTGGATTAATTAACCCCACCAGAAAATTCACAATAGGCGTTATTTTGTTGGCTAGCTGCTGCTGACTGTAGCCATTAGATAGATCTGAGGATTGCAGGGCAAAGGCAACCGAGGCAAGCAAATCTATCTGCAAAAGTCTGGGGTCTTGCTGTCTACCTTCATCCCGGCTGCTTTCATCCTGGCTGCTCTCAAGCGTATTATCTCGCTTAGGTGGGGTAAGCTCAATGAGAGCATTAAGCGCATCATTCCCTGACTCCCTCAGAGCAATCTGACCCAGTGCTTCCATGGCTGGCCTGCGTAACTCTTGCCGCAGATATAGATATTCAGCAGCGTTGGTGGTGCTCAAGCCCCAACCTTCTGCCTGGTATTGAGCAGGGAATTGCTCTTCATCGGGCAATCGCTCAGGGAGCCGCTCTTCTTTAATTAGGGCTTCTTCCGGGCAACCTGGTTCGGTAAGGCGATCTCCCAAACGCTCGGATGAGGTCAGCCCATATTCGAGAGAATCAAAAGCTTGATAGGTCGAATAATATTCATGCTTACGAAATTCTTCTAGTTGGAACGGCGTGAGGCACCAATCCTCAGCTCGATTACGCAGCTCATTGGCACTGCCCTCTTTTTCCAAATTGATTGGACAGTTATTGGTTGGGATCAGGCTACCTCTATCCTGTGCTAAGGAAGCTAAACAATTAACAACCTCGGATAACCTTTTGTAATTAGGGTCAATCTGCCCCAGGGCAGCAATGGCTCCACTTTTCATCAAAACTAGCTGCTCAACTAGAGCGGGTTCTTCAACGACGGGGGGCCTCGGCCCGGAGTTCTCTAAATTGGAAACTGACCAGCGGTTTGAGGCACAAATATGGGCATAGGGCTTGGGAAAAACGTATATCTGCTCCAAGCGCTCTTTAACTGTGAAATCGTCATTGATGCCGATACTTTCTAGACCGTAATTTGCCCCCGCACAGGCCAGGAGTGAGTTGTAGGGGAGCGATAGCAAACGGCGAACGTGAGTGAGGTCTTGAGCTGCATCAAATAGGACATCCCCAGCAGGATTATTCTCAAGGTTATTAAGTCTGTTAAGGAAAAAGAGGCTTTGATCCATTAATGCTTGACTAAAGCCAACCTCAAGTTCCTGGGCACCGCCCTGTGCTTCTTTTTCATCGAGTTCCTGTAGGTTTGCCTGTAGATTTTCTAGCAGAGTTTGTAGATCTTCATCGGCCCGATCGTTACTTCTTTGGATGACCCTGGCCACAGCTGCTTGCACCCGATTACTTTCATCTTCATCTTGAGCCAGTAATCGCCTGGTACGTCGGACAAACGCCCGTAGTGAGTCTGCTTTTAGGCCAATTTGGTCAAATGCTTCGATAACTACGGCGCGGGTAAAGGGGTTGTGTAAGTAAATCGTATCTTCACAAACATTGCTGGAGAAGACCTGTTCATCGTTATCTGATGCTTCAATATCTAAATCACCGGGGAACGAAACGGGTCGGAGCAGGCAATTGATGATCAGCTCGTGCTCTCTGTGGTTAATTTGGCCAAAGGTATAGTTGGCGATACTATCTCGTACGCTGTCTGGGGCGTAGCGATTGGAGACAGTGTTAGTTGCTAGCACATCCCGAACCTGCAAAATCCAGAGTAGATCCTTGATCGTTTGCTGTTCTTCTGAACTGGCAGATTTTTCGCCATCGCTGATGCCGATTTGCCCGAGGGTAAAGGCGGCTGCTACCGAGGTTCGATCTGTGTCGGGCAGTCTATCTAGATTTTCAGGAACCCTGGTTTCAATAATTTGGAGGGTGCAGGGGACTGCGCTGTTCTCTTTATGATCGTCTTTTGTCGGATCTAATCGCCGACTGGTGGCAAGCCATTCGTTTTTAATGGCCTGGGCTGTTTGTTCGTCTGTGGTGATGTTAAACTCTATCAGCCTTTTGGCGATATTAAAGCCGTTGAGGTCATCCTCAACCGGGGCCATCGTGGCCATGAGGCACGCCTTCAGGGTATCTAAGTCACCAGAGCCAGGTTGAGCTAATCCAGATTTGCCCGTGGTTATCTGGATTAATTCGGTCCGCTTTTGGGTCTGATCAAGGGCGATGCCATAGCGACTGAGGGCAAAGGCAACGGATGCTATGACATTTTCGGTGGCTTCGTCTTTAGCATTATTATCATTCAACCCCAGCAGCAGGGCTTCTAATACGCTGATATTGCCATTGTGAAGCTTTGAATCAAAGCTTTCTTGAAATACAGGTGACCAATAAGCTGCCATTTGCCCCAGAGCGTAAGCAGCCCGCCGCCGAATGTCGGCTTCGTTAGATTCCAGACTTTTGGCTAAGAAAATAGATAGGGCCTTGAGAGATTTTGGCGGATCCTTAACACCTTCATTGCCTGACGGGATCGCCTCTATTCGCCGATAGTTGATGCCTCCGGCGGCTTTCACTGCAGCTAGCTGAGTTCTCTGATCGTTTTCCCTAATGGCCCAATTTGCAGCTTGCACCAGCTTGTCTACATCATTTTCATAAATTTGCCTGAAGGCGGTTTCAGCGGTTTGCCTAAGTTCATTGTTGCTATTTTGCTCGAAACCCGGTCTCAACAATCTAGATAGAGTCTGGACATCGGTCCGCTGGGCAAGCGCCCCGTCGAGGTTGGGCTCAGTGGGGGTTATAGCGCCCAGAATAGGTCTCGCGGGAACTTGCTGGCGCTGCGATGTCCGTTGGCCTTCAATGCGGCTGGCAATATCAATACCAAAAATTCTTTCAGCTGCCTGGGTTGAGTCATCAGGGGCTTGATCGGATTGATCAGCCGTTGGCTCGAATTGAGCAAAGCTGTATAGATTGTCAACAACAAAGCTATGAAACGGCTCCTTTAGGCTACCGAGCTGTTCTAAAGATGCGATCGCAGCCGCCCGCACCTGATTTGATTCACTGGCCTTAGCAGCCAGCTTGTTTAAAAGACAAAGTGGGGGAATTGTCTCGATGTCAAGATCTTTGTCTAAATCTTCAAAGTCACCCAGCGGGCAAGCCATGGCATCCTCGCTGGGATCATCAGGGAAAACAACAGCAGCTAATGTTTCCACTGTGGCAACTTTGATATCGACTAACAGTGCTGCGGCCACAGAGTTAGCATCTTCAACCTCAGGCATCTCAACCAGCTGCTTTTTCAGAAGATCAGCCGTTTCAGCGGCCAGGAACTGTCTGAGCTCTATAAAAGGAGACTCAGGCACAGGCTTGCCTTCCTGCATAAGCTGCACTTGCAAAGCCACTTCCCGAACCATCTGTTGCTGTAGCTCTTGACCAACCGCCTTAATCATACGCAGTGTTGCCAAGTGGTGAGCTACCTGAGCCCGGTACTGGGCAGCGCCCCTGGCCGATTGAGCATTTTCGGGGCTATTGTCAGATGTACTAAGCTGCTCACGAAATGCCTCTGCATCCTCAATTTGGAGGGCGTTTAAAGCAATTGAATCTCTGAAAATACGGGTGATTTCATTGGTCAGTCCCCCTGCATTGCTGATGCCTTCACTATCCAAGCCCTCAACTTCTAAAGTACGGATAGCTATAGCCTCAAATAGGGTGACGGCGGCTGACTTGACCTGCCAGAACTGGCTAGTTTCAGCTAGTAACGGCTCAATTTTAAGCAGCCAGGTTAATAATTCAGCTTCTTCTACGATGGGGGCATCCACCTGACTGACCAGCCAGCTTAGGCTGTGCAGAGCTGTGATTTGGGCCAGTGCGGTCGCCTCTGTTGTCGGCGCGCCAATCGCCTGCTGTAAATCCGTCAGCAGGATATCAAGCTCAGCATCAGAACACTGATCGATATTCTCAGTGAGCTGCTGGATTATCTGCCGAAACGCTTGAGCATCCAAACTCCCTTGCACTGACGGACAGGTTTCAACCGATTTCGGATTGGACTGTGCAAGTTGTTGTCTCGGCGTAGGGATTTGGCTGGACGCGATCGCAATCGAGAGATCCGCCATCATCAGAGGTACAACCCCGATACCCCACATCAGACGCTTCAATAGTTGGCGAGAGATATTTTGCCCCATTTTATTGTTTCGTGTTTGAGCAATAGCGACTTAAGAATCTCTATAGAATCCAAGAGATGACACCACGTTCTTGAGTCATCCCTTCTAATAAAGGTGTTTGAAAAAAAAAGTGTTTGAAAAGGAACTTTTACGGTTTTCTAGGCATGATTGGACTTCTCAAACATCCTCCTTATTGGAGCTACACATATGTAACACAAATGACTTATTATTTTAAGCCTCAGTAAAATTTAGAGTACGATGTTCTCTGACGTCGTACGTAATTCTATAAAAATTTACGTAATTTTGCCGATTTCTTTTCTTAAGCGTAATAAAGTAGTACCGGTAATACGAAACTGGATAATCCATGGCGCATCCTGTTGAAGAGCTCAGGATTCTATCTAGATTTCTTCCTTCTAACCACATACACCTGTTTTCTCGATTCAGCAATGCTTGTGACGCCATTAAAGATACGTCTGCTAGTGATGGGAAGAATAGAAATCATTAAATGGATTATTACTAATGTATTACTGTTCTCCGTTTTTCCGTTAACATTTGCGTCCCCTTCCAGCGCTAACCCTGTGCCTGCGAATGACGAAGTTGGCACAATTGTTACCATTGATGGTCATCAGTTTGATATCAGCGGGGGGCAGTTATCTGGTGATCAAGGTAACCTATTCCATAGTTTTCAAGAATTTGGGCTGACTCAAGCGCAAATAGCCAACTTTCTATCTAACCCGCAAATCCATAACATATTAGTACGTGTGGGCGGTGGAGAAGCCTCCTTCATTGACGGGGTGCTACAAGTTAGCGGTGGCTCGTCTAATTTATTTTTTATGAACCCATCTGGGATCACCTTTGGCCCTCACGCCACGCTGAATCTGCCAGCGGATTTTGTTGCGACAACCGCCGATGGCATTCGATTTGGGGACGACTGGTTTGGGGCCATAGGTAATCATGACTACTCGGCGCTAATGGGCGCTCCCGATGGCTTTATTTTCACAGTCGATCAGCCCGGTGCCATTCTCAATCTGGCTGATTTATCCACTCAAACGGGGTATGACTTAGCCCTGATTGGCGGCACGGTTGCCAGCCCAGGCACATTATCAGCTCCAGCGGGTGAGCTGACCATAACTTCGGTTCCGGGGAATCGAGCAATTCGCATTGGGCAACCGGGAAGCATGCTGCAGCTTGAGATTGAACTACCCGAGCAGCTAGACTCGCTCCCCCAAGATTGGGTGCTGCCAGTGCTCTCGTTGCCACAACTGCTGACCAGTGCCCCAACCCAGGCTAATGCACCGATCGCAGCTTCCAACAACCAAACGGCGCAGATTCGCGGTAGCGAGTTTCAAATTTCACCTGGAGATATCTACGCTCAACAGGTAGAGGGCGGCACCGTCAGTTTAACGGCAGCGAATAATCTGACTGCTGTGGGTAGCGATTTTCAGTCAACGCAAGATCTTCAGCTCTCTGCGGATGCTAACTTACAGCTCCGCGATACGACCACCCAACCTCTCACCTTATTGTCAGGAGAAGAATTACATCTACAAGGCAATCAGCGCGT
Source organism: Leptothoe sp. EHU-05/26/07-4 (assembly GCF_043421015.1). Taxonomy (NCBI): domain Bacteria; kingdom Bacillati; phylum Cyanobacteriota; class Cyanophyceae; order Nodosilineales; family Cymatolegaceae; genus Leptothoe; species Leptothoe sp. EHU-05/26/07-4. The sequence goes on from NZ_JAXSQV010000005.1 coordinate 712,196, forward strand.
AGATATTTTGGCACTGACCCATCCAGAGACTAGTCTTGGCAGCGGTGGCGACCTGCGCTTAGTCAGTGGTCAACCGGTCTCAGCCGATGCTCACTTCACCAGCGGGGGTACTTTTTCAATTCTTAATTTAGAAGATGCACCGGGTGATTTTTCTAGCCTTTATGACCCTATTATTAGTGCCAATAGCGACGTTATCTTTGGCAACTATACGGGGGCTTCTCTAAAAATTGAGTCGCTGGGTAGCATCCAAGGGGGAAATATCACAATTACCTCTCCTGATATTGGGCTAACAGGTACCGACCCCGATATTGGCATTCTGACCAGTTCTCACGCAGTGATTCTTAGAGCAGGTCTTGATACTCTGGAGAACGCCAGTAACGTTCCGACTACGGTAGGTAGTCAGTTTTTCCCTACCATCTTTAGTCCAGAGCAAGATACGACTGAACCAGGCAACATCTCGGTCGGGAATATCAATACAGGGTTCGATGGCGCAGATGGCAACATTATTCTGAGTGCCGACGGCGATATTTCGACAGGCAACCTCGATACTTCTCCCTTTTCTGAAGGTGTCACGGGCGGGGTCATTCAAATAGAAACCGCTGGTGATATCTCTACTGGGAATATTTCTGCGACTGCGATAAGAGATCGAGGGGGTACGGTTTTTATTGAGTCTGATGAGGGTAATGTTTCGACTGGAAATATTGACATCTCTTCATTTTCTGGGCCTGGAGGAATACTTGATGTTTCTGCACCTATCGGGGCCACAGTGAGTCTGGGCAATATTCGCACTGAAGGGTTTGGCAACGACGCCACTGAGGGCGTGATTAATTTGCCAGCCGGTACCAATACCTCCACAGGAGCTATCGACTCTAATGTGGTCCCAACTACGTCGCCGACCCTGATTGATCCGCCACCGTCTTCCACCTTTTCGGCCCCACCAGCGATTGAATCTGAGCTTAGTACGGAAGATCTTGAAAGTCAGATAGACAGAGAGTTTGAACAATATTTTGGGCGCGACTTTACCCGTGAGATCGTAGATTCTAAAAATCTTCGGTATGCCCTGCATGAAATGGAGAAACAAGAAGACAGTATTAAAGCTGCCGTTGTTTATGTATCGTCTCGGAGAGATCGGGTGTTCATTCGGGTAGAAACTTCCCAAGCATTGCCGATAGAAATTCGAAGTATTGCTGAGTTTGAACTGGAAGAACCAGAGCAAGAGCGTCTATTTCAACCAGAACCAAAAGGGAACAGCCCATTTCAAGCTGATCGCACCAAACAAGCGCAGCCTGCTCAATCCGGCAATCAACCAGATAGTCAATCTGAAAGCGGTGGTAGCAATGACGGCAATGATAGTACAGGCGGTGGATTGTCTTTAGAGAGAGGACAATCTGTCAGCCGTGACGCCCTAGTGCTGGGGGTTGAAAATCTTTGGAGAGATATTCAGCAACCAGGCACAGATGATTATTTGCAATATGCAGAACAACTCTATGATCTATTGATTAGGCCTATTGAAAGAAAGCTTGATGAAGAAGGCATCAAGGTAGATACGCTGCTGTTTTCAATGGAAAGTGGTTTAAGGTTAATTCCCCTAGCGGCTTTGTATGATTCAGAAACAGACGAATTTTTGGCTGAAAAGTACAAAATCAGTATTATTCCTAACTTTAGCTCGCTCGATTTGCGTCGTAATGACCTACAGCAGGCAGATGTGCTAGCAATGGGAATATCTGAATTTGCCGATTCAGATACATACCCACCGCTCAGTGCCGTACCTCTAGAGCTTCAGCTCATCAACAACATCTGGGTAGGAGATGAAAATCAACTAAATGGCACACCAACCAGTAACGAGCGCAGTCAAACCAAGGTTATATCCAACGAGCAGGTCACTCTAGAGACTTTACGTAGCGCCCGTCGTGAGCATCCTTTCCAAATTGTGCATCTGGCGACCCATGCCAATTTCAACCCAGGCGACGCGAGCGACTCAGAAATCCAACTCTGGGATTCTACCCTACCCCTTAACCCACTCCAGGTAGACACCTTAAGTTGGAATAATCCCCCCATAGATTTGCTGATTTTAAGTGCTTGCCAAACGGCTTTGGGGGATGAAAGCGCCGAACTAGGATTTGCAGGTCTCTCGCTTCAGGCTGAAGTGAAATCTACCCTGGCAAGTCTCTGGTACGTAAGCGACCTGGGCACGTTGATTTACATGATGGAGTTTTACCGTAATTTAGGCACATCTGCTACCAAAGCAGAAGCTGTTCGAAAAACACAGTTGGCTATGTTAGATGAGCAACGGCTCCGACAAAATTTAAACGAGCTAGAAGTGATTATTCAATCTCTCTTGCGTAATAACGATACCCGATGGGCGAGTGAGGACAGTTCGCGCTCACTTACAGAAACAGAAATTCAGGGCATTGAATCTATCTTACGTAGACTTCGAAGTGAAAGAGGTGAAGTGATTTCACAGCTTACTCATCCTTTCTACTGGTCAGCATTTACGCTGGTAGGGAGCCCTTGGTAACAGACTTCTTGAAAAGCAAAGTCATTTCTAGGCATATATGTGATGAATAGGCAAATATCTTTTTCTATTCGACAATTTTATCAGGACTCTCCAAAACCCTTTAAAGGGGGATTCACACTACTGTATTTAGCTTTATTTTTGGCAATATCGAGTAATTCTCTTGCAAAGGCCCAATCCTATAATAATGAAGCTGAGGATTTGCCCTCCGTCCAGACAGAAGCTAGATTTCTACTTCCCCCAGACTCAGTGAGTCTAGAACTATTTGAGAATCAGGTGATAACTGAATTGGATTTTGGAAGCCTGGATTATATAGAGACTGAGGCAACTTATACAGGTAATACAGATTATAAAAGTGTAAGTCAGTTCAGTTTAAGTCAGCTAGACTTGGAAGAAAATTCTAACTCAACAGATTTAGGGCAGCTAACCTTAGAAGAAAATTCTAATTCAACAGATTTAGAAGAAAATTCCACAGGCTCTGACCTATCTGAAAATAGTTTCGTCTGTAGTCAGGGAACAAAGATTGATATTGGAAATATTTCAGCAGATGAGATAATTAGTTACGAGGCAGATGGTTCATTCGGGTCTGATGAATTGGTTGATGAACCACGTGAAGCTAGTACACCTTACGAGACTATTCTTATTCGAGACTATTGCTTTAGCCAGCGTTCTCTATACACAAGGCGAGATACAAGACGCGACAGGGAATTTGTAGCTAATCTTGATGCAATTCTGACACCTTATCTTGGCCAGACAGTTTTACCTGAGCAGATCAAAGGTATTCAAGACAAAATTACTTTGCAATATCTTACTTCTGGCTATGTCACTTCTAGGGCAGGCGCAGTTGATGTCCGGAGTGATGGCACCCTATTCATCCATGTAATTGAAGGGTTCATTCAAGATGTCAGAGTTAGTAGCCAACGCTCTACAGAGTATCGCTACGAGGATGAAATATCCACAGAGATGTCCGTGGCTAATAGCGAAGTATTTGCTGAAGAGTCCCATCAGTCAGAAGGTGAATCAAAAATAGAAGGACTCGGAGAAAGAACGCCGCTGGGTCAATATATTCGGGCTCATCTTAGACCTGCTACCGGAGATTTAGAGGATCCATATGATCAACGCCCTGTTAATATATCGGATTTAGAAGACTACGTTCGGCTACTGTCGCTGGATCCTCGCTTTGAAAACGATCTGACCTTATCAGTTTTGCGAGCACCCCGGAAAACTTGGGGTGAAGATACTTCTACTCCAGGTGCGAGTGTACTGGACATTGAGGTGCAACAAATCATCTCAGAACTTAGCCTATCCTTAAATAATTACGCACCTCCGAGCCTGGGCGATGTGGGATTTGATTGGGGAGCTATATATAATTCTGATAATGGGACAACCCTAGCCACCAGAGGACGCTATAGCATTGAAGGCGACAGCCCTAGCTTTAGCTTTGACTCTGATGATGATGACTTTTTAGGGGACGATATACTTACATCCTGGCTGGCAGATTATACGTCTCCTCCGATCGGGAGCAGCTTAGGCCGCATCAACATACAGGCTGCCCGCGATCAAAAAGATGTGGTTCAGGGAGATTTCTCATCATTTGGATTCCGCTCGGAGACTGAACGTTATTCAATTAATTACCGTCATCCCCTACGTCGCACACTTGCCCAGGAATTTGCATTAGAAGTCGGCTTCACCTTTGAGGAAGGCAAGACTTTTGTGGGTGAGACCCTGCCATTTAGGGTAGGGTTTGGGCCAGATGAATCGGGTATTAGTAAAACATCGACCCTTTCATTTGCTCAAGAATATATCCAGCGAGGGCGTAATAACTTATTTTTGTTAAGGTCTCAGTTCAACCTGGGCATAGGGGTATTTGATGCCACCGATAATCCATCCCCTATTCCAGATGGTCAGTTTTTCAGTTGGAATGGTCAGGCGCAGCTCTTAAAGCCAATAAGCGAAAATCATACCCTGTTTGCCCGCGCTGTTGCTCAAGTGGCTTCTGATAGCCTGCTGCCGATCAACCAGTTTGTGATGGGCGGTGGGCAATCTGTCAGAGGTTATCGAGAAAACTTCCGGGCTGGTGACAACGGCGTAGTCCTTTCAGTCGAAGATAGAATTAATATATTTATCAATGGTGAGCAAAGTTGGCTGGACTTAAAGCTCATTCCATTTTTTGATGCGGGATGGGTTTGGAATAATAATGGCAACCCTAATCAAACCTTAGACCCAGATTTTATTGCCAGCGTGGGGATAGGGCTGCAGGCTAATCTTCTAGAGTCAAAAAATTTGAGGCTCCGGTTAGATTATGGCATTCCTCTCTCGGGAGCGGGTGATGCAGGCGATGACCTACAAGATCAGCGATTTCATTTCAGTATTAACTATACTCAGCCTATCTACTAATAACGCTATTAAATTGTCGATACAGTACACTTGCTCTGAGTCAATATCTGATTTGAGGAGGACAATGCGGCGTGACTCATTGTTCTATCTGTTGTTTCAACCCCAGCCAGTTGACCATAGGCATTGGTATATTGTTGCTGACCACGCTTACCAAGATCAGCCCTTCCAGCAGGCTAGGGCTTTAATCAACCTTCTTGATGAGACTGAGACAGATACTAATTACGGTATGACCAAATAGGTACATTCTGGTCGTGCTTTAGTGAAAAGTGGGATAGGTTACATCATGTCATATCCAAGGCCGTGTGGTTAATTCAGCCTGCTGAAGCTGTATTTTTAGTTCGACTATGTTGTCAAATCCAATTGAAATAGGTGACGACTAAACGAGTGGTGACCTGAGTCGAGAGTGTTTATGTTGGTTTCTTTACTCTCTCATGGATTGCATAGATTCTTTAACTATATGATGATATTCGCTCTAAATCTCTGAGAGAGACTTTTTGAGTAACATACCACCCAATCCCTTTCACAATTGCCGCTTCTTCCTCAATAGCCTCAATCCTGAGCTGATTTAATCCCTTCAACATTTTCAACCCCGATCCCACATATCGAGAGATATCTCCTACCTTCAATCACTGCTCGCCTTCCTCACCGTCTAACGCTTCATCACCGGGTGCCCCTTCCTCAGTAGACATCCCATCTACCCCTAACCCTTCAGTAGACACCCGATCTACCACCTGAACTCCTTCCATACCAATCATTTTAGCCATTTCGGTAGACAAGTAGACCCCCTGACTCATTTCCACCGCAGTCAACCTGTCTACCACTCTATCCGGAACACTCTTAACCCCGTCAACCTGTCTACCCTTTCCCTGAAACCCAAATGAATCATTGCTTTCAGCAGGAGACACTCCGACTACCGTTTCCTCATTAGCGTCTACATCTACTGTTGCCCGCCACTGCAACCGATTCCCCATCCCCCTGGTCTTCCCATACCCCATTGCCTCCAACTCACGAAAATGCGAGCGAATCACATCCGAACTCGCCTTCCGTAAACTCCGCTCATAATTCCGCACATCCTTCGCCCGCAGCCAACCCCGCACCCGCGACAACCGGATCAACTTCGTATAGACCGGCTCCAATGCCCCGTCTACCGTATCCCCCTCCGCATACAGCAGCTTCACCTGGCCAATAAACCACCGCGTCAGCTTAATCGCCGCCGTCATCGTCTGGGCCGATACCCCCTCTGCCGGTAGACAGCCATCAACTGACGCATTCAGACAATGCAAGATCAGCGCCAGCCGCCCCGTGTACCCCTGCATCTTCGAATAGACTGCCTGTAAACCCTGATGCGTCTCCGTCACCCGCCGCTGATCCAACTGGTCATACCAGTCCGCATATAGAGTCTTTGCCTCGGGAGTTAGCCCGTAGCACCGGGGCGTCAGCTCCGCCAACTGCCGGTAGACATCATATAGCCGCTCCGAAATGTCATATCGCACCGTACTACGCGGAAACGGCGCAGACTTCAACGGCAGCAAACACCATAAAAACCTTGCCCACTGACCACTAGCATCAGAAAAGTCTCCCATCATCCCCCGCAGAATATCCGGCTGTATCGTCCCCGTAATGCTGAGACTGGTACGCGGAATACTGATGCGAAAACCGCTAGCCCGATCCACCTTCAACCCCGACCCATCAAAGGCCGTCAGCAACGACTCCTTATCATTGCCCCGCCCATTGCGATACTGATTCTGTCCCTTAAACAGTCCCGCCAACTCATCCGGCGTCACCAACAGACCCCGCGTCGGCTGCTGCGACTGAATCCGTGCCAGCGCCTCTCGTGTAGCATCCGCAGTGTGATACTCCCGTGGCGTTGGTTTCCTAGGGCGATCGCAACGCTCCTCCTTCTTCGTCACCTCCCACTCCCGCAGGTCCACCTCATATTCCGAAACCGCCCAGTCATAGTCCTGATCCGCCTCTTCCTGCAATCGTGATAACGGCTTAAGAATCTGTCGCTGGATCGGACTCTTCTTACTCCCCGAGGGAGCCACCAACCCCGTAAACAGAATCGGCGGCACATAGAACCCCATCCCCGCATCAATTTCCAATTCTGTTCCTATTTGGAGAAGAGAAGCCGCCACCGGCAACAGGGTTATCAACATAGCTGCAGGCGTGGCCCCAATCCAGTTGGCAATTTGGGTCAGCGGTTCCGCCAGGTCTGCATGGAGATAGTCCTCTAGCTGTAGCTCATAGTCACCAATCTTCAGCAGCTGGCTGATTTCAGCCATGCGCTCATCCTTTTCCTCCACCTGCTCCAGTTCCGCCTGGATTGGCTTAATCAAACTCCACAGATCCTTGGCCGAGAGACCCACCTCTCGATGCCACTGCACCACCTGCCCCGACAGCTCCAGCTCAGAAGGAGCCTGGGCCAGATAGTCGCGAATCTGGGCCTGAAGTGCTGGCACATCTAATGATTGGCTTGTCGATGGTGGGTCAGAATTCAGCTGTCGCCGCACCCCTACCGCTGCCCGAACCTGTTCCGCTGTTGCCCCATCCGTAATCCAGTCGGCAATATCCAGCCCGCCATGCTTGGATAAGTTATGCCAGCGCCAACTATCCGGGTAGACATAGCACCATTGTGCCTGGGGAAAGTCCTCATTGATCTCCGCCATATGGACCAGCCCCACCTGATCTTGATCAGGACACAGCACCAGACGCGCATCTTTGAGATCCGCGTTATAGTTTCCATAACTGCGATATTTTTTGGACCCTCCCAGGGTAGTGGTCGCCGGAATGCCTACACGCCAGAGCGCATCAGCACAACCTTCTCCTTCCACCATCCAGATGGTTTGTCCGGCTGAGATCGCACGCTGCACTTCCCGATAGCGATAAATCGGTACCTGCTGCTTCACCTCTGGAGTCAGCTTCTTAACCCACTCTTGACCGTCCCAACGCTTCTGCACAAAGTACTTTGAGCCAGTCCCCTGATCCACCCGAGTCACCTTCACTAGCGGTTGACCGTCCCGACTAGGGTAAAAATAATCCTGTTTACGGCGTGGCCGCACCGGCTTGGTAGGCTGAGCCGCAGCTGCAAAGTATTGCCCCCACAGCCCATCGTTAGTTGCCCCCCGATAGACATAGCCATTTACCTGTGCATCCTGGTCAATGTGGGAGTGGCAAAAGACCACCTCCTCATTCCAGCGGCAGTCTTTGTCCTTGGTGCGATCGCAAATCGGACAGGGGTTCGATCGGCCTGAATATTGGTACTGTGCCATGGTCAGCTCCTGATGGATAGGGAGCTGGGCCATCTATCTGAACCTGCTACAGGGCTCAATTTATGCCGAGAGAGCTATACCGCCACAATTCCTTGGGCGGTTACTCCATAGCGTCTGGTGCACAGCAGTTGGCTGAACTGGGCCATGGGTTTAACACTATATTCCACTGGACATTTCGATCCAGTTTGCTATAGTTGAAGAACACAAATTTAGTAGCAGGTTAATGGCCTGGAAGGTTCGGTCAAAACCATCCAGACACTCAAATTAACCCAGCTCAAAAAATCAAAGATTGAAAGTCAAACACCTTAGCCAATAAATGGTTGGGTGTTTTTTATTGGGAACCTAATCCCATGAGTTATGCAGGGAACTCATCAACATCTTGATGAAAAGATGAAACCTTAATGCTGTTTGACTCGACTCCGGCTTTGTCTGCGAGCGGAGGTTTTGAATGGCTTTTTGAACGTGCTGCTTTGGTTACTTAATAACCGGGACTGATACCGCTCAATGGCCCGCTGATGGGCGATTGGATCATGACGATTAATGGCCCAGTCTTTCAGTAACTCTAGGTTGTAACGGATAACGCGACTATTAATACGCACCCAGTGCAGCCCCTCAACCAAAAGCCCTTTAGAACGGTAACGCTTAAGCTTACTATCGCTAAGCTTTAGACATTGGGTAGCTTCTTGTTTGTTGACAAACTGGTCCATGATGGATGACTCCTCGCTTATAGCGTTGAGGCCAAATTTCATGCGGGGCGAGCCCCACTTTACTGGCGATAAATCGTTCGATCCGTCGAGAGCGCTGTCGTGAGAGTGCATGGGAGACTGCCGAGGGGCCAACCTCCAGTTCTCTGGCTATGCTCGCCAAAGTCCAGCCTTGCTTGCGCAAAGCTGCTTTAATGTCTTCTACATGCATAGAATCTACGTGGCTACATCAACATAACGATGAGGCTAACAACTTATAACGCGTGTGTCAAGCCTTATAAGTTTCGTCATAAGAAATATAGGTGGCAAACTACTGATGAGCGATCCATTACCTGAAGAGATGCAGCCGAATGTTGATGAGCCTGATGATTTCCCAAGTCGGTTGAAAAAAGTGGTGGGGGACAAAAGCATTCGTAGCTTTGCGCGGGAGTGTGGTTTCTCGGATACGGTGCTGCGTCAATATCTGAGTGGGAATAGTGAGCCGACCCGACCTGTGTTACTTGCGATCGCTCGCGCCGCTGATGTCAGCCTGGAGTGGTTAGCCGCTGGACAGACAGCAACAGACGTACTTGCAAAGAAATACATTTACAAGGAAACCTTAGCCTTCGAAGCCGGTTGGCTACAGGCTGAGTTCCCGAATTCGTTTGAAAATCTTCTCCTAACTCAGGTCAAAGACGAGAGTATGGAACCAACCTTGAAAAGAGGAGACTTAATTCTTGTCGACACCACTGATAGAGCTTTAGATGCAATTGATCACGGAATTTATCTGTTGAAGTTGGAAGATAGAATTTTAATTAAGCGTTTGCAATATTGGGTTAACAACAAGATGCAAATGCTTAGTGATAACCCTACCTACAAAAACTTTGCGATTGATCTATCAGAAAATTCAAGTGGTCTAAGTATTATGGGCAAGGTTGTGTGGGTTGGCTGTAAATATTGAAAAAACAACTTCTATTCGTCTGCTCTAAAATCTTTCTTGACGAGAAAAGCAGTAAGAACAAGGTTCATGATGGAGGAATTAACACGATTGCGTTTTGTGACTTTAGCGATTCGTTATTACGTCATCGCTTAAATCTTGCATATTTTGGGTCAGTTCTATATCAATTCTTTCTTGGGTCCAGGTTACAGATTGCATGGCTAAATCACAACCTATAAATTGGCGTCCTTGCCGAATGGCAGCAATGCCAGCACTTCCAGAACCCATAAACGGATCGCAAACTAACTCATTAGGCAAGGTACTCTGTCTGACAAGTGTTTCAAGTAGTTCAACTGGTTTCTCTGCTGGATGTCCACCTCTAATCCTCTTGTGCTCAAGGATATCAGGTACTGAAAGATCAGCTAGCTTACGTTTTCCTTTCTCGAAGAAAAGGATAAATTCATATCGAGCTCGATAATGATACCCCATGCCTATTGCAACCTTATCCCATACTAAAGGCTTCCAGAAACGAAAACCTGCCGCTTCTGCTACTGGTTTTGCTATAAACATAGTTTCAGGGTCGCAGAAGAGATAAAAGTGTCTATTTTTACGCAGTACTCTATATAATTCTTGGAAAAGTTCTGGAAATTGAGAATTTGGAAATATCTTAAACCATTCATTTGAGGAGGCCTTGCTTTTCTTAAGTCGTGTCGTTGTACCTATCCGACGGTGTTTTTCTAATGACTCATAAGGTGGATCGGTGATTACCAGATCGATACTTTCATTATCTAACTGGTTAAGGAACTTGATGACATCGCTGTGTTCAATATGGTATTGATTATTCACTTTTCGCTCCCGTACCAGTATTCAAGAAATATCTCAAGCCAAGATTGTAAGGTAGTAGCACGACGCCTAGCAGTATCTTCTGACAGGGATGGGGATACTGCCATCACGAACTGAGCTGCTGTTTCGGGTCGAATTTCTGCAAGGTCATGAACATCTTCCCAAGCTAACCATGCAGCTCCAATGCTTGATGAGATAAATTGATGGGCAAGAAATCTCATTTGCGATTCTTCCGGTAGACGCATAAGGACCGAACAAGCTGCTGTTGGGCGTCCACGCCAGTCCAAAAGGCCTAAAATCTCAGCTGCTCTGCGATAGTAGGCAAATTGCCTGGAAGTGATTTCATCTACTGCTAAAAATTCTTCGCGGACAATTGATGGAGAAGAAGGATATTCAAGTAGGAGTGCTGCAAGGTCGAGAACTCTTTCAAGACTATTAGCCTGGGGCACATCACGAGAAAGTATTCTTATATTAGGATGAGGAAATTCTTCAAAAGAAGGAACGTCTTCTGTAGAAATTGCTGGAGCAATATATAAATCAGGGATATTGGCAGCAACAGCCATATCTACGCACAGATTGTCTTTTTGGAGCCTAGATGCACAATCAATCCAACTTTCGGCTAAAGGAGAGTTTGGATCGAAACCTTCAATCCCTGACGAAGCAAGAGAGGAAATGGCATTGGCAAGTGAAATCGTTTGATTCTCACTAAGGTTAATGTGAAGTATAACTGTCCATGATCCTGGAACTGCTTGTGCAGGTCTAAAGGTGGGCAACCTGGTTACTCTTCTAAACGCTAAATCTGCCGCTTCTTGAAATAATCGTTCTAATTTATCTATTGCACCAGAGACAAGTGCCCAAAAATTATCCTCTTCAGGATTATCGATATGGACAGCGACTGATAGACCATCCTCACTAAGTATTGTGCCAACTGCAGCAAGAGAAGAAGTTATTAACCTTACTATTGTTGCTCTGGTTCGATTGAAGTCATTTGATTCATTATCCCTATTGAGGACTCTAGTAGGATAGATATTGCGAAGTAACTCACTAGCAGCTGACCAAATGCGTTGGTCAACGTATATATTAGTATGTCCAGTATCTAAAAAACAGTTTAGGCCTTCACACCACTCCTCTTTTAATTCTGAATCATCTATTTCGTTGGCCACTCTCTGTGCAAGGTTATGCAATTCGAGAAGTTGTTCATTTGTTCGAGGAGCCGTTGCATAACTATCACCCCATGTAGCCAGAAAGTCTAAGGTTTGTTCAGCCACTAAAGGGCTACCTTGAGTAGTAAGACTAACTCTAAAGAAGGAGTCTAGTGCTGGAGCTAATAAGGCAAAAGTGGGAGAGTCCCAATTACTAATGGTAGATATAAGCCCAAGGATACTAATCCTGGAGGGACTATCAGCATCAATATCATTGTGAGATAATACTGCTGCAAGAAGCAACCAAGCTATGTTGTCATCTATTGATTGTGTTTGCTGAAGTTTACGTCCTAATACCCCTAATCCAACTTCCAGAGCACTTTGTGACCCCAAAGTAAACAGTGCTGCTACTTCTCTAATATCATTACTGATTCTTCTTAGATTAGAGAGTTTTGTCTCAATAAACTCTCTGGCTCCAGCGATATCGTCGGAGTCTAAGAATTGTTGTACACTTTCGAGAAAAGTTGTCATTCTTTGCTCTTACTTATTGGAAAGGGGATAAAGGTAATCCCATCACGAATTTCTATATCAACACGAGCATTTTTAACAGTACGTTGACGATGCTGAAATGAATGTGGTTGTGCTTCTGGTAAAACACCACCTGCCTTTCTAGCATTTTCGATGAACCGTTTTGCCTTAACAAAGGCAGATTTACGTTGGTTTTTCTGATTCTTATCGCACTGCCCTTCAATATCAGAAAGAAATGCTATACCCTCATCAGCTGTAACAGGCAATTCTTGAGCCCAAGAGCGGGTATATCCACCTTTTTTTTTGATGTCATCCCCTTGAGCTTGTACTGCTCCACGATAAGCAGCTTTTAAGTTAGGCATATTGCTTTCTCTGCTATGTTTATATTCATCAGAAAAGGTTAGATGCCTCGCCAAGTACAATATTCTGATGCCGTTTGATATTCCTATAGAAATGGATTTAGTCATTTCTATGTTTTTAGGGAATAGTCAATGTATCAAGGTGAATAGGCTATCCATCAGAAGAATTTGAAAGCGTATTCGGTGATTTAATCACATAACGCGACTATCAATGCCATCAATTACCGCTTAGGCATCAACCAGCTCTTAATTTATTCAAATTCAGGTCATTTGGATGAAAAAGCTAGATTAGCAGAAATCTAAAATGACTCAGACATTATGTCCAAATATGGTTGTTTGACCTGATAATGCCTACACGATTCAAAAATGATGGAAGATTTGCTTGCATTGTATAGATCAAAAATACTACTAATCTAATATGATACTTCTTGCAGAACTACCACGCACATTAAGATGAAGTTCTGCAATTACCCAATGTTCATTTTGTAGATCTTGCTTTATTTCCTAATCCAAAGATAGATATTCAAAACTCTGGCAGTCGGGGCCGACTATTTACACTACCCGCATAATTCTCATACAACGTCTGGACATCATGGCCCGTTAGCTGAGCCACCTCCACCGGATTCATCCCCATATCCAACGCATGGGAAATAAACGTATGCCTTGTATTATAAGGCTTCCGATAATCAACCCCGGACTCTGCTAAAACCGAAGTCCAGGCCCGATTCCTAAAATTATGATCATCGATCGCACCCCCCTTCGCAGACCTAAACACTAACCCATCCGGCTCAGGCTTCTCAGGCCGTCTCCGCAACAATATCTGCTTCAGCTTTTCAGATGACGAGATTGTCCGCGCCCGATTGGTCTTCGTCGCTTTCCGCACCCCACGGGTCAGCGACTCCCCAATCCAGATAGAACTGCAATCATCCGTCAGATGCTTCCAGCGCAGACCGACCGCCTCAGCCGTCCGGCAGCCAGTGCCAAACAAAAACTCCACATAATCCGTGTAGTAGCTGTAATAGCGACTTTTCTTAAACCCCTCAACGATGGCAGTCATTTCCTCACGGGTAAAAGGCTTCGGCATCTGTTTGGGCTCAACCCGCACTCGCAAAACCATATCCACCCAAGGATTTGATTGTCCTGCCTCTAAATGATCATCGGCAATACCCCAGTCCCAGGCCGCTCGGATCAAGGTGAGCCGCTCCCGGCAAACCATGGGCGATAGCTTTTGCTTCGTCAGCCATTCCATAAATTGCTCTGCGGCCTTTTCATCAATGGCAGCTGCAACCCGGTTTTCAAAGTAGCGCTCCAGATATTTCAGCGTTGCATCGTACTTATCCAAGCTTCTGGGCAATAACCGCTTCGCCTTATACTCCATAAAAAGCTCGAAAAGGCTTACCACAGAAAGGCCTTCGCTATTTTGGGTATGAGGCTTGTACTTTTTCAGTGTGAGGTCAAAGTTGCCCGACGCAATATCCAGCTCAATGATCGTCGCTTTTTGCCGTGCCACCTGGCGGTTAACCTTAGAGTCTGGAAGCCCGATAGATAGGGCATAGCGCTTACCTAGGTGCCGCCACCTAAGCCGCAATCGCCCCTGATACTCCTCAACCGAGACGGTGCCTTTGGGCGATTTTTTTCGGGTCGTTTGCGGCATATTTCATACCCAACTCATACCCAAATGCTACCCAAACTGACCAAAAGTGACCCAATATTTTGATGAACCTACCCTGTAAAGCGAGGCTCAAAAGGCTTGATAGATATGACAAAACCCGCTCAATGAGCGGGTTCCAATTAAATCGGAGCGGCGGGATTTGAACCCACGACCCCTACTACCCCAAAGCGTAAGCTTAGGTTCTGAAATGCCTTTTATATTAGCTATTTCAAGGATCTAGCTTTTATAGGGGACGACAAACCGCAATCATTTAGCATTGCTCTTTTTTAATTTTGATCGCCATACTAGTCTATAGGAAAAGTCCTACACATCCCTGAAAGTCCTTCACCCTATAGGTTTCAGCCCTACACATTGCCTTACACACTAATTTTCAAGTCCTACACATCACTGAAAGTCCTTCACCATGCGGATTCTAGTCCTACACATAGCTGTAGAAACACCGTGGATGTGGCAGCAAAAACTAAAGCCACTGACCTTGATGGATGTGGACCTAGCATCATGGACGATATTTTGAGCGTTTGGACCTCAATCGCTCTTAGAAAATTGGTGGCGTCGCTCTACTCGACCCCAACTGCTGACGCTTGTTTCGGTTTGACCCCAACAGATGGAAAGTAAGGGTCACAATATTCCCCCTGGGCCTGTATCGGCTATGGAAGGAGCAGCCCCAGTTAGGAAGGGGTCAGTAGATATAGGGTGCCAGTCGATCAACTGAAGAAACCGCTCCTACAGCTGACTGTGCGATCGCAACTCTACCGGCTACAGTCTCTGAGTTCTGCACGACTATCCAAATCACGACGTCAGGATTCCTTTGGCCCTCACTTCGCTGGAGTGGTTGCGGTGTTTTTTGCCCCGCAACTGGTTGAACCCGCAGAGCAAGGGGCATTTCCGTCTCTGGTATGAAGGCCACAAATGGATCGGGAATTAGCGTCTAAAGAAGGAAATCTCTATATATCAATAGTTTCAGAAAAATAAGGTCACAAGAAGCGGCCTAAATCTAAAAAGGATATCTCTACGTGGCTTTTGATTCGCTTTCCAATTTCATCTGAGCGAAGTGCTCCATCAGCATCCGATGTACGAAGATATAGCCGCCACCCACTTTTTGCATGAATAGGCGATCAGCTGCGTAGTCAAGAAATCTGGCATAGTTCCAAGGACTATTGCTCTGACGGTAAAGCAACAGTCTTAAGATGAAATGTCTAAAACAGGCTGAACCACCGAAAATCACCCCACCGACCAGACCAGTACCCAATGCGTATATCAGACCGTACTTGAGACTATTAACGAGTCCACCGAATATCCCCGCAATCAGGCCTGCAATCAATCCAAAGATCAATCCTGCACTGAGTCCTGCCAGCAAAGCATTTCTCACAGATTTCCATATTCCCTGATTAACACCATTACTGGTCTGAATTGCTGGGCCTCTGAATCCGCTAATTAACCCAGCAATTGATCCCAAAAGCCCACCCATTAACCCAAAAAACAGCCCGGAAACTACGCCCCCAAACAGTCCTTCAAGCAGTTGTGCCAGTAATTCATACCGGAGTTCAAGCCCCAGATCCTCAATCAGTCCCGCAATAAAGCCGATAGGTACTCCAAACATTAGTCCCAACGTGGCCATAATGATGAGCCACTTACGAAGATTTTTCCTTGCTTCGGGCCAGGACCATTTCAGGGTTTCCACCGGCTCAATGTTGCCTCCAAACCCCACGACTAAACCACCCGCCACTCCATAAAGCAGCCCACTCCCCAATACATTAATCGCCCCCTGTAATCCACTGGCTAAGCCAATGATTAGCCCGAAAATCAGTCCAAAGGTTAGAGCGCTTATTATCCGATAGCGCACTCTTTGGCGTCGGGATATCAACCAACTCGGCTGTAATCGTTCAATTAAAAAAACTGACTGAGATGCGCGCACCATTTGCTGTGCCAGCCAAGTCAACCAATAGAGTGTTTGCGCCCTCGAATACTTTCGGGTTGTACCCCGGCGGGTAAACATTCGGTCAATGTAAGCATCAAATAATTGCTTATGTTGGGCTTCAGGAGTACCTGTCTGGTTGAGTGCTTCAATAGTGCTGTCCTGATACGCCAGGCTCATAATGCTTAGAATCAGTGGCGACGATGCGAAGGCTCTGAGCTCGTCATTTTTTTGGAGCGCTATTCGTAAGGCTGATAATGAGTCCCCCGCTTGTTCTAGGGTCTGATCGATCTGCTGCGAGGTTAACGGTTGAACGAAAATGGCACTACGCAGCTTCAATCGCTCAGTCAAACTTTCATAGTCCTGGATGCGGCTACACACAACCATCTCAGTCAAGCCATGTTCTCGGATGAATTGGTTTAAGGCCTCTACACAGTCATTGCGATATTGAGGTTCAACCTCATCCAATCCATCCAACAGCAAAATTAATTGCTCTTGAGCGACCCAGGTTTTACCTAACGATTTCGATGCGCCATAGATTTCATGTAGTTCTTGAACCAACCATTCAGCCATAGTCTTCCGCTGTTTCGCCCAGGAAGAAAGGTTCATTACCACCGGTAAGGGCTGACTCAGATTTTCTGCTGCCCGAGTAATTAGGCTCTCAGCCAGTTTCAGCAGGGTTACCGTTTTACCTGAACCCGGTTCTCCCAAAATTAATAAGGTTCGTCCTGCTCCAATGTCATCAAAAATGTCGGTTGCTGTGGTTCCTGTTTGAAAGGTTTGCCCAGAGTCGGTAGGAAATTCCTGCACCTTGCTCAATGGGTTTTCAATAAAGTCGTTGCGGTCCTCTAAACCCAGTTCAATGAAGAGTTTTGTATGTAACGATTTTGCCAGCACTCCATCAATCCAAAATCGTTTGACCTTATCTAGGAGAACTTGACGCCAGCGATACTCTTGTTGACTCTGAGGCTGACCTACCTGGGTGTACTCTCGATCTACTTGAACCGCACCAAACACATTGGTGACATGAACACCTCCTTGAATTTGAGTTAGATTCATATCGCGCCCAGCGATGCCACCGATCTGCACTCCTTCAAGCACACTGCCTGAGATATTCAAGCCTTGACTCGGTTGCTGAGGCGGTTGCGTACTCATGATGAGATCGCCCCTAAATTAGAAAGCCCGCCGCAACCCCCAACCAAGGGCTGACCGTTTCTAGAATGGGTGTTACTTTTTGCCACAGATTAGTTCCAGCTTCGACCGTCTCACCGGCCTCTTTGAGTACCTTGGTCGCTCGCTGCAGATTCTTAGCCGCAAATTCCTTATCCGGCTCGTTGGCTTGAACTTCGTCTTTAGTGGTATCAATGCTGCGAACGGCTTTTTCCTTTTCTGAAGCTGGCAAATCAGCACTCTCAATCAGTGTCTTTAGCTGGTCCAGTAAGGT
The DNA here is from genome assembly GCF_043421015.1 of Leptothoe sp. EHU-05/26/07-4. Taxonomy (NCBI): domain Bacteria; kingdom Bacillati; phylum Cyanobacteriota; class Cyanophyceae; order Nodosilineales; family Cymatolegaceae; genus Leptothoe; species Leptothoe sp. EHU-05/26/07-4. Next base: position 729,900 of record NZ_JAXSQV010000005.1, read on the forward strand.
GACGACATCAGCAGATGATAGTGGCTTCTCCTCACCACCATCCCCAATTTGCTGAGCTTGAGAAATGTTCAGATTACGTCCTGCTTGACCGCCGATTTGAACGTTAGACAGCTGACCACCACTGATATTGATACTTTGAGAAGGATTCTGGTCGGATGTCACAGCAAGCCACCAATAAAGACTTCTCTACAAAATATATCAGTAGATATAAATACTTATTCTGAATCAACTCTATGGGTTGCTATGGATCATGACACCCATCAATCCGACTGGTTTTAATAAGCTATAGAGAGCAGAAAGCGGCCCCCAACCGCCAAGTTAGAGCCGCTTTCAAAGTGTCTGATGTTCAGTTGTTAGCCCCATCGTAGTCGATGGTTCGGATTTTTTGGCTCATGCCAGTGAAGATAAGGATGCTGTTATTGACCTAAAAGAGCGTACCGAAGCAGGGTTGAAAGCTGCCCGTGCCCGTGTGGTCGCAAAGGTGGACGCAAGAAAACGGTAACCAAAGGTCAGGAGTTAGAGGCTAAGCGATTAGCTGAGGCTGGGGAAATGCCTATCACGGAGATTTGTAAGCAAGTGGGTATCAGCCGAGCTACTTACTATCGGACTGTTACGTGAAAACCTTCAATTCCTTGGTAAGGGTTTATGCTGTGTTAGTGGGCCGTTTCAGTCTGCCTAAGCATGAATATAGAAATATTTTTATACGCCAAACCAAGGCTAATTAATACGAGCTACTAAAACTGGAGTTGTTACAAGAGATTGACATATCAATTACAGAAGTCGGCAATGACCGATATCTGGTGCGCACAGAGCAAGTTGCGCCAGGTGTCCCCTTGGCGCAAAAACAGTTTCACTGGCCCATTGATAGCTGGCTAGCAGAGGCGTCTAACCTGATGCATGATCCGTTGCTAGGGATCCTCAAGGGCGAGTCGAGTCAGCGCTGGGCATTTCGTTCAAATGTACATTCTTCTTCAGACGGTGATGATGATTCGTCTGGCAGTCAGCCACCAACCCTCGTTAGTCTAGGCCAGGCTCTTTATAACAGCGTCTTTGATAAAGCCTTACGCGATAGCTGGTTGACAGCCCAAGGGATTGCCCAACATCGCCGTTCTCCCCTGCGGCTGCGCCTTGGTTTAAAGGGGGAAAAGCTGCAAAAGCTCCCTTGGGAAGTCTTACATGCAGGCGATCGGCCCCTGGGGACTGGCACCGATGTCACATTTTCTCGTTACCATCTAGGCCGACGCCAGGGATATGACCGTCCGGTGGCAACGGTGCCTGATTTTGATCAGCCTCTGCGCGTCCTGATGGTGATTGCTGCACCCAACGATCAGGATCGTTTAGAACTGGCCCGTGAAGCTAATCACCTGAAAAATGAGCTGCATCCCTTATCAATGCGTTCTGGAGATGACTATAGCTTGCTGCCAAAACAGCAACTGGACGTGCAGCTGACAGTCTTAGAACAGCCTGACCGCAGTGAACTGACCCAGGCGTTAGAACATGGTCGATACCAGGTGTTGCACTATGCCGGCCATAGTAATTTAGGCAATGCTGGTGGCGATCTTTATCTTGTCAGCCGCCAGACAGGACTCACCGAACGCATCAGCGGTGAAGACCTAGCAGGGCTGCTTTCCAACAATGGTGTGAAGCTAGCTGTTCTCAACTCCTGTCGGGGAGTCTATTCCCAGGGCCAAGGTTCTGAGTTGGGTTGGCATGAGCAAAACCTGGCCAATGCCCTGGTCAATCGTGGCATTCCTGGGGTGATTGCTATGGCCGAGCGCATTCCTGACGATGTGGCCATTACGTTTACCCGCTTGCTCTATCGCAACTTAAAGCAAGGCAATCCCATCGATTTATGTCTTAACCGTACTCGCCAGGGGCTGATCTCGGCCCACGATTCCAACTATAGCTATTGGGCACTGCCAATTTTATATATGCAGCCTGGGTTTGATGGCTATCTTGCCAGTAAACCTGGTAACCACAACAGTGCCCTTGATAAGTTGTTGACTGAACGCTTCAACTTTCCACCGGAAGTTAAAACAGCATGTGAACAATATCTTTTATATTTTGCAGAGTTCTTAAAAGATGTGGGCATTAAAGTTTCTACTAATATTACTGAAGAAGATCAAGACGTTATCCTGACTGTTATTCCTGAAAATAAAGAAGATGCCCTAGAAAAAATAGAACACCTTCTTAACTTATATCTTCATCTACCTAACGGTACTTTAGTTAGTGACTATCAACTAAATGCCGAAATGGGTATACAGGCACAAAAACTATATGGTCAAATTAAGCAATTAGAAAGTCAGTTATCTTTAACTAATGCAGAAAATCAATTTTTACAGCTAACAGTTGATAGTCTAAATCGTGAACTTAAGAGATATGATTCTCAAATTCTTCTGGTATCTAAAGCTGAAAAAGAAAAGGATAAAGAACCTGTGATAGGTAATCAAGATAATGCAATAGTCTCCCTTACTGAAATTGATGTTTGGGGAGTTAATGTAAACCTAGCTAACTTACTTAGATCAATAAAGGAAGTGGTTAGAGGTGATTGACTTCTTCTCCGGAAAATTTAGAGACAGTCATTCAATTGGTAGAGGGAATTTTTTTGAAATAGCTTTGTAGGTTCCTGTAGATTTTTCTTCCACCATAGATTCTACGTATTCTTGATAATTACCTTGGTAACCTAAGAAAGCTAATAAAACCCTTATTACAAGGTTGTGTAAGTCTATATAGTAAGGTGTTACACCGACTTCACTGAAACCTCGGTGAATAAGATCATCTCTTACATTAATAAATTCAAGCTCAGGAAATAAATCATTATAAAAGACACAATATACTTCAAGCATGTTTTGTAATTTTGCCCTAAGTGGGCCAACTTGATTAGCATTGCCGCTTTCAAGAGGTTGATATACCTTTTTCCTGTATATTTCGTAGTTAGATAAATAATCCTCTTCAATATTATTTTTATAATTCTCTAAAATGGATTCTACTTCTTGTCGAATTTTCCTATGTATTGCTGTAGAGATGAGCTTTTGACTTACTGATCCAGCATTTCTCTTTACCAATATCTCTAAAACAGTACACAGAATTAAAAATCTTATTTCTATATGCTCAGTATTAGTCACGGTAGAGTACCAATACAGTGCTAAACCTAAACCTTTATCATCAAATAAATCAGATGAAACCTGGTTGCTACATTTTTTGAAAAATGGTGATAAGTAAGAGTTTTTAATAACTTGAAAATTTGGCTCACTTTGCTTAACTAATCTACCTAAGAAAATGACTTTTATGCAGTTTTCATCTACATCAGTTATTTTTTCGTAGATTATATAAACTTTACGCCCAGAACTAAATGCTAGCAATAAAGATAGCCATGAATAATATGTGTAATAAGATAATTTATCATCTAAAGTTGGAATTTTACTTAATCTAAATTCAGCATTTAGTTTATTGCTATTACCCTTGCGTAGCCACTTAACAGAGAAGTATAATTGAGCATTATTTAAAATAATATCTTGATTTATATCAACACATGAAACCCCATAAACAGCGCCTTCTTCTTGAACGGTTATATTGTTATTCCTATTTAATAATTGTAAATCTACAAAGCTAAAGTATCCTCTATCAGGATTTAACTTTGAATTAATATCGTCCACTAAAGCAGTATCGATTTCTCTGAAAGTTGCTTCTACTTCAAAACCTTCTACAGTTCTTCCTTGTATTTGATAACCACCTTGATAAGGCGGTCTTATTTCGCTTCCTATTAATAAACTGCCAGAGTCAAAAAAAACTTTTCCATTAATTGCTTCTGCTATTTTTGGTTCAACTTCAAGTAAAACTAGACCATTGTCATAACAGAAAATATTGCCAACTACATCAGAGATAGGTTTATCGTCATTTTGATGTGTTTTTTGGAAAGTACCTGCAAAAGTAAATTGTTGAATTACTTCCATAGCTGCTTTTCGCTATTACGTCTAAAAATAGCTTTCTACTTTACCAGGCTAAGTACACTATTCCACTTCGATAGACTAATTAAGCGTTTCAGATTTCACAGTGAATTTGAAAGTTAGGCTATTTCAGCACTTTCGTTACCTGGCACCGTGGGTCTTGATGAGGCAGTCATCCCTTTGACGCATGACCTAGTAGTCTGTCTGGTCTGTAATAGATAAAGCGACTTTAATAGGTATAGACATAGAAAGCGACTCCCAACCGCCAAGTTCTGAGTCGCTTTCTGTGTGATGTTTTGTGCTGTCCATCATACCCAATGATACGCATATTTCTAGCGCATGCCAGTGAGGACAAAGAAGCGGTAACTGATTTATACCAGCGCCTAAAGGAAAGTGGATTTCAACCGTGGCTCGATAAAGTCGATTTACTGCCAGGTCAGAGTTGGCGATCCGAAATCCCGAAAGCGATCAAAACCAGTGATGTGTTTATCGCGTGCCTATCGCAGAAGTCTTGCCAGAAACAGGGCTATATTCAGCGTGAGTTCAAAATGGCACTCAATGAAATAGCGGAGCGCCCCCCTGGTCAGATTTTTCTGATTCCGGTGCGGTTAGATGATTGTCGTATCCCTGCGCTTCGTCAGGAGGAGTATGGCATCAGTCTTACGGATTACCAATGGGTGGATTTATTTGAATCGGATGGGTATGAGCGCTTGGTACAGGGAATTGAGACAGGTTTTGCTGACGTGCTGGCGAGAACCGGGGCAGCTGAGTCTACCTTGTCACCGTTCTCGTTTGAGGTTGTCACCGTTGATAGTAAGGGAACAATTAATAGCCGCGAGGAAAGAACAGCCGAATATTACCGAGAAGAGCTTAGTAATGTTGTTTATTTGGACCTGGTGAAAATCCCAGGAGGTCGATTTTGGATGGGGGCTCCAGATAATGAAGTAGATCGAATGGAGCGTGAATGCCCACAGCATAGGGTAACTGTCCCTGATTTTTATATGGGGAAATATCCTGTGACGCAGGCCCAATGGCGAGCCGTCTCTTTGCTAGATGACGTGGGCATCCCACTAAAGCCCGATCCATCAAACTTCAAAGGAGATAATCGCCCAGTTGAGTGTGTTAGTTGGTATGAGGCGATAGAGTTTTGTAAGCGCCTCTGCGTCCATACAGGCCAAGAGTATCGTCTTCCGAGCGAAGCCGAGTGGGAGTATGCGTGCCGAGCAGGAACCATCAGTCCGTTTCATTTTGGTAGCACCATAACGTCAGACTTAGCTAACTATGCTGCGAGTAATGTCTATGGTTCTGGACCAAAAGGAGAGTATCGACAGCAGACAACAAAGGTCGGTAGTTTCTTCCCTAACAGATTTGGGTTTTATGACATGCACGGCAATGTATGGGAGTGGTGTCAAGACCATTGGCATAGTAACTATGACGGAGCCCCTACGGATGGCAGTGCGTTGACTGAAGGTGGCAATTCATCTCTTCGAGCGCTACGCGGCGGTTCTTGGTGCTACTATCCTAGGATATGTCGGTCAGCCTCTCGCATCCTCAACGGTCCCGACCTCGCGCTCAGCATTATCGGTTTTCGGGTGGTATGTCTTGCCCCGAGGACTCTCCAGTAGCCCTTTGTTAGACACTGCTGGTAATTTGCCACAGACTGTCCCAACCTGTCACAGATAGCCACAAGTTATAACTACTCCACTAGGCATCCAAAGTCGTAGACCCGGATGCAATGGTAGCTGTAAATTCTATGGGTTCAATGGACTCTTCGTTGAGTTGCATCCATGTATAACCGGATCCAGCTAACACCGCATCACCATGGCCCTGAATGACGTCTATCCATTTAGAAGTGGGAATCTCACATCTAACCGACATTCCGCACTCCCAACTGTCACAATCAGGTATTAAATCTAAAAGCCTTTTCTGTAGAGCTTTTGAGCGCCTAGATAGTTCATATGAATCACTTTTAGTCAATTCTCAATAGTCAAGATTTATTGAGAATCTCTGTCTCTTTAGAGGCTGTGATCCATTGGCTTCGTCATTAATTATCAGATGTGCCAATTTAATGGCGGAATATGGGATCTAATGAAAGCCCCGATGTTGGGACAGTATTGAATCTGAGCAGCAATAGCTAAACCCTTGATATTCGATGTTTACATGGATTGTTTTAGCTAGATACTGTGCAGGTCTTCCTTCTTATCAGGCATCTGCATCATCTGTACAATTGGACCATAGACTGGCTAAAACGCTCGCAATTCTAGATGTATTTGCCCTATGCTCTGACCAAAAGGTGTATCAATTAAGTAGATAAGGGTAGAAAGGCTGATGTAAGTTTCGAAATGTAAATTCGGTTAAATCCTATGTGAGGAAAGGCTTTTAGCTTGGTTAACAGAAGGAAACCTAGTTGACTGTTTCAATCCTGCCCTACTTAGATCGGTTTTAATAGAACGTCTTGTAAAGGCTGATCGCTGAAATGACCTAGATACGTCAAAAATTGTCTGGCTTCCTAATTTGGAGCCTACTTGAAAACCTTTACACATAATGGCCAAACTAAATTTAGCTAACATGATACGTAAGTTATAAATGTAGAGTAATTTGTGGTTTTCTCGCCAAAATAGAAAAGTAACGAATTTGCGTAGTCAGTTGAGGCAACTTTTATGGGCGCAGGAGAAAATGTATGGATCGAGGCACAAGGAGGTTCATCTACTTCTAGTGAGGAAGGCAGACGTGATACTGGTGGTGGATGGAGTGCTGTTCCAAAAGGCAAACGCAGAAGGGTTCCGCTTCATGCAGAAGCCTTAGAATCACAAATTCAGAGTCTTTTATCTCTACTGAGCAGAGTATTCGATCAGCCAGATAAGGAGCCAGGCACACTGCGTGTCAATGAATTAGAGATAATGATCGATATCAATGCCGAAGGACAAGTTGCATTAATTGGTTCTGGCGCGAAAAATGATACACAGGTGGGCGCTATAAAGATTAAGCTAACTCGTGATTAGTCACAATCATTCAAAGAGATCAGGGATACGGTATGACGGTATTGAAGGCTATGTGGGGATATGAATTAACAACAGTATTCGAAAACGATGACATGAAATCAGCAGAGGAATAGATATGTCCGTTTTTGAAGCTTTATCCTTGATTTTAGCTTTTCTTGCGTTCGCTATTAGCTGCTTTTCACTATATAGATCGATGTCTGGCTTTCGAGGAGAGTTGTTTGCTAGATCACGAGTAATACTTACTAAGTTTGATAACTTGCCCACCATCATCATTGGCTGTGATGCTTACAACCGTGGAGCTACCTCTGGAGCAATAACTGACGTCCTACTTCTTGTTAATTATAAGTCTGGTTCAGCAATGGATGAGAGAGGGAATAGAAGGCAGATTTCAGAGTTCTACACCTTTTATCCTTACATTATGAAAGATGATTATAAGATTATGGCAACATCTCAAACAGAGCAATTTGAGAAATTCCAAACAATTCTAGTGCCACCGAGGTTACGCTTTACTAAGCATATCGCTTTTGATGCAGGTTCTCAGGCATCTTTTACTCCTCGTCCAGGGACTTATGAATTAAAACTTTCTTGGAAAGACCATCGCGGGAAAAAGTATAATGCTGCAACCAATAAAAGGCTTACTCTAAGCATTGATGAACAATTGTCTGATGCATGGTCCAAGGGTGAGGATCTAATCACAGTAGAATCTCAGGAAAGCATTGCAGCAAGAAGCAAGTATATTGGCTCTTCAAGCTCCGGGAGGCCAGCTTAGTTAGAAAAACAATAACTAGTCAAGTAAATATCAAAAACAGGATAGCTTCTTGACCAAGAAGAATGACAAAGACTACTTTAAATAAGCGCTTTGATTCTTGAATTAGGAACCTGATTTTTTTTTATACGTCTCCATATATTCACCTGCATCTCACAGTAATAAGCAATACTGAATCTGAGAAACAGTAACTGAAGATATTGATATTCGAGCGTTCAGGATTTTTTGACTAATAGCCTTTGACATAAATTAGCCAAGCATCACCCCACAGCAACAGCTAGCCTCAGCCTTCCTCTCCCGGAAACGAACACTCAACGGTGATCTTGAGGTTACATTCAGCACTGCCCTTCGTCACATAGGGCACCCCACCTTCGCCAGCTACCTTAATGCCAAACTCCAACGTCACCTTATCCACATTGGCAGTGGCCATGTCCTTAAAAGCATTCAGGGTATGGGCTGTGTAGGTGCGGATTGTGCTTTGCATCGCCTGAAAACTTCTGACTGCTTGCTCACCAGGACCTTTTGGAGTCCGAGTAGGACCATGATCAGCAGGTAGCGGTGGAGCCGTAACGGTTTCGTCAGCCTCGATATAAATGGTCGTGCCGTCTTCAAGTTGAATGGGGGCTAGTTGGGTCATGGCATATAAAGAAGAATGAATAAGTACCAGTACGGGTACTGCTATATCAGCAATCAGATACTACACTGACACCACATCCTGCCATTAGCTGCCATCTATGAGCCGCGATGCCCTGATCGTCGGAATCAATCGCTATCAGTATTTGAGTTCCTTGAAAGCTCCGGCTAAAGATGCTGAAGCGATCGCACACCGACTGGAGCAGGATGGCGATTTCAATAAAGTGCAGCGGATGCCAGAGCAGATTGACCCAGCTAATGGGAACAGGTCTACGGTGTCATCGACCCAGCAGGTTTTACAGGTACAGCTGGAGCAGGCTCTCAAGCAACTGTTTCGACCTGATAGTACTCAAGCGCCTGAAACGGCACTATTTTATTTTTCAGGTCACGGCATCCCCGATAAAGATGGGTTCGACAAAGGCTATCTAGCAGCGAGTGATACAAACTCTAATACCCCACGAGCAGGGTTATCTCTGCGCTGGCTGCAGTGGCTTCTATCAGAAAGTCCGGTCAAGCAGCAAATCATCTGGCTCGATTGCTGTCACAGTGGGTCTTTAATCGTCAATGTGGGAGCGGCTAATCCAGGCAATAGCGAAAGTCGGGACCGCTGTTTTATCGCGTCATCTCGTGATTTTGAAACCTCTTGGGAAGACCTGAATAGTCACTACAGTGTGCTGACCAAAGCTTTGCTGGAAGGGCTGGAACCATCCCGGTTACCAGGACGCTGGATTGATACTTTTGCACTTGTGGACTATGTGAACCAGGCCCTTAAGGGTGAATTGCAAACGCCGGTCTGTACCAACTTTGGTGAAGCGATTAATCTGACAAGGGCTTGGCAAGTTGAAGACCAGGCAACGAAGCAGATACCGGTAGATAGTGGCATTTGTCCATACAAGGGGCTGGAGTTCTTCGACTGCAATGATCAAGACCCAAAATATTTCTATGGCCGGGAAGCGCTAACAGATCAACTCCTAGACCAAGTGCGGAAATATAATTTTGTGGCGATTGTAGGAGCGTCAGGCTGCGGTAAATCATCGGTTTTACGTGCCGGGCTGCTGCATCAACTCAAGTTAGGTCAACGCATCTCTGGTAGTGGCCAATGGGATATACACATTTTGTTTCCGGGGCAGCACCCTTTGCAAAACTTAGCCCAGACATTTGTGGACCCAGCCTTGCCTCCTCCAGAACGGGCCGAACAGTTAGGCAAAGCTGAAGAAGTGATTGCTCAGGGCTCTGCAGGAATTAGGCGTCTGGTACAAACTTCTGATCGGCAGCGGGTAATGGTGGTAGTAGATCAGTTTGAAGAAGTTTTTACCTTGTGTCAGGACGTGAGCGAGCGACAACGGTTCTTCCAGTGTCTATTGGACTCTTTACCTCTGACGGAAAAACTCTGTCTAATAATTACCATGCGAGCTGATTTCTTGAATAAGTGCCTGGAACAAGAATACAGTGGGCTAGCGAAGCAAATTGAGCAGCACTTGGTAACAATTCCTTCCATGTCCCACAAGGAGTTGCGACAGGCGATCATCAAACCTGCAGAACGAGTAGGCCTGAAAATACAGCCTGAGCTAGTAGACAAGATGGTTCAGGAATTAGAAGGAGCACCGGGGAGCTTGCCACTGTTACAGTACACTCTAACTGAACTGTGGAAACGGCGACTAGATAACTGCCTGAGACTGACTACCTATAGCCGTATCGGAGGCGTTGGTGGAACCCTAGGGCAGCGAGCTACTGAAGTCTACAATCAGTTCTTGACAGGTCAAAGGGCAACTGTACAACATGTGTTTTTATCCTTAACTCACCTGGGAGAAGAGGCTGAGGATACTCGCCGCCGAATGTTTCAAGCCGACCTGGTGACACCACTGCATACAGCTGCCGAGGTGGAAGTCGTCGTCAAAAAACTGGCAGATGAAAAATTAGTGGTAACAAATAATGCAACAGCAGAAGATATTACCACTGAGGAAGCTGTTGTCGTGGACATAGCACACGAAGCTTTAATTCGACAATGGCCTCTATTACGCCACTGGCTAGCTGAAAAACGAGATCTTTTGCGACAGTCCCAAAAATTGGCGATGGCGGCTCAGGAGTGGAGAACCCATGGAAAGCAAGCAAGTGATTTGCTCCGGGGACGCCAACTGTTGGATGCTAGGAAATTTCAGAATAAGTATCGAACTGACGCTCCATTATCTGCACTGGCTGAAGAATTTATTGCTCGTAGCATCCAAAAGCAAAGCAATAACCAGTTTGCTCTAGGTATTGCAGTAATTATTTTGGCCATAATGGCAATTATTATTCTCTACCCATATCTATTGCACCAAATATTACGGCGAAGAGTGATTCTTTCTGAGGAAATGGTATCTTTCCCCCCTGGAGAAGCGGTGATTGGCACAGATGATCCGAAAGCAAATCAAGAAGAAAAACCTGAATGGAAAGTCTTTATGCCTGCTTTTTACATTGATAAATTCGAGGTTTCCAATCGTCAATATCGTCTATGTGAAACTGCTGGAGCTTGTTCTGCTCCTTTACTCTTTCCAGATCGGATAAAGGACAGCAATATGTTAAATTATCCCGTCGTCGGTGTTACGGCTTATCAAGCATATGATTACTGCCAGTGGATAGGTAGACGGTTACCAACTGAGTTGGAGTGGGAAAGAGCTGCTCGTGGTATTGATGGCAGGCAGTGGCCATGGGGGAATGAACCACCTACTCTAGAACATGCAAATATCAGGTTTATTGACAGAAGAATTCTTCGACCTGTTGATAGTTTTGAAAAGGGGGTGAGTAAAGAAGGAGTATTTAATTTAGTTGGCAATGCTTGGGAATGGACTGCATCTTACTATCAAGACAGTTATTCGCCTCCCTATAATCAACACCTTACTTGGGATGGTAATTCTTCCAACAAGGAAGGTGATTCCCAAATAAAAGCAATTGTCTTACGTGGTGGTAGTGGAATGACAGATATTAAGCGCGTGACTGTTCGGATTAGCTCAAGTCTAGGACATGCAGATGAATTCACAGGCATTCGTTGTGCAGATGATTGATAGAGGCATTTTGAATTAGGAGATATAACGAAGATGGTTATGTTAACAAAAGTTGATTTCGAATCGGTAGCAACTAAATACCAGAGAACCGCCCAATATAACGTTGATGGGCAAGGATATATCAGTGTCCAGGTTGCCGGATCTAATGAAACAGCTGTAGAACAATTCTTGGAAGAACTGGTTTTAGATTTAGAGATAACAGAAATTCAATCGGACAGAACTACTGAACAAATAGATGATTCCGAGGAGCAAGGTTCTCCAACATCGACTGAAGAACCAATACCTCAGGAAGTCAGTGATGATTTAGAAATAAGTTTTAAGTTCGTTCCTGATAAAAATTCAAAGCCATATCTAGGTATTATTTTTAGATTAGATCCGGCCATAAATCATAATGTGAGCCATAGATATTACTTTAGAGATGCATCCCATGCTTCATTAGATGTTTCTTCTGATCGTGGAAGAGTTATTGCTGATATGTATCAAGGAGCGCGATGGATCCGTGGTAAAAGTGTTGGAGCTTCAGAAACGGCAGTTTTCTCAAAGTCAGTTGTTTCCGGAGAATCAACTTATTTTACTGTGCTAGTTACGGGCAAGATGAATAGTAGTTATTATCGTCTCAACGGTGACTTGACGATGACTTAACTCTTTTCACGATAATTTCAAAGATCGTCGTTTTTTGCCCCATTTCATCCAACAGCCATGGAGTAATATGGAATGGGGCTTGCAGCGGCCCAATTCTATCAAAATCGGTGGGTATGCTGATTTCTCTGGCAATCGATTAGTACAATCCGAGTCCGGATTGTACTAATCGCTAAATCTCATATTAGAGATTTACAAAAAGATATTGCCTGACCCACAGCCGCTAGACATTTCTCAAAATATTTTTGTATCGCTCATAGCCAGCCCATGATAACAGTCATAGGCTTTTTTAAGTCCCTAATCTAAATGTTTTACGCAATGTCTAGATTGAAAAGCACTGTGGCTTAAGTGTTCTAGAAAAAGCATTATGTAAACTATTTTGGGCACCTACTTATGGAAGCGGAGTAAAACACCCTACCCATATCAGTCCCTTTAGGCGTTCCTCATCCGCCAAAACCACTCCACTCCCTGAGCCTAAACCCGTGGACAGCATGTTACGCGATCATCCCTTACCCCGCACCCGCACACCCTAATTCAAGTCTGCTCTCTCAGCTAGAGGATCGTTTGCCTTCTCCTGCACAAGGTCCATCCCTTTAGCTAAGCACTGGGCTACCTGCTGGAACGTGTCGTCATCAAGACCCTGGCGGAGGACACTGACGATACTATCAACCTCCCCTTGTAGGCGTTGATTCACCACCACTTCAACCGGGGCATTCGCACCTGTCAGTTTGGAAATCGATTCAACCGTTTGACGACTTTCTTTAGCCAAAAGAGTCAGCATTTGAACATGGCTAGGTTTAAGATCCGCAAGTCCTTTCTCAGAGCCGGGATCAAGCGTGAACGCCTGGATGTACCCATTGAGCAAATTCAGGTTATGCTCAAGCCGCATCAACTGGAGCGTTTGTTGATACTGGTAGGTGTCTCTGTGGAAGATGGTTAGGTGTTTAACAAACTCCTGGTAGTCGTGGTGTAGACACTCAACCGACCAGGGCCGACCGTCTTTATTTGCAAAGCCTTGGTCTGCTAACTGTTGAGCAAAATCGCGGTTGATCTGACCACCGCTACGACGATGATCAAACACGAGCTGTGCCCGTTGCTCACGGTGTTCCTGTTCTGAGATTTTTTGTGCGAGTTGTCGTCTTAAGTCCTTAGGGTTGTTCATGAGAGGGTGGAGAGGAGAAGGGATAGAGGGGTGGAGAGAGATGCTGAAAAGTTATTGAGTTTTATAAATGGTGAAATGTAAAACCCTTAAAAATAGACTCTAATCTATGGTTAAAGGAGCTATCATAGCTGGCAGTCAAGAACTAGTGTGATCGCACGAGGGAGAATGCTTCCAGCCGTCCAACCCATTGGTTCCAGCACATTGATATAGGTTTGATATCGGTGTTTTGTTCTTATGCGTGTGGTGGACACGGTTCTAGAGCCATGGAGTGGGTGGTGATAGACATGCCCTAAGAGCCATGTGGTGACCGTGCTTCAAAAAAGGAGTATTTTCAGCCATTCTACCCAGCAAGAAAAAATTTGACACTCTGAGATGAGAAGGCCCCCTTATTTGAACTAGAGGGTGGGCATAGGGGGTGAGGGTGAGTGAGGTGAGCCAGGAGGGTAGGGTGATGGCGATGGTCTGGGGTAAACCAAGAGATTAGGGTGGAGTGTCTTCAACTTCGTTCTCGTGCGAACGAGGTTGCGGGTATTCTCCTTGGGCACAGGATTTGGGGTATCCCCTTGGGTATCCCCCCGTGGTTCACTCCTCTGGGGTGCCCCCCTATGGTTAATCCTCTGGGATCCCCCTATGGTTAATCCTCTGGGATCCCCCTATGGTTCATCGAGGGAAGCTTACTCCCGCCGTCTCTACAGACACCTAGTCATGTTTGAACAGAGGGGGTGGGGAGACTGGGAGGTGTGGCTAACGGTCCAGGAGAGTCGGGTTCATGGGAATCAACTAATATCAGCGTCTCTTCATTCCCGAGTTCTCGCGCCAAAATTCAGGAACACGTTCTACTTCAGACAGCTCTGAACGTTTAGCCTTACCCCCAGTTCATCGACTCGCTACTCCCGATTTACTCCTTCAGATTTGCTTCATTGATTTACATGTGGAATTAAATCCCATCGCAAAATTTAGCTTAGTATGAGCTAAAAGCGTTAGCTTGAGCCAGTTAATTCCAAATTTATTGGACTAAAAAATGATAAATAAAACCTTATTAAAAGTAATTTTAGTTGCTGCAACCAGCTTAATATCTCTTGTTGATGTTGGAAAATTTAAGATAGCTTACGCCGAGGATGTCTATCAAAATTATGCTGGAAAAATCACTCTAAATGAAGAAGAGTACGATATTACTTTAGTCGGCGGCGGAACGTTTAACCGCCTTAGACGAGCAGGGTACAATTATCGCAAAACACCGTGGTTTGAAAATTCTGGGTTAGCAACTCAGCTTGCCTATCGATACCTGCAAAATAGATTCGGGAATATTCAGCTAATCACAGATGGGGGCGAGAGGGCGGTTGCATGCTCACCTTTTTTTGTGGTTGGCGTTTCAGTAATCAACTATCAGAATTCTTACTGGGGAAGAGCGGTGTGTTTATCTGATAGTTCTGAGAGTATGCAAAACTATGCTCAAAATACCTGGGGCTATGATGCGGAGGTTGGGCAGATCACCCACAGCTCAGGAGAATTTTATCGGTTTCCAGAGTTCAATAATGCAGCATACAGGGTGTTTAATGTTCGAGTTGGTCTAATACATGACGCTCCGAAAGTAATTCAGCTCCCTTTTCTAAGCCAGGAGGAGGAGGAAGAGGAGGAGGTAACAGTAGAGGAAGAGGAGGGGGTAACAGTAGAGGAAGTAGAAGCAGCTGAAGAATAATTTTTTTCGAATCCAATGGTGATAGTGTGAGTGTTCATCCGAGTGCATTTGGGGTGAGAAAATTAGTCGGCTTCAAAGGATAGTAGCGATCTCACTCGGAAAGACAACTAGATCACCGGTCTGCCTCATAGTCTACTCATGGCCTGAACACAGTTAGAGGCAGATAAAAAGGCAAAAGATCATGGGGCTTCCGATTCAGAGATCTGTCTCATGGCCATTGACGGCAAACGTCTCGCATTGCCTCGACGACTAACTCTAAAGCTTTCGTGTCTCCGCCGGATAGGGAAATAATGGCTGGGGCGAGTTTGGGGATATCGCCAAGGAAGGATTTGAGATCACGATGTTAATCCGATGACCGTCATCACACTTTGGCAACGCTAGGTTCCATTCATCAACGTGGGGATTAACCTGTTTTTCTGCAGTGGATTGGACAAAGGAGCGTTTCGCTTGGACATTGACAAACACTCCAGCTCTACCTAGTCCCATAAACTTTACTGGTTCTCAGGAGTTAAGGGCGTTACCTGAAAAGGAACCGTGTTCCCAAAAAACACAGAGGTAAACATGCTCTTAAAAAATACAGAAAGGGATTGCTGTGAGCCCAGTTGAGTAGCCTGGCGCTGAACAGCTGCAGCTTCTTCCATTCGCCCTTGACTCTCCAACAAATTGGCCAGGAGGTAATAGGAAGAAGCATCATCGGGTTTGCGTTCAATAAGTTGACGCAAGGCAACCTCAGCTTCTTCATAATGCCCTTGACTCTCTGAGAAAATCGTTAGTAAGTAATAAGCAGAAACATCATCCGGATTACGGGCGATCACCTGACGTAAAATAGCTAAGCCTTCTTGAGGTCGGCCTTGCTTCTCTAACAAACTAGCCAAGATGTAATTGCCGTAAGCATCATCAGGATAAAGCTCAAGTGCCCGACGGTGAGCAACTTCGGCTGATGCGTATCGTTCTTGACTCATCAACAAACTAACAAGGGTATTGTTGATAGAAATATCATTAGGATCTAGGGCGATAGCTTGACGCAGAGTGACTTCAGCGTCTGCATATCGGCCTTGGTCAACTAAGGTATCACCTAGATTGCTGTATGCATCTACATAATTAGGATCTAGGGCGATAGCTCGACGATAAACTGTTTCAGCTTCTTCGTAGAGATCTAAGCACCCTAGAACACGGCCCAGATTATTGTAATAAGCAGCATTATTGGGATTAAGTTCGATGGCTTGGCGATACGCGGCTTCAGCCTCCGTATACCGGCCTTGGTTCACTAAGGCAAGGCCCAAGTTGTTGTAAGCATAATCGTCATTAGGGTTAAGTTCGATGGCTTGGCGATACGCGGCTTCAGCTTCCGTATACCGGCCTTGATAACTTAAAGCAACGCCCAGATTGTAGTAAGTATTTGCATCTTCAGGGTTAAGTTCAATAGCTTGACGGTAAGCTACTTCAGCTTCTGCATACCGGCCCTGATACTCCAATTCAACTCCCAAAGCGGTATATGCTAACGCATTATTAGGGTCAAGTTCGATGGCTTGGCGATACGCTGCTTCAGCTTCTTCGTAACGGCCTTGATGACCTAAGACAAGTCCCAGATGGTAGTAGGCATCCGCATTATCGAAGTCGAGTTGTAGAAGTCTCCGTATGATTTTCTCAGCTTCGACATAATTACCAGATTGATAGGCGGCTTCAGCCTCTTGCTCAAGTTGTTCAATCAGTTCCGCAGTATTGCTCTGAGATAGTTTGATTTGCTCGGTATCAGACGAGTTCCGATCGGTATCAATAACGTTAATGTTAGCGTTGGCAATTTCAGAACTAAGTAAGATACTCAAAACTGTCAGACATAAACCAATTTTGACCCGTTTCATTGATCATCCCCTCCTTTTTTCTACTTGAGGGAGAGTCTTGAACTGGCTAAGAATGCATTCACAAACCACCTAGAACTCGGATACCAAAGCTCTATGATTGTGGGATTGCTCTTGCCTATAGTATCTCTCACCTCTTTAGAGCAGGCGTAAAAAGGGACAAAACTTATATAGAGCGTGTTTCAGCTTATTTGAATTCTAATGTGCTCAACGTTCTAGTTGGCATTTGATAGATCGGTCCATGATTTATGCGATCTCAACTTCAAATCAAGGTCTCGCTATGCCGATGATTCGTGCGATCTCAACCGCAGTTAAAGGATCAGACATGATTCAGGAAGCATGAAAGAATATCTTCCCTTGTTATTACTTGCCTAATCCAGATTCAGCAAGGCGTCTTGATGATTTGTAAGCCTTAAAGCCTTACGAAAAGCCCCTGTGAAATCACAAGGGCCTTATTAGATATTCTTTTAGTAGCCTATGGAAACCCATAAGGCTACTGGCCAATAGTATGACTTAATCGATTGACTCTGGAGTTGAGTAGGCAGGTCATTTTTATCTCTGAGGGGAGGGGGGGTATGGGTTTATTGATGACTATGGTGAGTAGTACGGGCTGATTTCAGTGTTGAGATTGCCCTTATAGTTAATTTATCAGTAGAACTCAGGCCAGATTGCCCCGTTTGCTTATTACAAAAAACGAGAGAACGCTACTGCTTATTACAGCAACTACTCAGTAATTTTGAGCTAATTTAAGCCAATGGAGAGTCAAAGGTTAATCAGGCTTGATGACACGCACTCATTCATTATTTCTCCTGTTCGCATTGAGCTGTGTTGGGAATTTTCCCTAGCTTAACTGGCTAAACTTCCAGGGGCTATTGGAACTCCATTATGTTGAGCAATACTAAGAACGTACACAACCAAACATGAAGTAAGTCAAGATGAAAAATTAAATACCAGAAAATGATTTTGTAGTTATTGATATGCGTTATAAGCTCACTCAAGAGGGAATTGCAAAGCTTCATTCTGTGTTAAAAGAAAAACACTTGAGAATTTATGATTTAAGTGTAAGGGCAAGAATTTCAGAAAGTATTGCTTATGGGCTTTTTGAAGGAACCCCAGCTAAACAAAAAACATGGGATATTATTTCGAGTATATTGGGTATCGATTTAGACGATTATCTTGAGTATGTGGGCATAGAAAACAATGGCCCAATTCATCAATCACCTTCCTTTAATAGAGCTGTTGAAGAGTTATCTGAAGCCACTGTTGATGATATTCAATCTATTGCTTCAGCTCAAGTAAAAATCTTAGGCTTTTATTACAAGGAAGTACTAGGGCAAGCTAAGAAAAGTTTCTTTTTAGCTTCAATGGCTTCAATTATAGGCTTGTTTTTCTTTTTGTCAGCTGTTGTATTTGTCATCTCTAATCAACCTCGAAATAAGGCAGTTATTCCTTTGGTAAGTGGCGCTCTTATAGAAGTTATTGCGGGAATTAACTTTTATTTGTATGGTCGAACTACGCAACAGTTATCATCTTTTCACAATAGATTAGACCGAACACAAAGGTATTTGTTAGCTAATAGTATTTGTGAAACCTTGGAAGGTGATGCTAAGCAGAAAACACGTTCTGAATTGGTTAAAACGGTAAGCTCACTATCTGATCGGGGTGAGGGTATTAGCAAGGATTAAGGTTGCGATCACAGCCCATGCAGCTGATCTATCAAAAAGGCAAAAAACGACTTATCCACCATTGTTATATGAGCCTAAGAAGACACACCAGGTTATGCCCTAAAACTCTTATAAACTCGTACGAGTCTAATTGACGAAATGGTAATTTGTTCTTTTATGAATCGCTGGACGGTGGCAGCTGCACTTGCTCGATGGGGATACCCAGCTTTTCAGTTAGCTCGATGACTTTGTTGGTGAAATCTCTGGTAGGTAGTGAGATCGCAGCGTCCAGGGCAACCAACTTTTTCAACCGCCGACCGATGCGGGGTTGATCGGGTTCGGGTTTAGCTAGGTCATCTTGCAGCGCTTCAAGGGTATCGAGGGCCTCGTCTTTTTGGTCGGTCGGGAAGGTTTGGGCCTGGTTGCGAAGGGTGGTGAGTAGGCGGGTGATGTCTTGGGTGTTGGGGGTGTAGTTGTTGATGGTGCCGCCGTACTGGGAGCCTTGAACAGTATCAGCTACCCCACCAGCGATTTGAGATTGATTAAAAACATATTGATTTCCTTCAGATATAGGAGGTCTCGCTGCTAGCATCTCCGTGATCTTCAGCAAGTTTGCACTCTGCTCCCGATAGGCGATAATTTCCCCATCTTTCGCTTTCAGCTCAGCTCGATAGCGCTCTTCTGTCAGAAGCAACTTAGTCTCATAGAGTTCTTTCGCACTACTCTCAATTGCTTTCTTGTCAGCATCTCCAGCGACTTCTAAGCGAACAACAAAAGCACCTCCTTGTTTCTTCTCAATAGCCTGGATAGCAAGGTCTTGATCAGCATATTGACTTCGGAGGTCTTGAAACGATTGAAAGAATGCCTGCCAATCAATACCGTCTTGAAAAACGAGATCAATTGTACCTACAGCTTGCTGAAATAGAGATTCAAATTCTCCAGTCTTAAAGGCACCAATTCTAGGACGACGCTCATTTTGATCCTCTTCAAAATAAACATAGTCACAAATTATGTGACTCAGATTAGTTTTGCTATCAACACCAATGTTCTCGACACAGGCTCCCGTCAGATTAGCTTTCGTAAGACTTGCTCTAAAGAGTCTGGCTCTCGCTAAATTGACATTCGAAAGAATAGCACTTTCAAGCGATGCTTCTATTAGATCTGCTTCAGCAAAATTAAATCCCTCTAAATTCAGAGAGTTCAGATTAGCTCCCTTTAGATCTTTTCCCTGGAAGTTTTTAAGTTCTATTTTCTCTTTTACAAGAAGATTTCTAACACTCTTATCAACTAAAATTGTACCGTCTAATCTTGCCCGTTCTAATCCCCTCACATTTCTAAAGCAAGTACGATTAACGTTTGAATTTCTAAAGTCTGGGTCAATTAAAATAGCTTCTGAAAAATTAGCTCTACTTAAGTCAGATGAATTAAATTTTGTACCTCCAAAAGAAACTAGTACCGAAACCAAATTTTCTAAAGGCGTTCTTATAATCTCATTTGAATATATTGATTGTGACGCAAATATATTAACTATAACTATAATTAGGCTATAAAATATCCATTCTGCCGTTAAGCTGATTGCCAGGGCTGTCTCTTCCTGAGACATACCTGTATAGAAAATATTACTTAATTGTATAAACGTTGAAGAAGAAAGAAATATTCCGAATACGCCACCAAACCAAAGAGCACTATTTTTAGAAGGCTTAACACCTTTGTATGCACTACTAATAAGGTTAATTATAATAATAGTAAAAATACAATACCAGATATCTAGAACTTGATACCCTAATCTTATGATACTTGACAGTATAGCTATAAAAAATATAGTGAAGCTTATCCTATTTAGGAATGGAAATCTAAACAATATAAAGTATATGAGTGATAATATCAGGATTAAAAATCGTCCTTGTTCATTAAGACTGTCAGCATTAAAATCTTTGTAGTTCTGTAGAATGAAAATTCCACATACAGTCGCTAAAACTCCAGTTAGATTAGCTGCAATTAAAAACAAGGTTGCTAATATTGTACTGCGAGTAAGACTAATAACTTGTGAATTAATATTTGGTTCGCTACAGGCAGCATAGAAATTTGTATCTAAAAGTTTTGAATTCGAAAAATTAGTTCCTGTAATGTCTGTTTTACTAAAGTCAGCATTAGACAAATCTTTATTGCTCAAATTCGAGTGGCTGATATCTGGATAAATATCAGGATTTTTATTTCTCCAGATATTCCAAGCCTCCACGCCTTCTTTAATTTTTTCAAGATGCTGCTTATTTGCCATAAAATTTCTCCATCATCTCAGCTTTGCTATTGACAATCTTTCTATTTTTTAGAGTTTTGACTTACTTACTCCACAGCCTTATCACAACTCTAAAAGTTGTATTTTTTCTTACATAACCATTCAGCCCCTTTTACTGCTGATCCCGCTTCTATAATCCCCTCAATGCCTTCCCTGTAAATCTCTAATCAGTTGCCAGGCAACAATTGTTCAGGCTCAACAGGCTCTACTTGAATCTGCTCTGTTTGCACCTGAGGCAAAGGCACATTCAGAGCTTCAGCCAGTTGTGCTAAGTCAGCGGCAAATCCTGTAGTACCAATAGCGAGGGCAGTGGAGATCGCAGCCAGCCTTTTCAAACGACGACCAATGCGGCCCTGATCGGGTTCGGGCTTAGCCAGGTCACCTTCCAGGTCATCAAGAGTGTCGAGAGCTTCATCTTTTTGATCATCAGGAAAAGCCTGGGCATGCTCTCGAAGGGCAGAGAGTAAGCGGGTAATGTCCTCGGTACTGGAACCGTAGTTATTGATAGTGCCGCCATACTGATTGCCTTTGACATCACCGCCAACATAGCCACCAGCAAATTGCGCACCGCGCATATCGTATTTAGAGCCTTGGTTACCTTGTTCAGACATAGTTACATCTCCTTGATTGTGATATTGGCTAACAAACGTTTGTGACGGTCGATCAATCGCAGTATCGACCATGCGGACTAGACGCTGAACTTCTCTGTCTTTTTCAATGAGAAGCGCTTGCAACGCCTCAGGTGACAGAGTCAGCAAGTAATCGTAGCGTTCAAAATACTGACTATTCAGCTCTGATAGATCAGCTTGGGGATTTGTCTTAGCACGGAGCAGGAGTTTGTCCCAATTTTTCCCTCGTTTCTCCATGGAAACGATTTCCAGCTCAGCTTCTGGATGTTGCTGTTGGAGGTCATGGTATGAGATCGCAATGGCACGAGGGTCTACTGCCTGGTTATGGTAGAGATCCAGGGTTTCGATCATCGGGGCGATGAAATCAGAAAACTCACCGTCTGCAAAGGTCTTATTCCAATCGTCGGGCTTGCGATGGGGATTGGGGTCTGAGTCTCCCTCTGGCGGCAGGCGCATAAACACATAGTCACAGCGGATGCCATTGAGCCGTGTTTTAGTGGTGATGTTCCAATCTTCGATATAGGCTCCGGTCAGTACGGAACCAGTTAGGTTAGCCTCATCCAGCTGCGTTTGGACCAACATTGCATCAGTCAAATCAGAATCTTGCAAGTTGACTTGATTAAGATCAGCACCAATGAAACAAACATTAGCTAAGTTTGCACCTTGAAGCGTTCCATGTTTGAGGTTTGAGCCGGAGAAATTAGCCTGTACCAAGTTCGCACCCTGCAAGTTAATGCCCGTTAAATGTAACAGATGGTCATATGATTGCCCCTGCCCATTACCGGTTAGTAGTAACTGGCAAACTTTAGAGTTGTTGAGATAGGTTTCTCCTGGTCTTACCCGGTCCAGCTTGTCAGCGTTTCGCCAACGGGTGCGGAGTAGTACGGCGCGTCTGAAATCCGTGCTTTTAAGCCTTGCACAAGAGAAATTAGCATCGGTCAACGTGGCCCCATGAAAGCTGGTTCCCCCAAAAGTAGCAGAGACCACAGCGACTGACCACAACCAAGCATCTCTTGTATCGCCTTTCAATGCTCGCCAACCAATATAGGCGCTGAATAGACTAATTAAGCTTGCAAATATACCTGCAATTAGGCTTACGACTGTTATCAAGAAAGCAGCTGCAACCGAAAAGACAACTGAAATCACAAAGGCTACTTCACCTAAAACTGCAAAGGCGAAGGCAACCGAGAAAGCAACTGCGAAGGCAACTGCAACAACAAAGGCAACTGCTGTTGCAATTACAACTACAAGAGTACCTGGAGCTTGAGCTGTGAACCAAACTACAGCTGCAATTGCCAACGCAAAAGTAACTGCCGTTGCAAAAGTAACTACAAGTACACCTGCAGCTACTCCCTTACGGAGAGCACCAAAAAAGTATATAAACAAAATCCCTAAAGAGGCCCAACCAGCCACTTGACTTTCAATCTTGTCTATGTCAAATGCAAGAACAACGAGGAAAGTTGCAATTGAGGCAAACACTCCAGAAATTGTTGAAAGAAGAAATGCAACAACAACCAGCCCAATCGCCCAACGCCTCTGCAAACCTGCTTTAGCCTCAACAAACTTCGCCCCAGTCAAATTCGCATTGGTGAAGTTCGTACTACGGATATCAGCGCCACTAAAATCTGCTCCCGACAAATCCTTACCTTTAAAGTTCTGGCCTCTGAGACTTACCCCTTTGAAGTCTCGCTCACCTTTTTCGTAGAGTCGCAACACCTCAGAAGCTTTCATACTCTAAACTCCACGCACCTCATCACTCAAACCAAGCAGTAGCAGTAATACATTTTTAACCCATCAAACCCCTTTGGTGCGACTCCAGATAGGATTCTGGGCTATTTATCGAGCAGTAACTTGACCATCCAGCTGGGAACCTTGAAATTCTTGGCTTTCCGTTTACTGGTGGATTCAGGGGTGCTAGAGATAGGAGAGGAAGCAGGATCGCTTTTGGTTCTTATGTATTACGACCCCAAAAGCCGTTGAAAATACCGAAAAAAATATAGAGAACTATACACGGATGAAAGAACCGGGACTACACACGGCTAAAAGTGTCAGAACTACATCGACGAAACCTCGCCCACCCTATCTGGGTGAAGGGTAGCCCTTTTTAATCAAAGGGGGGTGGGGCTACTGGCAGGAGTAGGGCAACTTCAACTTATGAGGTGTTGAACGAGGGCAGCTGGATTTGCTGAACGGGGGTAGCTGGATTTACTGGATTTGCCGGTTAGATCGATAGGGATGCTTAGGTGCTTGGTCAGCTCGATGATGTTGTTGATAAAGGCGGGGAAATTGCTAGAGGTGGTGTAGCTGAGCCTTCTTATTACCCCTGAATGATGGCCATGGCCAATAGCGAGGGTAGTTGCGATCGCTTAGCTTTTGAGGCATTGGTTGCCACCTTATGCCGCCACACCTCCCTCAAACAATTTCAGCACCCGCTCACTCCACTTAAGATGCTGATAACTCGTCGTATCCCCATACTGCCCAGTGGCCATAGTCATCATTGAGTAGGGCTTACCCGCCTGAGTTGGCAGATATTTTGGTTCACCCTTAGCAGGTTTATCAACCCTCGTCTGTAGGCCCATGGTGATCAGCTTCTCGTTGATCTTTCGCCCACTGAGCCCGCCCAAGCGTTCGCCTAACGTCGTAGGCGTTAGATAGACCCCATCAGTAGCAGTTGTGGCAGCTAGTAATTTCTGAGCAGGATTGAGAGCGTCTGCGATCTCTGGACAGTAGATTTGAGCCGCAGAGATCGCAACTCCAACCTTTAAGCTTTTGTCTTGTTTAGGTGTTTGCCCAATCTCTAGATCGTTAAGCAGCTCCAGGACAAACCCTGACATCTGTTTAGCGGCATCAACGGTACTGGTGAGAGTGGGAGTGGCTTGAGGCTTGGTTTTTGGTTGTACCTGAAGTGCTTCTGCTGTTGGCGGGAGTTGTGGTTTGGGTTCGTTGAGCTGTCGTGGAGGCTGTTGCCCTAACGTCAGACCTTTGAATGCATAGAAAGCGGCTCTCGCCCCAAGCTTCTCAAATTGTTTTGATGTGTGTTTGGCTTGAGAAGTACAAAATCTACTCGCTGCATAAGCATAGTAGTGGGCAATTACGGCCATCGCTTCATCTGTAATTCCCGTCTCAAGCATAGCCAGTAGGTTGACACCATCAAACCCTTGCTCTATGAGGTTCCTAGCTAATTTTGATGGCTTTTGGTTGACACTCTTAAATGCCTTGCTAATCGCCTCAGCACTAACGCCAGCCAATCGCGCAGCTCCTCTGAGGCTAACGACGCCAACGCCATCACTTTCACGAATTGTTATCTCGTCTGCAATTTTTTTGAATTGGATTAGATCGCTAGCCATCACTTTCTCCTTCGGTGTCTCTTAAAATGTCTTCAAATCCAAGCTTCTGCCCACTCCAACGAGAGCAAGCCCTGATTAATGCATCGATGGTGTCAATCTCACCACCGCCTAATTCCCCTGCTTTTGCCTTTTGAAGCGTATAACG
The DNA here is from genome assembly GCF_043421015.1 of Leptothoe sp. EHU-05/26/07-4. Lineage (NCBI taxonomy): Bacteria > Bacillati > Cyanobacteriota > Cyanophyceae > Nodosilineales > Cymatolegaceae > Leptothoe > Leptothoe sp. EHU-05/26/07-4. Next base: position 754,729 of record NZ_JAXSQV010000005.1, read on the forward strand.
ACCGATTTTCTCTGGGTTTAACCCATTAGCCTTGTCACTTGTCCAAACCTTATTGACGGTGTACTCAGCCCCGTTTTCATCTTTGGGCCAGTACTGAGAAATATCGATCACACGCTTAGGCATTTCAATAACCAATGTTGTTGTCATTGCCTGTATTTTCGTGCGTCAGCTGTCAACGGTAAACCCGTTACAGCCTACTATAGACTAAATAAAGTCTACATGCAACTGTTGACAGTCAACTGTAGACTAGCTAATATGGACATAAGCAAGGGCCAGAGTAGCGCCAACTACACCCAGCCCTCTAAACCAAACCCTTTCCAATCAAGGATTTGACCTAATGAAAACTTTAACTCAAAATTCTCAAAGCTCCTCACAGCCCCTAGAATTCCGTCAAACCCACGACACCCAATACGTTATCTATCTCAACGATCTCAATCTGGGTGCGATCGCATTCAATATCACTGCCGATCGCTGGGAATACCGTCCCTTCTCCCGTCCTGTAAAAGCAACCGGCACACTGGAGCAATGCAAAGATGCGGCACTGCTGGACCTGACCCCCGAAGCGCTGCACCATCATAAGTACCTTCAGAGCACCCTCGCCTCACTGCCTCACCGATTTCACATTGAACATGATCCCGCGCTAGGGTATCGAGCCCACTTCACACCCCTTACCCCTACCCCTGAGCCTGGTCCTGATGGCGCTACCCAATCCGTGGCCTACTCTACGTACTTTGCCACTGCGAATGAAGCATTGAACGCGCATCGGGACGCCTACATTGATGATGTAATTGCGTATCAAGCATTCAGAGCGTTGCTTGCGCTATCCGAGCGGTTTGATGGCGATGCGGTGATCAACGCGTTTGAGCTTCTGAAGCAGATAAACCCCTATGAGGATTACTATCTGGACGCTGCAGCCGGTCGAGTGCCACCCGTCTCAGCATTGTAAGGCGATCGGTGATTCCCCTGCATCTACCGACTCCTGCCGATCCTGCCCCCTCTTCTCTCGATCATTCTCTTCACTTACGATCACGAACACCCATCATGACACCCGCTACACCTGTAAATCCCAGTCCTGAAGCTCCTAGCATCAACATTCCGATCAGTTCTGCTAATCCTAATTCCCAGCTAAAAGCACTCATCATGGCCTTAGTCCACAGCTATGGACTCACGGCTGTTCTTGAAGCGCTGAATGAAGGAATGTTTGGGCATTTCGATAACACTTTAGAAGAGAACGATATCTCTACCCCGATCCTAGAAGCTCTGGGCACGGCTCATACAGTCTCAAAATACGTGATGAAAGACCAGGGATAAGAAGCGTTCTGAGGATAACTCTTATCACGATAAGAATTGTAGTCATGCCTTCTCTCTACAGGCTGAGATTCAAAGAGCAATCGATCCTATACCCTCCTCGTTCCTACTATCTCGAAGCCTAAGCCTCCAGTCTTAAGCCTAAGCGTGCTAGCACCATCCCCACAAAAATTTTTTTGACCCTGAAACCCGTCTTGGTAAAGCCCATGAAATCAATTAATCCGACTCCTTCCCCAGCTCCAGCTTCCATTTCTACTCTCACGCTTGAGCCCGATCCGGCCTGGCAAGAGTTCACGCTCGAATGTTTCAAACGAAGCCTACCGGATTGGCTCCAGAACATGATCGATCAAGACTATTTCCATATTCGTACCGAGATCGATCATGAGGCGAGGTCCTTTGTCTTCGTAGGCAACAAATATTTTTGTGCTGCGATCGAAGCCAGTATCGAAGCGTTTGGGCTCGCCTATCCAGATTGGAAGATCTCAACCTCCTGTATCCAGGGAGAGAATCAACGTGATCATGACTATGGCGATTAGTAAGCAAGAAAAAGATCAAGGAGGTGTCACTGGAGAACCAACGTAGTCATGACTATGGTGATTAGCAAACAAAGAGAAAATGAGAAGAACAGGAAGAACGGAGAGAACGGCGAGAAAGAGATCGCCGCCATCGCTGCCATGCAGGACCTGATCGCGAAATTCGGGTTTGCTCATGCGATCAATGCCCTGGACCAGTGTATTCAAGGGAGTCCTGAGATCAGGCAATGGCATTTTGATGGATTCAGCCCACTGCTTGAAATGGTAGCCGAGCATGAAGACGTGCAGAGGGAGATCGCAGTGCTGGGGTATTTGCTAGAGGCTGATGGTGGAGGATCGAGGTGATGGGGACTCTTGAGCCATGTACAGATACAGATGCAGATACACCGGGGAAAGTAAAGTATGCCCTAACCAAGCGTAAGTAGTGGCAGCGGGCTTTGATAGTCGTCATCTGGCCATAGTGCGTTCCTTTCCTACAAGTTGTTAGGACTTCGATAAAGTCTCGGGAGACGTGATGCCCAACTCTTGCTTTAGTTTCTCTGGAATATCTGTAGCCTTGGCAACTTCTTCCTTATCAGGCCAGACAGTCTCAGAGGACCATCGAATCTTTTGGAGGTTAGCTCCTTCAAGAGCAGCACCTGTAAGGTTAGTGCCTGTGAGATTGGCCTTGAAGAGCTTGGCTTGAATAAGCTTCGCCTTTTTGAGATCAGCGCCTTCAAGATCGGCCTGCATGAGATTAGTATGTGTGAGATTGGCAGAATAAAGATTTGTCTTGACAAGGCAGGCACCGACAAGGTCTGCACCGTGCAGATCGGCTTGTCGTAAAGTGGCTTCCTGAAGGTTGGCCCGATCAAACAGCGTATATACAAGAGTAGCGTTTGCAAGATTTGCACCTACAAGTTCCGCCGCACCGAGGTCGGCTCGGCTAATACGAGCTTTTTCTAAATTGGCTCCTGTCAGCTCAACTCCAAAAAGCCTAGTCAATGGCAGTTTAATTATTCTGCCCGTGCTATCAAATGAACTATTACGTCTGCCAATAACTGATAAAACACTCTGAATATCTTCATTGATACATAGAGCATCAAAGTTTTCGGGATCAGCCCTGTACTCCTCCTTGAAATAAGCGTCCTCTTGATCATAAGGATCATAAGATTCTACTTGATGTGGAGACTTCTCTCGAATGAAGGCTGTTAATACCTCCATAACGACTGGATGATCTTCTTTTGAGTCTCTAGCAATTCTCTCAAGAGAATAAATGCCGCCTAGTCGCACTTCAATCTTTTCACTCGCCAGCATTTCTACCGCTTTGCTGAAGCGATCCGTAACATTTTTATCCTCAGTAAGCTTATAGTTTTGCCACGCCAGATAAGCTGTGGCAATGAAACCTAAACCTGCGATTGTTTGGGCAACCTGGAGTACATTGTTTCGGTTGCTATTTATCAGGTCTGCCCGACGCTTGGCCTCTTCGCTTACAGTGATAGGTACATTCCTATTCGGAAGTAGTACCAACAGAAACCACCAAAAGAAAATAGTCCCAGCGCTGCCTAAGAAAATACTGCCAACTGCGATGGCCCAGCGAGGTGGCGATTTAATCCAACTGATACGGGAGCTAACCCATTGAGGTAGTTTTGCCATGAATTAGAATCTCCATGATAGTGTTCTAGGTTGTATCGCACGATGGGGACCTCAAGGGAATAGAGCCCCAGCCTACCCCCCAGCCACCAAAGACGCTTTCAAATCTCTAACCAGCCGTTCGAAACTCCTCTGATAGGCATCATGATCTTTCCAGCGAGAAAAGTCACCAATATTGCGGGTGTTCTTGATTAATCTCGTCCAGCCATCGCCCGAATTCATTACGGCATCATCCAGCCGAACCGGAAACAGAACAATTTGATTGTTGCGCTCTCGTTCCTTCTCCAAGGCTGTTTCGACTTCCTGTTCGACCCATTGACTGTTGACTGAACTCTCTGAGAGGATGAGTAGCAACTTATCGTAGCGACGTATGGCTTCATCAATGCCTATGCGGATCTTGGCACCGATGGGGAGATCTTCTGGCGCGTACCAGCACCGGACTCCTTTATTTTGGAGGTCGGCGTAGAGTCGTTCGGCAAATTCCTGATCTTTACTAGAATAGCTGATGAAACAGGAGTAGAACTGGAGCGGTTGATTGAAGAGTGAGGGGATGTAGTCGATGTAGGTGTCGGGTAGGCCTATGCCCCGGAGGAAGGGTAAGGGTAACTGGCCGGAACGGGTTAGGGTGCGATGGTCAATTGTGCTAGGACCGTGGTGCTTGCATGTTTCTAGGCCCTTAATATTACTCAAATTGAGATCAGCTAGAACAGTCCTTCCGAAGACAGCATCACTGAGGTTGGCATCACTGAGGTTGGCATCACTGAGGTTGGCATCACTGAGGTCAGCGGTAATAAGCTCAGCACCACGGAGGTTGGAACCACTGAGGTTGGCATAACTGACATCAGCACCACGGAGGTTGGAACCTTCAAGATTGGCAAACCTGAGATCGGCAACATGGAGTTTGATATTAATGAGATCGGCACCACGCAGGTCGGCATCACTGAGGTCGGCACCAGTGAAAAAGGCATTAATGAGGTTAGCCCTACAGAGTTTGGCATCACTGAGATCGGCATCAATGAAGTCAGGAAAAACACTAGGATTTTCCTCACGCCAACGATTCCAGACGTCAACCCCCTGCTTGAGTATCTTCAGGTGCTCTGGATCTGCCATGCTGCTTACCCCTCCTTTCCCTCACTCAATCACCCTCGCCACTATAGCGAACCGCCATCTTAGCCCTGCCTATTTGCCGTAAGGCTGAACGATCTGCTAATTCCCGTCAACCACCCGTCATCCCCTCATCATCCAACAGCTACCCAACCCCCAGAAAAAAAAGTCCCAAGAACGGTCCCCCAGAAAAAAAAAGTCCCAAGAACGGTCCCCAGAAAAAAAAAAGTCCCAAGAACGGCCCTCCAGAAAAAAGCTCTAAGAAAACCTTGGAAATCCCGAGCAAGTCGCCCAGTGCGATCGCACCCGCCAAACGTCGTATCTTAATCGCCGGGCTCTGAATTCCTAAGCGTCCGGTGAATACTTGGTTGTAGTGTTCCTCTGCCACCATGAAGTATATTGCCATTCTTGCTCCATTGATTGCCTTAGCTATCGTCAGTTCAGCTGAGGCCCATTCTGGACGTACCAATGCAAGTGGCTGCCACAATAACCGACAAACGGGCGGTTATCACTGTCATGGTGGTGGTTCTTCATCTTCGGGAACGCCAAGCAACTCTACACCTTCACGTCATTCACCCTCACGCCCCTCACCCGATATCAACTCGACACCTGGGAATGTAATCGATCTTCCTGGCAGCAGCAGTGAAACCCCGTCAACCCAATCAGCTCCACAAGATGAACTATCCCGTTTAGCGGATGACCTGTGGGATGTCGTCTCTGTGGGTGATGGCGATACGATGCGTGTCCGAAGCAGGGAAGGCGAAACCATCACAGTACGCCTAGCCTGTATTGATGCTCCTGAAATGGCTCAAGCTCCCTATGGTGAAAATGCTCGTCGCAAGCTACAGGAGCTGGTACCCGTTGGCATTAGCGTGAGCTTGAACCCCGTTGATACAGACCGCTATGGTCGGATTGTGGCTGAAGTCTTTGTGCAGAATTTCAATCTGAACCTGTCGATGGTTCAATCAGGCGCTGCGGTTGCTTATCGTCAATATCTCAGCAATTGCAACGCGGATCTGTATTTAGAATTTGAAGAGTATGCCCGTCAGTATAGATTAGGGGTTTGGTCACAAGCCAATCCCGTTATGCCGTGGGACTACAGGCAGCAAAACTAAATCGAGGGTACGCCCATGCCTCGTCGTAAACGCTTATTCAGCACGAGAACCCGGAAAAGCAGCTCAACTGTATTAGTTGGGTACATCGTCCTGTTCTTCCTGGCAATTGCCTTGATTCAGATGCTACTGCCTTTCATAATCTTGGCTGGGATTGGCTGGGGGATTTATAAAGCCTGGCAATATTGGAGCCATCGACAGCAGACTGTCGCCATTAGTACCGACAAGCAGGAAGACAAATTACGTTCGGCTTTCTATGCACTCATACAGGAGCATCAGGGGCGTATTAGCGTTTTCGACTTCGCGATGACCGCCAAGGTTACTGCACCTGATGCCAGAAAATTTTTAGATGAAAAGGCAACAGAATTTTGCGCAGACTTTGAGGCGACCGAGTCAGGCCAGGTCCTGTATGTGTTTGACAGCTTAAAAAACGAAACATCCTCTCAACCAACGCCTACGATACGAGAGGTTGAGGAGCCTAAACAGATTGCTTCGGACAAGAGTACAGAGGGCGAGCCGGTAGATCCATCCGTTTCACTGAACCAAGCAGACTTGGCTCGAAGACTCAAGCTATCCTCTAGTTCTGTTGGGCGCAAAAAGTTTGCGCCTGATTTTGCTCAATGGTCACAGGAGCGAGACCCTCAAGGTTGGGCCTGGTCCTATTCCGCTGAGAAGAAACGTTTCCATCCGTTGAAACATTAGTGGGAGGTTGTTTCAGAAATTCTACGATGGCAGGCCCTCGCTCAAATAGAGTCGTCTACCCACCCGCAGCGATCGCAATCCCAATGCACCCGTGGCGGCTGTGTCTGGAGGATAGGCATTTCACAATTCGGGCAACGTCCCGTGAAGATAGGGTGCCAGTCGAGTAGAGCGAGTTGTTGCTCCAGTGTGTAGCGGACTACTGGCCTGGGGATTGCTTCACCGTTGTAGGTTGCGGGATGAGTTTCGGGAGAGGATACGGGAGTGTCGTTGGGGTTCATGGGGTTAGGGTGCCCCATCCGACGCTTGGGCATCCTGTAATCAACCACAGGATGCACTCATGACCCAACCCAAGCCTTACCCCAAATCCAAACGCCCTTGGTGGCGCACTCTGCTCACGATACTGCTTTGGCCCTGGCTAGCTGCTGTGAGGATGCGGAAGTGGGTTTATCGGAGAAGTGTCGGAGGTAAAACCTTTCTAGGTCTATCTTTATAGTGTGAAAGAAGCCCAAATTCGTCTCGAAGTAATTCGAGATTTAGCTAATTATGTCAGATGTATTGGCTTCAGCACTATGCAGTAACTTCTGTTTCTGCGTGTCATTGGTAGCTTTAAGGACTTGATTCTCTATAGCGATCCTTACATTTTCATGGCTTAGAGCAAGTCTTTTCTCCATTTGCTCCAGCCTATCTTCTAGGCGATGAATTTCAGCCGTATAACTTTCTTTTAACTGCTGAATCTCATAATAATGTTTCTGCTCCATGAGCTTGAGCTTACTTGCTATGGAGTTCGTACCTTTGCCCACACGAAGCAGATAAATCCTGACCTTGTTAAGTTCTGAGGTGTTTTCAGCAACATCTCTTTTTAGGCTTAGGAGCTGCTGGGTAAATTCTACAAGTTTTTCCCACATAGCTCCTCGATGTTGGTTTCCATCTGCTCAAGCGCCAATTCAAGTTCTGAGTCTAAACGTGCACCTTCAAGCTTTTGCTGCTGAAGAAGTGCATCGCTTTTTTTAGCTTCTGCCTCTAACTCTTGATTAAAATCGATTGCGTCTTGATTCGTAAAAAAAGCTACGTCAATGGAGTCATCGCCTGTCTTAGCTCTAAGAAACTCAGCGATTTCTTTCAATTCGGGCACAGTCTTACGGCTTATTACTCCACTGATAGCAAAGTTCAGGAATTCAGTACCTGCCGAAGAAATCGCTACGTCCGACTTTTGAAGAACTGCGTCGTGCAGATTAGAACCATATTCTTCTACTTGATTTGAATTAACTCTAGAAAAACGACCCATGTGCCTGTGGTACAGACGCTGCTCATCTGTGTCATCAATACAGTCGATAACACTTTGCTCAACCAGTGCTTCTAGATTTTGATATACAGAGGTGTGCCCAATTTTCTTACCGCGTTGGTTAAGTTCATCGTAGATGGCGCGAGCTGACAAAGGTGTGTTCACACTATAAATTAGCTCTAAAACATAACGGCGCTGGCGACTCAATCGCATACCCAAAGATTGACAATATCTAATTGCTTCTTCTAATGGTGGTAGCTCACGCCTAATATTCTGTTTTGGTGGTTGTACTGCAGAGGTAACTACATCACCTAGCAACCTCAAGGCTAAGCGCCAATCAATAACAGCCATATTCGGATCTCTGTACTGATATGTGTGATGATTATGGCACAGGCTAAAGAGTATGTAAGCCCTTGGCGAAGTAACGACTAGCTAGCAATAGCCCGGTGGTAACTGACCTGGATTATCCCTCCTCCACTCCCTTACAACCAGTCCAATTCCTCATCCTACCAGCCCAACTCCAGTCCCTAACCAACACACCGAGCCGTCATTCCTCGCACCCCACCCCTATCCCATCTATGTCCTAACAGTCTCCCTCCCAACAGTCTCCCTATCTCCGCAGCAGTCCTACCCGCTTTCTGCAAATTCGTAGCAAAGCTTCTCCGAAAACTAAGCGTTGAAATCCTTTCCAGCTCAGGTGCGATCTCAACCACGATGATGATCCGATCGGATTGGACCTCAGAGATTTTGAGGCTCAGTACTTCAGAGATTCGAGAGCCGGTGAAGTATGCGATCGCAAAGAGGATGGATCACGGTGGATGGAGTTGTATAGATCGCATAAAACTTGCGTGTGCCAGTTTAGATAACCTCCCTTAGCGATCGGAGTAGACAGCCGTAGGCCAGAAAAAATTTTCAACATCGCTGAAAGTGCTGAAAACTGGTTGCTTAGTTGCCCCCCTCAGCAAAAAATCACAGGCTGAATCAGTTCTCAAGTCTTGCTCCTAAGAAGAATCCAAGTTTTGTGAAGTTAGCTAGTCAAATTCTGGACTGGACTAGGATTAAAATCGCTGATTGGCACATTGTGACAGTCAGATGGATTGATTATGAAGTCAGCCGCTCTTGAGTGTGACAGTTGCGACACAAAACAGTTGTCTCACAACGCCCGTTTGTGGAAAAGTTATTCAGGTGCTAATTAATATGCTCTGGGGTTAGGTCATCTAATGAAATGTTCAGATCTCTGGCTATTCCTTTGAGAATAACCAGAGCATCTTTAAGGATGGATGCAAGCATTCTTACCTTGGGGTGAGCTGTCTCATTTTGATAGCTCTAAGGTGCTTTTGGAAAGGGTAATAGGATTATTAGGATCAAGGATTACGGAAGAGAGCCTGGGGCGCACTTACAACTCGAAAACCGATAAAGTTTTCGCAGTCGCTGGAGCAAGGGGACTTCAATGAATTGACACGCGAGGCAGAACGGCACTCCCCCCGCTTAACGCGCCAGGAGCCCCCACGAATAATCCGTCTGTTAAAAGGAGCCCAGTTCTCTATCCAAGCACTACCGTCTGTGGGGGCACCCTTGTAGTTGCCATGCCAATGGTCTTGACACCATTCCCAGACATTCCCATGCATATCGTAGAGTCCAAAGGCATTAGCTGGATATTTGCCAACAGAGGTTGTTTTACCTTTGTTTCGATTAAAGTTAGCTTGCGCCTCTGTGAGGTTATCGCCAAAGTAAAAATGCGTTTTCGTCCTAGACCGACAAGCATACTCCCATTCTGCTTCGCTGGGCAAGCGAAAATACTCTCCTGTTTGCTGTGAAATTTGGTCGCAAAAAGCCACAGCCTTATGCCAGGATACTTTCTCTACAGGACAGTTATAGCCTTTGAAATAACTCGGATTATTGCCTATAACCGCTTGGTATTGTTCCTGAGTAACTGGATATTTTCCCATCCAAAATTCAGGCACTGTTACCTTATGCTGAGGTCTTTCGATTACATCTCTCTCAACTTCAGGTGAACCCATCAGAAACGTACCTTCAGGGATATGCACCAGGTCAAGAGTAACGCCATTTCTTAGGTCTATGGTCTTTATCTCTATCAAAGGTCGAGAGGATTCTGGGGTTGATGTTTTAGAAGGTTCATTACGAATCTTTCCACCAATCTGATTGCCCAAGACCGTTTCAGAAAAACCACCTGCAAACTGGGCATCGCGTAAATCATATTTTGGTGCTTGCTGTTCCTTAACTTGGGATTCAATCTCTTTGAGCCTTAGCAAGAGTTCTTCATAATTGGTAGTTTCTGAGAGTTGAGTGGAATCTGATAAATCAGGATTCGTTACTGACACTGATGCAGTTTTGCTAGATTTCGAATCAGACGTTGATTTCCCAAGAACATCTGGGAAATGTAGCTCAATCGACTTCACCAGTCGCTCGAATTCCCCGTCTTGAAACAGATCCACCCATTGATAATCGGCTAAGTTGATTCCATATTCTTCTTGGCGTAGCTCGGGCACTTGACAATCATCTAAGCGAACCGGAATTAGATAGATTTTTCCAGGTGGTATATCCCCCATTTTCTGGAGCGCCATTCTAAATTCACGCTGGATATAACCTGCCTTAGCTACAGACTCCTTGGATAGACAGGCAATGAAGACGTCGCTTTCTCGGATCGCCTTGGGAATTTCGGCTCGCCAGCTTTGACCAGGCAGTAAATCAACCTTATCTAACCAGGGCTTGAAACCTTTAGCTTTGAGCCGATTGTATAGGTCAATAACAGCATCCTTATCCTCACTGGCATGAGCCAAAAAAATCTGGATCATCGACTACAATGGGGCTAACTACACATCACACTTTGAAAGCGACTCTGCCCGCCAAGTTAGAGTCGCTTTCGTCTATTTTCGCCTGTATACCTACTCACCCTATTAAACCTGCTGCACCCGATACCTGCCAGGAATCAGAGCAAAGCTTCCTTGAATAACGGGCAGCTCGTGGGTATTCTGAGCCGAGATTCAAAACCCATAGCTGTATCATCAAGCTCAAGGTAAGTCAGTATGCCTAAAGTTCCTGAGTGCGATCGCTGTCGCTACTATGTGAATAGCCCTTATATGGTGTGTGGTGTAAATCCCAGTGGGCCAGAAGGCAACAGCTGCCCTGACTTTGAAGCTACACCCAATCTTGCAGAAAAACGTGAGCCGATCGGCGCTGGATACTACGCTGGTGACTGGATACCTCAAACGTCTAACCCGAGTATTGACCGGCAGCTAGCCTTGCTCGATTGGCATCCTATCTTCACAGGCCGGTGCCCTAACTGCGAAATGCCGCTTCGTCAGACACAGCCGCCACGGGTGCATTGGGATTGCGATCGCTGCGGGTGGATGGATGATTCGGTTTAGAAAGCAACAAATGGCGGAAATAGGGAAAATCGTTTTCCAAGGTTAAAAGCCCGCCTTCCCGGAAAAGTCCGCTGTATACTCCTGATAGCGCGATTAACCGTTATTTGCGATGATCAGCCATGAGTAGACCTGCTGCTGGCCGAACCACCAAACTCGTTAGAGTGCCGATCCGCTTTGAGGCCCAGAAAGAGCAGGGGCAAAAGTGATGCTGGGTGCCGTGACGATGCTAGGGAATGTCGCGATCTCACTCTTCTTAGCCTCAACTGAGCAATCTGATTCCGATCCGGTGTCTACGCTGCTTAAGCAACTGGAGCAGCTAATGTCTCCCAGAGCTTGGACAGTGCTCTTTTTGGGTGTTTTCGCGCTTCTATTTCTCCTAAACATTGGTGACCAGTTATCTGGAATTCTCAGTTGGCTGGGTGTCCCAAGTCCCTTTCAGCGATCGCAACCCTCTACAGACCAGCTAGAACGCACTCGCCAACAATTACTCAGAATCGTCAAAAGGGAAGTCAATCTTCGACTAGCTAACTCCTTACACAATCTGGTCAAACTAGATCTCTATATGGAAGACCAGCGACAACGGGTAGGGAACCCTCAGTTGGAGTTGGTACCAGAGGACCCACCCAAGAATAGTGGATCTAGCTTTCAAACTGTTAACCGGGTACTACAGACCAAAGAAGATAGGCCACCACTGGACTTAAAGCTCACCCAGAAAATCATTAGCGTTTTTGAGCGTCAGGATATCCAAGGAAAGCTCCTACTTCTAGGAGAACCAGGTTCAGGAAAAACAACAGAACTATTGCAACTGGCTCAAGATTTGGTTGCTCGGGTGGAAGAGGATGATCAGCATCCGGTGCCTGTGATCTTAGAGCTGTCCAGTTGGAATAGAGAATCTATTGATAAGTGGGTAGCTAGTAAACTGGAAAAGCTCTACAGCCTATCGAAAGATGTCACACAACAATGGCTGACAGGTAATCAGATACTGCTGATGTTGGATGGCTTGGATGAATTGGGGTTAGCTAAGCAAAAAGAATGTATTGAGCAGATTAATCAGTTCTTGGAGACAACTCGTACATCAGAGCTGGTAATTTGTTGCCGTCGAGACGAGTACGAAGCAGGCCAAATTGAACTGAATGGATTGAATGGAGCTGTCTATTTAGAAGCCCTAAAAGAAGACCAGATTCGTCAGTATTTTAAAACATTAAATCGACTAAGCCTTTGGGACAGTATTCATGCTAATCCAGGTTTAAGGGAGCTAGCACAGAAGCCACTGTTCCTGTTCATGTTAGTAGTGGCGTATCAGGGTAATCCGATTCGTAACGAGCAGGAACTGTTTGATGCTTATGTTGAAAAGCAGCTCCATGATCCAAACAATCAGGGCACTTATAAACCAGGTAAAGAGCCTTCCTCACAGCAAACTTGTTATTACCTAGTTTGGTTAGCTCAAAAACTAGACACTATTAGTGAAACTGATTTTTTGATCGAGAGATTACAGCCTACTTGGTTATATTCTCCTAGACAAAAAAAACTGTACAGATTAAGTTTTGGGCTGAGTGTGTGTCTAAGTGTGTGGCTTATTAGCGGGCTGAGTAGCGGACTGAGTTTCGGGCTTTCAGGGCTGCTTATAAGTCTGAGTGAAGGGCTGGGTGAAGAACTGAATGAAGGGTTGCTTATAGTGCTGGCTAACGGGCTGTTTCTCGGGCTTTTGGGTCTGATTCTTGGTCTGATTATCGGTCTGATTGTCGGGCCTATTGCCGGGCTGAATGAAGGTTTGAGCACGCTCACTATTGAACCAAAAGAAAAATTGCAGTGGTCTTTTCGCAAGATGCTTGACGGGCTGACTTCAGGGCTGAGTGGCGGACTGCTTTTAGGGCTGACTTTCGGTTTGAGTAGCGGTTTGAGTAACGGTTTGAGTAGCGGGCTGCTTTTAGGGCTGGGTAGCGGACTGAGTAGCGGGCTGCTTTTATCCCTGATTTCAGGGCTGCGTCTAGGGCTGAGTGGCATTTCCATAACAGATAAAGAAACGCCAAATCAAGGTATTAGAAAAAGCATACAATACGCGCTCTGTATCGGTCTGATTTATGGGCTGAGTAGTGGTCTGATTGGCGGTCTGATTGGTGGTCTGATTGGTGGTCTGATTGGTGGTCTGATTGATGGTCTGATTGATGGGCTAATTTTCGGGCTGTTTTTAGGACTGAGTATTGGGATGAGTATTGGGATGAGTATTGGGCTAAGTAGCGGGTTAGCCATAGCCATCAAACACCTCATCCTACGCATCATCCTCACCCACAACGGCGACGCTCCATGGAACTACGCCCGTTTCCTCGACCATGCCGTCAAACATCGGTTCATTCAAAGAACCGGTGGCCGTTATCGCTTTGTGCATGATCTGCTACGGAAACACTTTGCAGCTATGCCTTTGACGCCTCGGGAATAGTTGACGGGGACTGGTGGGTTGAGGTGGACCGAGGGAGAGGACGCGACACCATGATTGCCACAGGAGGCTTATGTCACAGGCGGCTTATGTCGCGGGAAGGTGAATCAGGGCTAAGGGCTGCTGCTTTCTTCGTCGATCAACTGTCCAGGAGGACCAGGTGGGTGGCACCATCAACAATGAATCCACTAAAATACCTTCCCTCCCTTCCCTCTCTGAAACCACTACCGAGATCCAAACCCTACTCAAGCAGCTCAAAGCATCCAACCCCACAGCGACCGAAGCACAGCAGACGGCGTACCTTGATGCGTTAATCCTGCCTACGCAACGTGAGCGGTTTATCGGGGCGTTGAAGGCAGCGGGCAATGCTGCAATCGATGATCTCCCCTACGCCCCATTACTAAAGGCATTAGTCGAAGGATGGCAGAGACCAAGCTAAAGAAGCCAAGCCAAAGCAGGTAAACCAACGAATATAAGTTCGACAATCAACCCAGCTGACTGATATCAAAAAGAGAAAAATCTTTCCAAAAATCTTTCTCAGAAAAAATATCTTCCAAAAAGAAAGGGTAATAACAATCTTATTACCCCTGGCGGAGAGCAGTGAAGTGGACCCAATTCAATTCTTGGAGCTGAGAAACCAGCTGAAGTCTCCATTCATCGAGTTCCATACGATGGAGCAGTTCAGTGCGATCGCAGAAAACCTTAGGTTAGCGATCGGTCTGCTCAAGCTAGCCGAAAGTGGTCGGCCTCAGATGAGCGTTATTGATGGAGGGCTGAAGGGGGTGTCCGATGATGGGGGATGATGGGAGATGATTAGCGATCTCAAGGAGCTCACAAGCCGATAGACACCAAGAGTAGGTCTGATAAGGATCAGTTGCTGTGGCGGGCTTCAATGATTGATGAGCTATGTGGCCAGGATATGGATGTAGCAGCGCGAGCGAACACAAGATAAAAAACTCCTCTGGCAAGTGCCCACGCTATCGGAATTGTTCAAAAAGTACCAGCACTGAGAATGTTCTTTATTTCTCCATCGTTTGTCACCTCAGTAGAATCTGCATACACTATTTTCTTTTTCTCTGTTGACTTAATGGAGTCTGGCAGTCTGGAACACACAACTCGAAAACCGATATTATCGTCACGATGGCCAAATGGAAGTTTAAAGCGGTAAGCGGAGCGGCTGTACTCTGGGTCAAAGCGCCAAGAGCCACCGCGCAAAACTCGAATCAAGTCCTTCCCAGCCTCTAGCCAAGCGCTGCCATCATCAGGAGCGCCTTTATAGTTGCCGTGCCAGTAATCCTGACACCATTCCCAGACGTTGCCATGCATATCGCAGAGACCAAAGGCATTGATTGGATACTTACCAACAGGTGTTGTGCCTTCTTTATGGAAGTTAGCTTGATCGCCGCTTATACTTTTGCCAAAGTAAAACGGAGTTGTTGTTCCTGCTCGACAGGCATACTCCCATTCCGCCTCACTGGGTAACCTGAAGTTCATTCCTGTTTTCTGGGAAGCCTTTCTACAAAACGCTATCGCATCATGCCAGGAGACTTGCTCTACCGGGTTGTTACCCCCCAAAGAAGAAGAACTTGGATTATTGCCCATCACCGCTTCATATTGGGCCTGAGTCACTAGGAATCTGCTCATCCAGCACTCGGGTACGGTTACCGTATGCTGAGGCTTTTCACTGTTAGAACTACCCTCTTCGTTTTCAGGTGCCCCCATCAAAAAAGAACCACCGGGAATATACACCAGTTTGATATTTGCACTATTCCCTAGGTATACGAGCTGGGTTTTCCCTGCTTTGGGTGTTCTATCAACGGGAAAATGATAGTCAATCGACTTAACTAACTGCTCAAACCCATCCGGCTCAAACAAATCAACCCATTGATAATCCCTAATGTTTACGCCGTATTCCCGCTGACGTAGATTGGGAATTTCACAGTCATCCAGCCGCAGCGGAATCAAGTAAATTTTTCCATCTGGTAGTTCCCCACATTTTTGCAATGCCATTCTAAATTCTTTCTGGACATAGCCCTGCTTCTCGACAGAACGCTGAGACAAACACGCTAAGAACACATCACTACTGTTGATGGCCTTCTTAATTTCATCGTCCCAGAGCTGACCGCCTAGCAGATCCTTCTTATCCAACCAAGGCTTATACCCCTTCTTTTTGAGGTGCTCGTACAGCTCCATAACTTTGGCTTTATCTTCACTGGCATGAGCCAAAAATATCTGGACCATCAGCTACGATAGGGCTATCAGTTTCAAATCCAGAAAGCGGCTCTAACTTGGCGGTTGGGAGTCGCTTTCTGCATCTATATCCATTAAAGCTGGTTTTCTTGGTGGATGGCAGGAAACGTGACGCTTGCCTTAATACTGGAGTGACTGTGATAGTATGCTTGAATTATCGATAGGGCTACGAAGCCGCCTCACAGAAAAAGCCAGCCAAAGCCCAAAACCAGCCAGCTAACAGCCATCCTATAGCCAAGTCAAAGTCATCTTCCCAAAGTCAGCCATGTGGGAAAGTGCCATCGGCGGTAGGGTATTGTGATCGGTGGTAGGGTATTGCCCTCGGCAGTATGCGATTCCTATTCACTCGTACAGCCATGTGATCGCAGCAGCAGGACTTGCTATTGGTGCTATCGGGTTGACTGCTGACTTTGCACAACTGGCTCAAGCCCTGAATGTACCTTTGCCTCAGGTGGAGCAAGTTCAAGTTGAGCAGATTGAGTCTGAATAGCTGCCAGGTGACGATTGGCTAGAGTTTTATGATGGTGAGCCTCTCTGCAGGATGTAATCCTGGGGAAAGTTGGTAAAAGCTAGAAGAAAGCCTGCCTTGTGGCGTAGATAGGGATTAGCCAGAGGTAGAGAGTCAACGTAGTTAGAACGATGGGTCTGGCTCAAAGACAAGGACTCCCCTGACATCTCGCAAGTTTAGATACAACCTGCCATCATTAATATCGAAGCTCTCAACGCTGTGCAGATCGGACGAATACTCATATGAGTAGTGATCAGAACAACCTGCCCGAGTCATCCCGTTTAGATTGATAGTCAACCGATCGTTATCGTAACTGTAACTACCTCCGCCAAAGTTACAGTCGGCAAGTACCCCTATTTGTCCGTTTGACCTGAAATCCAGGGTGTATCTAGAAGGATCTTGAATGGTGATAGATTCATCGTTGCTGTAGACAACTTCCTGAAGCTGCCAAACTTTATCCGTAAACGGATTGTCAGCAAGCTGTTTAACGGCTTGGGCAACCGCTGTTGCTGGCGATATTGGTAACGGGATAACAATCGCCAGGGAAATAATATAAGTTAGAGGAGCTTTCATGGCTGATCTCCTTATTGATGACATGCCTTGTGAAAGTTGTATATCGTATACAACTTTCACTTACATTCTGGCAAAGCTCAAGAGTGAGAAGGGAGGTGTTACTTAGCGCCACCCACCCTAACCAAACGTCTTAGGTTGGAAAGAACATCATGAGCTATCGGCATGATGCTGAAAAACGGGTGTAATGTTTCCTGTACTTCAAACCGTGTTTAGATTCTCAATTCCTGCCGCGATACGTCTTGACATTGGCACCGCATTCCCCAACCTCGCCTCGCCATAGCTATCAGCAGCCATTAAACTGTAATCCAAAGTGGTCCAAGATGATTGCAGGTAAAAGGTAAAGGCAAAAGCTATGGCCATGCTCGGTGACGTTATCAATGGAATCATCGGCCCCATCTTTGATACCACCTGGAACTCCCTAAAGTCCCAATACCATGAGGGGCTCAAGGACACTGAGCTAAAGCAAGAACGTATCAACGCTCAACGTGCGATCGCACAAGCCTCTGCCAAGTATCACCAGAACTATTTGGATCGCCATTGCAATATCAAGGTGCTTCCCGGCCTGATGAAAGAGGGAATGCCCCTGGACACGATTTATACTGCCGTTAAATTCCTTAGGGATTCAGACCTCAAGTATTTTTCAACCTTGGATAATCTGGAAGAACTCTATCGGCAAGCGGGTAATCGTCGTTTCAGGGTTGGTGAAGATGAACGGCAGGATGGGCTAACCGCTGCCAATAACGAGCAGTACTTAATGGTGCTGGGTGGACCAGGTGTCGGCAAAAGTACCTTCCTGCGAAAGCTTGGATTAGAAGCTCTGGAAAAACGGCTGGCTCATGACGTAGTCCCGATTTGCATCGAGCTTAAATCTTTCAAAAGTGAAGAGATGAGCCTGCAGCAGGCGATCGCTAAAGAACTGGAAATTAGTGGTTTTCCATATGCCGAAAGCCTGGTTGAGTCAATGCTCTCAGACGGCAAGATGCTGATTTTGCTGGATGGTCTGGACGAGGTTCCTTCTAAGCAAGTAGATGGTGTCATTGAGCAGATTAGAAACTTCTGCGACCGGCATAGTCAGAACCGTTTCGTTACCTCGTGCCGTATTGCTGCCTACAAAGGCGGGTTTAATCGGTTTGCTGATGTCACGATGGCTGAATTCGACGACGAGCAAATTGAACAGTTTGTTCATCGTTGGTTTAGTTCAGAGCTTGATGTAGAATCGGGCACTGCTAAGGAATTCTGGAAGCTAATAGAACAACCTGAGAACAAGTCTGCTAAAGAATTGGCCCAGACCCCATTGTTGCTTACATTCTTGTGTTTGGTTTATGACCGCTCTCAGTCATTGCCTCCTGTACGCAGCGACCTATATGGAAAAGCACTCGATATCTTGCTAGAGGATTGGGCAGCTGAGAAGCGGATTAAGCAAGACCCCATTTATCAAGGCTTCCATGCTGGTCTAGAGAAGGTATTGTTATCCGAGATAGCTTATCAAAGCTTCAATAAAGATCAGCTCTTTTTCTCAGAGCAAACTATTACTGAACGGATTACGGCATTTCTTGCTGACACCTTAGATGCCCCAAAACATCTTGATGGAGCCAATGTTCTCAAGGCAATTGAAGTACAGCAGGGGATATTAGTAGAAAGAGCTGCAAATGCCTACTCGTTTTCCCATTTGACGCTTCAGGAATACCTCACGGCGCGATATATCAGTCAAAAAAACCTGATGCAGAAACTGGTTGCGGCGCATTTAACAGATGATCACTGGCGAGAAGTATTTCTGTTGGTATCAGGGTTATTAGAAGAGCGAAGTCAAGAACTTTGGCTATTAATGGAGCAGCAAGCAAATGTTTTTATCAGCTCACTAAAGTTACAAGGATTGTTGCAATGGGTAATAACTCTAAGCGATGAGACACAGCCTAGCAACATCCTACTAGCCTTAAAGGCTCTACTATTAAAATCTGCCATCATCTTTGCCAGCGCCATCCGCATCAAGATCGGCATCTCCAGTACCAAAGCCATCGTCTTAGCCATAGCCAGTGCAATCCCCAATACTATTGTCATCGCTAGGGCCAAGGACATTTACAACGCCATCCATAGCAACATAAGCATCGCTATCCCCAACGCCAGTGTCATTGCCAGTGTCATCGCCAACCACAACACCACACCCATTGTTAGCGCCATTGATTATGAAGCACTTTCAAATAAGCTGGAAAACCTCAAAGAACAAATTCCTTCCAATGAAGCTACATCTAATGAGTG
Source organism: Leptothoe sp. EHU-05/26/07-4 (assembly GCF_043421015.1). Taxonomy (NCBI): domain Bacteria; kingdom Bacillati; phylum Cyanobacteriota; class Cyanophyceae; order Nodosilineales; family Cymatolegaceae; genus Leptothoe; species Leptothoe sp. EHU-05/26/07-4. The sequence goes on from NZ_JAXSQV010000005.1 coordinate 773,812, forward strand.
GCAGGCTTTTGCTAATAAGCTACTCACAACATATTTAACCTTCTTCCACTTAAACGAAGAACTAGTAACCTTCTCACTTGAAGAAGCCCAAGCCCTAGAAAAATACCTCTACTCCGTCAAGCTGATCATCGATTGCAAAAATGCAGCTGTTCGGGTTTCTCGTAAGGAATGGGAAGCGATTGAGGCCAGATTGTTGGCTCCTCAAGGCGAGGGGGCCAGCGATGATGCGGATGGCCAACTCAGCTGAGATCCCAATCGATGCGGGCGAGTGCGAGTACAAGTGTGGTTCATTCGCACTCTACTGACTATCAGATTGAGGCTCCCCTCCCATAAAAAAGCCCCCACCAATCGGCAGAGGCTTGGAGTGTGTGTGTGTAGGGTAGGGAGAGTCTAAGGATCTGAGGGGAAAAAGGGTGCCCTGGGAATGAAGCCTTTCACAGATTACGGAGTCTGCACCGGGCACCCAAGCTTGTTCACCTGAGGACCGCAACAGCTCAGCGATCTGTTAGCGGACGGATTTAGTCCGAGCATCCAGTGCGTCTAAGCGTGCTTCCTGGATGTTATCAACAGCCTTAGTCCGAGCATCCAACGCTTCTAAACGAGCGGCTTGAATATCCTCAACGGCTTTGGTCTGGTTGTTAAAGTGTTCAAGGCGTAGCTTGTGAACACTGTTCTTGGTGCGAGCATCCAGAGCATCCAGGCGAGTCTCTTGGATGTTTTCAACGGCTTTGCTACGAGCATCAAGAGCGTCTAGCCGAGCAGCTTGAATATCTTCGATAGCCTTGGTCTGGTTGTTGAGGTGCTCAAGGCGTAGTTTGTGGACGGAATTCTTAGTGCGGCGGTCGAGGGCTTCGAGGCGGGCTTCTTGGATATTGAAGTTAGCAGGCTCAACAGCGGAGGCAACGGGTGAGATCGCAGCGGAAGCAACGAGAACAGTTAAGGCGGAAAGAAGTGTGCGTTTCATGGTTAAAGCTCCTTGATGAATCAGTGAAGTGTGTTTACTTGCTTCATTGATTACAAGAATGCCGGGACTACCTGAACGCTATCTGATCGATACCTGAAGGTTGCTTAAGGGGTTTCTGAGATTGGCTGAGTAAGTTTGGTGATGGGGGTCACAGGGGTGTTTGGCGGAATTTGAGTCGGTCGGTATGGCTGTCGATATTGCTCGGTCGTTTACCGTGGGGGCTCTATGCTGAATCGTTGCGTCGCGGGCCAGCTAATTAATTTGAAATTAACGGACTGGTTCACCCATTTTTATTTACCGTTCAATCCTGACCAGAATTTTCTACGCTATTGGGTGCAACCAGATAGTTAGGCTGCGATCACATTGAAAAATCACCCATAGGGGTACTGTCCAACTAAGAAGTTCCATCTTACTTGTTATGTAGAACATCACAAGTCGTCGTTAGTTGGGACAGAATCAATGCCATTTCAGAACAACTATGCCAATTTGGTTGTCGAAAAGCCTCAAGCCCACACCCGTCTGATCCGAGACTACGACGGTACCAATAAAGATTTTGACTTCATTATCATTGGTTCTGGAATGGGTGGCGGCATCTTGGCCGATGATTTGGCAGACCGCCTGGGGCAACGTCATCGCATTTTGATATTGGATGCGGGGTCATTCGTCTATCCAACACATGTCTACAATATCAGCCGGATCCCCAACGCTTCTGTGGCTAGACATTTTGGAGTCGATAACTTTAAGCAGCCTCAAAGCGACTTCCATTTCATCGGTGAAATGCCCCAATTCGCTTTTGGTGGACGGTCCATTTTCTGGTCCGGCTTGATTCCAGAACCTCAAAGCTGGGAACTGGAATTCTTTCCCGATACCGTTCGTCAGGCTTTGAAGGCAGAGTACTTTAGCTTAGCCGCTGACCGGATGAATGAGTCCATCTCACTAGGCAAAAAAGCTCAAGACGTGGTGAACCATTTCCAAAACAGTTCTCTGAATGATGACTTCGTAATAGAGGAGGCACCTCGTGCTCTGCACCAGCCCTATCTCAACCCTGATGGTACACCGCGTGATCAGCTTTTTGTAGAGCCGACGGGTGTGTTTAACACAGCTGAACTACTCATTAATCAGGTCGGCTTAACCACACCAGACGTCAACCTCGATGGGCCAGGACTCTTCATCAAGCTCAACAGCTTTGTCGAAGCTATCAACAGTGTCCCCTTTGACTGGTATGAAGTTAAAACTACCGACACTATCACCGGAGAACAAACGAGTTTTTATTCGCCTAAAGTCGTGATTGCTGCGGGTTCTACGGAAAGTCCTAAGCTGGTCAATCGCTCGGCGGTTTATCAAAGTATGCCCGATAACATTAAACAGCTGGTCGGCTTTGGCCTAACAGATCATCCCGTTACCGGAGAGTCTCAGGCGTATGTTTCGTCACTAGGCAGTGTTGCGCTTAGTCGCCGCGATCACGCCAAGATCATCTTTTACTCACGCGGCAACCTTGACGCCAACGGGCATGTGAGCTTTCCCTTCAATATCGAAATGAATATTAATCACGAATACTGGCACTTGAGAAACAACGATCCCTCTGCTGAACCCGTTGTCGATGATACCAGCAAAACTCGTATAGACATCAAGTTCAGCTTTGCCAATTGCTTGGATGATGAGAACGGTATTCTCTCGCACGCGAATGATGGCTATACCCCAGACATTCGCTTCAAACGGTTTTCAGTGCTGGATGATTTGTTGCAGTCTCGATTCCCGGCTCTCGCGGGCTGGCGAAAAGGACAGCATGAGTTTTTCGATCTACTCAATCAAACGAGAAATCGTGTTTTCGCAGAATTCAATGATGTGGACGTTATGACCGGTGATTATGGTAGTGACGATGGCAAGCAATGGCCTTTTGGTTGGGGCACCGTACATCACGCCTGCGGCACCTTGCGAATGCCATGGAAAGCAAACCGTAACGCTGACTTCAATGATCAGTCGGTTGTCGATGAAGACCTCAAAATCCGAGGCACCACTGGCCTGTATGTTTGCGATATGTCTGTCATGCCCATCAGCACTGCAGCAAATCCTGTCCGTGCTCTTGCGGGGTTAGCTTTAAGACTATCGAACCATTTGGGCTAAGAGAGTCAGCAGCACTTCCGCTACACACAAAATACATTGGCAGAATTAGGCCTTGCATTAAAGGCGTTGTGCTTATTTGTGTCTGTTTCCGACGAAGTGCATCGGCCCTTTCGACTCGATCTTAGGATTCATGGCAAACTTCTATCTCATTCTTTAAGAGAACGACTTCCTTCGTGGTCATCACTGACAGCGCATAACGACTGCGTAATCGGGCGGCGACGTTGCGCGTTGATTTCAGATTCCGCCGGATTCGCCGCTCCGGTTCACGCAATTGTTAGCCTGAGTTGTCCTATACGGGAGACAATAGCCACACACCATACGGATTGTGGAACAGATCATCCGACGGAAACATGGTGCAAGGCGATTGGCACACGCGATATCTTGGGGCGGTTGCATCAACGCTGAATGTCTCGTTGTCGTGAATCGATGGATCTTCAAATGCGATGTACCGCAAAAACTGGTGAAGCAGATGTGCCGCATCGTTGGAAGCGATATCTGCGGTTACAACAGCGTCACGGTGTCCGATACTGTGCATGCCGCAAGAGTAGAACGTCCCATCACCCCCAACGTACGTGACGAATGCATTCATGACGGCAAGCGGCAATTCATCATCTGCCCATTCGGTCCATCGAGCAGGCGAATGGGCAATCCCTGTTGATTCGATTTTGACAGCGATTCCGCCGCAATTGAGCAACGCTTTCGCGGCGTGCATAAGGTTACGCGCACTATCGAACGACCCCCCATCTACGCTGAGGTAGATCGTGTGCGTGTGCTGTTCAATGGCGATAAGTTCAGCTTCGGATAACCTGCCACCGCCTGCGATTTCAAACGCCCCACGCAGTTCAGGATCTCGATCATAAATCTCTAGAGTACACGACCACTTTGTGTCGATGTGCATCAGGAGCATTCCGGCGTAGAGATATCCGCCGCTGTTCTTGGCGATGGCCGTGACAATGTCGGAGCGGTCGGTCCATGCACCGGGAATACCGATGACGATCTGCGGGAGTTCGGACACTTGATTCATTGGTTGAGCGACGACTTTGCAGCATAACTGCTTAATCTACGGAAACTTTCTGGATAAACACCTATAAGCATATCGCCCAGAAATTTTCTGGATAACACCCTGAGACTTGAAGGGTTGCGATCGATTGAAGAGCTTGGAGGGGTGGAAGGGTTGAGATCGCGTTTTACCTTTGACGGCTTCAACGACCCTGGGTAGACAAAGGGTGACTCACACCCCCATGGCTGGCACACTGACTGTCACATCACACTCAAATACGGCTCACATTTCAGAAAAAGTTATCCGAGGGTCGCCCACGGGTCGCCCAGTGGTCGCCCAAAAGTTATCCGAGGGTCCTCTGAGGGTCCTCCGAGGGTCCTTTTAGATATCTCTGGGATATTTCTGAGGTACCCATGCGATCATCTTGACCTATGCGATCATCTTGAGGAACCCGTGCGATCACCTTTAGATCACCATGAGGTACCCCCTTAGGTGCCCTTTTAGGTACCCCCTTAGGTAACCTTTTGCTGCCTGGCATCGCCACCCTGATTTAGTAGCAAAATATACAAATAGCCCTGAGATTCACTCTTTCTTCTCTCAACTTTTCTACTAATTTCTAATAGAATTCTCACAAATAAACCCCTATTTATTACTTCCTGATATCTCTAATTCCTAATAATAAATACCCCTACAATCCCAAAGTTTCTATCAGAAACCCTTTTACCTCCACTTTCCCTGCCTGGTAACGCCGTAACGCAATAGCGACAGCATCGTAACACTTCACCTTCATTTGTATCAGACGTTACCGAACGCCGTAACGCAATAGCGACAGCATCGTAACAGTCCGGTAACACGGACATCAAAAACGTGTTACTGGACTGTTACTGGAGCGTTACTGTGTTTTGGGATTTTGGCCTGTTTTTCGCGTTTCGGTAACGCCGTAACGACCAAGCGACAGGGGTCGTAACAGTCGAGCGTCGTAAAAAAATCCCCTGTTACTCCAGTAACGCCTCAGTAACAGGCGGTAACGACCAAGCGACAGTGGGTGTAACACTTTTGTCCCAAGTAACAGATGCGGTAACAGTGGCGGTAACGCCTGTTACTTCGTTGGAAAAAGTACAAAAATTTATTCGTGAAAAATCCTTACTAAACTTTTTTAGTGTCGTAATTATTATTTGATCACTACACCACCTTCTTTGGGAGAGTGATGGTTTTCTTTTGGAAACTTCCCTAAAAAATATATGAAAGTTGAAAGGAGTGATGAAAAACTATCGCCTCATCCATCCAGTAGTTATTACTTTTTAGAATCCCGTTGTTGCGAGTGATGATGGTGCGAGGAGCGTTGTCTGTGTGGGTGAGCATCTAAAGTCATTCCCAGATCACGCTTACCCTGATGGATTGATGATTGATGGGTATCTAGGCGAGCACATCAGCTGCAGACTCCCCTCATTAAATAACCCCCGATGCGTCAGGCACCGAGGGTTGCTTTGTTATAGGACGTTACTCATAGCATGAAGAAGCAGTATGTCTGCCCTCTGTGCCTAGAGTGCCCTTAAATGAGGAATTCTGTATTCCCTCGAAAGGGGCATATTTACAAGATGCAGAGCCAATGGCTGCCAAGGGGCAAATTTCAGCGAACTGTATTTAATTTTCTTTACTTTCGCCTTGACCCGTGTATTTTTCGAGGGCAGAAGGATTAAGGACAATGGATGTAATTGCAGGTGCACTCTTGGCGGTTGAGGTTGGCGGTTGAGTGATCGGCATTTCGAAATGAGGACACCAGGTGATGAAGATAGGGTGCCAATCGAGCAAGGCCAGTTGCTGTTCCTGTGTGAGACGTATTGGCTGAGATGGGGATGAGGATGGGCAACCCTCACATTACACTTTCTGCCTTACGTTGCTACATCTTCTTGGTAGCGACTTACCCAAAACAAGTATCTGAAATGGCTGCCCCTGGCCTTTCTGCCTGCCTGCTCACGATCAACAATGATTTCCAATTTTATAGCCCTATTTATCAATAGCTAAACCTCTTATTTCTTACTAATAAATATCCCTACAAACCTCTAGTTTCTATCAGTAACCCTCTCACCCTCCTTCCTTCCCCCTGGTAAGGCGGTAATGTATATTACATCAGCGGTGTAAGGAATCACCCCTCTCCAGTAAGGAAATGGCCCGATCCGGGTAATGCATGTGTAATGGGAGGTGTAAGGAATCCTTACTGAGACCCTTACTTTTGCCTTTCTGACGCCTTACTGCATTACTGGCCTTACCACGG